>NZ_CP046640.1:0-2400000 GCF_017751145.1 Iocasia fonsfrigidae
ATGTCTTTTTCACAAGAAGAGTTAGAACACATCTGGCAGGAGACTCTTAATAAAATAAAAGAGAAATTAAGCAATCCTAGTTTTAATACCTGGTTTTCTGATACTAAACCAGTCCACCTGACAGAAAATAATCATCTATTAATTAAAGTACCTAATAATTTTATTAAAGATTGGCTTGAACAACGTTATCTTGCCTTAATTGGAGAAATTATTTTTAGCTTAACGAAAAACAAATGTACAATTAAATTCCTGACACCTGAAGAATTAGAGAAAGAAATGAATAAAATTAATTCACAAACAAATTCTGAATCTAAAACAGATTATAAAAATAGAGATGCTAATAGCAATAAAAACAAAACACCTGATATTAAAAATAATAATACTGATTTTGCTGGTTTAAATCCCAAATATACTTTCGATACATTTGTAGTAGGTAACAGTAACCGCTTTGCCCATGCTGCTTCTTTAGCTGTTGCTGAAGCCCCTGCTAAAGCTTATAACCCCTTATTTATATATGGTGATGTTGGTCTTGGAAAAACACATTTAATGCAGGCAATTGCTCATTTCATCCTGGACCATACACCAGAAAGTAAAGTGATGTATGTTTCCTCTGAAACCTTTACTAATGAATTAATTAACGCTATTAAAGATGATAGAACCAGGGAAGTCCGTGAAAAATATAGAAATATTGATATATTATTGGTTGATGATATACAGTTTTTAGCAGGTAAAGAAAGAACTCAAGAGGAATTCTTCCATACCTTTAATGCCTTACATGAATCAAATAGACAATTAATTATTTCAAGTGATCGTCCTCCAAAGGAAATACCTACACTTGAAGATAGACTGCGTTCTAGGTTTGAATGGGGTTTAATAACAGATATGCAAAAACCCGACCTGGAGACCAGAATCGCAATCCTAAGAAAAAAAGCAGATCTTGTAGAACTATCTGTTCCTAATGAAGTAATTATCTATATAGCTAATCAGATTCAGTCTAACATTAGAGAACTTGAAGGGGCACTTATTAAAGTAATTGCTTATTCATCACTGGTAGACAAAGAAATAGATACTGATCTGGCCCAGGAAGCTTTAAAGGATCTGATTGCCAAGAAAAATGAATCCTTTAAAGTAATAGATATTGATTTGATTAAAAAAATAGTTGTAGATTATTATAACCTAAAAATGGATGATATGAATTCCAAAAAGAGAACACAGAATATTGCTTTTCCACGTCAGATTGCTATGTACCTTGCCAGAGAATTAACAGATCTCTCTTTACCACAGATAGGTGAAGAGTTTGGTGGGAGGGATCACACAACCGTTTTACACGCACATAACAAAGTAGATAAAAAATATAAGGATGAAATTGATTTTAAAACAACTATTGATAAACTTATAGAAAGGATAAAAAATAATTAACGATCCTGTTAATATATCTCTGTACAAGATGTGTAAGATCTGTGTATAAAGATTTCTAGATTTTTTTTCTGTTTTTATGTGGAAAACAATCTACCTACTATTAACAATCTCTATACAGCTTTGTTTGTTAATATAACAATATTAAAGTCGGTTTTCAACATATCTACAGGTACTACTACTAGTACTACTAATTTTTATATAATATATTTATTATTATTGGACAAACAAACTTATCCACATTTTTTATAAATTTTTTTTGAAATTCAAATATTCAGGGGGTTTTTTTATGTTATTTAACATTTTTCAAAAAGATTTTTATAACGGTATTCAGATAGTAGAAAAAGCAGTTTCATCCAAAAGTACAATGACTATCTTAACAGGTATTTATATTGAAGCTATTTTGGATAAAGGTATTCATTTGATAGCCAATAATTTAGAAATAGGTATTGAATATTGGCTTGATGCGGAAATAAAAGAAGAAGGGGCTATTGTTTTACCTGCAGTACAATTAACTAATATTATTAGAGAATTACCAGCAGCTGATGTATTATTTAAAGCAGATATGGAACATTTTAATGTCAACATAAATTGCTTGAATTCTGAATTCAACATAAAAGGATTTGAAGCAGATGAATTTCCACAATTACCTGAAATTAAAGGTTCTTATAGTTTAAAGGTTCCTTCTTTAAACTATAAAGAAATGATCGATGAAGTTAAATTTGCTACTTCAAATGACCAGACACAACCAGCTTTAACAGGTGGATTAATGTCTATCAACGACAATAGTATAAATTTAGTAACCACAAACACCTACCGTCTTGCTTTTAGCAAAATAAATAATACTTCATCAATTGACCAGAATATTAATGTAATATTACCAGGTAACACCTTAAATGAATTATCTCACCTTATTGATAATGATAATAATAATAGTGAAGACTTAACAATGCTTATCAGTGAAAATTATATAAGATTCAACTTTAATGATATTGTGTTTATTTCTAGACTTATAGAAGGTAAATTTCCTAATTATCAACAAGTTTTACCTGATAGTAGTAATACCAAGGTTAAAATCGACAGGACCGAATTTTCAAAAGCAGTAAAAAGGGTTTCTCTAATAGCACGTCATGACACTAATGTAGTTACTTTAATTATCAATCAAAACTGGATGGATATTAAATCAAACAAATCAGATATAGGAAATGCTCATGAGACTATTGAAATAGAACTAGAAGGTGATACACAAAAAATAGATGTTGATGCTAATTATTTAATGGATGTACTTAAAGTATTAAAAGAAGATACTATAGTAATAGAATTAATCGGTTCATTAAATCCTCTAACAATAAAAAAGCAAATAAATGGGGATTATATTTATTTGATAATGCCGGTCAGACCTGGTGCATAAATTATCTAAGGAGGATAATAATGAATGATATCATTATAAAAAGTAAAGAAATAAAACTTGATCAGTTTTTAAAATGGGCCAATATTGTAATGTCAGGTGGAGAAGCCAAATCTTTAATCCAAGCAGGAAAAGTTAAGGTTAATGGAGAAATAGAATATAGAAGATCACATAAAATAAAAACAGATGATATAGTTGAGATTGAAGGATTTAGAGAAAAATATAGGGTGATTAAAAACTAAATGTTTATTGATAAAATACTTTTGAAAAATTATAGAAATATTAAAGAAACTATACTTGATCTAAGTCCTAATCTAAATATTATACTGGGATACAATGGTCAGGGAAAAACTAATCTATTGGAGTCAATTTATTTACTGGGAACTGGTTCTTCACATAGAAGTAATGTTGATAGTGATTTAATTAACTGGCACAGAGAAAAGGCTCTGGTACAAGTATTATTAAAAAAGAAAGACCAGGATTTAAGGTTATCACTTATCTTTACTGCTTTACAAAAAAGAATTGAAATAAATAATACACCTTACAAAAAAATATCAGATTTAATTGGTAATCTTAATATAGTTCTCTTTTCTCCAGAAGACCTCAATTTAATTAAAGGGGGACCTTCATACAGGAGAAAATTTCTTGATATAGAGGTATCACAGGTAAGTCCTTATTATTATCATCTTTTAAATGAATATAAACATATCTTAAAACAGAGAAATAATTTGCTTAAAAATATCAGGGATAAAAAAGATAACAAAGAATTATTAGAGGTATGGGATGAAAAATTAATTGAAACTGGTAGTAAAGTTATCAATAAAAGAATAGATGTGGTTGAAAAACTAAAATTATTGGCTCGTCTAGGACAAAGAAAGATAACTAATGGTAGTGAGAATTTGAAGATAGATTATGATTGTAGTTTGAGTAATACAGGTAAAAAAGAAGAAACAGATATTATATTTAAGCAGGATTTAGTAAATAATAGAAAAGAAGAGATCTACAAAGGTTATACTATTTTTGGACCTCACCGGGATGATTTAATATTAAAAGTAAATGATATAGATATCAGAAAATTTGGTTCTCAAGGTCAACAACGTACAACAGCCCTTGCTTTAAAATTAGCAGAACTAGAATTTATGAAATCAGAGACTGGTGAATACCCTGTTTTATTATTAGATGATGTTTTTTCTGAGCTTGATGAATTAAGGAGAGATACATTACTAAGTGTAGTAACTGATCGTATACAAACAATAATAACTGCTACAGATTTGAGTATTCCGTCTGTTTTGAAAAGAGATCATTATAAGGTTTTTAATGTCAGGGAAGGCAATATAAAAGAGGAGTGAATTAATTGTTTTTACATCTAGGAGAAGGGAAGATGATTCCTATTAGAGATATTGTTATGATTGGAGATATTACAAGTACAACAGATTCTCAGAATACTAAAGATTTTTTTAGTGTTTCAGAGGAAGAAGGCTTTGTAATAGATTATTCAGATAATAATCCTAAATCTTTTGTATTAACAGAAGAAACAATATATATATCAATGATTTCTTCAAGTACATTAGCAAAAAGGATTAGGGAATTTCCTGGGAAAAGTGAGGGAAAATAAATGGCTGATGAAAATATAATTCAAAAAAGAGGTAGTTATGAGGCGGAAAATATTCAGGTGTTGGAAGGACTTGAAGCTGTAAGAAAGAGACCTGGTATGTATATAGGTTCTACCAGTATTGATGGGTTACATCACCTTGTTTATGAAGTTGTTGATAATAGTATTGATGAAGCAATGGCTGGTTATTGTGATCAAATTGAAGTAATAATCGCTGAGGATAATATTATTATCGTGAAAGATAATGGTCGTGGGATACCTGTTGAATTACATCCTAAGCTGAAAAAACCTGCTGTTGAAGTTGTCTTAACTGTTCTTCATGCCGGAGGTAAGTTTGGTGGTGAAGGGTATAAGGTTTCTGGGGGCCTACATGGTGTTGGTGTTTCTGTTGTTAATGCACTATCTGAATGGTTAGTAGTTGAGGTTAACTGGAAGGATGGTAATGTTTATAGACAGAGATTTTCCCGCGGTGTGGCAGCAAGTGATCTAGAGGTTGTTGGAAAAACAAATGGTAAGACTGGTACAACAATAAGTTTCAAGGCAGATGAAGAGATATTTGACACAACTGTTTTTAAATATAACACCCTTATTAAAAGATTAAGGGAATTAGCCTTTTTAAATAAAGGTGTCAAGATAATTATACGTGATGAAAGGGAAGAAGAGAGAAGAGAAAAGGAATATTGCTATGAAGGTGGTATTATATCCTTTGTAAAATATTTAAACCGTAAAAAAGACCCGCTTTTTAATGAACCCTTTTACTTTGAAGAAGAAAGTGAAGAAGGGGAAGTAGAGATAGCTATTCAGTATAATGATGGTTTTATAGAAAATATCTTTACCTTTGCCAATAATATTAATACCCATGAAGGTGGTACCCATCTCAGTGGGTTTAAGAGTGCTTTAACCAGGACAATAAATGATTATGCCAGAAATAAGGGTATTCTTAAAGAGGGTGATGATAATTTTACTGGTGAGGATATTAGAGAGGGGATAACCTCTATTGTCAGTGTGAAACTGGCTGAACCACAGTTTGAAGGACAGACCAAAACAAAACTTGGTAATAGTGAAATGAGGGGTTTTGTTGATTCAGCCTTTTCCAAATATTTTTCGATATTCCTTGAAGAAAACCCTAAAGTAGCTAAGATAATAACAGAAAAGGCATTTAATGCTTCAAGGGCGAGAAAGGCAGCTAAAAAAGCCAGGGAGTTAACCAGGAGAAAGAATGCCCTGACTAATACTGCTTTACCTGGTAAACTGGCTGATTGTTCTTCAAGAGATACCACCAAAACAGAGATGTATATTGTTGAGGGTGAGTCTGCCGGTGGTTCTGCTAAACAGGGTAGAGACCGTAAATTTCAGGCAATACTGCCTTTAAGAGGTAAAATTCTTAATGTTGAAAAATCAAGGATAAATAAGATACTAAATAATGAAGAAATAAGGTCACTCATTACTGCTATTGGAACTGGCATAGGTGATGAGTTTGATATAAATAAAATACGCTATGGTAAAATTATTATTATGACAGATGCTGATGTTGATGGTGCCCATATTAGAACACTATTACTGACCTTTTTTTATAGATATATGAGAAATTTAATTGAGGAAGGTTATGTCTATATTGCCCAACCCCCATTATATAAGGTTAAAAAGGGTAGAAGAGAGGATTATGTTTATAATGATAAGGCACTATTAGATTTATTAGAAGAGATTGGCAGAGATAGGGTTTCATTACAGAGGTATAAAGGACTGGGTGAGATGAACCCTGATCAGTTATGGGATACAACAATGGATCCTGAGGAAAGAATTACACTACAGGTTCAGGTAGAAGACGCCATTATTGCCGATGAAACCTTTACTATTTTAATGGGGGATAAGGTTGAACCAAGACGTGAATTTATACTTTCCCATGGCCATGAAGTAGAAAATCTGGATGTATAGAATAATAGAAAGAAGGTGTGAGGATGGCGGAAGATCTTAATAGAGGTAAGATATTACAGGTTGATATAGATGAACAGATGAGAGGGGCTTATCTTGATTATTCGATGAGTGTTATTGTTAGTAGGGCTTTACCTGATGTAAGGGACGGCTTGAAACCAGTACATCGTAGAATTTTATATTCCCTTCATGAATTGGGAATGACACCTAATAAACCCCATAAAAAATCTGCTAGAATAGTTGGAGAGGTACTTGGTAAATATCATCCACATGGTGATGCAGCGGTTTATGCTACAATGGTTAGAATGGCCCAGGATTTCTCTTTTCGTTACCCACTGGTTGATGGTCATGGTAATTTTGGTTCTATTGATGGTGATTCAGCTGCAGCAATGCGTTATACTGAGGCCAGGATGTCCAGTATTACAACTGAGTTATTAAAGGATATTGATAAAGATACTGTTGATTTTGCACCAAATTTTGATGAATCACTGGAAGAACCAGCAGTACTGCCGTCCCGTTTACCAAATCTATTAATTAATGGTACTTCAGGAATAGCTGTAGGTATGGCTACCAGTATTCCACCACATAATTTAAGAGAGGTAATAGATGGGACTATTGCTTTTATAGACAACCCTGACATGGAGATTGTTGATTTAATGAAAATTATTAAAGGACCTGATTTCCCTACTGGTGGGTTAATTATGGGGAAAAACAGTATCTATAAAGCCTATAAAAATGGTAGGGGTAAATTAACTGTCAGGGCAAAGGTAAGGATAGAGGAAAATGAGAATGAGAAGTCAAGGATAATAGTTGATGAAATTCCTTATCAAGTAAATAAAGCTAAATTAATTGAAAAAATAGCTGAACTTGTCAGAAATGATAAAATTAGTGGTATAAGTGATCTTCGTGATGAATCTGACCGTAATGGTTTAAGGATAATGATTGAACTTAAACAGGGAGAAATGCCACAGGTAATTTTAAACCAATTATATAAATATACTAGAATGCAGGTAACCTTTAGTGTTATAATGATTGCTTTGGTTAATGGTTTACCCAAAACATTAAACCTTAAAGAAATGATGGGTTATTATATTGAACATCAAAAAGAAGTGGTTACCCGTCGTACCAGGTATAATTTAAATAATGCTGAGGCCAGGGCACATATACTGGAAGGTTACCGGATTGCTCTGGATAATATTGATGAGATTGTTCAGTTAATTAAAAATGCCCCTGATGTAAATACTGCTAAAGAAGGTTTAATTAATAGATTTGGCCTTAGTGATAAACAGGCTGATGCTATTTTGAGAATGAGATTACAGAGTTTAACTGGTTTAGAGAGGGATAAGATTGAAGATGAATACCAGGATTTATTAAAAAAGATTGCTTATTTAAAATCAATTTTGGCAGATGAAAGTAAATTATTGGGTATTATTAAAGAAGAACTATTAGCTATCAAAGAAAAATATCAGGATGAAAGAAGGACAGAAATCAGGAATAAAGCGGTGGATCTTGATGTTGAAGATTTGATTGCTGAAGAACAAATGGTAATAACCCTGACCCATCAGGGATATATTAAGCGAATGCATGTTGATACATACCGTAGTCAACGGAGAGGTGGTAGGGGAATTATTGGTCTTAATACCAAAGATGAAGATTTTGTTGAAGATATTTTTATTACCTCTACCCATCACTACTTCCTTTTCTTTACTAATAAAGGGCGGGTTTACCGTTTAAGAGTATTTGAAATACCTGAAGCGAGTCGTCAGGCCAGGGGAACAGCGATTGTAAACCTTTTGAGTCTGGAAGAAGAGGAAAGGGTTACAACTGTAATACCTATCAGGGAATTTGATAATAAGAGATATCTAGTTATGGTTACTAAAAATGGTTTAATTAAAAAAACACCATTAATAGAATATGAATCACATTATACTGGGTTAATAGGGATTAATCTAAGGGATAATGATGAATTAATTGATGTAAAATATACTGATGGTGAACAGAATATAATTATCGCTACCTATATGGGTAAAGCTATTCACTTTAATGAATCAGATGTTAGGACAACAGGACGAATTTCTATGGGGGTTAAAGCTATTACCTTAAATAACGATGACTTTGTAATTGGTATGGGAGTAGATAGTGAAGGTGAGGATTTATTAATCATAACAAAAAATGGTTATGGTAAAAGAACGCCACTTTCAGAATACCGCTTACAGAGTAGGGGTGGTAAGGGATTAATAACTGCTAATATTACTGAAAAGAATGGTAATCTAGCAGGTATTAAGGTTGTTGATGACCATTATGACCTTATTATTATAACCAGTGAGGGGATTATTATCAGAACTAATGTAGCTGAGATTTCCCAGACAGGTCGTAATACCCAGGGGGTTAAAGTAATTAGAATAGATGAAGGTGATAAAGTTGTATCACTTGCCAGAATGTATTCAGATGATGATGCAGAGGAAATAAAAGAAGATTAAAGAAGATTAAAAAATTTTAGTAGAATATATAAATAAGGGGTCTTCATTTTTGGTGAAGACCCCTTATTTATATATTATTTTTTTTAATTCTGGCCATCTTTCTTCTAGGTTTACAATATTATATTTATCAATTAAATCAACAGGGGTAATTTTAGTGGCTATAATATAATCACCATTTTTTATTTTAGTATCAAATAGCCATGGTCTACCCCTTAATATCAAAGTAGTAATTTTAAATGCTGTTAAACCCTGAATATAGGGCATTTTATCTACATCAGCATCATGTTCTCCCCGAGCTATAGCTAAACAGGCTTCTTTATTTGCATCAGCCCCTATTGTAATTATCTTATCTGTTAAGTTTTTTTCTTTAAGAACTTTTACTGCTGCCATAATCATATTGCTATTATTGGCGATAATTCCTTTGATATCAGGATGTTTATTTAGTATACTGCGTACAGTTTTTTCGGCAAGTTCAGGGGACCATCCTTTATGCCATGTTTCAGCAACAATTGTTATATTTGCTTCTTTTTTAAATATTTCTTTATTACCCTGTGTTATCTCATAGGCAGTATTATTGTTTTTATCTCCTTTAAGTATCATTATCTTTCCTTTATGTTTTAATTGTTCTACAAGGTAATTGGCCTGAAGGATACCAACTTCAAAGTTGTTTGCTTCAATATAGGCATCAAGTTTTACATTATAAATAAGACGGTCCAGAGCAATAACTGGTATATTGGCCTGTTTGATCTTCTTTACTAAACTAGCTGATTTCTGGGAATTTACTGGATTAATGATAATCCCATCGACTTTTTTCCTTATTAGTTCATCTACATCTTTATTTTGTTTATCTTGATCTTTTTTAGCATCCTTCCAG
Source organism: Iocasia fonsfrigidae (assembly GCF_017751145.1). Classification (GTDB taxonomy): domain Bacteria; phylum Bacillota; class Halanaerobiia; order Halanaerobiales; family DTU029; genus Iocasia; species Iocasia fonsfrigidae. The sequence continues at coordinate 9,723 of NZ_CP046640.1, forward strand.
ATTATTTCTGTCTTATTACTTTCCTTATTATCATACATAGCCTCTTTCATAAAATGGAAGACATCTTCTTTCATACTTGCCATACTAACACCAATAGTTATTTTAGTAGGAACTGGACTGCTCATCTCTCTATCACAGGCAGATAGTAGTATGGTCATTATTATTAAACAATATAATAGCCTGATATGTTTCATTTTATCTCCTTTCTAAATTTTATTATTATATTGGCAGTGTTTAAATATACTATTGATAATTATTACATAATATTAACCTTGTTTTGTAATAATATATTAGTAATATAGTGATAATTATTGGTATTAACCAAATAAAGGATGATAGTGGTGGATAAGAGAGGAAAAAGGATTGAAGAGATAATAAATAGTGGTACTGATCGACCGCAAAAAAAAGCAAAAGAAAAAGAATTGTCATCAAATATTGAAAAGAATATTAACTTATTAAAAGATATTATTGGGTTTAGTGATGATGTAGTTTTCAGGTTTTTTAGACTGGGCAATAAATTAGGAATTAAAGCAATTATTATTTTTATAGATGGTTTAGTAGATAAACAGACTATCAATGAGAGTATTTTACAACCACTATTAATTGAAGAATTTTCTGTTGAAGATATTAAAGAATTATCCAATAGTGATATGATAAGTTTTATAGAAAAGAATACAATGACAATTAATGAATTAGAGATAGTTGATAAATTGGATGATTTAATACAGGGTTTACTTAATGGTGATACAGTTTTATTAATAGATGGTTATAAAAAGGGTTTTGTACTCAATAGTAAAGGATGGGATAAAAGGGGAGTTCAGGAACCAGAATCTGAGACAGTAATCAGGGGTCCCAGAGACGGTTTTACTGAAACCTTAAGGGTAAATACAGCTTTAATAAGGAGAAGGATAAAACACCCTGCCTTGAGAATTAAGGGTCAGAGATTAGGTAATATTTCTAATACAGATGTGGTGATATGTTATATAGAAGGCATTGCTAATAAATACATAGTTGAGGAAGTAAAGGAAAGGGTAAATAATATTTCTATTGATGCTGTACAGGAATCAGGTTATATAGAACAATTGATAGAAGATAATCATTTTACTTTGTTTCCCCAAATCCTTTCAACAGAGAGACCGGATAGAGTAGCTTCTAACCTCCTGGAAGGGAGAGTGGCATTACTGGTGGATGGCACCCCTTTTGCCCTTATTATGCCTGTAACAATTTCTATTTTTCTACAGTCCCCAGAAGATTATTATGACCGCTTTATAATAGGAACCTTTGTCAGGTTGTTGAGGTTTTCGGCGGGTCTTATTGCTTTAACCTTGCCTGCAGTTTATATAGCCGTTATAGCTTTTCACCCTGAAATGATACCTACCCAGCTGGCTTTAGCGTTTGCAGGTGGTAGGGGTGCTGTTCCTTTCCCTTCATATATAGAGGCCTTTGTTATGACAGCTTTAATGGAATTATTGAGAGAGGGTAGTTTGCGTTTGCCTAATCCAATTGGCCCAACTATTGGTATAGTAGGGGCACTTATTATTGGTGAAGCAGCTGTAAGTGCCAGTATAGTTAGTCCATTTATGGTAATAGTTGTGGCCACTACTACTATTGCATCTTTTGCTATTCCAGATTATAGTAGTGCAATTGCTTTAAGATTAATTAAATTTCCTTTAATGATACTGACTTCAATATTTGGTCTTTACGGTCTATTACTGGGATTAATATTTTTTACTATCCATCTGGCGAGTTTAAAATCTTTTGGAATACCTTATCTTACTCCATTTGGTCCTTCACGATTAAATGATTTACAGGATGCTATTATTCGAATTCCTCTGTGGCAGATGTTTAAAAGACCTGAATTTTTAAGAACAAAAAATCAGCAGCGTTTTTCTGCTAAAGGGGATGATGATCAAAATGAAAGAACACGGTAAGGTAACAGAGAGACAGTTTGCTGGTATTATTGCTAATACACTTATTGGTGCTGGTAGTCTGGTATTACCAAGGACTATCACCAAAGCAGCTGGTACTGCTGCCTGGTTATCAATATTAATAGGTGGTTTATTTTCCTTCCTAATTATATTTCTAATAGTAAAAATAGGCTTTCGTTTCCCTGAAGAGACTTTAATGGAATATAGTAATCGTGTTTTAGGTAAGATCTTTGGTAATAGTATTAGTCTGTTGTTTTGTTTTTATTGGTTATTGCTATGTTCTCTGGTTTTAAGGGTATTTGCCTCTATGTTAAGTAGTGCAGTATTATTAAATACACCAATAGAGTTTATTATTATAAGTATGTTATTCTTAATTATTTACTATATAAATCATGATATTGAAGTAATTGGAAGGGTCAATGAACTCTATTTTATTTTTTTAATTATACCAGTAATTATAGGTATTTTTTTATCAATGAAAGAAATACAAGTTATAAGGCTAATGCCTGTAATGGGACAGAAGGGATTTAGTAGTATAGTAAAAGGTACGCTAAATTCTTTTTTCTCATTTTTAGGGTTTGAAATAATAGTATTATTTTTACCTTCACTGGTAACACCTAAATTAGCATATAATTATGCAATCAAGGGATTGATAAGTCCTTTAATAATCTATCTGGCAATTGTAATCTCAGCTATTGGTGTTTTTGGTATTGAGGAACTGCAAAATTTAACCTGGCCGACCTTGGAAGTAATTAAGGTTATACGCTTTCCTGGATTAATTCTGGAAAGGGTAGAGGCAATTTTTATATCTTTCTGGGTAATAGCAATTTTTACAACAGCAGGTAACCTTTTATATAGTTCTGTACTAGGGATGACACAAGTATTTAAACTGGAAGACCATAAAACACTTATCTACCCCTTAATGCCTGTTGTTTTCTTTATAGCTATTTTCCCGGACAATGTTTATCAGGTCTTTTATTATATGGAAATTTCAAGTATAATAGGGACATTTTTAGTATTTGCAATTCCCCTGTTAATTTATGTACTATCAATTATGAGGAATATTAGGGGAGATGAACAGGCTTGAAAAAAAGTTTAAGTATATTAATGTTAATAGTATTGACTATTTCCTCCCTTACAGGGTGTTGGGATCTTAAGGATATTGACCAAAGAGCAATTATTCTAGCTATTGGGATAGATTATGCTGATGTTGCACGTCCTAATAATTTTGAGCAGCGAAATATGATTAAATTAACTGCTCAATTAGCTATACCGCAAAAATTAGGTGGTGGAGCAGGTCAACAACTACCTATGGGGGAAGAGACTGTCTGGAATATAACTGCAGTAGGAAGAAATGTAGCAATGGCTTTAATGCATTTAAAAGAAAGGCTGCAACACAGAATATTTTTAGGGCATATCAGGGTTTTAGTAATTAATGAGGAAGTAGCCAGAGATGGTCTAAATGTACATCTGAATTATTTTAGAAATAACCCTGAATTCCGTCGTTTAAGTTACTTGTTAATCAGTGAAAAACCTGCTGAAAGGGTTTTAAATACTTTTCCTAAGACAGCCCCCATACAGGCCCTTTATCTAATGAATATGATCGAATCAGAGCTTAATAGTGGCACAATGGCTGATATACCGTTTATTGAGTTTATAATCCGTTTAGTAAATAAGGGGATAGATCCAGTAGCAGTCCTGATAGATTGTACAGAAAACAATCTAAAAAATTCCGGGCTGGCTGTTTTTCGGGGGGAAAAAATGGTTGGCAAATTGAATATTGAAGAGACCTGGAATTATATTCAGATAGCAGAGAAAAGAATCGGTGGTTTAGAGGTAGTAAGGGATGTGGAGGATGAATTAGGCCGGGTTATTGTTGAGTTTTCTGGTTTACAGAGTAAAATGAGGCCTATATTACTTGATAATGGACGGTTTAGATTTATGGTAGATTTACTGGTTGAAGGAAAATCTATTTATCAGGAAACCCAGACTGATTATGAAAATTCTATTTTATTTAGGCAGCTTGAAGAAAGGGTTAGTAAGGAGTTTATCAAAGAGATAGAGAGACTATTTTATTTAGTACAGCATAAATACCAGGCGGATATCTTTGGATTTGGTGAAATGGTAAGAGCATATAAACCTGAAGAATGGGAAAAAATAGAGAGCTGGCATAAAAAGTTTATCGAAGCTGATCTTAATCTAAGCTGTAGGGCTAGGATTAGAAGGATAGGAATGAGTACCTTTAAGCAGAAATAAAAGGGGTTATTAAAAGATGAAAAAGAGTAGATATATTTTATTATTAATTTTTATTTTAATTATAAGCAGTGAGATTAAAGGGACAGAACATTTCAAATTAGATGGCTGGTGCTATATAGATGGAAAAGCTAATCTAGAGTTGTGGCAAAAAAAAGAGGCTGGATTTATTTCAGAGAACATAATAAATAATGCAGTAGCCCTGGGCTGTGAAGTATTGAAGGGTTATACCCTTAAAGACGAGATTGATAAAGAGTCTGCTGTTCTACAAAGTAATAACTGTCCTTTTGGTTTCTGGAGGCTTGATTATACGGGGTATGATAGTTCTGGTAATATATATTTTAAATTGTATACACATCAAGATCGAAAAATAAAGAATATAAATGAGATTATAAATGAAATAAGTAAAATTACAAAACTAAGTGATGGAGATAATATTATTTATCAAAAAATAATATTATTTGAAGAATTATTAGGAGATTTCTTGAAAGAAGATGGTGAAGTTATTATAGTCGACCCAGAGAAAGATATTATAATAAATAATATTAATGAAATACCTGTTTTAAAAATAGAAGCCAGTCAAACCAATTCTATAATTAATGTTAGGGTAGTTGCTTTAGAATAATTAAAATATGTACCGGGTATGAAGTATATTGAGTAATAATAAGATTATACCAATAGAAATATTTAATAGACCAAAGAAAAAGGAAAAGATATAGTCCTTGTAGTTAGCATAAAAGTGTGCATAATCAGTATCTATAAAAAACGATAATAGACCAGAAATGATAAATAAAAAGACCAGATATGGTGAATAAATATTATGGGCTATATAATCTAATACATTAATCAGAAAGTCTATCATTTAGCCACCTCCTAGATCTCATAGTTAACACCGTAACCGCCTGGGGGAAAAGACCATTTTATATTGTCATAAGGACATCCCCAAGGACAGGCTCCACATTCTATACATCTTTTATAATCAACTTTGATTTCTTTATTAGACCAGGAAAAGACCCTTGTTGGGCAATAATATGTACAGGGTTTATTTTCACAGTTACTAAGACAGGGATCTTTTTCTTTGATATGAATATGTGATTGTTTAGCAATTTTAATTGTTGTATATTTAAGTGGATTATCATTATCTTTGATAAAATTTCCCATTAAAATACCCTCCAGTTCCAAAGACCTTGGTAGAAATCAGTAATAGATTTAGAAATCGGCTGCATGGTTTTTAATTGAGTGAGAATTTCCTCTATTTTTTTATTCTGGTTTTCCATTTCTTCTCTAAAATATTTATAAGCTGCTTTATTAATAAATTGGCTAATTAAATAGTCTGAATCAGGGTGATTTTTATAGTAACTACCTCTTTTTTGATTATCCTTCATATTTTTCATGAAAAAACTATTTTTTAATTTAAGTTCATACCCTGCTAATATTTTTTTAGTAAAATCACCCTTAGTTTTGGCTTGTATAACAGTTTCAGCAGCATATTTGCCAGATAACATAGCTATATCTGTTCCATGTCTACCACTGATTAACATTCCTGCATCACCAGTTATTAAGATACCATTATTATAGAATTCTGGTATGCTTTTATATCCTCCTTTAGGAATAATATGTGATTGGTATTGAATAGTTTTAGCACCATCTATAAGACTTACTACTTTAGGGTGTTTTTTTAATCTTTGTAGGAGTTGATATGGGTTTAATCCCTTTTTATTTAATTGATTAAGGTAAGCTCCTACTGTTAAGGAAATGGTATCATTATTTATCCATATTCCTCCTTTACCTATGGCACCAGCAGTTGGGTATCCTATCATACCAATTACTGCTCCTTCGTTTTTTTCCAAATTAAAGCGTGCTTCTATTATTTCTTTAGGTAGATATAATATTTCTTTCACATAAATAGTTAGCATATCAGCAGTTATTTTTTGACGCATTCCTGCTTTATGAGTTAAGTCTGCCATAGCACCTTCAGCAAGGATAATAAGATCGGCATATATTTTACTGCCATCTTCCAAGATAACACCAGTTACTTGCTTCTGGTTCAGACCTGATTTTTTATAGATTAGAGCTTCAACCAGGGTAGAAGTCATCAAGTGGCTGCCAGCTGTAACGGCTTGCTCGGCAAACCAACGGTCAAAACGAGACCGGATAACAGTAAAGGTATTATATGGTGGTTTAGCAAAATTAAAACCAGTAAATCCCATTTCGACAACTGAATCTGTTTCCATCAGCCATAATATATATCTGGTAACTGCCCTTTCAAGGGGTGCTTTTTCCCAAAAACCAGGGATTATAATTGAGGTTGGTTTACTATAAATAACCCCGCCAAACATATTTTTGCTCCCTGGGAAATCACCACGCTCTATTAGAGCAACAGATAGATTATTTTTTGCACAAAAATATGCAGCAGATGAACCAGCTGGTCCAGCTCCTACTATAATTACATCATAACGGTCATTTCCCATAATGATCACTCCAATATTATAATACTTAGTTTAATCTTTTGAATATAAATTTATTCACTAATAAAATTCCTTGACAGTAGAGAACAGAGATGTTAAGATATATCTTGTCGCCGCTAAAAGCGGTAAGGTGTTGAAAAACCCCTTGACAGGAAACGACAGAGATGATAAGATATAAAACGTCGCTTTTAACAGCACTTGTAAAATCACTTTTGAAAGAAAGGTGATATAAAAGCAGAGATAATCTGCTTTTTAGACAAGAATAAAGGAAAAATTTCTTGACAAGTGGAGTTAAAAGTGATAAGATAAATTTCGCTGATAGATAATGAAGAGTCAGTGAGATAAACAATTAATGTTCCTTGAAAATTGAACAACAAGCAATGACGCAAGTGCGAGCCTTTTTTAAATAAAAGGCAAGTATCCAAAAGAGTTCAAAAGTATTCAAAGAGTCACAAATAATCTATTAAAATTTTTAATGGAGAGTTTGATCCTGGCTCAGGACGAACGCTGGCGGCGTGCTTAACACATGCAAGTCGAACGACCCGCCTTAACAGATTCCTTCGGGATGAAGATAAGATCCGGGTAGTGGCGGACGGGTGAGTAACGCGTGGAGAACCTGTCTCTCAGTCAGGGATAACCTGGCGAAAGCCGGACTAATCCCAGATAGCCTTAAGAGTAAGCATTTACACTTAAGTAAAGGTGCCTAGGCATCGCTGAGAGGTGGCTCCGCGTCGGATTAGCTAGCTGGTGAGGTAACGGCTCACCAGGGCAACGATCCGTAGCTGGTCTGAGAGGACGATCAGCCACACTGGGACTGAGACACGGCCCAGACTCCTACGGGAGGCAGCAGTGGGGAATCTTCCGCAATGGGCGCAAGCCTGACGGAGCAACGCCGCGTGAGTGATGAAGGCCTTCGGGTCGTAAAGCTCTGTCCTTAAGGAAGAACCGTCAATGCAGGAAATGGCATTGACCTGACGGTACTTAAGGAGGAAGCTCTGGCTAACTACGTGCCAGCAGCCGCGGTAATACGTAGAGAGCAAGCGTTGTCCGGAATTACTGGGCGTAAAGGGTACGCAGGCGGATAGGCAAGTCAACTGTGAAATATACCGGCTTAACCGGTAAGGTGCATTTGAAACTGCCTATCTTGAGTGCAGAAGAGGAGAGCGGAATTCCTAGTGTAGCGGTGGAATGCGTAGATATTAGGAAGAACACCAGTGGCGAAGGCGGCTCTCTGGTCTGCAACTGACGCTGAGGTACGAAAGCTGGGGGAGCAAACGGGATTAGATACCCCGGTAGTCCCAGCCGTAAACGATGGACACTAGGTGTTGGTGGTTCGAATCCATCAGTGCCGGAGTTAACGCGATAAGTGTCCCGCCTGGGGATTACGGTCGCAAGACTGAAACTCAAAGGAATTGACGGGGGCCCGCACAAGCGGTGGAGCATGTGGTTTAATTCGATGCAACGCGAAGAACCTTACCGAGGCTTGACATCCCGTGACCATCTATGAAAGTAGAGTCTAGTCTTTGACTACACGGAGACAGGTGGTGCATGGCTGTCGTCAGCTCGTGTCGTGAGATGTTGGGTTAAGTCCCGCAACGAGCGCAACCCTTATCCTTAGTTACCAGCAAGTAAAGTTGGGGACTCTAAGGAGACAGCCGGTGAAAGCCGGAGGAAGGTGGGGATGACGTCAAGTCCTCATGCCCTTTATGCCTCGGGCTACACACGTGCTACAATGGTCAGTACAGAGGGGAGCGAAGCTGTGAAGTGGAGCAAATCTCAGAAAGCTGATCCCAGTTCGGATTGCAGGCTGAAACTCGCCTGTATGAAGTTGGAATCGCTAGTAATCGCAGGTCAGCATACTGCGGTGAATACGTTCCCGGGCCTTGTACACACCGCCCGTCACACCACCCGAGTTAGATGCACCAGAAGTCATTTGCGAATGCCAAAGGTGTGTCTGGTAAGGGGGGTGAAGTCGTAACAAGGTAGCCGTACGGGAACGTGCGGCTGGATCACCTCCTTTCTAAGGAGAATGCGTCAAGCTTGTTGTTCAACTTTGAGGGAAGATTTTCTTCCTGAAAGAAGGGCCTATAGCTCAGTTGGTTAGAGCGCACGCCTGATAAGCGTGAGGTCGGTAGTTCGAATCTACCTAGGCCCACCAGAATCTTCATATTAAGATGATTCTGCTACTAGGCCATCGAGGCCGTTGCACCATACTAGAAGTTTGAAGTTAGAGAAATATACAACTTCCAAAATGGGGGTATAGCTCAGTTGGGAGAGCGCCTGCCTTGCAAGCAGGAGGTCAGCGGTTCGAATCCGCTTACCTCCACCATCTTATGAAGTTAGAAGTAAGAGGTTGGAGGTTAGATTAAAGCAAAAATCTTAAACTAAAAACATTCTAAAAAACTGTTCTTTGAAAACTGCATACAGGAAAAGACGAAGGTACCAGAAAAGAAGTAAGAGGTCTGAGGTAAGAAGTAAGAAACCGAAGACGGAAACTTCTAGGAAGGTACTACAATTTTCTAAGAAGAAAGATTAAGCTAATAAGGGCTTACGGTGGATACCTAGGTACCTGGAGCCGAAGACGGACGTGCCAAGCTGCGAAAAGCCGCGAGTAGCTGCTAAGAAGCGTAGATACGCGGATATCCTAATGGGGAAACCCGACGGTCGAGAGGGCCGTCATCATATAGTGAAAGAAGTAGCTATATGAAGGGAACCGGGGGAAGTGAAACATCTAAGTACCCCGAGGAAAAGAAATCAAAAGAGATTCCCTAAGTAGCGGCGAGCGAAAGGGGAAGAGCCCAAACACATTTAATGTAAGGCTACAGCCGTTGTTAAATGTGGGTTTAGGATAATCAAGAGTGAGACTGTAGAATCACAAAGGCAGTTGAATCTTTAGCCGAATGACCTGGGAAGGTCAGCCAGAGAGAGTAAAAGCCTCGTAGGTGAAAAGGAGAGACACCTTAGATTATCCAGAGTACCACGGGACACGAGGAACCCTGTGGGAAGAAGGGAAGACCATTTTCCAAGGCTAAATACTACCAGGTAACCGATAGTGAACAAGTACCGTGAGGGAAAGGTGAAAAGAACCCCGTGAGGGGAGTGAAATAGAATATGAAACCGTAAGCTTACAAGCAGTGGGAGGACTATTAGAAAGTCTGACCGCGTACTTTTTGTAGAACGGACCGGCGAGTTATTCTTAGTAGCGTAAGGTTAAGCCAGAAAGGTGAAGCCGCAGCGAAAGCGAGTCTGAATAGGGCGCAAGTTACAAGGAATAGACCCGAAGCCAGGTGATCTACCCATGACCAGGGTGAAGCGGGAGTGAGAACCCGTGGAGGCCCGAACCAGGTGATGTTGAAAAATCATTGGATGAGTTGTGGGTAGGGGTGAAAGGCCAATCGAACCTGGAGATAGCTGGTTCTCCTCGAAATAGCTTTAGGGCTAGCCTCAAGGAATAAAACTAGGCGGTAGAGCACTGATTGGACTAGGGGCCCAACAAGGTTACCGAATCCATTCAAACTCCGAACACTTAAGTTTATAAGCCTTGGGAGTCAGACTACGTGGGATAAGCTTCGTAGTCGAAAGGGAAACAGCCCAGACCACCAGTTAAGGTCCCAAAGTACAGACTAAGTGGGAAAGGAAGTGAGGTCGCAAAGACAACCAGGATGTTGGCTTAGAAGCAGCCATACATTTAAAGAGTGCGTAATAGCTCACTGGTCGAGCGTCCTTGCGCCGAAAATGTAACGGGGCTAAAGTCTGTCACCGAAACTGTGGATGTGTAAATTGTTCACGGAGTCTATTGATAACTAAGAGATAGAGATATAGAGTTACATTTAGTCAAAAGTAACAAAAAGAAATTCAAAACGAGACTTTTGACCAAATGACTCCAGGCTAAAGTCTATTTAGCAAAGCAGTAGATTGCGTGAACAGTTTACACATGGTAGAGGAGCATTGTATAGTGGAAGAAGTTGTACCGTAAGGAGCAGTGGACGCTATACAAGAGAGAATGCCGGTATGAGTAGCGAAAAGAGGGGTGAGAATCCCCTCCGCCGAAAGTCTAAGGTTTCCTGAGGAAGGCTCGTCCGCTCAGGGTAAGCCGGGACCTAAGCCGAGGCCGAAAGGCGTAGGTGATGGATAATTGGTAGAGATTCCAATGCCGCTATTAATCGTTTGAATGAAGTGGGGACACGGCAAGAAAGACAAAGCACACGACTGGAGGTGTGTGCAGAAGCCCAAGGTAGGAATAAAGAGGCAAATCCCTTTATTTAACTATCGAAGGTGATCTGGACCCGAGAGAGGGGAAGTTGTCAAACAAGCTGTCAAGAAAAGCCACTAGTGAGATTAATAGTGCCCGTACCGCAAACCGACACAGGTAGACGGGATGAGAATTCTAAGGCGCGCGAGAGAACCCTTGTTAAGGAACTCGGCAAAATGACCCCGTAACTTAGGGAGAAGGGGTACCACGAAAGTGGGCACAGCAAAGAGGCCCAAGCGACTGTTTAGCAAAAACACAGGTCTCTGCTAAGTCGTAAGACGAAGTATAGGGGCTGACGCCTGCCCGGTGCTGGAAGGTCAAGGGGAAGTGTTAGGTGAAAACCAAAGCATAGAACCTAAGCCCCAGTAAACGGCGGCCGTAACTATAACGGTCCTAAGGTAGCGAAATTCCTTGTCGGGTAAGTTCCGACCTGCACGAATGGCGTAACGACTTGGGCACTGTCTCAACAAGGGACTCGGCGAAATTGTAGTACCAGTAAAGATGCTGGTTACCTGCGACAGGACGGAAAGACCCCGTGGAGCTTTACTGTAGCCTGATATTGGGTTTTGCTAAAGGATGTACAGGATAGGTGGGAGGCTAAGAGCTTGGTACGCTAGTATCAAAGGAGCCGCAAGTGGGATACCACCCTTTCTTTAGCGGAATTCTAACCAGAGGCCATAAACTGGTCATGGGACATTGTCAGGTGGGCAGTTTGACTGGGGCGGTCGCCTCCAAAAAAGTAACGGAGGCGCCCAAAGGTTCCCTCAGTGCGGATGGAAATCGCACGAAGAGTGTAAAGGCAGAAGGGAGCTTAACTGTGAGACCAACAAGTCAAACAGGTACGAAAGTAGGGCTTAGTGATCCGGCGGTATTGAATGGAAGAGCCGTCGCTCAACGGATAAAAGTTACCCCGGGGATAACAGGCTTATCTCCCCCAAGAGTTCACATCGACGGGGAGGTTTGGCACCTCGATGTCGGCTCGTCGCATCCTGGAGCTGAAGCAGGTTCCAAGGGTTGGGCTGTTCGCCCATTAAAGCGGTACGCGAGCTGGGTTCAGAACGTCGTGAGACAGTTCGGTCCCTATCCGTCGCAGGCGAAGGATACTTGAGAGGAGCTATCCCTAGTACGAGAGGACCGGGATGGACACACCGATGGTGTATCAGTTGTTCCGCCAGGAGCATAGCTGAGTAGCTAAGTGTGGAATGGATAAACGCTGAAAGCATCTAAGCGTGAAACCAGCCTCAAGATTAGGTATCCCACTCGCAAGAGGTAAGCCCCCTGGTAGATGACCAGGTTGATAGGTTGGAGGTGGAAGTGTGGTAACACATTAAGCTGACCAATACTAATAGGGCGAGGGCTTAATCTTAACTTTAAAAATTATTTTCCTGTATGCATTTTTGAAAGAATAGTCTATTGACAACTAAGATAGATATGCTATAATATTTGGTGTATTATAAAAAGTAGATAAAATTTTCGGTGGCAATTGCGGAGGGGAAACACCTGTTTCCATTTCGAACACAGCAGTTAAGTCCTCCAGCGCCTATGGTACTGCAAGGGTGACTTTGTGGGAGAGTGGGTCGCTGCCGATTTTATTTATATTTATATAGTTTACTAATATGTGTTCCCCGATAGCTCAGTTGGTAGAGCAGATGGCTGTTAACCATCGAGTCGCAGGTTCGAGTCCTGCTCGGGGAGCCATTTTTTTAGGATTAGCTTATTTTAATCTAATTTTAATTAAAGTATTGCAGGGTTTTTGTTTGGTTTATAGAACTTATTTAATAATATGATAAAGATTTTAATTCAAAAATTTAGAAGGAGAGTTGATTTAATGAGGTTTAAAAAGTTTAAAGGTATAGGATTATTTCTTCTTGTTTTAGTATTAATTACTATACCTGTCATGGCTGCTCAGGAGGATGAAAGTCAAGAAGAAAAGCAGGAAGTAATTGCTGCTATAGTAAATGGTGAGGAATTAACAGTTAATCAATTGGATTCATTTATTAATCTTGGGAAATTTGCGCAGCAATTATATCAAACTGATCAGGATCTTATGAAAATTATATTTACAACAGAAGTTGGACAGGATGTATTAAATGAATATAGAAAAGTCAAATTAGAGGGTTTTATTAATGCGGTTTTACTTGATCAGGAAATTAAGAATAGAAATATAGTTCTTACAGATGAAGAAAAAGATGAGATATTTAATAATCAGATTGCTGGTTTAAAAGAAAATGAAGGTGCAACTGATGAAGAGATACTTGATAGTATAAAACAGATGGGCCTTAATAGTATGGAAGAATATAAGGAATTTTTATTTGAACGGTTAGGAGATCAACTCCTACTAGCTAAACTACAAAAAGAAATATTGGATACGGCATCTGTTACCGATGAAGAGATTGAGAATTATTATAATGATAATATAGACAGTATGGAACAGGTTGAACAGATTAAAACAAGCCATATCTTACTGGAAAACGAAGAAATGGCCAATCAGGTGCTCAACCAAATAAATAATGGGGCTGATTTTGCAGAAATGGCTAGGGAGTATTCTGTTGATAATTCTGCTAAAAATGGTGGCAACTTAGGTTATATTAAAAAAGGTGATAAAAACTGGGATCAGGATTTTACTGAGGCAGCTTTTGCTCTTGATGAAAATGAAGTCAGTGATGTAGTGAAGACACAATTTGGTTACCACATTATAAAGGTTTTTGACCATGTTGAGGAAAAGACATACCAACTTGAAGAAGTTAAGGATGAAATTGAGGGAGAATTGTTAAATAATAAAAGGCAGGAAATATGGAATCAATTTATACTGGATCTACATGAAAACGCTGAAATTGAAAGAAAGCTCTAAAAATAATGTAGTATAGATTTATATATAAAAACACCCTTGAAGAAATTCAGGGTGTTTTTATATTTTGCGCTTGACATGATTATCTGCTCGCTAAAAAGTTGTAATAGGAGTTAGTAATGCTAACTATTAGCTGAAGCAAAGGTATCCATTTACTTGATTATTTTCAGGCTTATTATATAATAATACTTAAAGAGTCTGTTCGAAAAGTATCAGTATATACCGCCGGGGATTATATACCCCTTCACTCACTGCCCTCTTTATTATAAACGCATTGTTGAGGCCAGTACTAACTAATCGACTTGTGTCGCAACGGTAATACCTTAACTTTGTTCAGGGATATATAATCCTCTATTTATACCTTTTTAAACACACACTTAAAGAATTGTAATTTATATACTAAGTTAAGTGTTAAAATTTATAGATAGAGAGTATTAGTTTATGGTAAATATGAGGTGGTGTTTAGTATGGCAACTTTAAAAGATATTGCAAAAGGGGCAGGGGTTACGGTAACTACTGTGTCCCGTGTCTTGAATAATAGGGGATATATTAGTGATGAAACCAGAAATAAAGTATATAGAGTAATGAAAGAGTTAAATTATCAGCCTAATGAAATAGCCCGTTCACTGGCAAGAAAGAAATCCAATATCATTGGTCTGATCATTCCCACAGTAGCTCATTCTTTTTTTAGTGAGTTATCTTTTTATCTGGAATATTATGCTTATAACAATGGTTATAAGGTATTATTATGTAATTCTCAACTAGAACAGAAGAAAGAAAAAGAATATATTGGTATGTTAAGAGCACATCAGGTGGATGGTATAATAATGGCTAGCCATACTCTTGAAGTGGATGAGTATCTTAGTTTAAATTTACCGGTAGTTACTGTTGATAGGAAAGTTGATGAGATACCCAATGTTTCTTCTGATAACTATTACGGGGGAAGTTTGGCTACCAATTTACTGATCGACAAAGGCTGTAATAAAATTGCTTATATTGGAGGGAGTTTAAAACTTAATCTACTTGCCAATAAACGATATGAAGCTTTTATAAATACAGCTAAAGGGAGAAATGTTGATTTTTTAAATGTGGAAACAGATATAAATGGTTTTAAAATAGAGGAATATGAAGAACTGATCAATAATTTATTTCAGAAACACCCGGAAATAGATGGTATATTTGCCAGTAGTGATTTAATTGCTGCCAGTATTATTAAAGTTTGTAATAGAATTAATAAAAAAGTGCCTGATGATGTGAAAATTGTAGGCTATGATGATGTTAAAGTAGCATCTCTTTTTGTACCACAAATTACTACAATAAGGCAGCCAATAGAAAATATGGGTAAGCTAGTAATTGAATTATTAGTAAAACTTATAGATGAAAAGGATGTTATAAATGATAATATACTACCTGTTAAACTAATTGAAAGAGAAACAACATAATTTTAATTGAGAGTAGGAATGTTTCCCTTCTGCACACTACATTTAGGCTTTAATTTTACGCCTGTTACTTATGATGGTTTAAACCTTGCCTCATTACGCTTATACAATCATTTTATATCCAGATAATAAAGGTGTTACTATATTTATGTCAATCGATTAATATAATCTCAACCACATACCTCCAAGCTGTGGAATAATCTTTATTTGCAGTAGGAGACTAACACCTTTTTCTCTAAATATTAGTTGAACTGCTTGATAAGTTTTTAAAGAAATTTAGAATAGAGTAGTTTTTAGTGAATAATTGATAAAAATAGGGACTAATAATTTAATATGTTAAGCGTTTGACATATTGCAAAATTTGCTTTATAATATAATTAATATTATGTAATTGATAAAGTAATATTAACTGCTAGAAAGGAAGCAATTTAGATGCCAATTAAAAATGAAGTAATGTTGATTGTTTATGCTGATAGTATGGGAAAGAATTTAAAAGACCTTAAGTATATATTAAATAAGTATTTTAAAAATGCTATTGGGGGGGTTCATATCCTACCTTTTTATCCATCCTCAGCTGACCGGGGGTTTGCTCCACTTACCTACAGCGAGATTGATAAGGAATTTGGTAGCTGGGAAGATTTAGAAAACCTGAATGAGGATTTTTATTTAATGTATGATTTTATGATTAATCATATTTCCAGACAGTCTAAATTCTATAAAAATTTTAAAAAAAATAAGGATGTTTCTCCTTATGCTGATTTTTTTATCAGGTATAAAGATTTCTGGCCAGGTGGTGAGCCGGCTCAAAAAGATATTGACCTTATCTATAAAAGAAAGCCCAGAGCCCCATATGTAGAGGTTAAATTTGAAGATGGAACAAGTGAGAAAATATGGTGTACCTTTGATGAAGAGCAGCTTGATCTTAATCTTAATTCTAAAGTTGTCAGGGACTTTATTAGTGATTCACTTATTTATCTGGCTGAAAAAGGGGCTTCTTTAATTCGCCTTGATGCTTTTGCCTATGCAATTAAAAAAATAGGAACTAGTTGTTTTTTTATTGAGCCTGATGTCTGGGAATTATTGGGATTTACTAAATCAATATTGGAGCCTTATGGGGTAGAGATTCTACCGGAAATTCATGAACATTACTCTATTCAGTTAAAGCTGGCTGAAAAGGGGTACTGGGTATATGATTTTGCTCTGCCTATGTTGATGCTTTATTCTCTATATAGTGGTTCAGGTAAAAGATTGGTTAACTGGTTAAAGACTTGTCCCAGGAAGCAATTTACTGTTTTGGATACACATGATGGAATTGGGGTAGTGGATGTCAAGGATTTATTAACAGAAGAGGAGATAGAGCTGACTAAAGATTATCTCTATTCCAGAGGATCAAATGTGAAGAAGATTTATAGTAGCACAGCTTATGATAACCTTGATATTTACCAGGTTAATTGTACTTATTACTCAGCTCTTGGCAACAATGATGATGGCTATTTAACTGCCAGGGCTATTCAGTTCTTTACTCCAGGTATTCCCCAGGTTTATTATGTGGGGTTACTGGTTGGAGAGAATGATATTGAACTTCTTGAAAAGACAAAGGTTGGTAGGAATATTAACCGCCATTATTATACTCTAAAAGAGATCGAAGAGAACTTTACGAGACCTGTTCAACAGCGGTTAATAAATTTAATGAAATTTCGTAATTTATATCCAGCCTTTGATGGAGAATATAGGATTCATGATACTATAAATGATGAGATAATTAAGATATCCTGGAAAAAGGATTTATATGAAACTATTCTGACCGCTAATCTTAAAGAGTATAAGTTCTCTATTGATTATTTTGATCCTGAAATTGGTGGGTACAAACAGTTGATTGGTGTTTAATTTTTTAAAATTACTTAGTGTTTTAAGTGAAGGTATTCATATAAAGGTGTCAAATGATTAATATCTATTTTAAACGTTTTTATAATTTAAGGTAATAATAATGATTTGTAACTACTTAATAGTCAGAAATAAGGAAGCAAAGTTTGAACTACTTATTTCTGGATACTTTAAGTAGGAACAATATTTTAAAATAATTAAAGGAGGAAGAATTGATATGAAGAAGTATTTGTCTATGGTTGTTTTCTTGATGGTTATTCTTGTTTCCAGTTTTGTTATAGTGAATGCCGGAAATGTTGAAATTACCTTGGTTAACTCCAAGGAAGAGATTCAGAAACAATTAGAGGAAGCTGCTGAAGTATTTGAAAGTGAGAATCCAGGTATAAGCTTGGAAGTTATTCCCGCACCTGCTGGTCAATCACCATATGAAAAGGTTGTAGCAATGTATGCATCAGGTAATGCGCCGACACTTGCTATGTTAGACCCAGGTGATATGCCTAAATTTACTGAGAAATTTATGGATCTATCATCTCAAAAATGGGCCAAGGATGGTATGCCAGGTGCCTTTAATGCGGCAGAAATTGATGGTAAATTAATTGGTTTTCCACTTGCTATAGAAGGATATGCCTTTATTTATAATAAGAAAATTGTAGAAAAGGCAGTTAATGGTGATTTTGATCCTTCTACAATAAAAACAAGAGATGACCTGGAGAGATTATTTCAACAGATTGAAGATTCTGGAGTGTCTCCCCTTCATATTTCACCGATGGATTGGTCATTAGGACAACATTACCTAGCTATAGCCTATATAGCTCAGTCTAAAGACCAAGAAGATGTATATAAGTTCCTGGATGACCTGAAGGCAGGTAAGGTTGATCTAGCTAACAATAAGGTCTTTAATGGTTTAATGGAAACCTTTGATGTAATGAAAAAATATAACATAGATAAAAATGATCCATTATCTGGAACTTATGATAGAGGTGCAGAATTACTGGGCCTGGGTAAAGTCGCTATCTGGTTTATGGGTAACTGGGCATGGCCGAGTCTTAATGAATTTGACCCTGACGGTCAATATGGATTTTTAGCTGTTCCAATTAGTAATAAGGCTGCTGATTTTGGTAACTCCAGCATAGTTAAAGGTTCTTCTAAGTTTATCGGGATTGATAAAGAGCAAAGTTCTAAAGAAGAACGGGCGGCTGCTCAGAAATTCCTGAACTGGTTAATTTATAGTGATAGTGGGCAAGATGTTTTGGTTAATAAAATGAATATTATTCCTGCCTATAAGAGTATAGAATTGGAACCTGCTGATCCACTGGCAAAATCTATAACTAAATATATGGTTAAAGCTCAGACTATTGAGACTATAACATTGCCAGCTGATCACTGGTCTGTAGTTGGTGCTTCTATGCAGAAATATCTGGCAGGATATATTGATAAAGCAGGTTTAGCAAAAGAGGTTGAAGCATACTGGAAGACTGTTAAATAAAATTATAGACAATGAATAAATATAAATATAGGGGGCAGCCTTTTACCCCCTATTTGTTTTATCTATTATGAAAGGAGTGAGTTAAAATGAACGAAAAAGGTTTTTTTAATAAACTCAAAATCTACTTAATATTTGCTGGGCCAACGACTTTTGCTTTTTTTGCTGTAATTATTATACCATTTATATTTGGCATATATTTGACATTTACTGACTGGAATGGACTTTCTTCTACTTACTCTTTTGTAAAAATAGCAAATTATATTTCTATACTATATGATTCAGCATTCTGGACTTCATTTTTATTAACTCTTAAATATGTATTTTATACTGTAGTAATTGTAAATGTTATGGCTTTTACTCTGGCATATTTTTTAACAAGTGGAATTAAAGGAGAAAATTTTTTGCGAGCTGGCTTTTTTATTCCTAATCTGATAGCTGGAATAGTATTAGGACTTATCTGGCGATTTATTTTTTCCAGAGTACTGGTTTATTTAGGACAAAATGTAAATTTGGGGATATTTTCTACTTCCTGGTTAGGTAATCCAGATAAAGCTTTCTGGACTTTGGTGATTGTGAGTGTCTGGCAGTATTCTGGGTATATGATGCTTATTTATATTGCAGGATTTATGAATGTACCTAAATCTGTCTTGGAGGCAGCCACCATTGATGGGGCTAGTTCTTTCCAGAAGGTAAAGAGTATAATAGCACCTTTGATGATCCCTTCTTTCATTATATCCATCTTCTTAACTTTACAGAGAGCTTTTCTGGTATATGATGTGAACTTAGCATTAACTAATGGAGATCCCTTTAAAAGCACAGAGTTACTATCACTACATATCTATCGAAAGGCATTTCTGGCACAGGACTATGCTATTGGACAGTCTCAGGCTTTTTTCTTTTTTCTAATAGTGGCAGGAATAACATTTACTCAGGTTTATTTCAGTAAGAAGTTGGAGGTGGAACAATAATGGTAAAGGAAAATAAAATGGTATCAAAATTAAAGACAGTGGTTTTATCGTTATTGTTATTGTTTTACATGACACCGTTTGCTATTCTGCTGCTGAATACTTTTAAAAATAAAAGACAGATTATCTCCGATCCCCTTGCTTTACCGGATAGTTTTAAGCTGAATAACTTTATAGAGGCTTTTGACAAAATGAATTACATTCATGCTTTTTTTAATACATTAATAATTACTGTCTTCAGTGTGTTTATTATTGTTATTTTTTCTTCCATGACAGCTTACCTATTTGTCAGATGCAAATGGAGGTTTAATAAAATTATGTTTTTTGTAATGGTGGCTTCGATGTTGATTCCTTTTCAGGCTGTAATGATACCCCTGGTTACTATCTATGGTTCATTAAATTTACTTAATAGTAAATGGAGTCTAATCTTTATGTATTTAGGATTTGGTACCTCACTGGCAGTATTTATCTATCATGGGTTTATTAAGAGTATACCATTAGAGTTAGAAGAGGCTGCCATGATAGATGGTTGTACTAGACTGCAAACTTTTTTTAAAATAGTCTTTCCATTACTCAAACCAACTACAATGACTATTATTATCTTGGATATGCTATGGATCTGGAATGATTTCCTGCTACCTTCGCTGGTATTGATATCATCAGACCAGAGGACATTACAACTTTCCACCTACTATTTTAATGGCACCTATACATCAGATTATCATTTGTTGATGGCTGGACTTTTATTGACTATTATTCCAGTTATTATTGTATATATCTTTGTCCAGAGACATATTATTAAAGGGGTTATGCAGGGGTCAATAAAATAATTGAGAAACTTAAAGGTTTGGAGAACAGTATGTACCTTAAGAGTCGCTTTCTATCGTCAATAAAAGTGGTAGAAGTATTGAAGAAAAATCAAGTAAGAGCAGGGAGATCCTGACTCTTACTTGATTTTTCTTATTTCTTATCATTTTGCCCATAATGAGTTTTATTAGCTGGTTTTTTATTTAATATTTTAAATTCGTTTTCCTTAGCTATTTCCAGATCTTTAAGTTTAATGGCCCTTTCTACACCCCTTTTTTTATTTCTTTTAAGTTTAATTTGCATTATTAAACCCCCTTTTTAATATTATTTTCCTTGTATTGTATAAATTTTATACCTGTTTATTTTAAACGAAAATATTAACAGTTTTTAAAGAACTTATATCTATTAAAAAACATGAATACAACATGTATATTATTAAAAAATATGTTATAATAAATACAGTTATTTAATTTTATATCTTTCCTAAAAAACAGGAGGATGCTGTTTTTTGAAGAATATATAAAAAAAGTGAAGATTAATAAATATACACATATTTATTGTGTGGATTTTAGAGGTGGTTAAATGGTTTAGATTAAGAGGGGAGTGGTATAATTAGATAAAGTAGCAGTTTTAAAAGGAGATGTGTTAGATTTAATATATGCATATAATTAATTAAAAAATAGGAGGAGTTTATATGAATTCTAAAAAAATATTTTCATTAATTTTGATTACTGTTCTGGTATGTGCTTTTAGTGGTCTAGCTTTTGCTAAAACCTATGTTGTTGGGACCAGTGCTGGTTTTCCACCTTTTGAATATGTTGATGAAAATGGAGATGTAGTTGGTTTTGATGTAGATTTAGTAAAGGCGATTGGGGAACTAAAGGGTTTTGATGTTGAGGTTAAGGATATTAGTTTTGATTCCCTGCCAGCTGCTTTAAAGACAGGAAATATAGATATGATTGCAGCAGGTATGACTATCACTACTGAAAGGGAAAAGGTATTGGATTTTTCTCAACCATACTGGACTGCTAACCAGAGTATCATTGTTACTGAGGATGCTCAAGAGGGATTAACTCTTTTATTTGGTGATCATGATATAGGTGTTCAGACAGGTACTACAGGTGATATCTGGGTAACTGATAATATTAAAGAAAAAGGTATTTTAACAGGTAAAGTAGCCCATTACGATACATTTGTACTGGTTGTTAGTGATCTTATTAATGGTAATCTTGATGGTGTTGTCCTTGATACTCCTGTTGCTGAGAGTTATGCTGCCCAAAAACCGGTTAAGGTAGTAGCGGAGATAGTAACAGGTGAGGAATATGGTATAGCTGTTGATGAGGGAAACACAGAATTATTAGACTTAATAAATGAAGGAATAGATGAATTGAAGGCAAATGGTAAGATGGATGAATTAATCACTAAGTACTTTAAATAATAGTTAAGTTAGAGAGGGTGTATTGGTATAAATAATCTTCAACTTATCTGGAGTTCCCTTCCTAATTTGCTGGGAGGGGCTCTGGTTACTATTAAACTTACAGCGGCAAGTCTGGCAATTGGGATAGTACTGGGTATTCCCTTAGCCTTTGGGCAAATATATGGTAATAGACTTATTAAAGGATTTATATCAATTTACGAGAGGCTCTTCAGGAGTATTCCCTTATTAGTTATTTTATTTCTTGTTTTTTATGGTTTTCCATATGCAGGTATACGTCTTCCTGATTTTCTAGCTGCAGTACTTGGAATAGGGTTAAGGAGTGCTGCCTATCAATCACAGATATACCGGGGGGCAATTCAATCTGTTTCAAATACACAGATGAAGGCAGCCTTATCAATGGGAATGACTAAGTTGCAGTCATTTTTTCATGTTATTTTACCACAGGCCATCAGGTTTGCTATCCCATCATTTTCTAATGAAGCAGCTATTGTTTTAAAAGATACGTCCCTGGCTTATGCCTTAGGTGTAATTGAATTATTAAGGCAGGGTTACTATGTAATTGCAACCAGTTATGAACCAATGGCGATATTTTTAGCAGTTGCAGCAATTTATTTAGTTATGACTGTTAGCCTGAATATGGTTTTGACCAGAATTGAAAATAAACTAAAGATTCCTGGAATAGGAATTGAAGGGAGTTCCCAATGAGTCAAAATACTATTCTAAGAATTGAAAATCTGTATAAAAGTTTTGGAGATAATGAAGTCCTCAAAGGTATTTCTTTATCCTTGAATAAAGGAGAAACAAAGGTTATTGTAGGGCCAAGTGGTACAGGGAAGAGTACTATCTTAAACAACATTAATATGTTAGTGCCGCCAGATAAAGGGGATATTTATCTGGAAGATATAAATATTACAAAAACTAATGATATCCATAAGGTTAGACAGGAGATTGGTTTTGTTTTTCAGGATTTTGGCTTATTTGATCATTTAACAGCTAAGGGTAATGTAATGATTGGTCTTACTAAAGTAAAAAAGATGGATAAAAAGGATGCTGAGGAACTGGCTGAGTTTGAATTAGAAAGGGTAGGTCTAAGTGATTTTGCTGATTCTTATCCTGCCCAGTTATCAGGTGGACAGAAACAGAGGGTTGGTATAGCACGGGCACTGGCCATGCAGCCTAAATTAATATTATTTGATGAACCCACTTCAGCCCTTGACCCGGAGTTAACCGGAGAAGTGCTTAATGTTATGAAAAATCTAGCAGAAGAGGGAATGACAATGTTGATAGTATCACATGAGATGGCTTTTGCTAGATCAGTATCAGATGAAATAATATTTATGGAAAAAGGTTCTATTGTTGAACAGGGACCACCAGAAAAACTATTTAACAATCCTGTTGAAGTAAGGACAAAGGAATTTCTTTTAAAATTGACAGAAATGTATAGTGAGAGTGATTCCTGATGTTAGATATCTTCAATTTATTTTTAGAATATTACCCACGGTTAATGAATGGATTGTTAATAACGATTGTATTAACGGTTATATCAATATTTTTAGGTACAATTTTTGGTGTTTTGCTGGCTTTAGGTAAAATCTATGGGAATAAAATAGTATCAAGACTGATTACAATATTTATTGGCCTTATCAGGGGAACCCCTTTATTGTGCCAATTATTCATCTTATATTTTGGGTTACCCCCTTATGGGATAAGGCTTCCAGCCCTTCTTGTGGCGGCAATAGGTTTTACTATAAATAGTGGGTGTTATCAGGCAGAATATTTAAGGGGTGCAATACAATCAGTAAGTGGTTGTCAGATGAAGGCGGCCAGGTCTATTGGAATGACACAGTGGCAGGGTATTATTTATGTTATTTTACCACAGGCCCTAAGGAGGGTAATTCCATCCTGGGCAAATGAATTTATTTATCTTTTAAAATATACCTCACTGGCATATATTATTGGTGCCCCTGAATTGATGGGCGAGGGAAAGGTGATTGCCAGTAGGAACTATGAATTTTTTAAGATGTATTTAATAATTGCTATTATATATCTGATAATTGTTCTAATACTCACCAAGGCCTTTGACTATCTGGAAGAAAGAGTGAAAATACCAGGTCTAGAGCATAGTAGATAATTAATATAAAAGAGGGTTTATATATTATGGGAGTTACTAATAAACAGCTTAAAAATACTGTAAATAAGATAAAGGATAAATTAATTAGTATAAGACGGGATATTCATATGTATCCAGAACTTGGTTTTGAAGAGAAGAGAACCGCCTCTATAATAGAAAAAGAATTAAGTTCTTTAGGGATAGAAGTAAAAACAGGTGTTGCTGGTACAGGCCTTGTTGGTTTAATAAAAGGCAGACAGGAAAAACCGGTAGTTGGACTCAGGGCTGATATGGATGCTTTATCTATTACAGAAAAAAATAAGTCTTCCTATGTATCAAGGTATAAAGGTAAAATGCATGCCTGTGGCCATGATGGGCATATTGCAATTTTGCTTGGAGTAGCAGAAGTTTTATCTGCTTTTAAGGAGGATATACCTGGTCAGGTGAAGTTAATCTTTCAACCTGCTGAAGAAGGTCCAGGTGGTGCTCTGCCAATGATTGAAGAAGGGGTTCTTGATAATCCTAAAGTAGACATAATACTGGGGTTGCACCTCTGGCAGGATATACCGGTTGGTAAAATTGGTATTCGTGATGGGGCAGAATTTGCTTCTGTTGATGAATTTGATTTGATTATTAAAGGAAAAGCTGCTCATGGGGCTAGCCCCCATCAGGGGGTTGATGCTATTTTAACTGCTTCACAGGTGATTAATTCTTTACAAAGTATAGTAAGCAGGAATGTTGCTCCTACAGAAGCAGCTGTTATTACAGTAGGAAAGATTAATGGTGGTTACCGGAGAAATATAATTGCTGATGAGGTAAATCTGGAAGGTACAGTCAGGTGTTTTTCAGCAGAGCTAAGGGATATGATTGAGAAGAGAATGGAAGAAATAATTAGTGGTATCTGTCAGGGGACAGGCTGTACTTATATTTTAGATTACCGCCGTGAGTACCCCCCATTAATAAATACCCCCGAGATTAATAGACAGATTAAATCAGTTGTAGGGGATTTAATAGGTCAGGATAGTGTTATTACTTTGCAAAAACCCACACTGGGTGGGGAGGATTTTGCCTTTTTTTTAGAAAAGGTACCGGGGAGTTTTTTTCTGCTTGGCAGCGGGAATATAGAAAAAGGTATTACTGCTCCCCAACATAGTTCATATCACAATATTGATGAAGATGCTATTCCCCTGGGTGTAGAAATATTAACTAATCTTGTATTTCAATTAAGTAATAAATTTCTGGAAAAGAAACATTAAAGTTATAAACTTTAATGTTGTGGATTGAAGACTGACAAATATATTTGTCTGGTTTTTATGATAGTCTAGATAACTTTGGGTGATAAATATTTTGAAGTGCCAGAGATTATTCTTTGTTCTAATTTTTAATAGTTTTGTTGTAGGCTATCGTCCTTAAAGTTTAATAGGTTAACCTTAAAGTAATTCCCTATTATAGAACAGAAAGAAATAAAAACTTGCTTAATTATGCACTTTTTGATATTATAAGATTGTGTTCGAAAAGTAATAATTAGGATTATATATCCTGAAACGAAGTTAAGGTGTACTGTTTAAGTGATGGGATATATAATATCTAACAGTTAATATATAAATATTTTTTGAGCAGATGCTATAAGATAAAGGATTATGTTGTTTTAAGAATGGCATAATGTAGATAGCTTTGGAATATATATTTCAAAATTAAATAAAAATTATAAAATAGATTTCTAGGGGTGCCCTTGAGGCTGAGATTATACCCTTATACCTGATCCAGTTAATACTGGCGTAGGGAAGTAATAATATGGTTTGATATGTGTAAGCCATTAGTTCCTTATTCAGGTAAGGGACTAATGGTTTTTTATTATTACCTGGGAAATTATTTGAGGAGGGATTTAATTGTTGAAAGATAGGGTTTTAGGGACAGATCTATATTGTATTACTGATGAGGGTCTTTCTAAGGGCAGGGATAATATTGAAGTGGTAAATGAATTGCTACGGGCTGATATAAAGATTATTCAGTACCGGGCAAAAAACAAGAGTATGAAGGGAAAATATGAAGAGTGCCGAAAAATAAGAAAGTTAACAGCTGAGAGAGGTGTGACGTTTATTGTTAATGACCATATAGACCTTGCTCTGGCTGTAGAGGCTGATGGGGTGCATATTGGTCAGGGTGATTTGCCAATTGAGGTTGTTCGAAGACTTATTGGTGATAAGATGATTATTGGCTTATCCACCCATTCACCTGAAGAGATAGAAAACGGTGTCAGGGCTGGTGCTGATTATCTGGGGATAGGTCCTGTCTTTTCAACCAGTACCAAGGAAGATGCTTCACCACCACTTGGATTAGATTATTTGCGTGATGTAGCAGATAAAATCAAGATTCCTTTTGTGGTAATTGGTGGTATTACAGAGGCTAATATTGGCTCTGTGCGGGAGAGTGGCGCTGAGTGTATCTGCCTTATTTCAGAGATAGTTGGAGCAGAAGATATAGGGGAAAAGATAAGGGGTTTACGCAAATGTTTAGAAAAAAAATAAGGATTAAAGGGAGAGATTAATAATGATGACTTTAATGGAAAAGGCAAAGGCAGGGAAATTTACAGCTGTAATGGAGAAGGTGGCCAGGGATGAAGGTGTTAGTGTAGAACTTATCAGAAAAGGACTGGCAGAAGGAACAATAGTTATTCCCTGTAACCCTCGTCATAAAAAACTGGAACCGAGGGGAATAGGTGAGGGTTTGTCTGTTAAAATAAATGCCAATATTGGAACTTCTGAAGAGTATTCAGATATAGATGTTGAATTGGAAAAACTGACAACAGTTATTAAAAATGGCGGGGATGCTGTTATGGATCTCAGCACCGGTAATAAAATTTCTGAAACCAGGCAAGCGGTTATTGAAAATAGTACTATACCAGTAGGGACAGTTCCCATCTATCAGGCTGGTGTTGAAACACTACAGTCTGGTAGGGCTATTGTTGATATGACTGTCGATGATATCTTTAAAGCTATTGAAGCCCAGGCAGGGTCAGGAGTGGATTTTATTACAGTGCACTGTGGATTAACCAGGGAGGGTATAGAACACTTAAGGAAAGAAGGCAGAGTAACGGATGTTGTCAGCCGTGGGGGTTCTTTTCTCACTGGCTGGATGCTGCATAATGAGCAGGAAAATCCCCTTTATGAACAATATGATAGATTACTGGAGATTGCTCGCCAATATGAATTAACCCTTAGTCTGGGTGATGGACTACGTCCTGGTTCACTGGCAGATGCTACTGACAGGGGGCAGATCCATGAATTGTTAGTATTAGGGGAATTAGTTGATAGGGCTAGAGAAGTTGGTGTTCAAACCATGGTAGAGGGCCCGGGGCATGTACCATATGATCAGATTGAAGTAAATATTAAACTGGAAAAGGAATTATGTAAAGGTGCTCCCTTTTATGTGTTGGGGCCACTGGTAACGGATATTGCCCCTGGTTATGACCATATAGTAGCTGCTATTGGTGGGACGAAGGCAGCTGCAGCAGGGGCTGACTTCTTATGTTATGTTACACCTGCTGAACACCTGGGGCTTCCTACTATAAGTGATGTTAAGGAAGGTGTTATTGCCAGTAAAATAGCAGCACATGCTGCTGATCTAGCCAGGGGTAACAAAAAGGCCTTAAAGAGGAATAAAGAAATGGCAGTAGCCCGGAAGGCACTTGACTGGGAAAAGCAGATAAAACTAGCAATTGATCCGGAAAAAGCTAGAAAGTTCAGGAAAGAGCATAATACAGAAGAACGGGATGTCTGTGCTATGTGCGGTCAATTCTGTGCTATGAAGATAACTGAAGAGGTTTTGCGGAAAAAGTAATTAACAATTATCAAAAAAAGGTGATGAATAGCATTATGAAAGTATCTACAAAAAAAGTTGCTTTTGTCGGATTGTTTGTAGCTTTAGAGGTAGTTTTATCAGGGACATCAATACCTGTTGGTGTTACTAAAATAATGCCGCTACAACATACATTTAATGCTACTGCTGGTATTTTACTGGGGCCATGGTATGCGGTGGTAGCAGGTTTCTTTACTGCTGTTATGCGGGTTTCACTGGGAACGGGAACTATTTTTGCTTTTCCAGGGAGTGTTTTTGGGGGATTGGTAGTTGGTTATTTTTATAAGATAGGCAAAAAAGATTATGCTGCATTTACTGAGCCACTGGGTACTGCCCTGATAGGTGGAACATTAAGTGCACTTTTATTTGCCCCTGTAATTAATGCAGAAGGCAGTATCTGGTTTTTCATTTATCTTTTTGCTTTAAGTAGTGTACCAGGGGGTATTATTGGATATTTCTTTGTTAAATTAATTAGAAATGTATTGCCAAATATTAACTGGGAGGAATTATAATGCTCAAAAAAGCCTTAACTATTGCCGGGTCAGATTCTGGTGGTGGAGCAGGTATTCAGGCTGATTTGAAGACCTTTTCAGCACTTGGTGTTTATGGTTTGAGTGTTATTACTTCTATTACTGCCCAGAATACCACTGGGGTAATTGCTGTAGAGGATATCTCACCTACTATGGTGGCTAAACAAATAGATGCTGTGTTTAGTGATATTCAAATTGATGCTGTTAAGATAGGAATGGTTTCAAATAGGGAGATAATTAAGGTCATAGTAGAGGGATTAAGAAAATGGGATGTCAAGAATATAGTCCTTGACCCGGTTATGATGTCAGAGAGTGGTAGTAGACTTCTGGATGTCGAAGCTCGTTCTACATTAATTAAGGAGTTAATACCACTGGCTGATATTATAACACCAAATCTGTTTGAAGCCTCTATATTACTAGAAAGAGATGTAATTACTTTGAAAGATATGGAAAATGCTGTCAAGGAACTAACAAAAATGGGTTGTAGTTCTGTGCTGCTTAAAGGTGGTCATCTGACTGACAGGACTTTAGCTAAATTGACTACTAAGGCTATTGATGTTTATTATGATGGTCAATCATTATTAAGGTATCAGGCTGACAGGGTTAAAACTAGAAATATCCATGGGACAGGCTGTACCTATTCTTCAGCAATAGCTGCTTATCTTGCCTTTGGTTTTAAAATGGATAGATCAATAGCCAGGGCAAAAGATTATATTACAGGGGCTATCCAGAATAGTCTTAACATTGGAGACGGACCTGGCCCGACAAATCATTTTTATAATTTATGGAAGGAGAAAGGGGAATAATATGGATTGTACTAAATTGGTAAATAAGGTTATTTATGATAGGGAAAAAATCAGGGAAAAGAAACCTTTAATACATCATATAACTAATTATATAACAGCTAATGATTCTGCAAATATAACATTAAGTATTGGTGCTTCGCCTGTTATGGTTGATAACCCTGCTGAAATAAAAGAAATAATTCAAATGGCTGATGCTTTGGTCTTAAATATCGGTTCATTATCTTCTGGACAGGAGGGGGTCTGCCTAAAGGCTGTTGAACTGGCTAATAAAAGAGATATTCCGGTTATCCTTGATCCAGTAGGGGCAGGGGCAATAAGTATTAGAAAGGAATTAGTTATCAGTTTATTGAGTGATTATAAGATTAATATAATCAAAGGGAATCTTGCTGAGATTAAATCAATTATAGATATACCTACCAGTGTAAAAGGAGTTGATTCGGAAGACACTATGGGGGGTGCTGGAGAAGCAGCACGGGAGTTGGCCTGGAAGTATAATACGATTACGGTTATTACCGGGAAACAGGATTTTATTAGTGATGGTCAAAGTATAGTAATCATTGATAATGGTGTCCCTTTACTGGCTATGGTAACAGGTACAGGGTGTATGACAGCATCACTGATAGGGGCTTTCTCTGCCGTAGAAGGAGGTAGTCTTTATGCTGCTGTAGGGGGAGTTTTAACTATGGGGATTGCTGGTCAGTTAGCAGCCAGGCAGGCAGTAGGCCCTGGTATGCTGCGTTATAAATTAATAGATGAGGTTTATCATATTAATGAAAATAAGTATAAAAAATTGGCTCAAATAAGTTTTTAGAGCTAGTTTGAGTAATTTAATTATGTCTTTGGGAAGGGGATTAAATTTAAGTAAAGATTAAATATAATGGCCAAAACTGACTCCCCTTTGACAAAGTAGGGTTAATATAGTAAAATTGAAAACAAGATATGTGAAGGGATGTTCAATCCAGTCTCTTTACCATTATTTAGGGCTGATGCTTTTTTTAGAGACCTGTCGAAAGGCGGGTTTTTTGTATTTTAGGGGCAAATCCTAATATTTGATTTAGAGTAATTATTTTTTATTAACACAATATGGTTAAACAAATATGATTTTTAATTAGATTTATTATAAAAGTTTAAATTTATTTTGTTGGATAAATGTAAGTAAATAGTTTATATTATATTAAGATATATTTATCATATATTAAGAAGATGAATTTGGAGAGCAGGATATAAATTTGAGATAAAGAATTAAAGATTTATAGTTGTTTGAGATAAGAATTGAGTTTATTTAAAACTATTTTTAAGATGAAATAAATATTTTGATTTTTCAATCTTAATAATAGATAGTTGTTAATGAAAGGAGACACTTATTAGTGAGGGAACGGAATGTAATTTCTATTATAATTATAATAATGACATTAATATTTGTATCAGCTTGTTCTCATCAGACTTCTCTTGAACAGAAAACTGCTGATTCTGATATAATTACAATAAACAACAAATTATTTAAAGGTACTAATTTTGAAAATTTAGAAATTCCAAGCAATTATAATATGAAAAAATTCAAAGGGATTACACTTAATTTTATTGTTGAAAACAATATTAATGCTAATATTTTATCTCATGAAAGTGAAACCTTTTCCAGATTAACAGGGATAAATATCAAGATAAGAGCTATGGATTATGATACGTTAATTCAAAAAGTTAATTTAGATCTTTTATCTCAAGCAGGTGAATATCAAATAATTTATGTTGATCCTTATCAGACTTTAAACAGGTTTTATACACATCTTGAAATTCTTAATCCTTATATTAATAATTTTGATACACCAAATATAAAGGGTTTTCCTGAAGATTTTTTTAGCACTCAGATTTTAGTAGATTCATATTTTAAGGACAAAGAAAATATTTATACAATTCCTTTTGATAGTACAACAATGATTTTATATTATAGAAAAGATATTTTTAATAAATATAAAGATGATTTTTTTGAAGATAAGGGCTATAATTGGAGGCCTGATAGTGAAGACTTTACCTGGGAGAAATATAGTGAAGTAGCAAGATGGATAGATAATAATATCCCTGATGAAGAAGTAAAATATGGAAGTGGCCAAATGGCCCAAAAACATAACTCCATTTTTTGCGAATTTTCTAATATACTCTCTGCTTATGGTGGAGATTACTTTAGTGACGAAAATATTAATACACTTGGTCTGGATAATTTCAGTGTAATTAATACTTTAGATAGTGATTTTATTCAAGCACTTGATATTTATAAAGAGGTAGTAAAAGCTTCCTCTCCAGAGAGTATTAACTGGAATTGGACCGATACAGCTAATGCTTTTAGAAATGGTGAAATAGCTATGATGGTAAATTGGGATGAAAATAGCACATATATAGAAAATGAGCAATCAAAGGTTAGAGGCAAAGTTGGATATGCTATTTTACCTTCTGGTGATGAAAGAAGTGCAAATATTTATGGTGGTTCGGGTATTGGAATAAATAAATATATTAGTAAAAAGGAAAAGGAGGCTGCCTGGCTTTATATTATATGGGCCACCTCTAAAAATATGCAGCTTAAGATTTTAAAACATCCTGAAGGTGGTAGTATGCCAATAAGAAAATCTGCTTATAAAGGTGATAATGAAATTCGAGAATATCTAAATGAGCCAAATGCAGAAGAGAAAAAAAATATTTCTTATAAACATATTAAAGCAGTGTTAAAGGCCTGGGAAAAAGAGAATATTTATTTGAGGCCTAAACTTAAGAATTTTTACCAGGTCGAGAAGATCCTTGTTAGTAATTTACATGAAATGGTAGAGAAAGATATAGATAGTAAAATAATAAGTGGAAAGATATTTAAGGAATTGAATGAAATAAAGTAATTAGCTTAAAATGGAGGAAATTTTGTGAAACAAATTAAATTTTTCAATTCTTTGCGGGTTAAACTAGGAATTATAACAATTTTTTTGATAGGTGTTCCTATTATAATTATAGCTATTATTTATTCTCATAATGTAAAAGATGTAATAATTCATAAATATACAGAAACTGCTATTGAGTCTGTTTATGAAACGGCTGAAAAAATAAATTTTGTTTTTAAAGATATTCAAAAATTTTCTACTGTAATTATATCAAATGAAGAACTCCTCAAAATGGTAAAGGATTCTAGTGGATTAAATGAAAATGATTATAACTCTAAATTGAGAAGTTTTATTACAACTAGAGCTGATATAGAATCCATTCGACTTATACTTGGAGAAAAAACTTATTTGATTGGTGCAAATAGAAATAATTTTAGTAGAGAGATTACTTACAACCTTTTAGAGTCTTTTGGTGAGCCTGTTTGGATTTCAACGCAAAATGTTGAGGTTGAAATTCTGGCAGGTAAATTCGAAAAATATTATTTTACTTTGGCTCGAAAAATTATTGATTTTAATACACTTAAAAATTATGGTTTTCTTTTGATTGACCTTGATGAAATGATTTTAGAACAGGCATATTCAAATATAAGGGAAGAAAATAATGGAGAAATTTTTATCTGTGATAAAGAAGGAAAAATTATAAGTCATGCTGATAAAAATAGAATAGGGAGTTTTATTAGTGATAAACCTTATGCTGCTCAGGTTGCTGAAAATAATAGTGGTTATGTAGAATATAAAAATAAAACTGATAAGCTTGCAATATATTCCACAATAGAAAATAGTGGTTGGAAAATTATAAAAACTATTTCAACAGATTATCTTTATAAAGAAATTAACCATATTCAAAACTATATCATTTATGTAGGGATATTTTATGGATTTTTAATTATTTTATTTATGATAATTTTTTCTTTTCGTTATACAAAGCCAATGTTTAGAATGATGGGAGTAATAGAGAAAGTTGAAAAAGGAGATTTAACTGTTAGAATGGATGTTAATTGTAATGATGAAATAGGTCAACTGGGTGATAGCCTAAATAATATGATAGACGAAATGCAGAATTTAATTAATAAATTAATTAAAGAAGAAAGAGAAAAAAAGGAGGTCGAACTGGAGGCTCTACATGCTCAGATAAATCCGCACTTTCTTCATAACACTCTAAATACAATTAAATGGATGGCCAAAATAAATGGTAATGAAAGTGTAAGTAAAGCTATTACAGCACTTGTAAAATTGTTAAGAATAAGTACCAATTTGGGTAAAGATATGATTACTTTGGAAGAAGAAATAGAATATGTCAAAAATTATTTGTTTATTCATAGACTTAGGTTTAATGAATCAATAATTGTTAATTTTAATATGGAAGAAGACTGTCTTGATCAAATGGTTCCTAAGTTTATCTTACAGCCTGTAGTAGAAAATTCTATTATTTATGGAATGGAAAATGACCAGGTAGAGTTAAGTATTATCATAAAAATATTTAAAAATAATGATAAGATAATTATTGAAATAATTGATAATGGTCCAGGTATAGACAATGAGACCTTAAAGAAAATTCTTACTACAGAATCTGATAGAAATAAATTTACAAAAGTGGGGCTAAATAATATTGATAGACGGTTAAAACTTTATTTTGGAAAGGAATATGGTGTTAAAATAAAATCTAAATTAGGTCAGGGTACAAAAGTGATCTTAATTTTACCAATCAAATAAACATTGTTATTTATAAAATGGAAAAAGTTAATAAATTTTGGTGATTAGGAGGAAGTATTTATGTACAAGGTTCTAATTATAGATGATGAAGTACTTGTCAGAGTTGGCCTTAAAACTACTATTGATTGGCAAAAGATAGGATTTACTGTTGTTGCTGATGCTTCTGATGGTGAACAGGGATATGCACAGTATAAAAAACACCAACCAGATGTTATTATAACAGATATTAAAATGCCAAAGGAAAATGGATTATCAATGATTGAGAAAATTAGAAAAGAAAATAAAAAAGTTATAATTCTGGTTTTAACTGTTTATGATGATTTTTCTTATGCCAGAAAGGCTTTAAAACTTGGTGCCGATGACTATATTTTAAAATCAGAAGTAGAAGATGAGGAACTAATAGAATTAATGACAGGTATTAAAGAAAAAATTGATAAAAAAAATATAGCTAAGACAAAAAAGACAGAAATTACACGTGATTCTTTAAAAAGATCATTATTTAATGATATGTTAAAGAATAATTTTAATATAAATTCTAAAATAAAAAAGCGATGTAAAGAATTAGATTTTGCAGTTTCCAATACTGTTTTTGGTTTAGTAAGTATTATTATGAATGATCTCTTAGTTCAAGAAAAAAAAGAAAAGGAAAATATTCAGAAAGTAAACAATGCAATTGCAAATATAATTTTTGATCAACTTTCAAGCCAAAATATTAATTTTATTTATAACAATGAATCAAATGATTATACTTTGTTGTTGTCTTCTCCCGAACTTAATAAAAATAAATTAAAAAATATTTTGAATTCAATAAGTAATGCTGCACAGCAATATTTTGGTGTTTTTGTTAAGATTTTTCATACAAATCTTTTTGAAAATGTAGAAGCAATTTCTTCAAGGTATAAGTTTTTAATTGAAAAAACTAATATATTATTTTATAAAGATTTTCATAAAACTTTCATTAAAGAAAGTTCTGAGATAAAATTTAATAGATTAAATATTTTTGATTTAAAAAAGCAATATAATCAAAAGTTTATAAATTTTATTGGGGAGAAAAATTTAGGACAGATAGAGATTTTAAATAAGAAAGTAAAAACTTTTTTTGAAGATAATAATATTGAGCCCATGATTGTAAAAATATTTTATTCTAATTTGATTGCTGATATTTTTGATAATTATGAAGTAGTTTTTAAAGATAATAAAAAGATAAAGCATTTCGAATATTATCATTATAGGGTCATGCAATTTAAAGATTTAGATAGTGTAATAGAACTATTTTATGATTTGATTACTGCGGTTATTGTAGAGATAGATAATTGCAGGTATGATAATTCTAAATTCATTGTTAGTCGTGCTTTAAACTATATTCAAAGTAATTATGATAAACCAATATCATTAGAAAATATAGCTGATGGTCTGCATATGTCTAAAAATTATTTATGTAATATTTTTAAAGAAGAGACTGGTGAAAATACTTCTTTATATATCAATAAAGTTAAAATAGAAAAAGCTAAGAAAATGCTTTTGAAAAAAGATTATAGAATAAAAGAATTATACGAAAAAGTGGGATTTTCAAATCAATATTATTTTAGTAAAGTTTTTAAAAAAATAACAGGGATGACTGTTACAGAATATAAAAAGAAAAACAACTTATGATTTAATATTTTATTATGATGGTTATAATAAATTAATTAAATAAGAAATTAGATCAAAAAACGCTTTAACCTTTGTAGGTGCAGCGTTTTTTGTATTTAAAAAATGCTTAAAACAGTTAATAAATTAAAATAATATAATTAAATATTAAAATATAACAAAAAAACAGAATAAAAATATTTTTCAGAAAATTACAAGTAATATTTTATATAAGTGGAATAATTGAATTCATTTATTTGACAGTAAAATAAAATTATACTTAATACACAGTAACTTAAGATAATATGTATCAAAAATCAAATTGGGGAGGTGTACTATGGGAGATAAAGTAAAACTGAAGATAGAAAATATAGAAAAATCTTTTCCTGGGGTAAAAGCACTGGATGATATCACCTTTTCTGTTCAAGAAGGTTCTGTTCATGTGTTATGTGGTGAAAATGGTGCTGGTAAATCAACATTAATGAAGATAATTAATGGGGTTTATCAGCAGGATAAAGGTAATATATATATTGATGGTGAGCTAGTAGAAATAGATAATCCAATTGAAGCAAAAGAATATGGAATTTCGATGATTTTTCAGGAATTAAATTTTGTTCCAGAAATGACTGTTGAAGAAAATTTTATAGCTGGTAATTGGCCGACAAATAAATTGGGCAAGGTGAATTGGAAAGAAGTAAGGAAAAAGGCAAAAAATTTACTGAAAGAAGAAGGACTTGATTATAATCTTGGAACTAAATTAAAAATGCTTTCTATATCTGATATACAGCTGTTAGAAATTACAAAAGCTATTTCTTATGATGCCGATATAATTATAATGGATGAACCTACTTCTGCAATAAGTGAAAAAGAGACAGAAGTGCTTTTTAATAAAATATCTTCTCTTAGAGAACGGGGAAAAAGTATTATCTATATTTCTCATAAAATGGATGAAATATTTAAAATAGCCGATGAAATTACTGTCTTAAGAGATGGACAGGTAGTAGATACAAAACCAGCTGATGAATTAGATCAGGATCAGGTTGTTTCTCTTATGGTAGGCAGAAAACTTGCTCAAAGTTTTCCAAAAGAAGGTGTTGAAATTGGCAAAAAAATACTTGAAGTAAAAAATTTAAATAGACAAGGAGTTATTAGTGATATTAACTTTGATGTTCATAGAGGAGAAATTATTGGTTTTGCTGGCTTAGTTGGAGCTGGACGTACAGAAGTAATGCAGGCTTTATTTGGGTTGGATCCTTATGATTCAGGTATTATTAAAATAAAAGGCAAGGAAATTAAAGTTACAAATACTTGTGACAGTATAGATAATGGGCTGGTTATGCTTTCTGAAGATAGACGAAGATATGGGATAATTCCTGTCCGCAGTGTTAGAGAAAACATTACTTTATCAAAACTGGAAGAGTTTATTTATGATGGTAGATTACATGCCAAAGAAGAAAAGCAGGTTGTAAAAGATATGTGTTCTAAGATGAATATTAAAACTCCTACTATAGAAACAGATATTAATACTTTAAGTGGGGGTAACCAGCAGAAAGTGGTTTTAGCCAAATGGATGGTTAATGATCCTGATGTTTATCTTCTAGATGAACCTACCAGAGGTATTGATGTGGGGGCAAAATACGAAATTTATAAATTAATGATATCTTTGGCTAAACAGGGAAAAGGAATTGTAATGGTTTCATCAGAATTACCAGAGTTAATTGGTATGTGTGACAGAATATATGTAATGTCAGGAGGGACAATAACCGGTGAACTTAAAAGAGAAGAATTTTCTCAAAAAGCAATAATGAAACTGGCTGTAGGATTAAAATCATAGAAAGAGTGGTGATAGCGTGAAATTAGATTTAGATAGGAATTTTTCTAAATTAAAACAAAAATATGGAATACTTTTAGTCTTGATATTACTTATTACAGTTGCTTCATTTATAAATGGTAATTTCTTAACTATAAGAAATATAACTAATATATCAAGACAAATTTCCATAACAACTATTTTAGCTTTTGGAGAAACAATATTAATTATTTCTGGAATGTTAGATCTTTCTTCGGGTTCGGTGCTTGCTTTATCAGGTTTATTATCTGTTTCTGTATTTAAAATGACAGGCTCATTATTAATAGCGTTTATTATAGCAATTGCTGTAGCTGTTTTTTGTAATATTTTGAGTGGCATTATGGTTACTAAATTTAAAACCCCTCCATTTATAGCTACACTTGCTATGCTGGCTATGGCACGTGGTGCAGCTTTATTATATACAAATGGACAGAATATTTATCAGATAGGAGAGTATACAGTATTTGGACAAGGATCAATCGGAGTTATTCCTACTCCAATTATATTTTTAGTATTAATTGGTCTACTTACTTGGTATATTCTTAAACATACAAGACTTGGAAGGTCTCTTTATTCAATTGGGGGAAATGAGGAAGCTTCTATTGCCTCTGGAATTGATGTAAATAAAAATAAAATGATAGCGTTTATTATTAATGGTGTTTTTGTTGGTATAGCAGGTGTAATTTTTATGTCTCGTGTTAATGCTGGTCTTCCAAATGGAGCTCAGGGATTTGAGTTCGAAGCCTTGACCTCATCTATCATTGGTGGAACAAGTTTTTCTGGTGGTATTGGTACAGCTGGGGGGACTGTTATAGGGGCTTTTATAGTAGGAACTTTAAATAATATAATGAATCTCTCAGGGGTTAATTCATACTTACAACAAATTATTCGCGGTGCAATTATAGCTCTGGCAGTAATATATGATACTTATTCTAAGAATGTAAAGATCAAAAGTAAATTAGCTAAGGTAAAAGAGGAGTAAATCTTATTACTAAAGTGAATTATGTTTTATTGGTTGAAATGGCTAGTGCCGTTTTAATAAAAAAAATGAGGAGGGAATTATATTGAAAAAAGGTTTAATTATGATGATGATTTTAGTTTTTAGTGTATTGGCAGTTGGTGGTATAAGTGTTATGGCACAGGAAAATTATAAAATAGCTTATATAGCTAGAGCCCAGGGGGATTCTTTTGCAGCCTGGTTAGCTAACTCAGTGGAAAAAGAAGCTGAAAAATATAAGAATATTGAGGTTAAAGTATTTGATGGCCAGGCTTCTGATGCCAAACAGAATTCTTTAATTGAAAATTCAATTACTAATCAGTTTGATTTAGTAATTATTCAGCCTAATAATGGAGAAGCTCAGAGACCATATGCTGAAAAAGTAGTTGAAGCAGGAATAGAATTGATAACAACTAACGCCCGCATTGAAGGTATTGAAGGTGCTTCTTCTGTTGATGCTAATCCATATGCTCAAGCAGCAGTTAATGCCCGTAAAGCAGTTGAGCAAATACCTCAAAATGCCAATGTAGTTGTATTAAACGGACCTCCAGGAAACTTCCACGCTTCTGAAAGACGCAAAGCCTGGGAACAAGAATTTTTTAAAAAACGTCCTGATGTAGAAATTGTTGGTGAACAAATTGCTAACTGGAATAAAGGTGAAGCTATGAGATATATGGAAGACTGGGTTATGTCTAATGATAAAATTGATGCTATAATCTCAATGAATGATAATATGGCAGCTGGGGCTTTAGAAGTTGTTAAAAATGATTCACAGTTCGAAGATATTCTGGCATATGGTGTAGATGGTACTGCTGAGGCTTGTTTATTAATTAAGGAAGGAAAAATGACTTCTACTACTATGCAGAGTGCCTACGCTTTGGCTGAAAAACTATTGTGGGCTTCTAATCTTCTTTTAACTAATGAAGTAATTGAGATTCATACAGATATTAGTAATCCATTAGTTACACAGGAAAATGTAGATGAATATCTTGAAATGCACAAAGAGGCAGGTAATCTATAATAATTATTAGAGATTATAGCTTTAAATAGATAGATTTAATTGAAGAGTTATTGTAATACAATATCAAAAGCACACCTGAGTATATAAAATTATATACTTGGTTGTGCTTAATTATAAGTGACAAGAATTTCTAAAAATAGTATAAGAAAGGGAGATTTATAATGGATAAAATGAAAGTAGCTTTAATGCCCGAACCGGGTAAAATGGAAATTATAGAAAGAGATATACCTGAGATAAAAGATAATGAAGTTCTTGTAAAAATAGAACATGTTGGATTATGTGGTTCAGATCTGCATTATTATGAACATGGTAGAATCGGTGATTTTATTGTTAAAGACCCGATAGTACTTGGTCATGAATCTGCAGGTAGAGTTGTTAAGGCAGGAAAAAATACTGAAAAACTGGAAGTAGGAGATTATATTACTTTAGAGCCAGGTATTCCCTGCGGTATATGTGAATTCTGTAAAACAGGAAGATATAATCTTTGTCCAGATGTAGAATTTTTAGCAACTCCACCGTATGATGGAGCCTTTGCAGAATATTTAGCTTATCCAGAAAATATGTGTTTTAAACTTCCTGAAGGAATGGATACTGTTGAAGGTGCTCTTATTGAGCCTTTATCAGTTGGTTTTCATGCTGCCAATCAAGCTGATGCTAAAATTGGAGATACAGCAGTGGTATTAGGGGCAGGGTGTATAGGATTAGCTACATTAATGGCTCTTATGGCGAGAGGTATCAAAGAAGTTTATATGGCTGATTTGATAGATTTAAGATTAAATAAAGCTAGAGAAATTGGTGCTACTGAAGTATTTAATGCAAAGAAAGTTAATGCTGTAGAAGAGGTCATGAAGATGACAGATGGACAGGGTGTTGATCTAGTTATAGATACTGCAGGAAGTAAAATCACAGCACAGCAGACTGTTGAACTCGTTAAACGCGGTGGTAAAATTGTGCTTGTAGGAATGGCCGCAGACCCAGTATTCAAATTTGATTTTGGAAAATTACAGGCTAAAGAAGTACTTATCAATACTGTGTTTAGATATAGAAATATTTATCCTTCTGCTATTAAAGCTGTTGGGAGTGATTTAATAGATATAAAACAGATAGTTACTGACACTTTTGGATTCTTAGAAATTAAGGAAGCTTTTGATTATAATATAGAAAACAAAGATAAGACTGTTAAAATTGTTATTGATATGAATGAATAACCATAGAAAAAATAATAATTTGAAAATAATATTTAGGATCCACGATTTTTTAATTAACTTAAGTTTTTCATTGTAGAATTTGATTAATTTATTTTATCTTCTGGAAAGGGATTGAATTTAATAATTAAATATATTATAATAGTAAACAATATAAAAATCGAAATATAATTAAATCATTGAACAGGAATATTAGGTATGTTTTGCTGAAAAAAGAGAGCTAATGGTAGGTGAAAATTAGCCAGCAGACTGCTGAATCCACCTGGGAGTGATATAGTGAAAGTAGAGTAGTTATATCCGGGTCTGTCCGTTACAACAGCTGAGTGGTTTTATAGTATATTGTAAGCGATAGGATCATAAGGGTGGCACCGCGGGAAGTTAACTCCTCGTCCCTTCAGGGATGGGGAGTTTTTTAATTTTAGTTATATTAAAAAACTAGAAGGGGGATGTAATATGTTAGATTTAAGGTTTGTTCGTGAGAATACAGAGGTAGTGGCAGAAGCACTGAAAAAGAGGGGAAAGGATATTTCCTTAGATGAATTTATTAAACTGGATGAGGAGAGGAGGGAGATTCTTTATGAGGCAGAACAGTTAAAACATAAGCGGAATACTGTTTCTGCTCAGATAGGGGAGTTAAAGAGGGCAGGGGAAGAGGCCAGTGAGATAATCTCTGAAATGAAGGAAGTTTCTAATAAGATAAAAGACTATGATGAGAGATTAAATGAGATAGAAGATAGTTTATCCAGTATACTCCTTGGGATACCAAATATACCTCATGAAAGTGTACCTTTTGGAAAGGATGAGGATGATAATGTAGAGGTAAGGAAATGGGGGGAACCAAGGGACTTTGATTTTGAATATAAAGCCCACTGGGACCTGGGAGAGGAACTGGATATTCTTGATTTTGAACGGGGGTCAAAGGTAACAGGAACGCGGTTTACTTTCCTTAAAGGGGCAGGTGCCAGGCTGGAGAGGAGCCTGATTAATTTCATGCTGGATTTTCATGTTAAGGAACACGGCTATACAGAGGTATTTCCTCCCTTTATTGCCAATGCTGATAGTGCTACAGGTACCGGCCAACTCCCCAAGTTCGCCGAAGATATGTTTAAACTTGAGGAGCTGGATTATTACCTGATTCCTACTGCTGAAGTGCCTGTTACCAATATGTATCGTCAAGAAATTCTTAGTGCTGATGAATTACCCATAAATCATGTGGCCTATAGTGCCTGTTTCCGGGCAGAGGCCGGAGCACACGGCAGGGATACCAGGGGGATCATCAGACAGCATCAATTTAATAAGGTAGAGATGGTAAAGTTTGTAGAGCCTGTGGAATCATATAATGAACTGGAGAAAATAACACAAAATGCGGAAGAGATACTCCAGGAACTGGGGCTGCCTTACCGGGTAGTAATCCTTTGTACTGGTGACCTTACTTTTTCTTCAGCCAAGACCTATGATATAGAGGTCTGGATGCCAGCTTATAATACCTATCGAGAGATATCTTCCTGCAGTAATTTTGAGGATTTTCAGGCCAGACGGGCAAGTATAAAGTATAGGCCTGCACCAAAGGCTAAGGCTGAGTTTGTTCATACGCTTAACGGTTCTGGTCTGGCAGTCGGTAGAACAGTAGCAGCCATTCTGGAGAATTATCAAAATGAAGATGGGACTGTTACTGTTCCAGAGGTATTAAGACCATACATGGGTATTGACATTATTAAATAGTATTAAAATGATTACATTTCTGCAGCTGTAGCTGGGCTAGTAGGGTGTAATCTTTTTTTGAGGCTAATATAGTATGATTAGATGATTAGGGAAACTATGTGATTTTGAA
This sequence comes from Iocasia fonsfrigidae, assembly GCF_017751145.1. Taxonomy (GTDB): domain Bacteria; phylum Bacillota; class Halanaerobiia; order Halanaerobiales; family DTU029; genus Iocasia; species Iocasia fonsfrigidae. Next base: position 51,958 of record NZ_CP046640.1, read on the forward strand.
ATTGTGGATAAGCAAGTTATATATGAATAATTTTAATTCTGTAGCGACTCTAACTTTTTGTGGAGGCAGGACGCCGGAACAAAAAGTTGTGACAGAGAACGGAGGCAGGGATGCCGGAGTGAACGACAAGCGGAAGAATTAAAATTATTCTCGATCAATTTAGGATGATGTAGTCACTTTGTTCAAGTTTAGGAAACTATGCAATTTTTAAATTGTGGATAACTTTAAAGGCCGACAAATATATTTGTTTCCCTTGTCGTGCGCTACAGCGTCCTGCTTACGCTTACTGTCGAGAAATTGTCTTCCGGTGTCCTACCTCCAGCCAATTTCTAGAGTCGTCCAACAAATATATTTGTCTGGTTAATAGTTTGCTGATTAACTATGGGTAATAAATAGTTTGAGTTAAGAAAGTTGATGTTTTGATTAAGTTTGGGTGGCGAAGCCATTTTGTTCAAGTTTAGGAAACTATGCAATTTTGAAATTGTGGATAACTTTAAAGACCGACCAGTATATTTACTTACCTTGTCGTGCACCGCAGGCACTCCGCGGTCTAAGCAGAGCGTACAAGAAAATTAAGGTTGCACTATGGCGTCCTGCCTTCGTTTACTGTCGAGAAATTGTCTTCCGGCTCACTGACTCTTCTTTTTATAACGCATGGTCGAGTCAGTATCAGGCCATCGAGGCCAAGTTCCATGCCTCCAGACAATTTCTAGAGTCGTCCAGTAAATATATTGGGCTGGTTTATTATGATGAGTAGTTAACTTTGAGTGAAAAGTGGTTCTAAGAAAAAATTAATAATTAGTGATTAAGTCTGGGTGGCGGAGCCATTTTGTTCAGGTATAGGAAATTATGTGTTAAGCAGGTTTGTGGATAACTTAATAGAATTAATAAGTATTATGAAAAGAAAAGAGATACAAAAACAACATACGATTAAAAAAATATTTACTCATAATAATAACTGGAAAATCTTTAAAGATAACAGATTATCAGAAGTGGTTCCAGCTGATATGATAGATGATGTAATTGAACAGGTTGAAAGGGCATTGGGTTGTGGAAATCCTGAAAATGGATATACTTTATATAAATGTCTTGAATGTGGTCATGAGCATATAATTGGATTTAGCTGTAAAAGTCGTTTTTGTGTACGATGTGGCAAGAAATATATAGATAATTGGGTTGAGAAACAAGTAGAGAATATACTTGATACAAGTCATAGACATTTAGTATTTACATTACCAGAACAATTAAGAGGGTATGTATATTGGCATAGAGATTTATTGAAAGATATGTGCGATGCAGTAAATGAATTAATTCAAGATTACTATGATAAACAATCAAAGGAAAAAGAATATCAAGTTGGAGTAATAACAGTAGTTCATACTTTTGGGAGGGATGTAGGGTTTAATCCTCATATCCATGCTCTATTAACAGAAGGAGCATTAGATAAATATAAGCAGTGGAAGCATATTGGATATATTTCATATCCATATTTAAGAAAGTCATGGCAGAAAGTATTACTTAATATATTTCGAAAGTATTTCAAAGAGGACTTAAAGGTTCAGAATTTAGTAAGAGAACTGTATCAAAAATATCCTAATGGATTTTATGTAAATGCTGAATCTAGACTAATTAATGCTAGAGGTGCAACTAGATATATTGGTAGATATCTAGCACGTCCAGCTATGGCTGAATATAGAATACTAGAGTATGATGGTAAGAAGGTAAGGTTTTGGTATGAAGACCATAATACGAAAAAAAGAAAAGAATTACTGCTTGATGTATTAGACTTTATAGGTAGATTGATAATGCATGTACCTAAAAAGTATTTTAAGATGGTAAGAAGATATGGGTTATATAGTAGAGGTTTTAATAAAAAAGTAAAAAAGATAGTATCACTATGGAAATACATGAAGAAAAGACAGTTAAAACTAATAGTGGTAGAAAAGAAAAAAAGAGTAATGAGATGGCGAGAAAATATTATAAAAAGTTTTGATAGAGACCCATTAATATGTAGGAAATGTGGTTCGGAGATGGTATTATATGAGATATGGAGTCCTAAACATGATTTTATTTATCATTTTGAACATACAGATGAAAATGGACGACATATAAAAAGATATCCATGGGAGGAGGATCCTAGAATTGAAAGACGAAAAAGAGCGAGACAACTGGGAACTACCATTCCATTCCCCGGACCACCAAGAAGAATGGTATGTTTATAGATGTCCAAAGTGTGGGATGGATGATCATGTACCTGATTTTGTAGTAGATGAGTTTGCAATGGTTCAAAAATTGAAAGAAGGGGAAATGCCTGGAGTGGCATGTCCTGAATGTCTTACAAAGATGGTTTTTGAATCATCTTATATTAAATACCCCTACCGTAAAACAGAAGGGGATTCTGAGTTGCAGTAGGGTGGCGGAGCCATTTTGTTCATTCAAAATTAAATTAAGGTGGGGGATTTTATGGAGAAAACAAAGGTAATTGCCCATCGTGGTGCAGCTGCTTATGCACCTGAAAATACACTTCCTTCTTTTGAAAAAGCGGTGGATATGGGTGTTGATGGTCTGGAGCTGGATGTTCATCTCAGTAAGGATAGGGAAGTTGTTGTTATTCATGATGAAAGGATAGATCAGACCAGTAATGGTACAGGCTTTGTTAAAGATTTAACTCTGGCAGAACTAAAGAATTTCGATTTTGGCAGCTGGTTTAACATGAATTTTTGTCAAACTAAAATACCTACTTTAGAGGAGGTTATTGAACTCCTGGATAGAAAAAAGTGGACAGGTTTATTAAATATCGAAATAAAAAGTGGTATTGTTATTTACCCTGGTATTGAAGAGAAACTCATTGATATAGTAAGAGAAAATAACCTAGGGGATAGGGTAATATTTTCTTCTTTTAATCATCAGTGTTTAAAGGTAATAAAAGAAATTGAAGAAAAAGCAGAGATTGGTTTACTTTATGTTTCTAATATTATTGATCCCTGGTTATATGCTGAATATCTGGGGGCTGCTGCTTTACATCCTGAATTTCATATTGTTTATAATAACCCACATTTGGTAGAAAAATGTAGAGAGAAATCTATTGCTATAAATACCTACACAGTAGATAAGGAAAAACATTTGACGGGGCTATTTAAATATAAAATTGATGGTATTATTACTAATAAACCGGATTTAGCCTTGAAAGTTCGTAGGAAATATCAATAAAATTGCAATATATAAAAGAGTATAAGACAAGGACCATTTTTTGGAATTGTTTATTTTAAATAATTTCTTGACAATAATAAGTGATTTTGATAAAATTATATTAAATTAGGTGGGATACCCCACTGCTACATCAAAATGGAGCTGTATTTATGAAAATTAGTATAAATAAAAATAGTCATATTCCTATATATTTTCAAATACAAAAGCAGATTAGAAAAGCAATTGAAAAAGTTAAGATAAAGCCTGGAGAGCAGTTGCCAACAGAAAGAGAATTAAGTTCAAATCTAGGAGTTAGCAGGGTTACTATTAGAAAAGCAATGAGAGGTTTAATAATGGAAGGCCTCTGTGAAAAAAAATCTGGTAAGGGGATTTTCGTTGCTGATAAAAAGCTGATCATGAATATTCAAAATCTTGAAGGTACTACACAATTTATCAAGCGGTTTGGCTTTGATATTAAAACATCAGTTATTGACAAGAAAATCATTAAGTCTGAAGAAAATCTATCAAGTAAATTAGAGTTAGTTGAAGGTAGTGATGTTTTATTTTTAAAAAGAGTTAGGTATGTTAAAGGGGAACCTGTGATGTTGGAAGAAACTTATCTTCCTTTATATTTATTTGAAAATATAGAGATTGAGGATTTAAATAGATCTCTTTATAATGTTTTAAATCATAAGTATAATATAAAACCTGCTCGTTCAAAGGGTGTGTATAACATACGTATTTCAGGTGAAAAAGAATCGGAAATATTAAATTTGAAATTAAATACCCCTCTTCTTGTCAAAAAAGCAACTTCTTATACAAGTGAAGAAATTCCTTTTGAATATAATATTGCTAAGTATCGCACAGATAAATTTGAATTTATAATTGATTTGAAATCAAATTAATGACTATAAGGTTGTAATTAGGGTTATTTTCAGGAGGAGATTTTTTGATTTTTTAAAGGGATAGCCCACAATCCCAATAAATTAAATTTAATTTTGGAGGTAATGGTTATGAAAGTCATAGGACTTGGTGATAGTGTAGTAGATAAGTATTTAGATTTAAACGAGATGTTCCCTGGTGGAAATGCTTTAAATTTTAGTGTATATGCTAAAAAGCTGGGTTTTGATTCAGCATACATGGGTATATTAGGTGATGATGAGCCTGGTGCACATATTATAAAGACTTTAAAAAAATATAAGATTGATATTTCCCATTGTCGGGTATATAAAGGAGAAACTGGTTATGCAGAAGTTAATTTAGATGATGGAGAGAGGGTCTTTGTTGGTGGTAATAAGGGTGGAGTATTATATGAGAATAGTTTTAAAATATTTCAAAAAGATTTGGAATATTTAGGTGATTTTGATTTAATTCATACAAGCTGTTTCAGCAATATTGAAGAGAGCTTAGAGAAATTAAAAAAATTAAATGTGCCTATTTCTTTTGATTTTTCAAGCAACATAAGTGAGCATTATTTAAAAGAAATATGTCCTAAAATTGATTTTGGAATAATATCTTGCAGTAATATATCTGTAAATGAGACTAAAAATAAACTGAAAACTGTAGTTGAATTGGGGTGTGATTTTGCCCTGGCAACAAGGGGAGAACAAGGTGCATATCTGTATTACCAAAATGAGTATTTTTACCAAAGTGCTCACAAAGTTGTTCCTTTAGATACACTTGGTGCAGGGGATTCTTTTCTTACATCTTTTCTGATGGATTATATGTCGAAATCTAATTTTTCAGTGGAGGTGATAAAAAAATCGCTTGCTAGGGCAGCTAAATTTGCTGCAGAGACTTGTTTGGTAAATGGGGCTTTTGGTGAAGGCAAAAAAATTAACTAGGAGGATTTAAATTGAGAAGAAGAGTAGGGTTATTTTTAATTGTATTAGCTTTTATTGTAATTTTAACTAGTGGAGTTGTTGCCCAGGATATAGTACATTTAAATTTCATGCATAGATGGACACGGAGTCCGGATAACGAATTTTTAGCAGAAATAGCAAAGAATTTTGAGAAGGAGAATCCCAATATAGATGTTAAAGTAACTGCTATATCAAATAATCCATATAAGGAAAAGATTAAAATTGTTTTAGGCACTGATAATGCACCTGATGTTTTCTTTACTTGGCCTGGTGAATTCACAAATCGTTTTATTCGGGAAGACAAGGTGCTTGATTTAACAAAATATATGGAAGATGGTTGGCAAGGTGATTTTGTCCCATCTATCCTTGAACCGTTTAAATATAATGGTCGAATTTATGGCGCACCTTACCGTATGGATGGAAAGGTATTTGTTTATAACAAAGAGATATTTAAAGAAGTTGGGGTTAAAGAGCCTGAAAACTTTAGTGAATTAATTGAAATCTGTAAAAAAATAAAAGAGGCTGGTATTACTCCGATTGCTTTTGGTAATTTACACTCCTGGCCAATTTCTCATTACATTGGGCAGCTAAATGCTTACCATGTTCCATATGATGTTTATCAAAAAGACCTGGATCCTACTACAGGGACATTTGAAGACCCGGGATATGTTGAAGCACTAAACGATTATCAAGAATTGGTACCATATTTCAATTCTAGTCCAAATGCTATTACCCATAACCAAGCTAGGGCTAATTTCCTAAATGGTGGGGCAGCTATGATGTATATAGAAATAATTGAAGTGCCTGAAATAATGAGAGCAAGAGAGGACATAGTATTTCAAGAAAAATATAATATATTTAAGATGCCTTTCCCGGAGGATGGAAAAGGAGGTCCTGATTATCTAGTGGGATACCCCGAGGGTTTTGTGGTTTCTTCAAATACAAAACATCCAGTTGAGGCTATAAAGTTCCTCAAATATTTAACCAGCAAAAAAGTAGGGAAATTAGAAGCTAAAGAAACTGGTTTTATTAATGGGATTAAAAATGTTGTAGAAAAAGGAGAAGTAAATGATGCTATATATAATTCTTCAAAATTAGTGCTTAATACTGAAAGATTAGTTAACTGGTTTGATTCGGCGCTTCACTCCGAAATATGGGCTGTTGCTAGAGAAGAACTACAGAAGTTAACTGATGGAGTTACAACACCTGAAAAAACTATGAAGAAAATCAGAGATAAAACAAAAGAAGTAAGGCAAGAGTTGAACTAGTATATGTTTTGTAATTACTGTGAAATAGTATTAATACTATTTCACAGTAATTTATAGAGGGGAGTGAGTTGGCAGTGAAAAAGGGAAAATATATTCCTTGGATATTTCTAGCACCTACTTTAATCTTTATTGGAATTTTTGTCTATATCCCAATAATCGAAAATTTTTATTTTAGTTTTTTTAGAATGAATAGTTATAGTGTTAATACTGAATTCCTGGGACTAAAAAACTATCTAGACATTTTTAATGATGATGTATTTTATACAGCCATAATTAATAATTGCTGGTATGCTGTAATTTCATTAACTTGTCAAGTGGGTTTTGGTTTAATGATTGCTATCTTTGTAGAAAGCAAATTTTTAAGCAATAAAGCAAAACAATTTTTTCGCACTATTTATTTTATTCCTTCTGTTATAGCTATTACTGCTGTAGGTTTAGCCTTTTACTTTATATATAATCCTACCTTAGGATTATTAAACTCAGTAATTGAAATATTTACAGGTAGAAATTTTGATTTTGCCTGGCTTGGTAACCCGAAAACTGCAATATTTGCAATAATTGCGATGAGTCAATGGCAGTGGACTGGATATATAGCAATGTTATTAATTGTAGCTATCCAGAGAATACCAGTTGAATTATATGAGAGCGCTGATTTAGATGGGGCTAATTTTTTTCAGAAGGCTATCTATGTAACTATTCCACAAATAAGGGAAATGCTTTTGGTAGCTTCAGTAATTACTGTAATAGGTGCTTTTAAACTTTTTGCTGAAGTGTTTGTAACAACAAGAGGTGCGCCTTATGGTTCCAGTCATGTATTAGGAACTTATATGTATGAGACTGCATTTTTTCACGATAAAATGGGGTATGCAGCTGCAATAGCAGCAATAATATTTATTATTACATTTATAGCATCTATAATTCAAATTAAAATAGGAGGCAGTGAGAATTGAGGAGGCATAATTATGCATACGTTGAAAAATAATTCTAAATTTACGTTTAAAAAAACCTTAATACTAATATTTTTATCTATATTGGTTCTGATAACTCTCTTACCAATGTTCTGGGTAGTGATTAGTTCATTAAAATCAAATGCAGATTTTTTTTCGTCCCCTTTAAATTTTCCCCAAAAGCTACTTTTTAAAAATTATGTAACTGCCTGGCAAAGGGGATTATCCCAGTATTTCTTAAATAGTATTATTGTTACCACTATTTCAGTTTTTTTAACAGTTTTTATTGCTGCCAGTTGTTCTTATGCTTTGACAAGATTTAATTTCAGAGGGAAAAAAATAATTTTTTATACTATCTTAGCAGGGCTATTATTATCTCCTCAGGTTGCCTTACTTCCTTTGTATCAATTGTTAAATAATTTAAATATTTATAACACATACTTGGCTTTAATATTACCGTATGTAGGTTTTCAACTGCCATTTGTAGTATTTTTAATGAGAGCATATTTTTTATCATTCCCAAAGGAAATTGAAGAATCAGCCTATCTTGATGGATGTAATACATTTTCCGTTTTTTTTAGAATAGTGCTACCAATAAGTAAACCAATCATTGCAACAGCAGTTATAGTATCTAGTAGGTTAATCTGGAACGAGTTTTTGTTTGGATTGGTGTTTATTGATGATAAATCATTAATGACTATACCAGTAGGTTTAACGAATTTCCAAAGTGCTTTGCAGACAGATTATTCTTCTTTGATGGCTGGTATTGTTATTGCTGCCATTCCAATGATTGTTATTTTCTTATTATTACAGAAATATTTTATTAGGGGTCTAACTGCAGGTAGTGTTAAAGGATAAAAAAATATGGGAAAAGTTGAATACTAAAAACACTAAAATGGTAGTATATTTATTGTCAAAATACTGGGATAGCCCAGAAGACCGAAAAATTAAGGAGGTGTAATTGTATTCATGTATACTTATGTTTTGTTATCAGTTTTAATTAACTAAACTTAAATGTCAAAAAAATAATCTTTAATAATAGGGGGGCTTTACATGTTGCCAAAAGAGATAATTAAAGAAATCAAAGAAAAAGAAACAGATATTAAAAGTTTAATTTTTGTGGGTTGTGGGGCATCTATTGCAGATTTATATCCAGCAAAGTATTTCTTAGAAGAAAATAGCAAAGAAATTAGAGTTAGTTCATATACTGCAAATGAATTTAATTATGCAACACCAAAATCTGTTAATTCAAATTCCATTATTATTACTGCTTCTTTAGGTGGCGCTACTCCGGAAACAGTTGAAGCTACAATTAAAGCAAAAAAATTAGGGGCTTACGTTATAAGTTTAACCAAGGAAAAGGATTCTCCCTTAGCTAAGGCAAATCCAGATTATTTAATTGTTCATGGGTTTGGAAAGAATTATGCCTCTAAATTAGAAAAAATGACTATAGCCTTGCAATTAGCAGTAGAAGTTTTAAATCAATTTGAGGGATATGATGCATATCAGGAGATGTTAAATGGTTTTAATAAAATATATGATTTAATAGAAGAATCTGTGCTAAGTATTGTACCTCAGGCAAAGGAATTTGCAGCTACCTATAAAGATGAAGAAGTCGTTTACTTTATGAGTAGTGGAGCAACTCAAAATGTTGCTTATGCCACTTCTATTTGTTTATTTATGGAAATGCAGTGGATTAATTCAGGTAATTTTCATGCAGGAGAATTTTTTCATGGCCCGTTTGAGATAGTTGAGGAGGGTGTTCCTTTTGTACTTTTCATGAATGAGGGCAAAACTCGTCCCATAGATAGTAGGGCATTAACATTCCTGCAAAGATTTGATGCCAAGGTAACAGTTTTAGATGCTAAAGATTTTGGTTTATCTTCTGAAATATCAAAAGAGGTTGTTGACTATTTTAATCCAATGTTATTAACTGCAATTATGAGGGTATATGCACAACAATTAGCAGAAGCCAGAAATCATCCTTTAACTAAAAGAAGGTATATGTGGAAGTTAGAGTATTAAAATTTGAATTATAAAGTGATATTCATATATAATAAGGAGTTGCTATAGTCGATTAATTATGGTTATAAAGTTTTCTATTATTTAATCACTATAGATACTCCTTATTTTTTTAGATATAAAAAAAATTAATTTTTAGGAAGGATGTAATATATGATTAAAGCCGTAATATTTGATATGGATGGACTTATGTTTGACACAGAAAATATGTCAAAGAAATTGTGGAAAAAATTAGGGCAAAAACATGGCTATAACTTTGAAGACAGCTTTTTTGATCAAGTGATTGGTTTAGATTTATCTGCAACAATAAAGGTTTTTAAAAACACTTTTGGTTCTGATTTTCCATATGAAGAATACAAAAAAGAAAAAGATGAAATGATGATTAAAGAAATTAAAGATAGTGGTATTCCTGTTAAAATGGGATTAAAAGAAGCTATAAAATTTCTAAAAGAAAATAATACTTTAATAGCTGTTGCCTCTTCAAGTAAAAGATCTACCATAAATTTTTATTTAGAATCCGCAGATTTAAAAGATAAATTTGATTTTATAATAGGGGGTGATGAAGTAAAATGCAGTAAACCTAGTCCTGAAATTTTCTTAAAATGCTATAAAAAACTCAATTTAAAAAAAGAACAGATCTTAATCTTAGAAGATTCTATTAATGGAATAAAGGCGGCAAACAAAGCTGAAATTAAGGTAGTATTAATTCCAGATTTAGTTAAAGTTCCTTGCGAAATAGAAAAATTAACTTTTGCAAAATTAACTGATTTGACAGAAGTACCGAAATTAATAAAAAAATTTTAATGAAAAATTAACTGCTCTAAAAATGTAAGAATTACTTATCAATGAAGCATCTTCGGCTTTCTGGACATTGTTTTATGAGCATATCTAGGAATTATATAGTTTTCTAGATTGCAGGTCTTTTTGCTATAATGCTGCAAGCTGTAGTTATTCATCCAAAACTGAGACAAAAAGGATGAGGAAACTTATATTACTGTTAAAATTTAAGATTCTAGCATTTGATACGAAAAATAGTTTAAGAAAGTTAAAATTAGGCAAATTTTAAAGAAAAAATAATCTTTTGTTAACATTATTGTAATATAACTTAGTTATAATATACTCAAACAAATTGTTTGAGAGGTGGCTAAATTATTATGAGAAAGAGATTTTCATTTGTTTTGTTATTAAGTTGTTTATTTCTAAATATTTTTAGTGGGATAGTATTGGCGGAAAAAATTGAACTTAGTTTCTGGCATGCTATGGGTGGCGGAACCACAGGTGTTATTCAGAGAATGGTGGAAGATTTTAATTATACTCATCCTGATATTGAAGTGAGTGTACAGTATAAAGGTAGTTACCGAGAAACAGTGAATGCCGCTATTGCAGCTGCTCGTCAGGGTACTCCTCCTAGTGTTATACAGTCTTTCGAGGTTGGTACCAGGCAGAATGTAGATAGTGGTATTTTTGTGCCATTTGAGGATTTATTAGTTGAGGGTGAAGTAAACTGGGATGATTTTCTTGACCCGGTATTAAATTATTATAGAGTAGATGGCAAATTATATTCTATGCCTTTTAATTCTTCTAATGCGATTCTTTATTATAATAAAGATATGTTTGCTAAAGCTGGTCTTGACCCGGGAAACCCACCGACAACATTTGAAGGGATAAGGGAAGCATCCCAGCTAATAGTTGATAAGGGTTTAGCTAAAACAGGTACTACCTGGGCACTACATTCCTGGTTTTATGAAGAATGGATGGCTAATTTAGGACAAAACCTGGTGAATAAGGAAAATGGTAGGGCTGGTTTTGCTGATAATGCCTATCTCACTAGTGATAAATCTCTGCGGATTATTAAATGGTGGAAGGAATTATATGATAATGGTTTATGGGTTAATGCTGGTATTGAAAACTGGTCCCAGGCACGACAAAATTTTGTTTCTAAACAGGCGGCTATGTTGATTACTTCTACTTCCAGTGTAACCAGTTTAAGTAATGAAGGCCGGGGACAGGGGTTTGAAGTGGGAACAGCACCTATGCCGATACCAGAAGGACAGGAGAGAAATGGGGCAGTAATTGGTGGTGCTTCTCTCTGGATACTTAAAAATAAAGATGAAACCGTAGAACAGGCTGCTAAAGAATTTGTCAAATGGATGAGTCTGCCGGAAAATCAGGTAAGATGGCATAAAGCCACTGGATATTTCCCGATTAGGAAGAGTGCTGTTGATTTACTTAAACTTGAAGGATGGTTTGAGGATTATCCAAATTATAAAACAGCCTTTGAGCAGTTACAGAGCACTAAGATAGTAAGACCTACTCAGGGTGCCTTAATAGGTAGGTTTGCTGAAGTAAGAACCATAATTGAAAAAGCTGTTGAAGCGGTTTTAAATGATAATGGTAGTATTGAAGATATTATGGAACAGGCTAATAAAGATATTAAGAAATCCCTGGAAGAGTATAATAGAGTTATTAAATAACTGCTTATAAAGACACTATCCCTAAGTTAATAAAAATAAGGGAAGGAAGAATATATTTGAAACAAATATATTCTTCCTTCATTAAACAAAGGAGAATTTGGATGAATTCTAAATATAATGGTAAATTCATACCCTATCTATTATTATTACCATCTATACTGATATCATTTATTTTTTTATATTATCCAGCTGTTCAATCATTTATTTTAAGCTTATATAAAACAGCTTTTCTGGGTATAAAGAAGATTTATGTGGGCCCTGAAAATTTTTTGGAATTATTAAGTTCACGGGTGTATCTGGATAGTATTCTGATGAGCATTATTTTTGCTGGTTCAGTGGTTTTAATTGGAATTAGTGTTTCGATGTTTATTGCTATTTTATTGAATAGAGATATACCAGGTACTCAAATTTACCGTTTAGGTTTTATCTGGCCGTATGCTTTATCACCAGCGGTTGCTGGAGTAATCTTGTTATTTATGTTTAATCCTACTGCAGGTATAGTAAATTATATTACTGAAACACTATGGGGAATTAGCCCGGACTGGGTATCAAATAGTAAATTAGCTTTAGTAATGGTTATTGGGGCAGCTATCTGGAAAAACCTGGGATATAATATTGTTTTCTATCTGGCATCTTTACAAAATATACCGGATGGGGTTATGGAAGCTGCTGCTGTAGATGGTGCTAATAATGTTCAGAGATTTTTCTATATTACCTTTTCTTTTTTAAAACCAACTACTTTATTTTTAGTAATTACTAATTTGATCTATTCTTTTTTTGATACTTTTGGTATTATAGAGACCCTTACTAAAGGTGGGCCAGTTAATGCTACTAATATTATGATTTATAATCTTTATACAGATGCCTTTAAAAATTTCAAATCAGGTGTAGCTGCTGCCCAATCTATTATTTTGTTTTTTTTAGTTATGATATTTACAATTGTCCAATTTAAATGGTCTGATAAGAAAATACATTATGGAGGTTAGGTGTTTAAAGTGCTTGGATACCATTCCAAAAAACTAGTTAATTATTGTCTACATCATTTAATTTTGTTAATTTTACTATTAATAATTGCTTTTCCCTTGATATTTGCTTTAATTAAGAGTACCCAGACTATTACTGAGATTTTTACATATCCCCCTAAAATGACAATTGGTAGCGCTTTACTGGAAAATTACTTTACTGTGTGGAATGACTATAATTTAAAACAATATATTTTAAATACTGGTTTTATTGCTTTGGTAATAACAGTGGGTAAGATTATTTTATCTATCTTGGCTGCTTTTGCCTTTGTGTTTTATGATTTTTCTGCTAAAAATTTGATTTTTATCTTTGTTTTAATTACTTTGATGTTACCTATACCTGTTCGAATTGTTCCTCTTTTTGATCTTATGAAACAATTACACTGGGGGGATACCTTTTATGCCTTGATTGTTCCTTTTTTGGCCAGTGCCACAGGAACATTTTTATTCAGGCAATTTTTCAAATCATTCCCCAGCAATTTAGTTGATGCGGCAAAGGTTGATGGAGCTGGTCCAATACGATTTTTACTACAAATTTTAATACCAATGTCTCTTAATGTAATTGGAGCACTGGCTGTCATTGAGATAGTATATGTTTGGAACCAATACCTTTGGCCTTTGATTATTATCAGCACGAATAGTAAGAATGTTATTCAGGTTGGATTAAATTCCTTAATAGGCACCGCTGACCAGGGTACTGATTGGGGAATAGTTATGGCTGGGGCTGTTTTAGCACTATTGCCTCCCTTGATTTTATTTATTATTCTGCAGCAGCAGATAATACAAGGTTTTTCTCTTGGTAATGAGAAATAAATAAATTAATGGTAAACTCTGATTAGCTCTTGACAAAGCAGGGTTTATATAGTAAAATTTATAACGTGCTATATGGAGGGATGTCCGAATTGGCTAAGGAGCCGGACTTGAAATCCGGTGAAGCCGAAAGGTGTCTGGGTTCGAGTCCCAGTCCCTCCGCCATTAATATGACAAGGATGAGAACCTATCAGTTAGATAGGTTCTTTTTTTAATTTTTGAGGGTTTGTCGCCATATTGTCGCCATTTGAATTTTTTAAGGCTTTTGATATGCTGTCAACTGCTTCTTTTTTCATTTTATCAGTGACGTGCGAATAAGTATTTGCAGTAGTATTATATGTTGCATGGCCCATTATTTTTTGCAGGGTTTTCATCTTTGTCCCTTCCTGGAGGGAAAGGGTAGCAAAGGTATGTCTTAAGTCATGGAAACGGTAATTCTGGCTTATTTCAGCCTCTTTTAAGATATTATTAAATTTCTTAGTGATTCCCTGGGGGTTTCGAGGACTGCCATCGCCATAACAAAATACTAGATCATGCTTTTTATATTTTTTACCCAGCTGTAATTTTATTTCAGCCTGTTTACTTTTTAGTTTTTTTAGTATTTTTAAGACATTGTCTGGAATGCCCATCTCCCTTTTACTTGATTCAGTCTTTAGCTCTCTTAATTTCACCCCTTTATTTCTTAAATGCTGGGCCTGCTGCCTTACTTTTATTTCTCCTTTATCCCAGTTAATGTCTGACCATCTAAGTCCTAATAATTCTCCCCGTCTCATACCGGTATAGATTGCTGTTATTAATATTTCAAAGAACCAGGTCCCTTTAGCTATTTCAATTATTTTATTTATTTGTTCAGGAGAAAAGGTATTGAATTCTGGTTTTTTTACAGAAGGCGCATCAACATACTCACAGGGGTTATTCTCAATTATTTGCCATTTCGCAGCCACTTTAAGGGCACGCGATAATACTCTGTGGTGATATTGCACTGTACGAGCTGATAACCCACCTTCTCCATTAATACGGCCTTCTTTAAGCTTATAATTTTGATAACCCATGATATGTTTTGAATTAATTTCATTCATTCTTAGTTTACCTAGGGCTGGGATAAGGTGTTTTTCTACTATCATCTTATAACTAGCATAGGTCCTTGGTGCAAGGTCTGCACAATCTTCTTTTAGCCATTCTCTAAGGTGCTTCTCAAGAGTAATCTTTGATCCATCAATACTTGTCCCTTTTTTATATTCTTCAATCAATTTTGCCTCTAGTATTTTAGCCTCTTTTTTTGTTTCTGCGGTACCGTATTTCCTTTTCCTTTTACCAGTGACAGGGTCATGACCAGCTTCAACCGATATCTGCCATTTACCATTTCTTTTAATTATACTCATCATAATTCCCCTTTCACAAACATTTATTCACATAATAGACTAAAATTGAGCATAATATATACATTTGTTCGCTTTGATGTGAAAAAATATACCCCCAGGGAGGGCTATTGTGATTATGCTTCTAAGATACCTAGCATTAAAGCAAACTCATCATTTTCTCTAAGGATATTACGCATCTGCTCAATAATTTCCAGATGTTCATTTTCCTTAATGTATATTCCAAACTTGACTACCCTAAGTTTCTTAGTGATAACACTTCTTTCAGCAAAAAGTAAAATGTTATTATTCATGATGCCTCCCGGGAAAAAATTAATTTAATTCAAAATCCATAAACAAATAAAATTCGCTTTCATATTCCCCCGTCTTGTCAACTTCTAAGCTAATTGAATAATTATCATAATTCTTTTCTGCAACATATCCCCAATTTTCACGCTGGAAATTAAGCTCAGACCTTCCAATAGACCAACCATCTTCCTTGAAATCAGATACAAATTTATATAAATCTTCTCTATTATAGTTTCCTTTTCCTAGAATTGATCTCAAAGCAACATCCATAGCTTGTACAGCCTGTCTTCTTCTGGAAAGAAATTTATTTGTAGAATCTATTTCTGAAAAATCTTCAGTTAAGCCAATTGACAATCGAAATTTATTTAAATCAGGGTTATTATTTCCCAACTCATCCATAGGAGGATTATAAATTTTCATATCTACTTTAATGGAATTACCGAAAACAACACGATAAACCCCGCCGCCTGAATTTTTCCAACCAGACGCTCTTAATTTTTCTATTTCTGTTTTTTCTAATTTAAGCCACGACCACCATTTTTCATCTATTCTATTGCTGTCTATGCCTTCCGTATCTTTTTGTATATTCTCTAAGGTGTAATTCCATTTTTCAACAAAAGGATCTCTAAAATCTTCAACACCATGAATTAATTTATATAAAGCAGACGATTCCTTGTTTTGGTCTACAATGTTATCAATTTCAACCAGGCCTTTATTAGTGTAAAGAGGATTATCTGTATTGTCTTCAACCACTTCCTGTTGTATTTGCTGGTTTGCTACTTCACTAGTGTTTTTATCATCAGTGTCGACAAACCACATTAATAAAAACACCCCTAACCATATTGAAGCAATAATTTTTCCTGTATTTTTAAATTTATTAGACTTAAAAATAAAGAATATGCCTACAGGGGGAAGCATTAAGGTCAATAAAACAATTAATGTTTTTTTAAGATGGCCTCCTTTTTTAGCTCCTATTAAATATTCCTCATCATTTGTCTTTTCTACTTGAGTAGTTTTTTCTTTTTTTATGTCTTCCGCCTTTTTATATTGCCAGACTTTATTGCAATCATTGCATTTTAGTGTAATTGATTTTATAAAGGGCGTAGATATAGTAGTTACTAAGGAAATAAAAGAAAAAACATAGCCTATAGGTCTATAAATAAGAAGAAACAATATAGAAAAAATCCAAAAGCCTATTATAATATGATGATTAGGTACTTCTTTGACATTATTTGATTGACATTTAGGGCAAGGCTCCCATGTAGTTTTACTCATATTTCCCTCTTTGTTACTTTTAGCGGTTTTTTCTTTTGTGATGTTATCGGCATATATTTCTTCGTTGATATTAGAATAATTATTATTAATTTCTACATTATCCATAAAAATAAAATTATCATTTTCTAATTTAGGATATATCCCGGTAGCTACTTCTCTGAATTGTCCATTTACTTCCTTATAATTAGTAATATAGCCCCAATTTTCATTTTTAGTAGGGTTTATTTTCTGAGGAAATTTTTTAAATTTTTCTTTCACATTTTCCACATTTAAAGCTGGACAGATTTCATATTCTTTTATATTTTTCATTAACTCGTGATAAATTTTGTCTTTATTAAAAACCCACTCGTTTGAATCATTAAATTGTCCATAAGACAACCATCCGCTTTGTGCACTATATCTATTAAAAGGCATATTTAATTTTTTACAACCCCAAAAATTCATATTATAATCTTCTTCTCCAAAGCAGTATCTTTGTTGATCATATGATTCTACCTTCTCTTTATAACAATTTAAAGGCCTATAAATATCACTTTTTGAAACTGCTTTTCCATCTAAATAAAATTCGGCTGTTTTCCAGTTGGATATTAAATCCATCAAATTAAATATATAATTTATTTCTGTAAGTGGTATAGTAACGCTATGCTCTATGTCCTTGTCCTTTCCTTCTGTACTATATGAATCAAAATTACTAGCTATATCAATAGCGCGTTTATAATTTCTAGAGCTACTGTATCTAAATTTAATTGTAATGCTTTTATTTTCATCATTAGTAGTTTTTTCATTTAGTTTATCTTTAGCTATAATTGGTTTACCGCATTTTGAACAAAACTTATCATTTTCATTAACCTCATTACCACACTCTGGACAATAAATAATTATCACTCCTTTTTGTCGTATTTTATCGAAATGTGTCAAAACATATGTTCGCTAAATAATCAAAAATAATTAGCAGCTTCCATGACTGCCTTTGCAAAATCGTCTGCCTCATTTTCTATAGTAGAATACTGCATGTCCAGTCCTATGAAATAACCAACATCAGGCATGTCATAAAGTATATGCTCTACTTCATGTAAGTACACCTCCTTTTGCATTTCTGTTGAAAGATTTTTATTAATAATTATTATGTAAGAATCAAATCTAGATTTATAAACAAAGCCCCAGAGGCCTGATTTAAGAGCGTATAATCTATGAAATATATTATTAGACCGTGCTATTTGTTGTAACCCTATATAAGCCCGTTGTAACGATGTACGGATATTTTTAGCATCTTGGTTCAATCACATCACTCCCCGGTACATACCCCATTAACTAACATTTGCTTTATCTGTTTATTTATTAATTACATTTTTAATAACTTCTATATCAATTCTATTTTTAGAGGAAGTTATATTAGCCAGGCTTACATCAGAACGTATTTCTTCAATATTATTATTTATATTTTCAAGTTTTCCATTTGCTTCAGTGCGAAATTCTGATAATCCAGCTGTTTGTTCAAAAGTAGCATTTACTCTATTTTCTATTCTGTCTAACTTACTATCCATACTTTCAATTTTATTTAATATTTTCTCGAACATTTCTTGGTTATTCATTTTACTCGCTTCCTTTCTATCTCCCATTATATCTTTCTTCTTCCTCTTTCTCAAAAGTTTTGATAATCTCTATAATCTGTTTAATAGCAGCTGGGTCTAAATCACGTGTCTGTTTAAACATCAGCTGCAAATCTTCCCTTTCTTTAAGCTCGTCCCAGAAGGAGAGAAGCTCTGGATCGTCAGAAAGGGCGGCTTTAATTTTATCTGCAGGGGAACGTTCGGAAGATTCTCCTAAAAGATAATCTACTGAAACATTAAAAATCTTTGCAAGGCTTATAAGTGTCTTATTATCTATATTTCTTTTGCCTTGTTCATATAAGCCAACTGCAGCTCTAGTTATTCCTAGTTTATCTGCTACCTCTTTTTGAGTCATATTATTTTCTTCTCTTAGTTGTCTTAGTCTATTAGAAGTATCCATGGCAACCTCCTGTTTCTAATAATTAAATTATACTACAATATGTATCGTTTTTAAACTGAAGATACGAAAAGTTGCAAAAAAGTCTTGACAGATACAAATCGTTGCATTATAATATATTTAAAGAGATACGAATTGTTGCGAAAGGAGGGAATGAATTTGAGAAAAAAATTAATAAACAAAAGAAATAAAATGAAATTAACACAAGCTGAGGTGGCTAAAAAATTAGATATAACTAGAGCTTTTTATGGCCATATAGAGACCGGAAAGAGAAATCCAACTCTTAAATTAGCAAAAAAAATTGCAGATTTTTATGGAGAAAATGTTGATACACTTTTTTTTAATAAAAAGGGCAACGAATCGTATCCGGATGATCAAAACTGTGCTTAGGAGGTGAGAAAGATAGAGATAGATGGAAAGCATTACGAACAGATTATAATTACTAAAGCTAAAGCAGATCCAGAGGCAAGATTAGTTACAGCTGATGATAGGAAGGAAGTCTTAGCAATAATTTCTGATAATGAGATTGTTGAGAAGGATGGTTACGAGGTGAAGCTGGTAGCTGGTACAAAGTCTGCCGAACTGGACGGACAAGGTCCAGCACGGCAATATTATGGAGATAGTGATCATGGAAAGTACAGTAATAAAAGCTTAAAAAAATTGGTTGATGTAACCTTTCATCAATAGCACCTCCTTCCTGTTACATATTTCTACAGAAAGGAAGAAAATACCTTTAGAAAGGAGGAGATAAATGAAAAATATTGTAAAAATAAACAATCATCAATTAAGGGTTAAAAAGTTTGAAAATCAGAGAGTAGTCACCTTTAAAGATATTGATAGATTACATGAAAGACCAGAAGGTACTGCTGGTAGAAATTTTAGAGATAATCGCAAACATTTCTTTGAAGGTGAAGATTATTTTGAATTACAAGGTACAGAGGCTTATAACTTTGCGACGACGTTTAGCGTCGGTACAAATCCATCTAAGGTAAGAAATTTAATATTGATTACTGAATCAGGTTATCTACTATTGGTTAAGACTCTTCAGGATAATTTGGCCTGGCAAGTACAAAGAGAATTAGTTAATAATTATTTCCGGGTTAAAGAAATTGTACAGCCTAAAACTGAATTACAAGTTCTCCGTATGGCTATTGACCAGATAGAAGTAGCCCAGAAAACTGCCAGAGAAGCTAAACAAATAGCCCAGGATATTAGAAATACTATTTTACACCCTGATGAAGATTGGAGAAATTGGGTAAATGACCAGTTTGGCAAGATAGGTTTTATTAATGGCAACTATAGAAAGCTCAGGAAACAAAGCTATGACATATTAGAAAATAGGGCTCATTGCCGGTTAAATGTTAGATTAAGTAACCTCAGAGATAGATTGAAAGAGACTGGTGCCACTAAAACAAAGATTAGCCAGACAAATTATCTTGATGTTATTGAAGAGGATCCACGATTAAAAGAAATATATACATCTGTTGTAAAAAAGATTGTCATTAAATATTCAGCATAGAAAGGGGTGTATAAATCATACAGTCTCTATAGCTGGCGGCAATTCAGTTACTTAAGAAAGGAGGGAGTGCTAATTGAGTAAAGACTCTAAAGATTGGATAGATATAAGCTATTACCTTTATAGCGGAATCAATCAAGAAATTGACTTTCACAAAAGAAATCCAACAACTATTTCAGAGGCAGGGATAGAAAATTTGAAAAAGGCAGTGGCTATTTATTTGGAACATTGTACTCTTAGTGGAAAACACCTTGAGGAAAACTTAGAATCATTAATCGAAAAGGAGGGTGAAATAGATGGGAGTAATGGAACAGATTTTGCAACAATTGAAGGAAATGACTGAGAAGATTGATTCTCTACCAGCAGCAGCTGGGAAAGATGGAGCAGTGCTGATAGATGGAAAGGCGGCACTCACTACTAATGAGGCGAAGGAACTAACTGGAATCGGAAGGCAAAATCTAATTGATATGGCCAAAATAGGAAAGGTACCACATTTCATGAATGGTTCAGACTATAGGTTTCCGGTTAGGCCATTACTTAAGTGGATGGAAAGTGAAGCTTATCGAAACATGGAAAAGAAAAAGACTGAAAAAGAGTTCGACATAATGCGGCTTACAAGTTGATTATATCAGTCTGCAGCTAGCAAAATAATAAAATTTTGAGACAAAAATAAGAAAAGGGGTTGAGTGTTGTGACAAATGTTGGAATGCTGATTAGGCAGGAGAGGGAGAGGCGTGGTTTGAGTCAGGAACAGCTGGCTAGGATATTACATATTGATAGGTCTACTATTTCAAGGATTGAAACAAATACACAGGTTGCTACTCATGATTTACTTGAGGAAATTGTAGAGGCTTTGAGGAGCCCAAAATTAAGACTGGAAATACTGGGCGGGGCAATACCATGTATGTATCTTAATAACTTAGATTATCATCCGCTAGCAATTCAGCAGACGGCCATTAAAGAGTTAAAAGAGGCTGTTCAAGAATTAGAGAGTCTTAACTTGTTGAATAAATTACGACCTGATGATTTGACCGAAAGGGAGAAAGATAAGATGCTAAATGAGACAATGGCTAACCTACAGGATGCAAATGCATGTATAGACCTTGTGTTAATGACTCTATCAGAACAGTATGATATTAGCCTTGCTGAACTAGAAAAAATAAGCAAGAAAAGAATGATAGAAAAAGGCTATATGGTTGAGGCGGCTTCATGAAAGAAAATAGGAAAAACACTTTCTGTAATGACTGCTGTGAGGACCCGGAGACTTGTGGGAAGGACCCACTGGATTGCATGAAAGAGAAAGATGCTGAATTGTATTTCAGGCTATATGATGGCGGTGGAATTGGTTCATATGCTAGCACTAAGGGGGTAGTGGCATGAAATATCCTAAGTATGTGTATAAGCGAATTAATGGGGAAGAGTCTTACTTTGGACTATGCAGGAAGACAATCGCTGATATGATGGATAGAAATAAAAAAGACTCAACTGATGGCACAGCTGAGTCGACTAGAAAAATATCCTAATCCCAGTATAACATACTGGACCAGAAAATTGAAGGGGGAAGGTTTGATGACTGGCAAAAGGAAGTGTAAAGATTGCCGCTGGTTTGATAGATGTAAATGGTTAATAGGGGCTAAAGATGATTGGTTAGAATGCGATTGGTACCCTTCTAGATGGAGCCCTAAGAAGGAGGAAAATGATGTTTGATAAATTGAAAAAGATTTTCAGACAGGATTCTATTAAAGAGCAGGTAGAAAAGTTGAAGAAAGCTATAGATAAAAAATATAGTACCAGCACACAAATAGATATCTATATGTTTGGAGATGAAGAGAAAGCCAAGCTTATAGCAGAAGGATTTTCGCGTGATTTTGGTGTTGCAATCACTAGTATTAGTAGTAAAAGTGTTGACTGGTACGAAATTGGCCTTGAAGAACAGAGAATTAAGGTTACTGTATTCCACTAAGGAGGCATAAAAATGGGAACATGTAGAGTATGTGGTGTTGAAACCAATGGCACCATCTGCCGTAGGTGTGAGGAGCATAATAGGCAAGAATGGTGTAGAGATTATGAAAGGCGGGCTGTAGATTCTCCTCAGAGAAACAGTCTGGCTGGTCAATATAGGAGAGACATTATGAGGAAAGGGGGCCTTAATCGTGGCTGCTAATGAACAGCAATTACAAGCAGTGCCTAATCAACAGCAGGTATTAAGTTTTAACCAAAAAGAACTAGAAACTATTCGCCGTACTGTGGCCAAAAATGCTACTGATGATGAATTCAGGATGTTTATGCACCTGGCTCAGACATACCAGTTAGACCCTTTTAATAAAGAAATATGGTTTATCAAGTATGCTAAAAAAGGTCAAAACCCTAAAGATGTTGAGCCTACTATTATGACTAGTAGGGATGGTTATTTAAAAATAGCGGATAGACACCCGGAATATGATGGACTATCTTCGGATGTAGTACGGAAAAATGATGTATTTAAACGGACAATGGACGGAGTAGAGCATGAATATAGTTCAGATAGAGGACAGATTATTGGAGCATATGCTTTGGTATACAGAAAAGATAGAAAATATCCAATATACGTCTTTGCCCCATTTAATGAATACAAAGGTAATGCCAAAATCTGGAATAATTATCCCAGTGCTATGATATTAAAGGTCGCAGAATCAATGGCTTTAAAAAGGGCTTTTACTGTTTCTGGATTAGTCAGCAAAGAAGAGATGGATGTACAAAGTGAACCTAATGATTCAAATGGTCCTATAGATATAACTCCGGCTGACCAAGGAAATGAAAAATTAAGAGAATTAACAGAGAGAGAAAAAGAAATAGCAGAGTTGGTTGCAGGTGATAAAGGGTATAAACAAATAGTAATAGATTGTTTAGAATACAATTTCCCTGGGATAAATAACACAAATAAGAAAGTATCTATAAACGACTTAGATAAGGCGGCCTATAAACAACTGGTTCAAACACTCCAGAATGCACATGAGGCAAATGCAGAACCGCCGGATGAAGAAGATGATCCGTTAGTTGAATTTGAAGTGCCGTTTTAAGTTGACAACCTGCCCTGGAGTCAAGGAAAACCAGGGTAGGATATATGGCCAGGGTGGCGGAATAGGCAGACATGGCTACCTTATTGAGGCTCCATTACGACTTAGTTGAAAAATACTAAGGTTCGGGGATACATAGTTGACTATAAGATGTCAAAAATAGAGTTACTAGTGCTCTATTGCAGGTTCGAATCCTGCCCCTGGCCACTTAAAAAAGGGATAACACCTGATATCAGGAGGAATATAGATGCAACTAAGAAATAGATTGGTGAAAGCAGATTTTTGGACAGATACAGAATTGGCTCGAAAACTCCCTGCAATGGGTAGGATGATGTACCAGGGATTGTGGCAGCTGGCAGAAGATTCAGGAGTAATAGAGGCAGATCCAGTTGCTTACAAGATGATTCTTTTTCCGCTAGATAACATTGATATAGATGAAATAGAAAATTGGACTAATATACTCAAAGAGTTAGGAAAACTTATACCCTATAGTTTTCAAAAAAAAGACTACTATTATATAAAAAACTTTCATAAGCACCAATCATTAAGAAGTCCAGGAAAACCAGAATTGCCTCTTCCTAAATGGATTGAATATATACCTAATCCAAAACCTTATCAGTCAGGTGGTTATATTATTAATTATGAAATAATGCCTGGTGAATATGAAGGAATACAAACCGTAGGAAATGTTGATGAAGCCTTATATAAAGGTAACGGTGACCATAAAGAAGCCCTAGAGGAACCACAAGAAAACCATAAGGATACCGTAAGGAAACCGTACGGGTACCATAGCCCAACCAATAAGAATAAGAAAGAGAATAAGAATATAGAATTAGAAAAAGATAATATATATAGTCCTGCAAAAAAAGAGCAGGACAGTGCATCTGAAAAAATACCTTATGCTGAAATAGTGGATTACCTTAATCAGAAATGCGGAACCCAATACCGGAACAGCACTAAGAAAACTCAGGAATTAATTCGAGCTAGGTGGAATGAAGGGTTCAAACTTGAAGCTTTCAAGACTGTGATAGATAAAAAAAGTACAGAATGGCTCAATGATGAAAATGCTAAGTATCTCAGGCCGGTTACACTTTTTGGCACTAAGTTTGAGAGCTATCTAAACCAATTAACAGCGAAAAACAAATCCAGTCCAGGGAAGACCAACGTTATCAATTTCGACAAAAACATGACTCCTGAAGAGCAGGAGGAGTACTATAGGTCAAAAGGCTACCGCTGACGGAGGTGTGTTACTTGTCTAGAAAGTCAATTGAGGAAAAGAAAAAGCAGGCTCATTACATATGCACAGAGTTACGTGAGCCATTAGCTGAGCTAATTTTGGATATTAAATCCCATATGATAAAGGGCGGCTATAAACATAGCTCTGAAAAAAGGAAGGGGAAATAATGAACATACACGACTATGAAAGATATGGTGATGACCTAGTTTACAATCCAATTAATGACATATTTGAAAACGATATGACTCATGAAGAATTTGAGGAATATCAGCAGATTATAGAAAGGAGAAAAACTATGAAAAAAATCAATAATATCGTGGATAAGCTGGATAGAGATAGCAATTTGCCCAGGCATGAAATAGAACGGATAGTCAAGGAAACTGTGAGGCAGATAGAGGAAAGGGATAGAGCAGAGCTGGCTAAGGTAGCTGTTACTGACTAAGAAGATGAAGGAGGAAGATTATGAGAGAAATTAAGTTTCGGGGCAAACATAAAGAATTAGGTCATTGGGTATATGGTGATTTGATACATGGCAGAGATGGAAAAGTTTATATCGATACTTCTCAAAACGAAGTTATACCCGAAACAGTAGGGCAATATACCGGATTAAAAGATGAGAATGGGCAGGAGATATATGAAGGGAATAGGGTTAGAGCAGTATACGATAATCCTTTTGAATACCAATTAGAACACCCAGAAGATGAAGGCGTTGAAATTATTGGCAATATATACGAGAATCCAGAGTTAGTTACTGATTGAAAGGAGGGAGATTATGAGTTGCCCTAATTGTGGATTACCAAATTATGAGGGATTATGCCCTGTTTGCGAAGCTGACGAACAGGCATATATGGAAGAATTGCACTGGGCTTTTGGCGATTTTTACGAGGGCCAAACAAGAAACTGTGAAAACGAGGAGGAGAAAAACAATGGATAACGGGATAGGCACAGGATTATTATTCATTTTGATAGTTGGTGGTTGTGTAGTGCATGGGCTTGTTACAAAGCAGATATATTGGAGTAAGAAAGAAAAGCAGTTCAAGATGAAAAGCTCTGCTGTCCTACCAGCAGAGCGGTCAACTAAATATTCTACTAAGATTATAACAGAAAGGAGGATGATAGGCAAATGAAACATACACCGGGGCCATGGATACCGGGAGCCGCTTCAGAAAAAGCAGATATAATTATTGTGGCTCCTAATTGCACGAATCTGGAAGATAGATATCACCCGATTGCTAAAGTGCATCGTAATCATTCTGATAAGCATGCTAATGCCCAGCTAATATCAGCAGCACCTGAATTATTAGAAGCATTGGAAGAATTAGAAAAAGTTTGTATATATTGGCTACCAGATGCAGTTTTATCGAAAGAAGAAAACTTATTTTTGAAAATAGATGATATTATCAATAAAGCTGAAGGGAAGGGAATCAATGAAAGATAGAAGTACCAAATTAATCATTGACGATATTAGAGAAGTCCTACAAATGTCTAGTCCGGATAGTTACCTGGAGGAAATTGGCTGAGACAGTTTCTCATCATCTGGGCAAGGGTAGACTGGTTGCTGTAGAAGGCTCCTTGCAAATAAGCAAAAGTGAAAAGGACGGTCGGACATATACAAATCCCCAGGTCATAGCCAATGAAGTACGCTTTCTGGATTGGCCTAAAGACAGCAAGAAAGGCAATGGCCAATCTGCTGGATATGATGATGATAATTTTGATGTACCGTTTTAGACTGAACGAAGTTAAAGGGGGTAATGAGTCATGAAACGAAAAGCATTAATTGTAACAGATTGTAGTTTCAACGGAGAAGGGTGTCAAGTTTTTCTGGATGATTATGAGACAAAAGAGCAGGCTTATGAAGCGTTACACCAGGCAGTTATGGAATATGCTACTTATGGTGCAAAAGAAATAGAAATAGACACAGATAAGGAAAAATTCAGGAATGGCCGGAGGTGAAATAAATGCAGTTTCCTTGCCAGATAGATACGACCAGAACCCTGAAGAAGGGCATGAAAATTACACTGGAAATAGATGACGAGCACAAAAGGGACGTGCTTAAGCACCTGTATAACTTTGAAAACATGCCTCTGCAGGTGAGTTTTGAAAGAAATATCATGTGAAGCCGGTTATATATAAGGGGGCTTAAGCATGAAAGATGTCTTATTGAGAAAAAAAGACATTGATTCAAAATTGCCACCAGGTTTTGAATTGGAGAAAGATGTTATAGTGAATTATTGGCCTGGTATTAATCCCAATTCCCTGCAAGCTGTAGCATTCGTGAACAAGGACGGGAAAAGAAGAATATCAGAAGATGATAGCCGGTTGGTGATTGAGATATTGCAGGATATAACTGGCTATAGATGGCGAAAAGATAATGTCAGTAACTTTGTAATTTTCTTAGAAGATGAGGAAATTCCTGTAAGAAAAGTACAAATGAAATTATTTTGAGGTGAAAATATGGAATTTGGCAGCCTTTTTGCTGGAATTGGAGGAATAGATTTAGGGCTTGAACGGGCTGGAATGAAATGTATTTGGCAAATTGAAAAGGATGAGTTTTGTCAGAAGGTACTACAAAAACATTGGCCCGATATACCAAAATACGGAGATATATACGAAGTGAGAGGTGATGAGCTTGGAGCAGTTGAGCTTATTGCGGGAGGATTCCCGTGTCAGCCATTCAGTCTTGCAGGGAAAAGAGAAGGCGAAAAAGATGGCCGCTATCTCTGGCCGGAGATGCTTAGAATCATTGAAAATATTAGCCCCGAGTGGGTTATTGCTGAAAATGTTGGGGGAATCTTCAGTATTGACGGAGGGAATACAATCAATGCAATCTGTGCCAGTCTGGAAACTATCGGCTACGAAAAACCAGCGATATTTGATTTTGCGGCTGACACATTTGGATTATCAACGATGGAACGGCACATCTGGATTGTTGCAAAGGCCGATGGCAAGCGACGCAAAAGGGGCGAAAAGAAAAAGGACACGGAGGCATGGCAGAAAAAAGGGGAATTTCAGGGAACACATCAGGGAGAATGTGACAGATCCGATTTATCCAAAACCAGATTTTGTAGAGTATCTGAAAGGGTATCCGACAGGGTGGACAGAGATAGATTGAAAGCTCTAGGAAATGCTGTTATTCCTCAAATGGCTGAATGGATAGGTAGAAGAATCATGGAATTCGAGGCGATAACATGACACGGATTAGTATAGCCCAGGCTAAAAAGATGGGAATTGATATACCTGAGGAACTTGAAAGGCAGGCCCGGAAATTCAAGAACATGAAACCTGTAGTTGACGGGATTACTTTTGATAGTCAGAAAGAGGCTAACTATTACTGCGAGCTTAAAATACAGAAGAGAGTAGGAGAGATAAAAGATTTTGAGTTGCAACCGGAATTCATTCTCCAGGAAGGGTTCCGGGACTCATCTGGGAAATGGCATCACCCGATTAAGTATAGGGCTGATTTTCGAGTTAAATACCCAGACGAGAAAGAAGAGATAGTTGACACGAAAGGGCATAAGACTAAGGTGTATAGGATTAAAAAGAAGATGTTATTGAAGAAGTATCCGGAGATTAATTTTAAGGAGGAATAATGGACCATCAATGTAAAACACCAGGATGTACGTTGAATGTCACTGAAGGATATGATTATTGCCTTTGGTGTCGGTCTAATCAGACTCATTGCAAGATAGGAAAATTCGGATATAAGAAAATGTCAATTTCGGTACCCTGGTGCTATAAATGTAACAGGCGTGTGTTACTGGAAGGCGGGAAATGGCTTTGTGATGATTGTGAGGAGAGGGAGGGGTAGCTTATGAGGAAGCTTGATATTGCAATTCAAAAAATAAAAGAAAGTAGAGAAAAATTTCAAGGTGAAAATTATATGTATTGCGAAAAATGTCCTGAAGATTATGGTATGACTAATGCTGAAGAATGCGATAATGGTAATCATCAATATTCATGCAAAGATTGTTGGGAGGCAAAAATTAAGGAGGATGAAAATGGAGGGAATCATGGTGAAATGTCCTAAGACAAAGAAATGGTTACCATCCGATAATGAAGAATGCCCTATTTGCGAATATTATCAATGCAATTATGATGGATTTGTTTTATGCAGTTACTATATAGAAAATCCTAAGCATTATGATAATAGAAAGATGGGGAAACTAGCGATTGATTTTACAAAGGGAAGAGGAGGGTGAGGAAGGTGATAATAGCTGAAATAATTAGATATAATCAGCCGGTTATATATGAGACATTGCTGACAATATTTTCTATAGAGGCAGTAATAGGAGTAGGTTATATTTCTCCTGAGGAGGACGAGCTGCCGGAGTTTCGGGAAATAAAGTGCCTCATGGAAGAAAGGAAGGGTGTAGCATTATGACTATTAAAGCAGGATTAGACAATTCAGTATTTCGATTTGTTGAACATGAACTGTATAACTACCAGGAAACCATCAAAGATCTAAAGGAGATTAATCATGATGATATTGAAACAAAGTCTTCCGGAAACCTATTGCCTTATGATCGATACAGCTCAAACAGATCCTACCCCTGGGGTTCTTCCACTGAAGATTGCGGCATTGATCTTATCACTAATAAGATAGCTTACAGGATGAAAAGAACTATTGAAGCTATTGGCCGGGCAAAGAAAAGATTAGATGATGAGAAGAAGGAGTTATTCCGTTTGAAATATCAAAAGGGAATGTCCTGGCAGCAGATTACTATTGAAATAAACATTAGTAGAAGGACCTATTACAGATGGAGAGATGAAATAGTGTATATTACTGCTGAAGAGATGGGATTGTGTTAAAAAATCGCTTATAAATATAAAAATGGCACAAAGTTGGCACAAAATAGGGGTAAATGTGTAGTATACTATCATTAATAGAAGTAGATGTGAATCCTCCTTTCATACTTACCCGCTTCTGGAATGGAACAGAGGCGGGTATTTTATTTGCAGAGAAAATATTTTTGGAGTAAAATTAAAGGTGTGGAAGGAGATGTATATATTTATGAGTAAATTTAAATACAAAAATATAATTATTCATAATAAATGTAGTTATCCTAAAAAAAAGAATATTAAAGATTTTTTAGAGTTAGTTGATGAAAGGGTAATAAAGAAAAATAAAAAGATTATTATATATGATACTCCATTAAACCTATTATGGGCGTTTTTTAATCCATTTAATAGGGTTATTAACAAAAAGAATTATTTATCTTCATTAAAAAATTTAGAAGGTTTTTATTCACAAAAAAATGAATGTATTATTATTCTTGCATATAATATTAGACAAAAAACAAATACACAGTATTTATTTATAACATACTTCTTTTCTGTCTTAATACATGAACTGTATCATGGTTTTAATCATTCAAAAGTAAAAAACAAATCATATCAGACATATGATGAATATTTTAACTCTGATATAGAACAAGAAACTGCGAGATATGAAATAGACTTTATTAGAAATAATGATAGTAAATTGTGTTATTTGTTTAAATTAAAAATAGATGATATAAACTTAGTAATAGAAAATAGAAGTAAGAAAAAAATAAAAGTATATCCCCCTAATTATGATAAGATTTATTATAGTAGTGAAATACTGAGAAAATTTGATTATTTTATAGCAAATGCTGTTGCTAAAATTATTTATAAATATCTTAAGTATAAAGATAAAAAAAGCCAACCTAATGGTTGGCTAATTTAAAGGAGGATAATGAAAAATTCTATGTAATCCCTTACCGGGTTACTTATAGTATACAGCACTAAGATTAAATTATGGTTAAAATGAAATTAGAATTAGATTAAAATTGAGGTGGTGATGGTGCCCAGGTCAAGAAGCCCTAATAGTATAAAAGCTGAAAAAATATACCTTGAAAGCAATGGCAAAGCCATACTCAAGGATATAGCCGAAAAAATAGGAGTAGCCCCTGGTACGGTTCGGAGTTGGAAATATCGTTATAAATGGGATGATAAACTTAATAATGATGATAATGCAACGTTGCAGAAAAAAGAAAACAAGCGCAACGTTGCGAAAAAGAAAAAGGATAAGACTCCTAAGCATGTGAAAATAGCTGAAGAGTCAAATATACAAGATGCTAATCTCACTGAGAAACAGCGTCTTTTTTGTTTATACTATGTAAAAATATTCAATGCTACTATGGCAGCAATAAAAGCTGGTTATTCCCCAGATACAGCTGGACAGATTGGATATCAACTCCTTCAAAAAACTTCAATTAAGAAAGAAATTCGCAGGCTAAAGAGTAATATGGCTGGCGAGCTCTTCCTGGATGCAATGGATGTATTAAGAAAATATGTTGAAATAGCCTTTGCTGACATTACAGACTTTGTTGAGTTTGGACAAAGAAAAACCCAGGTAATAGGGCAGTATGGTCCGGTATATGAAGGTAAAGGTGATAACAAGAAACCTGTAATGCAGACACTAAATTATGTTGACTTAAAGCCAAGCGAGAAAATAGATGGTACCATAATTAGTCAGGTAAAGCAGGGCAGAGATGGAGTAAGTATTAAACTGGAGGATAAGAAATGGGCTCTTGAGAAGCTTGAAAAGTACTTTGACCTTATACCTGATAAATGGAAAAGGAAAATTGAAGAAGAGAAGCTGGCTATAG
Source organism: Iocasia fonsfrigidae (assembly GCF_017751145.1). Classification (GTDB taxonomy): domain Bacteria; phylum Bacillota; class Halanaerobiia; order Halanaerobiales; family DTU029; genus Iocasia; species Iocasia fonsfrigidae. The sequence goes on from NZ_CP046640.1 coordinate 82,942, forward strand.
CTAAATTAAAAGCCGATAAACATGATAAGAAGGATATTAAGGTTACTATTATTGATGATATAGAAGATGATATAGATGAAGACTAGACTATCAGAATTATTAGCTCCAAGTTTTTATTCGTTACATGTTGATATAAAGAAAAATAGACACAGCGAATACTGGCTTAAGGGTGGCCGGGGTAGCACTAAATCATCATTTGCCGCGTTAGAAATAATCCTTGGTATGATGAGGGACGCTGATAATGGTCAGCATACAAATGCAGTAGCACTCAGGAAGGTAAAAGATACGCTTCATGAATCAGTGTTTGAACAGCTGGCTTGGGCTATAGAAAAGCTTAATGTTTCTCATCTTTGGGATATTCCTAAATCAAAACTGGAGTTAACATATGTACCAACCGGCCAAAAGATTTTATTTCGAGGTGCTGATAAGCCAAAGAAAATAAAATCAATCAAAGTTAAAAAGGGATATATAAAATATGTTTGGTATGAAGAGTTAGATGAATTTTATGGTATGGAAGAATTACGAATTATAAACCAATCTCTTATGCGTGGTGGAGATTATTTTGTAGTATTTTATACTTATAATCCTCCAAAGTCCGGAAGGTCCTGGGTTAACCAGGAGGCAAAGGTACCAAAAGATGGCCGGAGAGTACACCATTCTGATTATAGAAGTGTGCCTAAAGAATGGCTTGGAAAAGTATTCATTGCTGAAGCTGAACACCTTAAGAAAACTAACTTTGATGCTTATAGACATGAATACTTGGGAGAAGAAACAGGTACTGGTCTTGAAATCTTTACTAATGTAACATTAAGACCAATAGAAATTGTTGAAATTAAAGCTTTTGATAAAATACATCAAGGGCTTGATTTTGGTTACGCTGCAGATCCTGTCTGTTTTGAAAAAATACATTATGATAAGACCAGGAAAAAGCTCTATGTTTATTATGAGCACAGTGGTATTAATATTTCCAATAGAAAGCTGTTTAATAATGTCAAAGAACATAAGAGCATAATGACTGTTGCTGATAGTGCTGAACCTAAATCTATAGCTGAATTAAAGAGTTATGGCATGAGGATTAAGGGTGCCAAGAAAGGGCCTGACTCAGTAGATTATGGAATCAAGTATCTATCCAGTGAAGTGGAAGAGATAATTATTGATAATGTTAAATGCCCCAGAGCGGCTAAAGAATTTATTAATTATGCTCTGGAAACTGACAAGAATGGGGAAGTTAAGAGTGCATATCCAGATAAAGACAACCATTCTATAGACGCTATTAGGTATAGTTTGGAAGATGTTATGAGTCTAAGTGGCGTTTCATTCTTAAAATAGGAGGTGTAAAATTATGCTTTATGAATTAATAGATGATTTGCTTAAAATGAAATTAACCCAAAACGATATCACAAATATGCTGATAGAGAACAATGGGACACCAACTATGGCTGAGGTTATAGAAGATTTAATAGAAAGTCATGATACAAGCCATATGCAGACTGGTGTTGACTATTACCATAATAGAAATGATATTAGGGATAGGTTAATTAAGTACTGGAAAGATGGAGAAGAAAAAACAGATGAGACTGCTGCTAACAACCGTTTGCCTCATAACTGGCAGAAGTTACTTGTCGACCAAAAAGCTAATTACCTGGTAGGAAAACCAATAACATTCAATGCCTCTGAGAATTCTACAGAGGATGAGGACCCTACCTATGATGAACAATTTGTTGAAAAGGTTAATGGCCTCTTAGCTGAACAATTTGATGATGATATCTGGGAGTTAACAAAAAATGCCTCCAACAAAGGTGTTGAATGGCTCCATCCTTATATTAGGACAGAGGGTGATTTTGACTATGTTGTTATAGATGCTATGGAGTTTATTCCTATCTGGGAGACCAGTAAGCAAAAAGAGTTATCAGCTGGTTTAAGATACTATATCCTTAATGTCAATGGAGAAGACAGGATTAAGGTTGAATACTGGACCCGAGATACTGTTACTTATTATTTAGAGAGTGAAAATGGAGTACTGGAGCAGGATGGAGAGGAAGAACCCCACTTTAAATACAATGGAGAGCCTCAGAGCTGGGGCAAGGTTCCGTTTATCCCTTTTAAGAACAATGAGGAAATGATAGGGGACTTATGGCAGTATAAAGAGTTAGTAGACAGCTATGACAGGAATATGTCTGACTTAGATAATAATTTAGAAGATATTCAGGATGCAGTCTGGGTACTTAAAAATTATGCTGGTCAAAGTCTTCAAGAATTTAACGATAATTTAAGATATTTTAAAGCTTTAAAAGTGGATGGTGAAGGAGATGCCAAGACCATTACGGTAGATATACCTGTTGAGGCAAAGAAAGAGTTCTTGAACCGTACAGAAGAGAATATATACACCTTTGGCCAGGGCGTTAATACCAAAACAGACAAGTTTGGAAATAATCCTACCGGTGTGGCCTTAAAATTTATGTATGCCCTTCTAGATTTGAAAGCAGATAAGACAGAACGCAAATTCAAGAGAGCCATCCGGAAATTCCTCTGGTTCATAGCTGAATACCTAAGATATGCTGAGAAGAAAGAATTCGATTATAAGGCAGTTCAAATCACATTCAATAAATCAATGCTCATCAATGAATCTGAAAAAATTGATTCTGTTCAGAAGTCTAAGGGTATTATTTCTGATGAAACCGCTGTTTCTAATCACCCATGGGTTGATGATCCTGCTGAAGAACTAAACAGGCTTAAAACTCAAAGAGAAGATTATGTTGACTTAGATTCCGCAAATAATGAACCGGATGAAGAGTAGGTGACCTAAATGGCTAATATAGATTTATCAGATGAATTTGAGAGGTTACAGGCTGAAATTGACAAGATTAGCGATACCGGGGCAAGGCGAATAGCCAAGGAATATGCCAATGCTCTGGAAGAATTGAGGACTATAGTTAGAAAAGCATATGACAAACACGGCACAGAAGGGGAATTAACTTATGAAGAGATGGTTAAGTATGATAGATTAAAGCAATTCAACAAAGAACTTACTGCTGCGATTAAGGTTATGCACGTACAGACTTCAAAGATTACAAGAAAGATATTAAAAGATACATATAAGACTAGCTTTGAATCAGTCAGGGGTGCTGTAGGGCAGGCAGCAGGAAAGACTATTCGAGGTATAGTCAAGCAGGAAGTAATTAACGAAGCCTTACAGAATCCTGTTAGTGGATTAACTCTTAATGATCGGTTGAAAGTCCGTAGAAGTAGAATTATAACCGATATACAGGAGACTATAGGGCAGGGCTTATATAAGGGTGAAAGCTATACTGATATGTCTAGGAGGCTGAAAGACAGCTTAGAAGGGGATATAGTTAAATCTCATAGGATTGTCAGGACTGAAAGTCACCGTGTAATGGAAAAATCCAAGATGGACAGTTTAGAACATGCAGCTAACCAGGGTGTAAACTTAAGAAAATACTGGCTTACCTCTGAGGATGAAAGAGTTAGAAGCTCTCATAATCATATGGGGGAAAAGTATAGCAAGGAAAATGCTATACCTATTGATGAAAATTTTGTTAATGATAAGACTGGTGGAGAGGGGCCAAGCCCGGGACAATTAGGGACTGCTAAGGATGATATACATTGTAGATGTATTTCGGTAACTATAGTTATTACTGATAATGATACTGATGACTTTGAAAATAAAGAAGAAAGTGATATAATTATACCAGAAGCAAAATCTGTAAAAGAAGCAGAAAAATGGGCACAAGATAATTATAATTTAAATGTTAGTTATAAAGATATCAGTACAGAAATGGCTAATGCAAATAATAAAGCTATTAAGAAAATGTATGGTAGATTTCCTCAGTTGAATGATGTTAATATAAACATTAGAACTATGAAGGCTAAAAGTTATTATGGTAAAACTGTTGTTGGCTGGGATTCTAAAACAGGAAGATTAAAGCAACCTGATTTGAGAATATCTAAAGTTTACTTTAAGGATTCAGATACTTTTTGGAAACAGTTGCGAAAGGATCTTGATTCCAACTTCCATTATCCAGGTCATAACGAACAATCGACTATGGTACATGAATTGACTCATATTTTGGAGTATAAAATGCAGTTGAATAAATATGGATATTCTGATATGCAAGTTATATCAAGAGTTGAAGCGCAGAAATTATTACATGGAATTGGAAATATAGCCAAAAGTATAAAAGAAGAAGTATTAGAAAATATGGGATTGCCTCAATATGGATCAGAAACTGCTAAGAAATTAAGAGAACTTGGGGAATATAGTAGAACTTCTGATAGAGAGTTTTTAGCTGAAGCTATAGCTGATGCTGTTGTTTCAGAAAATCCTCTAGATATTTCAAAAGAAACATTGAAAGTCCTTGAAAGGAGGATGAGAGAATAATGGTTTCCTTAATAAAACCAGACTGGTTTGAAAAATGGGTAATAGTTGATGAAGATGGTTGGCATTTGAAAAAAGAAGCACCAGAAAAAGTCAAAGAAGAATTTGAAGTTTATATGAAAGAAATAAATGAAGATATGTTGTCTTTTGAGTAGATATAAAGATAAATAATGTGATAAATTATAACGTCCTGAAAAGGGCGTTTTTCTTATGCCTAAATATATGTATAGGGAGGTGATTGAGTGTTATGCGCCGATTGCAAAAAGGAACCGATAGCAAGAGGAATTAAAAAAATTGTTTGTTTTAAATGTGGAAAAGAAAAATATGTGAATTCTTATTTTAGCAATATCTGTGAAATGTGTTCTGATAGATTGGGGAAATGTCAAAGATGCGGGAAAAATGTAACGCCTTAATGGGTGTTATTTTTATGTCGCCTTTTCGGTACTGCAGGCGGTAAAGAACAGGACTGTTATCGTGGACGATACCCACGGAAAAAAGCGTAAACAGAAAGGATGATATAGATGAGTAGATTTGTAGAGTTGTTAGGTGAAGAATTAGGAAAACAGGTTCAGGAAAAGTTGGGAGATGGGTTTATTATTGGCAAAGAAGAAAATTATATTGCCAAGCACCGCTTTGATGAAGTCAATGAACAGCTGGGAGAGTATAAAAAGATGCTTTCTGATAGAGATAACCAACTGGAAGAGCTCAAAAAGAAAGCTGGGGATAACGAAGAATTAAACCAGCGGATCCAGGAGCTTGAAGAGCAAAATAAGACCACTGCTGAAGAGTATGAAAGTCAGCTAGCTGCTCAAAAGTTTGATTTTGAACTGGAGAAGGCAATTCGTGAAGCTGGAGCACGTAATCCTAAAGCAGTAAAAGCCTTGCTCAATACTGATGAAATTAAGCTGGAAGATGGGAAATTGACTGGTCTAGATGCCCAGTTGGAGAAATTACAAAAAGATGAGGACTATCTCTTTGGTGAAGTTGGCTTGAAAGGCAAGGATCATGATGAAGGCGACGGGAAACTTGACCAGGACTATAAAGAAAACCCCTGGGAGCCCGGAAAGGTTAGTCTGACCAAACAGTCAGAAATACTAGATGAAAATCCGGGTAAGGCTAAAAAACTGATTGAAAAAGCAGGCGGTAATCCAAGCGATTATGGTCTTTAATTAATATTTTAAGAAATGGAGATGATTTAAGTGGCTGTAACTTTAGTTGGAGATATTATTAAACCCGAGGTGTGGGTACCATATGTAATTAGTGAAACACCAAAAAAATCTGCATTATTCAAGAGTGGAATAGTTTCACAGGATCCAAGAATCAAAGTTCCAAGTGGTGGGGATACTGCAAATATGCCTTTTTGGAATGACCTTGATGGTGATGCTCAGGCTATACAGTCTGATACAGCACTGAATATTAACAGGATTGATTCCGGGAAAGATGTTGCTAGAGTATTTGAATTTGGTAATGCCTGGTCTGCAGAAGATCTTGCTGCAGAGTTAGCCGGTAGTGATCCAATGACTGCTATTGGCGATAGAGTTATTGTTTATTGGGACAGAGAGTATCAAAAAATACTGATATTCGAGCTCAATGGTGTATTTGCAGATAATGTTACTAATGATGACAGTGACCTTGTATATGATGTAGCAAAAGATGATATAGATGCTAACGGGGCTGTTGATATTGATAGTGCGGTAATACTTGATGGTAAACAGCTATTAGGTGATGCAAAAGGTAAGCTTACTGCCATTGCAATGCATTCTGCTGTACATACCAATCTACAGAAACAGGACCTTATTGATTACATTCCTGATTCTAAGGCTGATATTGGTTGGGGTACTTATATGGGGCATACTGTAATTGTTGATGATGATATGCCTGTGGCTGACGCAACAACCTCTGGAAAGAAGTATACATCTTATCTGTTTGGTCAGGGTGCTGTGGGCTATGATGAAGGGAAACCAAAAACACCTGTAGAAAGTGACAGGAATAGTCTTAAAGGCCAGGATATTTTAATTCACAGAAGGAAGTTTATCCTTCATCCACGCGGATTCAAGTGGACTGAAGGGGCTGTATCTGGCGAAATGCCTACTTATACAGAGATTCAGAATGCAACCAACTGGGACCGTATCTATGATAAGAAAAAAACCCGCGTTGTTAAGCTGGTTACCAACGGGTAATATATACTATCTAAAAATAATATGAGGCCGGGGTTCTTTCTCTGGCCTTGTCTATTAATTGGAGGTGATTTAATGGGGGCTACTACTTTCTATCTCCTGGAGCAGGAGCGGAAAAAGAAAGCTGTAAGCAGAAAAGGCGGTCAGGAGGCCAGGGCTGAGGTTGAAAAGAAAACTATTGATGTAGAGGAAGAGGCAGAAACAGAAGAAGAAAAAAGTATTACGGCAGCATTAGGATTATATCATACTGGTGGTGGCTGGTATCAGCTACCCGGTCAAGATAAAGCAGTCCGCAAAGATGAGGCAATAAAAATATTGAAAGAAAGTGATAGCTAATGGTCTTGACTGATGAAGAAAAAAGAGAGGGTATGGTAGAGCTCCTGGAGGAAAAGCTAGGCTATGATCTAGATCCAAAGAATTTAAGACCTGCTGAAAAACTTATAGTGGAAAAAATGCTTGACGTATATGAAAATGATGCAGGTGTTCAATCAGAAAGCATTGATGATTTATCTGTAAGCTATTTTGCTGAACAGGACCCAGTCATCAAAGATATGCTTCACTCTCTAAGAAAGTTGAATTGGTAATATGGGTGTAAAGGTTAAGGAAGAATTTAATTATATTCCAGAGATAGCAAAGGCTATTGAATACCTGGGTTCTCATCATCTTGAGATAGGTATATTTGGTGAGGATGATTCCCATATTCTAATGATAGCCAGAGTTCATGAATTTGGTGTAGAAATTGAGGTTACTGAAAAGATGAGGAACTATCTTCATGCTATTGGATTCCATCTTAGAAACGATACAGATAAGATTACTATTCCGGAGCGGTCTTTTATGCGTGCTGGTTTTGATACTAAGAAAAAAGACTTTCAAAAAACGGGCGAAGAGATAGTATATAAGGTAATTGGTCTGAAAATTACCCCTAAAGCTGGTCTGGATATACTAGGCAATTATATTGTTACCCAGCTGCAGGAATATTTAACAAAAATAAGTAGGCCTCCTAATCATCCATTTACAGCGCAGCAGAAAGGTAGTAGTAATCCTTTGATTGATGAAGGCAGACTCAAGCAGGCTATAACCTATAAAATAAGGGGTTGATCCCATGAAATTTGAACGATTAATAAAAAAATACAGCAAAAAATATACCATCAAGCATAAAACAGAAGGTCACTGGGATGGCCCTAATTGGATAGAAGGATCTGAGGTTAACTATCAAATTGAGGCAGCTATATTCCCTATTTCTGCTGAGCAAGTACAGAGATATGAGGGGCTAGGATACACCACTCAGGACATTAAGGTGTTTATAACGGTACCAATTGAGGCTTTAAACCTGGATACAGAAGAAATTGAAACTATAGAGCTCAAGAAAGATGATGAAATAAGCTATCTAGATAATAAATATGTTTTTGATACTGTTAATGACCGCACCACTCATGCCGATTTTGTGAAATGGATTGCTGTAAGAAAGCAGGATGATAGCTCATGATTAATATAGACAACTTCATGAATGAAATATATTATCCTCTTGTTGACCATTCAGGAGTAGACCAACTGGTGAAAGCTAATCAAAAGGTACCCCCTGGGCAGTTGAAAAATAACCGTATAGTATATAACATGATACTGTTTGCTAATACTGGGGCAAGACATACGATAATTCAAAGTACAAAGGTTATTGAGAGTGAGGATCCAGAGTTTGAAAATGACATTGAAATAGAGAATATCTTTTTCCCGGAGGCGACACTATCGTTTACTGGGTTTAATAATATTATGATCCCGATTAATAGAGTTCGTGAATGGTTCTATGTTCATGGGCTGGGAGACTGGTGGTTAAGGGATAATGGTTATGACTGTGTTATTCGTGAAGTTATGGAGATAGAAGACAGGACTGTATATTTAGAGTCTGATTATGAAAAAAGGTATGGCTTTGATGTGATTCTAGAATTCAAAGATGCTGTGAAGGTAACTTATGAGACTATAGAAACTATAGAAGCTACCGGAACAGATGGAGAGACTCAGGAAATTAATTTATAAGGAAGGTGAAAAAATGTCTAGATTTATAACGATTAATATTACTGACAAGACTACACCGATATCTCAGGCAGGTTTTGGCCTGGGGTTCATTCTTGACCCTGTGGCTGATGCAGGTAGCGAATATGACTATGTAGAGATTAGAAGCATTGATGATATACCTGCAAATGCTACACAACTGGCTCAGGATATGGCTAATGCATACTTATCACAACAGCCGAATGCTGGGGTTTTGACAATGCAGGGTATATATATCAATGAAACAGATGGTACGGCTACAGATATTGAAGAGGCTCTTAATCAGGTAATAGAGGTTAATGATGATTGGTATGGTCTATTGCTTGCCTCCAGGGAACAGGCTGATATTGAGGCAGCAGATGGCTGGATACCAGCTAATAAGCTGTTCATTACTTCGCCTGTTGAAGCAGATTGGACAACACTTAGTGCTTACAGCTTGCTTTCTGATAAGACAGGGGTTTTTCCTTCTACCACAGAACAGTATATTGATGCAGCTATTATGAGTCGTATGTTTGCTACAGACCCAGGAAGTGCTACTTGGAAGTGGAAGCAGCTTAGTGGAGTTGAAAACTCTGGCTATACTAATGCTGATGTAAGTTCTATGCTTAGTCCTGGCGAAGGGGAGCCCAATATGAACCCGGTGATTCATGAAATGGGCGCAGATTACACTGCAGAAGGAAAAACAGTAACAGGGGAATATCTGGATATACAGAGAGCTATCGACTGGATGGATGCCAGGTTGACAGAAAATATATTTCAGCTGTTAATCAATGAAGATAAGATATCCTATACAAATGCTGGAATTAGCCAGATAACTTCCGCCATGAAAGAAATATTCAGGGTAGGTGTTAACCGGGGAGTAATTGCTGAAGAAGATGGGGAGCCACTCTGGAATATTGATGCGCCCCGGAGGCAGGATATACCTCAAAATGCTAGAGCTAATAGGAACCTGCCTGATGTTAATTTTGACTTCACAGCTGCCGGCGCTATACATAGTCTTACTGTTTCCGGAGTTGTTCAGGTATAAATAATTTTTTGGAGGTGTAATAAATGGCTGATCAGTATGACTCTACTGAAATATATGTAGTTGTTGATGGTCATGTTGTGACTGGCTTTGCTGAAGATAGCATGATTTCAGCTGAAAGGTCAGAGGATAAGGTAGAAACTCATGTAGGGGCTCAGGGAGAAGTTACATTTGTAAAAAGTGCTAATGATGTAGCTTCTATGACAATTACTCTTAAGCATAATTCCCCTTCTATTCAGAAATTGCAGGAACTCTACAAGGCTGGTAATAAGTTTGCTGTTAATGTAGAGGACCAGAATTTTGATGGTGATGTTTCTGCTGGCGGAAGCGAAGCTATGATAAGTAATCCTGGTTCTTTTGAACGCGGAGGTAGTGTTTCTGACAAGGAATTTACTTTGCTTATTGCTGATTATGAAGAAACATTCTCTGGAGTATCTTAAATAAAACAAATAACTAATGGAGGGATATAAATGCCAGAAAATAAAAATAAGAAAATTGTTGTTGGTTCAGGAGAGAATGAAAAGGAATTTATTTTGCAACATCCAGGAATTAAATGGTGTATGGATCATGACTATAATTGCCGGGATAGGAATGGAAATATTAAATCTTCTGATTTTGTACAGGGTATTTTAGATCATGTTGTAATCAAGCCAAAAGGCTTCAAAATAAACGACTTTGAAAGTATGGAAGAAGTAAATCAATTTCAGGAAGAGGTACAGAAGTTTCTTTAATCCTAGATTATCTGAAACTGATGCAGAAGGCAATATAAAGCCCAATTTTGGAGCATACAGACGTTTAATCAAAGGGCAAAGGAAAATGTACTGGCAGTTAATTTTAATAGGTGGAATCATGAAAATGGAAGCAGACAAATTAGACACAGAGGAATTCTATGAGGCTTATGCAGCATTAGCTGAGTTAAACAAAGAGATGAAACCGAAGAAAGGGGGGCTCTAAATGGATGGGTTAGTAAGAAAAATGGGAATAGGAATAGGGTGGGATTTAGATAATTCTGGTCTTATTAAGGCTAATAATCAAACTGATGGGCTTGTAGATAGTGCAAATGATGGCTCTAATTCATTTAGAGCTTTAGGAGCTGCTGGTAGTAATGCCGGGAACACTATCCAGAGAGCTTTTGATTTTGCATCTAATTCTATAAAAAAAGGAATAGGGTTTTTAACAGAAATGCGGTATAAACTTGCTGGGGTTGCTGCTGGTGGTGGGGCTGCAATTCTAGGATTAGTTAACCAGGCTGGTAAAGCAGAAGAAACTATGAGTAAGTTTCAGGTTGTTTTCGGAGACTATGCTAATGAGACTCTGGATTGGGCTGGAGATTTTAGTAGAAGCCTAGGCCAATCTGAATTAGATACAGCTAGATGGCTTTCTGGATTTCAAGATCTGCTAGTCCCTATGGGTTTTGCTAGAGGTGAAGCAACAGAATTATCAAAAGAATTTACTCAAATGGGTGTAGATTTAGGGGCTTTTACAGATGAGACTATTTCAACTGAAGATGCTATGAGAAAGATGCAGGCTGGTATTACCGGGGAAAGAGAAGGCTTGAAACAACTTGGTATAGTGTTAGATGAGACCGAAATTAAAAATATAGCATATCGAGAAGGCCTGGCAGAGCAAGGAGCAGAGCTTACAAAACAACAGAAAGCCATTGCTACATATATGGGTATTGTTGAACAGTCCCAGGATGCAATTGGACAGGCGCAAGAAACACAGGATCAATGGGCAAGACAAACTGAGGGTTTTAGAGGAATTTTGAAAGACTTATCTGGGGATATGGGTTCAATGTTTATGCCGGTTCTTTCTAGAGGATTGGGATTGGTTAATGATTTCTTGTATTCCTTAAGGGAGAACAGGACACTTAAAGTTGCTGCTGGCTTCCTGGGTATTGTTACTGCTGTTACTGGGCTTGGCGCATCTATTGGTTTTATCGTAAAAGGAGCAGCTGCTATAAAAGGATTAATTGCTGCAGCATCAGGATTATTAGGAATATCTGCTGGAGCACTGTTAGGATGGCTTGCTGTCATACCCCTAATTATTCTAGCTGTAGAGGACCTCTGGGTTGGATTTAAAGGTGGAGAATCAACAATATTTAAGGTAATTGATTGGTTTCTTGACCTTTTAGGAGTTGGCTATGATATGGTTGATTTAGTACCTTATATTACTGCAGGCTGGAGTAGAGGATGGACTAGTATTAAAGATATGGTCGCAGGAGCGTTGGGGATAATATACAATTTAGTAGGCCTTGTAACTGGAGGATTGGTTTCATTATTAACGTTGGATTTTAGTTTTTTCATGAAACACTGGAATGGATTAATTGAAAGTGTGCAGAGGTTTACTGATGGATTCTTTGAACTTTTTGGAACCAGTACAGAAGAGGTAACCAATTTCTTCAACGGAATATTAGATACCATAATTGGCTGGTGGGATAGTATAAAAAATTGGTTTGCAGATAACTTTGACTTTGGGGGCTTAATAAGATCGGGGTTAGAAGCCGCTATTAATATATTGCCAGGGTTCTTACAGGATAAAGCGAGAGGATTTTTAGGCTTTGATAATAATGCAGCAGAGGACGAGATAGAAAAAGAAGCCCAAAAGACTCAAAGACAGATACAGAATAACAACCGAAGTGTAAATAATAATGTTAGCGTAGGAGAAATAAAAGTAGAAGCTGCTGACAACCCAGAAGAAACAGGTAGAGCTGTCAGGAAAGAGCTAGAAACCTTTCTAGGCATGGAAGCAGCAGAGGTAGGTGTATAAAATGCCATGGACATATATTGATGATGTGCTGGTTGATGCAACTACATCAGAGAGCCCCACTTTTTCCAATCGTGTAACTGATAAGCCAGTTGAAGAGGGCGGGAGTATAGCTGACCATGTAGAGAATCAGCCTACAACACTGCCCTTGGAATGCACAATAACCGGTGAAGAAGGGGCAACTGCTGATGAAAAATATGATAGACTACTGGAAATCACTCAGCAGAAAGAAGTTATTGAAGTTGTAGGAGCCTTGCAGGTATATGAGAATATGGTCATTGAAGAGTTCAATCCTGTTAAGGATTCTGCTATAGAAAATGGCTTTCGTTGTAGTATTACATTGAAGCAAATCAGAGTTGTCGAACAGGAAACTATACAGGTAGAGTTAGGAGTAGACCCAGTAACTGGCACTCAGGCCCAGGGAGATAATTCAAAAACAGATATAAGGGATCCAGGAGATGATGATGTGGACGAAGATACATTGTCATCTATTCTATCAGAAATAATTGGGGCAGCATCAGGGGATAATGATTCAGGAGATGATGAAGAATGAAATATCTACCGATTAGCATAGAAGATATAGAACATAGGCCTGATCAGTTTGCTATAACATTAGGTAATGTCCAGCTTATTTTTCGCGTCTCCTGGAATCCCATAGACGAGGCCTTTTTCTTTGATTTGTTTGACAACGAAGGGGCATATATCATAGCTGGACGTAGGATTGTCTATGCTAATGATATGCTTGCCGGCATTACTGATGATAGACTGCCAGAAGGTGTGAGTATATATCCTGCTGACCCATCAGGAGAAGCTGATGAGATAGGTATTACTTTTGATAATTTTATGAATAGTGTTAAACCCTGGATTATAGAGGTAGGTGAGTAATGTGCCTGCCTTTCTTAGACAAGCGGAATTAATAATTGATGATAAAGCTTTGAGATACCCTGATTTGGACATGGAATTTGAAATAGGGTTCAATGACGATTCTGAGGGGAATACTGGTTATTGCAGGATATATAATCTTTCTCAGAACACTATTAATATGTTTGAAAAGGATAAAAACGTGAGATTAAAAGCTGGCTATGATGGCGATATAGGAGTGTTATTGCCTGGTGTAATTGTCAGCTATAGTACTAGGTATACTGATATTGACCGGGAGACTGAATTAATCCTGGGGGACAACACAGATGCCTGGTTAAATGCTGTCGTTAATAAAACATGGTCCTCAGGACAAAGGGCACAAAGTATAGCTTCTGATATTATAAACTTGCTTCCTTTTGGCCTTGGGGGATTTGAAGTGTCAAAAAATGTTAGATATGAAAAAGGTAAGACTTTTTCAACTACTTGTAAGGCAGCACTGGAAGAGTTAGCAGCAGACCTTAATGCTAAGATTCACGTATCAAGAGGGAGTATATATTTTCGTGACCCAGAAAGAGGCACACAACAAATAGTGAATCTGAATAGCAATACTGGCCTTATATCATCCCCTGAGAAAGGTACAAAAGATGGCAAGACTATATATGATGTCAGGAGCCTACTTAATTACCGTATCTGGGCTGATAGCATTGTTAGGATAGAGAGCAAGACTATTAACGGTCTATATCGTGTTATAGATGGCCAGCACGTTCTTTCAGGTGATGATTTTTTGACTGAGATGGAGGTAGAGGAATATGGAGCTTAATAAGATAATAAGAAAGGTTATTGATGATAAATTAGACAAGTTAAATGTTGCTCTACCGGCTAGGATACTTAAGTATGATTCTAGTAAATTAAGGGGTAATATAGAATTGCTTGCTAAAAAAGAATTAAATGGAGAACAAGTTACATATCCTCCCATATTAGAAGTTCCAGTTAGCAGCATAAGAGCTGGAACTTTTGTTATTATACCACCATATCAAAAGGGTGACGTGGTCCAAGTGCTATTCAACCAGAAAGCACTTGACAAACTCCTTATTACCGGGGAGCCGGAGGAAGTCCAGTATAAGAGGTCATTCAGTCTTGATGATGCGGTAATAATCGGAGGTCTCCAGGTAGAACAGGCTGATGACCTTCCGAATGTTGGGGAGAATCTCTATATTGGCAGCCAGGATGGTGAGACGAATATTGAGATTACTCCTGGTGGTGAAATTAATATTAATTGCAGCACGGCCAATATAAATGCAGATGAGGTTAATCTGGCTGGTGGCGGTGCTGGTATTGCACGTCAGGGGGACAGTGTTCAGGTTGAAGTTACAGGTGGTAGTTCAGCAGGGGTCTACACTGGAAGTATAACTTCTGGCAGCAATAAAGTAAGTTCAGGGTAGGTGATAGTGTGAAAGATTTGAGATTAGATGCACAGGGTGACCTGGTAATTGAAGAAAATGACCTGGCGCTAGTCAACGACATAGAAGAATTGAAACAGCGACTCAAAATTGCTCTAAGCATTCACAAAAACGAGTGGTTTCTTGATGTTGATGCTGGTATTAATTATATTGATATCCTGGGGAAGAAAAACAGCGAACCAGAATTAAAGAAAGAAATGTTGAAAATAATTAACTCCTTTGATGAGATAGACGAGGTCACATCTTTGGAATCGGCTTATAACGGGACTGATAGAAAATTAATAATTAATTTCAAGGCAAAAACTGTTGATGGAGAGATTCTGAACATGCAAGTTGGGGAGGTGATCTAAATTTCTGAACAATATGGAGTAACAGATACAGGGTTCAGGAGAAAACCTAGGCAGGCAATAGAGGACGATATGATGACCAAAGCAAGAACATTGTTTGGGAGTAATATTAGCCCGGGTAGGTTTTCAGTGTTGGGTATATTAATAAGACTCATTTCTTTTCCACTTGCTCTAATATGGTCCGCTCTGGAAGGGGTATATAACTCCCATTTCATAGATACAGCTATAGGTCACGCATTATTTTCAATCGGGCAATATATTGGAATATCAAGATTGACCGGAACCCGGGCAGTTGGGGAAGTAACTTTTTCTGGAGACCAGGGGACTATAATTGAACCTGGTTTCCTTGTTGAGACTGATGACCCTGATCCAATTCGTTTTGAGACTAGAAACGAAATTATAGAGCAAATAGGAGAAAGCGGAGAATTAATATTGCCTATTAGAGCAGTTGAAATAGGAGACACTGGAAATGTAGGACCTAATAGAATTACAGTTGTGGTTAATCCCATTTCTGGCCTAGATAGTGTTAATAATGAGGTTGGTACTGCCGGTGGTACTGACTTAGAAACATCAGCAGAGTTTCGCAGAAGGTATAAGAACTCAACAGACAAATCAGGCGGTTCTACCGGTTCATCAATTCGGGCTACTATTCTAGAAAAAACAGAAGCAAGTGCCTGTATAGTAATTGAGAACTTCACAGATACAGTAGACGGTAACGGATTGCCCCCAAAATCGTATAATCCTATTGTTCTTGGTGGTGATGATCAGGAAATAGCTGAGGCAATATTTTCCGTTGGAGCAGCTGGAATTCAGAGTTTCGGAGATATTACACGGACAGTGATTGATGATACAGGATTAGAAAAGCAGAGGTCCTTCTCTAGGGCTACCAGGGTAGATATATATATTACCATGGAGCTGTCAACTACTATTGAATTCCAGCAGAGTTATATCAACGATATAAAAGATTATATCATGGACTACATTAACGGAGAATTATCTATATCAGATGATGTGTCATATTCGAGGGTTATTTCTCTGGCCTATCAAGGTACTGCAGGAATAATTGATGTCACTCTATACTTAGGAACCAGCGAAAATCCTACAGGTCAGGAAACTATTGAAATAGGGTTTGCAGAAGTAGCCAGAATTGAAGAAGTTAACATTGAGGTGGTTGAGGTATGAATAAGTTAGAAGAATATCTTAATAGGCTGCCTGATGTATTTTTGAAGATTACTGATAGCAATCTGGGGAAGTTCTTACAGATTTTCGTTGATGAGATTAGTCAAATAGAAAAGGCGAAGGATAATGTTGAGGAAATTAGCTCTCTTGAAAATGCTTACGGGAAAAGTCTGGACTTACACGGTGCTAATGTAGGCCAGCTTAGAGGTCGGGCTCATGATGAATTATATAAGTTGCTTATACGTTCTAAGATACAAAGCAACCTTTCCGGTGGTGATGTAAATAGCATAATAGATTATATTGTTACACTACTGCAGATAAACCGTGATGATATAGAGATTATAGAGCCAGACTGGTCAGCTATTTCTTATGAGCCGGCTAGTTTTGAGGTCAGGGTTACTGCAGGAGTATTAAGCAATTTGCTGGTCGCAATAGACCAATTCACTAGCGTTTTGAATAGATTGGCTGCTGCAGGGGTAAGGCCTTACCTGTCTGGAAAAGGCACATTTGCGTTGGCAGACGAACCGCAGTTTGATGAACAGGGCAATTATATACCGGTGATTGATGAAGATGACTCAGATGGACTGGGTGGTTTTTCTGACGAAAATCAGGAAATAGGCGGCACGCTTGGCGCTGTCTATCAGCCTCCAGATGAAGCAGAACCATTAGTATAGGAAGGAAGTGATAATATGGGGAAAATAGTTGACAAATTACCCCGGTGGGAAGGTGAGATTTTAGAGCCTCCTGAAAGCAAGAAAGATAATGGCTGGCTAGCAGGTGAAAGGCCGCCATTTAACTGGCTAAACTGGTTATTTAACACAATATATATATCAATTAATACATTGGATGATGATTATGGTACTCATAAGGAAAGCTCTACCGACGTGCACGGTGTAGGAGCTAGTTCTATAGAAAGTACAGAAGGGAGTCAGCAGAAAGTTGATAATCATGCGGGGGAAATTACTGGTGTGCATGGAGTAGGGGCTAGTTCTGTAGCAAGCGAAGAGTATGCTGATAGCGTAGCAGCTACTGCAGAACAAAATGCTAAGAGCTATGCTAATACATTAGTAGTACCCCCAGGCGCAGTACTATGGTTCTCTGGCGATACTCCCCCGGATGGCTATCTGGTGTGTGATGGAACATATCTCAGCAAAACAACTTATTCTGACTTGTTCGCTGTGATTGGAACAACATATGGTGAAAGTGGAGAAAATTTCAGGTTGCCCGACCTTCGTGGTGAGTTCGTCAGAGGCTGGGATCATGGTCGTGGAGTTGATGCTGGGCGTGTGTTGGGGAGTTGGCAGGAGGACAAATTCAAAAGTCATAATCATCAATTTTACGTCTATAACGAAAACGCTGAACCAGCAGCAAGACCAGGGAATACTTCAAGGACTGATGAAAAGCAAAGTGTTGACACAACTTATACAGGCAGTTCCGAAACCCGCCCCCGTAACGTTGCCTTACTACCATGTATCAAATATTAGGAGGTGTATCAAGTGAAAATATATCATTATTCAAGAAAAACAGGAGAATTGCTAGGAGAAAGTCAAGCAAGAGAAAATCCACTTGAACCGGGGAAACATCTCATCCCTGCTCATGCTACAGATGTAGAACCGCCCATACCAGAAGAAAATGAGGCAGCTGTGTTTGATGAAGGCAGTCAGGAATGGACTATAGTAGCTGATTATCGGGGACAAATTTTCTGGGATAGCGATAGAAATACTCACGAAATTGCAGAGCTAGGAGTGGAGCCGGAAGATGGATGGATGACAGAGGAACCACCGCTTACTGATGCAGAATTGGCCGAGCAATTTGAGATTAAGAAAGAAAATATGATATTACAGCTGAAAAATAATGCTAATGCTGTTATTACCAGTAGGTTCCCGGAATGCCATCAAATTAACTTGTTGGACGGTACCAAAGCTGATATTCCTGACGACTGGGATAGTACAATCAGGGTCAGCGACTATGCTATTGTGAAAGAATTCAAGCAAAATATAATCGATGCTAATAATAATATTGAAGGCAACATAACAGCATTAAGTTATCCTGGAGATAGTATCGAGGACTTAGAGGTGATTGATATTAGTCAAGAAGTAATCAAAAGTGAGGCGGGGTATTAATATGGCAAGACAGAAGTGTGAAATATACAGCAGAGTTGTAGGGTTCTTGACCCCAGTTTCACAATGGAATATAGGTAAGAAAGAGGAATTCAAAGACAGAAGGGAATATGATAAGCAATTACAGGCCCGTTAGGGTCTTTTTTCATGCGATAGAAAAAATGAGGTGAGAAAATGAACATTAACATTAGACATATCTTTGAAAAATTAATTGATAACCCATCACTCAAATTAATTATATCAGCGGCCGGAAGTATAATTACATTTCTAACTGGGGGGTTCGGGACAATATTAACATCATTTGTAGCATTGCTATTTCTAGACTTGATTACAGGGGTCGCAAAATCATATATGAAACATCAATTGTCAAGTAAGACAGGAAGGCAAGGTGGCAAGAAAATATTAACCTACATTATAATAATAATATTTGCTAATCTACTTGACCAGGCCGGATTGAAAGGAGTTCGGTCTTTCGCTATATTATGGGCTAGTGTTACGGAGGGTATTAGCATTATTGAGAATACCGATGTGTTGGGATTCCCCTGGCCGCCATTTCTCAAAGAAAAGTTATTGCAGACTAAAGAAAAGAAATTTGGTGGTGCGAGTTGAAAATAGTTGATATGAGAGGAAAGTTACCCGTCCACCCACAAAAAAGATATCAGGAAAGGCCGCTTAAC
Organism: Iocasia fonsfrigidae; assembly: GCF_017751145.1. Lineage (GTDB taxonomy): Bacteria > Bacillota > Halanaerobiia > Halanaerobiales > DTU029 > Iocasia > Iocasia fonsfrigidae. The sequence continues at coordinate 101,995 of NZ_CP046640.1, forward strand.
TCAATATATTATATTGCTATACATCATAGCCTAACTGATAATATACCAGGCGGTAGCGATGTTGAGGCGTTTGCTAGGTATCATGTAGAAACAAATGATTGGCCAGGTATCGGGTATCATTATGTTATCGATGCAGATGGAACCGTATACAAGTGTAATTCTGCAACCACAAAAAGTTATCATGTAGGAAAGCATAACAGGTTTTCATTAGGTGTTTGCTTAGTTGGAGATTTTAGTAATTATCCTCCTACAGATATACAATATCAGGCCACAAAAGAGCTGATTCAGCAGCTTATTAATGCATATGGTGTAACAGTTGATAATGTACTAGGGCATAGTGAATTTGAGGGGTATAAGTGGAAGAAATGCCCTTGCATAAATATGGATAAGCTAAGGAGGGATTTAACTTGAAGAAAATATATATTTACATTATTATTGCCTTTATTTTATTGGTAGTAGGATATTTTCTGGGGACAAAGTTGGCCGGGGTTGTTGCTGGAATCCTGGCTATTTTTGGTCTGGGGACTGGGAAAATAAAAAAAGAAAGTCAGGAGATAATGGATCGGGCTGAAGCGGAAAAAGAAAAAACTGCTGAGATTAAAAACAATATAAAAAATAGAGAAGAAAAAGACAAAAAATTATCTAAAAGGCTGAATAAATACTTCCATATGTTATTAATTTTCTTGATACTATTCACCTTTTCTGGGATAGGACTAACAGAGGATAAGCCACCCGATATTGATAATCTCAAAATACCTGACAACTATCAGGATTTGGTAGCAGCTTACAAAGATATGGCTATGATAGCTATTGAGTATCAGCAGTTGTATCGAGCTGCTGAAGCGGATAATAAGCAACTGGTACAGAGTAATGATAATCTACAGCAGTTGGTTGAGGTTCAAAAAGATATAATTGATAAGCTATTGAAGAGCAAAAGTAATGTAGGTGTTATTACTGGGGTTAATGTGGTACCTGGTGATCTAGAGCATAGTGGTTTGATATTAGGGCTGAATTACAACTTCTAAAATTGAATAGGTATTATTTAACCGCACTTGGGGTAGTTTTTGTCCTGGGTGCGGTCTTTTTTTATCTCATAAATAATCATATTTTGAGTAAATTTACCTATTTTTTTGCAGGAAATTAATGTTATATCGTGAAATATAAAAGAAAAAGTTTGTTTAACTTGCTTTGCAATTCTTATTAGTTATAATAATGTATTTATCAACACAAAAATAAGAGGTGTAAGACTTTATGAAATGTTATAAACACTATAATAGGGACGCTTCTTCACAGTGTTTAGATTGTGGAAAAGCCTTGTGTCCTGAATGTACAAATAAGTATAATTATCCATTATGTGATACATGCTTTATTAATGAAATTAATTCTGAAAAATTATCTATTTTAAAAATTTTAGGATTATCGATTTTTATATTTATTGGCACTTTTTATTATAAGTTTATTATTTTAAGAGAATTTGTGGAATTTGATTCTTCTGTAGTTTTATATTTTTTATGGGTTTCATATGGTTTTTCTTCGGTGCCTATTGGTTGGGTCACATTAACTAAATTACAGCCTAATTCTTTTATATGGATGCCAATAATAGGATGGTTATTTTATTTTATTATTAAACTATATTTATCAGTATTAATTGGTATTTTTATTTTTCCATATAAAATATATAAATTTATAAAAAGACTAATTGAAATCAAAAATTTAAAAAAGCGTGTAGTAAGGAAGCTTTAATTTATAAAAAAGGTTATTAAATAACATAAACAGATTATTTTTATCATATTAAAATATTTATCTTAAAACCCATCCATTAAATTATCAATTTTATTTTCAATATTATTATCACTTGGTTCTTGTTTATCAGCTTTTACTATTGGCTCATCATTTTTAACAATACTCCCCTTAATATGCCCCTCCAGAATCTCCCTTACCACCCTGGATCTATCCCCCTTAGGAAGACTCTCATACCATTCCCTTAATTCATCATCTCGGCCTTGGCGAAATCTAACAACTATCATATTACCAGGACCTATTGGCCATCTTAAAATATCCATTGACGTTACTAAACTGGCCAGCCCTAACCAGCATTATATTATCTAATTGGCTTGAAAGGTAATCATATAATGCTATCCCACCGCCACCGGCAACTAATATAGTTTCTATCTCCCATATATTCCAAAGTGTGCTTACTTCTGATATTATATTTTGAGCAGTTAATCGGAAGGCTTTTTCTTTCAAAGAGGCCAGATCTACTTCTTCACCATTAATTATAATTTGTTTATCACGGATAATCTGATCAAGTTGATACAATGGTTTTGTAATTCCATACTCTGCATTTAACTCCCTGGCAATAAGTTTATAAGCCGAGCTGAGGGCTATATTAGATGAAGAACTCATTTTATCAACATACTCCAGGTTATCCGCTACAGCAAAATCAGAGGTACGGAAACCTATATCAATAATGCCCAGAGTAATATTAGCATAGTCTGGGTTGAGTATCTTTCCCTGGTCATCAAGCAGCTGGTCGAATATAGTCCCGAACGGTTGAGGTATAACCTTGCAATTGCTTACTTTAATGTTATGGTGTGAACCATTGAGAGAGAACTGATGATAGCCCCTTAATGTTTCAAGTAACTTCTCTTTAAACCTATCCGAATACTCATTCACGGGCAGGCCAGTAACTATATTAACTCCCCCTAAAGGGTCCAGTAATCCCAGGGCTGTACAAAATAATATTTCATTCTCTATACTATTAACCCTATTCTGGGAGAGAGTAGACATTACAATGTCACTTTGCCGGTTAGCCAGATTGCCAACAAAATAATTATTTCCTTCTAGCTGCAGCATAAGGTTGTCCATTATACTATTATCATTAATTCCAGTGTTGTACCTGATATTTCTGCCTTCACCAACTACAGAGGGGAATATGACTTGTTTCTGTCCGTCAGTTGCTTTCACGAATCCAAAACCTATATCTATGCCAATATTCATATATAATCATCTCCTTAAGATTTGTTATACAATGTATAACATTGTTATACAAGGGGGTCAAAAAATGTCGCCATGAAGTAGACATTTTTAATATATGCTAATAAACTTTTATACATACATATGTTTGTGCCACTCTAATAATGCCTTATATATCAATGATAAAGTGAGTATAGGAATGTTAATATTTCCTGCCTTATCGGACTTGAAATCCGGTGAAGCCGAAAGGTGTCTGGGTTCGAGTCCCAGTCCCTCCGCCATTAATATGACAAGGATTATAGAGTTTTGATAAACCCGCCGGGAAGGCGGGATTTTTTATATCCCCGGCTTTTCCCCGTTATTTTTTTCAAATTATTTTACAGCCCTTTTTTGAAGAATTGGAAAACATGTGAATAAATATCTAGAGTAACTTTAATTGATGAATGACCTAAGCGCTTCTGGACTATTTTAGAATGTACTCCAGCCTGGAGGAGAAAAGTAGCATGTGTATTTCTTAGTGATTTTAAATTGAATTGTGATAAACCAGCCTTTTTAAAGATATTAGTATAGCGATTATATGCTGTCCTGGGTTTTACTTTGCGGCCATCAGGCATACAAAATACCAGGTATAGCTATCTCCCATGTCTGATTTTGATTAGCTGCTATGTCTAGAAGATTTCCCCCGGTTGTGTGTTATTTCCCAAGGGCCATTAACTTTAAATGGTCTTGTATTTTTCATGTTATTTCCTTCGAATTGGGTAACTGATCTATTTTTGTCATTAGATTTTGTAGATTAAATCCTAATTTCATTGCTAATAGGTCGTAAGCTTCCAATCTTTTTTCTGGGTTCTGAATAGATATAATATTTTTTATTTCTTTTAATATATTGTCTTTTGTAAGATTTTTTGCTACATGGTTAATGTTGAAAGAGGCTAAGCCCATAGATTATTCTTTCTTTTCTTTGCGTCAAAAAAGGTCCATATGGCCAAAATGTGTGTTATACTGTCATTAATAGAAGTATATGTGAATCCTCCTTCAAAATAAATTGCCCCCTGATGGCAACCAGGAGGTAGAATAATAGAGTAGCTATTACAGCTGCTCTTTTTTGATTATTTTTTTAAATTGATATTAATCTTTAAGCTAAATATAAAACTTGGGTCATTCTGTTTTTCTTCTTTTAATTCTCTGTATAATAATTTAGGATCTAGTGCTTTACCTCGTCCTTGTTTTCTAATTTCTTCACCTGTATTAAAATTTTTATAGTAGTATTGGTATTTGTAATTGGGGTATTTAACAGATAATTTTTCTATTATATTGGAATCTTTGTAATAATAATCATATTTGTTCTTTTTAATTTCAATATTTTCTACAATATGATGTCTCTTATTAATATATTTGTATTCATATTTATTTCCCTTTACCTCAATTTTTTCTTCTCCATGCTTTGTTTTGTTTCTTTTTTCATACTTTTTAGCAGATATTGGGGGGAAAAGTCTTTTGCGGCTGGGGTGATGTAATTTTATTATCCCATCCTCAAACATTATAGGAGGCATACCAAAATAAAGAGAAAGGTATCGTATATTATTCTTGTATTTTTCAATATATTGAAGATCATTTCTTGTCATTGGCCTATCAGAATTAGAGTAAAGATAAAAAACAAGTCCCAGATCTTCATTGGATAGATCTAGTTTAACAAAATAATCAGCTTCTTTCTGTTCAATATTAAATATCTTTAGCAAAAAATTAATTGAATCTTCAGCTTTAGCGTTATGTACCATAAAAATTGTTGCAGTTAATATAATTATTAAAAAAAATACTTTAAATTTATTCATCTGCTGCTCCTTTTATTTTAGTATTTTGTGCTACATTTGTATATCTATTATATGATTTTTTATCATTCTCTGCAAATAGTAACTCAAAATTAATACGATTCTGTTATTATACATGATACAAAAAAACCAACCTAACGGCTGTCAAAAAAGGAGGACAAAAATTGAAAAAAAGTATTTAATTTATGTTATCTCTTAGTGGGTTGTCTATAGTATATAGTATTAAGATTAAGTTAAATTGGTTTTAAAATTAGGTTAAATTTTTAAAACACTGAATTAGTATAATCTGGTGTTTTTATTATAAAGAAAGGGGAATATGAAATTAGCCAACCAAATGGCTGGCTAATTGCTAATTAAAGGAGGATTAATCTAAATGAAAAATTCTATGTAATTCCTTAATGGGATACTTATATTATATAGTACTAAGATTAAAATAAAGTTAGAGTGAGATTAGAATTAGATTAAAATCAATGAGGAATCAAAGTCATGGGAAAAAGTTCCTTTTATAGCATCTAAAACATATTTAACTGCACTTGGAGCGTTAAGTTGCTCTGGGTGGGGGGGGTTCAAATTGCTTTTGTGAATTCTTGTCGATTTGCAGGAGTGTTTATTCATGATAGATGAAGATTATGAGAGATGTATTTTTGGCTTAATAGATACATATCGCTTAAAATATATTTTTGTTGCAGCTAAAATAATTAAGACAGCCATACGTGATTAATTAATACAATTATCCATATAAGGTGGTGTATGAAAAATGTTTACCCTAAGAAGTACAATTGAATATTTGCTGACGGTTCTGTAGAAGTTTTGAAGAGTCTGCTTAATATGTGAAAATTTATAAATCATAACAAGATCTATGGCAAGGTGGTGGTGAAAATGTTACAATATAGGAGATGTTACCTGAATTATTCATAAGTTAAAGTCGAATTGAAGGTAAAATTAATTTGACGTGGGATTTAGGATTAAGTATATTATATGAGGAGGTATATGATGAAAATAAAGAAAGTATCACTAATAGGACTTGGAGCCATCGGAGCGGCCTATGGCAGTAAACTAAATGAAGTAGAGTCAATATCACTTAAAGTAATAGCAAGTAAAGATAGAATAGAAAGATATAGTAAACAGGGTTTTGATGTCAATGGTAAAAAATACAATTTTGATTTCATATCACCAGAGGAAGATATTGAGCCAGCTGATCTCATACTGGTTTCAGTAAAATATCATCATTTAAAGCACACCATAGAAGATATGAGAAAACATGTGGGGCCTAATACCATAATCTTATCTCTATTAAATGGTATTTCAAGCGAAGAAATACTAGGTAATGAATACGGTATGAGAAAAATGCTCTATGCCATGTGTGTTGCAATAGATGCAGTTAGGGAAGGTACAAATATTAAATTTTCTAATATTGGGAAAATAGTTTTTGGTGAAAAGGATAATACATATTCAGAAAATGTACTAGCTGTTGAGGAGTTGTTTGATAAGGCTGAAATTCCATATGAAATACCAGAGAATATAATGCGTTCATTATGGTGGAAATTTATGGTCAATGTTGGTATTAATCAGGTTTCAGCAGTATTGAGAGCCCCCTATGGGGTTTTTCAAAAATCAAATAAAGCTTTGGGTTTGATTAAAAACTCTATGGAAGAAGTGATAGAAATATCTAAGAAAATAGGAATTAATCTTGAAATTAAAGATATAGATGAATTTATTAATATAATGATGGAACTATCACCTAATGGGAAAACATCCATGTGTCAAGACATAGAGGGAGGTAGGAAAACAGAAGTGGATATGTTTGCTGGGACTATTTATAAGCTTGGATTAGAGCATGGAGTAAATACTCCAGTAAATAAGATGCTTTATGATATGATTAAAGTCTTAGAGCAAATGGATGAGATAAAAAAATATACTTAGAGTGCAAAAGATTTATTATTATGGAACCTTATATAAAAATAAAGAAGCCAACCGAAGGAAACATGAAAAAATAGTCTGCTAGTTTATGTTTTCTCTTAATGAGTTATTTATAGTATACATTATAAGTATTAATATAGAGTTAAATTAATATTAAAATTGGGTTAAAGTTTGCTTGTAAATAATTGTTTATAATTTTTCTTTTTTATATAGGGTGATGTGGTTAAGATTTAGTGATTATTGATTCTATTGATAACGAAGAAGAAGAGTGGTACTGAAAAAGAATGTTTTCTATGATGAAATTAGCGAAGTGAAGATGATTATGAAAAAAATAAATTAAAATAGAGTTTAATGAAAATATGATAAATATAAAGGTGGGGTAATTTATGAGATTATATAAGAGGAAAATGCTTTTAATAGTATTAGTCATATTATTTATGACAAATACTGCAATTGTTTTTGCAGTAGAAGATGAGGAAACATGGCAGTATTATTATGATAAAAGTAACATTAAGTACAAACTTCGAGAATACGAAAAAGCCTTATCATTTATAGATTTGGCTTTGGATATAAATAATAAAATACCTGCTATCTATAAATTGAAAGGGGAAATATACATTAAGCTACACAAATTTAATGAAGCAATTTTTTGTTATGATGAAGCATTGAAGTTAGGTGAACATGAAGCAACTTTTTACTTAAGTAAGGGGATAGCATATTTATATCTTAAAGAAAATGAAAAAGCAGTTAATTTGTTTAAATGTTTGGAGGGTTAATGATATGAAAATTGCATATAAAACTAGAAAGGAATTTGCTATTCAACAATTACAGGAATTATTTCTTTCAGTGGAATGGAGTTCAGGTGATTATCCAGATAAGCTACAAGCAGCAATGAAAAATTCACATACAGTATTTTCTGCTTGGGATAAAAAGAAATTAGTAGGATTAATAAATTGTCTTTCCGATGGTGTAATGACTGCTTACATTCATTACTTGTTAGTTAGACCAGAATATCAAGGCAAAGGAATTGGGAAAGAATTAGTTAATTTGATGATAAAAAAATATCAAGATTGTGCATGCAAAGTTTTAATTGCTTATGATGACGAAATAGGATTTTATAAGAGATGTGGTTTTGAAATAGGTGAAGGTGAAACACCTATGTTTATTACTTATCTTACTATTTAAACAAAGGGTGTTTGTTTGAGTCCTAGTCCGTCCGCCATTAATGGACAGGGATTATAAAGTTTTGATAAACTCGTCGCGAGGCGGGATTTTTTATATTCATTATCTTTTTCAAAATTTCCTTCTGAAAGATAATTTTCAAATTCTTTTCTAGCCCCTTCTTGAAGAATCGGAATAAAATGTGAATAAATATCTAGAGTAACTTAATTGATAATGACCTAAGTATTATGGGAACCATATTATAATCATAACGATATAAATTGCAGCAAAAAAAATGGTATATATATTACAGAGAATAAAAAAATCTCTAACTGAAGATATTATAGTTAGAGGTGATAAATATAGAAAAGAAAAAAATAATTGCTATGATACAAGATTTACGCAAAGAACTGCATAAATTAGTTAAAGAAAAAGGAATGCAAGATGAGAATGTAATAATGAAGAGTCAGGAGTTAGATAAACTATTAAATGAATATGAAAAACTTCTAGATAGAGAAAAAAATTAATAGCTGCTCTTTTTTAATGCATAAAAAAATGGCCAACCAAATGGTTGGCCTACGAAAGAGGTAGTAAATAATGTTGAAAAATCTATGTGATCCCTTAACGGGTTACTTATATTATATAGCGCTAAGATTAAATTATGGTTAAAATGAAATTAGAATTAGATTAAAAATGAGGTAGTGATAGTGTCTAAATCCAAAAGCAAAGTCCATGACGCTGATAAAACAAATAAAAAACAATCTGAAAAAGGTTACCTGATTTAAAAAACATGGGTTTTTTGTTAAAAGAAAGACTGAAGAAGAAAAGTCTCATTAGGGATGGTTTTTATAAAATAATATTTTGGCTATTTTTACAGGAAAATAATGCTGTATCACGAAATATAATTAAATGCAAAAAAATAGGAGAGTGGAAACAATGCCGTATGCAGAAATTTTAGTAACTAAAAATTTTATTACTGATGAGGAAAAGACTGTTCTAGTAAAGAAGATGACTAAAATTCTATTGGATTCAGAAGGCCTTATAGATAATCCGATATCAAGATCTATTGCTTTACTAGATATCAAAGAATTTGGCTGCCTATATGTTGGTGGAGAAAGGAGCAAGCAAGATAAAATATTAGTGAAAATATATGCATTTTCAAATGCATTTAATGATAAAAGCAAGAAAAAATTATTTTCAGATATTACTAATGCATTAATTTCAATTAATGATAAAATCAAATCTCAGAATGGAAGAAATATATGGTGTATGATAATTCCATTACAAAAAAATAATTTTGGAGTGGGAGGAGCTCCTGTCACATTGGAAATGACGAGGAACCTTGTTTCAGCTTATAAGGAATGACAAATAAAATACATAGCTAGGTGAATTAAATTATATTTCAAATTAGTAATTTCTAAAGTTAATAGGAATCGATTTAACCGCACTTTAGGGTAGTATTTTATTTGCCCTGGGTGCAGTTCTTTTTTTATTTTATAGGAAGAGTATTGTAAATATGAAAAAATAAAAGAATGAATAAGGTTACCATTATATTTTTCGTAAAAAGAAAAAGCCAACCAGAAGGTTGGCAAGGAAGGAGAAAATATCTATGTGATCCCTTAACGGGTTACTTATATTATATCGTGTTAAGATTAAATTGTGGTTAAAATTAAATTAGAATTACATTAAAATTAGATACAGAAGAATTCAAAAAGACCATAAAACAAGTAGGTACAGTTGATTTATTTTATAACTATGCGGGAATGGTAACTGATTCTAGAAAACTCTTATCTTATTCTTCCAGAACAGAAGTGTTCAGGCGGATCCTTGCTAATGTAGTAGGTAATCAGGTTGATAGAGGTCAGTTGCCATATAATGTTGCTTCTGATTTAGTAGCACAGGTAAGTTACTATGGTCCATATAACTTGTTCTTTAATAGGAGATAGTTTAGCTTGTTTTATTCAAATAGAAAAACGGTAATTATGTTATAAATGCTTATTTGAAATGTGGTGAAGCCAAAAGGTGTTCTGGATTTGATCGGATTATAGAGTTTAGAAAACCCGCTATGAAGGCGGGTTTTCTAAGGTTCTGGAATATTCTATTCCTATTATTTTTTAATATTTTCCTGCGATATAAAACATAGTTCATAATATTTATAATATTATGAATATTATTATTTTATGCAAAAATAAAGGAATTATGACTTTTATGTATAATTAATATATATAGAAATTGAAATTATATACATACAATGAAATTAATTTCAAAATTTGATTAAGGGGTGATCTAATATGAATAAAAGGAGAATTATTGATATAGCTAAATTATATTATGAATTAAATAAGTCACAAAAAGAAATTGCGGAAATACTTAATATTTCAAGAGCTACAGTTAGTAGAAAACTCAAAGAGGCAAGAGAAAAAGATATAGTTAAATTTAGTATTGACTATTCATACCATCCTAATTTTAAAATAGAAAAAGAAATGATGAGAAAATTTAATGCTAAAGAAGTATTTGTAGCTGATAATTTATATAGTGAAAATGATTTAATCTTTAAGGATATATCTTCACAATTATGTGCCTTTTTAGAAGAGATAATTTTAGATGGAGAAACCATTGGAGTATCATGGGGTAATACAATGAATAAAATAGCAAATAATTTTTGTAAGTTTAATAAAAAAAATATAAAAGTGGTGGAATTAAATGGAGCAATAGCTCAAAGTAAGTATTCTACTTCCGCTTATTCAATTTTAGAAACTTTTGCTTCTGCCTTTAATGGAGAACCTTATTATTTACCAAGTCCAGCAATAGTTGATAATAAAGATATAGCTAAATCATTTTTAAGTGATAGTAATATTAGCAATAATCTAAAAATTGCAGAACAAGCACAAGTTGCAATTTTTGGCATTGGTAAAATTAACAAAAATTCAGTTTTGTATAAAGCAGGATATTTTAAACCTGAAAAATATGAAAATTTAATAAATAATGGAGCTGTGGGTGATATATGTGCTAGATATTTTGATATTAATGGGGTTTTAGTAGATAAAAGTTTAAATGAAAGGACCTTAGGTATCAGTTTAGATAAACTAAAAGAAAAAAAATATTCAATAGGAATAGCAGTTGGAGAAGAAAAAGCGCAGCCTATTATAGGTGCTTTAAAGAAAAAATATGTAAATGTATTATTTACAGACAAAAAAACAGCTCAGAAAATATTAGAGATTAGTTAAAATTCAATAATTTTATAAAGACTAATGTTTAATAGATTGAAAAATTATATTAAAAAGAAAGGAGAAGTAGTAAAAGTAGTATCTTAAATTTTGAGGTGAATACAAATGGATGATTTAGTTTTTGAAATGAAAAATATCACCAAGACTTTTCCTAGTGTTAGGGCTTTGGAAGATATTAATTTCTCTGTTTTAAAAGGTGAAGTTCATTGTTTATTAGGTGCTAATGGAGCCGGAAAGTCTACATTGATAAAGGTATTAATGGGGGTACATAGACCCGATATTGGAGATATAATTCTAAAAGGGAAAAAAGTTAATATAAATAGTCCATTAGAAGCAAATAAGTTAGGTATAGCAGCTATCTATCAAGAACTTTCTTTAGTACCCGAATTATCTGTGTATGAAAACATTTTTCTCGGAAATTATCTTAAAAAAAATAATGGAATTTTAGACTGGAGAAAAATGAAAGAAATATCAAAAGTTATCTTGAGAGAATTAGATGTTGAATTAGATATAAATAAAAACATAGCAGAGTTAAGTAGAGCTGATCAACAAATGATTGAGATTGCCAAGGCTCTACAAAAAGAACCTGAAATTTTGATTATGGATGAACCATCTGCAACTTTAACTGCAGAAGAATTTAAAACTTTATTAAAAACAATTGAGATTCTCTGTTCGAAAGGAATAACTGTAATTTATATTTCTCATAAATTAGAAGAAATATTTCAAATAGGAGATAGATTTACTGTCTTGAGAAATGGCAAGAAAATTACTACTTTGCCTGTAAGTGATGACATTGGGGAAAATGACATTGCTGAATTAATGATTGGAGATAAGATAGAATCAAAAAAATATTCTATCGAATGCGATTCTAATGAGATAATAATGGAAGTTCGAGGTGTTTCAAATGGAAATGTAAGTGATATTAATTTTGATTTATATAAAAAAGAAGTTTTAGGTTTTTATGGTTTAGTAGGTTCAGGAAGAACGGAATTAATGAAGATTTTATTTGGTATAGATGATTTCGATCAAGGGACTATAGAAATTTATGGTAAAAATTATAAACCATTGGGGCCCAATGGAGCAATTAAATCTGGTGTAGGATTAGTTCCAGAAAAGAGAAAAGATCAGGCCTTGGTTGTTGATAGAACAGTATGGGAAAATCTTATTTATACTTCTTTTGATAATTTTTTAAGTAAAGGTATATTAAATTACAAAAATATCAGAGAATCTTCTAAACAAATGGTGGATAATATCAAAATAAAAACACCATCTATTAAACAAATAGTTAAAAATTTAAGTGGTGGAAATCAGCAGAAAGTTGCAATTGGCAAATGGGTTATTAATGGTTGTGATATTTTACTATTAGATGAACCTACCCAAGGAATAGATGTTGGAGCTAAAGAAGAGGTTTATAGATTAATTAGAGAGTTGACCCAAATGGGGAAAAGTATAATCATAGTTTCATCAGAATTAAATGAATTATTGAATATTGCAGGTAGAATTATAGTAATGAAAGAAGGTAAGTTAGTTAAAAACTTTGATTATCAGGAAATTGACAAACGAGAGATTGAAAAAACAGCTATATTGGGAGGATAAGCTTAAAATGGAAAACACCAAATTTAAACATTTAATTAAAGAACATAGTATATACTTTTTATTGATAGTCTTTATTATCATAGGTATGTTTACTTCAGAACATTTTTTAACAGTAAATAACTTTATAAATTTACTGCAAAGATCTTCTGTAATTGGATTGATAAGTTTAGGTATGACGTTTGTAATTATTGGAGGGGGTATTGATTTATCAGTTGGTTCTATAGTTGCCTTTTCCGGTATTGTTGTAGCTACGTTAATGACCAATGGAATGAATTTAGTTGTGTCATTAATATTCACAATCTTTCTAACATTGGTATTAGGTTTAATAGTTGGAATTATTACAGTAAAGTTTAATCTCCCTTCTTTTATTGTTTCTTTAGCTATGATGGTTAGTGCAAGAGGCTTGGCTTTACTAATTAGTAATGGATCTCCAGTTTTTGGTCTTGCTGGTCCTTTTGCTTTTATAGGGGGTGGTTATATAGGGAAGATACCATTTAGTGTAATTCTTTGGTTTATTATGTCGATAATATCTGCCATTGCTTTAAAATATACTGCTTTTGGGAGAAAACTATATGCCCTTGGTGGCAATGAAGAGGCAGCATTTTATTCAGGTATCAAAACTAGTTATTATAAAGCTATTTCATTTGGTATTTCCGGTCTTTTATCTGGTATTGCAGGGATTGTTCTGGCATCTTGGTTAACAGTGGCTCAGCCTTCAGCTGGTGAGGGAATGGAGCTAGATGCAATTGCTTCAGTAGTCTTAGGTGGAACATCTTTATCTGGTGGTAGTGGAACTATAGGTGGTACTATTATTGGTGTTTTAATACTGAGTATAATAACAAATATATTCAATTTATTTGGAATCTCTTCTTATTATCAATATATCTTTAAAGGATTAATAATTGCTGGTGCATTAATCCTGAATAGCATGGTAGTTGTTAGAGAAAAACAGTAATTTTTATTTCGAAATATGAGCAAAAACAAATTCTAATATTTATAAGTCTATAAGTAATTTATGCAGTAAAGGAGTGATTATCATGACTTAATAAGTTTTAAAATTGGTCGAGGTAAATAACAATCTATCAAAATCAGTTAAATAATTAAATTGGAGGTTTTAATTATGTTAAAAAAATATTCATTAATTTTGTTAGTTTTCTTGTTGATTTTATCGTTTTCATCAATAGTAGCTGTTGCTGATAGTCCTTTTGTAGGTTTTTCTCAAGTTACAATTCAATCTCCATTTTATGTCACTCTAATGGAATCTGCTGAACGAACAGCCAAAGAAATGGGAGTAAAATTTGTCTATTTAGATGCTGGAAATAATATTGGGAAACAAAATAATGATGTTATTGATTTAATAACAAGGGGTTTAGATGTACTTCTATTAAATCCAGTTGATCCAGAGGGTGTAGCTCCAGCAATGAAAAGAGCAGAAGATAATAATGTGCCTGTTGTGACAGTTGATAGGCCTGTTGAAGGAAAATATAAGGAAGCTGTTTTTGTTGGGAGAAAAAATTATGAGATGGGTGTCGAAGCAGGCAAGAAAGCTGTAGAATTACTTGGTGGTGAAGGTAATGCTTCAGGTAAAATTATAGAAATTCAGGGTGCTGCAGGTGGAGCAGTAATGAGAGATAGAAGAGATGGATTTCATTCTATTGTTGATAAAGAAGAAGGAATTGAGATAATACAAGGCCCATATTGTGAATATGTACGTTCCCAAGCAATTTCTGCATTTCAGGACTTAATTCAGACACACCCAGATGTAGATATGGTATATGCCCATAATGATGATATGGCTTTGGGAGCAGTTCAAGTTTTAGAACAGCATGGGAAAATTAATGATGTATATGTAATTGGGATTGATGGTCTGATGGAAGCTGTTAAAGCTATCAATGATGGTAGAATGGATGCTACAGTATTAAATGACCCTGCTTATCTTGGACAGTTAGCTGTTGAAGTAGCTTTAGGTGTTTTAGAAGGGGAAGAGTATCCTGAATTTGTTGATGCTGGAACTGGATTAATTATAAAGGATAATGCAGGAGAGTTTTATGATCCAGCAAAAGACTTTGCAGAGTATATTCCTGAAGATTAATTATCAATAATTATAACCCCCCCTGTTTTATAAAAAGGGGGGGGTTATATAAAATAGATAAATATTATTTAACAAGAGAAAAAATAACTAATAATAGTTGGGTGATAATTATACTATGGATGAAAAAGAAAAGATGCTTAATGGTGAACTATATAATCCTAAAGATGAAGTGCTGTCAAAAGAGAGGAGAAAGGCACAAAAACTATGTAAAGAGTTTAATAAAGTAGACCCTTATGATAAAGAAGCTCAAAATAAAATATTAAAAAAATTATTTGATACTGATAAAGAAAGCTCTATTATGCCAAACTTTTTTTGTGATTATGGATATAACATAAAATTTGGAGAGAATTTTTATGTTAATCATAACTGTATAATCTTAGATGTAAATGCAGTTAATATAGGTAACAATGTTTTACTAGGGCCTAATGTTCAAATTTATACTGCTAATCATCCATTAGATGTTGAAAGCAGAAATGCTGGTAGAGAATATGGTAAGCCAGTTAATATTGGAGATAATGTATGGATTGGGGGCGGGTCTGTTATTTATCCAGGGGTTAATATTGGTAACGATTCTGTTATTGCAGCTGGAAGTGTTGTTATTAAAGACGTAGCTAGTAATGTTTTAGTAGGGGGTAATCCCGCTAAAATAATAAAGGAAATTTAATAAACTTAGAAGTAAAAGGAGGATATTAAAAATGAAAGCAGTTAGGCTTTATGCGCCAGGTGACTTAAGAGTTGAAGAAGTGGAATTACCTGAAATAAAAGCAGATGAAGTGTTAGTTAAGGTAATGGTAGTGGGTGTATGTGGCTCAGATATACCAAGAATAAATGAATATGGTGCTCACAATGCTCCCCTGACAATGGGACATGAGTTTAGTGGTAAAATTCTTAAAATAGGCTTAGATGTAGAAGGTTGGAATGAAGGAGATAGAATTACAGCAGGACCTTTAATTCCATGCCATAAATGTGAATGGTGTGAAAAAAGCCGTTATTCTCTTTGTGAAGACTATAGCTATTTAGGATCCCGTCAAGATGGTGCTATGGCAGATTATGTTGCTGTACCAGCAAATAACCTTGTTAAAGTTCCAGATAATGTTAGCTATAGTGCTGCAGCTATGACTGATCCGGCCGCCAATGCTATACATGGTTTATGGAAAGGTGATGTAAAAGGGAAGAAGATTATTATCTTAGGAGTTGGTCCAATAGGTTTATTTGCAATACAATATGCTAGATATTTAGGAGCAGATACAATTATAGCTATCGATATTTCAGATAAGAAACTTGAGATAGCTTTAGAATTAGGAGCAACTCATGTTATAAATAACTTAAGGGAAAGTAATTCTGAAGAAAAAATAAAAGAAATCACTAATACAAAGATGGCAGATTTCATCTTAGAAACAGCTGGTTCCAAAATAACTCAAAATCAAGCCTTACATTTGATTGCTCCCAATGGAAGGGTTGTTTATTTAGGTATTTCTCATGATGAATTAATGCTTGATGAACAGTCTGTTGAAAATATATTGAGAGGTGAAGTAGAAATAGTAGGTTCCTGGAATTCATTTTCTGATCCTTTTCCTGGTAAAGAGTGGTTTGAGGCAATCAAATGTTTTAAAGAAGGAGAATTTATTTCAGATCCATTAATTAGTCAAAAGTTATCTCTTGATAAAGCACCGGAAATTTTCAGCAAAATAAGGAATGATAAAGACTTCTTTTATAATAAAATCCTATTTACTCCAGGACTTGAAGAATAATTAAATATTAGGAGGAGCAAAAAAATGGGGGAAAGTATTTTTATTGGTATAGATATCGGAACCCAAAGTTTGAGAACTGGTTTTTTTGAAGAGAGTGGTAATTGTATAACTTTTGCCTCTCAAGAATATGAATTAGAATCAAAAAATAAGGACTGGTATAATCAGTCAGCTAAATCTTGGTGGTCTGCATTTAAGAATACCCTCAACGAGTGTTTTGAAAATGCAGGAGATAATTTTGATAGAAATAATATTAAAGCCCTTGCTTGTTGTGCTACTTCTTCTACAGTGTTACCGGTTGATAAAGATGGAAATTCTTTAGAAGATGCTATTTTATGGATGGACCAGCGTGCTTATAAAGAAACTACAGAAATTAATAAAACTGGTCATAAGATTTTAAATTATTGTGGAGGAAAAGTTTCATCTGAATGGATGGTGAGTAAATTACTATGGTATAAAAAAAATGAGCAAGATATATACGAAAAAGCTGATTATATAGTTGAGCAATTGGATTGGTTTAATTATAAGTTAACAAAAAAGTGGGTTGTTTCTAAATGTAATGCTACCTGTAAGTGGAATTATCTAGATATAAATACTGGTTGGGATGAAAAGTTTATGTCTGAGATTGGCTTAAGTGATTATAAATCAAAGTGGCCGAAGAAGGTCGTTTCAGTTGGTAGTTTAATCGGCCTTGTTAATGACGAGGTAGCAGATTCTCTTGGTTTACCAAAAGGTATAGAAGTATATCAAGGTGGGATTGATGCCCATATTGCTTTATTAGGTATGGGAGTTACAAATACTGATGAGTTGGGATTGATAATGGGAAGTTCTTTTGTTCACCTGACTTTTTCTGATAACCCGATTTTTAATCAGGGAATTTGGGGACCTTATTCTAATGCGATTTTGGATGATCTATGGCTTTTGGAAGGTGGACAGGTTTCTGGTGCCTCAATAAATAGATGGTTTAGAGATAATTTTGGCCAAGATTTTGAGGGAAGAACTGATGATTTTTATGAAGTTTTAAGCAAACAAGCTGCTTCTATTCCCCCGGGATCTGAAGGACTTATTGTTTTAGACTTTTGGGAAGGTAATAGAACTCCATATAAAGACTCTCTGGCAACTGGAAATATTCTAGGACTCAAATTAAAACATAGCAGGTCACATGTGTATCGTGCTATTCTTGAAGGAATAGCGTATGGGGCCAGAAATGTAATTGAAAATATGGAGAGTGAAAACAAACAGATAGAAAAAATAATTGTCTGTGGTGGAGGTTCAAAGGATCCATTATGGTTGCAAATTATTGCAGATGTTACAGGAAGAGAAGTAATTACCACTCAATTTGAAGAGGCCGGCATTTTAGGAGATGCTATTGTAGCTTCAGCAGGCTATAAAAATAAATCGATAAGTGAAATTGCTAGTAAAATGGTTAAAAAAGGTCAACACCTAAAACCTAATAAAAGGAATTATAATGTCTATAAGACATATTTTGAATTATATAAAAGGACATATAAACAGCTTTCAGGATTAATGAAAATTTTATCTGAACTCAATAAATAAAAAAATATTATTAGGGGGAATTAAAAATGGATAAAAAAGAGATAGCCAAAATGATTGATCATACCATTTTAGGGGCTACTGTAACCAGTGATCAAGTAAAAGAAAAATGTGAGGAAGCTAAAAAATATAATTTTGCTTCAGTATGTGTAAATCCAGAATATGTTAAATTAGTTAGCACAGAATTAGCTGGTACTCCAGTTAAGGTTTGTACAGTAATTGGTTTTCCATTAGGATTTAACTTAACAGATGTTAAAGTAAAGGAGGTTAAAGAAGCAATAAAACAGGGGGCTGATGAGTTAGATATGGTGATTAAGCTTGGAGCTTTAAAAGAGGGTAATATGGATTTAGTTACTAAAGATATTGAGTCAGTTGTTAAAGCCTCAGGTAATAAATTAGTTAAGGTTATAATTGAGACGTGTTATTTAACTGATGAAGAGAAGATTGAGGCTTGTAAAGTCGCTAAAAAAGCTGGAGCTGATTTTGTAAAAACATCTACAGGGTTTGGAAGTGGTGGTGCTACAGAAGAAGATATAAAACTAATGAGAGAAACGGTTGGAGAAGAAATGGGAGTAAAGGCTTCAGGTGGTATTCGTAGTTTGTTTGATGCCAAAAAAATGATTGAAGCTGGGGCTACTAGAATTGGAGCTAGTTCTGGGGTTAAAATTATAGAGGGAAATAGAATAACAAGTAAATATTAAAAATTATAGTATTTAATTAAAAGATTGTAGTTGAATTCAACTATAAATAAGTAAATTACTATATTTATTTTTGGCCCCATACTTTTAGTATGGGGTTTGGCAGTTATTTACTATATAAAATATTAATGTTTTTAAAAATATATTAGTTCTACGATTATAGTAATGTTTGAAACCATATCTAATCTGTTAGATAGATGGGAAATTGATGGATATTGGATTAGAAACAATAGTGTTTTTTAAATATACTTTCATATAGAAGGAATTATGTTATAATAATAGGGTGATAAATTTAATCCCCCAGAGAAGGAGACTATTAATGCTGGGCTAAGGGATCAGGTTTTTGTTATGATTAGGGGGCACTGGTGATAGATAACTATGCTGAAAAGATATGATGCTTCTGCCAAGGAGGGTGCCGTATGACCCTGAAAAATATGCAGAAATTCAATACTAAATACAAAAAGGAGTTGTTAATGTGAACAGGAGAGATAATTAATAAATTTACAAAAATATGTAAAACAAATATAGCTTTAAGTATAAAGCTTTTTTTAGTTAAATTCAGTTAAAGAATAAAGATGAGATTCTAATTTTAGAAGGGAATAATGATGATAATGTGGATTATTAAAAAGAATATTTTCAAATTAATACTTATTTTTATATTAATGATTTTAGTTTTTACTTCTAATGTTAATGCAGCTAAAAATTTTATGGGTATTATCCAAGACATTGTTGGTCCGAAAATGAAAGGAAATTCTGGGAAGATTCCATTTGCTGGTTATGTTAGTGAAGGAGGGTTAATGGTAGGTGAATTTATATATGATTTTGATTTGTTTGATAAGAACACTAAATTTTATTCAGCAAATATAGTATCACTTACAACTGATATTATTGTTTCTTATAATCAACTTAGAAATTATCCCCTATCTGATAAATGGAGATTAGGCGGGGATTTAATTTTTGTTAAATATACAGAACTTGAAGCCGGAGGGATTGGTAATGATACTCCTGATCAAGAAATCCCTGAAGAAGCTGTAGCTGCATTAAGTAAATTTGTAAATTTGGATCAAGAAAGACAGGATGTTATTGTTAGAGTTCTTAAAGGGAAAGAGTCTAAAAGTCAATTAACTGCTGAAGAGGCTGAAATTGCTGTTGCTTTAGCAGAAAATAAAGATAGATTAAACGGTTATCAAAGTTCTGCGGGCTGGCAGGGTAAAGCAGCAGTTAATTTAGCCTATCTACTTGATAAACATCATTCAATCATTACTGAATATACATATCAGATCTTAGATAGTGAAATAAGAAGTTATGAATATAAAGCTGATGCACTTTCATTAGCCTGGGAAGAGGAATATGTTGATGATACAAATAATCCCCGAGAGGGGCATAAGATTATTACTAAGGTTAAAAAGAGCTTAAATTTACTAAGTCATGATGCTAATAATAATTGGGATTATACTAAATTAACTTTTGATATTCATAAATATCTACCTGTTTTTACTAATTCTACTCTGGCTTTAAGGTTTAGAACGGAAAGTATTTCAGGAGAGGATAGACTTGATAAGGATAGAACTGCTTTGAAAAAACTTTATACTGGTGATCTAGATGCTGAAGCTTACACCTGTGCCCCTTATTTTGATATGGCTTCATTAGGTGATTTAAATAGTATGAGGGGTTATTATTATAATAGATTTTATGATAAAAATTCTTCTTTGTACCAGGTAGAACTTAGATTTCCAATGGAATATTTATTATCTAATTTACAGGGGACAGTATTTGCTTCAGCAGGTCGGGTAAGTGATGAGTTTAATACTGAATTATTTACTGAAGATATGCATTATTGTT
Source organism: Iocasia fonsfrigidae (assembly GCF_017751145.1). Taxonomy (GTDB): domain Bacteria; phylum Bacillota; class Halanaerobiia; order Halanaerobiales; family DTU029; genus Iocasia; species Iocasia fonsfrigidae. Next base: position 122,638 of record NZ_CP046640.1, read on the forward strand.
ATGGATTAGGTCTCAGATATAATTTCCTTGGTGGTGTAATTATTCGCGGCGATATTGGTTTTTCTAAAGAAGGAAGCCAGGTTAGAATGAATATGGGACATTCTTTTTAAGGGGTTTTGGGGATTGATATAATAGAGTAAGTTTTGTTGCTGATTAGGGTCTATCTAGAAATGATAGACTCTTTTTTAATGTATAAGAAATTATGTTATAATTATGAAAGAGATTGGTGCAGATGCCTATTCCAAAGATGCTGCTTCCGCTGTTTAGTAGCTAAAAAAAAGTATCATAAGAGATAATTCAGGTATTTTCATTGATTCTATTTCCTGGGAAGTAGGTTTTTAATAATGAAAAAGAAAGTAACAGTTCAAACAAGTGCTAAGAAGATTGTTTTAGAGACAGATAAAGGTGTTAATTTACTGCATTTACTTAGGGAAAATAATATTAATATAACCTCACCATGTGGAGGTAATAGGTCCTGTGGTAAATGCAAGGTGAGGGTTAAAGAGGGAAGAGATAAGCTAACAGGTCCTGAGTTAAAGCTATTAACAGAAGATGAAATAAGGATGGGGTATCGACTGGCCTGTGCTCTTACAATAATAGATGATCTGGAAATAGAATTACTAGAAGAGGGTAAGTTAGAGATTGTTACTGAAGGCGTGGAGTTTAAGATAGACTTTAATCCCCCATTAAAAGTTCATAAACTGTTAGATTATGAGAGTGATGAAGAAAACACTCTCAGTCATCTGGACATACTTTACAGAGAGACTTCTACTGATAATATCGACCTTGTTCTATTAAAAGAAATACCTGAAATTGCAGAGGAAAAAGAAGTATCACTATTAAAATACCGCAATAAAATCATCTCACTTAATAAAGGGTCGATTAAAAAAGTCTTTGGATTGGCTGTTGATATTGGGACTACTACTGTAGCCGTCTATTTAATAAATATCTTAACCGGTGAAGGGCTTGATGTAGCTTCTTTCCATAATCCGCAAAAAAGGTATGGGGCAGATGTAATCTCAAGGATTAATTATGTCCAGAGTGATAACGAAAAGCTTAAAGAGATGCAGGGTGTTTTAATTACAGGTTTAAATCAGGGTATCAAAGATTTGTGTTCTCGCAATAGACTGGAGAGCAGTGATATATATTTGATGACAGTAGTTGGTAATACAGTTATGAGTCATTTATTACTGGGGATTAATCCTGCAAGCCTGGCCAGGGCGCCCTACAGGCCTATTTTTACAAATTCATTGGAGATATCCCCATTTGAAATAGGCTTAGAGATTAATCGCCGGGGAATTATTCAGGTTTTATCTGCTGTATCTTCTTATGTTGGGTCAGATATTATTGCTGACCTGTTGGTGACAGATTTTAGTAGTGAACAATGGAATTTACTAATTGATATAGGGACAAATGGAGAGATTGTACTCGGCAATAAGCAACAGATCTTAGCCTGCTCAGCTGCGGCTGGTTCAGCATTTGAGGGTGCCAATATTACCTTTGGTACTGCAGGGGTTCCTGGGGCTATTTTCAGTTTTTCTATCACAGAGGGTGGGGAATTCAGCTATGAGACTATTGCCACTGAACCACCTGTTGGTATCTGTGGTTCAGGTTTAATTGACCTGGTGGCAGAGATGATAAAAAACGATATTTTGACAGGAACAGGTATGTTTAATGAGAACCCTGCTGAGAATATCTTGAATAAAATAAAGACTTACAAAGGAATGAAGGCTCTGGAAATAGTTGAAGTTGATTCAACTGCTATCAATAGGCCTATATTGTTGACTCAAAAGGATGTCAGGGAATTACAGCTGGCCAAGGGGGCAATTGCAGCTGGAATTAATATTCTCCTTAAAGAAGCTGGTATATTATATCAGGATATTGAGAAGATATATCTGGCTGGTGGGTTTGGGAGCTTTATTAAGCCAAGCAGTGCCTGTAAAATAGGCCTTTTACCGAAGGACATGGAAGATAAGATTATTAAGATTGGTAATGGTGCTGGATTGGGAGCCAGAAGTTATCTGCTGGATAAAACACAGCGGGAGAAAACGACATCTCTACTGGCAAGAATAGAGTATCTGGAACTTTCACTTCGTAAGGATTTCCAGGAAGAGTTTATGAAATCAATGGAATTTTAAGGGAGGGAAATAATGTCTGAAATAATAAATAATACTCTCTTTACAATAAATATTGGGCAGTTAGAAAAAGAACTTAATTAATTATATAAGCGTTCTTATATATAAATCACTCTCCTCTGGGGGGGTGATTTTTTGATTAATTTGTTCTGTGTGAGATCTATCACTGAATAATCTTGAGTATAATGCTATGATTTATACATAAATATTTGAGGGGTTGATGTAAATGGAGAATAGATATTTTTCTATAGAGGAATCTCTGGCTGATATTAGCGGAAAATATCCAGAATTGATTGCTCTATTGGTTAATAAAGGGTTTGCACAGTTGAAGGATGAAAAGAAGAGGAAAGAATTAGGTCGAGGTATTAGTTTAAAACAGGCCGTTGAACTGAAGGGTTTAAACCTGGAGAAGCTTGTTAAACTAATGATAAAAGAGATTGAAACTAAAGATGACAGGACTGACATAACAGTAATAGAAAAGAATGGAGCGGGAGATTTGAGGGTAGAGGGTCTTTTGCCCTGTCCTGTAAGACTACCCCTTCTGGAAAGGCTGGAAACAGCCACAGCAAATATGTCCTCACCTGTATCCCTTGAGCTTAAGGCGGCTTCACAGGGACTCGGCTGGCTGAAGGATAAGCTATCTGCAGGAATAGAAGCAAAAGACCTGGCTGATATCTTTATTTCTGCTGGGTTTGATCTTTTCTTTGACCGGAACTTGATGGAGGGTTTTCGCCAGCAGGGGGTATTTAAAGACAGTACAGGTATTAATGAATTAAATAGTGTGTTTAAAGACACTGGGGTTGATCTGCTTGATCCGGTGGGTGATTATGCAGTTCTGGCTGTTGTACCGGCGGTGTTTTTGATAAATCGGGCAGAGCTTGCAGGGCGCCGGATACCCCACAGTTGGGAAGATATTTTATCAGGTGAATTCAAGGAGAGTGTTAGTCTACCGGTCAGTGATTTTGACCTTTTTAATGCAATTCTGCTTAATATTTACCATCAATACGGCAGGGAAGGGGTTAAGAAGCTGGCAGTTTCCCTACTGAAGTCACAACACCCGTCACAGATGATCCAGCAGGGGGGGAGGAAACAATCTGGTGAAGCGGCAGTAACGATTATGCCTTATTTTTTTACTAGAATGGCCGAGAGATTTCCCCACCTGGAATTTATCTGGCCGGAAGATGGAGCAATTATTAGTCCGATTTTTATGTTAATAAAAGAAGATAGTTTGCCGGCTGTTCAACCGCTAGTTGATTTTTTTGCCTCAGAAGAGGTGGCTGAAATTCTGGCCGGGCAGGGGCTTTTCCCCAGTGTATTACCTGGAATAGATAATGGTCTTGACAGAGAGGCTGGGTTTATGTGGCCTGGTTGGGATTTTCTGCGCAATGAAAACCCAGGTAGGATTATTGATAAATTAACAAAAGAGTTTAATAATCACTTAAAGGGGGTAGGATGATGAACCTTGTTACTTTTTCTGGACCGCCTTCTTCGGGCAAGACAGCTGTTATCTTAAAGACGATCAGGGCTTTAAGGGAACGTAATATTAAAGCAGGTGTAGTGAAGTTTGACTGTCTTTATACTGATGATGATAAGCTTTATGCTAGAGAAGATATCCCAGTAAAAAAGGGTCTTGCCGGTTCTCTCTGCCCTGACCACTATTTTGTTAGTAATATTGAAGAAGTTGTCCAGTGGGGGAGAAAAAAGGGATTGGATCTGCTGATAACTGAAAGCGCCGGTCTCTGCAACCGCTGTTCACCATATATTAAAGATATTAAGGCTGTATGTGTGATAGATAATCTAAGTGGTATTAATACCCCCCGTAAAATAGGTCCCATGTTAAAGACTGCTGATATTGTTCTTATTACCAAGGGTGATATAGTTTCTCAGGCAGAAAGAGAGGTTTTTGCCTCCAGGGTTAGGGCAGTTAACCCTGATGCAGTGATAATGCATATTAATGGTTTAACAGGACAGGGGGCCTATGAATTTTCAACACTCCTGGATACTGAAAAAGAAGATATAAAAACAGTAAGTGGGAAAAGATTAAGGTTTTCCATGCCTTCAGCAATGTGTTCTTACTGTCTGGGAGAAAAGAGAATAGGGGAAGAACACCAGTTAGGTAATGTCAAAAAGATAGAACTGGGTGATGAAGATGAAGAGCAAAAATAACCTTCAAGAGTTGTCTTTAGCTGAATTAATAGATAAATATCCTTATATAGAATCATTCCTTGTAGAGCAGAAATTCCCCCTTGTTCGTAAAGATTTAACTATCCTGGAAATCTATCATCAATTATCTGAGGGAGAGAAGGAGGATATAGTTATAGAGGGGGAGGAGTTTCTATCCAGGGTGAGTGCTTATATTGAGAATATGCAGGACTTTCTGGGTGAAAAGGAAACAGGGGTTGAACTGCTCTCATTGCTAGCGGGTAATGATAAGGATGGTAATCAGGAGCAGTATGAAAGGATAGATATAAAAACTGGTGAAATTGTAGCACTCCTTGGCCCTACTGGTTCAGGTAAAAGTAGGCTGTTGGCCGATATTGAATGGGCAGCCCAGGGAGATAGTCCTACAGGGAGGACTATTTTGATTAATGGTGAGAAGGCAGCTAAAGAATGGAGAATGAACGGCAGCAAGAAATTAGTGGCTCAGCTTTCCCAGAATATGAATTTTGTCATGGACCTTTCTGTTGAAGAATTCCTTTGCCTTCATGCTGAAAGCAGACTGTTGGAAAATGAACATGAACTGGTTAAAAAAGTTATTCAGAAAGCCAATGACCTTGCCGGGGAAACTTTTTCGGCTACCAGTCAGATAACTAGTCTAAGCGGCGGGCAGTCCCGGGCCCTGATGATTGCTGATACTGCGATTCTCAGTTCTTCCCCGATTATTCTTATTGATGAGATAGAAAATGCTGGGATAGATAGAGAGAAGGCCCTTGACCTCCTGGTAGGGGAAGAGAAAATTGTTCTCATGGCTACCCATGACCCAACTCTGGCCCTGATGGCTGACAAGAGGATTGTCATTAATAATGGAGCTATTGTCGATTTTATCGAAAGAAATAATAGAGAGAAGGATATTTTAAGGGATTTAAAAGCGGTAAATGATAAACTGGCTAAACTCAGGAAAGAACTCCGTTATGGTAAGAGGCCTTCTTTATTTGATTAAATAAGCATCTTTGCATAATTGAGTCTTAAATGAGAATAATTAGCTAACTTAAAATTATTATTCATATATTTAATATAGATTATAAAGTAGTATATGTGCAGGTAAACAATTTAATTTACTGCAAGTATTAGTGAACAGTGATAATAGTATGTAATAATAACAATTAACGTTGTACAAATATTCTTGTTTTTGATAAAATAAGAATAGTAACTACTATTAATAACTATCTAGTTATGAAAACAATAATTTAATTATAGGGAGGTTAGTTTTTAAATGAATGTATATGAATTTGCTTTAGAGTTTGAACAGGAACATAGTTCTTATTATCTTGACTGTGCAGAGAAAACTAACAATAGTAAATTGAAGAAGGTTTTTAATGATCTGGCAGAGGAAGAACAGAAACATGCGAAAGTAGTTAAGGACTTAGCGGAAAAAAATAAAGTCAGTTATGTTAAATCAGATATCTTACCCAGAGTTAAGCAGGTGTTGGAGGAGATTGCTTCTGGTCTACCAACAAGTGTTATTCCTACTGAACAGGTAGATATCTATAAACAGGCCAGGAAAATGGAGGAAAAAAGCCGGGAATTCTATCAGTCAAAGGCAGAAGAGACTGATTTAGAATTTGTAAAAAAGGTGTTTAAAGAACTTGCTGAGGAAGAAAGGAAACATGAAAACATTATGGTTAATATTGTTGAAATGGTTAATAGACCTAATACGTGGCTTGAAGATGCGGAATGGTATCACCATGAACAATATTAATAATCTAAAATTATTATGATTACAAAGTGGAGGGGTCAGGATGGATTTAAATATACTTATTGCTGGTGAGGCTGGTCAAGGTTTAAAAACCATTGAAACTATTCTAGGTAAAACTTTATTCAGGATGGGTTTTCAGATATATACTACTAGGGATTATATGTCCCGTATCAGGGGAGGACATAACTTTGTTAAGATTAGAATAGGTAAAGGAGATATTACAGGTCCGGCTGAAGAGATAGATGTCTTACTTGCTTTAAATGAAGAAGCAATCTCTCAGCATAAACAGGACTTAAAAGAAGATGGCATTATTGTGCTTGACGGTCAAATAGCTAGGGAAGATATATATCAGTTAATAAATATTCCAGCTAGGAAAATTGCCAATGAGGTAAATTCCAAAGCTCTAAATACAGTTTTTGTCGGAGCAGTCCTGAAGGTCTTAAATCTCAAAATAGCTGAAGCTCTCAAAGTCATTAAAGAACATTTTACTGATAAAAAGCTCCAGGAAGATAATATGATATTGCTGAAAGAGGGGTTTAAAAAAGCAGATGGTAAATTTTCACTACCCAAGATAGAAGACAATGATGAACAACTTTTTATAGATGGTAATAGTGCTGTGGCATTAGGCGCTCTGGCTGCTGGTGTTAAATTTTTTTCAGCATATCCTATGTCACCTTCGACAGGAATAATGAATTATCTTGCCGCTAAGCAAAAGGAGCAGGGTATAGTAGTTGAACAGGCTGAAGATGAAATAGCAGCTATAAATATGACTCTGGGTGCTTCTTATGCTGGTGTAAGAGCAATGACTGCAACATCAGGAGGAGGTTTGGCCTTGATGGCAGAATCTGTTGGCCTGGCTGGAATAACAGAGACGCCGCTAGTAATTGTTGATGTACAGCGTCCTGGCCCAGCTACAGGACTGCCGACAAGGACTGAACAGGGTGATTTATTGTTTAGTATAAATATTGCCCAGGGGGAGTTTCCCCTAATGGTAATCAGTCCCAGAGATTCCGAAGATGCCTTTTATCAGACATTCAGGGCCTTTAACTTAGCAGATAAGTACCAACTTCCTGTTATATTATTAAGTGATCAGTTTTTGGCTGATTCGACTACCAATATTAATCACTATAATTTGAATTCCCTAAAAATAGAGACTTCATTGATAACTGATGGTGAGAGTGTAAAATATGAGGATTATAAACGTTATCAAATAACTGAAGATGGTATTTCACCCAGGGCATATCCGGGTCAGTTAAGTGGTGAGGTAGTTCTAGTAGATAGTGATGAACATGATGAAAATGGAGATATAGTGGAATCTGCTAGTGCTCGTAGTAATATGGTAGATAAAAGGATGAAAAAGTTGGTCAGGATAAAGCAAGAATTAAAAGAGCCTGTATTTTTTGGACAGGAGGATATTAACTATCTTATTATCGGTTGGGGTTCTACATATGGACCGATTCTAGAAGCAAGAAAATTGTTGATGGAAGATGGGTACAAAATAGGGTATCTTTCTTTTACAGACCTTTGGCCATTACCAGAAAAAAGAGTAAAAAAAATAATTACCCCTGATATTAAGGTAGTAGTAGTTGAAAATAATGCTACAGGGCAGTTTGCCCAACTATTAAAAGGACAACTAGGAATTACTAGTGATTATAGGATGTTAAAATATAATGGACGTCCATTTTCGGGAAGAGAGATTTATCAGAGGATGAAAGAAGAGGTGATTATATAATGTCAAAAGAGGATATTTATTATTCTAATCAGGAAACAGCCTGGTGTCCAGGGTGTGGTAATTTCCCTTTAAGAAAGGCACTAGCAGGTGCTTTAAATGAACTAGGATTGCTGCCGCCTCAGGTGGCTATCTTTACAGGTATAGGGCAGGCAGCTAAAATGCTGCATTATATCAGGGTAAATGGTTTTAATGGTTTACATGGAAGGTCAATACCGCCTGCTATTGGTAGCAGGATTGTTAACCCTACTTTAAAAGTATTGGTTGAATCTGGTGATGGCTGTACATATGGAGAGGGAGGCAATCATTTCTTACACAATATTCGTAGAAATCCAGATATTACTCACCTTGTCCATAATAATCAGATATATGGTTTAACAAAAGGACAGGCTTCACCTACTACTGGGGAAGGGATGACTACTAAAATACAGACTGAAGGGATAAATTCAGAACCACTGAACCCAATTAAACTTGCCTTATCTCTGGGAGCGAGTTTTGTAGCCAGGGGATTTGTTGGAGAGGAAGACCACCTCAGGGAATTGATTAAATCAGCTATTAAGCATCGGGGCTATGCCTTACTGGATATTTTACAGCCCTGTGTATCTTTTAATAAGGTAAATACCTATCAGTGGTATAAGCAGCGAGTTTATAAACTTGCTGATAATTATGATGATAGTGATTACAATAAAGCCTTAAAAAAAGCTAATGAATGGGGAGAACAAATACCTATTGGAATTTTTTATCGGAAAGAGAAGAAAATATTTAGGGATAGGTTTTCTCAATTGGATGATAGACCACTTGTAGAAAAAGAGATTAATCCCCTGGGAGTTAAACCATTTTTGCTTGATTTTAAGTAAAACAGGAATGAATCTATCTCTTATAGAAATAGGTGCAGGATAAGTTTCTTATTAAATAAAATATAATATTTATTCTAAAAGTACAGTCAAAGGACTGTACTTTTCTTACTTAACTAGAATTTTTAATTTATATTTATATTAAATAACTATATTAAGCGCCATTATTGGATTTTAATATAGAATATACTTGAGAAAGAAGAGATAATCAACAAAATAATGCCTAAAATTTTGATTAAATGATAAAACTTAGCTATAATATAATTATAATAGCTAAGTTTTATCAAAGGAGTGGGTATTTATGATTATTAGTAGTACAGAGGTTCAGAATAATTTTGGGAAATACCTTGGGCTGGTAAATGAGGAAGATATAATTATAAGCAGAAATGGTAAAAAGGTAGCCAGGTTAGTTAAGTATTTTGGGGACAATGATTATATTATATGTGAAGGGGCATCTATATACAGCCATGAAGGGAAGAAGGTAACATATGATGAGTTTCTAAAGATTGTTAGAGAAAGTGAAAATAGATATGAATATATAGATGGACAGGTTTACTTATTGGCCTCTCCAAAGTTCAGGCATCAAATGATAGTTGCTAAAATCTTCAGCGGCCTATTATCCTGGTTTAATAATAGTGAATGTCAACCACTTACTTCTCCTTTTGATGTGACACTTTATAAAGATAATAAAGCTAATGTAGTACAGCCAGATTTATTAGTTATTTGTGACCAGGAGAATATTGAAGAAGATGGCAGCTATAAGGGCTTTCCTACCCTGGTAGTAGAGGTGCTTTCGGAATCCAGCAGGAGCAAAGATATTATTCAAAAAATGGATCTATATATGCATGGTGGGGTAGCAGAGTACTGGATAGTAAATCCTTTTTCAGAAGAAGTAAATATATATTTATTTAAAAAAAACCAGGTAGAAAATATACTGACCTTTAAGAAAAAAGAAATAGCAGAATCCTTTGTTTTCCAGGGACTGAAGATAGATTTAAAGGAAGTATTTGTTTAGATTTCCCCAAGAAAATTTTTTGTTTCGTAGTATTGCAGGTATTAAGGCAGAGTAGGAATATTAACATAATTTTAACAATATATTCATAAAAAAGAAATATAGATACTCTATAATTTGTTCATAATGGAGATCAGGTAATATATGATGTCAGTTCTCTAGTATCAAAAATGGAGGGGGGATATATAGAATAATTAAGGTGAATGGTATATATTGTTTGTATAAAGTTTGCTAAATTAATCGAGGGGGATTTGATGACAAATGATTAAATTTAATAAGACCTGGAAGTCAGCAATTTTGCTATTGGTTTTTTTATTAAGTTTTACGGCTTTAATTTTAGCTGCTGATAAAGAAGTACATATTACTATTCTTGGGACCACAGATGTACATGGAAATATAATGAATTACGATTATTACGGGGTTCATACTTATTCACAGGGCTTTGCTATGGTTAATACAATGGTAAAGAGAATCAAAAGTGAAAATCCTAATACTATTTTGATTGATGCAGGGGATCTTATTCAGGGTACCCCTCTTACCTATTATTATGGGAAAAAGATGAAGCCAGATAAAAACTACCCAATGACTAAGATTATGAATCTTATGGGTTATAGTGCCGGAGCTGTAGGTAACCATGAATTTAATTATGGTCAGGATACCCTCCACAAGATAATTGACACAGCAGATTTTCCTGTATTATCTGCCAATATTATTAAGGAATCTGATAGTTCTTTAGAATTCACTCCCTATACTATTATAGATGTAAAAGGTGTTAAAGTAGCTATTTTGGGTTTAACTACTCAGGCGACTACTGCTTCAGAGATTGAAGGACTAAGGATCTTGAATCCACTGGATGTAGCGAAAGAGTATGTTAAAAAATTAAAGGAAGAAGAAAAGGTTGACCTGGTCTTTATTTCAGCCCATTTTGGTCTGGATCCTGAAGAAAGAGAAGGGAATTATGCCAGGCCTATAGCCCAGGAAGTTCCTGGGGTAGACGGGATTTTAACAGGCCATGACCATGCTTTTGTTGATATAGAAGAGATGGGTCCAGGGGGATATACTGTTCCGATACTTATGCCTTATAAATGGGGTAGAGCCCTTGCTAGATATGACTTTTATTTAAAAAGAGATAATGCTAAATGGGTTATAGATAGGGATAAGACAGAACATCAGGTATATGACTTAAGGAAAATGGAACTTGAACCTGACCAAGAAATATTACTTGCCGGGCAAAGTTACCACCAGGAAACATTAGAATATACAGGTACAGTTATAGGTACAGCTACTGCTGACTTTAAAAAAGGTTATCAGGATGAGATAAAAGGTATTTCTCAGGGTAAACTTCAGGATACTCCTTTAGTTAATCTAGTAAATGCTGTTCAGATGAAATATGCTGAAGCAGATATTTCTTTGGCGGCTGAATTTGCTGCAACAGCAAATATTAAAAAAGGTGATATTACAATTAATGATTTATCATCAATTTATATTTATGAAAACTATCTTTATGGTATCAAAATTACTGGAAGTGAATTAAAAAAATTATTAGAATTTGAGGCCCGGTATTACCGACAGGTTAAAGATGGAGATGCTACCATTGCTTTTAATGATAGTATTCCTGGTTATAATTATGATATGTTTAAGGGTATTACTTTTGATATTGACCTTTCTAAGCCTGCTCCTGAAAGTGCTGCTGACTTAGAAGATGGTAAACAGTTTAGGATTTACAACCTAAAAAAGGATGGGAAATTGGTTAAAGATAATGATAAATTTATCCTTGCCCTAAATGATTATAGATTCCAGAGTTGGGGAAAAAAGATGCACGGTGGTTTCCTTTATGCTATGGGAATCAAAAGTAAGGAAGAAGCCATGAAAAGGGTTGTATTTAGTTCTCAGGAGAAATATGGTGATGAAGGACAGGTAAGGAACTTGATGATTAGCTATGTTAAAGGAAAAGGGACTATCTCCCCTCTAGTAGATGATAATTGGCATTTGACTGGTTTTGATTTTTCTGACCTAGTGGGTAGAGATGAAATGGTTCAGCTCATCAATGAAGGTATAATTAGTGTCCCAACTAAAGGTAGGTTTGGAGTTAACTATCAAGCAATAAATCTTTATGAAAAACCAGAAAAAGAAGAAATTAGTTTGATTTCTGAAAAGACGAATATTCCTGTGAAACTACTAGAAAAATTCCAGACTAAAGGAGAACTCTATAAAAATGTAGTTATTTTAAGGGATAACTATAAAAAGGTAAGCATCTTATCCATTAATGACTTCCATGGCGCCCTGGCTCAAGGGGGTTCAAATATTGGTTCTTCCAGACTGGCTGGTGCTATTAAGAGTGAAAAGGTTAAAAATCCTGATGGTACTATTATAGTATCAGCTGGAGATAATTATCAGGGTAGTGCCATGTCCAATCTACTATATGGTGAACCTGTGTCAGCTGCTTTTAGAGAAATGGGTATTGAGGCATCAGCAGTGGGTAACCATGAATTTGACTGGGGTGATGACAGGATTAACCGGTGGGGAGAAGAAGGGGGATTCCCCTTTGTAGCGGCTAATATTTATGATAAGAGGACTGGCGAACCTGTTTCCTGGGCAAAACCCTATGTCTTTATTGAGAGAAAGGGAGCTGTTATTGCCTTTATTGGTATTGCCACACCGGAGACAGCTTACAAAACACTTAAAGCTAATGTAGAAAATTATGAGTTTAGGGATCCGGTTGAAACACTTAAAACCTGGGTGCCTATATTACAGATGGCTGGTTCTGATGCTATGGTTGCCCTGACACATTGTGGTGCTTTTCAGGATAAGGACGGTAGTATAACTGGTGAAGCTGTTGATTTAACATATGTAAAGGGAGTAGATGCTGTAATATCAGCACATACCCATCAGAAGGTAAGTGGTTATGTGAATGGTAAACCACTGGTACAGGCTTATAAATATGGCAGGACACTAGGAAAATTGGAATTTATCTTTGATCAAAATGATAGGTTGATTAGTGCCAAGCCTTCAATAGACAATCTTTATAAAAGGCAGGATGAGCTTAAAGATGACCCGGAGACGTTGAGAATATATAATAAGTATAATAATGAAATGAAACCTGTATTGGAAAGGGTTATAGGGAAAACGACTGTTAATTTACGGCATGACAGATATGAAGGCCCATCTTTACTTGGAGAATGGGCAACCGAGGTAATGAAGGAAAAAGCTAGTGTTCAAATAGCTATGACCAATGGTGGGGGTTTAAGAACCAGTATACCTGCTGGAGAAATAACAGTAGGTAAAATGTATGAGGTAATGCCTTTTGATAATACCCTATTTACCATGAAATTATCTGGGGCTGATATCAGGGCCAATATTGAACATGGGATATTAAATGAAGATATAGGTTGGATTCAGGTCTCTGGTGTGAAGGTAGTCTATAATCCTGATGAAGAAACAGGGAACAGGATTATTTCAATAACACTGGAAGATGGTACACCACTGGAGATGGATAAGTATTATACTGTGGTAACAAATGATTTTATGGCTACTGGAGGAGATGACTATAAGTTTGAAAATGCCAGAAAAGCGGTGAATACTTTTATTCCCTTAAGGGAAACTTTGATAGAAGCAGTAGAGAAGTCTGGGACTTTATCTCCAGTTAAAAAGAATTGGATTATAGAGTTGAAAAAAATTACTTTGCTTACTCACTTGAAGATTGCTGGATAAGTAAATTAAATAAACCTGGATTTAAAGTGAGAGCAGCATGAAAATCATGCTGCTTTCTTTTATAAAAAAGTGTGAGTGTGGGTTAAGAAGTAGGATGTAAGAAATTAGATGTATATCTAGTAAGAGGGTTCAAATATACAAAACGGAAGGAGAGAAGGCAAATTTCTTTGTTTACTTACTAAAAAAAGGTATTTGCTGAATCAAATGAGAAAACGTTTATTGTTTATTTTACCTGTAATAATTCTAATTATTATATTTTTAATATTTTTTATAGATGCTAATAAAGATAGAGAGAAAAATGAAGGTATTAATTATGTAAGGGCAAAAATTGTCAAGGTAATTGATAGTAGGCTTAAAGAGGAAGAAGACATCCCTGATGCCTATGTCGGGGCACAGAAAGTAAAGGTTAGGATATTGAATGGAAAATTTAAAGGGTTGGAGTTAATAATAACTAATTCCAGGTTACATGGTGATCTGGTTTATGATGTTATCGCTGAAGAAGGGATGGAGGTGGTTCTGGCAATAGATGAAAAGGAAGGAAAACTCCATTCAGCTCTAATAGATAATTATGTCAGGGATAGGGTTATTTACTTTCTTATATTTCTCTTTATACTTGCCTTAATTGGAGTAGGTAGAGTAAAAGGGATAATGGCATTTCTTTCTTTAATTACTACAGGTTTTTTGATAGTATATTTTATGATGCCTCTAATATTTAGAGGCTATAGTCCTATTTTATTAATTATCATTATTGTTTCTGTAATTACTTGTATAACACTGTTATCTATTGGTGGATTTAATAAAAAGAGTTCTGCCGCTATAATAGGGACTGTTATAGGAGTAATAATTGCAGGTGTAATATCACTAATTTCTGGCAGATTGGCTCACCTTACCGGGATTACAGGGGAGGCCAGTGAACAGCTTATTTATATAATGGGTGATTTTCCCATTAATATTAAAGGTATTATGTTTGCCGGTATTATTATTTCATCACTTGGGGCAGTTATGGATGTGGCTATGTCAATTGCTGCTACAATTTTTGAAATTCATAATCAGGTACCAGGACTGAGTAGGACAGAGTTAATTAAATCAGGTATGAATGTTGGTAAGGATATTGTAGGTACTATGGCCAATACATTAATTCTTGCCTTTACAGGTGGTTCTTTAAGTATGATGTTATTACTTATGGCCTATAATGTCCCTTATTTCAGGGCAATAAATCTAAACTCAGTCAGTACTGAAATAATTCAGGGGTTAGCAGGTAGTATTGGGCTTATATTAACAGTTCCGATTACTTCTGTGGTAGCTGTTTTTTTAATTAAGCGTTAAGCAAAAATAATAATTTAAAAAGGACAGGTGACCTTTTTTAACTTAACTTAACTTTAATTCCATTTGACATAAAATGAAACTTGGCGTATAATAATAGAAATTAATAAAATATTAAGTAAAGGCATTGAACAGGGAAAGTAGTTAAGATTAGTTATTTATAGCGAGCTGGGATCTGGTGTGAGCCTGGTAATGGCTATTTTAATGAAGTTCCCCTGGGAGCTGTCAGATTGAATTATTTTAGTAGGTCTGACCGGAAGCCGACCGTTAAAGGTGGCAGGCTATAGAAAAGAGATTTTCCGTAGTTGTTAAAGTGGGTATTATTTAGATAATATCAAACAGGATGGTACCGCGAGAGTAACCCCTCGTTCCTTTATATAAAGGAACGAGGGGTTTTTTAATTTACTTTTAAAAAAAATTAAAGGGGTGTTATTGATGATTGTTGTTATGAAAAACAAAGCAGAAGAGAAGGATGTTAAAAAAGTAGAAAACAGGATTGAAGAATTGGGTTATAGGGCACATACAATTCAGGGGACAAATAAGACGGTGATTGGAATTGTGGGGGATTTGGACCGGCGTGAATTGGTTGAATCACTAGGGGGATATGTTGAAATTGAGAAAATGGTACCGATACAGGAACCATATAAGCTGGTGGGTAGGACATTTAAGGATACAGCAACTGAAATAAAGCTGTCAGATGACCTTATTATTGGAGGGAAAAAGGTAGTAATTATGGCCGGACCCTGTTCTATTGAGGGGGAGGAGCAGATTATGGAGACTGCTAGAGCAGTGAAAAAGGCTGGTGCTAGTATATTAAGGGGTGGTGCCTTCAAACCGCGGACTTCCCCCTACAGTTTCCAGGGACTGGGAGAAGAGGGTCTTAAATTATTGAAAAAAGCCGCAGATGAGACCTGCTTAAAGGTAATTACAGAGGTGATGGACCCGCGTGATGTTGAACTGGTAGGTAGGTATACTGATATTTTTCAGGTAGGGGCTCGGAATATGCAGAATTTTTATCTGCTTAAAGAGCTTGGTCATGCTGAACTACCGGTAATGTTAAAAAGGGGCTTAAGTGCCAGTTATAATGAGTTTTTAATGGCTGCCGAGTATATTATGTCAGAGGGTAATTATAATGTAATTCTCTGTGAAAGGGGGATTAGAACCTTTGAAGACTATACCAGAAATACACTTGATCTAGTAAGTATACCAGTTTTAAAGAATTTAAGTCATCTACCAGTAGTGATTGACCCCAGTCATGGTACAGGGGATTGGCGTCTGGTCGGTCCTGCTGCTAAAGGAGCAGTAGCTATGGGAGCAGATGGTTTAACTATTGAGGTTCACCCTGAACCTGCTAAAGCCCTGAGTGATGGGCAGCAATCCCTTAAACCAGCTAAATTTGAAAGCCTGTTGGAAGAATTGGAGGGTATAGCAGAGGTCAGTGGAAGGGATTTATAAAATAAGTAGGGCTGTTATTTTTATAACAGCTCTATAATTTTTTTTTTACTATTTTCACTTATTGTTGTATAATTATGGTAGCTAAACATTTAGAGAGGGGTTTAAGATGTGCTAGTCAAGGAGTTAATAGACAGAGTAAAAAAGGGAGTAAAGAAGTTGACAGATAAATTATATATACTAGATGAACTTAGAGAAAGTAGTGAGAAGAAGATCTTACATATAAGTGATACACCAGATCTAATCTACCCCTTTATTTTTGAGGCTATTGACCGTCTTAGAGCAGATGTTGTTATTCACACAGGGGATTTAGCCGATAATGTTAAGTTGGGTTCCGGGGCGCCATTAGACCTGTATAAGCAAAAAGCCGGTATACTGATTGAGGGTCTTGTAGCAAGACAGTGGGCTGATATCTATATTGTCCCTGGAAACCATGATGCAGGGGATTTTATAGAAGGGTTAGGTAGTAGGGTCAAAATAATGGAGGAGGGTAGTCTGATTACTGTTAATGGAATAGAGATAGGACTAGCCCATTATGGGAACAGACTGCCGGAAAAGGCTGATATTAAACTTTATGGGCATAACCTTAAAAATTATGATGAGGAGGGAACAGTGGTTTTAAATGGAATAATGAATATCAGCGTTATTTTAATACCCTCACTTAAGATATACCCTATATCTTATCCCCTGGTTACAGCCCAGGAAAGAAAGTATAAGAGACTAAAACTCCCATGAGGGAAAGGAGGATTTTATGAATTTTATTAGAAAGGGTCCTGGATACCTATTTTTCAGGACAGAAAAGACAGATAATTTAGAAAAGGCTCTAAAAGATTTTTTAAATGGGCAGGCTTTACGACTTACTGATGCTCTGGAAAGGGCAGAGGAAGACATGACTATTGCTTTTGTAAGTGAGGCTAAAGAAGATTCTGATGGGGTTGATGATACTGAAAGTATTATTATGCTCCCCACTACACCACTGGTAACTATGGAAGAATTAATAAATCTGGGGATTGCTGAGCTGATTAACAAAGTGGAACTGGGGGCAGGCCAGCTGGTAATGCGTATACCAGAAGATGGTCAGGAGATAATAAAACAATTAAAGGAAAACTATAATGCCCGTCTGGTTAATATAATAGAAGGGATTAAGCAGGGTAAAACAGGTGATACAATCTTAAGTTTTACTGAAGAGCCAATTAAGACCAGGGTAAGTTCATTACAGATGGTAAAAACCAATCTTTTGATAGAAAAGCCTGTTAATGTAATACATAAGGAACTCAGGCGTGATGTGGTAAGACATATAACCCACGGTTTAGAGGAGACCCAGTGGTATGAACTTAAGATTAATATCTATGATTCAGGGAATATGTATGAAGAACAGTATAAAAGATTAGTAACAGCTCTGGCTGACCTGGAATTAGGTTTTATACTAGGGGAATCCTGGACTAAAGACCATGCTGTTGCCCTCTTATCAGTAATAGCTTATCAAATAAGGCTATTTACTATCCTGCCGCCCAAAAAAATCAAAAAAATTCTGATAGGCCTGGAATACGACCAGGATGGAGAAAGGATTGTCGATTATGATCTTTATTATAACAGCAAAAAAGTGCAGTGGTTTGAGGTAGTTAGCCAGGGGGTAAGGACAAATCGTCCGAATATGGCTGCTAGGTGTAGGGAATCTTTATTGAGTGAACTATCACAGGAGGCCGTGGAAAAAATACAAACAATCGAGGATAAAATTAAAGCTAAGAAGAATTAAATTAAAAACAACCACAGCAGGAAAATACTGTGGTTGTTTTCTTTAATTTATAAATATAATTATTCTTATTATAACGGTATTTTATTATTTATTAGTAGATGCCTAAGAGGAGAAGAATAAGGATTAAGAAGATGATAAAAGCACAATTGTCACCACAAACTCCATAGTCGCCCATAATGATCCTCCTTTCTTACTGTTTGTTATATTATATGGTTTTTTCTGCAAATAGTTCATCATTAGGACAAATATATTATAACAGTAAATAGTATAATGTTCTCTATGAAAAAAGGGTTTAATTAATAGCGGTTATAATGGTAGGTCAAAGATTCTATCTATACTGCAGATATTTTCATCAACGATTAATACCCGGTCATAAGACCCGTTCTGCTGTATAAACTGGCTGGTATTAGGATTCCAGACCCTGACTATAACACCAGGTCTTTCTGTAGATGGCGTGAGTTCTATGGTATCTGCGCTTATTAAAGCTAGAATACCCCGGGCTACCTTTAGAACACCACCACAACTAAACTCAACAATTATATCATCATCCTGAAATTCCTCTAATCTTTTTGGAAAAGATTCATTATTTACCATTTTTTACTCCCCTCTTTATAATTATTTTATATATGATCATATATAAAATAATATGTATTATAATATATAATGTGCATTAATAATTGATTTGATGAAAATATAATTTATAATGATTATCAACTTTTGCTCAACATGTGATAAATGTCATAGTATTTATCGTCACTGAGCTTTATAATTATATTTGTAATCAAAACAAATGGATCAAGGGGGAATTTATAAAGATGAGTATGTTTTGTTATCAATGTCAGGAAACAGCTAAAAATGAAGGTTGTACAATCAGGGGTGTCTGCGGTAAAACCGAAGATGTGGCCAATCTCCAGGATTTATTAGTTTACTTACTTAAGGGTATTTCAGTCTATGCCCGTAAGACTGGCGAACTGGAGATAGCAGATAAGACAGTGGGCCGTTTTATTACAGAGAGCCTTTTTACTACTATTACTAATGTAAGTTTTGACCCAGCACGTTTTGAGGGGAGAATAAAAGCAGCCCTGGAATTAAGGGAGAGTATTGCTGCTAAGTTTAAAGAGGCCTATCAAGAGAAAGAAGGGAAGGTATTTAGTGAAGTCCTGCCGGATATGTGTACCTGGTACAGTGATCATAGTAAAGATTATTACCTGAAGGGTGCAGAAATAGGTATCCTTAATATAGAAGATGAAGATATCAGGTCCTTAAAAGAGCTGCTTACTTACGGCCTGAAGGGGATGGCAGCATATACTGAACATGCCTATGTCTTAGCTGAAGAAGATGAGGAAATATATGAATTTATGATTGAAGGACTGGCAGCAACAGCAGATCAAGATATTTCAGTTGATAAACTAATAGGCTTAGTTATGCGCTGTGGTGAGCTTGCAGTACAGACAATGGCCCTGCTGGATAAAGCTAATACTGGGTCATATGGTAATCCAGAGCCGACAGAGGTAAATATCGGTGTTGGTGATAGGCCGGGCATATTAATCAGCGGTCATGACCTTAAAGACCTGGAGGAACTACTTGTACAGACAGCTGGTAAAGGGATAGATGTCTATACACATGGAGAAATGCTGCCTGCTAATTCTTATCCAGCCTTTAAAAAATATGAACATTTTGTAGGGAATTATGGTAATGCCTGGTGGCAGCAGACGGGTGAATTTGAGAAGTTTAACGGACCTATCTTGATGACAACTAACTGCCTGGTACCACCCAGGGAAAGCTATCAAGACAGGGTATATACCACTGGTGTAGTTGGTTTTCCCGGGGTTAAACACATTGATGACCGGGAGGATGGTAAGCAGAAGAATTTCTCAGCTATTATTGAACATGCTTTAAGGTGTGAGCCTCCAGCAGAATTAGAAAAAGGTAGTATTATGGGTGGGTTTGCCCATGAGGCTGTCTTAAGTGTTGCTGATAAAGTAGTTGAAGCAGTTAAGGCCGGTAAGATAAAACGCTTTGTAGTAATGGCTGGTTGTGATGGAAGGCATAAGGGAAGGGATTATTATACCGATCTGGCCGAAAAGTTGCCTGAAGATACGGTGATATTAACAGCAGGTTGTGCTAAATACAGATATAATAAACTGGAGCTGGGCGATATTGATGGAATACCCCGTGTACTTGATGCCGGACAGTGTAATGATTCATATTCACTGGTAGTAATTGCCCAGAAACTTGCTGAAGCCTTTGGGGTTGATGATATTAATGAACTCCCTATATCCTATGATATAGCCTGGTATGAGCAGAAGGCTGTTACTGTCTTATTAGCTTTACTATATCTGGGGGTTAAAGGAATACGTTTAGGACCAAGCCTACCTGCTTTTATATCTCCAGGTGTTCTAAAGGTATTAGTAGATAAATTTGATATTAAAGGAATTAATACTGTGGGAGATGACCTTGAAGCAATTATGGCTGGAGAGTAGAATAAATAAGGGGGTAACCCCTTTTTTATATAAAACAAGGGCTGGATAAAGAACCAGCCCTTATATTTTTGTCTAAAAACTGTTGTCTTTCAATTCAAAAGGTTATGTGATTTGACAGCAATTTTTAATTGTATTATACTAAGACTGAATGTAAATATACATTATTACATTATATAAATGGGGGGAAAAAATAAATGGGTAAAACTATGAAGACCATGGATGGTAATACTGCTGCTGCTCATGTGGCATATGCCTTTACTGAAGTAGCTGGTATCTATCCTATTACTCCATCTTCACCTATGGCTGAATATGTTGATACATGGAGTGCTCATGGTCGCAAGAACATTTTTGGACAGCGGGTTAAGCTTACTGAGATGCAATCTGAAGGAGGGGCATCTGGTGCAGTACACGGTTCTTTAGCAACCGGGGCACTGACTACTACATTTACTGCTTCTCAGGGATTGCTGTTAATGATCCCTAATATGTATAAAATTGCTGGGGAATTATTACCTGGTGTATTCCATGTAAGTGCTCGCTCAGTGGCAACCCAGGCATTGTCGATTTTTGGTGATCACTCTGATGTAATGGCAGCAAGACAAACAGGTTTTGCTATGCTAGCTTCAGGTAGTGTCCAGGAAGTTATGGATCTAGCTGGTGTAGCCCACCTGGCAGCTATTAAGTCCAGTATTCCATTTTTACATTTCTTTGATGGTTTCCGCACCTCACATGAGATACAGAAAGTTGAGGTTATGGATTATGATGACTTAGCTAAGTTAGTTGATTATGATGCGGTTAAGAGATTCAAACACAATAGTTTGAATCCTGAACATCCTGTGACAAGGGGTACTGCGGAAAATCCAGATATCTTCTTCCAGGCTCGTGAATCCTGTAACAGCTTTTATGATGCTGTGCCTGATATTGTGGCAGATTATATGGAAGAGATTAGTAAGGTCACAGGTAGGGAATACCGTCCTTTCAATTATGTTGGTGCAGAAGATGCTGAATATGTAGTTATTGCGATGGGTTCTGTAACAGATACCATTGATGAGACTGTTGAGTATCTGACCAGCAAGGGTGAGAAGGTTGGACTTATTAAGGTTCGTCTCTACCGTCCATTCTCAGAAAAATATTTATTAGAGGCACTGCCTGAAACAGTCAAGAAGATTGCTGTTTTAGATAGGACCAAGGAACCGGGTGCTGTAGGTGAACCCTTATATGAAGATGTAAGGAGCCTGTTCTATGATAAAGAAGATGCACCTATTGTAGTTGGTGGCAGGTATGGTCTGAGTTCTAAAAATACTACACCAACACAGATTAAGGCTGTTTTTGAAAATCTCAAGCAAGACCAGTCTAAAAACAATTTTACTGTTGGTATTGTTGATGATGTTACTAATACATCATTAGAATTAGGAGATAAAATAAATACTGCCCCCGAGGGAACCGTACGCTGTAAATTCTGGGGTATGGGTTCTG
Organism: Iocasia fonsfrigidae; assembly: GCF_017751145.1. Taxonomy (GTDB): domain Bacteria; phylum Bacillota; class Halanaerobiia; order Halanaerobiales; family DTU029; genus Iocasia; species Iocasia fonsfrigidae. The sequence goes on from NZ_CP046640.1 coordinate 144,482, forward strand.
ACGGTACTGTTGGTGCTAATAAGAATGCTATTAAGATTATTGGTGACAATACTGATAAATATGCCCAGGGATATTTCTCCTATGACTCCAAGAAATCAGGTGGTGTAACAGTATCACACCTTCGTTTTGGAGATAATCCAATTAAATCTACTTATCTAATTGAAGAAGCTGATTATGTAGCCTGTCATAAGGAATCATATGTCAACCAGTTTGATCTACTGGATGGACTAAAAGATGGTGGGACTTTTGTGCTTAATTGTACCTGGTCTAAAGATGAATTAGATGAAAAACTCCCTGCCGGTATTAAAAAATATCTGGCTGAGCATAATATTGATCTTTATATTATAAACGCCTTTGATATAGCTGCTGAAGTAGGTCTTGGCGGCAGGATAAATATGGTTATGCAGACTGCTTTCTTTAAATTGGCCAAAATTATTCCTGTAGATGAAGCAGTTAAATACCTGAAAGAAGCGATTAAGAAAAGTTATGGACATAAGGGAGACAAGATTGTAAAGATGAACTATGATGCAGTAGACAAGGCCCTTGATGCCCTGGAAAAAGTTGAAGTGCCAGCTGACTGGGCCAATATCGGTAGTGAAGCTGCTGCTACAATTGAGGAAGACAAACCAGAATTTATTAAAAATATACTGGAACCAATTGCCCAGCAGAAGGGTGATGACCTACCTGTAAGTGCGTTTGTTGGCTGCGAAGATGGACATTTCCCACAGGGCACTTCTGCTTATGAAAAACGCGCAATTGCTATTAATATACCTGAGTGGCAGATGGATAAATGTATTGAATGTAACCAGTGTGCTATCTCCTGTCCACATGCAGTAATCAGACCCTTCCTGCTTAATGAGGAAGAGGCTGCTAATGCCCCTGAGGGTTTTGCCGCCAAAGAGGCTAAGGGCAAACAGTTTGAAGGTTTAGTATACCGACTTCAGGTCAGTGCTTTAGACTGTACGGGATGTGGTGTTTGTGCTAATGTATGTCCTGTAGGTGCCCTGGAAATGAAACCTGCTGGGGAACAGATTGATAATCAGCAAGAAAATTGGGAATATGCGATAAACAATATAGCTATTAAAGATGAGTTAATGAACAAATACTCTGTTAAAGGTAGTCAGTTCTGTCAGCCATTACTTGAATTCTCAGGTGCCTGTGCTGGTTGTGGTGAAACACCCTATGCTAAGTTAATAACACAGTTGTTTGGTGATAGAATGATTATAGCCAATGCTACTGGTTGTTCATCAATCTGGGGTGGTTCAGCACCAAGTACACCATATACAACCAATGAAGACGGACACGGTCCAGCCTGGGCTAATTCACTCTTTGAAGATAATGCCGAGTATGGCTATGGTATGTATCTGGGTATGGAACAAAATAGGGATAGGCTTGCTGATTTAGCACAGGAACTTATTAAAGCCAACTTAGGTGAAGACCTTAATGATGCCCTACAAAACTGGCTTGATAATAAGGACCTTGGTGCGGAATCCAAGGCAGCAACAATTCAGTTGATTCCTGTATTAAGTAAATATGCAGATAATGATCTGGCGGCTGAAATCTTAGATATGAAGGAATACCTGACCAAGAAGTCACAGTGGATCTTCGGTGGAGACGGCTGGGCTTATGATATCGGTTATGGTGGTCTTGACCATGTACTTGCCTCTGGTGATGATGTCAATGTAATGGTCTTTGATACTGAGGTATATTCCAATACAGGTGGTCAGTCCTCCAAGGCTACACCAACTGCTGCTGTAGCTAAATTTGCTGCTTCTGGTAAGAAGATACGCAAGAAAGACCTTGGACAGATGGCAATTAGTTATGGTTATGTATATGTTGCTCAGATTGCCCTTGGTGCCAATATGAATCAAACCCTTAAAGCCCTTAAAGAAGCAGAGGCTTATCCAGGACCGTCCCTGATAATTGCCTATGCTCCATGTATAAATCATGGGCTTAAAGCTGGTATGGGCTGCAGTGTTGAGCAAGAAAAGAATGCTGTTCAAGCAGGATACTGGCACCTATACAGGTTTAATCCTGAGCTTGAAGAAGAAGGTAAAAATCCATTTAGTTTAGATTCTAAAGAACCTACCGAATCATTCCAGGATTATCTTAAGAGTGAGGTTCGTTATACATCACTTGAAAAGACCTTCCCTGAAATTGCTAAAGAATATTTCCAAAAAGCCGAAAAAGATGCTAAGGCTAGATATGAGTCCTATAAACGTCTGGAGTCTTCTTTTGCTAAGGGAAATGAATAACTCTGGATATATATTGTCCAATAAAGGTATTAAGGCAGTGGGAGACTACTGTCTTAATACCTTTTAATTATCTAGCAGAAAATTCATCTTGACTTTTTTCTTAAGACATAGTACAATTTTAGTTGTGCTTGGACAAAAGTGCTTTAAAAAGCACTTTAAGTACTTTAAAAATCAAAAAAAGATTTGCTTTTTTATGTTCTTTATGTTAATATAATATTTGCTGATATCAGGTGCCCGTAGCTCAACTGGATAGAGCGTCTGACTACGGATCAGAAGGCTGAGGGTTCGACTCCTTCCGGGCACGCCATTTTAATTTAAGGATTTACACCAGGTGGTGTAAGTTTATTTTATGAAAAAAGATGAAGAGTATATGAGATTGGCTATAATAGAAGCTGGCAAGGCCCTGGAGATTGAGGAAGTCCCTATCGGGGCTGTAGTTATCTCTAAGGGAGAAATTATCGGTAGAGGGTATAATTTAAGGGAAAACACTAATGACCCTACTGCCCATGCTGAGATTATTGCCCTCAAGAATGCTGCTGCAAATTTAAATAGTTGGCGTTTAGATGAGTGTAGTCTTTATGTAACCATAGAACCCTGTCCGATGTGTGCTGGGGCAATTGTTCAGGCTCGTATTAAAAGATTGGTTTATGGAGCTAAGGACCCCAAAGCTGGAGCAGCAGGCAGCCTTTATAATATTGTAAGAGATAAGAGATTAAATCATCAGGTAGAACTTAAAGCTGGAGTGCTGGCTGAGGAATGTGGTGACTTGATGAAGGGGTTTTTTAGAAAACTCCGGAAGTAATTGATAGATATTATAAAGGTGATTTTAAAAGCTGGGGGGGTTAAAGAATGAGTGATAAGTTAGCTGAATTACTAGAAGGGTTTTATAATTTTAGAGAATCTATGGAGAAGAGATTTGACAGGCTCGAAAACAGATTTGACAGGCTTGAGGATAGGTTTGATAAGCTTGGAAATAGGTTTGATAGTTTAGCAACAAGATTTAATAGTTTAGAAGAAAAGGCAAATGAGATTGCTAAAGACGTCAAAGATATTAAAAGGACACAGACTACCAATAGACGACAGATTGCAGAAAACACTTTAGATATTTCTGATATTAAAGAAAAACTTAAGATTAGCTGATATAATTATGCAATTTAGTAAATCAAATTATAGATAGAGCCCATTCTGGAAGGGTGGGTGAGTCTGGCTGAAACCGCTCGACTCGAAATCGAGTAGACGCATAAACGTCTCGAGGGTTCAAATCCCTCCCCTTCCGCCATACTAAAAGTTTGAAGCTAGAGCTTTATAGTTTTAACTTTTAATATATATGTGTAGAGGAAGTAAATAGTAGGTTTAAGGGTCTAAAAGGTTTATTCCAACCTCTAACCTCCAACTTCCTACATCCAATATGGAGAGGTGTCCGAGTCTGGCTTAAGGGGCTCGCCTGGAAAGCGAGTGTAGGTTACCGCCTACCGAGGGTTCGAATCCCTCCCTCTCCGCCATATAGATAAGATTTGGCCGTACTAAATGGGGGGGTAGCGGTACCCTGTAACCTGCAACCCGCTATAGCAGGATTGAAGCCGAGCTGAGGATTTTCCTTTGTGGGGTCCGGCCTTGATAAGTGGTGTTGACAATCGGGTCTTACGCAATGAAGCTTTATGAACCCCGTCAGGTCCGGGAGGAAGCAGCGGTAAGTAAATGTCTTCATGTGCCGTAAGGGTGCTTGGTTCGAGCTAACTGTCAAGGTAACGCCTGGGAAGGGAGATTCGAGGTAGGTGTACGGCCTTTTTATACATATAATAAGTTTTAGGGAGGTGATCCTATGGCTTTTCTATCATTATATAGGAAGTATCGTCCCGATGATTTTGAGGGGCTGATAGGCCAGGAGCATGTAGTTAAAACCTTGAAGAACACATTGCAGACCGGTAGGATCGGCCATGCCTATCTATTTGCTGGTCCACGGGGAACAGGTAAGACATCTACTGCTAAAGTCTTTGCTAAGGCTTTAAATTGTGTTAAGGGGCCAACTATAGAGCCCTGTGGTGAATGCCCGGCATGTCAGAAGATTAATTCAGGGCGGTCCCTGGATGTTATTGAGATAGATGCTGCTTCAAATCGAGGTATTGATGAGATAAGGGATCTCCGGGAAAAGGTTAAATTCTATCCTACTGAAGGAGATTATAAAGTATATATTATAGATGAGGTACATATGTTAACTAAAGGGGCTTTTAATGCCCTGCTTAAGACATTAGAAGAGCCCCCCGAAAATGTCGTATTTATCCTGGCTACTACTGAACCACACCGTGTAATCGATACCATACTCTCCCGCTGCCAGCGTTATGATTTTTCCTTATTAACTATTAAAGATATTAAGAAACGGTTAAAATATATTTGTCAGGCTGAATCTGTGACCTATCATGAAGGGGCAGTGGACCTTATTGCCCGCAGTTCTAATGGTGGTATGAGGGATGCGATAAGTCTACTGGATCAGGCAATTTCTTTTACAAATGGTCAGTTAGATGAAAATCGCTTGCAGGAGATGCTTGGTAAGGTAGATAGCACAGTATTGGTTGATTTATTTAATAAAATAGTAAATAAAGAAACGGCTGCTGCCATTGAATTATTAAACCAGATTATTGATAGGGGTAATGCCCTGTCTGTTTTGCTTGATGATTTAATTGAATACCTCAGGCAGTTACTTTTGATCAAGGAATGCGGGGGCAAAACAAGTGTTCTTGACCTCCCTGAAGAGAGAATAGAGGAACTACTGCAGGAAAGTAATAAAGTTGACATATCTTTATTAATAAACTTTATTGAGGAGTTAACAAGTATTAAAAAAGATTTTGTTTTTACAGAACAGCCGCAGATACTCCTGGAAATGGGTATAATAAAATTGGCTGCTTTAGATCAGGGTGATTCCCTTACTGCATTAAAATCCAGGATAGCCAGCTTAGAGCTTGCCTTAAAGGAATTACTTGAAGGTAAAAGAAAGGCAAGACCTCCAGTTTCGGTTGATAAACAGGGAGGTCAGGAAGCAAAAACGGTTAATAATACAAAACCGTCAGTAATAGAAGATAAGAGTGAAGATAAAAAAAATGTTGTTAAGAAGAAAGAAAGAGATACAGGACCTGCCGAGAATAGTAATATTACTATTGAACAGGTAAGGGAGCTGTGGCCTGTTATTCTGGAGAAAATAAAGGAGAAAGATATAAGTGTTCAGGCCTATCTACTGGAGGGAAAACCAGAGGCTGTTATAGATAATTGTCTTAGTATTGAGTTTCCAGAAGATAAGGGTTTTCATAAAAATGCTGCTGCCAGGAAGTTAGACCTTGTTAAAAAGGTGATAACGACTGTACTAGGTACAGACTGCCAGCTTGTTTTTAAGCTGAGAGGAGAAGAACTAGCTGAGGCTAAAAAAAAAGAACTGACTGAGCAGGAGAGCAATAATGGAGATAGAGAAGATAATAGAGATGACCTTGTTGATAGGGTAGCTGATTTTTTTGAAGGGGAAGTAATAAAGGTTAATTATGAAGTATTAGAAGATAAAGGGACTTAGTTTTTGTCAAAAAAATAAGGGGGTTTATAACGGTGAATATGAATAAACTAATGAAACAGGCTCAGCAGATGCAGGCGAAGATGGCCAAGATGCAGGATGAATTAAAAGAAAAGACGGTTGAGGCTACTGCCGGAGGTGGGGTTGTTAAAGTAGTTGTAAATGGGAAACAGGAATTGTTGGATATAAAGATTGACCCTGATGCTGTTGACCCTGAAGATGTAGAAATGCTGGAAGACCTGATCCTGGCAGCTGTTAATGAAGGTATGCGAAAAATTTCAGATATGGTTAATGAAGAGATGGGCAAATTAACCGGCGGGATGAATATCCCGGGGATGTTTTAATGAGATATTATCCCCGTCCTATGGGGAAGTTAATCAATGAGTTAAGTAAGTTGCCTGGGGTGGGTCCTAAAACTGCACAGCGTCTGGCTTTTTTTATACTGGGGCGTAATAAGGGTGAGGTAAATGAACTAGCCCGGGCTCTACTTGATGCCAGGGAGAATATAAGGTATTGTTCTGTCTGTAATAATTTGACGGAAGAAGAGACCTGTAATTTTTGTTCTTCACTGGAGAGAGACAGGTCATTAATCTGTGTGGTAGAGAGTCCTAAAGATGTAATTGCTATGGAAAAAACAGGTGAATATAATGGTCTTTATCATGTTTTACATGGTTCTATTTCCCCAATGGATGGAGTAGGGCCTGATGATATTAGGATTAAAAATCTAATTCCCCGTCTCAAGGAAGGGGTTGATGAGGTCATTGTAGCCACTGATCCTAATGCAGAAGGTGATGTGACGGCTATGTATTTAGCTAAACTGCTAAAACCACTGGGGGTTAAAGTAACCAGGATTGCTCACGGTCTTCCGGTGGGTGGTGACCTGGAATATGCTGATGAAGTAACCCTATCAAAGGCTTTAGAGGGTAGGAGAGAGTTATAAGTAGGACTATCATGATGGTAGTTCTACTTATTATTTATTAAAGATTAAAATTTTTTAATTAAAGAGGATATTATAAACTAACAGCGAAAATAATATATGGATAAAATATTTATAGAGGGAGGGAGTTAGCTTGATTACAACTGTTACTTTAAATCCAGCAATAGATAGGGAATATTTTGTTACAGAACATGTGGCTAAAAGACATGAATACCTTTATGATAAAAAGGATATCAGGGTATACCCTGGTGGGAAAGGTCTTTTAACAGCAATTGATTTAAAATACATGGGATACCCAGATGTACAGAATTTAGGTTTTGTAGGTGGTAAACAGGGATTGTTTTTTGAAAAGATGGTCCAGAAGTATAAGATAACGACAAATTATATCTATACCGAAAATGAGATCAGGAATAATGTCTTTATTATTTCAAAAAACCCGGTAACTTTTACCCATTATAGTGATTATTCTTACAGGGTGACTAAAAAAGATGTTGAGGATCTGATTAAACGCTTTAAAAGGGCTATAGTGGATAGTGATCTGATTATTATAGCAGGCTCAATACCTGAGGGTGTAGATTTTGATATATATCAAAGGATGATTAGTATTTGTAATGGCCAGGACAAGGATGTTTTCTTGGAGGCCAGTGGAGAGACCTTAAATCAGGCTTTAAAGGAAAAGCCAAAAGTAGTTAGTCCATACTTTAAACACACCAGAAAAATACTTGACCAGGAGGTTGTGGAATTTGAGGATTATGTAAAAATGGGTTATAGATTGTTAGAGGAGGGTGCCCATAGTGTAGTTATTCCTCACCACTGTGATCGTTTATTATTTATAGATGGCAAGGCTTATTCTTTAACACCAGTAGATTTTTGTCTTAGAAACTGGTTAGGTGCTGGTGATGCTTATAATGCTGGATTTTATGACTATATAGCCCGTAAAGGTTTTGACTTTATAGAGGCCAATAGGTATGGGGCAGCAGCAGCACTTACTGTGGCAGAAAACAGAAGTATTTTTATTAAAGATAAAGAATTGATCAAAGATAATTTAAATAGAATTAAAATCAAAGAGTTGGAGGTGTAGCAACTTGGGTATAGTTAAGGATTATATGATGCGCACCCTGGTTTCAGTTTGTGAGGATGATCAGATAAAAGAGGCCATTAGAATTATGTATAAGGCCGAGATGTCGGTATTACCAGTTGTTAATGCAGAGAACAAATTTTTAGGGACTATTTATAGTGAAAACATATTAAAGAATATTCTCCCAGAGAAGTATGGCTACCTTGTTAATAATCGTTTATTATATGAGGTTAATCAGGCAGCTGATAATTTGGAAGAGATTAAGGATAGAACTGTTGGTGAATATATGTTCGCCCGTACATCTGCTGTATTAGAAAATGACAAGATGTATAAAATTGCAGATGTTATGTTAGATAATAAAGAATCAATACTTTTTGTTGTCAATGAGTCTGGAAATCTGAGGGGTTATATTTCCCGGGCAGATTTACTCTATTATTTATTAAAAGTCTGTAATAAACAGGATGAATAAAAAATAAGACAATAATTCAATAATTCAATAAAATATCGAGGTGTAAGTGAAGATGGATTTTGAAATTGATAAATTGCGGGGGTTTGGAGAATGGTTTCTACTAAACCATGCTAATAATAAACTGATTTATGTGCTAGGAATTTTAATTATTATGGCTTTTTTAGTTGTCTTATTAACTAAAAGGTATAGGGTTCCTATTGTTGTTGGGTATGTTTTTTTGGGTATGTTGATTAGTCATGATGTTATAAATTTTTTGCCTTTTATAGGCTCAGTGCAGAAAGAGTGGTACTTTTTTGCGTTAAATAATCTGGGTTATCTGACCAATATAGCTCTGGCATTTATTGCTTTTACTATTGGGACAGAGCTTTCTATTAAGACCTTGAAGCAATTGGGTAAATCTATTATATTTATCGCTTTGTTGGAATCCACTGGAGCCTTTATGATAGTAACTTTGGTTGTACTTGCTATGGGCAAACCTTTATATCTGGCTTTAGTATTGGGAGCAATAGCTTCAGCAACAGCTCCGGCAGCTACAGTTATGGTACTCAAGGAATATAGGGCAGAAGGGGAATTAACCTCATCAATATTGGCTGTGGTAGGGATAGATGATGCTATAGCACTAATTATCTTTAGTTTAGTAGAACCTATTGCACTTATTCAACTTAAAGGTGGGGGTAATCTTTCTCTGGGACAGATATTAGGCAAACCCTTCTTGGAGATATTTGGTTCGCTTTTTATTGGTTTAGTAGTAGGATATCTTTCCCAGATGTTGATAAGCAGTTTTGAAGATGATACTAAGAAAATTTTATGCTTAGTTACAACAATTATAGGGGGTTCAGCCCTGGCTATTTTCTTGAATTTTTCTCCTTTGATTACAAATATGGCAGTTGGTTTTGCTTTTCGTAACTTTGCCAGGAAAAATCTCGGTGTAGGTAGTTATATGGATATACTTACGATACCTTTGTATGCTATGTTTTTTATTCTAGCTGGGACAGAGATACGTTTAACAGGTATTGCCTCAATTAGTTTTTTAATGATTGCTTTTGTCTATCTGATTTCTCGGATTATCGGCAAGGTATCAGGTGCTTCATTGGGTGCTATTTTAGGTAAAGCACCAGATAAGGTTAAGAAATATATAGGTTTCGGATTATTACCTCAAAGTGGTGTTGCTATTGCACTGGCATATACCGTACAACAGGACTTCGTTACAGCACCTCAGATTGGCTTATTAGTTTTTAATGTACTTTTATTTACAGCAGCTTTGACTGAGGTATTTGGACCATTTGCTACCAAATATGCTCTAATAAAATCAGGTGAAGCAAGGGAAAGTATCACAAACACTTAATTATGAAAAGGACTATTATGAAAGAGCCTTATTTAAAAAACTTGTCTTGTAATGAAAAACGGCCTTTTTGTGTTCATATTATGTTAATATATTTAATAATGAATTGATTAAAATAAGATTAAATTTGTTCAAAAGATAGAGAATCCTTGTTTCGAGGATTCTCTTTTTTAATGTCCAGGAAATTAGTACTTATATTTTTTAAATTTAGAATAATTTTACTAGTGTTTATTTTTTATGATATAATAAATTAAGATTTATACCCTAGGAATGGGGGGGGAATCTGACGGAATGATAAATTATTAAGGGGGGAGATAATTATGATAACTACAGTTACTTTAAATCCAGCAATAGATAGGGAATATTTTGTTACAGAACATGTGGCTAAAAGACATGAATACCTTTATGATAAAAAGGATATCAGGGTATACCCTGGTGGGAAAGGTCTTTTAACAGCAATTGATTTAAAATACATGGGATACCCAGATGTACAGAATTTAGGTTTTGTAGGTGGTAAACAGGGATTGTTTTTTGAAAAGATGGTCCAGAAGTATAAGATAACGACAAATTATATCTATACCGAAAATGAGATCAGGAATAATGTCTTTATTATTTCAAAAAACCCGGTAACTTTTACCCATTATAGTGATTATTCTTACAGGGTGACTAAAAAAGATGTTGAGGATCTGATTAAACGCTTTAAAAGGGCTATAGTGGATAGTGATCTGATTATTATAGCAGGCTCAATACCTGAGGGTGTAGATTTTGATATATATCAAAGGATGATTAGTATTTGTAATGACCAGGACAAGGATGTTTTCCTACAGGCCAGTGGAGAGACCTTAAATCAGGCTTTAAAGGAAAAGCCAAAAGTAGTTAGTCCATACTTTAAACACACCAGAAAAATACTTGACCAGGAGGTTGTGGAATTTGAGGATTATGTAAAAATGGGTTATAGATTGTTAGAGGAGGGTGCCCATAGTGTAGTTATTCCTCACCACTGTGATCGTTTATTATTTATAGATGGCAAGGCTTATTCTTTAACACCAGTAGATTTTTGTCTTAGAAACTGGTTAGGTGCTGGTGATGCTTATAATGCTGGATTTTATGACTATATAGCCCGTAAAGGTTTTGACTTTATAGAGGCCAATAGGTATGGGGCAGCAGCAGCACTTACTGTGGCAGAAAACAGAAGTATTTTTATTAAAGATAAAGAATTGATCAAAGATAATTTAAATAGAATTAAAATCAAAGAGTTGGAGGTGTAGCAACTTGGGTATAGTTAAGGATTATATGATGCGCACCCTGGTTTCAGTTTGTGAGGATGATCAGATAAAAGAGGCCATTAGAATTATGTATAAAGCCGAGATGTCGGTATTACCAGTTGTTAATGCAGAGAACAAATTTTTAGGGACTATTTATAGTGAAAACATATTAAAGAATATTCTCCCAGAGAAGTATGGCTACCTTGTTAATAATCATTTATTATATGGGGTAAATCAGGCAGCTGAAAATTTGATAGAGGTTAAGGAAAGAGGGGTTAAAGAATATATGTCAACCAGAACCTCTGTTGTAATGGAAAATGACAAGATGTATAAAATTGCAGATGTTATGTTAGATAATAAAGAATCGATACTTTTTGTTGTCAATGAGTCTGGAAATCTGAGGGGTTATATTTCCCGGGCAGATTTACTCTATTATTTATTAAAAGTCTGTAATAAACAGGATGAATAAAAAATAAGACTATAATTTAATAAGATACTGAGGTGTAATAAATGGATTTTGAAATTGATAAATTACGGGACATTGGGGAGTGGTTTGTATTAAATCAGGCTAGCAATAAATTTATTTATGTGGTAGGTTTTTTGATCTTTATGGCTTTATTAGTTGTCTTATTATCTAAAAAGTATAGGGTTCCTATTGTTGTTGGATATGTTTTTTTGGGTATGTTATTTAGTCATGATGTTATAAGTGCCCTCCCTTTTATAAGTCCAGAACAAAAAGAATGGTACTTTTTTACCTTGAACAACTTTGAGTATATGACTAATATAGCTCTGGCATTTATTGCTTTTACTATTGGTACTGAGCTTTCGGTTAAGATGTTAAGACGTCTGGGTAAACCGATTATGTTTATTGCCTTTATACAATGTATAGCAGCTTTTCTTGTAGTAACAATAGCGGTACTTGCTATTGGTAAGCCGCTATATCTGGCTTTAATATTGGGGGCAATATCTTCAGCAACAGCACCAGCCGCAACTGTAATGGTACTTAAGGAATATAAAGCTGAAGGTGTACTGACAGCAATGATCATTGCTGTAATAGGGATAGATGATGCTATAGCCCTGATAATTTTTAGTCTAATAGAACCTATTGCTCTTACGCAATATAGTGGGAGTGGCTCCCTGGCTATTAGCCATCTATTGGGAGAACCGATGATAGAGATTTTTGCTTCTCTATTTATTGGCTTGATTATCGGTTACCTTTCCCAAAGTTTAATAAGTACCTTTGAGGATAGTACTAAGAAAATTTTAACTTTAGTCACAACTATTATAGGTGGATCAGCACTGGCGCTTTTACTGAATTTGTCTCCCTTAATAACTAATATGGCAGTTGGTTTTGCTTTTCGTAACTTTGCCAGGAAAAACCTTGGTGTAGGTAATTATATGGACATACTTACGATACCTTTATATGCTCTATTTTTTATTCTGGCTGGGACAGAGATAAGGTTGGCAAGTATAGCTTCAAGTAGTTTTTTGATCATTGCTTTTGTTTATTTAATCTCCAGGGTTATAGGTAAGGTGTCAGGTGCCTCTTTAGGGGCAATTTTGGGACAGGCACCAGATAAAGTCAAGAAATATATTGGTTTAGGCTTGTTACCGCAGAGTGGTGTTGCTATAGCAATGGCCTATACTGTGCAGCAGGATTTTATAGCAGTTCCTGAAGTTGGTTTGCTGGTTTTTAATGTGTTGTTATTTACAGCAGCACTTACTGAGGTATTTGGACCATTTGCTACCAAATATGCAGTAGTCAAAGCTGGTGAAGCACATGGTTTAGAAGAGGGAGTACGAAAAGAGAATGCTTAATTTTTTATAATTATATTAAAGAATTGTATGCAGGGCAGCTGTGAAATTGGCTGCCCTATTTTATTAGCCAAAAGTTATTTTCTGTATAAAGTTTTTTATTTATGTAAAAAATAATTGGGAAAGAGGGGTGTTGTAGTGTTTGGATTTCCATTACTTTATCTTGCTTTAGCAGCCCTGGCAGGACTTTCTATGGCATTACAGGGGTCACTTAATGCTGTACTGGGGAAAAAGACAGGTATATTGGAGGCCTCATTTATTGTTCATTTTACTGCTGTAATTGTCCTGTTAATTTTTATTCTTATAAATTTGAATAAAATTAATATCCCCCAATGGAGAAAAATCCCCTGGTATCTTTATCTGGGTGGTTTACTGGGGGTAATTATAAGTTATACGGTGATAATTACTATTCCTAAGCTAGGGGTAGCTGTAGCAACTACCGCGATAATTACCGCACAGGTTTTAACAGCTTCTTTTATTGATCACTTTGGCATTTTTGGGCTGGAAGAGATCCCATTTACCTGGATTAAGCTGGTAGGGGTGTTTTTTTTGGCTGCAGGGGTGCGTTTATTGTTGCATAATTGAAAGGGGTTAAATGATGGAATTGATGACCTTAAAAGATCAATTGAGTGATTTTTTGGCTAAAAGTAAAGAAATTTATCGATATCTTAAGGAGTCCTGGCTTATCTCTAAAACTGAATTCGACCGAGCAAAATTGCCCAATAATAAGGTTGATATATATAAAGAACTGGAAGAGGCATATCAGGAATGGGTTGAGGCGAAACAGTATTTTAATAATGTCTCAGAACCACCTGAACTGATTGATCATGCAGCCTATTTAGTTCAGGCTGCTGAAAGAAAGTATATCTTCTATTTAAAAAAAATCAGGGGAAAAGAAGAATCAGGGAATCTATAACTTTTAATTCTTGTGAAACCTTGTACAAAATAAGATACTGTGATATACTAATCTAAACAAAATAAAAAACCTGTTTATATGTTTTATATTTTTCTTCCTGGGTTTGAGGGTTGTCCTGAGAACAGGGGAAGGGGTTTGTTTTGTAAAGTTATCTCTACCTGTTAATTATCTGGTAGGGTTTTTTGTATTTTGTTGAAAAATAAGAGGAGTGATATTTATGCAGGATACACCACAGGCTAATCTGCCTCATATTGCTGTTTTTGGCCGTCGTAATGTTGGGAAATCCAGTTTAATTAATGCCCTTACAAATCAAAAGCTGGCCCTGGTATCTGAAATAGCTGGAACTACTGCTGACCCTGTCTATAAGAAAATGGAGTTGCTCCCACTGGGTCCAGTGGTTATGATTGATACTGCTGGAATTGATGATACAGGAGACTTAGGTGAGCTCAGGGTTGAAAAGACTATGGAGGTTATCCGCAAGACAGATCTGGCCCTACTTGTTATTGAAGCAGACTATGGTATAACTGAATTTGAAAGAAGGCTCTATAGTCATCTACAAGAAAATGAGATTACTATTCTGGTGCTGATTAATAAGACTGATATCTGTCAGGAGGAAATCTCAGGGCTCACTAGGCAAATTAAGGAAGAATGGGATCAGGAGCCTATTACTGTTAGTGCATTACAAAAGAAAGGCATTGATAATCTACGAAATAAGATTGTCCAGAATGCCCCTGAAGATTATGAAGAACCATTTATTATTGGTGATTTAATTAATCCCGGGGATATAGTGATACTGGTTACACCGATTGACCTGTCAGCCCCTAAGGGGAGATTGATTTTACCTCAGGTACAGACAATTAGGGATGTCCTGGATCATGATGGTATTGTAATTGTAAATAAGGAACGGGAACTGAAAATGACTTTAAGTAAGTTGAAAGAAAAACCAAAGATTGTTGTCACAGATTCCCAGGCTTTTATGAAGGTAGATGCTGATGTCCCAGATGATATATTAATGACCAGTTTTTCAATTCTCTTTGCCCGTTATAAAGGTGATCTGGAGATGTTTCTGGAAGGGGCTAGAAAACTAAGAGAACTAAAGGCTGATGACAGGGTCCTTATAGCTGAAGCCTGTACACATCACCGGCAGGCTGATGACATTGGTACAGTAAAGATTCCCCGCTGGCTTAGGTCAAAGGTTGGTAATGGACTAAAGTTTGATCATGTTTCTGGTCGTGAATACCCTAAAAACTTGAATGATTATGATTTGATTTTACATTGTGGTGGGTGTATGTTAAACCGGAGGGAAGTAATTTCTCGACTGAGAGAGGCCCATCAGGCTGGTGTTCCAGTAATAAATTATGGGATGGCGATTGCCCAGTTACATGGTATTCTTGATAGGGCTTTAAAACCCTTTACGGCTATACATTCAATCTGGCTTGATGAGGAACAGGGTTAAATTTTGAGGGGGGAGTGGATTTGTCTTTAAATAAAGGAAAAGATAAGAGAGTTGAATCAGACCTTATTGGTAAAATGGAGTTGTCAGTAGAAGCCTATTACGGGATTAATACCCTGCGGGCAATGGAAAATTTTTCGCTGAGCTCTTTCCGGGTTCATCCAGAGTTAATTAAAGGAATAGCAGCAGTAAAAAAGGCTGCAGCTATTACTAATCAACAACTTGATCTCCTGCCAGCAAAAAAGGCAGAGGCTATAATACAAGCCTGTGAGGAGATTATGGAAGGTGGCTTAAGGGAGGAGTTTAAGCTTGATGCCTATCAAGGTGGGGCAGGAACCTCAACGAATATGATGTTGAATGAGGTTATTGCCAATAGAGCCCTGGAGATTATAGGAGAAAAAAAGGGCTCTTATCAGTTAATTCATCCTAATGATGATGTAAATAAAGGTCAGTCGACCAATGATGTCTATCCTACTGCTTTAAGGATTGCTGTCCTTAAATTGTTGGTACCTTTGACAGATTCTTTTGCTTCTTTACAGGGAGCTTTACAGGAGAAAGAGAAGGAATTTGCTGAGGTAGTAAAATTAGGCCGGACCCAGCTGCAGGATGCCCTTCCGATCACTCTGGGACAGGAATTTGCTGCTTATGCTGAGGCTATTGGCAGGGACCGTTGGCGTTTATATAAGATAGAAGAGAGGTTAAAAAAGACTAATCTTGGGGGGACTGCTATTGGTACAGGATTAAATACCCCTCAGACTTATATCTTTAAAATTTACCAGCAATTACGGCAGGTAACAGGTCTTAGCCTGGCTCAGGCAGAAAATATGATAGATATCACCCAGAATATGGATGTTTTCGTAGAGGTATCAGGGTTGCTTAAGGCGGCTGCTGTAAATCTAAATAAAATTGCCAGTGACCTGCGGCTCCTCTCTTCAGGCCCCAGGGGTGGGATAGCTGAGTTAAGGTTACCAGAGGTTCAGGCCGGGTCATCAATTATGCCTGGCAAGGTAAATCCAGTTATCTGTGAATTGATTAATCAAGTTTCTGTTGAAATTATCTCCAGTGACCAGGCAGTTACCCTGGCAGCAAGGGATGGCCAGCTGGAACTGAATGCTTTTACCCCTTTGATAGCCCATAAGATCTTAAATGCTATGGAAATTATGCAGAAAGGGGTAGACATATTTGTGAGTAAGTGTATAAAAGGAATTGAGGTTGATATCAGTAGGTGCGAGGAATTACTGAAGAACAGTCTGGCCGGGGTTACTGCTCTGGTTCCCTATCTTGGATATGATAAATGCAGTCAACTGGCCCATAAAGTAATAGAATCAGCTCAAAGCCTGACAGAAGTAGTACTTTCTGAAGGGCTTTTAAGCAGGAAAGAATTAGCTAGGATTATGGAGAGGGAATCGATGACCAGACCGGGTATTATTAATATTAAAAATAGTGATTAAGTTCTTCCTGTATTATTTAAAGGATTCCCCTCTGCTTGAGATAGTTAGTTTACCGTGTTTAACACCCTTCAAACCGATAAGGGATTCAGCTGCCTGCTGGACTTTAAGTGGCTCTCCTTCAATGATCATGACTTCCAAGCAAAAATCGTGGCTTAGATGGAGATGAAGGTTTGATTTAAAGATGTGGTGGTAGTTGTGCTGGATATCCAGCATTTTTTTGTTTAAGCCCCGTTGGTGGTGGTTGTATAGTAGTGTCAGGGTTCCAATTACTTTTCCTTCACTGTGCAGCCACTCTTCTTCAACTATTTTGTTTCTGATGAGGTCACGAATGGCCTCTGATCTATTGCTATATGTCCCTTCAATTAGTTTATCAAATTTCTTTAAAAGTTTTTCTTCGATGGAAACACCGGTGCGGATCACTTTAGACATTATAATCACTCCCTAGATAGAACAGCTTATATTAATTATTCTATAAGGGAGGGGTTTATTCCTGCTTTAGTGAATTATCAAAAAATTGTTAAAGTAAATAAAATTTAAAGTTGACAAACAGAGAAAGACATGATATTATATAATTAATGTAACCGGTTACAGTTGTTTTGCCAGGGATTATTGAATTTTAATATTAAAAAATGTTATATTGTTACATTTTAGGAGGTGATGTTGTTGAGTGAGAGAACCAAGAAACTAAGGGATGAATTAATGAACACTATACCAGCAATTTGTTCAGAAAGAGCTAAAATATTTACTGAATCTATGAAAGAAAGTGTTGGCCAGCCTATTGTTAAAAGAAGGGCTGAGGCTTTTAGTAAGGTGTTAAAAGAGATGAGACTTTATGTAAGGAGAGATGAATTAATTGTTGGTAATCAGGCAAGCAAACCTCGTTCGGCGCCTGTTTTTCCTGAATATTCTGTAGAGTGGATCAAGGATGAGTTAAATGGTAATCCATATCATTTTAGTGAAAGGCCATCAGATAAATTTGAGTGTGATAAAAAAACTAGCAATGAATTAATGGAGATAATTGATTACTGGCAGGGCAAAACCTTATTTAAAAATTTAAAGGAACTACTACCAGAAGAGGCGAATAAGGCCTGGGAGATGGGTGCAATTGATGAAACCTGGGTATCAGCAGGGGGGTTAGGCAACATATTGCCTGACTATAGTGTTATACTTAATAATGGTTTAAGCTCATTTATCAGGCAAGCTGAAGAGGTTATTGCTAGTTTGGATCTTAAACAACCAGCTCAAATAAAGAAATATTGGTTTTTAAAGGCGGTAATCACTACTAATAAGGCTGTGATTGATTTTGCCCATCGTTTTGCAAATAAACTTAGACAAATGGCAGTGGATACCAACAATAAACAGCATAAAAAAGAGCTAGAAATTATGGCCAGTAATTGTCTGCGAGTTCCAGAAAAGCCTGCTACATCATTCTGGGAAGCCCTCCAATCTGTCTGTTTTGTCCATTTGGCTATTCAAATTGAGACAAATGGTCATGCAATTTCATTAGGTAGGTTTGACCAATATTTATGGCCTTTTTATAAAAAGGATCTTGAAAATGGAGTTATTAATAAAGATGAAGCACTTGAACTTGTAGAAAACTTCTTTATAAAGACAAATGAGGTAAATAAATTACGTTCCTGGCCTGATACAGAATATTTTCCTGGTTACCATATGGCAGAAAATCTTGCTATAGGGGGTCAAAATGCAAAAGGTGAGGATGCTGTCAATGAACTAACTTATATCATCCTAGCTGCAACAGAGAATTTAAAGTTGCCTAAACCATCTGTTTCCTTAAAGTGGTTTGAAGGAACGTCGAAAGATTTTATGGAAAGAGCCCTAGAAGTTGTACAAAATCATTCTGGTGGACAGCCTGCTTTTTATAATGATTTAGGAGTTATAAGGATGCTAAAAAATATGGGTGTAAAAAATGAGGATTGTTACAACTGGGCACCTGTAGGTTGTATCGAAGCATCAATACCAGGGAAATGGGATTTTGCAGCAAAAGGCTCCTGGTTAAATACTGCTAAAATACTTGAAATAACTTTAAATAATGGGAAAGACCCTAAAACAGGTATCACTCTTTTGCCAGGAGATGGTGACCTAACTACCTTTAATAATATACAGGAGGTTATGAAGGCATTTAAAAAACAATTGCGCTATTATATGAATTTACAGGTTATAACAGAGCATATAAATGATGAGTTACATATGCTACATGATGTTAATGCCTTTAGATCTTCGCTTATACAGGATTGTATTAAAAGGAGTAAATCACTTATTGAAGGGGGTTCAATTTATTCTGCTGATGGTGGGCCAACTGTGGGGGCAATGACAGCAGGGGATTCCTTAGCTGCTATAGAAACAGTAATTTTTAATAAAGCTTGGTTAACAGGTAGCCAGTTACAGCATGCCCTGGAGACTAATTTTACTGATGATACTACGGATCCTACTGGTGAAGAAATAAGACAAATGCTGCTAAATAAAACACCTAAATTCGGAAATGATGATGATAAAGCAGATAGATGGACTGTTTTAATCAATGATTTTATGGGTTCTACTTATCATCATGAATTTAAGAATTCTCGTTATGGCAAAGGACCAATTCCAGGGACATATGCCTTAAGTCAAAGTTCGGTAACAGGTAATGTAGCTTTTGGTAATGCTGTTGGGGCTACACCAGATGGACGGCAAGCTCAAAAACCTCTAAATAATGGGGTATCACCTGCAACAGGGGCAGAGAGAAATGGATTAGTTGCAACTATTAATTCTGTAAGTAAGTTGCCGAGTATCTGGTTCCAAAAGGGGGCAATCTTTAATGTAAGACTGAGCCCAAACATTTTAAAAAGCAAAGTGGGTAAAGAGAGAGTAACTGGAATAATAGAGACACTTTTCAATAACAATCAGTATCATATACAGTTTAATGTAATAGGAAATGAAACCCTTAAAGATGCGCAAGAGAAACCAGAAGATTATCGTAATTTGATGGTCAGGGTTGCGGGGTATAGCGCATTTTTTACACCTCTTAATAAAGAATTACAGGATGATATTATTAAGCGTATGGAATTTAGTAACTAAATAATTATCTTAAGGGCTCTATTAATACAGCCCTTAAGAATACTTTCAGGAGAGGAATAGAAATGGTCGATTCAGGAACTAAAGGGATAATTTTTGACCTTAAACGCTTTGCTACAGCAGATGGGCCCGGTATTCGTGGGTTAATTTTTTTAAAAGGTTGTCCCTTAAGATGTAAGTGGTGTGCTAATCCAGAGTCTCAATTAAAAAAAACCCAGCTTATATATTATCAGAATAAATGCAGTGGCTGTGGCAGATGTATAGAAATTTGCCCTCAGGATGCTATTAAACAAGATGAAAGCTTTGGTCTGGTAGTAGATAGTGCCAGATGTAATCAATGTGGTAAATGTGTTGAACGTTGCTATTATGAAGCCAGGGAATTAGTTGGTAAAGAGCTTACTGTTGGACAATTAATGAATACTATTAGACGGGATAAGAGTTTTTATGATAACTCTAGGGGTGGAATTACTTTAACTGGTGGAGAACCACTATTACAGCCAGAATTTACACGGGACTTGTTAAAACTCTGTAGTAAGGAAGGGATTAATACTGCTATAGAAACCAGTGGATATGGAAAATGGGAATGTATAGAGGAAATAATTCCGTATTTAGATCTGATTTTTTATGATATTAAACACATTGACCCTGATTTGCACCAGAAATATACGGGGATATCTAATGATTTAATATTAGCAAACCTTAAACAGCTAGATACCATCTTAAAAGAAAAAAAAATAATTGTAAGAGTACCATTTATTCCCGGTTGTAATAGTGGTGATGTAATACAGAAAAGGATTATGGCTTGGGTTGCAGATTTAGCAAGTGTAAAAAGAATTGAGATTATGCCTTATCACCGGTTAGGAACAAATAAATACTGCGGACTGGGTAGGAGCTACGAATTAGAGGGCTTGGAGGCTGTCAACAAAGTAGAATTAGCTTATTTGCTTGATTTTGGGAAAGAATATGGAGTTAAGATTCAGATTGATGCTAGTTAGGGGTGAACAAAGTCTATGGGTATGACAATTAGGGATATTGCAGAGATGTGTGATGTTTCAACGGCTACTGTGTCAAGGGTGTTAAACTCACCTGATCAAGTTGCTGAAAAAACAAGGGAAAAGGTGTTGCAGGTTATTAAAGAAGAGAATTATATTCCTAATCAAATTGCTAAAAATTTAAATTCTAATATCACTAATAATATTGCCTTATTCATCTTTGATATTATGAACCCTTTTTTTACTAAATTAATAAAAGAGGCCAATAGAATAGCATTTGATTGGAATTATTCGCTCATTATCTGTGATACGGAAAATGAGAAAGAGAGGGAATTAAAATATTTAAATTATATCAATAAAAGCAAGTTTGCAGGTTTAATTTTGACGGAGGGTATTTCTGGTGAGATTTTGGAAAAGCTTGATCCTTCATACCCAGTTGTTTGTATTGACCGTTATATTAACAGCAATAGCAATAGGAATTATCCTATTATTACCTCTGAGAATAGGGAGGGGGCAAGAAAGGCTGTTGAATATCTAGTTACTTTAAATCATAAAAAAATAGCACATGTTTCAGGAACACCAGGTGTTAAGACTGCAGATGAGCGAAAACAGGGATATTTGGACATTGTCGAAAAATATGAACTTCCAGTTGATGAAAGGTATATCTATACAGGAGATTTCAGAACTGAGAGTGGTATTAAGGCTTTAGAATATTTTCTGTCTTTAGAGGAAATGCCAACAGCTATTTTTTGTGCCAATGATTTAATGGCCAAGGGTTTGCTTGGCAGGTCAATGTCGTTAAATATAAATGTCCCGGGAGATTTATCAATAATTGGGTTTGATGGGATTTTAAATAATTCTTATTATAAATTAACTACAGTTAAGCAGTCTATTGCCCAAATGGCATCGGTAGCAATGAAGGAGCTGATTAACTTAATTGAAAAAAAGACTGTATCCCCAAAAGAAAGGAAGATACCAGGGAAATTAATTGTTGGGGATACCTGTCAAAAACTTTAAGTATGTGTTCGAAAAGGTATAAATAGGGGATTATATATCCCTAAGCGAAGTTAAGGTGTTACCGTTGAGTGAAGGGATATATAATCCCCGGCGGGTATATACTGATACTTTTCGAACAGAATCTTTTAAATTGAAAGGAGGGAGGATTAAGATGAGTAAACTTCTTGAAATGAAAAATATAAGCAAGACTTTTCCTGGGGTAAAAGCCCTTGATAATGTACAATTTGATCTTCAAAAAGGGGAAGTACATGTTTTATTAGGAGAAAATGGTGCTGGTAAATCAACCTTGATTAAAATACTTTCTGGTGCCCATACAAAAGATAATGGGGAAATTTTTATTGAGGGTAAAGAGGCTACCATAGAAAAACCAGCAGATGCTTTTGCATATGGGGTAAGTATTATTTATCAGGAGTTTAATTTGAATCCCTATATGTCGATTTATGAAAATTTGTTTCTAGGTAGGGAATACACAAGTAAATATAGGTTTATTAATAAGCAGAAAGCAATCAAAAAGACTAAAGAGATAAGTAAGGTAGTAGGCTTAAATGCTAAACCAACTACCCTGGTTGAGGAACTAACTGTTGCTGAAAAACAATTGGTAGAGATTGCTAAGGCGCTTATCTTTGAGGCCAAGATGATAGTCTTTGATGAACCAACAGCTACCCTGACTGAGACCGAAATTGAGCTCTTATTCAAGATAATAAGGGATTTAAAGGCAAATGGGATGGGAATAGTTTATATATCTCATCGAATGAATGAACTAAAAGAGATTGGGGATAGGTGTACTATTTTAAGGGATGGTCAATATGTAGATACTGTGGAGCTGGATCAGGTAAGTAAAAACGAGTTAGTTAGTAAAATGGTTGGTCGCAAAATAGATGAGAATAATAAGAAAAAAGATAGTCATAGTTGTGATGAAGTAGTTCTTAGAGTTGTAAATCTGTGTTATAAAGATAAGGTTAATAATGCTTCTTTTGAGCTAAGAAAGGGGGAAATATTAGGTATTGCTGGTTTAGTTGGGGCTGGTAGAACTGAACTGGCTAAGACGATTATAGGGGAATTTGCTAAAGAAAAAGGAGAAACTATTGTAAAGGATAGGGTAGTAGAACTAAGTTCACCTAGTGTAGCGATAAAAAATGATATAGTTTATCTAAGTGAGGACAGAAAAGATGAAGGATTATTTCTTGAACATAGTGTCAAAAGAAATATTACAATTTCTTCTTTGGATAAGATAAGGGCCAAATTTTGCTTGCATAATAGCAAAGAGAAAAACATCTGTCAAAGTTTAATAGAAAAAATGAACATTAAAACCCCTTCACAGGAGACTAAAGTTGTTACTTTAAGTGGGGGTAATCAACAAAAGATTGTTATTGCTAAGGGGCTTTGCCAGCAGTCAAGTATATATATATTTGATGAGCCTACCAGAGGTATTGATGTAGGGGCTAAGGAAGAAATATACAATATCATGACCAAGTTAGTTAAAGATGGAGCTTCAATTATTATGATTTCTTCTGATATGCCAGAGATAATGAAAATGTCTGACCGTATCATGGTCATGTATCATGGTCAGATAGCTAATATCTTTGATAACACTAGTGATTTAAGTCAAGAACAGATTTTATCTTCTGCGATAGGGGGCTAGTTTAATGTTAAAAGGAATAAATGCTAGAGAATTTTTAAAGAAATTTGGCATCTATCTGGGGTTTTTAATTATATTTCTATTATTTTCTGTTTTAAGTCCTTACTTTTTTGCCCAAAGGAATATCCTTAATATTATAGTTCAATCTGCAATAATAGCCATCATTGCTATTGGAGAAACTATAGTTATTTTGACAGGTGGAATTGATTTAAGTGTAGGTTCTATTGTAGCTTTTGTAAGTATAATAACAGGAATGACATTAGTAGCTGGTTGGCCAATACCCTTAGCTATAATCTTTAGTATTATGGTAGGGGTGATGATTGGTTTAATAAATGGGACTATTATTTCGTTTGGTAAAGTGCCTGCTTTCATTATGACCCTGGGTATGATGAGCATTGCTAAGGGAGCTTCCTTAGCTGCTAATGATGGAAGGCCTGTATCTGGGTTACCAATTTCTTTTCAAAATATTGCCACAACAAGAATTCTGGGTATACCGATTTTTGTAATCTATTGTATTATTGCCTTTACTATTATGTATATTGTATTAAACAAAATTAAACTAGGGCGCTATATTTACGCTATCGGTGGGAATAAGAGTGCTGCCCGTTTATCAGGAATTAAGGTAAAAAAGATAAATACTATTGCTTATGTTTTTAGTGGACTTTTTGCGGGAATTGGTGGTGTTTTACTAACAGCTAGGCTTAATTATGCGACACCGCTATCTGGGGAAGGGTATGAACTTGATGTGATTGCTGCTGCAGTTATTGGGGGAACAGCCCTTTCTGGTGGTTCAGGAAATATTCTAGGTACACTTGTTGGGGCGCTGATGTTAGGAACTTTAAGGAATGGTTTAACACTTTTAGATGTATCAAGTTTTTATCAGAAAATTATTATTGGGACTGTTATTATAGCGGCAGTTTTTGTAGACAAAGCAAAGGATAGATAGAAGTTTTTTGAGGAATATTCAATAATTTTTAGGGTTAGAAAGGTGAATTTTTTGATTGAATATTGTGATCTTTCAAATGTTTCAAACACAAGGGGGATAATAAAAATGAAAAAATTAATTATTATGTTGACTCTTTTGATATTGATAGTATGTAGTTCTAGTTCATTTGTTTTGGCAAAAGATATAAGAATTGGTTTTATTCCCATGACCTTAAGCAATGAGTATTTTATTACCATGGTTAATGCAGCAAAACAGGAAGCAGAAAAATTAGGTGTAGAATTACTGGTTCAGGCTGGCCAGAGGCATGGTAGTGCCCAGGAGCAATTGCAAATTGTAGAAAATATGATAACGCGTCAGGTTGATGCTATTTGTATTGTTGCTAGTAGTTCAGAAGGATTAATTACTGCTTTGGGCAAAGCACAGCGTGCTGGTGTTCCAGTAATTAATCTTGATACCCGGGTTGATCCAGTAGCGGTTAAAAAGGCCGGTCTTGACCCGATACCATTCATTGGTACCAACAATTATACTGGTGCTAAAAAAGCAGGAGCAAGGGCTTTTGAATTAGTTGGCGCTAAGGCTGAAGTAGCTATTTTAACAGGTATTTCCGGGCAACAAAATGCGAGAGATAGGCGAAATGGATTTTACGACCTTGTAGAAGGAAAATTTAAAGTAGTGGCAGAACAAACAGCAAACTGGGAAGTAGAACAGGGGTATAATGTATCCCAGAATATACTTCAGGCAAATCCTTCATTAAAACTCATTTTTGCCAGTAATGATAATATGGCCTTAGGTGCCTATAGGGCTATCAAAGAAGCAGGACTGGATAATAAAATTGAAGTTATTGGATTTGATGCTGTACCAGCAGCCCTTGAAAGTATTAAAAATGGAGAGATGGACTCTACAGTAGCACAGTTTCCTGCAGAAATGGGAATTAAAGGTGTACAGACAGCAGTAAAAATGATTGAGGGTAAAGATGTAGATAATACTATGTATACAAAAACCCTGTTAATTACTAAAGAGAATGTTGAAGAATTCATACAATATTTAGCTCAGTTCAAGTAAATTAAGATATTTCACCTTTACTAACCCTATTTTAAATTTAAATATTTTAACGTCCATTTTGAATGGAGGTCAAAACATGAATCAAGAGATTTTTGTTGGAATTGATTTAGGTACTACTGGAATGAAAATTATTTTTATGGACACCGATGGGACAATATTAGCCAAGAATTATGTTGATTACCCGATACTAAATCCTGAACAGGGGTATGCAGAGCAAAGGCCTTCTGATTGGTGGCAGGGTTTATGTAAGATCTCTACTGAAGTGTTAAACGAACATCCTGGTTTAAAAGATAGAATAGCTTGTATAGGTATTTCTGGCCAGATGCATACCCAGGTCTATCTTGATAACAATAACCGCATATTGAGGAATGCAATAACCTGGATGGATCAGAGGACAAGGAAATTAGTGGAAAGATATAATGCAAAAGAAGAAAACAGGATGATTATTTCTGATTATACCCTTAACTCTCTTTCTACTACCTATACTGCACCACATATTGTTTGGGTAAAAGAAGAAGAGCCTGATATATATAGGAAAACTGAAAAGGTTCTTCTGGCCAAAGATTATATCAAATACATGTTAACTGGAGAGATGGTTACGGACTATTCAGATGCAGTAGGAACCCTTTTGTTTAATACTGTTAAGAAAAAGTGGTCTGACGAGATGTTTAGACTTTTTGACTTAGCTCCAAGTTTAATGCCTGAGGTAGATAAATCAGCCCAAGTAATTGGAAGAATCACCCCTGAAGCAGCTAGTATTACTGGACTTCCTGAGGGCACTCCTGTTATAAATGGTTCTGCTGATCAGGCTGCTACCTCACTTGGGGCCGGGGTCATTCATCCTGGAGAGGTTACAGCAATAGTGGGTACAGCTGGTGTTATTTCAGTTATTTCCGATGAACCTATAGCTGACCCTGAACACAGGGTACTATGTTGGAATTATTGTCTAGAAGACAAATGGGTTAACCTGGGGATAATGCAGACAGCTGGTGAATCCTTAAACTGGTTTAAACGGACCTTTGATAGTGAGTCAGATGCTGTTTTTGATATCTATAACCAGGAAATAGCTAATATAGCAGATGGTAGTGAAGGTTTAATATTTTTACCTTATTTGATGGGAGAAAGATCACCTCACTGGGATTCTGAAGCTCGGGGAGTATTTTTTGGCATGAGCATGAATCATAATAAATATCATTTTGTTAAGTCAATTATGGAAGGTGTTAGTTTTGCCTTTAAAAATAACCTTGAAGTCATGGAATCATTAGGAATCAATATTGATAAACTGCGGCTGCTTGGTGGAGGCAGTAAGAGTGAAGAATGGCTTAATATTATGGCTAAAGTACTTAACAAAAAGATTAGTCCAGTAAAAGTCGCAGAAACTGGTGCTTTGGGT
Organism: Iocasia fonsfrigidae; assembly: GCF_017751145.1. GTDB lineage: Bacteria > Bacillota > Halanaerobiia > Halanaerobiales > DTU029 > Iocasia > Iocasia fonsfrigidae. Next base: position 171,137 of record NZ_CP046640.1, read on the forward strand.
AGTTCTATTTTATGTGGCTTAGCACTGGGGGTTTACGATTCCCTGGATGATGTGGTTTCTCGTCTAACTATGACTGGCAAAGAATATTATTACGAAGAAATACCTGAAATATACTATAAAAATTACAATAAATATAAAAAGATATATCAGAGAACAAAGGATATTTTTAAACTATAAATTAAGATTAAGGGTGATAAAATAATGGATGACTTCAAACAAATTGTTGTTGATGCAGGAGTTAAGATGTGCCAGAGAAGCTTGACAGTTGGTACTTGGGGTAATATTAGTTATCGGGATCCTGAAAGCGGTAATATTTTTTTAACACCTAGTGGTATGGATTATCAGAAATTAGGGACTAATGATATTGTTGTTTATAATGCAAAAGGGGAAATAATCGAGGGCCAAAGAAAACCTTCAATTGAATGGTCAATGCATTTAGCTATTTTTGCGGCAAGGGAAGATGTAAATGCTATTATTCATACACACCCGACTTATTCCACTGCTTTTGCTATTACAGATACTTCAATACCACCAGTTTCAGAGGACTTTGTACAGATTGTAGGTGATTCAGTAGAATGTGCAGAATATGCCCTGCCTGGGACAAAAGAATTGGGGGAGTATGCTGTTAAAGCTTTAGCATCTAAAAATGCGGTATTATTGACCAGTCATGGGACCTTATGTGTAGGCCCTAACATGGATTTTGCTTTTAAGGTTTGTGATGTTGTAGAAAAAACAGCTTATCTCTATCTAATGAGTAAGAATTTAGGTGAGGCTAGAATTATACCACCTGCTGATATAAAGGCGATGCAGGATTTTGTTAAAACAAAGTATGGTCAGTAGATATAAGAAAACTCATATTAGAAAAATAACTCTTTAGTAATAGTTTTATCTTGTTATCGGATAACAAGATAAAACTATTATTTTTTTAAAGTTTAGGAAACTATGCAATTTTGAAATTGTGGATAACTTTGAAGACCGACAGATATATTTGTTTTCCTTGCCGTGCGCTGCGGTGTCCTACCTCCGCTTACTGTCGAGAAATTTTCCTTCGGCGTCGTGCCTACGGATAATTTCTAGAGTCGTCCAACAAATATATCTGTCTGGATTATGTTAACTTTGTGTAAAGTAAAAAATTAATAATTATTGATTAAGTTTGGGTGGCGAACCCTTCTACGTTTAATTAAATTGCTATATAGTTGATTTATAAAAATTATTATGCTACAATATTAATTAGAATTCTTATTATAAGAATTCTAATTAATATTGGGGGTGGTTTTGATGAAGAGAAAGTTAATTAAAGAAGCAGCAGAAGAGATTGCTGGGTTTATGCCTTTTTATTTTAAATATATAAACCCAATTATACATAAAGATGAAAAATATTCTTTAAATGAAAATCAAATAAAATTAATAATGATGCTGTATTTAACAGAGAGTCAAACACCTACGAAACTTAGTATTTTTATGGATATGCCTAAAGGCAGTTTAACAACTATAATTGATTCGCTTGTTGATAAAGGTTTTATAACAAAAAAAGAAGATATTAATGATAGAAGAAAAAAGAAGATAAGTATCACTGAAAAAGGAAAGGGATTTGTAGCTTATAAAACTAACGATAGTTTACTTAAATTTAACGACTTATTTCAAAATTTTAAGGAAGATAGTTTGGAAAGGATAATAATAGGGTTTAGAGAACTATCTCAAAACTTAAAGTTAAGTAATTAATTTTGTACAAATATTAAATTCCGATTATATTCATTTATAGTATGAAAGGGGTAAGTTGAAGAATGGATACTATTATATTTTTTGGTGTTCCCGCTCATGGTCATATTAACCCAACACTTCCAATTGTTGAAGAATTAATTACAAGAGGAAAGAGGATTATTTATTATTGTACTGAAGATTTTAAGGATATAATAGAAAACAGTGGTGCCCTATTTAGACCTTATAAAATGGAAATTATGAATAAAAATAATAAATTAATTTCTAAAAATTTTATTTCACTAACAAGGTCAATTTTAGAATCTACAGATGATATAATAAATCATCACCTTGAAGAGGTGAGAGATGAAAATCCAGTTTGTATAGTTCATGATTCTTTTTGTACCTGGGGCAGGTGTATTGCCAAGGTTTTAAATATAAGGGCAGTATGTTCAACTACGATATTTCCAATAGGAAAAAAGTTTTTAAATCCAGGGATATTAATGATGATGCTTAGTAGATTGGGAGATTTGATAAGATTTAAGAAGCTTGCTAAATACTACAGTAAAAAATATAATATTGAAGTTGATCTTAAACATACTATTATCAATAAAGAAGATCTTAATATAGTATATACTTCAAGGTATTTCCAGCCTAAATCAGAAGAAATAGATGAGAGCTATAAGTATGTTGGCCCATCAATTAACCATAGAGATGAAGACCTTGATTTCCCTTTTGAAAAATTGAGGAATAGAAAAGTTATTTATATTTCTCTAGGTACATTACTTAACCAAAACATTAGTTTTTATCAGAAATGTTTAAAAACCTTTGCTCAAAAGGAATTTCTTGTTATTATGTCTGTGGGTAAAAATACAGAGATAAAAGAGTTGGGTGAAATTCCTGATAATTTTATTGTCAAAGATTATGTGCCACAAATTGAGGTTTTACAAAGGGCAGATTTATTTATATCACATGCTGGTATGAATAGTGTACATGAAGCCTTATATTTTGGTGTTCCTTTAATTTTAGTTCCACAACAACCAGAACAGCTAATGATTGGGAAAAGGATTGAGGAATTAGGAGCAGGGATTTGTTTAAATAATAAAGAAATTAATGAAAATATACTTCGAGATTCTGCAGATAAAATCATGAAACACCAATCATATTTGCAAAATACAAACTATATAAAGGAAACTTTTAGAAAAGCTGGCGGCTATAAAAGGGCTGTTGATATAATTTTGGATACATTACCACACTAGTAATTTTATGATAAGTATATAACCATGGTCTGGACTGAATCTCTGAAACTTTGATAATTACCTTGACAACAATTTTTATCTCTGTTAAAATGTTAAAAATACCTACAGTTAATTTAGTAGATTGGGATGATTTTTACTAGTATTTTTAGCTAAAATGGTTAACATAGAAAAACAAGGAGGTCTTTATCATGGAAAAACTTATTAAAGAGGGTTTAACATTTGATGATGTTTTGTTGATACCGGCGCGGTCAGAAGTTCTTCCCCGGGATATAGAGACTGGTACCAGATTAACAAGGAATATTCGTTTAAATATACCTATTATTAGTGCTGGAATGGATACAGTGACAGAGTCCAGGATGGCTATTGCGATGGCCAGGCAGGGCGGTATTGGGATAATACATAAAAACATGAGTATCAAAAGACAGGCTGAAGAGGTTGATCGGGTCAAGAGGTCTGAGAGTGGTGTCATTGTTGACCCTTTTTATTTATCACCAGAGAAAAAACTCAGTGATGCTGAGGCTTTGATGTCAAAATATAGAATATCCGGGGTCCCGATTGTGGATAAGGATAAAAAATTGGTCGGGATTATTACCAATAGAGACCTCCGTTTTGTTAAGGACTATGACAGGGATATAGCTGAAGTGATGACAGATGAGGGATTAGTAACAGCCCCGGTGGGAACAACTGTTGATGAGGCTAAAGAAGCCCTGCAGGAACATAAAATAGAAAAACTTCCCCTTGTTGATGAAGATGGTTTACTTAAGGGATTAATTACTATTAAGGATATTGAAAAGGCTGAGAAATTCCCTAATGCTGCCAAAGATAGTCAGGGGAGATTACTAGTTGGGGCGGCAGTTGGTGTAACCGAGGATACTATAGAGCGGGTAACTGCCCTGGTAGAGGCAGAGGTAGACATTATTGTAATTGATACTGCTCACGGTCATTCTGTAGGGGTTTTAAACACTGTTGAACGGGTAAACGAGGCTTTCCCTGAATTGGAGATTATTGCCGGTAATGTTGCTACCGCCCAGGCAACAGAGGATCTTATTAAGGCAGGTGCGGATGTTGTTAAAGTAGGTATAGGTCCTGGTTCAATCTGTACGACCAGGGTAGTAGCTGGTGTTGGTGTACCACAGATTACAGCCATACTTGATTGTGTAGCCAGGGCAAAAGAATATGATATACCAGTGATTGCTGATGGTGGTATTAAATATTCAGGGGATATTGTTAAAGCCCTTGCTGCTGGTGCAGATACAGTAATGCTTGGTAGTATACTGGCTGGGACCGAAGAAAGCCCTGGTGAGTTTGAAATTTATAAGGGCAGGAGTTATAAGGTTTATCGTGGCATGGGTTCAATGGGGGCTATGCAGGAAGGCAGCAAAGACAGATATTTTCAGGAACAGGAACAGGAAGCCAAGAAACTTGTACCAGAGGGTATAGAAGGAAGGGTTCCCTTTAAAGGCCCTTTAGGTGATACTATCTACCAGTTAGTGGGTGGCATAAGGGCAGGTATGGGGTACTGTGGTACTAAAACCATTAAAGACCTCGGAGAAAATGCTCGTTTTATCAAGATAACTGCGGCTGGTTTAAGGGAGAGTCATCCCCATGATGTAAATATTACTAAAGAAGCCCCAAATTATTCTATAGATTAATCTAAAGTGATTTAATAAGATGTTTTGCCTATAAAGTGTGAATCCTAACTTTATAGGCTTTTTTAGATTTTAGATAGATTGTGTGACAAGGGGACGTTTCGTTTGTCATAACTTAAAGGCATAAGGTAAAAAGGAAGTATTTTTAAGATGATATAAAATGTAGTTTGTTTTACACTATAATTCTTGTATATAATATATAATATAGTTAGAATTGTTAATATTTGATTATACTAGGAGGTAAGGAAAATGTCTGATAAGATAAAGAAGGAGAAATTGATTATTATTGGTGGTGGGCCGGCTGGCCTTACAGCAGCAATATATGGGTTAAGGGCTGGTTTAGATCCCCTTGTACTTATGGGTCCTGAACCAGGGGGCCAGATTACTACTTCGCCGGAAATAGAAAACTTTCCCGGGTTCCCCGGGGGGATAAATGGTTTTGAATTAATGCAGAAAGTTATTCAACAGGTTGAGAGTTTTGAGGGGAGACTGGCCTATGAGATGGTAGATGAGCTGAATCTGAAGCAGAAACCGTATACTATCAAGACTGGAAACCAGGTATATCAGACTGATACTATAATAATAGCAACTGGTGCTTCTCCACGCAAACTGGGGCTTGTCAGGGAAGGGGAACTCCTGGGTCAGGGTGTTTCTTACTGTGCTACCTGTGATGGTGCCTTTTTTAAAGGGCAAGCTGTTGCTGTGGTAGGGGGTGGGGATGTTGCCCTTGAAGAGGCCAGTTATTTAAGTGGTTTTGCCTCTAAGGTTTATCTCATCCATCGGCGCAATCAGTTCAGGGGAACAAAGTTATTAGCTGATAGGCTAATTAGTAATCCAAAGCTTGAAATATTATGGGATTCTGAGGTTAGAGATTTACTAGGTGATGAAAAATTATCAGGGATTGTTGTGGAGAATAATAAAACAAATGAAAAGAAGGTATTAAATGATGTCAGGGGACTTTTTATTGCTATTGGTTATAACCCTAATGTCAGTCTTTTTGAGGGAATTATTGAGCTGGATGAGTCAGGTTTTATTAAGACTAATGATAGGTATATGACAAATATAGAGGGTGTGTTTGCTGCTGGGGATGTTCAGGATCCACTGTATCAGCAGGTAGTAACATCAGCTGGTAGTGGTGCAGCAGCGGCAATAGAAGCAGGTCAGTACATAGACAGTTTGCTTTAGTCTTCACTGAGGAGTTCAGCCTTTACTTTTTTGACTGTCATTAGAGATACACCGATTTTATTGGCAATTTCATAGTCTTCCAGAGAAGGCCAGATAGGGTTATAATCCTGCTGGCCTTTCTCTATATCTGTATTATCGTACCCGTCTTTTTTCATTTAATCAGCCCCTTAAGGATTAGTATGCATGTTTGAGATTTACTTTATACAGTAGTGAGGGGAGTCAATTGTGGTTAAATCTAATATATAGTGAAATTTGCAGGGATTTTAGGATTTATAGAGAATATAATTAATTACAGGAATAAAACAAAAAAGTAGGGATGATTGTGAACGGTAAATTAATCGTTATTGAATCTGGTACTGATTCCAGTGGGAAAGCAACCCAGACAGATAAGTTATACCAGAGATTAAAAAAAGAATCTTATAATATAAAAAAGATACAGTTTCCAGACTATCAGAGTAGGTCATCAGAGCTGGTTAAGATGTATTTGAATGGTGAATTTGGCGGTAAACCAGGTGATGTTAACTCCTATGCTGCTTCAACTTTTTATGCTGTAGATAGATATGCCTCATATCAGTTAAAATGGAAAAAGTATTATCAGGATGGGAAGATTATTCTGGCTGATAGGTATACTACCTCAAATATGGTCCACCAGGCCAGTAAGATTAAAGATCTAAAGGAAAAGGAAGAATATCTTGATTGGTTATATGACCTGGAGTTTAACAGATTTTTATTACCGGAGCCTGACCTGGTGATTTTTCTGGATGTTCCTCCTGAGAAGAGCCGTGTTTTAATGGATAAACGGGCAGAGGGTAAGGATATTCATGAACAGGATATTAATTATCTGAGCAGTACCTATGATAATGCCTGCTGGTTGGCTGAAAAATATAAGTGGCAGGTGATAGACTGTGTCAGGGGAAATATTATGCGGACAGTAGAAGAGATACATGAAGAAATTTATGATTTATTTACAGGTTTAATGCAGAGATAAGCTGGCAAATTATAGTTAGGTGCTTGTGATCTAGGGTGAGCGATTATTTATTAAAGAAGGGAGAAAAAAGCAGATGAAAATGGTAATTGCTATTGTACATGACCATGATGCCCATCGCTTATTGGAGGCACTTAATCAGGGTGGATTCCAGGCGACGAAGATGGCCAGTACAGGTGGCTTCTTAAGAGAGGGGAATACTACTTTTATAATTGGGACAGAAGCGGGTGACCTTGATCAGGTAATAGAGATAATACGGGATAACTGTAAGTCGCGAAAAAAGACTGTTGCCCCTATGTCCCCTGTGGCTACTACACTGGAGAGTTATTATTCCTTCCCTATGGAGGTGCAGATTGGTGGTGCCACAGTCTTTATTATTAATGTAGAACAGTTTCTAAAATTATAATATAAATGACAGTTTGTAAGGGGAATAACGATGGGTTTTAAAGATATAATAGGACAAGATAGTGCGGTTGAGCTCTTAGTTGAGCAGTTAAAAAGTCGGCGGGTATCCCATGCCTTCCTTTTTATTGGAAAAGATGGGGTTGGGAAAAAGAGACTGGCTCTGGAGTTTGCCAGGGCATTGTTTTGCCCTGAGAAGGAGGCTGATGCCTGCGGCATTTGCCTCTCCTGTAAAAAGGTGTCTCATCAAAACCACCCTGATATTAGGCTTGTTGAGATTAATGAGGGTGACAATATCAAGATAGAACAGATCAGAGAACTCCAGCAGGAGATTGCTTATAAACCATATGAAAGTGACCGGAAGGTATTTATTATTGATCAGGCTGATCAAATGACAGTACAGGCAGCTAACAGTCTGTTGAAGACTCTGGAAGAACCCCCTTCCTATGCGCTTATAATTCTGCTGGCAGAAGAGACTGATAGTCTGTTACCTACAGTTATTTCGCGCTGTCAAAAAATCCAACTGAGTAAGCTGGCCAGGGAAGAAATTGAAAAGAAACTTAAATCAGAGGGAGTAGCACCTGACAAAGCGGAGGTAATAGCTGGTCTAGCAGATGGTAGTCTTGGCAGGGCTCTGGCCCTACTGGGAGACGAGGAATTTTTAAATAGCCGGCAAGAAGTATACAGTATATTATATAATTTAGATAAGGTGGATACAGTAGATTTATTTAAGCAGGCTGATAAACTGACTACTTATCTAAATAACGGCCTGCCATTATTTGAGTTGATATTAAGTCTATTCAGGGATATAATATTATATAAACAGGGAAATAATAACAGGATAGTTAACTTCGATTTTATTGATGATATAAAGGTGATGGGAAAGAAGTATAAGATAGAGGAATTGATAGGGATTGTAAACTTGACAAATACTATTAGTGGTTATATAAGGGCTAATGTTAAAAAAGACTTAGCCCTACAGAACTTACTACTTAAGATTCGAGCTAAGAGGGTGTAAATATAAAATGGAGATAGTTGTAGGGATTAGTTTTAAGAAGGCAGGTAAGATCTATTATTTTGACCCTGGTGATATTGCTTTAGTAATTGGGGATAATGTAATAGTAGAGACTGCCAGGGGTATAGAGTTTGGTGAAGTAGTCCTGGGAAAGAGAGAGGTTGTTGAAGAAGAGATTGTTGCACCATTAAAAAAAGTAATCCGTAAAGCGACTGACAGGGATCAGAAAAAGAATGCTAGGAATAAGGAATTGGAGAAAGAGGCCTATGATATCTGTGAGAAAAAGATAGCTAAACACGGCCTGCCTATGAAATTGATTGATGTTGAATATACCTTTGATCATAATAAGGTAATTTTCTATTTTACTGCTGACGGCAGGGTAGATTTCAGGGAACTGGTTAAGGATTTAGCCAGGGTATTTAAGACAAGAATTGAATTGCGGCAGATAGGAGTAAGGGATGAAGCCAAGATGGTCGGTGGAATGGGGATCTGTGGCCGCCCATTGTGCTGTTCTCTTTTTCTGCGTGATTTTGACCCTATATCAATCAAAATGGCCAAAAAACAGGAACTTTCTTTAAATCCAGCCAAGATATCTGGTGTCTGTGGACGTTTGATGTGCTGTTTGAAATATGAATCCAAGATTTATAAGCGTTTAAAGAAAGAGATGCCTGATGTAGGAGAGATGGTTGAACTGGATATTGGGGAAGGTGAGATAGTAGAAAGGAATCTGGTTAAACAGACAATTACTGTAGATATAGGTGCTGATGAATATATTGAGGTAGAGATAGATGACCTAGATAATTATGAAGATGATGAATAGGAGAGGGTATCATGGATGAAGAGGTTCTAAGTGCCCTTGCTTATTTCCAGGAGCAGCTTGAAGAGATGTCACTCAGGTTTCAAAAATTGAAGGATATTACCTATAAGATATATCAGGAGAATGAGGAATTAAGGCAAGAGAATGAAGAATTAAAGGATATTGTCTTTGAAAAACAAAAAGAGCCTAAGGGCAAGGGTTATAGTAATTTATTTCGTTTATATAAGGAAGGATATCATATCTGCCATCCCAGTTTTGGTGAGAGACGAAAAGGAGACTGCCTTTTCTGTCAGAAATTGATGGATAAGCAGTTTGAGGAGTAGTAAAGATGGAAGAGATAACAGAGTTGATTCCAGGTAAACTGGATTTGATACAGGACTCCCGTTTTTTTAAGTTTGGTAATGACTCTGTTTTCCTGGCTGATTTTACAGTAGTAAAACAGGGAGAGACAGTAGTTGACTTTGGCAGTGGCAGTGGAGTAATTCCACTGCTTTTGGCATTCAAACAGAATCCGGGCAAGGTAATTGGTCTGGAATACCAGGCAGAATTAGTTGAGATGTCCAGGAGGAGTATAATTATAAATCAACTGGAAGAGCAGATAGAGATAATTCATGGTGATCTCAGCAGGGCAGGTGAATATATTAAAGCCAATACCATTGACCTCTTGGTTAGCAATCCTCCATATATGCCTGTGGACGGCGGTAGGATAAGTAAGGGGAGGGAAAAGGCTATAGCCCGGCATGAGATATATTGTACCCTGGAAGATGTAATCAGGGAAGGGGCGAAATTATTAAGGTTTGCCGGCAGAATGACCATGGTTCACCGGGTTATGAGGCTGGCAGAGATTATTTCACTGATGAAGGAATATCAGATTGAACCTAAACGGATGAGAATGATTCAGTCGGGGGTAGACAGCAGCCCCCGGGTTTTCCTGATAGAAGGAAGAAAAGGAGGCAAACAGGGGATGAGAGTTGAACCTCCTTTGATAGTATATAGTCGAGATGGCAGAGAATATAGCCCTGAGGTTAAGGGGATATATGGAGGGGGTGCTTATGGATAAAGCAGGTAGATTATATATTTGTGGAACCCCTATAGGTAATTTAGAGGATATAAGCCTTAGGGCTTTAAAGGTTTTAAAAAAGGTCCATTTAATAGCAGCGGAGGATACCAGAAGAACAAGGAATCTATTAAATTATTATCAAATAAAAACAAGCCTAAAGAGTTATCATGAACATAATGAAAGGGAAAGAACAGGGGAGTTGATCAGCTTACTAAAAGAGGGTAAGGATATTGCCCTGGTAAGTGATGCTGGTATGCCAGGCATCTCTGACCCGGGAAAGGTAATCTTTAAGGCGGCTGTTGAGGAAGGTATTGAACTAATCCCTATTCCTGGTCCTACTGCTGCTATCTCTGCCCTGGTGGTATCTGGTCTGCGAATGGACAGGTTTGTTTTTGAGGGTTTTTTACCTAGGTCTGGTAAAGAGAGGAAGCAGCGTTTAGCTGCGATAAAGGGTGAAGAGAGAACAGTCATTATTTATGAGTCACCTTACCGTTTAAGAGATACCCTTCAGGAATTGTTAGACCTGCTTGCTGAAAGGAAAGTGGCTGTAGTCAGAGAAATAAGTAAGGTCCATGAAGAAAAGGTTTATGGGCAGGTAGAAGAGGTTTTGTCTTTTTATGCTGATCAAGAACCGAAGGGTGAGTTTGTCATTGTTATTGAGGGAAGACCGGCACCTGAATTCAGTAAAGAAGGCTGGGAAGATATGACGGTTCTAGAACATCTCAAATTAATTATGGATCAGGGTGTTAGTAAGAAAAAGGCTATAAAAGAAGTCGCCCTGATAAGGGGGCTGCCTAAACGGAAGGTCTATAGTGAAGCAGTAGTTATTGACTATATTGACAATGATAATAAATTTTAATAAAATTATCTTGACTTTGAAGGAATATAAGGAGGGGTTAAATTTGGAGAATTTCACATTTTATAACTCAACAGAAATAATTTTTGGTAAAGGAGAAGTTAATAGAGCTGGTGAAAAAACAGCAGATTATGGGAAAAAGGTTTTATTGGTAACCGGTGGTGGTAGTGTCAAGAGAATAGGGCTTTATGATAGGGTTATGAACGCTTTTGAAAACGCTGACCTGGAGGTTTTTGAGCTGACTGGTATCGAGCCTAACCCGCGGATAAGTAAGGTAAGAGAAGGGGTTGATATCTGCTTAGAAAAGGAAATAGATATAGTAATAGCGGTAGGTGGTGGTAGTGTTATTGATACAGCTAAAGCTGTTGCAGCAGGTGTCTGTTTTGACGGTGATCCTTGGGAGATGTTCACTATGGAAGGGGAACCTGATGAGGCTATTCCTGTAGGGGTTGTATTGACTTTAGCAGCTACAGGTTCTGAGATGAATGGTAATGCAGTAATATCTAATCTGGAAACCGAGCAGAAATTAGCTATTCATACACCAGCCTGTCTGCCTGTTTTTTCTATCCTGGACCCGGTGAATACATATACAGTTCCCAAGGAACATACAGTCTATGGGATTATTGATATAGCAGCCCATGTTTTTGAACAATATTTTAGTCACACTGAAAGCACTCCTATTCAGGATAGTTGGGCAGAAGGCATTATCAAAACCCTGATTAAAGAAAGTGAGGTTGTCCTGGAAAACCCCGAGGACTATAATTCCCGGGCCAACATTATGTTGGCTGGTACCATGGCAATTAATGGCCTTTTATCCATAGGGAAGGATGATGACTGGGCCAGCCATGCTATAGAACACGAGCTTAGTGCTATTTATGATATACCCCATGGTGGTGGCTTAGCTATTCTCTTCCCCAACTGGATGAAATATGTATTAAGTGAGGGGACAGATAAATTTGTTCAATATGCAGTTAATGTCTTTAATATAGACACCAAGGGAAAAAGTGATCAAGAAATAGCCCTGGCTGGTATAGAAAAAACCAGGGAATGGTTTAATTCTATGGGAGCTCCCGCTCGACTGGCTGATTATGATATCGGGGAAGATAAACTGGAAGAAATGGCAGCTAAGGCAGTTAGCCGTGGTCCTTTAGGGAGTTATAAGGTTCTTGAAAAAGAAGATGTACTGGAGATTTACAGGATGAGTCTCTAGTTGAGATAAAATGGAAAGGGGTAACAGATCAATGACCACTAAAAATACTTTTTATGTCACAACACCTATTTACTATCCAAGTGATAAATTACATATAGGTCATGCCTATACAAGTGTGGCAGCTGATACAATAGCTAAATTCAAAGAATTACAGGGTTATGACACTATGTTTCTTACTGGTTCTGATGAACATGGTCAGAAAATAGAACGCAAGGCAGCTGAAGCAGGAAAAAAGCCCAAGGTATATGTTGATGAGATTGTAGCCACTTTTAAGGCACTCTGGGAACGTCTGGAGGTTGATTATGATTATTTTATCAGGACTACTGAAGATAGACATGAAGAGGTAGTACAGGAGATTTTCAGGAAAATATATAATAAAGGTGATATTTACAAGGGGAAATATGAAGGATGGTATTGTACACCCTGTGAAGCCTTCTGGACTGAAAGGCAGCTTGAGGGGGAGAAACTCTGCCCTGACTGTGGTAGGGAGGTTGAATGGGTAGAAGAAGAGAGTTATTTCTTTAAATTAAGCAAATATGCTGATAGATTATTAAAACATATTAAGGACAATCCAGATTTTATACAACCAGAGAGCCGGCGTAATGAGATGATCAGTTTTATTGAGCAGGGCTTAGATGATTTAAGTGTCTCCCGAACTACCTTTGACTGGGGAATACCTGTGCCAATTGATGATAAACATGTTATTTATGTCTGGCTTGATGCCTTAAGCAATTATATTACAGCTATAGGCTACTTAAATGACGATGAAAATTTTAATAAATATTGGCCAGCTGATATTCACCTGGTAGGTAAGGATATCCTCCGTTTTCATACTATTATCTGGCCGATTATATTAATGAGTCTTGACCTGCCTTTACCCAAACAGGTCTTTGGCCACGGATGGTTATTGACTAAAACCGGTAAAATGTCTAAATCCAAGGGGAATGTTGTTGACCCTAATATACTAATAGATGATTTTGGGGTTGATCCGATCAGGTATTATCTTCTGCGGGAAGTAGCCTTTGGAACAGATGGGACTTATTCAACAGAGGCCTTGATTCAGCGGATTAATTCTGACTTAGCCAATGACCTGGGAAATCTCCTGAATAGGACTATCAGTATGGTTGAACAATATTTTAATGGTGTGATACCAAAATCAGGTCTAGCTGAAGATGTAGATGAGGAGCTTAAAAGATTTGCCGCTAAAACTCTGGAATTGGTTGACAATAGTATGAGTGAGTTAAAATATGCTGTGGCCCTTGAAGAGATATGGAATTTAATCAGGAGGACTAATAAATACATCGATCAGACTACTCCCTGGGTACTGGCCAGGGATGATAATAAAAAGGATAGACTGGGAACAGTTTTATACAATCTCCTGGAATCATTAAGGATTACTGCTGGTCTTTTGAAACCATTTTTAGTTGAGACACCTTATAAGATTGGGGAACAGATTGGTATCAGGGATATGATTGAAGAAACAAACTGGGATGATTTAGCAACCTGGGGGTTACTGCCAACAGGTGGGATAGTCAGCAAGGCAGAGCCTATCTTTCCCAGAATAGATATGGAGGAGTATTTTGCTATGGTAGAGGAAAGGAAAAAAGAACAGACTGTGAAAGAGGAGAAAGAAGGTAATGATAAGCAGACAGGCAGTGGTTTAATTAATTTCGATGATTTTAGCAAAGTTGACTTAAGGGTTGCTGAGATACTGACAGCTGAAAATATTGAAAAAAGTAATAAATTATTAAAATTACAGGTTGATCTGGGGGATGAACAGAGGCAGTTAGTTGCTGGTATAGCTAAGCATTATCAGCCAGCTGATTTAGTCGGCAAAAAGATTTTGATGGTAGCCAACCTTGAACCAGCAACTATCTTTGGTGTAAAATCCAAGGGGATGATACTGGCTGCATCTAATGATGATGGTGATCTGACAATAACTACAGTTGATAAAGAGATTAGTAATGGGAGTCGGGTGAAATAAATATTTTCCCTTCTGTATAGTTTGACCTTTTTATAAAATAAACATCCCTTCATTCTTATTGAGGGGGTGTTTTCTGTATATTAAGGTCTTAATAGCTGACATTTGTGTTTGTTTTTGATATAATTTAGACATAACTAAAAATTACTTGTTCATATATATAGATATAATCAAAAAAAGGAGGAGTAAGTAGGATGAAGAACCGTGATTATATACCTAAGGCAACCATAGAAAGGTTGCCACTATATTACCGCTGTCTGGATAAGATGGCTGTTTTTGATGGGGAAGAAGTAGTTTCCTCAAAAGAACTCGGAGGTAGACTTGGTATTCCATCTACTCAGGTCAGGAAAGACCTTTCCTATTATGGAGAGTTTGGCCGCCGGGGGGTTGGTTATGATGTTAGTGGTTTAAAGAAGTCGATTGGTAAGATACTAGGTGTTGACAGAGTCTGGCCAGCAGTGCTGGTAGGGGCCGGCAACCTAGGTAGGGCACTGGTTAATTATGAAGGCTTTAATAAGATGGGGTTGAATATTGTTAGTGTTCTAGATGCCGACCTAGGTAAAATTGGTAATAAAATAGATGATATAACAGTCGAGAGTATTAAAGAGGTGGAAAGGGTTGTCAGGGATGGTAGTATAGAATTAGGGATCATAACTGTACCAGGAAATGCAGCCCAGGAGGTAGCTGATGAATTGATAAATGCTGGGATTAAATCTATCTGGAACTTTGCTCCGACACGATTAATTGTCCCTAAAGATATTATTGTACGTAATGAAGACCTGGCTGTAGGTATAGTAAGCCTTATCTATCATTTAAGCTGGAATAAACATGATAAACATGGAGGCTAACTATAATTTTCGGTAAAAAGAAGAATAAACCTTTTCCAGGCCGTATTTCTGGGGGTTGAAAATAAATTCTGTATTACCGAGGAATAGATACCCACCAGGTTTAAGGACTGAGCTAAATTTATGGCAGAGCATATCCTTTATCTCGTTTGTCAGATAAATAAAGAAATTGCGGCTTAGTATTAGATCCCAGCCCTTAAGGAAGGGGTCATTAATTAAATCCATTTTTTCAAAAGCAACCTGTTTTTTTATCTTTTCCGATAAAATGTATTTTTTATTAGAATTTTGGTCAAGGGTAAAATACTTATCAAATACCCCGGTGGGTACATTTTCCAGTGAATTTGAGCCGTAAACACCTGCTTTAGCTGTATTAAGTATATCAGGGTCTAAATCACTGGCTAAGATCTGATATTTTTTATAATTTGATTCACTAAGGATTAGTGCCAGTGTATATGGTTCAGAACCATTTGAACAGGGTGCACTCCATATCTTGACACTGGAGTTATTTTTAAAAATCTCAGGTAGTAGTTTGTCTTCCAGATATCTAAAATTCTCCGGGTTACGGTAGAATTCAGATGTGTTGATAGTAAAATGGCTAAGGTATGCTTCTTTAAAGGAGGGGTCATTTTTTAAGAGCCTAAGACATTCATCATAATCAGCTATATTATGGCGGCGCATCAGGCTTTCTGTCCTCCTCTGGACACGCTTTAATTTATAACCACTTAGATTAATATTTAGGATATCAGAAGCAGTATCTTTGAAATCATTAAAGGTAATGGGCATATGGTTTATATTCTCCTTTCGACTAGTTCAATAATTTTAAATGGTATCTGGTGTAGGGGTAGTATTTCATCATAGGCATTGGCCTTGATAGTTGAACCGGGCATACCATAGACAAGGGCTGTACTCCTGTCTTCTACAATACCGAAGCCATTGTTTTTCTTGATGTTTTTCATGCCCTCAGCCCCATCAGAGCCCATACCGGTTAAGATAACACCTATTACCCTATCTTTAAAATGCCGACTGGTTGAGGTCATCATGTAATCCACACAGGGCCGAACACCCCATTTAGTTGCCCATTGGTTAAGGACAACCTTGCCTTGTTTGTTGATTTGCATGTGGTAATTGCCAGGGGCCAGCAGGGCAAGACCAGGTGTCATTGTGTCACCTTCAGCGGCTTCTTTTACAGTAATAGCTGATTCCTGGTTAAGTCTATTGGCAAAAGAGGTGGTAAAACCTGCTGGCATATGCTGTACAATTAATAGGGCGGCTGGAAAGCCAGCTGGTATTACTGGTAAAACTGCTTTTAAGGCTTTGGGTCCACCTGAAGATGTACCGATGGCAATAATGGGAAAATTCTTTTTGGGTTTTTTTCTTGATATTTTACTCTTATATGGAGTTATGGGTTTAATTTTCAACGGGTCTTTTGGTTCCATCCTGGCTGCAGCTTTGATTTTTAAAATAAGGCTTTTGGTTATGTCATCTATATTCATACTGACTGAGCCGTCTGGTTTTGGTATAAAGTCAAAAGCCCCTAATTCAAGTGCCTTCATGACAGTTTCTCTGTCATCCATAGCACTGATCATAATAGTAGGGATAGGGTGTTTTAATTTCATTATTTCCCTTAGGGTCTCCAGGCCGTTTTTTTCAGGCATTTCAACATCCATAGTGATTACGTCTGGTTTGATATCTTCTAGTTTTTTAAGTGCCTTGGCACCATTACTTGCAGTAGCAATAACTTTTAGGTCGTCACTCTCTTCAATGGTGTTTTTAAAAATCTGTCTCATAAAGAGGGAGTCATCTACTACCATTACTTTTATCATAATAAAACCTCCCGTATATTAATTTATTTGGACAAATATTTTTATATGCCGGGATAATAAGTTTCAACTTTATAGACAAAAGACTTTTTCCGACAAAGATACATAATATATAATTTCTTCTTTCTAATCAAAAATCCTGCATGAAATGTGGTGAAATAATGAAAATAAGGGTTTCAGTTTTGGCAAGTGGTAGTTCTGGTAATTCAATTTATATATCTAGTAATAAATTTAGTCTTTTAATTGATGCTGGATTGAGTGGTAAGGAAATCAGTCATAGATTAAAGAAAATAGGTGTTTGTGCTGAGGAGTTGGACGCAGTGTTAGTTACTCATGAACATTCAGATCATATCAAAGGAGTAGGGGTTTTATCAAGGAGATATGATCTGCCTATCTATGCCAATGAGTTGACCTGGCAGGAAGCTGCTAGCCATCTTGGTAAAATCCAAGAAAAAAACTGTCAGGTATTTAAGGGTGATTTTTCCCTTGGGGATTTAGGTATTTCTCCTTTTAGCACCTCACATGATGCTGTTTCTCCAGTCGGTTATATTATTAGTTGTGGTAAGACTAATATTGGGGTTGCCACAGATACAGGTTATATATCCAGTGAGATGGAAGAAAGACTCAGGGGATTAGATTTGTTAGTAATAGAGGCAAACCATGACCTGGATATGTTAATGAATGGAGGTTATCCCTGGCATTTAAAGAAACGAATTAATGGAGATAAGGGACATTTATCTAATGATGCTGCAGCTGCTTTGTTACCCAGGCTTATTAATAGTAATTTTCCCCGCATATTGCTGGCCCATCTAAGTAAGGATAATAATAGGCCGGAACTTGCTTACATAACGGTTAAAAACAGTCTGGAGAATAATGGAATATATATTGACAGAGACCTGAAGCTAGATATGTGCTGCCGTGATAAGCCGACAGGGCTTTATGAGCTTGGATAAAGGGGTTTAAGCTATGAACTTATTCTTTAAAATCTGCTTAATTTTACTGGGCTGTTTTTTTCTGGGCTTGCTTATATTATATGTTACAATACTATTCTCCACAGAAAAAGTCCGTGAGATTCCAATTATTATCGAACAGGAACCAGATAAATTAATCAGCCGCTTTTATTATAGTAAGCACCTTAACAGAGAAGGAGTTAATAATGGAGATAAATATTATTTGTCCAGGGAAAGCAAAAGAAGATTACTTGCAGATCGGTATTAATGAGTTTATTAAACGATTACAGCCCTATACTGGGGTGAATATAAGGGAGGTAGCTGATGAGAAAATACCTGCTAATCCCTCAGAGGCCGATTTAGAGAGGGTTAAAGATAAGGAGGGGAAAGGGATTATTACTGCCCTGGCAGATAAAACATATATAATTGTCCTTGATGTAAAAGGCAAACCCATGACATCCCCCGGTTTAGCTAAATCAATTCAGAATTTACAGTTAAATGGTCGCAGTAGTATCAGTTTTGTTATCGGTGGAGCCCTGGGGTTAAGTAAGCATGTACTTAAAAAGGCCGATTACCGGCTGTCACTTTCTCATATGACTTTTACCCACCAGATGGTAAGATTGATACTTCTTGAACAGGTTTATAGGGCTTTTAAGATAATACGAGGTGAACCGTATCACCTGTAATGCATAAAACATCGTAACCCTATGGGTATCTTGGGGTCTCCCTTATGGAAATCAAGTTATATAATTCAGAATTGAAGGTGATGGAAGTATTATGGGGGGGAAGGCACTTTAACAGTTGTTTAACTGGCTCGGATTTTGAAAAAAGACACATGTAAATATTCCTGGGAAGCCCACTGCCAGAGATTTCTTCACTACAGGTTTGTGAGTTGTTTGTTAGATTAAAAATAAATTTGTTAAAGAGGTGGTATTAGTTATGAAAAAAGCTATTATAATTGGCGCTTCTTCAGGGATAGGGAGAGAATTAGCTAAAGTCTTATCGCACAATAATTATCTTCTTGGCTTAGTTAGTAGAAGGACAGAATTATTAAAAGAAATTCAACAGAGATTACCTGGAAAATCGTATATTAAAAGAATTGATATTTCTTCTTTGAATAGCAGGGATTATTTAGAAGAGCTGATTAGCGAAATGAGTGGGGTAGATTTAATAATCATTAGTGCTGGTTGTGGGTTTATTAATTGCTGAACTTGAATATGAAAAAGAAAAAAGGACAATTGATGTAAATGTTTCAGGCTTTAGTGTAATGATAAATGTTGCATATAGATACTTTTGCAAAAAAGGGAGGGGACATATAGTAGGGATTTCATCAGTTGCTTCTATTAGAGGTGGGCAAGATGCACCTGCTTATAATGCATCAAAGGCATGTTTCTCCTGAAAAGGTCGCCTTGCAAATATACAGTGCTATTGTTAAGAAGAAAGAATATGCATATATTACAAAACGTTGGGCGTTGATAGCCTGGTTACTTAAGATTATACCTGATTGTATATATCAAAAATTGTGATTGTTGAAATAGAAGGTTATTTATGATTTTTAGGTTATGAAGTTTAAAAAAGGAGAAGATTTCTTTGAAATTAAATAAAGTGGGTTTATTATTTTTGTTATTTGTTTTTTGTGTACTTTCTGCCTGTAATAAGGTTGGAACTGGAACTGATAATAATAAACATAGTCTTTCTATATATTTAGTTAAAGATTTATCAGTAGAAGAAGCTATGAGCATGAATATTGATGAATTACCACTGGAAACTTTACCTGTCTTAACAGATAATGAAATAGAAAAATATAATTGGGGGGAACACACTTTTTACATAAAGAATGGTTTTAATATAGAGGGAAAATTAGAAGGGAAAGTACCATTAAATGGTAGACCGTTTGTATTTCTTATAGATGGTAAAAGAATATATTTGGGGAGTTTCTGGAATATGCTTTCTTCCTTACACTGGTCTAATATTCCGACGATTAATTCTGTATGGTCAGGGGAATTCACCGAGAATAAATACCATATTGCAAAAGCAAACGAACAACAGGACCCAAGAGAGGACAAAAGAATATTTGAAACCTTAAAAAGTTTAGGGAAATTGGAATAGTCCTGAAATATATTAACTCTTACCTGTAAAAAAGTCTGAAAAAATAAAAAGAGAAAGGGGTTTTGATCATGAAAAGACTTGTACTATTTGGATTGTTGATTTCAATTGTTTTAATGGTAATTTTTTGCAGCACAGGTAATGTAAGCTCAACAATGGAGAAAGGGGATATAAGTAATTCCAGGGGAGAACACCTGGAATATTATTTAGGGAAAAAGTCAGATAAGGAACTAAGTAATAAGCTTTTAGTTATGATTCAAGGGTCAGGCAGAGAATCAATAAGAGAAAGTTTTGGTATGGGTGCTGAAGGGGCAACTCTGGGTTATGATGTTCTGTATATGGAAAAATATGCTTTTGATAATGAAGAGATGTATAATAAAACAAATTGTAGAGAAAGAAGAATTGGAGACATTGAACTAGTTATAAATCATGTTATTAATAATGTATATGATAATAATCTAAAAGAAGTCCTTATCTTGGCAAATAGTGAAGGTGGTTCAATAGCACCTGAGATTGCATATGATATAGAAGGAGTCACTCATATGATAATCATGGGGGCAGGTGGTTATTCTCAAGCCAAAGAATTTGAAACTTTAGTTAATAAAGAAATTAATGATGATCAAGAAAGAACTTTTGGAAAAGCTGGAATAAAAGATTTACAAGAGCTAAATGCAAAATTCAGAGAAATTACTAGTAATCCAACTTATGATAAATTCTGGTTAGGTCATACATATAAGTACTGGAATACTTTTTTAAATTATAAACCAGATATATATTTAGATAAACTGGATATACCTGTATTATATATAATAGGAAAAGAAGATAATAGTGTACCTTATCAGTCGGTTGAATCTCTAGCAAATAAATTTTCGGATAGGAATAATTTTGCTTTCAAAATCATTTCAGGGCTTGATCATAGTTTTACTGATAAATCTGGAAAAAACAAATTAAAAGAAGTAATAGAAAGAATAATTTTACCATGGCTTAAGAAATAATAATTAATCTAGTGCATATAATTTTGAATGTATTTCTGATGATATAGAAAAAAAAGAGCGATTGAAGTAGATAAAAAACTATAGTCGTTTAACACGGTTATTACGTTCAGACGAAGTACTTTCTTCATTAGTATCTTTCCAATTTTTCTGAATTGTGAACTGTTTGTATGAAAATACGAAGTCACCCTAATAAAGTCCAAAGTTAAATTGCGAAATAATATATAACAACAGTAATCAATTGTAATAAGAGATACAGGAATAATGGCAACTAGAACAATTAAGAATGATAGACAGAGAAGAACCACTGCTATGCTGACACCTTTTATGCCTTGTGGGGCAAAATTACCTGTAATTGCGCTATTTGCAGGTGCCTTTTTAAATGATGCTGCCTGGGTGGGAACATTAATGTATTTTATAGGTATTGTAATCATCATTATTGGGGCTTTAATTGTATTAAGAATTACTGGTGAGAAAAATTCAAGGTCATTATTCATTATGGAAGTGCCAGAGTATAAAGGAGCCAAATGTATTGGCTGTCCGTACAGTCCTACAGATGGTAGTAGTTGTGTTTGTAACCATGATTTAGAGTAATTTTTAATAGAAAAAGCAGGGAAAAAGGGTAGCCAATATTTATAAGGGCTACTTTTTTTAGATTATAAAAAAATAAATAATCTTGCCTTTTAAATTAGAAGATTGTTAACTCTCTTTTAAAAAAGAAGGATTTTTTTGAGTAATGGCGTATAATATATATAAGAATATTGTCGAAATATGCAGAAAGGGCATATTTAGAAAAATGCAATGTGAAAATGCAAGAAGACATAGTTCTAATTTTTTTAAGGATAAAATTGAATTTGTTAACTGAGTCTAGTTTTTTGTGGAGTCTAGATTTTATAAAATAGGGGGGAGAAGTTAGTGTATGAAAAAACTTAGTCATAGGATTATCTTATCAGTTTTATTGTTAATTATTATTACATGTTCAGTAATTGCTTATATAAGTATAAATCAGGCCTCCAGTAATATTGGAGATGAGGCTAGCAAAAAAATGGAAAAAGAAGCAGCTATGTATGCCAACGAATTTAGTTTACAGTTAAATACTGTGGGAAGTAAAGTTAGTACACTAGGTTCAATAATAGAAGAAACTATAGATTTAAATAATCTTTATAATGAGAATTATGTTATTTCATACAAAAAACAGATAGCTCCGATAATAAAAAATATAGCTGAATCCAGTGAAGGTGTTAATGGGGTATATATCTTTTTTAACCCTGAAGTTGTTGGTTCAGAGTCAGCACATGACATTTATTATTATGATGAAAAAGCTAATGGAAAATTTAAGCGAGTAAAGGAAAAGGATATAGAGGAATATGATGAGAGTTCTGAAGAAATGGATTGGTTTTATGCCCCATATAGAGAGGGTAAACCGTGTTGGACAGAACCGTTCTATTATGAACATATCGATGATACTGTAATTTCTTATGTGAAAGCAGTAGTGATAAATGGGGAATTTATAGGTGTTATAGGTATGGATTTTAGTTTTAATGACATACAAAATACAATAAATGCGGTCAAGTCATATCAGACAGGATTTGCTTACTTAATGAACGAAAAAACAGAGTTTATAGTACATCCTGAATATGATAATACAGAATCACTCTACAGTCTGGGCTTGACAGGAGCGGCTGAAGAGATACAGGGAAATAATAGTGGTATATTTATTAATAAAGATCAGGGGAAAGAGCTGTACAATAGTTATGCAAAACTAAGTAATGGTTGGATAATGGTAATAGCTGCCCCGCGGAGTGAAGTTTTCGCAAAAATTAGTTCCCTAAGGAATTTTATCTTAATTATAACTATTATTATATTAATAATATCTGCTATTATAATGTATCTTCTAGGTAATAGTATTGCCAGGCCTATAAATGAACTGGCCAGGATTATTGATAAATTATCTAATTATGACCTATCCTTTGAACAGAATAGTAAGGCTATTAAGTATTTAAAGAGAAAAGATGAAATTGGGCAGATTAGTAATGCGTTGTCTGTTATGCAGAAAAATTTTATTGAACTGATACAGTCAATAAAGGATGTTTCCAACCAAGTAGCTGCTTCGAGTGAAGAGCTATCTGCCAGCGGTGAACAGGTTGGGGAAACAGCTGAACAGGTCGGTGCTGCAATTCAGAATGTGGCTTCAGGTGCTGAAGAACAATCAGCTCAGGTAGAAGAAACTATCAGTAATATTGAAGACATGATAGAACAAATTGAACAAATAGATGTTAATAGTAATACTATGATTAATTCAGCGGGAAATGTTATGGAACAAATTGGAGTAGGTAACAAAGCAGTAAAAAAATCTATTTTACAAATTAATGAAGTTAGTAGTGATACCAGGGAGGTTGCTCATATTATACAAAATTTGGGAAATATCTCTGATGAAATAGGTGGTATTATTGAAATTATTAATGGTATAGCAAATCAAACTAACCTTCTTGCCTTAAATGCTGCAATTGAAGCTGCCCGTGCAGGGGAAGCTGGAAGGGGATTTAGTGTAGTGGCCGATGAGATTAGAGAACTGGCTGAAGATTCAACTGAATCAACTGAGAAAATAGCTGGCTTGATAAAACAGATTCAAGGGAGTGTGAAAGAGGCAGTTGGTAAAATGGATGAAAACATAAGAACTGTTAATAATAGTGTTAATTCCATTGAAGATAACGGGAAGATATTTAATAGTATAAGTGAGCTGTCAAATAAACTTATGGATATGATTAATGGGGTTAAAAGAGATGCCAGTGACCTGGCAGTAAGGAGTGATCAAGTAATAGCAGCTATAAATAATGTTGCTGCAGTAAGCCAGGAAGCAGCGGGCAATTCTGAAGAAGTAGCTGCATCAAGTGAAGAACAGGTTGCAGCAACAGAAGAGATAGTGGCAGGTACTAAGTCATTGGCTGATATGGCTGATGAGTTGGCAAATCAGGTAAATAAATTTAAAATATAGGTGCGAAATATTATTTTGCATATAATACTAATATTAGATAATGATTTAATACTATGATTATCGGTTTAATTTTTTTAGCTACCTAAAGGTTGCAGGTGAATTGTTTTCATTTGCAATCTTTTTTTATTTTTTGCAGTTCTGCATATGGATTAGAGGTTTTTGCCGGCTGTTCTTTTAGATTGTAGCTTGATTACTGTGTAAAGAATGACTCCTAGAATATGAGAAAATTTTCTTAATAGTTTAGTAGGACATTTAAAAATTAAGAAATGGACAGTGATCTTAATTTGAAAAACTTGATCATTATCTTTCAATTGATAGTCAATTTTGGTATAATCAATCAGAGGTCAAATGACCTCATTTTGTTTTTTTGTCTGGCTTATATTTATTATAGTTGGGGTGATATAAAAATGAATTTATCCTTTTTAAACAAACAAAAAAGTGATGGGAAAAAATCTATTCGGGCCAGGATCACCCTTATATTTATTTTAGTGATTATGATTATGACTATAGCCTTCTTTTTTTTCATGATGAGAAAAGATATGATCAGTAATGTATATCAGCAAGATATGGATACAAACCTTAAGCTGAATCAATTATCCCTGGAATTAAATAATAACTCCAGGATATTTAATTTGTATTTTCAGACCAGGGATCAGGAAGATTTAAATAATTATATTGAGTCAAGAAATATGATAAGAGAATTAGTGGTTGAGTTAAAGGATAATGTAGCTGTAGATAAAGACAGTCGTATTTTTTACAGGACACTCTCTAATATGCTGGTTTATCATGATGAATTAGTTAACGAAATATTTACTAATAAAATATCAAATGCTGAGACTTATCAAATTTTAACTGATCTTAGAACCCTTTATTCATATATGAATAGTCATGCCCAAAAATTAATCATTTCCTATCAGGACTACAGCAGTAGTAAATATATGGATTTATTAGAGGAATATCAAGCTATGGAGCGACGAATATATATTTTAACTATTCTGATCAGTATTATCTGTCTTTTTTTTGCTCTGGTTCTTTCTAATGATATTTTAATAACAATAGATAGGCTTTCAGCCTCTGCCCGCTCTTTATCAGCAGGCCACTGGGAGGTTCGCGATATAAAAGAAAATAAATACCGTGAATTGAATATTATGGGTCAGACTTTTAATTTAATGAAACATAATATCAATAAATTTATCAAGGAGCTGAAGCAAAAATCTGAACTGGAAAATAAATTAAACAAAGAAAAACTTGCCAGTGTTGAAAAAGATAGATTAATTAAAGAGACCCAGTTAATGAATTTGCAGATGCAGATAGACCCTCATTTTCTTTTTAATACGTTAACTACAGTTGCCAGAATAGCTTTATTTGAAAAGGCAAGAAAAACAGAAAGACTAATTGTTGCTATTTCCAGAATTTTAAGATATAACCTTGATAATAAGGGAAAAATGGTAGAAATATCTCAGGATTTGGAGGTACTGCAGGCATATTTATCAATCCAGCAAATTCGTTTTCAATCACAGATGAAGTTTAATATCCAAATAGAAGGAAATATTGCGGGTATATTGGCCCCGCCCATGATACTGCAACCAATTGTAGAAAATGCCATAATTCATGGACTGGCAGATATAGATGAAAATGGGAAAATAGATATTAAAGTTATTAAAAAAGAAAAATATCTAGAATTTAAAATAATAGATAATGGAAAAGGTATTGATTCAGAATACCTTAAAAATATTTTTCAAAAAAAGGGTGGTAACAGGGGAAGATCAACAACAGGTCTGGGGCTGGCAAATGTGAAAAAACGTCTTGAATTGCATTATGGAGAAGAGTTAATCAGCATAAATAGTGTTTTAGGTCAAGGAACAGAAGTTATAATCCAAATTCCACTGAGAAAGGGGGGGGATATAGATGATAAAATTAATGATTGCTGAAGATGAATATATGGAAAGAAAGGCTCTTAGGTATTTTCTGGATAAGTATTATAGTTCTGAAATTAAAATAGTTGCAGAAGTTGCCAATGGGGAGAATGCTTTAAGTCAGGCCCTTATACAAAAGGTCGATATTATTTTATTAGATATTCAGATGCCTAAGTTAGATGGTTTAAAGGCTGCGGAATTAATAAAGGAAGATTTTGCTGATATCGAAATAATAATTCTCACTGCCCACAGCAAATTTGAGTATGCAAAAAAATCAATTCATATTGGGATTAGCGATTATCTAGTTAAACCCTACCTGGAAGAAGATTTTCGGGAGGTTTTAGATAAAACCATTGAGAAAATCAGATCTAAAAAAAAGAAAAAATCTAGTCAGTTAAATCTAAAAAATAAACTAGCAGAATTAACACCATTACTAGAACAGGAAATAATCCTGGAAATCATTTACGGAACTAGTTTATCTTTAAAAAAATTTGTGGAACATAAAAAATTGTTGGACATTAATTCTAATAACTATATGTTTCTGATTATTGGTGCATCTGATGTTTGTATGTATAATAAGGAATTATTAACTAAAATTAAAAAGAAAATTAATAGAATTATTGATCGAATTATTGCTTCTATAGCTCTGCAAGATATGGTGTTTTTATTATTAGATGATGAAATTGCTAGGATAAAAGAGTCCAGAGAATTTAAGGAGCTTATCTTTGAGCTTAAATGTGATTTTAAACTTAACTACCATACTGAGATCATAATTGCTCAAAGTCAGGTATATAATGAGGTAGGGGATATATATCATTCTTATAATCAAGCTAAGTCTGTTTTAATGGATGAAGGAAATAAGATCAAAAAACCATATCAAAGAGAAAAAGTTATTTGTGGTAAAATTATTGACCGGGATCTTGATGCTGCTGTCAAAGAATTTAATAATATCTTTAGTATTTTGATAGAATGCTATGGTAAAAATGCAGGAAACATAAAAAAATACCTAAAAGAATTTATTATTTTGCTTAATAGGGATATTAAAGATTATTTTGGTAGTGACATTGAGTTGTTTAGTACACAGCAAGTAGAAAAAGAGATATTTTCTTTTGAAGACCTTTATGATATTAAGATATATATACAGCATCTAATAAGTAAAGTTGTATCGATTATATTAGAATATCAAAAAGATGGTAAAAATCAAGTTATAGAAACAGTTAAAAACTATATAAAGGAAAATTATAATGAAGACATTAGTTTAAGCGAAATGGCTGAATATACCTCGTTTAGTCGTTATTATTTGAGTAGATTATTCAAAGAGGTTGAGGGTATTAATTTTAAAGATTATCTAATTAAGGTCAGGATGGAAAAGGCCAAAAAATTATTAAAAAGTGGGGAAAAAATAAAAGACATAGCTGATTTAATTGGATATTCAAACCCCAATTATTTTAGTAGTGCCTTTAAAAAATATACAGGTATTTCCCCTACAAAGTATTTAAAAGCTTGATTTTTTAAATAATAATTTAAAAAAGGCAAGAAATTATAGAAAACAGCAATAAAACATATAGTTTTGATAATTTATAATTGATAGAATTTAATTAATAAATTATTAAGGGGGAAGAGAAAGTGAAAAAAATATTTGTGTATGTTTTATTGGCTACCTTAGTATTTTCATTAGGAGCACAGGCTGCGGAGATTACTCTACGTTTAGCAGACAATCAACCAGAAGGATATCCTACTGTTGTTGGGGCTAAAGAATTTGCCCGTTTGGTTGAAGAGAGAACTGATGGGAGAATTAAGATTGATGTATATGCAGGTGGAATTCTGGGAGATGAGAGTTCTACTATAGAACAGGTGCAATTTGGTGCTATTGACTTTGTAAGGACATCAATTACTCCAATGGCTAATTTTGAACCTGCTATGAATGTTTTATCATTACCTTATCTTTATCCAAGTGAAGAATATATGTTTCAGGTTCTCCAGGGAGAGATTGGGGAGAGTGTCCTTGATGGATTAAAAGATGATGGTATTGTAGGTCTTACCTGGTATGATTCAGGTGCACGTAGTTTTTATATTGCTGATAAAAAAGTAACAGGTCCTGAAGATTTGAAAGGATTAAGGATTCGTGTGCAGGAAAGTCAGTTAATGATGGATATGGTAGAGGCATTGGGTGCATCCCCAACTCCAATTGCCTGGGGTGAAGTTTATAGTGCCTTACAGACTGGTGTAGTAGATGCAGCTGAGAACAACTACCCTGGTTGGTATTATAATAGCCATCATGAAGTAGCACCTAATTTCGTAGAAGATGAACACAATCGTATTCCAGAGTTAATTATTATGAGTAAAATCACCTGGGATAGTTTGAGTGAAGAAGACCAGAAGATTATTAAACAGGCTGCAGTTGAATCAACTGAAGTCCAACGTGAAGCCTGGGATGCTAGAACAGAAGAGGCCAAAAAACTGGCTGTAGAAGAAGGTGCAAACATTACCACCCTGACAGCTGAACAAAAACAGGCTTTCCAGGATGCTGTAATGGATCTTTATCCAAAATACAGTGCAGGATATGAAGACCTGTTAGATAGTATTCTTAATTTTGAAATGGAAGAATAGAGTTAGTTAATAATAAATATTAATATTCAAATCAAGGGTGGGGAATTTTTTCTCCGCCTTTTATAAAGGGTGGAAAAGAATGAATAAAAAAGAAAAAAATCAGGGACCCCTTGTTAAGGGTTTAAATTTTTCAGAAAAGATGATTAGTTATATCGCCATGTTATTTTTAATAATAATGATACTTATAGTTAGTACTACAGTTTTTACCAGATATGTTTTTAATTATACCTTTCGCTGGTCAGATGAGGTTGCACTCTTAATGATGATCTGGTTTGGTTTTATTGGGCTTGCACTGGGTGTTAAAAATTCTATTCACTTAAGTATTGAGTATTTCATGAGTCTTATTCCTGATAAGTATCAAAAATGTATTTATCAGTTAGAGAATGTTTTAGTGGGTTTTTTTGGCTGGTTTATGCTCAAATATGGGTATCAATTATATATGAGAACAAAAGCCACCAGATTGCCGGCAACCCAATGGTCAAGGGGTTTATTATTTATTATGCTTCCGATTTCAGGTGTCCTGGTACTATTATATTCCCTTGGTAAAATGTTTAATTTTATAAAACAAAAAGAGACTAAAACTGCTGCGGTTGCAAAAGATGAAGATGATAAAGGGGGGAATTAAATTATGGACAAAGCGATTATAATCTTATTAGGTTCTTTCTTAGTG
Source organism: Iocasia fonsfrigidae (assembly GCF_017751145.1). GTDB lineage: Bacteria > Bacillota > Halanaerobiia > Halanaerobiales > DTU029 > Iocasia > Iocasia fonsfrigidae. The sequence goes on from NZ_CP046640.1 coordinate 200,158, forward strand.
ATGTTAGTTCTTAGAATCCCTATTGCCTTCAGTCTTGGTATTTCAACACTACTTACAGCCTTTTATGTAGGTTTACCTCCTATGGTAGTAGCACAGCAGATGGTAAAGGGGATTAATTCTTTTTCTTTGATGGCTATCCCTTTCTTTATTATAGCAGGAGAGATTATGGGTCAGGGTGGGATATCTGACCGTTTAATCAAATTTTCCAATGTGATGATTGGATGGATGCGCGGGGGGCTGGCTATGGTCAATATTTTAGCCAGTATGTTTTTTGGCGGAATTTCTGGCTCATCAGTGGCTGATGTTTCTTCTATTGGTACTATTCTTATACCAATGATGGAAAAGAATGGCTATGATAAAGATTATTCAATAAATGTAACTATTACTTCATCAGTACAGGGAATTATTATTCCCCCCAGTCATAATATGATCATATATGCCCTGGCGGCAGGTGGAGGAATTTCTGTTGCTAAACTATTTTTAGCTGGTGTTGTGCCTGGTGTTTTGCTTGGTATAGCTTTAATGGTATTGAGCCATCATATAGCTGTTAAAAGGGATTATCCGAGAGAAAAAAGGATTTCTTTTAAAGAATCTCTGAAGATTGTTCGGGATAGTATTCTTGGTCTGCTAACAGCATTTATTATTATCGGTGGGGTAACAAGCGGTATTTTCACAGCCACCGAGTCAGCTGCTATTGCTGCCGTCTATGCCTTTATAATTACTTTTTTTGTCTATAAAGATATACCTCTCAAACAAATGGTTGGTATTTTGAGGAATTCTTTGAGTACACTCTCTATGGTTGTAGCAATAATTGCTACTTCCAGTGCTTTTGCCTGGATGATGTCTTATCTACAGGTGCCAAAAATGATTACAGAGGGATTACTAAATCTATCCAATAATCCAGTTATTATTCTTTTAATTGTTAATGTAATACTACTATTGCTGGGAACAATTATGGATATGGCTCCACTGATTCTTATTGCAACACCAATCCTACTGCCTGTTGTGACAAGTGTTGGTATGAACCCAATTACATTTGGTGTAGTAATGATGTTAAATCTGGGGGTAGGATTACTTACACCCCCTGTGGGTTCAACACTTTTTGTAGGTTGTTCTATTGGTGGTGCTTCAATTGAACGGATAGCGAGAAAGTTAGTTCCTTTTTATCTGCTCTTAGCAGTTATGGTTTTATTGTTAACTTTTATTCCAGAACTGACATTATGGCTGCCTAATTTTCTGATGGGATAGTATGGTAATAAAATACAATCTATTATCTCGATTAGATATATAAGATTTAAAATAAAAACCTCTGTAAAATTACAGGGGTTTTTAAAGTTAAACTGTTGACTATTTTTGATTCTTAGTATAATAATCCAAGGGGATATAGATTATTTTACTTATATTGTTTTTATTTGTCTTAATATTAACTTGTTCAATAGCATAAGGAGCATCAATAGTAATTGGTGTAAACTTTAATCTGGTTTGATATAAATATTGAAATATAAATTCCATATTAAAATAATTTGCAGAGATAATAAATTTGATATATTTATATGCAGGTATCTTTTTCCCAAGAAAAATAGAAGGGGTATCTTCCGGTAAAGGGGCCTTATATGCTATTAGTTTGGGTTGCATATGACGATAGTTTATAGGATTAAAGTAAATGATAAAGTTTTCTGGATTTTCTTTTACAGTTTTCAATTTGTTTATAATTTGATTTTGTAATTTATTAGTGATTTTTTTATTTGTAACTAGACCTACAAAATAAAGAGCCTTTTCATTTATAATTTCTGTTTTAATATTAACCATGATGTTATTTATATAATCCAGATATTCTTGTGTTATTGCTTGTTTAAGTACTAATTTATCCAGGTCTTTTTTAGTTTTGATATGGCTGGGTAGGTAGTTAAACATTTTTGTAAAGGCTCTTGTGAAGGTTTCATGGCTGTTAAATTGATATTCAAAGGCTATATCGATAATTTTTTGCTCATTATTGATTAATTTTTTTGCAGCAATTGATAATCTGCGTCTCATTATATAATCATAGGGACTATGCCCTGTAGTTTTACTAAAAATACGAGAAAAATAATAAAGAGAATAACCAATATGATTAGCAATTTTTTCGACAGACAAATCATTTTTCAAGTTATTTTCGATGTATTCAACAGCTTTATAGATATCTTCAATCTTTTTCATATATTATCATCCTAAGGCTTTTTTCTTACAGGAATATAAATATCTACTGCTGATTCCTTTATTTGGTCCATTCCTTTAAAACGCTCATCATAGTATTGGATATTGTAATTATAAGGACTTTCATAACCTGAATCTGGAAGCCATTTATTATATATTTGGTTCTGCCAATCAGAATTAATTTCATTACCCTTTAGAGTGAAAACGGCATATTTGCTTGCTGGTAGTTGTTTGGCGACACAATTAAGAGGTATATATCCTATTTTTTCTACTAACACACCTACAAATACTTCATATATACCAATTTTCATTGATTCTTCTGTAGTTATAAAGACTTCCAGAGAAACATTTTTTTTGATTCTGTTTTTTATTTGTTCAGGATATTTACTTAGGAATGTTTCAAATCTATTCCATAAACGGCCTATTTCATTGTTTTCATCCCAAAATGCATGATTACTAAAAGGGTCACCATAAAAATCCATTCCTAACAAAAACATTGTATTTTCATAAATGATTTTTTTTGCTTCCATACTAATTCCCCCTATTAAAGCAAGATAAGTCAAATTAAATTCCAAAGAGATTAAAAAGCTAATAATTATAGGGCAATAAAGGTCAAGATATTTTCTTTATTTCATATTATAATATTTTTAAATAAATATCAAAATATTTTTGGGAGGTTGAATTATATGAGTAAGAAAGAGTTTGTCATTAATCCATTAGGTTATGTAAGGCACAATGGTACAGGATTTTATCTGGAATTACTGGAGAAATATGCAGGGGCAAGTAGGGGGTTAGAGGGGTTTAATTACATTAATGTTTTGTGGTGGGCTAATTTAACTGATGGAAATGAATATAGAGCAATTTTGGAGTGTGAACAACCTTATAAGGGAGCACCTGAAAAAGTAGGGGTTTTTGCAACGAGATCTCCGGGTAGACCTAATCCCATTTCACTATCATCGGTAAATGTACTAAGCCTTGAAAAAGGGAAGATACATGTAGCTTATATAGATGCTGAAGATGGAACACCAATAATTGATATAAAGCCATATCATCCGTCATTAGATAGAATTAGGGATGTGAAAGTACCTGATTGGTGTAGTCATTGGCCGAAATGGTATGAAGATTCAGCAGTTTTTAATTGGGAAGCTGAGTTTATAAGTGCAAGGTGATGGTTCAAAATAAAGATTAAATATGATATAATAAATATCTCAGAGATAAAAAAATTATGTGAAGAACATTTTAAAAAGACATTTTAATAAGCCCAAATTTGTGAAAAGGTGCTGTATAAGATAAGAAAACAGCACCTTAATTTTCTTTATAGTCCACTTTACAGAGTACATTTAATGGAGGAGTCCCAAAAAATGAATAGATGTCCTTGGTGTGAAAAAAATGACTTATATATTAAATATCACGATCAGGAATGGGGGTTACCTGTATTTGATGATAGAAGATTATTTGAATTTCTTATTCTTGAATCGGCTCAAGCTGGCCTTAATTGGCTGACCATTTTAAAAAGAAGGGAAAATTACCGCAAGGCATATAACAATTTTGATCCGCTTAAAGTAGCTTCATATGATGATAATAAAATTGCAGAATTAGTTAGTAATCCCGGAATCATTAGATATAAAAGAAAGATTGAAGCATCTATTAACAATGCTAAATGTTTTATAGATGTTCAGCATGAATTTGGTAGTTTCTCTGATTATATCTGGGGATTTGTCGATTTTAAGCCGATAATAAATACCTTTACAGATTTAACTGAAATACCAGCCCAAACGAGTTTATCTCAAAAAGTGGACGAAGACCTTAAAAAAAGGGGGTTTAAATTTATTGGGCCGACGATTATTTATGCCTATTTACAGGCAATTGGTATTGTCAATGATCACCTACAATCTTGTTTTCGTTATAAAGAAATAATTAGTAGTTACTCTGAATATTAAGGTAATATAATTAGTCTTATATAAAATCTTTTTTCTCTTTTCAAGTTTTCTATTGAGTTCTTATAATAGCGGTTTGTTGAAAAAACTTGACCCAGATACTAAATAAAAATAATTATAATGTTGATACAGTGCATGATAGAGAAATTGGAGTTTAAACTTAGTTTACATTTTTATTTTAGTATATTGATTAGTGTTATTAAGCTTTTGTTTATTTTATTTATAAAGAGGGGGATATTACTTTGAGTACAATATTAGTAGTGGATGATGACCCACATATTCGAGAATTACTCAGAGTGTTTTTGAAAAAAGAAGGTTTTGATACTCAGGAAGCATTAGACGGAGAGGAAGCCCTTGTCAAATTAGAACAAGTAAAGGTAGATCTTGTAATTCTTGATATAATGATGCCAAAGATGGATGGTTGGCAATTGTGCAAAGAACTTAGGGGGTATTATGATATTCCTATATTAATGCTGACTGCAAAAGGGGAAACTAGTCAAAAAATCAAGGGATTTCAATTAGGTACTGATGATTACTTGGTTAAACCCTTTGAACCAATGGAACTGGTAATGAGGGTTAAGGCTTTATTGAAGAGGTATCAAATTGCTGTTTCACAAAAAGTAAAGATCGGAAAATTAACAATGAATCATAAAACATATGAAACTTTAGTGGGGAGTAAAATATTAGATCTACCCCTTAAGGAATTTGAACTCCTATTTAAACTGGCCAGTTTTCCTGGAAGGACTTTTACCAGAGACCAACTAATCGAAGATATCTGGGGTTATGATTTTGACGGTAATGAACGAACACTGGATGTACATATTAGCCGTTTGCGGGAGCGGTTTCCAGAGGAGGAATACTCCTTTAAAATTAAAACTATTCGGGGTTTAGGTTATCGTCTAGAGGTATTTTCATGAAGGTAAAGCATAAGATCTCTGGTTTAGTAAGATTTATATTAATGTTAATATTTTTGGTTATCATGTATTCAGCAGCTTTTTTCATAACAGATTATATATATAAAATATTGGACTGGGAACTCAATGAGTTGTTAAATCAGATTATAAATTCAATTTTCGGTTTGATTTTAACTGGTCTAATGCTGAGTATTATTCGAAAGATTGCCCTCTCCAAAGGGTGGATGCGGAAAAGGGATGCATTTGGGACAATAATTGAAGCCGTGGAAAGAATAGCAACTGGTGATTTTAGTATCAGGTTGGACGATGACGATATTCATGAACATTACCCGGTAGCTAAGTTAAGGGAAAGTGTAAATAAGATGGCCCTGGAACTGGATAAGATGGAAAATATGCGTCAGGAGTTTATATCTAATGTATCTCATGAGATTCAATCCCCCTTGACTTCTATTAGTGGTTTTGCAGAAATACTGGGAAATGAAGAACTTAGTTTAGAGGAGAGACAACACTATCTGGGTATTATTCGGATAGAGAGTAAAAGGTTATCAAGGTTAAGTGATAATTTGCTCCAATTAGCATCACTGGATGCGGAAACAATTAAGTTTGAACCAGAAGTATATCATTTAGATGAACAGGTTAGGAATCTTATTCTGGCATGTGAGCCTCAGTGGGCGGTAAAAAAGGTTGAAATAGAGCTTGTGCTGGATAAGGTAAGTATTACTGCTGATAAGGATATGTTGACACAGGCCTGGATTAATTTAATTAATAATAGTATTAAGTATACACCTGAGGGTGGAAGGATAAAGATTGAGTTATATCAAGAGTCCAAAAAAGTACTTTTTAAAATAACGGATACAGGAATTGGTATTGCTGAAGAAGACCAGAAGCATATCTTTGAACGTTTTTTTAAAACAGATAAATCTCGACAGCGTTCAAAAAAAGGAAATGGTTTAGGACTGTCCATAGTTAAAAAAATAATAGATATGCATCATGGTGAAATTGAAGTTGATAGTAAGCTGGGAGAAGGAACAAGTTTTACAGTATTGCTGCCAGTTAAACAATAGTGAAAACAAAATATAAAATTGTTTGAAATACAGTCTGAAGGTATTAGAAGACTGTATTTTTTTATGTCAGGTAAATTATATTTATCTTGGGAATAAGTAATATTTGCGTTTTAAGTTTAAATTCAGTTTAAATTGCTATTATATTATTTTAGATGAAGGGAGAGGTAAAGATGATTGAAGTGAAAAACTTTACAAAAAAATACGGAGATTTTATAGCAGTTGATAATATTTCTTTTAATGTGGAAGAAGGAACAATATTTGCTTTTCTGGGCCCAAATGGGGCCGGCAAATCGACAACTATTAATACTCTTTGTACGATACTTGATAAGACAGAGGGCGAATTAACTATCAATGGGAACGATGTAAACAGGCATAAGTCCAGAGTGCGCAAGGATATTGGGATTGTATTTCAGGAGTCAACCCTTGATAAACAATTAACAGTAGAAGAAAATCTTAAATTGCACTGTGATTTTTATAGTATACCTAAATATCAAGTAAAAGAGAGAATTGATTTTGCACTGGAACTGGTAGATTTGCTGGAATGGCGGAGATCTTCTGTTAATAGTCTTTCTGGTGGTATGAAAAGGAGGGTAGAGATTGCCCGTGGTCTGGTACATTATCCCAGAGTATTATTTCTTGATGAACCTACTGCTGGACTTGATCCGCAGACGCGGGCTAATATCTGGGATTATATCTGTAAGCTGCAGCAAGAAAAAAATATTACCATTTTTTTAACCACACATTATATGGATGAAGCTGAAATATGTGATATGGTAGCTATTATAGATCAAGGTCAAATTGTTGCCTTTGATACACCTGATAATCTTAAAAATTTATATACTACAGCAACTATAAAGGTTAAAGTGTCTGAAAAAAAGGATTTAGAAGAATATCTTAAAGGACAATCTATCAATTACCAATTGGCAGATAAGCAATTTACTATTGTTTCATCAGCACTTAATGAAACCTTAGAAATTATTTCAAGATTTAAATTTTTAATCATAGATATAGAAGTTTATAAAGGGACTTTAAATGATGTATTTCTGGCTATAACTGGAAAAGAAATCAGGGAATAACAAATAGAAAGGGGATTAAAAAACTATGCGTGCAGTAAAAGCAATATTGATTAGAAATTCAATAAATTTTTCGAGAGATAAAATGAAATTATTTTTTACAATATTGATGTCAATTTTATTTCTCTTTATATTTTCCTTTGTAATGAAGTCAGCAGCTATTGGGGTAGAGAAACCATTAGATTATCTGATAACTGGTATAATAATAATGACGGTCTTTCAGTCTGCTCTAAGTAATTCCATGAATACCCTGGAGGATATTTCCAGCGGATTCATGAAAGAAATTCTGGTTTCCCCGGTAAGTAGATGGCAGATTTCTATAGGGCAAATTCTTTCATCATCAATTATTGCGGTATTTCAGGGTTTGATAATAATTGTAATAGCTTTAATTATGGGTCTAAGAATTGATCTATTTCATCTGATAGAAATGAGTGCTTTTATGATTATAGTAGGGATTACTTTTAGTTCAATAGGTCTATATCTGGCAACTCTGGCTAAAAGTTCAACAACATTTCAACTAATGATAAATGTATTTGTAATGCCCTTGACCTTTTTATCAGGGGCGTATATTCCAATAACAGTAATGCCGGGGTTTTTAAAGCCGATAGTATATTTAAATCCTCTGACTTATATAACAGCTATTTTTCGATATATTTCTTTACAAATGGAGACATCATCTTCCTTAGAACTAATCAAGGCAGGTGTAGCATTTAGTATTAAAGGCTTTACTATTTTACCATATATGGGATTGTTTATTATACTAGCCATATGTTTAATATTTTTTGGATTATGTGTTTACCAGTTTAATAAAGCAGATTTTTCTCGTGTTCAGGTTTTTACCCATAGACATTAAAGAGTTGAATAGAATAATTAAGCAGGGTGGTAAATTATATATTGAGGATGGACATCAATCCCGTGAAGAGTCTTTGAAAAAAATAAAAGAGTCTAGTTTGTGGGAAATAGAGGCTAAAAAGGATACTTATTTGATATGTAAGGCAGTTAAATATTAAAATTTAATAGGTGTTAATAATATTTTTTAATGAGGGTTTTGGATAATAGTTCAAATGCCTTCTTTTTTTATTTGCTTTTATATAAGGGTATTATTGTGGTATTTCTAAAAGAAAAAGCACTTAATATAGCTTGTGTTTAGTTGATTTTAGTTTATAAATAGTATATAATTGAATTATAATTAATAATTCTGGAGGTGGAATTATGTCAGAAAAAAAAGAGCTGATAACTGCTCAGGATGTGGCTGAAAGTCTGGATCTTTCTGTTGAAACTATCTGGAGGTATACAAGAGAGGGGAAAATACCCTTTATTGAACTGGGTAAAAAACAATACCGTTATAAACTGGCTGATGTTATTAAAGCATTGACTGATCCGGTTGTTAAAGAATCAAAAGCTGATTATAAAACAGGGAATCAGAAAAATTTTACATATCAGGATTATTTGAAACTTCCGGAGGAACCAGGTTATCAGTTTGAAGTACTGGAGGGCTGTCTGGTTAAGGAACCATCTCCAAATGTTATGCACCAGCGGGTTTCCCGCAGGCTCCAGCGAATTCTAGAAGATTATTTCTATAAAATTGATCATGATGGGGAAATTTTTAATGCACCTTTAGATGTAACTTTCTCTAATACAACTGTAGTCCAGCCTGATTTATTTTATATATCAGCTAATCAAAATAAGATAATAAAAGAAAAACGGATTGATGGTTCACCTGTACTGGTAGTTGAAATTATTTCTCCCTATAACCCCCGTAAGGATCGACTGCAAAAGATGCGAATTTACCAGAAAGCCAAAATAAAACACTACTGGCTGGTAAATCCAGAAGAGAGAACCCTGGAATGTTTTGCTCTTCGTAATAATGCTTATACTTTGCTTGCTTCAGGGATGGATGAAGATATTGTAGAACATCCAGATTTTCAAAATTTAAGTATTCCCTTAGAAAAATTGTGGCATAAAAGTAGTATGTAATTTTCTAATCCTCTATTTTTTGAGTATATGCAGGGTTTTCATTTTTTAGGTCTAAATATAATGAACCATCTGTATTTAGTGATGCTAAAATGACTTTTGATAGGTCATCAATATTTTGCTTATATAACTCTTTATATAGCCAGTTAAGATCCAGATTGTTTTGTTTTAGGTTTTGTTCCAGAACTGTACCATCTTTGATTAATTCAGTGGCTAGCCCCTGGTAACTAGTTTTTAGACCCAGGTCTTTAGGGGTTACAGGCTTATAAGGTGTTTTTTTGAGTACACTTAATTTACCATCTGCCTCTAATACAGCAAATTCTACTTCATTTAAATTAAAAACCTTATTTTCCCTTAATTGCATTTCTAGGGCATCTAAAGTATATCTGGCTTTTAACATGTTTTTTTCTAAAATTTTGCCGTTTTGAATAATTACTATGGGTTCTCCCTTAAATAACTTTCTTATTTTTAAACTTTTTAATGTTGAATATCCTAGGGCCAGAGTGCAGATAACCATGACAACTGGACTAAGTAAAACGGCATGTCCTCTTACTTCATTTACAACATATGCCCCGGCAATTGTACCAATAGTTACCCCTGTAACAAAATCAAAAAAAATATTTTCTCTCTATATTCAAAAATATTTAAAGTTTATGATATTATCTTGTATCCTTAGATATACTGTGGTATTATCAAAGATAAGGTGATTTATCCTATATTTATAGTGGTGGTGTTATTAGATGATAATACTTTCTGAAATCAACTGGAAGAAATTATTGCTTTTAACTATTGTTTTTATCATGATTGTTATTATATTGCGTTTTTTCATCTTTACTTTAACCCCCTTTTTCTTTGGTTTAATTATAGCTACAATTATTGATAAACCAGTTGAGCTAATCTCAAAAAAAATTCCTCGCAGTCTTGCTGTTTTAATTATGGTTGTTCTTGTTTTAAGTGTTGTCCTTTTACTTACTTCATTTATTATCACAAACAGTGTTTATGAATTAATATATTTGTCCCGTTATTTACCACAATACCGGGAACAGATAATGGATTATGTTGATGAGGCTCTATTAAAACAACAGGAGTTATTTGCTAGGATGCCTGATGTTATTTCTAATGTTTTACAGAGGAACCTGGATGCTCTTTACCGCCGAGGAGAAGATGTCTTATCCAATATTATCGAAAAAACAGTAAATATAACCTTTAATATACCGGGTTTAATTATTTTGCTCTTATTTACTATCATATCTGCTTTTTTTCTCAGTAAAGACAAAGAAAAGATTGTTGGCTATCTTAAGAAAAAAACTAGATTCTCAGATAATAAACAGTCCAATATTGTTAATGATATCTTTAGTTATATCAGGGTTCAATTACTTATAATGAGCAATACTACTGTGTTAACTGCTATGGTATTTTATTTTTTGAACTATCCCTATGCAATCTTATTAGCTCTTTTATCAGGTGTACTGGATTTGATTCCAGTGGTAGGACCTGGTGCAGTCCTCTGGCCGATGATAATATACAATGTAATTTTTAACCCTAAAAATGCTGTGATAATATTTATTCTTTATTTAATTATAATTGGCGCCAGACCAACACTGGAAAGCAGAATTTTGGGGAGGAATATAGGGGTTTCACCAATAATTCTTCTACTGGGGGTTTACCTTGGTTTAATTACATTCGGCTTTCAGGGTGTTATACTGGCACCTATTTCCATAATTATATTTAAGTCTATTCTAAATACGGGGATAGATTTCTAACTGGCTGCACAGTTTGATAGGGTGGTGCATATTATTTTATTAAAGTTTTGTTGACAAATAGAGGTTTATATAATAAAATTAATATCGTTATATCTAAATATATAAATATAATTTTAAATTTAGGGGGGATTAAGATATGGGTAGGATAAACCTTAGTATAAATCAATCTTTTACTCTAATTAAAAAATACGCCTGGATATTAACTCTAGTAGTAGCAATTGGTGGTCTGTGGTATCCCAGATTGGGTCTTTTGGTTATGCCAATCATGATATCCCTGATTACAATGTCATTCTTTAAAGGGCGGTACTGGTGTGGCAATTTCTGTCCACATGGGAGTTTTTTTGATCAATTATTAAGTTCATTCAGTAAAAATAGGAAAATCCCTGGAGTTTTTAGGTCAAAGATAATAGCAGTCCTATTTTTCCTGTTTTTTTCATATAATTTGGGCAGAAGGTTTCTGAATACAGCAAAATTATGGGAGACAGTAGAATTCTGGGATAAATTAGGCTTTATTTTTGTAGTCAGCTATCTGATGGTAGTAATTGTTGGTGGAGGGCTAAGTATTTTTATTAGTTACCGCACCTGGTGTCATATCTGTCCAATGGGTACAATGCAGAGAATGTCTTATAGCCTGGGGAAATTACTTGGTATTGCTAGAAAAACCGACAGTAAGGTCACTATCAGTCGGAAAGATTCATGTGTTAGCTGTGGTAAATGTGCAGCAGTTTGCCCGATGCAGCTTAGCCCATACACAGGCTTTTCAGAGATGAAACAGTTTGATAATGAATTATGTATCAGGTGTTCAAAGTGTGTGGAAAATTGTCCTTTAGGGATATTAAGTTTAGCTAAAGAGGCATAAGATGTGATTATATAAAAGGGAGATGTTGTTCACCTCCCTTTTTATAATTTATTTATATCTGACCGGACAAAAATTGTACTATGAGGGATACCAGTACCACGATAAGTGATACAATAAAACCCAGAATCATTGGTTGGATTCCTGATTGAAGCATTTTCCTGAGGTCGGTTTTGAGACCTACAGCAGCCAGGGCCATAGCCATTAGAAATTTGCTGCCCTGTTTAATAGGTGTATACAGATTGGCTGGAATAAGTCCCAGGGTATTTATAATTGAGCCCAGGACAAAGATTAATATAAACCAGGGGAAGAGATTGCTAAGCCCTGGAGTTGCTTTTCCACTGGATAGCTTTTTTTCCCTGTTATGATAGCTTGCAATAATAGAGAAAAGCAGAGTAATGGGTACTATAGAAGTAGTTCTGGTAAGTTTTACAATAGTAGCAAAGTTCCCGGCAGCATCACTAAAGGCATAAGCAGCTGCTACAACTGATGAGGTATCATTAACAGCTGTCCCGGTCCAGAGACCGAAGGCCAGGTCTGACAAATTGAGCGCCTTCCCCATAAGTGGAAAGAGCAGGATCATCAACACATCAAAGATAAAAGTAGCTGACATGGCATAGGCTATATCTGTATCATCAGCTTCCAATACTGGGGATAGGGCTGCTATAGCTGATCCTCCACAAATACCGGTCCCTGCACCGATAAGGTTACTTAGCTTCCAGTTTATTTTAAGTAAGTTGCCAAAAACATAGGCTGAACCGAAGGCTGCTGTCAGGGTAAAGACCATGACAAATAAGGAATATTTTCCTACTTCCAGAACCTTACTGATACTTAAACCAGTGCCTAGGAGGATAATCGCCAGGCGGAGGAGTCTTCTAGAGACAAAATCCAGTCCTTCTTTGAGTTCATTTTCTACCGGGGATATAAAATTACATAAGATACCGATAAATAACGCCAGAATACTCCCCCCAATGATAGGGAGTATCTTACCCATTAAAACCGCTATAACTGCTATCAGGCAGGTCATCCCAATACCAGAGCTTAGTTTTTTAGCCTTATTAAAGTAATACATCATCAACAATCCCTTCTCTTGATTTATTAGTGGATTTTTACTTGCAAGAATTATTATAACAGAGGGTATTGTATAATTAAAATAATATGTTATTATAATATCCATAAGTAATTACTAATAGGAGGGAATAGGATTTGTTGAGCTTACGACAGCTTAGAATCTTTATTTTTGTTTGCAAAACTGGCAGTATGACGAAAACAGCTGAAGAATTATATATGACACAACCAGCTGTTAGCCAGACTATACTTGATCTGGAAGACAGCTTAAATGTCAGATTGTTTGACAGGATCAAGAATAGTCTGGTTCTGACAAATACAGGAGAGATACTCCTGGAATATAGTCAAAAAATAATACATTTGATGGAAGAAACAGAGGATGTAATAGACAGAATAGTCAATATAAAACAAGGCGGTTTGAGGATTGGGGCTAGTATGACTATTGGTACGTATTTATTGCCGGAAATTTTAAATGGTTTCAGGGAAAGGTTTAGTGGGGTGGATTTGCCTCTGATAGTAGATAACACAGTTTTAATTGTAAATAAGATTCTCAATAATGAACTGGACCTGGCCCTAGTAGAGGGACCGATTAACTCTCCAGATATAATTGTTGAGCCTTATTGTGAAGACAGCTTATCTCTGGTCTGTTCAGTAGAACATCACTGGTCTCAACGGGATTATATAGACCCTGCAGAAATTGAAGGTGAAAAATTAATTATCAGAGAGGAAGGGAGTGGAACCAGAGACCTTATCCAGAATACTTTTTTGCAACATAATGTGTTATATAATATTGCACACACTATAAATAATTTTGAAGCAATTAAAAAGGCTGTTTCAGCCAATATCGGTATATCTTTAATCCCGGCAATAGGTATAAAAAAGGAGATAAAAAAAGGAGAACTAAAAGAAATTAGACTTGAGGATATTAGCTTTAAGCGTCTTTTTAAGCTGATTTATCACAAAGATAAGTATCTGACAGGGCTATTTAAGGAATTTTATGATTATATTTATGAATATAAGGATAAAAAACTTTAGTAGTTATGCTGCATTGACAGTATGGATTATATTTCCTAATAAAAGATGGTAAAGTATGAAGGAACTGCCAGCTAAATATAGAAATTTATAGATAGTTAGAAGAAAGTTTTGCTGAACATTAAAGGAGATATATAATTACTATGTTTAAAACAGTCTTAAAAACCAAATTTGAACTTCCTTTGACCAGGAAGATTTTCTGGAAGAACAGGAAACTTTATAAGGAGTTTTCTCTACTGGATAAATATCCACTTACAGTTATTCAGGCCCCATTAGGATATGGAAAGACTAAGAATCTAGCTCTTTATTTAAAGGATAATTTCCCGGGTAATAGTCTTTACTGGTATAGGTTGCATAAAGAAGACAATAATATAATTGACTTGTGGCACGGCCTGGTTTATTTGTTTTATAAATATCAGGGTAAAACAGGTGAGCTGTTTTACAATAACGATAAAAATAAATTAGAACTAATTATCAATAATCTGCTTAATTACCTTGATGATAAACTGACTGCAGATACCTTTCTTGTTCTGGATAATTATCAATTAATTAATAAGCAGGAAATAATTTCTTCGCTGGCATATTTTATTGACCTGATTCCTAACAGATTACACCTGGTTTTAATCAGTAGGAATATGATATCCTTTCCCCAGATAAGCAGCTGGCAGATAAATAAAGAGGTTTTCTTTTTAGATAAAAGCAATTTTCTTTTAGATAGAGAACAGCTTGAAGATTTTCTGCTGATACAACATCACCTGCAGCTATCTGCCAAAAGATTGGAGCAGCTGCTTTCCTGCACAGAGGGCTGGTTGGTTGCTGTTGATTATATTGCTGATTTGATTAAAACTGGGAATGCGCCAGTTGATTTAGCAGGTCTTGTTAATGATGATAATAATTTAATGGATTCTTTTTATAATTATCTGGATTACGAAATATTAAATAATTCCAGGATATTAAATAATGTATTGAAAAAATATTTATTAGAATCCTCTATACTTAAGGAATTAAAGCTGGATATTTGTCAGGAATTTATGGAAGTGACGGACTGTGAGGAGTTGATTAAGTATTTCCTGGAAATTGGTTTGCCCTTTAAAAAGATTGGCAGGGGAGTATATCAATATAATAGTTTGTTCCATGACTACTTAAATAATAGAGCTAGAGAAAAATACAACTTTGAAACCTTACATCAAAAGGCCTTTAAGATTTATAAAAATA
Organism: Iocasia fonsfrigidae; assembly: GCF_017751145.1. Lineage (GTDB taxonomy): Bacteria > Bacillota > Halanaerobiia > Halanaerobiales > DTU029 > Iocasia > Iocasia fonsfrigidae. The sequence continues at coordinate 215,247 of NZ_CP046640.1, forward strand.
AAGGGATAGCTGAAGGAGAGGTTTATCATTTAATAGAGTTAAATGCTCAGGAACCACTTGTTAATCTCATAAAAATAGAGGCTGCTGAGTGGTTGAAGAATGAACGTTTTGATTTACTGGAAAGCAGTCTTGAACATCTGCCCAGGAACTGTTATATTCAAAACCCAGAATTATATATCTGTCAGGGTGACCTCTTTTTTTGGCAGAACAAGCTTGAACAGGCCCTGAAGGTATACCAGCAGGCTGAAATTATATCTTATCAAAAAGGGGATAGTTGTGTCTTAATAAAGGCCTTATTGAAATTGATGAACTTATATTTTTCTGTTCATTCTATTCAGGGTCTGTATTATCTGGATAAGTTAAAGGGCTATAAGAACGATTTGTCAGCTGAGCAATATCAGGATTATATCTCTAATAAGATTACTGCCATGTTTATAACGGGTGATGTAAAGGGGGCTTCTTCCCTTTTAGCTGGTTTAAGTGATATGGGGGGGGATATAGATAGATTTAAGGCTATGACCTCTTTTATAGAAGGCAATTTGCAGGAAGCGGTTGATTTTATTCTTTCAATAGATAGTTCTGAAAGGGATTATTTTCTTGAATCATTACATATTGTAATCCACCTTTTCAGGGGAGAGAAATATCATGTCAGGGAGCTTTTGTGGAAAGGCATGGAATCTACGACAGGTATTATTAGTTTAATTTTTGAGAGATTAGAATTAACCCTTTTTGAAATTATGGGTAGCTATAAGGCCAGAAATAACAGGGTTAAATACAGACAACTGTTGAAAGATACCCGTGGTTCAATTTTAGATACCTCCTGGTATAACCGGGAGACTGTTATGTCATTACTTAACTGGGAGGCCTATTTTGGAGATCCGGAACGGGGTCTTAAGTTTGCAGAGGAAAGAATGGCTAGGCTGAAGGAAGAGGATTACTTTTATAAGATACAACTTAAGCATATGATGGGCATTAATCATTTTGCTCAAGCAGAATATACATTAGCTCGAAAATGTTTTAATGAGGCAGTAGAAGCGGTTGCTTCTCTTGGTAATCAATTAAATACAGCTGTATCCCTCTACTGGCTTGTTTTGACCAGATATCAAGAAGGATTAAATTTTGAGTCAGATATTAAACACTTACTGGAATTGGCTAAAACTAATTCCTATGACTTCTTATTTATTACTACTAATATATTATCCAGTCTTGACCCCAACAACTTCATCCCTATTTTACTGGAGTGCCGGGCTAAAGGTATTGAGAGGGATTATATCAATAGCCTGTTAGCCAGGGTAGATTTCCTAGAGATAGAGCAGCACCCAGGTTATACATTACGATTTAAAACACTGGGAGGATTTAAGTTGTACCGGGGGAATAAAGTGGTGAAAGATGAAGAATGGAAGAGGAGTAAGTCACAAGAACTTCTTTACCTTTTTTTAATAAATTATGGAGAGAGTTTACCCAGAGAAAGGCTGTATAATTACCTGTGGCCGGATAAGATTGATAAGACAGCCAAGCAAAATTTTTATGTTGCTTTTAGCAGTCTAAATAAAATTCTGGAACCAGATAGAAAAACCAGTCAGCAGGCTTGTTTTATTGAAAGTAATGATTCACATTATGGTTTAACAAGGAGATTTGCCTGTTCATATGATGCTGACCAATTTGAGGAATTGATTTCAAGAGGCAGGAAAAGTGATAATGAGTATATTAAAATTAAATATTACCAGGAGGCTGTTGATATATATCAGGGCAATTTTTTGCCAGATGTAATAGGGCTACCGTGGGTTGAGGAAGAACGGGAGCGGCTAAAAAAAAATTATCTCAGGGCTGCTGTAGCAATTATGGAATACTATTATTATAAAAATAAATATCAAGTCTGTATAGAGACGGCGGATAAGATACAGACTGTGGATAACTGTATTGATGAACTCTATCTCTATAAAATGAAAAGCTATCATCAACTGGGGAAACATGGTATGGTAATAAAGACATATTATGAATGTAATGAGATTTTTAAAGATGAGTTAGGGATTGCCCCGGATCCTGCTGTCGAGGATTTCTATAAACGAATATCTCTATAAATTTTTAGCACCCTGTTCAGGGTGTTTTTTTGTTACTTTAGTCCAGTTTTTAAAAGGAAAGCAGGGTTTTAATCTATGATAAAAGAATATTTATAAGTAAATATATATTAGTTGAGGGGGTCTTTAAAGAGGTGAAGTTTACTTGTAGAATATTTCTCTCAATACTGATGATTTCAATTTTATTATCGTTAGTATTAGGATCTTATAATATAATTACTTTAATAAGACATAATAGAGAGGAACTGGATAAATTTGAAGAAAATTTGATAATTGCTTATGACCAAATGGTTAAAAATGAAGTGTCTACAGCTATTTCTGTACTTAATTATGCCTATCAAGAGCAGGAAACTGGTAATCTCTCAACTGCTGAAGCAAAAGGACTTGCTAAAAAATTAGTTAGAGAATTACGATATGGTGATAATGGGTGTTTTTGGATAGATAATCTAAATTATGAATTGATTGTTCATCCTATGATTCCTGAAAACGAAGGGTTAAACCGCCTGGATCTTACTGATCCAGCAGGTGCGGAATTAGTAAAAGAAATTATCAAAGGGGTTAAAGAAAATAATGGAACATATACAGAAACAATGTGGGAAAAACCCGAGGATTTAGGAACAGGAAAACTTACCCGCAAAAGGGTTTATTCCCAACTGTTTGAACCATGGGGTTGGATTGTTAGTACTGCTAATTATATGGATCAAATAGAAAAAAGGGTTGAGGTCAGAGCCGAGGAAGCCAGGGAAAGCCTGACCAAGGTTATTTTTAGGGCTGTTTTTCTTACATTATTTATCTTGTTACTAACAACAGTATTAGCTTTTTTCTTCAGCCAAAAGATTTCACTGCCTATTAAAAACCTGAAAAACCGGCTTGGAAAAGAAGCGGCTGATATTTTAAATGCTGAAACTGAAGTAGTATCAAGTGATGAATTTAATCAATTAAGCAAAATTATCAATTTAGTGATTTCCACTTCGCGAGGTTTAATAAAGAAATTCAAGTTGATATCTAGCGGTCTTAATCAAAAAAATCAAGAATTGACTACTTTGATTCAAGAAAGCAGACAATCTTCTAAACAGATGGTAAAAACAATTAATGGGTTTACCAAAATTGCCTCTGCACAGGCTAATGATACCCAGGTAAGTGTAGCTGCCATAAAAAAATTGGCAGATTCCCTGGATAATATAATATTACAGACTAATACGGTTATGGATGTTGTCGAAAAAACTGGAAAATTAAGCAATGAAGGGATACAGGCTGTTAAGGCACAGAAGGAAAAAATGCAGGATAACAAAGAGGCAAGTGATAAAGTTGCCAGGGCAGTTGGTGTTTTAGCCAGTCAGGCAGAGGATATTATTAAAATTGTGAATACGATTAAGGCAATCTCCAACCAGACAAATTTACTGGCCTTAAATGCCGCTATTGAAGCCGCCCGCGCAGGACAGCATGGCAAAGGATTTGCAGTAGTTGCAGAGGAGGTCAGGGGATTGGCTGTTGAGACAGAAAAAGCTACCCAGGAGGTAACAGATATAATTGAACGGATTAGAGAGAATATAAACCTGGTTTCACATGAAATGGATTTGACAGGAGAAGCGGTTAACTCACAGGTCCAGGTAGTTGATAGGGTCAGTTTTATATTTGAAGGAATTTATGATAATATCTGTAATCTTAATGATAAAGCCCGGTTGATTAAACAGGCTAATGAAGATAGTTCACAACAGATTTATGTAATGGTAGAGATGATCAATAATCTTAGTGAAAGTGCTGAAGAAACTGCTGCCGGTGCTGAAAAAACCTCAGCGATATCACAAGGACAGAATAATATCACAGAACAGCTTTCCTTATCAGTAGATGATTTTGTAAGTCTTACAGAAGATTTAAATGGAATCTTGGTTAATTATCAAGTAGAGGATTAATCTTAAAAATCCTTGACAGTGAAATTTAATAATGTTATACATAGATTAAGAAAAATGATTATTACAGAAATTATTTGAAGTTTAGGACTAGTGAATGGAAAGGGGTATCTAAATTATGAAGGCTTTATTAATTGTTGATCTCCAAAATGATTTTTGCCCGGGGGGAAAACTGGCAGTACCAGACGGGGGTAAAGTTGTTCCGGTAATTAATCAGTTACTAGATAAATTTCCCCTGGTACTGGCCTCTCAGGACTGGCATCCGGTGAAAACTGTCCACTTTGATAAGTGGCCGGTTCATTGTGTAAGAGAGTCTGAAGGAGCTAAATTACATCCTGACTTAAAAAGAAAGAAAATAACTAAGGTTTTTTTAAAAGGGACAGATAACAAAGATGATGGTTATTCAGTTTTTGAGGCTACTAATGATGATTTAGAAGGTTTTCTGCGGGGGAATAATGTAGAGGAGCTCTATCTTACTGGTCTGGCTACTGAGTATTGTGTAAAAGCTACAGCTATAGATGCTGTGGAAAAGGGTTTTAAGGTATTTGTAATTAGAGAAGGTGTGGCAGGTATTAAGGAAGAGGATGTAGAAAAGGCAGTAAAAGAGATGGAAAGTAAGGGGATTAACTATATTAATTATTCCAGCATTTAAATTATAGATTATTTTACCACCCTATTAAGGGTGTTTTTTTTGTTAAAAACTCAAAACATAGGTTCAAAATAATAGTAACTAAGATTTTGTTAGTACTTTTGTTAGTACTTTTGTGCTATATTATAATAAATAGCGTAAAAAATCGATATTTGTCGAATGACAGGATATGTTTATCTTTAGCTTGGACTCGGAAAATATTGGCAAAAGGTTAATAACAAATTAAGAACTAGGAGGAGAAAAGTATGCATTTTAAAGATTGGTCGATAAGAATAAAATTTATTGTAACGTTTGTTTTAGGTATATCATTATTAGTGGTCCCTTCTATTGTAGTTCTAAGAATAATAATTAGTAATGAAGCAAAAGAAGCGGCTGTGGAAAAAGCAAGATCGGATTTAGCTACTGGGTTGGCTATTATAAATGAAAAGTATTCAGGAGATTGGAAATTGGAAGGCAATAAATTATATAAAGGGAATACCTTAATAAGTGGTAATAATGAGGTGGTTGATTATATAGGGGAATTAACCGATGATATTGTAACAATCTTTGCTAATAACATCAGAACAACAACTAATGTTAAGGAAAATGGCCAAAGGGCTGTGGGAACTCCGGTATCTGATGTAGTAGTGGAAACGGTCTTAAGGAATGGACAAACCTATTACGGGGAGGCTGATGTGATAGGTACTCTTTATCAAACTGCCTATACACCAATAAAAAACAGTCAGGGCAAAATTATTGGGATATGGTCTTTAGGTACTTCCAAAGAATTTGTTAATGGTATGATTAATAGTGCTTTTAAGGGGTTAGCTTATATTTTATTAATTGTATTGGTAATAACACTGCCCCTAATCTTTTTTATTTCTAAATTAATTGCTGATCCTCTTATTGACTTAACACAAATTATTAATAAACTGGCAAATTATGATTTGACATATGATGAAAATAGTAAAGCAGTCAATTATCTAGAAAGAAAAGATGAGATAGGTCAGATTACTAATTCCCTGGTAACAATGCAAGAGAATTTCAGTAATCTAATAAATGATGTCAAAGATGTAGCTAACCAGGTAGCTGCCTCAAGTGAAGAACTCTCTGCTTCAGGTGAACAGGTAGGAGAAACAGCTGAACAGGTAGGTAGTGCAATTGAGAATGTAGCCTCAGGTGCAGAGGAACAGTCGGCTCAGATAGAGGAAACCAGTAAAAATGTTGAGCATATGATTAGTCAGGTTAAAGAGGTTAATTCAAGTTCTGTTAACATGAGTAGTTCTGCCAAAACTGTGATGGGTAAAATAAAAGAGGGGAAACAGTCAGTAGATAAATCAATTAATGAAATAGATAATGTAAAAGGAGATGTCCAGGGGGTTGCTGGTATTATAGAGTCTCTGGGTAAGGCTTCAGGAGAGATTGGAGGTATTATTGAGATTATTAATAGTATAGCCAATCAGACCAATCTCTTGGCTTTAAATGCAGCAATTGAAGCCGCCCGAGCAGGGGAAGCAGGTAAGGGTTTTAGTGTAGTGGCTGAGGAGATCAGGGGACTGGCTGAAGACTCAACTAAGTCAACCGAAAAAATAGCAAATTTGATAAAACAAATCCAACATGATGTAAGTGAAGCAGTTAAAAAGATGGATAAAAGTATGTCTACAGTTAATAGTAGTGTAGTATCTATTGAAGAAAATGGGCAGATTTTTAATGATATAAATCAGGTCTCTAATGAATTGATGGAACTTATTACTGGTGTTAATGAAAAAAGTAAGGAACTAGCTGAAAATAGTGATAAAATATCACAGGCTATAAATAATGTTGCGGCAGTAAGCCAGGAAGCAGCAGGTAATGCAGAAGAGGTAGCAGCCTCCAGTGAAGAACAGATTGCCTCAACTGAAGAGATAGTCTCAGGTGCCAGAGAACTGGCCGATGTGGCTGATAAGCTGGCTAATGAGGTTGATAAGTTTAAATTATAGAGGGCAGTGTTATAAGAACCGTGTTTATGAATGGTCTAAACGCGGTTCTATTAGGTTTACATAAATTAATTTTTTATAGAGATAAAGAAAATGGACAGGTTTTTAATGAAATACCAGCTGTTATGGAGAACATTGCGGTAGTAAGCCAGGAAACAGCAGGTAATGCAGAAGAGGTAACAGTCTTCAGTGAAGAACAGATTGAACTCAATTGAAGAGATAGTCTCAGGTGCCAGGGAACTAGCCGATGTTGCTGCTAAGCTGGCTAATGAGCTTGATAAGTTTAAGTTATAGTAAAGTATATCTTAGTTTAGTAAAACTAAGATTTTTTAAAAAATATATAAGAAAGAAGGGATCTTATAATGAAATTAAAATCACCTAAAATTAACAGTTTGTTCGGTAAGATTCTGGTTATTTCATTATTATGTATGCTAATACCTATGCTTATCAGCCTATTTTCTTCATCATTTTTGGCAGGTAAATATATTGGTCAGGAAGCCAGTGATTCATTATTTAGTATTGCTGTTGAAAAGCAGAGCCAGCTTGAATTAGCATTAAAAAATTTGGTAAATCAGCTTAAAACGATGGCCAGACAGCCGTATATTCTTGAGACGTTTAAGGAGGCTGGGGCAACAGGTGAGTTAGATAGTATACGTCTCACAAGAATAGAACAGAATTTACAGGAAAACTTTGCAGAAGGTGATGGCCTCTTTGAGAATCTATTTTTAATGTATGGAAATACAACTGTGGTTGATGGGATTGGCGGTAAATCTGTAGGCTGGCAGATGGCAAAGGAAGACCTGGCAAATCTACAGGAATTAACAGTCAGGAATCCTACACTTTCACCGACTACAGGTCAACCTGTTATATCAGTTATGGGGTCAGTGAGAGATGATAATGGAGAGCGGCAGGGTATTTTAGCAATGGCAATTGAGTTAAATGTCTTATCAGAAAAGATTATTAAGGGACATTCCAGTAGTGAGTTTAAGACCCTTATTTTAGATACAGCAGGCCTTACCCTGTCAGCGGAAGATTCTGAGCATGTGCTTAGTCTTGATTTTCAGCAAGAAGAGAATTTGAAGGATTTTTATCAAACAATGAAAAAAGATGGTTCAGGCATAACTTATTTTACCTTAAATGGGATTGAAAATATAGCGGCTTTTACTAAGAGTGAAGAATATGGTATGTATATTGTTACCTATGAACCAGTAACAAATTATATGGCAGGTATAAATAAATTGAAAATAGGGTTATTGATAATTATTTTACTTAGTATAATTGTCTCGGCAGTTGTTATATATCTCTTTTCAAAGGGTATTTCAAAGCCTATTTTGGCAGTAACAAAACAGGCAGAATTATTGGCAGATGGTGACCTGTCACAGGATATAGCTGAGGAATATTTAGATAGAAAGGATGAGTTAGGTAAATTAACAGATTCTTTCACCCGGATGAATAAAAACTTTAGACAGATGATTGCTCAAATAAGTAATACATCTGAACAGGTAGCTGCCTCCAGTGAGGAGTTGTCAGCCTCAGGTGAGCAGGTGGGAGAGGCAGCAGAACAAGTAGGAACGACTATTCAGACGGTTGCTGCTGGAGCTGAAGAACAGTCTGCCCAGGTTGATGATACTATTGAAAATCTTTCTGCTTTAATTGAACAGGTGGATGAAGTAAATAAAGGTGCAGATACTATGAATAATACGACAGCAAACATGATGGAAAGTGTTACTAGAGGGAGTAAATCGGTTAGTGAGTCTATTGAGAAGATCAAGAATGTTAAGGAAGATACAGAAGAGGTTTCCAGTGTTATTAGTGATCTGGGTAAAAGATCAGATGAGATTGGTGAGATTGTGGAATTAATCAGTAGTATTGCTGAACAGACCAATCTACTTGCCTTAAATGCAGCTATTGAGGCTGCCAGGGCAGGTGAAGCTGGACGGGGCTTTAGTGTTGTGGCAGATGAAATAAGGGATTTAGCTGAGGAATCAGCAGATGCCACAGGAAAAATTACCGGTTTAATTAAAGATATCAGGAATGGGGTACTTACTGCTACTAACAAAATGGATGATAGTATTACCTCTGTTAATACCAGTGTAGAGGCTATTGAAGAAAATGGCAGTATTTTTACAGAAATTAATAATGAAGCAGAGGGTCTCAAAGAGGTAGTAAGAAATCTCACACAAAATGCCCAGACTATGGCTGAAAGGAGTTATAGTTTCCAGCAGATTATGGAGGAAATAGCCAAGGTGAGTCAGGAGTTTGCCAGTAGTTCAGAGGAAGTTGCAGCCTCCAGTGAAGAGCAGGTTGCTGCGACAGAAGAGATAGTCTCTTCTTCTAAGCAGTTAGCTGATATGGCTGAAGAAATGTCTACTGCTGTAAAAAAATTCAGACTGTAAAATAAAATTTTTTAGTCACAAAAAGGTTTTAAAAATATCAAAATTTGGCAGGGATTTTTCTTGACAATGTTTAATGGCTAGTGTATACTTAAATACAATAATTATATACCTAAATGTTTTGATAGGGAGGAAGATGGTTTTAAAGGATTACAGAGAGCCGGGGTGCTGAGAAACCGGTATCTAGCTAAACTGTTTTTGTAGCCCTTGAACTGTAAAGCTGAAAAACTGTGAGTAGGTTTTACCGGTATCCTTTTTGAGGAAAATGGCACCCGTTACCAGATGCCGAGGTATGAAATATGTTTAAAAACATATGTGTACTTAAGGCTGCTGCGTAAGTGGTGGTGAATTTGGGTGGTACCACGTGAGATATAACTCTCGTCCCAATTAATAGTTTTCTATTAATTAGGACGGGAGTTTTTTAATTTTAGATGATAAAAAAAGAGGAGTGAGCAATGGTGAAAAAGATGACTGGTGCTGAGATTTTTGTTGAGTCGCTTCATCAAGAGGGTGTTGAGCTTATCTTTGGGTATCTGGGGGCAAAGGTAATCTCGATTTATGATGTGCTATATGATGCGGATATTAAACATATTATGCCACATCACGAACAGGGGGGTATTCATGCAGCAGATGGGTATGCCCGCTCTACTGGTAAAGTTGGTGTCTGTATTACTACTTCTGGGCCAGGGGCAACTAATTTAGTAACGGGACTGGCCACTGCCAACATGGATTCAGTACCCGTGGTAGCTTTTACAGGTCAGGTAGCCCATTCGATGATTGGGACAGATGGTTTTCAGGAAGCAGATATTAAAGGGGTTACCCTACCAATTACCAAAAACAATTATATTGTTGATGATGTTAAAAATTTGGCTCGGGTTATTAAAGAGGCTTTTTATATCGCACAAACTGGTAGACCTGGGCCTGTTCTGGTTGACCTGCCACAGGATGTTCTGTCTGCTGAAACTGAATTCAATTATCCGGCTGCTGTTTCCATACCCGGTTATAAACCGACCTATCAAGGTAATTTGCTGCAGATTAAAAAGGCGGCAGAGTTGATTAATCAAGCTCATAAACCAGTAATTTATGCTGGTGGTGGGGTTATAATCTCCGGGGCCAATGAACAATTAAGGCAGCTGGCAGCTAAGGCTGAGATTCCTGTGACAACAACCCTAACAGGGATTGGTTCCTTTGATGAGAAGAACTCTTTAAGCCTGGGAATGCTTGGAATGCACGGGACAACAGAGGCTAATCTGGCTATGACCAATGCTGACCTAATCATTGCTCTAGGGGCTCGTTTTGATGATCGGGTAACAGGTGAACTGGATTCTTTTGCCCCTGAAGCCAGGATTATTCATGTTGATATTGATCCGGCAGAGATTAGTAAACTGGTCAAAGCAGATATCCCAATAGTTGGTGATGTTAAGAGGGTTTTGGAGGATTTAAATCCACTTGTTCAGGAGAAAAAACATGGTCAATGGTTGAGAGAGATTCAAGAATGGAGGGGACTTGAACGGAGAAGGGGCTCAGGAAAGACTGGTAAATTGCTCCCTGGAGAGATTATTGAGGAAATTGATAATTTGACTAAGGGAGAGGCTCTGATTACTACTGAGGTTGGTCAGCACCAAATGTGGGCAGCACATCATTACAGTTTTAGTAAACCACGTAGTTTTATCACATCTGGTGGGTTAGGAACAATGGGCTATGGTTTCCCGGCGGCAATCGGGGTACAACTTGGTAATCCTGGAGCTGATGTTTTCTGCCTGGCAGGTGATGGTAGTTTTCAGATGAATATTCAGGAACTGGCTACAGTAGCCAAAAATAAACTACCGATTAAGATTATAATCTTTAATAACCAGTACCTGGGAATGGTGAGGCAGTGGCAGGAATTATTTTTCGACAAACGCTATTCCGCTACCTGTTTAAGGCGGCAGGAAGGGTGCCCGCCCCGGTGTTCAGGACCAGGTGAAAACTGTCCTGAGATGATTCCTGATTTTGTTCAGGTTGCTAAGGGGTATGGTATTAAGGGGAAAAGGGTAAGTAGGCCGGAGGAAATAAGACCAGCCCTACAGGAAGCCCTTGATATTAATGAGGCCTATCTACTTGATTTTATTATAGAAGAGGAAGAGAATGTCTTTCCTATGGTTCCGGCAGGTGGTAGTCTGGATGATATGATTCTAAGGCAGGATATTGAACATTAGTTATAAATATTTTTGTTAATTTTACTTTACAATTTATAAAAATAATGGTATGATAATGGCAAAGCTGAATATAGTTATTTAAATACTAATGAGGATGGGTGAAATTCCCTACCGGTGGTTAAAGTCCACAAGCCTTTTTATAAAAAGGTTGATCTGGTGAAACTCCAGAACCGACAGTATAGTCTGGAAGGGAGTTAGTATAATTGTTTTATCTATGTAGATATTATGACTAGGTAGATGATGATATATAATCCTTTCCAGTTAAATGGAAGGGATTTTTTTGTGTCAGGAAACTATGCGATTTTGAGATTGTGGATAACTTTGAAGGCCGACAGATATATTTGTTTCCCTTGTCGTTTACCGCAGGCACTCCGCATCTAAGCAGAGCGTACAAGAAAATTAATGTTGCGCTGCGGTGTCCTACCTCCGTTTACTGTCGAGAAATTCTCCTTCGGCGTCCTGCCTACGGATAATATCTAGAGTCGTACAACAAATATATCTGTCTGGTTAATAGTTTATTGATTAACTATGTGTAATAAATAGTCTAAGTTAAGAAAGCTGGAATTTTTGATTAATCCGGATGGCCGTAGGCCATTTCGTTCTGAAAGGAGATATAAATGGATAAAAAAGATGACCTATATTACATGAGAGAGGCATTAAAACTGGCTTGGAAGGGGGAGGGGTATACCAGTCCTAATCCCCTGGTAGGGGCTGTTGTTGTTAAAGATGGGGAGGTTGTTGGTAGGGGTTATCATAGGTATTATGGTGGGCCTCATGCAGAGGTATATGCCTTAGATGAAGCCGGTAAACAGGCTGAAGGGGCAACTATCTATGTAAATCTGGAACCCTGTAGTCATTATGGGAAAACACCACCCTGTTCCTTAAAAATAATAGAATCGGGTATTAAACGGGTAGTTATTGCTATGCAAGACCCCAATCCCAGGGTTTCTGGTAGAGGTATTAATCAACTGCAAAAAGCTGGTATACTGGTTAAAATAGGTCTTTTAGCAGATGAGGCCCGGGAACTCAATGAGTCTTTTATAAAATATATTACTTCAGATTACCCCTTTGTTTATCTAAAGATAGCCCAGACATTGGATGGTTTTCTGGCAACTAGAACAGGAGAATCTAAATGGATCAGTAATGAGCAAGCCCGCTTAATGGGTCATAGATTAAGACATAAAGTAGATGCTATTTTAATAGGGGGTGGTACAATTTTAGCAGACAATCCCTCGTTAACAACCCGTTTGCCAGATGATAAGGGAAAGGACAGTATTAGGATTATACTTGACTCCCGGCTAGAGACACCTTTAGATGCCAGGCTCCTTAATCAGGATTCTGCAGCAAGAACCATTCTGGTAATTGATGAACAGCTTAATACAACCAGAAGAAATCTGTATACTAATAAAAAAAATATAGAGCTTTTACCACTGGATTTAGATACTAAAGGGAGGATTCCTCTGAAGATATTATTAAATAAACTACATGAAAGGGGTATAGGGAGTATTTTAGTTGAGGGAGGTGGTAGGATAAATTATTCATTCCTACAGGAGAACTTAATAGATAAAGTATATGCTTTTATTACCCCCAAAGTTCTGGGAGGAAATGATGGCATAGCCAGTTTTACAGGGGAAGGTCCTGATAGTATGGCAGAGGTAAAGAAACTAAAAAATATTAAGTACATGGTTTTAGGGGATAATATACTTTTAAGTGGCAATCTTTAAAGGTGGTGGGATTTTGTTTACTGGGATTATACAGGAACTTGGTATTTTACAGGGGAGCTTGAGGACAGAAAATAGCTATCAACTGTTAATTAAAGCTAAAAGGGTTTTAAATAATATTAAAAAAGGGGACAGTATAGCTGTTAATGGTGTCTGTCTTACGGTTGTTGACTTTACTGGAGAATCCTTTACAGTTGATATTATGCCTGAAACCCTGCGGGCAAGTAATTTAGGTAGTTTAAAACAGGGCTCTCAGCTAAACCTGGAACAGGCTGTTAGGGCTGATGGTTTTTTGGGTGGACACCTACTTAGTGGGCACATTGATGGTGTGGGTCGGGTGAAACAATTTACTACAGAAAAAAATGCAGTGATAATTGAAATAATGGTCGATTCAGAGTTGACAAAGTTTATGGTTGATAAGGGTTCTGTGGGCTTAAATGGGGTTAGTTTGACTATTATGAAACTCAGGCAGGATTCTATAATGGTTTCTTTGATACCTACTACCCGGCAGGATACTAATCTAGATAACTTAAAAGTGGGTCAGCTGATTAATATCGAGACAGATTTAATTGCTAAATATGTTTATAAAATAATGGAAAAAGGAAAAAGTGAAAAGACGGGTTCTGAAATTGATAAAAATTTTTTAAGGGATAATGGGTTTCTCTAGAGGGGGGGTATGATGAATACCATAGGAGAGGCAATTAATGATATAAAAGAAGGTAAGATGATTATTGTTGTTGATGATGAAGCCCGGGAAAATGAAGGCGATTTTGTAATGGCGGCAGAGAAAGTGACTCCAGCTAGTATTAATTTTATGATCAGCCAGGGCAGAGGGCTTGTCTGTGTTCCCATGGAGGAAGAAGACCTGGAAAAACTTAAAATTCCCCGGATGGTAAGTGATAATACAGAGGCACAGGGGACGGCTTTTACAGTATCAGTGGATCATAAGGCAACTACAACAGGCATTTCTGCTGTTGAAAGGGCATTAACTATTAAGGAACTGGTTAATCCGGTAAGTAAGGCAGTAGATTTTAATAGGCCTGGACATGTTTTTCCTTTAAAGGCTAGAAAGGGTGGGGTTTTAAGGCGGGCAGGGCATACTGAAGCAGCAGTGGATTTGTGTAGACTGGCAGGATTAAAACCTGCTGCTGTTATCTGTGAGCTTATTAATGAGGATGGTACAATGGCCCGTCTGCCTCAACTAAAGGAGTTTGCTAGGATTCATCAATTAAAGCTTATTAGTATAGAGGATTTAATAAAATATAGAAAAATGAATGATAAATTAGTTCATAAGGAGGCTGAGGCTGTTTTACCTACCAGGTATGGAGAATTTAAGCTCAGGGTTTATACTTCAACTGTTGATGATAGGGAACATGTAGTACTTATAAAAGGTGATCTTAGTGGGGGAGAAGATATTCTGACCAGGGTACATTCAGAGTGTTTAACAGGAGATATTTTTGCCTCATTGCGCTGTGATTGTGGAGAACAGCTGGCGGCAGCTTTAAAAATGATAGCAGCTGAAGGACAGGGTGTTTTCGTATACATGCGTCAGGAGGGAAGGGGAATAGGTTTAATTAATAAAATTAAGGCCTATAGTCTTCAGGATAAGGGGATGGATACCGTTGAGGCTAATGAGGCCCTTGGTTTTGCAGCTGATTTAAGGGACTATGGTCTTGGGGCCCAGATCCTGGTTGACCTTGGTTTGAGTTCTATAAAATTGATTACTAATAATCCCAGAAAAATTATTGGATTAGAAGGTTATGGCTTAACAATTATTGATCGAGTGCCATTAGAGATAGAGCCCAATAAGGAGAATGAATTTTATCTCCAGGTGAAGAAAGATAAACTGGGACATTTGCTAAACATCAATCAAGAGAAAAAAATTGACGAGGGAGTGTAATTAATGACAATTGTTTATGAAGGTAAACTTATAGGTGAAGGTATAAAAGTTGGTATTATAGTAGGCAGATTTAATGAATTTATTTCACAGAAACTGTTGGCAGGGGCTGTAGATGGACTTAAAAGGCATGGGGTGAAAGGTGACAATATCAATATAGCCTGGGTTCCTGGTTCTTTTGAAATACCCTTGACAGCCCAGAGAATGGCCAATTCAGGTAAATATGATGGGGTTATCTGTCTGGGAGCCGTTATTAGGGGTGAAACACCACATTTTGAATATGTTTCTGCTGAGGTTGCTAAAGGAGTTGCTAAGATTGGATTGGATACCAATATTCCGGTTATTTTCGGTGTCTTAACAACAGATACAATTGAACAGGCGATATCAAGGGCGGGAACCAAATCAGGTAATAAGGGTTTTGATGCAGCAATGTCTTTAATTGAAATGGTTAATCTGTTAAAGGAAATTTGAGTCTTCACAGTAATGTTTAATTGTCATCTGCTTTTTTTTCAATATTTTCACATATTTCATTAGCAAACTCACTCTCATATTGAGATGTATATGTTTGTTTCAGTGATATATATTGTAGGTCTTTTTTAATTTTTTTAAAACTTGTTTTTTTAAAGAGATATATTAGTAAATATAATCCCACTAATAATGAACCGGCAATAAGACCTGAACCTTGTCCTGGGATTAAAGGCATACTGGCAATTATGGCAATTAATGAAATAAGAGCTAATATAGATGAATAAGGATAGCCCGGTAATTTGCATTTTCCTTGAGGAGGGCATCCATATATTTTACGAAATTTAATATGGGTGATCAGAATGATTACATAAACAAATAATAGGGAGAAGCCACCTGAACTAATTAAAAAGATATAGATCTGCTCTGGTAATATAAAACCCATCATTAAACCGACTAACATAGCAAGACCAGAGAAAATTATCCCTCGAAATGGAATGTCACTATTATCCTTTAACCAGTGTGGAGCATGCCCTTCGTCTGCGAGGGATCTCGCCATTCTGGCAATACCAAAGGTTGCTGCTAACATTGTAGATAAGATAGCAATTACCAATATAATATTAATAATGTTTCCAGCCCAATCTAGTCCATTATTAAGCAGGGCTATTACCATCGGGCTGGAATTTTCGTGTAATTCGTCTGTAGGGACTAATGGTAAAATAAGGGATATTGTGAGCAAATAAAGTCCAAGCAGTCCGAAAACAGTATAGGTAATAGCTTTTGGAATTGTTTGGTGTGGATTATCTGCTTCAGATGCGGCTAGTCCGATTACTTCAAAACCAGCATAAGTAAATAGTACTAACAACATACTGCCGGCTATGCCACTTAGTCCTTTTGGTAATAGTTTTTCTGTTGATAAAGGCCCAAGCCCTCTGGCGCTTTCTCCAGGTAATAATCCGGAAACAAGTAGGATTGCTATTACAATAAATCCTACTAAGGCCATTAGCTTTATAACTGCAAGTCCGCCTTCAAGATTGCTTAATTTATCAACTCCTAAAAGGTTAGTAATAGTTACTGCAATTATCACTATAGCTCCTAATAAAGCCAGGGGTAAGAAAGGAAACCACCTCTTTAATAAGATAGAGACTGCTACTGATTCACTTGACATAGCTAGAATCAGCCCTGTCCAGTAGACCCATCCTACTGTAAAGCCGGCCAAAGGGCCATACATATTCTCACAATATGTTCTAAATGAACCTGGAGCAGGATTGGCAACTGTCATTTCAGATAGTGAATATAGGATAAGATAAACTAGTCCACCTCCAAATATGTATGAGATTATAACTGCTGGCCCTGCTGCCTTTATGGCAATAGATGAACCTAGAAAAAAAGAACCTCCTACAACTGTCCCCAGTGCGAGCATTGTTAGCTGCCATACTGATAAACCGTTTTTATAATTCATGTTTTAGTATCCTCTCTAGTTAAATACTATTTTCCAATTAGTTAAGTAAATTTATAAGTATATATTATTATTAGCAGATTTGATATTTATTATTAATTTCGTTCTTTATAAGTATAGAATGGGCAAAAAATGATCATTGATGTCTGATTAAATACAGAGTAAGCTCGGCTAAAAAATGGTAGACAATTATGTATTAAGAAGTAAGATGTAGGGAGTCGGAGGCAAACTAAAATATCAATGTTCCCTAAATACCATCATAGTAACAGCAAATTTAGCCGAGAGTATTCATACATAATATGGGGGTGGAAAACGGTAAAGATGGATTGGTCAGCTAGAAAATGGGATTTAAGTGAATTGTATTAAAATTTAAACTTCGTTTTGGGTCTTTAAGAACATTAGTTTTCAGAGTATAATATAGACATAACCTGATAACAAATATAAGATTATAAGAGAGGGTGATTATAAGATGTTAAAAAGGATTATAGAATTTTTAGGACGTATTGGTGAGAAAGAATATCAGGAGTTTAAGAAATCATATGAAAAAAATCCTGATAAGTTTAATTATTATCTTTAGTGTTATGTAATTAAAATAAAGATTATAAAAGACTATACGACTATAATTTAATTATGCAAGTAAGCCGCCTTGAAGGGCGGTCTTTTTTTGGAAAAATTCTACTATGGGAGCAGATGCAATTTTAATTTGTTTTACGAGGAATTGCTAGAAGACTTTACTAAACAATATATCGAAGCTCAAGCTGGTCCTAGAGCAAATTTTGGCTGGCAAGGCAGAGAACCAACTTTACGAGGGCTTGAGTTCTTCCAAAAAGCAGTAGAATTGCAAAAAAATATTTACCGCAAATAATAGAATATTGATTTATTTGTAATAACACATTTAATATTTCTGTAGAGGGCATAGAAGATATAGGTGCAATTGAGTTAAACTCGGGTGGAAGAGCTGCTGGAAAAATTAAATTTTAGGGTCTACAGACTCGAGTCTGAAGGATGTTAATAAATATAAATTGGATTACTAAAGATCCAGGGCCTATATTTTAAATTAAATCCTCTAAAGGCCTTTAAATAAACCTCTGCTCTATATGCCCCTGGTTCATTTATTTTTTTTACTAATAGCTTTGTATTATTTTTTTCTGCAATAATTTGTCCATCTTTAATTACTTTTAATAAAGCTGGCTCAGGTGTTGAGATAGTTAATACAACCCCTGTTCTTATATTCAACTCATCCCCCATAATAACCTCTTTTTGCATATTTTTGGCTGAATACATAAAACCTGCAGCATTAGCAAGATAATCATAACTTAGATAACAGTTTCCCTTTTTTAATGCTTCATAAACTAAACTTTTATCTTTTTTGAAAAAAGCCGATTGAAAAGTTAGGGTTTTTTCTAAAAGAAGATGGGTGTGTAATGTCTCAAACATCTTTTTATAAGAATAAAAGTATCCATGAGCATCTACACTGCCAATCCCTATAATTTTTTGATAACGTAAAAGCTCATCCCACTTTTTAAGGGTTTTTGACAGTGGCCCATCAATAAAATTATCAGGCCAACTTAGACCGATAAGAAAATTTAACGGAGTAAAATTATCAATCCAGTCATGACTATAATTCCATATTTCTATGCCATTAAACCCAATTACATTCCAATCATTCCATTTAACCGAGGTAATATTAAAATCATCAAAGTAACTTTTGTTATATGGATGGGCAATAAAACCTATACCACCTTGTTTTTTAACTTCATCTATTGTTTCCTGTGGTCTATTATGAGGGGCTATTTCTGATTCAAATCCCATTGCTAAATAGTGGCCTTCATCTTCCCCTATAGTTATTTCTTCTCCCACCAGGAGAATAGTATTATTATACCATCCTTCTTTTGAAAGTCCTTTTAGTGTGTCATGGTCACTTAAGATCATATAGTTACATCCAGCTTCATTAGCAGCTTGAATGATATCAGGTATTTTTTTTAACCCATCTGAATAGGTAGAATGAATATGAATTACTCCAGCATAATCATGATACATGGTCATCTTCTTTGCCTCACTTTTTATAGCTTAGAAAGGAACAATTTATCGTTATTATACTGATAAATGGTTGAATTTGTTACTATAAAGTTCTTTATTTAAACCATATAGCTAAGGCAATAAGGACATATGGTAGGAATATGGACCGCCCATTATAATTAGTTGGATTGGTATATAAAATATTTTTATAAAAAAGGCAGTTAAATTATTACATTTTAGCAAAGGGGTATTTTTATATAATGTAATAATATGGGTAAATTATCTCTGCTCAGGTTATAAAATTTTCTTTAATTATATTGAACCTTATATGAAAGAGATAATTGCTAGGATAAAAAAACACCAATCTCCCAATTGAATAAAAACAGAGTTAATAAAATTGCATGCTCAAATATGGGATGTTGGTAGAAATGATCGTTGTCCCTGTGATAGTGGTGAAAATATAAAAAGTGTTGTATAGATCGGAAATAATAGAAATATGGATTTGTTTAACTTTTTGTTGCTTTAGGTTTGCCTGGTATGATTGCCAGCTCTAAATTGCCAAAATACCACGTTTATGGTTAAATTTAGCAATTTAATTGTTTTATATAAAAATTCTTGACAAGTTTTAAGAATAATGATATTATATAGTCACTTGAAAACGTTATTATAAAAGTTCTGTTATTTTACTTATTAAATAAAAACGTTTTTATAATATTTGGGGGATAATTATGGGTGTTAGTATAAAGGATGTAGCCAAAAAAGCCGGTGTTTCTGTATCTACGGTTTCTCGGGTTTTAAATAATGGTAAGTATGTAACTGATGAAACCAGTGAGAAAGTAATGAAGGCTGTGAAACTTTTAGGATATCGTCCGAATATAATTGCCCGGGGTTTGAGGACAAAAAAGACAAATTCCGTTGGTTTAATAGTTCCTGATATAACTAATGAGTTTTTTGCGAAATTGGCGAAAACTATTGAAGAAAATCTTAATAATAACAATTATAGTTTATTATTATGTAATTCTGGTGAGAATGAGGATAAAGAAAGGAAATATATAAAAACTCTCCTAGATAAATTTGTTGATGGTATTATCTTTATATCGAGTGGTTATGATCAAAACATGCATTTATTTCCCGATGATTTGCCAATCATAGCTATAGATCGCAAACCTAATGCAAAAAGAGTTAATTTTATAAGTAGTGAAAACAAAAAAGGTGGTTATCTAGCTACCAAACATTTAATTGAAAATGGCTGTTCTAAAATATTAATGCTTAAGGATAGAAAAGCAGTTTCACCAATGAATGCCCGTTTAGAAGGATATCGTGATGCTTTAAGGGAATATAATATGTTGTTTGATGAAGATATGATTATTGAATCGGAAGTAGAACTAGAATATGTTAAAGAAAAGATATTAAAAATACACAAGCGACTTGAATTTGATGGTATTTTTGCAGGAACAGATTTGCTGGCAATAGGTGCTATCAAAACCCTTTTAAAACTTGGTTATAAAATACCTAAAGATATTCAAGTAATAGGTTTTGACAATGTCTTGACATCCCAATATTATAACCCTGGTTTAACCACTATTGCTCAAAGATTAAGTGAGATTGGGGAAAGAAGTGCTTCTCTAATGGTTGATTTGATTGAAAACGGAGTCAAAAATACAGAATCAAAGTCTTATTTTCTGCCGGTAGAATTAATTAAAAGGGATACAACTAGATGATAAAAGATTTATTTTTGGCTTTAAATAATAACGTTTTCAGAAAAAAGTGCTATAATATGCTATTTTAATAAAAACGATACTATTTTTTTTAAAAAATGTAATGATGAAAAATAATAGCTATTAGGGATTATTGTGAATTGCAAAGAGAAATATCATACATTAGATGAATAGTTTGGATTATATAGGTGTTTTATTTATTAAGGGGGTGATTCTGCAAGAGAACTTCGCAATTCTTTGGAACAGGTCAAACAATTAATAAGAGGAGGAATTACAAATGAGAAAAATTACTATTTTAATGTTGGTTTTATTTATGGTAGGCACTACAGTTGGTATAGCTATGGCGGAATCATCTCTTCAGGATGTTAAGGCTAATGGTGATTATAAAATTGGTATTATTTTAAAAACCCTGGCTAATCCGTTTTGGGTTTCCATGGAACAAGGTATTTTGGATGAGGCAGAAAAGCAAGGAGTTGAGGTAGATATATATGCTGTATCCCAGGAAGGGGATGCAAATGAACAGTTAAGACTCTTTGAAAATCTCCTTAATAAAGACTATGATGGAATTGCTTTTGCACCAATAACACCAGTAAATTTAATTCCTTCAATAGTAAAAGCAAATGATCAGGGGGTTCCAGTGGTTAATCTTGATGAACGTGTTCCCCAAGAACCACTAAGGAACAGGGGTGGTTTTGTTTACTCCTTTGTTACAACTAACAATGTTAAAGTAGGTGGTCAGGCTGCTGAGTTTGTAATTGAACAATTACCAGATGGTGGGAAAGTAGCTGTGATTGAAGGTATGGCAGGTAATGCTTCTGGAGAAGACAGAAAAATGGGTTTTACAAATATAATTAGGAGTAATTCTAAATTTGAAATTGTTGCCAGTCAGCCAGCTGATTGGGATAGAATTAAAGCAATAGATGTTACCAGGAACATAATGACGAGAAACCCTGATGTTAAGGCAATATATGCCTGTAATGACACTATGGCTCTTGGTGCAGTAAAGGCCTTGGAGAATATGGGTAAACTGGATGAGGTTATAGTTGTAGGAACCGATGGTATTCCTGAAGCAGTTAAATCTGTTGAAGAAGGAAGATTATCCTCTACCGTAAAACAAGATCCCTATAATATAGGAGTGACTGGTTTAAGGCTTCTTATTCAAGCACTTAATATTCCTGCTGAAGTAGAGGTTCCCTCTATTGTTGTTAAATAGCATTGATTAGGAGTTAATAGCCAGCCCATATATGGGCTGGCCCAATTATAGAAGGAGTGGGCTTGATGCTTAAAGATTATCTTGTAAGAATGAAAGATGTATCTAAAAGGTTTGGTGGAGTTATTGCTCTGGAAAATGTTAATTTTTCAATAAAACCTGGAGAAGTACATGTTTTATTGGGAGAGAATGGTGCAGGGAAATCTACTTTAATGAAAATACTGTCTGGTGTTTATCAATTATCATCTGGAGAGTTATATATTAAAGGAAAAGAAGCCTCTAATTTAACTCCCAAAGAGGCTCAGAATCTGGGTATAAGTATTATTCATCAAGAATTAAGTTTGATCAATGAATTATCAGTTGCTGAAAATATATTTGTGGGAAGATTACCAGAAACTTCTATAGGTACTGTTGATTATAAAAAATTAGCAAGTGAAACAAGCAATGTTTTAAAAAGAGTAGGTTTAAAAATAGACTCTTTTGAGATGGTAGAAACACTTAAAATATCTCATAAACAATTAGTTGAGATCGCCAAGGCTTTATCTTTGAATGCTGATGTGATTATTATGGATGAACCCACATCTTCTCTAACCTTTGATGAAGTTGATGTCTTGTTTGATATAATACGAATTTTAAAAAAAGAGGGTGTTGGTATAGTCTATATTTCCCATAAATTGGATGAAGTTATGGAAATAGGAGATAGGGTAACTGTCTTAAAAGATGGGAAATATGTTGGAACAGAAAAGATTGAAGATATTACTACTAATCAGTTAATAACTATGATGGTGGGTAAAAGTTTATCTACTAAGTATTCCGAAGAAAATAAAAAAAAGATTAATTATGTATCAGATAAGGTAAAAATGGAAGTTAAAGATCTAAAAAGAGCAGATAAGAGTATCAAGGATATTTCATTTTCATTATACAAAGGAGAAGTGTTAGGTTTTTTTGGATTGATTGGTTCTGGGAGAACAGAAACAGTTAGGGCAATTATTGGTGCAGACAAGAAGGAAACAGGCCAAGTTATAATAGATGGTAAGGAAGTGAAAATTAATAATCCCTATAATGGCTTAAAAATGGGTATTGGGCTTATTCCAGAAAATAGAACAGAAGAGGGTTTTTTTGATAATTTAACGATCTGGCAAAATGTTTCACTACCTAGTTTAATTAAAACAGCCGCCTGGAAGGGAATAGGTGGTTTAACTAAAAGTTCTTATGAAAGAAAACTGGCTGAAAATGTAGTAAATAATTTGAATTTAAAATGTGATTCAATTGAGCAAAGTGTTTCAGAATTAAGTGGTGGCAACCAACAAAAGGTAGTTGTTGGAAAATGGTTAGAAGCGGGTGTTGATATATATATATTTGATGAGCCTACCAGGGGTATTGATGTAGGGGTTAAACAAAATATCTATAATATAATTAATGAATTGGCTAAAATGGGTAAGTCGATCATATTAGTTTCATCAGAGTTACCGGAACTTTTATCTATTTGTGATAGAATCATAGTATTTAAAGAGGGTAGAATTGCTGCTGATTATGATATAGATGAAGCAAATAAAGAGAATATTATGTATTCTGCTACTATTGGCAAGAAAAAAATGGAGGGTTAATTATGAACAAAGATCTTCGCTATTACTGGCAACGATTTGGGACATTATTGATATTTGTACTTCTAATTATAATAATGAGTATTTTATCTCCAAAGTACTTTTTTACTGTAGATAATTTTGTGCAAATTCTACTACAATCTGCTATAACTATTCTAATTGCTGTAGGTGAGTTTTTTGCTATATTAATTGCTGGAATTGACCTATCAGTGGGTTCGGTATTAGGATTAACAGGAATGGTTACAGCACTTTTACTCAGTAAATCAGTGAATATTTATTTGGCTATTTTAATTGGTGGTATTTTATTAGGGGCTTTATTAGGGGCTATTAATGGAAGTTTAGTAGTTTTCACAGGTCTTCATCCCTTTATAATCACCTTAGGAGGATTAACAATTTTTAGAGGGCTGACATTGATGATTTCAGATGCCAGACCAATTTATAATATTCCACCTGGGTTTAGCAGGTCAATTTCTGGAACTATCTTATCTATACCAGTACCAATAATAATAGCTATAATTGTAGCGATTATATTTGCTTTTGTCACTAGAAAAACAAAGCTTGGAAGAAATATATATGCCCTGGGTGGTAATGAAGAAGCTGCCTGGTTATCAGGAATTAATGTTAAAATGCATAAAGTACTGGTATTTATGTTTTCGGGGGTATGTGCGGGTATAGCAGGTGTGGTTATGACAGCTCGCATGGGAGCTGCCGAACCGCTGGCGGGAAATGGTTATGAACTATTTGCTATTGCTTCAGCTATTATAGGTGGTACAAGTTTCTTTGGTGGAAAAGGCAAGATCTTTGGAGTAGTAATGGGTGCTTTAATAATTGGTTTGATTAATAATGCCCTTAATATTTTAAATGTCCAGACTTATTATCAGCAAATCTTTATGGGCTTATTGATTATTGGCTCTGTTTCTCTTGATAAATTTCTCAGCAAAGGAAGTAGTAAATAATCTTAATATCTTGATTTTGCTTGATGAAAGAATATGTAGTTTATTGAAATTGGATAGTATATAAATAATTATAATTCTCTGATTACTCTATAAGGGATTGCTTTTGTATGTTTCCCAGATATGGAGTGTGAATAAAAATAAAAAGTAGGAATTATAATTATCTCATAAATTTGGCTGACTTAGCTACTTCAAATTAAAGGGGATGAAATAATGGCGGAAAAGATTTCTGTATCAGTTATGTGTGGGGATTACAAGAAATTAGGTGAACAGTTAGAGAAAATAAATGATTTTACAGATGAGTATCACTTTGATTTTATGGATGGTCATTATGTTCCCAATATAACTTTAAATTTTGATATGATCAAGAGTTTGCGGGAAGTTGCTTCAAAACCGATTAATGTTCACTTAATGGTAACTAACCCTGAAGATTATATAGAGAGATTAATCAATCTGGGTGTAGATTCTATCTCTTTTCATTTAGATACTATTAGAAATCAGGCCTTTAGGGTTATCAATGAAGTAAAAGATAATGATATAAAAGTTGGGATTGTTCTTAATCCTGCAGAAAGAGAAGTGTCTTTACAATATCTCTTTGATGTGATTGATCGGGTTACAGTAATGACGGTGGATCCGGGGTTTGCAGGTCAAAAGTTTATCCCACAAATGCTTAGTAAAATAAAGAACTTAAAGTCCATAAGAGAAGATAATAATTATAATTATGAGATTGAAGTTGATGGTAGTGTTAATCAAGGAACAATCGATCAATTAATTGTTGCAGGGGTAGATATTTATATATTAGGTAACTCTGGCTTTTTTTCCTTGGGTGCTGATCTGGATGAAGCAATTGAAAATACTAAAAAATATATCTGTTTTAAGTAATTTCAAATGTATTCAATAAAAAAAAGAGACATAAAAGTGAGTGGTTAATATGACCGAAAAAGTAGTTCTTGGAATAGATATTGGGGGTACTAATTTAAGACTTGCCTTGGTAGATAATAATTATAAAACCCACGATATGTTTATTACCAATATTGCTGATTATAAAAATAAAAATTTTAAAAAATGGCTTATTAATACTATAAATGATTATATAGAAAACAGTAGTAAAGAAGTTGCAGCTATCGGAGTTGGAGTACCAGGTATAGTAGATAGAGACCAGATTATATCATGTCCAAATATAACTGAGTTAGAAAATAGCAAATTAAAAGAAACACTTTATAACCAATTTAAAATTCCTATTGTAATTGAAAAAGATGTAAATTTAATAATGTTAGCTGAACAAAAACTATTAAATAGGACTGCGCAGAATATAGTTGGCTTTTTTATTGGGACAGGTTTTGGATGTAGTATTATTATCAATGGAAGGCTTTATAAAGGATTCAGAGGGTTTGCAGGTGAATTAGGTCATATACCACTAAAAGGCAAAAGCAAACCTTGTAATTGTGGGAGTAAAGGTTGTCTTGAAATGTATGCAGCGGGAAAGGCTTTGGAAAAAATAGCTTCTAATAATAATATTACTATCGAGAATTTCTTTATAGATATGAAAGGGAAATCTGAAGTAGAAGAGTTCCTGGATAACCTTGCTATTGGAATAGTTACTTCTGTAAATTTACTTGATCCAGAATTAATAATTATAGACGGTGGGGTTATTAGAATGAAAGGATTTCCACTGAAATATTTAAAAGAGTTAATAAAACAACGTCTGAGGTCTAATATAATGATTGATAATTTGGAGATTATAGATTCTAATATAGGTAAATATGGAGGATGTCTAGGTGCAGGTGTTTATTTTTTTGATTATATTCAAAAATAGTTCAAATAACAGTATATGTAGGGAGGTATTATGAGTGATAGCTATAGGTAGTGATCATGCTGCTTTTGAATTCAAAAATAAAATAAAAAAATATTTAGCTGGTAAGGGTATTGAATGTAAGGATTATGGATGCGATGATACAAATAGAACAGATTATCCTATATATGGAGAAGCTGTGGCTAGGGCTGTAACCAAGGGCGAGTGTGAAAGAGGTATTGTCTGCTGTGGCACGGGTGTCGGGATATCTCTGGCAGCTAATAAAGTTAAGGGAATTAGAGCGGTTGTTTGTAGTGAGGTCTATACTGCAAAACTTTCCCGTGCACATAACAATACGAATATTCTTTCTTTAGGTTCAAGGGTTGTTACTATAGAAAGGGCAAAAATGATTATTGATGCTTGGCTGAATACAGAGTATGAAGGTGGAAGACATGAAAAACGAATAAAGATGATTAGTAAGATAGAAGATAAGAATTAAAATTTTAAGTTTATTTGTGTTTAAATGAGGTGCTTGAGGCTTTTTTGATTGAGTGGTGGGGCTACTTGAAATATATAGTGTAATGTTTTATAATAAAAAACATAGTAGCCATATATAGGAAGGGAATTATTATGAAAAATAAAAAACCTCAGCAATTAGTGCAGTCACTTGATAGGGCCTTAGATGTGGTAGAAAAACTGGTAGAGTCTAATAAAAGTATGGGAGTAACTGAATTAAGTAATAGTCTTGGGCTGCATAAGAGTACAGTCTATCGCCTGCTGGCAACTTTAGGTTACAGGGGATATGTAGAACAGGATGATTATAATCAGTATAAAGTTGGATTAAAACTATTTGAAATAGGTGGGCTGGTCTTAAACAGCCTGGATTTACGAGAACAGATAAAACCATATTTAAAGAGGCTGCGTGAAGAGACCAGAGAAACTGTACACCTTGGTATTATGGATGGTACAGAAGTAGTCTATATTGATAAAGAAGAGACCTCTGAAACCATAAGGATGTATTCGAGAATAGGCAGACGTGTATGTGCTCATTGTACCAGTCTGGGCAAGGTAATTCTGGCTTATTCTAAACCAGAACTAAGAGATCAGGTCATTGAGAATGGCTTAAAGAAATACACTGATAAGACTATTACTGATGAGATTGAATTTAGAAAACATATTAAAGAGGTCTTTGACCAGGGATATGCTATTGATGACGAAGAGCAGAGGATGGGAATCAGGTGTATCGGTGGTCCTATTTTTAATTTTAACAGGGATGTAATAGCTGCCTTCAGTATTTCAGCTCCTATTAATAGAATGACTCATGAAAGAATTGATGAACTGGCAGAAGTTGTTCATGAATACAGCAGACAAATTTCGGCAGCTTTTGGTTACAAATATAAGTAACACGACAAGGGGATCGCCAAAACATTGCCAAAGGTTGTATCTAAAATTGAATATTTATTAGTTTAATTAACATAAAGTTGTGATTAAGCAGAGTTTTTCTTTAAAGGCGGCGCCATGTTTTAGAATGGGGTTGCTTTTTTTATTTTGGTTTTTCTTTAAACTGTTTATGGCTGTTTATAGGTTTAAGCTGGTTTTAAGAAACGTTTACGATGTAGATTAGGAGTTGGCTGAAGCCTTAATTTTTTCAATTCTAAAGAAAAAGCAATAAAAGAATTTAACTTGTCAGATTGTTTATGCAATTTAAAAAAACAAAAAAATATTGACAAATGAATTTAGGTAGTGGTATAATATGTACAACTCATAATACAAGTTATTGTTTTTTACATGTATGATGTATTATGTGTGTTCCCCAAGAAAAAAGGAATTATCTATAAAAATAGTAATAGAATGGTTTATATTTAATTGCTATTTTTGCAAATAATATTATTAAATACTAATCACAACCAGGTTAGCAACAAACTTGTCATACAAGTTTGTTGAAGCTTTAAAAACAAAGTGATATTTTAAACTTTTTTAAAACTTATAAAGCCAGCATGAAATTTAAGGAGGGAAATATGAAATCTGTAGTAGTTACAAAACCTAAAGAATATAAAATTATTGAGAGTGAAATACCTGAATTAAATAGTGATTATGAAGTTCTAATTAAGATGAAGGCAGCAGGTGTATGTGGTTCAGACTATCATATTTATCATGGAACAAATCCAAACTCTACATACCCTTTAATACCAGGGCATGAAAATGTTGGTGTTGTAGAAAAAGTTGGTTCTAAAGTCACTATGGTAAAAGAAGGAGACCATGTAGCTATTGATTTAATAATAACATGTGGTGAATGCTATCAATGTAAAATTGGCAGAGAAAACATCTGCGAGAATGTACTGGTTCGTGGTAGTGGTACAGATGGTGGTTTTAGAGAATATTTAACTGCACCTGAAGATGACGTATATATTATTCCAAAGAATATACCCTTTAAGGATGCAGCATTAATAGAACCTTATGCTATTGGAGCTCATACGACTACTCGAGGAAGAGTAGTATCAGATGATATTGTATTTATTTTAGGGGCAGGTACAATTGGTACAATCATTATGCAGACCTGTAAGGCCAAAGGAGCTACAGTTATATCCTGTGATATAAATCAAGAGTCCTTAGAGAGGGCTAAAGGTTATGGGGCAGATTATATTATTAATAGCCAAAATGAAAATATAATAGAAAAAGTACAAGAGATAACTAAGGGGAAGGGGGTTACTATTGCCTTTGATGCTGCTTGTTTTCAAGGTTCATTAACAAGTTTATTTGAAAAGGGATTGATTAGAAATGCAGGTAGAATTGTGAGTTTAGGTTTTTGTACAGAACCAGAAGCTATTTCACAGGCCATGATTGATGTAAGAGAACTGGACTTAATCGGTTCCAGGATGTCGGCCTATCAGTTTGAACCAGTAATTAAAGATTTTGAAGAAAAGAAATATAATTTAGATGGTATTGTAACTGACTTTATTAAGTTTAGTCAGATTGATAAAGTATTTTATAATATAGATCATCCGAATCCCAAAGTTAAAAAAATGGTTATTTTATTTGATTAAGCGTCTTGCATAATTGATTGTTCCCAGACAAAAACTCCGCAACGAATTTAGTATTAGCCAATTATGGGCTGTTTTAAACTCCCTACGGTCAAACAGGAAAATAGCCTTTTTCATAATTGTCTTTACTAAATTCTGCAACCTTAAACTGTTATTGTATAGTCTATTTAAATAGGGAGTGCCCTAGGTGCTCCGTTTTAATCATCTGGATAACAATTCAATTATGCAAAAGGTCTATTATGAAAGAGCCTTGATTAGAAGTTGCATTTATTTTTGTTAAGAATAAACTTTTACTATATTATATTGGGAGGAATACAAGTGATAAATTCAATGTTTGATGTTACCGGGAAAAGGGTTATAGTCACAGGGGCAGCTCAAGGGCTTGGTTATGGAATGGCAGAAGGGTTCCTGGAATCTGGTTCTGAGGTTGTATTAATGGATATTTCAGATAAGTTAGACCAGGTAGTAAAAGATTTCAAGGAAAAAGGTTATAAGGCTCATACTGTAAAAGGTGATTTATCTGATCGACTAGATATCCAGAGAATGTTTGATGATGCAATGAAAATAATGGACGGAGTTGATGTTTTAGTCACAGCAGCTGGTATTCAAAGAAGACACCGCTCGGATAAATTCCCAATTGAAGATTGGGATGCAGTTATTGCTGTTAATTTAACTGCAGTATTCCTGATGGACCAATTATGTGCAAAAAAAATGATTGAACAAGGTAAAGGAAAAATTATAAATATTGCCTCTATGGTCTCATGGTTTGGAGGTATTAATGTTCCTGCTTATACAGCAGCTAAAGGGGGAGTTGCCCAGATGACTAAAACTATGGGGAATGATTGGGCTGCTTTAGGTGTTAATGTAAATGCAATTGCTCCGGGATATATGGCTACAGAAATGAACCAAAAACTTATTAAGGATGAGGAAAGGAGTAAAGAAATTACTGATAGAATCCCAGCAAAAAGATGGGGTACTCCAGATGATATGAAAGGGATTGCTCTCTTTTTGGCATCATCTGCAAGTGACTACTTAAGTGGTGCAGTTATTCCAGTTGATGGTGGTTATTTGTGCCGGTAAGTTTTAATGATGTTATATTCTTGACTTTGGCAAAAGGAAGGTAGAAATATGGTTAATAAACCTAATGTTACACAACAAGTACTAGATTATTTTATTAAACAAATTCAGAATGGAAATTGGAAGATAGGAGAAAAGATTTACTCGGAGAGCAGGCTTACTAAAGAGCTCGGGGTTAGTAGGACAAGTATAAGGGCTGCTATACAGCAATTAGTTGGTATTGGTGCGATGGAGAGTATTCACGGTAAGGGAACGTTTTTACGCTCAGATGATTTGTCCAGTTTAGGATTAGGGAAACATAATAAAAAAGAGTATGATTATGTAGATTTGAGTTCATTACTTGAATTTAGACTTATTTTAGAGACAGATAGTTGTTATCATGCAGTTAAACGGGCTACGAAGGAAACTATCGAAAAATTACATTATTATCTTCAAAAGATGAAAGAATCAATTGGAAGCCCTGATGAATTTGTTCAATTTGATAGATTGTTTCACGAAGAAATTATACATGCAACAGGTAACAAACTATTAGAAAGGTCTTTAAAAAATGCGTTTGCTCAAAAGGAAGAAAGGTTGCATGATTTTAATGAAATGTTTGGTTACAAAGATGGTATTTATTATCATACCCTTCTATTGAAGGCTTTTGAGGCTAAGAATGCTTCACGGGCGAAACGAATAATGAAAACTCATTTACAGAAGGCTATTGATGATATTTATTATGAGAATAATACTGATGCTGAAGAACAAGACATTTTAGAACAGATATAAACTTCTTGTAGTTTTATTTCATAAATGGAGAGTGGAGTTATGGCAATTAAAATAAGAGATGTTAAAGTAATTTTAACTGCACCAGAAGGAATAAATTTAGTTGTGGTAAAAGTAGAAACAACTGAGCCTGAACTATATGGATTGGGGTGTGCAACCTTTGCGTATAGGCACTTAGCAGTTAAATGTTTGATAGAAGAATATATTAAACCTTTAGTAATTGGTAAAGACGTATCAAAGATTAGTCAATTGTGGCATTTAATGCACCAAAATGGGTATTGGCGTAATGGTCCTATTGAAAATAATGCTATTTCTGGTGTGGATATGGCCCTGTGGGATATAAAAGGTAAAATGGCAAATATGCCTTTGTATGATCTTCTAGGTGGGAAATGCCGTGAAGGCGTACCTATTTATCGCCATGCAGATGGTAGAGATATAAATGAATTAATTGATAATATACTGGAATATAAAGAGCAGGGGATTACAACTATTCGCTGTCAATGTGGTGGCTATGGCGGTATTTATGGAACAGCACCATCAACTGCACCTGAGGGTTCACCTGAGGGAGTCTACTTGGATTCACATAAATATATGAGGGATACTGTAGAGTTATTTGATAGAATACGTAGTAAAGTTGGCTATGATATAAATCTTTGTCATGATGTACATGAACGGCTTCGACCAGTAGATGCAATTAAGTTAGCTCAAGAATTGGAACCATATAAATTATTTTTTTTAGAAGATGCTATTTCTTTAGAACAAGGTGAATGGTTACGTCAGTTGAGATCTAAGACAACTATACCATTAGCCCAGGGTGAGTTGTTTAATAATCCATATGAATGGAGATTTCTAATTAAGGAGCAATTAATTGATTTTATTAGGGTCCATATAAGCCAAATAGGAGGTATTACCCCTGCTCATAAATTGCAGATTTTTGCGGAAGAATTCGGGATAAAGACAGCCTGGCATGGACCTGGCGATATGTCTCCTGTAGCTCATGCAGCTAATATTCACATTGACCTTGCGTCACAGAATCTTGGTATTCAAGAGTGGTCTGGTACGGAACCACCTAATTTTATAATACAGGAGCTTAGTGATGCAAAAAAAGCGCTGCTTGATGTATTTTCCGGATTGCCTGAATATAAAGAAGGTTATGTGTATGCTAATGCTAAACCAGGGCTCGGCATTGATATTGATGAAGATGAAGCAGCTAAATACCCTTGTAAAAATAATGTTACTACTTGGACACAAACACGTCTTCGAGATGGTACATTACAGACTCCATAAAAATTGTTATATCTACAAAAAGACTTATCGGCTAGAGCAATTATTTTAAAGACATTTATTCATCATGTAGCTATAATAGAGGTCGATAATGACTGATAGTATTTATAATGATTTACAATAGTATTATTTTATTTATTACCTTTTTTGATTTTTCAAATAACTACCTCAAGTAAATAAGGGGTTTAAAGGTAGCCCTTTATATAAATTAAAAAAGAAGGGGGGGATAGTGAGTTTAGTAATAATAATTTTTACAAAAATCAAAAAACAAACGGAGGGATAAATGTGAAAAAAATAAGTATAGTCTTATTTATTAGTATGTTGGTTGTAGCAATGATTGGTGGCAATATTTTAGCCAAAGATTTGAATCCTAGTCCAGAAAACCCAGTAACTCTTCGTATTGGTGCCGGTGATGCTCAAGAAGATTTAGCAGTAGGTCTGGAATATACAATAATTAAGCTTTTTGAATCTATGGTTGAAACTAATACCAGTGGGGCTATCCAGGTGGAAATTTTCCCAGGAGGACAGCTGGGTTCCTTAATGTCTATGTTAGAAGCAGTACAGGGCGGACAATTAGAGGCTATGTCTGGGACAGGGGTAATAACCTCTATATACCCTGAATGGCAGGTGTTTTCAATTCCATATCTGTTCCAGAACTCTGATATAGCTATGTCTGTAATGAATGAAAGTGATTTTATGGCAGATATCTATGAAGATATGAGAGAAGAAACAGGAGTCAGGGTTTTAGGTGTAGCTCAGAATGGATTTAGACACTTTACTAATAATGAAAGAGTAATAAAAACCCCAGAAGATTTAAAAGGACTTAAATTTAGAGTAATGCAAGGTCAAATTTACCAGAAGGTTGTTGAAGCAGCTGGTGGAACTGCAACTCCAATAGCCTGGTCTGAACTTTATACAGCCCTCCAAACTGGGGTAGTTGATGGTCAGGAAAACCCTATTTCAGCTGTAAAATTAGGGAGTTTAGATGAAGTACAAAAATATATTACCTTAGATGGTCATCTGTGGAGCGAAAACTTTTTAGTTATCAATGATGAATTCTTTAATAGTCTACCGAAAAAGTATCAAGTAGAAATATTAAATGCAGGTAAAGAAGCCGCTCTAGCTGGTACCGCCTCTGAACACATTGCTTCCTACGTTAATGGTGTTAATTATGTAACAGAAAAAGGAATGTCAATTTATAGACCTACTCCTGCTGAGTTAGAATTATTTAAAGCCAAGACTCAACCATCAGTAATTGAATGGTTAAGTTCTGAAATTGGTTCAGATGTTGTAGAGGGTATGTTAGATACTGTTGAAAAATATGAAAAGAAATTAGGTTATAAATAAATAAAAACCTGTCCTATCAGAGATAATCTTATCTCTGATAGGACAACTATAGTTAATAGGAGGGGATATTTTTGCTTAATAGTCTAAAAAATATTACAGTAACTATCAGTGATTCAATTAATAAAGTAGCAAAAATAACAGCGGTTATATTTCTAGCTGTATTAGTAAGCATAGTCTTATTACAGATAGTTTTTCGCTATATCTTAAATTTAGGCCTTCCCTGGGTTGATGAACTTTCACGTTTTTTAAATATCTGGATAGGATTTTTAGGTGCCAGTATTGGGTTTAAATATGGTGAGCATGTTGGTGTTGCGTTTTTTGTTGAGAAGTTACCCGAAAAAAAATTAAGGATATTTAACTTTGTAACCAAGCTAATATCATTAGCCCTATTTATTTTTGTTATCTACTATAGTTTTGGATTTATTGTAGATTCAAGATCATTAACACCTGCTATGAATCTATCGTATAAATGGCCTAAATCCAGTTTATTTATAGGTTTTAGTATTATAGGTATTCACTTGGTAAGTTTTATTCTAACAGATATAGTTGACTTTATGAATGGTAATTTTTCTATAGCTAAGTCTAATAACTCATAATTAATTGTTTTAATATACTTATCTTAAAATTTAGAAATCAGCCAATAATATTGAATTAAGAGGGAGGATTAAGAATGATATATTTGTTGCTTATTGCCTTTTTTGTATTATTAATTTCTAATATCCCAATTGCTTTTACTCTATTATTTTCTTCTTCTATATTTTTGCATGAATGGGGAATGATTTCTCCAGGTATCCTACCGAATAAAGTATTTAATGGCATCAATTCTTTTCCATATCTGGCCGTACCATTTTTTATCCTGGCAGGTCAATTAATGAATAAGACAGGAATTACAACTAGACTGGTTAAATTTGCAGATATTGTTATAGGGAAAATACATGGTGGTCTGGCCCAGGCCAATATATTATCCAGTATAATATTTGCAGGTTTAACTGGCTCAGGGGTTGCTGATACATCAGCAGTTGGATCTATACTAATTCCAGCAATGACCGAGCAAGGCTTTGATAAAGATTATAGTGCAGCAGTTACTGCCGCTTCTTCAGTAATCGGTCCAATTATCCCTCCTAGTGTATTAATGGTTATTTATGCTAATATCGTAGGGATATCTGTTGGGGATTTATTTGTGGCCGGTTTTATTCCTGGTGTATTAATAGGCTTAGGATTAATGATTTTAGCATATTACTTTGCCAAAAGAGATAACCATCCCAGAAGAACTGAAGCAGTATCGACTAAAGAGGTTTTACTTACCACCAAAGATGCCTTATTAGCCATATTAATGCCTGTGATTATAATAGGTGGTATAGTAGGTGGGATATTTACTCCAACTGAAGCCGCCGCTGTAGCAGTAGCCTATGCATTATTTGTAGGATTTTTCATTTTTCGTTCCTTAAAGTTAAGTGACCTACCTTCAGCCTTATTAGAGAGTGTAAAAACTACAGGGACTATATTAATCATTATAGCCTGTGCGGCAATTTTTGGATGGGCATTAACAATATTACGAGTGCCTTCACTTTTAGCAGCAGCCATTACAGGAGTTACGCAAAATCCTTTAATTGTATTATTATTTATAAATATATTATTATTATTTGTAGGGATGATTATGGAGATTGGGGCAGCAGTAATAATCTTAGCTCCTATTTTAGCTCCTTTAGTAGCCCAATTGGGAATTGATCCCTTACATTTTGCAATTATTATGGTAGTAAATCTAAATATTGGACTGGCTACACCGCCATTAGGGGTA
The DNA here is from genome assembly GCF_017751145.1 of Iocasia fonsfrigidae. Lineage (GTDB taxonomy): Bacteria > Bacillota > Halanaerobiia > Halanaerobiales > DTU029 > Iocasia > Iocasia fonsfrigidae. The sequence goes on from NZ_CP046640.1 coordinate 250,580, forward strand.
TGTTTATTTGTAGCGGCACCAATTGCTAAAACTACATTAGAAAGGGTTTCTAGAGCTATCTTACCATTCTTAGCTGTTGAAATAGCTGTCTTGTTTTTATTGACTTATTGGCCTAAATTAGTATTGTTTCTACCAAATTTATTAGGGTATGGTAGGTAATTTTAATTTTTAAAATAAGAATGTTTTTACCTTGATACAGGGAAATTTAAGATTACTTTCATCGCAAAAGATTAGAGATAATGATGAATTTAGATAAGGTTAAATGGTCATATTTAGGACTGGAGTCAAGAAGCCCTATTTGGGAAACAAAAATATTGTTTAAGAGAATAGATAAAAAACGGATTAAAGAAGAAAGAGAGAAATTATTAACGGATGAAATAAGTTTGTTAGCTAATAGATGCAACTGAGATATCAAGTTTATTAGCAAGTTTTATTAATCGTTTATCTAAAGTTATTAAAGTAGAGTTTTTTCTTCTACAAGTAACTAGATACATTGCATCATATGCGGGGTGATCAATTTTACATGAGAGAGGAATAGCTTCTTCATAAATATCTTTTGATTTGATAAATTGGTCCACTATATCTATCATATGTCTTGTTTTATTAAGCAAATCGTCAATAGGATAGTTTTGAATGGAATGATATTTCCACATAACATTGGATGCTTCATAAATATATAGGGAGGGAGCTATAATCCAGTCAGCATTTTTAAGGATATCAATTAGTATTTTTTGTTTTGGTCTCCCCATAACTATTTCAACAGCAGCACTAACATCAATTGTGATAATCATCGTTCTCTGTCCTCCCTGATAAGAGGGACTGGGTCAAGAACATTATGATTTTGATAGTTATTATTGGTTTCATTTAAAATACTATTAAATAGAACTTCTCGATGTTCTTTATTTTGTTTTTCAATTTCTAAGGCTTTTTCGAGCAAAACAATAGTTTCTTGTGTAATACTTCTTCTTTCAGCATCAGCAAGTTGAACAATTTTTTGATAGATGTGTTCGGGTAGATCTCTAACTTGTAAAGAAGGCATATTAAATTCCACCTTTCAGATTTATATTTATATTATAACATATTATAGAAACGCATGCAATGTGCATGATAAACACGTGAGCCAGTTGAACTTCGCATAACATATTGCTAGTGGTCTGCCCTTAAGGTGGTATTTCATTATAAACTAACTCAAGCTGTTTAAGCTGACAATTAATACTGACAATTTTGATTAATATTTATTTTGACACAGATGTTTTTATATGTTATTATATTAATAACTTTTAACAGTTATTAAACTTGTATATTAATATATCAGTATATTTAGTATAAAAATACTCTGTCTAAGGATGAAATAAATGGATAATTTGAATGTTGATGATAACATAAAAGCTAGTAATGCAAAGGAATTTGCGTATAAAGTTATTAAAAAGAATATTTTAAATCTTAATTTTTTACCAGGGATACAGATGGGAGAAAATGATTTATCAGAAGCATTGAATATAAGCAGGACCCCCATTAGAGATGCAATTTCCATATTGTCTAATGAGAAATTAGTTGAAGTTTATCCTCAAAAGGGAACATATGTATCAAAAATAGCTATGCAGCGAGTTAAAGAAGCTGTTTTTATACGTACTACGATGGAAAGCGCAGCGGCAAAGATGGCTTGTGATAGTTTTACAGATAAGGATTTTTATATCCTAGATTCAAATTTGAACCAGCAGGAATTAGCTATTGAAAATAATGCATTATCAGATTATAATAAACTTGACAATCAAATGCATGAATACTTTTTTAAGGGTAATCGCTTTCAGTATACCTGGCAATTAATTCATAATTTTAGTGCTGATTATTATAGAATTCGCTATATAAAGTTAAAACTCAAATTACGGCTGAAAGAAACTATAAATGAGCATAAAGAAATTATTCAAGCTATTAAAACTAGGGATGCAGTCTCTGCCTGTCAACAATTAGAGAAACATATAAAATATGTCTATGATGATGTGGAAGTAATCAATAAAAAGTATTCTAATTATTTTGTATAAAATATATATTTTAGGCATTAGCCTGGAATATATGTTTTTTGGGTGAACTTGCATATTAATATGCAAGTCTTAGCTGAGGGGGTGATAGCGTGAAACTTTAAGTGGAATTAATATAATTGGCTGGAACAGAAAAGTGCAATATTTAAGTGTTACTTATATAGAATTGATAGTATTATATTATAAAATCGTAAAATCATTTTGACTAATACTAAGATATAGAAATTCTTGTATATTAATATACAAGTTTGTCTATATGTTACCATTAGCTAAATTACATTTGTTTATAAAATCTTAGTAGTGATAACAGTTTATAAATTTTAAAGACTATAAAGCACTAAAAAATTGGAGGAGTTTAGTTATGAAAGGTGTAAGGATTAAAGAACCCCGGAAAGTAGACCTGATAGATATACAAAAAAAAGAGCCTTCTAAAAATGAAGCGTTATTGAAGGTAAAATCAGCTGGTATATGTGGTTCTGATATTGGCGCATTTCGTGGGGCAAATCAGTTAGTATCTTATCCTAGAATCATAGGACATGAAATTGCGGGAGAGGTTTTATCGATACCAGAAAATACCAGAGGAATTAAAAAAGGAGATAAAGTTATTGTTGACCCTTATCTTTATTGCGGTCATTGTTATCCATGTAGTATTAAAAGAACTAATTGTTGTGAAAAATTAGAAGTGCTTGGAGTACATGTAGATGGTGGAATGGTAGAATATTTTACCCACCCAGCAGAAATGTTGTATAAGGTTCCCGATGATATGGAATGGGGATTGATTCCTCTAGCAGAACCTCTAACCATAGCCATACATGGATTACATCGAGGTCGCTTGAAAGAAGGAGAACATGTTGCTATTAATGGAGCGGGTACAATAGGATTGCTTGCTGCTATGGCTGCTCAATACTATGGAGCAATACCGATTTTAATAGATTTAGTAGAAGATCGCTTAGAATTTGCCAAAAGTCTTGGAATAACTAATGTAATAAATTTATTAGAGGAAGATGTAATAGAGAAGATTTCTAAGTATACTGATGGTCGAAGGGCAGAAATGGTCTTAGAGGCTTCAGGTGCAAATGAAGCAATTCGAAATACATTAGAAATGGTTTCTTATGCAGGAAGAATTGTTTTTACTGGATGGCCTAAAAAAGAAACACTCTTACCAACGGATATTATTACCAAGAAAGAAATTGATATTCGTGGTGGCAGGACTAGTGTAGGTGAATTTGAAGAGGCAATCGACTTAATATATAATAATAAAATTAAGGCTAAGGCTATAATTACAAAAATAATAAGTATGGAAGATGTGCCAGAAACAATTATTGATATTGAAGAAAATCCAGGTGATTACCTTAAAGTAAATGTCATGGTAAGCTAGATAAATTATCTCCAAACTGAAAAGTGTCTAAAGGGCAAACTAGAAACTCAAGGAAAAACTTAGGGAGGGAAGTGATAATAAATGAAAATGACTTTGAGATGGTATGGTGATGATGATCAAGTTACCCTGGATAAGATTAAACAGATTCCAGGTGTTACAGGTATTGTATCTGCCATTTATGATGTTCCTGTTGGCGAGGTTTGGTCTCTGGAAAAAATTTTAGAACTTAAAAAGAAGGTAGACTCAAAAGGGTTAAAACTGGAGACAATTGAAAGTGTACCTGTTCATGAAGATATTAAAATGGGATTGCCTAGTAGAGATAAGTATATAGAGAATTATCAAGAGACTTTAAGGAATTTAGGCCAGGCTGGAATTGATGTTGTTTGTTATAATTTTATGCCTGTCTTTGATTGGACAAGATCTGAATTGAATTATGAATTGCCTGATGGTTCTAATGCTTTGATATATAATGAAGATACAGTAATGAAGATGGATCCCTTGACTGGAGAACTAGATCTTCCAGGTTGGGATACTAGTTATGAAAATGATGGATTAAGAGAATTGTTAGCAAGGTATCAGGATATTAGTGAAGAAGATCTTTGGGAAAATCTTAGATATTTCTTGGAGGGAATTATACCAGTGGCTGAAGAGGCTGAAATTAAGATGGCTATTCACCCAGATGATCCACCATGGTCTATCTTTGGTTTACCAAGAATTATAACAAATAAAGAGAATTTAGAAAGATTCATAAAATTGGTAGACAGCCCTAGTAATGGACTAACTTTATGTACCGGTTCTCTGGGAGTGAATCCAGATAATAATATCCCTGATTTAGTCAGGTATTTTGGTGATAAAGGGAGAATACATTTTGCTCATGTGCGAAATATAAAAATTACTGGGGAGAGAAATTTCGAAGAAGCAGCCCACCTTAGTACTGCTGGTTCTTTAGATATTTATGAAATATTAAAAGCCTATCATGAGGTTGGTTTTGAGGGTCCGATGAGACCAGACCATGGAAGGATGATTTGGGGTGAAACAGGGCGGCCTGGTTATGGTTTATATGATAGGGCCTTAGGGGCAACTTATTTAAATGGCATTTGGGAAAGTCTAGAGAAAAGCGAATAAAACCAATTCAAGTAAATAAGGGGTTTAAAGGTAGCCCTTTATATATATATTAAAGGAAAGGAGGATAGAAAGTTTAACAAATATATTTTCACAAAAATATAAAATACAAACGGAGGAATAAATGTGAAAAAGATAAGTATAGTTTTATTTATTAGTTTGTTGGTTGTAGCAATGATTGGCGGCAATATTTTAGCCAAAGATTTGAATCCTAGTCCAGAAAACCCAGTAACTCTTCGTATTGGTGCCGGTGATGCTCAAGAAGATTTAGCAGTAGGTCTGGAATATACAATAATTAAGCTTTTTGAATCTATGGTTGAAACTAATACCAGTGGGGCTATCCAGGTGGAAATTTTCCCAGGAGGACAGCTGGGTTCCTTAATGTCTATGTTAGAAGCCGTACAGGGCGGACAATTAGAGGCCATGTCTGGGACAGGGGTAATAACCTCTATATACCCTGAATGGCAGGTGTTTTCAATTCCATATCTGTTCCAGAACTCTGATATAGCTATGTCTGTAATGAATGAAAGTGATTTTATGGCAGATATCTATGAAGATATGAGAGAAGAAACTGGAGTCAGGGTTTTAGGTGTAGCTCAGAATGGATTTAGACACTTTACTAATAATGAAAGAGTAATAAAAACCCCAGAAGATTTAAAAGGACTTAAATTTAGAGTAATGCAAGGTCAAATTTACCAGAAGGTTGTTGAAGCAGCTGGTGGAACTGCAACTCCAATAGCCTGGTCTGAACTTTATACAGCCCTCCAAACTGGGGTAGTTGATGGTCAGGAAAACCCTATTTCAGCTGTAAAATTAGGGAGTTTAGATGAAGTACAAAAATATATTACCTTAGATGGTCATCTATGGAGCGAAAACTTTTTAGTTATCAATGATGAATTCTTTAATAGTCTACCGAAAAAGTATCAAGTAGAAATATTAAATGCAGGTAAAGAAGCCGCTCTAGCTGGTACCGCCTCTGAACACATTGCTTCCTACGTTAATGGTGTTAATTATGTAACAGAAAAAGGAATGTCAATTTATAGACCTACTCCTGCTGAGTTAGAATTATTTAAAGCCAAGACTCAACCATCAGTAATTGAATGGTTAAGTTCTGAAATTGGTTCAGATGTTGTAGAGGGTATGTTAGATACTGTTGAAAAATATGAAAAGAAATTAGGTTATAAATAAATAAAAACCTGTCCTATCAGAGATAATCTTATCTCTGATAGGACAACTATAGTTAATAGGAGGGGATATTTTTGCTTAATAGTCTAAAAAATATTACAGTAACTATCAGTGATTCAATTAATAAAGTAGCAAAAATAACAGCGGTTATATTTCTAGCTGTATTAGTAAGCATAGTCTTATTACAGATAGTTTTTCGCTATATCTTAAATTTAGGCCTTCCCTGGGTTGATGAACTTTCACGTTTTTTAAATATCTGGATAGGATTTTTAGGTGCCAGTATTGGGTTTAAATATGGTGAGCATGTTGGTGTTGCGTTTTTTGTTGAGAAGTTACCCGAAAAAAAATTAAGGATATTTAACTTTGTAACCAAGCTAATATCATTAGCCCTATTTATTTTTGTTATCTACTATAGTTTTGGATTTATTGTAGATTCAAGATCATTAACACCTGCTATGAATCTATCGTATAAATGGCCTAAATCCAGTTTATTTATAGGTTTTAGTATTATAGGTATTCACTTGGTAAGTTTTATTCTAACAGATATAGTTGACTTTATGAATGGTAATTTTTCTATAGCTAAGTCTAATAACTCATAATTAATTGTTTTAATATACTTATCTTAAAATTTAGAAATCAGCCAATAATATTGAATTAAGAGGGAGGATTAAGAATGATATATTTGTTGCTTATTGCCTTTTTTGTATTATTAATTTCTAATATCCCAATTGCTTTTACTCTATTATTTTCTTCTTCTATATTTTTGCATGAATGGGGAATGATTTCTCCAGGTATCCTACCGAATAAAGTATTTAATGGCATCAATTCTTTTCCATATCTGGCCGTACCATTTTTTATCCTGGCAGGTCAATTAATGAATAAGACAGGAATTACAACTAGACTGGTTAAATTTGCAGATATTGTTATAGGGAAAATACATGGTGGTCTGGCCCAGGCCAATATATTATCCAGTATAATATTTGCAGGTTTAACTGGCTCAGGGGTTGCTGATACATCAGCAGTTGGATCTATACTAATTCCAGCAATGACCGAGCAAGGCTTTGATAAAGATTATAGTGCAGCAGTTACTGCCGCTTCTTCAGTAATCGGTCCAATTATCCCTCCTAGTGTATTAATGGTTATTTATGCTAATATCGTAGGGATATCTGTTGGGGATTTATTTGTGGCCGGTTTTATTCCTGGTGTATTAATAGGCTTAGGATTAATGATTTTAGCATATTACTTTGCCAAAAGAGATAACCATCCCAGAAGAACTGAAGCAGTATCGACTAAAGAGGTTTTACTTACCACCAAAGATGCCTTATTAGCCATATTAATGCCTGTGATTATAATAGGTGGTATAGTAGGTGGGATATTTACTCCAACTGAAGCCGCCGCTGTAGCAGTAGCCTATGCATTATTTGTAGGATTTTTCATTTTTCGTTCCTTAAAGTTAAGTGACCTACCTTCAGCCTTATTAGAGAGTGTAAAAACTACAGGGACTATATTAATCATTATAGCCTGTGCGGCAATTTTTGGATGGGCATTAACAATATTACGAGTGCCTTCACTTTTAGCAGCAGCCATTACAGGAGTTACGCAAAATCCTTTAATTGTATTATTATTTATAAATATATTATTATTATTTGTAGGGATGATTATGGAGATTGGGGCAGCAGTAATAATCTTAGCTCCTATTTTAGCTCCTTTAGTAGCCCAATTGGGAATTGATCCCTTACATTTTGCAATTATTATGGTAGTAAATCTAAATATTGGACTGGCTACACCGCCATTAGGGGTATGTTTATTTGTAGCGGCGCCAATTGCTAAAACTACATTAGAAAGGGTTTCTAGAGCTATCTTACCATTCTTAGCTGTTGAAATAGCTGTCTTGTTTTTATTGACTTATTGGCCTAAATTAGTATTGTTTCTACCAAATTTATTAGGGTATGGTAGGTAATTTTAAAAGATTATTTATAGGAAAGGAGAATTATCTTGGAGAATTTAATAAAAAAAGTTCCAGAAAGCAGTCAATTTAGCTATGAAGAACAAAAATCTTATATTAAACAGCTAGTAGATCAGATTCCTGAAGATGCTAAACGGATATTAATTCTCCCCCCAGACATTACAAGGAAACATTCAGGTGCAGGTGTTTTAACAAGTATATTTTATGACTTTTTGCGGCAGATGGATATAGAGATAGATATAATGCCAGCATTAGGTACACATGACCCAATGGAAAACAGGAAATTAAAGGAAATGTTTGGCACTGGAATCCCTATGGAGGCCTTTAAAACTCATGATTGGCGCAATGATACTATTAAAATAGGTGAAATTCCTGCTGAATATGTTAGTGAAGTAACAGAAGATAAGGTGAAACAGTCGATTCCCGTTAAAGTAAATGAATGCTTGATCAAGGGTGGCTATGATCTAATTATTTCTATTGGTCAGGTAGTACCTCATGAAGTAGTAGGTATGGCAAATTACAGTAAGAATGTTCTTGTTGGTGTTGGAGGATTTGAAATAATAAGTGTATCACATTTTGTAGGGGCAGTTGCTGGAGTAGAAAATGTCATGGGACGCGATCATTCTCCAGCTAGAAAATTATATGATTATGCTCAGGAACATTTTTTAAAAGACATGCCGTTATTATATATTTTGACAGTAAATTCTACCGACATTGATGAAGAATCAGAACTGACCCGTATGTTGGGTATTTTTACTGGTTACGATAGATCGGTATTTGAAAGAGCAGTTGAATTTAGTAAAAAAGTAAATATTATAAAAGTAGAAAAATCTTTAAATAAGGTTGTTGTATATCTTGATCCAGAAGAATTTAAGACTACCTGGATAGGATGTAAGGCTGTATACCGGACTCGTATGGCTATTGCTGATGGAGGTGAGTTAATAATAATTGCTCCAGGGCTACATAAATTTGGAGAAGATATAAATAATGATAGATTAATAAGGAAGTATGGTTATGTTGGAACTGAAAAGGTACTTGACCTGGTAAAGGAAAATTCAGATTTACAAGAAAATTTATCAGCAGCAGCCCATCTTATTCAGGGGTCTTCTGAGGGAAGATTTAAGATAAACTTTGCTTGTCAACATTTAAGAAAACAGGATATAGAAGGTGTTAACTTTAATTACTTGCCATTAGACAGGGCTCTTGAAAAATATAATATAAATGAACTTGATAGTGGTTTAAATAATGTTGATGGTGAAGAGATATTTTATATAAATAACCCTGCAACTGGATTATGGGTTGCCAAAGATAAATTTTAATATGTTAATATTTAATGGGAGGTAATATTTGTGGATTTTGCTAAAATTAATGATTTGAATGATAAGGTGGCAGTTATTACTGGTGGAGCTGGAGTTTTATGTTCAGAAATGTCTAGATATCTTGGTAGGAGTGGAGCCAAAGTAGTTGTACTTGATATAGCCGAAGAGGCACTGGAGGCAATAAGTAAAGACCTGGATGAGTTAGGTGTCGAACATTTAACAATTAAGACAGATGTCCTGGATAAAGGGAGTATTCAAAATGCGGCAAATAAAGTTTTGTCAGAATATGGCAGAATAGACATCTTGATTAATGGTGCTGGTGGTAATAAAGCTGAGGTGACTACCGGCCCTGATAAGTCGTTTTTTGACCTGCCGGAAGATGCTGTAAAATGGGTTTTTGACCTTAATTTCATGGGAACATTTTTGTGTTGTCAGGTTTTTGGAAAGATATTTGCAGATCAAGATGAGGGGATTATAATAAATGTTTCTTCAATGAATGCCTTTACACCTTTAACAAAAATTCCTGCTTATTCAGGGGCTAAGGCAGCAGTAAGTAATTTTACTCAATGGCTAGCTGTTCATATGTCTCAGAACTATTCAACAGATATTAGGGTTAATGCTATTGCTCCTGGTTTTCTCTTAACAGAACAGAATAGGTTTTTGCTGGTGGATGAAAAGAACGATGGTTTAACAGACAGGGGTCAGACTATTATAGATCATACCCCTATGGGTAAATTTGGTGATCCGGAAGACCTAATTACAACCGTACTCTGGCTTCTTTCCCCTGGTTCTGAATTTGTTCATGGTGCAGTAATTCCGATTGATGGTGGTTTTTCTGCATATAGTGGTGTATAAGTTTTGAAATGTTTTATTAAGTTGGTGGATAATCTAAGTAATGGAAGACATATGTACTGGTTCTTTAGGTGTTAATCCTGATAATTATAGAAATAAGTTATTGAGAAAAAGTTATATTTAAACTAGGGAACTCAATCTCCTTATTAGAGGGGATAAAGGGTTCCTTTGTTTTTAGAGAACGATACTAAATTTTTTAAAATGTCAAAGTAAAAATAAAAAAATTTTAAAAAAGAAGGAATTTTTGGTTTAATATAGAAAGTATAATATTAAGATAATTATAAAACAAAGTTCCACAATGAGGAAAATAATAATTGGAATAAGCTTAGGGGGAAATAGTTTTGTCTAAAAATGTTCAGTCTATCTCAAGGGCAATAAATATATTAGAGAAGTTAATATATTCAGATAAGGGATTAGGGGTAACCGAGATAAGTAATAGTCTTGCTTTAAAAAAAAGCACAACACATAGGATTTTATCTACACTTGTAAATCATGGTTATGTAGCCCAGGATGAAAACAGTAAATATAAGGTTGGGTTAAAATTTTTTGAAGTAGGTAGTGTTGCAATTAATAAATTAGACTTAAGGAATGATGTTAGACCCTTTTTAAAGAAAATTAGGGATAAAACAAATGAAACTGTACACTTAGGTTTATTAGATAATAATCATGTATTATATATTGATAAAGTTGAGAGTTTAAAAACGGTAAGGATGTTTTCAGAAATTGGCCGAAAAATAGAGCCTCATTGTACTAGTCTAGGGAAAGTACTTTTAGCTTACTCTCCTGATAAAGTAGTAGATGATATAATTGATAATGGATTAATAAAGTATACAGATAATACCATTACTGAGCCAGATAAATTGAAAGAACATTTAAAAGAAGTAAGGATTAATGGCTATGCTATTGATGATGAAGAACAACTAATGGGTGTTCGCTGTATTGCTGGTCCAATTTTTAATTATGAAGGAGAAGTTATTGCTTCCTTTAGTATTACAGGACCACTTATTAGAATGAGTAAAGAGAAGATTAAAGAACTTTCAGAATTAATTAAACAGTATAGTATAATTATTTCAAGATCTTTTGGATATATAAAAAACAATGATGAAAGTGTTTAATTTTTTACCAATTTAGTGGAATGCTATCCCATAATGCGGAATTTACAAGTTGTTTAATATGTCTAATATATTAAATAAAATATATTAAGATTTTGTTAAGGGGGTGAAATTAATAGGATTGTCAAATTTAATAGTTTACTATTAAATCACGAAATAATAAGAGGGGGAAATAAGATGAAAAACTTAACACTTTGTAGTTTGTTGGTTATTGTATTGGTAGTTGGAATAGCAAGTATAGGTTTTGCTGCACCGCAATATAAATGGTCACTAGCTTCTGTGTTACCCGAAGCACATCCAGTACATAAAGCATTGGTATATTTTGCTGATAAAGTTTATGAACATACAGATGGACAGGTGAAAGTTACTGTTTATCCTGCTGGTCAGTTGGGCCAGGAAAAAGATTTTATTGAGGGATTACAGTTAGGAACAATCGATATTGCTAAAGTATCATCTGCTCCTTTAGGGCAGTTCTCCAAGACCTTACAAGTAGTTAGTCTGCCATTTATTTTCCGCGATATCGAACATCAGCATGCTGTTTTGAGGGGATCAATCGGGGAAAAATTAATGAGTGATTTGTATGACAATGGGTTTAAGGGATTAACCTTTTTAGATTCAGGTTTTAGGAGTGTGACTAATAGTGTTCGTCCTATCAGAAAACCTGCTGATCTTGAAGGGCTTAAGATAAGAGTTATGAAGAGTAAACCTCTTATTGATACTATCAATGCATTTGGAGCAACTGCTGTACCTATGGGACAGTCAGAGGTTTATGTAGCACTACAACAGAATGTGATAGATGGTTGGGAAAACAGTGAACCTACAGTGATTGCCTTTAATATGCAGGAGGTTGCAAAATACTATTCATATACACGTCATGTTGCCATCCCAGATATACTCATTATGAGAAAAGATCTTTTTGCTTCAGTGCCTAAAGATATTCAGAAGGGTATTATGGACGCAGCTAGAGAAACTGCTCCTTATCAAACAAAGGTATGGAATGAATTTGTTAATGAGGCTATAAAACAGCTAAAGAATAAAGGCATGGTATTTAATGAAGTGGATAATATTGAGGACTTTCAAGAAGTAGTACAAGCAATTTATGATAAATATGGTCAAGAGATTGGCAAGGATCTTATTGATTCAATAGTAAATTACTAGTAGGCAATTGAATTTAATCAGGTTGTGGTCTGATTTTGACCACAACCTGATATTCAAAGGAGAAGATTAGTATGAATAAGTTAATTAATATTTTAAATGGCTTAGAAAAAGTAATTACTATTATCACGGGGATTATGATTTTATTATTAACATTATTGATTAGCTGGCAGGTTTTTTCAAGATATGTTCTCAATACGGGACAGTTCTGGGCTGAAGAATTAGCAGTGATTTCAATGATGTGGATTGGGTTTTTAGGTGCTGCTGGTGCTCTATGGACTGATTCCCACATAGGGTTAAATCTTTTTGTTCAAAGATTTCCAGAATCTTTACAGTTATGTTTGTGTGTTTTGAGAAATATAATATTAACTGCATTTTCACTAATATTATTTTATAATGGGATTATTTTAGTGAAAAGGACGATGGGTGGCACATTATCAGCCTTAGGTTTTTCAATCGGGTATTCTTACCTGATTGTTCCTGTATCGGGATTATTACTAGTTTTATTTGCAATAATAAAATCAGCAAAAGAAATATTTGACTATTTTGGTTTAGGGGTGAATTAAATGTCTCCAGTTTTAGTACTTCTTGTATCATTCATATTCTTATTAATAATAGGTGTTCCAATAGCATTTTGTTTAGGGATCTCAGCATTATTAACTGCTTTTAATATGGGATTAACACCTTTAGTAATAGCCCAGAGAATTGCAACTGGGATACAACCCTTTCCTTTAATTGCGATACCATTATTTGTCCTGGCTGGGGCAATAATGTCTAAGGGTGGAGTTGCCAAAAGGATTGTAGATTTTGCTTATGTAATAGTAGGACCGTTTCGTGGAGGCTTAGCAATGGTGAATTGTATTCAATCAATGTTATTTGGTGGAGTTTCAGGATCAGCTATTGCTGATATTTCTTCGACAGGTCCAATTATGATTCCGATGATGGTAAAAAAAGGATATGACAGAGAGTTTTCTACTTCGATAACAGTTGCATCTGCTACACAAGGGATTATCATCCCACCTAGCCATAATATGATAATATTTGCCATGAGTGCTGGTGGTGTATCAATTGCAAAATTATTCTTGGCAGGTTATATTCCAGGCATAATGGTTGGATTATCACTTATGATAGCTAGTTATATAATTGCTGTCAAGAGAGGCTATCCACGAGAAAAAAGACCACCATTAGGAGAATCACTTTTAATAATAAAAGATGGGATACTGAGTATGCTTGCGGCAATTATTATCGTAGGAGGTATTGCCTTTGGGATTTTTACTGCTACCGAAGCATCTGCCATTGCAGTGCTTTACGCAGCTTTTTTAGGGATTGTAGTTTATAGAGAAATGTCAATCAGAGATCTATGGCCAATTATATTAGATAGTGTTAAGACTATATCTACAGTGTTGTTTTTGATAGGGTCTGCCTCAGCCTTTGGTTGGATTATGACTTACTTGCATGTTCCGGCAATAGTAACCAATTTGTTTTTGGGTTTAACCGATAACAGGGTTATTTTATTATTGCTAATAAATATTCTGTTAGTCTGTCTTGGAATGGTGATGGATGTTGCCCCATTAATTGTCATTGTAACACCAGTTCTATTGCCAGTTGTTCAATCACTTGGTCTGAGTGCAACAACATTTGCAATAGTACTATTATTAAACCTGGGTATAGGTCTTACAACTCCACCAGTTGGTACAGGACTATTTGTCGGTTGTTCTGTAGGTAAAACGACAATGGAAAAAATAGCTAAATCAACTATTGTTTTATGGCCAGCTATGATTATTGTACTATTATTAATCACATTTGTTCCTTGGTTTACTACATTTTTACCTAGTTTAATAAAGTAATAATATTGGGAAAGTTTACTTAGTTAGTTTTTGTTTTCAATTGTTCCTTCTAAAAGTAAATTATATTTTATAAAAAAATATAAAAAAGAAGGGATTAATTACAATATAAAACATACAAAAAAATAGGAGGCCAAAATATGATTCTAAATGATTTTAAGCTTGATGGTAAGGTGGCGATAGTTACAGGTTGTTCAAGGCCAAATGGTTTAGGTTTTGGTATGGCTGAGGCACTTGCAGAGGCAGGAGCAGATATTGTTGGTGTAGGACCAAGTGATATGTCAGCAACTAAAACGCAGATTGAATCTATTGGCAAATCATTTCTCGAAGTGAATGCAGATTTAAAGTCTACAGATGCAATAGATGAAATAGTAAATAAAACCCTTGATGTATTTGGCAAAATTGATATATTGGTTAATAACTCTGGTACTATCAGACGTAATGAGGTAATAGATTTTTCAGAAAAAGATTGGGATGATGTAATGAATATAAATTTGAAGAGTTTATTCTTTTTATCGCAAAAAGTGGCCAAGGTGTTTATAGATAAAGATGAAGGTGGTAAGATTATAAATACTGCCTCTATGTTATCTTTTCAGGGCGGTTTATTTGTTCCTTCATACACAGCAAGTAAGCATGGTGTAGCAGGTATTACCAAGAGTATGGCCAATGAATGGGCAAAATATAATATAAATGTAAATGCTATAGCACCTGGATATATGGCAACAGATAATACTGCTTCTTTAAGAGAAGACAAAGAAAGGAGTCAGTCAATTTTAGCAAGGATACCGGCAGGTAGATGGGGTACCAATGATGATTTGAAAGGATTGGTTGTATTTCTGGCCTCTCCTGCTTCTGCTTATATTAATGGTTATGTGATTGCGGTTGATGGTGGTTGGTTGGCAAGTTAAGAATCTAATTTACTATTTATAAATGGAGGGAGACATTATAATGAAAGCTGCAGTATTAACAGATTGGGAGAAAATAGAAGTTAAGGATGTGGCCAAACCAGAAATCGATGATGGTGAATGCTTAATAAAAGTTTCATATGCAGGAGTTTGCGGTTCTGATGTCCATATATATGGTGGACATCATCCAACTGCTCAAGCACCAGTTATTTTAGGACATGAGTTCGTTGGTATTGTTAAAGAAATAAAAGACAGTTCCTGTGATATTAAAGTAGGTGACAGAGTAGTTGTTGAACCTTTGATTAGTTGTGGTATTTGTGAAGCCTGTAGGGAAGGCAACTGGCATGTATGCAAAGAATTAAAATTACTAGGGATACATAGTAATGGGGGATTTGCCGAATATGTTAAAGTAGCAGTAGATAAGGTAATAAAAGTAAGCCCAAATTTAACGGATCATGCTGCTGCTTTAACTGAACCATTCGCAGTTGGTTTTCATGTAAATCAAAGGGCTGGCATGAAAAATGGAGATAAAGTATTAGTGATTGGTGCTGGTCCAATAGGGTTGATAGTAGGAATGGTTGCTAAAATTAGTGGTGCTTCAGAAGTAGTTTTTTCAGAAATAAATCTTGATAGAATCAAACAAATTAAATCTTTTTTTGAAAATGTTATTAATCCTAAGGAAGGGGACGAAATAGCAAAAGCAAATGAAATAACTAACAATCAAGGTTTTGATGTGGTTTATGAAGTTTCTGGGACAGAAGCTGGTTTGTCTTTGGCAGCCCAAGCATGTAGGATAAGGGGAACGATTGTTCCTGTTGGATTTCCAAATGATATTCCTAAATTTGATATGTTAAAAGTTATTTTTAAGGAATTAAATATAGTTGGTAGTCGTGTTTACAGTTTTGATCACTTTAGAAAAACAGTAGATATGTTAGATAAGATTGTAAAAAATGAATTATTTGATTTGGAAAAATTAGTTAGTGAAATATATCAAATAGAAGATTTAGAGAAGGCCATTAAAGTTATGCAGGAAGGTAAAAATCTAGGAAAAATATTAATAGAATGTTAAACTAATTTCTTTATTAAATTAGGGGGTTAAATAAATAGGAAGGAAAATATTTATGAAAAACAAAAAACCTCAACAATTAGTGCAGTCACTTGATAGGGCAATAGATGTTATAGAAAAACTGGTAGAGTCTAATAAAAGTATGGGAGTAACTGAATTAAGTGATAGTCTAGGCCTACATAAGAGTACAGTCTATCGCTTGTTAGCAACTCTCGGCTACAGGGGATATGTCGAACAGGATGATTATAATCAGTATAAAGTAGGGTTAAAACTATTTGAAATAGGTGGCCTGGTTTTAAACAGCCTGGATTTACGCGAACAGATTAAACCATATTTAAAGAGGTTGCGTGAAGAGACTAGAGAAACTGTACACCTTGGTATTATGGATGAAACAGAAGTAGTCTATATTGATAAAGAAGAGACATCTGAAACAATAAGAATGTATTCGAGAATAGGTAGGCGTGTTCCTGCTCACTGTACTAGTCTTGGTAAGGTTATTTTGGCTTATTCTAAACCAGATTTAATAAATAAGGTTGTTAAGAATGGTTTAACGGGATGTACAGATAAAACTATTATTGGTGAAAATCAGTTTAGAAAACATATTAAAGAGGTTTTTGAGCAGGGATATGCTATTGATGATGAAGAACATAGGGTGGGGATTAGATGTATTAGTGGACCTATTTTCAATTTTAACCAGGATGTAATAGCCTCTTTTAGTATTTCTGCCCCTATTAATAGAATGACCCATGAAAGAATTGATGAACTGGCAGAAGTTGTTCATAGATATACTAAACAAATTTCGGCAGCTTTTGGCTACAAACAAAAATAAAGTGCCAGGGGGACGTTTCGTCTGGCACATTATCAATTGATAGCAGCAATAGAAAAATATCTGTAAATTGTTTCGTAGCATTAAAAGTTTCAATTTTTTTATAAAAAGTCTCTAATACTATAAATTAGAGGCTTTTTTTAAAATTTCACGCAAATATATTTGTCTGGTTTATGATTACTAGTTAACACTTTGTGTAAAACAATTTTATAATCTGTAATCTATGATACATTTACAATGAAACGGAAATGATATTATAGATAAGTAAAGGATTATAAATTGAATTAACTTTAGGCAAAAGGGCAGCAGGTTCTACCTGGATTATCAAGTTAATAAGGGAATAAAGGGGGTAATGAATAAAGTGAATAATATTAATATTGAGGTTTATTCTAAAAAATGGTGTCCCTATTGTAGAAAAGCTAAGGCCTTTCTTAAGAGTAAAGGGTTTTCTTTTTTTGAATATGATGTGGGAGAAGAAGGCAGATTAGCTGAGATGGAAGAGCGTACTGGTAAGAAATCCGTGCCGCAAATATTAATTGATGATTATCATGTTGGTGGTTATAATGATTTAATAGAAATGGAAAATTCAGGTAGATTAAATGAGCTTTTGGGAATAAAGGGTAATGATTATTCCCAGCGCTTATGGGAGCTTATTATTGTTGGGGCAGGACCGGCTGGGCTAAATGCTGCCTTATATGCTGCCAGAAAGGGTATAGAAGTTCTGCTTTTAACAGAAGACCTTGGTGGACAGGTAATTGATACTAATGGAATTGATAATTATATCGGCAAAAGGGAAACAAATGGTTCTCAATTGATCAATGATTTCTGGGAACATATTCAGCAGTATGATATTGCAACAATAGTTGGCGAAAAAGCAAATGAAATTAAAGCTATGCAAGGCGAACATAGGGTAATAAGCAATAACAACAGGGAATATAAAGCCAGAACAATCATTATTGCCAGCGGGGCCCAAAAACGCCATCTAGGGATGAAGCAGGAATATGTCCTGACTGGTAGAGGTGTTCATTATTGTGCAGTCTGTGATGGCTATCTCTACGCTGGTAGACCGGTAGCAGTTGTTGGTGGTGGAAATTCTGGTCTGGAGGCCAGCCTTGATCTGGCTAAAATGGATTGTGATGTTTCTTTAATAGAAATTCAGAATGAATTAATGGGTGACCAGTACCTACAGGAACAGATTGAAAAAAATGATAATATCAGGGTTTACAAAGGGACACAGGTTAAAAAAATAAAAGGAGAAGAAAAACTGGAGTCTGTTGTCATTAAAGATAATAAAACAGCTGAAGAAAAAGAACTAAGCATAGATGCATTATTTATAGAGATCGGGTTGGTGGCTAATTCGGATTTTCTTAATGGAATGGTAGGAACTAATGAGAGGAAAGAGATTATTATTAATGAAAATAATGAGACAGATGTAGAGGGTATCTGGGCAGCAGGGGATGTAACAAATATAAAGGATAAGCAGATTATAATTGCTGCTGCTGAAGGGGCTAAAGCTGCCCTCCGTGTTAATGAATATCTTAAGTAATCTTATAAATAATATAGTATGATTCCACAATCTTTTAAAGTTAGATGTTTCTCTTTCTTTATTAAAGTTTCTACTAGAAGAAGATGAACGTATTTTTGTTGTTAATACTGACAAATTACCATATTCTATCTTTACAACAAAAGGTGATTATATAGAAATAGAATATGTCGATACAGGTGAAAAAAGTGTTAATGTTATGCAGTATAAGAATAAGACACTTGATAAGTAGCTATATAAGATTAACCAAGCAATGGGCATAAGTTGAAGGAATTCCTTCAACTTATGCCCATATTAACTCTATTAATCTAGTTGGTATTTTCTTCAAGGACTTTATACCTATATTTAGTTACTAATATTATATGATACTTTATATCATAAACCGCATGACTACCTTTTCTATATTCAACCAATACTATTCACCTCTTTTATGAAATAGTATGGCCATCTTTAATTATGTTTAAAAGGCTAAAAGCTTATACAGCTTTAGAGTTATTATTTTTTATTTTATATATATCTTCTGTATTTTCTATTGTTAGCCTTCTTATAGTATCAAGTCTATTATTTGTATCACTAATCATTTCTTTTATCTCTATAATATCTTTATTGATATCATTAAAAGCAGCTATAGTTAACCCTTTTAATTCTGCAACATCTTCTTTCATATTTTTTAATTCTGCAACATCTTCTTTTAATTGTCCAATGTCTTTTTCAACTTTTTTCGAAAAATTATAAAACCCATGTAGTAAAGCATCCATTTTTTCTTCTTGACTATTAGATTTTAAAACTTTCTTAATATCATCCATAATTAACCCCTCCTATTATATTTTATCACTATATTAATGAAAATTCCACATTTTAATTTGAAATTTACTACTCTAAAACAGAAAAGCCCTGGATTAAGTCCAAGAGTTTTAAGTATTTTAAAAGCTTCTTTTTTCTTATATACCACAAAGAAAACAATAAAATAAAATGAAATAATAATAAATAATACATACATAAACAAAAATAAAACAACAAAAAAGTTGTACTATTCTTTTTTTTATGTATAATAACTATAAAGTAGTTTTTGAAGGGTGGTGAGCTGGCCTGTAAATCTATTTATATTAAAAGATCTTTAATAATTTTGTTAGATTAGTAAAATGATTTCAGAGGAGGATTGAAAATGAAGGTTATAATCCCAATAAAACAGGTGCCTGAAACAAACAATGTTAAAATGTTTCTTGATGCTCTGGCTGGGGTAGAGAGGAAACAGGCAGGGATAGTGATTACTTCTAATGGGGGTTATCCCCATTTATCAAGCGGTTAGTATGACAGCTGCTGAGGCCGTCTGTAAGGAAAATGAGGTCATTATTATGCTGGCAGAATGTTCTGATGGGCATGGTGGTAAGGGCTTTTATAATACCTTTGCCCGGGTTGAAAAAGTTGGAGGATATTTTATCCAGAGATAGGCATGAAACTATTCGGGATCAGTGAGAATCCCAGGTATTGGCCAGGATTTTAATGCATCATACAGTAATTATAATAGTGACCTTGTTGAGGTTTTAATCAAGGATATGCATATGCAAAAAGCAGCTAATCTTGAGCAGGCCGTTATAATGGCAGGGAATATTATTGGCAATCAACAGAGCAAAATAACGGTAATACCCGATGGGGTAGCAGTTATTGTCAGGTAAATGAAGAAAGCCGGTTTTTTAATTTGCTATAGATAGAGAGATTAGAGGACAGTTAGGCCGGCTTCTTCAAAGTTTTTTAGGCTGTTTTTATCAACTAGCTCATCAGTAATCAGGGTATCAATCTCTTCTATAGAAGCAAACTGTGTCAAGCCGATCTCATTTACTTTACTGTGGTCAGACAAAATAATGACTTTTTTGGACTGTTTGATCATATTCTGTTTTACCTCTATTTCCAATTCATTAGAATCAGTAGCCCCATAATCTACAGCAATCCCTTTACAGGAGGCAAATATTTTATCAGCAAAGTATTTTTTTAAGGTTTCGTTTGCCAGAGGTCCTACAAAGGAAAGGGAGTTAGGCCTTAAGATACCACCTGTTGAAATGACAGTAATGTTATTCAGATCAGATAATTCAAAGATTATTCTAATAGAATTAGTTACTACTGTTATATTCTGTGTTTTCTTAAGTTCTCTGGCCAGAAACAAAGATGTACTACTGGCATCAAGAAAGATAGTATCACCCTCTTCAATAAGTTCAATAGCTTTAGCTGCTATTTGTTTTTTTTCTTTTATTTTTTTATTTTGTCTGATATTAAAATTGAGTTCATTTTTACTGTTACTGACCAGTGGTACTGCCCCACCATGTATCCTCTTGAGCAATTTCTTTTTATCTAGAACATCAAGGTCACGTCTGATAGTCTCTTCTGTGACATCAAGTATTTTACTCAGGTCTGAAACATGAACACTATCTTTATTGTCTAAAAGCCTTAGTATTTCCTGTCTTCTTTCTTCAGCCAACATGAAAATCTCTCCTTATTTTTAATTTGCATGTAAACATATTATTGTTATAGTATTTATTTCTTTAAAAAAATATTTGCCTATTTATATATTAACATAAAACCCCTATAACGACAAAGGAATATGATTCTTATATTTAGTTAAGGCTCTTGCTTAATTAATTATCGTCGGCCAAAAACTCCACTACAGCTTACGTTATAACTAATTATGGGTTGTTTTAAACTCCCTTCGGTCAAACAGTAAAACAACCTTTTCCATTATGCAATGAAAGTTTATTATGAAAGACACTTAGTTAATATATTTTAAATTCCGAGGTAAGCCGGGCAATGTGTACTGTAGCGGATTAGCTTCTAGATTATTACTCTAATATTACCATACTGTAGCAAATAAATCAAACGTTTAAATAAAGATAACACACAAAAAACAAAATAAACATAACAAAAACATAAAATAAATATTGAAAAAACAAAAAATATATTATATAATAAAACACAAATCAATGAAACAAAATTTATTTTATAGAGAGGTGTATAAATTGAGGTCAGAATTTGAACTTAAAGAAGATATTTGTGAAGTGGGGCGCAGGATATATACTAATGGATTTGTTGCTGCTAATGATGGAAATATTTCTGTCAGAATCAATGACAAAGAGGTATTAACAACACCAACAGGTGTGAGTAAGGGTTTTATGACCTCTGATATGATTGTTAAGGTAGATATGGACGGAAATGTTATCTCCGGAAAACTTAAACCATCATCTGAATTAAAAATGCATCTTGATGTATATAAGAACAGGGAAGATGTAAAATCTGTGGTTCACGCCCATCCACCGACAGCTACTGGGTTTGCTGTAGCAGGTATTCCCTTAAATGAAATGATTATGCCTGAGGTAATTATATCACTGGGAACAGTACCTATTGCCAAATATGGCACTCCTTCAACTATGGAAATACCTGAGGCAGTCAGGAAATATCTTGATTGTTATGACGGCTTTTTACTGGAAAACCATGGGGCCCTTACTGTCGGTACAGATTTATTTAATGCCTATTTTAAAATGGAGACTATCGAACTAGCAGCCAAGATAAACCTGACAGCCAGACAGCTGGGAGGGGTAAAGGAGATTTCCCCGAAAAATGTAGATAGATTATATGAGATACGTAAGAAACTAGGTGTCCAGGGAAACCACCCTGCCAACTGTGCTGAGTGATAGTTAGTAAGCAGTCAAAGCAAAAAATAATATAATTAGAGGATAAACTGCCAGGTCGAGTGGCTGAAATTATTAGAAAGGTAATGACTGAGGTTAGTTAATGGGAATTTTAAAATGATTATATGAATTGGGGGTGTTTAATCATGTCCAGGACAATTAATTTATTGGCCTGTGATTTAGGTGCATCAAATGGCAGGGCACAACTTGCCAGGTTTGACGGAAATAAACTGAAACTTGATGTAATTCATAATTTTACAAATGGTGGTGCAAGGCTCAACGGCAACTTTTACTGGGATATTCTGGCCTTATTTGCAGAGATTAAACAGGGGATTAAAAAAGCAGTTAAAGTGACAGATGGTGATATCCACAGTATGGGGCTAGACACCTGGGGGGTTGACTATGGCCTCTTGGATGAGAACGGTAAGCTGATGTCCTTGCCCTATCACTACCGGGATAGTAGGACAGATGGTATCCCAGCAGAGGTTTTTAAAGAGATAGGCAAAAAGGAAATATATCAGGAGACAGGGATACAATTTATGCAGATAAATACGCTTTTTCAATTATATGCTGAGCTAAAAGAGCGTCCCTGGATATTGAATAATGCAGCTACACTATTATTTATGCCTGATCTATTAAATTATCTGCTGACAGGAAAAAAATATAATGAACATACTATTGCTTCTACATCACAGTTGTTTAATCCACTGAAAAATACCTGGTCAGAAACAATTTTTAAAAGTCTGGGTATTCCAGTAGATATTATGCAGGAAGTTATTTACCCCGGAAATAAGATTGGGGGGCTTCTGCCGGAGGTTAAAGAAGAATGTGGTTTAAACAATGATTTAGCTGTTATGGCAGTAGGGAGTCATGATACAGCATCTGCTGTAGCTGCTACCCCATTGGAAGATGAAAATGGTGTTTACCTATCCAGTGGTACCTGGTCATTACTGGGGATGGAATTAACAGAACCGGTAATTAATGAAAATTCTCTAACAGAAAATTTCACAAATGAACTTGGTGTAGAAAATAGGGTAAGATTTTTAAAGAATATTACAGGTTTGTGGTTGATTCAGGAATGCAAACGCATCTGGCAGAGGGAAGGGAGAGACCTCAGCTATTCTGAAATAAGCAGAGCAGCGGCTCAGGCTACCCCTTTTAAATACAGACTGGACCCTGATGATCCTGTTTTTATGAAACCAGAAAATATGCCCGAAGTAATTAAAGAATACTGTCGTAAAACCAAGCAAGCAGTACCAGAGACTATTGGTGAAATGGCACGGGGGGTATATGAAAGCCTGGCCTTTAGTTATGATAAAGTAATTAAACGCCTGGAAAAACTGGTAGATAGAAAAATTAAAAATATTCATATGGTTGGAGGGGGGATACAGGCAGAATTACTATGCCAGTACACAGCCGATATAAGTAAGAGGAGGGTACTGGCTGGTCCTGTTGAGGCTACTGCAACTGGTAATGTCCTGGCCCAATTAATAGGTCTGGGTGAGATCAAGGACCTTAAAGAAGGGCGAGAACTGGTCCGTAATTCTATTGAGTTAAAGGAGTATTTACCTGTTTAATAATTATAAATTTAATTCAGGGGGTTTTAATAATGTATAGTGATAAAAAGATAAATCAGGCTTTTCAATGGGCCAAAGAACTATATGGCCGGTGGGGGATTGATGTGGAGAAAGTAGTGCAGGCCATGGAGGGTGTGGCGATTTCTATGCACTGCTGGCAGGGTGATGATGTCGGCGGTTTTGAAGACCCTGAAGGAGATCTGACAGGGGGGATACAGGCTACTGGTAATTACCCGGGTAAAGCCCGCTCAGCTGATGAACTGCGTCAGGACTTAGGTCAGGCTTTTTCTTTAATACCTGGTAAGCACCGTTTGAACCTACATGCTATTTATTTAGAGACAGGTGGCAAGAAGGTAGATAGGGATGAAATTACCCCTCAGCACTTTAGCAAATGGGTTGACTGGGCTAAAGAAAAAGGAATTGGTCTTGATTTTAATCCAACACTTTTTTCACACCCAAAAGCAGATGATGGATTTACCCTCAGCCACCCTGATCAGGGGATCAGGGATTTCTGGATTGAACACTGTAAAAGGTCCAGAAAAATTGGTGAATATTTCGGAAAAGAACTGGGCACAGCAGCAGTGACTAATATCTGGCTACCTGATGGTTATAAAGATATACCTGTCGATAAATTTAGCCCCCGGGAGAGATTAAAGGATTCCCTTGATCAGATACTCTCTGAAAATATTGATAAAGAATATAATTTAGATGCGGTTGAAAGTAAGTTGTTTGGAATAGGGTCAGAGAGTTATGTAGTCGGCTCCCATGAATTCTATTTAGGGTATTCCTTAAAAAATGATCTCTTACTCTGTTTAGATGCCGGTCATTTTCATCCCACAGAGTATATTTCCAATAAAATATCTGCCTGCCTTTTATATTTGGATGAACTACTCCTTCATGTCAGTCGGCCTGTCAGGTGGGATAGTGACCATGTTGTAATTTTAGATGACGAATTACAGGCTATTGCCCAGCAGATAGTAAGACCAGGGTTCCTTGACCGGGTTCATATTGGATTGGATTTCTTTGATGCCAGCATAAATCGGATAGCTGCCTGGGTTATTGGGACCAGAAATATGCTCAAGGCCTTACTAATAGCTATGTTGGAGCCTACAGCTACACTAAAGGAATATGAATTAAACGGTGATTTAACAGCCAGGTTGGCTATATTAGAAGAATTGAAAGCATATCCCTGGCAGGCAGTCTGGAACTACTATTGTGCTGAGAATAATGTCCCTGTGGGAGAAGACTGGTTTACTGAGGTAAGGAATTATGAAAAAGAGGTGTTGAGCAACAGAAACTCATGACTTGCTGTAGTGCAAAAAATTCATAGTGTGTGTTCGAAAAGGCATAAATAGGGGATTATATATCCCTGAACGAAGTTAAGGTGTTACCGTTGAGTGAAGGGATATATAATCCCTGGCGGTATATACTGATACTTTTCGAACAGACTCTCATAATTAAAATGTTTAACTTATGAAATATTTATATGGGGGAGGATCAAAATGAGAGTAGGTTTTAAATTAAAGTTGAAAAATGAAAATGTGCAGGAAGAATATAAAAAAAGGCATGACCAGCTCTGGCCGGAGATGCTAGAGGTATTGGATAAGGCAGGAATAAAGAATTATTCAATCTGGAATTCTGGGCAAGATTTGTTTGGTTATTATGAAGTTGAGGATTTAGATTATAGTGATAGAGTACAGGCTGAGAGTGAGATTGTTGCTAAATGGAATGTATATATGCAGGATCTCCTGGAAAGTAGAGTAGATGATGATAGTAATGTATTTCCAGTAAAAGAAGCTATGGATTTAATGTTTTATAAGAAATAAAGAAGGGTGATTAAGGGGAGAGAAGATATATGTCAGAATATATTTTAGAGTTAAAGGGTATCACTAAAGAATTTCCAGGGATAAAGGCACTCGATGATGTCCATTTTCAATTAAAATCTGGAGAGATTCATGCCCTGATGGGTGAAAATGGTGCCGGAAAATCTACTTTTATTAAAATTATTACTGGTGTACACCAACCTGAACAGGGTGAAATCTATCTGAAGGGTAAAAAAGTTAGCATAAATAACCCGAACGATTCCAAGAAGTTAGGGATTGCAGCCATTTATCAGCATGCAACCAGTTATGCTGATTTAAGTGTGACAGAAAATATTTTTATTGGACATGAAAAAATAAAACAGAGAAGTAAAAGGTTATTATGGGATGAGATGCATGCTGAAGCGGAGAAATATTTGAATCAGTTAGGTGCAGATTTTAGTCCTAAAACAGAGATGAAAGCACTTAGTGTAGCCCAACAGCAGATGGTGGAGATTGCCAAGGCTTTATCTACTGGTGCCAGGATAATTATTATGGATGAACCAACTGCTTCTTTAACTAAAAGTGAAAGCGAGGAGTTATACCAGATTACCGAAAAATTGAAAGATGATGGTACTTCCATTATCTTTATATCCCATAGATTTGAGGATACATATAGACTGGCTGATAGGGTTACAGTACTCAGGGATTCCCGTTATATAGGAACCTGGAATGTGGCTGAGATCAGTAATGAACAATTAATTCAGGCCATGGTAGGCCGTGAAATTAAACAGCTGTTCCCGGATAAAAAGGCTGATCTTGGACAGGAGGTATTAAAGATAGAAGGGCTGGGGAGGATGGGCTACTTTTCAGACATTTCTTTTACCTTACACCAGGGAGAGATCCTTGGGTTAACAGGATTGGTTGGTGCAGGCAGGTCTGAGCTGTGTCAGGCAATCTTTGGAATTACACCTTATGAGCAGGGGAAAATTTATTTCCAGGGAGAAGAGATTAAGATTAAACACCCTCTAGATGCTATGGAACTGGGGATAGGTTACCTGCCAGAAGATCGTCAGGAACAGGGATTAATACTGGAATGGGGTTTAGAAAAAAATATTTCCCTCTCTGCTCTAGATAAGGTATCTCATCAGGGGTGGATAGATAACAGTAAAGAGGTAGATATGGCTCAATTGTTGGCAGAAAAGCTTAATGTTAAGGCAAAGACTATTTATGACCTGGCGAATTCACTATCTGGTGGTAATCAGCAAAAGGTTGTAGTTGCTAAACTCCTGACTGCTGATTTAAAGGTGATTATTCTTGATGAGCCGACTAAAGGTGTTGATGTAGGGGCGAAATCGGCAATTTTTGAAATCATGAGTGACCTTGCTGAACAGGGCTATGGGATTATAATGGTTTCCTCAGAGATGCCTGAGGTTCTCGGTATGAGTGATAGAATTATTGTTATGCGGGAAGGGAGGATTACTGGCAGCTTTTCCAGGGAAGAGGCCGACCAGGAAACGATCCTTAAAGCGGCTATGAAAAAGAAGGTTTCCCTTAAGGCTAAAAATAAGTAATATATTAATTTTAAGGTGGGATTTTAAATGCTTGAAGGAAAATCTAAGGGTTTATTTAATAGTGAGAATATACAAAAGATTCGCGAACTGGGTTTAATAACTTTTATTATTATCATTGGATTTTTTGTACAGTTAAGGAATCCTAGTTTTTTAAGCCTGGAAAACATAAATGACTTAATCAAAAATACTGCTATTCTTTCCATTCTGGCAGCAGGAATGATGTTGGTAATAATTACAAGGGGTATTGATCTTTCTATTGGTGCAACACTGGCTTTATCTGGTATGTTAACAGCTATGACTGTTAAGATTTACCCTGGATTACATCCTATTTTGGCAATTTTCTTGGGTATGTTAATAGGTCTTATTTGTGGGGTAATAATAGGGTTTTTTGTTGCCAGGACCTCGATTTTACCTATTATTGCGACCCTGGGTATGATGAATGTTTTTAGAGGAATAACCTTTTTGGTCAGTGGGGGTAGCTGGGTAAGTGCCTACCAAATGTCTGATGGATTTAAAAATATTGCAACAGGCTCAGTATTTGGTATTAATAACTTGATATTTGTTGCAATAATTATCTATATTCTCTTTTACTACTTTGTTAATTATACACGAACAGGTAGACAGGTTTATGCTGTTGGTAGTAATCCGAATTCAGCTAGAATAAGTGGGATTAACGTTAGTAAAATATTATGCTTAGTTTATATGATTATGGGTGCGCTGGCAGGTCTTTCTGGTGTTTTATGGGTATCCAAGTTTGCTTCAGCCCAGAGTAATACAGCAATGGGCTATGAAATGACTGTTATTGCATCCTGTGTTGTTGGTGGGGTAAGTATTGCCGGTGGAAGGGGCAAGGTCTCTGGTCTCCTTTCAGGTGTTCTTCTAATGGGGCTTTTAGATAATGCTCTACCATTAATTAATGTGTCACCTTTCTGGCAGGATGCAATTCAGGGAGCAATCATTCTTTTAGCAGTAGTTGTGAGTGCTTTAGTTAAAAGGAGTGTTGATAGGAAGAATCTTATGAGGAGGGTAATATAGTATGGAAAATTTAACATCATCAGTAGAAAAAAACATATCAATAGAAAGAGAATTTAGGACAAAAGATTTTTTCCTACAGTGGGAGTGGTTGCTCTTATTAATTTTTTTTCTGATACATATTATTAATTCACAACTATCTCCCTATTACTTAAATACCTATACCCTATTAGATGCGACAATGACTTTTCTGGATAAGGCCTTTATTGCCCTACCAATGGCTTTGGTAATTATTTTTGGTGATATTGATATATCAGTTGCCTCAACAGTTGCTTTATCATCAGTGATAATGGCTGTTGCTTACAATGCAGGTTTACCAATGGTATTAGCAATTTTACTTTGTCTATTTATTGGATTGCTCTGTGGTTTAATTAATGGTTTATTAATAGTTAAGTTTAAAGAATTATCAGCAGTTATTGTAACCCTTTCTACTATGACCTTATACCGCGGAATAGCCTATATTATCCTGGAAGACCAGGCTGCTGGGGAATTTCCAGATTGGTTTAATTTTCCTGGCTGGGGTTATATAAAAGGAATTCCATTTATTTTGATCTTATTTGCTTTATTTGCGGTAATATTTTTATTACTTTTACATAAAACAACATTTGGACGTAAGGTTTATGCTATAGGAAATAATGAAGTGGCCAGCAAATATTCTGGTGTCAAAGTAGATAAGATTAAGGTGGCAGTCTTTACACTGGCAGGTCTGATGGCAGGAGTAACTGCCTTATTTCTGACTTCCAAAATGGGTAGTACCAGGCCTAATATAGCCTCTGGCTATGAATTAGATGTAATTGCTATGGTAGTCCTTGGGGGTGTAAGTACATCAGGTGGTAAGGGTAAAATAATTGGTGTTCTCTTAGCTATTTTTATAATTGGTTTTCTGCGCTATGGCTTAGGACTTGTTAATGTGCCAGATCAGGTAATTTTAATTATAGTTGGTCTATTATTAATAGTATCTGTCATGCTTTCTAATTTGAATAAAAAGTGATTTAAAGTGTGTGTTCAAAAAGGTATAAATAGGGGATATATAATCCCCGTCGTTATACTGATACTTTTCGAACAGACTCTTAAAGGGTTGGCTGTAATAAATTTTGTATGAAACAGTACTAGCTGTTTTATATATTTAAATAAAAAAGAGGGGGAGTAAGATGAAGAAATTATTTATTTGTTTAGTGTTGGTGATGGCAGTTATACTGGCATCTGGTCTTGCAAGTGCTGAGGGTAGATATGCTGTAATTTTCAAGAGTGCTGGTAATCCCTTTGGGGAGAAACTCATGGATGGTTTTGAAAAGGCTGTTAAGGAATTTGGTGGAGAAGCTATTTTAAAAGCCCCTGCTGAACCAACGGCTGAAGCGCAGATCCAGATGATTGAACAATTGATAGCCCAACATGTAGATGCTATAGCTATCAGTGCTAATGACTATGATGCACTAGAACCAGCCCTTAAAAAGGCTATGAGGAGAGGTATTAAAGTAGTCTCTCTTGATTCTGCTGTTAACCCTGATAGCAGGGATGTGCATATTAATCAGGCAAACCCAGAACTAATTGGTCGTGTGGAAGTTCAGGCCATCTATGAAATGATAGGTGAAGAAGGTCAGATAGCAGTATTAAGTGCCACTTCTCAGGCCAGCAATCAGAATCTATGGATTGAATGGATGAAAAAGGAACTTAAAAAGCCTAAATATAGTAATGTTGAACTTGTAAAAGTTGCTTATGGTGATGATTTAAGAGACAAGAGTGTTTCTGAAACAGAAGCCTTATTGAAGACATATCCCGAGCTAAAAGGTATAATTGCTCCTACAACAGTTGGTATTGCTGCAGCCGGTAAAGTTTTGACAGATAAAGGGCTCAAAGGTGAAGTTTATTTAACCGGACTTGGTCTACCTAGTGAAATGGCTGAATATATAAAAAATGGTGTTTGCCCATGGATGTATCTTTGGAATCCTATTGATTTAGGATATTTAGGTGCTTATGCTGCCCATGCCCTGGTAACAGGAGATATCAATGGGGAAGTTGGAGATACATTTAATGCTGGTTTCCTTGGGGAAAAAGAAGTAATTCAAGCTGGTGAAGGTACAGAAATTATGCTTGGTGCTCCTTTTAAGTTTGATGTTGTTAATATTGATAAATGGAAGGAAGTTTATTAATGAGTCAAGTTTCCATTGGATAAAATCGAATATATAGGCTTATAAATGCTAGTCTTATTTGTTATTTGGTTTTGTTTGGTGATAGTAAGAAAAACAAATATTCTTATTATCACCTAATGTTTATTTTTAGAATAAAAAATAAAAACAAAACCTTGAAAACATTATAAAAACAGTATATAATAAAGATATAACAACATAAATATAAAAATAAACAAAGAATAAATAATAATAAGCCTACATATTAAACAGCAAAACAACAAAAACGCATTTAACTATTTTTGAAAAGGGTTTCAGGTTTAGTGTTCTGAAAGGGGTTTCATAATGGCTACAATCTATGATATAGCAAAAAAAGCCGGGGTTTCTATTACAACTGTTTCAAGGGTGATAAATAATCATCCCTATGTTAAAGATTCAACCCGTAAAAAAGTTAAGAAATTACTAAAGGAAGCCAGTTATGTACCAAACAGTAATGCCAGCAGTCTGGTACGTAAGACAACGAATACTATTGCTGTAATATTACCTGATATAACTAATAATTTCTTTGCTACTTTATTTCATGGTGCAGAAGAAAAGGCCAATGAAAATGGTTTTGCAGTTATTTTTGGTAATACTAATGAGGATATTGTAAGGGAAGAGGAGTATATCAGGATGTTTATGGAGAGAAGGGTGGATGGATTAATGCTTGACCCGATATCACAGGAGAGCCATATTCTTAAACCCATTTTTAAGAATGAAATACCACTTGTTATCCTGGACAGGGAAATCAAAGGAATAACTACTAGTTATGTAGGTTCCAATAATAAAGAGAGTGCCTCTGCTCTGGTGGAATACCTTATTGGGTTAGGTCATAGGAGAATTGGGTTAATTACTGGTTTACAGGGAATATCTGTTTACCGCAAGAGGACTGAAGGTTACCTGACTGCTTTAGCAGATACCGGGATAAATATAAACAGTGATTATATAAAAGTAGGTAAAAAACCTATTAAGGAAGTTGGGTATTTACTGGCCCAGGAAATAGTTAAAGTCAGCCCCCGGCCTACAGCACTGTTTGCTGCTAATAATTTCCTGGCGATTGGGGCAGTTAAAGGGTTAAAGGAGCTGGGGATTAAAGTGCCTGAGGATATAGCTATCGTTTGTTTTGATGATTTTGACAACGGTTCAGTCTTAAATCCATTTTTTACTTCCATGAATCAACCAGCCTATGAAATAGGATTAATAGCTATGGAACTGCTTATTAAGCAGATAAAAAAGGAAATTAATGATCCAGAGAGGATTATTCTGGCATCTAGCCTGTGTGTTCGCCATTCAACGTAAATAAAAGGGGGGATATTTATGGTGTAGCAGATAATATTTTTAATTTGCAAATTATTCAGAAATAGAAGAGAAAGGAATTGAGGTGATAGTAAATGGGTGATATTTTAGTAAAAATGAAGGATATTGATAAATCTTTTCCAGGTGTTAAAGCCTTAGATAATTGTCAATTTGAACTGCTCGCTGGTGAGGTTCATGCCCTGGTTGGAGAAAATGGTGCTGGGAAATCAACTTTAATGAAGGTGTTAACCGGTGTTCATAATAAGGATAAGGGTAAAATATTCTATAAAGGAAAAGAAGTGGAGATTAATACCCCTGGTACTGCACAGGAACTGGGGATTAGTATTATTTATCAGGAATTTAATTTAATGCCCCATCTGACTGTAGCTGAAAATGTTTTTATAGGTAGGGAACCGCGTAAAGGTAGTTTTATTTTAGATAAAAAAGAGATAAATAAAAGAACCAGTGAACTACTGGAAATGCTAAACATTGAATTAGATCCTGAAACAAAGGTAATGGATTTAACTGTTGCCAAACAGCAGATGGTGGAAATTATCAAGGCCCTTTCTTATAATTCTGAAGTATTAATTATGGATGAACCAACAGCAGCCCTGACTGATTCTGAAATAGAGGAATTATTTGTGATTATAAAAAAACTGAGAGATGATGGTGTAGGTATAGTATATATTTCCCACCGATTTGAAGAACTTAAAGAAATAAGTGATCGTATAACAGTTATGCGAGACGGTTGCTATATAGATACAGTTAATACACCCGAGATAGAGATAGATAAGATAATAAAGATGATGGTTGGTAGAGAAATCTATGAATCATCATCCAAAAAAATATACGATAAAAATCAGGATATAGTACTGGAAGTGAAAAATCTAAACCGTGCTGGTGTTCTTAAGGATATTAATTTTTCCTTAAAAAAGGGTGAAATACTTGGGTTTGCTGGTTTAATGGGTGCAGGGCGAACTGAAGTTGCCAGAGCCATTTTTGGGGCAGATCCCTTTGATTCAGGGGAAATATATGTTAAGGGAAAGAAAGTCAATATTACAAGTCCTGTTGATGCAGTGAATTATGGGATAGGTTATCTATCTGAGGACCGTAAGCGTTATGGACTGGCTCTTGGTCTTGACCTGGCAACAAATATAGTCTTGACAAATTATAAAAATTATTTAGGCAAATTAGGCTGGGTTAAGGGCAATAAGATAAAGGAAAGTGGCTATAGATTAATTAACAAGCTTAAGATAAAGACCCCTGGTATTAAGCAGAAAGCTAAAAACCTATCAGGAGGTAATCAGCAAAAGGTAGTAATTGCTAAATGGCTGGATTGTGATAGTGATATCTTAATCTTTGATGAACCAACAAGGGGTATTGATGTAGGGGCAAAAAGTGAGATATATAAGCTTTTAAATGACCTGGTTGAAGGGGGTAAATCTATTATTATGATTTCTTCCGAACTGCCGGAGATATTGAGGATGAGTCACCGAATTGTTGTTATGTGTGAAGGGAAGATTACGGGCAAACTGGATGCAGAGAAGGCTTCTCAGGAAAGCATTATGAGATATGCCACCAGGCGAAGTTAATTATATTTAAAATCTATTAAATTGGAGGAAATTACCTATGAATACTGAACTGATTACCGGGAATCAAAAAAACTTATTTATAAAATCAGAATCAAAGCAGAAACTGCTGGCTTTTGCTAGCCTGATAGTTATGTTTATTATTTTTTCACTGGCATCTTCAAATTTTGCAACTTTTTCTAATGTAGTAGGGATACTTGTTTCAACAGCAGTTACCGGAGTGCTGGCTACTGGGGTTACTTTTATAATTATTACCGGTGGAATTGATTTGTCAGTTGGGACGGTAATGACTTTTGGTTCGGTTATGACTGGTGTTTTCATTACATTCTGGGGACTGCCTATTTACATGGGAATACTGGGTGGTCTTGCTGCCGGGGCCCTGGCTGGTCTGGTTAGTGGGACCTTAGTAGCCAAACTTAAGATACCACCCTTTATTGCTACCCTGGGTATGATGATGGTAGCTGAGGGACTTAATCTTGTTATTTCAGGGACTAAACCGATTTATTTTATACAGAGACCTGCTTTTCGTAAGATTGCTATGGGTACTGTTTTGGGTATACCTCTTTCTGTATATATTTTTCTAGGTGCTGCATTTATTGCCAGTCTGATACTAGATCGTACTGTATTTGGTAGATATACCTATGCCCTGGGAAGTAATGAAGAGGCGGCCCGCCTATCAGGGATTAATGTTGACAGATGGAAGATGGCCATTTATACCCTGGGTGGTTTTTTCAGTGGCTTAGCAGGGGTTTTAATGGCTTCTCGTTTGAATTCTGCTCAACCAGCCCTGGGCTCAGGTTATGAATTAGAAGCTATTGCTGCAGTAGTAATTGGTGGGACTTCTTTAAGTGGTGGTCAGGGTACAATACTGGGGACGATCATAGGTGCTTTTATTATGAGTGTTTTAACAAATGGTCTACGTATCCTCTCTATCCCCCAGGAGTGGCAGACAGTCATTATTGGGGCTATTGTAATACTAGCTGTTTATTCAGATATCCTTCGCCGACGTAAAGGCTAATTTATATTTATTATACCCTGAACAGGGTTTAATTAAAAAATAAAAATAGGAGGAAAAAAGTATGAGAAAGTTGACTGTGTTTCTTGTTTTAATGGTATTGTTGGTGATAAGTTGTCTTACTATGGCTGCTGATGAGATTTATATTCCGGTTATATCAAAGGGATTCCAGCATCAGTTCTGGCAGGCAGTGAGGACTGGTGCTGAACAGGCGGCAGAAGATTATGGTGTTAGGATTACTTATGAAGGACCTGCAAGTGAAACAGAAGTAGCCAAACAGATTGATATGCTGCAGACTGTCCTTGATAAGGCTCCAGATGCTCTGGTTTTTGCTGCTTTAGATAGCAAGGCTGCCATACCATTACTGGAACAGGCAGATGATGCTGGCATTCCAATAATTGCTTTTGATTCTGGTGTTGATAGTGATATTCCCCTGGCAACTGCTGCAACTGATAATTATGCCGCTGCTGGTAAAGCAGCTGATAGAATGGCAGAGCTTATTGGTTATCAAGGAAAGATTGCTTTAATTGTTCAAGATCAGACAAGTCATACCGGTGTGCAAAGACGTGATGGTTTTATAGACCGGATTGAAGAAAAATATTCAGAGATTGAAATAGTAGATGTTCAGTATGGTGGTGGTGATCACCTAAAATCCACTGATCTGGCTAAAGCTATAATGCAGGCCCATCCAGACCTTGATGGATTTTTTGGTGCTAATGAAGGGTCTGCTGTGGGTGTTATTAATGCTGCAACAGAACTTAATAAAGCTGGCGATATTATAATAATCGGGTTTGATTCTGGCAACCTCCAATTGAATGCCATCCGTTCTGGTTTAATGGCAGGTGCTGTTACACAGAATCCTGTAGGGATAGGATATAGGGCTGTTGAGGCTGCTGTTAAGGCCATAAGGGGTGAAGAATTACCAGAGGTTATTGATACAGGGTTTTACTGGTATGATAAAAATAGTATTGATTCCAGTGTAGTTAAACCATTATTATATGAATAGTCTCTAATCCCAGAACTCAAATAAAAGATAGAGGGGTTGTGCAACTAATAAGGGCATAACTC
This sequence comes from Iocasia fonsfrigidae, assembly GCF_017751145.1. Classification (GTDB taxonomy): domain Bacteria; phylum Bacillota; class Halanaerobiia; order Halanaerobiales; family DTU029; genus Iocasia; species Iocasia fonsfrigidae. Next base: position 285,684 of record NZ_CP046640.1, read on the forward strand.
CTCTTAAATAAACATTATACTAGCTTTACTTTGTCTTATGATTGATTATCAATTATATTTCATAATTAGTTTATGTAAGACGCTTATGTAATTATAAGAGATTATTTATAAGAGAAGGTGGTAGATATGCTTAAAGGTATTCCGGCAATAATTTCACCAGAGTTAATAAAGGTGCTCATGGAGATGGGCCATGGTGATGAGATTGTACTGGCAGATGCTAACTTTCCAGCTGCCAGTAAGGCTCGGCGTTTGGTAAGGTGTGATGGGCATAATGTACCTGACTTATTAGAAGCGATATTAAAATATTTTCCTCTGGATACATATGTAAAAAAACCTGTTGTCTTAATGGAAGTAGTAGCAGGTGATTCGCTTGAACCAGTTATCTGGAAAAAATATCACGATATTATTAAAAAATATAATAATGGATCGTCAGCTATTGAATATCTAGAGAGATTTGAGTTTTATAATAGAGCCAGCAGGGCTTATGCTATTGTAACAAGTAGTGAAATGGCCTTATATGCCAATATTATTTTAAAAAAGGGTGTTGTCAGTGAGTAAGGTAATAAATAACAGGAGGTAATAATTAATGAGTAATCTCAAAGGAAAGAGAAGGTTAATTGGCGCAATGCCTAAAATAGGGATTAGACCAACAATTGACGGCAGGGAAAGAGGGGTCAGGGAATCACTGGAAGAACAGACAATGAATTTAGCTAAAAGTGCTGCCAGGTTTTTGGAAGAAAACCTGTGTCATGCTAATGGTTTGCCTGTAGAATGTGTAATTGCTGATACAACAATTGGTGGTGTTGCTGAAGCAGCCATGGCTGAAGAAAAGTTCCAGAAAGAGGGTGTAGGCGTTTCCCTGACTGTTACACCCTGCTGGTGTTATGGAACAGAGACAATCGATACAGATCCTTTAAGGCCTAAAGCCATCTGGGGTTTTAATGGGACAGAACGACCTGGGGCAGTATATCTGGCAGCAGCCCTGGCAGCCCATAATCAGAAAGGCCTGCCTGCCTTTGGTATCTATGGGAAAGATGTTCAGGATGCCGGTGATACCAGTATACCTGAAGATGTTCAGGAAAAACTCCTGAAGTTTGCTAAGGCAGCTTTAGCTACCGCAACAATTAAAGGGAAATCTTATCTATCTATGGGTAATGTTGCCATGGGGATAGCAGGCTCTATTGCAGATGAAGAGGTCTTCCAGAATTACCTGGGTATGAGGAATGAATATGTAGATATGAGTGAGTTTATACGTAGAATAGAAGAAGGGATTTATGTTCAGGAAGAGTTTGAAAGAGCTTTAAAGTGGGTTAAGGAAAATTGCCAGGAAGGGCAAGATAATAATCCACAAGAAGAGCAGCAGAGTAGGAAAGAAAAGGACCAACAGTGGAAGTTTGTAATAAAGATGGCTATGATTGCCCGGGATTTGATGATTGGTAATCCAAAATTAGCGGAATTGGGATATGGTGAGGAATCACATGGACACAACGCTATTGCAGCTGGTTTTCAGGGACAGCGTCAGTGGACAGACCATTTCCCTAATGGGGACTTTATGGAGGCTATCCTAAACTCCTCATTTGACTGGAACGGTATCAGGGAACCATTTATCCTGGCTACAGAAAATGATAGCCTTAATGCCATTCCAATGCTCTTTGGACATCTATTGACAAATACCGCCCAGATTTTTGCTGATGTCAGGACATACTGGAGTCCAGCAGCAGTTGAGAGAGTGACAGGCAAAAAACTAAGTGGGATGGCTGAAAATGGAATAATTCATCTGATCAATTCTGGTTCAGCAACACTTGATGGTACTGGACAGCAGAGCAAGGATGAGAAAGCGGTAATGAAACCATTCTGGGAAATTACTGATAATGAGGTTGATAAATGTCTACAGGCTACTAGCTGGTGTCCTGCCAGTTTAGGGTATTTCCGCGGAGGGGGTTTTTCTTCTCAGTTTTTAACAAAAGGTGGAATGCCGGTAACAATGAGCAGAATGAATAGTGTTAAGGGGTTAGGGCCAGTTTTACAGATAGCAGAAGGCTATACAGTAGATATACCAGCAGACATTCATGATATTCTAAACCAGCGGACAGACCCTACCTGGCCTACAACCTGGTTTGTCCCTAAACTGACTGGTAAAAATGCCTTTAAAGATGTTTATTCTGTGATGAATAACTGGGGGGCTAATCATGGGGCGATTAGCTATGGTCATATCGGTGACCTCTTAATTACCCTGGCTTCAATATTAAGGATTCCTGTAAATATGCATAATATTGAAGAAGAGAGGATTTTCCGGCCAGATGCCTGGAATCTCTTTGGAACCAAAGAACAGGAAGGTGCAGATTATCGGGCCTGTCAGAATTTTGGTCCCTTATATAAATAAATATAAGTTTTACTCCGGCCTGTCATTAGTTATAATGGCAGGCTTATATATAATAATTGTTCACTGCACCATTATCTAATCCATTTTAAATTCTACTACACTTTCTCTGGTAGTCTTTAAGTAATCAGAGATTGAACTAAAATTATTTTTAGCATAGGCAACAAATAAAATATCAACTGCTGTTAACTGGGCAATACGGGAGGTTATAGCCCCTAGACGTAAATTTTTTTCACTGCCAGCAACCTGTAAGGCTATATCTGAAATCTTTTTTAATGAATTCTCCCCATATTTAGTAATAGAGATACATGTTGCCTCTGATTTCTTAGCTGTTTTAAGGGCTTTATAAATTTCCGTAGTTTCTCCACTGTAAGAGATAGCCACAGCTAAATCACCCTTTTCTATATTTGCCGCAGAAGCTAGTTGAGCATGAGTATCTGCATAATAGATAACTGTCTTTTTGACTCGCATAAGTTTATACTGTAGGTCTCTGGCTACAAGTCCTGAAGCACCAATACCAAAAATACATATTCTTTCAGCTTGCTCAATTGCTTTAACTGCCTTTTTGATTGCTTTAATATCAAGTAAATATATCGTGTCTTTAATTACTTTGATATTATCATGTGATAATTTCTTCATAATGACCTCAACACTATCACCAACAGAAATATCATCATAAACTTTTATTTCCTGTTGATTAGTAGGGTCTCTTAAATCTTTTATTAAAGCAATCTTAAAATCTTGATAACCAGAGAAATTTATTTTTTTACAAAATCTAACAACAGATGCGGGACTGGTTGCTGCTTCTGTGGCCAGTTCTTGAACAGATAGATCAGCAATTTTAGTCTGATTTTCTAATATATATTCTGCGACTTTTTTTTCGGCTCTGGTTAAGTCAGTTAAAATAGCCTTGATTTTTAAAATTACCTTCATTAATAATCACCTTTTATATAGAATTTGAATTTATCTCCTGCTTGTATATTTTCAATAAGCAGGGCTGCTTCTCCTGCATCTGCTACTAGATTAACCCTACTGTCAGCTGGAAATTTCTTTTTTAAGATCTGTAATTCCCCCTGATAGCGCTGATACTGATAATTATCAATAGTAACAGCATATTTGAATCTTTCGTCTGACAAACGAACAGGAATCTTTTTTCCTTGGCTATAAGTTCTGGCTTCCTGAGATCTAATTATATTATCTGCTGGATCTTCTCGATTAGTATGTTCAATTTTCAACAATTCCCGTTCAGTACTACTGATATCAGAGTAAATCTGTATGGGAAGAATAGTTTTTCCTTTTTTCAGATAGGTTAATTTTTTTAACTCTTGCTCAGAAGCCCTGCTGTCGCCAATATATACTTTATCAATTCCTAATTTAAATAAATGCTGACAGCTAACTAGAGGAGTCAGATCGCGGTGAACCTCCAGGCTTGGTAGACCTGCTTTAAGCGGTGATCTTTTTTTATAATTAGCAGGTATAAAGGCCCCAATTTTAAAACCATATTCTTTAAGCATCTTATTTTTCTCTCGCATAAAAACTTCCGAAAGACCAGTTTCTGGTCTAGGATAGTAGTTGTGAGAAACCTCTATATTATTTAAATTACCATGATAAGATTCAATTTCCTGTAAATCTTTTTTTCTTAAGGTACTGGCATTTAAATTAATTTTAAAATTTTCTTCTTTACTGAGAGCTGCAATTTCCCGGTTATTAAAACCAAAATCAAGCCGTAAGGCATCAATTTTAAAATCCTTTATCTCTAATTTTTTATAATATTTTCGGGAAATATCAGCTGTTATTTCGAAATTGAATTTTTTAGCTTCTTCGAGCAAAATTGCTGCTTCTTTGGTAAAAGTTTCTTTAACTTCTGGAATATGAAGGGAAAAGAAAAGCTTATTTATTCCTAACTCGGCAGCTTTAGTTAGATATTCCAGATTATCTTCCAGACTTAGATCAAGTCCGGCATAAATAGAAATTCCAAGCATTTTGGGTCAACTCCTTATTATTATCTTATTTAAACCTTGAAATTCTACATGTAGAGTAAAAAGGATAGAAAGGATCAGAGTCACTCTATTTAATAGAGTGACCCTGCTAATTTGGGAAAATACTCATTTATTGTTAGTTTTTTTAATTACTTAAATAAGTCAGCATAATTATTGTAATTCAGCAACATCCTGTTCTTTAATAAATAAGTGAGTTACTATAAACCCACCAAGATAGGCAATCACCAGTCCCATAAAATAACTTAACATTGAGCCAGGCTGCATCAGTGGGATAGCAGAAATGCCGGATGGTCCCCAGGCCCCTGCCATTACATTTTGTAACATCACGAAAGCACCGCCAAAGCCTGCACCTAGACCAGCAGTAATAAATGGTTTGCCGAGGGGTAGAGTAACACCATAGATTAATGGTTCTCCAATTCCTAAAACACCAGCTGGTAAAGCACCAGATATTATCTGTTTCAATTTTATATTACCTGTCTTTTTTGCTTTTAAGTAAATTGCAATTGCAGCACCAACCTGCCCTGCCCCAGCCATAGCCAGAACCGGGAATAATGAAACTCCCCCCATATTTTCCAGTTGTAGGGCATAAATCGGAATTAACCCATGGTGTAAACCCAGTAAAACCATTGGTAAAAACACAGCTGACAGTATATAACCTGAGATTACACTAATAATTGGGTTTTCAGAAGCAACAAGTAAGGTTAAAGCAGCAACCAGCCAGTCAGATAGTATACCGGAAAGCGGCATAATAATAAAAATCATTGCCAAAGCCATAATTAGCATAGTAACAACTGGAGTGACTATCAAATCAAGTACATTCGGTACAACTTTTCTGATTCTTTTTTCTATAATAGCAAGTATATAGACTCCAATAATAACTCCTATTATACCACCTTTACCGGAGCGTAAAATTGAATTTAGGGGTGAGGCAGCATCAAACATACCTACTGACTGAGATATTTCGTTAATCTGAGCCATAATTGTCAGAGCACCAATCATACCCCCAAGCCCTTCTGTTGCCCCAAATTGTTTAGCAGCATTAATACCGGTAAAAATAGTAAAATAACCAAGGAATGCTCCACCTAAAAGAGATAAGATAAGTTGAGTAAGATTCCAAAACTGAGACCCGGGTAGTGTGCCTGTATTTTGCAGGTTACTTATCAGACCAGCGAAACCATTGAAAATACCTGCAGCAATGATAGCTGGTATAAGTGGAATAAATATTTTTCCAATAATTTTTAAGGATTTTTTTAGTTTGTTCTGCTTTTGTCTTTCCTTTATTCTTTCTTTATTCTTCTGCCAGTTTTCCCCTACTTCAAGGTCTGATGAAATTCGATATTCGCTTTTTAAGATATCAAAACATTTTTTGGCGGTTCCAGGTCCGACAACAATCTGGAGAGTTTCATCTTCTACAACTCCCATAACTCCTTCAATTGATTTTAATTTTTCAATATTTACTTCAGAATAATCTTTAATGTCAACCCGCAGCCGGGTCATGCAATTTGAAGCAGCAAGAATATTTTCTTTTCCACCAAGTTTCTCTACTATCTCAGCAAGCAATTTTTGATTAGTCATCTTTTTTCCTCCTTAATTGTTTTTATCGCTTTGGCCAGATGTCCCTCATAGTTAGCTAATTGACATTTGGCATTTTTTAAATCCAGTCCCGTCTCAATCATCATTATTGCTAATTTAACATTAAAATCAGTTTTTTTAAGATATTCTTCTGCTGTCTGATAACTCACCTCACTTACAGATGTAATTATGTTTTTAGCTCTTTCAGCCAACTTTTGATTTTTTACCTGTAAATCTACCATATAGTTTTTATATACCTTACCCAATTTAATCATGGTTGCTGTACTGAGTATATTTAAAACCATTTTCTGAGCTGTTCCGGCTTTCATTCTGGTTGAACCAGTGACAACTTCAGGCCCTACTACTGGAGTAATAGATATTTTGGCAATTTTGGCAATTTTGGAATCAGGATTGCAACTTAAGGCAACAGTTCTGGCCTGTAAAGAATTCGCGTATTCTAGCCCACTTATCACATAAGGGGTTTTACCACTAGCGGCAATGCCGACCAGAATGTCATTACTCGAAAAAGAGATTTCTTTTAATTGCTTAATTGCTTCTTCTTTACTATCTTCTGCATTTTCTATAGAGTTTCTAATAGCTTTTTCCCCTCCGGCAATTAAACCTTGAACAAGATGATTGCTAACTCCGTAAGTAGGTGGGCATTCTGAAGCATCAAGAACTCCTAGTCTGCCGCTAGTACCTGCCCCAAGATATATTAAGCGACCACCTTTTTTTAAAGCTAAACTAATACTGTCAACTGCTTTTGCAATGTTTGTTAATTCTTTTTCTATAGCCTGTGCTACCAGTTTATCTTCTTGATTTATAATTTTGACAATTTCTATTGTCTCAATTTGATCAAGATTTTGAGAACGTGGATTTATGGATTCTGTGACTAAAGTATTCAAATTCTTCATTTTTGACCTCCATTCAAAATATTCTTTCATTTCTTAAGAGCATTTTATCATTATTGAAAATATATTTCAAGTATATTTTTATATGATGAAAATATATTTCAATACCGAGAAATATATTCCTGTATGTGAATGAATTTATTATCTGTTTAATATTTTAAATTGATAGTTTCTTTAGAGTTTATTAAAGTTTTGACCAGATTCTAATATTGTAAGAGGTTTCCAGGAATTTTCACAAAATTAAATCAGTACTAGTAAAATATTTATTATTATAAGACTCTTTTATAATAAAGTTTCATGGCATAATTAAGTATACAAGAGCTTTTATTATTGGTATGATGGTAGAATTATTTGTTGATGATCGGTTAAATCAAGCATGACAGGTATTTTAATTTTTGAGGGGGAAAATAATTTGAAACCTATCTGTTATTTGTCTGTTGGTCTGGATAACCTTGGTGATAAGGCCTGTCTGGAAGCATTTTTGAAAAAATTATCATCTTTATATCAGGGTAGTTCTGTTAAACCTGATATCTATCAGGTTTTATGGTATCAATTTGACAAATTAAATATCCAGGAATTTTCTCTGGTAGTTTTAGGAGGGGGTTCTCTTCTGGCAACTAGTTATTATTTAAAGTGTTTATATCAAGCCCAGCAAGCAGGGGTGTCTACAGTAATCTGGGGTAGTGGTATTGATCATAGTGACCCTCAATTTACTGATGATTTACTTGCTGGCAGGGCAGAGGGAGTACCTGATATCGAGGAATTTTTTACTAGGAAAGTAAAATACCTACTCAGGTCTACAGTTAGTCAGGCAGGTTTAGTGGGGGTAAGGGGTCCTTATACTCTGAAAATACTGCAGCTCCTTGATTGTCAGCTGGATAAAGTTTTTATTGCTGGGGATTCAGGTATCTTACTTGAACCAGATTTATCTCGGGATAATAATTTACATCTTAGCGAGAAAATGATAATGGTCAACTGGGGAACATCATATAATAAGGTTTATGGTGAGAATGAAGAAAAATTAGCTGGAGAACTGGCAGGGAGCCTGGATCACTTACAGGAAGAGGGGTATCAGATTATTATCTATCCAGTCTGGGAACAAGATATTCCAGCAATATTTAGGCTTGTTGATGAAATGATTAATCAGGATAATTTAATTGTTATTAATAGGGTTTTACCCAGTAGCCAGCTTTTATGGTATATATCCCAGGCTAGCCTATCAATTAACTTTAAACTACACCCCTGTATATTTTCTGCAGCAGTAGGGGTACCTTTTATTTCATTGGCCTACCGTTTTAAATGTTTTGATTTTGCAGAGTCAGTTAAATGTCAGGAACTATGTATAAGGACTGATGTCTGTGATATTAAGAAGGAGATATTAGATAGAGTTAAATATATCAGGGACAATAAAAATACTTATTATAACAAGTTTTTGCAGTATAAATCAGCTTTTAACAAGAAGTATGACTTTCTAATAGAATATATAGATGAGACAATAAAAAAGTAGGTTTTTTTCCATCAATGTTGGAGACAGCAAGTATTAGTGTTGTTTTGCGGGTCAGGGAGGAGTGGTAACAATTGTTAGCACATAATGTATTAGTCTATCATATAGTATATTAATTCATATATATTATATTATAGCAAGAGAAAGGAGAGAAAGCTATGCCTAACTTTAAGGTGAGAAACTTTTCAGTTGACAGGCTTAAAACCCAGATATTTGGTACGAGTACAGAGAATCCCATTGCTACAGATAGTGATGGTTTGCTAAGGATACGAAGTATTTCAGATGCTATTTCTGTTGATATGACTGGCACAGTAGATATTCGTGACCTCACTGCCAGTAGTGACAGTATTGAAATATATGGTTTTGATGGCACCAATATTCAGAGGATCCAGACAGATACAGAGGGGAATATTAGAACACATCTAACAGCACGGGATTTTTCAGAGTTAACAGAAACCGGGCTTGTTTCTACTGATGCTTTTACCTTTAGTGAACCTAGAGACAATTCTGAATTTACCACCTATTCGTTTGCGGTTTATAATTCTGGTGCTACTAATAGTATTGATGCCAGATTAGAGGTTAGTGCTGATACCGACCAGTGGTATGCCGATACGGCCGCAAGGAGTATATCAGCTGCCAGTGTAGATGTCTTCTTCCCGGCCAGTTTTCTTAAATATACCAGAGTAGCCTACAGGAGTACAGATGCAGGTAATGCTTCGTCACTGGATATCTTTTTTCAGGCTCAATTATAAGGTAATTATAGGGGGCCCTTTTCGGGCCTTTTTATTCTAGAATGTTTTGGATGGAGAGATTAAATGAAATGAAAAGACCAACAATAAGTCTTTGTATGATTGTTAAAGATGAGGAAGAAAATCTTAAAAGGTGTTTGGATAGTGTCAAGGGTTTAGTTAAGGAAATAATTCTGGTGGACACAGGTTCAACAGATAATACATTACAGATAGCTCAAGCTTACGGGGCAAAAATTATTAATTATAAGTGGGTAGATGATTTCAGTAAGGCAAGAAATAAATCATTGGCGGCGGCAGGGGGAGACTGGATATTATATCTTGATGCTGATGAGGAGTTACCTGAAGTAAGCCGTCAAATGTTAAAAAAAATAATTAACGCCCCTGATATTGAGGGTTACTTCTTTCAAGTTCTTAATTATACAGGTAAAAAGAGGGACTATTCGCAACTGGTACATCAGAGTTGCCGTTTGTTTAGAAATAGATTGGATTATCAATTTCAGGGAAAAATACATGAACAGATCCTACCTTCAATCTATCAATATTCTTCCCAGACCCAGGTTTTGAAGACGGATTTAAAGATAATTCATTATGGATATATGTCTGCTAATAGTAAGCGGAAAGAAAAACTGGAGAGGAATATTCGCATACTTAATAAAGAATTAGAAAGGTTTAGAAGTAATTCTTTTTTAGAATACCACCTTGGACTCTCTTATTATGAATTAGCAGATAAGAAAAAGGCCCTGGCCTGGTTTAAAAAGGCCTACAGTCATCTGGAAAGGGGTTATTCCTTTAGTCCAACTTTAATCAGGAATATTGGTCTTTGCTTATTTGACCTACAGGAATATAGTGAAGTGATAGGATTTATTGATTATGAGTTAGATAATTACCCTGACTATACAGACCTTTATTATTTAAAGGGATTGGCGTTATTAAAAAACATTAATTACTCTCAGGCGATAAAAGAATTTGAACAATGTCTTTTAATTGGGGAAGTCTGTGGTAAATATACAACAACTGTTGGGGTAGGTAGTTTTTTAGGGCATTATAATCTGGCTAATGCCTATAAAGGGCGTTATGAGCGGGAAAAAGCAATAAAACATTACAGGGAATCATTAAGTGTAGAACCTGATTTTTTAGACCCCCTTTACCCACTGACAAAACTATTAAAGGAGAAATATCAAAACCCAGCAGAACTTATTTCATATCTGGAAACAGAATTTGATCTGTCCAGCTGGCAGGGTTTTATTATTCTGGCTGATTTATGTGCTTCTATCAGGGAAGATGCTCTAGCAGCAAATTATTTAGCAAGGGTAGCAGTAAATACTAAACTTCCTTTAGAGGCAAGGCTGTTATATGCTAAATCACAACTTGCTTTAGGCAGATATAATCAGGTCTACAGGGATTTTACATGCTTAATAGCAGAAGGTATTGAGTCGGAAACTTTTATTATTGAGTATTTTATAGCTTGCTGGTTAAAGAATTCTGCTGAGGGTATTGATAAGCTGACAGAAATTATTCAGGGGCTGTCTGATCAAGGGTTAAAATATATTTTATCCAGTATGAATAATATCTGTTGTGACAATCAGCAGAATATGGGATTAAAGAATAAGTTAAAAAAAGGGATTCAGAAATTAATTAATAAATATAGACAAAATGATGCTGAACAAAAACATACTATCAATGATTATCAGCATAAACTCATTTATGTTCTGGAAAAAATCCTTCGCTACAATGCCTATGAATTATTTGATACCTTGACTGGTAAATTAATTACTGATTTAGGGATAGATGAGTGGGAAAAGGATTTTATTATTGGGGAGATATATTATAAGTATGGTTATTATAATGAGGCCAGCAGGGAATTTTTAAAGAGTCTGGATCATGGTGGTGAAGATGACCGACTTTATTATTATCTTGGCTGCATCTGCGAAAAGAGGGAACTACTGGCTGATGCTGAGAATCTCTACTGTTATGCCTTAAATAATAATGAAAGACTGCTAAAATATCACCTGGCTGTAGTAAGGGTAGCACTCAAAAGGGCCCAGAAGATAAGTAGCTGGGTTTTAAAAGAAAAACCAGAGGCAGCTTATTTTCTCAAAGAAGAAAAAACACTAAAATACCTTTTGGGAAAACTGGGTTAGGGGTGGTTTAATGTCTGATAAATTATTGAGTGTCTGTTTGATTACAAAAGATGAGGCCCAGAATCTGGCTACTTGTTTAAAAAGTATCAAGAACCTGGCCGATGAAATCATAGTTGTTGATACAGGTTCTACTGATAATACAGTTGAAATAGCCCGCAAATTTGGGGCCAGGGTATATGTTTTTCCCTGGAATAATAATTTTTCAGCAGCAAGGAATTTTGCCCTTAAACAGGCAGAGGGATGCTGGGTTTTTATTATTGATGCTGATGAAGAGCTTAAAACAATTGCTAAAAAGGAATGGATGTCACTACTTAATGATCAGGGGAAAGAGGCTTATTTTGTACAGATATCTAATTATGAAGACAGGCAGAACAGTGTATCTCAACCGGCCTTAAGGCTTTTCAGGAATAAAAAGGATTATTATTATCAAGGCAGGATACATGAACAGATTTTGCCCCAAATTTTGAAAAAAAACCCCTTTTCAAAAATAGGATATACTGATCTTTTAATAAACCACTACGGTTATACCAGTCAAATGGTTGAACAGAAAAAGAAAATAGAGAGAAATATAGGCATTTTACAGCTTGAGTTAAAACACAATCCTAAAAATCCTTTTATGCGTTTTAACCTGGGAAATGAATATTACCGTCAGGGTGAATATAAACTGGCAATCTGGCAGTACAGGGCTGTTCTTGAGTCTATTGATAAGCAATTTAGTTATTACCCTTATTTAATCTTTAAATTAGCTATAGCTTACTTAGCAGGGGGATATCATCTGGAATGCAGGAGAATATTACAGGATGGTTTAAAGGAATTCCCTGATTATACTGATCTTTATTATTTATTAGGTGAAACCTATTTAAATACTGGGGATTTTGCAAAGGCTGTAGGGGTTTTCGAGAAATGTTTGGAACTGGGTGCTCCTCCTTCCCAGTATGTTTCAATAAATGGTGTAGGTACTGATAAAGCTGCCTATTACCTGGGAAAGTGTTATGAATACAACTTTAATATTGATAAAGCAATTGATTATTACCACTTAGCATTCACCCAAAACCCTACTAATAGCAATATTTTGCAGGATTTATTAGATTTATATGTTAAGTACCACAGTGAAAAGGAAATGGAAAATTTCATTAGCACAAATAGTGCTTCTCTTAGGGGTAAGGCCCTGAATTTATTACTGAAAGAGATAGTGGATTATTATCCTGGTCTTGTTATTAAAATATATGAAGAGGGGTTTTGCAGTTCAGTTGTAGAAAAAAACTATATTATTACCCAGGCCTACTGGAATAAGGGTGAATTGGATAAATTAGATGGTATTTTTAATAGTTTTTCTCCTGATGATTATCAAATAAAGGAGTTAAGCATCTTATTATATCAATATTACTGGTACAGGGGTAACAGGGAAGGGATAGTGACTTTGATTGAAACACAGGGAGAACAGGCCTACTTTAATATTAAAGAAATAGATTATCTTTTTACTGGCCGGAAAAGTCTGGGGACTGTCAAGGACTCTACTTTGTTGGAAACCCTCTATCTTTTATTAAAAAATTACCTGACAATAGCTTATCAACCTGGAATTGATAAAATACTTGATATATACCAGGGTATAATATTATCTGATAGTATGAAGATGAAGCTGGGAAAACTTCTTTTTAGAAAGGGCTGTTGGAGGGAAGCAATAGATCAATTCCTGGGACTTAAAGATCAAAAACTGGATGAAGAATCACTAAGATATCTGGCTGTAATGGTTCTAGAAGGGGATGATATGCAGGCTGCTTTTGATTTTATGCAAAAGGCTTTAACTGATCAAGAAGCCAGTTTGATAAGCTGTTTAACTTACTTGAAGTTGTTATATATCAATATAATGGATTATTGTCAAAAATCGGCCGGGGTTTTCACTGATTATCCGTATTTTACGGAGATTGAAGAAGGGATTCAAAAGGGGGTTGACAGGATTGACACTTTCAATCTGTATGATAGTCAGGGATGAAGAAGATTACCTCCCTGACTGCCTGGATAGTATTGCTGAACTGGCAGATGAGTTAATAGTTGTTGATACAGGTTCTACTGATCAGACCTTAAACATTGCTGAGAGCTATGGAGCCAGGATATTTCAGATAGATTGGGAACATAATTTTGCTGTTGCCAGAAATTATTCCCTTGCCAGAGCCAGTGGTGATTGGATATTTGTTCTTGATGCCGATGAACGACTTCCTTTGAAATTCCACAGTCGGGTCAGGGGGCTGCTGAAGAAGGCTTTAGAAAATAATATAGCGGGTTGGCTGGTCCAGATTAAAAACTACTATGGTAGTGTAAAATCTGGTGATTATGTACTTGATTCAGCCTGCCGTATTTTCCGGAACCAGGTTGAATATCGTTACAGCTCCCCCTTACATGAGGAGATGTCCCAGGTCATTCAGGAGAATGATCCCGAAGCAGTAATACTAAAGACTGATATTTACTTAGAACACCTTGGATATTTAGACCAGCTAGTCAGCGGAAAAAGGAAGAGCAGGAGGAATACCCTGATCCTTGAAAAGGCTTTAAAAAAAGCACCGTGTGACCCTTTTTTAATCTATGCCTATGGAACAGAGTTGTTTCAACAGAATAATTATCAGGGGGCTCTACAATATTATAAAAAAATCACTGCCAATCTGGCAGAATTAAGTTTTGGAGCAGATTTATTATATAAAACAGTAACTGCCTTACTGCAGCAGGAAGAATATATAAAAGGCATGAATTTACTAAAGAAAGGTCTTAAACTTTTTCCCGATTTTCAGGCATTGTGGTTTGTTAAAGGTGAATACCACCTTAGATGTAATGAATTCAAGAAGGCCATAGCTGCCTACCATAGCTGTCTACAGCTTAATAACAATAATAATAAATTTTTGGAAATAAATGGTTTGAGCTCCTTCAGGACTTATCATGCCCTGGCAAGGGTTTATGAGATGATGGGAGAAGATAGTAAGGCTATTGATTATTATTTGCAGGCCTTAAGGGAAAATCCAGGGTATCAAGCAGTAATAAATGGGCTTAAAGGATTATTAATCAAAATAAAGAAGAGGGCTATAGATTATTTAGATTTATCAAAGGTGGCTGAAAAATATGACCCTATTTATGACCTTTATAGGGAATGGCTAATGGATGGTGAGTTAAGTGAAAAAATTAAGTAAGGAATTCAAATTATTGAGTATGATGAGGGTTAAAAATGAGGAACAGTGGTTAGAGGAATCTATTATTAGTCAACTTCCACTGGTTGATAAGCTTATTATTCTGGATGATGGTTCTACTGATCAAACCCCTGAAATATGTAAGTCTTTTCCTCGCTTAGTTGAATATCACTATCAGAAAGAGAATAAGCTGGATGAGGTTAGGGATAAGAACCGTTTATTAGCCTGGGCATTAAAACACCAACCTGACTGGATACTGGCACTGGATGGGGATGAGGTCTTAGAAGAACTGGCTGGAGAAACAATTATCAGAGAGATAAGCCTACTGGACCCGCTTGCTCCACAATTTACTGTTTTTTATCTCCACTTTCTTTATATGTGGAATAAAAAAGACTATTATCGGATTGACCCCGGGATCTATAGTAATTTCTGGCAGCCTAGATTGTTTTCCCTGCATAAGCAGAATATAGGGCGCCTTTTATTTAAAAATACTGACCATGGTGGAAACTTTCACTGTGGTAGTATACCAGCTAATCTCAGATGGATTCTTCGTAAATTAGATGTCCGGGTAAAACACTATGGTTATTTTACTGCTGAACAGCGTCGGAGGAAATATGACTGGTATTGTCAGCATGATCCGCAAAAGGCCAAAACTGGTTATTATGAACACCTTATTTCAGAGGAAGGACTTATCTTAGCTAAATGGAAAGAGAGAAAGAGAAGCAGTTCAGCCAGTTTTGTTAAGGATATAGGCTATTACCAGTGCAGTAGGGAAGAGATTTTAAATTTAATCTCTGATAATAGTCAAAAGATATTAGAAATTGGTTGTGGCCATGGATTTTTAGGGAAAAAAATTAAAGAGAGATACCCGGACAGTCAGGTTATGGGGGTTGAGATTGATGAAATAGCTGGTAATGCCGCCAAAGATAGGCTTGACAGGGTGATAATTGCTGACATAGAAAAACTGATAAAACTGCCGGTTGAATATGCTTATTTTGATTGTATTATACTAGGTGATGTCCTGGAACATTTAATAGACCCCTGGCAGGTCTTACTAAAATTGAGGAGGTATTTAAAAATATCAGGGGAGTTAATTATCAGCTTACCCAATGTTAGAAACATAGGGATAATCAATAAGTTATTACAGGGAAAGTGGCGTTATACTAATGCCGGAATACTTGATTCTACCCACCTTAGATTTTTTACCTTTAAGGAGGTTAAAAGGATACTTAGGAAACTTGGTTTCAATATTAAGGCTGTTTATACAGTTGAAGGTGATAGTAGTGATTTAGTAATTCAGGGAAAGGAATCCTGGCAGGTGATAGGTGATAGTTTTGAATGGTCTCAACTTGACCAAAAGACTATTCAGGAACTCCATACAGTCCAGTTTTTAATAAGGGCTGGTAGGGAAGAACCTTTAAGAGAAGCTGGAGAAAAAGGCTTAATATCAGTTATTATACCTGTTCGAAATAATAGAGAAATTACAGAGTTGTGTATTGATAGTCTTTTTAGTTATAACCAGGAACCCCTGGAAGTGATTATTATTGATAATGATTCAGATGAACAGATGAGGAGTTATTTGTCTGGGCTGGAAGAAGAAGGGGTAAAAGTTATTAATAATGAAAAGAATTATGGTTTTCCAGCAGCATGTAATCAGGGACTTAGGATAAGCAGGGGTGAGTATATCCTCATTTTAAATAATGATGTTATTATGGGCGATAATTGCCTGGCTAATATGATGGCACATTTTGAGCGGGAAAGTAAGGCTGGAATAATAGCCCCCTGTTCAAATTATGTGGACGGGAAACAGCAGCTTATTTTGAATTATAATAGTTTAGAGGAATTTTACCAGGTATCTCGTGAATATTACTGGGAATATGAGGGTGAATATATGTTGAGTTATCGGCTGGCTGGGATTTGTCTACTGCTTAAAAGGGGAGTTATAGAAACAATTGGGGGATTTGATGAAAGGTTTTCACCAGGGAATTTTGAAGATGATGATTTTTGCCTGCGTGCTGCAGTAGCTGGGTATAAAAATATCATTGCCCGGGATGTATATGTCCATCATTTTGGGAGTATGACTTTTAAAAAGGAAGGTTTAGATTATCAACAAATAATGAAAGAAAACTGGAATAAGTTTAAAGAAAAGTGGAAAATACCCGGGGAGCTTACTGATAGACGTCAGCTTAATCTAGCTTTGATTGTTAGTAGTAATATGGGAAAAGGGGATTACTATATTCCATTATAAAGGGGTGAAAAAAGTGGGCACAAACTTTTATTTAGAAACCTATCTCCATAGATTTACTTTTTATCATTATCTTGTGGAGTTAGTTAATATACCTGAAAGCAGTAACATTGTAAAGATTAAGGATATTAAGGCCAGTGTTTTGCAGCTGGAAGATGAAAAAGTAAATGAAAATAATTTTATAATTCAAGGTATTATTGAACTGGAAATAAGTTATGTGATTGCCAATGTTGTTAAGTTTTATAATACAAGGATTACCTTTAATTTTCTTAAAGGGCTTAAGCAGTGCTATGGAGAGAAAGATGCTTGTTTTCCAGAAAACTGCGAATTATTAATTCAAGCTAGTTCAAGAGTGATTAAGAATAGTCTGTTACCTGATAATCAAGTAGAGGTAAAAATCGCTATTCTCTTTCAGGGGTGTTTTAAGGTATTTCAGGACTGTAGTTCAATCTGGAAATGTGCAGACATAGAAGTTAATTGTGTGCCTGCTTTTGAGTCCCATAAAAATGAAGATCTATCGGTAGGAAATATAGCGGAATTTACCCAAGCCTTTAATATTGCCCAAAAGGAGTTGATTACTTTTTTTGTCAAAAACAAAGGGGACTCACTGGTTAATGTTCAGCTTGAAATAAGTCCCAATGGGGTTGACTGGACAGCAGATGCTTATGAGGTAGAGATTCCACCTGGTCAGGGTGAAGCACTTGTCCTGGCAACCTTTCTAAAATACACCCGTTTAAAATATTATTCATTAAATAACAGTCTTATTGATATTTATCTCCAGACACAAGGTTAAATAACAGGAGGAGGGTATTATGAAAGCAAGAAAAATAATCTTTATTATTGGTTCCGGTAGGACTGGTACTAACTGGTTAGCTAATATTTTGCAGAGCCACCCAGCAATCAGGGCTACTATTGAAGATCCAATGATTTTTAATAGGGTGACTAAAATGGCTCTAAATCCAGCTGTTAGGGCCAAATTATTTCCAGAATTAATTCGACTTTATACCTATTATTATCAGGAAAGTAGTCCCTGTCATTATGTAGATAAAAGTCATCCTAACCTTTGGTTGGCAGAGGCTTTAGCCCTTGTGTTTCCTGACTCCCTTTTTATATCTTTAAAGCGTAACCCCTATGCTACAGTAAGTAGTATGCTGAAGCATGAGGGGGTTTTAAAGTGGCAGAGAGAATGGAAAAGGTTCCCTATACCTAATGAATTTTTAGGTATTGATCATAAAATAGCAGCTGATTATTCTAAAATGTCTATGACTGAAAAGTGTACATTAAGATGGGTAGCTCACATGAAAAAGATTGATTATCTTGCCAAAAGTAATATAAAAAACCGTATGCTTATTATTTCTTATGAGAGATTAGTGGAAAATACTATAGAAGTATTAATAAAAATAAAGAAATTTCTAGATCTATCGGAATCTTTTAATGTGCCAGTTGTAAATAAAGAAACGATTTATAAATGGCAGCAACAGCTCAGTGAGAGCCAATGTGAGGAAATCAAAGGGATTGTGGGGGAATACCAGCCCATATTTACAGAATAGTACTAAGAGTTCTATTAACAGATAATACAAAAACAAGGGAATTGTAAAAAAAGTTTGAATATTGCAGATGAATGTAGTATAATAGTACGTACAAGTAATATGATGCTTATTTGTATTTTGGATTCTGAGGTTGCACCGCAGGTACTCCGCATTTAAGTAAAGCATACAAGAACAGTTTAAGGTTGCACCACGGGCACTATATTCTCATTTGGTGTCGAGAGTTTATTAATACGCATGGTTGGGTCAGTAGCAGGTTGCTTGTTCTCTAATGATGTAATACATAAATGTTATTTTGATAAGTTGAAGATTTATAGCTGTATTAAGTTATAGGATATTTTTTTAAATTATAATGTACGAACAATTAAAAGTAAATGTGGTTTAAAATGTAGTTATATTCTTTTTTATTTTTTAATATCTTTTAATAGACTGAGTTTATTAAGCGTTAATGAAGTAAGAGAAAGGGGGATAGATTAAAGGTTGCTTTATAATTAGCTGAAAAGCAGGGATTCTTATCGATTAAGTAGAGGGTTTTATTTTGATGTAAAGGCTTATTTGCTTTTGGAGGAGTGGTAAGTTTGAGTAATAATTATCTTTTAGAAATGAAGGGTATTACAAAGAAATTCCCTGGTGTGCTGGCCTTAGACAAGGCTAGTTTTAACTTGAGAAAAGGAGAGGTCCATGCTCTGATAGGTGAAAATGGGGCAGGAAAATCTACTCTGATCAAAATACTTTCAGGAGCTTATCAGATGGATGAGGGTGTAATAATTATTAATAATGAAAAGGTAAGTATACAAAACCCTGGAAAAGCCCAGGAACTTGGTATAAGTGTTATTTATCAGGAATTCAATCTGATTCCATATTTAACTGTTGCTGAGAATATATTTCTCGGTCGTGAGTCTATGAAAAACGGGTGTTTAATAGATACAAAAGATATTATTGATAATTCCAGAAAGATTTTAGATGACCTGGATTTAGGACTTGCTCCTGATAAGATTGTTAATGAACTTGGTGTGGCTAAACAGCAAATGGTTGAAGTGGCTAAAGCCTTATCAATGAATTCTCGTATAATTGTTATGGATGAGCCTACTGCAGCCCTGGGAGACCATGAGATTGAACAGTTGTTTAAGACAATAAAAGAGCTTAAAAAAAGAGGCATTTCAATAATTTATATTTCCCACCGTATTGAGGAGTTATGGGAAATAGCAGATAGGGTTACTGTGCTACGTGATGGCCAGTATATTGCAACTACAGATATTAAAGAAATAAATAAGGATAAGTTGATCAAGCAGATGGTTGGTAGGGATTTAACAGAACAGTTCCCGGCCAGAAAGTCTGCTGTTGGCCAAGAAATATTACGGGTAGATGGCTTGTCTCAAGAAGGATTATTAAAGAATATATCATTTAATTTAAAAAAGGGTGAGGTACTCGGCTTTGCCGGTCTAGTAGGTTCGGGTCGGACAGAATTAATGAGGTGTATATTTGGTGTAGATAAATATAATGATGGCAAGATATTTATAGATAATAAAGAGGTTTCGATAAACAATCCCAAGGCTGCAATAAGACAAGGTATTGGGTTTATTACTGAAGACCGTAAAAGCCAGGGGCTTATCCTGGTCAGGTCAATCAAAGAAAATATTACTATTACTGACTTGAATCAGGTAATAGATAATGGTTTTATTAATTATAAAAAAGAGCAGAAATTAACCGAAGATTTTATCAATAAGTTAAAGATTAAGACCCCTAGTATTGAACAGGAAGTAAGGTATTTAAGTGGTGGCAACCAGCAGAAAGTTGTACTGGCCAAGTGGCTACTCCAGAAGGCTAAGATCCTTATTTTTGACGAACCGACCAGGGGGATAGATGTTGGGGCTAAAAAAGAGGTATATAACCTGATTAATAGTCTGGTCCAGAATGGTGTTGGTGTGATTATGGTTTCTTCAGAACTCCCGGAAGTAATGGGTATGAGTGATAGGATTTTAATTATGAGTCACGGTAGGATAACGGGTGAACTATCAGCCCCGGAAGCGACCCAGGAGAAAATATTAAATTATGCAACCAAGGAGTGAATTATTGATGGATAAATCTCTTAAAAAGGTAAGCAGTTCGATAGGAAAGGAATTAGGGGCCCTTACTGGTTTAATATTACTAGGTGTTATTATGTCTTTTAGTTCTCCTCACTTCCTTACTTTAACAAATTTGATGAATATCTTACGACAGTCATCATTAATCGGTATTGTTGCTGCTGGAATGACATTTATTATAATTACTGGAGGGATAGACCTTTCTGTTGGCTCTGTCCTGAGTTTATCAAGTTGTTTGACTGCTGGTATGATTGTAAACTATGGTTGGAATATCTGGTTGGCAATAATGTTAGGTTTATTAATTGGTGCACTATTTGGTTTGATTAATGGACTGTTAATTACCCAGATACCTCTACCACCGTTTATTGCTACCCTTGGTATTATGGGTGTGGCCAGAGGCCTAGCCTTTGTCTATACTGGGGGGGCCCCTATCTATACCTTTCCTGAATCATTTAAATATATCGGCCAGGGAATGATAGGTGTAATACCATTTCCGGCGATATTAATGCTGCTGGTATATTTAGTATTTTTTCTGGTGCTTAAGCGAACTAAACTAGGGCGTTATAGTTATGCTATTGGTGGAAATGAAGAAGCGGCTATTTTGTCTGGTATATCTACTGGGCGTTATAAGGCAATGGTCTATGCTATGACAGGTTTTTTGTCAGCACTGGCTGGCTTAGTACTAGCTGCCCGACTGGATGCTGCTACATCAGTTGCTGGTGACGGTTTTGAACTTGATGTAATAGCGGCTGTTGTTATTGGTGGTACTAGTTTAAGTGGTGGACAGGGTGGGGTAATTGGCTCTCTGATAGGTGCTTTAATCATGGGTGTAGTTAGAAACGGCCTGAATCTTTTATTGGTTTCTTCACACTGGCAGAGGGTAATATTGGGTTTAATTATACTTGCTGCTGTAACTGTTGATGTTTTACGCAAGAAAAGTAGTTCCAATAAGGGTTCATTATTTAGTTTTTTAAGTAGTAATTAGTTTTCTTTCACGGGGGTGGTTTATGGATAAATAATCTAAATTAGAGTGAATTAAGAAAACTAAAATTTTAAAGGAGGAATTTAAGTGAAAAAACTATTTTTGTTGTCATTGATTTTGATAGTAGTTATTAGTGGGATGGTAATGGCTGCAGGAAAAAAAGAGGTGGCAATGATTTCACCTGCCCTGACAAGTACTTTTTATCTAGCGACTAATGCAGGGGCTACTGAGGTAGCAGAAGAATTAGGTTGGGATTTGTATAAGCTGGCACCTGATAGGGAAAGTAACTTTCAAAAACAGGTAAGTATGGTAGAGGATATGATTCAGAGGGAAGTTGATGCTATTGCCCTTTGTGCTATTAATGATAAAGCAGTAGTTTCTGCTGTAAAAAAGGCTAATGAAGCTGGTATTCCTGTTTTTGTATTTAATTCATTAACAGAACTGCCTGGAGGTAAGGTTGAGGCTTATGTTGGTTATGACCAGAGGGCTGGAGGACGCAAAGTGGGCCTGAAAGCAGTAGATTTACTTCATAGTAAGTACGGAGAATTAAAAGGTAAAATAGTTATTTTAGAGGGTGTTCCAGGATACCATACTACTGAAAGAAAAGGTGGTTTTATGGAAATCCTCGAAAAATTCCCTGAAATAGAAATTGCAGCTTCCCAACCGGCTGACTGGGAAAGAGAAAAAGGGATGAATGTAACCGAAAATCTTTTGCAGGCTATCCCGGATCTTGACCTGGTCTTTGGTTGTAGTGATGCAATGGCTCAGGGGGCTGCCCAGGCTGCCAGGTCTATGAATAAAGATATCTATACGATTGGTATTGATGGCAACCCTGATGCCATTGAAGATGTAAGTAAAGATAGGCTAACTGGTACCTTAGCTGTGTTCCCGACAGAAATGGGTAGAATAACTATCAGGGCAATTAAAGATTATTTTGATGGTAAAGATGTTCCTCAGTTTATTAAAACTCCTACAGAAATTGTTGATGAAGATAACTGGGATACTATAGAATAATATTTCAACTAAATAATATGAAAAATGGGAGCTGTTTTTTGGCTCCCATTTTTTATACTTGCTAGAGAATGTGTAATTTAATATAATAATAGATAACTAGGGACATTATATAGATAACATAATAATTATGGAGGGTAATATGTCAATAATAAGTTTTTTGAAATTAGTGGAGATTCAAACCAAGGTGGCTAGTCTAATACCATTTTTACTGGGGACTGTGTTTGCCCTTTATCGTTATGAACAATTTAATACTAAAAACTTTTTATTTATGTTTATTTCCCTATTGGCCTTTGATATGGCGGCAACAGCTATTAATAACTACTATGACTATAAAAATGCAGTCAAGAAATATGGATATAACTATGAACAGCATAATGCTATTAGCAGAGATGATCTTAGTGAACGTTCAGTAATAATTGTGGTAACAGTTTTACTAAATATTGCAATTCTGGCCGGGGTGTTTTTATTTGCTAACAGCGATTCTGTTGTACTTATACTGGGGGTTATTTCTTTTTTGGTAGGTATTTTTTATTCCTTTGGTCCGGTTCCAATTTCCAGGATGCCTCTGGGGGAGTTTTTTTCAGGCTTTTTCATGGGATTTATTATAGTTTTTATTGCCGTTTATATACATGTTTATGACCAGGGTATTATTAGTATTTTAGTTAATGAAGGTATTACCTGGATAGGTTTGGATTTTGAGGAAATCGTCTATCTTTTCCTGGTGTCTATACCGGCTGTAATGGGTATTGCTAATATTATGCTGGCCAATAATATCTGTGATATTGAAGATGATATAGAAAATAGACGTTATACCCTACCTGTTTATATCGGTAAAAAAGATGCCCTGATTTTGTTTAAATACTTATATTATATAATATATTTTATTATTATAGTCTCTGTTTTCTTAAACATCTTGTCTCCTATAGTATTATTAACCTTATTAACTCTATTAGTGGTGGTCAAAAACATTAAATTGTTCTCACAAAAACAAAGTAAAGCAGATACCTTTGTACTGTCTGTAAAAAACTTTGTCTTGATTAACCTGGTTTATTTGTTAACTATTGGGGTATCAATTTAATTGTGATTAAATTACGCCAGTAAAAATAAAACCGGGTTAAAAAACCCGGTTTTACCTAATTTATTGTGGTACTCCAGTAAATAATTCTACATAGATATAGGCATTATCTTCTTGCTTGACACCTATGCCGATATGGGTAAAATTAGGATTAAGTATATTGCGGCGGTGACCACTTGATCTCATTAAGGCAGAATGTGCCCGGGAAACAGAGGTGTTTTTGGCTAGATTTTCTCCAGCATATTGATATTCAACATTAAACTGGTCTAACATATCAAAAGGGCTGCCGTAGGTTGGAGAGTTGTGGCTAAAGTAATTATTATCAACCATATCCTGGGCTTTTACTCTAGCTACCCGGTTAAGTTCGCCACTTGCTTTCAGTACAGGAAGGTCATTTTTTCTCCTTTCCTGGTTCACCAAGTTAAGCAGCTGACTCTCCTGATTAGATGGTGGGTTGGCCTGGTTTCCATTATTAGCCTGTGTAGGTGGTGTTTGTGTATTGCCATTTCCCGATTGAGCTGGTTCTTGTGTTTGAGGTGTTTGATTATTTTGATTACCACCCCCAGGTGCTTGGATTTCATTATTTGTTTGACCGTCTTTTACAACCGGGCTTGTCTGTGTTGAGTCTATACACCCTACCCGGTAATCATCAAGGCGTACAATATACCAATCATCGATTTTTCCAAGGACTCTGACAACATCATTCTGGGAGAGTTTGCTTATTGTTCCGAATTGATTACTGGCACCTGCTTTGACAGGCAGACTACTGCTATTTACCCGGCAGTATTGTACATCAGCTGTTTGAAAGATAGAGGATTGGAGGGGTTCTACTGGCTGGCTCTGCTCCTGTTGACTGCATGAGACCAATGATATTGTCAGCAGCACAAAGAGTAAAAACTTGGCTTTTTTCATATTGAAACCTCCTATTTTTTTATTTAGGAATATTATTTGTCAGTTGCTTAAGAAATATTAGTAGTATTAAAGTTATTTACTTTAAAGTTCGAGGTTATTAAAGTATCAAAGGATTAGGGTTAATAGTTGATATTTAAGCCGGTAACCGGCCTATTAAAGTTTACTTTATTTAAGCATTATAGATTAAAGTTTTCTTGAAAGTATAAAAAAATAGATAGTTTAATTAAAAGATGATTTTTTGCTATAATATCTAATAGGTTTTTAAAAATATTAAGTTTAAAGAAGGGGTTATCTTTAATGGATAAAAAGGATACAAGGGTGATAGTAGGAATGTCAGGAGGTGTTGATTCTTCAGTTGCTGCTATGCTTCTTAAGGAAGAGGGCTATGATGTTAAAGGTATTTTTATGAAAAACTGGGATGAGCCATCTGAGGAGGGTTATTGTACGGCTACTGAAGATTTTGAAGATGTTAAAAAGGTCTGTTATCAACTTGATATACCCTACTATACAGTAAACTTTGAAAAAGAATACTGGGAGAGGGTTTTTGAATATTTCCTGGATGAATATAAGAACGGTAGGACACCAAATCCAGATGTTATCTGTAATAAAGAGATTAAATTTAAAGCCTTCCTTAATTATGCCTTACAATTGGATGCTGATTATATTGCTACAGGACATTATGCTAGAGTAGAAGAGAAAGATGGGATTTATCAGCTTTTGAGGGGTAAAGACCCAGGTAAGGATCAGAGTTATTTTCTCTGTACTCTGGGACAACAGCAGTTAGCCAAAACACTTTTTCCAATTGGAGGTATAGTTAAAGATAAGGTAAGAGATATGGCAGCTTCAGCTGGCCTTAATACAGCTGAAAAAAAAGATAGCACAGGTATTTGTTTTATAGGTGAAAGAAACTTTAAAAACTTCTTACAGAATTACCTCCCTGCTCAGCCTGGAAACATATGCACTATGTCTGGGGATGTGATTGGCAGACATGATGGTTTAATGTATTATACAATAGGTCAGCGCCGCGGCCTGGGTATAGGTGGTGGCAGGGGTGATGGTTCAGGTGAACCATGGTATGTAGCTGCCAAAGACCTTAAAGAAAATATATTATATGTAGTACAGGGAGGGGATAACCCCGTTCTTTTCTCCAGGGGTTTAATAGCTACCGACCTACACTGGGTTATGGAACAGCCCCCTGCTGATAGTTTTGCTTGTACAGCCAAATTTCGTTATAGACAGTCAGATAGAGGGGTGGATGTAGAATTACAGGATCAAAAATGCCGGGTAATTTTTAATCAACCCCAGAAAGCTATAACACCTGGACAATTTGTAGTATTTTACCGGGATGAATGTTGTCTGGGTGGAGGTATTATTGCTCAAGTAATTAAATGATCATTAGTTTAATTGACAAAAATAGTATTTAAGGGGGTTGAGAATAGTGGAGGATAGAATCTTAATAATAGAAGATGAAAAACAGATAGCCCGTTTTATGGAATTAGAACTAACACATGAAGGGTATCAGGTTGTAGTTGAATATAATGGCAAAGAAGGCCTGGTCAGCTGGCAGGAGAGCGATTTTAGTTTGATTATATTAGATATTATGTTACCGGGTTTAGATGGGATTGAGCTCTGTCAGAGGATACGCAGAGAATCTAATATCCCGATAATAATGGTTACTGCCAAAGATTCTACGTCAGATAAAGTCAAGGGGTTAGATATAGGTGCTGATGATTATCTAACAAAACCATTTGTCATTGAAGAATTATTAGCCCGTATCAGAGCCTTGCTGCGCAGGAATATTAATAGTAATGAAGCTGATAAAAGAGGCCTGCTCAAGGTCGATAATTTAGTAGTAGATCAGGTAAAATACAGGGTCAGTAGGGCTGAAGAGGTAATAGAGCTTACTAAAAAAGAGTATGATCTGCTGGTATATCTCTTAATAAATAAGGGTATGGTTCTTTCACGGGAGAAAATATTGAATGATGTCTGGGGATATGATTATGTAGGAGAAACAAATATAGTTGATGTTTATATCCGTTATTTGAGGAGTAAGATAGATGACCCCTATCAGGAGAAATTAATACAGACTGTACGTGGGGTTGGTTATGTTATCAAGGATGAGCAAGGATGATCAATCTTTTTGATTGGAAAAAAAAGATTTCTACCAAATTAACTATTATATATGCTGTAATGTTTATCCTGGTAATATTACTATTAAATGGAGCGGCCTATTTTGGTCTGCGTTATTTTATTATAAATAGTGCCCATAGTAACCTTGATAAGACAATGGAATTTATTTTAAATAGGATTAATAGTAGTTATGAGCTCTATGAAACAGACATTATAGAAGAGATAAGTCAGACAGAACAGAATATATATTTTCGAATCCTCTCTCCTCAGGAGAATATCCTGGGTCAGTCTACTTTACTTAAAGATCAGACGATTCCTCTGAAACCGGGATATAATAATTTGATTATTGATGACAGGCCTTTTATCTACCGGAGTAGTTTTATTCTTAAAAGAGGGAATTTTATAGGCTATCTTCAAGGTGTTAGAGAAATGACCCTGGAATACCGTTTTTTACGCGCTCTGTTGACAGTAATGATAGCAACCAGTATTGTGGGGATCTTAGGGGCAGTTCTTACTGGTTACATGATAACTAAAAAGACCTTGGAACCACTCAGCCGGATGACAAAAACAGTCAGGAATATCAGTTTTAATGACCTGGGAAAGAGACTGGAGCTTACTGGCCCAGAAGATGAGCTCTATCATCTGGCAGATACCTTTAATTCAATGTTGGACAGATTAGAGGATTCCTTTAAAAAACAACAGCAGTTTATTTCTGATGCCTCCCACGAATTGAGGACACCTATCTCTGTAATACGCGGTTATATAAATCTGCTGGACCGTTGGGGAAAGAATGAGGCGGAAGTCAGGGATGAAGCAATAGAGGCTATCAAAAATGAAGCTGGCAATATGCAGTCTCTGACAGAAGGTTTACTTTTTCTGGCCCGTAGTGATAGTGATCAGTTAGAAATAAAAAAGGATTATTTTCCCTGGAAGGAACTTATTGATGAGCTGCTAAAAGAGACAGAGATGATTAGTGAAGACCTGCTTATTGAATCTAATCGTACCCCAGAATTAGAGTTTTATGGTGATAGAAAATTGATTAAGCAGATGCTGAGGATTTTTATTGATAATAGTATTAAGTATACTCCAGCAGGGGGGGAGATAAGGATTAATTCAGTGTTAACCGGAGATGGGGTAAAAGTGTCGATTGCTGACACAGGTATAGGTATAGCTGAAGAGGATATACCCTATATCTTTGAACGTTTTTACAGGGCGGATAAGTCCAGGTCAGAAGAAAAGGGTCTTGGTCTGGGTTTATCTATAGCTAAATGGATTATAGAGGAGCACCAGGGAGAAGTAGTAATAAACAGCAAGCCTGGTCAGGGAACCAGTGTAGAGGTATTTCTCCCTAATAAGGCTGAGAATACCATATAATAACACGAAAGGCCAGCTACTTAAAGTAGCTGGCCCACAAAAAAGGAGGATAAAAAATGAAAAAAGTATTTATATTATCCCCTTATAAAACTTTGCTGGATTTAAATTTTCAATTCAGCACCTTTTCTTATAGCTTTATGTTCTTATAAGGGGTTATCTAGATTATACTAAAAAGATGATAATTTGTAAAGTAAAATCGAAAAAAAAATAAAGAAATAATATTCTTTATTTTTGGAAAAATCATTACTGGGTTGTTAATGCATTATATAAAGAGTTGAATATTAGAATTAAGGGCATCTTTTAAATAGTCCTGGGCTGTGATGATTTCTACCTCCGCTAGCAGTTCTTCTTTTTTGATCCCCATAACCTCAACTGAAAGTTGACATCCAAAAAACTCCACCCCATTATTACGGGCTTCCTGTAGGAAGTTTGACAAAAGAGGGGTATCATCATCTTCCATCATTTTTTCTAGCATTTTTTTCCCCAGTCCACTCATATTCATTCTGGAAAGAGGTAATTCTTCAGGTCCTTTTGGTGTTACCATACCAAACATTTTTTCATATTGTGTTTTGTCTTCCACAGAAAATTTTTTAGGATCTCTAATTAAGAAAAGACCCCAGAAGGCAAAAAATATAGTAGCGTCAAGTCCGATATCTTTAGCAGAGTTTGCCAGTATTAAAGCAGCTAATGCTTTATCATAATCACCACTAAACATTAGTATATTAATTTTGTGCAAATTATTGTTCCCTCCCTTTTAAATGATAGTATATGACTTATTTTTGATAAAAAACTTTGATTTTATTCATATATTAACTAAGTTGTTTAATTAATTAGCTATATTTTCTTAAATATTTATTCTTATCTTTACTTATATCATTAAGTATTTCTATTAATTTGTTTATTTCTTCATATGTGTTGTACATGCCGAAACTAATTCTTACTAAGCCAGGATGTAGTTCAGTATTATTAATATGTCTTTTGATTTCCCCCGGACTTATCTTCAGGATCTTTTGTATATAAGGTTGTGCACAAAAACAACCATTTCTGACTGCAATGCCTGCTTCGTGAGATAAACAACGAGCAAGTATATCATGTCTTATTCCTTTAATATTAAACGGTATAATGGCAACTTTAGGGATTTTTTTAGTGTTATATATCTTTAAATCAGGTATATTTTGTAATTGTTTAGCTGTATAATTACATAATTTTTCTTCATAGTTGCTAATCTTGTCTAAGCCAAATTTAGTTAAGGAATTAATTGCTTCCATTAGGGCTATAATGCCCATTATATTTGGGGTGCCGGCTTCTTCTTTGTGTGGGGGGAGATCCCAGTAAACATTATCCTGTGTTACAACTTTAACTGTACCACCACCAGAATATTCCGGGCTTCCATTTAGAAATGTTTCTTTAGGGGCGATAAGAACCCCTGTACCAAAGGGGGCATACATTTTATGAGCAGAAAATACTAAAAAGTCTATTTTCTCACTTTCATTAGCATGTTTCATATCAATTGGGCTGTGGGGAATAAGTTGAGCAGCATCGATTAATATTTTAGTATGATAGTGGTGTGCCAGGCCTGCTGCTTTATAAATAGGATTTTTATATCCGGTGACATTGGAGGCCCCAGTTAAAGTAATTAACCTTACTCTATCATTATATTTTATAAGTTTTGACTCCAGGTCAGCAAGTGATATAGAGCCATCATCAGTACTTTTAATATAATCTACGGTAAACCTGTTTCTCCAGGGTAAATCATTAGAGTGATGTTCCATTTCTGTAGTAAGAATAACATTTTTACCTTCACTATTGGATAAGCGGTATGATAATTTATTAATTGCTTCAGTAGTGTTTTTGCCGTAGACAACTGTGTGTGAAACAGGATTACCTTTAACAAAGTTTAATACTATTTTCCTGGAATCTTCATAGAATTCTGATGATAATAAAGATTTATAACCTTGACCACGGTGAATTGATGAATACCAGGGTGCAAAATCATTAAGGGTTTTAATGACTGAATATAATGGTGGTGTTGTAGCAGCATTATCAAAATTTATGTAGTTGGTTTGTTGCCCATTAGCTAATGGGACTTTAGTTTCTAAACCGAGAATATATTTACGGAAAGGAGAATTGCCTAAGGGCATAAATATCACCTCGCTCAGATATTTTATTCATTCGATGATAAATTTGTTAATATATTATCCAATAAAATCTTAAAAAAAGGGTTTTTGCATTTATTAGTGAATATAATAAACAAGAAATAATAAAACGGTATTTTATTATATAAAATAAACAGACTAAATCTCCGATTAAATATTCATAAAATACGGAAAATAATATAATTAAACATAAATTATATCTTTTTCTGCTTTTTCTAATTATTATTTCATCTCTGTAAATAGTTGAGGAGTATGGTAGATTAGTGTTATAATAAAGCAGAATAGGAATATAAATTTGCAGAGGGATGGTAGTTTATGTTTAGAGATAAAGACCAGATTAAGCAAATTTTAAAAGATGTTCAGGCTAATAAATTGAGTATTGAGAATGCAATGGAGGATATTTATGACTGTGGTTATCATGATATAGGTATTGCTAAAATAGATCATAATCGTGATAGAAGAAGGGGATTCCCTGAGGTAGTTCTTGCTGAGGGAAAAACCAGTGAACAGGTAGTGAAGATTATGGAATCGCTGGCAGAATATCACTCCAATATACTGGCTACCAGGGCAGAACCAGAAACATATGAACTTGTTAAACAAATTATTCCCGAGGTAAAATATAATAAATTAGGGCGGGTAATAATCCTGGAGCGGAGACCACTGCCCAGAAAAGGCTCTGTTGTAGTCGTTTGTGCTGGTACATCAGACCTCCCTGTAGTAGAAGAAGCCTGCGAAACAGCCCTTATTATGGGAAACGAGGTTAAAAAGTTGAGGGATGTAGGGGTTGCCGGAGTACACCGTCTCCTGGACAATTTAGATATTTTGCATCAGGCCAGAGTAATCATTGTAGTAGCAGGTATGGATGGGGCTTTGCCCAGTGTTGTAGCTGGATTGGTGGATAAGCCTGTTATAGCTGTCCCAACTAGTGTGGGTTATGGTGCCAGTTTTAATGGTCTTGCCCCTTTATTAACCATGCTTAATAGTTGTGCTGCTGGAATAGGTGTGGTTAATATTGACAATGGTTTTGGAGCAGCTTATTTGGCTAATTCAATTAATAAAATGGGTATCTAGGGAGGTTGATTAGAAATGGAAGCCTATTTTGATATGTTCTCAGGGATAAGTGGCAACATGGTTCTTGGGGCATTATTTGATCTAGGATTAAAGCAGGAGGAATTTGAAGAGGAATTAAACAAGTTGGGTTTAAGTGATGAATATAATATAGAGATTAAGCAGGTAAAAAAGGAGGGGATAGGGGGTACATATGTTAATGTTGAGTTGTTAAAAAATCAGGCTCAACATCATCTGGAAGACGGGCATCACCATCATCACCATGGTAGAAATCTTAGTGAGATAGAGGGTATAATAGATAATAGTACATTAACTGAGGGTGTTAAAGAAAAATGCAAGTCTATTTTTAATAAACTGGCCGAGGCAGAGGCTGGAATACATGGGGTTGGTATTGATGAGATCCATTTCCATGAAGTGGGTGCAGTAGATGCTATTGTTGATATTGTAGGTTCTGTTATTGGCTTAGACTTATTGGGGATTAAAAAAATTTACGGCTCTAAAATAAATACTGGTCAGGGATTTGTTAAATGTGCCCATGGTTTAATGCCGGTTCCGGCACCTGCTACTATGGAGTTGTTAACAGGGGTTCCTGTTTTTTCTACAGGTATTGAAAATGAACTGGTTACCCCAACTGGGGCAGCTATCATAACAACCCTGGCTGAGGAATTTGGAGTTCGCCCGGAAATGACTATTATAAATACAGGTTATGGGGCAGGTTATTATGACCTCTCAATACCTAATTTATTGAGAATTAGTCTGGGGAAAACAAGCAAAAAAAAAAGCAGATTAAGATAGTAGAGACAAATATAGATGATATGAATCCTGAGATTTATGAATATATTATGGAAAAACTATTTTCAGCCGGGGCATTAGATGTCTATTATACACCTGTTCAGATGAAGAAAAATCGACCAGGGATTAAATTAAATGTTTTGCTTACAGCTGATATCTTAAATGAAGTCCTAAATATATTATTTACTGAAAGTAGTACACTGGGAATCAGGGTAATTAATGAAGTTTCACGTTATTCTCTTGACCGGGAGGTTATTAAGGTTAAAACCCCCTGGGGTTTAATAAGGGTTAAAGTGGCTTATTTGAATGATAACAGGGTTAATCTCTCCCCAGAATATGATGATTGCTATAATATTGCCCGCAAAAAAAATATTCCTTTAAAAAAAGTATATGACACAGTAAAAACTGAGTATTTCAGGCAGGATAAAGCCTAGTTGTTAATCAAATAAGTTTTAAAGGATCTTTTTTACTAAAAGATTCAAAAAAATATATAAGGATGGTGGGAAAATGAATATATTATTATTAGCTCCATTTGCCTCTCTGGCAGCTCTTTTATTTGCAGCATATTTATCATACTCTGTTATGAAAGAGAGTGAAGGCTCAGCAGAAATGGTAAAGATTGCTGAGGCTATCCGGCATGGGGCAAGGGCATATTTGAAAAGACAATATGCCGGAGTGGCAATTTTCTTTGCAGTTATGTTTGTAGTGTTGTTGGTTTTTGCCTATATTGGTTATCTCAGTTATTTTGTTTCCTTTGCTTTCCTTACTGGTGGTTTCTTTTCTGCTTTATCAGGATATATTGGCATGACTATTGCTACTAATGCTAATGCGAGGACAGCTTTTGCTGCTAAAAAAAGCCTTAACCGTAGTTTGAAAATAGCCTTCTCTAGTGGAGCGGTCATGGGTTTAGCGGTAGTTGGTCTGGGTATGTTTCATCTGAGTTTCTGGTACTATTTCTTAGACTGGTTTTATCGTTTTTTACCTGAGGCTGAGAAGATACAAAAAATCACCTCGGCTATGCTTAATTTTGGGATGGGTGCCAGTTCTATGGCCTTATTTGCCCGTGTAGGTGGGGGTATATATACCAAAGCGGCTGATGTTGGCGCTGACCTGGTTGGTAAGGTAGAGGTTGGTATTCCAGAAGATGACCCCAGAAATCCGGCTGTTATTGCTGATAATGTTGGTGATAATGTTGGTGATGTAGCAGGCATGGGGGCTGATCTATATGAGTCATATATCGGCTCAATTGTCTCAACTACAGCCCTGGCTGTAGCTGCTGGCCTGGGTATAAGGGGTGTAGCTATTCCCTTTGTTGTAGCTGCTGTTGGTGTTCTGGCTTCAATTATTGGGACTTTTTTCGTTAAATCAGGGGAAGATGCAGATCAGGGTGTCTTATTAAAGGCTCTGCGCAAAGGGACATATGTAAGTTCTTTACTGGTTGTTGTTGTCTCTTATTTTCTCATTAGGAATATACTTGGTGTTGAATATATTGGTGTCTTTTACGCTATGTTAAGTGGTTTGATTGCTGGTTTATTAATAGGCTTTTTCACAGAATATTTTACTTCAGACACATATTCGCCTACTCAGAAACTTTCTGCCACAGCCAATACTGGACCTGCTACGGTGATAATTAGTGGTATTTCACTTGGTATGCTCTCTACTGCTCTGCCGGTTATTATAATTGGTATAGCAGTTCTGGCCAGCTTTTATCTGGCAGGTGGAGCAGAGAGTTTTAATATGGGATTATTTGGTGTAGGGATATCGGCAGTTGGTCTTTTAAGTACCCTGGGGATAACCCTGGCAACAGATGCCTATGGTCCAGTGGCAGATAATGCTGGGGGGATAGCAGAAATGTCTCACCAGGAATCAGAGGTCAGGGAACGTACAGATGCCCTTGATTCTCTGGGTAATACTACTGCTGCTACTGGTAAGGGTTTTGCAATTGGTTCTGCTGCCTTGACAGCCCTGGCCTTAATAGTTGCTTATAAGAATGAAGTTGAGCTTATAGCAGTTTCTGTCAGACCTGATTTTCAGTTTTCCCTTAGTATACTAAACCCTAATGTCTTAATTGGTCTCTTTATTGGTGGTATGCTGGCCTTTATTTTTGCGGCTTTTACTATGGAGTCTGTTGGTAAGGCAGCTCAGGAGATTGTAACAGAGGTAAGAAGACAGTTTAAGGGAAGTAAGGGGATCCTGGATGGGACTGTAGAGCCTGATTATGCCCGCTGTGTGGATATCTGCACCAGGGCTGCTCAGCGGGAAATGATTTTGCCTTCTTTGATGGCGATAATTGCCCCTATTCTTGTCGGAGTATTACTTGGTGTAAATGGGGTAGCAGGAATGCTGGCGGGTTCAACTGTAACAGGTTTTCTGCTAGCAGTAATGATGGCCAATTCAGGAGGGGCCTGGGATAATGCCAAGAAATATATTGAGGCAGGCAATCACGGAGGAAAGGGCTCTGACAGTCATAAAGCAGCTGTTGTTGGTGATACTGTGGGGGACCCCTTTAAAGATACTTCTGGGCCTTCAATAAATATCTTGATAAAATTACTCTGTATGGTATCTATTGTTTTTGCTTCCTTTGTTCTACAGAATTCAATTTTTTAAATAAAATACTATGATGAAAAGGGCCATCATGGCCCTTTTCTTGTTAGTTAAGTGTACTATGTGATTAAGAAATTGTGGATAACTTTGAAGACCGACAGATATATTTGTTTCCCTTATCGTACGCTTACAGGTACTCCGTATTTAAGCAGAGCGCACAAGAACAGTTTGAGGTTGCGCTGCGGTGTTCTACCTCCGCTTACTGTCTAGAAATTCTCCTTCGGCGTCGTGCCTACGGATAATTTCTAGAGTCGTACAACAAATATATCTGTCTGGTTAATAATTTATTGATTAACTATGTGTAATAAATAGTTTGAGTTAAGAAAGCTGATGTATTTGATTAAGTCTGGGTGGCGAAGCCACTTTGCCCAAACTATAGATTTTGTATCTATGTATACAGGAAATTGCTTGTTTGACATTAAGAAATAAGGCGTGGTATAATTCTTATAAATATTTAAATGGGGAAGGAGCATTTTTTAATGGAGAAGCTGAGTAGTAAGGCATTATTTTTGCTTGTGCTGGCCCTGATAGTTATTGCGGCGGTTTTTATATCTTTTCAGGGAAATGAAGAGGAACAACTAACGATTGGGATTATTCAGATTGTTGAACACCCTGCTTTAGATGCAGCGAGGGACGGCTTTGTTGATTATTTAAATGAGAATGGTTATGTTGTTGATGAAGATGTAGTCTATGATATGCAGAATGCCCAGGGGGATATGGCTAATGCAAATACTATTGCCCGTAAATTTAGTAATGATAAACCAGATATGATCCTGGCCATTGCAACACCTACTGCCCAGGCGGTGGCCAATGTTGTTAAAGATATACCGATTTTGATTACAGCAGTAACAGACCCTGTTGATGCAGGATTGGTTGAATCTGCAGAAAAACCAGGGGGTAATGTCACCGGGACAAATGATATGAATCCTATTGACCAGCAATTTGATTTAATTGTTGATTTTGTTCCTGAAGTAAAAAGGGTTGGAATTATTTATAATGCAGGTGAAAGTAATTCACTTGTACAGGTTGAACTGGCTAAAGATGTTGCTAAAGAATTAGGGATTGAACTGGTTGAAGCAACTGCTGATAATAGTGCAGCTGTCTTACAGGCTGCTCAGTCACTGGCTGACCGGGTAGACGCAATTTATGTACCAACTGATAATACTGTTGTGTCAGCTGTTGAATCTGTGGTTAAGGTAGCAGAAGATAATGATATACCTCTTATTACTGGTGAAGGCACAACAGTTAAGAGAGGTGCTTTAGCAACAGTAGGTATTGATTATTATGGTTTAGGTGAACAGACCGGGGCAATGGCCCTTAAAATACTGAAGGGTGAAGCTGAACCGGCTACTATGCCTATTGAGAGTCAGCGGGATGCCAAACTTATTATTAATAAAAAGGCTGCTGAAGCGATGAGTGTAACTATTCCTGATGAGTTATTGGATAAAGCTAACGAAATAATTGAATAATTGGATATGACAAGCCCCCATCTTCTAAAAGGGGATGGGGTTTTTATTGCCAAGGAACTAGATAGGAGTGGAATTAATGTCGTTTAATTTATTAATGGGAACCCTTGAACAAGGACTGGCTTATGGTCTTCTGGCTATGGGGGTCTATATTACATTTAGAATACTGGATTTTCCTGATTTAACAGTTGAAGGGAGTTTTCCCTTGGGGGCAGCTGTAGCTGCTGTGTCAATTGTGTCAGGTGTTAATCCTTTTCTGGCTACTTTTTTTGCTTTTTTAGCTGGTAGTATAGCAGGAGTAATTACTGGTATTATAAATACTAAACTCAATATTGCTGGACTACTTGCTGGTATACTCACCATGACTTCATTATACTCTATTAATTTAAGGATTATGGGTAAATCAAATATTCCACTTTTAAGGGAACGTACAATTATAACTATTCTAAGGGATTTGGGGATACCTGCTGGATATGTAGCACTTATTTCCTTCATAATTATTGTTTTTTTAATAAAAGGTTTAATAGATTATTTTCTTTATACAGAGATAGGTATGGCTGTCAGAGCAACTGGGGATAATTCTGTTATGATCGAGACACTGGGGGTTAATCCTGATACCATTAAGATTATGGGACTGGCTCTGGCTAATGGTCTGGTTGCCTTATCTGGTTCACTTGTGGCCCAGTACCAAGGGTTTACAGATATTGGTATGGGCATCGGTATGATTGTAATCGGACTAGCATCTGTCATTATAGGTGAGGTTGTTATTCGTACTAGTAAGATACCCTTTGCTACTCTGGGCGTTATCTTAGGGTCTATTATATATCGGCTGGCAATTGCAGTAGCTCTACAACTGGGTTTTGCTCCAACAGATTTAAAGATAGTTACTGCAGTCCTGGTTGTACTGGCACTTGGTGCCCCTTCATTAAGGAAAATAATGATTCAAGATGAGTTTGCCGAACACTTACTTGAAGGGGGTAATATTGATGTTAAAACTAAATAATCTGCATAAGGTTTTTAATTATGGTAGGGTAAATCAAAACTATGCCCTTAGGGGGGTAGACATCACAATACCACGTGGGGATTTTCTTACAGTTATCGGTAGTAATGGGGCTGGCAAATCAACCCTTCTTAATCTGGTAGCTGGAACCTATTTTCCGGAGATAGGCCAGATAGAGATAAATGAACAAACTATAACAGACTGGCCGGTTAGTAAAAGGGCTTTTCTGGTAGGTAGGGTTTTTCAGGATCCTTTGATGGGGACTGCTGCGGAGATGACTATTGAGGAGAACCTTTCTATGGCTGCTTTAAGGGGAAAACGTAGGGGATTAAGACCTGGGCTTGATAAAACCCGCCGCCAGGAGTTTCGTGAGTTATTGAGTCTTCTGGGGCTAGGTCTGGAAGAAAGGCTGGAGTATCCTGTAAAACTTCTGTCAGGTGGTCAGCGGCAGGCCCTTACATTATTAATGGCTACTCTGGGTGACCCGGAGGTTCTTTTATTAGATGAACATACAGCAGCCCTTGACCCCAGTACTGCTATTCAGATCATGGAAATAACAGAAAAGATTGTTGAAAAGAAAAATCTGACTGTTTTAATGGTAACCCATGACCTTAAACAGGCTCTGGATATGGGTAACAGAACAATAATGATGGATAAGGGACAGATTATTCTGGATATTAAAGATGAGGAACGGGCAGAGACAACTGTTGCTGGTTTGCTGAAGAAGTTCAGTGAGCTTAGAGGACATGAATTGACAGATGATAGGGTCTTGTTGAGTGATTAAAGGGTAAATTTTTGTAGTTTGCATTGTTGGTGGGTAACTTTGAAGACCGACAAATATATTTGTCTGATTTATGATAACAAGTTGACTTTGTGTAAGAAATATTCTTAAGTAAGGTTAATAATTAGTAATTAAGTTTGGATGGTTTTCTAAGGGCACTTAGGTGCCCTTTTAAATATGCAGTTATTTATATTATCTTAATAATTTAAAATAATAAGGAGTTAGATATGGATTTAGCTAGATTTTTAAATACGGAACAGCAGAAAGCAGTTAGGGCCTTAGAGGGGCCAGTGCTGGTACTGGCCGGGGCCGGGAGTGGTAAAACAAGGGCACTGACATATAGAACGGCCAGATTAATTGATAATGGTGTTGATCCTGCGAATATTTTAACCCTTACCTTTACAAATAAGGCAGCAGATGATATGAAAGGAAAAATAGTTAAGCTTCTTGGTAAAGAAAGGATCAAAGGGATGTGGTTGGGAACCTTTCACAGTATCTGTCTCAGGATTTTGAGGGATAATTTAGCCAGGGTAAACAGGAGTGAAGGGTGCCTTATTTACGATACGACTGATTCAGTCGATATTATTGAAGATATAATACTGGAGTTTGGTCTGGATGATCTGGAGTATGAAGCTAAAATAGCCTATAATATAATTCAGAAGGCCAAAATGGAATTAATAGCCCCTGAGTTTCTGATCAAGGAGTATGCCAGGGAAAATAAAGGCTCCCAGCATTATTATCAAGTACTTAGCAGGATATATCAGGAGTATGAAAGGGTATTGCTCAATAATAATTCCTTTGACTTCAATGATCTGATTAAAAAGACAATAGAATTGTTCAGTAAATACCCTGAGATATTAAGGGAATATCAAAACAGGTTTAAATATGTCCAGGTAGATGAATATCAGGATGTAAACCATGCACAGTATCAGATTACCAGTCTGCTGTCAGAGCCGGAGGGAAACATATTTGTGGTTGGTGATGACTGGCAGGGGATATATGGTTTTCGGGGGGCTGATATAAAAAACATACTGGAATTTGAAAAAGATTATCCCCGGGCTGAGATTATTAAATTGGAGCAGAATTATCGAAGTACAAATAATATTATAAGTGTTTCTAACCAATTGATAAGTAATAATAAACAAAATAAAGAGAAAACCGCCTGGACAAAAGAAGGGGATGGTGCCCCTATATTTTTAACCAGAGCCAAAAATCCACAGGTAGAGGCTGCTTATGTGGCTAGAAGAATTAATGATCTGGTAAATCACTATAATTATAGTTACAAGGACATTGCTGTTCTCTGTAGAACCAATTTTCAGTCTCATTATATTCAGCAGGTCTTTCCACGTTCACATATACCTTATCAGCTGATTGGTGGTGTTAGCTTTTTTGATCGGCAGGAAATAAGATATTTTATTAACTATCTTAGGCTCCTGGTTAACCCTGAGGACGGTCTTGCCCTGAAACGCTTATTCAGAATTGAAGCAGATGGGGTAGGTGATGTCCTTTTAAGTGAGATTAATAGATATGCCCGTGAACACAAGATACAGGTTGCTGATGTCCTGGCTGACCCAACAAGGGTGAAAGGTATTGGAGAGAAAAAAGCTGCTAATCTAATCGAGTTTAAATTAAGGGTTCTTGATGGAATTAGGGGGCTTCGTAAGATGAAAATGCCTTTCCCCCGTAAAGCACTTCAATTATATGAACTGATTGATTTTGAGAATAATGTTATTAATGAGCTGGGGAATACAGCAGAGCGCTTAAAATATATTAATTTTTTTATGGAAGACATTCACAATTACCATAAATATAATCCAGGTAGTACCTTGTATGACTATCTATTGATAAATGAACTCCTGGGCGGGCAGGATGAACTGGAAGAGGATAATACTGATAGTGTTAAGGTGATGACTGCTCATTCGGCCAAGGGTTTAGAGTTTCCGGTAGTGTTTATTATAGCAGTTGAAGAGGATGTTTTTCCACATCAGAAGAGCCTGGAAGAGGCTGCTGCGGGTAGCAACCCTTATGCTGTGGAAGAAGAAAGGCGGCTTTTGTATGTGGCTATGACCAGGGCAGAAAAGATATTATTTATGAGTTTTTCACAGCGCAAGAGTGGTAATAATGGGGAGGAAAAGGAAGTAAAACCCTCCAGATTTCTTTATGAACTACCAGTGGAAAGGATGGATCTTAGTAGTGTAGATATACTTAGAAAGAGTAGAAGACTACAATTTAAAAAAGATCCTACTATTCTGAAAAAAAACTAAAAACTTGATGAATCAGGTATCAAAAGATAGTTATCAAAAAAGTAAAAAAATTATCTTAAAAAAGAAGGATTTTTTGTATTGAAGGAGAATAAAATAATACAAGAGTAAATTTAACCCTTAAAAAAACAAATAAAATAATAAGGAATGTATAAGAGATGGAGATTAAAGTAGGCAATTCGCTATTTATTAGGGATCTAAATCAACTAGGTATCTTTAAATCAATTCATAAATACGGACCTATTTCCCGTAAAGAATTAGCAGATAATACAGGTTATAGTGCTGCAACAGTAACAAATCATGTTAAGACTTTATTAAAAAATGGATATGTTATTGAGACAGAAAAGGGCGATTCAACAGGGGGGCGCAAACCAGTATA
This sequence comes from Iocasia fonsfrigidae, assembly GCF_017751145.1. Lineage (GTDB taxonomy): Bacteria > Bacillota > Halanaerobiia > Halanaerobiales > DTU029 > Iocasia > Iocasia fonsfrigidae. The sequence continues at coordinate 325,984 of NZ_CP046640.1, forward strand.
TTTGACAGTTAATCCACATAAGGCTTATATATTTGCTGTCTCTATAGAGGTTAAAGAAGTAAAGCTTATTATGTTTAATTTAAAGTTTTCTATAGAAACAAAGCTGACCTTCCCCATAGTTGATAAGAACCCGACAGGTGTTGTGCAGAGACTGCTCCAGGAGATAGATATGATGCTTATGGATAAAGGCATATCTCTAGAGAATGTTATGGGTATTGGGATTTCAGTACCTGGTTTAATAGACCGGGGGAAACAGGCCCTGGACTTTGCCCCTAATCTGGGTTGGCGAAAAATTGCAATAGCTGAAATGCTCAGAGAAAAATATGACCTGCCTATTGTGATAGAAAATGAAGCCAATGCTGCTGTGATCGGTGAAAGAGAGTTTGTTTACCCTGATATAAATAATATTGTGTATGTTTCAATTAATGAAGGGATTGGTTGTGGAATTATTTTTGACGGTAAACTGTATAGAGGAGCAAGTGGAAATGCCGGTGAGTTTGGGCATATTATTATTAATAGTTCTGGTCCCTATTGCCATTGTGGCAATAAAGGGTGTTGGGAGACACTGGCCTCTGAAAATTATATAGTCAAAACTGTTAATAAAAAACTGGATACCAAGATGACAAAGGAGGAGATTTATCAGCAGGGGAAAAAGGGTAATAAACAGATAATTGATATACTACATGAAACAGGAGAAAATATCGGTATAGGCTTAGTAAATATTATAAATAGTCTAAGTCCTGCCTATTTAATATTGGGAGGGCATATCTCTTCAGTCAAGGATATTATTTATGATCAGATGATTAATGTTTTAAAAGATGAAACCCTAGCGATTTCTTTCGAGAAAACAACTATTAAGTTTACTAAGCTAAAGGACCTGGCCGTTGTATATGGTATGGCTCAACTGGTTTATAATAAGAGCTTGAATTTGCAGGAGTAGTTTTAGCATTGGCAAAAAATTTAAGTCTTAAATTAAGTTAAGTAAAAAGCAGGAGGTTATTTTATATGGCTTATTTAATGGGTTTGGATATTGGAACAAGCGGTATTAAGGCACTTTTAATTAAAGAAGATGGTCAAATAGTCAGTAGTCAGACAGAAAAATATCCCCTACATACCCCCCAGGCCGGTTGGGCTGAGCAGAACCCGGCTGATTGGTGGGAAGCTACCTTGAAAGTGATTTCCAGTGTAGTCAAAGATAGTGGTGTGGAGCCGGCTGGGATAAAAGGTATCAGTTTATCTGGGCAGATGCATAGTTCTGTCTTCCTTAATAAGGATATGAAGGTAGTTAGACCTGCTATCCTATGGAGTGATACCAGGACCAGCCGTCAGTGTCAGCAGATATATGATAGGGCAGGTGGGTTAGAGAATTTAATTAACTATGTATCTAATCCCGCTCTAGAGGGTTTTACTGCCCCGAAAATATTATGGTTGAAGGATAATGAACCAGCAAATTATCAGCAGGTTTCACTTGTCCTCTTACCTAAAGACTATATCCGCTACCACCTGACTGGTGAGATTTTTACTGAGGTATCAGATGCTGCCGGCACCCTGTTATTAAATGTCAAGGAGAAAAAATGGTCAGCTGAGCTACTTAAAAAACTTGATATATCTCCCGAGATATTACCACCGGTTATTGATTCGATAGATATTGCTGGTAGAATAAGTAAAAATATTGCTGATAAAACAGGTCTTAAGCAGGGCACGCCAGTAATTGCCGGGGGTGCTGATAATGCCTGTGGTGCTGTCGGGAGTGGGATTATTCAAGAGGGAAGGGTAATGGTAAGTATAGGGACATCTGGTGTTGTCATGGCCCAGGCAAATAAACCTACTGCTGATAAGCAGGGGAGGATGCACCTCTTTAACCATGCAGTTCCCGATAACTGGTATATGATGGGTGTTATGCTGTCAGCTGGTATGTCTTTTAACTGGGTCAAGGAGAAATTATTTGATGACACTATTGATTATGATAGATTAAATCAGCTGGCTGCAGCAGTAGAACCCGGCAGTGATGGGTTAGTATTTCTACCTTATCTTTATGGTGAAAGGACACCACATGCTGATGCCAATGCCCGGGGAGTATATTTTGGAATCTCCGGTAAACATGAACAGGGGCATTTTATCCGTAGTGTGATGGAAGGGGTTACCTTTGGATTAAGGGATTCCCTGGAATTAATTAAGGCTCAAGGGATTAAGACAGAGGAAATCCGGGCTATTGGTGGTGGGGCTAAAAGCCAGTTATGGCAGCAGATTATGGCCGATATATTTGGCCAGGAGATCTGTCTTTTGAATATAGAGGAAGGACCGGCCTTTGGAGCGGCCCTGATTGCAGGTGTAGGGGCAGGTGTCTATGATAATTTTGCAACAGCTGAATCTCGAATAATTAAAATCAGCAAACGTATTTCACCTGTAGAAGAAAATGTAGCCCACTATAACAAATTATATAACATCTATCAGAATCTTTATCCTGCAGTAAAGGATAATTACAGGGAACTTTCCAAACTTAACTAGGTCAGTTATTAAAGATATTTATTTAATAATTAATAAAACCAAGGAGGAATTAACAATGAAAGAGTTATTTGGCAAAATACCAAAAATTGAGTATGAAGGTCCAGCATCTACTAATCCACTTGCCTTTAAGTACTATAATCCAGAGGAAGAGCTTGGCGGGAAAACGATGGCAGAACACCTCCGTTTTTCAATGGCTTACTGGCATACGTTTACTGCTGATGGTAGTGATCCCTTTGGGGCAGGAACTATGCAGCGCCCCTGGAATGATATTAATGACCCGATGGAAGTGGCCAAAAAAAGGGTAGAGGCTGCCTTTGAATTAATGAACAAACTGGGTTTTTCTTATTTTTGTTTTCATGATAGGGATATTGCCCCTGAGGGTAAAACACTGGAGGAAACAAATCAGAACCTGGATGAAATAGTGGCTTTACTCAAAGAGAAGATGAAAGAAACAGGTATAAAACTCCTCTGGGGAACAGCTAATATGTTTACACACCCCCGTTTTGTCCATGGGGCAGCAACCTCTCCCAATGCGGATGTCTTTGCTTATGCTGCAGCACAGGTAAAAAAGGCTCTGGAAATTACCAATGAACTGGGTGGTGAAAATTATGTTTTCTGGGGTGGTCGTGAAGGTTATGAAACACTGTTAAATACTAATATGGGTCTCGAACTGGATAATTTAGCCCGTTTTTTACAGATGGCAGTTGATTATGCCCAAAAAATAGGGTTTAAAGGACAATTTTTAATTGAACCTAAACCTAAAGAACCTACTAAACATCAGTATGATTTTGATGTAGCGGCTGTTTTTGCTTTTCTTAAAAAATATGGTCTGGATAAATACTTTAAGACTAATATTGAAGCAAATCACGCAACTCTAGCTGGGCATAACTTTCAGCATGAATTAAGGTTTGCCCGTTTAAATGGTATCCTCGGAAGTGTAGATGCCAATCAGGGTGATATGTTACTGGGTTGGGATACTGATCAGTTTCCTACAAATATATATACCACCACTTTTGCTATGTATGAGATACTAAAAAATGGAGGTCTGGCACCAGGGGGGTTAAATTTCGATGCTAAGGTAAGGAGACCTTCTTTTGAAGCGGTTGACTTAGCCTATGGTCATATCGCAGGGATGGATGCCTTTGCCCAGGGCTTAAAGGTTGCTTATAAATTATTAGAAGATGGGGTTATTGAGGAATTTATTACCAACAGATATGCCAGTTATGATCATGGTATAGGAGCCAGGATAATTAAAAAAGAGCTTGGTTTTGAAGAACTTGCAGATTATGCCTTAAATCATGACCAGATAGTTAATGAATCAGGTAGACAGGAGATGCTAGAAAGTATCATTAACCAATATTTGATAGAGAGTTAGAGTATTTTAGTTATTTAATAAAGTTGTATGGGAAGATATAGCATCCAAGGAAAAGGGAGAAGAAGGAAGGGTAGAAAGAGACCCTTCCTTTTTTGTTCTGAGTAAATGTTATAATAAAACTATAATAATTTTATAATTCCAGGGAGGATTAGGAGGATTGATATAGAAAAGTATATATACTAAATAATAAAACTTTGTTTTATATTATAAAATGAAGTAAACAGGAGGAGAATTATATGCCAGAAGTAATTACATTAGGGGAAACAATGGTTTTAATGAATCCAACAGAAGCGGGGCCTTTAAGGTATGTTGACCGTTTTAAAAAGCAGATTGCCGGGGCCGAAACAAATGTAGCAATAGGTATAAATAAATTAGGGCATAGTACAGGCTGGATAAGTAGATTGGGTAGTGATGAGTTTGGACAGTATGTTTTATCAGTTATAAAAGGTGAGGGGGTTGATACTTCAAGAGTTATCATGGATGTAGATACCCCCACAGGTGTTTTCTTTAAAGAAAGAAGGATACTGGGCCTTTCACAGGTCTATTATTATAGGAGGCAGTCTGCTGCCAGTTATATGCTTCCTGAAGATTTAGATGAAGAATATATTGCTTCTGCCAGATACCTTCATTTGACAGGTATAACCCCTGCTTTAAGTTCTTCCTGTCTGGCTACAGTCCAGCAGGCGATTGAAATAGCACATCAAAATAATGTCTTAGTATCTTTTGATCCCAATATCAGGTTTAAACTCTGGGATAGGAGAAAGGCCAAAGAAATATTGCTAAGTTTGATTAGAGAAGTGGATATTTTACTGCCTGGTGTCAAAGAAGCTGATATGTTGTTAGGTAAAATGGATGAACCAGAAGATTATGCTCAAAAGTTTATCGAAATGGGTCCGGAAATTGTTGCCTTAAAACTGGGAAAAACAGGTTCATATATTGCTGATAAAGAAAAGGGGCGAATAGTAGAGGGTTTTTCCAGTACAGAGGTTGATGCGGCTGGGGCAGGTGATGCTTTTGCAGCTGGTTTTTTATCTGGTCTTTTGGAAGGAAAAGATATTTTTGAAGCGGCTATGATTGCTAATGCTGCAGGTGCTTTTGCTGTAACCCTACCAGGTGATTATGAAGCTTTTCCTACTTCACAGGACCTTAATGCCTTTTTAAAGGGTAATTCTGATATATTCAGATAAAATTTTACTAATGGAATCTTAATTTGATTTTTTCTTCTCAATAACTTAAAATAATAATATATTTAAAAATAAGTTATGAAAAGAGTGAAACTATTTGTTTGGATATGTAGTACCATATAAAGATGAATTAAAGGTTAGAGAATATAAATTGTTTAGAGCATTTTATTGTGGACTTTGTAAAACACTTGGTAAATCTTCAAATCAATTGACCAGGTTTGGACTTAATTATGACTTTACTTTCCTGGCTTTATTATTAACTGCCCTTGATGAAGATGAACCCCAAATCAACCATGAGGGTTGTATTGTTAATCCATTCAAAAAAAACCCGCTTATTAAAAAGAATCAACACCTGGAATATGCTGCAGATTTGAATGTAATCTTTGTGTTCTTAAAACTTCTTGATAACTGGCATGATGAGCATTCTTTTAAATCTTTATTAAGTATGCCTGTTTATTATTTTGCTTCAAGGGGCAAAAGGGAAAAATATGCTACAAGCTTTCATTTTTTTGAAAAATCCCTTAAAAAGCTTGAAGACCTGGAAACGGCAGGAAATGATATTGTAGATAAGAGTGCAGATGTCTTTGCCAGGATAATGTCTGTGATTTTCACTCCGGCATATATTACTGAAAAAAAATGTAGGAGGATACTTGCTTCTCTGGGTTATAATCTGGGGAGATGGATTTATATTCTGGATGCCTTTAGTGACCTGGAAGATGATATTAATTATAAAAATTACAACCCTCTTTTACTCCAGTATAATTATAGTGAGGCTGAGGGTTTACAGGAATTTAAAGATAGAATTAAAGAAAATATTGTCTTTACTCTGACTTATTCACTAAATAATTTGGCCAAAGCTTATCAACTACTTACAGTACACAGATATAATAATATACTGGAAAATATTATTTATCTTGGTTTATATCGGGTAATGGAGAAAAAATTAAATAATGGGGGAAGAGAAATTGAAAAATCCATACAAGACACTGGGACTGAGTGAAGGGGCAAGTAAAGAGGAGATTAGAAAGGCCTATAAGAGATTGGTAAAAAAGTATCACCCAGATAAATATGCCAATAATCCCCTCTCAGACCTGGCAGAGGAAAAATTAGAGGAGATTAATAAGGCCTATAATTATTTAATGAAAAATAAAGGATATAATCAAGGTCAAGATAATGGATACCAGTCTTCCAGTAACAGATATAGTAATAACAGTTATCATACCTATGCCCAGATCAGGGAGTTGATTAAACGGGGTAATATAGTTCAGGCAGAAAAGATATTGGACAGTATCTCACAGAAAGATGCTGAATGGTTTTTCTTGAAAGGGGTTATTTCCCTACAGAAAGGCTGGTATGACCAGGGTTATCAACAGATTAATAGAGCAGTTGCTATGGACCCTTCTAATAGTGAATACCGTTCTACTTTAAATAATTTGCATCAACAAAATGCAGCTTACCGTGCTTCCGGCAGGAACAGGGGATACGGTGGTGCTGATGCCTGTGATTTGTGTACCTGTTTATGTTGTAGTGATTGCTGTTGTGAGTGTTTAGGGGGAGATTTGATAGCTTGTTGTTAAAAAGGGGGGCTATTATTATGAATAGTTCTGGAGAGAAATATAGCCTTAGTAGGTTTAATGCAACAGGAGGTATTACAGTATTATTAACAATTTTTTTCCTTTATTTAGCGGTTGTACTGCCTACCACTAGAATTTTTCTTTTCTCTTTAAGCACAGTTTTTATATCAGTTATGGTAATTGAGTTTAATAATAAAGCGGCTTTTTTGACTTTTATAGCTGCATCATTACTGGGTTTAATTATTATACCAAATAAGTTGCTAATGCTGCCTTATATAATTTATTTTGGTTATTATGGGATAATTAAATCTCTGGCTGAAAAAAGGAACTGCTTAACTGTAGAATGGTTGATAAAGTATTTTTCCTATAATATAGCTTTACTGATTTTTTATTTATTGAATACCAGGATATTAAGCCTTCCCTTATTTAATACTGATATATCTGTATATATTTTAATTATCTCTGCGGAGATATATTTTCTTATTTATGATTATTGTTATAGTATAGCTGTTTCTTATTATATGCGGCTTTTGCGGGGTATAATAAAAAGCAAATAGTTACTTCTATTTGTCTTCCATTTGATAAATAAAACTTAATATTTCTGCAATGGCCTGGTATAATTCTGCTGGGACTTCTTCCCCTATATTGAGTTGTACCAGGACCTCTACAATATCATGATTTTTTTCGATTGGTATATTGTGTTCGCGGGCAGCAGCAATAATCTTATCTGCTATATCACCACTCCCATTAGCCACTATTTTGGGGGCATTATCTTTTTGGGGGTCATATGTTAAGGCGGCTGCTTTACTTAGTTTTCTCCTTTTTTTAGTCATTATTTGCATCCTTTCCCTTTATACTTTAAAATCTATATGGATAAATTCTCCAGACTGTTCTGCTAGGCTGAGTTCCAGGCTATTCAGGATAGGGGATTGTTTATGTTCCTCTTTTTCATCCAGCTGGTTAATATCGAAGTTGACCAGTTCTATACCCGATTTTGCCAGGTTATGCTTTAATTCAGGCATATATTTTTTAATTAATAGACAGGTTTTTTTACTATCACAATAAAAACTGCTGCTCAGTTTTTTTCCCGTATATGTTATATCACTCATAATCGTTCCCCTCTTCTCCAAGGAGATAATAAACCTTATCTTATAATTTTTTCCTTTTCCCTGTTTATTTTTCTCCTTTTCTGTTTTGCCTTTTTTTACTTCCAGGTGGAAAGGGACTGCTTTTTTGGAATCTGGTAACATCAATGGTATTTCTATATTAAGTAATATATTTTCCTGCTGGTTAATAAGTTGTTGTCCAAGTAAATGATTAAAGGTTTTCAAGTTTTCTTCCCCTGTTTGATTTACTAAGGATTGTAGACTCTGTTTAATGGTTTCCGGGTATTTTTCCAGTTCCTGAGCCAATTTACCAGAGGGTAAATCTATTTTAAGGAGTAGTTTATTAATTTCCCGGGAAATATTTCCTGTTTTGGAGGGAGCTGTATTTTTTTCAGTGATATTCTGTCTGGATAGATCAGCAGTTTGTAATTTAGCATGATGGATATCTTTTATTGTTGGGTTTAGTTTATTATTATCTTTTTCGAGAATGTTCTCTAATAACTGATTAATTTTATCGGCAAAAGAGGTTTCCTCTGCTTTAAGATAAGTATTACTATTTAATTCTGTATTCTGTTTACTAACATTTATTTTGATGATATTATCCAGCAGTTGTTTAATTTTGTTAGAGAGAGAAATCTGTTGGTCTACTACATTTTTCCCTGATTTAAGTATATCATGGCCTTCTGTTTCAAGATTAGTGTTGGTCTTCAGTTCTGGATTTGATTTACTTATATTTTTTTCAATGATATTATTCAGTAATTGATTAATTTCTTTTTGATGACCGGCTATAGTATCTGCTTTAGTTAGATTATTATTTGTTGTTTCAGAAGGAGTGTTCTCTTTTAGCTCTGGATTTTGCTTGTTAATATTTCTTTCAATAATACTATCTAATATTTGATTTATTTTATTAGTTAGAGAACTCTCCGGGTCAAGGGTTTCAGCTAAGCTGGATATCAGAACTGGTAAGAGAGGTATTCTATTGCTGATTAGGATGTTTAAGGCCGTAAGACGGGCATTTTGCTTAGTATTTGTATCATTAGAACTATTTGTCTGTAATTGCAGCAACTGTTCCCTACTTAGCGGGAGGTTCATTTTGCTTAATAGGGCAAACAACTTATTTTTTTGACTATGATCAAGGTTTTGTAATAGATTTTCTAGATCAGCAGGTAGGGTTGAAGGGTTATCTGTAGTAGGATTATTATTCATTGTATTCTGATTAGAGATGGTTTTATTTATAGCCTCTTGTTCCTGTGTCTCTAGATTTGTATTAATCATATTCAATAAGATATCATATGTTTTATTGGTAATTTTCATAATATCCCTCTTTTAAGGTATAGAATTTTGCTACAATTTAATTGTAGCATAAAATATCATAAAATCAAAAAATAAAATGGAAAAAATAATATTTTTTTAAATAAAAAGAAGGATTTTTACGTTTTATCTATAATATATATAATTAGAAAGAGATAAAAAAATTGTTTTACATAATTATACTGTTCTTTTCCGATAATGGTAAACCTATTGAAAGATGGGGACACAAAACCACGGGCCTAAGGTAGTTTACTACTACGGTAGCCGGGTAACCGAAGAAGAGAACCAGAAGGATCTATGCCTGTTAACCTTTTGGTTTGACAGGTTTTTTTATTTGCCATACACAGCTTAAAGCTTTATATTATAATAATTTCTCCACCCCTGAAAAGCAAGAGGTTTCTCTTGCTTTTTATTTTGCCTAAATTTAAATAGGAATATTTATTTGTTGAAGAATAATATAATAATAACTAGGAAATATTTTTAATTGAAGAAGGAGGATTTTTAATAGCTATAAAGAAATATAAAATTAAAGAGAACACAAAAAGGGAGAGGGAGAGTGAAGAGGGCAAATGGAACAGAAATATGATGAAAAATGGGAAGAACTGCTGGCTGATTTAAGCGATATGAGCGAGATAGCTGAGGATATGCTGCAAAAATCGATTAAGGCATTAGATAAAAAAGATATAAAACTGGCTAAAGAAGTAATTCAAAAAGATGACCTTCTTGATAATTATCAGATTACTATTGAAGAAGAGGCATCTCGTTTGTTAACACTTGGTCAGCCGTTAAAAAGAGATGTCTGGAATAATATAGCTGCTGTTAAGATTGCTGGTGATCTGGAAAGAGTTGGTGACCTGGCAAATGATATTGCAGAAACTGTTCTAGATTTTAAAAATGAAGAATACTTAGGACCCTTAGTAATGATTCCTGAACTGGCCAATCTGGTTTCTGATATGCTGGATACAGTTCTAGAGGCCTTTGTAACCAGGGATGTTGACCTGGCTGAGGCTGTCTGTCGTAAGGACGAAGAAGCAGATAATATATATAGACAGATTTATAAAAGCAGTATCAAAATAATTGATGCAAGCGAAGGAACCAGGAAGATTAGTCAGGTTGTTCGTTTTATTAATATTGCCAAGTCCCTTGAGAGAATAGGTGATCATGCCACAAATATTGGTGAAGAGACAATTTATACAGTGACCGGTAAGAGAGTTAAATATTAGGAAAATTATAAATAAACTCTAAGGAACCACTCCTGATAAAGGGGTGGTTTTTTTGATCAAAGCATGCCAGAGGGGTGGCAGACTGTGTGAGGATTAGGGTTTCTTTTTGTTTCTATTCCGGAGCATTTGGAGTAGGGTAATAACACTTTCCTTATCTTCTTCTGTTAGAAATTCTCCATCAAGATGGACGTTAAAACGATTTAATAATTCTTTTATTTCTACATTTGTATTTTTATCTTTCAAAATTAACTTATCTGCTGGTGCACGTTCATTGGTTCTTCCAAGGAGGTAATCGACAGATATATTAAAGTAATCTGCAATTTTTTGTAAAGTATCTATATCAGGTTTCCTTTCTCCAATTTCATACATGGCTATAGTACTAGGTGATAAGTTTAAAAATTTAGCCAGTTTCCGTTGACTAATATTTTCTTCATTTCTTAATTTTTTAATTTTGTCTTTAAGCATTATTTCACACCCTATAAAAAATCATACTTTAAAAATATCACAAAGGGTGAGTGCAATCAATATATACTCACAAATAGTGAAAAAAATATAAAATAACTATTGACATATTCACATAAAGTGATTATAATATATAAATGAAGGCGCTCACGAAAAGTGAAGGAGGTGCGTTCATGAAGAATTTAGCTTTATTAAGGAAACAGAAAAAGCTGACTCAAAAAGAATTGGCTAAAAACACTGGTATATCAGCAAGTTCCATAGCAATGTATGAAACTGGTGAGCGTAGACCAAGTTTAAAGAAAGCAAAAGTATTAGCAGATTATTTTGAAGTAACAATAGAAGAAATTTTTTTTACCAACAATATTCACGATAAGAGAGCGAATCCTAAGCAAAACTGTGCATGAGAGGATGGATTAAATTGAATGCAGGCTTGAATTGATTCAACTAAATTAAAGGGGGATTTTAAGTGAAAAAAACCATTTTATTAATTATGATCTTTGTTTTTGTTGTTAGTCTCTTTGCAACAGGTGTAATGGCTGAAGAGAAAACTATTATCAAAGTGGCTATTGGTGGAAGCGCGATCCCATCTGCTAAAAAATTGGCTGAAATGTATAATGAAAGTCATCCGGGGGTTGATGTACAGATTTTGGAAATGCCGGATTCTTCTACAGACAGTCTGAACCTATATCTTCAATTTTTTGAAGCAAAAAGTTCTGAAGTGGATATACTGGTCGTTGATGTTGTTTGGCCGGGGATTATAGCTGACCACCTTGTTGATTTAAATAAGTACGGTGCTGAGGAAATAGTTAAAGACCACTTTGAGGCGAATATCAATAATAATACTGTTGAGGGCCGTTTAGTAGCTATGCCATGGTATACTGATGCTGGTCTACTTTTCTATCGTACAGATTTACTTAAAAAATATGGTTATAATGAGCCCCCAAAAACCTGGGATGAACTGGAAGGGATGGCTGCCAGGATTCAAAAGGGTGAAAGAGCTGAAAGGAAAGAAGATTTCTGGGGTTATGTCTGGCAAGGTAATGCCTATGAAGGTTTAACATGTAATGCTTTAGAATGGATTTATTCTAATGGTGGAGGTACTATTATAAATAATGATAAGGAGATTACTATTTATAATCCTGAAGCTGTTGCAGCAGTTAAACAGGCTGCAGGCTGGGTGGGAAGTATTTCTCCTGAGAGTGTTACTGGACTAATAGAAGAATCTTCACGCCACATCTGGCAGTCTGGTAATGCTGCCTTTATGCGTAATTGGCCTTATGCGTACCAATTGGGGAATGCTGCTGATAGTGTAATTAAAGGGAAGTTTGACCTTGCGCCACTTCCTGCTGGAGACAGTGGCTTTGCTGCGGCAGCCCTTGGTGGCTGGCAGTTGGCGGTAAGTAAATACAGTAAACATAAGAAAATTGCCGCTGATGTTGTTAAGTTTATGACTTCATATGATGCTCAGAAATACAGGGCTATTGAAGAGTCTTATAATCCAACTATTAAAGCACTTTATAAAGATAAAGAGGTTCTAGAAGTTCGTCCTTATTATAATAGGCTTTATGACGTTTTCATGAGTGCTGTTGCTAGACCTACTACTGTTACTTCTACTAAGTATAATGAAGTTTCAGCATTATTCTTTAGAGCAGTACACTCTGTCTTAACAGGTAAAGATAGTGCTGATAACGCCCTTGGGTATTTACAACTAGACTTGCAGAGTGTTACCGGCTTTGAAACTAGTAGTCCGGAAACCAAATAAGTTTAATAGAGATTAATAAAAGGTTACTCTCCTGTATTGAATGGTACAGGAGAGTAATTTCAGGAGATATTGTTTGGAATGGAGGAAAATAAAATGGACAGAAATAGTAAGTTAGACTTAGTAACAGATGAGCAGAGATTAGCATATAAACTTCTTGCACCAACTTTAATTATTTTATTAATTGTAGCAATTTATCCCTTGAGTCAGGTATTTTATACTAGCTTTACTGATCGGACTTTTGCTGGTACTAATCAGACACATTTTATAGGGTTAAACAATTATAGCAAACTATTAAATTTTACTATTAAAGAATTACCTCCTGTAATAGAGCAGGGAACTAATCAGGTAAAGATTGATTCTAAAACAGGAGAAAAAGTTTATGAACCTTCTTTTAAAGTTTTACCAGGGAGTCCTAAACCTTATAAAGAGTTAAGTCAGTTTAATTTCTTGGGAAAAAGATATGTGGTTGGAGCAACTAATCCAGAATTTATTAATTCAATAATAACAACTTTAATCTTTACTCTATCGGCTGTTTCTTTAGAAACAGTACTTGGCTTAATTATTGCACTGCTTGTTAATAGTAATTTTACTGGACGTGGTTTAATGAGAGCAGTGATGTTATTACCCTGGGCTGTAATTACAGTTGTTTCAGCTAGAATCTGGGAATGGATCCTGGCCCCCAGTAGAGTTGGTTTATTCAATATGTTTCTCGAAAAGATAGGTATAGGGAATGGTCAGCTTGCTTTTCTTACTGCTGATAACTGGCAGTTGTTTTCATTGATAATGGTGGATGTCTGGAAAACCACACCTTTTATGGCTTTATTAATATTAGCAGGATTACAGCTTATACCTGGCGAACTCTATGAAGCAGCAAGGGTAGATGGGGCCAATAAGGTAAGACAGTTTTTTTCGATTACTTTTCCTTTATTAAAACCTGCACTTGCTGTAGCATTGATTTTCAGGACTTTAGATTCTTTAAGGGTTTTCGGTTTGTTTCAGGTGCTTGTCGGACAAAGGCTCTATTCCCTGGCCAGTTATAATTATTATCAGTTGGTTGGTAACAGGGCCATGGGCCTGGCTTCAGCTGTCGGTGTTATTATTTTTATGATTATTTTTGTATTTGCAGTAATCTACATGAGATTATTGGGGGTAGATAGTGAATGATTATAGATATCAAATATATATTTAAGAAAATTCTTTTTTGGTCTGTTATTATGATTATCGTTCTTTATTTATTGTTTCCTTTTTACTGGGCAGTTAACTCTTCTTTAAAATCAGAGGCCCAGCTACAGATGATTCCGACTACGCTTGTGCCTAGAAATCCGGAAACAATGGATTTCAGTCCTACATTGAGGAACTTTGCTGCCGTCTTTAAAAATAAAATTTTCGTGAAAAGCATATTGAATAGTGCTATTGTGGCAGGAAGTACAACCTTGTTAGCATTGATTGTTGGTTCTTTTGCTGCCTTTGCTTTAGGCAAATTAGCTTTTAGGGGGAAAAAACCTGTACTTTATTTGATTTTAGCTATGACTATGTTTCCTCAGATAACTGTTTTGTCAGGGCTATATGCAGTAATAACTAAATTTAATTTGAGTGCTAGACTTAGTATGGTTATTTCATATATGATCTTTACTTTACCTTTTACTACCTGGGTTCTTACTTCATTTTTTAAAGAGCTGCCCAAGGAAATAATGCAGTCAGCACAGGTTGACGGAGCTACTCCATTTCAAACATTTTATTTGGTCTTGCTGCCCTTAACTGCTCCAGCATTGGTTACAACGGGTTTATTAGCTTTTATTGCTGCCTGGAATGAGTATCTATTTGCATTGACCTTTACTGCAATTGAGCCTTCTGCTCGGACCATCCCTGTAGCTATTGCTCTTTTCACTGGTTCTGTTGTAAGACAGGTACCCTATGGTGAGATTATGGCAGCTGCTGTTATAGTAACTGTTCCGGTAGTTATACTGGTATTTATCTTCCAGAGGAGAATTGTACAGGGCTTGACAGCCGGTTCAGTAAAGGGGTAAATTGCGACGCGAGATCGCATTTAGATAAATGTTTGAAGTGCTTGAAATGACTACGTTTCAAGTATACTACAAAGTATTATTAAATCTTATGAGGAGGTTATGTAATGAACAGAAAATGGTGGAAGGAAGCTGTTGTCTATCAAATTTATCCGCGGAGTTTTAATGATAGTAATGGAGATGGTATTGGTGACTTACAAGGAATTATTGAAAAATTGGACTATCTAAAGTGGTTAGGGGTTGATGTCATCTGGTTGAATCCTATTTATCAATCACCTAATGATGATAATGGTTATGATATTTCGGATTATTATAATATTATGAATGAATTAGGAACAATGGCTGATTTTGATGAACTATTGGAAGAGACCCATAAAAGGGAGTTAAATCTGGTAATGGATTTGGTGATAAATCATACATCTGATGAACATGACTGGTTTGTTGAATCCCGTTCATCCAGGAATAATCCTAAAAGGGATTTTTATATCTGGCAGAAAGGAAAAGATGGTAAAGAGCCTAATAACTGGTTATCCAGATTTTCCGGTTCTGCCTGGGAATATGATGAGAAGACAGGTGAATATTATCTCCACTTATTTTCCAGAAAACAGCCTGATCTTAACTGGAAAAACCCGGAAGTTAAAGAAGAGGTATTTAAGATGATAGATTGGTGGTTAAAAAAAGGTATTGATGGCTTCAGAATGGATGTCATTAATTTTATCGGCAAGGCAGATGGACTACCTGACTCTAAAAAAACAGATAGTCCAGAACAGTATGCTAATCAACCATTGGTCCATGAAGTACTGCAAGCAATGAACCGTGAAGTTTTAAGCAATTATGATATCATGACAGTTGGAGAGACCCCTTTTGTGACACCAGAAATTGGGAGGCTTTATGTTCAGGAAGAACGCCAGGAACTGGATATGATCTTTCACTTTGAACATGTCTATCTGGCGAATTTTACAGGGGAAAATTTCATTAAGTACAAAGAAATTCAGAAAAAGTGGTATGATGTTATCAGAAAAAACGGTTGGAACAGCCAGTATCTGGCTAATCATGATCAGCCCAGGCCAGTTTCCAAATTTGGGAATGATCAAAAATACCGTTGTGAGTCAGCCAAGCTGCTGGCAACTATGCTCATGACCTTACCAGGTACCCCATACATTTATCAGGGTGAAGAGATTGGTATGACTAATGTTAAGTTTTCCTCCATTGAGAATTATAATGATATCTGGACCGTTAATAAATATAAAGAAGAAATTGCTAAAGGGCGTGACCCGGAAGTAGTTTTGAATGAGTTGCAGCCACTAAGTAGGGACAACAGCAGGACTCCTATGCAGTGGAATAGTAATCAAAATGCTGGTTTTACATCAGGAACCCCCTGGTTAAAAGTTAACCCAAATTATAAAAAAATTAATGTAGAGAAGGCATTGCTTGCTCAGGATTCGGTTTTAAACTATTATAAGAAAATGATTTCATTTAGAAAAGAACATGCGACCTTAGTTTATGGTTCATATCAACCATTAATGGAAGATGACCAGCAGATTTATGCTTATATTCGTAAATCGAATAATGAAAGCTTACTTGTAATATTGAATAATTCTATTCTTGAGAAAGAGTTTGATTGGAATCAGCTAGAATTAAAAGAGAGAGATTTATTAATTGCCAATCTTCCAACAGCTAATAAAGATAAGGGGGAGAAAACTATCTTGCGTCCCTATGAAGCTAGAATATATAGCATATTTTAAAGTATACTATCATTTTTTAGAAGAAGGAAGCAAAGGGATGGGTCCTTTGCTTCCGTTTATCTTTAAAAATATTCCAGAAATATAATTATAGAAATTAATGATAGTTAAACCCATACTGCAAAGATATCCTTATTATCCACCCTGATATCCTCACTCCTGTATTCCTTATTATCGTTCTTGTCATAGATAACCAGATATCCTTGATCAGCATTTTCAAGTTCTAAGTAACCATTTAATTGTTTTATTCCTTCCTGATGATACTTATCTCCCCGCCAGACCTTTAACTCAATAATATATTTATGATTATTAAAGGTTATAACTACATCCTGCCTCTGTTCAAAGCCTGTCTGACTCTCTACAAAATAAAAACCTCGACCGTTAATTATGGGTTTAAAAAAGGCTAGTAATAAAAGCCTTCCCTGTCTCTCTATAAAACCTTTATCAAATTTGCCATATACACTTTGCATATATTCTTGGTATTTCAGTAGCGCTATTTTTATATCCAATGTTCCATTCTCATTCTCATAAAGACCTCTTGCTGTATAATTACTTAGCTTTTTCCCAACTTCTTCTTTATGTTTTTTAGCAATCATGTAATTATATAATATCAATTCAAATATTTTGTTATGAATAGCTAACCTTCCATTATCATTCTTAAAAATACTATGCATTATACCCTGGTTATAGGCGTGAACATTATACTGGGTAGTTTCATTTTCAATAATAAGACTATAGATAGTATTATATAGTTCTTCATTATTCTCCACATTTTTGATCAAATCATCAAATAAGGTATTACTCTCGTCAAGTAATATATTGACAGCTTCTTCAATACCTTTTTCTGAAAAATCTTCATCCAGTTCCTCAGCTATTAACTTACATATTTTACTAACAAGATAGGGATATCCTGATGTGTACTTATGTAGTTTTTCAGCAATTGTTTTTGTATCCATCTCTATTTCCTGGTGTTCAGATAAATAATCCAGAAGTAATGATTCTATTTCCTCCTGATCAAAATCCAGATCGACTTTAAAGGTTTCAGCTACATTCCAGGGGCTATTGTACTGAGATTTAGACAAGTTTTTTGCTTCTGCCTCTGTAATTATCCTTCTCTCTGCTATATGTGTTTTAATCCTTTTAATATCTGATACTCCTGCTAATATTACACTTTTAAAGGTTACATCTTCATTTGACTGCTGGGCTATATATTTTTTTCTAAGCAAACCCAAAAAATCCATAAAAACATAGTAATTACTTGCTTTATCAACTTCATCAATTAATAATAATATCTCTTTTTCACTTTCATAACACCATCTACTAATGGCTTTACTAACATCATTCAAATTCTTTAAATCATGTCCATAACTTTTTATTTTTTCTGCTATCTCTGGCTGAAATAATTCAAAAGGTTCAGCAAATACATGAAAAATGTTTTGTGAAAAGACTTTATCATCTTCAAACAGATAACTACTACCTTCAAAACTTGTCGAAACTACAAGATATTTATCTGATAATTCTTTTGCCAGAAGCTTAAGTATGGTTGTCTTACCTTTTTGCCTCGCTCGATTTATAGTAAAATAATATCCTGTTTCTATCATCTTAATAATTTTATATAGTTTTTTTGAAATATCAGCCATGTAATGTAAGTGTTTTACACAGGTTGTTGTTACATTAAATCTTCTCATTAAAATAACACCTGGCCTTTCGAAAGCATTATTCCTCTAAGTTCTTATACTATATTATACCGTGTTTTCCATAAAATTAAAAGGCACTCTATCTAAATGAAAAAGGAAATGATTTTTAACTATTTTACAATTGAATTGATAAAATTAATCAGATAAGCTATAATAATGTATAAATAATTCAAAAAATTACTGCCTGTGGTGCAACCTTAAACTGTTCTTGTGTGTTTTAGCCAAATACGTAGTGCCTGTGGTGCAACCTTAAACTGTTCTTGTGTGCTTTAGTCAAATACGTAGTGCCTGTGGTGCAACCTTAAACTGTTCGAACAGACTTTTTAATATAAATTTATAAGGAGAGTGACTATGATATGGATTATTTTTTGACAGAAAAGCAAAAAATTATTTGCAATCTTGCCCGGCGTATAGCAGAGGAAAAAATTGTTCCAGTTGCAGCAAAATATGATGAAAGTGGAGAATTCCCCTGGGAAATAATGAAAATTATAGCTCAGACTGATATGTTTCGGGTCTTTATCCCGGAAAAATATGGGGGTTTAGATGGTGGAGTTTTAGAAATGGCACTGGTTACTGAAGAATTAAGCAAGATATGTGGTGGAATTGCTCTTGGTTATGCTGCCACAGGGTTGGGTTCTATGCCAATTTTATTATTTGGAAATGAGGAACAAAAAGAAAAATATTTACCTCAGGTAGCTGATGGTACTATTGCTGCTTTTGCCTTAACTGAGTCAGAAGCTGGTAGTGATGCCAGTAATATGCAGACAACTGCTGCTAAAGATGGCGATTTTTATATTTTAAATGGTACAAAACAATGGATTACAAATGGTGGAGAAGCTGATCTTTATACTGTTATAGCCATGACCAATAAAAGTAAGGGCTCCAGAGGTGCTACTGCTTTTATTGTTGAAAAAGGGACTCCTGGTTTTAGTTTTGGAGTTAAAGAGGATAAAATGGGTATTCGAGGGTCTACCACCCGTGAATTAATTTTTAACAATTGTCGTATTCATAAAAGTCAGATTTTGGGAAGAATCGGAATGGGCTATATAGTTGCTTTAAAAACCCTGGATCGGACACGCCCTGGAGTTGCAGCCCAGGCTGTTGGTATTGCACAGGGAGCAATAAATGTCTGCCTTAAATATACTAAAGAAAGAGAACAGTTTGGGCAAACCATTGCCAGTTTTCAAGCAACAAGGCATATGTTAGCTGATATGGCTATGCAGACTGAAGCTGCCAGATCTCTTGTTTATAGTACTGCTCGTATGATTGATTCTGGTGCAACCAAGATTGGAAGAGAATCTGCCATGTGTAAGTGTTTTGCTTCTGATGTCGCTATGAAAGTGACCACAGATGCTGTCCAGATTTTTGGAGGATATGGATATATGAAAGATTATCCAGTCGAAAAAATGATGAGAGATGCCAAGATAACTCAAATCTATGAAGGAACAAATCAGATCCAGCGTAATGTAATTGCTGCAACACTCTGGAATTAGAAAAAGGAGGTTTTAAAAATGAATATTGTTGTTTGTATTAAACAGGTTCCTGATACAACTGATGTTAAAATAGATAAAAAAAATAATACTTTAATACGTAGTGGTGTGAAAAGTATTATTAATCCATATGATGTTCATGCTATTGAAACTGGATTGCAAATTCGAGATGAGTTAGGGGGAAAAGTTACTGTCATAAGTATGGGCCCTCCTCAGGTAAAAGAATCCTTAAAAGAGGCGGTTTCACTGGGTGTAGATGAAGTTGTCTTGATCAGCGACAGAGCTTTTGCTGGCGCTGATACTTTAGCAACATCTTATACTCTAGCCAAAACAATAGAGAAAATAGGTGAAGTTGATTTAATATTATGTGGAAAACAGGCTATAGATGGTGATACAGCTCAGGTTGGCCCGGGTATTGCTGAACATCTGGCGATACCTCACTGCACATATATAAAAAATATTACAGAAATAACTGAAAAAAGTATTACTGTTCAGAGAAAGATTGAAGGTGGCTTTGAAATTGTTAAATTACAATTGCCTGCTTTATTAACAGTTAATAAAGAAATAAATGAGCCACGATTACCTTCTATCAGGGGTATACTGAAGGCCAAAGAAATAGATGTACCAGTCTGGACTGCAAACGACCTTGTTCTGGATAAAGCTGCTATAGGACTTGATGGATCTCCTACTCAGGTAGTATCTATAGCAACACCAGAAATTAATATCAAAGGTGATATATTTAAAGGGACACCAGAAGAACAGGTAAATAACTTGGTTAAAATCTTTTGTGAACAACAGATATTAGGATAGGAGGCGTTTATTATGGGTATTTTTGTAACAGAAGAATGTACAGGATGTAAATTATGTATCAGATCATGTCCCTTTGCTGCCATTGAGATAAAAGATAATCAAGCTGTTATCCTGGATAATTGTACACTTTGTGGTTCATGTGAATCTGTATGTCCTGTTCAAGCAATAAAAATTGAAAAAGAGGAAAAAACAAAGGATTTTTCAGATTATAAGAATGTCTGGGTTTTTGGTGAACAGAGAGAAGGTGATTTAAATTCTGTCGTTCATGAATTAGTTGGTCAGGGAAGAAGATTAGCCAATAAACTAAAAGAAAACTTATCTGTTATCTTACCTGGTTATCAAAATATAGCTCAGGCTAAAGAATTAATTAATTATGGTGTTGATAAAGTATATCTTATAGATAAAAAAGAGCTTGCTGAGTATAATGATGAATATTATACCTATGTAATGGCAGAATTAATTAAGAAATATAACCCCTCTATTGTGCTTATGGGGGCCACTACAATTGGCCGCTCCCTGGGTCCCAGAGTAGCAGCTAGAATTAAAACAGGTTTAACTGCTGATTGTACTAGTCTTGATATAGATGATAAAAGTAAGATCTTACTACAGACACGACCTGCTTTTGGGGGAAATATAATGGCTACTATAGTCTGTAAAAATCACCGGCCACAAATGGCTACAGTAAGACCAGGAGTTATGAAGGCAGCAGAAAAACGGGAGAATTATGAAGGAATAATTAGCAAAGAAGATCTTGATTTGAGTAAGGTGATCTTAAAAACTGAGGTTATCGATATAGTCAGAGAAATTGAAGATAGTATTAATATAGCTGAAGCAGATATTATTGTTTCAGGAGGTCGTGGAGTTGGTTCTGGAGAAAATTTTAATCTTATCAGAGAGTTAGCTGATACTTTAGGTGGAGCAGTAGGTGCCTCCAGAGCTGCTGTTGATAGTGGTTGGATATCACATGATCATCAGGTAGGACAGACAGGTACAACTGTAGCTCCCAGAATATATATTGCCTGTGGTATATCAGGTGCAGTCCAGCATCTGGTTGGTATGAAATCATCTGATATTATTATTGCTATAAATAAAGACCCTGGCGCATCTATCTTTAATTATGCTACTTATGGTCTGGTAGGAGATTTATTTAAGATAATCCCTCTATTAATAGAACAGTTAAAAAGTGGTGCTACTATAAAAGAATCAGCAGCCAGTTTTGAGAAATAATTAAAACAAAGGAAGCAACGGGGCGGTCTGTTGCTTCTTTTTTCTTTACTTTTAACATGAGCTCCCGAAGGCGGGGCATTATTCTCCACATTTTTGTTCAAATCATCAAATAAGGTATTACTCTCATCAAGTAATATATTGACAGCTTCTTCAATACCTTTTTCTGGCTGACTAAGCCAATTCATTCTATTTCTGGCAATCCTATTGCCCTTAACAACAGCTCTGTAGATACCTCCAATAATAAAAAGATATCACAACAAAGAAATAGCAGCTTTTCTACACCAAAAAAATAAATAAATCATAGAATAAGGTATAAATGAAATAGGGGAGAGAAGATGGGGGTATATGATCAAGAATATAAGATGATACTAAGATCCACGCAGTGGGTTTTTTCCAGACTAAAAAAGTCTCTTTATCAGGGCGAGGGGTTTTCCCTGATCAGGATTGGTGATGGGGAAACAAGGGCTATTGCTCATAATGATTTGATAAGTATGGATGCAATTCCACCCTGGTTAAGTTATGCAGGGGTTGAACTGCCTGATAAGGGTTTAAAAGATAAGCTGCTTAAATCCATTAGATGTGCTGATATAATAGGTCTTCCTTTTGAGAAAAACTATTTTTTTAAACCCCTTATGTTGGAGATAATAAAAAAATATGGTTTAGCATTTTCAAATATCTGTAATAATAGGATAAATTATGACCTTTATACTCTAGGCTATCTGAACAGTCTTTTAAAGGGCAGGAGGATTATTATTGTAGGTAGAAAGGCAGCAGAAGCTGCAGGGTGTTTTGCTGCCGCAAACCTTGTTGCCACCTATGACTTGCCTGGAATGTATGGTGTTGATAATACCTACCGGGAGATAAGTAAAAAAAGGGATTTTGAGATTGCACTTGTAGCAGCTGGTATACCTGCTGTTGTTTTATGCCCAAAACTTGCCCGGCTGGATAAGATTGCCCTGGATTTAGGTCATGTCCTGGATAGTATTGTAACCCCTGATAAAAGTCTCTTTCAGTTAATGGGAGAATGGTTGAAAGAAAATAATTTTTCATAAAGTGAGGAGATAATACTATGTCTGGTTTTACCAGTATAATAATTTTAACATATAATCAATTACATTTAACTAGAGTGTGTCTGGGGAGTATAAATACCTATACCAAAAAACCCTTTGAGTTAATCTTTGTTGATAATGGTTCAACAGATGGAACAGTTGACTATTTGCAAAGAATTAGAGAGGCCAAATTAATCTTAAATAAAGAAAACCTGGGTTTTAGTAAGGGAGTCAATCAGGGGCTTGAACTAGCCCGGGGAGAGGAAATTCTCCTGTTAAATAATGATACAATTCCATCACATAATTGGCTTAGTAACCTACAAAAGTGTCTTTATAGTAGGCCTGAGATTGGAATAGTTGGTCCCAGGAGTAATTATGCTGGTGGAAGGCAGGGGGGAATAGCGGGAGATTTCTCTACAATAAACCAGATACATAGTTTTAGTAAGGAATTTAACATACCTAATCCCTGTAAATGGCATGAGGTAGAACTTATTACAGGTTTTTGTATGTTAATAAAGAAGAGGCTTATAGACCAGCTCGGCTTATTTGATGAGAGATTTAAGTATGGTATGTTTGAGGATTGTGATTACTGTAAGCGTGCCCTTAATCATGGTTATAAATTATATTGTGCTGGAGATACTTTTATCTATCATGTAGGGAGCCGTTCTTTTCATCAGAACAATTTGAATATGGCAGAGATATTTTATCATAATAAAAGGTTGTTTGAAGAGAAGTGGTGTAATGGAAGTGTTGGTAAATGAGACTTTTATTTATCAATTCTGGATTAAAGGGTATACCAGAGGGTTACACCAGGTCTATTATGGATGTCTTAAATAACTGGCCTTCACTGGAGGTTATGGAGGTCTGGCCACAGGAATTAACTATTAATACAATAAAAAGTTATTACCCTGATTTAATAATGGCTTTTCATGGTAATCTTACACCACTTGATATTATTCAATATGCCCATACAAGGGGTATATTGACCTTTATCTGGATTGTAGAAGACCCTTATGAATTAGATGTTCATACCAGTGAATGGCTCCATAGCTATGACTATGTTTTTACTACTGAGATAGAGGCCTTAGCTTACTATAACAGTCATAATGTCTTTTATTTACCCTGGGGGACCAATACTGAGATTTATCACCCCTGTTCAGTCCCACTTAAATATAGGAGCGACCTCTGTTTTGTGGGTATGGGATTTAAAAACAGGGCAGAAATCCTGAATGCAATAGCTGAAGAGATAAAGGGTCTGGATGTAAAATTGATCGGCAACTGGGAGAAATGGGGAGCAGAGTTAAAACCCTGTCTACAGGATTATGTTCTGCCTGTTCACAGCCGGGCTGAAGAGGTAGCCCGGTTTTATGCAGGGGCCAGGATAAATCTTAATATCCATCGGGACCCTGTTGATGATATAAATGTAAATACACCTGGAATTGGGGCTGAAAGCCTTAATAATAGGACTTTTGATATTGCTGCTGCTGGAGGTTTTCAAATTGTAGATGATAAAAGGAAAGAGTTGAATAAATTTTACTGCCCTGGTAAAGAGATAGTAGTTTTTAGGGATCCACATGACCTGGCTAATAAAATTAAGTATTACCTTAGAGATAATACGATAAGAAAAGAAATAACAGCGAATGCCTTTTTCAAGACAGTGAATTACCACACATTTAAAAATAGAATAACCCGAATGTTCAATATAATAAAAAGGGGATATGATTTATGATATCTATAATAATGTTGTCCTACGGGAGTAATATTTTGACCAGACAGTCTATTGACAGCATTCTGGAGCATACCAGTACTGACTATGAACTTATTGTTGTTGATAATAATAGCGGTCTCTTACTTAGAGATAAAAAATACAAGGGGATTAGATTAATTAAAAACAGGGGTAACCCTGGTTATGCCAGGGGCTGTAATCAAGGGGCAGATCAGGCCAAAGGCAGATACCTACTTTTTCTCAACAATGATACAATTGTAACCCCTGGCTGGCTTTTAGCTATGTATCAGGTTATGCTTAAAAATAAAGACGTAGGGATTGTTGGTAGTAAATTACTTTTCCCAGATACAGGGAGGATACAGCATGCCGGAGTAATTTTTATCGATAGATTACCTGGGCATATCTATTATAATGAAAGTCCCTTTGAAGTACCTATAGAAGAAGAAAAGGAGTACCCAGCTGTGACAGGGGCCTGTTTACTTATTAGAAAAAGTCTCTTTGAGAGGGTAGGTGGTTTTGATCATTTGTTTATTAATAGCTATGAGGATATTGATCTCTGTTTAAAAATCAGAGGGCTGGGCTATCGAATTATTTATACACCTGATAGTCTGGTCTATCACTATAGCTCAAAATCACCTGGCAGGCATAGATATGATAAGAGAAACCTGGCTTTATTACTTAAAAAATGGCAGGGCAGCAGTTTGTTGAGTTAGTAGTAGGCTTTATCATTAGGAGGGTTTATGGTTTCTATAATAGTGGTTAGTTATAATTCCCTTGATTATCTGGTAATGACCCTTAATTCGCTTATTGAAAAGACTAATTATCCCTGTGAACTTATTGTAATCGATAATAGCTCTGATAATCAAACCCGGGACTATTTAAAGAAAAAAACGGAAGATTATAAAAGTAGGATAGACTTTAAGTTGATGCTAAATAAAGAAAATAAAGGGTATAGTCAGGCCTGTAATCAGGGTATTAAAATGGCTGATGGCAAATATATATGTTTGATGAATAATGACTTAATCTTAAGTAAAAACTGGCTTGAGAGATTACTGGTACATCTGAAAAATAATCCCTCTGCTGGTATGGTTGGTCCATTGGGAAAAGGAATTGGTGGTGAACAAAACTATGTAGGTATTTACCGGCAGCTAGCTTATAGGTATCCTGAAAAGGGCGAACTGGATAAATTCTCTGATTATTTATATAAGAACTTTAAAGGTGATTATACAGAAACAAAGTTTTTGATCGGCTGTTGCCTCCTACTTAAAAGGGAAGTCATAGAAAAGGTTGGGCTTCTAGATGAAGGGTTTTTTATGTCTGCTGATGATTTTGATTATTCCCTTCGCACCAGGATAGCTGGTTTTTCCTTATATGTAGCAGAAGATGTTATTGTGCACCACTACTGCCATCAATCATTTGCTTCCCTTATGCCGCCACAAGAAGAGGAGATGTTCAGGCAGGCCTGGTCCTATTTTAATAATAAGTGGCAGGGGTTATTGAAGTTTTACAGTATGGATGACCTTTTTTATAATAAAAGAAAGGTATTTTATAGAGGATTAATTAAGGGACACCGTTTAAAAATAGCAGGATATTAATATTTAGTATTGAATTATTATAATAAGGAAAATAATTATTATCCTTAATAATTGGTATAATTAATATAAGAGAGGGTGTATTTAATTGAAGATTGAAGCTGATTTACACACACATACTATTGCCAGTGGTCATGCCTATAGTACAGTAAGAGAGATGGCCCAGGCTGCTGCAGGTCGGGGCCTAAAATTGATAGCTATTACTGACCACGGTCCGCTGCTGCCGGGGGGACCTCATGAGTATTATTTTGGTAATATTAAGGTTTTACCAGATTATATTGCTGGTGTGAGGGTTTTAAAGGGAGTTGAGGCAAATATTATGAGTGACGGCAGCCTTGATCTCTCCACAGACTATCTGGACAAGCTGGAATTTATTGCGGCGGGAATACATGAAGATGCAGGTTATTATAATCAAAACAGGACAGCCCATACCGAGGCTACTATCAGGGCAATTATGAATCCCAGGGTAAAGATGATTACCCATCCAGCTAATCTCTATTATCCCATTGAGATAGAGGCTGTTGTCCGGGCTGCCCGTGAACATGATGTTATTCTGGAAGTAAATGCTAGTTCATTTGATAGCTATCGGGTTAATAAAAGGGGTAGTAAAGAGCTGACCTTAAAGATGTGTAAACTGGCCAGGAAATATGGTGTTCCCGTCAGTCTAAATAGTGATGCCCATTATTATGAAGATGTTGGTAATATAAAGGCTATCCTCCCAATTGTAGAAGAGGCTGGTCTTAAAGAAAGTGATATTATTAATACTTCCCTGGAGTTATTAAATAAAGTTATAGATTTTTAGGTCAGGAAGGGTTCCAATTTTAATAAGGGAATCTCTCTTAATGGCGGGGGTCTTTAGCAACAGCCTTGATGGCCTTTGTAATTATTGATATAACATCAACCTGGATTTGATTTTCAAATTCTGTTATCCGGGTCTGGAGTTCCCCTTCTCGACAGGAGAAATACTTGGCGGGCAGTCTATTTAGGGCATAGCTTGCCATGTCCAGCAGGCACTGTTCACAGGTACAGATACCCTTAAATTCAGAAGTCTGCAGTAACTCTTCCATTTTGCTTAAAACAAGTATTTCGGTATGATTACAAAGTCTATCCTGTATCTTATTAAAGTCTATTTCCATCTCCTCCTTATTAAATATAAATATCTTACTAATTTATAGTATTCTGTAGAGGGAAGGGAATACCTTTTTATTAATTGCATTTTTGTGATAAAATTGTATCGCTAGATAAGAAGTCTTGATTTTGAATGGAGAGGGGTTTTTTTATGGATGAACTTGATTTGAAATTATTAGAAGACCTATCCCAGGACAGCCGGGCAACATATGCAGAATTGGGTAGAAAATATAAGCTCAGCAGGGTCTGTATTAGGGAAAGAATAAATAATTTGGTTGACCAAGGGGTTATTGAGAAATTTACTATAGCTATAGATGCCCAAAAGCTGGGGTTAAAACTTTCAGTATTCTTTGATTTAGAAGTAAAACCGGAATCCCTCTATAAAGTAGCTGAAGAACTGGCCGAGGATGAGGCTGTTACTAATATCTTTTTGATGACTGGCTCACCAACATTATTTGTCAATGCCTTATTACGAGACCATAATGAACTTGAGAATTTTATGAGGGAAAAGTTCTATTTCCGTGATGAAATACTCAGAGTTCATAGTAATATCATGTTAAAGAATTTTAAAAGTAAAAGAGGTGGTCTATGTCCTTGAATCTTAACAATGATTTATTCCCGGTTAATTTGTGAGCAGTAAATTATAGTAGTTAATACTTTATCAAAAAAGTAATATATTATAAGATAACACTGAATAAAGAGTAGTAAAACCCATTGACAAAGTGGCTTTCTTATTATAAGATTAAAATAGGTATAAATGTCGTTTTCTGCCTCTTGATACATAACTTTGTATATTATTATATTAATATTTAGTATAGATAAATATAAATTTTATACTTTCCAGAAATATTATTAGGGAAATTACATAAGTTCATTAAAATAAAAAAAAGAGGTGTTTTTATGTTTAAAAGTATTAAAATAAGGATGATTGCAATTATCAGTCTGGTAATTCTAATTTTGGTAGCAGGTAGTTCGTTTTTTGCTTATAACAGTTCGCGCAACATTCTGGAAGATACATTAGATAAAACGGCCCGTGATGCTGCGAATAAAAATGCAATTATTTTTAAAGAAAAATTATTTGATAGTATTAATACAATCAGCAATTTAGATATTACATATATAAGGGATCGAGAGGACCTGATGGAGAGTCTTGATGGGGAAACACTTAGAAGCCTATACTGGATGCAGGTAAGTGATGGTTTTAAGGAACTTGCAGAAGGAAAAAACTCTTTAGAAACTATCTTTGTAGTTGACACAGGTGGTAATTATGTAGATACATTAGGTGAAAGTGGTAATGTACTTGAAGAAGAATATTACGATCAAGCTATAAATAGTCAAGAAATTGTCATCTCTACCCCAATAAAACAGGGTGGTAAAGACCTGATTGCTATCTTACGTCCAATTATAGTTAGAGATAAGATAAGATTACTATTAGGGGGAACAGTTAGTCTTGATTATTTAAACCAGATAGCCAGTACAATGAATATCAATGGTTATGGATATGCCTGGGTAATTGATGAAGAGATGAATACTATCGTCCATGCTAATAAAGGTTACTGGGCTAATCAGTCAATTTTTAAAAATGAACAGCAGCTTAAGGATATAGCAGAAGAAATGGTAGCAGGTAAAACAGGTGAAGAGATCTATACTGTAAATGGGCAGGAGCAGAAGCTCACCTTTGCCCCAGTTGCAGAAACTGGCTGGTCACTGGCTCTAACTGCCAGTAACAGTGAATTATTGTCACCACTAGCAGTAGTCAAAAAAGGTAGTATTACTGCTAGCTTAATTGCTATAATATTAGGGATAATCATTTCATATCTTGTTTCGGCCAGGATTGCCAGTCCCTTAATTAAATTAACTGAGGTCACAGAAAAAGTAGCTGCTGGAGACTTAACCCAGAAAATAAATAATGTCGACACTAGTAGGGATGATGAAATAGGTAGACTGGCTGGGTCAGTGAGGAATATGATCGGAAACCTAAGGATCATGATTGGTAAGGTTGCTGAGATATCGGAAGGAGTAGCCACTTCCAGTGAAAAACTAACAGCAGCTGGTGATCAGGTAGGTGAGAGTGCTGAACAGGTTGGGGTTTCAATCCAGAATGTAGCTGCTGGTGCTGAAGAACAGGCAGCCCAGATTGAGAGGACAGCCAATAATACTAACAACCTGATAAATAAGATAGATGACATAAATCAGGGGTCAAATACAATGAATGAGGCTGCCGGTCATGTGATGAATGATATTAAAAAAGGTAATGAGTCGGTTAATTATTCTATCAAAAATATAAATAATGTCAAAACCTCTACAGGTGAAGTTGCTGAAATTATTAATACGCTGGGAGAAACATCTGCAGAGATAGATAATATTGTTGGCTTAATAAATGGCATTGCTGCCCAGACCAATCTCCTGGCCCTAAATGCTGCTATAGAAGCTGCCCGTGCTGGTAATGCCGGTAAAGGCTTTAGTGTGGTTGCCGAAGAGATCAGGCAGTTAGCAGAGGAATCTTCAGGTGCAACAGAACAAATTGCTGTTTTAATTTCTAAGATTCAAAAAGGTGTAAATAATGCTATAGCTGAGATGGATAATAATATAGAGGCTGTAGATAATAGTGTTAAAGCCATAGATGATACAGGGGATGTCTTTAATGAAATTGAACGAGAAGCATTGAACCTCAAAGAGCTAATTAATGAAATAGTTCAGAACAGCCAGGCAATGGCAGAGGATAGTAAGCAGGTGGAAGAAGCTATTAATGATATTACTGAACTGAGTGAACAATTTGCTAGCAACTCTGAAGAGGTAGCAGCCTCCAGTGAAGAACAGATAGCAGCTACTGAAGAGATAGTAGATGGAGCTAAAGACCTGAATGACATGTCAGAGGAATTAACCCGCTCTATCGACCAGTTCAAATTAAAATAATATAATATAGTAATTGTATGACATGGAGACGGTTTGTTTGACACATTATTATGTCAAACGAACCGTTCTTTTTTTGTGTAAATAACTTTAGAGGCCGACCAATATATTTACTTACCTTGTCGTATACTACGGCGTCCATGCCTCCAGACAATTTCTAGAGTCGTCCAGTAAATATATTGGTCTGATTTATGATAAATAGTTAACTTTGTGTAAAAAGTGGTTCTAAGAAAACACTAATGATTGTTGATTAAGTCTGGATGGCGAAGTTACTTTTTTCTGGCAGCAAATAGTGTAATTTAGTCAGGGTCAATGGCCTGAATGATTTTGATTATCTGTTGAATAGATTTAGGTGAGAGGTCTTTGGTTTTTTCAAAAAGGAGCTGGAGGTCTTTTCGTTCAGAGACTTTAGTAAGGCAGTTAGCAAGTTCCGGATTTATCTGGTAGGTATTGCGCTCTGTGGTTTCTTCTAATAGGTAACTGATAGAAACTTCAAATATTTTAGCTAGTTTTTGGATTGTTTTTATGTCTGGTGTATTAATATTGTTTTCATATTGTGAGATTGTTGATTTGGCTACATTTATTTTTTGACCCAGTTCAGTCTGGGTCATATTTTTTTCTTTTCTTAGTTTGCGGATCATATTTCCTAGTGACATATTGTTTCTCTCCTTTAAATGTTCATAATCTGTGAACTGCTTTTATTATAACATAGATAGGTTTAGAGAATAATATTATGAGTTAAAAGTTCATAAAAAAAATACAAAACCATGGAAATACTTGACAAAAATACAAAAAATAAATATAATATAGTAAAAATGTTCATATAAGGTGAACAAGGAGCTGGTCCCCATTAATTTAGCAAAACTTAAAAAGCTAAGGGTAGAAAAGGGTTTTACTCAACAGGAGATGGCTGAAAAGTTAGGCTATAAAGGGAAGAGTGGTTACTGTCAGTTAGAAAATGGCACTGTTAAAATGACCCTGGAGCAGGCCAAAAAAATAGCTGAAATATTGGGAGATGATATTGAAAAAATATTTTTTTAACTAAATATCTAAGATGTTTGTAAGGGATATATTTAAAGTAGAAAGGGGTAAAAAAAATGGGATTTATCGGAGAATTAGTAAAGGAAGAAATAGATAAGACACCTGGCATGGATGAGGATAAACTTAGTAATCTCCTGGGTCTTGAGCACCTGGAGTTTTTAGAATATATTAATGGGGATAGAATACTGCCTGATGAGTTGCTAATTGAAATAGCGGTGATATTAGACAGCAGTTTATTACAGTGTTTTGTTGCAGGAGCTATTGCTGGGTTTATGTCTTTTAATCAAGATAAGGCTGATTTTTATATAACAGCTAAAAACTCTATAAATCATCTTGAAAAAACTATGGGGCTTACTAAAAGGGTTTTGCGTTTTACCCATAATAAAAATTCTATAGCTGACCTTAGTAGAGAGGAAGTAATGC
Organism: Iocasia fonsfrigidae; assembly: GCF_017751145.1. GTDB lineage: Bacteria > Bacillota > Halanaerobiia > Halanaerobiales > DTU029 > Iocasia > Iocasia fonsfrigidae. The sequence goes on from NZ_CP046640.1 coordinate 357,351, forward strand.
TTTATAGGCAGATGATTAATATGCTCAAAGATACAGGACATTTCTGTAAAGTGTTACAGCTTGCAGTAGAGAAGATGGATAAAAATTTCAGTAATGAAACAGGAAATAAAAGCAGTAATATAGATTATATTTCAAATAAGTTTAAAAAATATAAGACGGCAGCCGGGATATTATGTACAGCAGATAAGAAATAATTTTAATCTAGTATGATTTTTAGAGCTGGCTATTTAATTGAAAGAGAATCTATTATATTATATAAAGAAAGAGGAAGAACAATAAGAATAAGACACAGGGGGATAATAGTAGATGGAAAATCCTAGAATAAATATAAATCTAACACAGATAAGAGAAAATGCAGAGAGGGTATTTGAAAATTGTAGGAATAATAATATATCACTTACCGGGGTTGTCAAAGTAGGGGCTGGGGATATTAAACTTGCTCAGTCTTTTATTAATGGAGGTATTAAGAGTCTGGGAGATTCCCGATTGGATAATATTCGCAATCTGCGCAGGAGTGGTTATCAGGGGGAAACAGTACTTTTGAGACTTCCTCAACTGGCAGAGGTGACTGAGGTAATTAATTATGCTGACCTTAGTCTAGTAAGTGAGGTAGTAACAGTAAAGGCCCTATCAGAGGCTGCTGTTAAGGTGTGTAAGCGACATGGTATTATAGTAATGATAGATGTTGGCGACCTGCGTGAGGGTATTTTGCCTGATCAAATAAAGGATTTTTTCAGAGAAATAGTTAATTTACCGATGTTAGATATCAGGGGAATCGGAACAAATGTAGGCTGTTATGCTGGTGTATTACCTACTATCAGCAACACAGAGATACTTGTTGAACTGGCTGAAGAATTAAGGGATTATTACAGCCTTGAACTGCCGCTTATTTCAGGGGGGAATACGGCTACTACTAGACTCCTTAGTGATAATACCCTACCTGAAGGGATAAATCACCTGAGAATAGGTGAAGCAATCTTACAGGGTACAGATATTACCAACCAGCGAATTATTAAAGACTTACAGCAGAATAATTTTACTATGACAGCCTCAATTATTGAACTCAAAGATAAACCCTCTGCACCTACGGGAGAGGTGGGCTATGATGCCTTTGGAAACATACCTGTTTATGAAGATAGGGGAGTAAGAAAAAGGGCTATTCTGGCAGTAGGCAGACAGGATGTTAAGTTAGATGGTCTTATCCCTGTTGATGAAGGAATAAAAGTATTGGGGGCCAGTAGTGATCATTTACTGGTAGATGTGACAGATAAAAAAGGTTGTTTATCTACTGGTGATGAGTTGGAATTTTATTTAGATTATGGTGCTATACTAAGATTGATGACTTCACCATATGTCTATAAGAATTATATTATGTTTTAGCTTTATAAACAGCTTTACCACCTACATAAGTACCCAGGATTGTTATATCCTTTATTTTTTCCCTGTCAAGATGAAAAATATCTTCTGAAAGGACAGTAAAATCTGCCAGTTTGCCTATTTCAAGGGTTCCTTTAATACCTTCTTCAAAGGACTGATAGGCAGGGTTAACTGTAAAGATTTTAACAGCATCATAGACTGATAGTTGTTCTGCTGGGTGCCAGCCGCCCTGGGGGTTACCTGCTAAATCATGACGGGTTACGGCAGCATAGATGCCATAAAGAGGGTTAAAGGGTTCGATAGGGGCGTCAGAACTACCACATATTTTAATTCCACTCTGTTGCATTGACTGCCAGGCATAGCTGTGGAAAGACCTATCAGTTCCAACTCTGTCCTCAATGATTGGCCAGTCTGTTGCCAGGAAAATAGGTTGTACAGCAGCAATCACTTTATTTCGGGCCATCTTTTGGTATATTGAGGGACTGCCTAGCTGGGCATGAACGATAATGGGTCTGGGGTTATTAATGGTTTTTATCCGGCTAAAGGAATTGGCAGCCATTTCAACTGCAGCATCTCCAATGGCATGAACTGCAACTTGACAGTCTTCTTTATAGGCAGTAGATACCAGTCTATTTAGATCAGTCTGACTTAATAAAAGGTCTCCTTTAGTACTTTTGTTAAAATAAGGTTGGCGTAGGGCGGCGGTACAGGCCCCCAGTGAGCCGTCAGCTATTATTTTAATAGGCCCGTATTTAAAGAAAATGTTTCCTCTACCTGTTTTAATACCCTGTCTACTGAATTTAATTATCTCTTCTGCCTGGTTAACTCTTAATTGAAGGTTGATTCTGAGAGGTAGTTTGTTTTCTTCAGCAAGTTCCTGGTAGGCTTGTAAGATTATTGAGGGGTCTTTTATATTAAGGAAATCATCAGTCTGGAGGGAGCTAAGTCCTGTTCTGGCAGCTGCTTCAAAACCCTGTTGTAGTAATTCTTTGGTCTGTTTAATATTTTTTTGTGGTATTTTATTTTCTACCAGGTCAATGGCATCATCATACAAAACACCTGTAGGACTGCCCTGGTTGTCACGTTCTATTTTGCCTCCGGCTGGATCCGGGGTCTTTTTATCAATCTGGCAGATTTCCAGGGCTCTGGTGTTTACCAGTGCTACATGATAACAGGCCCTTTTCAGTATTAACGGGTTTTCAGGGGCTATTAGATCAAGTTCTTCTTTTTCTGGTAAGCCTGGTGTAGTAAAGTCTTTATCATTCCAGCCACTTCCCTCAATCCACTTGCCTGGTACTATATTTCTATCCTTAATATAATTTTTAATTCTCCTGGAGATATCTTCTATTCCAGTGACAGCATTTAGTCTTATCTTACTATTTGATAAGGCATATTGATAAATGTGGAGATGGGCATCATTAAAACCAGGAATCACTGTCTTTTCTCTTAGGTCAACAACCCTACATTTATTATTTAGATATTTTCCCATTATGTATTGCTCAGTTCCCAGGTCAAGAATATAGTCATCTTTAACTACCATTGCCTGCAGGGGATTATTTACAGTTTCCTGGTTTTTCATAGTATAGATTTTGCCGTTTCTAAAGATCGTTTTCATAATTAAGCCCATCCTCTCATTGCAAATATTATTTGCAAAGCCTTTTTAGTATGTAGCTATATTATATTATAAAAGCATTTTCCTGACAAATAGTTAATAATTAATCTTAGCTTATTTAAAGGTGCATAATTAACAGCTGAAATGATTAAAATAAAAGTGGAGGTGGTGCCCTGGAGTGGCACGAATAATGTCAGATAGAACCAAATATGAATTGGCTGAAGAGCTTGGATTTGGGCACAAGGTCAAAGATGGTGACTGGGGCAATATAACCACCCGTGAAGCCGGGCTGCTTGTCAAGGCTGCTGTAGCTAAAGCAGAGGAGATGATGGCCCACAGTAACAGGCAGTAGGGTTTTTTTCCTACTGCCTGTTACTCTTATAGATCTAGATAATGTTGCCAAGTTTTGAGATTGGCAAATGTATTTACTTAACTTAGGAATTGCCTTTTAGCCAGTCTTTTTCCCGCTTCGCTTAAGTAAAGTTTATCTATTACCCGGATAATTTCCTCTTTATTTTTGGCTGATAGGTCATATTCATCTGGTAAATTAACCAGCCAGTCAGCATCATACAATATCTTAAAATTATTGCTATTAAACTTCCCGGGGGAATGATGGTTCCCAATGATTTCACAGACTTCCTTGATGATTAATTCTTCAATTGGAAAACGGTTTAAGATATCCCTGGCGACAGGAGGCCCTTCAATTTCCTGGTATTTAGGAGCCGAACTGTTGTATTTCTTTTCTGCATTTTTAATCCCTATATCATGCAGAATAGCCGAATAGATAATAACTTCTTGATTTATATCTTTTTCCTGGTGTAGGGAGATTAATTTCTCTGCATAACTGGTTACTTTCAGGGCATGCTGAATTCTTTTGTGATCATCACCAAAGTAGTTCTTCATTTCATTGATAATTTCTTTTTTATACATATTTTCACCTCTCTTTTAGGTCATAAAATAATCTATAGAGAAATTATATCAATTACAGTAAAAAAAATAAAGAAAATTTTGCCCTAGGACAGATGGATTTTCTGGACGGTGATTACAGTAGATAGTATGGTTTATTAAACTGGTTCAGTTAATGGCTGCCCTGGTTGTAGCCTCAATTCCAGTTATTATAGTATATCTAATTTCCTCTAAACAGGTAGTACAGGGGATGACAGCAGGGGCTGTCAAAGGATAAATTGAAAGCAATTTAGACATATGGATTTTCTGAACCTTCACTTACCCTGATAAAGTCAATAATCAGTGCAATCTGAATGGCCAGTAGTAATTGGTCAAGTATGGTTCCCAGGAAGGCGGTACGGCAGACAGATGCATCAATTATACACTCACCTACAGATGGTGTTCTGGTTAATTCCTCTGTTGCCCCTACCAGGAGGCGGTAAGAGTCGGTTAATAAAGTGAATTTCTCTATTAATGAATCTATATCACCCAGTATAATGTCATCAAAACCAAAACCATTAGGCATATTGAGCCCTCCTTAAGACAGTTTATATAGTATATTCACAAAGCTTTCTTTTTGATAGTAATTTTATTTATAGTTATTTATAGACTAGGAAGTAAAGAGGATTCATTTTAATTCTTGCAAAATATGGGTATTGTATATATAATGTTAAAAGAAAGCTGACTGCATTACATAAGAGTTATTTAAATTAAAAATAGGAGGCGGTTTAATGGCTAAGAGGTTTAATGACAACGAGTGGACAAATAAAATGAGAATAAAACTGGATGTTAATAATATGTTTGCCGAAAGGGTTGGCCCTGAACATGGCTTTACAAGGGAAGAGATAACAGCCTTGTCAGATAAGGTAGAAGAGGCCCATAATAATATTAAACAGGCTAAACCAGGTTTTATGGATCTTCCGTATGAACAGACTGAAATTGTCAGAGAGATTAAAGAATTTGCAGCTAAAAAACAGGGTGAGTTTGATAATTTTGTTGTATTGGGTATTGGGGGTTCTGCCCTTGGTAATATAGCCCTACAGACTGCTTTAAATGACCCTTATTATAATTACAGAAATGATAAAAGGGGTGGCTGCTGTCGTTTGTTTGTTCCGGATAATGTTGATCCTGTAAGATTCAAGAGCTTATTAGAGACACTTGATTTAAAGAAAACGGTTTTTAATGTTATCTCTAAATCAGGTGGTACTGCAGAAACCATGAGTCAGTATCTTATTGCTCGTAAGGCCGTTGCTGAAGTAGTAGGTGAAGATAAGGTAGAGAAACATTTTATTGCCACTACAAGTGCAAATTCAGGTTATCTTATTGAAATATCTAAGAGAGAGGATTTTAAGACCTTTTATATCCCTGATAATGTTGGAGGACGTTTTTCTGTATTAACACCTGTTGGTCTGGTATCAGCCGCCTTTTGCGGAATAGATATTGAGGAGTTACTAGCTGGTGCTGCCTATATGGATAAGCTCTGTCAGAGTAGTGACTTGTGGCAAAACCCGGCCTATCTTAATGGGGTATTACAATATATGTCTTATAAAGAAGGGAAACCTCTCTCTGTTATGATGCCATATGCACATGCCCTAAAGGACATGGCTGACTGGTACCGTCAGTTGTGGGCAGAATCACTAGGTAAGGAAGTTGATCGGGAGGGTAATGTTATTAATGTTGGGCCTACACCGATTAAGGCCCTGGGGGCTACTGATCAGCATTCCCAGGTTCAACTCTATACAGAAGGACCCTTTGATAAGGTTATTACCTTCCTGGAAGTAGAGGATTATGGGGTTGAGATTGAAATACCAGCTGTTTATCAGGATATTCAGGGGGTATCATATCTAGGTGGACATACCTTGAATGAACTGATTAGGACTGAAAAAAATGCTACTGAACTGGCCCTGAGCAAAAGAGGGCGTCTAAATTCAACTATTATACTCCCTGAGGTTAATGAGTTTACCATGGGGCAGCTGATATATATGCTTGAATTGCAGACTGCTCTGGTTGGTGAGTTGTTTAATATAAATGCTTTTAATCAACCTGGTGTGGAATTAGGCAAACATTATACCTATGGTGTACTGGGGCGCGAGGGTTATGATGATAAGAAACAGGAGTATGATGAGAGGCCTAAAAAAGATAAGGATTTAATTATATAATCTCCCTTTATAGGGAAAAATAAGTCAGTAGCCAAATCCCTGCTAAAAAGCAGGGATTTTATGATTGAAAATAAGCGGAGCCTACCTGAACTACCCTCTAATGATATTTAGGGGAAGACTCAGGAAAGAGGCACCTTATTTGTAGAATCATTTAGTTTGTAATATAGTAATAAAATGATATAATAATACTGTTGAGGGTTTTTTGATGACTTTAAAGACCGACAAATATATTTACTTCCCTTGTCGTGCACTACGGCGTCCTGCCTTCGTTTACTGTCGAGAAATTGTCCTCCGGCGTCCATGCCTCCAGACAATTTTTAGAGTCGTCCAGTAAATATATTGGTCTGTATTATGATAACAAGTTGACTTTGTGTAAGAAGAATTCCTATAGTAAAAATTAATAATTGTTGATTAAGTCTGGATGGCCGTTAGGCGGCTTGTTCTTTGATTATAACAATAGAGAAAGAGGAATAAAAAAAGAGGGGGGATTTAAATGAGGATAGTTAATGAAGTGGAGAGGTGGGGGAAGAGGTTTTATGAATTGACAGATGGTCAGGAGAGTTCTGTGGCAGAGGCTATTTTTGTTACTCGTAAACCTAGGTCACGAATAATGCTTGATGTCAAGATGGGCTTGGAAGATATTATCAGTAAGGGGAATCTTCTACAACATGAGGCCTTTATCAAGTATAAAAGTATTAGTATGATTAATGATGAATACTGTCTCTTAAAGGATGAACCAGGTATTTATCAACCACTGACTGCTTATCTCAGGGAGAAATCCCCCTCACTGGTACAGAGGGTAAAATGGGTTTTAACACTGGCAGAAGTTTTAAAAGAGGCTGAAGAGAAGGGTTGCAACTGGACAATACTGGGGTTGAAATCACTCCAGGTTGATAAAGATGGTGGATTAAAGGTCATTGATCCTGCTATAACCGGGCTTACCTGGCAGTACAGGGAGGATGAACAGCAGACTTATCCTGAAGAAGTCTATCAGGCAGTTGAGGTATATAAAGAAAAGAAGTGGGCTGAAGGGTCACATATTTATAATGCAGGTGTTATTATGTATTATTTGCTGACAGACAGGATGCCTTTTAATGCTGATGACAAATCAGACCTGGTTGACCAGATCTATAATTCTATACCAGTGGAACCCCGCTATCTTAGTTATCAGCTCTCAAAGCCTCTCAATGATTTTATTATGTCTACCCTGAAGAAAGACTTAAGTGAGAGGTTAGGGGACTGGGATAGTTTTATCAGCCAATTACGAAATTTAGAGGAAAAGGGGCTTTTAGAGGGTGACCTTAATCAGCTAAAAGAGAATCAAGAAAAGGCTTCTCAAATGATTAAAAAAAGGAAACACAGGCTTAGTGTTAGAAACTTCTGGCGGAAAAAGCGGGCAGTAATTACTGTTGTAGGTGGTTTGCTGGCTTTCTTTGTCCTGCTTGGTTTTATGGGGGGCAGTAGGGAACCTGTTGTAACAGAAGAGACTACCCCGAGTGAGGTTGTAGAGATTTTCTATCAGGGAATAGACCAGAAGGATATTTTCCTGGTTGAAGATACTAATATCAGTGATCTGGGAGAACTGGATAATCTTTTGAACAGGAATTATGTTATAGAAAGGGTCAGACAGGCCTATAGTATGGCAGATACAGAAGGCTTTTTCGGTATAACAGATTTAGAGATTACTAAACTTGCTGATCATCTCCAACCAGCCTTTGAAGTTGTATATCACTTATATATAAATAATCCAACAGATGAAACTAATGAGGATACTGGGGAACCAGTCATGGAAAAGATAATTATAGATATGAAAGACAGGGTATTACTGGGTAATGTAGAAGGCCGCTGGCAGATAGTAGAGCTTGAGGGTAGTATCCAGAGCCTGATCCAGGGTGAACTGGGTCTGGAATCATAGAAATTAATTTTAAAGGATTTAGGGATGATATCCAGAATATATATTAGTAACACAAATATTATATTCGTGTTACTAATATATAAAGGGGTTTTAGAAGATGGAAACAAAGAAGATTGTCTTTATGGGTATTTTTATTGCTTTAGGTCTGGTTATTCCAACGGCTTTTCATTACCTACTGCTTGGTTCTGGTTCTGTATTTTTACCAATGCATATCCCTGTATTATTAGCAGGTGTTTATCTTGGGCCAGCGGCAGGCTTTATTGTAGGAGCTGTAACACCATTATTATGTAGTTTGTTAACCGGCATGCCTCCTTTATTACCGATGCTGCCGATTATGTTTGTTGAATTGAGTATCTATGGGTCAGCCATAGGTTATCTATATCAAAGAAGGAGTTTGGGTATTTTTACTTCCCTTATTTTGACTATGCTGTTGGGGAGGGTTGGGGCAGGATTTGTGGTTATGATTATGGTGCACCTTTTTGGGATGAATTATCTACCTGCCAATCCCCTGGTATATATCTGGTCATCAATTATTGGAGGGACAGTGGGAATTGTAATCCAGTTAATCTTAATTCCTGTTTTACTAAAATACCTGAAGGGTGGTATTACAGGGGAATTGGGGGTAAAACAGTGAGCAGGGAATTTTTTAACCAGGTGGCAGAAAACTGGGATGAAAGGGTAGACCATGATAATAGGAAAATAAGGTTTGCTATCAACAAATTACCTGTTCATGAAAGACCTGATATTCTTGATGTAGGGACAGGGACAGGTGTTATACTTCCTCTTCTGGAGGAATACTATGGTGGCGGTTGTCAAATTACGGCAGTGGATTTTGCTGAAAATATGCTTGAAATTGCTAAAAAGAAGTATCATCATTACCAGAATATCCAGTTTATAAGGGCTGATATTTATAAATATCAATTTAATCAGTGCTTTGATTTGATTATTACCTATTCTGTTTTTCCACACCTGGGGGATAAGGTTACTATACTGGAACGGTTTTATGATTTATTAAAAGATAGTGGAAGGCTACTGATTTTCCACTCCCAGTCAAGGGAGGAAATAAATCAGCTGCATCATAATAGTGAACAAGATGTGGTTAGAGATGACCTGCCACCGATTGGGCAGGTAATTGACTGGGCTGAAAGGATAGGCTATAAGCAAGTGGAAAGTATTGATAATGATAAGATGTATCTACTTATACTGAGAAAATAGAAGTTAAAGGCCTTTTTTGGAAGGAAAATAAGTTAAAAATCACCCGAAAGGGTGATTTTTGTCTATCTTATTCGTTTAGTGTAGGCAGTAGAGGGGAATGTTGAGTTTGAGATTAGAAGTGAATAACAAGGTTAAAGTCCTTGCAGAATTTTACCGGGAGTGATATAATCAGCCAGAACTTATTATAAGGTGGTGTTTCTTTGAAACTATCATTATCCAAAAACTATACAAATAAGATAGTAAAGGCTGTAGCTGAATTTGATTTAATTCAAGATGACGATCATATCTTAGTAGGGTTGTCAGGTGGTAAAGACAGCAGTTTTCTACTTTATAGCCTGGCTTTTTTAAGGAAGTATCTGGGTGTTAAATTTAGTTTGAGTGTGATTACAATTGATCTTGGTTTTAATGGGGTAGACTTTGAACCCCTCAGGGATTTTTGCCGGGAACTGGCTGTCCCTTTTTATCTAGAAAGAACCAGGATAGCAGAGTATATCCTGCAAGAGGAGGCTGCTAATCCCTGTGCTAAATGCGCCCATTTCAGGAAGGGAGCTATAGCAGGTTTTATGCGCAAAAAAGGAATTAAGAAACTGGCCTTTGGGCACCACTATGATGATGCTGTGGAGACCTTTCTAATGAGTATTTTATACTCAGGACAGTTAGTAACCTTCCAGCCTAAACAGTACTTATCAAGTAATGATATCTTTATTATCCGTCCACTGGTATATTTAAGGGAAAAAGATATTGTTGAAGCAGGTAAATTATTAGGATATGAGCCTATCAGTAGCCCTTGCCCCTATGATGGTAAAACTAAAAGGGAAGAAATAAAGCAGTACCTGCGGGAATTTACTGGACAGAAGCAGGTATTTTACAATCTGGCAGCAGCTATGAGGAAAGGGGCATCCCTTGAACGCTGGCCTCAGAGCCCTTCGGGGGAGGAACTTTCCAGGAAAATAAAGGAGCTGTGGAAGCCTTGAAAATGCCAAATTTTGCGACTTTTTTATAGGAGCATAGTTTTGCTTGACAGGAAATAGTTATATTGGTATACTATAGACTGACCGGTAAGTCGAGGAAGGTGTGATACATAAAATAGAGATGAATACTAAAGATAAGATACTGGAGGCTGCTGTAAAGCTGTTTACCGAAAATGGTTTTCATGAGACTTCTATGGCAGCAATTGCTGAAGAGGCAGGCCTTGGGAAGGGGACACTTTATTGGCACTTTTCCAGTAAAGATGAATTGTTTGGAGAAGCAGTTATCAGGGGAGGCAGGAAAATAATAAAAGAAACACATAATTTTATTATTCAAGAAAACAAAGGTCAGTCTGCTGGAGATATCTTAAAGTCATTTTTCAGGCTGAATTTTAAGAGGATTTATAGGAATAAGAAAGTAATTGGTTTATTTACCAATACGGAAAGTTATTTTAGTAGTGATGTAAAGAAAATTTTTTTTAAAATTCATTCTGCAATAGCAAGTGAAGTAGAGGAGATAATTAAGCTGGGGATTAAGAATGGGGAATTTCGCAATATTTCTAGTCGTAAGGCAGCAATTTTTATTGTTGGTAGTTTAGGGGCAATGAATGGTATTATCCTTGAAGATGATATGGAAGATATAGAAGAACTGGTTGAATCCCTTTATGATCTGGTTTTAAAGGGTATTCAAGAAGAAGGGAGATGAATGAAGTGAAGGATATAAAGGTAGTTTTTATCTGTATAGTCAGTCTGCTTGTTCTTTATACCGGCTCAGTACTGGCCCTTGATAGTTTGACATTGAAAGAGGCCTTGCGTGCTGGACTGGAAAACAACTCCAATATCAAGCAGAGCCATCTGGAGGTGGAGAAATCTGAGTATGATCTGGAACTGGCTGAAAGAAACTGGTACCCAACACTGGATCTAAAGAGTTCCTATACTAGGCTGGAAGAGGCTCCACCGGAATTAGATTTTACTACTCTTAAACCTAGTGAGGGTTCCCAAAATAGTTATAATACCCAGTTAACACTACAGCAGACCATATATTCAGGTGGCCAGATAGGCCTTGGTATTAAACAGGCTGAAAAGGGTTTGACCCTGGCCGGTCTGCAGACCGAACAGGAGATAAGTGAGATTCTTTATAATATTATTGAGGCCTATTATAATGTTTTAATGGCTGCTGAAAGGGTGGAAATAGAAGAAGAGGCCCTGAAAGTAGTAAAAGAACATAAAAGGATTGTCCAGAGCAGTTTTAAAGAGGGAGTGGCTTTGAAAACAGATGTGTTACAGATCGAGATCAAAGAGGGTGAATCAGAACAAAGTCTGCAGAACGCCCGTAATCAACTCCATTTAGCCAGCAAGAATCTGGCTAATTTAATCGGCAGGGATGAGCAGGATTTTCAGCTTGTTAGTCCAGATATACAGGCAGCAGTAGAGCTTGATTTAGAAAGACTTTACCAGTTAGCCCTGGAGAAGAGGCCTGAACTAAATATGATAACAGTTAATAAAGAGATAGTAGAGACCAATATAGAGATGGAAGAAAGGAGTCACCTGCCCAGGCTGGCACTTGCTGGTAATTACAGCTGGCAGGGTAGTGAGCTGGAATTTGATGACGGCAGCTGGAGTATTAGTCTGTCAGGTTCTCTCTCTATCTTTGACGGTGGTAAATCAAGTACAACTGAGAAGAAATATCAAAAAGAACTTAGTAGATTAGAGGAGTCTAAAAGCGATTTAAAGGAATTAATTAGATTAGATATTGAGAGTAAAATACTTACTGCCCGGGAAAATCGAGCCGGAATTGAACTAAAGGAATTAAATCTTGATAAGGCCCGTGAGAATCTAAGGTTGGAAGAGATGAGGTATCAGGAGGGTGTAGGGACAAATATAGATGTAATGAATGCTCAAACCACCCTGAAACAGACCAAGATAGGTAAAATGCAGGCAGAATATCAATACCAGTTAGACCTTTTTGAATTACTGCAGAAGACGGGTCAACTTACGGGCTATTGTGAGGAGGTAATCACTAATGAAAAATAAAATAGGGATATTTACAATACTTATCGTCTTACTTATTAATACTGTCAGTTTAGCACAGAGTATACCAGTCAGGGTTGTAGAGGCAGAACTAAAGGACCTTGCTGAAATAAAGGTTGTCAATGGAAAGATTGAGCCTTATAAAAGTATCCAGATATCCCCTGAAATAGGTGGTATTATAGATGAGGTGAATGTTGAAGTTGGGGATTTTGTTAAAAAAGGCCAGTCTTTAATTGTTTTTGATCAAGATAATTTAAAAGCCCAGTTAAAACAGGCTGAAGCTGCTGTAGAACTGGCTCAAGCGAATCTGGATATGCTTGAAAATGGGGCTACTCCAGAGGAAATAGCCCAGGTTGAGGCTTCATATCAGAGTGCAATGGCCTCATTTGAAGGGGCTAAAACCGGACTGGAAATAATCGAATCTATTTATCATGATAAGAGTGATTATAAACAACAGCTGACCAGTTCAAATACCCAGTTAGAGAGTGGCCGGAAACAATTATCTATTGCCGATGAGCAGTTAAATCAGGCCAGGGTTGCTTATAATCAAGCCAGTACTGATTATGAAAGAATGAAGACATTATATAATGAAGGGGCTATAACCCGGAAGGAATTTGAGGGGGTAGAGACCCAGTATAAAAATGCTCAATCAGCTTTGAAAACAGCTGAATTGGGTAAAGAACAGGCGCAGATTAATTATAATGGTGCCCTGGAGAGTTATCAGATAGTAGAGGATGTTTATCAAAATCCACATTCCCTCAAACAACAGCTTGATAATGCTCGTACCCAGCTTGAAGTTGCCAGGGCTAACCTCCAGACAGCTGAAGCCAACCTGGCTAAGGTAAAAAAAGGGGCCCGTGAAGAAGAGCGGAGATCAGCCCGGGCTAGTTTGAAACAGTCACAGGCCTCATTAGAACTTGCCCGAATCCAGTTTGAGAATAGTGTGGTAAAAAGCCCTAACCAGGGTATAATATCTGCTGTTAATGTTGAGGTCGGTGAAATGCTTGGTGCAGGCACTCCAGTAATAAATCTGGTAGACCTTGACCAGGTTTATGTTAAAGTAAATGTTAATGCTGATACCCTGACCAGGATTAAGGTAGGTGACCAGGTAAGTGTTGACCTCCTGGCCTTTAAAGATGGAATAAGCCAGGGAGAGATTACTAATATTAGTCCAGTTATCGATCAGCAGGCTCAGGCCTATCCAGTAAAAATATTACTTGATAATGAAGATAATAAAATATATGGGGGTATGTTTGCTGATGTAAGTTTTATCCTGAATAGGGCTGAAAATACTGTGGTTATCCCCATAAATGCAGTACTTGACCTTGATGGTAACCCCTATGTTTTTGCGGTTGATGGTGACAAGGTGGTCAAAAAAGAGATAGAGATTGGTATTATAAATGCTAATGAACTTGAAGTTATAGATGGTATATCTCCAGAAGATATCCTGGTTATCCAGGGACAGAATTCCTTACAAAATGGTGATCTGGTTGAGGTGGTAGATTAATGAAACTTTCAGATTTGGCTATTAAAAGACCGGTGACAACCACAATGATGGTGCTACTGGCAGTATTACTGGGAGTAGTTAGTTTTACTATGATCAATATAGATCTTTTCCCGGAAATTACCTATCCAGGGGCAGCGATTATTACCAGTTATAGTGGGGTAGGTCCAGAAGAGATAGAGAATATGGTAACTAAACCGCTTGAGAGTGCTGTCTCAACTGTTACCAATATAAAAACAATCAGCTCCAGTTCGTCTAAAGGCAGCTCACAAATAATTGCCGAGTTTGACTGGGGTACAGATATGGATACAGCAACTATGGACTTGAGAGAGAATGTCGATATGGTAGAGGGGATGCTGCCTGATGATGTTGATGACCCGATAATCATCAAATTTGACCCTTCGATGATGCCTATTATGCAATTAGGTGTTACTGCAGACCTTGACCTGGCCGAATTAAAGACCTTGCTTGAAGACAGGGTGTCTCCTCGCCTGGAACGCCTGGAAGGGGTTGCCTCTGTTAGTTTAATAGGGGGTTTAGAACGGGAAATATTAATTAGTCTCAATAGGAACAAACTAAATAACTATAATATAGATTTTTCCAGTGTTAAAAATACCCTGATGTCAGAAAACCTTAATATGTCTGGTGGTAATGTCTCGCGCGGGAGTGATAAATTACTGGTCAGGGTAACGGGGAAATTCAAATCTATTGATGAGATAAAAGCTGTAGAGATTCCAACTGCTACCGGGGCAAATGTACCGCTGGCAGACATTGCTGAAGTTAAAGATACTTTTAAAGAGGTTGAAAGCATGACCCGGCTTAACAGGAAAACGAGTATGGGTATTATGATACAGAAACAGACTGATGCTAATACTGTTAATGTATCAAGGCTTGTCAATCAAGAAATCGTTAAATTACAGGGAGAAATAAATAATGATATAAAAATAATACCGATTATGGATCAGGCAGAATATATTGAGGATTCTATCAGTAATGTGACCACCAGTGCTATTTATGGGGGAGTGCTGGCTGTACTGGTTTTGTTCCTCTTTCTGAGGAATATCAGGAGTACCTTAATTATCGCCACAGCAATTCCGGTTTCAGTAATTACTACCTTTATGCTGCTTTATTTTAATGACTTAACTTTAAATATGATGACCTTGGGTGGATTGGCCCTGGGGGTAGGAATGTTGGTTGATAATTCTATTGTAGTTCTGGAGAATATCTTTCGCTATCGGGTAGAGGGTTTATCCAGGAAAGAGGCAGCTCATAAAGGGAGTCTGGAAGTTGGTATGGCTATACTGGCTTCTACCTTGACTACTGTGATTGTTTTTCTTCCGGTCTTTTTCGTGGAAGGTATGGCTTCACAGTTGTTTAGAGAGCTGTCACTGACAGTCGCTTTTTCTCTCCTGGCTTCGCTGCTGGTATCTTTAACACTAATACCAGTTATGTCTTCCAAGATACTCAAGGTTAAGAAAGTAGAGGTTGAACGGCATCAGAATTCTTCCAGAATGGGAAGGGTAAAATCGTTTTACCGTTCTACACTAGATTGGAGTCTGTCACACCGCTGGTTGATAGTAGTTATTACCTTGGTAGCTTTTATTGGTAGTATTTCATTATTTCCTATGATCGGGACGGAGTTTATCCCTGAATCTGATACAGGAGAGATAAATATAAGTGCTGAATTACCCCTTGGTTCTTCCCTGGAGAGTACTGATCGGGTTGCCAGGGAGATTGAAAAAGTTGTCCTGGATACTCCTGAAGTCAAAAATTTGCTGGTAAATGTAGGTTCTTCAGGTATGATGGGTATGGAAGGTAGTGAAAGTGAAACAGCCAGTTTTTATCTTCAATTAGTAGACCTAAATGAAAGAGAGCGCTCAACCCAGGAAATTATTGAGGCCTTAAGAAATGATTTATCAATCCCTGGAGTTGAAATCAATATTGAGACTGAAGGTATGTCAATGGGAGGCAGTGGAAAACCGATATCTATCATGGTCAAAGGTGATGACTTAGTCGTTCTAGAGAGATTAGCTCGACAAATAAGTGATGAAATAAGAAATCTTGAGGGTGTAAGAGAGGTTGAAGACAGTCTTTCTGAAGGAAGGCCTGAGATGCAGGTTGAGATAAATAGAACCCTTGCCTCTAAATATGGACTCAGGGTTAGTCAGATAGGTGAGGCAATTAATACAGCAATCAGTGGGAGTGTTGCTACCCAGTATGAGATTGGTGGAGAAGAGTATGATATAACTGTTAAATTGGCCGAAGAGGATATTGATAGTCCGGCTCAGGTCAGGGAATTATTGCTATCTTCATCAACTGGTGCTCTGGTTCCTCTAGAAGACATTGCTTCTTTTAAGGTAGAAGAAGGTCCTAAAGAAATCCTGCGGGAAAATCAGGTTAGATATGCTCAGATTGGTGCCTCTTTATATGGTAGGAGTTTGGGAGAGGTAATGGGTGAAATACAGGGTAGATTGTCTGAGAATCTTCAGCTGCCCTCAGGCTATGAACTGGACTATGGTGGTGAATTCGAGCAAATGCAGGAATCTTTCACCAGTCTGGCCCTTGCCTTATTGCTGGCCCTGGTACTAGTATATATGGTAATGGCATCACAGTTTGAATCACTATTACATCCACTGGTAATAATGTTTACCGTACCGATGGCTGCTATTGGTGTTATGCTCGGCCTAGTTATTACAGGAAATAATATTTCAGTGGTGACTATAATTGGTATTATTATGCTGGCAGGTATTGTAGTAAACAATGCTATTGTACTGGTAGATTATATTAATCATTTACGCAGTACTGGTATGACTGTCAGGGAGGCCATCCTGGAGGCAGGACCAATTCGTCTGCGGCCTATCTTTATGACTGCCCTGACAACAATACTGGCTATGCTGCCGATGGCTATTGGACTGGGTGAGGGCTCTGAAGTACAGTCCCCAATGGCTATTGTGGTAATCGGTGGTCTGTCAGTAGCTACTCTCCTGACGCTCTATGTAGTGCCTAGTATATATTCACTATTAACAGGTTTTAGCAGGAGGGTAAAGAATAGGTTTAGTGGTGGAAAGAAATTGAGTTCGTAATTTGAGTTTAAGTTAATAAAAATTAATCAGTGGGTAAGGGTTCTGGGAAAAGCCCTTACCTTTTTCGTTATTTAAATCTGGATGGTGTAGTCACTTTGATTAAGTCCAGGTGGCAAAGCTGTCTTCTTACTGTTATAATATAAGAAGGGATAGATATTTAACTGACTGGAGGTGGGGTTTATTATGCTGAATTTTAGATATACTATAGCTGTGGTCCTGTTTTTACTATTTGTTTTGTTTGTGCCGGGTTTGATTCTGGCTGAAGAGTTTCCGGTAACTATTGTTGATGATTTGGATAAGGAGATAAGAATAGATAAAAAACCGGAGAGGATTATTTCGCTGGCCCCCAGTATGACAGAACTCTTATTTGCCCTTGGTTTAGAAGATGAGGTTGTGGGGGTAACTACTCTGGCTGATTATCCGGCCGAGGCTATACTTAAAGAAAAGATAGGCACTATTGTTGACCCCAGTGTGGAAAAGATAATTTCCCTAAAACCCGATCTGGTTCTTGCTGTAGCCATAAATAAAAAAGAAACTATAACACAGCTGAGACGACTAGGGATTAAGGTCGCTGGTTTTGATCCCCATAATATTAAGGAATCTATTGAATTGATCAAAAAGGTGGGGTTGTTAACTGGCCAGCAGGAGACTGCCTGGGTTATCACTACTGAACTGACGGATTCTCTTGCCCAGATAGAGCAGCTTGTGGCAAAGGAACTCCAGGATAGGCAGAGACCGAAGGTTTTTTATGAGATCTGGAGTAATCCTTTATATACAGCAGGGAGTGATACTTTTATTGATGATATTATAAATATAGCTGGAGGAATTAATATTGGCAGTAAGGCTGATGGAGCCTGGCCGCAGTATAGTCTGGAGGTATTAATTCTTGAGGACCCTGATGTATATATAGCCAGCCCCCATAGTTCGGCCCATAAAGTAACAGTGGAAAAGATTAAAAATAGAGACAATTATCAGGGTATAAAAGCCGTTAGAAATGGTAGAGTATATATAGTAGATCAGGATATAGTAAGCCGGCCTTCCCCCAGGATAATTGATGCTATCATGGAGTTTCTCAGGGCTATTCTACCTGAAGTGGCTGAGAAGGTGGGGTCTGGTAAATAGTTTTTTAAATATTTGCAGGAAAATTTACTTTTTTGTTGAATATTATAAAAGTTAAGTCTAATCCTGTACAAATAAGGGAATATTCTTGACACCGGCCTCTGTTATCTATAAGGGCTTAAATAAATAAGTTATAAGGAGTGAGTTAAGTGGATTTATCAGATTTCAAGATTAGTGACTTTATTAATATTGAAGGGGAACAATCTCTGGGAAAGGTGGCTTCTATTCTATCTATTATTGATGATAAATATGATGTTCAGATTATTAATGTACTGAAAAAAGAGGGTTATAAACCTGTTATTACCAGGGCTGGTGGTAAAGGTGAGGATTTTAAAAATAAGATATTGAGAAATTGCCTTGGCGCTGCTATTAAAGGTAAAGTAATTAGTGAGACTATTCAGGATCAGCGTGTTTTGACCCGTTGTGTTGAAAGGGCTATGGTTGATTTCAACAGCCCGATGACCAGTATATCTGGTGCTGGTATTAAGATAGGAATTGTCAGTAAGGGGAAACACCTGGCAGTGGCTTTATATGGTAAACTTGGTATCCCAGGACTTGATGTGGATCATGAGATCTCTGGCATGGGTATTCATTATTATGGATTAATAGATAATAATTAAACTTTAATAAATACAGTATTAATAGTAGGAGTGACTTATTTTGTCATTAATAAAAAGGATCTTGAGGTATTTATCACCTTATAAAACAAGATTATCAGCCGGGCTTGTGTCAATGGTATTCCATTCTTTTTTACAATATTCTTTGTTAAGGTTTTTCAGGATCTAATTGAAACAATTATAACGGATATTTCAGCCGGGGGGACAGGCTTACAGAAATTAAACTGGATAGCCCTTTCCATGATCTTAATCTATTTTCTTAAAGGTATTTCTTATTATGGACAGAAATATTTGATTTCTTATGTCTCTCAGAAAGCAGTTAAAGATATAAGGGAAGAGTTGTATTCCCATCTTCAGGGATTATCACTTAGTTTTTATAATAAAAATAAGACTGGCGAGATTATATCACGGGTTACCAATGATGTAGGAAAACTACAAAATTCAATAGTGAGTAGTGCTATTACCCTGGTTGAGCAGACACTCACCTTGCTGGGTGGTATCGCTTATCTCTTTTATTTAAATGTAAGGTTAACATTACTCCTGGTAGTTATGATTCCTTTAATGACCTATGTGTTAGCCAAATTCAACAGAAAGATCAGGCGGGTTAGTAAAAATGTTCAGATCAGAATAGCTGATATTTCGGATATACTGCAGGAAACTCTTTCAGCTGTAAGGGTTGTTAAGTCTTTTGGGCGAGAGGATTATGAGCTCTCCCGGTTTCAGGAGAAAAATGATTCGAATTTCCGGGCTAAGGTAAAAACAGCCCAGTATGGAGCTGTTTTAACACCGATTATTGAATTGATAGCAGCTATGGCTTTTACTGCTATATTGTGGTATGGTGGTTATGAGGTTTTCCGGGGCAGAATGCAACCGTCAGCCTTAATAGCCTATTTTACACTGCTTTTAACAATTACTTCACCATTACGTTCCATGAGTAAACTCAGTAGTACAGTGCAGAAGGCTCTAGCTGCTGCTGAGAGGGTATTTGAAACAATGGATATTCATAATCACCTTAAAGAAGAGGTAAAAGATGCTGAAGTATTAAGCAGTGTAGAAGGACATGTGGAGTTTGTAGATGTTAGTTTTTCGTATAATAAGGGGAAGAGGTTTTAAGTGATATTAATTTACAGGCCTTACCCGGGGAGATTGTAGCCCTGGTTGGACCTAGTGGGGCCGGCAAAACAACCCTGGTTGATTTGATCCCTAAGTTTTACCAGCCTGATTCAGGGGTTATTTACCTTGATGGTAAGGATATTAACAAGGTCAATCTTGCTTCACTACGTAAGTTTATCGGTATAGTACCGCAGGAAACTGTACTTTTTAGTGGAACAATCAAGGATAATATTAGATATGGTAATTTAGAGGCATCTGATGAGGAGATAATTGTTGCTGCCAGGGCAGCTAATGCTCATGATTTTATCATGAAATTCCCCAGGGAGTATGAATCATTAGTAGGTGAAAGGGGTGTAGGCTTATCAGGTGGTCAGCGGCAGAGAATTGCTATTGCCCGGGCAATACTAAAAAATCCCAGGATATTGATTCTTGATGAGGCCACTTCAGCCTTGGATGCCGAGTCAGAATCCCTGGTACAGGAGGCCCTTGATAGATTAATGCAGAATAGGACTACCTTTGTCATAGCCCATCGTTTAACAACTATCAAAAATGCGGATAAGATTATTGTGGTTTCAGGTGGGAGTATTAAAGAAAAAGGAACTCATGATGAATTAATAGCCCGTGGTGGGGTTTATTCCCGTTTATATCAAGGACAGTTTACAGAATAGAGGAAGTAGGTATAATGAGAAATTTATGGAAGAGATTTCGGTTCTGGATTATACCAGTATTAGCATACATCTTTAATATTATTTCCAGCCGCTGGACAAGGCTGGATGTTTACGGCAGGGAGAATGCAGAAAAATGTACTGACCAGTCTATTTTATTTGCTTTCTGGCATGGTAAGCTTTGGCTTCCTGCCTATTTTTTTAGAGATAGTGATTATCTGGTTTTATCCAGCCTCAGCCGTGATGGTGAATACATGACCCGTATTTTAAAGAGATATCATTACCGGGTTATAAGGGGTTCTTCCTCACGGGGAGGCAGCCGTGCTTTACTCAAATTGATTAAGGAGATTAAAAAGGGATATTCAGGTTTTATAACACCTGACGGACCTACGGGTCCTATCCATAAAGTAAAGCCAGGGATAGTATATCTCCAGGAAAAAGGTGGTGCAGTGATTATTCCGATTGGTGTAGCTGTAAGGTGGAAAATAACTGTTAACAGCTGGGATCGGCTTGTTTTACCATTACCTGGTACAAGAGCAGTAATGGCTTTCGGCGCCCCTGTCTATTTACCTGAAGATGAAACAATAGAAAAAAGGGCTGAAATACTGGAAGATAGTATTAATCTGGCCCAGGAAAAGGCTGAAAGAATTCTAAAAACAGGGGCTGGTGATTGAACCTTGTTTGCTGTAAAACTTGAAAATTATTTAAAAGAGTTAGTAGATGGAAAAAGGAATAAGCTGTTGGACAAGTTGTTACTGTTGATTCTTAATTTTCTGGAACAGGTCTATAAATTACTGCTCTTTTTTCGTAAAATATTATATAGCTCTGGACTTATTAAAAAGACTAAACTTGCGCCAGTGCTTATCAGTATAGGTAATATTACTGCTGGTGGAACAGGTAAAACCCCTGTGGTTAAATATCTGGCCGAGGGTCTGAATAATAAGGGGATAAATACAGCAGTGGTCAGTCGGGGTTATGGTTCAGAAACAGAAGGACCACTTCTTGTCTCAGACGGCTGTGTTGAAACTGCTTCCTATGAGGAGGCTGGTGATGAGGCCTTAATGCTCAGCAGACTAATGGAGGGATTTCCAGTAGCAATCGGCAAAAAAAGGGCAGCTGCAGGCCGCCTGGTTCAGGAGAGATTTAAGCTTGATCTTATCCTGCTGGATGATGCTTTTCAGCACTGGCAGTTAGCCAGAGATATAGATATTGTGGTCATAGATGGTTTAAATCCCTTTGCTAACCGTCACCTTTTACCCCGTGGATATTTAAGGGAACCTCTGACAGCATTAAATCGAGGGGATATCTTTATCATTACCAGGGCTGATTTGATAGCTGAAAGTCAGCTGCAAAAAATAAAAGAAGAAATTAGTAAGTATAATAAAACTTCTTTAATTTATACGGCAGTCTATAAATCGGTTTATCTGCGTTTCCTGGATATAGCAGGCAAAAGCAGTGTTGAACCAGTTGTTTCCCATACAGCCAGGAAGATACTTGCCTTTTCAGGTCTCGGTAACCCTGCTTCCTTTTATCAGACTCTCAATAAGAATGGGTTTAATGTGGCTGAAATGATAGAATATCCCGACCACTATCGCTACCAGGAGGATGATTTTGATTATATAGGCCGTAAGGCTTCTGAAGAGGGTATAAAACTAGTGTTGACAACTGAAAAGGATGCTGTTAAATTTAAGGATAAGATGATTAGCAGCTTGAAACTTCAGGGTATTTCTTTAGCTGTTCTGGGTATAGAATTAGAGATTAATAATGGAGCTGATTTATTAGATAAGTTGGCTGTTCAGGTAGGCAGCGTCTAATTAAAGGGGGATTAATATATGAAAATAATAGCAGTAATCCCGGCCAGGTATAGTTCTAGCCGTTTTCCAGGTAAAGCCCTGATTGATATTAAGGGTAAAAGCATGATTCAGCGGGTTTATGACAGGGTCAAACTGTTGGGAGAATTATTAATTGATATTATAGTAGCAACAGATGATGAGAGAATTTATAATGAAGTTAAAAACTTTGGTGGAAAGCCAGTTATGACACCATCAGACTGTCAGTCAGGTACAGACAGAATTGCTTTTGTTGCTAAAGACCTGTCCTGTGATCTGATAGTTAATGTTCAGGGGGATGAACCTTTGTTAGAACCGGAAATGGTCAGGGCTGCAGTCAGGCCTTTTCTGGAAGATAACAGCCTGGAAATGAGCACAGTAAAAAAAGAGATTACAGCCAGGGAAGAAATAGATAACCCTAATATTGTTAAGGTAATAACTGACTTAAAGGGCGATGCCCTTTATTTTTCACGTTATCCAGTACCCTACCAGAGAAATGAAGCAGCAAAGTATTATAAACATATTGGGCTTTATGTTTATAAAAGGGATTTTCTCTTAAAATATACCAGTCTGGAGCCTGCGCCACTTGAAAAAAGTGAATCTCTAGAACAGCTCAGGGCTCTGGAAAATGGCTATAGGATCCGGGTAGTTGAAACAGAGTATAACTCAATCGGGGTAGATGTCCCGGATGACCTGGACAAGGTAGTGAGTATAATAGAGGGAGAGGAATAGTATGTCATTTTCTATTAATAAGGTAAAATTAAATGAGGATATAATCTTTGGTGATTTACAAAAACCCCTGATCTTAATTGCTGGCCCCTGTGTTCTTGAGGGATATGAAAGGTCTTTAAAGATCGCAAGTAGAGTTAAAGAAATAGCAGATGCTCTAAGTATCCCCTATGTCTTTAAGGCTTCATTTGATAAGGCTAATCGTTCTTCAATCAATTCTTATAGGGGGCCTGGTCTGGAAAAAGGACTAAAACAGCTAAAAAAGATAAAAGAAGAGTTGCAAGTACCAGTTTTAACAGATATACATCAGGTAGAACAGGTTGAACCAGCTGCTGAAGTTGTTGATATTCTACAAATACCGGCCTTTCTCTGCCGGCAGACTGACCTTTTACTGGCTGCTGCCCGGACAGATTTGATAGTAAATATAAAAAAGGGTCAGTTTATGGCACCATGGGATATGGCTAAGGCTGTTGATAAAGTAGTTAGTACAGGCAGTAAGAGGATATTACTTACTGAACGTGGGGTTAGTTTTGGTTATAATAATCTGCTTGCTGATATGACTTCACTGCCGAAGATGAGGGAAATAGGATATCCTGTTGTTTTTGATGCTACCCATAGTGTACAGCGTCCTGCTGCACAAGGGGAGGTTTCAGGTGGTGATAGAGAAATGGTTCCCTATCTGGCCCGGGCAGCTGCGGCAGTGGGGATTGATGGCCTTTTTATGGAAGTACATGATAATCCGGCAGAGGCCTTAAGTGATGGCCCTAATATGGTATACTTGGATGATTTAGAGGATATTTTACAACAGGTTCAGGCGATTAATAGAATTGTAAAGGATAGGTGATTATTTTGAATGATTTTCCTACTGTAGACCAGAGACAGGTTGAGCATATTTCTGCTGAGGCCCGGGAAGTTTTGGCTGTAGAGGCAAAATCGATACTAAAGCTGCAGGAGGCTATTGATGATGAATTTGTCTGTCTGGTAAAATTAATCTTGAAAAGTCAGGGGCGTATTATTCTTATCGGAGTTGGTAAATCAGGATTGATTGCCCGTAAAATAGCAGCTACCCTTTCCAGCACAGGGTCACCATCATTTTTTGTACATGCCGGGGAGGCATCACATGGGGATCTGGGCATGATTACTGAGGAAGATATTGTTATAGCTATATCTAATAGTGGGGAAACAGAAGAAGTATTGGCACTGCTGTCATCGATCAAAAGGATCGGTGCTCATCTGGTTGCACTGACTGGTCAAAGAGACTCCACCCTGGCTAAGTATTCTGATATAGTTATTTTTTCTGGTGTTGAGGAAGAGGCCTGTCCACATGGACTGGCTCCTACTGCCAGCACTACAGCAGCTATGGCTCTAGGTGATGCCCTGGCTATTGCCCTGTCCAGTCTTAGGGGTTTTACACCTGAAGACTTTGCTCTTTATCATCCCGGTGGTAATCTTGGCAGGAGGTTATTAACCAGAGTAAAAGATGTGCTGGAGATTAGAGGGCAAAACCCGGTTGTAGGTTCTAATACTACTGTTAAGGAAACATTATTTACGATGACAGATTCCAAGATGGGTTCAGCCTCTGTGGTAGATCAAGGGGGTTTATTAATAGGGATTATTACCGATGGTGATATACGACGTCATCTGGAGAAATCAAGTAGTTTTCTGGAAAGACCGGTTGCTGAGGTAATGACCAGTAATCCGACCACTATTAGTGGAGATAAGCTGGCCAGTGAAGCCCTTAGGGTAATGGAAGAAAAAGAAATAAATGACCTTCCTGTAGTTGAAGAAGGTAGGCCTGTGGGGATGCTGAACTTTCAGGATTTACTCAGGGCGAAAATATTTTGATTAAGGTGATATAGTATGAAAGAATCGGTTCTTTACAGCTTATTTATGGTGTTTTACTATATAATTTGTTTTGTCCCTGATAAAATTGATTATTATATAGGTATAGGTCTGGGAAAACTAATATATTTTTTGTTAAAAAGCAGAAGAGAGGTAACCTTAGCTAATCTTAGAAGGGCTTTAGGGAGTAATTATTCAGAAGAAGATTTAGTTTCCCTGTGTAAAAAGGTTTATCAGCAGATGGGTTTAACTTTTGTAGAATTTATTATATCAGGTAACTTAAATAAGGATTTAATTACATCTTCTATTGAGATAGAAGGGCTGGATTACTTAAAAGATGCTTATCGACAGGGAAAAGGTATTATTATGTATACAGCACATTTTGGCAACTGGGAATGGCTGGGTTCTGTGATATCACAGCTGGGGTATCCAGTTAATGCTATTGCCCGGACACAGGATAATGTTTATTTTGATAGAAAAATAAATAAAATCAGGAGTTCTCAGGGGATAAATATTATACCTAAAGGAATATCTGTACGTAAGGTGTATAAAGTATTAAAAGGCGGAGAATTACTATTTATACTTGGAGATCAAAATGCCCGTAAAAAAGGATGGCAGATAGATTTTTTTGGTACCCCGGCCTCGACTTATCCAGGGGTAGTACAGTTAGCCCGTCGGACAGGGTCAGTAATTCTTCCGGCCTTTTTGCTTAGAGAGGAATGGGGCAAACACAGGCTTGTTATTAAAAAACCCTACTCTATTTCTAAAGATGCTTCTAAAGATGCACAGCGGGAGTTATTACAGGAATTAACAGGGGTAATTGAAGAAGAGATAAGGAAAGAACCGATACAGTGGTTTTGGCCTCACCGCAGGTGGAAGAGATAAGGGGTTGAAGTATTTGTATATTATCTATAATATTATTATTTTTTTAGCATTTATATTATATTTACCTGTCTTATTATTTAAATTCATCAGAGGTAGATACCGGGAGGGGTTCCTGGAACGTCTGGGCTTTCTGCCTTCAGAGCTTATTAATAAAGCCTGGGGAGATAGAGTAATCTGGCTCCATGCCGCTTCAATGGGAGAAACAATAGCAGCCGGGGTTTTAATTAAAAGAATCAGGGAAGAATATCCAGCAGCCACTTTGTTTGTCTCCACTATATCATATACCGGGCGTTCTATGGCAAAGAAAAATGAGATGATAGATGGTGTTTTCTATTTTCCGCTGGATATATCCTGGATAGCAGGCAGGGTTATAGAAAAAATAAATCCGGCTTTGATTATAATGATGGAAACAGAGTTATGGCCCAATCTAATTAAAAAAGCCAGTAAAGCAGGTTGTAAATTGATGGTAGCCAGTGGGAGGATTGGTGACAGCAGTATTAAAAACTATCGTTATATCAAGCCTCTTATCCGGGATGTACTAAAAAAGATTGACATTTTTAGTATGCAGTCCAGTATAGACTATGAAAGGGTTATATCACTGGGTGCCCCGGAGGAAAGGGTTTATTGTACTGGCAATATTAAGTTTGATAGATTTGATGGTCTTAATCTGGATGTTAATCAGGACGAGCTCTTAAAGGAGTTTAAGATGGATAATTTAGGCCCCATCATTGTGGCTGGCAGTACCCATGAGGGTGAAGAAGAAAAATTATTAACTGTTTTTAAAGAGGTAAAAGGGGAATATCCTAAAGCAGTTTTGATGATAGCCCCCAGATATATTGAAAGGGCTGAGCAGTTATTAAAGGATTTTAAAGAACGGGGTTTTAATACGGTTCTGAGGACCAGGATAGTTAATTATGACCCTGGTAGGGATTCTATTATTCTGGTAGATACTATTGGGGAATTAGTTAAGCTCTATAGTATAGCTGATCTGGTATTTGTAGGTGGCAGTTTAATCCCGCGGGGGGGGCACAATATTTTAGAACCGGCTGCTCTGGGTAAACCAGTTTTCTTCGGCCCCCATATGTTTAATTTTGCGGCCGATACCAGGGACATTCTTGCTGCCGGGGCAGGGGTGCAGGTTAATGATGAAAAAGAACTGGCAGCTGAAATACTGACCTATCTGTCTGATAGGGATAGCTTGCATAAAATGGGGAAGCAGGGTCGTGAGATAATAAATCAAAACAGGGGTGCTGTAGACAAAAACCTAGAGTTTCTTAACAGACTGCTCCCTGAAAAAAAGACAGAAAAGATATTAATAGTCAGGTTAAGTGCTATTGGTGATGTTATTCATTCCCTACCGGTAGCATATGCCCTGAGAAAGGCCTATCCTGATGCTGAGATAAGCTGGCTGGTAGAGGAAAAGGCCAGCGAACTGGTTCTGGCTAATTCCTATCTGGACCAGGTATTTGTTATGCCTAAAAGGGAGTGGTTGGCTGTATTTAAGAAAAATAAAATTCAGGCTTTGAAAATGTTTCGCAGTTTTTTTAAAAAGGTTAAAAGCCGTGATTTTGACCTTGTTCTGGATATTCACGGTCTTTTCAAAAGCGGTTTGAGCACTTATTTGAGTGCTTCTTCACTCAGGTATGGACCGGCAGATGGTCGGGAAGGTAGTACTCTTTTTTACAATAGGAAGATTAAAGTTCCTGAGCAGAAGATACATGTTATTGAGAAAAGGCTGGCTCTAGCGGCAGCAGTCGGCGCCGAGACAGCAGAGGTAGAATTTGATATAGTAAGCAGCCGGGCTGATAGGGAAAGAGTCTCCAGCTTATTACAGGCCTGTGGGTCAAAGAAAATAATAGCCCTTAATCCCTATACTACCTGGGAATCGAAGAACTGGCCTCCTGAGTATTTTGCTAGACTGGCTGACCTTATAAAAAATAAATTGAACTATGCTGTGGTTTTTACTGGTGGGTCTGGTGATAGAGAGGGAATAGCTGGAATTATAAATTTAATGCAGACAGAGGCACTTAACCTGGCAGGAAAAACCAATCTACGAGAGTTGGCAGAACTATACCGCAGGGTTGAGCTCTTTATTGGTGGGGATACCGGCCCAATGCACCTGGCAGCAGCTGTAGGAACCAGGGTGATTGCCCTGATGGGACCTACAGACCCTGTTACACACGGCCCTTATGGTGAGGGCCATCTGGTAATTCAGGATGATATTGACTGTAAATTATGCTGGAAACGCAGTTGTCCGGCTGGACATAATAAGTGTATGAAAAATATAGGAGTTGACAGGGTATTTAATAAAACATGTGAGATCTTAGGGGTGGAAAGGTATGAATCAGGTAATTAATGCTAAAAGTGTAATAATTATTGACCTACTTTATCTGGGTGATTTGATGTTTGCCACACCATTTATTAAAAATCTACGTATGAATTTACCAGATAAAAGGATAGATATGATTGTTAATAGTAATTTCTATGACCTGATTAAAACCAATCCAGACCTTGATAATGTCTATGCATATAATAAGAAATGGGGATTAAGGCAGGGTATATCCTTTGCCCGGAAACTATCTCAAAACAACTATGACCTGGGCTTAAATATCCACGGTAACTGGCGGACAGCTATTTTATTAAAATTAGTCAACCCGGTTTATAGTCTTGGTTATGGGGGTAAAGGTAGGGGGATTTTCCTTGACCAGGAAATAAAGCGTTCTGAGGGTATGCATATGACAGAGGCCTATCTTGCTTTTTTAGAGGAAATAGGGTTTAAATCTCTGACAGATAATATACCACAATTAAGTGTTTCTCCTGAAGCCAGTCAAGGGATAAAGGCTTTTTTGGAGGGGGAAGGGGTAATTCCTGGTGATAGATTAGTAGCCTTAAATACAGGTGGTACCTGGCCAACCAAGCGCTGGCCTATAGCTAGATTTGCTGAACTGGCAGATGCTTTAGTAAACAACTATGATGTCAGGCCTGTTTTAACAGGGGGTAAAAGTGACCTCGGACGGGTAGATGAAATAGTATCCCTGATGGCCAGTGAGCCTATTGTTGCTGCCGGCAGGACGTCTCTGGAAGAGCTGGCAGCCTTGATGGAATGCTGTGAACTGGTAATCAGTAATGACAGTGGACCGGTTCATGTCGCTGATGCAGTTGGTACAGCAAGTATTACTATCTTTGGTCCATCTGATGAATTAAAATACCGTCCCTCCAGAAAGGGGAGTAGAATAATTACAGCGGGTCTTGACTGTCAGCCTTGTGGGGAACATGAATGTCCTTTACACCATCACAGGTGTATGACAGAGATTAAAGTTAGTGATATAATAAGAATAATTGATGAGAGTGGGTTGTTATAAATGCCTGGTATTGGTATACTGGTTTTAACATATAATGAAGAGGATAATATCAGGGACTGTCTAGAGAGTGTAGACTGGGCAGATGAAATAGTTGTGATTGACTCCTATAGTACAGACCGTACTATAGAAATAAGTAAAGAATTTACTGATAAAGTTTATAAACGAGAATTTGACAATTTTGCATCTCAGAGGAATTACGGACTGGATAAAATAGAATCAGACTGGGTGCTGGCTGTTGATGCTGATGAAAGGGTTACTGTAGAACTAAGGGATGAGATTTTGGAGATTCTGACTGCCCCTGATATGGTTGCTTATGAAATCCCCCGGAAAAATTATTTTTTAGGTAAATGGATCAAATACTGTGGTTGGTACCCTGATTATACCTTGAGGTTATTCCAAAATAAAGGTGTAAGTTTTAGCGGCCTGGTTCATGAAGGCATTAATCCGAAAGGGGAAACAGGGAAACTTAATCATGACTTAATACACTATACCTATAATAATCTCCACCATTATCTTGAGAAAATAAACCAGTATACTTCTCTATCTGCGGAAGATATGTTTTATAAGGGAAAGAATAAAGGACTGGCCTATATCTTAATCAGGCCTTTGGTGGAGTTTATTAAGAAGTATATTTTAAAGAAGGGTTTTTTACTGGGGAAACAGGGACTATTTCTATCAATTATTTCTGCATTTTATCAGTTTTTAAGGTATATTAAGTTATGGGAGAAGAACAACTTATAGATATATAAGCGTCCGGACTTTTTGACATATACTTACTCACTAAAAAAAGCTAATTCCCATCTCCGCCTTAAGCCAATTAGTGCAAAATAAACTCACTTCACTACGTTTCGTTCAAACAGTATTTTGCAAAACACTTGTTGTCTTAAGTGCGGGGATGGAGCTTTTTAAACGTTCCTTCGTATATGACAAAAAAGTCCTAAGTTAATTTATTATTTAATTTAATAGTAAACAATATATAAAATAAAGAGGAGAGTTGAAATAGATGAGAAAGATATTTTTTCTTAATAGTTGTAGGGAATGGGGTGGGGGTGAGAAGTGGACCTTTGAAACTGCCCAGGAACTGGCTGAACGGGGATATGAGGTAGTAGTGGGAAGTGTCAAAGAAAGCGAATTATTTCAGAGGGCTAAGGCAGCAGGATTGGAAACAAAGGCTGTGTCGGTTAAAAATAGTCTATCAGTACTTAACCCTGTGAAATTGTTTTCTTTTGTAAATTATTTAAGAGATGAGACTATTGAGGTATTATTTATGAACCTCTCCCAGGATTTAAAGTTTGGGGGGATAGTTGGTAAAATTGCCGGGGTGGAAAGAATAATTTATAGGAGGGGTTTAGCAATACCGATAAGAGATAGATTTTATACAAGGTTTTTATTAAATAATTGCATTACTGATATAATAGCTAATTCTTATACCATAAAAAAAACTATTTTACAAAATACTGCTAATTGGTTAAATGAGAATAAAATTAAAGTAATTTATAATGGAATAAAAATAAAGGAGATAGAAGATAAAATTAATTATCAATCGAATATTAGGAAAGAATTTAATATAAAGGCTGATACATTATTGATAGCAAGTATTGGGAGGTTAAATAAACAAAAAGGGCATTATTATTTAATAAAAGCTGTAAAGCTTATAAAAAAAGAAATTGAGAATTTTAAAGTATTAATAATTGGTAAAGGTGATTTAGAGTTTGAATTAAAAAAGCAGGTGGAAGATTTAGGTTTATCTGATTATGTTATTTTTACTGGTTTTAGGGAAGATGTATTTACTATTTTGCATCAGATTGATTTTTTAGTTCATACTGCTTTATGGGAAGGTTGTCCAAATATAATATTAGAAACGATGGCTATGGCGACTCCTATTGTTGCTACAGGTATACCTTCTGTAAGTGAAATTATGATAGATAAAGAAACTGGTTATCTTACTGAAAGTGAAAATGTTGAGGATATTGCTAAAATGGTTATTAAAATGATTAGAAATTTTGATAAGAAACAGTTTGGACAGAAGGCAAGAGAACTTATTGAAAGAGAATTTGATTTTAAGGAAAAATTAAATCAATTAGAGAAATTGATTGAAGAAAATAATTATTAATAAAAGCTATATTATAAAAAAGTTATCATTTAAAGTTTTTTAAAATTTACTATTTATATAATTAAATTGTTGTCCAGATGATTAAAGCAGATTGCTGCAAGTACTCCGTATCTAACTGAACCAAAGGAGAGAATTGAGGTTGCAGAATTTAGTAAAAAAAATTATGCAAGATGTTTATTTATTAGAAAACATATTATATATAGTTTAATCGATTATTGAACAATGAAGAGAGTTATAGGATTTTTAATTATTATTAATACAAAAACTGTTAAGGAAAAATAAATAAGGAGTTGAAAATAAATGATGCATCTGGTAACCGGTGTGGCCGGTTTTATAGGTTCTAACCTGGCGAAAGAACTCCTGAAGAGGGGGGATCAGGTAATTGGGGTTGACTGTTTTACTGATTACTATGCCCGGGGATTAAAGGAAGAAAACCTTGCAGCTATAAAAGGGGATGATAACTTTGAGTTTCTTGAGGCAGATTTACTGGAACTGGATTTAATAGAGCTATTAGATGGTGTGGATTATGTCTATCACCAGGCAGCCCAGGCTGGGGTCAGGGCCAGCTGGGGGAAGACTTTTGATATCTATACAGATAATAATATCAGGGCAACACAGCAGCTTTTAGAGGCTGCCAGGGAATCTACTGTTAAAAAGATTGTCTATGCCTCCTCGTCATCTGTCTATGGTGATACTGACCAGTTGCCGATGAAAGAAGGTAATTACCTTCAGCCGGTATCACCTTATGGTGTATCCAAACTGGCAGCTGAGCATTTGTGTTATCTTTACTGGAAGAACTTTAATGTTCCAACCGTTTCCCTGAGGTATTTCACGGTTTATGGGGAAAGACAACGCCCTGACATGGCTTTTCATATCTTTATCAAGGCTATCCTGACTGGTTCCGCTATAACTGTCTTCGGTGATGGCCGGCAGTCGCGTAATTTTACCCATGTAAGTGATATAGTACAGGCCAATATCCTGGCTGCAGAGAATAGTATCTCAGGAGAGGTGTTTAATATTGGTGGTGATGGGGAAGGGATTATCCTTAATGATAGTATTAAAATGATGGCTGATATTATTGGTAAGAAAGCGGAGATTGTATATCAGGCTGCTGCTAAAGGTGATGTAAAACATACCTCTGCTGATTGTCAAAAAGCCAGAGAGTTGCTTGGCTATGAACCGGAGATGGATTTTAAAGAAGGCTTGATACGGGAGATAGCTTATCTGAAAAAAATATATTCTTGAGTAATAATACAATTTTTTATTTATATTGTAGAATAATTTGGTCCCCTTTACACAAAATAATAAAAAGTATTTAAGGGGGCTTACTATGAAATCAAATTATTCTAAAGGTGTTTTACTGATAACATTAACTTTCTTTCTTATTATAGTCAGTGCTGGTTGTGAAAGACAGGAAGAGGCAGCACCAGAGCCAGTTAAAAATGAGTTTGTTGATGGTACATATACTGGGTTTTCAGATGCTACTGATAATGGATATGCCTGGGCCAGAGTAACTATAGAAGGTGATAAAATTACAGATGTGAAACTAATGGAAATAACCTCAAAAGGCAATGAAAAAGACTATGAAACATATAGTTATGAGGCCTCAGTTGAGGCCCAGCAGGAGATGCCTGATAGGTTTATAGAGGCAAATTCTGCCGAAGTAGATAACTATACCGGTGCTACACATAGTAGTGAAAAATATAAAGAGGCTGTTTCACGTGCATTAGACTATGCCAGGGGAGAAGAGGAAGACGGTAAATATTATGATGGGAAGTTTCAAGGTGAGTCTGAGAGGACTGAATATGGTTATGCAGTTGCCCTGGTAACTATTGTTGATGACAAAATGAATAATGTTGAGTTAAAGGAACTAGATGGGGAGGGTGAATGGAAGGACTTTGATAATTACGACTATGAACCTGCTGTTGAAGCCAATGAGGAAATGGCTGAGAGGTTTGTAGAAGAGAACTCTGTTGCTGTAGATTTATATACAGAGGCTACCCAATCTAGTATAAGATATAAAGAGGCTGTAGAAAATGCCCTGAGACATGCCAGACGTGACCCAGCTATGGATGTAGGAGAAGCGGAATAGATATTTTAGCCCGACAAAACCAGCAGGGGTTCTGCTTGCTGGTTTTGTCTTATGTTTAAAGAGAGCAGCTAGAGAAAAGATAAAAAACGACAAAAAATTGTTGCAATTATTTTAAAAATCAAATAAAATCAAGATAGACCAATAATTATTATTTTTCAGGGATGTGATGAAGTGAATGATATTAATGAAGATAGATTACCAGCATATATTACTGATGAATGGCAGAAAATTGTCGAGCTATTGACAGAGATTACAGGGCTTCCAACTGCCTTTATTGCCAGAATAAAAAGCGATAGACTGCTTATTTTAAATTATTGTGATAAAAGAGATAATCTGCTTGACGGGGAAAAAATTGCTCATGAAGAGATAAATTTGGCTGTAGACAGGGCTATAAATAAGATTCTATGTGATAAATATAACTTTCGTTCTTTACTATCCTATCCCTTAAAAGACAGCAGGGATAAAACCTTTGGTCGAATATGTCTTGCTGATAATAAGGAAAATAACTTCTCTGGTATTAATAAGAAAATAATCCTTGAATTTAAGGGTTTTATAGAAAATCATTTAGAGGTATATGACTTACATAATAAATTAGCAGAAAATAGACAGGAGCTTAAGAAAAGCAAGAAAGAACTTGAGAATACTGTTCACGAGTTACATAATGTTGTTGAGGAGACAGTTGATGCCCTGGGTTCAGCCGTTGGAGCAAGGGATGCCTATACCTCACAACACCAGGAGAGGGTTGCCAGGTTATCTTTTGAGATAGCCAGGGAATTAGATTTACCAGGGGATTGCTGTAAGGGGATTTACCTGGCAGCACTTATTCATGATATTGGTAAAATTAAAATACCAATTGATATACTATCCAAGCCTTCTATTCTCTCTGAACTGGAGTTTGAGTTAATAAAGACCCATAGTGAAGCAGGTTATATGATATTAAATAAAATTGAGTTTCCCTGGCCGATAGCAGATATAGTGATGCAACATCATGAAAGGCTTGATGGTTCTGGTTATCCTGAAGGTCGGAGTGGTGATGATATCCTTCTTCAATCAAGGATAATTGCTGTAGCTGATGTGGTAGAGGCTATGACCTCACATAGGCCCTACCGGCCTGCTCTGGGACTGGCCAACGCCTTAAATGAGGTTGAAAAAAATAAGGGTATCTTATATGATAAAGAAGTAGTAGATTCGTGTCTAGATGTTTTCAGGAAGAATAATACGCAAGTAATTACCTGGATGGGAGGGAATAATTAAAATGGATTGTCCACAACACGAAAAAAACTCAAAGAACTGTACCTGTACCTATACATCATGTTCCCGTTATGGGAATTGTTGTGCTTGTATTGCCTATCATAGGGAGCTTAATGAGCTGCCAGGCTGCTTGTTCCCGCCTGAGGTTGAAAAGACATATGATCGTTCTGTGAAAAAATATATAGAATCACAAAGTTAGTAATATAAAAAACCCCTTAACAGGGTTTATATAGGCATAAAAATATCCCGGGGACCCCGGGGTTTTTCTATTGCAGTAATTTATATTATCATTTTATAATTGTAGATTGCTTGTAAGGCTTTAAATAAGTAAATGGCTGCCGGACCAGGGCTCGAACCTGGACAACATGATCCAGAATCATGCGTGCTACCATTACACAATCCGGCAACAACTTAACTGCATAAAACATAATACCACAGTTAAGTCAAATCGTCAAGGATTTTTTACTTTTTTACGTATGCAAGAGCTTTTTCAAGACGTTTTATAGATTTATCTCTACCCATTAATTCAACCAGGGTAAAGAGACCAGGGCCGAATGTCTTTCCCGAGAGGGCTAGCCTGGTAGTATGGATCATTCTGGCTGCCTGCACTCCTAATTCTTCACTCCTCTGGCGGTAGATTTCCTCAATTTTTTCTCTATTAAAGGGAGTAACCTTTTTGAGGCAGTCAATATTATTTTTCAGAATAGCTATAGTATCTTCTTTAGTAAAATGTTTCTTAAATCCTTTTTCATCATAGCTATTTATTTCATTATAAAAATAGCCCATACGATCAATAAGTTCAGTAATTGTCTTACTTTTTTCTCTGACAACATCAATAATCTTAAAAAGGCGTTCTTTTTTAGCTGTATTATTGAACAGTTCATCACTATAGAAATCAGCCCTTTTGATAAATGGTATAGCCCTGTCAATAATTTTATTCAGAGGGAGGCTGTTCATATATTGACCGTTTATCCAGGTGAGTTTTTTTGTATCATAGACAGCGGGGGTTCTGGAGACATCAGCCAGGTTGAATTTCTTTATAGCTGTTTCAAGGGAGATAATTTCCTCATTATTTCCTGGAGACCAGCCAAGTAAGAGCAGATAGTTTATTAATGCTTCAGGTAGATAGCCTTCTTCTTTAAATTCATCAACAGAGGTAGCCCCATGCCGTTTGCTCAATTTACTTCTATCCGGGGCAAGGATCATTGGTACATGGGCAAATTCAGGGACTTTATAATTCAGGGCCTGATATAGCATAAGCTGTTTAGGGGTATTGGACAGGTGTTCCTCAGCCCTTATTATATGGGTGATACCCATTTGAAAATCATCAACAACACAGGCAAAATTATAGGTCGGCTTACCATCAGACTTAACAATGATCAAGTCTTCCTGCAGGCTGTTATCAAAACTCACTTTTCCCCTAACAATATCTTTGACAATAGTATATCCTGTATCAGGTGTTCTGAGCCTGACAACCGGTTTCCTGCCTTCCTCTTTAAATTTCTTTTTTTCATTAAGGGATAGTTCCCTGCATCCACCGGGATAAAGGGGTTGTCCACCTTTTTTTTCGGCCTCTTTTTTGAGTTTCTCGACTTCTTCAGGGGTGCAGTAGCAATAATAGGCCCTGTTGTTTTCTAATAAATATTCCAGGGCTTTTTGATAGTAATCATCCCTTTTTGACTGGAAATAGGGGCCTCTATCTCCGCCTATCCGGGGACCTTCATCCCAGTTAAGTCCAACCCATTCCAGGGCTTTAAGTATTTGTTTAGTAGATGCCTCTGTAGACCTGGCACTATCAGTATCTTCAATACGCAGGATGAATTGTCCGTTATTATGTCTGGCATAGAGCCAGTTAAATAAAGCTGTCCTTACACCACCAATATGTAAATCCCCTGTAGGGCTGGGTGCAAATCTTACTCTTATATTATCTGTCATTGTCAAATTCCTCCTTTATATATCTGTTATTATATCAAAAGGGGTGATTTTAGACAAGGTAGGTAGATAGGTAGATAACTTTCATATTTTTGACATATGACAGTAATAGTGCTATAATTATTTATTGTTTAGTAATTTATAACTACAGGGTAATAATATTTTGTTTTCTTTAACAATATATTAATAATGGAGGCGAGATTATGTATAGTCTTGAAAATGGCCGGATAGAGTTGGAACACGGGTCGATTAAAGAAGGGTTAATAGCTATAGCCAGTGGTAAGGGTGGAGTTGGTAAATCTACTGTAACAGTAAACCTGGCTGTTGCTTTAAAGGCGCTAGGTAAAGAAGTTGCTATAATTGATGCTGATATACACGGTTTTAGTATTCCAAGGATTATTGGATTAAGTGATAACCCGGCTGCCCTGAGTGAAAAGGAGATTGTTCCACCAGAAAAGAATGGGATAAAGGTAATGTCAATGGGTTCATTTGTGGATGAAGACAAACCTATAATCTGGCGGGCCCCGCTTCTATTAGGAGCCTTACAGCAATTCATGGAAGATGTACACTGGGGTGAGCTGGACTACCTCCTGTTGGATTTACCCCCGGGAACAGGTGATATGGCCCTAAACATTATGCAGCAATTACCCCATGCAGAACTATTACTGGTAACTACACCCCAGATTACAGCCACAAATGTAGCCGGGCGTATTGCTGGGGCTGCTGATAAACTCAATGTAGAATTAATAGGTATTATTGAAAATATGTCTTACTATCAGTGTGTTGAATGTGATCATAAAGAATACATATTTGGTAGTGGTGGTGGTAAAGAGCTGGCCAGGAAACTATCTACCGAATTGCTTGGAGAATTACCCCTGATCCCCCTGATTAGAGAGGGTGGGGATAAAGGTCAACCACTAGTAAGCTCTAAACCAGACTCTAAGGCAGCCAGAGAGTACCTTTCTATTGGGAAAAAGATAATAGACAGACAAAAAGGTTTTGACCCTGATAAAAAGCCGATGTCTTTAAAAAAGTAGGCTAAAAACTAAGAAAAACCAAATAAAATCTCTCAAAGGTCGGGATTACCCGGCCTTTTTCTTATACTAAAAACATACCGGAAATGTTCAATTTTTTCAACTTTATAAGTTTAATGTTCTTTGATATAATTATGATATAATGGTTATAAATCATGTTGAGGAATTTATAATTTTACTTTAAAGTATTATGAGGAGAGGGTTTAATTATGGCAAGGCCTACCAAGGAACGGCGTATAGAATTTATTCCTGAAAATAAATATTTCAAACCAGCCGGTATTCCAATGCGCGATATAGAAGAAGTTAGTCTTACACTGGAGGAAGTAGAGGCAGTTAGGTTAAAGGATATGGAAGAATTAAACCAGGAGGAATGTGCCAGTAGAATGAATGTCTCCCGCCCTACTTTCCAAAGGGTTCTAATAGAGGCCCGCAGGAAGATTGCTGATGCCCTGATTACTGGTAAAGCCATTCGTTTCCATGGCGGGGACTATAAGCTGGCAGATAAGTATTTTCATTGTTCAAGGTGTGGGGAGAGGTATAATAAGGTTTATCAGAACAGGAGGAGGCGGGGAAAGATATATCAGAAATACCTCTGCCCCGAATGTGATGATTGAGGCCCTATTCAATTCTTAAGAGTTCCAGCATCTTCTGGTAACTTAAAGCCCCAGTGTGTTTGTTCATGATCACACCATTTTCATCAATAAAATAGCTGGTAGGTATACCGCGAACCAGGTATTTGTTACTGACCTCAGCTGAGGTATCAAGGGCTACTCTGAAATTGTAGGAGTTTTTCATCAGGTATTCTGAGACAGTATCTCTGTTTTCTCTGAGGTCAACTGCCAGTATTTCTATGGAATCATGATGATCATTTAATTTCTGGATGGCAGGCATTTCAATCTGACAGGGGGGACACCAGGTAGCCCAGAAATTAAGAAATACCTTCTTACCTCTTAAATTACTCAGCGAAATTTCTTCATTGTTAATTAGAGGGAGAGTAAAATCAGGGGCCTTTTCACCGATTTCTGTGCCGACCTGTATATTTTCCTCATTCCTACCCATATAAAACAAAATGCCAGTAGTAACTGAGATAATAAGTAATATTAAGACAATACCAAGATAGTATTTGTTTTTCATGTTTTTTTACTCCTTTCTATATTTTACAGGATCTTCAAATTTACAGATGACCAAAATAGATTAAGATACCAAGTATTATTATTAGACCACCGGAGATTTTTTGAATTAGTGGGAGATAGGGGTTTATCTTTTTAAAGTATGGTAATAGTCTGTTGATAAAAACGGCTGCCAGGAAAAAGGGTAAGGCTAGCCCACTGGCATAAAAAGTAAGTAAAACTCCTCCCTGCATAACTGTCTGGCCTGTTCCAGCATAAATTAGTATAGATGAAAGTATTGGGCCTATACAGGGAGTCCAGGCAAAAGCCAGGGCAAACCCCATGACAAGCCCCCTAAGGTATCTGTTGGTTTCCGCTGGTATCTGCAGGTCTTTATTCTGCTGTAAAAAACTGAGATTTATAATACCTGTCAGATGTACCCCCAGTATAAGGACAATAATACCACTCAATTTACGAAAGAAACTGAGGTTCTTTAAGAGTAATTTACCCAGTAATGAAACAGACAATCCCAGGATAATAAAAGTAATAGTAAAACCAGTAATAAAGAATAGTGCAGGTAATATACTGGTTTTTCTGTTGTCCTGTTCAGCATAGTTTCCCAGTAAGAGGGTTAGGTATGATGGTATTAAAGGGAGGATACAGGGCGAGAAAAAGGAAACAAGACCTGCTCCAAAGGCTATAAATATCGAAACATTAGAACTCACCGCTTTCACCCCTTTAGAGTTATTTATTATATTATAACAGGTTTAGTTTGGCTATATTGTAGTCTATTTAACATTAAAGAATTAAAGAAATCACTATTTTCCTATAATACTATTTTATAGTCCTTTAGAACCATGATATAATAAAAATAGGAGGGGGTACTGATGACTGTTCTCTTTAAAAGGGTTTTTGTAATAGTATTAAGTCTTATTGCCTTATGTTTATTTTATTTTACCCCTCTTAGTTATATAGAAAATAAGGTCTATGACTGCCTGATGATTTTGCGCCAGGTTTTTTTCCCAGATAATGTAGAAAAAATTATCATTATTATTATTGATGATCATTCTGTTCAGGAGGCAGGGGGTTGGCCTTTATCCCGTGACTATTATCATAAAATGCTCAATAGACTACAGGAAGAAGGGGCTGCTGTCATCGGCCTTGATGTTATTCTATCGGCCAGGTTTAATAAAGGAGATGAAGAACTGGCCGGGCTGTTTGCTGATTATAATAATATAGTCTTACCTAGTGTACTGGAGTTTAAGATAACAAGAGGGTTGAGCGAAGAGATTGAGGTCATAGATATTGAAAAGCCACCTGCCCTATTTAATGCTCAGGTTGAGACCGGGCATATTAATTTTATCCCTGATAGAGATGGGATTATCAGGTCATTATATCCATTAATAGAGGCAGAGGAAGGCAGTTATCCAGCCTTTACTGTCAGAATGGCTGAGTTAGCAGGTGTGGATCTGAGTGCATTATCTAAGCAGAGCAGAATTTACCCAAACTTCATAGGTTCCGGTCATCAGATTTTTCCAGAGATTTCAATGACTGACCTTTTACATGGGAATTATCAGGAGGACTATTTTACTGATAAATTTGTTTTAATTGGTACCCATCTTGCTGGTCTTGGGGACCTCTATATGACTCCTTTTTCAGCATATGGCTATCTCTATGGTGTAGAGATACACGGACAGGTTTTACATAGTCTTTTACAAAAAAACTATTTAAGTTTTATGCCAGTTCAGGGCAATTTTTTTATTCTTGTTTTTCT
This sequence comes from Iocasia fonsfrigidae, assembly GCF_017751145.1. Lineage (GTDB taxonomy): Bacteria > Bacillota > Halanaerobiia > Halanaerobiales > DTU029 > Iocasia > Iocasia fonsfrigidae. The sequence continues at coordinate 397,626 of NZ_CP046640.1, forward strand.
GATATTAATATCATTAACAACTTTTTTTAGAAAGAAACCGGCTGAGTCCAGATTTTATTTCTTTATATTCATAGGGGTTTATCTCATTACTGCTCTCTATTTATTTTACCAGCATTACTTTTATATTAATATATTAATACCGTTATTACTGATAAGTCTAGTATATGCTGGGAGTTTTCTATACTGGTATTTATTTAGTGAACGTTATGGTAAAGAGCTTGTTAAGCTTTTCAGTAGATACCTATCACCTGCTGTTCTGCAGGAGATACAGCAGAACCCTGAAAAGGTTAAACTGGGTGGGGTAAAGGCAAATGTTACAGTGTTATTTATTGATATCCGTAAATTTACTGCCTATACTGAGGGTAGGGGTTCAGTTGAAGTCGTAGACGAGCTTAATGACTTTTTTTCCGAAGTATGTGATGTTATTTTCCAATATCAGGGGACCCTTGATAAATATCTGGGTGATGGTTTAATGGCCTTTTTTGGTTCACCTTTAGCTGTTCCAGAACACAGTACAGCGGCTGTCAGGGCTGCTAGAGAAATTATGAACCTGTCATTTTCCTTTAAACTGGGGATAGGGATCAATACCGGGTCGGTTATAGCAGGTAATATAGGTTCAAGTAAAAGAATGGATTATACCATCATAGGTGATGCGGTTAACCTGGCGGCCCGTTTTGTTGATATTGCAGCAGCAGGAGAAATAATAATTGGCCAGAATAGTTTCCGAATCCTAAACAGTCAGGAAAAGGAAGGGTTTATAAGAAACGAGATGGAGATCAGGGGATTAAAGGAAAAAGTAATTATCTATAAACTGCTTAATGGGGGGCATAAGCAATGAAGAAAATAATACTAATAATATCTTGTATACTTATTCTTGGAGGAATAATATCTGTTAAGGCAGGGGAGGATTCTGTTGTTATCACACAGCTTTCAGGAAGGGTAGAAAAAAAGATTGTCAGGAAACTCTTATTTTTCAAGATAAACGGTTGGAGGCAATTAGAGAAGGGAGAACAATTAGAGACTGGTGAGCAGATCAGAGTAGGAAAAAATGCTGAATTAGAATTGTATTTTGATAATCAAACCTTTGTTAAGATTGACCGGAACAGCAGGATTATAATCGGTGACAATAAACTAACTGAATATGGGAAGGCATCTTCAATAAAACTTGAAATTGGCCGGGTCTGGGTCAGAGTAAAAGAAGCCTGGAAGGGGTTAACTAAATTCGAGGTCAATACCCCATCAGCTGTTGCCGGGGTTAGAGGTACTTTGTTTTCGGTGGCCTATATTGATGGAAAAACAAGCTTATTGGTTAGAGAAGGTAGTGTTGAGTTAAGTACTGGAGAGAAAAAGAACAGTAAAATTGTTGAAAAAGGGGAAATAGGAGAGGTTAGTAAAAACAAAATTACGGTTAAGAAAACGAAGAAAGAAGATTCTATAGAATGGAGCAAAGCAGGTATTGATAAGTGGATAAATGATACTGCTAAACAGGCCCCCCCTGGTTTAGTAAATAAAGCCAAAGGCAAAGAGAAAGATAATCCTTCTTTAAATAATAATTCTAATAACAGTTCTAATAATAATCCCAGTAATAATTCTAAAAATAAATCTAATAACTCAAGTAACAGTTCAAAAAATAAATCTAATAGCTCTAACAATAGTTCTAACAATAACTCCAGTAATAGTTCCAGCAATGCTAATAAAAACAAGCCATCAAGTAAGGGTAAGCCTAATTAATTTTGGAAGCAGATGAAATCATTGTAATTTGTCTTATTAATAAACAAATTTTATGAGGGGTTGATTATGAAAGAACTTAAAGAAATTCCTCTTTTTTCAGGACTTACTGAAAAACAGTTACTCTTATTAAAAGAAATAGTACATATCAGGCAATTTAAAGAAGGAGAATTGTTATTTTTAGAAGGGGAGTCCCCTGATGCCTTTTATATTGTGAAAACAGGTGGGGTTGATATTATCAGGGGTGCCCCCGGGGGTAAAGAAATAATTTTGGAGAGGATGAAAGCAGGGGACTTTTTTGGTGAGATGGCTATTATAGAAGAAAATAAAAGGTCAGCTACTGCCAGAATAGCCAAAGATGTCCGTCTTTTTGTAATTGAAAAAAGGCTTTTCATCAAATTCATCAAAGATAACCCAGAGATTGTTATTAAGATGATAGCTGAGCTCAGCCGTCGTTTGCGTATAGCCAATCAGGATATTGAAGACTTAGCTTTTTATGATGTTGAGAAAAGGTTAAAGAGACTATTATTGCGTTTAGCTGATGTTGATGCCAAAAAGGGTGAGGGAATAATACATAATAAGGTGACACACCGTGAGATGGCCAAATATATAGGGACATCCAGGGAAACAGTTACCCGCCTGCTTCATAAGCTGAAAAAAAATAAGATGATTAAACTGGCTGGGAATAAGATAATACTATATTCACCGGAGAAGTGGTAGTGTAATATGATAAGCTGGATGGGTTGCTTAAATTGATAAAATACAAGATAAGGGATATAATGTAAAAGGAAGAATTAAAAGAAAGGGGGAATTTTTTGTGTCAAACAAAGAATTCAAAACAAAAAGTGCCTGGTTAGAGATGGAAGATGTTGAAGTAGAAGAGGTATTTGAATTTAATAAGGAGTATGCCCAGTTTTTGACAGAGAATAAAACCGAGCGTGAATTTGTTAAAACTGCTGTAGAATTATTAGAAAAAGAGGGTTTTAATAACCTTAAGGAAGTAAAATCCCTGAATAAAGGGGATAGGGTATATACAGTAAATAGAGATAAAGCTATTATTGCTGTAGTTGTAGGTGAAAACCCTCTGAGTACAGGGCTACGTATTGTCGGAGCTCACCTGGATTCACCCCGGATTGACTTAAAACCGAATCCATTATTTGAGGATAGTGAACTTGCTTTTTTTAATACCCATTATTATGGTGGTATCAAAAAATATCAGTGGGTAACCTTCCCACTGGCCCTTCATGGTGTAGTAGTTAAAGATGATGGTAGTAAAGTAGAGGTAAATATCGGTGAAGATGATGATGACCCTATTTTTTATATTAGTGATCTGCTGCCGCATTTAGGTAAGGACCAATTGGAAAAGAAGATGAGTGAGGGGATAAGTGGAGAGCATCTGAATTTACTTATCGGGAGTATTCCTGTTAAAAAAGATGATGACAAGGAAGAAAATAGTGTCAAAGATGCTGTTCTGGATATCCTTTTTGAAAAATATAATATCATAGGGGAGGACCTCGTTAGTGCTGAACTGCAGATTGTACCTGCGGTTAAAGCTAGAGATGTTGGTTTTGACAGGGGATTACTGGCTGCTTATGGTCATGATGATCGGGTGTGCAGTTATACTGCTTTACGGGCTTTAATCGACCTTGAGCGGCCCCTGAATACTGCTATGGCCCTCCTGGTGGATAAAGAAGAGATTGGTAGTATGGGGAGTACAGGTATGCAGTCTCATTTCTTTGAAAATACTATAGCAGAAATGGTCAATCTCCTGGATGAAGACTATTCTGATTTAACTGTGAGGAGGGTTATTGAAAATTCTAGTGCTCTATCTGCTGATGTAAATGCAGCTTATGACCCAACCTTTGCTGATGTCTACGAAAAAAGCAATTCTGCTTTTATGGGCAAAGGGGTTGTGATAACAAAATATACTGGTGCCAGAGGGAAGGCCGGGGCATCAGAAGCTACAGCTGAGTTTGTAGCTGAGGTTCGTTCATTATTTAATAGGGCAGGTGTATTATGGCAGATAGGTGAACTTGGGAAGGTTGATAAGGGTGGTGGTGGAACCATTGCCCAGTTCCTGGCCAATTATAATATGGATGTACTGGACTGTGGCCCAGGTTTGTTGTCAATGCATGCCCCTTATGAGCTGGTCAGTAAAGTAGATGTTTATCACAGTTATCTGGCCTATAATGTTTTTATGGAAAAGTGAGGAAATTTCAAGTAAAGTTATAAATATCTTCGGCCTGTTTTGTAATATGCTTATTCACTAAAAAAGTTAATTCTCCATCTCCTACTTAAGGCAATTAGCAACAAAATAAACTCACTTCACTACGTTTTGTTCAAACAGTATTTTGTAAACCGCTAATTGTCTTAAGTGCGGGGATGGAACTTTTTTAAGTTCATTCACATATTACAAAAACAGGCTAGGATTAATTTTTTTTTGGAGTATTTGAGATTTTGTAATATAGTTAACATTATTTTTTTAAAAATGATTTATAATAGAAGAAAAGACAAGAAAATTAAAATAGAAGGAGTGATTTTTAATGGCCAATACTAAGGAAGTAAATAATAATAATTTCAACAAAGAAGTGCTTAATGCGGATAAACCTGTGCTGGTTGATTTCTGGGCAGAGTGGTGTGGACCGTGTAGGATGGTAGGTCCGGTTGTTGAAGAAATTGCTAAGGAACATGATGAACTTAAGGTTTGTAAGCTGAATGTTGATGATAATCAGGCGTTGGCTGCCAATTATGGGGTAATGAGTATACCTACTATTATATTATTTGAAAATGGTGAGGTTAAGAATAAAGTTACTGGTTATATGCCTAAGAGCAGTCTGGTCAGTAAACTTGGTTTAAGTTAATGATATCGTTAATATAAAAAATAAGCTTACTGGCAGGGGATAAAACCCCTGCTCTTTTGTTATCTATTGTAATTTATGGCTGATTCATTTATAATATATTTCAGGTAGATATATAAGACCAGAGGGTGGGTGTAAATAATGCTGATCGTAGACAATGTTTATTTAACCCTGGGACATAAGGAGGTTTTTCGGGGGTTAAACCTTGAATTTAACGAGGGGAATATATATGGGTTATTAGGACAGAATGGTGCAGGAAAGAGTACAGTGGGTTATTTATTAATGGGGATTGAAAACTATTTTCCGGAAAAAGGGCAGATAATTTTTGATAAGCAGGATATTACAGGACTGGATATCCAGGGGAGGGCCCGGAAGGGCATTACCCTTGCCTGGCAGGAGCCTGCCCGTTTTGAAGGCATTACTGTCCATGACTTCCTAACACTTGGTGGGCGTTATTCAGCTAAAAAAGCCGTTGATCTATTGGAATTAGTCGGCCTCCCTGCTGAAAGGTACTTAAAAAGAGAATTGAATGACAGTTTGAGTGGTGGGGAAAGGAAACGCATTGAGATGGCTTCTGTAATGATGATAGAACCCAGGGTTGTAATTCTTGATGAGCCTGATTCTGGAATTGACTATGGTTCATATGAAAAGGTATTGGATGTTGCCAGGTATCTAAGAGATAAAGGGAGTATAGTCATTATGATAACCCATAATGTAAATATATTTGATAATCTAGATTATGTCTATTTGATTTGTAATGGTGTGGCTTATCGTGAAGGAGAACCTGATGATGTGCGTTATTTCTATGAACATCAGTGTGATAGGTGTGAATATTTGAAAACCGGGGGTGATAGCCTTGCTTACTAATCATAGTGAAGATTTTGAACTGTTGGTTGATGCCTATGAAGAAAGTGGTGGTGCTGCTTCGGTTTTTGATGATGATAGTGCTGCCTTTTTATTGATAAATAAAGACCAGGTTGTTGGTATTAACCAGGTTAAGGGCCTGACAATTGAGACCGAAGAGATTGAAGATGGTATTAAGGCCAGAATAACCATTAGTAAAGGGACAAAATTAAAGAAACCGATGCATATGTGTTTTGGTGTTACACACAGCAGTGGTATTCAAAATATAGTATCAGAGTATATTCTGGAAGAAGGGGCTGAAGCCAGCTTAAAAGCACACTGCAGTTTCCCAAAAGCTGAGGATGTGGTACATAAGATGGATTCAGTCATAAGATTGGGTAGGAATGCTATTTTAAATTATGAAGAGGTTCACTACCACGGTCCTGATGCCGGGATAGAAGTGCTCCCCAGGGCAAAGGCCTATCTGTCTGAAGGTGCTTATTATTTCAATGAATTTAAACTGGTTAAGGGCAGGGTCGGTAAACTTGATGTTGATTTTGAGGTTGAGTTAGCTAAAGAGGCTGTAACCGAGTTTGTCAGTAAGGTATATGGTAAAAAAAATGATCAAATCAGGATAAAAGAAACAATCCATCTCAATGGCAGAGGAAGTAGAGGACTAGCCAAGACCAGGGTTTTTGCCTCAGATAAGACAGTTAGTGAGGTTATTGGAGAGGCTTACGGTAATGCCCCTTATGTCAAGGGACATATAGATTGTGTTGAGGCTGTAAAAGGTGAGGCTGAAGTCAGTGCTGTCCCCATTATCAGGGTAAACAATGACCTGGCTGAATTATCCCATGAGGCAAGTATAGGGAGAATAAACCAGAAACAGCTGGAAACTTTGATAGCCAGGGGCTTAAATGAAGAAGAGGCTACAGATTTGATTGTAAATGGTATGTTAAAATAAGGCCTTCCCTATTTGCCTGGCAATATTTTATATGATACAATATCTGTAAAGATTTACTGTTTGGGAGAGTGGGAATATGAAGGTATTAGTCATTCATGCTCAGGATGATAAAATTACTAAAATTGCTAAAGCTATGGTTGAAGGTATTGTTAATAATGGTAATCAGGCAGATCGAATTAGTACCAGTGATACCGGGGGATTAGTTAATTTCCACAGTTATGACCTGGTTTTAGTCGGTAGTCCAACAAAGGGTTTTTTTAAAGGAAAGATTGATGAAAATATTAAACCCTTTTTAGGGCAGTGTAAGAGGACAGTTGGTAAAGAGGCTGTTGCTTTTGTGACCCCGAGGGGATTTGCTACTACCAAAGCCTTAAAATTAGTAATGGCTGTTCTGGAGAGTCTGGGGTGTATTGTCAAAGATTTTGTAAGCCTTAGTACAGTAAAAGAAGCAAGGGTATTTGGTGGGAAGCTGTAATATTTATTCATGGTTTTATTTATTTGAGCAGGGAAATATCCTTGTAATATTTTTATGCCTATTATATAATGTATAAGGTGCCACAGAGTGGGTAGACACCATCTGTGGTTTTTTCTTATGTTATATGAAATTGTGGATAACTTTAAAGACCGACCAATATATTTACTTACCTTGTCGTGCACTATGGCGTCCTGCCTTCGTTTACTGTCGAGAAATTGTCTTCCGGTGTCCTACCTCCAGCCAATTTCTAGAGTCGTCCAGTAAATATATTGGTCTGGTTTATTATGATGAGTAGTTAACTTTGAGTGAAAAGTGGTTCTAAGTAAAAATAAATAATTATTGATTAAGTTTGGGTGGCGAAGCCATTTTGTTCGATAGAAAGTACAGGGGTTTTAATATGAGTAGGAAGATTGAATTAACTATTAAGAGTTGTCAGAAATACCCAGATGATGGCAGAGTAGAGGAGATTAATAGTTCGACAGAGGGGTTAATTTATCGCAAAAACAGGTTACATTATCTGGTATATAATGATTATTCAGCAGGTTTATCAGGGGTCAGGACGACTATAAAGATTGACCAGGCCTGTGAAAGGGTCCTTATTATTAGGGCTAAGCCCTATGAGTATCAGCAAACATTTGTCAATGGAAAGAAAGAAAAAGGTAGTTATCAAACAAATTATGGTAGGATTAAGACAGCTGTTTTAACTGAAGAATTAAAGATAGATCTCAGGGATAAAAAAGGTAGTATTTTAATAGACTATAAATTGTATTTCAATGGACAATATACCAGTAGAAACAATTTATTAATTAACTGGGTTTAATTTCACTTAAAATCTAGATAAAGGGAGAAGACTATCAAGGGGGGGTATCAATGGCTAGTAAATATATTTTTGTGACAGGTGGTGTGGTGTCAGCCCTGGGAAAGGGTATTACAGCTGCTTCACTTGGTAGATTATTAAAAAGTAGGGGATTGAAAGTCAGCATTCAAAAGTTTGACCCATATATCAATGTAGACCCGGGGACAATGAGCCCCTATCAACATGGTGAGGTCTTTGTTACTGATGATGGGGCTGAAACAGATCTTGACCTGGGACATTATGAACGCTTTATTGATGTTAATTTAAGCCAGAATAATAATGTTACTACCGGCCAGATCTATGGTTCTGTTATCAGGAAAGAAAGAAAGGGTGAATACCTGGGAGCTACTGTACAGGTGATTCCACATATTACAGATGAGATAAAAGATAGGATAACCAGGGTTGGTCGGGAAACAGATGCTGATGTTGTTATTACAGAAATTGGCGGGACTATTGGGGATATTGAGAGTCTCCCCTTTATTGAGGCGATCCGTCAGTTGAAGAGTGATTTAGGGAAGGAGTATATCTTTTATTTACACTGTACCCTTGTTCCGTATATTGCTACTGCCGGTGAGTTGAAAACAAAACCAACCCAGCATAGTATTAAGGAACTAAGGAGTATAGGTATTCAGCCAGATGCTGTTGTCTGCCGCTGTGACAGGGAATTAACCCGGGAGGTAAAAGATAAAATTGCCCTTTTTGGTGATATTGACAAAGATGCTGTTGTTCAGGTGATAGATGCTGACCATATTTATGAGGTGCCCTTATTACTGGAAGAAGAGGGTCTGGCAAGTTATGTTATAGACAAGCTGGGTCTTAAGGACAAAGTGCATGCACCTGATCTCAATGAATGGTGTGAGATGGTCAAGAAGATGCAAAAACCCGGCGGGAAAGTCAAGATATCTATTGTCGGGAAATATGTTGAGCTCCCTGATGCCTATATCAGTATTAATGAATCACTTAAACATGCTGGTATTGCTAATAATGCTGATGTTGAGATCAATTATGTCTATGCAGAAAAACTGGAAGAAGATATTGAACTGGCTGATTATTTAGGTGATTCCCATGGTATTTTAGTACCTGGCGGTTTTGGCGACAGGGGGATAGAAGGCAAGGTTAATGCTATTAGATATGCTAGAGAAAATGAAATACCCTTTTTTGGTATCTGTCTGGGGATGCAGTGTGCAGTAATTGAATTTGCTAGAAATAAAGCTGGTTATAAGGGGGCTAATAGTTCTGAGTTTAACCCTGAATCACCACACCCGGTGATTGATTTGATGCCTGATCAGAAGGATATAGAAAATATGGGTGGTACCATGAGACTGGGGCTTTATCCCTGTAAAATGACCCCTGATACTATAAGTTATGATGTTTATCATGAAGAAATAATTTACGAGAGACACCGCCACCGTTATGAATTTAATAATGAATACCGTAATGAACTAAAGGAAGCGGGGATTGTTATGGCTGGTATTTCACCTGATAATAGACTGGTTGAGATTATAGAGCTGCCAGAACACCCCTGGTTTGTAGGGGTTCAATTCCATCCAGAGTTTAAGTCTCGTCCCAATAGACCGCATCCTTTGTTTGTTGGTTTTGTAGAGGCTGCTGTAGAAAATAGCAAATAGAGTCATCTCAAGGCAGTAAAAAAATAAAAATATTATTTTATGGCAAATATTGTATATCGATTCCAGATATGATATAATTTACAGGAACTTTTTAGTGAGGTTGGTGAAAAATGATGATAACAAGGGTTTCTGGAGGAAAATTATATCATGAAATGGAATTGCTGAGGGAAAGTTTGGTGGAGAAGTATGAAGAGACAAGAAATTTCAGGGATAAAGATGTCTACAATTTGAGCGAAGAGATGGACAGCTATATTATCCAGTATATGAGAGATATTAAGAGGTGATTATTTGGAAAGGGATGTAGTTTTTTTTGACCTTGATGGGACACTTTTGCCGATAGATATTGATGATTTTTTAAGGAAATATTTTAAGGCTTTAACCAGGGAGTTTTCAGATACTTTTGATCCTGATTACTTTATTAAGTCATTACTCAAGGCTACCAATGCTATGATTGAAAACAATGGGGAAAGATTAAATATTGATGTCTTTATTGATTCTTTTCTGAATTTAATGGGTGTTGATAATCAAAGTGATATGATGAACAGGTTTGATAAATTTTATCAGGAGAAGTTTCCCCGCTTAGGGGCAGACATAAGGGCAGGTAAGGTGCCAGCTAATTTAATTAAACACTTAAAAGAGTCAGGGTATCAATTGGTACTGGCCACAAATCCAGTCTTTCCATTACAGGCCATCAAGGAAAGAATGAACTGGGCTAATGTTGACCCAGGAGATTTTGCATATATAAGCTGTTATGAAAACATGCATTACTGCAAACCCAATCCGGGATTTTATCAGGAAATTTTACAGAAAATTGATGTTGAGCCTGAAAGGGCAATGATGATAGGAAATGATGTCCAGGAAGATATGATAGCGGCTACCCTGGGAATGGAGACATATCTATTGACTGATTTTTTAATTGACAGAAGGACAGATAATTCCAGGATAGACTGGAAAGGGACTATGGAGGAACTTTTTGCTTATTTAACAAATAAATAATTTCAGCTTGTATAAAACCCCTTAGCTCAGGTAATAATGGTAATGAACTAAGGGGGGTTTTTTATGTTTAAGAAAACTATTCTTTTAATTTTTATTTTCTTCTTTATAACAGGCCTATTTACTAGCAGATTAGAGGCCGTTCAGGAGACTCCAGGATATATAAAAGCTGTTGATCTAGCAAAAAATGCTGTTTTGATAAATGATAGTTGGTACCATTTATCAGACAGTTCAGAGGTATTCAGGAATGGCCAGGAGAGCAGTTTGCAGGCTGCTTTACCTATTGAGGGTAGTTTTTTCCAGTGGGGCAAAGTAGAACTAAATAACAGGGGGAAGGTTGCAAAATTACAGGTTTATTATCAGGTTTATGAGGGTAAAATTACTGAGCTTTCTCTTTCAGACAGGATAATTAGACTTTCAATATTTAAGGGTGATGGATTGGCCCCTGAAAGTGAATATTTCTACTGGAGTAATGATATAATTAATAAAGAGATGGATTTACTGAAAAAAGGGGAGCACCTTGTATTAATTGCCGCCCAAAATATTGTTATTCATTTCCCGTCTCTGTAAAATATTTATGTTTTAAAAAAGGATTTTTCATTATTATGGAGAATATTATGGTTGAGGAGGTGAATACCTGATTAGGTCTTAATCAGGTAACTAGTCATGGTTGTTGAGATATCCACTGCGTTTGCTATGCGCTGTCCGGCCTGTGGGCGGTTAGAAGTACATCAACTAAATATATTCCAGTTATCTGGAGAAAAGGAGCTTGACTTTTATTGTGAATGTGGGAAACATAAGGCTGCCGTTAAAAGAAAGGGTTCCAGGTATATCTCTATAAAGTATTACTGTATTATCTGTGACCTGGAGCATACTAAAGTTATGCCGTCCAATATTTTCTGGTCAAAGAGACACCTTAATTCTCTAGTATGCCTGGATACTGACCTCAATCTTGGTTATTTTGGTTCATACCGTTTAATCAGAGAGGAGCTGGACCGTCAACAGGAGGAACTTAACTCTATGGCTAATGAACTGGGGTTTGATGAATTTGCCGATCCGGAAATAATGCTGGAGATACTTGATTATCTTCACGATATAGCAGCTACTGGGGGTCTTTATTGTGAATGCGGGAGTCATGATATAAATATTGAACTGTTTTCTAATAAACTGGAACTCTGCTGTTCAAATTGCAATTCAGCAAAACAGATATCTGCCTCCAGCAAGGAAGACCTGACAAGGCTTAAAACCCTTGATGAGGTTGTTATTAAATTAGCTGCCGGTAAATCAAAAAATTCAAAGACCCATAGATAAATTATATAAAATTATAAGGGGGTATACATAAAGATGAACTTAGTTCCAATGGCTGAAATTTTAAATAAGGCACACAAGGAAAACTATGCTGTAGGTGGTTTTAATATTAATAACATGGAGTTTCTCCAGGGGATAATCTGGGCTGCTGAGGAAATGGATTCACCACTTATTTTACAGACAAGTGAAGGGGCAGCTAAATATATCGGTATGGATTATGTTATTGGTATGGTTGATGCGGCTACTAAAAACACCCATATACCTGTGGCACTACACCTTGATCACGGTGGGAGCTTTGAATTCTGTATGAAATGTATCCGAAATGGTTATTCTTCTGTAATGTTTGATGGTTCCCATTATCAACTGGAAGAAAACATTAAACTTACTAAAGAAGTGGTTAAAGCTGCACATGCAGTTGGTGTTAGTGTTGAAGCAGAACTGGGTAAATTAGGTGGCACAGAAGACAATGTATCAGTTGAGGCTAAAGACGCTACGTTTACTGACCCAGAAGAAGCTGTGAGATTTGTTGAAGAAACAGGGGTGGATGCCCTGGCTATTGCGATTGGTACTGCCCATGGTGTTTATAGTGGTGATCCAGAACTTGATTTTGAAAGGTTAAAGACTATCAAGGGAAAAATTGACATGCCGGTAGTATTACACGGTGCCTCTGGTGTACCAGAAGCAGATGTCAAAAAAGCTGTTTCCCTGGGTATTAATAAAGTTAATGTAAATACAGATTTCCAACAGGCCTTTACAGGTAAGATTAGAGAGATATTTGTTGAGGATTCAGGGGTTTATGACCCACGGAAATACTGTGGACCGGGGAGAGAAGCCATTAAAGATAAAGTTATCGAAAAGATAACCTTCCTGGGAAGTAACGGTAAAGCCTAGTTCATTATAGACAACAGGGACTCCTGTCTCCTGCAGGGGTCTTTTTCTTTTCTTTAAATATTCTCTTCGAAAAACTATCATAATTAAGCCAGTCTTCATAATATTATTCTGTCAAATCTTAATTTAAATTTCATTTATATAAATAACAAATTTTTACTTATTGGGATGATTTTATATCTCCCGGGAAGGTGGTTTTAAATTGAATATTAGTGATTTAGAAAAACAAACAATCCCAGAGCTGCATAAGCTTGCCCGCAAGCTAAACCTGAGTGATTATTCGAAAATGAGAAAAAAAGACTTGATCTTTGCCCTGTTAAAAAAAGAAACAGAAAAAGGGGGTAATATCTTTGCAGAAGGTGTTCTGGAGGTAGTAAATGGTGAAGGATACGGTTTCCTTCGTCCTTCAAAATATATCCCCTCTGGTGATGATATTTATATTTCAGCCTCACAGATACGTCGCTTTGATCTAAGGACAGGTGATGTTGTATCTGGTCAGGTTAGAGAGCCTAAAGACAATGAACGGTATTTTGCTTTGCTACGCATAGAGGCAGTTAATTTTCAGGACCCGGAAAAGGCTAAAGACAGGGCCTATTTTGAAGACCTGACACCATTATATCCTCAGGAAAGGCTGTACCTGGAAAATGACCCTGGTGAAGTATCCAGTCGTTTAATCGATCTGGTCTCACCTGTAGGGAAAGGACAGAGGGGATTAATAGTATCTCCCCCTAAAGCTGGTAAGACCGTTCTTTTACAGAAGATAGCTAATAGTATTGCAGCAAATCACCCTGATGTGAAACTTATGATCTTATTGATCGATGAGCGGCCAGAAGAAGTAACAGATATGAAGAGGTCAGTTGATGCTGAGGTAATCAGTTCTACTTTTGATGAACCCCCGGAAAACCATCTTCAGGTAGCAAAACTATTACTGGAAAAAGCCAAAAGACTGGTCGAGCACAAATATGATGTAGTCATCTTGTTGGATAGTATTACCCGTCTGGCCCGGGCCTCTAATGTAACTGTACCTCCGAGTGGTAGGACACTATCAGGGGGGCTTGACCCGACTGCTATGCATTTCCCTAAAAAATTCTATGGGGCTGCGCGTAATATCGAAGAAGGGGGGAGTCTAACAATACTGGCCACCTCACTAGTTGATACAGGCAGTAGGATGGATGATGTTATCTATGAAGAATTCAAGGGAACAGGTAATATGGAACTACACCTGGACAGGCAGCTGGCTGAACAAAGGATATTCCCGGCGATAGATATAAAGAAATCAGGAACCAGGAAAGAGGAACTCTTACTCTCAGAAGGTGAGTTAAAGACCATGTGGAATTTCAGGAAAGGAATAAACAGGTCTGATTCGGCCGATGTTATGAACTCTATGCTTAAGCAACTAAATAATAATAAAGAAAATGAAGAACTATTAAAAAGCCTGGATAAGATATTTAAATAGAGTGGGATATGATAATAGGGGTGGCGAGTAAAATGATTATAAAAAAGCAGTTATTAATAGAGAAAATAGTAATTATCATGATGTTACTAATTATCTTATCACTCCCTGTATTAGCCAACTCTGAAAATTCCCTTACAGTAATTGAGGAGGCTGGTGAGACCTATCTTGTAGAAGATATTAACCGCTTTAATAATCTGGAAAGACCAGTAGTTGCCCTGGCTCTTTCCGGTGGCGGTGCCAGGGCTTTGTTCAACATTGGGGTGATAAAGGCCTTAGTTGAGGAAGGGGTGCCAATTGATATTGTGGTGGGGACCAGTATGGGCTCTATTGTTGGTAGTCTATATGGTAGTGGTTTAGCAATAGAGCAGATTGAAGAGATAGTTACCAGGACCCCGTTCTCCCGTTTGCTGGAAATTAATGTTGCTGATAGTCAATCACTTCTGAAGACTGCCAAAGTAAACCGTTTTATAGAAGACATATCTCCTTATAAACGCCTGGAGGAATACCCAGTACCTACTGCTCTGCTAAGCTATGACTTAACAGATGGCAGCAAGTATTTGACTACTACTGGTAGGATTTCTGAGGAAATTCAAAGTTCCTATGCTATCCCTTTTTATTTTCCAATCTATCAGAAAAATGGCAGGTTTTTAATAGATCCTGGTACTGTAGAGATCAGCCCTGCTAAAGCCGCTTCTGTTCTCGGGGGAGACCTGATAATCGCCACTATGTCCTCTGACCAAAAAACCCCTCCACAACTCTATGATACACCCCTTAAATCAACTAAGAGGTTTCTGGATTTGATACAGGATAAAAATGCTAAACGTATTCTAGAAAATTATGCAGATATAGTTATTGAAACTGATGTAAGTAAATATTCTTTTATGGACTTTAATAAAGCTGAAGAGTTGATTGAACTTGGTTACAGGAGTGCCCGGAAGAAAATGCCGCAGTTAAGAAGGCTTTTACAGGAGAGAGAAATACTACTTGATGATTATCAACCGCGTCCTTTTATCAATGTTGAACAGGAGTTTGTCGATCTTAAATACGATAGAATTATTGTTGATTCCCGGGATATTATACCGGTCTTTCATTATGGTAAAGACCATTCCTTTTTTAATCAGGGTTTAATCAGGACCATCAGAGCTAAGGCCCAGTATGGGCTGGAATATACTAAAGGGCAGCTCCATTTAAATGGATTATACACAAATAATAAGACTGATGATATTGAAATTAAAGGGCGCTGGTGTAAATTGACAAACAGTACGGATTTTATTTTAAAATCTAGCTTTAGTTCTAATAGTGATCTACAAGATTATGAAATAGGGATTAAATATTACCAATATGCCTACACAATTGGCTTTGGCCGAGGTGAAATTGCAGAACAGGATTATCTTTATCTTGATAATAGTTATGAGCTTACTTTTGGTGAGAATTTGATAACTGGTGAGACTGATTTGCTTTTTCCCTTTGGTATTAATCAGGCCAAGATTTTGACCAGCCAGCAGGCCAGCTACATGATAAGCAGCAAGTGGAGGATAAATTCTACATTTGTTTATAATAATAGCAAATTGATGGAATCCCCTATTATTTACAGGGGCCAAAAACCTGATCCTTTTGTAGAAAAGCAATCTTCCCTTGAACTAGAGTACACATATCGATTTCTTGACTCAATAAAGATAATGAGTGTATTTCAGTTAACAGACATAGGGACATATCTTTTTGCAGATTATCATAATCAGGAGAAAGACCATTTGGCCTATGGGATAGGAACTCGTTCTAAGTTTAATCTACTAGGTTTTAAACCAGTCGACTTGAATTTCTATTATGCCTATGACCAGGAAGAAGAAAACTATCATTTAGGTATGGCTTTTGATTATTTATTTTGACTAATTGAGAGAAAAGATTAATATTATTATAGAGCTAGCCCCTTTATATTTAGATGCGGATTTAAATATAAAGAGTCTTTTGATTAATTATGAAATTATAATTTCAATATAATATATAAAAAAACAAAAATTAAAACTTGACTTTTAATAATTCCTGTGTTAATCTATATTTAAAGTTAAATTTAGGTGGTTATTTTAAGGAATCGTTTTATATTGAAATTATATTTTAATAAATCTACTTATAAGAAATGTAAACTGATACTATTTTTTAAAAAAGGTGTGTGATTAATAATGGCAAATGAAGATTACATTAACCAGGCTGTAGTAAATGCTTTTAAAATACTTGAACTATTCAATGAAAACAATATTCAGTATACCTCACAGGAAATAACTGACTTATTAGATATTAGCTCCAGTTCTGGATGGCGCCTGGTTCAAACATTAGAGCATATTGGTTATCTGAGAAAAGATGAAGATGATAAATACTTCCTAGGTTTTAAAGGTCTGAATTTTGCCAAAATAATTCTTAATTCTCTAGACGTGAGAAGAGTTGCTTTACCACATTTAAGGGAGCTGGCTGAGGATTTAAAACTTAATGTAAGTCTTGGAATATTAGGGAAAAGTGAGGCCATCTATATTGTTCGAATTCCCAGTCCGGAAATCCCTGATACCAATTTTCATGTTGGACGGCGGGTACCACTTCATTGTACAGGATTAGGTAAGGTACTATTAGCCTATCAGAAAGAAGAAGTTAAAAATTCAATCATTGAAAATATAGAGATAAAAAAACTAACCCAAAATACTATTGCCACTAAAGATGAATTAAAAAGCAACTTAGAAGAAGTTCGAAAGAATGGTTATGCTTTTGATGAAGAAGAATTCATGGAAAACACGAGTTGTCTGGCAATGCCTATCTGGAATAATTCAGGAGAGATAGAAGCAAGTATTAGTGTTTCCAATAGGAAGTTATTCAGGAAACAGAAAATGAATTTAGAGGAGAATTTAGAGCGGTTGTCTCAGACAGCTAATAAGATTTCGCATAGTTTGGGGTATAGCTTATATAATCCAGTTTAGATATTGTAGTATTTAACTTGAATAAGTTGCTTGGCAATTACATTAAACATAATATTAATCTTAAATAACTATATTGGAAAGGTTAAATATGATTTTCAAAATATTATAGACTAGTATTTCTCAATGTAAATTAACTAACTCTTCGAACAAATACTTACAAAAGGTATATATTACTAATATTATTTATTCATAAAAAACTGCAGGATTTTCAAATAAATTATACTTAATATAGGAGGTGATTAATTTAATAAAAAAAAGTATTTTGTTTTTGAAGTGGTTTTCAAAAAATGAAGGGGGATTTAATTAAATGAAAAGATTTTTTGTGATTGCTTTGCTAATGGTTATGGTTTTTGGTATGGTTTCTATATCTGCTGCTAAGGATTATCAAATGATTGTGGCTTTAAGTGAGCCCTTAGATTCGGAACAAGGGGAAGGAGCTAAAGAATTTAAAAGGCTAATTGAAGAAAGAACTGATGGTCAAATTGAAGTAAAGTTATTTCCTAATGAACAATTAGGTAAAGAGGTAGATGCAATTACAGCAATGCAGATGGGTACTGTTGATATGGGTATTTTTGGAACTACTATTTTTAAGCAGGCTGCTCCCAAATATAACATTTGGAGTGCATATTATATTTTTAACAGCCCTGAAGAACTTATGTATGTATTAAATGGGTCAATTGGTGAAGAAATGAATCAGGCTATGATTAAAAATAAAGATATCAGGATAATTGGTTATGGTTTGCGAGGACCACGTAATTTAACTACAAATTATCCAGTAAGAAAACCATCAGATGTTAAAGGCTTAGATATAAGGGTTCCTTTACAGCCTATCTATGTTGAAAGTTGGAAGGCTTTAGGTGCACAACCACAAACGATTGCTTATAGTGAACTTTATACGGCAATTAAACAAGGTGTAGTTGATGCACAGGAAAATCCCTTAGCAAATATTGAGGCCTCTGCCTTATATGAAGTTAATGATTATGTAAATGTTACAGAACATCAGCGTGCATTTTATACTTATGCAGTAAGTCAAAAGTTCTTCAATAAATTAACACCTAAATTACAGGGAATTATAACAAAAACAGGTAAAGATGTAACAGAATTTCACACCAAACTTCAACAGTCTAATGAAGCAAAATTAAGGAAACAATTGGAAGAGAAAGGCATGGAATTTATTGAAGTTGATCAAGCTGCCTTTAAAGAAGCTTTAAGCCATATTCCAGATCGATTTGCAAACAAATGGGTTCCTGGTTTATATCAAAGAATTCAGGAAAAAGTAGAGGAGTTTCATGCACAACAAAATTAGTCTTAAGGCTGAATTATAAAATATTAAGGAGTCTTGGAAAGTTAGATTGTAACTCTCCAAGGCTTCTTAATTAAAAAAGGAGAGTAAAATGGGAAAGAAGCTAGAATTAATAGTAGAAAAAACTGTTGGGATATTACTTGCGGTTTTAGTGTTATTGCTATTTGCTCAGGTTATAACCAGGTTTGTTTTTGTGGGGAGTATGTTATGGGCGAGTGAAATGGCAGTGTGGATTTTTGTTTGGATAACTTTTCTTGGAGCATCATTATTACTTAAAAAAAAGGAGCATATGACTGTAAATGTACTGGAAATCCTTCTGCCTGAGTATTTATATAATAAAATTAAAGTGTTTTTAGATATTATTATACAAATCATTATATATGTATTCTTAGCTATTGTTTTTTATAATGCACTTCCAGTAGTTAGTTCTGTAAGCAATCAATATGCAACCTCTGTTGAAATATCAAAAGTGTTCTTATATTCTTCTTTACCACTTTCGATAATTATGATGTTCATATTTTTGATTGTATCGCTAATTGAAAGAATAAGGGGGAAATAATATGCTGATTTTAGTATTAGTTATAATGGCAGTTGGATTTATAATAGGTCTTCCGGTAGCATTTACTCTGGGATCAGCTGCTTTGGCATATTTTTTAGCTGATCCATTTTTACCCAATGTAATGGTGCCGATGCGTTTAGTTGTAGGTGCACAGTCTCATGGCTTAATGGCTATACCTTTGTATATGTTAGCAGGGAATTTGATGAATAGTACGGGGCTTACTGATAGGATTTTTAGATTTACTAAGGCTTTAGTGGGGCATTTTGCCGGAGGTACAGCTTATGTAAATATAATTGCAAGTTTTATTTTTTCTGGTATGTCTGGTTCAGAGCTGGCAGATGCGAGTGGATTAGGTTCTGTCTTGATTCCTTCGATGGTTGATGAAGGTTATGACTGTGAATTTTCAACTGCGGTAACTGCTGCCTCTTCCACAATTGGTCCTATTTTTCCACCTAGTATACCATTAGTATTAATTGGTGGAGTAACAGGTATATCAGTTGGGCGTTTATTTATGGGTGGTGTTGTGCCAGGTATTTTACTTGCAATTTATATGATGGTACTTGTTTATTTTATATCTAAAAAACGAAACTATCCTAAAAATACCGGGTTTTCAGGTAAAGAATTATTCAAATCTTTTATTCATGCTTTTCCAGCATTAACAACACCTGTTGTTATTATAGGCGGTATACTTGGTGGATTTTTTACACCGACTGAAGCAGGCGTTGTGGCCGTAGTTTATGCACTTTTTATTGCTGGTGTTGTTTACCGTGATATAAAAAGTTTTTCAATTATTTTTGAACAGCTTGTTAAGACAGCAATCTACTCAGCTAAGATTATGTTTATTGTTGGTTCGGCTTATGCTTTAGCCTGGGTATTGGCTAGAGTGCAGGTTGGTAGCATTTTAACTAATTATTTAACAGATGTTTCAACAAATCCACTTATTGTTTTAAGCATAATATGTCTTGCTTTTTTATTGTTTGGCTGTTTTTTGAATCCATCAGCGATAATAATTATTTTTGTTCCCCTTCTTATGCCTGTAATTAATGCTGTTGGTATTGATCCAGTTCATTTTGGCGTTGTAGCAACATTAGTTTTAATGATAGGATTAGCTACTCCTCCATTTGGTTTGGCTATGTTTATTGTTTGTGATATTGGTAATTTATCTATTGGTAAATTTACTAAAGGAATGATACCTTTTTATATAGCATTAATAGTAGCAGTTATTACAATGATTTTAATACCACAGGTAGTAACATATGTTCCTAATGTGTTTTTTGGTTGAAGTAGTATTGACAATATGAGTATAGATAAAGTAATTTGTTTTTGATAAGGAGGGGTTATAATGGGAAAAACACCTGAAATTGTAAAAATGGAAGTTTTCCCTGTGGCAGGCAGGGATAGTATGTTATTAAATTTAAGTGGCGCTCATGCCCCTTATTTTACTCGAAATATTGTTATTTTGACAGATAGTAGTGGTAACAGAGGAGTTGGCGAGGTTCCTGGTGGGGAAAAGATTTGTCAAACACTAAAGGATTCAGCAGACTATCTAATAGGCCAATTTATTGGCAGTTATAAAAACATATTAAATGAAGTTCGAAAAGCATTTAATGACAGGGATGTCAGGGGTCGTGGTTTACAAACCTTTGATTTAAGAACTACTGTTCATGTTATCACAGCATTAGAAGCAGCTTTTTTAGATTTACTGGGTAAACATCTTAATGTTCCAGTTGTTGCATTGTTGGGGGAAGGCCAACAGAGAGAGACAGTTAAAATTTTAGGTTATTTGTTTTATGTTGGTACTCCTGATAAAACAGATCTTCCTTATTATCGTGAAGCAAATGCAGAAAATGAATGGTATAAACTCCGTCATGAAGAAGCCATGACTCCAGAAGCTATAGTTAGACTGGCAGAAACCTCTAAAGAATTGTATGGATTTAAAGACTTTAAACTTAAAGGTGGCGTTCTGGATGGGAAAGAAGAAATAAAAGCTATTAAGGCTTTAAAGAAGAGATTTCCCGAGGCTAGAATTACGTTGGACCCTAATGGCTGCTGGTCTTTAAATGAGGCTATTGAATTATGTAAAGATATGCATGGCATTTTAACATATTGTGAAGATCCCTGTGGAGCTGAAAAAGGTTTTTCGGGTAGAGAAATCTTGGCTGAATTTAGAAAAGCCACCGGGCTTTCTACGGCCACAAATATGATTGCAACTGATTGGAGACAGATGCAGCATTCAATAGCTTTAAATTCAGTAGATATTCCATTAGCTGATCCCCATTTCTGGACCCTGTCTGGTTCGGTTCGAGTTGGTCAGATGTGTAATGATTTTGGCTTGACCTGGGGTTCACACTCTAATAATCACTTTGATATTTCTTTAGCTATGTTCAGTCATGTTGCAGCAGCTGTTCCTGGTGAGATTACAGCAATTGATACCCACTGGATCTGGCAGGAAGGAACAGAGAGATTAACAAAAGAACCCTTAATGATAGAAAATGGATATATACAAATTCCCCGGAAGCCAGGATTAGGGGTTGAGATAGATATGGAACAGGTACAAAAAGCCCATGAGTTATATTTGCAAGAAAATTTAGGTGCCCGCGATGATGCCAGGGCAATGCAGTATTTAATACCGGGTTGGGAATTTGATAATAAAAGGCCTTGCCTACTTAGATAAGTAATCAGATATTTAGAATTCTAATTTACAATTGATAATTGAGTTCAAAGGATGTGTTAATAATGAGTTTTGAAGTTAAGGGTATTATACCAGCTATGGTTACGCCTATGGATAAAGATGATAATATAAACAAAAAGGCCTTAAGACAACTTACTAATTATTTGATAGCAGGAGGTGTTCATGGTTTATTTCCGGCAGGGAGTACAGGGGAGTATTATGGTTTAACTATAGCACAAAAAAAAGAGGTAATAGAGACTGTTATAGATGAAGCAAATGGTAGAGTACCTATTTATGCTGGTGCAGGGATGATTACTACTAAAGATACTATTGAAGTAACCAAAATGGCAGAAGATATAGGTGTTGATGCTGTCTCGATACTTACGCCGATGTTTATTAGACCTAGTGAAGATGAGCTTTATAATCATTATAAAACGATTGCTAACAGTGTAGATATTCCTGTTCTGTTATATAATAATCCTGCACGTACTGGTGTTAATGTTAGTGCTCGATTAATAGAAAGAGTAAGTAAAATAGAAAACATAGTAGGGATAAAGGATAGTAGTGGGGATATGACCCTAACAGGTGAATTTATTCGTAGGACAGGTGATGACTTTAATGTATTGATTGGAAAAGATACCTTAATTTTAAGTGGACTTGTATATGGTGGGAAAGGTGCAATCAGTTCAACAGCTAATTTGGTTCCAGAATTGATTGTCAAAATATATGAAGAATACGTTAAAGGTAACTTGGAAGAAGCTTTAAAAGCTCAATATGAATTAGCTCCACTTCGTTTAGCCTTTAATATGGGTACTTTCCCAATAGTGATGAAAGAAGGATTAAAACTTATGGGAATTGATGTAGGCAATACTTTAGAACCTGTAGAAGCTCTGGATGAAAATAAACTAAGTAAATTAAAAAAAATCTTAGAAGATATAGGTGTCCTTTGATAGTATAAACTAAGGATTGGTTTTGATGATTAAGTATAGGTGTTCTTATGCCTATTTCATTATATTAAATTAATAATCTATAAGGAGAGGATATTTATTATGAAGAAAAAGATAGGTTTTATTGGATTAGGAATTATGGGTAAACCCATGGCCAAGAATTTAATCGATGCTGGTTATGACCTGATAGCTTATGATCTTAATGAAGATGCAGTCAATGAAATGGTAGACTATGGTGCAGAAAAAGCTAGTTCTCCCAAAAATATAGCAGAAAATAGTGAGGTTATTATTACCATGCTGCCTAATTCACCACATGTTAAAGCAGTAGTCTTAGGTGAAAATGGGGTAATAGAAGGGGTTAAAAAAGGACAGGTATTAATAGATATGAGTTCAATAGCTCCACTGGTCTCTCAGGAAGTGGCTGCAGAGCTGGAGAAAAAGGGAGTCGAGATGCTAGATGCCCCAGTTAGTGGTGGTCAGGAAGGTGCTGAAGCTGGAACAGTAGCTTTTATGGTAGGCGGCAAAGAAGAGGTATTTGAAGCAAACAAAGCAATTTTAGAAGTAATGGGTGGTAGTGTTACCCTGGTAGGAAGTATAGGTGCCGGGGAGACAACAAAATTAGCCAATCAGGTAATTGTTGGTATCAATATAGCAGCAGTAGCAGAGGCTTTAAGTCTGGGTAAAAAAGCAGGAGTTGATCCTGAAAATATCTTTAATGCCATTAGAGGGGGTCTTGCTGGCAGTCAATGCCTAAATGATAAGGCACCCCGGATGATAGCAGGGAATTATGACCCAGGATTCAAGATGAAATTACATGTTAAGGACCTGACAAATGCCTTTGAAACCAGTAGAGAACTACATTCATATATGCCTTTAACAGCACAGGTTATGGAAATGATGCAGAAATTATTAAATGACGGCCATACAGAAGTAGACCATGGCGGTTTAGGATTATTCTATGAGCAACTTAATAATATTTCTTTGAAAAAGGATTAAATAGAATAAGCTAGAAGGGATAACATATAAGTTGCGTAGTCTTAGTATTTAATATATATAATAAGACTACGTAATTTTAATTCTATATAAATATAAAATACTATTTAAAAAGCTAGGGTGATAGTTATGAAAAAGAATGGAACACCTGTTATTACGGATATGAAAGTTATACCTGTTGCTGGCTATGACAGTATGTTATTATCCTTGAGCGGTTGCCATAGCCCGTTTTTTACCAGAAATATTGTTATTTTGGAGGATAACTCCGGAAATATTGGTTTAGGGGAAGTACACGGGAGTGATGATATTGTTAAGGTATTAGAATCATATAAACCCTATGTTGTAGGTGAGGAGATTGGAAAATACAGAAATATTATATATAATTTAAGAACTACTGGAAAAAAAGATGGTAATAATGGTGAAGGCTTGCAGAGCTTAGATTTAGATAACTTAAAATTTGTTGTCCATGCAGAAATTGCAGTTGAAGCTGCTTTGTTAGATCTATTAGGTCAATTTATGAATTTGCCTGTAGCTGCTTTACTTGGCGATGGTATGCAGAGGGATAAGGTGTTGACATTAGGTTATCTATTTTATATACATGATAAAAATAAAGTTGATCTACCATATATAGATGAAAGTAATAGTAAAGACCCTTGGTTTAAAAGAAGGAGGAATGTGGCCCTAACAAAAGAAGCAATAGTTGAAGAGGCCCAGGCTGCAAAAGAACGCTATGGATTTAAAGATTTTAAATTAAAAGGTGGGGTTTTAGAAGGTGAGCAAGAAATTGAAACTGTTTGTGCCTTAAAAAAAGCCTTTCCAGAGGCGCGGATTAATATAGACCCTAATGGTGCCTGGTCATTAAAGGAAGCTGTCAATCTGTGTAAAGACATGAAAGGTATTTTGTCATATGCAGAAGATCCATGTGGACCAGAAAAGGGATTTTCAGGTAGAGAAGTAATGTCTGAATTTAAAATGGCAACTGGTTTGCAGACAGCAACAAATATGATTGCAACAGATTGGCGTCAATTCCATCATTCTATTGTTTCGAAAGCAGTAGATATTCCCCTGGCAGACCCTCACTTCTGGACAATGAATGGTTCTGTAAGGGTTGCCCAGCTTTGTAATGATTGGGGTTTAACCTGGGGTTCACATTCAAATAATCACTTTGATATTTCTCTGGCTATCTTTGCTCATTGTGCGGCTGCAGCTCCAGGAGAGATTACAGCTATGGATACACACTGGATCTGGCAGGATGGGCAATATCTGACTAAAGACCCACTCGAAATTAAAGATAGTTACATTAAAATACACGATAAACCTGGGTTAGGACTTGAAATTGATATGGAAAAAGTTATGGAAGCAAATAAACTGTATAAAAAATTAGATTCAGGGGATAGAAATGATGCAATTGCCATGCAGCATATTATTCCGGATTGGAAATTTGACAGTAAAAAACCATGTTTAGTAAGGTGAAATATGACAGGGATGACAGGATGACAGGGGGACGTTTCGTTTGTCACGAAACGTCTCCCTGTCATGTCTGATTTTTTGTATACTATTAATTAATTCACCACATAATAATAAAAAATATTAAGGTGGTGTGATTATGAAAGAGAGAATTGCTATTGAAGATAAGCTATCTGAAGTTTCACAGGAATTAAAAACCTTTGGTTATGAAGTTGTAGATCTTGATAATACTAATCTAGCTGATGTGAATGCAGTTGTAATCTCTGGTATGGATAAGAATACTATGGATATGTCAACAATCCAAACTAATGCACCGATTATAAATGGACGGGGTATGACAGCAGTACAGATTAGAAATGAGATAGATAAGAGGAAAATAAAAAACTAGGGTTTTTCTAAATGTAATGAATGAAGTGGAATTTATCATATTTTTGTATGACGAATTCCACTTTTTTAAAATTAGTTTTTATTCCTTGATATTTTTAAATACTTCTTTTACAGAGATTATATCCTTTATTTTTTCGATGCCTTTTCCAGTAAAGAAGACACCTCTGTTCTGATCGCCATTTCGGGCCCGGATCAGGGCCTCTTTGATACAGAACTTTTTATTACAGTGTTTCAGGCAATTAGTACAGTTCTCTGGGGCTGGTGCCTGATTATTAAGGATAAGTTCAGAGAATTTACTCTTGATAGCATTAGCAGGGAAACCTGCAGAGCTCATTATTGTGATTACATCTGATTCTTTAGCTTTGACCAGAAGTTCTTTGAAGAAGTCAGATACATCAGATTCCAGGGTTGCCAGGAACCTTGTCCCCATCTGGACACCATCTAACCCTTTATCAAACATTTTTTTAATATCATCATTTGAAACTATATCACCAGCAGCAATAACCGGGATGCTGAGTTTTTCCTTGATTTTTTTAACAATATCCCAGCTGTCTTTATCTGTTCCCAGATGGCCTCCGGCATTACCCCCTTCTACAACAACGGCAGCCGCTCCAAGTTTTTCTGATATTCGGGCCAGTTTCATTGATGAGACAATTGGTACAATAGGTACATTGTGCTTTTCTCCTATTGCAAACATATCTCTGGAGAAACCAGCACCAGATATAACCAGGTCAATGCCTGATTCAATTGAACTTTTTAGTAGGTCAAGAAAACCAGTGAAGGCATACATTATATTAACACCCAGTATACCATCTGTTAGCTGACGTGCTCTGGTAATTTCGGTCTTTAATTCATCTATACTCAGGGCTGAACCCCCTATTACCCCGATACCACCTTCATTAGCAACAGCACTGGCTAGTTTGGCCATAGATACCTTAATAGCCATACCACCCTGTATAATCGGGTAGTCTGGTTTAAGTCTTCCGATCTTTAATTTTGGAAAATTCATTAATCATCCTCCTGCAGTAATATTATTTTGAGTTTAATACCTCTTATTACGCTTTATTACGCTGTTTTTCTATTATTTCCGTTAATAAAGACAACTATAACAAGTTTAACACAAATCTGTGATATTATCTAGTAAATAACTTATTACTATTATAGTTAAAATTTCTGCTTAGCCATTTGCTAAATGAACGTTAAAAAAGCTCCAGCCTGCATAGAAGGCTATGAATTTGGTTGGGTAACATAAAGTGCAAAATGTGACAGGCGAACCGTCCCTATGTCCGGTATTTTTTATTTCTTGCATGAGTTTTTTTCCTGTGATATAATATTGCTAGCTGTGTTAAAATGATTGGATATGTTTTCGGATAACTGTTTTGAGAAAGAGGTGAAATAAATGAATAAAGGGATTCATCCAGAACTCCAGGATACGACTGTTGTTTGTGCATGTGGTGCTGAGTACAAGACTAAATCCACTAAAGAGAATATACATGTTGAGGTATGTTCTAACTGCCATCCTTTTTATACTGGTAAACAGCGTAAAGCTGCTAAGGGTGGTAGGATTGAAAGATTTAATAAAAAATATGGCCTCTCTGAGGATGAATAGAGGATCGGCAGGGTTGATGGGCAGGGCTTGATAGAGCTCTGCTTTTTTTATAGAAGGTGTGTAATTGAGATAAATGAGAGGTGAAAAAAATGAGTAAAACAAATTATGGGGGACAGGCGGTTATTGAAGGTGTTATGATGATGGGCAAGGATAAGATAGGTATTGCTGTCCGCCGTTCACCTGATGATATAGTAATAGAAGAGAGGGAATTAAAACCTCTTGATAAAAGGTTTTCTTTTCTGAAATGGCCCTTTATCAGGGGTGTTGTTAGTCTCTTCAGGACATTAATTATTGGTTTAAAGGCCTTAAATTTCTCTGCAGAACAGGTTATGGAGGAGGAAGGAGAGGAGATTAAACCACTGGAATTGGCTTTAAGTATGCTGCTGGCCTTTTCTTTTGCTATCTTGCTCTTTGTTGTACTTCCAGCGGGAATTATTCATTTTATACAGGGGTATATTGACAATAATATTATACTAAATCTCTTTGAGGGTATAATTAAAATTACTACCTTTCTCGGGTATTTATTTATTATATCCCGCTTTAATGATATAAAAAGGGTTTTTCGCTACCATGGTGCTGAACATAAGGTTATCTTCAATTATGAATCAGGCCAGGAGCTTTCTGTTAAAAATGCCCGCAAATTTACGACTTTTCACCCCCGCTGTGGGACTAATTTTTTATTTATAGTTATTCTATTAAGTATCTTTTTCTTTTCATTCTTTGGACGCCCACCCCTTTTACAGAGAATCCTGTATCATATTATGCTTCTTCCTGTTATTGCCGGGACATCATATGAGATTATTAAATTATCAGGTAAAGATAGTGTTAACCCACTTATAAAATTAATAGCAACACCTGGGTTGTGGGTACAGAGATTGACTACAGCTGAACCAGATGATTCCATGCTGGAGGTAGCTATCCTTGCCTTGAAAACTGTCCTGCCTAATGATGAAAGGGATGAGGAAAATGAATAATATGGATTTAATAGAAAAACTCGATAAACTCCAGAATGATTACCAGGAACTGAATAAGAGGATTAGTGACCCGGAGGTTATCAATGATACTAACCGGTATCAAAAACTATTAAAAAAACATGCTAAATTAAAGAAGGTAGTAGATAAGTATAAACATTATAAAGAAATCCTGGCTGGTATTAAAGAAGCCCGGGATATATTGGAAGGTGAGGAAGAAGCAGATGTCTGCGAACTGGCTGAATTGGAACTGGCTGAGCTGGAACCAGAGCAGGAGAAACTGGAAGAAGAACTCCCGGTAATGCTTCTTCCTGAAGACCCCAATGATGAAAAGAATGTTATTGTGGAAGTCAGGGCCGGAGCCGGTGGGGATGAAGCCGGTCTCTTTGCTGCTGACCTATATCGTATGTATTCCCGTTATGCTGAAAAACAGGGCTGGAAGGTTGAAGCAATGAGCTCTAATTCTTCCGGTATCGGTGGTTTTAAAGAAGTGATTTTTACTGTTGAGGGAACAGATGTCTTCCGCAGATTAAAATATGAGAGTGGGGTCCACCGTGTTCAACGGGTACCTGCTACGGAATCCAGTGGGAGGATTCATACCTCAACAGCAACTGTGGCGGTTCTGCCAGAGGCAGAGGAGGTAGAACTGGAGATAGATCCCAATGAATTAAAAATAGATGTCTATCGTTCAAGTGGACCTGGTGGTCAGAGTGTTAACACCACAGACTCTGCTGTCAGGATTACCCATGAACCAACTGGGCTGGTTGTTTCCTGCCAGGATGAAAAATCTCAGCATAAGAATAAGGCCAAGGCTATGAGGGTGTTAAGGGCGCGTTTAAAGGAAAAATATGAACAGGAACAGCAGGCTGAAATAGATGAGGCTCGTAAGAGTCAGGTAGGTACTGGGGAGAGAAGTGAAAAAATCAGGACATACAACTTTCCACAGGGTCGGGTTAGTGATCATAGAATAAATCTGACTGTCCACAAACTCGAACAGATACTCGGTGGGGATTTAGATATTGTTATTGAAGAATTGATCAAAGAGGATACGATGAAAAGGCTGCAGAAGGTGTAAGTAGTGAATATCAAAGAAATATTAACTGCAACCATAGATTTTTTTAAAAAACACAAGATACCTGATTCCAGACTTGATGCAGAGGTATTACTGGCCCATCTTCTGGATATTGAGCGGATCCAGCTCTATGTTAAATATGACCTACCTTTAGAGCCTCAAGAGGTAGCTGCTTACCGGGAACTAGTAAGAAAAAGGGCAGAACGTGTTCCAGTTGCCTATTTGACCGGAGAAAAGGAGTTCATGTCACTTCCTTTAGTAGTGAACAAAAATGTCCTGATACCAAGACCAGAGACAGAGCTGTTGGTTGAATATGTTATAGATTATTGCCAGGACAAGGGGATTGACGGGCCGAATATAGTTGATGTCGGAACAGGCAGCGGGGCTATTGCAGTTAGCCTTGCTCATTATTTACCTGCTGCCAGGGTCCTGGGAATTGATCTTTCTGCTGAAGCATTGGCAGTTGCCCGTTTAAATATTGATAAATTGGGATATACTGGACGTGTAAAGGTTATTAAAGGTAATTTGTTGAAACCACTTCTAAAAATGGAAAAAGATAATGTGGATATTATAGTTTCTAATCCCCCCTATATCCCCAGGAATGAACTGGGAAATCTTTCACCTGAAGTAAGACAGGAGCCCTGGATGGCACTCGATGGTGGAAAAGATGGACTAGATTATTACCGCCAGTTAATCAAGCAGGCTAAAGCTGTACTGGTCAGGGGAGGTATAATTGTGCTTGAAATTGCCTATAATCAGGGGAAAAGTGTAGTAGCTCTTTTTGATGATGATTGGGAGGATATTAAAGTAAAAAAGGATTATGCTGGATCTGAGCGGCTCATTACAGCTGCTTTAGTTTAGAGGTGTAAGAGAATGGACTATACAACAGTACTGGAAAAAATAGATGAAAGTTTACTGGATATAAATAAGATAGATAGCTTAAAAAGACACAGGGTTATCAAGATGGCTGCAGCCCTCCTGCAGCAGGGGGAGCTGGTGGCCTTCCCGACAGAGACTGTTTATGGACTGGGGGCAGATGCAGGCAGTGGAGAAGCTGTGGCCAGGATTTTTCAGGTCAAAGGACGTCCCCAGGATAATCCCCTGATAGTACATATTGCTGGTAAAAAGCAATTAGCTGATATTACGGTTAATAACTTATCTGCTACAGCAGAAAAATTGATTGAGCGCTTCTGGCCGGGACCATTAACACTGATTATGGAGAAAAGCCCACTGATAGCAGCGGAAACAACAGCTGGATTGGCAAGTGTTGCGGTTAGAATGCCTTCCCATCCGGTAGCCCTGGCTTTGATTGAGGAGAGTGGTCTTCCCCTGGCGGCACCAAGTGCTAACAGATCAGGGGCTCCAAGTCCAACTCTAGCTGGGCATGTCCTGGATGATTTAAAAGGAAGAATTCCTCTGATAGTAGGTGGTGGGCCCTGCAGTATAGGTGTTGAATCTACTGTGCTTGATGTCAGGGGGAATCAACCGCTTATTCTACGTCCAGGCGGGATTAGCCGTGAAGAAATTGAAGAAGTCCTCGGCTATCATATATCTTCAGCAGGGGCTATCAGTAAGGATTCCAATAAAAAACCTGCCTCTCCAGGTATGAAGTACCGACACTATTCGCCAGAAACACCGGTTTACTTAAAAAAATTAAGTGCTGATACTATGGCTGCTGAGCTGGCTAAGTACCAGGGGGAAGCTGTCGCCTTTCTAATTACCGATGAAACTGCTTGTGGTCTCACAGCTGTGGCAGAAGAACTGCTGGAAGATAAGGTGTTTATGACAATGGGTTCCAGATATACCCCGGAGAGATATGCCTCACAGGTCTTTGCTGTTCTACGTAAGCTAGACAGGCTTGGTTTGACCAGGATTATTGCTGAGGAAATACCGGAAAGAGGTTTAGGTGCTGCGGTAATGAACCGTCTACAGAAAGCCAGTCTTAAGGAATAGGGAGTACTTAGAATAGAGCCCTGTAAGCTGACATACATATATATTATTTAGATAAAGAAAGATATCGTTGTTTTTAAGATTAATTTATAGGGAGCTGAAGGTATTGAGTCTTTTGGAGACGCTTACCCTGGCAATTGCCCTGGGCACAGATGCCTTTTCCGTTGCTATTGTCTGTGGGGTACAACAATTTAAGACTAAAAGTATTATTCAGATAAGCCTGATTATAGCTGCTTTTCATATTATAATGCCGCTAACTGGGTTTTATGGAGGGAGATTTATTCAGGACCTCTTAATTTCTATTTTTAATTTAAAGGGGAGTATAGACAGGGTTTTTAATATTATTGGTGCAGGTCTGTTATTATTAATAGGTATCTATATGGTTCTTGAAAAATGGCTTGATACCAGAGATGATATCTGCAATTTTAAGCTGAGCGGCTGGGGAATGATAGTACTGGCTTTCAGTGTCAGTATTGATTCATTATCTATTGGTATTAGTCTCGGCATGCTGGGTGATATTACTCTTTTAGTGGTATTGGTAATTGGGAGTACAGCAGGTCTAATGATGGGAACAGGGCTTTATTTTGGTTCAAAGTTAGGCCATTTTCTAGGTGAAGAGGCTCAGTTTTTAGGCGGGATAGTCCTTATCTTTTTGGGACTGCACTTTGCTGGATTTATTTGAAATTAAAACAGAAGGAGTGGTAATGCTTGCCAGAGTTAGTATTTGTTTGTACAGGTAATACCTGCCGTAGTCCGATGGCAGAATATATCTTTCGCAAATTACTGGCTGAGGAGGGTTTGAAGAATTGGCAGGTAAGTTCAGCAGGTTTAATGGCCCTCCCAGGTCAGTCTATTAGTGCGATGGCTCGTAAGGTGATGGAAGAAGATGGGACAAAGGTTGATGGACACTTAAGTCGTTTGCTCAGCAGAAAGATCCTGGAACGGGCTGACGTGGTACTGACTATGACAGATCATCATCGTAAGATGATCTTGGACAGCTACCCTGAGTTCAGTAATAAAGTATTTACTATCAGGGGTTTTCTTGGAGAGAAAGGTAAGATAGATATAAGTGATCCATATGGACAGCCTGAGGAAAGGTATAGAGAAATCAGGGATGAAATAAAAAA
This sequence comes from Iocasia fonsfrigidae, assembly GCF_017751145.1. Classification (GTDB taxonomy): domain Bacteria; phylum Bacillota; class Halanaerobiia; order Halanaerobiales; family DTU029; genus Iocasia; species Iocasia fonsfrigidae. The sequence goes on from NZ_CP046640.1 coordinate 429,639, forward strand.
AATTTCAAAAATGTTACTGGGTAAATTGAATTATTTTTCTTTAAAAGAAGAAGGTAATTTAAGAAATCTGGAGAATAATAAGCATAGAGGTGATAAAGTGAATATTGCAATAGGTTCAGATCATGCTGGATATGAATTCAAACAGGAGATTATCAAGTATTTGGAGGATGAAGGTTATCAGTATAAAGATATGGGTACTGATTCTACAGTGTCTATTGATTACCCTGATTATGGATATAAAGTTGCCTCTGCAGTTGCTGAAGGTGAATATGATAAGGGTATTTTAATATGTGGGACAGGTATCGGGATGTCCATTACGGCCAATAAGGTAAAAGGAATCAGGGCTGCCCTCTGTCATGATGTTTTCTCCGCCAGGGCAACCCGCAACCATAATAATTCCAATGTTTTAGCAATGGGGGCCCGTGTAATTGGAATTGGTCTGGCTCTCGAAATTGTTAAGACATGGTTAGGTGAGGATTTTGATGGTGGAAGACATCAGAGGAGAGTAGATAAGATGCATTCCATAGAAAGGGGAGAATATAAAGGAGATGAGTAATGCTGTAGTAATTGACCATCCATTAATTCAACATAAATTGGCTTTATTGAGAGATAAGGATACAGGCCCCAAGGAATTCAGAGAACTGGCTAATGAAATAGCAACACTGATGGCATATGAAGTAACTCGTGACCTCCCATTAAAGGAGGTTGAGATTGAAACCCCGATTAAAAAGGCTAAATTCAAGATGATTGAGGGAAAAAAATTGGGCATTGTTCCTATTTTGCGGGCAGGCCTGGGTATGCTTGATGGTGTTTTAAAACTTATTCCTACGGCCAGGGTTGGCCATGTTGGCCTCTATCGTGACCCGGAGACACTGGAGGCAGTAGAATATTATTGTAAGATGCCTACAGATGTGAGTGAAAGGGATTTGATTGTGGTAGACCCTATGCTGGCAACAGGTGGTTCTGCTTCAGCGGCAATTAGCTTTGTGAAAGAAAAGGATCCCAGGAGTATTAAGTTAATGTGTCTGGTCTCTGCTCAGGTAGGGATAGATAGGGTGAAGAAAGACCACCCTGATGTAGAAATTTATACAGCAGCCATTGATGAAAAACTAAATGATCATGCCTATATTGTTCCAGGTCTAGGAGATGCTGGTGACAGATTATATGGCACCAGGTAATCCAGAAATTTCCTTTGAATCACTATACATAGTCTGGTAATATGAATGAAGAAAGAGGGATGTTCTCATGCAGACTTATATAAGTGTATTTTTATTGGCCTTAATGGCAACTTATATTCTAACACCACTTACTAAACAGATAGCCCTATCTATTGGTGCAGTAGATATCCCCAATAACAGGAGGATAAATAAAAAGGCAGTACCAACCCTGGGTGGGATTGCTATCTATCTTGGGTTTTTAATTCCAATTATATTAAATATGTCTTTGAATAAAACTCTGATAGGAATTCTGCTTGGCGGGACATTTATTTTGCTGGTTGGTATTATAGATGATCTGTATGAACTATCACCAGCATGGAAATTAATAGGACAGATTCTGGCTGCCTGTATACTCCTATTCTTTGGGATCAAGGTTGAGTTTATTACTAATCCCTTTGGAGGCATGCTATATCTTGGTTACTGGGGTGTTCCGCTGACCCTTTTCTGGGTTGTCGGGATAACAAATACTGTTAATCTTGTTGATGGTTTAGATGGCCTGGCAGCAGGTATTTCGGCTATTGCGGCCTTTATATTGTTTCTGGTAGCCCTGCAGGAGGGCCAGACTTTTGCTGCTGTACTGGCACTGACCTTAGCCAGTAGTTCACTGGGCTTTTTGCGTTTTAATTTTAATCCTGCTGATATCTTTATGGGGGATACTGGTGCTATGTTTTTAGGTTATATGCTGGCCGCTATATCAGTAAGTGGTGCCTTAAAGAGTGCTGCTACTGTAACACTGGTGGTTCCAGTTCTGGCTCTTGGTGTGCCTATTTTTGATACAATCTTTGCTATAATTAGGCGTCTTCATAATGGTAAACCAATTGGAGAGGCAGATAATGGTCATATACACCACAGATTACTGGCCTTGGGGATGAATCAACGCCAGGCGGTATTAAGTGTCTATGGGATTAGTGTATGTCTGGGTTTGATGGCTTTGATTATCAATGGGGCTAATCTGCATGATGCCTTTGTAATTCTCGGGATTGTAATAGTGGTTCTCATTTATGGTGCCTGGAAACTGGGTATTTTCTCGGTTGAGGTACCCGCTAAAGGAAACGGCCTGGAGAAAAGTAATTTTCAGGATATATAATTCTTTTATTTAATATGACTGCAAATTATAAACTCCGGTAATCATACCGGGTTTTCTTTTTTGGGGCATTGTCATCATTATTAAATCCTTGACAGGAAGGGAAAATTGTGTTAAAGTATTATTGCGAAAATTGAATTATCCCTATTTCGTATGTATTGTATAAGTAATGATTATATAAGTGCTTACTTGTATCAGGTATAGGCATTAATATTTGACATGTTTTTATACTAATGATATTATTTATGATAAATGAGTCTTCCTTTTTTAAGTATTGATGACTGTTGACCAATTTTGTTCAGGGAAATTATGTAATTTTAGATAATTTTAAAGACTGATAAATTTTTGATAAAATTAGAGGATTTTTAATTTACATATAGAATTAATATAAACTAAAGGTTATGGAGAGAAAGAAGCGAAGATGAAGAAGGATAATAATTATAGGATGGTTATTCAGGCCCTGGCACTGCTTACTCAGTTAGGACTGGTTGTGCTGGCCAATATTGCAGTGGGTTTTTTTCTGGGACGTTTACTTGATAATGTATTACATATGGATTCTTTTTTTAGTATTATAGGTATTATCCTTGGAGTCTTGTCTGGTTTTTATTCTGTATACCGTCTGGTGATTAAGATTTCAGGTGATGAAAATGATGATATTTCATAAAAATATGTTTTTATATATTTTAATTTAAAATTGGTAATTTGATTTTGTGATTTTGTTAACAGCATTGACAATTTTATTTTAATAGAAAAATTGCTTGTTGAGATAATATAAAGATAGCTAGTTCGAAAATCAAATTACATGTAAAAGGAGGGAAAACAATGAATCCAGGTCCAAAGGTTGTTACATATATGTTTGGGAATGAGAATTTACCGATTACAGATACATTAATTGTCGGCTGGGTTGTTGTCTTGCTGGTTATTATTTTTGCCAGGTATGCTACCAGGAAATTGAGTATGAAGCCTGATTCGGCTCAGAATGCTGTTGAACTTTTAATTGAAACAATTCATGAACAAATAGAACCAATGCTGCCAGGAGAAGGCTGGAAATTTCTTCCGTTTATTGCCACTATTTTTATCTATGTAGGTGTCAGCAATTTAATAGGTCTTATCCCTATCCCTGGTAATGTCAGTCCAACCGGTGATTTGAATACTACTCTTGGTTTAGCACTAATGGTTTTTTTGCTTAGTAATTATCATGGAATGAAGGAAGTGGGTCTATGGGGTTATTTAAAAGGCTTTGCTGAGCCGGTGATATTTCTGCTGCCTATTAATGTTATAGGGGAGCTGGCTAAACCAATCTCACATTCTTTCAGGCTCTTTGGGAATGTTGTTGGTGGTGGAATAATTATAACCTTGATTTATCAGGCTGTACCCTGGCTGATACCTGTTCCACTTCATGCCTGGTTTGACCTCTTTGTAGGGCTAATCCAGACCTTAATTTTTGGTATGGTAGCAATAGCCTATATTTCTGTAGCTAAGTCTTAATAAATAATGCTAATGCATTGATGAAAGTTAATAATTAATTGCTTTTTTCTAATTTTATTTAAAACGAGGTGTTTAAAAATGATTCAATTTACACCAGAAGTAGTAGAATCAATTGTCAAGATGGCTTCTTATATTGGTGCTGGTGTTGCTGTAATTGGAGGCCTGGGGCCGGGTATAGGAATGGGATATGCTGCTGGCAAAGCCACTGAAGGAGTAAGACGTCAGCCTGAAGCCAGGGGGGCGATAGTAACTACTATGTTACTGGGTCAGATAATTTCCGGTTCCACAGGGATCTATTCCCTGGTTATAGCCATTTATTTAATATTTGGTGGTGGTTGATAAGATTAATTAAATCAAAGATAATAGGTGATATGGTGAAAAATTACAATGATCCAGTAAAAGTCCAGAAGGAAATATTAAAAAAAACATATTTAATCTCACTTGTTCCGATAATATCAACCCTGGTAATGGGTGAGTTTTCCTCTCTGCTGGGATTTGTTTTTGGTTTACTAATTAGCACCTTATTACTTAGATTAAAATTTGTACTTATTAACCGTTCTTTAGATATGTCAGAAGCAAAGGCAAATACCTTTATCAGGAATCGTTATTTTATAGAATATCTTATCTATTTTCTTGTTCTATTTGTTTCAGCCCGCAACCCGACACTGGACTTTTTAGCAGCAGCTATTGGTCTTTTTATGATAAAATTTACTGTCATAGCCTGGGTTGTACTGGATTTATTTAGAGATAAACTGAAGAAAAAGATAGAGTCTTATGAGGATTAGTATAGTAGTTATTTTATAACACATTAGAAGGGAGGGTTTAATAATGGTACAGTTTTCACCTGAGGTAATAGACACTATTATTAAGGCTGCTGCTTTGCTTGGTGCAGGATTTGCCATGATTGCAGGTATTGGTCCTGGAGTTGGTCAGGGTTATGCAGCTGGTAAGGCGGTAGAATCTGTAGCCAGAGACCCGGAAGCAAGGGGTAATATTATTACAACTATGTTACTGGGGCAGGCTGTTGCTGAGTCTACTGGTATTTATTCTCTGGTTATAGCTATTGTTTTGATTTTTACTATATAATAAGTTTAATCTGGAGAGGGAAATCCTTCCCTCTCTTTACGCAATTATTTTAGAAATATTTTTTTTTAGATTGGTGGATAACTTTTAAGACCGACAAATATATTTACTTCCCTTGTCGCATGCTACAGCGTCCTGCTTCGCTTGCTGTCAAGAAATTTTCCTTCGGCGTCCTGCCTACGGATAATTTCTAGAGTCGTCCAGTAAATATATTTGTCTGGTTAATGATAACTAGTTAACTTCGTACAAAAAGTGTTTTTGAGTAAAAGATTATTACTGTTCTTGTTGATGTAGAATACAAAAGGAAAACTTGAATAACATTGCAGGGGGTGAATGATTTTGGTAAATGTCAACACTACTATGTTGTGGCAGGTTATAAATTTCCTGGTGCTGTTGTGGCTTTTAAAGCGTTATCTCTATGGGCCTATTACAGAGATGTTAAAAAAGAGGGCTGCAAGGATTGAAGGGGATTTAAATGCTGCAGCGGAGGAAAGAAAAGAGGCTGAGAAATTAAAAGAAGAATATGAGGCACAGTTAAAAACAGCCAGGAGTAAATCCCAGGATATAGTTGAAGATGCTGAAACAAGGGCTAAGAAGAAGGCCAGGGAGATAATTAAAGAGGCTGAGAAAAAGGCTGAAAATATTAAGAAAAATAAAATGGCAGAGATAGAGCAGGCTAAAAAAGAAGCTTTGGCTCAGCTGCGTAATGAGGTTGCCTCAATTTCACTTTTGGCAGCCAGTAAATTAATACAGGAAAAGATGGATCAGGAAAAACATAAACAGTTGATAAAAAGCTATATTGCCAAACTCGATAAAAACAAGTTGGGTGAACTACAATGATAAACAATGAAGTGGCCTTAAAATATAGTAAGGCCCTATTTGAATTGGGTAAGGAAAAGGATTCACTGCTCTTATTCCAGAAGGAGTTAAACCAGGTATGGGATTTAATTGAAAACAACGGTGAATTCAGACAGGCTTTTTTTCACAAACGAATTCTTCCTACAGATAAAAAAGCCATTATCAAAGAGTTATTTACAGGGGAAACATCAGAATATACCCTGAATTTTATTAATTTATTGATAGATAATAGGAGAGAAGAAAATATTGAATCAATAATTGATAATTTTAAAACCCTGGTTAATAGAGAGGAAGCAATTGTTGAAGTAGAGGTTATAACTGCTGTTGAATTAGGTGATGATTTAGAGGCTCAGTTAAAAGATAAGCTAAATCAACTCTTGGATTATGAGGTTGTTGTTTATCCTAAAACAGATCCCAAAATTATTGGTGGAATGGTTTTAAAATTTAATGACTTTATAGTTGACGGCAGCATTAAAAGGGGTCTGACTAAATTAGAAGAAGATATAAAAAGTGTTCCGTCAAGTATGTTGGGGGTGTGATTAAGATGAATCTTAGGCCAGAAGAAATCAGTTCGATAATCAAAAAACAGATAGAGAAATATGAAGAAGACCTGGAAACCATTGAGGTCGGTACAGTGTTAGATGTTGGTGATGGTATTGCCCATGTGCATGGTTTGGAAGATGCTATGGCTGGTGAATTGTTGGAGTTTCCCAATGAAGTATATGGTATGGTCTTAAACCTGGAGGAAGATAATGTTGGCTGTGTTCTGCTGGGTGATGAAAAATTAGTTGAAGAGGGTAATACAGTTAAAAGGACTGGTCGGGTTGTAGAGGTGCCTGTTGGTGAAGAATTATTAGGTAGGGTCGTTAATTCACTTGGACAGCCCCTTGACGGTCAAGGGCCAATAAATACTGGTAGAGCCAGGGCTATAGAATCCTCGGCACCAGGTATTGTTGAGCGCCAACCTGTTGATACCCCATTACAGACAGGGTTAAAGGCAGTCGATACTCTGGTTCCAATTGGCAGAGGGCAGAGGGAATTAATTATTGGTGATAGGCAGACAGGTAAAACAGCTATAGCTATTGATACTATCTTAAATCAAAAAGATGAAGATGTAATCTGTATCTATGTTGCGATTGGTCAAAAGGCCTCAACAGTTGCTGAAATTACCAGACAGTTAACTGAATTTGGGGCTATGGATTATACCATTATTGTCTCAGCTACGGCCAGCCAGCCTGCGCCATTACAATACATAGCTCCATATGCTGGTTGTGCTATAGGTGAATATTTTATGTATGAAGAAAATAGAGATGTCCTGGTTGTTTATGATGACCTATCAAAACACGCGGTGGCTTATCGTACACTCTCCTTATTATTAAGGAGGCCGCCAGGACGTGAAGCTTACCCAGGTGATGTTTTCTACCTGCATTCCAGGTTACTGGAAAGGGCAGCCAGGTTAAATGATGATATTGGAGGAGGTTCACTGACAGCCCTGCCTATTATTGAGACCCAGGCAGGTGATGTTTCAGCATACATTCCTACCAATGTAATTTCTATTACAGATGGACAGATCTATCTGGAAAGTGAGTTATTTTTTGCCGGAGTAAGGCCAGCTATTAATGTGGGAATATCTGTCTCCAGGGTTGGTGGTGCTGCCCAGATAAAGGCGATGAATGATGTTGCTGGTACACTCAGGCTCGATCTTTCACAATACAGGGAACTGGAGGCCTTTGCCCAGTTTGGTTCTGATCTTGACCAGGCAACACAACACCGTTTAAATCGTGGGGAAAGGATTGTTGAGGTCTTAAAACAGCCTCAGTACTCCCCGATGGAAGTAGTAGATCAGGTCTTAATAATCTATACGGTTATTAATGGTCACCTGGATGATATCCCAGTTGATAATATTGAACGTTTTGAGAAAGAGTTTATAAACTATGTTCAGGCTAATTATGATGAATTACCTGAGGCTATCAAAAAAGAGGGTCAGCTGTTAGAAGAGAATCAGAAAAAACTAGTTGAAGTAATTAACGAGTTTAAAGAAAGTTTTAATATCAGGGAAGAAAGTATTATTGTTGATAGTAATGAGGAAGCGAATACAAAGGAGTTAGGAGAAGCAGAAGAGGGTGAAGAATAATGCAGTCGATGCGTGACATTAAGCGACGTATTAATAGTGTAAAGAACACCCAGAAAATAACCAAGGCAATGAAAATGGTAGCTGCTGCCAAGCTAAGAAGGGCCCAGGAGAAAGCGGAAAAGGCTCGGCCCTTTTTCGGTAAAACCAGGGAGATTATTACTGACCTTGTCCTTTATACCAGTGATGCGACAGAACACCCTTTAATAGCTAAACGGAATGGAAATAGGCATCTCTATATAGTTATTAATTCAGATAGGGGTTTGTGTGGTTCCTATAATGCCAGGGTAGTTGACAAGGCCCGGGAGTCTTTCGAGGGTGAAGAAGAGGTTTCTTTAATTGTTATTGGGCGTAATGCCCGGGACTTCTTTCGGAAAAGGGATTATAATATTCTTTCTGAGTATATCAATATTGATGATTACCCTGATTACTGGTTTTCTAAAAAAATTTCAGATGAAATCATATCCTTATTTAAAGAGGATATAGTAGATAGGATTTCCCTGGTATATACACACTTCAATTCAGCTATCAGCCAGCTAGTTAAGGTTATTCCCTTATTACCTTTAACAGGATTAATGGAACTGGATGAAGCTGATCATGCTGGTCAGCAACCAGATTATATTTATGAACCATCACCTGATGAAGTATTTGATGTTTTATTACCAAAATATATAAATAATATTCTCTATTCAGCTCTGCTGGAGGCCAAAGCCAGTGAATTTGGCGCCAGAATGACGGCCATGGATTCAGCCACAGATAATGCTGGAGAGTTAATTGATAATTTGACTCTACTATATAACAGGGCCCGTCAGGCAGCAATAACCACAGAACTTACTGAAATTGTAAGTGGAGCTGAAGCTCTTAAGTAGAATCGATAAAGGAGGAAGGACAGTGAGTGAAGAACAAAATACAGGTAAGGTCATACAGGTAATCGGTCCTGTAGTTGATATTGAGTTTGCTTCAGGAGATCTTCCCAAGATATATAATGCCGTTAGGGTTATAGGTGAAAAAGAACGGGGGCAGGGTGGACCTAATAAAGACACAGATAATAAAATAGACCTGGTTGTTGAGGTTATGCATCAATTAGGTGATAACAGGGTGCGCTGTGTAGCTATGTCTTCTACCGATGGTCTTGTACGGGGGATGCAGGCTGTAGATACAGGTGAATCTATCTCTGTTCCAGTAGGGGAAGAGGTATTAGGTAGGATTTTTAATGTCTTAGGTGAAACAATTGATCAAGAGGGAGAGCTTAAAACTAAGGAAAGACTCTCTATTCACCGCCAGGCCCCGGCTTATGAAGAATTGGAAACAGCTAGTGAGATATTTGAAACCGGAATCAAGGTTATTGATCTACTGGCACCTTATGCCCGTGGTGGTAAGGTTGGGCTTTTCGGTGGTGCTGGAGTTGGTAAGACTGTCTTAATACAGGAATTAATTAATAATATTGCTACTGAACATGGGGGTTATTCTGTCTTTTCAGGTGTAGGGGAGAGAACTAGGGAAGGGAATGACCTCTGGTTGGAGATGCAGGAATCTGGTGTTATGGATAAAGTAGCTATGGTCTTTGGACAGATGAATGAACCCCCAGGAGCCAGAATGAGGGTTGGCTTAAGCGGTCTGACTATGGCTGAATATTTCAGGGATGAACTGGGACAGGATGTACTCTTGTTTATTGATAACATCTTCCGCTTTATTCAGGCTGGTTCAGAGGTTTCAGCTTTATTAGGAAGGATGCCGTCTGCTGTTGGTTACCAACCAACCCTGGCAACAGATGTAGGGGCTTTGCAGGAAAGAATCACCTCTACCAAAAAGGGTTCTATCACCTCAGTTCAGGCTGTTTATGTACCTGCTGATGACCTGACAGACCCGGCACCGGCAACAACCTTTGCCCACCTGGATGCTACCACAGTACTCTCCAGGTCGCAAGTTGAAAAAGGTATTTACCCTGCTGTAGATCCACTGGATTCTACTTCTAGGATCCTTGACCCCAGGATTATTGGAGAGGAACACTATAATGTGGCCCGCCGGGTACAGGAAATATTGCAGCAGTATAAGGACCTACAGGATATTATAGCTATACTGGGTATGGATGAACTTTCAGATGAAGATAAACTGGTTGTAAACAGGGCCCGCCGGATAGAGAGGTTCCTGTCACAGCCCTTTAATGTAGCTGAACAGTTTACCGGTAAACCCGGGGTATATGTATCTATTGAAGAGACTATCCAGGGTTTTAAAGAAATCCTTAATGGTAAACATGATAGTTTACCTGAAGAGGCTTTCTACATGGTTGGTACAATAGACGAAGCAGTTGAGAAAGCTGAGAGAATCAAGGAAGGTGAATAGAAGATGCCTTCGACTATAAAACTTGAGATAGTAACCCCGGAAAATGTAGTCTATAGTGAAGACATTAATGTGCTGGAGGCTCCAGCTATGGATGGATTAATTGGTATCTTACCCCGGCATGCCCCACTGGTAACAGGTTTAAAAACAGGGGTTCTGCAGATAAAGCAGGCAGAAGAGAATGTCAGGATACCGATTAGTGATGGGTTTATGGAAGTAAAACCAGAGCAGATCAATGTGGTAGTCAGGACTGCAGAACTGCCCCATGAGATAGATCTTGAGCGGGCCAGACGTGCTAAGGAACGGGCTGAAAAGCGCCTGGAGAGTGATAATAGTAAACAGATAGATTTTGCCAGAGCCCAGTCAGCTTTAGAGAGGGCCTTAGCACGGATCAAAGCGGTCGATCATCATGATTTATAATTAAATAATTACCTAAACAAGGATGCCCCAGGAAACTGGGGTTATTTTTTTTGATAGTATCAAAGCAATATATCTGGTAATAATATACATAAAGGTGATAAAAATGCAGAGAGAAAAAAGTAGCTTAGAAGAAAAGGTTATGGAAGGTATTTATGGTAAAAAGGAGATAAAAAAGGAAGAACGCAATCTTTTTTTAGGGGAGTATCTTGAACGTGTGATTCGTTATTTGACCTATGAACAGGTTATAGAAAAAGGGACATACCCAGAAATACTTGAGGCCCTTAGACACCCTGAGGCTAAAAAGCTAATTATTGATCGAGATGTTAAGCTGTCAGCAGCTAATGACTATATTAAATTAGCCTCTAAAAATGGACTGCTTTTTAAACGGATAGACTCACCGGATTTCAAAGGTGATGTAGCCCTGGTAGTGGTTAGTGACCATGCTGTAGATATAAAAAAACGGGAAGTTTTAACAAGGGCAGAGAGCTTGCAAGCTAGAGGTATATCTGATAAAATTATTGAGAATGTTGGCGCTAAATTATGTCATGATTGCTACCGTCAATTAGAAGAAAAGGCGCCTGCCGAATTGATTAATTACAGCAAATTAAGTCTAGTAGACCGTTTATTAGGAACAGAATGTATCTGTAAAGATCATTGATATACTGAATTTTAGGTCAAAATAATTAAAAAGCATATTTTTTAATTAATTTACTAAAGGATTTTTACTCTTTATCACGAATTATTATAAAGTGCATACAATATTGGTGTGTCTTCTTTATAGGATAGAAGGAAGGGGCTTTAAAAGTGGGTAAATTTTTAATAACTGGTGGAACGCCACTAAAAGGCGAGATAAAAGTTAGTGGGGCTAAAAATGCAGCCTTGCCAATTATTGCCGCAGCTCTTCTGGCAGATGAACCCAGTAGGTTACTTGATATTCCTGACCTACTTGATGTAAAAAATCTATGTTATATTATAAAAAAAATGGGTGGACATGTAGAGCGAAATGGTAATGAACTATTAATAGACCCCAGAGGGCTTAACGGTCTTGAGGCTGACCACGAAATCGCCAGGAAATTAAGGGCCTCTTATTACATTTTAGGAGTCCTGCTAGCTAAAAACGGGTGGGCCAGAACAAGCCTGCCGGGTGGATGTAGTATCGGTAACCGTCCGATTGATTTACACCTTAAGGGTTTTAAGGCGATGGGTTCAGAAGTAAAACTGGATCATGGGATTGTTGAAGTTAAAACGAGTAAATTGACCGGTGACCGGATATACCTTGATTATCCGAGTGTGGGAGCTACTATTAATATTATGCTGGCTGCCTGTAAAGCTGAGGGACAGACAATTATTGAGAATGCTGCCCGTGAACCTGAAATAGTTGATCTGGCAAATTTTCTTACTGTTATGGGGGCGAAAATAAAGGGTGTAGGAACAGATATTATCAAAATAGAGGGTGTCAAATCACTGCATGGTGAGGAACATAGGATTATACCTGACCGGATAGAAGCAGGTACCTTTATGATGGCTGCCGCTCTTAATAATGGTGATGTTTTTGTCAGGAATGTATTAGCTGAACATGTTAAACCCTTAATTGCTAAACTCCATGAGATGGGAGTAGAGTTAAAAGAGGATATCTCAGGGGTTTATATAAAAGGCAATGGTAGAATAAAGGCGGTTGATATTAAGACATTACCCTATCCAGGATTCCCAACAGATTTGCAGTCCCAGATTATGGTTTTGCTGACCCAGGCAGATGGAACCAGTCTGGTGATAGAAACGGTCTGGGAAAACCGTTTTATGCATGTTGATGAGTTAAAACGTATGGGTGCAGATATAAAGATCGACGGTCATAGTGCACTGCTGAAACCAAGTAATCTAACAGGTGCTGAGGTAACAGCAACTGACCTTAGGGCTGGTGCAGCACTTATACTTGCAGGACTTGTTGCCCAGGGTGATACTGAAATAAGGGATATCTACCATATTGAAAGGGGTTATGAAAACATCGAGAAAAAACTGGCACAACTGGGTGGAAACATTCGTAAAATAAACTAATAAAGCGGGTTCTACTCCTTTAGGTAAAGTCATAGATATTACTAAGACTTTCATAATAAGGGAGTGTTTTTTTTGTCTATCAGGACAGCTTATTATATGATAATATGTATATTTATTATTCTGATTATCCTACCAATGCTGCTACTGCACGGTGTTTTCCGGGGACAGGACGGAGATGGTAGTATTTTGCTGAAGGTCTATAAACATCAGAGTGATCAGATTGAGAAGATGCTCCTGGATGAATACTTAAGAGGGGTACTGGCAGCGGAAATGCCTGCCTTATATCATATGGAGGCCCTGAAAGCTCAGGCTGTAGCCGCCCGAACATATACTGTTAAGCAGCTCCCTGCTTATGGTGGACCCGGCTGCCGGGAAAACCCAGCTGCCGATATTTCTACTGATTACCGCTCTAACCAGGCCTGGTTATCAGAGAATGAAATGAAAGAAAAGTGGGGTTTTATATCCTATTTCTATAACTGGGCCCGTATTAATAGGGCCGTAGAACAGACTGAGGGAGAAGTCCTGGTCTATAATGAAAAAGTAATTGATGCTGTTTATCATGCCAATAGTGGTGGTCAGACAGAAGATTCTACTTTTGTCTGGGGTGAGATGCATCCCTATCTTCAGAGTGTAAGCAGTCCATATGATCAAGAACGGAGTGAAAATTACTTAAATACCTTTTATTTTGGGGTTGATGAATTGAGAGCCAAACTTGGCCTGAGCGGGGAAGATAGTTCCCCGTTTATAGAGCTTACCCATAGAAGTAGTAGTGGACGGGTGATAGAGTTGACAGCTGGGGATAAAAAAATTACCGGAAATGATTTTCGTAGTTTACTGGGGTTAACATCTAACAAATTTGAAATAAGCAGAACAGGTGATATCTTTACAATTACAGTTTTTGGTAAGGGTCATGGGGTGGGAATGAGTCAGGATGGAGCTGATGGCTATGCCAGGGCTGGTTATAATTACCGTCAGATCTTGGAACACTATTACCCCGGCACAAAGATCGGCAGATTAAAAAAATAAATTTTGTATATTTTAACCACCTTTTGGTAAGAATAAAAACCGGAGGTGGGCATTTATGGATAAAAAATACTGGTTTAAACTTGATAAAGGGAAAATCAAACTGCAGTTAAAGGATCTAGGGAGGAAAATATCCTCAAATAAAAACAACTATAAAAAGGTATTACTGGTTTTTCTCTTTTTCATGCTTTTAGGCATAGGATATGCTGTTTTCAATGAGGTAGGGGTTGATGACACAGCAAAAAAACAGACAGGTATTACTGTTGAAGAACTGAGTTCTGTTCAGGTAGAGAGACCTGGTCCTGTAATAAATAATAATCCCTATCAGCAGGATAAGGAATTTTCTTTAGACTATAATTCTTTAGAAGAGAATAAAGTTGAGAGAGAGGAAGATACAAAGGGAAAAAAACCTGGTGAAAAACAGGATCAGGGTCTTGAAGACAATGTCACTGGTGTAGTTACCGAATCCCTTAAACCAATGAATGAGATAAGGGCTCAGACTTTAGAACTACTTGCACCAGTCTCAGGACAGGTCTTACAGGAGCCTGGCTGGTATTACCACCCGGTTTTTGATGATTGGCGTTATCAGCATGGGATAGTACTTGAAGGCAGTAAGGGTGATGTGGTTATGGCAGCAGAGCAGGGACGAGTAATTTCTGTGCGTGAGGATGAATATAAGGGGATAATGGTTACCATCCAACACGATAATGGTTGGGAAACAGAATATGGTCACCTGCAGAAAACCACTCTCTCCCCTGGGGAAAGGGTGGTAAAGGGTCAAGAGGTAGGAAGACTTGGTGCAACAGGTTTAAGTGAAGAACCCTCACTTTATTTTCAGTTGATAAATGCTGAAGGGCCGATCGACCCCCGTGAATACATAAAATAAGAAATTTTTAAAAAATATTATCAGCTGTCGGCCTAGTTTATATTTAAGCGTCTTGCATAATTGATTGTTGCCGTCCAAAAACTTCTCTGTTTAAATAGGGAGTGCCCTAGGTGCTCTGTTTTAATCGGCTGGTCAACAATTCAATTATGCAAAAGTTCTATTATGAAAGAGTCTTATTTAAAAAAGTCCCACCTGTATATATCATATATACAGGTGGGACTTTTTTAAATAGCTGGCTTAAATAGTTAATATTACCCTACCTTTGTCATCCTTCATATTAGGCACTAATATTGCTACTGAGTTCTTCTTTTCTGGTCTTATTAAAGACATTACAGGATTCGACAACCATCCAGACTTCGAGTACAAAGAGGATGGCACCGATAGTTGTTAGTAAGGTATTACCCTGTCCATAGAATTGATTTATATTATAGAGCAGGGCCCAGGTTTCGATAATGACCATAAAAATAAAGGGCAGCATGGTAACATAGATAGGTTTCTGCTTTTTAAGTAGATAAACAGTCACAACCAGCAAGGCCAGGGCAGCCAGCATTTGATTGGCAGCACCAAATAGTGGCCAAAGAATCATACCCCCTGCACCACCATTAATACTGGCCAATAGGAAAGCAGCTATTACAGCGACGAGTGTTGCGCCATGTTTGCTAGCCAGTGGTTTAATTTTGAAATCGCTGGCCAGTTCAGATATTACATAACGCTGGATACGTGTGGCACTATCAAGAGTTGTGGCAGCAAAACTTACTACTAGTACAGAGAGAATAGCCGTACCTATGGTATGGGTAAGACCAAGACTTGTCAGGAAGGAAGAACCCCCTTCTACAAAGGCACTAACCTTGGCAGCCAATCCATTAGCAGCACTCCAGCTGGCATAGTGAGAGGTCCAGGCCTCTAAAGAGGCAAATCCGGCAATACAAACCAGGATAGTTATAGTAGCTAAAATTCCCTCAGCCAGCATACCACCATAACCAATAAAGCGGGCATCTTTTTCACTTTCCAATTGTTTAACTGTTGTACCAGAGGAAACAGTGGAGTGGAAACCAGAGATAGCCCCACAGGCAATAGTAATAAACAAGAAGGGTATAATAGGTGGTGCTCCAGCCGCATTGTGGTTAAAGGCTGGTGCTACAATCTCTGGTCTGGCAATAAATAAACCAGCAATAATCAAAATAAGCCCGACCATTAATTCATGGGAGTTAATAAAATCTCTTGCTTGTAAAAGTGTCCAGACAGGTAATACAGAAGCAATATAGGCATAAATCATTAAGATAATAACCCAGACCATTCTGGGTGATAGGCCTAGTATGGCAGGCATTTTAAAAGGCAGATAAATACCTATCCAGATAGTTACATACATAAGTGCCAGGGCAATTAGTGAAGGTATTAGTACATTTTTGCCTTTCTTATAAACCAGAAAGCCCAGGGTTATAGCTATTGGAATTTCCATCCAGACCGGAAAAACACTCTGTGGATATGTTTCAAACAAGATAGCAATAATTAAAGCAAAAACGGCAATTAGGATTAGTAGTGTAAAAAATATAAATAATAAGAAGAGAGTACGCACCCTGTTATTAACAATATTACCACTGATTTCACCGATGCTTTTACCTTCATTTCGGGCAGAGATCATTAAGGAACTAAAGTCATGGACAGCACCCAGAAAGATTGAACCGAAAATTACCCACAATATAGCTGGAACCCAGCCCCAGATCACGGCAATAGCAGGACCGACTATTGGAGCAGCGCCAGCAATAGATGTGAAATGATGACCAAATAGGATAGGGCTGCTTGTTGGGACATAATCAACACCATCTTTATATTGATGGGATGGTGTTTCATTAGCTGGATTCACTTCAAATATCCTGGTACTGATATACTTCCCATAGAAATTATAGGCAATAATAAAACCAACAAAGGTACCTAAAGCAATTAAAATCGAACCCATAAAATTAAATCCTCCTTAATTTGTTTTGTTTATGGCAGCCAGCTTCTTTGAACAATCCTCCTTTCAGACCTTAAGTAACTACCATAATATAACTTAATCCCCATTATAAGGTTCTGCATCAAACAATAAACTCCTGCTAAAAAATAGATATTACTGTAAAAAATAGATATAAATTTACTGATTAAAGATGCCTTTGGTATATTTCACCTTAACCCCTGCATATAAATTAATTAGTATTGGGTATTTGATCTGGGGGGAATTAAGATTGAAGGATTATATTAGAGAAAGGGTAATAGAGGTGGCAAACTATATTTATGAAACACGGGCCACTGTCCGGCAGACAGCAAAAATCTATGGTGTTAGCAAGAGTACAATTCATAAAGATGTTACCGAGCGCTTAACACGTATTGATGCTGAGCTTGCTTCCCGGGTGAAAAAAGTTCTTGAGTTTAATAAAGCAGAACGTCATATCAGGGGTGGTGAAGCAACTAAAAGGAAATATAAGAATTTGAAGAATAATTAGGTAAAATGTCGCATATTCTTTATCATTATGATGCAGGAGAAAAATGATAAACCTAGAATATAATATTTAGAGTGTGTGTTCGAAAAGGCATGAATAGGGGATTATATATCCCTGAACGAAGTTAAGGTGTTACCGTTGAGTGAAGGGATATATAATCCCCGGCGGTATATACTGATACTTTTCGAACAGGCTCTTAGAGTTATGCAAATGAGGGGAGTTGGATAAGATGCTAGGGCTTTCCAAAAAAATAGGGATAGATCTAGGTACAGCGAATATTTTAGTATATGAAAAAGGAAAGGGTATTGTCGTACAAGAACCATCGGTTGTAGCGATGGATACTGAAACCAATAAAGTCGTTGCTGTGGGGACAGAAGCCAGGAGGATGCTCGGGAGGACACCAGGGAATATTGTGGCTATAAGGCCTTTAAAGGATGGGGTTATAGCTGATTTTGATGTTACAGAATTAATGTTAAAACACTTCATTACTGCTGCCGTAAAGAGGCGCAGACTCTTTAAACCAATTGTGATGGTTTGTATACCAGTTGGTATTACAGGTGTTGAAAAAAGGGCTGTTATTGAATCAGCTATGCAGGTAGGGGCCAGAAAGACCTTTTTAATCGAAGAACCGCTGGCAGCAGCCATTGGTGCTGGCCTGCCGATTGAAGAACCACGGGGTAGTATGGTCATAGATATTGGTGGTGGCACATCAGAGATAGCAGTTATTTCCCTGGGAGGAATAGTTGTCAGTGAGTCCCTGAGAATTGGCGGTGACCGCTTTGATGAGGCTGTTATCCGTTATATTAGGGATAAGTATAACCTTATTATTGGGGATAAGACTGCTGAAGAGATTAAAACAACGATCGGGTCAGCCTTTGTAGAAGAAAGCAGGGAATTTGAAGTAAGAGGCAGGAGTGTCCTTACTGGTCTTCCTAAAAATTTGAATATTACGTCAGAGGAGACTGTAGAGGCTTTTCAAGAGCCAATAAATGCTATTATAGCAGCTGTAACCCGTGTTCTGGAACAGACTCCACCTGAATTATCATCAGATATTATGGACAGGGGAATTATTATGACAGGTGGAGGCTCTTTATTGAATAATTTGACCAAATTAATTAGTCAGAAAACTGAGATTCCTGTATTTTTAGCTGATGACCCTTTGACTTGTGTTGCAGAGGGTACTGGACATGCCCTGGAAGAAATAGATAATTTAGCAGATGCACTGACATCCAATGATGGAGTTGGATATAGGCGGTAAAAAATTAGCAAAAGTAATTAGAAGGGATTTGATGTTTTGCGTTTTAAAATAAAACACTTTATGTTTGTATTATTGATTATGATACTTATTAGTGGTTTTTCTGTTGCTGAAGAGATTATGCCCCTTACAGAGATAGAAGCAGGTATGCAGGGTAAAGCAAAGACGGTTTTTTACGGTGATAAGGTAGAGGAATTTCCGGTTGAAATAATAGATATTATGCCTGATCAGGGATTAAACAGGGATTTGATATTGATCAGGGCAGGTGGTGAAAAGATAGATGAAATAGGTGGGATAGCCGCTGGAATGAGCGGTAGCCCTGTCTATATTGAAGGCAAATTGATAGGTGCTATTGGTTATGGATGGAGTTTTAGCGAGGGCAATTATGCCCTGGTAACACCTATTGAAGACATGCTGACCTTAATAAATAGTGAAGATAATGAAGGTATAGAGAATAGTAATTTAGCTGAAAGAGGGTTATCAACCCCATTATTAGTAAGTGGTTTAACAGGTAGGTCTTTTGATAGATTAAAAAAAGACCTGGAGAGCCTTGGTTTAGAGCTTACTCCCTATAATGTTTCTACTGGAGGCCGGGCAGAGTTTAAGACTAAGCTTGAACCAGGTAGTGCTGTTGCTGTACAACTGGTCAGGGGTGATATCAATATCGGTTCTATTGGAACAGTAAGCTATCTTGATGAAAGTGGTAATATTCTTGCCTTTGGTCACCCTTTTTTCAATAAAGGTGAGGTAGATTATATGTTAAGTAGTGCCACTATTAGGGGTGTTATCCCCAGTATGCAGCAGCCTTTTAAATTAGGCTCTCCGAATAAAGAACTTTTGGGGTCAATTACAGTTGATAGAGGCGCTGGTATTGCTGGAAAGCTTAAGAAATACTCCCGGGTAATTCCCCTGAGAATACGGGTCTTTGATCAGGAACGGGAAGTTGAAAACAAGGTAAATGCCCAGCTAATACGTGATGAAGACCTGATAACCTCTCTAGTTACCAATATTGGTCTGGAATCACTTGATGCTACTTTAGATAGGATTGGTGAAGGTACAGCCAGGACGAGGTTTAAGATCACAGCTAATGGTCTGCCTGCCCTGTCTATAGAAAGAGAGAATATGTATTACAGCAGGCGTGATATTGCCTCTCTGGCCCTGCTAGATCTTTATCAGGTAATGGATATAATAACTGGTAATCCCTTTCAGGAGGTTAATTTGATAGATATACAATATGATGTAGAGGTAGACCATACTGCCCAGGTTGCCCTGGTTCAGGAGGCTAGAGTTATTAATCAGGAGATTAGGCCAGGTGATCAGGTAGAAGTTGAGGTTATTCTTCATCCCTACCGGGGAGAGGTTTTTACTAAAAATGTAAAGATTGAGATACCTGAGGATACCCAACCCGGTATGGCCAGTATGGTAATAGATGGCGGATTTACCGGACAGTCATATCAGCATCTCCCAGAGGATTCTACCCAGGAGGATGATCTTAATCAGGCAGTTGTACAGGGATATAAGGATTTTCCTTCTATTATCGAGGATTATCTGGAAAAACCAAAAAATAATGATTTAATCATACAGGTCTATCCAGGATATACACCTGATGATATTGAAGCTGAAGATGAGCATAAACAGGGTCATGAAGCTGGAGATCAAGAAGATGAAAGGAAAGAAAATAAAGAGGAGTCACCGGAGAATACAGCTGCCCCTGATCAAGAACCCAAAGAAGAGGAAGAAAGAATAGATAATAGGGAAATAGAAGAGACAGAAATAAAGGAATAGTTGAAACAGATTATGTATTGGAAGGAAACCTATCTCTAGATATTAATATAAAGGATATAAATAGTAAAAACACCCCTGACATAACAGAGGAAAGAGTAGAAAAAGGAGAATAGGGCTTAGGAATTTGTGTAAAATAACCCTGGGGATTATCCTCAGGGTTTTCCATTAACTACCTGTCTAAATAGTTGATTTAATAGCCTAAGTATAATATTATGTAATATGGAAAGTTAGCTATTGGGGGGACAGTAATTTATGAAAACAAAATCAATAATCTATCTGTCCTTACTGATGTTTTTTATCCTGACTGCTGTTTTTATTATGAAGGTTTCAACAGAGATAATAGATCTGAAAGAAGAAATCATTAATTATATAGATGAGGTTTACCAACTTAAGATTGAAGTAGGTAGTATTGATTTCTGGTCATTTACTGCTCTGTCTTTATATGATACAGAGGTTTTGCTTGATCATGATAATATAAGTTTTTCTTCCCCGGAGGTAAAACTATATTATAATCCCCTGGAATTAATTTTCAGCCAGAAAAAGATTATTGATGGTATTAAACAGATTAAATTTATCAATCCTGTTCTTAATGTCAAAAATCAAGCTACAGGGGATGCTGGTACAGTTGATCAGGTAATTAAGGATTATCTTCCTTCAGGGAAAAAGCCAGTACAGTTAATTGTTCAGGATGGTACTGTCCAGTATTCAGGTGAGGGACAGGAAATAAGGCTGGAAAAACTGGATCTGGCACTGCTTATTGATGAAGAGGGCTGGCAGGGTGACCTTAAAACAGGTTTTCTTGATTTAGCGAAATTAAGTAGTCCTCTGGAGAAAATCTTTAGTGAACAACAGGGGTCTATACAGAATTTAACAGGTCAGGGAAGTCTTGAGCTGATTTTTCAGGGTAAGGGGGTTGCTGTTCGGGATTATTCCGGCCGGCTGCTTCTTGATGGGGTTGAAGGGCTTATCTCCTGTACTGATTACCTGGATGATGAGGTGTTTAATGATTTAAGTGGAGAGATTCTATTTGATTCAGCCAGTCAGCAGCTGCAGTTAAACGGCCTCTATCTAAATTTTTTTAAAACAGCAGTACAGCTTAGCGGTAGTCTAGATTTTAGCAGAGATACCCCTGAGATATTTGCCAGGGTATATTCAAGTGATTTTAATCCTGAGAGAATAGATATCTTAAAGGAGTATCTACCTATCAGTGGTACCGGGATGGTCGAATTATTAATAGCTGGTGATCTGTCATCACCTGAACTACAACTGGATTACTCCCTATCTGATGGTGAGCTATTTAATAGAGAACAGCCGTGGAAACAGGAGATTGCTGGTTTAGATACTGTAATGCGTTATCATGATGGTTTCTTATATCTGGACTATTTCAATCTTAATATAAACCAGGAGAGCTATTTTTCTGCCTCTGGTCTAATTAAACAGGATAAACTGGAGTATAGTATTGACCTGCAGGGTAAAAATATTGACCTGGGTTTAGTGGAAGAATATCTGCCTGACTATAAGCTGCCAACTGCTACAGGGAAAATAGATATTAACAGCAGTATAAGTGGTCAGGGATTAGACCTTGATAGATTAAATCTTCTGGGGGATTTTAGGATTAATAATTCAGCTGTGAAAGACTATAGACTTGACCTGATTGAAGGTCAGTTCTGGTTATCCCAGAAGGCTTTGCTTATCCAGCAGGGGTTAGTAAAGACCCCTTATGGTAATATGAACTTCTCAGGGGAATTAAATTTACTTAATAAGAAACTGGCTTTTTCCTATGAGAACAGTCAACTGGATTTATCTCTGTTAACCCCACTTTTAGATGACAAACTCTCTCTAAAAGGTCTGGCCAGTATCAAGGGTAGAGTAGATGGTTATCTAGATAAACCTGAGATGACAGCCCGAATTTCTATAGATAATGGTATGCTGGATAAATACCAATTCAGCAATCTAAATTTCAGGGCAGAATATATTGAAGACAAGCTGTCAGTACCTGCTTTAAGCTGTGAATATCAGGGGGCGGCAGTAGAGGCCAGTGGTAACTTAATGCCTTCACTACAGGCCAGTATTATGATTGAGGATTTACCTTATCATGATTTAGCTAAAATAAGTGGTATGTCAATACCACTGGAGGGCTTATTTGATTTATCATTGGGTATCAGCGGCAGTTTTACTTCACCCGAAATTAAAGGGGAGGTTTTTTCACAGGAGACATCTTTAGTATACCAGAATTTCTCATATTCACTTGATAGGCTAAGTGCTTTGTTTAGCTGGGGGGATAATACTCTGCTGCTTGAAGATCTTGACCTTCACAGAGACAGAACCCATCTGACAGCTGAAGGAGAGATTATAGAAGAGGAAATAAACCTTGATTTTATTTTGAATGAACTTGACTTTGAAGAGTATTTACCTGAGATGGCTTTAAAGGGAGATGCCAGCATTAAAGGAACTATGACAGGAAAACTAAGCAATCCGGAATTAAATGGACTAATAGTTGCTGATAGTATTATATATAATAATTATATGATTGATGGTCTGGTTGGTGAATTATCTTATAGTGATGATAAAATAATAATAACGAACTCTTATCTGCGCTGTGGTTCTGATGATTATAATATACACGGTAAGCTGACTAATCTAAGTAAGGATATAAAGCTAGACCTTATACTGGAGACAGAAAGAGGGAAGATTAAGGACCTGCTAAACAGATATTATACCGGACTTCCTATTCCAGAAGACTATTATTTCAGTGGTAGTGTGGTAGTAGGTGGTTCAATTACTACCCCTGAGGCAGAGGTAGACCTCTCCTTTTTTGGGGCAGAGGAATCCCAGGGTACTGTTACTATGATCGGAGATATTAAAGATGGTTTTAATCTTAAATTAAAGGGGCAGGGGGTTGAGATAGAGCAGATACCAGCTATTATCGATAGGGATATTAACCTTAAGGGCAAACTGGACTTCCAGGGTGAAATCACCGGTAATTTTGATTCCTATCAATTGAAACTGGCTACCTTTCTCCTGGATGCTAGTATAGGTAATAGTACTATCGAGAGTATTAAAGGTAATTTAAGCTTTACTCAGACAGGTCTTCTGTATCTGGAGCAGGTTCTGACTGATTCAGCAGATAGGACGTTAACCTTTAGTGGGTACATACCTGTTAAAAAAACTGCTGGTGAATATGACCTCAAGGCAGATTTTCAGGGTTTTCCACTCCGGGTAGTGGGGGATTACTTTCCTTCCTTGCCCAGGATAAGGGGATTTGTCAATGGTAATATATCACTCAGTGGGCTAATTGATGACCCGCAATTTAACGGTAGATTAGCCCTGGAGGGTGTTGGTTTTAATAGTGACTATCTAAAGATTTCCGGGCTACATGGTGAAGTGTTATTCTCAGGAGAGACTATTTCTATTCCTCGTTTAAAAGGTAAGTCTGGTAAGGGGGACATTATCATAGAGGGTAAGATCAGGCCCTTTAGCAGAGATGACAATTACCACCTCAGTATATATGGAGATGATATTCCCCTTGATTATGGTTCATTTGATGGAGAGATTGACCCCAGGCTTAAGATTATTGGTTCTTTTAGCAGACCATTTATTCAGGGTGATATCATTACACATGATCTGGAGATAGGCATTCCAATCAAATGGCCGTCAGGAGATGCTAAGGGGGAAATTTATCTAGACCTCACCCTTTATCCAGATGAAGATGTTTATTTAAGAAACAAGTATTTTGATATACTGATACAGAGTGGTAGTTTTCGCCTCCTAAATATTAATGGAAACCTTCAGTTTGAGGGGGAGCTTAGTAGTGAACAGGGGACCTTAAGCTATTACAACAATAAATTTTTTCTGGAAGAGGCTACTGCAGAGTTTAATAGGTATGAAGAATTACTCCCGAATTTAGATGTCAAGGCCTGGACCAGGATTGATGGTAACAGGATAGAGGTACAATTTAAAGGACTGCCTGGTCAGATGATAACTACCTTTACATCAGAGCCTACCCTGAGTGAAGAGGAAATAATGTCTTTACTAACCAGGTCTGGAGGCATTGGGGAGTTTGTGGCAGGTAATCTCAGTGGGGTTTTTAGTCAGGAGATTTATCGCTATATACGAGACTATATTCAATTAGATATCTTAAAAGAGATAGAATTTGGGGTTAAGGAGGCCTTTAGTCTTGATGAATTTGAGATTGACACCTATAATCTGGGGTTTGCTCAGGAGATGACTCTTTATCTAGGAGAATATTTTGGGGATGATATTTATTTACAGTATTCAACAACCCTGGGACCTGGTGGTAAGAGGGATAATCAGTTTTCATTAAAGTATTATCTAGATGACAATTTTATTATTAAGGGAGACCTATTTGAGGATAATGCTTATTCCATTGGTTTTGAGACCGGATTTAACTTTTAAAAGGAGATAGAGATGAAGGAATATTTAAAAAAGATAAGGGATTTAAAATTACCTACATCTGAAGAAGAACAAGCCTTATGGTTTAGATATAAAAATGAGAATGAGCAGGAGGCCCGCCAGGAGTTGATTAGCTATTACCAGCCTCTGGTCTTTAAACTTGTCCAGCAGTTTAAGGCTGATCGGGGAGTATTTATGGACCTGATCCAGGAGGGCAATCTAGGGTTGATAGATGCTGTTGATTCCTATAGACCAGGATTTAATACCAGGTTTTCTACCTTTGCTGTTTATCATATCAGGGGTAGAATTATTGATTACCTTAATAAAGGTAGTAGGGCCAGAAAATTCCCTGTTATGGGAGATATCCTTCCTGAGAAACTGGAGGAAACTGTAGAAAGGTCAATACTGGCTGACAGGGTTAAAGAGCTTGTCAAAGGCTTACCCTCTAAGGAAAGACAGGTTATTAACAAGCGTTTCCTGGATAGTAAAAAGGCAGAACTGGCTGCTGCAGAAATGGGAATAAGCCTGTCTTACCTTTACCGCCTACAGAAAAAAGCCGTTAGAAGGCTTCGGGGTAAACTAGCTACTTTTATTCATCAGTGGAATAAGTAAACATTGTACAGCAAACAGAAGTAAAACAGTACAAACTTGGTGTGTATTGCATATAATTACAGCTAAACAACTTAAATGGCTGTTTTTATAAAAATGTGAGCAGTCAAAAATATAAGGCTTAGAAGGATATTAATAGTAGAAGATAGGAGATTAGCTAAATTGAGTAATTATTAAAGGGGTGGGTTTAGGAGTGCTTGGGATTATGAGACATATTTCTTATGCCCGTGATTGGCTGTGCCGTGCAGAAAAAAAGATTGAGTCTGGTGATCTGGTAGAAGGTGAGTTTTTTCTTTCCCTTGCCGAAGCAGAGACACGTAAGGCCTGGGAAAGGAGTTATTCTTCTCGAAATAGGTGGCCGTCCAGAAAATTTCCACTGGCTCTTACTTTTAGTCTGTTCTTAATGGCTGCGATTGCTTTTGTTTTCTTTTTTAGAGGTGATCCCCAGCTGGAGCCGGTAGAATTAAAGCTGACCGAAGGGTATCAACAGAGTGTTCGACTGACAGACAGGGGTAATATACGTTTAATCAGTGTTGATCTATCTGTTAATAATAATTTGAATAGGGGGAAGTAATGTGAAGCATTTCTTGGTACTTATTATATTATGTAATCTTATATTATTTTCAGGTGTTACTATGGCAGAGAATGAGCTATTAGAGCAGAACCTTCAATTTATTACAGCGATTGCCTTCGAAGGGAATGAAAGGGTCTCCGATGAGGAGATTAGATCCTTAATCAGTACTGAAGCTGGTGAATTGCTTGATGAAGAAAAAATAAAGAATGATATGCAGAAGCTCTATGATACTGGATATTTTCAGGATGTAAAGGTATCTTTTGAAGTCTATAATGCTGGCTTAAAGGCTATTTTTGAACTGTCTGAATACCCGCTTGTAGAAGATATTATTATTAAAGGTAATGAATCATATAGTGATCAGGAATTAATGAAGGAAATAAAACTGGTCAAAGGTGAGATATTAAACCATAATGCTATACTTGAAAGTAGAAAAGCTATTGAACGATTATATCAGGAGGCTGGTTATGTCCTGGCGGTTTTAAAAGATATTGACATAGATGATAATGGTGTAGTTAGCTTTGAAATTAATGAGGGTTATTTAAATGAACTAATCATAGAGGGTAATGAAAAAACAAAGGATTTTGTTATCCGCCGTGAATTTGATTTTAAAAAAGGTGATGTAATTAATATTAAAGAACTCCAGGAGTCCTTTCGTCAACTGGTCAGATTAAATTACTTTGAAGATATAAATCCTAAACTAGAAAGGGTAGATTTTGAGAAAAATACTGCTAATGTAATTCTGGAGGTAACTGAGGGTCGAACAGGCCGCTTTAATTTTGGTGTTTCTTATAGTACAGCAGAGGGAAAAGGCTGGGGTGGTTTTATTACAGTTCAGGAAAGAAACCTTTTTGGTAACGGCCAGACCCTTGGTTTTGACTGGGAATTTGGCAGCACAACAAATTATGAGATTAACTTTTACGAACCATGGGTTTTGGGAACACCGACTTCTTTTGGAATAGGGGTTTATGATAAATCATATAGTTCTGAGGATTCTGTTAAAGGGGATTATGATGTTGATAAATCAGGGGGGAGTATTTCCCTGGGACATCCCCTGACAGAGGAATGGAATGGTAGAATTAAATTTAAGGTTGAAAAATCAAAGCTTGATTGGGAAGATAAGGAATATACAAAAGATGGTAAGACTTATGAAAATGACCCTGAAGATATTGATCTGCGTAGTATTACTCTACAGACCAGTAGAGATACCACCAATCATCCCTTTAATCCTACTGGTGGTGGTATAGATGTTCTATCATTAGAATATGCCGGTCACTTCCTTGGTGGGGATGCCGATTTTGTTAAATACAGGACTGATTTCAGGAGATTTTACAATGGTTTTAAAGGTAACCAGGCCTGGGCACTCCGCTTACAGACAGGTTTTAGTGATGGGGATCTGCCAGAGCTTGAAAAATATAGATTAGGTGGGTCAGAGACAATACGTGGTTATGATAAAGGTTCTTTTACTGGTGATGATATGCTTTTGGTAAATCTGGAGTATAGAATACCAATTACTGAGAATTTTACTGGTGTGCTCTTTGCTGATGGTGGTAATACCTGGGATTCTTACCGGGATATACAGCTTGATGACCTACACTATTCGACTGGTTTGGGAATTAGAATGGATACATTCTTAGGCCAGATTAGATTAGACTATGGTTTCAATGAAGATGGTGAAGGACAACCTCATTTCAGTATTGGTAATACATTTTAGTAAAAGAGGAAGGGGAATAAGATGCAAAATTACAGGCCTAAATTTGCAGTAGTAATTGGATTAATATTAATAATTACTGGATTTCTGGTTTTGGTTTATCCACAAACTAATATAGCGGCAGGGGATGATGCTAAAGGCAGGATTGCCTATGTTGACCTCTGGACTGTTTTTAATGTTCATCCAGGTAAGGCTTCTGCCGAGGAGGAACTCAATATGCTTGCCCAGGATATGCAGGCTGAATTAGAGGAGAAAGCCAGTGACCTGCCAGAGGCTCAGCAGCAGGAAATGTTGCAGGAATACCAGACTAAATTGAGTCAGCAGGAGCAGGAATTAATCGAGGGTATTATTGATCAAATCAAAGCAGCTATAGTAGATGTAGCTGAGGAGAAAGAAGTTAAGTTAGTGGTTGATAAACAGAGTATTTTCTATGGTGGTTATGATTTGACCCAGGATGTCATAGATTATATTAATAAACAGCAGGGGTCATTACAGGAACCACTTGATGCAACAGAAGAAGAATTATCAGATGAATTAACTGGGGATTAAAAAAGGAGGCAGGAGATGTTGAAGGGAATATTCAGAATTTTGACAGTTGTGGCAGTTATACTTGGAATTGCTGGACTGGGTCTGTTTTATCTTGTTTCATCAGGGACGGCATCTCCTGAAAGTGTGAATATCAGGACAGTGCTGGATAATTATTTAACAGATAATCCTGCTGGGCAACTGAGTGAGGAGATAAGCCTTAAGAGAGAAAACCTCCGCAATCAGCTGGCAAGGTTAAGAAATCAGGAAAAGCTCTTAAATAATAAAAAGGCTGCTCTGGAGCTAATTGTTGAAGAAGAACTGGCAGAAATCAGAGGAAAATATGAAGAAGAAATTCTTGATTTTAAAAAAGAACTGGAAGTTTCTTTTGAGAATTTTAGAGAAGAAAAAAGGCAGGAATATCAGGAAAAAATACTGGTTAAGAAGGAATCTTATGAGCAAAGACTTGATGAATTAATCGAAGGATATAAGGATAAAAAAAGGCAGGAACTAGCAGATTATCAGCAGCAGCTACTTGATAATTACCATAAGGAAACTTTAAATTACCGTCTTAAACTCCTGGCTCTGGAGCTTAGTGAGGAAGAAGAGAGGGCTTATAAGGATAAAATAACTGGCCTGGAGCAGAGTCAGGAGGAAGCGGTCAAGGCTAAAGAAGATCAAATGAATGAGAGTCTTCAGGAAGAAACCAGCCGCTTAAGACAGGAATTTGACGAGGACTTCCTTGAGCTGCAGGAGAAAATGGAACAGGAGATGAAGCGTGAGATAAACAGTAAACTGCTTTCTAATGAGCAGGCATTGGAGGGTTTTATTGCTGAACAGGAAGTGCTGCTAAATGAGGAAATGGTACAAAGGCGTAGGGAATTAAGTGAACGAAGCAAAGAAGAGATTGTATTACTGGAGAATTTAGTCAGGGAGATAAGGAATGATTATCTTACCCTCCAGTCACAAATTGCTAAACTGGAGAAGGAAGTGATTAAATAGATGTTAAAAAAGATTATTTTGTTAGGTATCAGTATATCGTTTGTCTTACTGGCTGGTTGTACCTCGCGCTCACCTGAGATTGCGGTACTGGATATAGAAGAAGTACTGGCCAGAAGTAGAAGAGCTCAGGAATTGCAGGAGGAACTGCTTAATATAGGTAATACCCTGGAAGAAGAATACAGTCAGCAAGAGGATGAAGAAGAAGACCAGAACCATCTAGAACGGGTTTATCAGGAATACCTTAGTAATAAACAGAGATTAGAGAACAGTTTTAATGAAGAAGTAAAAGTGGTTATTGAGGAAATAAGAAAGGATAAAAATATAGACACAGTTTTATATAAAGACAGTGTTTATTATGGTGGTCTCGATATTACTGAAAAGCTGGTTGAAATGCTTGATAGCAAATATGATGAGGAAGAAGGTAGTGATAATGACAGAGAATGAGGGTCTTAGTATTACTGAACTAGCCCGGCGGGTTAATGGTAAAGTGCTGGGTGACCCGGCCTATCTTATATATGGTGTTTCCGGGGTTAGTGAGAGTACAGCTGAGACTATTACTTTTGCCGAAACAGAGCAATACCTCTCCGAGGCTTTAAAGTCAAAAGCCGGGGCTGTAATTGTGCCTGATGGTTTTACAGCTAAAGGGAAGAATATGATTGTAGTTAAAAAACCGCGTCTGGCTTTTGCCAGAATAGCTGCTGTTTTTGCCCCGAATGTTTTTTATAGGCCGGGGATAGACCCGACATCGACAATTGCTGATTCGGTTGTAATTGGAGAAAATGTCTCTATCCATCCCTATGTAGTGATTGATGAGGGGGCTGAAATAGCTGACCATGTAATCCTGGCCCCTGGTGTTTATATTGGTGCCGGGGTAAAGGTGGGAGAGAGTAGTATACTTCACCCTGGAGTTGTAGTCGAATATGACACAGTAATCGGCAAAAAGGTTATGATCCATAGTGGAACAGTGATTGGTTCAGATGGCTATGGTTTTGTGACTGACCAGGACGGCCACCATAAAATACCCCAGCTGGGGAAGGTAATTATTGAAGATGATGTAGAGATAGGGGCCAATGTGACTATTGACCGGGGGACAAGCGGTCCTACTGTTATCGGCAGAGGGACCAAGACAGATAATCTTATCCAATTAGCTCATAATGTTCAAATTGGTGAAGAAAACCTACTGGTGGCTCAGGTGGGTATCGCTGGTAGTAGTAAGACTGGAAGAAGGGTTACACTTGGCGGCAAAACCGGTGTTGTAGGTCACCTGGAGATAGGGGATAATACTACTGTTGCTTCTGCTAGTGTAATAACTAAAGACACCCCATCAGGTGTTTTTTATTCGGGCAGCCCAGCCCAGGATCATAAAAAGGAATTACGTGAACAGGCTGCCAGGCGAAAAATGCCTCAGCTTTTAAAGAGGATAAGTAAGTTGGAGAAGAGGATAGGAGAATTAGAAAAGAAACTTAATTAATAAACTTTTTGTTAAATTTATAAATGCCCAGCCTATTTTGTCATATATTCATTCACTAAAAAAGCTAATTTCACCACAGGTACTCCGTAAGGTTGCCATCTCCTCCTTAAGCCAATTAGCAACAAAATAAACTCACTTCACTACGTTGCGTTCAAACAGGATTTTGTTAATCGCTAATTGGCTTAAGTGCGGGGATGGAGCTTTTTCAAGTTCATTCATATATGCTAAAATAGGCATGTTTTGTTTAATTTAGCGATTATAAATATTCCAGTATTACTTAAATATACCAATAAAGGGGAAATAGATGTGAGAAGATATGTAGTAGGATTTCTTTTTTTAGTAGTATTAGTGAATGTAGCTGGGAGTGTTATGGCTGTGGACAGGCTTTTGGAGATGCCGACAGCGGGGTTGATTCATGGTGATGTATTAGTTCGCGGAGAGATAATTCCGGGTTCGCACAGGAATATTGAGGGAGTTTTTGCTCTGGCTGACAGGGTTCAGTTGGGTGTTGTTGGTAATTATCTGGATAAGGATGATGAGCTGGAGACTGCTGGTAGTCTAAAGCTTCTGTTATTTGATGAGAAGGATGGTTTTCCTTCAGTTAGTATAGGGGCTAGAGAGAAAGATTTTTATTTTGTAATGAGCAAAAATCTTGGTCATGATATTAGGGCACACCTGGGGATAGGCAACGGGGAATTTGATGGTTTGTTTCTTGGTTTTAATAAACTGATCAACCCGGTGGCTGTCCAGACTTCTTCTTCAACAGGTGTCCCCCTTCCCATTAATCTGATGGCGGAATATGCTAATCGACAGGTTAATCTTGGTGTCAGGGTTTATTTCCGTGAAGCGATAGCTGTTGATGCCGGGTTAATGGATTTTGAGAAGGTAAAATTAGGGATGAATTATAGTTTTTAAAATATACGGTAAGAAAAGTCCTCAGTAATGGGGACTTTTTCTTGTAAAAATATAATTATAAAGATCGACAAATATATTTACTTCCCTTGTCGTGCGCTGCGGTGTCCTACCTCCACTTACTGTCGAGAAATTCTCCTTCGGCGTCCTGCCTACGGATAATTTCTAGAGTCGTACAGCAAATATATTTGTCTGAGTTAAGATAGAATAGTAATAATTTTTATTTTGATAAAACTCAATTCATTTACCATATATTGCATAGCACTGGGCGTTTACAGGTGCTTGTGGCTGATGGTATAATATTTGTTAGATAGGGGTGACAGATATATGTTTTGGATGAAAACTGCTTTCAGGAAAGATATCTTTTTACTGATGGCTGCTGCTATTCTGCTGGGGGTTATCCTGGCTCTGGCTGGGGGTTATCTCGCTGATAATTATTTTGCTAATATGGTCAGCGGTCTTATTGGTGATTCTGGAGAATATGACCTTTTGTTTACTATCTCCAGTGATAAGGAAGATATCGCTATAGAGCAGATTAAAAATATAGCTGCTGATACTCTCCCGGGTTCTTCTTTTAAGACAGGACCTAAGGTGGCAGGGAGTAGTAATTACTTATTGAAAATACCTGATAAATATAAGAATGAAGAGGTATATGTTAATCTGGGCAAATATTTCTCTGATATCCCTGGGTTAATGAGCAAGACTATCATGACAGAACCGAAACTGTCTATCAGAGGTTTCAGGGGGGATACTCTGCCGGTTATTAGACCACTTATAGCTGAGATAGAGGGAATAGACTTTATCTATCCTAGTAGTGATGGCCTTGATATTATTGTAAAAAAACCGGAGTTTCTTACTGAAGTTAAGAAAGAGATAAATAGTATTCTGAGTAATTATCATATCCTGGAGGTCAGATATCCCCTCAACCAGCACCCGTCTAACCTCGGCCAGTTGAGGGGAGAGGTTGTTGAACTGGTAGAGGGTAACCTTGATGAGGTTATTGATGTGACGATCAGTAATGAGTCAGATCGGGTTTCTCTTTTGACCAGTTTAAAACAGATGAAGACTTTTCTGATGTCCTATGCTACTAAAGTGCTTATTAGTGATCTTGAAAATAGTGAGGCTGTTCTGGAAGGGAGTACCCTGCTGGCCAGTAATGAAGATGGTGAGCAATTTGTCCTGGAGGTAATCAGTAATACTGATCAGCAGGTCATTGCTCTGGTTCAGGAGGGGAGTATTAATAAACCCATTTCTCTGGAGGTTTATTTTCAGGACTATGGGGATGAGGTAAAATACCTGGGTAAAGGCATAGTAGATAACCCGCGCCAGGAGCTGGCTGATGCCCTGGAACAACTTAATGAAATAGCCCCTAAACTGGAGGGTTTCCTGGAACAGAGTGAACAGCTTGTTGAGTTTAGTAATATGCTCAGTGAGGATTTAGCGGGGATAAATGATGGTTTAGGTCAACTGGAAAATACCAGTCAGAAACTGAGCAGTTCTCTAGAAGAATGGCAGCAGGAGGGGCTGTCAAACTTTCTGTCTGAGTTACTGGGTATCCTTGATGATATTAAGAAAAATACAGGTGATATTACAGATATTCAGCGGGAGCTGGTTATGACCAGTAATAATCTAAAAGAAGGTGCTGCACTGATTGAAGAAAAGATAGCCTATGTGCCGCGTAGTAACGGTATGTATCAGCAGTTAGATGAACTGAAAGATATCTTTCTACGGCTTTCTGAAGGTTTAGATGATAATTATGACCTGGTGGCCATGAGACTGGCAGATATGGATCCGGTTCTAAGTTCTATTGGGAGCTGGGAGGAAAAGATTGCTTCACTACTCAAGGTTGAGGAGACCTTAAATAGTGGGGCGAACTGGCAGGAGATCGAAGGGATTATTGCAGACATTGATCAGACTGCCAGGATTATAGATGCCAGTCAATTACAGGATAAGCTGACATCTATTCAGGAATTACTACAGGACTTAAATACCAACCGCTTACCTGTTGTTTTGAATCAACTCTCTTATATTCAGAATTCATTACCTGATCTTGAAGAATCTGAGATTGTTGAGACGATTAATTTGATTGATAGTTATATAGCTGGTCAGGTGATTCCAGGTGATCAGATTCAACTGTTAATTAAAGGAAAATATAATAGCAAGGGGCTTGTTAATAAGATAGAAGGGGTTGTAAACAACCCGACTGTTACCTATATAGAGATGGATGCCGGGGTTTTACAGCCCAATACACGGGGGGAGATTTTTAATGTCTTAAACCAGGTCAGGGCTGTTATTTCAACAATTGTTGCTTTTGTATTTACTATACTGGTAATGATTATGGATCAATCATTGATTATAAGTACACTGAGGCTTAATGGCAGCAGGGGATATTTTTATGGTTTTGTAAGTGGGGGTTTAATCTTTAGTTTGATCTGCCTGCTGAGTGGGATAGATTTTCCTTATCTTAATTTTAGTACAGAATTTATTGTCGGTGGTTTGTCAGGTGTTTTGATCGCATTTTTATCTAAGATGCTTAATCCAGTAGATAGAGAAGAATGGGAGGCAGGTAAGGCTCTGGGTTTTTCCACAGCAGAGATAATGCATGAGATTATTATACCGGCTGGTAAACCTGGATTACTCTACCTAATGAATTACCCCAGAATTATTTTTAAATAAGATATTATTAAATCCCCAGGAGGGAGTATAATGCTGAGGATAAAAGGTTTGAAAAAAAGCTTTAATAATGATATAGTATTAGATGAAATAGACTTTGAACTCAGGTCAGGTGAGATTACTGCTGTTATGGGGCCGAGTGGTTGTGGAAAATCAACTTTTATCCGTTCAATTAACAGACTTGTTGAACCTGATGATGGAGAGATATTTTTTAGGGACATACCGGTTCACCAGCTTACCCAGGATAAACTGGAAGGAGTCAGGCAGAATATTGGTTTTGTCTTCCAGCATTTCAATCTAATTAAACGCCTGGATGTCAAACAGAACGTTGCCCTGGGCCTTATTAAAAAGGGTTATTCAGTAGCTGAGGCCTGTGAAAAGGCAGTTCTTGCCCTGGCTGATGTGGGCCTGGCAGAGATGGGTGATGCCAGTGTATTAAACCTGAGTGGTGGTGAGAAACAGCGAGTTGGTATTGCCCGGGCCCTTGTGCTGGAACCTGAGCTGATCCTCTTTGATGAACCAACAGCTTCACTTGACCCGATACTGGTTAGAGAGGTTCTTGATGTTCTGGAGGATATTGTTGTTCGGAAACGCACTTCGATGATAATAGTTACCCATGAAGTGACATTTGCCCGTAGAGTAGCTGATCAGGTTTATTTTATGGATAAGGGAAAATTTGTTGAATCAGGAAAACCAACAACGGTTTTTGAAAATCCAGGCTCCTGGATAGGTAAAAAATATAAAAAAATTATCAATTATACTTAAAAATAATAAAAATATGCAGGAGTTTTTATATTGCTTATTGAATTAAAGAAGATAGATATTAGAAGGAGGGGGAAAATGACTAAGGGAGGTAGTTTTCAAAAGACAATCACTAAAGCAATAAATTATTCAGGTACTGCGCTTCACAGCGGTAAAGAAGTAAGTATTAAATGCCTTCCTGCTAAAGCTGATCGGGGTATTGTATTTCGCCGGGTAGACCTGCCGGGTAGTCCGGAGATTAAGGCAGATCCGTTAAATGTAGTTTCTACCAGGAGATGTACCAGTATTGGCTTGAGTACTAATGAAGAAGCCAGGGTACACACTATAGAACATATTATGTCAG
This sequence comes from Iocasia fonsfrigidae, assembly GCF_017751145.1. Taxonomy (GTDB): domain Bacteria; phylum Bacillota; class Halanaerobiia; order Halanaerobiales; family DTU029; genus Iocasia; species Iocasia fonsfrigidae. Next base: position 464,730 of record NZ_CP046640.1, read on the forward strand.
CTTTATGGGCTATGGGTGTTGATAATGCTATTATAGAGATTGATAATGCTGAGACCCCTGTTGGTGATGGTAGTGCCCTTCCCTTTATTGATTTGATTAAACAGGCTACTATCAGGGAATTAGCTGTACCACGTATGAGCTGGCAGATAGAAGAACCAGTTTCAGTTAAAAAAGGGGATATGTATATGGTTGCCCTGCCCTATGATGGGTTTAAAATAAGTTATACCCTTCATTATGACCACCCTGTGATTGGTTCACAGTTTAGGGAGTTTGACATGGGTAGGGATTCCTTTATAGATGATTTTGCTCCGGCAAGGACCTTTGGTTTTGAGAGGGAGATTGAGACCCTTCATAGAAGAGGACTGGCCTTAGGGGGAAGTCTGGAGAATGCTGTTTTGATTGGCGAAGAGGGAACTGTAAATCCCCTGCGTTTCTCTGATGAGTTTGCCAGACATAAGGTGCTTGATGTTGTCGGTGATATGGCCTTAAACGGTTATATTCGCGGGCACATTATTTCTGTTAAATCAGGACATTACCTACATGTAGAACTGGCTAAAGAAATAAAGAAAAGGTTTGTTATTGAAGAGGAGGTAGAAGTAAGTAATGATGTATATTAATGAGATTCAGGAAATATTACCACACCGATATCCTTTTTTACTGGTAGACAGGATAGTGGAATTGAAAGAGGAAAAGGTTGTTGGTCTTAAGAATGTAACAATGAATGAAGAATTTTTTCAGGGGCATTATCCAGGACACCCTATTATGCCTGGTGTTTTAATTGTAGAATCAATGGCCCAAGTATCAGGTTTTTTATTGATGCACAGTCATAGTGATCTGGAAGATAAGATACCACTATTTGCAGGTATTGATAAGGTCAGGATCCGCCGGCCGGTTATACCTGGCGACACCTTAAAGATTGAGGCTGAAATTATCAGGGCCAGGGGTCGAATTGCTAAAGTTTTGGCCAATGCCTATGTGGAAGATAAACTAGTGACTGAGGCAGAATTGATGTTTGCCTTTGAAGATAAATAGAAGGGAGAGAGGGGTTTTGAGTCAAAGAGCGGAAAGGAAACTGCTCCATATGGCTGATATACATTCAACAGCCATTATTAAGCCTGGAGCAAAACTTGGTAAGGGTGTAGAGATAGGCCCTTACAGTATTATTGGAGAGAATGTTGAGATAGGGGAGGGTACAAAAGTTGGTCCACATGTACTCATAGAAGGCTGGACCAAGCTAGGTAAGAATAATCAAATTTTTCACGGGGCCTCGATAGGTCTGGAACCACAGGATATGAAATTCAAGGGTGAAGAGAGTTATCTCTTTATCGGTGATAATAATACTATCCGGGAAAATGCTACCATACACCGTGGAACAGAAGAGGGTGGTGGGGAGACCTGGATTGGTAATGATAACCTAATTATGGCTTATTGTCATGTGGCTCATGATTGTCAACTGGGTAATCATATTATTATGTCAAATGCTACTAATTTAGCTGGACATGTTATTGTTGAAGATTATGCTGTACTTACCGGTTTAACTGGTATCCATCAGTTTGTTAGAATAGGTAAGATGGCTATGGTTGGTGCCCATTCCAAGGTGGTTAAGGATGTACCACCTTATGTTTTAGTAGACGGCCACCCGGCCCGGGTCAATGGTATTAATGTAGTCGGCCTGCGGCGCAATGGTGTTTCGCCAGAATTAAGGTCAGAGATAAAGCGGGCATATAAATTACTTTATCGTTCCAATCTTAATATCTCTCAGGCCATTGAAAAAATGGATCAAGAACTGGATGCCAGTGAAGAGATAGAACACTTTCTGCGGTTTTTACGGAATGCTCAGCGCGGTATCTGTAGGTAGTGTGATTTGATATGTCCAGGATAGGTTTGCTTGCTGGTAAAGGACGCTTGCCATTTATCTGGGCGAAAGCAGCCCAGCAAAATGGACATGAGGTATATATTTATAGATTAATAAAAGAAGAGAAAAGAGAGCTGGAGGGAATTGCTGATCAGGTAAGAGATATTAATGTTGCTGCCCTGGATGAACTTATCAATACCATTAAAGCAGACGGCATTAAAGAATTAGTTATGATTGGTAAGGTCGAAAAAACACTGCTTTTTCAGGGTGTTCAACTAGATCAGAGGATGGAGAGACTCCTGGCAGGGCTTGATGTCCTTCAGGATGATAATATTATGCTGGCTTTTGTGGCAGAACTGGCCAGTGAGGGTATTAAAGTAATAGATCAGGCTACTTATATAAGGGAATTGTTTCCTGAAGCAGGATTATTAACTTCAGGCAAACCTGATGAGCAATTACTTTCAGATATGAAGTACGGCTTTCAGATAGCCCGTGAGATAGGCAGGCTGGATATTGGACAGACGGTTGTTGTTAAAAACAAGGCTGTACTGGCTGTTGAAGCTATTGAGGGCACTGACCTGGCCATAAAACGCGCTGGTCAGCTCGGTGGTCCAGGGGCTGTGGTTGCTAAAGTGAGTAAACCACAGCAGGACTGGCGGTTTGATATACCAACAATTGGTGAAACAACTATTAGAAATTTAATAGAGATTAATGCCAGAGGGCTGGTCATAGAAGCCGGTAAGACTTTTATAATCGAACAGGAGAGCTTAATTAAGGAAGCAGAGAGACATGGTATTATAATTATGGCTATGGAAGCTTCAGGTTAGTGAGGTGGGCCTTTTGGGTAAGATAATGGTTGTTACAGGTGAAGTCTCCGGTGATATGCATGCTGCACAGGTGGTAAAGGCTATTAAGGAGATTGCACCTGATATTACTTTTTATGGGATGGGTTCTACATTTTTAAAAAAAGAGGGTGTCGAGATATTAATTGACCCGGGGGAACTGAGTACGATTGGTTTTATTGAAGCTTTTAAGAACACCAGACAGCACTTAGCCAATCTCAGGCTCCTTAAAAAGAGTGTTAAGGAGAGGAGACCAGACCTTATCTTACTGGTAGACAACTCTGGGTTTAATATGCTGCTGGCCCGTGCGGTTAGTAGACTCGGTGTCCCGCTTGTTAATTACTTTAGTCCTTCTGCCTGGGTGTGGGGCAGCTGGCGGGCCGGATGGATGACCCGCTATCGAGCAACAATTGCCTCTGTCTTTCCCATGGAAGCCGAAGTATACCGTCGGGCAGGAGCTGACGTAGAGTTTGTAGGTCACCCGCTCCTGGATATGGTCAGGGTAAATAAGGAAAAAGAGGAGATCTGTCATGATTTAGAATTATCCCCTGATAGACCGGTTATCGGTCTTCTACCGGGGAGTCGCCGACAGGAAGTAGAAAAACTCCTTCCTGATATGTTGGAGGCAGCAGCAGAACTTGCTAAAGAGAATAAAGGGTATCAATTTGTGCTACCTCTGGCTGATGGTATTGACAGGTCATTTGTCGCCAGGAGAGCTGCCAGGTACAGCTTGGTAGTTAAACTGGTTGAGGGCTTTTCTCATGAGGTAATGAAGATTGCTGCTGTGCTGGTTACAGCTTCAGGGACAGCTACTCTGGAGGCAGCAATTATCGGTACACCGATGTTGATCGTCTATCGGACCAGTGCCTCTACCTATTGGTTGGCTACTAAGCTGATGAAGACTGACTATGTTGGCCTGCCCAATATAATTGCTGGTAAAGAGATAGTACCAGAATTAATTCAGCAGAATTTGACAGCTGACAGGATACTCTTTGAGCTGAAGTGTCTGCTGGAGAGTCCTTTTGCACTCAGAGAAGCTAGAGAACAACTAGCAGGGGTCAAACAGAAACTGGGCTCTAGTGGTGCTGTCAGGCGTGTTGCTGAACTGGTATTGAAGAAAGCTAATTTGTCTTAAGATAATTATGAATATATCTTCGACAAATATATTTACTTCCCTTGCCGTGCGCTGCGGTGTCCTACCTCCGCTTACTGTCGTGAAATTGTCCTTCGGCGTCCTGCCTACGTACAATTTCAAGAGTCATCCAGTAAATATATTTGTCTAAGTTACAGAATAATATGTTTGTTTTGGATTTCTTTAGTAATAGAGGGGTTGATATTATGTCAGGTAGGGTTTTTGCTCTTGTTTTATTAATTACAGTGGTATTAATAAGCGGGGTTTACTTTGCTTTTACCTATCAACCTGCAGTTGATGAAAGCGATGACAGCAGTACAGAGACTCTGGAGGCAGATACAATCCCTGAGAATAAATTTAAGGATATTGATTTGACTGTTTTTAATGGGGATGATTCTGTTAGCTGGCAGATAAAGTCCAGTGATATTAGCAGTTTTTCACAGGGAGAACTGCTTAAGCTATCACCACTCAAGCTTACTGCCTATGATGAGAATGATGAGGTCTTATATACTATTACTGCTGATTACTGTAATTACCGCTCTGCACTGGGTGAGATGGAGATTACTGGTTCTGTTGTGATGGAAAAGGATGAACTGAGGATGATGACAGCCCATCTTGACTGGGACAGGGATGAAGAATTAATCAGAGGTAGTGGTGGTGTTAGTTTTACTTCACCATCCTATCAGTTGACAGGTGGGAGGTTTCAGGCTAATACTGATTTTAGCCAGATAACTGTCTATAAAGATGAGCAGGAGCGGGCAGCACTTCTCTGGAAAGAGGTGGGTAAGGGTTCATGAAGATAATAAATAAATGTACTTATTTAATAATATTAATACTTGTTTTAGCAGTAATAATTATTAATGTTACAGTTTTATCTGCTGAAGGAGAAGATGGTATATTTGGTGATGAGATAAGTATTAGTTCACTGGAACCCTCTGGACAGGAAATAACTGCTCGCGGGAGTGCTCTAGTAATCTATAATGACCTCCGTTTGGAGGCAGAGACAATTTATTATAATTCAGTGACTGGGGAAGTAAATTTGGATGAGGATATTTTGCTAGTGGATCAGGATTACCAGCTCACTGCTGATGAATTAAAAGGAAATCTTACTGAAGAATCTTTTACTGCCAGGGGTAATGTAGAGCTCACAGGTACAGATGCTTTCCTGACAGGTGAAGAGTTATTCTATGATAGGATAGCAGGGGAAGTAATAGTTAAGGGTAGACCCTATCTGGAATATCAGGATATTAAGGCCAGGGCAGATCAGATTAGATATTATACTGATAAAAACCTGGCTTATCTGACAGGGAATGTTAGTGGAGAACAATTGGGACATAGTTTTTCTGGTGAAAAAATGGAACTGGATCTGGTGACTGGTAAAATGACCCTGGCAGGTGGAGCCCATTTTCTCTATGAGAATAGAGGGGAATAGCAGATGACAATCATAGCTAAAGAGCTGATTAAGGAATATAATAAACAACGAGTTGTAGATAGAGTGGACTTAAGGGTTGAGCATGGAGAGATAGTAGGGCTGCTGGGACCAAATGGTGCTGGTAAGACTACTACTTTCTATATGGTAGTCGGTTTGATTAAACCTGAAGGTGGAGAAATCTGGCTTGATAATGATAATATTACCAGACTGCCTGTTTATCTCAGGGCCAGGAAAGGTATTGGTTATCTAGCACAGGAGGCTTCTGTTTTTCAGAAACTATCAGTTGCAGATAATATAATGTCTATTTTACAGGCCAGGAATCTGAGTAATGATGAGGCTTGTGAGTTTATGGAGAAACTGCTGGATGAGTTTGGTATCAGTCGTTTAAGAGATAGAAAGGGCTATCAGTTATCTGGAGGGGAAAGACGCCGGGTGGAAATTGCAAGGGCTCTGGCCACAGAACCTTCTTTTATCCTGTTAGATGAACCCTTTGCCGGGGTAGATCCAATAGCTGTCTGTGATATACAGAATATTATTAGCTATCTAAAAGACAGGGGGCTGGGGGTTTTAATTACTGACCATAATGTACGCGAAACACTGACCATCATTGACCGGGCCTATATTATGCATGAAGGTGAAATACTTTTATCCGGTAATTCAGAAGAGGTAGCCTCCAGTGAGCTGGCCCGTAAATTTTATCTGGGGGAAAGATTTACGATGTAGGTTGGATTGTTATAAGACCGACAAATATATTTACTTCCCTTGTCGTGCGCTACAGTGTCCTACTTTCGCTTACTGTCGAGAAATTGTCTTCCGGCGTCCATGCCTCCAGACAATTTCTAGAGTCGTCCAGTAAATATATTTGTCTGGATTAATAACAGTGGTGGTCGGGATGCTTTATCTAATAAAGAAATATAGTAAGTTGATGTAAAAAGAGGGGTGCCAGTAATTGAAGATTATCTACCGTTATATTTTTATCGAATTAATAACACCACTACTATTTGGAATTGCTGCTTTTGCTGCTATTTTTATTGGTACAGATTTACTCTTTGAATTAATTGAATACTATAACAACTATGGAGTTGAACTTCTGACCTTGCTTCAGTTGTTTTTCTTAAATCTGCCAACAATTATTGTTATAACTTTTCCGATGGCTACCCTCTTAGGGACTATTATGTCCTATGGGAGGTTGTCTGGTGATAATGAGATCACTGCTTTAAGGGCAGGTGGTATCAGTGTTTATCGTTTGGTGCGCCCTGCTTTATTCCTGGGAATATTAATGACTTTATTTACTATCGGTGTTAATGAATATATTGTACCACAGGCTAATTATCTTAATGAACAGATAGTCTATCAGTTTAAACATGGGGAGAGGATGCCTTCTACACAACATAATCTCTTCCTTACCCCTTTGAAAGATGGTTACCCTGATTATGTTCTCTATACTAAACTTTATGATGGGGAAACAGGTGTTATGCAGGAGATAATCTTTCAGGATTATGAAGAGGGGAAACCTGTTACCTTGATTCAGGCTGAAAACGCTGTTTATACAGGGGATAGATGGAAGTTTTTAAACGGGCATATTTATCGACTCGAACCTGGTGAGCGGATACCAGATCTGAAATTTGAAGAATATGATGTTAATAATCTAAATTATACACCAGCTCAGATGGCTCGTTTAAATAAAAAAATATCTGATATGAATTTTACTGAATTAATAGAATATATTAATCTTAAGAAATCACAGGGGAATGATGTTAATAAGGAGTTAGTAGAACTTCATCAACGTATATCGATTCCCTTTGCTAGTTTTATTTTTGCTCTGCTGGCAGCAACACTGGGGATTCAACCCCAACGTTCAGGTGGCTCGGCTACTGGTATGGGTTTGAGTATTATTGTTATTTTTATTTATTATACATTAATGACTGTTGGTAGTGCCCTGGGAGAGCAGGGAACGATTCCGCCATTTTTGGGGGCCTGGCTACAAAATTTTGTTTTTATGATTACAGGGGGAATAATGCTCTATCGTCTGGGGAGATAAGATATCGGAAGGGGTGAAGGCTTATGTATGGGATACTGCTGGTAAGCGTTGTGATAACCCTTAGTGGCTTTATGGCCTATCTGGGGGATCAGATCGGTATGAAAATCGGCAAGAAAAGGATATCCCTCTTTGGCCTGCGCCCAAAATATACCTCAATAATCATAACAGTCTTGACAGGTGTCCTGATTGCTACTCTGACTATCACAGTTATTCTTCTTACCAATAATGGTGTCCGTAAGGCATTATTTAATATTCAGGAGGTTTTAGTAAGGCTTGATGACCTCAACCAGCAGCTGGCAGTTAAAGATCGGTCCCTACAGGATAGGGAGGTAGAGATCGCTGAACGGGAAAGGGAACTGGTCCTGATTCAGCAGCAGAAGACTGAACTGGAAGAAAAACTGAACCAGAATCAGCAGGAATTTGCCAGAACCAGACAAAAACTGTTGGCTACCCAGGATGAACTTACTAATACCCGTAGTGATGTGAAAGAACTGGAAAATAAGCGAGTAGAGTTGCAGGATACTAATCAGGAATTAAATGAAAGGATAGCCAGCTTGCACGAACAGAGGAAAGAACTGGAAAATAAGATGGTGGTATTAAATGAAAAGATAGATTCTCTTAATGAAGATTATGAAAAAGCCAGGTTTATGGCCTATAAATATGGTGCTGGACTGCAGTATTACCGGGAAGGGGATATAGTCTTCCAGCGGGGAGACATAATTTATTCAGATGTGATTGAGACCGGACAGACACAGCAGGAGATAGTTGACCAGCTGTCAGCCTTTCTGGAGAGGGCTGATCAAAAGGTGAAGGAGTATCCAGTCAGAGTTGACGAAGAACTAGGGACTACCCTTCAGCTTAGAGCAGAAGAGATTTTTACAGTGGCCCGGACAATTATTAATGCCGATTATGACCGAGTTATTGTCAGTCTGGTGGCTAGTGTTAATGTCCCTCAAGGTGACTGGGTATATGCCAATTTTATTTTAAATGAAGATTTTATTGTTTTTCAACAAGATGAGTATATTGCTGAATGTGTAATAGATGCTGATGGGAAAGATATTGAAGATAAATTAAGTGAACTACTGACTGATATTAATACTAGGGCTGTTAGAGAAGGACTCCTGGTTGATAACCAGGGTGATGTCGGTAGTATTGATTATGATGAATTTTACCGGCTCCATAACCAAATCTTGAATTACCATGGTAAGGTTAAGATAAAGGCCTATGCCGGGGAAGATATCTGGCGTGAGGATAGGTTATCAAATAACCTCAGCTTTGAAATCAGTTCTGTTGAGGGGGAATAGTTATGCTGCTGGCCATTGACCCCGGGAGGGATAAGTGTGGGATAGCTGTTATGACAGGCGATGCTGCTGTCATTTTTCAGGAAATAGTGGCAACAGAAAAAATTGAATCATATCTGCTTGAACTCCTGAATAGGTATAAAATAGAGGAGGTTGTCCTTGGTAATGGGACATTTTCAGAGGAGGTTGCCAGGAAGATTGAGAAAAACTATGACTTGCCTCTGATGTTAATAAAGGAGGCCTATACTACGCTGGCTGCTGAAGAGAGATACCGCCAGGTAAAATACTCCGGTATTAAGCGCTTCTTCCTGTCTTTTATCAAGTGGAAACCCTCTTTTCCGGTAGATGATTATGCAGCTGTAATTTTGGGAGAGAGGTATCTGAAAGATAAGGGGTTATAATACTGGATAATACTAACAGATAATTTTTATCTTTTTTTGCAGGACTTTAGGAGGAAAAGTGGAATATATATAGACAGAATCAGATAAAACACTTATAATTATAGGTGTTGTATTGGAAAAAGGATTTTTAAAAAATATTAAAAAACTTTATTTCCTTGCAGGAGTTTTAGGATTTGTGTTGAATATAATACAGTGATAGTCGATTTTTACTTATATTGTTGATAGTTAATTACTTAATTTTTTTGTGTAAAATTTAATTATGTCAAAAGTCTTATCATCTCAGGCTAAACATGTGTGGAGAGGAGGTGCCCCCCGATTCACAGAGCTGTGAGAGATGATAGGGTTCTATATAATAGTTCATTGACAACTGAAGGAGAACGAGATGAGGAAACTAGGAGACTCATTTTCTGTTCCCTTAGGTGAGAAATGAACTGGTAGAACTATTTTATTTTAAACCTAAAAAATCAAGGGGGAATTATTGTAATGAAGAGAATTGTTATTGCTGCATTTTTAGTATTGGCTTTAACTGCTTCTGCCTTTGCCGCTTCTTTCGCAGATGTGCCTTCAAGTCACTGGGCATACGGAGCAGTTAACAAACTTGTTGCTTCCGGTATTCTTTCCGGTTATCCAGATGGGACTTTTAAAGGCCAGAATAACCTGAGCCGTTATGAAATCGCTGTTGTTGTTGCCCGTGTTCTCGACCAGATTGAAGCAGAACAGGCTGCTTTAGCTGATGAAATTGCTGACGCTGATAGCCTGAGTGTTGGTCAAGCACAACAGGTTAACGAAATTGTTAAGGCTATTGTTGCCAAAAATACTGGTGAAGAATTAAGTAATGAACAGGCTAACGAAGTTCGTAGTATAGTTCAGGCCCTGACCTTTGAATTCAGGCCAGAACTGAAAGAACTCGGTGCTGCTGTTGATGCCTTAGCAGTAGATGTTGACGAATTAGACTCCAGGGTAGCTGCTTTAGAAGCAGAACCAAGAGACAATGTAAGTTTCTCAGGTACTGTAGATACTATCTTTGAAACAGCTAACTATGGTGATAATCCTTATGCAACTATGCTTGTATGGGCTGATGATGATGCCTTAGATGAATTAGATGATGATAATGCAATTACAGGTGTTGATGATGGTGATATGCCAGCTGCCAAGGCCTTTTATCAGGAAATTGGTTTAGATATAGCAGCTAATGTTGGTGATGTTAATTTTGATTTAGCAATAGATACTCTTAAAAATCTATTTAGTGAAACTGATACTGTAGTAGATGGTATTAAACTTGGTGAAACTGCAGACAGTGATGCTTTTGAAATGGATACAGCATTACTAACCATTTCTAAAGATGATTATACCTTTAAAGCGGGTAGTTTTGAGGATTATGATGTTGACCCTTACTTTATTGATGATGAAGATATGGAAGGTATCGAAATAACTGCCCCACTTGCTGGTATTGATTTCAAGGCCTTTGCCGTAGGTGATGAAGATGATGATGCTGATGAGTTTGAAAAAGATTACTATGGTGTAACTGCTACAGCAGATATGGATATCTTCAAATTAATCGGTAAGTTATATCATGCACGTCTTGAAAGTGAAGATGCGGTAACTGATTTTGCTATAGCAGCTGAAGCTGATGTTACTGATGAGCTGACTATGGGTGGAGAGGTTGTTTTCAATACAAATGACGGTAGTAGTGATGAAAATGATACACTCTTTAACTTAAATGGTAGCTATATCCTTAGTGATGTAGTAACATTGCGCGGTCTATTTGAAACAGTTGGTGAAGACTTCAATTCTACTGATACTGTCTTATCTGACCTGGAAGAAGATAACAACTATGACAAATATAATGTAGGTGCAGACTTTGCCTTGAATGCTAACAATACTGTTACAGCTGACTATACTTTAGTAGATGCTGATAAAGACGAAAATAAAAACAAATTCGAAGTTGGCTTAGAAAATACTACTGGTAAATTCACTAATCATGCATCCGTTGAATTTACCCAAAATGATGACTATGATGAAAATGGCGGAGAAGATGTAACACTCCTGACCTTAGGTACAAAGTATGCTATGTCTGATGCAACTACCATTGCTGCTGACTTAGTAAACAAATCAGCTGATGCAGCTGACTTAAGCTATACCTATCTGGTAGGAAGTATTGACCATAAACTATCAGATAACATAAGCTGGATTAATGAAGTTCAGTTAATCAATGGTGAAATAGATATACTTGGTAATACAGAAGATGCTGAAGGTAATTCCTTCAAATCTCAATTATCTGTAAGCTTCTAAACAGGCTGAGAGAAGAAACAGAGTCCTGGAGGGGTTTTCTCTCCAGGGCTTTTTTTATTAGTTAAGGAAATTATGTGAGTTTGAAATTATGAATAACTTTGAAGATCGACAAATATATTTACTTCCCTTGCCGTGCACCACAGGTACTCCGTATTTAAATAGACCGTACAAAAACAGTTTGAGGTTGCGTTTCAGCGTCCTGCTTGTACTTACTGTCGAGAAACCTACGGATAATTTCTAGAGTCGTCCAGTAAATATATTTGTCTGTATTATGATAACAAGATCTCTGATAATCTAATACTATACCTACATAAGCATTGGATCTAAAGAGTTGCCGGGAAATATTAATTTAGAACTGGGTATGAGAAAGGGGAGTATAATATGCCAGGAGTAAATTTTAGGACTTATTTTATTATTATTTTAACTTTTATAATTTTACTGTGTATGACTATCCCCTGGAGTAAAGCGGGGGCTGTTCCCCCGGTTCATCAGAAACCGGAGATGATTTATCGGATACGGATTGCTAATGACCTGGATTTTATGGATAATAGACTCTCGGGGATTAAGGTAAAAAATATCAGGCTCCCTGAACACAGCCGGATTGAGATAGCCAATAACCCCTGGAGTTATTTGGTGGTCTACCTTGGTATTGAAAACACCTGGTACTGGGAGGGTCAGGAGATGCTGCATGCTGTTGAGGCAGGGGTGAGTATCAGAGGGACAGAGGTACATGAGGGCAGCGGCTGGCACTCCTTTATTAACTATTACCCGAAAAAGAAATATGAACCTTATAATGATCCAGAAGCCTGGCGGGGCTCTGAACTCCCCATAGGTCAGCCTATTAATCTGGAATTAAGGGTTGGAGAGGTAGAGGAGGTAGCAGGGTCTTACCGCTGGCAGGTTCATTACTATGTCAATGGTGAGGAAGTGGCTGTACGTCCGATATATGCTAATGATGGTCAGCCCAATCAATTCGATGTTAAACTCTGTGTAGGAGCCTATATGGCCTCCGGCAGGGAGAATGAGATTAGTTTTGCCCCTGTCAAGATCGGTGATATAGCAGTTAGTGAGTCCTCGACAGAGTTCAAGGCCTGGCAGACTCTGGAGTTGGAGGATTTTGGTATACCACATCACAGGATCGGCTATGGGACAGAGGTTGATAATACTGTAAAGAGAGATTTTAAAACCGCTTTTGAAAAGACAGATTATTCCTATGCAGTTAGCTTGCCTAAAAGTGATAAGAGTGGATTAGCCCTTTTTACTATACTGGCTACTCTGATGTATTTGGCAGCTAATTAGATAATTTTAAAATAGTCAAATAGATTTATAGAAATATTTCTTATCTTTTGATATAATAGTATGGAAGAAATAGTATATAATTTTATAGAGGATTATTAATTTCTCTGGAGAAGATATATAATAGACTATATTTTTTGTTTTGAAAGGAGGGCGTGAGTATGCAAAAAGCTGTACTGGTACTTACCTTTTTATTGATCATGCTGACCTTGGAACCTGTGCTGGCTAGAGGGGCAGCTATTGTAATTGATGACTATGTTTTTAATAATATCTATATTAATAGTTATTATGATTTGATTGATAGCTACAGCCTGGGCAATCTTAACTTGCGCCTGCCAGATGAAGAAAATGATGATTTTAATGATGAGACTGAGCATGACTTAAAGGCTCTGGCCTCACTTTATGGTAATCGCCAACCAGATAGGGTGGGTGATGAGATAGGTTTGATTGTAAGAGATGATGAATACATAGGAAATAATTTTTTGCAGAATAATATTAATTTAGATAGAAAAAGCCTGAAAATTAATCCTGTACCAGGGCTTTCCTTGAATGCAGATTTTATTGTATTGGATGATGATGATATAAAAGAAAGCAATTCAAATCTGAATTTATTTTATGAGTTAAATAGCAAGACAACTTTAAGGGCTGGTTACGGCCTGGCCAATAAAGAATGGTGGGATTATGAGGATATAATACTAGAGGATAATGATGGTAATAATGGAATTGATGAAAATATTGATGAAGACAATATGGCTGATGGTGATAGTATAGATGATGAGATGTCTGAAGAAGAGTCTACATCAACATTAGAGAAAGGAAATCTTTTTCTCGACTCAGATAGGAGTGAGGCAAGTTTAATAGGTATTTCCTATAAAACCAGTGATTATCTAACTCTGTCAGCAGATTATATTAATAATATTGTCGGTGAAGAAGATGTGGATTATTCTACAGTGCTGGGTCTTGCCTATGCTGATAATGGCAATCAGTTAAAATATCATTATCAAATTGATTTTGGTGATGCCAAAACAACAGAAACTGGTATTGAGATTGGTTATAGAGATCTACTTACCTTTAATGCTTCCTATAAACTGCTTGACCCGGATCAACTTAAAAATCAATTGGCTGAGTCTGTCTGGGATTTTGGAGTTGGCTTTAAATTAGATGAAAAATCCTCTATATCTTTTGGTTATCAGCTTATTAAAAATGAAGAAAGCGATGATATTAGTCTGGAAACTGATAAAGAATCAAATCTTAAGGCACAGCTTGAGATTAAATTTTAAAGAATAATGGGGTGGTTATTTTGATTTTAAAAAAGATTTTAACACTTTTTATATTAGCGGCTTTACTTACTACAGTTACTTTACCAGCATATGGACAGCTTATTCCACTTAAGGAGATTGAAAATGTGGAAATGGTCTTATATGGGCAGCCGGGTACTGGTTCGGTATTAGCTAGGATTAAGAGGATTGAGCTTGATTTATTTGGCAGTGCTGGTAAAGGAACACTGCCGGAGCGGTCAAATCAAATTTTAAAATATGCCCTACCAACGGAAGATAGTCCTTCTTTACAGCTTTTGATTAATTGTCTGGAATGGTCATTATTAAATAGTATCAGTCGTGGTGCTGCTGTAGATCGAGTGGCCGAATTGGAAGAGATGATCTATGGGGCCAGCAAAAATGGTGCCTTACTAAATAGAATAAATGAATTACTTGAAATGACAGTTCCAGGTGGTAAATTACCGGTCGCGGAGGTAGAGATGCCTGAAGGGCTTGTTATTGAAGCAAAACTCCTGGATGAAATTGATTCAGCTGTACTTACTGAGGGTCAGTTTTTTCGCTTTGAGGTAACAGAGGATATAGAGCTTGAAGAATGTATGGTGATTCCTACCGGGACACGGGGTTTGATCAATGTGGATAAAGTCAAAGAAGCAGGTGGTTTTGGGAAGGATGCTGAACTTACTTTGAGTCTTTCTGATTTTAAAGCTATTGACGGCACAATGCTTTCTATAGAGTTTTTTTCAGGTGATGATGATTCACACTCCCGTGAGATAGCAGTTGGGGCAGGCTTTCTGGGTGCACTACTGGTCAGTAATCCTGTTGGACTGGTGGCTGGTTATTTCTATAAGGGGAAAGATGTTGTCATTGAAGAGGGGACACCCTTAAGTATTGAGATTACTAATGGATTAACAGTTTATGGATTAAAGACAAATTAAGAATCCTTTGTAAGTTTAAACGGGTTTTTCATTGACATATCAGGAAACTATGTATTTTTCAAGTAGTGAATAGTTTTAAAGTTCGACAAATATATTTGTCTGGATTATGATATATAAAATTAATATGAATTATAAGAACCCATTCTGTTGAAGCAGGATGGGTTTTCTTTTTATTACCAGCAGGTTTTTCTTTATTTTTGTAGAATTATTATTAAGTAGAGTTGGGAAAGGTGGTTTGGTCTGGTGTTCAAGGGAATAATACGAAAGATATTACTCATAAATATATTAATGTTTATAGCTGTATATCCTGTACTGGCTGATGAGCTCTCTACTGACAATCCTTATTCACTGACTGCTGAGGGAGAGATTGTCTATGACAATCATCAGGGATTAATCAGGTCAGAGGGTGGGGTTGTATTTGAGTCTGCTGATTTCAGGGTGGAGAGTGATAATATGATTATCGACCTTGAGAAAACAATTGTTACAGCTACTGGGGATATAGTTAAAATAATATCAGATGAGCAGGTTTTGATTGGCAATAAATTAATTTATAATTATAATACTAGAATGGGTTCTGTTTACCAGGCCAGTACTAAGGTTGAAGACCTTAACTTGGCTGGCGATGAAATTAAGTTTATGCCCCCCCCAAAAAATAATATTAAAGACGATATGATCATAGAACTTGAACAGGCCTATTTAACTACCTGTGTATTTGATAATCCACATTATCATGTTAAGGCTAATAGTCTTGAATTATATCCAGATAATAGGATTATAATTAAAGGGGTTAAGTTTTATTTAGGTAAGGTAATGGTATATTATTTTCCATCATATGTTATTAAATATGATGAAAAAACGGGGACATATCAAAATGTTACCCCTTTTCCCAACATTGGCTATGATTCAAAAAATGGTCTTTTACTTGAGATGCATTACCCCTATCAAATAGGCGAGAAAACGGAAGGTTTGATTACAGCCGGTTTTAATGATGAAGGTGAGAGACACAATAGTTTAAAACACAATTATCAGCTAGCTGATAATTATAAATGGGTTACTAATGTTGTTGATAAAAAGGAAGAAGATGATGATGACGAAGATGAATATGAGAGGACGCAATTGATTGATAGTGGTCTGAATTACCGCAAGGGACGGGTTAATGTCTATACAGGGTTGAGGTATGATTTTATAGATGACGAGACAATAGCAAAGAGTAGAGTGAATTATAATTTAGGGAGATATAGTTTTTATACAGGACTGGGGTATAATCTTACTATTAAAGACTGGGAAGAGAAATATGGTGTAATTTATCGGGGTAATAAGGCAGTTTATGAATTGAAATATGTTAGTGGTTATGATCGGGAATACCTGCCCTATCTTAGTATAAAAGGTAAGACAACTAATTTTGCCGGGTTTAATACCAATCTCAGTCTGGGTCTGGGGCGTGTCAGGGACGATGGGATTACCGCTAATAAGGCTGTTGTTGGTCTGGCCCTGGGGCGTAGCTTTTATCTGACAGATAATTTTAGAATTGGTCTTAATAGTGATTTGGCCTATCATCAATATTTTAGTTCTTTTAATGAGGCTTATCAGATTTATAATACATCTTTGACCGGGGCTTATCAACTTGTTTTAAGTCCTACTGTCAGTCTAAAACCGTTTTTAACCTATAAGCTGACAGATACCTATGGAACCCCGGTATTATCTGATGATAAAGAAGATAAAGAAAGGGAATTGAAACCTGGAGTGGAATTAACATACCACCTCCCTGGTGATGAAGGTGCATGGAAAGTAGGGATAGAGGGTAATTATGATCTGGAACTAGAGGTCTGGGATGAAAAAACCATCAGGCTGACCCGTGATTATGATTGTATGAGTGCCTTCCTGGAATATGATACAGTTGCTAGTGGTTTTGGATTTGGTATTGAAATAAAATAACTGGATTAGTGAATAAATGTGATTGATAAAGACCTTTCATGATTGCGAAGGGTCTTTTTTTTTTAATACCTGTTTGCAGGAAATAGCAGATTAATAGTTAAATATATAATATGGAAAAAAATACAATTATAGGAGGGAGAGTACTCATGAAGAGGATTTTAAATTTTCTGCTTATCTTAGTAATCAATATACTATTATTTTCAGGGATAATTATAGCTAAAGAATACAGGCCTGTTTTGAGTGGTAGTTTTAATGTAGGTGATAAGAGATATGATGAAATTTTGCTGGAGGAAGATGACAGTCTGACAGAAGAGATAGTTGATAGGTACAATTATGAAAAGTTTTGGTTAAAATACAAACAAAAACTTAGTACTACGGATTATTACTACCTTAAAGGTCAATATTATAAGAAGAGGTATGAAGAGAGGGGAAACTACAATAATATAAATTTTGACCTTCAGGGTAATTATACCTACCAGTTAAGTAATAAATTAAGGAATAGATGGTTGTTAACCTTGCGGGATAAAGAATATCAGGAAAATGAAAATTCTACATACCAGATGCTCAGGCTCAATTATCAGCTGGATTATAAGTATAATCAAAAGAATAAGTATTCATTAGTCTTACAGAGACAATTGGAGGATTACCTTAATGACAGTTCAAAGGATAATATCTATGATAGGATATCAGTAAATTGGGACTATCAAATCAGAGAAGATTTTACCCTGAACTCAAAGATTCAATTTAATAGAGAAGTATATAAAAACCTGTCAGAGCGGACCAACAAATACGGTAGGCAGTTTGGAGTGGGATTTAGCTGGGAATTATAGGACTGGCCAGTTCTCGATGGGAGCGGGGTTTTCTTTTTCCACTGAGGGCTTCATTAATGATTTTATTTGTGATATAATAAATTTTAACGTTAAAGTCAGGTATTAATTCAGGGATAATTTTATAATTTTTACATATTTTATTTATAGTGTTTAGTTCCTAAAGAAAATATAATAATAAAAGATTATATGGTTATGGTGTGTAGAATTTATCTGTTTCATTCTAATTTTATATATTTTATATGAGGAGTAAAACACAGGAGGGATGATGGTAAGTGCATTATATGTCTAAATACCGGGAATGGTTGTTAAGTGACTACTTTGATGAGGAAACTAAAGCAGAGTTGAAGGCCATTGAAGGTGATGAGAAGGAGATTGAAGAGAGATTCTATAAAGACCTGAATTTTGGTACAGGCGGCCTGAGGGGTATTGTTGGTGCTGGAACAAACAGGATGAACAAATATACCGTGCAAAAGGCCACCCAGGGAATGGCTAATTACATAATAAATTACTGTGATGACGGCCGGGAACGGGGGGTCGTAATAGCTTATGATTCCCGGCATATGTCAGCAGAGTTTGCTCTTGAGTCAGCCCTGGTTCTTAATGGTAATGGCATAAAGGTTTATTTGTTTGATGAACTACGTCCTACCCCTGAACTATCTTTTGCGGTCAGGGAACTTAAAGCAGTTGGTGGGATAGTTGTGACAGCCAGTCATAATCCACCGGAGTATAATGGTTATAAGGTCTACTGGGAAGATGGTGGACAGGTGGTTCCTGAGCAGGCCAGAGAGATAATTGCAGAAATTGCTGAAATAGATGACTATGATTTTGTAAAGAAAATGGCAAATAAAGAAACCGCTGTTGCTGAAGGTCTGCTGGAGATAATAGGGAATGAGATTGATGACCGCTATATTACAGAGATGATCAAGGTAATACCTGAGCAGAAACTGGCTGTAGAAAAAGGAGATAGTATCTCTATAGTCTTTACACCCCTACATGGCACTGCCAATAAACCAGTACGCCAAGTCTTAAAAGAACTTGGTTTTACAAAGGTGGCTGTAGTTGAAGAACAGGCTGAGCCAGATGGGGATTTTCCTACAGTAGAGAGTCCTAACCCAGAGAATTTTTCAGCTTTTAAATTGGCCCTGGAAAAGGCCAAAAGCTTTGAACCTGATCTTATTCTTGGTACTGACCCTGATGGGGATAGAATGGGTATTGTAGTCAGGGATGGTGAGGGTAATTACCTGGGTCTGACTGGTAACCAGGTTGGTGTTCTGCTTACTGATTTTATTCTGAACAGAATGAAGGAAGAAGGGAAACTCCCTGATAATGGGGTGGTCATTAAAACCATTGTGACTACAGAAATGCTTAACAGGGTTGCTGCTGACTATGGTGTAGAGGTAATGAATGTCCTGACTGGATTTAAATTTATTGGAGAAAAGATAAAGGAGTTTGAGGAAAAGGGTGATAGGACATTTATCTTTGGTTTTGAAGAGAGTTATGGTTACCTGGCTGGGACCTATGCCCGGGATAAAGATGCGGTTGTTGCTGTTGCCCTGGCTGCTGTAATGACCCTTTATTATCAAGAACAGGGGATGTCAGTTTATGACAAGTTGAATGAATTGATGGATAAATATGGTTATTATCAGGAAGACCTGGCAGCTATCAGGCTGGAAGGCAAAGAGGGGGAAGAGAAGATAGCTGGTACTCTGGCTGAATTGAGGGAGGAAAAACCGGAACAGATCTGCGCCATCCCTGTAGTAAGCTGTAGTGATTATCTGGCTGGTAAGACTTATTACTACAATAACAATAGGGAAGAAGAGATTAAACTGCCGGAATCTAATGTTCTACAGTATAAATTGGCAGATGATACTCTCTTGACTATCCGGCCCTCAGGGACTGAACCCAAGCTCAAGCTTTACTTTGCTGTGCGGGCTGATACGAAACAAGAGGCAGATGATAAGATCAAGGATTTTAAATCCAGATTCCTGGGAGAGATAAATGAAATACTGGAGAGTGTTTAGTAAAGAGGGGTTAATGGATTTACCATTAACCCTTTTTTCAGTACTTTATACCTATATTATTAAGAATATAAATTGAAATTAGGCTATTTTTAAAGGATTTTGTGAGGATATATAGAAATATATTAAAGAAAGCGGAAGATAGCGAAAAATTTGACTAATTCAGGAGAGTGATAAATGATATGAAAGTAAGAAAAGCCATTATTCCGGCAGCAGGTCTTGGTACTAGGTTTCTGCCAGCTACCAAGGCACAGCCCAAGGAGATGCTGCCAATTGTTGATAAGCCTACTATTCAGTATATTATTGAAGAGGCTATAGATGCCGGTATTGAGGATATTTTAATTATTACCGGTAAACATAAAAGGGCTATTGAGGATCATTTTGATAAATCACTGGAGTTAGAGTTTGCTCTTAAGGAAAAGGGTAAAGATGAGTTACTGAGTCTTGTTGAAGAGATTTCTAATTTAGTTGATATTCATTATGTCCGTCAGAAAGAACCAAAGGGACTGGGTCATGCCATCTACTGTGCCCGCACCTTTATCGGGGATGAACCCTTTGCTGTTCTGCTCGGTGATGATGTTATGACAGCAGAGGAATCAGTAATCGGGCAGATGATGAAGGTTTTTGCTGAAAAGGGTAATCCGGTATTAGGCGTACAGCAAGTTGCTAAAAAAGATGTCGATAAATATGGGATTGTTAAGTATAGTAGTCAGACAGATCGGGTTTATCAGGTTGATGACCTTATTGAAAAACCCGCCCTTGATGAAGCCCCTTCTAATCTGGCTATTCTTGGTAGGTATATAATTACCCCTGATATATTTCCAATACTGGCTGAGACAAAACCAGGTAGGAATAATGAGATTCAGCTGACAGATGCGCTGCAGGAACTGGCCAGGAAACGTCAAGTCTATGCCTATGATTTTCTGGGTAAGCGTTATGATGTAGGCAATAAAATGGGTTTCCTACAGGCTACTGTGGAGTTTGCCTTAAACAGAGATGACCTGGGTGGAAGATTCAGAAAATATCTAAAGGATGTTTTAAAACAGGAGTAGTCTTATAAGAAGATAAATGGTCGAGAGTGGGGTGTAGGCTTTGGAAAGGTCTTTAACTCATATAATAAATACAAAGTTAGTATATTTATTTATTATTATGGCTGTTTTAATGATAGTCTTTGTTGTTACTTTTACCAATAATTTTGTTAATAACCTGGTATATCATAATATCTTGAAAATGACCGTGGAGTCTGTTTATTCATCACTAACTCAGTTTGATGAATCACTTCATACCATGGAAAATTTTTACGATAATCTAATTGTTAAGATGGCAGATGATTACCGTCAGAAGATGGAGGAAAAGGGACTGACAGTCCAGGATATGTCTGCAGAGCAGTTTGATAAAGTTTTAGTTGATATACTGGAAAAACATAGGTCTGAATTGAATGTGCTGGGAATTGACAGGGATATATATAGTAATATATATTACTATATAATTAATCCTGCTGGTAGAATAGTAACAACAAATCATTCTATTTATGAGAACGCTGACTTAATAGAATATAAGGATTTAGAAGGCTTGCCGTCAGGAAGATTCTTTTTTCAGAGGTTAACCTATGACCCACTCACTGAATTACCTAAAAAGGATGGGTATATTATATTTGCTAACGGCTATATACTCAAAGTCTCTCTTCCCTTTGATGTAGAGCTCTTTGACAGGTTATCAAAGAGAATAAAGTCAATAGAGAAGGATATCAGTTATGTAGAAGAAATTGGTTTTTATAAGGCTAATTATACCCCGGTAAATGAGCTCTTTAAAGAACTTACTGATCAAGATCAGGAATATCTGCGTCGCCTAGGGGAAGAAGACTCAATTAGAAATGATATATCTGCTTATAAATCAGTTTATTATGGCAGGTGGGATACCAGAACAGAGGCTCCCTTTACTAATCAATCCTATTATCTTAAAATGAAACTAGATTTCTCTAAACACTTGGCAGCACTTGGTAAGACGATTTCTATGGTTATTGCTATTATAATATTTTTTACTATTTTGATTATTTTTTTAATTACCCGCAAATTGTCGGCTGATATCACTGCCCCTTTTGCAGAACTGGCTGCGAGTATGAGTCAGTTGACTAATAAGGATTTAGATAATATAGATCAAAACCTGCAGAAGACTGATATTAAAGAGATTAATATGCTGCTGGCCAGTTATCAAGGGATGACCAGTGAACTATCAGCATCTTTTGAGGAATTGAAGGCCATGAATGAAGAGCTGGAGGCATCATATCGGGAAAGCTATAACCTGGCTGAGAATTTGAATAATGTTATTGAGGTAGCAACCAAGCTGACTGGTATAGTTTTTGATGACAGGACAATTTTTTTGAGAGATCTTTTTTATGTAGCCAAGCAGTTAATAACTGAGGCTGATTATGGCAGTGTCTATTTGATTGATGAAGGTGAAAACAGGTATCTTGATTCAATAGGCCATGATATTAAAAAACTAAATAATATTCCAATTACACCTGATTATCTTGCTAAACAGGGAACTGTCCAGTTTATTAAAGATATTGAGACCGAGGTTTATGATCCAGCATTTCAGGATATCAGGGCGGCTATTTTAGAGGCTAAAAAACCGATCAAATCTAGTCTGGTTGTACATTTAACAGTTGGAGAAAAAATAGTTGGTGGTCTGGGTTTTGATATTGCTAAAGGAAGTGAATTGTCATTTAGTAAACATTCCATTGAAACAGTAAGGGCTTTTGGTAATCTGGCCTCTGCCTTTTTAACCATGATACAATATAAGAATATTGAGGAGGGTTTCCAGAGGTCGATTATTTTATCAATTATTAATATACTGGAAATACATGATAAGTATACCAAGGGCCATTCTGAAAATGTTGCTGAGATATCTGCCCTTATTGCCCGGGAAATGAATTACCCTGAGAAGGAGATTAAGGTCATTGAATGGGCAGGATTGGTTCATGATATAGGTAAAATTTTGATTAGTAATTCTATTTTAAATAAACCAGGCAGGCTTTCCCGGAAGGAGTTTGAACAGATTAAGCAACACCCTGTCTGGGGTTATGAGGTGCTGGTTGGTTCAGATGAGTTAAAGGAGATAGCTACTTATATCAGGCATCACCATGAAAGATGGGATGGAACGGGTTATCCAGATCAGCTGTCAGGGGAAGAGATTCCAAAAATAGCTAGAATAATTGCCCTGGCAGATTCATGGGATACTATGAGGAGTGACCGGGTCTACCGCCAAAAACTATCCCTTAATACCGCCAGACAGGAATTAATAGATAATAAGGGGACTCAGTTTGACCCTGAGATTGTAGATATTGCCCTTGAATTGATAGTTGATGGAAAAATCAAGTAGTTTTGCAGTCACCTTTTGTTTACTCCGCATATAATATATGTGGAGGGATGGTGTCTAATGAAGATTTTAATAAGTGGTGGCAACGGCCAGTTAGCACGGGCTCTCAGGGGGGCTCTACCTGCAGATTGTAGTGTTTTTACACCTGATAGGAGGGAATTAGATGTAAGTTCTTTTTCAGTAGTTGAGGATTATTTTGCCAGAGTCAGACCGGAACTGGTAATCCATACTGCTGCCCTGACAAATGTTGACCGTTGTGAAAAGGAGCCTGGGCTGGCTCTACTGGTTAATGCCAGAGGAAGCCGGAATATTGCCCTGGCCTGTCAGGGGTTTAATGCTGAGATGATTCATATTAGTACTAATTTTATCTTTAATGGTAAGAGCAAGGATTTTTACAGGGAGGATTCTCTGCCTGATCCAATAAATATCTATGGCTATTCCAAATTACTGGCCGAGTTTTTTGTCAAGGAACTGCTGAAAAATTATTATATTGTCAGAACTTCCTGGCTTTATGGTGAGGGGGAGGACAATTTTGTAAAACGTATGATAGGGCTTGCCTGCCAGAGGAAACTACTCTGTGTTGTAGATGATCAGTGGGCAGCACCAAGCTATACTGTTGACCTGGCAGAAGGGATTTTAAGGCTTGCTGCCAGTAAAAAATATGGAATATATAATATGACAAATAAGGGGTACTGTAGCCGCCTTCAATGGGTTAAGGAAATTATCAGGATAAGTGGAATTGATGTAGAACTTAAAGCAGTAAGTTCAGATTATTTTCCTACTCCGGCAGTAAGGCCTGCTTTTACTGTTTTAAGTAATGATTTACTGGAACAGAAGATAGGTTTCAGGCTGCGCAGTTGGGAGGAGGCCTTAAAGGAGTATTGTCAAAGAAGTGGTAATATTTGAAGTATTTAAATACAGCAAATAAAAAAGAAAGGGTGATGATTAGTGAAATTGAAGGTGGTTTTGGTAGTCTCTCTTGTTGTGATTTTAGTCTCAGCTGGAAGTGTTGGAGCGGAAAAACTGGGCTCGGCAAATTTAACGGCAAGGTCTCTGGGAATGGGTGGTGCTTTTACTGGACTGGCTGATGATTTAAGTTCATTGTATTATAATCCTGCTGGTATGGTGAACAGCGGACTGCTTGGTATCCAGCTTGATCTGGGGACAATGGTCTCTATTTCAGATGAACTGGATGAATTACAGGATATACCAGATAAGATTAATGATGATAGTATTAGTGATGCTCTTTCTGTTATCCCAGATGATGTAAATTTTATGGGACAGGGACAGCTGGCGGCTAATTTTAAGTCATTTGGTGTGGCCTATACTACTAAGGCTTTTGCTGAGTCATCCAACCAGGGTTCTTCGGCCTCTGCTAAGTTAATTAAGCTACAGGAAGGTGTCTTAAGTCTGGGTAATGAATTAATAGGACTTCCCTTTGGTGTAGGCAGACTGGTTTATGGGATGAATTATAGGTTAATTAAATTAGAAAAGGAATCATATGCGGTTTCATCTGCTACTGAAGTTACGAAGATAGAAAGCGATGATGATAGTTTTGCTATTGACTTGGGTTTATTAATGAATATGACAGATAATTTCAGGGTTGGACTTCAGATCCAGAACCTGATTAAACCGGATTTTGATCTGTCAGGTGATAAAGAGAAGAGTCATTATGATGGTTCTACCTGGGTTATAGATAGTGATAGTTATTCTGAAGAGATGAAACTGGACAGGGTCGGCCGGATAGGGGCTTCATTAAGAGTCCCGATAATTGATCTAACCCTGGCAGCTGATATAGATAATCTAGGTTTCCTATCTGATACAAAGGATGATGAGGTATATCACTTTGGTATAGAAAAAGATATAATCTTTAACGGTTTATCTCTGCGGGCCGGTACCTTCAGCCAGGAAGATGGTGATAACTATCTTACCTGTGGCCTGGGATTAAACCTTAAAGCCTTACACCTTGATATTGCAGCAGCCAGTGATGATAGATTTGATAAGAGTGTTGCTGCTGTGGTTTCTGGAAGGGTGAAGTTTTAGATATTTCCTAAATAATAATAATGCTAACCTCCTCTGGAAAATGAGGGGGTTTTGTTTTTTCGAGATTGTGGATAACTTTGAAAACCGACAGATATATTTGTCTGGTTAATAGTTTATTGATTAACTATGTGTAATAAATAGTTTAAGTTAAGAAGGCTGATGTATTTGATTAAGTCTGGCTAGCGAAACCATTTTATTCTTCAAGTAATTTTTAGTATTTGATTTCATCGGTAGTTATTATTTTTTCTTTAAAATATTTGAGTTCATTGATAGTATTGTTAAGTATGTCAATTGCTTCATTGATATTATCAATGGTAGCTACCTCTTCATCCTGGTCTCGATCCCAGATTTTTAGAAGGTTTTCTAGTGTTTCTCGCATTCTATAGCGGCAGGCATCTTTATATTTGTTGCTGGTCATTAAATCAACCATATTTATCCCCCTTTAAACTGACTATAGTGTATATAGTTTGTAAAGTGAGGTTAAAATATACGCGCACGCGTGACAAGGGGACGGTTTGTTTGTCACGTGTTTTTGCTTAAAATATGAACCAGTCCTGCCAGTCATCAAGTGGGAATCCTGGATCTAGGAGTTGAGCGAGTTCACTAAGGCTGTTAGGCTGCTTGATAAAGATTTTATTGGCTCTTTTTTTGCCGATGCCTGGTATAGCAGACAGCTGTGCCGGGCTGGCTTTTTTAATTTCAAAGGGCCAGGGTAGAGCTGTAATAGAACGGTAGCCGTGGTCAATGACCCTGACGGTAATAAATTCATGCAGCTTGAGTTCTCCTGGTATACCGATTAGAATGGGATAACTACCAAGTTGTCTCCCATAGGTCAGTTTCCCTCTGTTGGTTTCAGTGAGGACATTGTTTAATACTATTCCCCTGGGGAAAACCCTTTTTAACATAGGCTGATTTATTTCCCTGTTTATCCTTTCCTTATACTCCTTAAATCTCTGTTGTTCTATTTTAACAGCAGGGTATCTACCCATAGTAACTACCTGTCTAATGTTTATTCTCCTTAACATCAACCCTGCCTCATATATTTTCTTAAGAAATCTATAATTTAGCTCCATGGTCTCCGGCCTTTCACCAGTTAAGCCGTGGAGGAGGTTGATCCCCGGTAATAATCTGGGAACCCCCTTCTTTCGTATCCCGCCAATTTCGTTTAGTATTTCAACGGCTTTAAAGGTTGTACTGGTATCTGATTCAATCTTGTTTTTTTTCAGGACAAGGGGGTCAGCAGATTCCAGACCAAAGGCAGCAATATCACCAGGGGTATTGTATTTGATGATAGTCTTTAAGATTGCCCTGCTTTCCTTTTCATAATTACTTATATTGGCTGGGTTGATATTATCCAGGTGTAATACTTTTAGACTGGGATCAGCCTCCCTTATTCCTGCATAGAGTCTATTTAGTGCCTCTGGATTGGGGATTAGACTATTGCTGTCCCGTACTGCATTAAAGAGCAGGAGGTCGGTCTGGCAGCCCAAACGGTAATAATGGTTGCCGCATTTGGCTAGAGCTTTTACTTCTTTGATTATCTCTTCCGCTTTTCTTTGATAGTTTGTTTTTTTTAAACCCTCACTACAGAAAGCACAGTGTGTAGGGCGCGGACATCCTCTGAAGGTCTCGATTTCGCAGACTAGATTGGGATAAAAGGGGTGTTTTCTGGTCAGGGCTGCCCCTTTGACTGCCCAGTTTGCTATATGCCTACTGATTTCAGCTTTGTCAATAGTTTTAGAACTAAGTAATTGATAGAGGTCCAGGCTGGCCAGTTCTCCACAGATATGGTCATAACCTGGTATTTCTTTTTTGACAAGTGTGACAGGACCTCCCAGGACTTTCTGGGGATAATACAGTTTTCGGGATAAGTCCTGAATTTCTTTCAAGGAGATGGGTTTTCCACCAAGGTAATGTCCGGGGACTGTAGTTCCGGCAATGACTATTACCAGGTCAGCCTCTTCAAGTATATTCAGGTACCCGGCCCAGTCGTTTCGCAGGGTATCTATGGTATAGTAGCTGAGGTTTTTTTCTTTAATACCGACTGCTAATAGGGCCCCATAGGTATAGCGGATATGTGGTGAAATATAAGGGGGTACCCCTAAACAGGAAGGTTCATCCAGGTAGCCGTCTATTAGTATAGTTTTGATTTTACTATTTTCCATGATTTGTCTCCTTTGTGATATATATTTTTAAGGTATACCATGAAAAAGTTAAAATAAATTAAGTTCTCATTTAATTATAGGGTAAAGAAAAGGGTTTGTCCAGTATTTACCAGCAGGTTTTGTGTTGTTTTCAAAGAAATATACTATATAATAAAAGATGTAATAATAGTTTATAGGGGTGATAAATATAATGAAACAAGGGATTATTTACAGGGGTGTTATGATGGGACTAATAACCTGTTTTCTTATTATTGCTATTCTGTTTGCTTTTAATGATAATCTTGGTGCAGCAGGGGATAATGATTATATCACTTTACAACCGCATATTATTGATGGTCAGGAGATGTTTCAACTGAAAGAACTGGCTGCTCAATATCAATGGCTTTTAGGATATAATGCTGAAAGTAGGAGTATTTATATCAATACCAGGGGAGAACAGCTGAGTTTTTCTCTTGAAGAAGGGATTATTGACGGAAATCCATTGCCAGTAGCTCCAGTAATCTATCAGGGGAGGACTTATTTGAGTATAGAAGCAGTGAGGACTGTTTTGCAGACAGTTCTGACTGAAGATCTGCCCTCTATGATAGGTGGACTTTATACAGATGCTGATAATTATAGTGAAGGAGAGATTATTACAACCCATCTTAGATTATATAATATCGCTCAGGAGAGTGTTTTTCTGAACTTCGGTTCTGGGCAGAGCTATGACCTTGCTTTACTACAAAATGATGAAGAAGTCTGGCGCTGGTCTGAGGGGAGATTCTTTACTATGGCCCTTATCCGCAGAGAACTGGAGTCTGGTAATAAACTGGTTTATGATGTTGAAATTGAAGAGGAGATTAAGCCTGGTGAGTATACCTTAGTGGGGGAGATAGCTACTGTTGAAAATAGGCTGGTTCTTAATCAGATTGGAATTGAGATTAGTGCTGAGTAATAGATTTTGATAATAGTTTTGCATATGTATAAATATAAAGAGATATGATTAAGATTATAAGTGGAACCCTACTGGGTTCCTTTTATTTACGGTTAGGATTATAGATAACTTTGAAGGCCGACAAATACATTTGTCTGGCCTATGATAACTAGTAACTTTGTAAGAAGTATTTCTAAGTAAAGTTAATAATTAGTTTTTAAGTTTGGATGGCTGCGAAGCCATTTTGTTCAAGTTTAGGAAATTATGCAATTTTAAAATTGTGGATAACTTTAAAGGCCGACAAATATATTTGTTTCCCTTGTCGTGCGCTGCGGTGTCCTACCTCCGCTTACTGTCGAGAAATTCTCCTTCGGCGTCCTGCCTGCGGATAATTTCTAGAGTCGTCCAACAAATATATTTGTCTGGTTAATAGTTTACTGATTAACTATGGGTAATAAATAGTTTGAGTTAAGAAAGTTGATGTTTTGATTAAGTCTGGGTGGCGTAGCCATTTTGTTCAAGTTTAGGAAACTATGCAATTTTGAAATTGTGGATAACTTTAAAGACCGACCAGTATATTTACTTACCTTGTCGTGCACTATGGCGTCCTGCCTTCGTTTACTGTCGAGAAATTGTCTTCCGGCGTCCATGCCTCCAGACAATTTCTAGAGTCGTCCAGTAAATATATTGGTCTGGTTTATTATGATGAGTAGTTAACTTTGAGTGAAAAGTGGTTCTAAGAAAAAATTAATAATTAGTGATTAAGTCTGGGTGGCGGAGCCATTTTGTTCAGGTATAGGAAATTATGTGTTAAGCAGGTTTGTGGATAACTTAATAGAATTAATAAGTATTATGAAAAGAAAAGAGATACAAAAACAACATACGATTAAAAAAATATTTACTCATA
This sequence comes from Iocasia fonsfrigidae, assembly GCF_017751145.1. Classification (GTDB taxonomy): domain Bacteria; phylum Bacillota; class Halanaerobiia; order Halanaerobiales; family DTU029; genus Iocasia; species Iocasia fonsfrigidae. The sequence continues at coordinate 493,723 of NZ_CP046640.1, forward strand.
ATAATAACTGGAAAATCTTTAAGGATAACAGATTATCAGAAGTGGTTCCAGCTGATATGATAGATGATGTAATTGAACAGGTTGAAAGGGCATTGGGTTGTGGAAATCCTGAAAATGGATATACTTTATATAAATGTCTTGAATGTGGTCATGAGCATATAATTGGATTTAGCTGTAAAAGTCGTTTTTGTGTACGATGTGGCAAGAAATATATAGATAATTGGGTTGAGAAACAAGTAGAGAATATACTTGATACAAGTCATAGACATTTAGTATTTACATTACCAGAACAATTAAGAGGGTATGTATATTGGCATAGAGATTTATTGAAAGATATGTGCGATGCAGTAAATGAATTAATTCAAGATTACTATGATAAACAATCAAAGGAAAAAGAATATCAAGTTGGAGTAATAACAGTAGTTCATACTTTTGGGAGGGATGTAGGGTTTAATCCTCATATCCATGCTCTATTAACAGAAGGAGCATTAGATAAATATAAGCAGTGGAAGCATATTGGATATATTTCATATCCATATTTAAGAAAGTCATGGCAGAAAGTATTACTTAATATATTTCGAAAGTATTTCAAAGAGGGCTTAAAGGTTCAGAATTTAGTAAGAGAACTGTATCAAAAATATCCTAATGGATTTTATGTAAATGCTGAATCTAGACTAATTAATGCTAGAGGTGCAACTAGATATATTGGTAGATATCTAGCACGTCCAGCTATGGCTGAATATAGAATACTAGAGTATGATGGTAAGAAGGTAAGGTTTTGGTATGAAGACCATAATACGAAAAAAAGAAAAGAATTACTGCTTGATGTATTAGACTTTATAGGTAGATTGATAATGCATGTACCTAAAAAGTATTTTAAGATGGTAAGAAGATATGGGTTATATAGTAGAGGTTTTAATAAAAAAGTAAAAAAGATAGTATCACTATGGAAATACATGAAGAAAAGACAGTTAAAACTAATAGTGGTAGAAAAGAAAAAAAGAGTAATGAGATGGCGAGAAAATATTATAAAAAGTTTTGATAGAGACCCATTAATATGTAGGAAATGTGGTTCGGAGATGGTATTATATGAGATATGGAGTCCTAAACATGATTTTATTTATCATTTTGAACATACAGATGAAAATGGACGACATATAAAAAGATATCCATGGGAGGAGGATCCTAGAATTGAAAGACGAAAAAGAGCGAGACAACTGGGAACTACCATTCCATTCCCCGGACCACCAAGAAGAATGGTATGTTTATAGATGTCCAAAGTGTGGGATGGATGATCATGTACCTGATTTTGTAGTAGATGAGTTTGCAATGGTTCAAAAATTGAAAGAAGGGGAAATGCCTGGAGTGGCATGTCCTGAATGTCTTACAAAGATGGTTTTTGAATCATCTTATATTAAATACCCCTACCGTAAAACAGAAGGGGATTCTGAGTTGCAGTAGGGTGGCGTAGCCATTTTGTTCAGGTATAGGAAATTATGTGTTAAGCAGGTTTGTGGATAACTTAATAGAATTAATAAGTATTATGAAAAGAAAAGAGATACAAAAACAACATACGATTAAAAAAATATTTACTCATAATAATAACTGGAAAATCTTTAAAGATAACAGATTATCAGAAGTGGTTCCAGCTGATATGATAGATGATGTAATTGAACAGGTTGAAAGGGCATTGGGTTGTGGAAATCCTGAAAATGGATATACTTTATATAAATGTCTTGAATGTGGTCATGAGCATATAATTGGATTTAGCTGTAAAAGTCGTTTTTGTGTACGATGTGGCAAGAAATATATAGATAATTGGGTTGAGAAACAAGTAGAGAATATACTTGATACAAGTCATAGACATTTAGTATTTACATTACCAGAACAATTAAGAGGGTATGTATATTGGCATAGAGATTTATTGAAAGATATGTGCGATGCAGTAAATGAATTAATTCAAGATTACTATGATAAACAATCAAAGGAAAAAGAATATCAAGTTGGAGTAATAACAGTAGTTCATACTTTTGGGAGGGATGTAGGGTTTAATCCTCATATCCATGCTCTATTAACAGAAGGAGCATTAGATAAATATAAGCAGTGGAAGCATATTGGATATATTTCATATCCATATTTAAGAAAGTCATGGCAGAAAGTATTACTTAATATATTTCGAAAGTATTTCAAAGAGGACTTAAAGGTTCAGAATTTAGTAAGAGAACTGTATCAAAAATATCCTAATGGATTTTATGTAAATGCTGAATCTAGACTAATTAATGCTAGAGGTGCAACTAGATATATTGGTAGATATCTAGCACGTCCAGCTATGGCTGAATATAGAATACTAGAGTATGATGGTAAGAAGGTAAGGTTTTGGTATGAAGACCATAATACGAAAAAAAGAAAAGAATTACTGCTTGATGTATTAGACTTTATAGGTAGATTGATAATGCATGTACCTAAAAAGTATTTTAAGATGGTAAGAAGATATGGGTTATATAGTAGAGGTTTTAATAAAAAAGTAAAAAAGATAGTATCACTATGGAAATACATGAAGAAAAGACAGTTAAAACTAATAGTGGTAGAAAAGAAAAAAAGAGTAATGAGATGGCGAGAAAATATTATAAAAAGTTTTGATAGAGACCCATTAATATGTAGGAAATGTGGTTCGGAGATGGTATTATATGAGATATGGAGTCCTAAACATGATTTTATTTATCATTTTGAACATACAGATGAAAATGGACGACATATAAAAAGATATCCATGGGAGGAGGATCCTAGAATTGAAAGACGAAAAAGAGCGAGACAACTGGGAACTACCATTCCATTCCCCGGACCACCAAGAAGAATGGTATGTTTATAGATGTCCAAAGTGTGGGATGGATGATCATGTACCTGATTTTGTAGTAGATGAGTTTGCAATGGTTCAAAAATTGAAAGAAGGGGAAATGCCTGGAGTGGCATGTCCTGAATGTCTTACAAAGATGGTTTTTGAATCATCTTATATTAAATACCCCTACCGTAAAACAGAAGGGGATTCTGAGTTGCAGTAGGGTGGCGGAGCCATTTTGTTCTTAAAATTAATTTTTATCAACTCAGGTGCAAATCATGCAGGATTTTAAGGGGAATTGGATAATATTATATAGCAGAGGATGGTGAGTAAAATGAGTGAAAATTTAATAAATGTTGATGATGCATTACAGTTAAAAAGGGATGAAGTGATAGAATATTACAAAAAACATGTAAATCCGTCACTGGCCAAGATGTTTGCTCTTCTCAATTTTGACAGGCATTATGTTCGTGCCAGTGGGACCAGTGTCTGGGATAGTGATGGCAATGAATACCTTGATTTCCTGGGAGGGTATGGGGCCTTGAATCTGGGCCATAATCCTCCAGCAGTTCTGGAGGCAATTAAGAAAGTAACAGAGCTGCCCAATATACTGCAGGCTGGTATGGGGACCATGGCCAGTGCTGCCGCCTATAACCTGAGTTTACTTGCACCGGGAGAATTAAGTAACAGTTTTTTTTGTAATAGTGGTACTGAAGCAGTAGAAGGGGCAATTAAAACAGCAAAAATTGCTTCCGGGAAGTCCAGGGTTCTTTATTGTAGGAATTCTTTTCATGGTAAAACAATGGGTTCACTTTCTGTAACAGGACGTGAAAAATACCAGAAACCGTTTGGCCCACTTGTTCCGGGTAATGAACTAGTTGATTATGGTAACCTTAAAGCCCTGGAAGTGATGCTTGAAAATAATGAGTATGCTGCCTTTATTATTGAACCAATACAGGGTGAAGGTGGTATCAATCTTCCAACAGATGAATATTTTAAAGGTGTCCGTGAGTTATGCACAGAACATGATGTGTATTTTATCCTGGATGAGATACAGACTGGTTTCGGCAGGACAGGGAGTCTTTTTGCCTGTCAACAATATGATGTAGTACCTGATATTATGTGTCTGGCCAAATCGCTTGGTGGTGGAGTGATGCCGGTAGGGGCTTTTATAACTACTAAAGAGATCTGGAATAAGGCTTATGGTGGAATGGATAAGGCCCTTTTACACACTTCTACTTTTGGCGGGAATACACTGGCTGCTGCGGCTGCTATTGCAGCTATGAAGGAATTAGTTGATCAGGATTTAAGTCAGCAGGCCCTTGAAAAGGGTAATTATCTCCTGGGGAAATTAAATGAACTTGCTAAAGAATATGATATAATAAAAGAGGTCAGGGGTAGGGGTCTAATGATTGGTCTTGAATTTAATCAACCAGATAGGGGTGTTCTTGATAAACTATCCGGGGGGATAGTTAGTAAACTCTCCCATGAATATATGGGTTCCCTGGTTGCCGGGGCTTTACATAATGAACACCATATTATCACAGCCTATACCCTGAACAATCCTAATGTAATCAGGTTTGAACCACCATTAATTGTTACTTATCAGGAACTTGATAAACTTGTCGAAGCCCTGGAAGATGTTTTTAGCCGGTATAAAGGCCTCTTCGGCATGGCAATAAAAAGTGCTAAAACAGTTATCGGGGGATTGTTTAAAAAATAGTTTAAAATTTCCAAATAAGGCAATAATGTTTCACAAGAAACAATATATGGTATTTTTTTCTTCAATGTAATAGAGGTGATATTTGATGAGGATTGGTGTTTTTAGTGATAGTTATAAACCATATCTTAGTGGGGTAGTAAAATCAATAGAGTCTTTTTCCTATCAGCTCAGGAAAAAAGGCCATCAGGTCTATATCTTTGCACCTGATTATCCAGAGGCTGAAAAGAAGAAGGATGTTTTTCGCTTTCGTTCTCTGCCTGTGCCGACAAATGATGATTTTCGTCTGGCTATTCCTATTTCCAGTCATATAATACAGCAGGTAAAGAAACTGGAGTTGGATATAATTCATACCCACTCACCATTTATGATGGGCTGGCTGGGGCGTCATGTGGCGCAGAAATTATCGCTCCCACTTGTTTTTACCTATCATACCCTGTATGGGGAATATGCCCACTATGCCCCTTTTGCTAAGGGGCTGGCCCGCAAGTTGGTTGTTAAATATAGTAGGGATTACTGTCAGACCTGTGATATAGTAATAACCCCTACTGAATTTGTTAAGAAAAGGCTCTTGTCTTATGGAATTACTACCCCTGTTAGGACTATTCCCACAGGTATAAGTCTGGAGCCATATCAAGCCAGTAATGGTAAAGATATAAGAGAAAGATATAAGGATTCCGCTGATGAAAAATTATTGTTATTTGTAGGTCGTCTGGGGCAGGAAAAGAATGTTGAGTTATTAATAAAATCTTTCAAGGTGGTTAGAGAGAATCTAAGTAAATGCAAATTATTGATTATTGGTGATGGACCTGAGCGAAAGAAATTGGCGAGGATGAGTCGTGAACTCTTAGTGGATGATTATGTTGTCTTCACAGGGCAACTAAGTCATGATAAGGTGATTGATTATTACTGTGGTTGTGACCTTTTTGTTTTTCCCTCAGTTACTGAGACCCAGGGTCTGGTAATTTTAGAGGCAATGGCAGGAGGGATGCCTGTAACAGCAATTAATGCTGCTGGTTCTTCCATTATGGTTGACAATAATATTAATGGGATATTGACTAAAGATGATTATTACCTCTTTGCTAATGGTATTATTGATATCTTGACCGATGAAGAGAAATATAAGTATCTAAAGGAAAATGCCCTTAAAAAAGCAGCAGACCTTTCCATGGATAAAATGGTTGATAGATTAATTGCCAGTTATCAGGAGACTTTATCTCAGCAAAGGGCTAAAAAATCACTGGCTTGATATAAATAGGGTCAAATAGTTTCATTGACGGTAGTATAGAGAAATGATATAATTTGATTATAAATATACATAACTGGTATATATTAGGCTTATTTATTGATTAATGTAAATAAAAGGGGGGATATCATGGGTTTAAATCTTAAGAACTGTCCTCGTTGTGGTAAATTGTTTGCCAAAAAGGGTGATAGTGACTTATGTCCGATTTGTGCTGATGGAGAAGAAGAGGATTTCAAGAAGGTTAAAGAATTTTTATGGGACAACCCCAATGCTACTATAGAAGTGGTTCATGAAAAGACTGGTGTTAGCAGAGAGAGGATCATACATTTTATTCGCGAAGATCGGTTGATTGCTGAGGGATTGGATCTAGAATTATTGATAGAATGTGAACGATGTGGTGAACTTATTTCCCATGGGCGTTTCTGTGAAAAGTGCCAGCAAGAGTTGGTATCAGGATTTAGGACTGGTAAAAAGACAAAGAGGAAGAAGGAGCCGGATCAAAATGATACTGAAAATACACGGATGTATTTATTTGACCGGATAAATAGAAAGAATAGATAATGTATTTATTTTTAATGAAGGGCAGAACAGCTATTAATAGCTGTTCTTTTTTTATTTAGGCAGGAAATTATGTGAGTTGCCGGATTGTGGATAACTTTGAAGGCCGACAGATATATGTGTTTCCCTTGTCGTAAGCTGCGGCGTCCTACCTCCGCTTACTGTCGAGAAATTCTCCTTCGGCGTCCTGCCTACGGATAATTTCTAGAGTCGTACAACAAATATATCTGTCTGGTTAATAGTTTATTGATTAAATATGTGTAATAAATAGTATAAGTTAAGAAAGCTGGAATTTTTGATTAATCCGGATGGCCGCAAGCCATTTCGTCCTTAAGAAAGTATCAATTTTCATGACAATAGGTCTGGAAATTCTTTTATGTGTATTATGGAGTATAATAGATAAAAAGAGAGTTATAGTGATTTAGTTAGTGATAGTTGCTTTTAATGCTATTTAAGATATTGCTTGATTTTACGATAAAGTAAATAAGATGAGAAGAATAGAACAAATAAGGCAGATAAGATTAATAATGTGAAGAGAGATTGAGGTGATTTGATGCGTGTCTATCAGGCAAATAATCAGAAGGTCAGGTATCTGGATAATAATAGGCAGAACAAGTTCAAGGCCCAGGGGGCAGGTAAGGGTTCTGATAAGGTGCTTATCTCTAAAAAGGCTTTAAATATAAAAGACCTCCAGCAGGACCTGGCTAAAATACCTGAAATCAGGGAAGAAAAGGTTCAGGCCCTGAAAGAACAGATCCAGTCCGGGACATATCAGGTATCAGCCCGGTCTATTGCCCAGCGACTACTAAATAATGATCTGGAGTGAGAATTTTGCCCTTAAGTGAATTCAAAGAGATATTTAAAAAAGAATATGAGCAGTATTGTATCTTACTTGATAAGGCTCAGAGCAAGCAGCAGGCAATTATGGAAAACGACATAGATGAACTAGCAGAGATTGTTAGTTATGAACAGGAGATTATAGAACTGATTGAAGAACTAGAGTCGAAGAGACATTCCTTTTTAAATGATTTTGCTGCAGAGAAAAAAGCAGCTGATACAGAGTTTTCTTTTGCTGAACTAATGGCTTTTATGCCAGAAGAGAGAGAGGGGATGCAGGAGTTAAAGGCTGATTTCCTGACTGTTCTTGATCAACTACAGCAGATAAATGAAGAAAATAAACAGTTGATTGAGGATTCACTTAAAATTTCAGAGTATTCACTAGAGCTTATTAGACAGGCTGTGGGCAAAGAGAATGTATACAGTAAAAAGGATAAATCAGATTCATTGAGGCAGACAAATCACATAATTAATAAAAAAATATAATTTAAATAGATAATTAGACAAGACGCTTAGATAATAAACTTAAAGGGAGGTATTTAGTTTTATGTCTGTTAATCCATATCAAAAGTACAAAAATGCCCAGTATGAAACAGCCAGTCCAGAACAGTTATTACTCATGTTATATAATGGTGCCATCAAATTTGCCGGTCAGGCCCGGACAGCATTGGAAGAAAAGAATATTGAAGTGGCCAATAATAAATTAAAAAAGACCCAGGATGTTATTAATGAACTGATGGTCTCTTTAGACTTGGACCAGGGTGGGGAGATAGCCAGTAACCTATATAGCCTATATGAATATATGAACCGGCGTTTAATTCAGGCTAATATCAGGAAAGACCCTAAAATTGTTGATGAGGTAGTGGGGCTTTTAAGTGAGATTAAGGAGTCCTGGGAAGAAGTAATTACTAAGATGAGACAGGGGACTATTCAATCAGCTGGGGGCTTAAACATTGAAGGATAAAAGACGATATACTAAACTATCCCTATTGCTTGATAAAAAGTTGGGACTATTTGAGGAATTAATAAAACTATCCAGGAAACAAACAGGAGTTATTGAGGATGAAAACTGGGATGGGCTGCAGTCTCTACTTGATAAGAAAGAAGTACTAATGCAGAATGCAGATAAACTGGAAGAAAAGCTGAAACCTATTACTGAAAAAATTATTAACAATTACGATTTAAATAGAGACAACTGGGTAGAAGGTATTCAGGGGATCACGGAAATACCAGAAAATATTAAAAGCGATATAAAAAAATTGGATGTGATGATCAGGGAGTTAAAAGAACTACATGAGCAAAGCGTAAAAGATATCGAAGGGAAGAGAGAGGAACTAAACGAGGTCATGATCAAACTCCAGAATGGACGAAGAGCTAATAATGGGTACAATAATACCCAGAGAATATACTCAACTTTTATTGATCAAAAGAGTTGATTGTTATCAATATGATTTTTAAAATAAAAACTAAACTCTGAGAGGAGGGTATAAAGTGAAAGTTGAAGGTTTAGATATGCCCCAACAGCAGCTGGGGGTACAGCACAAGCAGACTGAAGAGACAAGCAGTATTATTCTTAAGGAGCATCAAAAGAAAGAAAATGAAGGTGATTTCTTTAATGCTGAATTAGAAGAAGGTGTTGAGGAACTCAATAATACTGTAGAGGCCTTACATCAGGATTTGAAATTTGAGCTGCATGAAAGTTCAGGAAGAATGATGGTCGAGGTTATTAATCTGGATAATAAAGAGGTAATCAAGGAAATTCCACCCCGGGAAGTACTTGATATGCTCGGCCGTATCAGGGAGATGGTCGGCCTGCTATTAGATGAGAAAATATAATTTGAAATTTTTTACCTAGAAGGGGAGTCATCTATGACAGCTGATTCGAAGAAAATATGGGAGATATTAAAAAGAGAATATCAGTTATACCAGTCTATCTATCAGCTGGTTCAACAGAAACAGGATATTATTATAGCAGAGGATTTAGAAGGGCTGGAAGGGCTTGTAAAAAAAGAAGAAAAACTCCTGGTTGAAGTCCAGGGACTGGAGGAAGCAAGATTAGAGCTGCTAGATGCTAATCTGGACAGTAGATTGCCCCAGTTGGGAGAAGCAGACAAACAAAAATTAGATGACTTAAAAAAGCAACTACTATCTTTAACACTTAAACTAAAAGAACAGAATCTATTAAATACCCAACTCATAGAAGATTCACTTACTTTAGTAAATATTAAATTAAATCTGGTTAAGAACAATGCTAATACAAAGACCTATAGTAAAAAGGGATTAGTCAAGAAATCCGGGAGTACTTTTGTTAATAGAAGGGCATAGTTTATAGAAGGAGGTTAGGCAAATGTCGTCAACATTTGGTGGAGTAGAATTAGGTAAAAGGGCACTACAGACCCAGCAGAAATCAATGAGTGTAGCTGGGCATAATATTGCCAATGCCGCTAATGAAAATTATTCACGGCAGCGGGCGATTCAAAGCACAACTATTCCTTATACCTCCCCATCATTATATAGTAGTACAGGGGCAGGACAGGTAGGTACTGGTGTCTATGTTAAGGAAATATCGAGGATGAGGGATCAATTTATTGATAACCGTATTTGGTATGAAAACCAGGGTTTAGGTGCCTGGAATATCAGGAAAGAAAACCTGCAGCAGATAGAGGGTATTTATAATGAATTGGATGAGGGAAGTCTCAAAAGTAGTTTAGACGATTTCTTTCAGTATTTTAGTAATTTGGTTGGAGCTGATCCTGAAAGTAGTGATTCTACCAGGGGAGCGATAATTCAGCAGGCTGTTACTCTGACAACCCAGATGAATCATATTAATGCTTCTTTGATGGAGTTCAGGGAGCATTTAGGTAGTGAAATAGAGAATAAAATTTCGAAGGTCAATAATTTGACTTCAAAGATTGCTGACTTGAATAAACAGATTAAGGCGATTGAGGCAGATACAACTAAAGCTGCCAATGACCTCTGTGATGAAAGAGATGCCTTAATTGATGACCTTTCCAAAATGATTGATATTCAAGTGACGATTGACAGTGAAAACCAGGCCCAGGTCAGTTTAAATGGGATTGGCATTGTCCATGGTGATGATTCCAGGAAAATTATTGCCGAGGCTAATGATGTCAGTAGAACATCTGCTGACGGCAAGAGGACTTATAATGATGGTGAATTTGATAAATACACCTTTACCATTGATGGTAATGAGGCTCATATTGATAGTGGTGAAATATATGGTTTGATGACTGTCCGTGAAGAGATAGCTGACCAGAAGATGAACAAGCTGGACCTTCTGGCTGAAAGTTTAATTGAGGAAGTCAATGCCCTGCATAGGACAGGATATGGTAAAAGTGACCTGGGCATGACAGAGATGGTTTCAGCAGAACAGACAAATACAGCAGATCCCCTTGACGGGAATACTAGTACTATTCAGGTTTTAGTAAATGATGGTACTACTACAACTACTACTGATATAACTATTAATAGTGGTGACAGTCTGGCAGATATAGCCAGCAATATTAATTCAGTTGCTAATGTTACTGCAACTGTTAATGGAGACAGGTTGGAGATTGAGAGTGCAGCTGGTTATACAATAGATATTGTTGACCGGAGTACTGATGATGAAGTTAATGCCATTGAAGAGTTGGGGTTAAGGGGTACTGGGGCAGGGCGTGATTTCTTTTCTGGTAGTGATGCCTCCAGTATAACAGTCAGTGACCAGATCTTAGATCATCCAGAAAATATTGCAGCATCCTCTCTGGCCGCCGATTCTGACGGTAAGAAAGGAAATGACTATGTAGGTAACCAGTCTATTGCCTTAAAGATTGCCCAGTTAGCAACAGAGACCTCTGTTTCAGGCTTAGGTAATGCTACATTTAATGAATTTTGGCAGACCCAGGCCAGTCAGCTGGGTGTTAAGATCAGTGGGGCCAAGGCAATGGAGAATAATCAGAAGGTATTACTCGGTTCCCTGGAAGAGAAGAAACAGGAGGTATCCGGGGTTTCACTGGATGAAGAATTTACGGAAATGATTAAGTTTCAGCACGGCTATAATGCTGCTTCCAAGGTTGTTTCAATTATGGATGAGATGTTGGATACTTTAATTAATGGAATAATATAGTAGAGAAAGGGGGTAATGTATAATGTCGCGTATAACCAATAATATGATTATCAGTGACTTTTTGTCTAATTATAATAAAAGCCAGAATAAACTCAACAAATATATGAATCAATTGTCTACAGGTGATAAATTCAGCAGGATTTCAGAGGAACCTATTGATGCCGTTAAGTCAATGAGACTGGATACAATTCTTAGTTTTAACCAACAATATCAGGACAATGCTGCAGAGGGGATTAGCTGGTTGAAAGTAACTGATGAGGCCTTAAATGAAGTTGGTAAGACCTTGCGTACTCTTCGTACTGATGCTCTTGCAGCTGCTACTGGTACAATGACTCCAGAGTCCCGCCAGAAACTACTGCCGAAGGTTGAGCAGTTAAGAAAAGACCTGGTTGAGATAGCTAATAGTAAATATGCTAATAGTTATATCTTTAATGGTTTCAAGACAAAGGTTAAACCATATCAGGACGCAGCTTCACTGATCCCTGGTGACTATGAGGCTAATGGTGCTGTATCCACCGGGAAATTAGAGCGCGAGGTTGCCGCTGGGACAGTTGTTGGTGTTAATGTAACTGGTCCAGAAATAGGTTTTGCTCAGATGTTTGCTGATATAAATAATTTTAGTGTGGCCCTGGCCAGTGATGACCCAGTTGAAATACAGAACACTATAGATAATATAGATACCCATATTGAGAATGTATTAGTTGCTCGGTCCCAGGTTGGTTCCTGTCAAAACAGGTTAGAGCTGGGTGCTGACAGGTTATCTGCCCAGGAGGTAACCTATACCGATATACTTTCTAAGACAGCTGATACTGATGTAGCAGAAACTATTATGAAATATATGAATGAAGAGAATGTCTTTAGACTCGCCCTGCAAACTGGCTCCAGAATATTCCAGCCTACTCTGATGGATTTTCTGAGATAAAAAAGATTTCTGATAAGATAGATTGATAGGTGGTAAGCTATGAATATACCCCAACTTAAGATAAATTTTACTAGGGCCCAGATTGGTATGAAGTGGATAAGGGGTTCGATGGAGATCGAACAAAATATACCTCAGCTTGATATAGACTATGGTAACAGCCGTCCCTATCAGGTGGTAGGTGATATGGAGATCTCTAATCCTCCGGCAGAAATGGAGATTGATTATACCAAACCATTAGAAGACCTGGGGTATAGAAAACTCTATTCCCTGATAAATTTTATGAGCAATAAAGCTAAGGAAAAAGCCTTGGAGGGTATCAAGGAAGATTCCCGGGATGGGGATTACCTGGGGAAACTTGAACTCGGTGGAAACAGGATTGCCCAGTTAGCCAGGAGTAAGCTCTTAGAGGAAAAACAGGAAGTTAATGTAGAACTTTTGCCCAAACATCCGCCGGATATTAAGGTTAAGACCTACCCGGTAAAAGTAACGGTAGATCCAGCAGATATTGATGTGGAAAGTAATTTTGCTTTCCCTAAAGCTAAAATCCGGCCTGACCGGGTGAAGATATATCTGGCCCAAAAAGCGAAATTGGATATTGAGCTTGTTGAACATCAGGTAAATATAAAGGTTTAATCTTCCGGGAGATGAGTATATGCTAGTGGAAACCAGTAATTTTGGTAAGATTGAGATTAAAAAGGAAAAGATGATAGATTTTATTGAACCCATTTTAGGTTTTGAGAAGTATAAAAGATTCACTATAATTGATAATCTGGAAGACGATATATTTTACTGGCTGCAGTCTCTTGATAGACCAGACCTGTCCTTTATTATGATTAATCCCCTGGCCTTTGTTGATAAATACAATCTTAGTATCCCTCTTAAGTTTCAGCAGAGACTCAAGTTGGAGGAAGACTCTGAGGTGGTTTTCTATACTATTGTGGTTATTGACCAGACTACAGGGGATATACGGACAAACCTGAAGGCCCCGGTTATCATTAATACAGACAATAATAAAGCAGTTCAGCTTGTGCTGGATGAGGAATATCCGACGCGTTTTTATCTCTTTAAAGCAGATCCAGTAGTAGAAGGAACAGGGTAGCAGCCAGGGGGTAGTCATGTTAATATTAAGCAGGAAAAAAGATGAAAGTATCATTATAGATGATAAGATCAAGATTAAGGTAATAGATATTGACGGTAACCGTATCCAACTGGGGATATCGGCCCCTGAATCGATTACTATCCACCGGGAAGAGGTCTATCTGGAAATACAGGAAGAGAATAGAATGGCAGCCTTAGAGAAGGTCAACCTCTCAGAACTGGCAGCCAACTTAAAAAAAGGGGCATCTCAAAAGAAAAATAAAAAGGGTGAATAGTGGAACTGGCTGGTAGATTATCTTAATAAATAGGCCCTTTAGTCTATTAAGATTTATCAGCTATTTACGATAAGTATAATGCAGGGAGGCAAGGAGGCTTTCCTGACAAAATACATCAAGGAGGATGATTGGTATGATTATCAATCACAATATTAGTTCCATGAACGCTTTGAGGAATCTTAGCGTAAACTCAAACGAGATGTCCAAGACAATGGAGAAGTTATCATCAGGTTACCGCATTAACCGGGCTGCTGATGATGCTGCTGGGCTGGCTATCTCTGAGAAAATGCGGGCACAGATTAGTGGTCTAAAGCAGGCACAGCGTAATGCCCAGGATGGTATCTCCCTAATGCAGACTGCTGAAGGATCTATGGCTGAGGTGCACACTATGTTAAGGAGGATGCGTGACCTGGCTATCCAGGCTGCTAACGGTACCAATAGTGATTCTGAAAAAGCCAAACTCCAGTCTGAGGTAGATCAGTTAGTATCTGAAATTAGTGGTATTGCTGACAGAACAGAATTTAACGCTATGAAATTATTGAATGGTAGTATTGCTAATGTTTCCTTCCAGATCGGTGCTAATGCTAACCAGACTATTGAGGTAGGTTTGACAGACATGAGGATTACTGGTGGAGCAGATGCGACTATTACTGCTCTTGACTCATTAAGTATTTCAAATGCTGCTGATGCTCAGACTGCTATTGGTACTTTAGATGCGGCCATCAGTACTATTTCAGCCACACGTTCTGACTTTGGTGCTGTGCAAAACAGGTTGGAACACACTATTAAGAATCTGGCTACTACTGAAGAAAATCTGCAGGCCTCTGAATCACGTATTCGTGATGCAGATATGGCTGCCCAGATGTCTGCTTTAACTAAAAATCAGATTCTGCAGCAGGCCGGTACTGCTATGTTGTCCCAGGCTAACATGAAATCTCAGACTGTTTTATCACTTCTGGGATAGTTAAAAACTTTATTTAAGGTAGAAGATACCAACCGGTATGAACTGCCGGTTGGTATTTCCAAATATTAACAATACATAAATTTAAGCTAAGATTATTTAATTCAAGGGGGTTTTAAATATGGGACTAAGTATAGGTGGGTTTAATGGTATTGATACCGACGAACTCCTGACAAAATTGATGTATATTGAAAAGGCGCCTTTAAGGCGTTTAGAAGAAGACAAAAAAGAAGTTCAGGCCCAGATAAGCGCCTGGCAGCAGCTTAATAGTGCTCTAGATACTTTCAAGAGTAAGGCTGGAGATTTAAGTGATATCTTTGATAAGATGGCTCCGACAGTTGATGATGAAGAGGTTCTTACCGCCACTGCTAATAGTTTTGCTAGTTCAGGAAATTATGAGATTGAGGTAAAACAGCTATTTCAGGCCCACACTGTAGCTTCAAGTGCAGAGGTGGAAGCAGACACAATCAGTGGCAGTTTTGATATAGAGATTAATGATTATTCGATAACAATAGATGTGTCAGAGGCTTCTTTGCAAGATATTGCCGATAAGATCAATAATACTATCATTGACCATGATGGTGATTCTAACACAGATAAGATTCAGCTGGCCCAGGCCTCTGTTGTTGATAATAAATTAGTTGTACAGGCTGCGGGAGATGTCATTAATGAAGGTACAAATATAACTAATGAGGTATCATTCACTAATGAAACTAATAATATCTTATCTACTTTGCACCTGGACACAATGGATACAGTTCAAAACCATCAGATGGCTCAGTTTAAAGTTAACGGACTTTTAGTAGAGCGGGGCAGTAATGAAGATATTGATGATGTCATAAAAGGTGTGACACTTAATTTAGAAGGTAAATTAAGTGAAGCAGGTGAAACGACAACTCTGCGGGTAGGAACTGATAAAGAGGCCATGAAGGAAAAAATTAAAGCCTTTGTAGATCAGTATAATAGCCTATTGAAAACCATTAATAAATACGGCCACCCTGACGAGGCAGAGATTGAGAAGGGTGAGGGGGATGCGGTTTTAAGTGGTGAATCAGCTTTAAGTACTGTGGAATCAATGATGTATTCCAGTGTAATGAATCCTAATGGCTCGCTCAGTTCTGCTGACTGGTTGAGTAATACACCATTATCCTGGGATGCTGGTACTACAAATAATCTTGTGATAGATGGTACTACCGTTTCTCTCGATGGTGCTTCTACCCTGGAAGAGATTGCTGAACAGATCAATACAGAACTCGGTAAAGATATGGCCAGTATTAAAGATAATAGACTGGTTTTAACAAGCGAGGGGAGTCTTGCTGTAGACCTGACCGGGAGTGATGGTGTTGTTTTAACTGACCTGCAGATTCCCGAGACCTTTAAAACTAATGTAGTATCACTAATGGGTATTACTGTAGATAGATATGGTGAAATGTCTATCGATGAAGATAAACTGGATCAGGCCCTGTCAAAAAACATGTCTGATGTTAAACAGATGTTTACCGGTGTTAATGGTATTGTTGACCGGGTAGAAACTAATGTAGACAATGCCATTAAATCATACAGTTATTCCAGTGGTGGTGGTTATGTTTCCGGTAGAATAAGTACTTTACAGAAGGAAATTAAATATATAGATGAAGATATTGAAAACATGGAGAGGCGCCTTGATATGAAAGAAATAACTTTAAAGGCTAAGTTTACCCGGATGGACCAGTTAATGACTCAACTGAAGAATCAGGGTTCCTGGTTTACTTCGAATAGTTCTTCCTGAGCTAGGAAACAGGTATAATGGTGGGTAAATTGATTGTCGGCAAATTATATGTCGTAAAAGGATTAAAAAGATAAAAAAAGGAGCATTTAGATAAAAATAGCCCTAATTGCCCAGTTATCATTAGATAATTAGACCTATTTGCTTCATATAGTCTTATTAGGGCTTTGGTATCAATTAATAATTTAGGTCTATCGTCCGATATATATTTATGAAAGAAGCAGGGACTGTTTCTTTACAAAATTATATCAGGGAGGATGATGTGACTATGATTATTAATCATAACATCAGTTCAATGAATGCTTTGAGGAATCTTAACGTAAACTCAAACGACATGTCCAAGACAATGGAGAAGTTATCATCAGGTTATCGGATTAACCGTGCTGCTGATGATGCTGCCGGACTGGCTATCTCCGAAAAAATGCGTGCCCAGATTAGTGGTCTGAAGCAGGCCCAAAGAAATGCCCAGGATGGTGTTTCTATGATTCAGACTGCTGAAGGTGCTTTAGGTGAAGTGCACAACATGTTAAGGAGAATGAGGGATCTAGCTTTACAGTCAGCAAACGGTACCATTAAGGCTGAAGACCGCCAGAAGGTTCAGGCTGAGGTTACCCAGTTAATTGGTGAAATCAGTGGTATTGCTGATAGGACAGAATTTAATGGTATGAAACTAATTAATGCTTCTGCCGTTGCCGCTGGTAACGTTTCTTTCCAGATTGGTGCTAATGCAGATCAGGTTATTGAAATTGGTTTGAAAGATATGGGTGCTAGTAATTTAGGTGTTGACGGGGTTAGTGTATCAACTGCCGCTGATGCCCAGACTGCTCTTGGTTCATTAGATGCAGCTATCAGTGCTGTTTCAGCATTCCGTTCTGACCTTGGTGCCGTCCAGAATAGGTTGGAACATACCATGAAAAACCTGGCTACTACTGCAGAAAACCTACAGGCCTCTGAGTCCCGTATCCGTGATGCAGACATGGCTGCCGAGATGTCTAATTTGACCAAAAATCAGATCTTACAGCAGGCTGGTACTTCTATGTTAGCACAGGCTAACATGAAATCTCAATCGGTCATGAGTCTTTTTGGTTAATTAATAATTAATATTTATATCACTAAGCTGACTGACATTATGTCAGTTGGCTTTTTTATTTTCTATAGAGAAGTGGAGTGACCTTATGCTGTATAAAAAAAACCTGGCTATTCTAAAGAAAAGATATCCTGCTTATCAGGAAATCTTAGAGAATGGAACTTTGGACGATGGGAATATTACAATAGTTGAAACAAAAAATGGCAGCAAGACTGCCCTCTATCAAGCTGAAGGTGATGAATATCTGCTGCACAGCAAATATAACCCTGAGAAGGAAGCAGAGAGACTGGTAGCACAGCTTATAACAGATGGTGTAACTGCAGTAGTAGTGCTTGGCTTTGCTATGGGATATCACCTTAAAGAGCTCTATAATAAAGTGAAAGATAAAGGGGTAAAGATATTTGTTGTTGAAAATAATCCTGCTTTATTTCGAGAGGCAATCAGGTATAATGATTTTACAGATTTATTTGACTATCAGGATTTTTATTTATATTTAAGAGATGACTATGATAGTTCAGGACTAATTAATTTTATAGAAGGTCATATTGATATTGTTTTTGAGGAATTAACTTTATTTAAACTCTCTACAGCAAAAAGGTATTTTGGTCAAACACTAGCTTTAATTGAAAAAGATTTAGAATTTATTATCATGAAAGTGAAAGCCAATAAGTCTACGAGTAAGAAACGAGGTAGGGTTTGGGAAGAGAACCTATTAAATAATCTATATTTGATGTTAAAGAAACCAGGTGTTAGAGAATTACACGGCTTATATAGTGGTAAGCCGGCAATTGTGGTGGCAGCTGGTCCTTCTCTGGATAAAAATATGCATTTATTAAAAGATGTCAAGGACAGGGCAATAATTATTGCGGTTGATGCAGTCGTAAAGGTACTCCTTAAAAATGATATTGTTCCAGATATAGTAACTGTTATTGATGGGTTTAAATCTACCTTAAAGTATTTTGACGGTTTAGATTATGGCAGGCTTGATCAAACTATCTTGTTAACAATTCCTCAGTTTTATAATCATATATTAAAGAGTTGGCCGGGGCCTCTTGTTTTTAGCCCAGGTTATGGGGTTAGTGAAGGTATAATTCATTGGATAGAAAAACAGCGGGGTTTTCTGGGTCGGCTGGCTACAGGGGGCTCAGTAGCACATCTGGCCTTTGTTCTTGCTTATCTACTGAAGGCAGACCCAATTGTTTTTGTAGGGCAGGATCTGGCCTTTACTGGGGATATTACCCATGTTAAGGGCAGTGATTATTCTTTGAATTTAGAGGATGAGAGAAAAAATAGTAATAAAGAGTATTTAAAGATTAAAGATATATATGGTGATGAGGTTTGGACCAGGAGTGATTTTCATTTTTATTTGCAGTGGTTTAATAGACTTATTCTGGGAATAAAAAATAGAGGTTGTCAGACTGAGTTTGTCGATGCTACTGAAGGTGGTGCGCGTATTGAAGGTACTAAGGTAATGACCTTAAAAGAGGTTCTTAATAATTACTGTCAGGAAAAAAATGATAAAAAGGAAGAAATATTGATTCGATTAGCAAGATATAAGGCAGAATGGAATCCTAAAATAAAGGAACAGTTTAAATTAATTATTAAAAATTTAAAAGTAATTATGGAATGGGCAGAACAAGGTTTATTATTTGTAGATAAATTGCTGGACTGTGCAAATGAAAAAGATTATCAGAAAATAGTAGAGAAACTAAAACATATTAATTATAATATAGATATTTTAAAGAATCATGTGATGTTTTTTGAATCAGAGATGTACGAGATTTATACTGAAATTAATGTTGACTTCAGGACTGATTTGGAGAAATATACTAAATTAGTTGAATTTTATAATTTACTAATCAAGGGTTCTAGTAAAGCACTAAAAATTTTAGGGCAACATTATCAAAAAATTACATTAAAGGAGGGAGTTTAAGTGGAGGTTATAGTACATGGTATAGATATAGAACTACCGGGTGAGAAGGTATCTATAGGTGTAGGTGAGATATTTGATAAGATACAGGCTCAGGGTTCAGTAGTCTATCAAGTTATTGCTGATGGTCAGGACATTACTAATTATACTGAAGAGGAGTTTGAGGATTTAGGTGTGATAGAACATCTTGAGATTGTAGCCAGAGGTGTTAAAGAATTAACCCTGGAGACTATTAAAGAGGCAGAAAATTTTGTTCCTGAGTTTATAGAAAGGATAGAGAAATTTATTGTTAGAATTAATGATGGTACAGAAACTGCTAGATTTATTATGATAGAGCAGTTATTAGAGACCCTGGACTGGTTAAATACCCTGCTGGAAAACATTAGAAGTATTGTCGATGAAAAAGAGACAGTTGATTTAGAGCAAAATGAATTTTTTACTAAGTGGAAGGGTACTATGGTCAGTTTATCAGAAGGGATAGAAAAAAAAGACCTTGTTTTAATTAGTGATGTCCTGGAATATGAATTAATTCCGGTATTAGAAGAATATCAGCAATATGTCAGGGTGACCAACGAAAAAATCATCTAATTCTTAAGTCCTTTCTGGGCAGGATTTATTACATTTTTGGAGAATAATTATAAGGAAAGACGATTTAACGACAAGAACATAGATTACAGACTGGGGAGTAAAAGGGGTTGTCTTTAATGATAGATGGTATGACCGTTTTAGTTACTGGTGGAACAGGTTCTTTCGGTAAGAAATTTACTAAAATGATATTAGATAAATATAATGTTGAAAAATTAATTATTTTAAGCAGGGATGAATTAAAGCAATCTCAGATGAAGGCCGAGTTTAATGATCCCCGTTTACGTTTTTTTATAGGGGATGTCAGGGATAAAGAGAGGTTATACCGGGCTTTTGATGGGGTAGATATAGTTGTTCATGCTGCTGCCCTGAAACGGGTGCCGGAGTGTGAATATAACCCTTTTGAGGCCATTAAAACTAATGTCCTTGGTGCTCAGAATATTATAGATGCCGCCATTGATAAAGAGGTAAAAAGGGTTGTTGCTCTTAGTACAGATAAAGCTGCTAATCCAGTAAATTTATATGGTGCTACTAAATTATGTTCAGATAAATTATTTATTGCCGGTAATTCCTATGCTGGTAGTCAGGATACCAGGTTTGCTGTTGTTCGTTATGGTAATGTTATGGGCAGTAGAGGTAGTGTTATTCCTTTTTTCAGGGAAGAACGAAAAAAGGGAGTCCTTCCCATTACTGATTTGCGAATGACAAGATTCTGGATAACTTTAGAAAAGGGAGTTAAGATGGTTTTGAAGGCTTTAGAGAAGATGGAGGGTGGGGAGATATTTGTTCCCAAGATCCCCAGTATGAAGATTACTGACCTGGCAAATGTGATTGCTCCAGAATGTGAACAAAAAGTTGTCGGAATACGCCCTGGAGAAAAACTCCATGAAGTTTTAATAAGTAGAACCGATGCCCGACATACACTGGAATTTGCTGATTATTACATAATCAAACCTGAATTTACATGGTGGGGTTCCAAAAACCATCAAGATGGGAAACCTCTGGCAGATGGATTTGAATATACCAGTGATAAAAACCAGGAATGGCTTTCTATTGAAGAAATGCAGGAAAAGATAAAAGGGTTATAATCCTTTATAGCTTAAAATGTCTGATGAAGATGTAAAATATATCATTTATACTTGAATATGAAATTAAACCTGTACTTAATGAATATCATGATTTAGTAGAAATGTTACTTAATAGGTGATAATAAATGGTTGATTTATATCAAGAGAATGTAAAATATTTAGATTTTGAACAGTTTAGATGCCTACAGTGTTAATATTACTAGAAAGATTAATTTAATAAAAACTAAAACAGGATTAGAGACAGTTAAGGTTACAATTGAAGAGGATAAAGAAGTTTTTCTTCATAGTGCCTATAATCCTGAAAGCGAGGCAATCAGCAGGCCCTTCCCTTAATAAAAATGTGGACTACTTAACAAGGCTTGATAACAGGGGAGTAATAATTGTAGTTGACACTTCTCTGCCTTTATTGCTGGACAGGGATATCAAACCTGATTTTATTGTAACAACCGAACCAATAAATACTATTTATGAAAAAGTATTTAAAAATTACCCTGAGCTGGATTTGCCTTTATTATACATCCCGGCCACTTCCAACAAATTATACCGGCAGTCAATATACCAAATTTGCTGTTTGTCCATTATGGTAATGTTATGGGAAATAGAGGTTAAATATTAATGAAATAGGAAAATTAATTAAAAAATAAAATTATAGGGATGGGGAATTTATTCATGAAAAAAATAACAATTGGAAATAGAAATATAGGAGATGGGGAACCTGCTTTTATAATAGCTGAAGCTGGGAGTAATCATAACGGAGATATTAATCTGGCAAAAGAATTAATTGATATTGCAGTAAATGCTAAGGTAGATGCAATAAAATTTCAGACATTTACAGGGGAGACCCTATTTAAAGAAAATTTAGAAGCACAAAAGATAGTAGAAAAATATAAATTACCATTAGAGTGGCATAAAGAATTAAAGGATTATGCAGAAAATAATGATATTATTTTT
This sequence comes from Iocasia fonsfrigidae, assembly GCF_017751145.1. GTDB lineage: Bacteria > Bacillota > Halanaerobiia > Halanaerobiales > DTU029 > Iocasia > Iocasia fonsfrigidae. Next base: position 515,708 of record NZ_CP046640.1, read on the forward strand.
ATGACAACTCCATTTTATCCCGAAGCTGTGGGAATGGCAGAAAAACTTAATATAGATGCTTATAAAATAGCTTCAGGGGATTTAACGTATTATTCTTTATTAGAACTAATTGCAGAGAAGAGGAAACCTATAATTTTATCAACTGGTATTTCCAATTTGTTTGAAGTTGAGAAAGCAGTAGAGAAAATATACAGTCGAGGAAATGAAGAAATTATCTTATTACATTGTGTTTCTAATTACCCAACAGATCCCAAAAATGTAAATCTAAAAGTTATAAGTACTTTAAAAAATAAATTTAATATACCGGTTGGTTTTTCTGACCATACTATGGGTATTGAAGTGTCAATTGCAGCAATTGCAATGGGGGCCAATGTAATTGAAAAGCATTTTACAATTTCTAGAGATATGGAAGGTATGGACCATTTTTATGCTCTGGAACCAGATGAGTTAAAGAATATGGTTGATGGTATTCGTAAAATAGAATTAGCAATGGGCCATGGACAGAAAGAGCCGGCTGAAGAAGAAATTCCAGAGGTTTATTTTGCTAGAAGAGGAATCTATGCAGCTAAAAATATTAAAAAAGATGATAGGATTTCTTTTAAAGACTTAAAATTTGTCCGGCCAGTAGATGGTATTAATGCTCAATATTATAAGATAGTTATTGGAAAAATAGCTTCCAAGGATATTAAAATGAATCAAGCAATTAACTGGAACCTTCTAAAGTAAAAGATAGAGGATGAGAAATATGCTAAAGGGGAAAAAGGCTATTGCTTTAATTCAAGCCAGGGCCTCTTCTACTAGATTACCTATGAAGCAATTTAGATATATTGGTCATAAAAGAGTAATAGATTGGATTGTTGATAGACTACTGAGTATAGAGGAATTTGATAAGATTATTATTTCAACTAGTTATAAAAAAACTGATAGTATATTTGTTAATTATGCAGATGAAAAAGGAATTGATGTTTTTCGTTATAAAGGAGATATTAATGATGTGGTAGGTCGACATTATTATGCTGCTAAAAAATATGATGCAGATTATATTACTGTGATTTCTGGAGATTGTCCGTTAATTGATAAACAATTTATAAAAAAACAATTATATAAAATATCACAAGGCTATGAATACATAAGGCCTGCTGGAAAAGAATGGTTCCATGAAGGTGTTGATACCTATAGTTGGGGTTGTTTTGAGTTTTTGAATAATGAGATTAAAAGTAAATATACCAGAGAGAATTTTGGAATAAATTTAAGAAAAAATCCTGATTTGGCTAAAATAGGTTTAGTGGATATTAAAGATGTTTTTTCAAAAAAATTATGCAGAATTTCAGTAGATAATATGGCTGACCTGAGGTTTATGAATGCGCTATATCGAGAGTTAGATGAAAAAGATAAAAAATTTAATCTCTTGAATGTAGTGGAACTACTTAAGGATAAACCTGGTTTATTAAATATTAATAATCATGTAGAGCAGAAGCAGAAGGATGATAAAACTTATCGTTTCGTTATTAAAACTGAAGCTAGTCAAAAAATAGGTCTAGGTCATATTAAGCGTATGATGGTTTTAGGTAAGTATTTAAATGAAAATAAGAATAATGGAGTATTTTATTTAATTAATAATGATTTGTTAGCTAAAGATATTTTAGAAAAGGAAGGGTATATTTATGATTATAAAATTGCTTCTAGTCAAGAAGAACTTATAAAAGAAGTTAATTTTTATAATGCTGATATTTTAATAATAGACGTTCAAAATTTAGAAAACATGAAATATCATTTCGAAAAGATTAAAAAAAATACATCTTTAAAGAAAATTATATTAGTTGATAAATATATAGAGAGTGATAATGTTGGTTTATTTATAATGCAAGGTATACAAAGTGATAAAATTTTAAATAATGTAAAAAATAATGAAAAAGTAATATCAGGTTTGAAAACTGTATTTGTTTCTCAAAAATTAAAAAAAATTGAAGAGAGTAAGGAAAAATTAAAAAATAAAATTGTTATTTCTTTTGGAGGAACAGATATATATAATGTGACGACAACTGTACTTAAAGTATTAAAAGAGATTAAAATAGATAAAGACTATAAATTTTCAATAATTTTAGGTCCATATTTTAATCACCATAAAAAATTAAACAAAGAGTTAGAATTATTCCCTTATGATTATGAGATAATTAATAGTCCTCAGAGTATTATTTCTATAATCAAAGAGGCTAAGTTAGGTATAGTTTACTATGGGGTTACTTTTTATGAATTTAAATATTTAGGAATACCAACAATTGATGTAATCCCAGGAAAAGAATATTGTGATGAATTTAATAAGTTAGAAATGTTGGGATTAGGTCATTCTGTTGGTGTGCATAATAATATAAATAAAAATTCTTTTAATAAGTATATAAACAATATTGATAATTTAAAGAGTCCAAATTATTCAATTGGTGATTTGGAATATGTCTATTCTAAAATGATTTCAGAAATTGAAGGGGATTAAAATGAAAAAAGTAAATTGTGATTTATGTGGCAAAAATAGTTATAAGATTTTAGGCAAAGCAAGTGAAAATATTTTAGTTAAGTGTAAATTATGTGGTCATATTTATATGCCTTATCGGCCGACTAAAGAAGAGATGATAGAAATATATAATGAAGATTATTTTGGAGAAATGTATATAAATGGCAACGAGAAGGCGGATTATAACTACTTGGAAGATAAGCCTAATATATTGAAGTTTGTAAAAAAAAGATTTGCTACAATACATAAATACAAAAAACCAGGTAAAATTTTAGATATTGGCTGTGCTATGGGTTTTTATCTTGAGTATGCTCAAAAAGTAGGTTGGGATGTTTATGGCATAGAAATTTCTGAATATGCGGCAAACTATGCTAAAGAATTATTAGGTAATAGAAAAGTTTATAATAAAGCAATTGAAGATATTAAATTTAAAAAAAATTATTTTGATGTCATTACTATGTGGTTAGTATTTGAGCATATGGTTGACCCAATTAGTACTTTGAAAAAAATATTTAAGTGGTTAAAGCCAGATGGGATTTTAGGAATCAAAGTACCTAATGGAGATGGCATAACTTTTAGAAGTAATTTAAATAAATGGATTATTCAACATCCAGCAGATCATTATTGTGATTATACCCCTGATACTTTAGAAAGAATTATGTCTCAGATAGGATTTGAATTGCTTGAATACGAAACTGAGGGAATTTACCTTGAACGGTTAACTGATAAGGAAGCTTGGTTAAAAAGTAATGAAATTATAGATTTTTATAATAATACTGCTAAAAAAGTTAATATTGGGGATTCACTTGTAATGTTTTTTAAAAAGATTGGAGAGGAAAAGAATTATGGATGAAAAATAAATTTTTTTGCATATTCTTAAAACTGGAGGAACTACATTACACAGTATTATCACAAGGAATTATGAGAATGATAGGATTTGTAATGTAGATGCTTGTTATAGGAAAGAGTCAATTAGTCATTTTAAAAATTGCTCGATTGAAATGATAGATAACTATGATTGCCTAAAAGGCCACATGGGTTTTGGGTTACACAAATACTTTAAAAGTAAGGCAAGATATATAACTATTTTAAGAGACCATTGAAAGGGTTATTTCTTATTTTTATCACTTGAAAAGATAAGGTAGACCACAGTCTTTCTAAAATAATTAAAAAAACATGTCTCTCGAAGATTTTGTTAATAGTGAATTAACCCATGAGATATATAATGGACAGACCAGAAGCATAGCATCTAGTGATGGTTTTATTATTGATTTAAAAAGTAAAAGAAGACTAACAGAAAGTGATTTAGAAAGAGTAAAATTAAATTTAGATGAACATTTTTCTTTTGTTGGGATATTAAGTGAGTTTGATATGTCACTATTAATATTAAAGAAAATATTTTCTTGGGATAATATTAATTATTTTAAAAGAAACGTTTCTAAAAATAAACCAGATAATTTTAATGTTAGTTTTAATACTAAAGAGATAATAAGAAATAAAAATTTATTAGATATAGAATTATATAATTATGCTAAAAAATTATTTTATGAATCAGTAATTAAATATAAAGATCATATTGAAGATAATATAAGTGAATTTAAAGAATTACAATTAAAATATCAAAATTTATATAATCGGTATAGAAAAGAAAAAATGGCAAGTATAATTGAAACATTTCTAAAATAAACGAAAACTTAAAAATAGTTATTTATGGTGCTGGAGAACATACTTTGAAGCTACTAGAACTAACTGACTTACCTAAGAAAAATATACAATTCATTATTGATTCATACAAAACTAATTTTAAAGTAAATAAATATGAGGTAAAAAAACCAGAGAAATTAAAAAAGCTAGATGTAGATATAGTTATTGTTTCTTCATTTAGGTTTCAAAATGAAATAGTTAAATATTTGAAAGATAAGTTAAACTTTAATGGTAAATTTATTACTTTATATAATGAAAATGGTTTTGAACCTTTTTATCAGGTGTAAGATAGAAAAGGAGTGATTATAATTAAAAAAATAACGTTTGCTGGTGCTTATGGAATTAACAGTATTGGTGATGAGGCAGGGGCTTTTTTTATTGCTAATAGCTTGAGAGAGATTTATAATGAGAAGATTTTTTTTTCTATTTTAGATAGGCATGCTAATTTAAAACAATATGAACAATATGCCTTTAAATCTGTTCAAAATTTAGAGTATAATAGTAAAGAGGAGAGTATAGGAAAATGGTTTAGGGGATTTAATTATGGAGATGATAAAGGGGTTTTAATAAATATTGTTAAAGAAATAAAGAACAGTGATTTATTAATAATTGGATTAGGAAATTTATTGTTAGATATTACTATAGATTTATTTCGAGGTCCAATTCCATATTATGAGGTTTTAAGTCGGATTGCTACTTTACATGAAGTGCCAATTATGTTATATGGTTTATCTATTGGACCTTTGAGTACGGAATATGGTAAATTATTAACTAAATCAATATTAAAACAAGCAACTATAAAAACAGTTAGGGACAAAAAATCTTTAGCTTTAATTAAAAAGTTAGGGATTAATAATAGCGATGTACATCTGCTTCCTGATCCAGTAGTAGGTATCAAAGCTAATAAAATTGATAAATCAATAAAAAGAAAATATATTGGTGTTTCAGTTAGGAGTCTAGCATATAAAGGGGATGAGGAACTTAATAAAAGATATGAAAAAAGCATCTTAAAGATAGTTCAATATTTCCTTGGTTATCTTGATTTTGAAGTAGTTTTTATTCCTCATTGTACTTATGAATTTGGGGGAGATGAACAAAATGATATTATTATTTCCAAAAGAATTTTAGAACAATTAACTAATAAAGATAGGGCTTCTGTATTATCTAAAGAAAAAGCGAGATCAATACCAGATGTGTTAAATGTTTATTCAAAGTGTGCATTTTCTATTTCTACCAGATTACATTCTAATATTTTTGCAGCTATAACATCAACACCGATGATCTCTATTAATTATAACCCTAAAGTTAAAGGATTTATTGAGTGGTTAGGTCTACAGGACTATTGTTTAGAATTAAATGACGTAGATTATAGTAATCTAAAAGAAAAAGTTGAAAATTTAATTGGTAAAATTGATATAGAAAGAGAAATAATTAAAAATAAGATTTTAGAAGGAAAAGAAGAGACAGATGAATATATAAATTTAGTAGTTGATATTTTGGAAGGAGCTACTAATATATGAAAGAAAATAAGAGCATTTTGATTATTGGAGCGGGAGAAGGTCAATTGCCTGCAATAAAGCAAGCTAAAGATATGGGCTTATATGTAGTTTCTGTAGATTATAATCCTAATTCTATTGGGTTTAAGTATTCTGATGAATATAAGGTAATAAGTACTAAAGATATAGATAGAGTTGTTGATTTTGCTGTTAAATTTAATAAAAGAAAAATCCTAAATGGTGTAATGACCTGTGGGGCTGAGGTGGCAGAAACTGTATCAGCAGTAGCCGATAGTTTGAAGTTACCGGGAGTTCCTGTGGAAGTAGCTAAAAATGCTACAGATAAACTTAGAAGAATTCAGATTTTTAAAGAACAAGAAGTACCTTCTCCTGATTTTTTCTATATTAATTCAATTAATGATATTGAAAAATTTAACAATAAAATTAATTATCCTGTGGTAGTCAAACCTATAGATAAAGCAGGAGCTAAAGGTGTAAAACGATGTAATAATTATTTAGATTTAAAAGAAAATATTAAAGAAGCTCAATCCTCATCAGGTAATCCTACTATTTTAATAGAAGAATATTTTGCAGGTCCTGAGATTAGTACAGAAGCTATAGTTTATAATGGTAAAATATATACAACAGGATTTGCTGACCGTAATTATGATAAAAAGAAATTATTTGCACCATATTTTATTGAAGATGGCCATACTATTCCTTCAGTATTATCTGAAGAAATGCAGGAAAAAGTAATTTCAGTTACTGAAAAAGCAATTAAAGCTTTAGGGATTAAATGGGGGGTGGCAAAAGGTGATATTATTATTCATGATGGTGAACCAAGGGTTTTAGAGATGGCTGCTAGGCTAAGTGGAGGAAGATTTGCTACTGATATGGTTCCTTTAGCTACAGGTATTGATATAGTTAAAGTGTTAATAAAGATTAGTATTGGTGAAGAGATCAATCCTGAAGAGGAATTAACTCCTAAATTCAATAAAGGTGCTGCTCAAAGATTTTTTTTGCATACAGATTCTGGAGTTGTTAAATGTTTGGAAGGAATTACAGAAGCTAGAAATAGTAGAGGTATATATGATTTAGCAATTGAAAAAAATATTAAGAAAGGTGATAAAATAGAAATAATTAGAAGTCATCATGATAGATTATTGCATGTGATTGCAACGGGAAAGGATAGGAAAGAAGCTGTTAATAATGCTGAAAATGCTATTTCAAAAATAAAGATTAAATTTACCAAAGAATAATGGAGGTATATAATGGTTGATGTACTTATCATAGGAGCAGGAATGTATGTTTGTGGAAGAGGAACAGATACTTATGGAACGATATTGCCTGCAGTAATGGAAGCAAAAAAACAAGGATATGTAGGAAAAATATCAGTAGTTTCTACCTGTAAGAAGTCGGTTGGTTTTCTTAGCCAAAAATTAAAAGAAATAAATAGACTAATGGGTACAAATATTAATATAGATACTTATCCAAAGGAAGGAAAAGATAGATTTTCTTATCGAAATGCTTTAGATAATTTAAGTGACGGTAGTTGTGTAATTTTATCAGTTCCTGACCATTTGCACTATCAAATTGCTAAAGAGCTAATTGAAGCTAAGAAAAATAATTTAGTGGTAAAACCATTAACATCAAAAGTAGATGAAAATATAGAATTAATAAAATTAGCAAATAAAAATAATGTATATGGAGCTGTAGAATTTCATAAGAGATATGACTTGGCAAATTTAAAAGTTAAAAAAATTATTAATGATGGAAATATAGGCGATTTATTATATACGATAGTAGAATATAGCCAAAGAAAGATTATGCCAGAAGAAATGTTTAAAAATTGGATAAAAGAAACAAATATATTTCAATATTTAGCTGTTCATTATGTTGATATAATTTATTTTATCACAAGGGCTAAACCGCTTAGAGTATCAGCGGTTGGACAGATGAATTCGTTAGCTAATAAAGGAATTAATACATATGATTCTATTCAAGCAATATTAGAGTGGGAAAATACTGAAGGTAAACTTTTTACATCAACATTTTTGGTCAATTGGATTGACCCTTCTCAAACTTCTGCTATGTCTTATCAGTCGATTAAATTCATTGGTACTGAAGGGAGATATGAAAGCGACCAAAAAAATCGAGGAAATCAAGTAATTACTGAAGATGGTATTGAAGATATTAACCCTTACTTTACCCAAATTTATCCAACTGCAGAGGGTTTTGAAGAATTTAGAGGTTATGGAATTGATAGTATTTTGACATTCATTAAAGACTGTAATGATTTAAATAACAAGGAAGTAAGTGTAAATGAACTACAAAGTAAAAGACCTTCATTTAGTGAAGCTCTTATATCTACTGCTGTTGTTGAAGCAACAAACAGAAGTCTAATGGACAATGGAAGATGGAAAAAAATAGAATTGCCTGTTGTAAAATAATTATACTTAATTAAGGGGATTTTCTATGAAAAAATTATACCTATATACTGCATTTCATTTTAATTTAGCTTTTTCCTCTATTCCCGAAGAACAATATCCATTAGTAATAGATTATTGTTACTGGCCCATATTAGAACTTTTAGAAGAATTCCCAGAGCTTAAGTTGGGCCTGGAATTTTCCGGTGAGACTTTAGAGGCTATTGCTAAAATTGATCATACTTATATTGAACAGTTAAAAGAACATATAGGAAATGGACAGGCTGAATTAATAGGGGCAGGCTATAGTCAAATAATTGCACCATTGTGGCCAGAAAAAATCAACTTTAAAAATTTAGCCATAGGGAATAAAGTATATAAAGATCTTTTGGGTTTAACACCCAAAAGTGCCTATATTAATGAACAGATTTTTTCAAATGGAAATGTAGATTTATATCTAGAAAATGGATATGAGAATATAATCATGGAGTTTAATAATAGTGCAATTTATAATAACTTTGCTAAAGAAGTCCCTTATCAGTCTCACAAACTAAAAGGAGAGATTGGGGAAATAAATTTAGTATGGAATAATTCTATAGCTTTTCAAAAGTTTCAGCAGTATATATTTGCTTGGATAGAGAAAGAGGAATATTTAGATTATATATTATCACATTATAATTCTGAAGGAGATAGGAGTTTTCTATTATATGGTTCTGATGTAGAGATATTTGATTATAAGCCAGGAGACTATGATTATCGTTTCTTTAGTCAGAGTAATAAAGAGATTAAAAAAATATATGATTTAATAGATACCTTACTTAAAAATGAAAAAGTAGAATTAGTAATACCTAATTATGTAGCAGAGAATTTTAATTCAGATCAAATTATTGAACTTGGGACAAGCGAGTACCCTTTAATATGTAAAAAGCAACCTAAGTATAATGCAGTACGATGGGCTGTTTCAGGAATTGAAGATACAAAGATTAATACTAAATGCTATCAAATATATAATAAAATAAATCAGAATGAATTTATTAATCCAGATAATATCGGTAGTAATGAATGGAAGGAAATGGTCTATTTATGTGGTAGTGATTTTAGAACTAAAACTACCGAAGATAAGATATCAATGTTTCATGAAAAAGCAGGAGCTATTTCTCAAAAGTTAGATAAAAATATTAACTATTATAAAAGTCGAAATTCTAAAGAAGAAGAAATTTTTATTATTAATTTTAACAAAGAGCTTTGGTCAGAAGGTTTGCCTTATGAAGTAAAGTTAAAATTTGATAAAGGGAAATTTTATTATAATGATTTAAATGTTTTAGCAGACGGTAAAGAAATATTATTTCAATTAGAGCAAGTAGAATTTTATAGAGATAATAGTATTAGAACTTGTGTTTTGGCACTTGCTTTACCCCAAATATTACCAGGAGAGAAAATAAAGATACATATTATAGAAGGGGAAGCAAATTTTCGGCTGCCGGAAGTAAAATTGGATGGAAATAGAATTATTACAGATCAAGTAAATATATCCTTTCTAGACCGTAAACCAGGTATAATTGAAGGATTGTCATTTCCTCAAATTGATAATCAATTGGTTCTTGGAACTATTCCTCATGGTTATTATGACCATATTAAATATTCGCCAGATTTTTTTTCTGGACATACCATAATAAGAGATACAAATCTAAAGAAAATTACAGATTTAGATAATAGTGAAATTATATACCCAGATGATTTAAATAGATATCCTGTTAGAATTCCTGTAAAATCAAAAATCAAGGGAGACTTTGGTGTTTTGTGGAAGGTTTATTATATCTACACTACTCTAGCTAAAGTAGATATAAGTTATTATTTTAGATTTAATGATTTAAACCCTATTTATTTTCGCACTGGTATTTTTACTGTGAATCCAGAATTTTTTAATTTCCAGAATTTAAAATATACAACTATAAATGGAGGAAAAGAAGAAAAATATAAATTTGGAAAAATGTCATTTGATCATACTGAGATGGTGAGTTTAGATATTTCGGCTAATACATCTTTAGGGGCAACAGAAGGATGGGTTAGTATTGAGGATAATTTAAAAGGGGTTGTTTTTTGGCATGATAATTCAGAGTTATACAGTGTTCCTATGTTAAGCTATAAAAATTTAAGTGATAATTATTTTTTAAGAATAACCCATTCTATTTCTGAAAGTGATGATACTGGTCGTATATTTTGGAGAGGGCATAGTAAGTGTAGATTTAGTATTAGCGGATTTGATATTAGAAATAGACAAAGACATTTAGAAAAGATTAGTCTTTATAATAAAGGTTTGTTAGTTATACAATAGGTTTTACTTGATTAGGAGGGCTGAGGATATAAAAATGTGTAATGAGAGTATAAGGAATGAGTTTTTACCATATGGTCGACAATGTTTGGATAAAAATGATATTAAGTCGGTTGTAGATGTATTAAAAGGGGATTGGTTAACTACTGGACCGAAGATCAAAGAATTTGAAGAGAAAGTAGCAGATTATTGTAACACTGAATATGCTGTGGCTGTTTCAAATGGAACGGCTGCTTTACACGCTGCTTGTTTTGCAGCTGGGATCAGTAATGGAGATGAAGTGATTACTACACCGCTGACTTTTGCAGCTAGTGCTAATTGTATTCTTTATCAAAGAGCTAAACCGATATTTGTTGATATTGATCCTAAAACATATAATATTAATCCCCAAAAAATTAGGGAGAAAATAACTTCTAAAACTAAGGCTATCATTCCTGTGGATTATACAGGTCGACCAGTATTTATAGATGAGATTATGAAAATAGCTAGAGAATATAATCTTCTTGTTATTGAAGATGCAGCTCATTCTATTGGAGCAAAATATAAAAAGAAAAAGGTTGGTAGTTTAGCTGATATGACAACCTTTAGTTTTCATCCTGTTAAACATATTACTACTGGAGAGGGGGGAATGATTCTTACAAATGATAAAGAATCTTATAATAGACTGAAAAAATTTAGAACTCATGGCATAGTTAAGGGTAAAGATGTTAAAAATCAAGAAGAAGGTCCCTGGTTTTATGAACAGCTAGAATTAGGATATAATTATCGCATGACAGATATACAGGCAGCATTAGGAATTTCACAATTGGAGAAGATTGATCAGTTTATAGATAGGCGTAAAGCGATAGTAAAGAGGTATAATGATGCTTTCCATGATTTTGATTTATTGGAGATACCTTTTCAAACTAAAGATATAAAGTCCAGTTGGCATTTATATGTGGTTAAGTTAAATTTAGAGAAATTGACTGTAAGCCGGAAGGAGATTTTTGAAGTATTGAGAAAAGAGAAATTGGGTGTTAATGTTCATTATATACCTGTTTACTATCATCCGTATTATCAAAATTTAGGCTATAAAAAAGGGATTTGCCCTGTAGCAGAAGATTTGTATGAAAGGATTATTACTTTACCTTTGTTTCCTCAAATGAAGAGTCAAGATGTAGAAGATGTAATTAAGATTGTATATAAAGTCTTAAACAATTATCGAAAATATTGATTAATATGGAGGGTGTATTATAAAATGAGTATTTAGCAAATAATCTAAATTAAAGTTAAGTTTACTGAGTAAGTTTTTTGTGATTTAGAAACTAAATAGTTTATTTAAGTAGACTTTAAAAGAGAGGAGAATTTTTAATGGAAATAATTGATTCATATCAACAGGATATAGCCAGTATCAAACAGGCCCTGGGGGTAAGTTCTTTAAGGCAGGCTATGCATCAGGATGCTGCTACTGTGGACAAGCTTCTGGAAGGTATGGAAGAAGGTAGTGAAGCAGTAAGGAGTGCAGTAGGGTCACATCTTGGTAATTATGTAGATGTATTAGTGTGAAACAAAAAGATTTGCTAGAACCACTACTTGTTAAGGAAGTAGTGGTTTTTTCATAAAAGCAAAAGAAAGGCAAACTGATTACTCATTAGACTTAGATCAACTGATTCAAGAAAAATAGAAGAAAGTAATGATTTCAAAAAAAGCCAACAGGGTTAACCTTGTTGGCTTTTTTGCTAAGTTGCCTGTGTTATTGTATAATTATAAGTAAACAGCTTAAAAATAATGTGTTTTTGCATAATATTAGGGCTTTTTGAGGATACAATTTAGTTGAAATATCTGGTATAATTAGACAGTACAGCAGGGAGGATGGCTTGTGAAGTTTTTCGACAGGAACTTAGTTAAAATGTTTCTTTTTTCTCTTTTAACTTGTACCTTGCTTTATGTTACATATGGTTTAGGATTTGAAGTTTTTTTAAAGTATAAAAGCTTTATACAGTATAGTCTATATTTTGTTTTTCTAATTGGTTTTATTTTGAGTGTCTTTTTCAATAAGAGTAGGGTCTTTTTCATCCTATTACTGTTTTTTTTGCTTAACATATTTCTCGGCCCTGTGGGTTATGAACTATTGAAAGGGGCAGGGGCTTTTTTTCTCCCATTTTCTATTGTTTTCTTTATTATAAGTATAAATATTATTATTGTCTCTTTTTATCGGGAAAGGGGGATATTTACTACCTGGGGATTAAGGCGTATTTTTATTATTTTTGGACAGTTATATATTCTTTATCTGCTAGTTACAAATAAATCCCTATATCAAGGTTTGCTGAGCTGTCTTAATAGTGACTTTTTATATCTGGGATTTCTGCAGAATCATTTTCAGGCTGCTGAGTTTTTAGTAGTATTATGGCTGTTGGCTTTTCTTGTCTTATTAGTTAAAGGTTTGGAACAGGCTGAAGATTATGCTTTTTTGTTTTTGCTTATACAGCTTTTTGTAACTATGTTTTTCCTGAAGGAATATCCCGGGATTTTACTATTGAAGTTTGCCTTTTTGTCTGTCCTGGCGCTTAATATAGCTATGATCAAGGATTTTTACTCAATGGCTTATCATGATGAGTTAACAGGCCTTCCTGCTAGAAGGGCTCTGCGTGAGGAGTTGTTGAAACTGGGTAATAGTTATTCCATAGCCATGTTAGATATTGACTTTTTTAAGAAGTTTAATGACAAATATGGTCATGATATTGGTGACCAGGTCTTAAAAATGGTGGCTGCTATGATGAAAAGGACAAAGGGGGGAGCCAGGGTATTTAGATATGGGGGCGAGGAATTTACCATCGTCTTTGCTGGTAAGGGTGTTAAAGAGGCCTATGATTATTTAGAGGAACTGCGCAGGGATATTGCTGATCATCCCTTTATTATCAGGAGTAAAAAGAGACCCCCCCAAAAACCTGATCAGGGTAAAAAGACGTCTTATCCGGCAGGCACGGAAAAGACTAAGATTACAGTGAGTATAGGTGTTGCTGAGAAAAAGGCTAGTCATGATAATGCTGCTGAAGTTATTAAGGAGGCTGATCAGGCCTTATATAGGGCAAAGAAAAAGGGAAGAAATAGAGTTGAGTATTAATCTTGTTTAATTAACTGTCCGCTAATAAGACAAACAACAAATATATTCGCCTAATTAGTGTTATAATTTTAAAGCTAAATAGATAATGACACTTATTGTAGTTAAGAGGAGGGAGTTAATTAGTTATTATCTCTTATTTTCCTGAAATAAGAGGATTAATTAATATTTTTTGCAGGATTTCCAGGTAAAAAAGAGAATTATAAATATTAAAAGGGATAAGAATAAGGAAATTAAGTGTTTGAAGGATTAAGGGGGGATTGTGCTTGAAGAGTGTATTGATTGTAGATGATGCCGCTTTTATGAGGTTAAATCTAAAGAATATCTTAAAGGATGAATATGAAATTGCTGGTGAGGCGCAAGATGGGCAGGAGGCGGTTGAGATGTATCAGGAGCTTCAGCCTGATTTTGTGACGATGGATATTACTATGCCGGTGATGGATGGCCTGGAAGCAATTAAGGCCATTAAAGATATTAATCCTGATGCCTGTATTGTTGTCTGTAGTGCTATGGGTCAGCAGAAAATGATCATTAAGGCTATTGAGGCTGGAGCAAAAGACTTTATAGTCAAACCATTTAAGGAAGAACGGGTGGTTGAGGCTGTAAAAAAACTTGGTTTGTAGACTGGAATAGTAAAATTGACCTCTTTTGTGTCATTGGGAAGGAATTAGATGTTTTGTGTAGAAATATTATACAAATAGTTAAATAATACCAATTATTTTTGTACATATTTTTATTTTTACATATTTGTTTGTCAAATTCACTAAAAAAGATTTAATGGGCTCAGGAGGTGTTGTGATGGTTTCAGTAATTAATTTAATGAGTCGGGGTCTTGATGGGGCTCTTGACAGACAGCAAGCCCTGGCTGATAATCTAGCTAATATTGATACACCAAACTATAAGCGGAAAGATGTTGATTTTATTAGTGTTTTACGGGAAGAGAGTGAAAAGAGTTCCTCTCTATCGTTAAAGACCACTAATGAAAGGCATATTGCTGGTAGCAAGACAGAGGCAAACTCTTTTAAAAGCTTAGCACTAAGGGAGAGTAATTATCGTAATGATAAAAATAATGTTGATGTAGATGTTGAGATGGCTGAGGTTGCCAAAAATGGTGTTTATTATAATACACTGGCTAAACAGATTAACGACCAGTTCCGCATCTTAAAAGATGTTATTAGTAAAGGGGGTAGTCAATAGTGTTTGATTCTTTTGATGTTAGTTCATCTGGAATGACAGCTCAGAGGCTCAGGATGGATATTATTGCCGATAATATTGCTAATGTTAATACCACCCGGAATGCTGAAGGGGAGACATACCGTCGTAAGGTGCCGGTTTTTCAGGAAAAGGATACAAGTTCCTTCAAGAAATTACTGAAGGCCAGGCTTGGTCAGGATTCTTCTGCTGAAGGGGTAGAGGTGGTCAGTATTGCTGAAGACCAGTCACCTTTTAAAATAATTTATAATCCGTCTCATCCTGATGCTGATGAAGAGGGTTATGTAGAGATGCCGAATATTGATATAAGTTCAGAAATGGTCGATATGATCAGTGCTTCCCGGTCTTATGAGGCCAATATCACGGCTTTGAATACTGCCAAGAATATGGCTTTAAAGGCCCTGGAGATAGGGCGGGGTTAGCTTGATTTATTATTTTATACTAAAGGGTGATCTTTTATGATTAAAGGTTTGGAATTATCGAATGACCTGCAGTTATTAACTGGTATTGACAGGGAATCTGGGGTTGGTGAAAAGCAGGAATTATCTTTTGTAGATATGCTAAAAGAACAGATAAACGGGGTTAATAGTCTAAAAATTGAGGCAGATAAACTTAATGCTGACTTTACCCTTGGCAAGACAGATAATATTCATCAGGTGATGATAGCTACTGAGAAAGCGAAAGTTGCCCTGGATCTTACTGCTGCTATTCAAAATAAGGCGGCAGGCGCATATAAAGAGATAATGCAGATGCAGATGTAAGTTGTCTTGCTAATACGTGATGAAAGAGGTTGTAAAATGGCTGACTGGTTAAAGGAGTACATAGGACAGCTAAAAGAGTTATGGGCAAAATTAAATAAAAGGACTAAAACTATAATCGGTATTGGTACAGGTATTGTTTTTATTGTTTTTATAATCTTAATCTTGTACGGTAGTGGTCCCCAATACCAGACACTTTTTAGCCAATTAGACCCTAAAGATGCTGATTCTATAATGGAAAAGTTGGATGAACAGGGGATAAGTTACCAGCTGGCAGATGGTGGAAATACAATTATGGTGCCTGCTTCAGTGGTTTATAAAACCAGGTTAAAGATGGCTGGTGAAGGCCTGCCTACACAAGGTGTAGTTGGTTTTGAGGTCTTTGATCAGAGCAATTTTGGTACTACTGATTTTGAAAGAAGGGTTAATTATTATCGTGCCCTTGGTGGTGAGTTGAGTCGTTCTATTCAGGCCATGGATGCTGTGGAATATGCCAAGGTGCAGATCACAGCCCCGCGGGAAAGTCTTTTTGTTGAAGAAGAACAGGGGGCTGAGGCTTCAGTGCTGGTAAAGTTTACACCAGATTATCAGATCAGCCAGCCCCAGGTAAAGGCCATGATGAATCTTGTTGCCAGTGCTGTAAAAGGCCTGAAGGCAGAGGACGTAACTATTGTTGATACTGCCGGAAACCTATTGAGTACTAATTTAAATGAAGATGAAGATAATGGTTTTGATCAGGAACTGACTATTAATCAATTTGAATTGCAGCGTCAGCTGTCTGATGAAATACGTAGGGACCTGAGGGCTATGCTGACTAGGGTTCTGGGGCCAGATAATTTTACTGTTCAGGTCAAGGCCAGGATGAATTTTGATCAGCGGCAGGTAGAGAGTAAGACCTATTCACCAGTGGTAGATGATGAGGGTATTATCCGCAGCCGTCAGGAGCGCCTGGAGAATTATCAGGGTAATATTGATGGTGTCGGAGGTGTCCCTGGAACCACCTCAAATGTTCCTCAATACCAGGAAATAGAGGGAGAAGAGGGGACAGGTTCGTATAGTAGTTCTGATATAGTTACTAATTATGAGATAAATGAGAGGCTTGAACGCCGTGTTTACTCACCAGGGAGTATTGACTACCTCTCAGCGGCTGTTATTGTTAATAATAATCTGGCTGAAGAGGACTTAGAAAAAATAAGAGGGGCAGTACAGGCTGCTATTGGTTATAACCCGGAACGTGGTGATACTGTTACTGTTACCAGTCTTAATTTTGATAACTCAATGGAAGAAGAGTTTGCTGCAGCTCGAGAGGCTGAGGCGGCAGCCCGGAGGACAAAAATGCTAATCTATGCCGGACTTATTGGATTTATTCTTTTACTATTAGTAATTTCTCTCTTTATCTTTAGGCACTCTGCCAGGAGTGGAGAGGAAAGAACAGGCCAACATGCTCTGGATTATATGGTAGATGATGAACTGGAAGATGAAGTAGCTGCTGCTGCTGAACTTACCGATGAACAGAAAAAACGAATGAAAATCAGGGAACAGCTTACAGAGCTTATTAATGATAAACCTGAAGAGGTTACTGAAATGATTAAGAGCTGGTTAGTTGATGAGTAATAAGGGGTTGTTATTATGAACTATAAAGATTTAACTGGAAAACAAAAAGCGGCGATTTTACTGGTTGCTATGGGACCAGATGTATCTGCCAGTATATTTCAACATTTAAGTGATGAAGATATTGAAGAATTAACCCTGGAGATTGCCAATCTACGTCCAGTTGAGAGTGAGCTTAAGGATCAGGTGCTGGAGGAGTTCTTTCAGATCTGCCAGGCCCATGATTATATTAACAGGGGTGGTATAGAATATGCCCGGGAAGTACTGGAAAAAGCTGTAGGTGAGGATAGGGCAAATAGCATCCTGGAGCGTTTAACTGCAACTCTTCAGGTCAGGCCCTTTGATGCTATCCGTAAAACAGACCCTTCCCAGTTAATGAACTTCATTCAGGGTGAACACCCCCAGACTATTGCTATGATTATGGCCTATCTTCAGCCTGAACAATCATCCAGTATACTTGCTTATCTACCTCAGGAAATTCAGGCCGAGGTTTCCCGCAGGATTGCTTTAATGGATAGGACCTCACCTGATATAGTCAAAGAGGTTGAGACAGTCCTTGAACATAAATTATCTTCAATTGTCACCAATGAATATGCTTCAGCTGGAGGTGTAGAGTCGATTGTTAATATCCTGAATTTTGCCGACAGGGGAACAGAAAAGAATATCCTTGACCATCTTGAGGAGAAAGACCCTGAACTGGCAGAAGAAATCAGGAAGCGGATGTTTGTCTTTGAAGATATTATCTTACTGGCTGACCGGGCTGTACAGATGGTACTGCGTCAGGTTGAGACCCATGATGTTGCCCTGTCCCTTAAGACTGCTAGTGATGATGTTGGGAACAAGATTTATAAAAATATGTCCAAGCGGGCTTCTGAAATGTTGAAAGAGGATATTGAATACATGGGGCCGGTCAGGTTGCGTGAAGTAGAGGATGCCCAGCAGAGAATTGTTAATGTTATCCGCCAGTTAGAGGATAGTGGAGAAATTGTTATTGCCCGTGGTGGAGAGGGTGAAGTAATTGTCTAATATCATTAAGTCTTCTAACATTATAGGTGTCTATCAGCTGAAAGACAAAAAAATTGTAAGCAAAAAGGAAGAGATAGCAGAAGAGGAGACAGTAATAGCTGAGAAAGAGGACCTGGTAAAAAAAGAAAAGAAAGAGGCTGCCAGGATGCTGGCTGAAGCTGAGAAAGAGGCCGAAGAAATACTTGCCAAGGCTCGTTCTGAAGCAGAAAAGATAATTGCTGAAGCCGGAGAAAAGGCTGAAGGGATAGTAAAAGAGGCTGAAGAAACCGGTTATCAGGAGGGTTACCAGGAAGGTATCAAGACAGGTAATGATGAGGGTTATCAGGAAGGACTGGCTCTAACTGCTGAGGCTCGGGAGACTATAGAAAGGGTAGTTAAAGAGATCCGTGATGAGCTGACAGCTGAGGCTGAGGAGCTTTCAGGTGAGATTATTACCCTGGCTATTAAGATAGCTGGCCGGATTGTAAATACTCAGTTAGAGCTGCACCCGTCACTTATTAATAACATTATTCAAGAGATGGTAGAGGATATGCGTAATATTGAGAGTGTTGAAATTTTTATTCATCCGAATTTATTGGAATATCTTAATCAAGATAAATTGAATGATAAACTGGTTAAACAGCTGGTTAAAATCAAAGGTGATAATAATTTAAAACCCGGTGACTGTATTGTGGAGTCAGAACTCGGCGGTAGAGATGGTTCGCTTGATACTAAATTGGATTTAATTGAACGAGAACTCCTTAAAGGGGCCGGTTTTCATGAAGAAACTTGATTTTAATAATCTTACTACCAGGGTTGAACAGCTGCCGACCAATAGCAATTTTGGACATATCACCCGGGTTGTAGGGTTAATTATAGAGTCTCAGGGCCCTGAAGTCAGTATTGGTGAATTATGTTTGATAAAACACCAGGATCGGACTGTCAGAGCAGAGGTAGTTGGTTTTGATGACAGCAAGGTTTTATTAATGCCGATAGGTGATATGGATGGCATTACACCAGGTGCCAGGGTAGTGGCTACCGGTGAGCGTTTGTCAGTTAAGGTTGGTGCGGAATTACTGGGACAGGTTGTTGATGGTCTTGGTAAACCTATCTATCATCATAATGGACCAATGCCTGGTCTAATTGATATGCCTTTAAAGGCCCAGCCCCCTGATCCACTTTCCAGGGAAAGGATTACTGAACCTATGGCCCTGGGCATCAGGAGTATTGATGGTTTGATAAGCTGTGGTCGAGGTCAGCGGGTTGGTATTTTTGCTGGTAGTGGTGTTGGTAAGAGTACTTTAATGGGCATGGCCGCCCGTAATACTGATGCTGATATTAATGTTATTGGACTTGTCGGTGAAAGGGGCAGAGAGGTGCTGGACTTTCTGGAAAGGGACCTGGGCCAGGAGGCTTTAGAACATTCTGTCGTGGTAGTAGCAACCTCTGATAAACCTGCTTTAGTCAGGGTGAAGGCAGCCCATGTAACAACAGCTATTGCTGAGTACTTTCGTGACCAGGGGCATGATGTGCTCTTGATGATGGATTCTATTACCAGGGTAGCCATGGCCTTACGTGAAATAGGATTGGCTGTAGGTGAACCACCGACTACCAGGGGTTATCCACCTTCTGTCTATGCTGAACTTCCTAAACTATTGGAGAGAACAGGGACAAATGACCGGGGTTCGATTACTGCCCTTTATACAGTGCTGGTTGAGGGTGATGATTTTAATGAACCAATTTCAGATACTGTCCGTGGAATACTTGATGGACATATCCTTTTATCAAGGGAATTAGCATCACGTAATCACTACCCGGCTGTGGATGTTCTGGAGAGTGTCAGCAGGGTTATGCCTGAGGTTAGTAGTCCAGAACATTTGGAGGCAGCTGGTGAATTGAAAAAACTGCTGGCTGACTACCGTGAAGCAGAAGACCTGATTAATATTGGTGCCTATCAGGCAGGGAGTAATCCGGCAGTAGATAGGGCTATTAATAAGATTGAGTTAATAGATAATTTTTTAAGACAGGATATGAAGGAAAAGACCGAGTTTGCAGAAACCATCAGGCGTTTAACTGAAATAGTTAGGTAGGGTGGATGATCATGAAGGGTTTTCAATTCAATCTCAATAGGGTTCTTGATGTCAGGAAACTGGAGGAGCAGCTCTCCCGCAACAGGCTGTTGGGGGAGAAACACAAGGCTGCTCAAATTGAGGGTGAGCTGGAGGAGTTAAATCATAAACAGCATAAAATATATAATTACCTGCGTGAAAAGGATAATGAAATTACAGTAGAGGAGATGCTTCAGACCCGTAACTTTATTCACCGACAGCGTCGTCAGATAAAACAGGTCAGTGGAAAGCTGTCCAAACAGATGACTGAGGTAGAGAAATGTAATACAGAATTTATTGAAAAGAAGAAGAAAAAAGAGATTCTGGAGAAATTAAAAGAAAAGGAATATCAACAATACCGACAGGAATTATTCCGTAAAGAGCAGCAGCTGATTGATGAAATAAACCAGCAGTTAAAAAAGGGAAGGTGGTTTGAATGAAAAAAGCACTGATAATATTTCTAATACTTATAATCCTGGGTTCTGCTGTTTATCTACTGGAAACCTTTAATCTTATATCACTCAGGGCCTGGGGAGAAAGGGTAATTGTCAATACACCTTTCCTTAAGGAATATGTGCAGACTAATGAAGCCTTTTTAAGTATCGCCGATAAAACAAAAAGGCTGGAAGGGGAAAACAAGCTACTCTTACAGCAAAACCAGGAAATGGAAGGAAAGTTAGAGGAACTAACGAAGTTTGTTGACCAACAGCAGGCAGAGATTGAATCCCTGACAGAGGAACTGGCCAAGGCAAGGGACAGGAGTATCAGTGAAGAGGAAAGGCTGAATAAACTGGTTAAGATATATTCAGAGATGGAGGCAGAAGAGGCGGCCAGGATAATAGCAACACTGGAAAAAGAGCTGGCTATTAAAATCCTGCGCAACTTAAAGGAAAAAGATGCCTCTGCTATCCTGACTCAATTGAGTCCAGCAGATGCAGCAGATTTTTCGCTGGCACTTGACCAATAATTGGCTGGAACGGAAGAGTGTTATATTTAAGTGCTATTTATATAGATTAATTCATCTAGAAAGGGGGTGAGAAAAATGAATATAGGGTTTAATTCGATGGGATTCTTTTCTTCAACAGCCAGTACTGGAGCAGTTAATAGTAAAGGCCCAGCTGTTTCCTTAAAAGGTAACGGTGTTAAGGAGGGTGATTTTAAAAATATTCTCCTAGCTCAAAATCAGGGTGAGTATGGCAGTCAGGATGAGACAGTAGAAAATGTTCTACCTGATGAAGCTTTAGAAAAACTGAATAAATTACTGGAGATGGAGCCTGAAGAGTTAGCAGAAGTACTTCAGGGACTTGAACCTGAGTTTTTAATGGCTCTAAAGGCTTTACTGGATATTCCTGCTGACAGCCTGGCTCAGTATTTAGTTTCCTTGGATCCAGAACTTGACAGTAGCAGTCTGCAGGCTTTGGAGGAATCCCTGCAAAGGCTGAAGGATGCTCTGGTTCAGGAGTTAACTGGAACTAATCCAGAGCAGTTGCTTGCTGAAGAGGGAGAGACTGTTCTTGAAAAGGGACAGGGTGACTCAGAGGCAGGTAATTCCAATGCTGTTGGGGTAAATTCCTCTAATCAAGGTGATGGGGGCTCTGTTAGCAGTGAACTTTCAGCTGATAGTAGTACTACCGTGAAGACTGCCAATAATGGTATAGCCTCTGTTTTTTCTGAAGATAGGAAAGGGTTCCAGCAGTCAGAAGAAAAATCAGTAAGTCTGGAGGAATTGGCAGCTGACCGGGGAAAGCAGGGTAGTAGAGATGACCTGTCTGTTCTTGAGGATGGAAAGGGTCAGAAAAATGCCCAAAGTGATCAGGGACAGTCAGCTGAGAAATTAAATAGTCTTGCCCGGGAAAATGCTGGTTTTACTCTGGGTAAAACAGGTGATGTAGCAGGTCAGGGTAAAGAAAATGATTTCTGGAAAACAAATCAACTTGATTCAGCAGCCCAGAACAGCACATCTATTAGTAGTAAAGAACAGTTGGCCCAGAATGGACAATTTAGTGACCTGATGGGGCAGACTTCACAACAGGGTAGCGGCCTAAATGGGGCTAATGCTGCCGGGACAGCTGAAACAGCCAGGGTTAATCTGCAAAATGTGATTGAACAGATTACTGATCGTATCCAGTTCAGTCAGCAGGGAAATAAACAGCTTAATATTCAGCTGGAGCCAGAGTCATTGGGGAAGGTAAGGGTTCAGCTTAAGGTAGAGGCTGGTGAAGTAATGGCCAGACTTCTGGTAGAGAGCCAGGAGGTTAAGTCCTATCTTGAACATAATATAAATGGTCTCAGGTCTAATCTAGTCAGACAGGGATTGACAGTTGACCAGCTCTATGTTGAGTCAAATGATAAGTATTTTAATGAAGAATTTGACTCCCAACAGGGTTCCTATCAGGAACAACAGCATAGTAATCAGGAACAGAACTCTCAGGATTTTGGACAGATTAGCTATGAAGAGATGGAAACACTGCTGAGTGAAGAGGGATTTAGTGAACTCCCGCAGAGTATAATTGCAGACCACCGCTGGTCAAATCTTAATTATATCAGACACAGGATGAATCTACTGGCCTAGATAAGAAAGGGGGTGAAAAGATGTCGGCACCAAGTGTTAATGTAGACCCAACTAATAATAATTATAGTTCTTCCAATCAGGTTAAACGGGAAGATAGTAATGACCTGGATAGAGATGCTTTTTTTAAACTCTTAGCAACTCAGATGTCATATCAGGACCCATTAAATCCAATGGATAATACCCAGTTTATTTCCCAGATGGCCCAGTTTAGTTCCTTAGAACAGATGGAGAATATGAATGCCAATATGATTCAATTTTTAAGGATTCAGGGGCTATCTGAAGGTGCTTCCTTAATCGGCAAGACCGTTGAAACCATTGACCCTGAAACAGGAGAGACTATTAAGGGTGAAGTTGTTAAGGTAACCTTTGAAGATGGTAATATGTATGCCTATTTTGATGAAAAAACCAAAGTAGATGTTAATGGAATAACGGCTATACATAATGGAGATGATGATGGGGATGGAGATGGGGATGGAGATGATGATTAAAGAGGGGTGATTTTTGTGGATAATAGAATTTTAAGCAGACAGCCCTTACAGAGAACACCAAGAATCCAGCAGCATTCCAATCAAGTAAAAAGGAAAGATGCTAAAAAACGGGTTTCTTTTAGTGAGGTTTTAACAGCCCGTTTAAATGAAAAATCTAAGGTAGATTTTTCCAAACATGCCCAGAACCGCCTCCTGGCCAGGGGGATAGAAGTCAGTGAGAAAGACCTATCCCAACTAGAAGATGGCCTTGCTAAAGCTGCTGAGAAGGGTTCAAGGGAGTCACTGATTATGGTTAATCAGGTGGCCTATGTAGTTAGTGTGGAGAATAAAACGGTCATTACAGCTATTGATGACCACCATCTGAAAGAGAATGTTTTTACGAATATTGATAGTGCAGTTTTTATGTAGTTTAAATAAAAATACTGGAAAAAGGCTGGACCTATTCAGGGGGCCTTGGGGTATTATCGAATATAATATCTGCCAGTTTAAAATTTTGAAGGAGGTCGTAATTAAAAAATGATGCGTTCAATGTATGCCGGTGTTTCCGGTCTTAAGGCACATCAAACTAGAATGGATATTGTTGGTAATAATATTGCAAATGTTAATACTACAGGATATAAAGCCAGTAGGGCTACTTTTAAGGAGATGATCAGTCAGACACTACAGGGTGCTAAAGCGGCTCAGGATAACCGCGGTGGGATGAACCCACAGCAGGTTGGTCTTGGTGTTATGTTAGGGAGTATTGATACTGATCTTACCCAGGGCAATCTGCAGTCAACAGGTCGGGGTGATGACCTGGCCATTGCTGGTAATGGTTATTTTGTAGTTAATGACGGCAGTCAGAATTACTATACCAGGGCAGGTGCCCTTACCACTGATAATCAGGGTAATCTGGTTAATTCATCTAATGGCTATATTATGCAGGGGTGGATGGCTGATGACTACGGAAATATTAATACCAGTGGTGAGCCTGAAGGGCTTCTAATTCCAGTGGGGGCAACAATGAGCCCACAGGCCACTGCCAATGCTTATTTTCAGGGTAACTTTGATAGTAATACCGCTGGTGGTACAAACTGGACAAGTACGATCAATATATTTGATTCCCTGGGGGAAATGCATACAGTAACAGTTGATTTTACGCGTCAGGTACAGTCACCCCCAACAACTGGTACTATTGATTTTGGCGCCTGGACGCTACAGGCCGATGCTGGTTCGCCTGACGCTGATTTAAATGGTATTACTTTTGCCTTTGGTGCCGATACAGATACAGGACCAGCTTATAGCTATGACCCAGATTCTAAGACTTTTACATTCACTGGTGATTGGGATGGTAGTTCTGTAGCTGCACCAACAATAGCACAATTAGAGGGTTTTATAAACGGTCAATTAGGTGCTGGTAGTGTGACTTTAACTACTACTGGTACTTATGATGCAGCTGACCTGGCTGATGCTGATGATTTAAAAATGTCAGCCCCGGCTGACAACCGCTGGAATTATACAGTAGATGTTTCTGATGGATCGATTAATTCTGGTGGTAGTGGTAGTATTTCCTTTAATCCAGATGGTACTATTAGTAGTGGTGGTACATCTAATATAAACTTTGATCCTGCTGGTGGAGCAGCAGCTGGTCAGGAGGTTACTTTAGATTTCTCGGAGATAACACAGAGTTCAGCCTCCACTAAAGAGGAGGAGAATAAGACTTCGGTTACAAAAAAGAGGGCAGACGGTCATTCGATGGGTTCACTGCAGTCCTATAGTATTAATAGTGCCGGGGAACTTATTGGTGGTTTTTCAAATGGATTAAAAAGGAAACTGGGGCAGCTTGCCATAAGTAGTTTTACTAATCCTGCTGGGCTGACCAGAGAGGGAGGAAGCCTTTATTCTGAATCACAGAACTCCGGTATGGCCCAGATTGGTACTGCTAGTACACTAGGTAGAGGGAAAATAGTAGCTGGTAATTTAGAGATGTCCAATGCGAATTTATCTGACCAGTTTACAGATATGATAACTACTCAGCGCGGTTTCCAGGCCAATTCCAAGATAATTACCACCACTGATGAGATGCTGCAGGAACTGGTCAATCTAAAGAGATAGTAAGCTGAGTTCCACTTAAAGATACTTAATCCCAAGCTTGGTGTTGAGTTCTGCCAGCGAGTCTTGTGATAGAGTGTGCTATTTAAGTGTTCAAAATATATTTGCCAGAGGTAAATGATAATAAAAAAAGGGGTGGTTAGATGGTTAAATTGAAGAAAATAAATGGAGAAGAGATAGTTGTTAATGCAAGGTTGATTGAGACTGTTCAGGCCACCCCTGATACAGTTATCACATTAACAACAAATAAAAAGATTCTGGTAATGGATGATGTAGATGATATAGTAGAGAAGGTAATAGACTATCATCAAAAAATATTTTCTAATGTTAGCATAGAAAAGGGGTGAGACAAATGGACCTGGCTACACTTATAGGAATAATATTTGGGGTTACTCTCCTTGGTGGGGCTATAGTAATGGATGGGAATGCTATAATCTTTTACAACTTAAGGTCGATCTTGATTGTAATTGGTGGTACCCTGGCTGGAACAATGATTAGTTATTCCCTGGGTGAACTATTGAAGATCCCTGCCCTGGTCAGGATTGCTTTTCAAACACATCAATTAGATTCAGATGAGATTATTGATTTGATGGTTGGTTTTGCTGAAAAGGCCAGGAGAGAAGGCCTGTTGGCCCTGGAACAGGATGTTGTCAATATTAATGATGATTTCTTGCAGAAGGGTATCCAGCTGGTTGTTGATGGTACTGATCCAGAACTGGTAAGGAATATTATGGAGACTAAACTTACCTTTCTGGAGGAGAGACATGGTAAAGGACGTAGTATTATGGCTACAATGGGACAATTGGCCCCGGCCTTTGGAATGATAGGTACTTTAATTGGATTAATTCAGATGCTTAGTGAACTGGATGATCCATCAAAACTAGGTGGGGGTATGGCTGTTGCCCTGATCACAACACTCTATGGGGCTTTACTGGCTAATCTACTCTTTATTCCCTTAGCTGGTAAACTAAAGGAACGTAGTGAAGATGAGATCTTGACCAAGGAAGTTATTATTGAAGGTGTTCTCTCTATTCAGGCTGGTGAAAACCCGCGTATTGTAGATGAAAAACTGAGGGCCTTCCTGGCTGAAGATGTTCATACTGGTCAGTCAGCAGGGGCAGAGATGGATACAATGGCGGTGGGAGATAATGCCTAAATTACAAAGAAAAAAAGAAGAAGGAAATAATGGTTCACCTGCCTGGATGGTTACTTTTAGTGACTTGATGACACTGCTTTTGGTCTTTTTTGTTCTCCTCTATTCCTTTTCAGTAATGGATATTGAGAAGTTTGAGGGCTTTATGTCTGCCTTTCAGGCCCAGCTTGGTGTACTAGATGGTGGGAAAACTATTAATGATGAAAGCCTTGTTGCCCGAGGTAATATTGCTCAACGATTTAATCCCTCACTCCAGAATTTTAATAAGGTTATGGGTGAAATGAGTACTTATATCGAACAGGAGGGTTTAAATGACAGGGTTGAGATGGAACTAACTGAAAGAGGACTGGTCGTCAGATTAACAGGCCAGGTTTTATATGATGTTGGTAAGGCTGAACTCAAGGTTGGTGGTAAGAACCTCCTGGATGAAATAGCTAAGTTGCTAAAAGATATTCCTAATGATATTATGGTTGAAGGTCATACAGATAACTGGCCGATAAACAATGCAGACTTCCCTTCTAACTGGGAATTGTCTACCACCAGGGCGACTAATGTTGTAAGATATTTCATGGAAAATACAGCGATAGAGCCGTCCAGGTTAATGGCTGCCGGTTATTCAGAATACAGACCACTATTTGAGAATGATACAGTAGAACACCGGGCCAAGAACCGGAGGATAGAAATAGTAATCTTAAATACATTACATAATACGGACCTTGAAGGGAGGTAATTAAGATGGCAAATGAGGGTTTGAGTTTTAAGAGTATACTAGGGATTGCCCTGTTAATGGTGGTGATTGCCATTGGTACCAGTTATGGTTTTATGAAATTCATAACAACTAATGATAATTCACAGACGCTTAATGAAAATGCTATTGGACCTACTTATTCCCTGGGTGACTTTGTAGTTAATCTCTCTGGAACCAGGGGTTATCAGTATATTAGAGCCAGTATTGTAGTGGAGGTTAGTACAGATAATGTGATTACTGAACTGGAAAAAAGGAGTCCACAGGTAAGAGATAGTATTATCGGAATCCTGCGAGACCAACAGGTTGCTGATATTGAAGAACCAGGAGCCAGGGTTATTAAGAATAGGCTGATCACAAAGTTAAATGATATATTGAGGACAGGGGATATTACCCAGGTCTGGTTTACTCAATTAGTTGTACAATAGGGGGAGAAACAGATGGCTGATGTTTTAAGTCAAAATGAAATAGATTCTCTGCTGACAGCACTTTCCTCCGGGGATGTTGATGTTGAAGAGATAAAAAAAGAGACTGAGAATCAGGCGGTTAAGGCTTATGATTTTCGGCGGCCGGATAAATTATCCAAGGAACAAATGCGTACACTGCAGATGATTCATGAAAATCTTGCCCGGTCTTTAACTACCATTCTTTCTACTCAGCTTAGAACAATGGTTGATTTTGATGTTGCTTCAATAGAACAGATAACATATGAGGAATTTATTAGGTCATTACCTGAACCGACAATAATTGGGATCAGTGACCTGGAACCATTTAAAGGGCAGTTTATTTTTGAGTTAAATCCAGATATAGGTTTTGCAGTAATTGACCGCTTATTTGGTGGTTTTGGGAAATCTAATTTTACTTCCCGGCCTTTTACAGATATAGAGAAGGTTGTATTTAAGAGGGTAATCAACTGGATCCTCAGTGGATTTCCAGAAGCCTGGGAAAATATTGTCAGGGTTAATCCTGTATTAAGGGATATCGAATCAAATCCCCAGTTTACCCAGATTGTACCCAGTAATGATATGACTATTCTGATTACTTTGATGGCAAGAATAGGTGATAGTGAAGGACTAATTAATATATGTATTCCTTATATTATGATTGAACCGATTGTACCGAAATTAAATGCCCAACAGTGGTTCTCAAATACCAGGTCAGAACAAACCGCCCAGCATATTAATACCTTGAAAAACAAGATAAAACGCACCTCGCTTGATGTCTATGCAGAACTGGGTGGGGCTGAGTTAACTGTTTCCGAACTTCTCTATCTTCAAAAGGGTGATGTTATAAAATTAGATAAGAGATCATCTGATAATATTGATATTAGAATAGGTAAATATGTTAAATTTAAAGGTATACCAGGGAAAGCCAACAAACACCTGGCTATGAAGGTGGTTGAAGTAGTAGATACGGGAGAGGAAGGTGAAGAAGACGATGAGCAATGATGATAGAAAAGAATTATTATCCCAGGAAGAGATTGATGCTTTAATTAATGATGAGGATAGTCAGGAAGAATCGGTCACAGAGAATAATGCTGTTCAAGAAGGGCTAACAGATAATATGAAAGATGTTCTTGGTGAGGTTGGTAATATTGCCATGGGGTCAGCCGCTACTGCCCTGTATACAATACTTGATCAGAAGGTTGATATTACCACACCTAATGTGAGACAGTCTACTATTACTGAGATTATGGCTGAGTATGAGCGGCCCTGTGTTCTGGTACAGGTAGAGTATGTTGAGGGTATTGAAGGAATGAATATCCTGATCATCAAAGAAGAGGATGCCGCTATTATTGCTGATTTAATGATGGGTGGTGACGGCTCTAATGTAACAGAGGATTTAGATGATATTCATCTCAGTGCTGTTTGTGAGGCTATGAATCAGATGATGGGTTCGGCGGCCACTTCTATGTCGAGTATTATTAATGAAGTAGTTAATATTTCTCCACCAGAGGTAGAATATATTGAGGTAGAAGAGGTTATTGATGTAATCAAGGACTATTTTGATAGTGAAGAACCTTTGGTTGATACCTCCTTTAGGTTAAAGGTGGGGGATCTTATTGATAGTAGTTTTAAACAGATATCTAAACTTGATTTCTCTAAAAGATTGGTTGCTCAACTAATGAAACACGAAAGCGGTCTGGCAGCAAAGGACTGGGATGTTGATGAAGAGAAAATACTTGAAGGTGAAATAGATGATAAGCAAGAGGAAACAAAAGTAGGTGTTGATAGTAATACTATGAGAACTGGAGGGGAGAGCCAGATGGCGAATTCCGGGAATGTAACAAAGGGTGAACAGACTGGTGTTAAAAGGGCCCAGTTTCCTGATTTTGATAGTAATACAGCTGCTCCTTTACCACACAATATGGAACTTATTCAAGATGTACCATTACAGGTTACAGTACAGCTGGGTAAGAACAGGATGACAATCAAGCAGATTCTGGAACTGGGAGAGGGTTCCATAGTAGAACTCGATAAACTGGCCGGGGAACCTGTGGATTTACTGGTCAATGGTAAGTTAGTGGCTAAAGGTGAAGTAGTTGTTATTGATGAGAGCTTTGGTTTCAGGGTCAAGGATATTATTAGCCCAATGGACAGGATCAATAATATTTAGTTATTAAGGAGCTATAGATAATGAATATTCCTTGGGAGATTGCCAAGATTAGTTTTTATTTACTACTGGTACTGGGATTGATATATTTGCTGGCTTACTTTTTGAAAAATAATATCAGTAGGAGTGGTAAGGGTAAGCAGATTAAGGTTATTGAACAGGTATATCTTTCTCCCAAAAAAAGCCTTGCTTTGATTACTGTCCATAATACTATCTTCTTAATAAGTAATAGTAATGAAAAGGTCAGTGTTTTAAAGACCTGGGACAGCAAGGATTTTCCAGAGCTAAAAGATGAGATGGGAAAAAGGGCTTCATTTAAAGAATACTTCCAGCAAATAATTAATGACAATAGGCGTGGTAGTGATGATTAGAAAAAATATAATAGCCTTTACTTTGATTATTTTATTAATTTCAATAATTGCCCAGCCAGTTCAGGCAGATGAATTTCAGTTACCTGACCTGCGTCTGGAAATAAGTAATCCTGATGGGGGAACCCAGGGAGAAGATCTGGTCTTGTCGCTGCGTATATTATTACTTTTAACAGTACTATCCCTGGCGCCAGCTATTCTGGTAATGCTTACTTCTTTTACCAGAGTTATAATTGTCCTGTCTTTGATCCGTACTGCGATGGCAACTAGGCAGATGCCTCCTAATCAGGTTTTAATTGGTTTAGCAATTTTTATTACTGTTTTTATAATGGCACCTGTCTGGCAGCAGGTAAATACTGATGCCTTACAGCCGTATCTTCAGCAGGAGATAGATACAGAGACCATGTATGAGAGAGGAATTAGCCCGATCAGAGAATTTATGTTTAAGCAGACTAGAGAAAAGGATCTCTCACTTTTTGTTGACATGGCTGAGATAGAAAGACCTAATAATCGTGATGATATACCAACTTACGTATTGATTCCATCATTCGTAATCAGTGAGTTTAAGACTGCTTTTCAGATTGGTTTTATGATTTATATTCCCTTTTTAATGATCGATATGATTGTAGCCAGTACCCTGATGTCGATGGGGATGATGATGCTACCGCCAGTAATGATCTCTATTCCCTTTAAGATATTACTCTTTGTACTGGTTGATGGGTGGTATCTGGTAATTGAATCATTGATTAATACCTTTAATTAGAATAGGTGATTATTATGGATCAAGGTGTTGTAATTGATATTGGGCGAAATGCCCTGACAGTGGTCTTGATGATTATTGCCCCTATGCTGGGATTTGGCCTTATAACAGGTCTGCTGGTGGCTATTTTTCAGGCTACAACACAGATTCAGGAACAGACCCTGGCCTTTATACCCAAGATTCTGGCAGTTCTTATTTCTATGGCCATTTTTGGCCCCTGGATGTTATCGACCATGGTTGATTTTATCACAAGGCTGTTTAATTCAATACCACAGTTAATCGGTTAGGATGACTGTAAATGGGACTTCAAAATATATTTAGCAATTATACTTATGTTTTTATCTTAATTATGGTCAGGTATATTGGTATGTTTTTATCTGCCCCTATTCTAGGAAGTAGGGTAATTCCACGGCGGGTAAGGGTTGGCTTTGTGTTTTTTCTGGCCCTCATTACTATGCCGCTATTGATGGATTCACAGGCAGTTGCCATACCTGACTTTCCATTACTTATTGTCCTGACTGTAATACGTGAGTTAGCAGTTGGTCTAAGTATTGGTTTTATTTCCTTTCTGGTATTTGCAGCTATTCAGCTAGCCGGACAGTTTATTGACCTGAGAATGGGTTTTGCTATGGCTAAGGTTGTGGATCCTATTAATGGCTCTTCTGATGCACCAATTATTGGTCAGTTTAAAAATACCCTGGCTATCTTAATGTTTCTAGCTATTAATGGGCATCATATCTTAATCAGGGCTGTTTATCATTCATATAATATTATCCCACTGGGGGAGGCAGTTTTTACTGCTTCTAGCTTAAAGTATATTTTCTCTGTTTCTGCTGAGATTTTTCAGTTGGCTATTATGATTGCTTTACCTGTTATGGGGACAATTTTTGCAGCAGATATTATTTTTGGTTTTTTAGCCAGGTCGATGCCTCAGATGAATATCTTTATCATTGGACTGCCGATGAAGATCATTATTGGTTTTATAGTTTTAATCCTATCGATTCACTACTCCCTGTACTATATTGAGGACTTATTTTATAATATGTATCAACAATTATTTGAACTTATAAAATTACTGGGTTAAGGTAAAGGGGGGAGAATAATGGCCAAAGACAGTTCAACAGGTGAAAAGACGGAGGCCCCAACGCCGAAGAAACTAAAAGAGGCCAGAGAAGAGGGACAGGTTGCTAGGAGTCAGGAACTGGGCACAGCCTTTACCCTGTTAGCTAGTTTTCTGGTTTTGCACTTTGCCTTTAAAGAAATGTTGTTTTCTATGGCTGGCAGAATGAGGTTTATTATCTCTATGGATAGTATTCCTGAGCTAGATAAGAATTCGGTCTTTGTCCTTTTGATGGACGGCTTTGTCTATATAGCAAAACTGGTAGCACCAGTAATGCTGGCCTCTGCTATAGTAGGTGGCCTGGTTTGTTTCCTTCAGGTAGGGCCATTATTAACACCAAAGGTAATCTTGCCCAAATTCAGTAAGATAAATCCGATATCTGGTTTTAAAAGATTGTTTTCTCTTAAAGCACTGATGGAACTGGGGAAATCACTGGCCAAAATTTTTGTTATTTCCTTGATAACTTTTTTCCATTTACGTCTAGCCTGGCCTAAGCTACTTACTACAACCCAGCAGGGATTTGAACCAGCCCTACTGTTTATAGCTGATTTAATCTTCAGGGTTGGTATCAGTGTGATTATCTTTCTTATTATCCTGGGTGTAATTGATTTTATTTATCAAAAATATGATCATACTAAAAACTTGAAGATGTCCAAATATGAAGTAAAACAGGAGCGCAAGGAACAGGAGGGTGACCCCCAGATAAAATCCAAGCGTCGTCAGAAACAGCTGCAGATGAGTTTAAATAGAATGATTCAAGCCCTGGAAGAGGCTGATGTGGTTATCACTAACCCTACTCACATTGCAGTTGCTTTGAAGTTTGATATTGATACCATGGATGCCCCGGTAGTAGTAGCCAAGGGTGAGGGGTATCTAGCCCAGAAGATAAAAGAAAAGGCCCGTGAGTTTGAGATAGAGATAGTGGAGAACAAACCACTGGCCAGGTCTCTAAATGCAGCAACTGAAATAGGTGATGAGATACCAGTAGACCTCTACCAGGCCGTTGCTGAAGTACTAGCCTTTGTATTTAAAAATAATCATAGATATTAATTAATATATATCGAAAGGGGATTATCCTGTGCCATCTACATCTACATCCAGTACCAGAAACTTAGTAATTAAACAATTGAATGCAAATAGTGATATTTTATTTGCCCTGGCTGTAGTGGGGATTATTGTTATGTTTATTATCCCACTACCAGCCTTTGTAATGGATATTATGCTGGCTACCAATATTACCTTTGCTATGGTAGTAATACTGGTCACAATTTATAATACAGAACCCTTGAACCTATCTGTTTTCCCATCATTACTATTGTTTGCTACCATCTTCCGTCTAGGTCTAAATGTTTCTACGACCCGGCTTATTCTGGGAAAGGGATATGCTGGTAAGGTTATTAACAGCTTTGGAAATTTTGTGGTTGGTGGTAATTATGTAGTTGGACTGATTATCTTTCTTATCCTGGTAGTTATTCAGTTTATCGTTATTACCAAGGGTGCTGAGAGGGTGGCTGAGGTTGCAGCCCGTTTTACCCTGGACGCTATGCCTGGTAAACAGATGAGTATTGATGCAGATTTAAATGCCGGTATTATTAATGAACAGCAGGCTAAACATGAAAGGGAGAAGATACGGCAGGAGGCAGATTTTTACGGGGCTATGGATGGTGCTAGTAAGTTTGTTAAGGGCGACGCTATTGCCTCAATTATCATCACCATTATTAATATCATCGGTGGTTTGGTTATTGGGGTCTTACAACAGGGAATGCCGCTGGTAGATGCAGCCCAGAATTATACCCTCTTAACAGTTGGTGATGGTCTGGTCAGCCAGATACCAGCCTTATTAATCTCTACTGCCACAGGACTGGTAGTTACTAGAGCAGCCTCTGATATGAATATGGGGGAGGAGTTAACTGGACAGTTAACAGCCCAGCCTAAAGCCCTTTTTATTGCTTCCGGGGTGTTGGCGGTACTGGGACTAATGCCTGGTCTGCCAGCGGTTCCCTTTTTAACCCTGGCTGCTATTATTGGCCTGGTAGGCTATCTCTTAAGTACAAGGGTAGTGAGGGAAGAAGAGACTGCTGCTACTGAAGAAGAGATACAGCAGACACAGCGTCCTCTGGCTGAAGAATTAACGAGTCTGGTTAAGGTTGACCCCCTGGAAGTAGAAGTGGGATACAACCTGATCTCCCTGGTTTTACCGGAACAGGGCGGGGATTTCCTGGACAGGGTGGCTATGGTTAGGAGACAGATGGCCCTTGAGATGGGAATGGTTATCCCGGCAGTCAGGATACTTGATAACCTTCAACTGGATGCTAATACTTACCGGATTAAGCTTAAAGGTGTTGAACTTAGCAGGTATGAAATCCTACCTGACCATTATCTGGCTATGGATTCTGGCATGACCAGTAAAAAGATAAAGGGTGTTGAAACAAAGGAACCAGCCTTCGGCACTCCAGCTATCTGGATTACTGAGGGTCAGAAAGATGAAGCAGAAATGGCTAATTATACAGTTGTTGATCCTCCATCTGTGATGGCGACCCACCTGACAGAAATTATCAGGGAACATGCCCATGAATTATTGGGCAGACAGGAAGTAAAAGACATGGTGGATAAACTGAAAGAAGATTACCCAGCAGTAATTGATGAATTGTTACCAGATTTAATGACAACTGGCGAGATTCAAAAGGTCTTACAAAATTTACTCTGGGAAGGTATCCCGATCAAAAATATGGTAGCTATCCTGGAAACACTGGCTGACTATGCACCTAAGACCAAGGATGTCCAACTCCTTACCGAATATGTTAGACAGGGTCTGGCCCGTCAGATTACTAATATGTATCAGGCCAGTGATGGTACCCTTTATGTGATAACTCTGGATCCACAGTTAGAGGATAGACTGGCACAGTCCTTACAGGAAACTGATCAGGGTAATTATTTGACCCTTGAGCCGTCACAGACTCAGCAGTTATTGGAAAAAATCGGAACACAGATACAGGCTTTACTGGAGCAGGGGCATGACCCTATTTTATTAACTGCCCCCATGCTAAGAAGACCGTTAAAGGAACTAACCTTTCGCTCACTTAAAGAATTAGTTGTTATCTCATATAATGAACTTGATACCCATATTAATATAGAGGTTCTAGGGACGGTGAAATAATTTGAAGGTAAAAAAATATGTTGCCGAAACAATGCAGGATGCTATTTTTAAAGTCAAAGCTGATCTGGGTCCAGAGGCTATTATCCTTGATACCAATAAGTTTAAAAAAGGCGGTTTCTTAGGTTTTTTTACTAAGACGATGGTAGAGATTATAGCTGGTGTAGAGGAAAAGAAAAGGGAATTTAAACAGAATAATAATAATTTTGCCCTACAGGAAATAAATGACCTGAAAAATATGGTTACTGAGATACATAAAAGCTGGCAGAATGATGAGTTTTTAAGCCATTTATCAGAGGAATTACTTGAGATTTATCAGCACTTCAATCAGCAGGAGGTAAATGAGGAACTGGCTAAAGGATTTATCAAAGTGATTAAAGAAAATAAAATAGTTCCCGGGGAGATAAACAGTCAGTTAGATGCTGTTTTACAGGAATATATTGGTGAGTGTCAATTGATTTCAACTGATGATAGTCAAAAGGTGATCGGTTTTGTCGGCCCTACCGGAGTAGGCAAGACTACTACTATTGCCAAGCTGGCTGCCCATTTTACACTTGATGAGGGGAAAAAGGTCTGTCTGATCACTACAGATACCTACCGGATAGCAGCTGTTCAGCAGTTACAGACCTATAGTGATATTATAAATATTCCTTTACATGTAGCTTATAATGAACAAGAACTGGTCAAGCTGATCAGGTTTGATTTAAAGGATAAATATGACTTAATTTTAATAGATACTGCTGGCAGCAGTTGGAAAGACGGCATCCAGCTTGGTAAATTAAAGACTTTACTGAAGAGGGAGCTGGTTGATGAAATACACCTGATGATTAGTTTAAATACCAGGAGTAATATAATCAGAGAGGTTATTAAGGGTTTTTCCCTGTTAAAACCAGACAAACTTATTTTAACCAAACTGGATGAAACCAGTGTTTACGGGGATATTATCAATATAAAAAATATAAGTAAACTGCCCTATTCCTATATAACAATTGGTCAGGATGTACCCGATGATCTTGAAGCAGCCAGGGCGGAGCTTTTAACCGGCTATCTGACCGGTGGTCTTAATGTTTGACCAGGCAGCCAACTTGCGTAAAAAAGTAGATGATAAAGCAGGGATAAACAACGGTAGTAGAATGATTGCTATTGCCAGTGGTAAAGGTGGGGTAGGCAAGAGCAATATAGCTGTCAATATAGGTCTGGCCTTGGGGAAGAACAATAAAAGGGTATTACTGATGGATGCTGACCTGGGAATGGCTAATATAGATGTTCTACTGGGGTTAACTGCCAAATATAACCTCAGTCATGTATTACATGGTGAATGCAGCTTGACTGATGCCCTACTGCAGGGACCAGGTGGACTAGATATACTACCAGGCACTTCCGGTGTTGAAGAATTATTAAATATAGACCAGAGACAGGTCAAAAGGCTTATTGCTGTCTCTTCTCAGATGGGGGCAGTTTATGATATAATATTAGTAGATATTGGCGCCGGGATACATAGTAGTAATATTAATTTTATTTCGGTCTGTGATGAGGTCTTAATCGTTTTAACCCCGGAACCAACAGCGATTATGGATGCCTACAGTCTGATTAAGATCCTTTATAATCACAGCCTGGATTGTGATATTGGGCTGTTAATTAACCAGGTTAATTCTCAACAGGAAGGTGAATCTGTTACCCGGCGGATGAAAAAGGTAATTAGAGCTTACCTGGGTATAGAGGTAGAATTAATAGGTTTAGTACCATTTGATAAACATATTCGTCAGGCTGTTAAAAAGCAGCAGGCCCTTTTAGAGCTTTATCCAGGGAGTAAGTCAGGACAGGCCTTTTTAAGGGCAGGACAGAAGCTGATGGATTTTGAAAAAAAAGGAAGAAATTTACCAGCAAAGGCAGGATTTGTGAGTCGTTTGTTGAATTTATTTAAGTAAGGGAATTCTATAATTGGGATATGAATATGAATGGGTGATAGATGGTGAGTGAACACAAATTAGAGGTTAACCAAAATTTTGAACTTGTGGTAAGAGATAGTTCTTTTCAAGGTAATTACTTGAGTAAAATATCTGATATTAGTGGTGGTAGAATTAAAGTAACTGCTCCTTTTGTCCACGGTGAGGTAGTACCCTTAAGAATTAATATGGGTGTTGAAATGTATTTTACGGCAGAAATGGCTGCCTATGCCTATAAAACAAAAATCGTTGACAGGGAAATGGGAAAAATCCCACTGCTGGTTCTTGCTTACCCAGATCTTAAACAGCGTATCCAACGTCGTGAATTCTTTCGTTTAGAGGTTAAAGAGAAAGTATTTTACCGTCTGCTGGATAGGGAACTGCAAGCAATTACTGAGTTAAAAGAGACCACAACTATTGATATTAGTGGTGGGGGATTAAAAATGGTTTTTGATCATGTCAAAGATAGTAATAATGACATACATAAGGGTAGGCTGATGGAATTATTCCTACAGATACCAGAACTGGAGGATACGGCTATTATATCAAAGGTGGTTAATGTTTTTGACCTGCCGGAAGGTATTGCAATTGGGATTAAATTTGTGGAGATAGATAACTATGTTCGAGAAAAGATTATTAGTTGGTTATTTGATTATCAGCGGGAATTACGTCAGAGGGGTATGTTATAAATGAGGGAAAAGGTATTTATAGCGTTACTGTTGGCTACAATTGCTTATTTAATTATTATTATTTCAGGAATTATAATGGATTTATCTCTAGAAATTATTTTATCTAAAGGTATTGTTGGATTAATAATAATAGCTGTTATAAGTTTTGTTTTTATTTCAATTATGGAAAGTACTGCTGTGCTAGAGGAAGAAGATGAACTTACAACTGTTGTAGAAGAGAATGAAGTTAGTAGTAAAGAAGGTACAGTAGTGGAGCCTGCAGCAGATTTTTCTCCCCTGGAAGTACCTGTAGTTGAGAGTGTTGGTGGAGAAAAAAATGTTGAATAAATAGTAATTTGTAGCAAGAATGGAGGGGAGAAGTTATGCCACTTGCGGATAAGGAAGTAGCAGAGATAGAATTATGGCGGGAGTTTAAAGAAAATGATTCCCAGGCTGCCCGACAGGAATTAATTATTAAATATCTCCCTCAGGTTAAATACCAGGCTGGTAGGTTAAAGATGATTGTACCTGATTTTATAGAGCAGGATGACCTGGAGAGTTATGGGGTAATAGGATTGATTGATGCCCTATATAAGTTTGATTACCGAAAGGGAATTAAGTTTAAAACCTATGCCAGCAGGAGGATCCGGGGAGAGATTATTGACTATCTCCGTAAGCTGGACTGGCTGCCTCACTCAGTACGCCGGGAGGGTAAGCAATTAAAGTCTGCTGCTGATAGATTTTTTCAGAAATACGGCAGGCGCCCTTCTGTTGATGAACTAGCAACAGCTCTTAATATCTCTAAAGAAAAGGTCAGCAAACTATATTATCAGATTTATTCCTCTCAGTGGGTTTCTGTCCATGAAGAGATAGGTGATGTGGAATTACTTGATCTACTAAAGGAAGACCAGAAGAGTCAACCTGAAGTAGTTTATCATAGAAAAAACAGTGAAAGATTACTGTCAGAGGCCATTGAACATTTGAATGAATCTGAACGATTGGTTATTTCTTTATATTATTATGAAGGCCTCACTCAGGCGGAAATTGCTGAAGTTATGGAACTGTCTTCAGCCCGGGTTTCCCAGCTTCACAAAAAAGCTATTTATCGACTGAGGGGTTCACTAGCCCGCAAGAAAGAGCAGTTGTTGTAAGGAGGGTAAAATTTATGAGTGAAATGGTTCGAGTAACAGCGTCTAATCAAAAAAAAGCCCTGGAATTAGCCAGGGAGGAACTGGCAGCTAAGTTAGAGACTGAGCTGGAAGTCAATATTGAGCAGTTAGAAGTCAGACAGGTTGGTAAAAAGGGTGGTTTCTTAGGTTTTGGTGCTAAAAAGGTCTATCAGATTACTTTTAATGAAGAAGGATTGAGCCAGCGGGAGGAAGAAATCCTTGATATGACAACAGAAGGCCTGCAGATGGATGGTGCCTTTGAAATAAGGGTAGCTGATGAGGGTGTACTTTTGAAAGTAATACCCGCGGAAGGTGAAGGCGATCCTGTCAAATATCAGGCTGTTAAAGTTGCACTGGAGAAAAAGGAGATCGTACAGATTGACTGGCAGCTTGTTCAGGAGGCAGTCCATGAAGCAGACGATGAATGGATAAAGATTGCTCCTCGTTTGCCAGAACTTGATAAAGATGCTGAACTCAAAATTGAAATAAGTGATGATAAGTTAAGGGCCTTTATTAGTTATTTTCCGCCCCTAGGTGGTAAAGAACTCTCCACTGATGATATAGTCAGGATATTAAATGAAGAGAATATTAGTTTTGGTATTAAGGAAGAAAAGATAACTAGTCTGGTTAAAAGGGATAAAGAGGTAGAAAACCTATTAATTGCCGAAGGACGCCCCCCTGTAGAGGGTAGTGATGCTAAATTCATCTATCATTTTGAGAAAAATAAGGAGTCAATAGGTACTAAACGGGAAGATGGTAGTATTGATTACTATGACCTTGGTATTATCACCAATGTTAATCCCGGTGATGTTTTAGTGACCAAAGAAGCACCGCAGCCAGGTAAACCTGGTAAAACCATTACTGGAGAAGAAATACAACCGCCTGAACCTAAAGATAAGGAATTACCTGGGGGTAAGAATGTAGAACGGAAGGATGACAATACCCTTGTTGCTTCAATTGCCGGTCAGGTTGTTGTTGATGGGAATAAGATTAATGTTCTACCGATTTATGAGGTTAATGGTGATGTGGATTTAAGTACTGGTAATATAGATTTTGTCGGTAATGTAGTTGTTAAGGGTAATGTAATGGAAGGTTTTAAGGTGAAGGCCAGTGGTAATGTTGAAGTAAACGGCCATGTCTTTGCTGCTCATATTGATGCTGGTGGTAGTGTGATCATAAAAAAAGGTTTTGTTGGAAAAAACAAATACCATATTCATGCTCAGGGGGATGTACAGGCTAAATTTATAGAAAATGGTATCATCAAAACTGAACAGAGTTTGATTGTTACAGATGCTATTATGCACAGTCAAATTAGTGTTGGAAAGTCGGTTGAAGTAACCCAGAACAAGGGTTTGCTGGTAGGTGGCCTTACCAGGGCCAGTAATTTAATTGAGGCCAATATTATTGGCTCCCACCTGGCAACTGCTACCCAGCTTGAGGTGGGTATTGACCCTGAATTAAAAAATAAGATTAAAGAACTTGAAGAAGATATAAGTGAAACTAAGGTTAATCTGGATAAATCCCTGAAAGCCCTTGATATTTTAGAAAAATTAAAGAAACAGACCGGTAGTCTTCCCCAGGCCAAACAGTTGATGTATGTTAGGCTGCAGTCTACAACTAATAAACTGCAGGATGCTATCGATGAGAAAAAGGCTCAAGTGAAACAGCTAAATGAGAAATTTGACAATGTTGATGGTGGCAGGATTATAGTAAATAGGAAGATATACCCGGGTGTCAGTATAAGTATTGGAAAATCGCAGCTTAATGTTTATAATCCTATGAACGCTACCAGCTTT
Organism: Iocasia fonsfrigidae; assembly: GCF_017751145.1. GTDB lineage: Bacteria > Bacillota > Halanaerobiia > Halanaerobiales > DTU029 > Iocasia > Iocasia fonsfrigidae. Next base: position 556,612 of record NZ_CP046640.1, read on the forward strand.
ATTGAAAGGGAAGGGGATATTACCCAGGTACCAGTATAGGTGGTGAAAGAGAATGACTCAGCCTATTAATCCTAATACCAATATACCTATGTCTTTACGGGTAGAAAAGATTCAGCAGATGAAACAGGTACAGGCAGGCCAGGAAATGCACTTTGCCAATCAGGAGATGGAGATAGAGGAAGAACTAAAAAAACAGCGTATTAATGAAAATGAGGAGACTGCAGAAAGTAGGATCAGGGATAAGGATCAGGAAAAACAGGGCTCACAAGATAAAGAGGCTAAAGAGGAAGATGATCATAAGAAAAAGGAAAAACAATTAAAAAAGAAGAATGGTGATAAGGGGAGTATTATCGATGTTAAAGTATAGGTGTTTCCCTTCAGGGGTTGATTATATATGCCGTGGATATTAATAATTGTAGGGGTTTTACTGATAATTATGGGGGGATACCTCAAATATCAACAACTTAAATCCAGGGACAGGAAACGGCCGTCAGTAGATGGGGAATTTACAGATGAATATCTTAAACGGACCAATAAATTGAGGGAAATAGATGCTGAGCTTGACCGTTTACTCGAATCAATTGCCCTGAAAGAAAAGAAGATCAGGGAAAAACTGATTGATACTGAGCCAGCTATTTTGCAGACAAAACAGCTGCCGGTAGATAATAATTTCAAGAAATTATTAGCAGATAATTTTCAGGGGAAAACGGAACTGAAAAATAGTCAAGAAGGGAAGATTAGTTCTAAAAAAATAGAGAAGACTAATAGCAAATATAGTAGTGTATTTGCCTTGGCTGACAAGGGAATGGCTGTAGAAGATATTGCCCATAAGCTGGATCTGGGTATCAGGGAAACCAGCTTGATTTTAAAACTATACAGGAAAGAGGAAGATTCTGTTGTTTAAAAATGGCTATCTTAAGGAAATTATCCCTGATATGATCCTGGCTGCTGGTATTATCATCCTGCTTGCAGGTGTCTTCTCTTTTACAGGTTTTGATTACCTTCTGGAGCGAGGACCTCAGCTTAAAGAGGAGAATCCGGTGGTGGAGTTTGACTCTCGAACAGCTGATGAAATAGAATCGGCTGTGTTAGAACAAGAACAGGAAAGGGATAAAAAAGAAGTAGTTAAGACAAGGGAAAAAATCATAGACTCAGCATTGTTATTGACAATTCAGAATAAACCTGAACTGTTAGAAAATTATTTTAGTAAAGATGAGTTTTCTGCTAGTTTAGCTGTTGAATCAATTACGGGCAGTGTTAAAGATAATAAAGGGAAAGGTGATACAATTAATATCTTTATCCCGGAGGGTAGTTCTGGACTGGAGGTTGCCCGGATATTTGAGGAGAGTAATTTGATGACTTACCAGGACTTCAAACAGCTTTTACTGCTCTTTGATATTGAAACCAGAATTAAGGCTGGTAGTTACAGCTTTAAGAATAATAGTAGTGTTGCTGATATTTTAACAAAAATATTAATAAAATAAGGTGGTGAAAAAAGATGATCAAAGGATTATATACTGCTGCTTCCAGTATGTTAGCCAATCAGAATAAAATGAGCCTGATTTCCAATAACCTGGCTAATGTCAATACAACTGGCTATAAAAAGGATGAAGGAATTCAGGAGTCTTTTCCAGAGATGTTGATTTCCCGAATAGAAAAAGATAAAAAACCAAGAGCGATTGGTTCCCTGGGAACAGGTACCAGACTTCAGGAAACATATACAGATTTAACTCAGGGTTCTTTATATGCAACAGGTAATGAGCTGGATCTAGCTATTGACGGTGATGGTTATTTTGTGGTAGAGACACCTGAGGGTATTAGATATACCCGTAATGGTAATTTTACTTTAAATGATAATGGACAGATTGTGACTAATCAAGGGTATTTGGTTATGGGGGAAGAAGGACCTATGCAGACTATCCCCGGTAGGAATATCCAAATAGATGGTAGTGGCCAATTATATCTTGATAATTTGCGAGGGGACAGCTTTTTAGTTGTTAATTTTCCTAATACTGATCAGCTTACTAAGATAGGTGATAATCTCTATACTAGTGAAGTAGCAGGGGAAGAAGAACTGGCAGATTTTCAAATAAGACAGGGCTATCTGGAAAACAGTAATGTAAATGTAGTTCAAGAAATGGTTAAGATGATAGAAACAAATCGCTATTATACTGCTAATCAGAAGGTTATTACTGCTTATGATAGTACCTTAGACAAAGTAGTTAATAGTGTAGGAAGTATTGGATAATCAGCTGGACCTTTTAAGGGAGCTGAAAGGGGTTGTGGATTGACAGAAGCAGTCCTAGAGAAGAAAATACAAATATATCAGGGAGTGATTTAAAGTGATTAGTGCATTATGGACAGCAGCAACCGGTATGAATGGACAGCAGACAAATATTGATGTTATTTCTAATAACCTGGCTAATGTTAATACTACTGGCTTTAAAAAGAGTAGGGCTAGCTTCCAGGATCTGATGTATCATAATCTTAAACAACCAGGAACAACTAATGCTCAGGGTGCAGAGATACCTGTTGGTATTGAGATTGGCCATGGTTCTAAAATATCTGCGACTCAGAAGATATTTACTGAGGGTGATCTGCAGAATACTGAGGGCGCATTAGATATTGTTATTAAGGGAGATGGTTTTTTACAGGTGCTACTGCCTAATGGTGAAATAGCCTATACCAGGGATGGTTCCTTGAGCCAAGATAGTACTGGTAGACTGGTTACCTCTGATGGTTATCCAATCTACCCTGAAGAGATCTATATACCAGAAGATGCCAGTGCTATAGGTATTACCTCTGATGGTACTGTTTCAGCTGAGATAGATGGACAGGATGAAGCAGAGCAATTAGGTCAGATTGAGTTAGCCCGTTTTTCTAATCCAGCTGGTTTAAATAGTATTGGTAACAACCTATATACAGCCACTGTTGCTTCTGGGGATCCTGTGGTTAATACCCCTGGTTCAGCAGGTTATGGTAGCATTGAGCAGAACTTTTTAGAGATGTCTAATGTAAAGGTTGTAGAAGAGATGGTTAATATGATTGCAGCCCAACGGGCTTATGAGATAAACTCTAAAGCAATCCAAGCAGCTGATGATATGCTTAGTACTGCCAATCAATTAAAGCGATGATTGAGTAAATTATGAGTAAATTAATGAGACTTAAGCATATAATCACTGTTATTATATTTGCAATAGTCTTGTGTGGAACTGTTGAGGCAAGTGTAATTATTACCATACCTGATAGGGTAGTTATCAATAAATCATGGATAGAATTAGGGGATATTGCTACTATAAAAGGCTTGACAGGAAAAGACTTAATGGGGCTTTCCTCTATAAAATTGGGTAAGGCTACCCTGCCTGGGTATTCACGAGAGATTCCCCGGGGACAGATTATCTTGCTGTTAAAAGACAAAGGTTTTTCTATACCAGATATTGAGCTTATGATGGGGGAAAGTGTTATTGTTGAAACAATTAGTTATCAAATTCCCAGCAAAAAAATACTTGCTCAGGCAAAAGAATTTTTGCTTAAATCACTGGCATATCCCCCTGAAAGAATAACAATAAAGGAGAAATTTATTCCACCTAATATTGTTGTTCCGGCTAAAAATTATCAACTTGAGTTTGTAATGCCTAGGAATAAATCATTAAGTGGTGATATTTCTTTACAAGTTAAAATTATTATCGATGGGGCAGTATATAAAAATATTTTTATTAGACTACAGGTAAGTATTCTACAGGATGTCTTTATTGCTAAACGAAGGATACTTAGAGGAGAAAAAATACGGGAGAGTGATTTTTCTTTAGAAACCAGTCAGGTAAATGCTTTTAGGGGAGAATTAATTACTGATTTAGAAAACCATCTGGTTGAATACGGCAAAGTAAGTAAGTATATTCCTAAAGGTGCTGTCTTAACTAGTGATTATCTTGACCTGCCGATAATTGTTAAAGTTGGAGATGAGATTGTTGCTGAGATTAAGATGGGAGCTATTATGGTAACAACAAAAGTTGAAGCACGCCAAAGAGGGAAAAAGGGTGAGTATATCATTGTGGAAAACCTGAAAACTGGACGTCGTTTTAAGGCGATGATTATAAATCCTCATTTAGTTAGACTTGAACAATAGGGGGTGGATTCAGATGAAGAAATATCTATTTTCTTTATTATTAATACTTTTTTTGCTTTTGTTAACTATACCAGCAGCAGCGACTTCTCTTTGGAGTGATAGTGCTGGTGATATTTATCAAGATAAGGAAAAAGAATTTATTGTTGGTGATGTGGTGACAGTCCTTATTGATGAAGAGGTAGAGGCAACTCAGGGTGCTACTACCAGTGTTAGTCAGGGTAATAGTATTAGTGGTGGAACCGGTGTGGGAATTCTTGATTTTCTTAATCCCTTTAGTTATAATTATTCTGATGCTGATAATGCAGATGGTAAGACAGAAAGAACTGCTGAGTTTGAAGCGAATATTACAGCCCTTGTGGTAGATAAGTTTCCAAATGGGACACTAAAAATAGTTGGTAATAAAACAGTTCATATTAATGGAGAAGAACAGCTTATAAGTTTGAGTGGTATTATTAGACCTGAAGATATCAATGAGGACGATAATACTATTTCTTCCCAGCAGATTGCTAATGCACGGATTGAATTTGAGGGTGAAGGTATAATTTCTGCTAAACAACACCCTAATATATTCCAAAGGATTTTAAACTGGATTTTTTAGTTTAAGAAGGGGGAGTATGGATGAGACCTAAGGTAATATTTTTAGTATTAGTAATAATAGTTAGTATAGTTTATCCCCTGGGGGCTGCTTCTTATCTGGATCCAGTGGTGAATATTGGGGATATAACCAGGATAAAAGGTATTAGGGATAATCAACTAATCGGTAATGGTATTGTTATTGGCCTGGCAGGTAGTGGAGATAGTAGGCGTAGTCAGGCCACCATTCAAATGGTAGCAAATATGCTAGGAAATTTAGGTTTAGATATTGATGCTGATGAAATACAAAGTGGTAATCTGGCTGCTGTTATTGTTACAGCAAAACTGCCTGCATTTACCCATGCTGGTGATACTATTGATGTGACAATTAATTCATTGGGTGATGCAGACAGTCTACAGGGTGGTACACTGCTGATGACACCTTTAAAGGCTGCTACAGGTGATATCTATGCTGTTGCTCAGGGGCCGGTTTCTATTGGTGGTTTTAATGAACAGGCAGGTGGTGGTAATCGGGTCAGGCAGAATCATCCTACTGTAGGAAGAATACCAAATGGGGCTATAGTTGAACGAGAATTACCCATTGAATTAGATAATAGCCAACTTTCTTTTCTCCTGGATACTCCAAACTTTGAAACTGCTGATTTTATAGCCAAGGCGATAAATAATAATTTTCAGTACCTATATGGGAGTATGCCAGTAGCAGATGCGGTTGATGCAGGTCAGATTCAGGTTCAGGTGCCTGCTAAATATAAAAACAATCTGGTTAGTTTTATTACTGCAATTAATAATCTGCAAGTTAGGTCCAGTATGGATGCTAAAGTTGTTATTAATGAAAGAACCGGAACTATTGTAATGGGGCATAAGGTTAGGATATCAACTATTTCTGTAGCCCATGGTAATTTAACAGTAACTGTTTCAACTAATGAAGAGGTATCACAGCCTTATCCATTTAGTGAAGGTGAGACAACTGTTACTACAGATACTGATATACAAGTTAAAGAAGAAGGTGGCCATTTAGTAGTATTACCGGCCCAGGGAACTGTTCAGGATTTGGTAACATCGTTAAATACTATTGGTGCAAGTCCCAGGGATATTATTGCTATTCTTCAACAGATAAAAGCAGCTGGTGCCCTACATGCTGAATTAGAACTAATTTAAGGATGTGTATTAGATATGAATATTAATAGTGTTGAACTAACAGATCATTATCAGAGGACAGTGGCTGATAATGATCTAAAGAGAATTGAGAGTAACTCTGAAGTGAATACAGGGGATGACAGGTTGAAAGAATTAGCTGATGAGTTTACTTCTATTCTCATGAAACAGATGTTTAAGGCCATGCGGAAAACAGTACCAGAATCATCACTAATTGATGGTGGGTTTTCCGAAGATGTCTTTACAGATATGCTTGATGATGAGTACAGTAAAGCAGGGGCCAGGCAGAATACCTTTAATAATCTAAGCCGGGCCCTTTATGAGCAGCTGCAGCAGGGGAATTAGGAAAGGGGGTAATTACTATCAAGAAGATAGTAGGTTTTCTAATATTATTTATTCTTTTTCTGCAAATTTTTGCTGCAGGTGTCCAGGGTGATTTTTTTTCTAGTGATATGGAAAATTTTATCAGGGATGGCAAAAAAGTATCGATTAGTCTGAAGGAGGGTAAGGAGTATATCTGGCTACTGCCGGACAAAAATATGGTTCTGGTAGAGCCAGGGAGTAATAATACGGTAACTCTGAAGGGCTCACAAACTTACCTGATGCGCCCTGGTAAAATTGATAATAATATTTATCAGGTACAGGTTTTTGCCAGTTTTGATAAATTGAAGGCTGAGACGGTTTTTAATGATCTGGTAATGGCCGGTTTTCAAGATGTGTTTTTGCTGAATGAGGGGGACTGGTTTAAGGTAAGGGTTGGTCGTTTGTCGGCCAGGTCTGCTGCTGAAGCACTGGCACCTGAACTGGAGAATAAGGGCTATAGCACCTGGATATTGAGAGAAGAAAAACCTGTAGAGATGATCAATATATATGATGTAGAAGGGGATAATATCTTTTCGGCCAGTTCTATAGAGCTTATTGAAGGAGTGAAGTATCAAGGCAAAAATTATCCCGGTGTTCTTGGATACGCACTTTATAATAATAAAATTAATATATATAATAAAGTAGAGTTAAATCAGCTTATTACAGTTTTAGTTTCTAATGAAGTGAAGGATTTATATCATGATTTATATCTGTTTAATAAAAGCAGGCTGGAGGCCCTGTTAAAATCCCAGGCGGTTATCACTAGGAGTAATTTATTATCTAAAATTATAAATAAAAAGGGTGATTTTATATATTTACCGTCTTATCAGGGTATTGAAGATGATAGGATGATATCGAAAATAAGTAAAGCAGTTCAGCTTACTGATGGTATTGTGTTAGAGAGAAATAATAAGCTAATTAAGGTTTCCTTTAATACCAGAGAACTCTTAAAAGAAGCCGGTTCTGGTAAAAATTATCAAACTATTTTAAGTGATTTAAATAACTATCAGCTTATTGATTTTAAGATTATTGATTTGACTCCAGCTGTTATCGAAAGAGTCAGGATTGATGCTAAAGTAAAGCGGGGTCTCAATTATAAAGAAATATATCAATTGACCTGGTGGGGGCCGAGGGTCATAAGTATTCTTGACCTTGACCTGACAAAAACAGCTTATATTATTGAACCTGTCCTGGCAGGTGGTGTGGTACAGGCTACTGCAGATCTGATGGAAATAGTAAAGTCAAGGAATGCTTTGGCAGGGGTTAATGGTGGTTATTTTTCTTATACTGGTAGACCACTTGGTTTATTAATTAAAGACGGGGTTACAGTGAGTGAGCCTGTTAAGGATAGAACGGCTGTAATCTTTACTAATGATGATATCTTATTAGCCAAAAGTGGTTGGCAGGCGGTGCTACAGAAGGCAGCTGGGAACAGTTGTTTAGTTAATGGCGTTAACCGCTATGTTGGGGAAGATGAATTGATAGTCTATAATAAATATTATGGTGAAAAGGCACCTGAACTGGGCGCTGGTATGATTGAGCTGTTGGTAATTGATGATCTTATCAAAGCTGTTAATACCCATCAGGAAGGTAATAGGACAGAAATACCTGATCAGGGAATGGTTTTTCAGGCTCATGGTAGTGCTGTTACAAAATTAGAGGAATTTCAGCTTGGTGATAGAGTAGAATATAGGGAAGATTTTTCACCAGAATTGCAGGATCTGGCGATTGTGTCTGCCCTGGGTGGAGGACCCCGGCTCCTTAAGGAAGGAAAAGTGTTTATTACCGCTCACGAGGAGGAGTTCCAGAATGATATAGCCTATGGCCGAGCACCGAGGACTGCACTGGGGCTCAGTAATGATAAGCATCTATTGGTATTTACAGTCGACGGGAGACAGCCTTCTTTAAGTATTGGTATTACCCTGGAGGAACTGGCTGAATTCATGCAGCGTCATGGAGTTGAAGAGGGAATGAATCTTGATGGTGGTAGTTCTGCCAGGATGGTTGTCAGGGGTTTTACAATGAATAATCCCTCAGCAAAACGTCTTATTAGTAATGCTATAATTTTCAGATATAATAGATAGGGGGAGCAGGATGCGGTTTAAAACTACGATATTGTTGACTATAATGATAGTATTTCTTTTGATAGGTAAGGGACAGGCTGTTGGTATTAACCTATTGTCTTTTGATAGTATTCATTATATTGTCTCAGGGGATTTTGGTGATGTAGAGTTTTTAAAAATATCGCTGGATAATTACCTCGATGAGATAAATACAGTGGCTTATAAACTGGTTTATGATGGGGATGATTTTAATCTGGAGGGAAATTGGAGGATTAAATTTCTCAAAAGAAAGAAGTATAATCTTGGACTAGATTTTTCATTTCCCCTGGAATTAGATAATATGAAAATGGGTAAAGGAATTGGACTTTCTGCTAATTCCTATTACTTTAATCAGAACAAACTCTATTTAGATATAGACTATTTTTTTGATAGAAGTGACAGATGGGTTTATGAAGGAGGGGTTATAATCCCCCTCTCTACTGTAATAGACCTTACACTGGGTGTAGGTAATTCCTACTGGGAAACAGATAATAATTGTCTAAATATTGGTCTTAAAGTAGCACTTTAGAAGAGTATACAATTTAGAGGTGAGATATGATTGAGGCAATAGATTCTTTCAAAAACAAGAAAATAATGGTTATAGGTGATATTATAGCTGATGAATTTATAATAGGTGAACCAGAGCGCCTTTCCCGGGAAGCCCCGGTTATAATACTACGACATCGGGAGAGGGATATCTTACCTGGAGGTGGTGCTAATGCTGCTAGCAATATAGCCAGTCTTGGGGGAATGGTAAGCCTGGCAGGTGTTATTGGCAGGGATAGGACTGGTGAAGACTTATTATGTGTTCTGCAGGGACAGGGGATGGATATTAATGGTTTGATTACTAGTCCAGACAGGCCTACAGCAGTAAAAACACGAATTATTGCCGGGGGAAATCAGGTTGTTAAACAACAGGTAGCCCGGATCGACCACTTTGATGAAACACTTATTAGTAAGGAGATAGAAAATTCCTTATTGGATTTTATAAGTGGAGAGATTGTTAAATATGATGGTATCTTAATATCTGATTATGGATTAGGGCTTTTTACAGATAGGCTTAAACAGGGGATTGTGGAACTTGCTGGCAGTTATGATAAATTTACTGTGGTAGACAGTAGATATGATCTGCTGGATTATCAGGGTGTTTCCCTTGCGACTCCTAATCTGGAGGAGGCTGGACAGGCCCTGGATCGTTGTTTGTTAAATCAGAATGAGGTTGTTGAGGCAGGTCTGGAATTAATAAACAGGATGCAGTCTACTTATCTTTTAATAACCCAGGGTGGTGATGGGATGACAGTATTTACAGCTGAGGGTGATTATAAACACATCCCTGTTGCCAATTATGCGGAGGTTTTTGATGTGACCGGGGCAGGTGATACTGTAGTCGGTACTATTCTGCTTGCTTTATGTACAGGACTGGATATATACCAGGCCATGGAACTGGCAAATTGTGCAGCAGGTATTGTAGTGCGTAAGGCCGGTGTGGCCACTGTTAATCCTGCTGAACTTAAGGAGGAACTCAAAAAACAATGAAAAAAATAATAAAATTCAATAAATTAAGTGAACTGGTAAGTGACCTAAAAAAAAGCGGGCAGAGGATAGTATTAACAAATGGGTGTTTTGATATTTTTCATGTTGGTCACCTGCAAACCCTTAAACTGGCTAAAAAGGAAGGTGATATTTTAATTGTTGGGGTTAATAGTGACAGCTCAGTAAAGAAGATCAAAGGGGCCAGTAGGCCTATTATCTGTGATGATGACAGGGCAGAACTTATAGCTGCTTTAGAGGTAGTGGACTATGTTACTATTTTTACGGAAGAAACAGCTGCTAATTTATTAGAAAATGTTAGGCCAGATACTTATGTAAAAGGCGGGGATTATACATTAAAGGGTCTACCAGAATGGCCGGTTATCCGGGATTATGATATCAGTGTTAAGTTTATTAAGTTAGTAGAAGGACGCTCAACAACCGATATTATTAAAGAGATTAAGGAAATGGAAAAATGCTAGAAAAGTGGGAGAAGACTTTATTATTTATACTGCTTATTTTACTGGTAATGGGGACAGTAGTTTATCTGGAATTACCGTTAGACCGGGTTTTACATTTTTTTAAATAATTTTCTTTTTCTGAGGTGGTATTAATGTATGGGAAACAGGGAGAAGAGGAAATAATTAAAGAAGCGCAGGATGGTGAGCGGAGAGCGATTGAGTTATTGATAAATAATAATATGGATATAGTCTATGCTAAAGCCAGGTATTTTTTTATTAAGGGACTGGATAGGGAAGATGTGATTCAAGAAGGCCTGGTAGGATTATATAAGGCTGTCAGAGACTATCGGACAGATAGAGCGGCTTCCTTTCGGGGGTTTGCTCAGTTATGTATTCACCGGCAGCTTGTTTCAGCAATAAAACGAGCTAACAGACAGAAACATATACCCTTAAACAATTCTACTTCCATAGATAAGACGATTGATTATGGGGAAGGGAGTCGCAGTTTCAGGGAGATACTCCCTAATAATGAAGATAACCTGGAAGAAAGGTTTATTTATCAGGAACAGTTGAAACTACTATTTAAGATTATAGATAGTGAACTAACTGAACTGGAGAAAGAGGTTTTTATGCAGTATCTTGAAAACAGGTCATATCAGGAGATATCAGTAAACCTTGAGGTAAATATTAAGGCTGTTGATAATGCTTTACAGCGGGCTCGAAAAAAGATTGAGAAAATAAGGGAACACTATAATATGCAGGACCTGGTGGGATAGTTTTATGTCTTTCTGGCAGCGGGTATTGGATCTTATTTTTCCTGTAGAAGAGCGCTGTTTTAATTGTGGTAGTTATTACAAGTCTTCTGAGTTAAAAGGTATTTGTCCGGATTGTTTAGCCGGGATGAGTTTTATAGAGAATTATTGTCAGTATTGTGGTAGGGCTTTAATCGGTAAAAATCTTGGTGAAGATAAAAATTATTGTGAAAGGTGTAGCAAGCAGGATCTTTCTTTTGATTATGCCCGGAGTATTACCCTCTATAAGGGTGTAATCAGGACTTTGTTAATAAAATTCAAGTATTACCAGGAAACCAGCTTAAGTAAGCCGTTAGGACAGCTGTTGGCTATGTATTATCAGTATTATTATGGCAAAGAGAAGATAGATTATCTTATACCAATACCATTACATAAAAAACGTTTTACGGAGAGGGGATATAATCAGGTTGAATTACTGGCTGATGAACTTGCTTACGAAACCGGTTTATCTGTTCTGAAAAACGTAATGTTGAGGAAAATTGCTACTAAACCACTTTATAGTTTGAGTGCTATTGAACGTTCTGAAGTAATCAGGGGCTGTTTTACTCTTGATACTAATACTAAACTTTCCAGTAAAGGCATCTTACTTCTTGATGATATTATGACAACAGGGACTACTGTTAATGAGGCTGCCAGGGTTTTGAAGAATGAGGGGGATAGTGGTCCAGTATATGTCTTAACCCTGGCTTCCGGTCAGTAGTAAGTAATCAATACCTACATACCTACATAGTTACGGAAAATGTTTGACAGATATTGCTGGCTATGATATAGTAAAATTGATGGGTTAAAAATCAATTTAAATGTGGACCCATTTAAAGAAATTTTTAGGAGGAATGCACTAGAATGATTTTTTCAGGTAAAGTAAAATGGTTTGATGCACAAAAGGGTTATGGATTTATTGAAAGAGAAGATGGTGACGATGTATTCGTACATTTTTCTGCTATTGAAGATGAAGGGTTCAAGACCTTAGAGGAAGGCCAGGACGTTGAATTCGAGATTGTTGAAGGAGACCGTGGCCCACAAGCCTCAAATGTTGTTAAATTATAAAGGTTGAACCTTATAATATAGCAACTCAACCCTGGTTACTGTTGTAATCAGGGTTTTTTCTATTGCTTAGTTTTCGAAAAATGAATAATTTTCTAAAAACATAAAAAAATAATAGATAATTAAGGAAGGAATCTATTGACTTTTTGTCGAATAATAATTATATAAGAGAAGAAAGGAGTGGGTAGGATGAAGATTATGACTTATGGAAAACATATCGATGTTACACCTGCTTTAAAGGATTATGCCGCTGAAAAGGTGAGTAAGTTGAGTAAGTATTTTCAGGGAGCACCTATTGAGGCACATATCTCTTTTGAGGTTGAAAAAGATAGGCACATTGTGGAAGTTACTGCCTATATTGATGGTCTGATACTTAGAGGAGAAGAGGAAACCCATGATATGTATGTTTCGATTGATGGTGTTCTGGAGAAATTAGAACGCCAGGTTCGTAAATATAAAACAAAGATTAAGAAAAAGATGATTGAACGCAAACAGGAATTAAGGGAAGAATATAAAGAAGAAAGAACAGAAGAGATCTTAAATAATGGTTTTGAAGAAGATGATTATGAACCTAATATAGTAAAGACCAAGAAATTTGCTATTAAACCAATGGATGCTAAGGAAGCAGCTATGCAGATGGACCTACTTGGTCATGATTTTTTCGTCTTTTCCAATGCTAAGACTGAAGAAGTTAATGTTGTTTATAAGAGGAAAGATGGTAATTATGGGTTGATTGAGCCTGCTTTTTAAATAAAGGATATTTACAATTTTAGAGAATATAATAGATACCAGCAGTTTAGTGTTTATATAACTGCTGGTATTTTTTATTGTTTAAGTAGAAAATTATGTAATTTAAAAATTATTCATAACTTTGAAGACCGACAGATATATTTGTTTCCCTTGTCGTGCACCACAGGTACTCCGTATTTAAGCAGAGCGCACAAGAACAGTTTGAGGTTGCGCTGCGGTGTCCTACCTCCGCTTACTGTCGAGAAATTCTCCTTTAGCGTCCTGCCTACGGATAATTTCTAGAGTCGTACAACAAACATATTTGTCTGGCTTATGATAGTGTAGTAGTAATTTTAATTCTGACATCTTTTTTATATTATGAAATGATAGCTTACACTAGCCCATTGAGGGCCGCTGCAAATTTTCGCAATGCGAAAAGGATATTTCATTTTTATCAAGAATAAATTTAAGGAGTATAATTATAAAATAGTCTAGGAGTGGATGGTTATGAATAGTTATCTGGAAAAGGTTTTGACTGAAGTTAAGCAGAGAAATCAGTGCCAGCCTGAGTTTCACCAATCGGTTGAAGAGGTGCTGGAGTCACTGGAACCAGTATTTGAACGTGATTCTATTTATAAAGAGGCCGGAATACTGGAGAGGATTGTGGAGCCAGAACGACAAATTATTTTCAGGGTACCGTGGGTAGATGATAATGGAAAAACACAGGTGAACAGGGGTTTTCGGGTAGAGTTTAATAGTGCCCTCGGTCCATATAAAGGTGGTTTGAGGTTGCACCCTTCTGTTTACATAGGGATTATTAAATTTTTAGGTTTTGAACAAATTTTTAAAAATGCCTTGACAGGACGGTCGATTGGTGGGGGTAAGGGTGGTAGTGATTTTGATCCTAAAGGTAAGTCCGATATGGAGGTAATGAGATTTTGTCAGAGCTTTATGACAGAACTTTACCGTCATATAGGGGATAAGACTGATGTTCCGGCTGGAGATATTGGGGTAGGTGCCAGGGAGATAGGTTATCTTTTTGGACAATATAAGAGGATAACAAATTCCTTTGCAGCAGGTGTCTTGACTGGTAAAGGTCTGAACTGGGGCGGTAGTCTGGTCAGGACTGAGGCAACAGGCTATGGCCTTGTATATATTGTAGAAGAGATGCTAAAGGATAACGGGAATTCTTTTGAAGGTAAAGATGTTGTTATTTCAGGGTCTGGTAATGTTGCCATCTATGCTACAGAAAAGGCCCAGGAAATGGGAGCGAAGGTTATTGCCTTAAGTGATTCCAATGGATATATCTATGACCCTGCTGGTATTAATCTGGAGACAGTAAAATGTATTAAGGAAGTAGGGAGGAAAAGGATTAAAGAGTATGTTACAGAACATAGTTCTGCCGAATATCACGAAGGTAGTAAGGGTATCTGGACAATAAAGTGTGATATTGCCCTTCCTTCGGCTACTCAGAATGAGATAGATGAAGATTCAGCTAAAACCCTTGTTAAAAATGGTGTTATAGCTGTAGGAGAGGGGGCAAATATGCCTTCTACCCCGGAAGCTATTGAGGTCTATCAGAAAAATAATGTCCTATTTGTGCCGGCAAAGGCTGCTAATGCAGGTGGTGTAGCTACCTCAGCACTGGAAATGACCCAGAATGGCATGTGGGATTCCTGGAGTTTTGAAAAAGTGGAGGCTAAACTAAAAAATATTATGGTTGACATTTATAATACCAGCAGTGAAGTTGCTAAAGATTATGGTCTGGAAGGCAATCTGGTAGCTGGGGCCAATATTGCTGGGTTTCTTAAAGTTGCTAATGCCATGTTAGATCAGGGTATAGTATAAACTATAATCACAATAAAAAATCAAAAATTAGTAGAGGGTCTTTTGGCCCTCTTTTTATATACAGTCAAAAGTAGTAGCTATTGATGGTATTCATGTTTTTATAATGAGGAGTGAGAGACTTGGCAAAAATGCTCATAAATATGAACATATAGAAATAGGACTTTAACAGTGGATTTACAGTTAAAGGAAATATATAAATTATCAAGAATAAACTGGTATATGATAATAAAATAGCAAAAAAGGGATTTTTTTAGATAGTATAGTCTGGCTTTATATTTAAAGAGTTAATGTGAAAACTTGCACAATTTTAATAAAATATGTTATACTTTATCCATGAGTATTAAATATTTACTTGTATTATTATAATTTATGTGTGGGGTTAAATTAAAGAAGACAGGGGGGTATAAAGTTTTAACCCCTGTTATCCAAATCTAATACTCAAATTTTTATACTAAAGTTTATTGCCCCGGGAAGATAGCTAATATAAGATAAGAGGGGGTTACTAATGCTGGAAATAAAAAGTATTATTAATAAGGCGGTTCAAGAGAACGAATTGTCCAAAAATGAGATAGTAAAACTGCTACAAATAGAGGAAGAGGAAATATTAGAATATCTATATCAACAGGCCGATAAGGTTAGAAAAAAATACCATGGAGATGATGTACATCTACGTGGTATAATTGAATTTTCTAGTTACTGTAAACGGGATTGCTATTATTGTGGGTTAAGAAAAGGGAATAATGTTTTAAAAAGATATCAATTAAAAACTGAAGATATTATTACTCAAGCCCTTGAAGGAGTGAAATTGGGATATAAGACTATAGTACTCCAATCAGGAGAAGATGATTATGATGCGGAAAAAATCGCTTATATTGTAAAGGAAATCAAGGCTAAGGCCGATACAGCTATAACTCTATGTGTTGGAGAACGAAGTTTTGATGATTACCGGCTCTGGAAGGAGGCGGGGGCAGATAGATATCTTTTAAAACATGAAACTGCAGATAAAGATTTATATCAAAGATTACACCCAGGAATGAAATATGAAGATAGAATAGAACGCTTAATTTTTCTGAAAGAATTGGGCTTTCAAACTGGTAGTGGAAATATAATTGGTTTACCTGGTCAAAGCCAGGAATCATTAGCTGAAGATATTCTCTTGTTTAAAGAGCTGAAAATGGATATGATCGGCATAGGTCCTTTTATACCACATCAAGAAACACCTTTAAAAGATGAAAACAAAGGTACTGTTGAGATGACACTGAAAGTACTGGCGATTACCAGATTGTTATTACCCTTAAGCCATTTACCGGCAACTACAGCACTTGGTTCTATTGATAACTACGGTCGGCAGAAAGCGCTGCAGGCTGGTGCAAATGTAGTTATGCCTAATATCACTGCATCTAAATACCGCTCTCGCTATGAAATCTATCCTGCCAAGATATGTATTGAAGAAAAAGCAGCTGATTGCAGGCAGTGTATTGGTGGTATTATAAATTCTCTTGGTAGAATAGTAGCAATTGACCGGGGAGACAGCCTGTACATATAATTATTTTGATATTTATTTTTTTGTGGTTATATCGCAGTAAATAGTCTTATTGAGTTTTGGGGTGTTTGGTGTTATAATTAAAGCTGTATAGGTAGAGATGGTCAGGGTTAAGATACCCTGATTTTTTTTTGAATATTTAAGGATTTTGCTATACAATATAGATGTACAGGTTTAACAAAAAGATGGTAAAAAATATATTTTAAGGGTGATGAATAAATAATGTTAAATCTTATTAAAAAGATATTTAAAGATCCTAATCAAAAGGAATTAGAACGTTTACAACCCATTGTTGATGAGATTAATGGTCTGGAAGAGTCGATTAAAAAACTGACTGACTCTGAATTAAAGGATAAGACCACTGAATTCAGAAAACGCCTGGCAGCAGGCGAAACCCTGGATGACTTGCTACCGGAGGCCTTTGCCGTTGTCAGAGAGGCAGCTCAGCGTTCTACAGAAGAGGGTTTCAGGCCTTATGATGTACAGCTGATAGGTGGGATAGTATTACATGAGGGTAAGATTGCTGAGATGAAAACAGGTGAAGGTAAGACCCTGGCAGCTACCCTGCCTGTTTATTTAAATGCCCTGACTGGTAAGGGGGTTCATGTCATAACTGTTAATGACTATCTGGCCAGAAGGGATAGTGAATGGATGGGGCAGATTTATAGGTTTCTCGGTTTATCAGTAGGGGTTATTTTAAATGGAATGACTGCTGCTGAGAGGAAGGAGGCTTATAATTGTGATATTACCTATGGAACAAATAATGAATTTGGTTTTGACTATCTACGGGATAATATGGCCTTAAGGCCTGAAGATGTTGTCCAGGGTGAATTAAATTATGCTATCCTTGATGAGATTGATAGTATTTTAATTGATGAGGCCAGAACCCCTTTGATTATTTCTGGTCCTGTCCAGGAATCTACCCGGGATTACACTAAATTTAATCGGATTATTCCTAAGTTAGTCAGGGATCAAGACTATGAAATGGATGAAAAGAACAGGTCGGTCCACCTTACTGAAGAGGGGACTAAGAGAATAGAAAAGGCCCTTAATATTTCCAATATATATGATGAAGAACACATTAAATTAACTCATCAATTAAACCAGGCTTTAAAGGCTTACACCCTGATGAAAAAGGACCGTGACTATATTGTTAAAGATGGTGAGGTTAAGATAGTAGATGAGTTTACTGGTCGAGTTATGGAGGGGCGCCGTTTTAGTGAAGGTTTACACCAGGCAATAGAGGCTAAAGAGGGCGTTCAGATTAATAAAGAAAGCCAGACTTTTGCCAGTATAACCTATCAAAATTATTTCCGTATGTATGATAAGCTGGCCGGAATGACAGGGACTGCTGAGACAGAGGAAGAGGAATTTATCAAGATATATGGGATGGAAGTAGTAGTAATACCTACTAATGAGCCGATGATCAGGGATGATATGCCTGATTTAATTTTTGCTACTGAAGAACAGAAATTTAGAGCGGCTGTAGAAGAGGTAGTAAAATTATATGAGAAAGGACAACCTGTTCTTGTTGGGACAGTAGATATTGACAAATCAGAGGAACTCAGCAGGAGGCTAAAAAAACGAGGTGTAACACATAATGTCTTAAATGCCAAAAATCATGAGAGAGAGGCAGATATCATTAAGGATGCCGGACAGAGAAAGAGTGTTACCATTGCAACCAATATGGCCGGTAGAGGGACAGATATAGTGCTTGGTGAGGGTGTTAAAGGATTAGGTGGTCTACATGTCCTGGGAACAGAGCGGCATGAAAGCCGGCGGATAGATAATCAGCTGCGCGGACGTTCGGGGCGTCAGGGGGACCCTGGTTCTTCACAGTTCTATGTTTCACTGGAAGATGATCTAATGCGGCTTTTTGGTTCTGATAATATTAAGGGTTTATTGGGAAAAATGGGCATGAATGAAGGTGAGCCTATTGAGCATAAACTAATAACCCGTTCCCTGGAACGGGCTCAGAAGACTGTTGAGGGTCGCAATTTTGAAATAAGGAAGACCATTCTGGAATATGATAATATAATGAATAAACAAAGGGAAATAATATATAAACAGAGGAGAGAGGTTTTATTTGCTGACGACCTCAAGGATATTATTCTGGGGATGCTGGAAAAGGTCATAGAGGATGTTATAGAATTATATATATCGGAAGAGATTCACCCTGATGAATGGGACCTTAGTGGGATGATTAATTACTTTGAGCAGCATAATATATCCCTGGACTGTAAACCAGCTGACTTAAAAGATATGTCCCAGGCTGAAATAGAGGAGTTTCTATGTACTAGAGCAAAGAGGGTTTATCAGGAGAAGGAAGAAGAGATTGGTAGTGAAGTAATGGGGGATCTAGTGAAGTTTATTTCCCTCAGGATTATTGACCGGAAATGGATGAATCATCTGGATAATATGGATGAACTCAGGCAGGGAATAGGACTAAGGGCTTATGGACAGAAAGACCCCTTGACCGAGTATAAATTTGAATCCTATGATATGTTCAATGAAATGACAAGCTCTATCAGGGAGGATATTATTAAAAATCTCTTTAGACTTGAACTGAGGGATGATTCCCCTGATTTAAGCAGGATTGAGAGGAATAATTTGCAGTATCAAAAAAGTAGTGAACAGTCCTCTGGTCGGGGGAAAAGAAGCAGCAGGGAGCAGGATAAAAAAAGACAACCTGTCGTTAAGGTAGAGAAACCCGGTAGAAATGACCCCTGCCCCTGTGGTAGTGGGAAAAAATATAAAAAATGTTGTGGGAGGTAATAAAGATGGCAGAAAATGAGATACTCTTTCGACTTAATGAGGCTAGAGATAAATTAAATGATTTGAGGGATGCACTTTGACCTCGCTGGTCTAATGAAGAAGAAAGGAAAGCTAGAAGAGGAAATGAGCAGACCTGATTTCTGGGATAAGCCTGCCGAGGCTCAGAAAACTGCTCGCAAGGCTAACAGGATCAAAAACCGCATCAAACAGTTTGTTTCACTGGAAGAACAACTTGATGAGGGGGAACTCCTCCTGGGGTTGAGTGCTGAAGATGGGGGAGAACAGTTAAGTAGTGAGTTAAATGAGACGATTGATCTCCTGGAGAGAGAGCTGGAGAAATTAGAATTACAGCTGATGTTGAGTGGTAAGTATGATGATAGAAATGCTATTCTATCAATCCATCCTGGTGCAGGTGGTACTGAATCTCAGGACTGGGCTGAGATGCTGCTCAGGATGTACAGCAGGTGGGCTGAAAGTAATGGTTATGACCTAAAAATACTTGACTTTTTAGCAGGGGATGAGGCTGGTATTAAGAGTGTAACACTGCTTATTGCTGGTGATTATGCCTATGGTTATTTAAGGGGTGAGCGCGGTGTGCACCGCCTGGTCCGTATCTCTCCTTTTGATTCATCAGGCAGGCGCCATACCTCTTTTGCCTCAGTTGACGTCATGCCTGAGATAGATGAGGATGTGGAAGTAGATATTGAGCCCAATGATCTCAAGATTGAGACTTATAGAGCCAGTGGTGCTGGTGGCCAGCATGTTAATAAAACAGATTCAGCTGTCAGGATAACCCATCAACCAACAGGTCTTGTAGTACAGTGTCAGAATGAACGTTCCCAACATAAGAATAAAAAAATGGCGATGACTATTCTTAAGTCACGTTTAATAGAGTTGATGGAAGAAATGCAGGCCGAGAAGATTGCTGAATTGAGGGGAGAACATAAGGAGATAGCCTGGGGAAATCAGATACGCTCTTATGTTTTCCACCCCTATAATATGATCAAAGACCACCGCACTGGTTTGGAAGAAGGTAATGTCAAGAAGGTTATGGATGGTTATCTGGATGATTTTATAGAGGCCTTTCTAACTGATAGAATTGGTGAAGGGAGCGGGCAATGAAAAAAAGACCCTGGAAGTATATTTTCTTATTTTTAATACTAATACTGGCTGCCCAACTACTGCTACCTGTTGTTGCGGAGAGAAAACTAAACAAGATTATTTTATCTCAGGTAGAGGAAATAGGTGAACTTGATATTGAGCTGGTTTCTTTTCCCTCAATGGAGATTTTGCTTGGTAAGA
Source organism: Iocasia fonsfrigidae (assembly GCF_017751145.1). Classification (GTDB taxonomy): domain Bacteria; phylum Bacillota; class Halanaerobiia; order Halanaerobiales; family DTU029; genus Iocasia; species Iocasia fonsfrigidae. The sequence goes on from NZ_CP046640.1 coordinate 576,996, forward strand.
TAGACTTTGTGGAGATATCTGCGGAAAAACCGGTTTATCAGGATTTGTTGATCAGGTCTTTAGATGTAAAGTATAGGGATGTGCTTTTAAAGGGAAATACCTTTGAGGGGGAGAATACCTATCTCAGAATACTTATTACAGAGGATGATTTAAATAATTACCTTAAGCATACATCCCCTGACCTGGCTGATCTGAAGATTTCCCTGAAACCTGATCAGGTTCTCCTGGTTGGAAAGGTTCCTTTTTTAAATACCAGCCTTAATCTCAGGATAACTGGTGGTTTTTTAGTTAAAAATGAAGAGAATAAAGTAGTTTTTCAGCCGGAAGAAATGAAGGTTGAAAGGGTTAATATCCCTGTAAATCTGCTTAGTAAATATATTGAAGATGCCTATTTTACCCTGGATCTAAATCAGCTTAATTTTCCACTTGAAATTGATAAGGTTAAAGTTGAAGAAGGTCAGATTATTATAGCTAACGATGGTTAAATTGTCCATAACAGTTTGATTTAAGTATTAAGGTGAGAGGTAGGTAAGGTGGATGAGGAAAAAATTTTTGCTAATTATTTTTATACTGGCATTATTTGTATCTCTGCTGGGTGTTTATGGCAGATATAAGATAGATAATTCCAGTAATGGTGTAGAATTGATAATGGATTATAAGGCCCTTGCTTCCTTAGACCGCAATGAAATAAAATTTTTGGGGGAATTAAAGGAGGCAGGTCTTACAGCTGTAGCAGTCCTTCCTGATACAATCAAGGAGCTTGTTAATACTAATAGGGTTAATTTAATTAAGGGTAATGAATTAATTAGAGCTGGAGTTATTTCAGGTAGGACCAATCTATTAATGGAGTCTTTTCAAATTAGCAGGGATTCAGCAGTATTGTATATTGACAGTAGTTCATTAATTAAGGGATTTCTGGATAGATTGCCTTCCTGGCAAGAAGAGTATGGGCTTGATTATTTGCTGGCAGGGGATGAATTACTTGTTTTCTTTGAAAAGTGGCATGATAAATACCTTTCTTTAGGAATTGGTTTTGAAGAGGGACTAATCACAGAAATAAGAAAGGCTGGATTAAAAATAGTCCCCAGAATAGATAATAATAAATTGACAAATAAGGAACAACTGGCTCTACTGGCTGATTATTCTCCCCGGTATCTCATTTTTAATGGTACAGAGGTAACTGGTTATCAGGAGGGTAGTAAAGAGGGGATCAGGGAAACAGCCAATCTTATGTTAGATCATGATATAATATTTGGTATGATTGAACCCTTTATTGCCAGGCAGGCAGGTGCAGCAAGCCTGGCCCATCTACTTGATTATAGATTACTGAGGGTACATAGTATTCAACAGGCTGAGATGGATAGTAATCAGGCTAAATACAGTCTGGATAATATAGTAAATAGGTATTACAGAGCTGTTAAGGAGCGAAATGTCAGATTATTATACCTCAAACCATTCCTAAAAGAGAAAGATAATAAAAAGCCCGATAAACTAACAGAGGAGTTCATTGCCAGCCTTGCAGTCAGGCTGAAAACAGCTGGCTATCTGCCTGGTCAGGCAGAACTTTATAGGGATTATGAAAATAGTTTCTTAGCTTTATTATTGATTGGTCTGGGTATTACTGTTGCTGGTATAATCTTACTGGGATATTTGATTAATAAGGATATTTTAAAGTGGTCATACTTGATGATGGGTTTAGTTATTATAGTTGAGGTCTTACTCTTTTATAAAGGCAGAGGGATTTTCTTACGTAAAGTACTGGCTCTGGCAAGTGCTATTATTTTCCCCACACTGGCTGTAGTTACACAAGTCCTCAATAAAGAGGAGGAGAGCTTGTTGCTTAAATTTTTGAAGACAGCGGCTATTTCCTTGCTTGGAGGCGTCTTTTTGACTGCTTCTTTAGCCCATACCAGTTTTGTCTTAAAAATAAATCAATTTGTTGGTGTCAAATTAGCTTTTGTGCTACCGCTTATTTTAATATCATTCTATTATTTTAAGACAATAGATTATCGGTTTAACGATAGGCAGGGTTCTTTCCTGGAGAAACTGAACAGGCTGTTAGATTATAATCTTAAACTTAAACACCTGGTATTATTATTTGTGCTTGCTGTAGGTGGTTTTGTTTATATAGGTCGTACAGGTAATTATCCCTTACTCCCTGTGTCAGGGATAGAGTTACACCTCCGTGAGTCTCTGGAAAAACTACTTATTGCCCGGCCGAGGTTTAAAGAATTTCTTATCGGTCATCCTTTTCTTGTGCTGGCCTTAGGAATGGTTAAGGAGTTTAAGAATAAATTATTGTTTTATCCATTTTTATTACTGGCTTCAATTGGACAGATTACTGTTCTGAATTCATTTTCACATATCCATACACCACTTTTAATTACTGTTATCAGGGTTTTTCATGGGTTGTGGCTTGGTTTATTATTAGGATATATTTTATTATCTAGCTTTAGATATCTTGTAAAGCGCTTTGCTTAGGGTTATTATCTTGGAGTCTGAAAGAGGTGAGTAAAGGTGGCAAAGATAGTTATCTCTGGTTATTATGGTTTTGATAATATGGGTGATGAAGCAGTTTTAAATGCGATGCTGATTTCTTTTAGAGAACTGGCTGATCAGCTGGAAATAGTTGTGCTATCAGGTGCTCCTCAAAAGACTGCTGCTAGGTATGGGGTTAAGGCTGTAAAAAGAAATAATTACAGAGAAGTCTTCAAGGAGATTAAATCCTGTGATTTATTTATCAGCGGTGGTGGTAGTCTCTTACAGGATGTTACGGGCTGGAAGAGTATTCCCTTCTACCTTGGCCAGCTTATGCTGGCTAGTTTACTGGGGAAGAAGACTATGTTGTTTGGACAGGGTATCGGGCCGATAAAAAGCAAACTATACCGCCAACTGGCAGCCTTGATAATTAAAAAGGTTGACCTTGTAACAGTGCGTGATGAGGAATCTCGTGATTTTTTAATAGGGCTCGGCTTAAAGGGAAAGGATATAGCTGTAACAGCAGACCCTGTTTTTTGTTTATCCCCTGGAGATAATAAGCAGATACAGGGGAGAGAGCTTCTGGCAGAGGAGGGTATTAAGGCTGATAGTAAGCTGATTGGTATTTCCGTTAGGCCGTGGGCTGGTGAGGGTTATTTAAAGGAAATAGCTAAAGCTGTTAAAGAACTCTCTGCTGTCAATGATGGGGAGGTTTTAATAATACCGATGCACCCAGCCTATGACCTGACTGTTAGTGAAAAATTACTGGAACTACTGGATGGTCAAGTTAATATCTTAAGTGGTGATTATACACCACTAGAAATGATAGCTATTTTTGGGGAATTAGATTTTTTGCTTGGTGTAAGGCTTCATTCTCTGATTTTTTCACTTATTCAGGGGATACCATTTGTGGCTATTAGCTATGACCCCAAAGTTGACAGTCTTTTAAAGAGCTTGAGAATAACTGCTGGTATGGATATTAATAAACTTAATGGAGATACCCTCAAACGGGTCTGCCAGACTGTTTTGTCCAATACTGAACAATTTAACCTTGTTATAGAGGGACAGCTTGTTCGGTTACGTAAAAAGGCTTTATGGAATACAGAGTTTGCCCTTGGCCTACTGGGGGATGATTCTATTGACAGATCATAAAATTGAAATTTTGGGTGTCCAGATAGATCAAATAAAGATGGAAACAGCAGTAAAAAGAGTAGATAAATACATTAATGCTCATGATAATAAAAGATATATGATTGTGACCCCTAATGCAGAGATGATTGTTATGGCCTATGATAACCCAGGCTTTGCTGATATATTAAACAGGGCAGATTTAAGTGTTCCAGATGGTGCTGGTGTTGTGCTGGCTTCACATATCCTTACTCTCCCCCTGGAAGAAAGGGTAGCAGGTTTTGACTTGATGGGTAAATTACTGAAACTGGCCCAGGAAAGAGATTACCGGGTTTTTTTTCTGGGAGGCAAGGACTCTGTTCTGGAAAAGGCCCTGAGTAAGATAAAAAACAATTTTCCAGGTTTAAAGATAGCGGGTTCTCACCATGGTTATCTGGACCCTGCTTTAACTTTCTGGCTGATAGAGGAGATCAATGGTCTTGATGTTGATATATTATTTGTCGGGATGGGTGTTCCTTTACAGGAGAGATTTCTTAATGATAATCTAGCTAATTTAAAGGTAAAGGTTGCGATGACAGTAGGTGGTTCTTTTGATGTACTAGCTGATGAGGTAAAAAGGGCTCCTCGGTGGATGCAGACGCTGGGTCTGGAATGGTTATTTCGGCTCATCCAGGAACCTTCCCGAATCGGGAGAATGATGGCTTTGCCCAGGTTTGTATTACTGGTCTTTAAAGAATATTTGCTGGCCAAGGTCAGGAGGTAAAGATGAAGAAAAAGAAAAAGATAAAACGTCTTTTATTTGATATTCTTGGTATAACAGTAGGTTCAGCCCTGGCGGCATTATCTCTGGTTATATTTTTAATCCCTAATCGTATTGCTGCTGGTGGTATAAGTGGACTGGCAACTATAATCTATTACCTGACTGAATTTCCTGTTGGTATACTGACTTTAGTCTTGAATATACCGCTGTTTATTGCTGTAATTAAGGTTCTGGGCTTATCTTTTGGCATCAGAACTATTTATGGTATGATTACTTTTGCTGTTTTTATAGATCTGTTTCAACCAGTAGTACCTGTTTTGACCCATGACCTTTTGCTGGCTACTATTTACGGTGGGATAGTTGGTGGTCTAGGACTGGGTATTGTCTTTAATTCCAGGGGTACAACCGGAGGAACAGATATGGCTGCCAAATTAATTAACCACTATACTGGTTTGAGTGTGGGAGAAAGTATTTTCCTGGCAGACGGTATTGTTGTTTTACTGGCCGGTATATTCTTTAATGCTGAGGTGGCACTATATGCAGCAATTGCTATTTTTATACACAGCAAAGTAATAGACCTGGTACAGGAAGGGTTGCGCTTTAGTAAAGCTGTTTTCATTATCTCTACAAATCCAGAGGCAATCAAGGATGAGGTAATGTCCGAACTGGACCGGGGTGTTACTATTTTAAATGGTTATGGTGGCTATACTGGTGATGAAAAAGATGTCCTTTTCTGTATTATCTCCCGTACTGAGGTCGCCAAACTTAAGAGGGTGGTATCCAAAATTGATAGGAAGGCCTTTGTTATTATAACAAATGTCCATGAGGTACTTGGTGAAGGATTTAAAGAGATATCTTAAAATAGAGGAATATTCGTCCACTGGTAGTTTAAATTACCTTTTAGTCTTCTGATATAATCCCTTCTTTTAAACAATACTAGTAATGAGGAGGGGTAATAATGCTGATCTTTAATCAGGTAAGTAAGAATGGCATTTGTGATTTATCATTTTATATTAGGAGTGGTGAGTTTGCTTATATTTATTACCAGGAAAGTAGAGATATAGAGACATTATTTAATTTAATAATGGGTAATGCCAGGCCTGATGATGGTGTTATTAGATGGTTGAATAATGATAGTTTGATCAAACCCTTTCCCATTGAAAAAAGGGTTGTCTATCAGGAGAATATACTACTGCCAGATAGAACAGTTATAGAAAACATGAGGTATATTATGCAGATCAGGGGGTTTAGTAGTAAATATATAAACAATCGGGCTAGAAGGGTATTAAATATACTTGAGCTTGATAAGCTGTTTGATAAGAAACCTGGGGAGTTAATGAAACATCAATTAATCCGGGCAAATATTGCCCAGGCAATACTTGATTTCCCAACAGTGGTGATAGTAGAGAACCCAACTATTATGCTTGATGATGTAAATGCCCAGGGTATTATCCATCTCTTAAAAGGGATAAACAGCCTATCATTGACAATTATCTTTCTCAGCTCTGACCAGCGGCTTATACCTGGTGATGGTGTTAAGGTAATAGGCCCGGTTTTGACCAGTAAACAAAACAGGGAGAAGGGGTCATATGCCTAAATCCAGACCTGAAACGGCCTTTATTCTGCAGGAAGTCAGGAGAAGTATAGTTTTAAATAAGAAATATGCCCTTTCTTTTTTTGTTTTCCTTTCGTTAAATTATTTGCTGCTGATTCTGGTCTTTACAGCAGCAATAAATATAAATTATCTTATTGAATCATATTATAGTGGTTTATTACCATTTGCTCTGGAAACACTACTAATATTTCTTGTTAAGCGAATTGTTTTTTTAAAGTTCCTGTTTTTTATTTCATTTTTAATTTCAACGCTGATACTTGTTTATCTAAATAAAAAATATATAGATACTTTTATTATCTTATATCAGTATGAAATAAAACTGGTTAATAAACTATCCTGCAATAATAAGATGGTAAGATTACCTTTATTGTTGACAGCTTTTATTATTAATGTGTTTTCATTGGGAACAGTATTTCTGTTGAGTGGTTTTATCTACAGGTATTCCTGTGTAATAATAGGACAGTATTTAACAGGATTTAATTTTATAAAATACCAGAACTTTAATATTTCATTATTGTTTTTTCTTTTCCTGATAACAGCTGGTGGTATATTTAGTTCCACTCGTTTTTTATTCTGGAAACATAAGCTGGGTTAGTCCTTATTTTAAATATTACCTTATCTTGATAGGGAGGAGAATGGCTTTTTAGGGAGAAGAACTTATATTAGGTGAATAAACTTTGAAGATCAACAGATATATTTGTTTCCCTTGTCGTGCACCACAGGCACTCCGTATTTAAGCAGAGTGTACAAGAACAGTTTAAGGTTGCGCTACAGCGTCCTGCTTACGGATAATTTCTAGAGAGTCGTACAACAAATATATCTGTCTGGTTTATTAAAACTAGTTAACTTTGTACTAAGTAAAAATTAATAATTATTGATTAAGTCTGGGTAGCGAAGCCATTTTGTTTTCTAGATAAAAATTTAATTAGGTGGGTTATTGATGATGAAAAAGATTAGATTAGTTTTGCTTGTTGTGTTGATGTTTTTGGTGGTTAATACTTATATTATAGGGGTTGAAGTTCAGGGGGAAGAGCTACCAGCTGATTCTCCATTGAGAGACTTTCAAGAAATACTTTATTTGATAAATTATTACCATGTAGATGAGATGGACTTAGAAAAGACGATTAATGGGGCTATTGAAGGAATGGTTGATAGTCTTGACCCTTTTTCTGAGTATTTAAGCCCTGAGGAATATAAGGAGATGCAGATAGAATTTGAAGGTGAATTTGGGGGAATAGGGATTGTTGTTAACCCGGATTTAACGATTGTTTCACCTATTAAAGGTACCCCTGGTGATCGGGCTGATTTGCGGCCGGAAGATAGTATTATAGCTATTGATGGACGTTCAACAGAGGACATGACCCAGCAAAAAGCAGTAAATTTGATGAGGGGGGAACCTGGTACTACTGTTGATCTGACCATAGAGAGGAAAGACCTTGAACAGCCAATAGAGGTTCATATAGTACGTGAATTAATAGAAATACCTTATGTTGAGACAAAGATGATAGGTGATGATATAGCTTATATCTTTATTGCTGAGTTTGTCAAGGATGTTGGCCAAAAGGTTAATGAAGCTGTCAAGGAGTTTGAGGCACAGGGTGCCAGGGCTCTTATCCTTGATTTAAGGAGTGATCCAGGTGGGTTATTTACTGAAGCGGTAGATGTGGCCAGTAGTTTTATTTCTAGCGGTAAAGTTGTTTCCATAAAACAGAGGTTTACTGAAGATGATATCTATGGGGTGAATACCTCTTTTAGACACACTGATCTTCCACTGGTAGTACTAATTAATGAGGGTAGTGCTAGTGCTTCAGAGATTGTGGCTGGTGCTATACAGGATTACCAGCGTGGAATAATAATGGGTAAGACGAGTTTTGGTAAGGGGACTGTGCAGTCAATATTCCCAATGGAAAATGGTTCAGCCCTGAAAATGACTACAGGAAGGTATTATACCCCTGATGGCAGATTTATACATGAAGCTGGTATTCAACCTGATCAAGAGGTTGACTTTGACCGGGAATATGATGGTGATAATCAACTTGATGCAGCTGTAGAATATATTGAAGAGACTTATTTAAACAATAATTTTAAAAAGGCTGGTTGATAACTAGCATCAAGTTTATAAAATGTTGAGTTTACTGGGGTTGATCTTGTTTTGAAGACAAATAATGTACAGTCTGTTATAAAGGCGATGAAAATATTTGAGGAACTGGTTTATTGTGGTGAACCATTACCCCTAACCAGGCTTAGTGAGAAGGTAGGTTTAAATATCAGTACAGTTCACAGGCTTGTTAATACCCTTTTACACTTAAACTATGTTGAACAGAATAAAGAAGGTTTATATAAACTGGGATTACTAACATATCAAATGGCAGAACTTATAAACAGGGATTTTGATTTGAGGGAGGTAGTAAGACCCTTTCTTGAGGATATTGTTAGACAATTTAATGAAACTTCTAACCTGGTTGTTTTCGAGAATAATCAGGTTGTTTATCTGGATCAGGTTGAATCTAATAATATGGTCAGGATGTTTGCCAGTGTAGGTAGTAGGGGACCGGCTTATTGTACCGGGGCAGGTAAGATGCTTTTGTCATATTTAAATGAACAGGAACTGGCAGAGTATATGCAAGAGACTAATTTCGTTTCACACACTGAAAATACCTTTGCCAATCCAGGAAAATTAAAGCTTGAACTCCTTAAGATAAAAGAGCAGGGCTATTCTCTGGATCTGGAGGAAAGAGAGATAGGGGTGCGCTGTCTATCAGTTCCTATAGAAAACAGAGAAGGCCGTGTATTGGGGGCTTTAAGTATATCTGGCCCATCAGCCAGGATGACTATGGAATTTATTATGTTAGAACTGCTCCCGGTATTACGAAAAAAGACGGAAAAAATCAAAGAAAAGATTAGATGAATTAAAGACAAACAGTTTATCAGCTAAAACAGGCAGGAAACTGCCTGTTTTATATTTCTGCTCAAGATATAATGCTGCTAAGAAGCTATAAACAAAAGATTAAATGTATATTTTGGGGAAGATTAACCCCTGATATTTAATATCAGGGGTTTTTACTATACTTATTATGGTATTTTAAATAAAAATTATGTGTATTATTTTGACTTTTTTTATACACGATTTACCGTTAATAACAAAAAAAGACCCGTTAAGGATAAAAAACGGCCTAAAATGACAAAAAAAAGACCTTTTGTAAAAAATTGACATATATAAGGTCATTGTGTAAAATATAGATAAATAATCAGTCTTGGTCTGGTAAATATTTATCTATTACATAAAAAGCAAGCGGGTGTAAGGCTAGTGCCTCTGCTAAAAGTCCTAAACTACCAGCAAATAATAAGTTGTAATAATTAGCAAAGCTGAACATAATCGCTAGTGAAATTAAAAACCAGCAAATTATTATTAGCAAGGATATTGTTTTTAGTTTTCTCCGCCTTGAAGGGTCTTTGATAGGTTGAATAGCTGTATCAGCCGGGGCATATTTATTAATTAGGAGTAAACTTAGTATAAAAACAAAGACTAACCAGCTTATTAAGTATTTTGCAGGTATGCTGACTAAATTTACTAGACAACCTATGCTGATAAATACTAGTAAGGAAAAGATATAACACAATAAATAGCTGGGCATGTGAATACCACCGGCATAGGGTCTTAAGATTAAAAAGACTACAAGAGCTATCATAACCGGCCAGAACATATTTAAGAAAGATGAGACTAAGATAAAACTGATTATTTCGATCAAGAGGTAAAAAATAACCTGACAGCCATAGTCAATGGAAGAGGTCTCTTCCCGAGAAAGGTCTAGTTTTTGATTAAAATAATCAGCAATCTGTTTGGAAATTGTTTTTACCATGATTATCAACTCCTTTATATGCTATATTTCTATATTTTCTATAAAAATCCTTTTTAATAAGGAAGGAGGGAGAATAAATGTTGAATCTGCTTAAAAAAATAATTATGGGTGTTAGTAAGTTTAACAGTAATTCTAATTGTGATGGACTTTTTTTTCAACCGAGAAAATCTGAATAAAAAGTAGGATAGTAAAAAAATCAGCCCTTTTTATAAAAAGGGCTGATTTTTTTTGCTATAATAAAAGGGAAAATTAAACTTTTGTAGAATTATTAATATTAGATTACTCGTCTTGTAAAATAATATTTTGGAGGTATTTTTATGGAATTTGTATCCTCTTTGCTTGTTTTTTTGTCCTTAATAGAAAATTTCTTACGGTTATTAATTATTTTCACACTTCTTAATCTATCAATTAAGGATATTAAATTTGTTTTGTCTTTTGTTATAGTTACATTTATAATACTGTTTTTCAGGGGTTTTGCTGTTACTCCCCTTTCTTTATTTTTCTTAAGTTTTTTTGTATATGTAGGAATATTGATAAAAGCATATAAGAAAAAGGTAATTATTAGTGCTATTACAACTGGTTTGGTCTTAATGTTTTATACTTTATTGGAAAGCACCTTAGTTCCTTTACAATTATTACTTTATAATGTAGATTTAGCTGTTGTAATTAAATCCACCCTGTTACGTATATTGTTTTTTTTACCACAGGTTTTAGCAATGTTAATTACTTTTTTTATTATAAAAAAATATGGTATTAGCTTTGAAAATTACTATAACATAATTGATGACGAAGAAATAGCAGTTATGAGTGATGAAGAGGTAGATTTAACCCAGGAGAAAAGGGTTTCCTCTACGATATTTCTAGCCTCTGTTTTCCTGATTATTCAGGGTTTATTTATAGTTACTTCCAACTGGAGTGAGAGGTTATTTGCTTTTTTTACGGGAAATTCCTTTTTTACTTCATCCCTTTTTATAAATATAATGGTTATTTTTCTTACCCTGGTTTTACTCTATCTATTACGGTATCTGGTTCAGACCCTGGTAATTCAGCGGAATGAGATCATTAAAAGGGTGCAGGAAAAGAATGCCCAGCGTTTAAGTTGGGAGCTTAGAATGCAGTATCATGATTATAACCACCACCTGGGAATGATTAATATGATGTTAGCCATGAACCAGGTCGATCAGGCTAAAAGGTACCTGAAGGGTGTTGTAGACGAGTTGGAGAGTGTAGAAGAGATTGTCAGGAGTGGTAATGAGGCCTTGAATGCCCTGCTTTATAGTAAAATAGCCAGGGGAAATAAAAGAGAGGTTCCTGTTGAGATTTTACTGGAGAATCCGGTTTGTCCGATGAAGGTGACTGATTGGGACCTGAACAGGATCATAGGTAATCTGCTGGATAATGCCATTGAGGCTTTAGAAGATATAGCTAATGATAAAAGTGTTAAACTTACTATCAAGGGAGGTAGTGATTATAATCTCTTTAATGTAAAAACTTTTGGCATAGTTATAGATGATGAAAAAGAAGCCCGTATCTTTGAAAGGGGATTTACCAGCAAAGGGGAAGAAGGGCATGGTCTGGGGCTGGCTATCTGTAAACAGCTTGTTGACCGTTATGATGGTAAAATATATATAAACAAGGATGAGGATAAAAACTATACCGCTTTCGTTGTTCTACTGCCAGCACTGGGATAGAGAATAAATAATAATAATACATACTTAAGGTCTTTCCATTAAGCTTATGGGGGGAGATAACGATGCCTAGATTAATTATTTGCGATGATGACCCGATGATGCTGGAGCTGCTGGAGGAATTCTGTAAGGAACTGGGAATGGTAGATGTTGTTGGAGTAGCAGGGAATGGTATTGAAGTCCTTAAGCTGGCTAAAAAGAAAAGACCGGATATCCTACTGCTGGATATTGATTTGCCAGATATTAATGGAATAGAGGTTGCCAGAATCTTAACAGGAATTGATGATTTTTTAAAGATTATTTTTATAAGCTGTCATGATGATTATTATGCAGAAGCCTTCAGGTTATATGCCTATGATTATATTAGTAAAGCAAGTATTACTGAGAGGCTCCCTAAAACCTTTAAAAAGATTATAGACGATTATTTCAGGGTGAATTATCTGCAAAATGAATGTAAAATATCTATTAGTGCTAAAGGGAAAGACTTTCTTCTTGATGTAGACGAACTTATTTATTTGCAGAGTCTGGAAAGAAAACTTAAGATAGTAAGTGAGATACACAGTCTTATAATTTATGGGACATTACAGGAATGGGCAAATTGTCTGCCTGTTAATTTTTTTCAATGCCACCGTTCATATATTATAAACCTGCAGAAGATTGCCGTATTTAATCGTAAGGAACATAATATGCTGGTAATGAGTAATGGGGATAAAATACCGGTAAGTCGGAGGAGGTCTTCCCGCTTAAAAGGAGAGATTAATAATATAGTTTTAAATGCCTGAGACCTGGATAATAAAAAAAAGCAGAGGAAGTAAATTCCCTCTGCTTTTTTTAAATTTATAAGGCTTTTTCACCTTTCTCGCCGGTTCTAATTCGTACAGCGTCTTCAATTGCTGTAATAAAGATTTTTCCATCACCGACACTACCGGTTTTGGCGGTTTCTACAATGGTTTTAACTACTTTGTCAACCAGGTCATCATTAATAACCAGTTCTACACGAATCTTCTCTCGCAGTCTAATACGGTAAGTGACACCACGGTACATCTCTTCATGACCTTTTTGGCTCCCATAACCCCTTACCTCAAAGATATTCATACCACTAATACCTATGTCTTCTAACCTGTCAATTAAAATATCAAGTTTTGCTGGACGTATAATAGCTTCAATCTTCTTCATTATGCATCCCCCTTACTACTTGTTAATAAGAAATCTGGATAAGACACAGCACCATGTTCAGAGTAATCTAAGCCTGATAATTCATCCTCTTCAGGAACACGCAGTCCGATAACAGCATCAATAGCCTTAAATAATACATAGGCCAGGCAGAAGGCCCAGATGAAAACAGAGACTACACCTTTAAGCTGTGTGGCAAGTAATGATAGCCCACCACCATAGAACAGGCCGCCATCCAGGGCAAAGAAACCAACAGCTGCTGTACCAAAGGCTCCGCAGACCCCGTGTACGGCAATCGCCCCGACGGGGTCATCGACATGAATCTTATCGAAGAACTCTACCGCAAAGACAACAATAATACCGGCAAGGGCACCAATTAAGATTGCCCCTATATTGGCTACACTGGCACAGCCAGCTGTAATACCAACCAGTCCTGCTAGGGCTCCATTAAGAGTCATACTGACATCTGCTTTACCATACTTAATCCAGCTGACTACCATAGACAGGGTCGCTCCCGCAGCGGCAGCCAGGTTGGTTGTAACTGCTATTGAACCTATACTCAGGTCAGTTCCGGCAACTGTACTACCAGGGTTGAAACCAAACCAGCCAAACCAGAGGATGAAGACACCCAGGGCGGCCATTAAAAGGTTATGACCTGGTAAGGCATTGGCCGAACCATCTTGATTGTATTTACCAATTCTGGGACCGAGGACTATAGCACCGGCTAGAGCAGCCCAACCGCCGACAGAGTGAACTACAGTAGAACCGGCAAAATCAACCATATTTGATAACCAGCCACCACCCCAGATCCAGTGTCCGACTACTGGATAGATAAAACCACTAATTACTATACTGTAAATAAGATAACCACTAAAATTAGTCCTTTCAGCCATCGCCCCGGAAACGATTGTTGCTGCAGTAGCTGCGAAAACTGCCTGAAAAATCCAGAAGGCCATTAAAGGTATTTCTAATCCCAGATTGGCAAATGAATCTGTTAGGAAGAAACCCTTACTACCAATAAATGCATTACCGGCACCAAACATGAAGGCAAAACCAACAGCCCAGTAGATAAGGGACCCTGCTGAAAAATCCATCAGGTTTTTCATGATAATGTTCCCTGTGTTTTTGGCTCTGGTAAAACCTGCTTCAACTAGAGCAAAACCAGCCTGCATGAAAAATACTAAGAAAGCTGCTAATAAAGTCCAGATTGTATCGATTGCAATTTGATTACTTTTAGCAGTAGGTTCTGCTGCCATAACATTTAGACTAAATACCAACAAAAACAATAATACGAATAATAATGTTTTTCTCCTCAATAGACTCTCCTCCTAAAAAATGATGTAATGTTTATGTAAATTATATGTTATAAAATAGGATTAGTCAATAGTAATATAAAAAAATATAACATGATAATACCGCAAAATACAGAAATTCTGATATATTTGTATACTTGGTATAAAAATGGAATATATGATCATTTAACTTTAGTGATCTTAATAAAATAATTTAATGACAAAATCAATTTCTTTTGAATAAGATAGCAATTAGCGGGGGAGGGGAACAAATTTCTTGTATTATTATGTTAATTACGGGTTTAGCTAAGGAGGATATTAATTAATGGAGAAAAAGATAAGTATGGTTGTAGATGAACTGCTTGGTATACCATATCTCCATAATGGTAGGTCTGATCAGGGTCTGGACTGCTGGGGGTTAATTTATTTATTTTTTAAGAAACTTGGGTATACATTACCGGTTAATGATGGTGGAATAATACCAGATAACTGGTATAAAGTGGACCCAGAGCGTTATATCAAGGGACTCAGGTCGCTGGGAGATGAACTTGGTTATTATGAAAACCTGCAGGTGCTTGATATTCCCTATTTCCGTTTATATAGACAGGTGGTTACCCATACAGCTGTAATGATCAGTGAAGATGAATTTCTTCATGTACTGATTGATAAAGAGGTACAGATAGATACTATGAAAAAAAGGTACTGGAGGAGAAAATATGCCGGGGCAATCAGACTGGATATATAGGGGGGATTGATGGCTGCCCGCTTTAATTAGCGGGTTTTTTCTATGCTTTTTTACTTACTTATGACAGGTAAATATATGTGTTTTGCAGAATGCAGGGAAGAAAAAAAATTACAGATAATAAATATATAAATGGAAATAAATTGTAAAATATTTTAATAAAGTCAGATAATAGAAATCTTGAAGCTATTTGTTATATCAGTTAATGATGACTTAGAAGTGATACATTGTAATAATTATTTAACGTTCAATGGTGCCTTTGTTTAAAACGAAAGTGGGGTCTGGTGTTACCTTAACTTCACTTATAAATAATTATTACAATCTATCAATAATATTAATTTGGCGGTAATTTGTAAGATTCTGATATTGTTATAAGGGATATAGTTATATTATGACTCAAACTACAGTTAAGAAAATAAACATCAATAGGTAAATATATCTATTTTATAGAAAAATATTAATAATGGCAGGGAAGAAAAAAATTACAGAGAATAAATATATAAATGCAAATATATGGAATAAAACAATCTATAACGTCAGATAGCAGATATCTAAAGCCTATCTATTATACTGTCCAATGATGATTTGAAAGTGATAGATTGTAATAATTATTTAACACTCAATGGTGCCTTTGCTTAAAATGAGAGTGGGGCCTGGTGTTACCTTAACTTCGTTTATAAATAATTATTAGAATCTATCAATATGATGACTTTTTTAGTTAAGTCCATTTGAAAGATATTAATGACTATGGATTAAAGTTTAAGTAAACTTAGTTACTTACTAACAATTGAATGTACTTATTTTATTAAAACTTTAAATGACATAAGAAATAAAATAAAAGAAGATAGGGAGGTAAAAGAGTGGGTGTAGTAAGGGAGAAGAAGAAAATAGGCTGGCCAGTCATTATTCTAATTATCCTGGCCCCCTTTATTTTACGCTTTGCTGTAGGTCTATTTACAGGCCATGATATTGAAGATGTTAGGGCAAAGATAGAGGAGCATCTTTATGAGAAATATGGGGAAGAGTTTGTGGTAACCCAGATAGGAACTAGAAGTAGTCGTGGTAAAGAATTTTATCAGGCCAGGATATATCCCAGGTCGATTATAGGGACAAATAGAGAGTGGGATGACTACTATTGCGCCAGTGCAAGTGTAAGCAAAAGGTCTTTTGGTAGATTAGGTGGAGTAGGAGATAGTTATAGCTATGTTAACAGGAATATGGATGTAGAGGAATATTTATTGCCAGAAATAAAAAATATTTTTGGAGAAAGGGTACTTATAAAGGTTGATGTAGCCCATGAGGTAACAGGAGATGGCAGTTGGTGGGCTGGATATAAATCAGTAAGTTTAAAAGAAGTGAGAAAAGATATTGCAGAAGACCCTGAGAGGAATAGAATAATACTCGACTTGGATGTATATATCTTCGACCGCATAGAAGATGAAAAAGAAAAAGAAGAAAGGAGGAAAGAGATATTTGAACTTGTTCAGTATTTGAAGGAGGAAGGGCTGTTTGAGTATCTGGAGATGAGGGTGGTGTTTGTAGATGAAAGGGTTTTAGCACCGAGTTATAAAAAATACAAATATGAAATAAGTGCCTCCCGTAAAGTTAATGAATATATAAAAAAAGAGGATAAGACAGTAAACTTACCTCCTAGGAACTTGAGAAAAAAGGTGTCAAAAGTTTTACAGCAGGAAGTGAATGAGATGAGTGAGGAAGAGTTGTTGGCTAGTATGAGGAAGATAAGGAAAGATGAGTTAAGTTATGATGGAATAAGAAAATGGAATTGTCAGTACTTATCTCCGATTTATTCAGAAGGACTAGTTAAGGAAAGGTATACTTCTTCATATAATCCTGAGACAATAAATAAATATAAAGAGATTAAGGATATTAAAATAGGAACAAATTTAGAATATATTTATTTTAAATAAAATTAAGAGGGAGGGAAAAAAGAGTGAGTGAAAATAAGTTAACTCATAAAGAATTATTAACCTTTACTAATCTAACAAACTTACAATGGGAGTTTGTTGATTTAGAAGCTATTAAAGAAGGAACTATAGAAGATATAGTTGGTGAAGTATCATCTAAAAATAAGTATTCCACCCAACTAAACGACCTTCTAACCCCCAAAGTATTTGTAGAGGAAGATAAAGAAGGGAAATTTGAAAACTATGTCTATATGAAAAATGTAGAAGAAAGGGATAAAATAGGGGCAAAAGACGAAGAACAAGGCTTTGTCCAACTCCGCTGTAACGCCGGGATAGCCATGGAATACCTGGAGAAGATAGGTACTGATAATAAAGAAGGGGATTTTTTAAAGGACTGGGAGGTTATCTATGGTGGGGATAATTATCAGGTAGTAGCTGATTATATTAATAACAAGTGGTCAAGGCTCTGCCAGTTTTTGAACTCTATTGATGAGACACTGAATCTGGATGAAAAGGAAAAGATAGATCCGGGAAGGGAAAGTATTGAAGATTTATTTGTTATATCAGTTAAAGATGACTTAAAAGTGATAGATTGTAATAATTATTTAACGTTCAATGGTGCCTTTGTTTAAAATGAGGGTGGGATCGGGTGTTACCTTAACTTCTCTTATAAATAATTATTACAATCTATCAATATTATTATTTTAGTGGTGATTTTTAGAAATTAGTTTAAAGTCATAATATAGCTGTAATCATTATAGTTATTTTAGGGTTTTAAACTATAGTTAAAGAAACAGATAAGAAGAATGAGTCAGCTTATTTTATTTCTTAAAGCAAAAACATCAATAGGAAAATATATCTATTTTACAAAATGAAATACTAATAATGGGAGGAAAGAAAAAATTTACAGAGAATTAGACAATGATATATAAGAAGTGAAATAAAAGAAGGTAGGGAGGTAAAAGAGTGGGTGTAGTAAGGGAGAAGAAGAAAATAGGCTGGCCAGTCATTATTCTAATTATCCTGGCCCCCTTTATTTTACGCTTTGCTGTAGGTCTATTTACAGGCCATGATATTGAAGATGTTAGGGCAAAGATAGAGGAGCATCTTTATGAGAAATATGGGGAAGAGTTTGTGGTAACCCAGATAGGAACTAGAAGTAGTCGTGGTAAAGAATTTTATCAGGCCAGGATATATCCCAGGTCGATTATAGGGACAAATAGAGAGTGGGATGACTACTATTGCGCCAGTGCAAGTGTAAGCAAAAGGTCTTTTGGTAGATTAGGTGGAGTAGGAGATAGTTATAGCTATGTTAACAGGAATATGGATGTAGAGGAATATTTATTGCCAGAAATAAAAATATTTTTGGAGAAAGGGTACTTATAAAGGTTGATGTAGCCCATGAGGTAACAGGAGATGGCAGTTGGTGGGCTGGATATAAATCAGTAAGTTTAAAAGAAGTGAGAAAAGATATTGCAGAAGACCCTGAGAGGAATAGAATAATACTCGACCTGGATGTATATATCTTTAAACGCATAGAAAATGAAGAAGAGAAAGAAGAGAGGAGGAAAGAGATATTTGAATTTATTCAGTATTTAAAGGAAGAGGGATTGTTTGAGTATCTGGAGCTGGGTGTAATCTTTATAGATGAAAGGGTTTTAGCACCGAGTTATAAAAAATACAAATATGAAATAAGTGGCTCCCGTAAAGTGAAAGAAGAAATAGATGGGGAAATAGTACGTATGCCGCCCAGAGACTTAAGGAAAGAGATGTCAGGGGTTTTACAGCAGGAAGTGAATGAGATGAGTGAGGAAGAATTGTTGGCTAGAATGAGGAAGATAAGGAAGGATGAGTTAAGTCGAAGTGGTATTGAAGAGTATAATATGGCTTATTTTAGTGAGGTTTTTTCTCCTGGAATATTAAAAGAACGCTATTCAACATCATTAGAAGCAAATCCTAATATAAAAAAGAATTATAAAAAAATCGAAGATATTAAAATTCCAGAAGGTTTAAATTATATATTTATAAATGAGGAGAGGAAAGAATGAGTGAAAATATGTTAAATCATAAAGAGTTGTTAACCTTTACTAATCTAACAAACTTACAGTGGGAGTTTGTTGATTTAGAAACAATAAAAAATGGTGGAAGTAGAGATGGAAAAGGAAATGAATATGTTGATAACAACATATCCACCCAACTAAACGACCTTCTAACCCCCAAAGTATTTGTAGAGGAAGATAAAGAAGGGAAATTTGAAAACTATGTCTATATGAAAAATGTAGAAGAAAGGGATAAAATAGGGGCAAAAGATGAAGAACAAGGCTTTGTCCAACTCCGCCGCAACGCCGGGATAGCCATGGAATACCTTGAGAAGATAGGTACTGATAATAAAGAAGGGGATTTTTTAAAGGACTGGGAGGTTATCTATGGTGGGGATAATTATCAGGTAGTAGCTGATTATATCAATAATAAGTGGTCAAGGCTCTGCCAGTTTTTAAACTCTATTGATGAGACACTGAATCTGGATGAAAAGGAAAAGATAGATCCGGGAAGGGAATCTATTGAAGATATAGCAGGGTGGAAAACAGGTATCAGGATTGGGGTAACAGGATTAAGTCTGGGTCTATCATATATGGGTGTAAACAAGAAATATCCTAAAATAGTTGAAAAAGTGAGCCTGCAAGAGACAGTTAAGAAATTTTTAAGTTCAGCAGGGAAAAGCGCAGCCCAGAAGTCGGTGGAAAACCATGCTGCCCTGGCTCTTGTCATGTCAATAATCCTTTATAATAATGACCCACTTAAACTCACAAAAAAGATAGTTGGTACAGGAGAAGAGGAAATTTTAAAAAGACTAAGTAAAGAACTGGAAAGGAATATCCCTGAAGATATAGAGGGGGAAGAGATAATCTTTGATGAAAACCTTGATATGAGGGATACAGGGTTTAGAGCGGTTGTCTTCAGGAAAAAGGCAGGCAATAATCAGGGAAAAGACCAGATAGTGATTGCTTACAAAGGTGGGAAAAAAGAAGACAAGCACGGTTTCCCCCAGGAATTTGAACTATTACAGATAGTCTATCATAAAATAAGACAGGCCAATCCTGAGGCAGAGATAAGCTTTACCGGCTATAACCGGGGGGCAGACCTAAGTTTCATCAATGCCCTGTATGCTGACTACCGTAAGGTACACACAGTAGAAAAAGATGATACCTTATCTCAGATAGCCCAGGATAAATATGGGGATGCCGGTTTAGGGGATGAAAGATTAGAACATCCCGATGGAACAGTCTATCAGGACAGCGAAATACATCCAGGTGAGGAAGTCTATTATTATGACCAGGCAGACCAGCGCCGAAAAGCAGTTTTATTCTACAGCAGTATTGAAGAATTAAAAGACTATCTCCAGTTTACCCCTGATAACATCGGACAGGAATACCAACCCTTCAGGGTAGTTACTATCTCTGCTCTAGGCTCAGGGATTAATGACTTTGCCTCCAGGGTATTAATATCTACAGCAGTAGTAATGGTTAAAATAGCCAGGGGTGCCAGTCTGGCTTCCCTTGGAATTCGGGGACTATTATTCTATAACCTGCAGCTTGCCGTTATAACCCTCATTGTCAGCCTGATATTTGAGTCAGGCCAGAACTATTTAAGCAAACTCGGTTATCAGGAAATCCATGAAACCCTTAAAGACCTGAACCTATTAGAAGAAAAAAAAGACATCAGTCCTGAAGGAACAGGTCAAGAAATCATCGAAGGATACATAACAGATGATTTCTGTAAAAAACCATATATAAGCCTAGAAGTACCATATTTTGACCAGCAAGAAAAGAGATTTAAGGGAGAAGAAGTAAAGATAGACAAAGAAATTGCTATTCATATCATAAAAAACCGTCTAATAGATTTTGAGACCACTGAATATAAAGCAGTTACTCTGCGTAAAGGAGAAGAAGGAGCAGGAGACTCTATCTTTATTAATGCTCTCAGCCTGGGCTGGATAAGGCTTGTCAAAGAAGAAGATGACATCTTCAAAGCCAGGAGTCTAGTATTATCCCAGGATACTCATCCATCAGATAATAACCCCATAGCACCTGCTGATGACGGTTCCGGCTATAAAAACAATTTAGCAGATCTTGATGATATGGAGATAGTCCCTGTCTCCCAGTTAAAGAGACAGTTAATTCAATTAGAAGGGGAATATGAACAAGCAGGTAGAGAAACAAAGGCAGACCTCTACCCTGAAATCAGAGAAATAGAAGATAAAATAAACAGCCTCAAGGCCTATCAGGAAGAAATAAGAGCAGGACAGATGATGATGGCTATCATGGAAATAATAGCCACCATGCAGCGCAACTGGGAAAGAAACAGAAATAAAATAGAAGCCCTTTACTGGGATTTAGCGGCTATGTATCGGGGAGAACAATCCATCACCATCAGTAATAATGTCTTAAAACTGGCCGGGGCAATTAAAGAAAAAGAAGGAACAAGGAATGATTATAATGGCGTTACAGCCAGTGAATTTGGTTTTATGCCCTATCTAAAAAAAGAAGACGGAAATATAGCTAAAGAAAACCCGGTCTTAAGAGAAGAATACAAAGCAAGTCTCTTCAAAACCCTGGTATTATACAGTAAAACAAAAGTACAGTTAGATGGTAGTGATCCCCATAATCTGGTATCACGATATATGGATGATAAATTCAGTCTAAAGGAGATATCAGCAAACCACAGGCATCTGTTTAGAGAAAAAGATAAAAATCAGGTTTTCGTACAGATGATGGAAAACATCGGGGAATATATTGCCTGGGATATGGAAGGAGAAAAGCATGTGGGATTTAACCATTATGAAACCTTTTTCAAGGAAGTACAGGCCCAGCCCGAACTACTGGAAAAATACTATCAAGAAAACGAAGAAGACAAAGATGAATGGAACCCCCTGGGTGTTTTATCACGAAATAAGGGGTCACTAACACTTAATCCGCAGGCAGCTGAGGAAGCAGTCCTGGAATATAAATATAACCCCAATGATTTTATCAGGGGAGGGGTAATGGAGCTAACTATTAGTAAACCCCTCTGGGATCCAACTAAAGTAGCTTTCAAAGAAACCCTGGATATAAAGTCTTTTGCTAGAGACAATAGTACTGTTCAATATTTTATTAAGAATACAGATATTGATATGGATTGTGAAACAAGGGAACGTGTGAGAATAGCCAAGAATATAGTCAATGAAAAGAGGATAAATGATGATATCTTAATTTAGGAAAATGCAAGTTTAAGGGGGGAATAGAGATGAGTGGGGAGCAGAATTTAGTTTTAGAAAAGCTCTTTGGAATGGACTGTGAAAGGGAATTAGTTGACTTAATAGAGGAACTGGAACTAAGTGGAGAGGGAGAATTAAAAAGTAGAAGTGATAAGTATGAAACAGAGAAGAAAATAATTATTACTTATGAATTTACAAATAAACAGGATAAAAACACTGCTTTATGTATAGCAGCAGGACTCCCTAATGCCCACTTTGATGAGGCAGTTGTAATCTATGGAGAAGAAATAGAGCAATATGGGGATGAATATATTTATCAGCTTGAAGGCCATGCCCTGGCTGGTTCTTTAGTCCAATATCTTGGTTTAATATCAGAGGGGGCTGGCTTAAACTATCAGGCAAAAACCTATAATAGTTTGGGATTAGAAAACTGCCTCAAGTTCAGGGGTAATGAATTTTTTGGCTATAAGCTGGGTCTATTACAGCACATTGATAATATAGTTAATCAAAAAGAAAGCTATAAAATGAATAGTATGTCTTTATTTTTATCTGCCTTAATTGATGAAGGGGTAATAAAATATAGTGAAGGAGAAGCAGGTGATTATGGTAATATAAGTAGTGAATTTAGAAAAAAAGGGGATGAAAGATTAGATACCAATAAAATAAAAGGGGTACTAAAAAAGATAGTTATTGAAAAACTGGAAAAAACTGAAGAAGAGGCTAAAAATTTAGTAGATGAAAACTTTAACCCCCGAATAATCGAACGAAAAATGAACCTGATTAATAATTATAAGAAATATAATGAGCGAAAAGAAGAAGATGAAAGAATAATTAATTATATTTTATCTGATAATATATTGGCTGGATTATATCAACATGCAGGCATAAGGCATATTATTGATATAGATTTTCAAGCAGGCCGATCATCTGATGAATTATGTTACTTACTTAAAATATTAGAAGAAGATAATATCGATGATTTGCTGGAATCCAGTGGTGATTTATTCACACCTTTCGTATTACTAACAGAAGAAGACAATAATCGGGAGCTTATCAATAGATTTAAGAAAAAACCCCAATTAGGTGAGATAACAAATAGAATAAATAATGAATATTTAAAGGCCTTAATTAAAGACATAGTCTTAGATATAAAGGCTGTTGATAAGAACCTGATAAAGGAAATCTTTAAAATATCACAGCGGAAAAACAGGACAGAAATACAGGAAATAGTGGAGGACAGGCTGTATTATAGTATGAAAGAGCGGGGGATTATTAAAGAAGATGAATTACATTATCATTCATATCTGCTAGAGCAGGAACCAGAACTATTTGCTAAAATGAAAAAAACCTATCCCCTGGATAGGGCAGTAATCAAACAGTTTGAAAAAATGAGAACAGCAGAGATTACCGCTCTCTGGGAGTGGAAACTAAGTACTGATGGTATTTTCCTTATCCTTGGGAATATTGATTCAGAAGAAGTAATAAAATACCACAGTTCAACAGGTGTTTTCAATAACCAGAGGGAAGAGATAAAACTGGAGCTTGACCAGCCATCACAAAATAAAATTTATGGCAGTCATGGAAAACCAGCCAATTATCAGAAGATATATGACCATGATTATCATTATAAAGAGGAAGGGGCCTATAACTTCTCTTCTAAACAGGGAGTAGGTTTTATCATCCTCAGTACCCATAAAAACCCGGAACAGGGAATAAAGATAGATGGCCGGGATATTTCTGGACAGTATGAGGAGAAAGACAGAGAAGAAGCTAATATTGGCGGTCGGACTAAAACACTGCGTGATACCTACTTTGGTGAAAATATCATCCTGAGGGATAAAAAAACGACATATGGTCAGTTAAGTGGTGATTTAGTCTATATCTATGGCCCTCAGAAAGAAGACGAGCTTATCATTGAAGGTTTCCAGAACGGCGATTATGGTATTACCCTAAGGGAGAAAGTCCGGCAGCCAGAAGATGACAAACAGCCTGTTACCTATACAGCCTACCATAAAGTAAGGTTTGACTGTGTAGAGTTTGTCGACCTCAAGGAAATGGTCATAGAAAAATCCATCTATGAACACAGCAGAGTAAAGATAGCCGGGGTTATTAAAGATGAAAACGCCGAGAAATACCGGGACTATCTGGAAAAAGAAGCAGACCCCAGGATTATTATCACTTATGATGATGATGACAGTAAAATACTCTTTAAGGGGATTATCAATGACTATAACATAGACTATAAATACTTTAACTATTACCTGGAACTATGGGCTGTATCATATACTATCCTCTTGGATAGAGAGAGACATACCAGGGTATATCAGAACCAGGGGACAAGCTATAATCAGGTCTGTCAAAAACTAAGTACAGCCAATGAGAAATTCAATATCAATTTTGCCAGAAGCAGTGCAGGAGAAGTCCCTTTAGTATCAGAACAATACCCCCTGGTCTTACAACACAAGGAAACCGACTGGGAATTTATTAACAGGATAGCCTCTTACCTGGATCAGGTATTAATAGTAGATGACACTAAAGATGACAATGAAACTATCAATATCCAGCTAGGCTTTCATTCAGCCCAGGCAGTTGAACTTAACAATGATAACTGGGCCAAGTGTAAAGATACAGGGCCTAAAAATATTATTTACCAGTATTACAAAGTCTATCAGCATGAACACTTTAGGTCAGACCATGTCTTTGAAGTGGGCAAAAAGGTAAAACTGATTATAGACCATAAAAATAATACTACAGTAGAAATGGGTATGATCAAGAACAAGATATATCTGCAAAAGGGTATTCTCTACTCAGAACTAACCCTGGCCAGAGAAGAAAATATAAAAATCCTCAATAAACAGAGGAAATTTTTGATGGAAGGTAGGAGTTACCGGGCAGAAGTTAGGGAAGTCAACCAAAAACACCAGGCCCAAGTCAGTTTTATAGACATTGAAGATGATTATCAGACAGATAAGGCCCTCTGGTTTCCTATAGATAAGCCATATACAGCGGCTTATAGTTCTCCTGACATAGGGG
Organism: Iocasia fonsfrigidae; assembly: GCF_017751145.1. Classification (GTDB taxonomy): domain Bacteria; phylum Bacillota; class Halanaerobiia; order Halanaerobiales; family DTU029; genus Iocasia; species Iocasia fonsfrigidae. Next base: position 601,944 of record NZ_CP046640.1, read on the forward strand.
ATATAGTAGATATCTACTTCAGGAACAAAAACGAGAAATATGCTACCTTAAAAAGCAGTACCACAGATGAAGCAAGAGAGATAGAGCAGAACCCTGCTGATAAAACAATCAGAATCCCTGGGGGCTATATTATTAAACTAAACAATGGTTCGATCTATATAGCTTCTCCAGAGGAAGAGGCAGTACTGGAAATAACAGCAGAAGAAATCAAGATGACCAGCAGTGATAATCAAGCAGTAATCAAGAAAGGTGAAATAGAACTTAAGAATGAAAAAGGATATGGTAAGCTGTCCAAAACTGGTAGTGAAATAGGCTTTGGGAAGAAGAAGGTTGAGATTAATAATGGTAAGGTGAAGTTTATTTAGCTGTAATATTGTATTTAAAATAACAGATAAGGTATCATAATAAATAAAACCCCAGATTTGCAGATAGATCTGGGGTTTGTATTTTTGCTTATTAACTAGATTTGATAGTTTAGCAAATGATAGACTTTACTGAAAATTAAATCAGTTTTTCATAATGATATTACCTTTATTTTTAACCATTGTATTACTTATTCAATAATTTAATTATGTAAAAGATTATTATGAAAGGCTCTTAATTAATATAAAGGTTGGCAGGGAAAAGTATTTTATGATTATAAGATATTCATAAGATGCTTTTTTGTTTATTTTATAGGGTCGAAAATAATCATGAAAAAATATATAAAAATTTCATGAAAAAAGAAGGTATTTTTGAAAATATACAGAATAATATTAAATAAGAGAATATAAAATATATACTAAAACTTTAATTTGAATAAGAATATAAGATTATTGGGTTAAAAAAATTTAAAAAAAAGGAGGGTAGGAATAAAAAGGAAAATACCAAAAAAATAAGAGGGGGATTATTATGATGAAGAAAAAAACTTTCACATTGTTTTTGATGATGATATTTTTAATTAGTTCACTTGCTTTTGCTGCTGAAAGAAAGTTTGCCAATCAATTTACCAAAGAAGAAATGTGGATTTACAAGAATTTGAGTTCTTATAGTGAAGCCCCAGAATTAAGAGAACTGGTTGAGCAAGGTAAATTACCACCACTAACAGAACGTCTACCAGATATACCAAGGGTAATTAAGAGTAATATTATGGTTGATGGTATTGGAGAATATGGTGGTGTTTGGAGAGATACTTTTGCAACTCCTGTACAGAGTTGGAACTGGGGAGCCCAGAAGACACAGGGTTGGTTTGGTATATGTCAGGTTCTACATGAACCACTGGTAATATCAGGGCCAATGTGGATGTTAGAAAAACCTGATCCTTTACCCAACCTTGTAACTGATTGGGAATGGTCAGAAGATGGAAAAACCTTAACCATGAACCTTGTTGAAGGAGTAAAATGGTCTGATGGTGAACTGTTTACTGCAGATGATGTTCTTTTTACTTATAATGATCTTATTTTGAATGATAAGATAACTACCTTTGGCAGCAAGGGTGCCTGGGTTTATGGTGGAAAACAGACAGAACTTGAGAAGGTTGATGATTACACTATTAAATGGCATTTTGGTGAGGCATTCCCTGTAGCAGTATTTTATAACATGGATTATTTAGATTTTAGTGTGTCCCCTAAACATGTTTATAAGAATTTTCATCCGGATTATAATTCTGATGTAACATATGATGTATTTGCGAACGCTACACCACCTAATGATCTGCCTGCGGTTACTTTAGGACCTTGGGTTCCTGTTGAATATAAACCGGGTGAGCAATTAGTTATGGTCCGTAATCCATATTTCTGGCAGGTAGATGAAGAAGGAAAACAGCTTCCATATATCGGTGAGGTAAGATTTAATGAAGTAGAATCAGGTGATATTAGGACTATGAATCTGATATCCGGGGTAGCAGATAGAACTAATCTGGAAAACCCACAGACATTTGGATTGGTAAAACAGGCTACTATGAAAGAAAATTCACCAGCCAAGATTGCTTTTGGACCTTTTGGTATAGGATATCAGATAGAATTTAATCTTTCAAGATATTTAGGTGTAAAAAATGATAGAGATGCTGAGTTAAGAGAATTATTTAGAAACAAAATGTTCCGTCAGGCGGTTTCCAGTCTTATAGATAGAGATGCTGTAGCTAATATTGCCTTCCCAGGTCCATTAACACAGGCCTGGTATGGAGGATATCCTTCTGGTTCAGCATATTATGATGAGAATTTTGTTAAAAAGTATGAATTTAGTCCAACAGCAGCAAAAACATTGTTAAGTGAATTAGGGTTTAAAGATACTGATAATGATGGTATTCTTAATTGGCCAGCTTCCAGTAGAATTGCTGATGACGAATTAGTTATAGAATTATTGTTGAGACAGGATCAAAGTGCCGTATTAGACGCTGTTCAGGCTATGGAACCAATGTTCAGAGAGGTTGGTATAGACCTTAGGATTAAGCCAGCAACTGCTTCTACAGTGGACACAAGAATTCCAGCTGGAGACTTTGAGGCATATATGGTCCGCCTCGATTCAGCGGTGCCATTTGTTCAGATGCAACTATTTGGTCCTATCAGAGAGAGTTCCCCTGACTGGCATAGAAGTGCTTCAGGTGGCAAAAGAGATCTAATGGATTTTGAAGTGAAAATACAAGATTTAATGAAAGAAGCTACCTATGAACCTTCTATTGATAGACGTAATGAAATATTTAAAGAAATACTGAAATTGTCTACAGAGAATGTATATACAATTGGTGTTTATGAGGTCAGGAGAGGAACAGGCCTTCATAAGAGAATCTGTAACTTCCAGCCTGACATTCCTCCATATATGTATAACTGGACTATGGAGAGTATTCCAGCACAGATACTATATGTAGAGAAAGAAGATCAATTCTCTCCAGGTTTCCTTAACTTAATTCCTACTAAGGAAGATTATACTAATAAATCATGGCAGTAAAAATATAGTTTATTATTAAGGATAAAAAGGTGGAGTATCTTTTAGTTATATTCCACCTTCTTATTATCACAACCAACATAAGGAGGTTAAAATATTGACTGCTTATATTTTAAGAAGAACTATACTATCAATTCCAATGCTAATATTAGTAAGTTTTATAGCATTCTTTATTCTTACATTACCACCAGGTGATTATATGACTTCTTTCCAGAATCAGTTAACCAGTCAGGCTGGTTTGTCAGCAATTGAAGCTGAAGAATTGGCTAATCAGATGCGCGAAAAATATGGACTGGATAAACCGTTTGTAGTTCAGTACTATAATTGGGTGAAAAATATAGTATTACATGGTGATTTTGGTTATTCATTTTTTTATAACAGGCCTGTAGGAGAAGTAATTTGGTCCAGAATGGGTTATACCATATTAATTGCTTCATTGTGCCATTTTATATCTGTTTTTATGGGGGTTTTAATAGGGATATATTCAGCTACTCATCAATATACTACTGGAGATTATATATTTACAGTTATAGCTTTTATCGGTGTTTCTGTACCTGCTTTCTTTCTGGCACTAGCTTTATTATATTTCTTTTCCTTTAAGTTAGGTATGGGTGTTGGGGGATTATTTTCACAGGAATATGTTATGGCTCCATGGAGTTTTGCAAAATTTATAAATTTATTAAAGCACATTTGGGTACCTATTGTAATAGTTGGTTTTGCTGGTACTGCTCGCAACATGAGGGTTATGCGCGGGAATTTACTGGATGTAATGGGTCGACAGTATATACAGACCGCCAGGGCTAAAGGTGTATCTGAATTTAGGGTTGTATTTAAACATGCATTAAGAAATGCTATTTTACCTATTATTATGTCACTGGGCTATGCAATGCCATTTTTAATTCAGGGTGAAATGGTTACAGCCATAGTTCTTGATTTGCCAACAACTGGTCCGGCATTTTACAAGTCTTTAATAAATCAGGATATGTATCTGGCGGGAAGTTTTTTAATGATGATTGCGGTTATTCTTGTTCTAGGTAATCTAGTTGCTGATATTACCCTTGCCTGGGTAGACCCCAGGGTTCGTTATGATTGATTAACTGGTCAGGGCAGTGGTCAAAAATCAATTATGAAAGGATGGAAAAGATGAAAAAAGCAATAATTGAAGAAAAAAACAGAAAAGTACTAACCCGCAAAGAAATGATCTGGCAGAGATATAAAAAACATAAGTTGGGTATGATGGGTGGTATTATTACTTTAATTTTAATAGTTATAAGTATTTTTGCTCCCTTTTTTAGTCCATATGATTATAAATCACCGGAATATAATCATGCATATATGCCTCCACAAAAAATTCACTTCTTTGATGAAAATGGTAAATTTCATTTGAGACCTTTTGTGTATGAACAGAAAATGGGAATGGACCCCAAAACCTGGCAGAGGATATTTGAAGAGGATACATCAAAGAGATACCCTGTTTATTTTATAAAGAGGAGTTGGGAATACGAATTGATGGGTTTCATAAAAACTGATATACATCTATTTGGTGCAGAGAAACCGGGATCTATCTATGTTATTGGTACAGACAGTATTGGTAGAGATATTTTAAGCAGAATTATTTTTGGTAGTAGAATTTCAATTATTATAGCTGCATGTGGTGCTCTATTAAGTGCTTTAGTAGGGTCATTGATTGGAGGAATATCAGGATATTTCTCTGGTAAAGTCGATTTGTTTATTCAAAGAATAATAGAAATGTTTCAGTTGTTCCCACAGATACCATTGATGATGGCATTAAGTGCCGCAATACCTGCCACCTGGCCGCCTATAATGGTTTTTGTAGGGGTAGTTGTTGTTCTATCATTAATACAATGGACTTATCTAGCTCGTGAAGTGAGGGCAATGGTTCTTAGCTATCGAGATCAGGATTTTGTTAGAGCCGGTAAAGCAATTGGTTGTGGAGATATGTATATAATTGCAAAACATATTATCCCAAATTGTATAAGTCATATTATTGTTGTGATAACAATAACAATACCACGTCTAATTCTGGCAGAAAGCACTCTAAGTTTCCTTGGTCTGGGAATTCAGCCCCCTATGGTCAGTTGGGGTGTTTTATTAAGCGACGCCTCAAAAATACAGATAATCGGTCAATATCCCTGGGTTCTGTTTCCTGGTGTAGTAATAATTATAACAATTTTGGCATTAAACTTTTTTGGTGATGGTGTTCGTGATGCATTTGATCCCCATAGTGCCTAGTCGTCGTGTTACAATGGGGGATGTTTTTCCACCAACTAATATAGATAAGAACCTTTTATTTAAATAGGATCCAGGGCTAATAAGGAGGACTACAGCCAGTGCCGAAGAAATCAATTCTCTAAGTCAAAATCAGATTGATAGTACCAAAGAAATTTCCTCCAGTGCCAAAGAATCGAATAACCTTGCCGGTACTTTATTTGAAGCTATTAAGAAATTTAAATTCTAAATATATTATTAAAGTGTTTCTGTATATGATTATAAAATATATGGAAAAAACAGGAGGACTTTGTAAAGATATAACACTAGGTATAGGTAGGTGAAAAAATGAAAAAAGAAAAATTAATTGAATTAAAAAACCTTAAAACATATTTTAATACGGAAGAAGGAGTTGCCCGTGCTGTTGATGGAGTAGATTTTGAAATATATCCAGGAGAGACCCTTGGGATTGTTGGAGAATCGGGATGTGGTAAAAGTATAACCTCCCTTTCGATTATGCGTCTGGTTCCTCAACCACAGGGAGAAATTGTTGATGGAGAAATATATTTTAAGGGTAAAGATCTTACAAAATTAAGTCAGAAAGAAATGAGGACTATTCGGGGTAATGAGATATCTATGATATTCCAGGAGCCGATGACATCATTAAATCCAGTATTTACTATTGGTAATCAAATTTCGGAGACTATTATGCTGCATAAAGATGTTAATAAAAAGGAGGTGATGAATCAGTCAATAGAGATTCTAAAAAAAGTTGGAATCCCATTACCTGAGCAGAGAGTTTATGAATATCCTCATCAATTAAGTGGTGGGATGAGACAGAGAGTAATGATAGCTATGGCTTTATCTTGTAATCCCGAGTTGCTTATTGCCGATGAACCTACAACAGCTCTTGATGTTACCATCCAGGCTCAGATACTTGATTTGATGGAGGCATTAAAAGAAAAATTTAATATGTCTATGATGATGATAACACATGATCTTGGGGTTATTGCCGAGATTTCAGATCGTGTAGCAGTTATGTATGCGGGAAAAGTAGTGGAATATACAGATGTAAAAACATTATTTAAAAACCCACGCCATCCTTATACCTGGGGTTTAATGAATTCTATTCCAAGACTAAATAAAGAAGTTGAAAGATTGACAACAATAGAAGGTATTGTTCCCAATTGTCTGGATTTCCCCGAAGGTTGTAGATATAATGCCCGCTGCCCCATGGCAGAGGAGAAATGTTTTTTAGAAGAACCACCAATAAATGAATTTGATGAAGGACATAAGGTAAGATGTTGGTATGCTGATGAAATAGAAAAAATATCTAAATTAAGTGTTATTAACACATAGTCTAAAGTGAGGTGAATTAGTATGGCAGTAACAGAGAATAAAATATTAGAAGTAAAGAATTTAAAAAAATATTTTCCCGTAAAAGCAGGTATTTTTAGAAAAACAGTTGCTCATGTTAAGGCAGTTGATGATGTCAGCTTCGATATTTATGAAGGAGAAACATTGGGACTGGTAGGTGAATCAGGATGTGGTAAATCAACTACTGGATCTACAATTTTAAGACTTCTTGAGGCTACATCTGGTGAGGTTAGCTTTAAGGGAGAAGATATTTTATCTTTAAATAGGAATAAATTAAGGACTATTCGTAAAGAAATGCAGATGATTTTTCAGGATCCATATGCCTCACTTAATCCCCGAATGACAGTAGCGGATATAGTAGGAGAACCATTAAAAATACACGATTTATATAATAAGAAGAGTGATAGAGATGAGAAAGTTAAGGAATTACTTGAAAGTGTTGGACTAACAGCTGAACAGATGAACCGTTATCCCCATGAATTTAGTGGTGGTCAGCGGCAGAGGATAGGAGTAGCTAGAGCTCTGGCAGTAGATCCTAAATTAATTATTGCTGATGAGCCCGTATCTGCCCTGGATGTATCGGTACAGGCACAGGTAATAAATATACTGCAGGATTTACAAAAGGAATTTGGTCTAACATATTTATTTATAGCACATGATTTAAGTGTTGTTAAACATATTAGTAATCGGGTAGCAGTTATGTATCTGGGAAAAATCGTTGAGATTACTAATAAAAGTGAACTTTATGATAACCCCTTACACCCCTATACACAGGCGCTATTATCTGCTATTCCAGAACCAAATCCAGAGAGAAAGAAAGAACGTACAATTCTTGAAGGAGATGTACCAAGTCCTGTAAACCCTCCCTCGGGTTGTTCATTTCATCCCCGCTGCCCTGCAGCCATGGATATATGCAGTAAAGTTGAACCGGAATTTAAGGATTATGGTAATGGACACTTTGCTTCATGTCTTTTATTGGATTAAGGTCAGGAACAAAAAGTTCCAGAACTAAGGAGACAGGACGTCGGCTGAGAGGCAAGCGGAAGAAAAATGATTATTCAGGTTACAGTAGGGGGTTCCTTTAAGCCGATTTGTTCTTAAGGAATTTAGCAAATATCGGAGGTGAATTTATGAGTATTAGATATGATGCAGATAATAAAACATTTCACTTAAAAGCAAAAGACAGTAGTTATGTTATGAAAATAATGAATAATGGTCAACTTGCACATCTTTACTGGGGAAAACAGATAAAAATATTAAGAAGACCCGAAAGATTAATTCCTGACCAACCCAGGGCGTTCCAACCATATCTTCAAAATAATCCAGCTCTTTCCCTGGATTATATTCCGCAGGAATACCCTGCATATGGTAAAACTGATTTTCGTAATCCCGCTTATCAGGTACAATTGGAGAATGGTTCAACAATTACTAATTTAAAATATCTATCACATAGTATAAAGCATGGGAAAGATAAGCTAGCAGGTCTACCTGCAACATACATTGAGAATAAAGATGAGGCTCAAACATTATATATTGAAATGTTGGATGAAGTAATCAATATGAAAGTTATCCTATCTTACACTGCATTTAAAGATTTTCCTGTTATTACAAGATCAGTTCGTTTTGAAAATATTGGTCAATGTAATTTGAGCTTATTAAGGACCTTAAGTATGAATCTAGATTTTCCGGGTGATAATTATGAAATTCTACAACTCTCAGGGGCCTGGGCAAGGGAGAGACAAATAATTCGTAGGAAGACTGAACAGGGCACACTCACAATTGATAGTAAACGTGGGGCAAGTAGTCACCAGCAGAACCCTTTTGTAGCACTTATGGATGAGAATGCTAGTGAGTATCATGGAAATGTTTATGGGTTCAGTCTGATTTATAGCGGTAATTTTCTGGCAGAAGTAGAGGTCAATCATTTTCAGCAAACCAGGGTTAATATGGGTATAAATTCTTTTGACTTTAGCTGGAAGATAGAGCCCGGTCAGTCATTTCAAACACCGGAAGTTGTTATGGTTTATTCGGATTCAGGAATAAATAAAATGTCTCAGGTTTATCATAATCTCTATCGTAAAAGACTTGTTCGTGGGCAGCATAGAGATAAAATCAGGCCAATTCTTATAAATAATTGGGAAGCCACCTACTTTGATTTTGATACAGATAAACTACTTGAACTGGTGAGAAATGCAAAAGAGCTTGGAATTGAATTATTTGTTTTAGATGATGGTTGGTTTGGAAAAAGAAATGATGATACCTCTTCTTTAGGGGACTGGTATGTAAATGAAGAAAAACTTCCCGATGGCTTAAAAAAATTAGCAAAAGAAATTAATAATATAGGCCTTAAGTTTGGACTATGGTTTGAACCAGAGATGGTATCACCAGTAAGTGAGTTATATGAAAAGCACCCTGATTGGTGTTTACACGTTTCCGATAGAGAAAGATCATTATCGAGAAATCAACTTATACTCGATTTCTCAAGAAAAGAAGTATGTGATTATATTATTGAACAATTATCCAATGTATTAAGTAATGCATCTATTTCTTATGTGAAATGGGATATGAATCGACATATGACAGAAATAGGGTCTACTGAATTACCAGCAGATAGGCAGAGGGAGACAGCCCATCGATATATTCTAGGATTATATTATGTTCTGGAGGAGATAATCAGTAGATTTCCAGATATACTCTTTGAAAGTTGTTCTGGTGGTGGTGGTAGATTTGACCCCGGTATGCTTTACTATATGCCACAGACCTGGACCAGTGATAATACAGATGCTGTTGAACGCTTAAAAATTCAGTATGGCACAAGTATAGTATATCCTATTAATTCTATGGGTGCCCATGTATCTGCAGCCCCCAATCATCAGGTGGGTAGAATTACATCATTGAAAATGAGAGGGGATGTAGCTAGTTTTGGAAACTTTGGATATGAGATGGATATTATTGCACTACCTCAAAGTGAAAAAGATATGATTAGAAAACAGATAAATGAATATAAGCAGATAAGAGAACTTATTCAAAAAGGCCTGTTTTATAGATTAATAAGCCCGTTTGAAGGAAATGAGACTGCCTGGATGGTAGTTGCTGAAGATAGAAGAGAGGCTGTAATAGCTTATTATAGAGTGCTTGCTGAAGCTAATTCAGGTTTTAAATATTTGAAATTAAATGGACTTGATGTAGAAAAAGAATATAGGGTTAATGGGGGTAAGAAGGTTTATGGTGGAGATGAGTTAATGTTTATAGGTCTAAATATAGATGAAATAAGTAACGGTGATTTTAAAAGTAAATTGTGGAAAATAGAGTCAGTATAATTAATAGACTAACTAATAATAATTATAGAATTAGCTAAATAAGCCATCTTTGAATCCTATTTGTTATATATGGTATAATATTTGTAATATTTATTGAGGAGGTTTTGTAATGAAGGTAACATTAAGAGATATAGCAGAAAAAGCAGGAGTATCTATCTCAACTGTATCCAGAGTAATAAATGATGATCAGGAAACACCTGTGAATGAAGAGACAAAGAAATTAGTATGGCAGTTGGTTAAAGATATGGGTTATAGCAAATATAACGGTAGCAGCAAAAGAAGTTCTAAAAAAATCGGCTACATATTAAATAATACCTCAAATATATTTAATCATCCATACTTTTCTGTTTTACTGGATGCAATTGAAACTGAGATAAAATCTCAGGGATATTCTGTGGGCTTTTCTTTTGTAGAAAGTGATATAAAAAAAGAATCTGTACGCCATCAGATAATTAATGATGATGTAGATGGTTTAATCCTAATTGCTAATTTTATAGATGAAGAATTTGCTGAACAAATTAATGAAAACTATAAAAATATAGTATCTATTGATTTTGTCAGTGATAATTTTAATAATGATCTCATCTTGATCGAAAAGAAAAAAGCGGCCTATAATGCTGTCCGATATTTGATAGAACATGGACACGAAGAGATTGCTTATATAGGGGGTGGGTTTGTAGGTGGTCAAGGTATGAAAAAATCACATCGTTATCTTGGTTATAAGAAGGCTATGGATGAAAAAAATCTCATTATAAATGAACAGTGGGTAAGAAATGGTGACTGGAGTCTGGAAGGTGGTTATCTGCAAATGATGGAGATTATAAAGGCTGAAAAAATACCTACTGCTGTATATACTGCCAGTGATCTTATGGCTATTGGAGTTTTTAGAGCTATACAGCAATCTGGCTTAACAGTGCCTGATGATATTTCAGTAATATCTTATGATAATATTGAAATGTCCAAATATAGTAATCCTCCTTTAACTACCTTTCACGTGCCAAAAAGAGAAATAGGAAAATTAGCTGTAAAATTATTATTAGATCAAATTAATGATCAAAACCCTGGTTTTCCTTTAAAAATAATGGTATCAGCAGAATTAGTTGAAAGGGAATCAGTAGCGAAAATAAAATAATTTTTTAAGAAGAGGTGTTTATTATGGCATTTAAAATTGCATTTATTGGTGCAGGTAGTATCGGTTTTACTAGAAGATTAGTTAAAGATATTTTATCTATAGATGAATTTAAAAATATTGAAATATCCTTTACTGATATAAATCCACAAAATTTGAAGATGGTTACACAACTGGTACAGAGGGATATTGATGAAAATGGTTTAAGTATAAAGGTTCATGCTACTACGGACAGGAGAGAGGCATTAAAAGATGCTAAATATGTCTTGAATGTAGTAAGAATAGGTGGTCTGGATGCCTTTAAAATGGATGTGGAAATACCCTTAAAATATGGTGTGGACCAATGTGTCGGTGATACACTATGTGCCGGGGGAATAATGTATGCCCAGCGGGGTATCCCAGCAATCTTGGATTTTTGTAAGGATATCAGGGAAGTAAGTGCCCCTGATGCCATATTATTAAATTATGCTAATCCGAATGCGATGATTACCTGGGCTGCTAATAAGTATGGTAGGGTAAATACAATTGGTTTGTGTCATGGTGTTCAACACGGTCATCAAATGATTGCTGATGCCTTCGGTTTGAAACAGGAGGAAGTTGATATAATTTGTGCAGGTATTAATCACCAAACCTGGTATATTCAAATAAAACACGAAGGCAAAGATCTGACAGGTGATTTGCTGGAAGTGATGGAAAAACACCCTGAATACAGCAAGACTGAAAAGGTTAGAATTGATATGTTGAAAAGATTCGGTTATTTCAGTACTGAATCAAATGGACACCTGAGTGAATACCTGCCCTGGTATAGAAAACGCCCTGAAGAAATCAATGACTGGATCCATGTAGGAGATTCCTGGATACATGGTGAAACAGGGGGTTATTTAAGGGTATGTACGGAAAGCCGTAACTGGTTTGAAACTGATTTTCCCAATTGGTTAAAAGAACCGGCAAAGAGATTTGACCCTGTTGAAAGGAGTCAGGAACATGGGTCTTATATTATTGAGGGCTTAGAAACTGGTAGAGTTTACCGTGGACATTTCAATGTGATAAACAATGAGGTGATTAGTAATCTCCCTGATGATGCAGTTGTAGAGGTTCCTGGTTATGTAGATGCTAATGGCATAAATATTCCATTTGTTGGTGAACTCCCACTGGGATGTGCTGCTGTCTGCAATTCCAGTATAAGTGTGCAGAGGATAGCTGTAGAAGCAGCAGTACATGGTGATATGGATTTGTTGAAACAGGCCATGATGATGGACCCACTGGTAGGTGCAGTATGTAATCCACCTGAGATATGGCAGATGACTGATGAAATGCTGATTGCTCAGGCTGAATGGCTCCCCCAGTATCAAGTTGATATAAAAAAAGCTGAAAAGAATTTAAGTAAAGGTAGTTTAATATCGACTAAGGATGGTTATGAAGGTGCTGCTAGATTAAAAGTCAAGAGTATTGAAGAGCTGGCTAAGGATAGAGAAAAATCCACTAGATTGGCAGATGCAGCAGATAAATCTTAGTAATATTAAAAAGAGATATTTTTTTTAAGTGTGCGCCAAAACTGATAGTGAAATAGGCTTTGGGAAGAAGAAGGTTGAGATTAATAATGGTAAGGTGAAGTTTATTTAGCTGTAATATTGTATTTAAAATAATAGATAAGGTATCATAATAAATAAAACCCCAGATTTGCAGATAAATCTGGGGTTTATATATTTGTCTATGTAATTGGGGTTGATGGGTTTAGCTGAATTATTGAAAATATGTTTTAAAAATAAGGCTTTAAAAATTTATAATTAGATGTTATAATATGGTGAAAGAACATACATTCACCTATTTGTTCTAACTGGAAGGTGGTTTTATGCAGGCTAAAGATTTTGTCTTACATTCACCATATGAGGCTAAAGGGGATCAGCCTCAGGCGATTAATAAGTTGGTTGAAGGGATTAAAAAGGGTTACCGGCATCAGACGCTACTGGGGGCTACAGGCACAGGTAAGACCTATGCCATGGCTGCTGTAATAGAGAAGGTAAATAAGCCTACCTTGGTTATTGCCCATAATAAGACCCTGGCTGCTCAGCTGACAAGCGAATTTAAGGAATTTTTTCCGGAAAATACAGTCGGTTATTTTGTCAGTTATTATGATTATTACCAACCAGAGGCCTATGTGCCACAGACTGATACCTATATTGAGAAGGATTCATCTGTTAATGAGGATATCGATAAACTGCGTTTGTCGGCGACCAGTTCACTCTTTGAGCGCCGGGATGTTTTGATAGTGGCCAGTGTTTCCTGTATATATGGTCTTGGTAATCCAGCTGATTACCTGGACCTATCCTGTACTCTTAAGGTGGGGCATCTTAAAGATAGGAAAGAGATATTGAGAGACCTGGCAGTGATGCAGTACAGCCGGAATGACCTTGACCTTAGTAGAGGTCATTTCAGGGTAAAGGGTGATGTAATTGAGGTTTTTCCTGCCTATGATGACCTGGCAATTAGGATAGAATTATTTGGTGATGAAATAGATCGTATTACTAAAATAGATACTCTGACAGGTGAGGTGCTGGGTGAGTATCAGGAGGTAACTATCTACCCGGCCAGTCATTTTGTTACCCCTGAGGATAAGATAAAAAAGGCAGTAAGGACTATCAGCAAAGAACTGGAAGAGAGATTAAATGAACTGGAAAAGGATAATAAAATGGTTGAAGGCCAGCGGCTTAAACAGAGGACAAGTTATGACCTGGAAATGCTGAGTCAGATGGGTTTTTGTTCGGGGATAGAGAATTATTCACGCCATCTGGCAGGTCGACCGGCAGGTTCCAGACCTGATACATTACTGGATTATTTTCCGGAGAACGATTTTCTAGTAATGATAGATGAGTCCCATATGACCATACCTCAGATTGGTGGTATGTATGCTGGGGACAGGTCCAGGAAAGAAAAACTGGTAGAATATGGTTTTCGCCTCCCTTCAGCCCTTGATAATCGGCCCTTGAATTTTAAGGAATTTGAAAAACTGGTTCCCCAGGCTATTTATGTCTCCGCTACCCCCGGACCTTATGAGCAGGAACACAGCCAGCAGGTTGTTGAACAGATAATTCGACCAACTGGTTTGCTTGACCCTGAAGTAGAGGTTCGTCCTATAGAGGGCCAGATAGATGACCTCCTTAGTGAGATAAAGATAGTTATTGAGAGGAATGAACGGGTACTGGTTACTACTTTAACTAAACGGATGTCTGAGGATTTAACTGAATTTCTGGCTGGTGCCGGAGTTAAAGTCCGCTACCTCCACTCTGATATAGATACCATTGAGCGTTCGGAGATAATCAGGGACTTACGGCTTGGTAAATTTGATGTCCTGGTAGGTATTAACCTCTTGCGGGAAGGGCTGGATTTGCCTGAGGTGTCCCTGGTGTCTATTCTGGATGCAGATAAGGAAGGGTTCCTCCGTTCTGAACGTTCTTTAATCCAGACTATCGGCCGGGCGGCCCGTAATGTACAGGGAAAGGTAATCATGTATGCTGATACTATTACTGGTTCAATGGCCAGGGCTATTGAAGAGACAAATAGGAGGCGGGAGATTCAAGAGGAATTTAACAGAAAGAATGGAATTAAACCTGAAACAATTGTTAAACCGGTCAGGGAGGTACTGCGCCCTGTTGACATGGTTGTCAGTGAAGAGAAGAAAGATACTTATAATACAAAATATGATGAAGATAAAGCAGAGCTCTCGGCAAATGAGATCAGGCATTTAATTATTGACCTGGAAAATGAGATGAAGGAAGCGGCTGATAATCTTGAGTTTGAACTGGCTGCCCAGATTCGTGATGAGATTAAGGAATATGAAGAGGAATTGGGAAATAAAAAGAAGAAAAAATGATTGATATGTAGATAAGGAAGTGATTTTATGGCTAGAGATAAAATTATTATTAAAGGGGCCAGGGAACATAATCTTAAGAATATAAACCTGGAGATTCCCAGAGATAAGCTGGTGGTTATTACAGGTTTGAGTGGTTCAGGTAAGTCTTCTCTAGCTTTTGATACTATCTATGCAGAGGGTCAGAGGCGTTATGTGGAATCACTATCAGCTTATGCTAGACAGTTCCTGGGACAGATGGAAAAACCCCGGGTAGAGTATATAGAGGGCCTGTCCCCGGCCATCTCTATTGACCAGAAGACTACCAGTAAAAATCCCCGTTCAACAGTGGGAACGGTAACTGAGATATATGATTACCTCCGTTTATTATATGCCAGGATTGGTATACCCCACTGTCCTGAATGTGGTCAGGAGATATCATCACAGACAGTGGATGAAATAGTTGATCAACTCCTTGACCTGTCTGAAAAGACCAGGATTCAAATCCTGGCACCTGTAGTCAGGGGAAGGAAGGGAGAACACCAGAAGGTCCTTACCAGGGCTCTGCGTGATGGTTTTGTCAGGGCCAGGGTTGATGGTGAAACTATGATGCTTGGTGAAGAAGAAATTGATTTAGATAAGAATTTTAAACATGATATTGAGATTATTGTGGACAGGATTGTGATTAAAGCTGGTATTAGAGAAAGGTTAGCTGACTCTGTTGAAACAGCCCTGGAAAAGGGTGATGGTCTGATAATTGTTGATGTAATTGATGGTGAGGAATTAAGTTTCAGTGAGAAATTTGCCTGTCCTGATTGTGGTATTAGTCTTGAGGAGTTATCACCCCGGGCTTTTTCTTTTAACAGCCCTTATGGGGCCTGCCCAAATTGCGATGGTTTAGGGATTAAGAAGGAATTTGACCCTGACCTTATTCTTGACTGGGATAGACCGATTAATGATGGTGGTATTATACCCTGGAAGAATTCCTCCAGTAGGTATTATCCACAGCTCCTTAAGGCCCTGGCTAAGGAATATGGTTTTAGTTTAAGTGCACCATTAGGTGAACTGGCTGAGGAGATAATTGAGGTGATTCTCTATGGGTCAGATCAAGTGCTGTCTTTCCCATATACCAACCGTTATGGGAGGACAAGGCAGCATGATACGGTTTTTGAAGGGATTATTAGTAATTTAAAACGGCGTTTTAGTGAAACAGATTCTAATTATATTCACCAAAAAATGGAGTCTTTTATGAATGATAGGCCCTGTAATGTCTGTCAGGGAAAGAGGTTAAAACCGGAGGTCCTGGCGGTAACGGTAGGCGGTATCTCCATTGCTAGTTTTACCAGTTTTAATATCAAGGAGGCCTATAACTTTCTTGATGAAATTGACTTAGATCAAAGGTCTAGTTATATTGCCCAGGAAATCCTTAAAGAGATAAAAGACCGTTTGAAATTCTTAATTAATGTAGGGCTTGATTACCTGACCTTAGATAGGGCAGCTGGAACACTCTCTGGTGGTGAGGCCCAGCGGATCAGATTAGCAACCCAGATTGGTTCTGGTCTGGTTGGTGTCCTGTATATACTTGATGAACCAAGTATTGGCCTCCATCAGCGGGATAATAACCGTTTGATAAATACTTTACAGCATATCCGTGATGTGGGTAATACGGTAATAGTTGTGGAACATGATGAAGATACCATCCGTTCTGCTGACCACATTATAGATGTTGGTCCTGGGGCAGGTAAACATGGTGGAGAGATTGTGGCTGAAGGTTCTTTAGATGATATTCTTGCTAATAAAGGTTCCTTGACAGCCAGGTTTTTATCCGGTAGGGATGAAATTCCCATACCGGAAGAAAGATATCAGCCTAATGGGAAGTACCTGGAAATAAAAGGGGCCAGTCAGCATAATTTGAAGGGGATAGATGTGAAGATTCCTCTGGGTACTCTGACCTGTGTGACAGGGGTTTCTGGTTCTGGTAAGAGTACCTTGATTAATAATACCTTAAAACGCAGGTTGATGCAGCATTTCTATGATTCAACACCGCGTCCTGGTAAACATGATAGTATTGAGGGTCTGGAATACCTGGATAAGGTAATAAATATTGACCAGTCCCCTATCGGGAGGACACCTCGTTCTAACCCGGCCACCTATACAAAGGTCTTTGACTATATTAGGAAGATTTTTGCCCAGACCCAGGAAGCACGGAGCAGGGGTTATAAAAAAGGCAGGTTTAGTTTTAATGTTAAGGGGGGGCGCTGTGAGGCCTGTAAAGGGGATGGAATTATTCAAATAGAGATGCATTTCCTTCCAGATGTCTATGTCCCCTGTGAGGTCTGCGGAGGAAAACGTTATAACCGTGAGACTCTGGAGATTAAATATAAAGGCAAGACCATTGCTGATATACTGGCTATGACAGTGGAAGAGGCCCTGGAGTTTTTTGAGAATATAGAGCCACTTAAACGCCGGCTGCAGACTATCAGTGATGTTGGTCTAAGTTATATTCGATTGGGACAGCCGGCAACGACACTCTCCGGTGGTGAGGCCCAGCGGATTAAGATTGCTACTGAACTGGGCAAGCGGAGTACTGGTAAAACACTCTATATACTGGATGAACCCACAACCGGCCTTCACTTTGCTGATGTAAAAAAACTCCTTGAGGTATTGCATAGGCTCAGGGAAGGTGGTAATTCAGTAATAGTAATCGAGCATAATCTTGACGTAATTAAAGCCGCTGATTATATTATTGACCTGGGCCCAGAGGGTGGTGACCGCGGTGGTGAAGTGATCGCTTGTGGCAGTCCTGAAGAGGTAGCCCGGGTTAAGGAATCATATACCGGTCACTTCCTCCAGAAGGTTCTGTTTCCAGATAAAGAAAAGGTTATTGTCAATAGCTAGTTATAGTAGATGGTGATAAATATGAATGAACAATTAGAAGAACAGTTAAAGGGTTTACCAGATAGACCGGGTACCTATTTGATGAAAGATGAATTGGGTGAGATTATCTATGTGGGCAAGGCTAAATCACTGCGGAAACGGGTCAGGTCGTATTTCCGGAGGGGTAATCATACCTACAAGACCAAGGTCTTGATTGAAGAGATTGCTGATTTTGATTATATTGTAACCGATACTGAGGTAGAGGCCTATATCCTGGAGGCTAATTTGATTAAGAAACACCAGCCCAGGTTTAATATCAGGTTGAAGGATGATAAAACATACCCCTATATTAAGGTGAGTATTAATGAGGATTTTCCCCGTATTTTCAAGACCAGGATTGTAAAAAATGATGGTGCCCGTTATTTTGGACCTTTTGCTGATGTAAATATTATTCATAAAACACTGGGTCTTTTGCAGGAACTCTTTGCTTTGAGAACCTGTAGGAAGGATTTGCAGGCTGATAAACCTGAAGAAAGGCCTTGTTTGAATTACTACATTGGGAAGTGTCTGGCACCCTGTACAGGTGAGATTGATGTAGAGTCATACCGCCAGTTGATTGATCGGGTCTGTCTTTTCCTTTCCGGTCAGCAGGGTGAGTTGATAAAACGGGCAGAGGAAATGATGTATCAGGCTTCAGAGAGGAAGGACTTTGAAAAAGCTGCCCATTACCGTGATACGATTAAGGCCTTGGAGAAGATAACGGCTCAGCAGAAGGTTATGTCTGGTAAGAACCTTAATCAGGATGTTGTGGCTCTGGCCAGGAATGAAGAAGATTGGGCCTGTATTCAGGTGTTGTTTATCCGTAACGGGCGTCTAATTGGTCAGGACTACTTTATAATGGAAGGTTCCCAGGGAGATAGTGACCGGGAGATAATGGGGTCATTTCTCCAGCAGCACTATGACCAGGCTATCAGTCTGCCTGATGAGATACTACTGGGTACCATGATCGGGCAACTTGATTTATTAAAAGAATGGTTAAGTGGAAAGAAAGGGAAAAAGATAAGGATATATAGCCCTGAACGGGGTGAGAAGAAGCGGCTGGTTGAGATGGCAGCAGACAATGCCGTTGAAAACCTCAAAAAGGAATTGATCAGGTTGAAGTATCAGCGGGAAAGAACCACAGAGGCTGTTAAAATACTGCAGCAGCACCTGGGCCTTGCTAAGCCGCCTGACCATATTGAGGGTTTTGATATTTCCAATATTCAGGGGACTGACCCGGTGGCTTCAATGGTTGTTTTTAAAGGGGGGTATTCTTCTAAAAAAGACTATCGGCGTTTTAAAATCAAGACCATTGAGGGCCCTGATGATTTTGCTATGATGCAGGAGGTTATTGAGCGGCGTTACAGCCGCCTCTTAAGTGAAGATAAATCTCTGCCAGATCTGATTTTAATAGATGGTGGTAAGGGGCAGCTCAGTGCAGCCTATGATATCTTATGTAAAATAGGGCTTGCTGAGCAGGAAATTATCGGCCTGGCCAAAAAAGAAGAAGAGGTCTTTTTACCTGGTCAGAGTGAATCAATTATCATCCCCCGGAATTCAGCTGCTCTCCATTTGATTCAACGGGTCAGGGATGAGGCCCACAGGTTTGCCGTCAGTTATCACCGGAAATTACGTTCCCGGCGTTTAACACATACAATGTTGGATGATATACCTGGTATAGGGCCTAAAAGGCGTGATGCCTTACTAAGGCATTTCGGTTCCCTGGCTGAGATCAGGGAGGCTTCTATCGGGCAGTTAAAGGCAGTAGATGGTGTCAGTTCCAAGACAGCCCGGGTTATTTTTGATTACCTTAAGGAAAATACTAGACCGTAAAAATTAAGATATTGATTGACAATGTAAATACTAAAATATATAATTTTGGTAAAGAAATAGAATACTAATAATCTGGAGCTGATATAAATGGCTTATAAATTACTGGTGCTGGATCTAGATGATACATTGTTGGACAGTGAGCAGAGACTGCCGGAACAGAACGTAATATCGATTAAAAAATTGAGTAAATTAGGGGTAAGGGTTGTTATTGCTACGGGCAGAATGTTTATCTCTGCCCTCCCATATGTTAAGGAACTGGAACTTAAAGGACCGGTTATTACTTACAATGGTGCTTTTGTCAAGGATGTTACCCTTGATAAGGTAATCTACCATCAGCCGATGGATCATAAGATTGCCCTGAGAATAATTAAAGATATGGAGGAAGAGGGATTACATATTAATCTATATCAGGATGATCAACTCTATGTTGCTGAAGAAAATGACAGGAGTAAGTATTATGAAAGGACTGCTGGGGTTAAGGTGGAAACAGTTGGTAAGATATCAGACTTTATTGCTAAGCCGCCGACCAAGGTCTTAATTGTTGAAAAGGATCAGACTAAAAAAGAAAAAGCCCTGAGGTATTTTAGAGAAAAATATGGGGAATATATTGAGATAACAGAATCAAAGGACTACTATATCGAATTTATGGCCAGGGGTGTGTCTAAAGGTAAAGCAGTTGAGCGTCTGGCAGGTCAGCTGGGAATAGAGCGTTCAGAAGTGATAGCTGTTGGAGATAATTGGAATGACCTGGAGATGATAGAATGGGCAGGTCTGGGTGTAGCTATGGAAAATGCCCCTGCTGCTGTTAAAGAAAAGGCAGACTGTATTACCCTACCACACTATCAGGCAGGGGTTTCACACCTTA
The DNA here is from genome assembly GCF_017751145.1 of Iocasia fonsfrigidae. GTDB lineage: Bacteria > Bacillota > Halanaerobiia > Halanaerobiales > DTU029 > Iocasia > Iocasia fonsfrigidae. The sequence continues at coordinate 622,382 of NZ_CP046640.1, forward strand.
TAAAAGAGATTTTTGCTATTTAGGATTGGAAGGGGCTTATGTGAAGTGGGAAAATGTCTATTCTTGTTGACAAGATACTTAAGTAAGTATATAATAAATTTTGGAGATTAGGAAACATTCATTGCAATATATGGGGAGGTGAACCGATAATGGCTCATGTTATTTCTGATGAATGTATTAGCTGTGGTTCCTGTGAATCAGAATGCCCTGTAGAGGCAATTAGCCAGGGAGATACTCAGTATGATATTGATGCTGATACCTGTATTGACTGTGGTGCATGTGTGGCAGTCTGTCCTGTAGAAGCCATCAGTGCGGAATAATAGAATAACTACTTATCTTAAGAGAAAACCGGATATTAGTCCGGTTTCCTTATTTTCAAAAACTTGATTAATATACTCAGATATATAATTTTACCGGATATCTCATGAATGCTCCTATTTAATAAGGGTAGATTATAGGTGAAGGGGTATAGGTATAATTTAAAAATACTGGAAATATTTTTGTTAAAATATGCCAGAGGAGAGTGATATCAATTGAAGAATAAAGTGGTTATTATTGGTGCTGGATTGGTAGGTGCTACAGCTGCTTATGCTATTATGAACCGGGGACTGGCTTCAGAGATTGTCCTGGTTGATATAAACAAAGAGCGGGCAGAAGGTGAGGCTATGGACCTTAACCATGGGGCTGCCTTTGTAAAACCTGTTAAAGTAAAACATGGTGGGTATGAGGAATGTAGAGATGCTCGAATTGTTATTATATCAGCAGGGGTAAACCAGAAACCTGGTGAGACCAGGCTTGACCTGGTCAAGAAGAATACAGAGGTTTTTAAAAAGATTATTCCTAATATAAGCAAATATACCAGAGAAGCAATCCTACTTGTTGTTACAAATCCAGTAGATATTCTTACATATGTTACTCAGAAATTATCAGATTTACCACAAAATATGATCCTCGGCTCAGGTACAGTACTTGATACTTCACGATTCCGTTATCAATTAAGTGACCATTGTGGTGTTAACCCCAAGAATATTCACGCTTATATTATTGGTGAACATGGAGACCATGAGGTAGCAGCCTGGAGCCTTACTAATGTAGCAGGTGTTCCTTTTAAGGATTATTGCATTGTCTGTGATAAGGATTGTGCTACCCATGATTTTCGGGATAAGATGAGTGAAAAGGTTCGTCAGGCTGCCTATGAGATTATTGATCGAAAAGGTGCTACCTATTATGCAGTTGGTCTGGCAGTAGCTCGTATTGTAGAAAGTATCTTCCGGGATGAACATACAATACTGACTGTTTCAACCCTATTAACTGGGGAATATGGTATTGATGATCTTGTTTTAAGTATCCCCAGTATAGTTGGTAGTAGAGGGGTGGAGAAGGTACTTAACCTGACTTTGAGTTCTCAAGAGGAGGAAGAACTATTAAAATCTGCTGGGGTTTTAAAGGGAATTATTCAAGAATTAGATATTTGACAAGGGGACGGTTCGCCTGTCACATTATTAAGTAGGGTAATAATCCTAATAATTATAAAGGAGATGATTAAGTGGATTATGTAAAAAAGGTTGATCCTGAAATAGCTGACTTGATTGAAAAAGAGGCAGCAAGGCAGCAGCATAATATTGAATTGATTGCCTCTGAAAATTTTGTGAGTGAAGCAGTTATGGAGGCAGCTGGTTCATGTCTTACTAATAAGTATGCTGAGGGTTATCCACATAAACGATATTATGGTGGTTGTGAGGTTGTTGATCAGGTAGAAGAGCTGGCTATTGAGCGGGCAAAAAGACTTTTTGATGCTGAACATGTAAATGTTCAACCCCATTCTGGTTCACAGGCTAATCAGGCTGTTTATTTTGCTGTAGTACCAAAGGGTGGGAAAATACTGGCGATGGATTTGACCCATGGTGGCCATTTAACACATGGAAGTCCAGTAAACATGTCTGGTAAGTACTTCAATTTCTTTCATTATGGTGTAAACAAAGCAGAACGTATAGATTTTGAACAGGTTTCATCCTTGGCCAGGGAACACAAACCGGATTTGATAGTGGCAGGTGCAAGTGCTTACCCCAGGGAAATAGATTTTATTAAGTTTAGGGAGATTGCTGATGAGGTAGGGGCTTTATTTATGGTTGATATGGCACATATTGCCGGACTGGTTGCTGTTGGTTTACATTCTAACCCTGTACCAGTGGCAGATTTTGTGACAACTACAACCCATAAAACCCTGCGTGGAACCCGTGGTGGGATGATACTTTGTAAGGAGAAATATGCTAAAGATATTGATAAGGCTATTTTCCCTGGGTTACAGGGTGGTCCTTTAATGCATATTATTGCTGCCAAGGCTGTTTCTTTTAAAGAGGCTTTAACAGATGAGTTCAAGGAATATCAACAGCAAATTGTTAACAATGCAGCTGTTCTGGCTGCTGAATTGCAGGATTATGGTTTCAGGTTGGTATCTGGAGGGACTGATAATCATTTAATGTTGGTTGACTTGAATAACAAAGGGATTACTGGTAAAGATGCTGAGACTGCTCTTGATAAAGTCGGTATCACAGCCAATAAAAATACTATCCCCTTTGAAAAGAGGAGCCCTTTCGTAACCAGTGGTATCAGGCTGGGAACACCTGCTGTTACAAGTAGGGGCATGAAAGAAGCTGAGATGAAATTAGTTGCTGAATTTATAGCAGAGACTATTGAAAATATTGATGATGATAGTAAATTAGCAGAGATAAAAAATGGAGTATATGAATTAACAGAGAAATTTAGTAAATGATTTTATTATAAATCAATATATATATAATTATGGGACTCTTATAGTGTGGAGTCCTTGTTTTTTATATTATTGGGATAATATAGTAAAGTCTTAATTGCAAGTCCAAATAAAATGTAGTATAATTAGCTGTGAAACGAATAGGAGGTTATATTTTGCTAGTATTAACTACAATTAAGAATAGTTTTGTACAGCTATATAATTATTTATTTAAGCTAGTTTTCTATAATTTAGTCTGGGTTACTATTTTTATCCTGCCTTTTTTAATTCTTTATCCATTTGAAAGACTCTGGATGTTTTACCTGGCTGCAGTTTATTATCTGCTGGTAACAGGTCCTTTTATTCTCTCATTTTTACATATTATAAGAAGAATAAAGGCAAGAGAAGACACAAGATTGCGTGAATTTTTTCAGGGTATTAAAACATATTTTTCCAGGGGGCTGTTGTCGTTCTTTTTTGTTGTTCTGATTTATTTTGTTTTGTTTTTTGATCTCTATTATTTTAGCCAGCGGGCTGATAATATCTTTATCATGATAATTTCAGCTATAACCATGTATATTATAGTATTTTTTACTATGTTTCAATTTTATTTCTGGGGTTTATCAGTATATGAGGAAGATAGGGGATTTAAAGAACTTATTAAAAGGGTTTTTTTACTAACAATGGCTAATCCATTTTCTACATTGTTTTTTTTAATTGCGTTCTTGCTCTTAACCATGTTGATGGTATTATCCGTTTTTGCTATTCCACTACTTTTTCTTGTTCTCGGGGGATTATTAATTAATAATTATACTGAACTAACTCTTGAAAAATATTAAACTTGAACAGGGGGATTTATTTATGTCAGAATATTTTTTAGGAATCGATATAGGGGGAACTAAAATATTAACCGCTATTGCTGATAGTAGTGGTAAGATATTAATAAGTAATAAAAGATCTACTGAGGCTGATAAGGGACAGGACGTTATTATAGATAATATCATAAAAACTATTGATAATGTTCTCAATAATAGTAATATTAGCAAAGAGGAAGTAGCTTCAATTGGGATTGGTTCCCCTGGGCCTTTAAATACAAAGGATGGTGTGATTATTGAGAATGCTAATCTGCCGTGGAGGGATGTACCGATTGTGGAATTACTGGAGGAAAGGACAGGGATTAGCCCTATTTTTTTAGAGAATGATGCTAATGCGGCTGCCCTTGGTGAAAAATGGTTTGGGGCAGGCCGTGGGGTAGCTGATTTGATTTATATTACAATTAGTACTGGGATAGGGGGCGGTATAATTATAGATCGTCGTATTTATCACGGGAAGAGCGACATAGCTGGCGAGGTAGGTCATATGATAATTGATCCTAATGGTCCGCTCTGTGGTTGTGGAAATCATGGTTGTTTTGAAGCCATGGCTTCTGGCACAGCAATAAACCGGATGGCTAAAAAGGTTGTTGAAGATAATCAGGAGAGCAAAATGTTCGCACTGCTTAAGGGAGATCTCAATAAGATTAATGGTAAGGTAATTGCTGAGGCAGCCGAGATGGGTGATCAATTAGCTCAGGATATCTGGAAAAGGGCTGCCTATTATATGGGTTTAGGGATTGCTAATTTATTAAATATTTTTAACCCAGGTATGATTATTTTAGGTGGGGGTGTTATGAAGGCCTGGGATTATTTTGAGAAACCGATGATGGAAGGTATAAAAAAACATGCCTTTGATAGTGCCTTTAGTTCTGTAGAAATAAAACGGTCTGAATTAGGTGATGATGTAGGTGTTAAAGGGGCAATTGCTGTTGCTATGGGGGATAGATTATTATCGTGAAAAATAAAGAAATAGCTGTCAAAGACATTATTAATAAATTTTCCCTTGAAATATTAGCAGGTGACCCAGAAGATAAAGAGATAACAGTTAGTGATATTAAAAGGCCAGGGATTGAACTGGCTGGTTTCTGGAAATATTTCGCTCCGAAAAGGGTGCAGTTACTAGGACGTACTGAGATTACATTTTTAAAGGAACTTAAACCTCCTGTTTTAAAGAAAAGGGTTAAAAAGTTATTTAGCTATCATTTGTCATGTGTAATTATTTGCCGTAACCTGGATGTTCCAGATATAGTTCTGAAAGAAGCGGCTAATACATCAACACCACTACTGAAGACTTCAGTAGCGACTACCAGATTTTTAAGTCTGCTTACTAACTATCTGGAGGAGTCGCTTGCCCCGGAAAAGACCATTCATGGGGTTTTGGTCGATATTTATGGGATTGGTGTTTTAATCAGTGGGAAAAGTGGTATAGGTAAGAGTGAAACAGCTATTCAGCTGGTTAAAAGAGGCCATAGACTGGTTGCTGATGATGTAATAATTGTAAAAAAAATAGGAGAGCGGGAGTTGCTGGGTTCAGCCCCTGAAGTTGCCAGGTATTTTCTTGAGATTAGGGGCATAGGAATAATAAATGTAAGTACTTTATTTGGAGCAGGGGCAGTTAAAGATTCTTCTGAGATTAATATGGTGGCTAATCTGGAGTTTTGGGATGAGAAGAAGGTGTATGACCGTTTAGGGATTGATAGTAAATATGATGAAATAATGGGGATTAAAGTCCCAGAGGTAATTATTCCGGTTAAACCGGGCCGTAATGTAGCTATGGTACTGGAAATAGCTGCTATGAATATGCGAATGAAGGCCATGGGATATAATGCAGCACGTGATTTTTCTGCCAAAGTAAATGACCTGATGAGAGAAACTTAAATTATGGGGGTTTATCATGAAAGGGAAGTTTTTTGGCTTATTGATTTTTTTCTTTATAATCATGTTTTTTTCTGTGGGTAATAGTTCAGCCTATACAGGAGAGTTCTTCTTTTCTATTGATGATCCTGAGGGTGATGATTTTGGTCCTGGTACATATGAGTATCCAAGTGATGAGGTCTTTCAACCCTACCAGGGACTTTTTGATATTACTAATTTTGCTATAGCTAAGGATGAGGGGCAGTATATATTTAGGTTTCGTTTTAAGCAATTAAAAGACCCTTGGAATAGTAAATTTGGTTTTAGCCTACCCTTAATACATTTATATATTGATAATCAAAGGGGGGGATCTACTGAACTATTTAAAAAGGGTGCCAGGGTTAGACTTGATGAACATTATCCCTGGAATGCCCTACTGGAAATAAGTGGTTGGTGGGTCAGAGTATTTGAACCAGGTGATCAGGATAAGGAAGATGACTTTTGGTATGCTGAAGAAAATCCCTGGGAGCTTAAAAATGTTGATCTTAGAGTCAAGAATAATGAGATTTATCTGTACCTTGATCAGGCTGTAACTGGCCCTTTAGAGGGAGCAGAGATATTTCTGCTGGTAGGTAGTTTTGATCCCTTTGGACCAGATTATTTAAGGGAACTTAGTAATAGGCCTTCAGCCTGGAATTTTTATGATAGGGTAGGAAGGGATCTGGAAAACGCCCCACTTGTAATTGATTTATTAACCCCAAATAAAGTATCACAGATAGATATCTTGCAGAAATATGATGCAGATAGGTTGGCAGAAATAACCCCAGTTAAAGTAAGTGATCAAGAAGGTAATCTATTATATATCTATTATTTTATTGCTTTAACATTTTTCCTTGGATTGCTAATCTTAATAGCGTATAAGAACCCTTTTCTTAGAAATAATAAAAAATAGATAAAATGAAAGGGGGAAATATTGCTATATGTTAAATGATAATGGTATTAATGTTAGTCCAACTCCAATAACTGCGGGTTCGAGGATTGAAGTCGAATATGATGGATTACTTTCAAAGTCAGGTGCCCAGGAGGTATACTTACATGCAGGATTTGGTATGGATAATAATTGGGAAAAAGTATTAGATCTTAAGATGGAACGGGATAAGGATATCTGGAAAACTAATTGTGATGTTGATACAAGTGATAGATTTATATTCTGCTTTCATGATAATGCAGGTAACTGGGATAATAATAATGGCAGAAACTGGAGCTTTGAAGTGCATAATGGAAGATTATATTAATAATATGGAAAAAGCCGCTGTTAAGGCGGCTTTTTCCATATTTATACTTACAGACTATATGAAACTATAATCTCAGGATCTAGAATACGGAAGGTGAAGGAAACAGTAATAAATAGTTTTACGTTTTTACTATCATGGTTCTCATAACCTACTGCATAATCCTTACCAATCGTTAATTCTAAATCTGCATGGTCAAAAGGAATCAAAAAAGCACCATCGATAACCTTGCTAAAAATAATTTCACCATCAATAAGGTGCTCAATTCTTCTGTGTAAAGGATAACCCTCTGTCTTGGTCTGGATTATCTTCCAGGCGTCTTTACCAACAATAAGACTATATGGTGTTTCAGCTAGGGCGTTATTTAACAATATTTTACCTTCTAAAATATTTGCTATAATCTCTGAACTATCCTGTCCTAGTTGTAGCTTGTTAACTGCCTCTGTTTTAAGACCTTTAATATTACTGCTTTCCAGACCGTTAAAAACAGTATTGTCTTCGAATTCAGCAATTTTGCTAACTGCTTCTTCCAGAGGACCCAGGTCTATGTCTTTAGCACCTCTTTCAATGTTATCAAGTTCCCATCTATTTAACTCAAATACTACTCTTGCTTCAGTAAGGGGTTTAACCTGGTAAATACCACTATTAACCCCTTTACCATTATCTTCAATATTAGTTAATCTGCCTTCAGTAAGAACATTATAGTCCCAACCCTTAGGTCCATTTACATGGAGTACTTTTCGGGCTGAAAGCTGTGTTTTAAGTGCCTCTCTAGCCCTGTCATTTATCTCATCCCAGGCCTTATCAGTTAGTGGGGCTAATTCTTTTTTTAACATATCCATTTAAAACACCTCCAGGTATTTATTTTAGATTCCCTATGCCTAAATCTATATTATCGTTAGAGTCCTGTTTTTCGCCAGCTTCTTCAACATCAACGATGGACATTTCCGTAAAAAGATAAGTCTTTAATTCCTCGTCCCAGCCCGGCATATTTCTTCTTAACCACTCAATGGCCATGACTGCGTGTTCTATTTCTTCATTTCTATTATGGGCTAATATTTTTTTGACCTCATCATCATTAGTGGCGTCAACCCTTTGGTTATACCAGTCAATTGCTTCTACTTCTTCTTTTAAACTATTAAGTACTCTGCTTATGTTTTTTGTCTCTTCGCTGAGTTTGTCTTCAGCTTCATGATATGCACTCATTATCTGATCCCTCCTTATTAGTAATAATATCTATTATAATTATAACATATAATATGAGAAAATCAACCAAAATACTAGGTTGTTTTTTAATACACCAATAATATTTTGAGTTATTTAACTGGATTTAATTCATGAAATTGTGTTTTTTTAATCTGAAGAAAAAGATAGGTTTTGCTAGTGTATACAGTATTTTTATTGACAATTAATCACAAAGATTATAAAATATCTGCAGTAGGATAAAACAAAAAAAGTAGCAGAAAGAAGGTAACTTAAGATGAATTATGTCTATGCAGGTGTAACTAGCAAAGAGAATTTTTACGGCAGGAATAATCCTGTAGAGTTGATAGAAAAATACGGCAGCCCGCTATATGTCTATAATGAAAAGATATTGAGGGATAGATGTAAGGATATGTCTGGTCTGATAGATTATCCTAATTTTATTGTAAACTATTCGGCCAAGGCAAATAGTAATCTGCACTTGTTGGAAATAATCAGGGATGAGGGATTAAATGTTGATGCCATGTCACCTGGTGAGATTTTTGTAGAGTTAAAGGCTGGGTTTTCCCCAGATCAGATACTATATATAGGTAATAATGTCTCAGCAGATGAATTACAATATGCTCTTGATACAGGTGTAAAAATAAGTGTTGATTCAATTGCCCAGTTGGACTTGTTTGGCAGGATTAATCCCGGTGGCGAAGTTTTTGTTAGATTTAATCCAGGGGTTGGTGCTGGCCATAATCCCAAGGTTGTTACTGGTGGTAAAAAGACTAAGTTTGGTGTTCAGGCAGAGTATATAGATGACGTTAAAAGGGTTTTAGATGAACATAATCTAAGATTAATTGGTATTAACCAGCATATTGGTTCATTATTTATGGATGGGGAACCTTATCTTGCCGGAGTCAAATCCCTATTAGCTATTGCTGAGGAATTTGATTCTATAGAGTATATTGATATAGGTGGGGGTTTTGGTATTCCTTATCATAAACATGATGGCCAGGAACGTCTTAATATTCAGGAATTGGGTGGTATGCTTAACGAGCTAATCTATAACTGGGTTGCTGATTACGGCCGTGAGATTACAATTATGGTAGAACCAGGTAGGTATATTGCTGCAGAATGTGGTGTTTTATTAGGTAGTGTTTACTCTCTTAAAGAGAATTATGGTATTAAATATGTGGGAACTGATCTGGGCTTTAATGTTTTAAAACGCCCGATGATTTATGGTTCTCATCATGATATAGAGATCTACCGGAAAGAGGAAGTGGATTCCAGTGTCCAGGAAGAGGTTACTATTGTTGGTAACATCTGTGAGAGCGGGGACATAATTGCCAAAAAGAGGGAGTTTCCCAGGATTTTCGAAGGGGACCTACTTGGTGTTTTAGATGCCGGGGCTTATGGTTTTTCTATGGCGTCTAATTATAATAATAGATTAAGACCAGCTGAGGTATTAATTAATGAACAGGGGGATGATCTGTTGATCAGAAGAAGGGATACCCTTGAACAGCTAATAAATAATTTTTGAGATGCAAAGGGCTGCTTATAATTTTAGCAGCCCTTTATTTATTTAGTCTTAACAAGTGAATAGGAATCAGCTTCCAGTTCTGCCTCCATCTTTCTAGCTTCAATTTCCTTTATAAGGGAGATTGAGCCCATGTCTATTCTATAACTATATTTAGACAATTCTTCAATAGTCATCCACTGTTCGTCAACAATAGCTGAGGGCTGGTTAAGGGGTGTGGTAATTTCATTTGACTGGATCAGGGGATAAAAAACCCCATTTTTTTTAAAACCTATCAGGATATAATAGTTATTAGCCGGTTCTGCCTGTAAATACCAGTCTCTAGCTTGGTGGTTAATTCTGATATCATGACTGTTGTTTTTTTTGGTATTAACAAGACGTAAAAATGCTTCATTTTGATAGAAGTCAGGGTTTTTTATTTCCCAGTAGGCAAATAAAAAACCAGGATCCCTTGCAAAAAGCCGGATATAGTTTTTGTTATAGTATTCCCTTAAAGGGTATTCTTCCCTGGGAAACTCTTTCAGAACACTCTCTTCTATCTTTTTTTCTTCTTTTATCTTTGTTTTTGTTTCTTGATACATATTACTATTATCAACTCCTATCTCTTCTCCCGTTTCGTAATCAGTGTTTTTTAAAGAAAGGTGGAAATCCCTGGCTTTTTGATCCCTTTTTAAGGAAAGATAATATAAGACCAAAAAAGCTATAATAGCTAATAAAATAACCAGGATATTTAAGAAGACGTTCACTTTATCCCTCCTTTCTTAATTGAACTTTACTCCTGGGTTGGTACATCTTGAAATCAATAGCCGGGAAGATATTGTCTTCCTTTTCTAATTCAGTAAGTTTTGTTAAATCAATATTGTTCCTTTCTATTCCTTCTACTAGTTGAGAAAAGTTATGAAGGTGTTTTTTGGTTCTCAAAATGGCATAGTCAACCATCGTATCTGCTTTCATAATAAAGGCCCAGTCACTACTCTGTGCTAATAATAATTCCCGAACCAGCTGGTTGAGGGCCCTGTAGCGCTTGTCTTTTTGGTCATTTAAATAAGCAAAGCAGTCAGCTAATTCGATAAGTTTTAACTCAGCTTGGTGTAGGTGGCGGTAAATCCAGTCATTAGTGCCGTTGAGCCAGACTTCATGGTAGCCTTTATAACCCCAACTTGACTCAGTAGGCATAGCTATCTGGTTTTTAGGATAATGGTCAAGGTAACTAGATAAGCTTATTGTTTCTATCTCATCCTGATCATAGTGAAGTTTCTTAAAGAGAAATTCTAACCATTGTGGGCCTTCAAACCACCAGTGTCCGAATAACTCTGCATCATATGGTGAGACAATAATTGCCTTGCGGTCAAGTATTTGAGTAAGGTAATTAATTTGCTGCTGTCTATTAAACATAAAGTTGCCTGCATGTTCAGCTGCTTTATCACGGGCTGCAATAGGGTCATATACTTCTTTCCAATTATTTTTACTGGTTATTTTATAGTATTTAAAACCGATGTGTTTCCTTATTCCAGAGGGTAGGTATTCCTTGATATAATCATAATCCAGGTCATAGCCAATATCCCGATAAAATTCTCGATAATTATAATCCCCTGGGTATCCCTCATTAGCACTCCAGACCTGTTTTGATGACTCTATATCTCTACCAAAGGCAGCTACACCTGCTGGTGTGTAAATAGGAGCATATAAACCATATCTGGGTCTTGGGGCTGCATGGAGTATCCCGTGACTTGAACTGATAAAATACCTTAGATCGTTTTCAGCCAGAATCTGATCTAAACCAGGTTTGAAGGCACATTCAGGCAGCCAGATACCATTTGGTCTTTTACCAAAAAACTGTTGATAGGTCTCTATTCCTGTTTTTATCTGGGCATTTCTGGCCTCATCTGTTAATAATAATGGTAGATAAGCATGGGTGGCAGCAGAGGTAATAATCTCAATATTACCCCTTTCCTGAAACTCTTTAAAGGCAGCTAAGATATTATTATGGTATTTTTCATGAAAAAAATAATATACTTCCTTATATAAATAGTTGTACATTTCAGCCAGCCGGTATAATTCAGGCTGGTCTTTTGTTCTCTGTAATTCTTTTTCACTTAATTCAATGAGTTTTAATACGTGTTTATGATACCTTTCCTGAAGGAGTTCGTCTCCTAACATACTTGCCAGGGAAGGTGAGATATTAATTGTGTATTGAAAATTAACCCCTTCTTTTACTAGTCTATTCATTATTATTATTAAAGGAATATATGTTTCAGTTATTGCCTCATACAGCCAGTCTTCTGCTAATTCACCCTCTTTATTATGTCTTACGTAAGGCAAATGGGCATGGAGTACAAATGCTAAAAACCCTTTTGTCATTTTTTTTCCTCCTATTTATTTTTTTATACCCTGTTATTATAGCCGAATAATTTATTGTTATTCCTTATTTAATATGTTAATTATTCTTGATATTTATTCATCTCTGTCATGTATAAAATATTTATTTTTGCTAAATATTAAAATAAAGATAATTAAAAAATGGGAGGTAAGAAGATGAAGATTTTGATGTTTTCCTGGGAATATCCACCCTTAAGCCATGGTGGTTTAGCTCGTCATGTACAGGACTTAAGTGAAGCCTTGGTTAAGCAGGGACATAAAATTTATGTAATTACACAGGGTAATGCTAAGATGTCTGAAGATGACATAGTTAATGGAGTCAGGGTAATTAGAACAACTCCGGTCACTATATCGGGGAATAATTTTGTTGACAATATACTACACCTTAACTTTCAAATGACAGAAAAGACTATTGAGCTTATGGAGCAAATAGGTGATATAGACTTGATTCACGGACATGATTGGTTAGTTTTCTGGGTTTCTAAGGTATTTAAACATTCTTTAAGAAAACCACTACTTTATACTATTCATGCTACAGAATTTGGTAGGAATCAAGGTATCTATAATAATATGCAGCGTTACATAAATGATCTTGAATGGTATGCCTGTTTTGAGGCCTGGAAGGTAGTTGTTTGTAGTAGGTATATGGCAAATGAGGCAAAAAATCTTTTTCAACTGCCTGATGATAAAGTTGCTACTATTGCTAATGGCGTTAATGAAGAAAATTATCTGTTAGATAGAAACCAAAGCTTTGATGTTGATGATTTTAAAAACACTTATGCCAGTCTAAATGAAAATATTGTGTTTTATGTCGGTAGGATTGTGAGAGAGAAAGGAATTCAGGTATTACTCCAGTCGGTTCCAGAGATTTTAAGTGTAGAACCTAGTACAAAATTTGTAATTGCTGGTAAAGGACCACATCTTGATAACCTTAAGGCACAGGCCGATTATCTTGGGATTGCCGATAGGATCTATTTTACAGGTTTTATTAGTGATGAAGAGAGAAATAAGCTGTATCAGATAGCAGATGTAGCTGTTTTCCCCAGTATTTATGAGCCATTTGGAATTGTAGCATTAGAAGCAATGGTTACTAAAACACCGGTAGTTGTCAGTAATGTTGGTGGTATGGCAGAATTCGTTGAAGATGATAAAAATGGATTAATGGTAAATCCCAATAACCCACATCAACTGGCTGGAGCTATTCTGGAATTAATAAGAAATAAGGAAAAAAGCAAGGAAATTGCTGCCAGGGGCTACAGGATGGTTAAAGAAGAATACACCTGGGAAGAGATTGCCAGTAAGACTGCTGCTCTATATGAAGATGTAAATTTTGACTACCTTAAGAGTGATTGGAATAAAAAACATACTAAAGGCAATATGAATAATAATGAAGAGTCATTGCTTTATAGATATACTTCACAAAGAAAATATAGCTAAGGGGGCAAAATATGAAAGCGGTTATTATGGCCGGGGGTCAGGGTAGTCGGCTGCGTCCTCTAACCTGTGATCTACCTAAACCCATGGTTCCTATTGTTAATTATCCAGTAATGGAGTATATTATTAATCTACTGAAAAAACATGGTGTTACTGAGATAGCAGTTACTTCATATTATATGACAAAGTATATTAAAGATTATTTTCAAAATGGAGAAAAATGGGGTGTAAAGCTAAAGTATTTTGTGGAAGAAGAACCACTGGGTACTGCAGGAAGTGTTCATAATGCAGTTGATTTTCTCGATGAAACCTTTATTGTTATTAGTGGTGATGCAGTGACAGATTTTGACTTGAGCGAGGCAGTAACTTTTCACCAGCAAAAGGAAGCAGATGCTACCCTGGTACTGGCCAGAGAAGATATACCACTAGACTATGGTGTGGTAATGACTGATGATGGGGGAGAGATAATACGTTTTCTGGAAAAACCTAACTGGGGACGGGTTTTTAGTGATACGATAAATACAGGGATATATATACTTGAACCTTCTATCTTTGAGTTGTATCAGAAAAATAAAAAATATGACTTTAGTAAAGACCTCTTTCCATTAATGCTGAGAAAAGGAAAAAGATTATTTGGTGCTGCCCTTGAGGGATACTGGAATGATATTGGTAGTCTTGATGAATATCATCAAACTCAGTTTGATCTCCTATCTGGAGATATTAAACTTCCCTTAAATGCCTGTGGGGTAATGGATGGGGATATTTATGTTGAAGATAAAGTTGAGATTGATGATACAGCTGAGCTGACAGGGCCTCTTTACATTGGGAAGGGTTCAGTTATTGGTCAGGGGGTAAAATTGAATAATTGTGTGATCGGCCGTAACTGTCGTATAGAGTCACATTCTTCCCTTAAGAAAAGTGTTCTATGGGATAATATTATTATATCACCTAATGTAGAATTAAGGGGGACAATTCTTGCTAATAATGTACAGGTTAAAAATAAAGCCGCTATTTTTGATAAAACAGCAGTAGGCAAAAGGACTGTTATTGGAAGAGAAAGTCGTGTTAAGCCTGGGGTTAAGATCTGGCCTGAAAAAGAGATTGCTGAGCAGACAGAGGTAGACAGTAGTATTGTCTGGCCAACCCGCTGGTCAAAAAATATATTTAGTAATAAGGGTATTGTAGGATTAAGCAATATTGATATTACCCCTGAATTTACTGCCAGTATTGCAGTTGCTTATGGTTCGACTTTAAATAAGGGTGATGAAGTTGTGGTTAGTTCTGATAGCTATAGTCTCAGTAATGCCTTGAAGAGATCTCTTATTGGCGGGCTACAGGCCGCTGGAGTTGATGTAATTGATATTGATGACAGTACAACTTCTATCACCCGTTTTGCTGTTGTAAACCTGAAGGCCAGCGGGGGTATACATATCAGGGCAAGTTACAAGGAATCAGATAAAACAGTGCTTGAGTTTTTAAATCAACAGGGGGTCAATATCCCTGTGAATGGGCAGAAAGGTATTGAGAAGAAATTCTTCAGCAGGGATTATAACCGTGTATCAATTCAAGAAATAGGTGATTATGCCTATGCACCTGAAATGCAGAAGAATTACCTTGACAGTCTTTTGGCAAATATAAATAGAGAGGGAATAAAGAGGAATTACTTTAGTGTGGTAGTGGACTATGAATATGATAGTCTTGGTAATATATTACCCCTCTTTTTAAAGAGATTGAACTGCCAGCTGCTTTCAACCAGAAATTTTTCACCTGAACACAATACTCCTTTAAGTATTGATAAGAGGTTAACAGCTAGTGCTAGAGTGGCCAGGATTATGCAAGATAATGATTCTGATCTGGGTATTATAACAGACCATAATGGTGAAGAACTATATGTTGTCAATAAAGAGGCTAAGGTTTTGAGTAAGGCCCAGTACCAGGTATTACTTTCATATATTCTATTTGAAAAAGGGTATAAGTATCTGCCACTTCCAGTAAATGCCCCACAGGTTATTGAATCTATGGCTGAAGAATATGGGGCTGAGGTTGAATATACTGAAATAAATCCGCAGGTAGCTATGGAGAAGTACTATAGTAATCTAAGGGGTGAGCATGGTGATATAGAATATTACCCCTTTGCTGATATGATTGCTGGTCTAGCTCTTATTTTAGAAAAAATGGCTGTTGATAATATTAGTATTGATCAGCTTCTAAATAGACTCCCTGAGTTTTACTTGAATAATGCGGAAATAGCCTGTCAATGGGAATATAAGGGTAAAGTAATGAGAAGGTTAAGTGCTGAGGCAGATGATGATGCTGAAATGGTCGACGGTATTAAATTTCAACACCCTCATGGTTGGGCTCTGGTTGTTCCAGATAGTGAAAGGCCTGTCTTTCACGTTTATGCTGAAGGGCAGGATTTAGAGGCGGCTGAGAGTTTAACAGGGTTTTATCTTGATAAGGTTAAGGAGATATTAGGGGAATAACTCACTCAAATTTAATAGAAATATATATTATTAACCTGGTGGATTAAGTCTGCCAGGTTTAGTTTTTTATTATCAAAGTTGTATAATTCTAAAGACCGACAAATATATTTGTTTCCCTTGTCGTGCGCTGCGGTGTCCTACCTACGCTTACTGTCGAGAAATTCTCCTTCGGCGTCCTGCCTGCGGATAATTTATAGAGTCGTCCAACAAATATATTTGTCTGGTTAATAGTTTGCTGATTAACTATGGGTAATAAATAGTTTGAGTTAAGAAAGTTGATGTTTTGAGTAAGTCTGGGTGGCGAAGCCATTTTGTTTACACTTGAATTTATGGGGAAATAGATATAAAATTAGAATTAGATGTATTAGGGATGCTGTAATTTTAGTTATATGGGGTGTGATTTATTTTGCAATCAGCAATAGATTTTTGTAAAGCTATATTATCAGAGGTATCACGGAGTTTTGCCTTGACTATACCAATGTTGGATAAAGACATCTATAAGCCTGTTTTAATAACTTATTTACAGGACAGATTGCTTGATAATTTTGAGGATGAGATAAGGGAAGATGATATTACACTTGCCGAACGCAAGGAAATGATGGATGAAGTAGTGAAACTGTTTAAACCTGATAATATGAAGATAGAAGATAGTGTATCTCGTATCAGTGATTATGCTTATCTTATGCCTGAGGAAGGTTTAAAGAAACTGACCACTAATGCAGGTAAATTGAGGAAGGCTTATGATAGTCTTGCTGATGGGATAAAGGAAATTTCATATAAATGGCTGCAGGAGATGAATCTGGGGATGCAGAAGTATCTGACAGCTGAAGTCAGGAATTTTACAGAACTGGATGAGTATTGTTATTATGTAGCAGGGACGGTTGGTGGTTTTCTGACAGAAACTATTTTATTTAAAAGGGAGTTGGAGGAGAAAAAAAGGAATCTTCTACTAGCTAAATATAAGTCAGCTGGTCTTTTTCTACAGAAGATAAATCTTATCAGGGATATTAAAAAAGACGTCGAAAACCGCGAAAAAAATTTCTGGCCTCTAAAGGAATTGAGGGTAAGTGTTGATGACCTATTAAATCCTACGAAAGAGACAAAAGCTATGCAGGCCCTTAGATTAATGATTAATGATGTAAAAGACCATATTCCTGACCTGATAGATTACTATGAGGCCTTACCTGATAGTCTGGCTGGTTATAAGAAATTTTTTGCCATGAATAATGCCCTCGGCTTGGCTACTCTGGAGGTGCTTGATAATAACCGCAAAGTTCTTTATGGTAAAAAACCTGTTAAAGTGTCTAAACTCCGTTTTTTTAGTATTATCAAATCACCTGAAAAGGCCTTTTATAAAGGAAGTAAACTGTTAACAGATAACTTTTAGTATTAGCGTCTTGCATAATTGATTGTTGCCATCCAAAAACTTCGCTACGGATTTAGTATTGGCCAATTACGGGCTGTTTTAAACTCCCTACGGTCAAACAGGAAAACAGCCTTTTCCATAATTGACCATACTAAATCCTGCTTCGTTTTAATCGGCTGGTCAACAATTCAATTATGCAAAGGTCTATTATGAAAGAGCCTTAGTATAAAAATCCCTTTAGTGGTTAATAATTAGAAAAAACCACAGGGGGGATTTTATGGACATAAAAAGGGTTTTTTTAAGTCCTCTGGTCCTGGGGCCAGTTTTTGCATTTTTGATGGGCAATATTAGTCTGGGACTGATTACTGCCGGCATAACAATTTTAATCTGGGGTCAGCGAGAAGGCAGTAATTTTGTTGTTTTAACAACTGTTGGTCTGCTAATTTTAACGGCCAATATAAATATGGAGATAATATTTTTGTATTCGATTACTCTGGCTTTTATTATAGATGAAAATTGCAGGGAGAAACAGTTTTTTTTCCTGCTTGCCTGTTTGACTTCTCTGGGTGCTTTTCCAGTATGGATTTATATACTAGGTAAGTTGCCTGTTCATTTGTTAAATCAGTTTAATATTGCTGGAGGCTTTGTTTTGATATCTGCCTTGGTTCTGACCTATGTGAAGGGTCTAATCTTAATAAAAGATGCTTCTTCAGAGGAAATAGCCGCTCATTTTTTCTTGAGTTTTGTTGCTGTTCTTGAAGTGATAGGTGTTTACTGGGCGATACCATGCTGGGTGCTGGGGAATTATTTTCTAAATAAATATAATGTTAGTTTTCAGAATATGATAAAGAGTAGAACGAATTCTTATCTACTGAGTTTGTTTTTCATGTTTTTTATTATTTTCACAGCATATATTGTTTTACCGGTCAATAGTATTTTGCTGGCTATTTTAATTTTCCTTTCAGCTGTTTTACTTTATTGTAATACCCTACCTGTTTTCGAACTGCTTTATATGTCTGTTATTCTCGGCATTATCTTTGCTAAACTGGGGTGGTTAACATGAACAAGATTAAAGGTGATTATCATACACACTCAGAATATAGCCATGGTAAGGGTGATCTGGTGGCTAATATTGAGTCTGCTATTAATAAGGGTTTAACTGAGATAGGGATAACAGATCACGGCCCCCAGACATTTAATTTCGTTCGCCTGGGTGTGAAAGATGCAGAAGAATTAATTGAGATTAAAGAAAGGATAGAGGTGCTTAATAAACTCTATCCGGAGATCAGGATATTAGCAGGGACTGAGGCTAATATTATTAATGAAGAGGGTGATCTTGATGTCCCAGATTATATTCTGGAGGAATTGGATATTGTAGCGGCAGGACTGCATCTTCTTATTTTACCGCAAAGTATTGAAACCGCCTTAAGACTGGTTTTTGATAACCGTTTTATGTACCGTTTTTTCCCGGGAAAGAGAGCCAGGATAAGGGAGTGGAATACAAGGGCAGTAATTAATGCAGTTAAGAGACATCAGATAGATTTCATTACACACCCTGGCTATAAACTGGATATAGACACCTATAAACTGGCTCGTATCTGTGCACAGGAAGGGACATGTCTGGAGGTTAATGCCCGTCACGGTCGATTGACGGAGGGTTTTGTCAGGGCAGCAATGGAGACTGATGTTAGATTTGTGATTAACAGTGATGCTCACTTGCCAGCCAGTGTCGGGAAACTGGAACCTGCCTTGAAGATTGTTAAGGACTTAGGCATTTCTGATGATAGGATAATTAATTACCAGGGGTTTACTGGGAGGCATTCTTAAGCCGCAGTTTACTTTTTGAGTTTTCTGTTATAAAATAAAGTTAAAAGAAGTGAGAGGAGAAAATATAATGGAGTTTCTCATTATTACTGGTATGTCCGGGGCGGGGAAATCAGTTGCTCTTGATTTTTTTGAAGATATGGGTTATTTCTGTATTGATAATCTACCCCCTGCTTTTATTAATAAATTTGCGGAATTATGCCTCCACTCGGAACTCAAAAAGATTGCTGTGGTAATTGATATTCGCGGGAGGGAATTCTTTAATGCCCTTTTTGATGAGCTTGCTGTGATGGAAGAAAAGGGAGTTAATTTTGAAATATTATATCTTGAAGCCTCTGATGATAGTTTAATCAGGCGTTATAAGGAGACCAGGCGGAAACACCCCCTTGATGCTGAGGGTAGGGTGCTCGACGCTATTCATAAGGAAAGACAAATATTAGAAGAACTGCGTGGTAAAGCAAATAAGATCATAGATACTTCTCAAAAGACTAAAAAGGAATTTAATGAGGAATTGAAACTCCTTTATTCTTTTCACCGTATAGATAATGAAACAATGTCTGTCTCAATAATTTCTTTTGGCTATAAATATGGTATCCCTTTAGATGCTGATATGGTTTTTGATGTTAGATTTTTGCCCAACCCTCATTATGTAAATTCGTTAAGAGAGCATACAGGTGAAGAGGATATAGTTCAGGATTATATTCTTAAATGGCCTTTAACAGAGAAGTTTTATAAGAAATTCTTTGATTTTGTAGAATTTTTATTACCGGAATATAAAAAAGAGGGTAAAAGCCATCTGATGATAGCTATTGGTTGTACAGGGGGGAAACACCGTTCTGTAACAACTGCTATAAAATTAAAGGATAAGCTGTTGAAAAAAGGATATCGAGTAATTGTAGAGCATAAAGATGTTAATAAGTAGAGAATTGACAGGAGTGTTGTCATGAAATATAAATGGTTACATCCTGGATTTGGTTTAAAGAGATGGTTGATACTGTTTATTATAGGCTTGTTATCTATTAGTATTGGTATATCAGTCATTACTGGTTTCCGGGTCTTTGGATTTATTGATGAGATTATAAGTGATCTTGCTTTAACAGGGGTTAGAACTACTCTGGCAAGTATTATTACTGGCCTGCTTTTTATAGCAGCCGGTTTTCTGGCTGTGGTTCTTACCATCAGGGGTATTTTTAAAATAGTTTTTAAAAAGAACTATCAGAATGTTAAAGAACTTTATCAAGATAGAATACTTCAGCAGGGCCCGGAAATTGTTGCCCTGGGTGGGGGTACTGGTTTATCAAATCTCTTGAGGGGATTAAAAATATATACCAGTAATATTACAGCTATTGTAACTGTAGCAGATGACGGTGGTAGTTCTGGCAAATTAAGGGATGAGCTGGGCATGCTTCCTCCTGGGGATATACGCAACTGTCTGGTTGCCCTGGCTGATGCTGAACCATTAATGCAGAGTTTATTTCAGTACCGTTTCAGTGCTAAAGGACATCTGGCAGGCCATAATTTTGGAAATTTGTTTATTGCTTCATTAACTGAAGTCCTTGGTGATTTTGAGGAGGCGGTTAGAGAATCAAGCAGGGTTCTGGCAGTAAAGGGTAAGGTACTGCCGGCAACTAATGAAGATGTCCATCTAGGTGCAGTTTATACTGATAAGACTATCAAGATGGGTGAATCAGTGATACCAGAGGAAGGAAAAAGGATTGAGAGGGTTTTTCTTAAACCAGCCTCCTGCAGGGCAACGTCTGAGGTCCTGGAGGCTATTGCTGGGGCTGAAATAATAGTAATTGGTCCAGGTAGTCTTTATACCAGTGTGATTCCTAATTTGATGGTAAAAGGGATTGCAGAGGCTATTAGAGAGAGCTCTGCTGCTAAAATCTATATTTGTAATGTAATGACCCAGCCTGGTGAAACTACTGCTTACAGTGTTAGTGATCATATTGAAGCTATTATTCGTAATGCTGGAGAGGGTATTTTTGATTATGTTATTATAAATAAGGAGGAAGGTTCTGAGGATCTGGCCCGTAGATATGAAGAAGAAGGGGCTTTTCCAGTACTGGTTGATCAAAAGAAGCTTAAAAAATATAATCTTGAAATTATTGCCGCCAATCTCTTGAGTGAAGAGGGATATATTAGACATGATCCTGAGGAATTAGCCAGGGTTATCTTTTCTATTGCTAAAGGCAGGTGAAAAAACTTATGTCTTTTTCTGATGAGGTAAAACATGAGATAGCCAGGATTAAAAGCAGGGAACTACCAGAACTGGCAGCGTTAATTAGAATGGATGGTTCTATTCAGATTATAAATAAACAGTTGGCTTTGAAGGTAAAGATATATCATGGTGACCTGGCCCGTAAAGTCTATTCATTGATAAAAAGCAGATATGGACTTAAAATAGGTATAATGGTGAGGAAGGGTAGACACTTCTCCTATAAAAATAATACCTATCTGCTTAGACTCCCTCCTCAGGAGGGGCTTAAACATTTCCTTTATGAGCTGGGATTTATAGATGAAAACAATACTTTGATTTATAAGATTAAAGAGGAGTTTATAAATGACCTTGAGTGTCAGAAGGCATATCTTAGAGGAGCTTTCCTTGGTGGTGGTTCAGTCAATAAGCCTAATAGTGAATACCACCTTGAGTTCAGGTGTGAACATGAAAACTTTGCCGAGGAATTACTTGATCTGCTGGCCCGTCTAGATCTTAAAGGGTATTTAACAGAACACAATGGTAAGTATATTGTTTATTTTAAGAAGTCTGAGGATATTGCCACTATTTTAAATATTATAGGTGCCCATCAGGCCTTACTGAAGATGGAAAACCAGCGGGTTTTTAAAGCTGTTAAGAATAATGTCAATCGAAAAATAAACTTTGAGACCGCTAACCTGGATAAAACAGTAATAGCAGCTATGCTGCAATTAGAAGATATTGAATTAATTGAAAATACAAAGGGTCTATCATCCCTTTCTAAAGGACTGCAGGAAATAGCACTGCTGCGTAAGCAGTATCCATATGCCAGTTTGAAGGAATTGGGGGAACAGCTGGAACCTAGGTTAAGTAAATCAGGTGTTAATCACCGTATGCGGCGTATCAAGAAAGTAGCTAAAGAGATAAGGGGAGATGACTAATGGATCTGGGTTTCAATTTAAATCTGGAACAAAAACAAAAACTGGTGATGACACCTCAACTCCAGATGGCAATTGAAATTTTACAGTTTTCAAGTCAGGAGATGGAAGAGTATATTGAAGAGGAACTGGCTGAAAACCCTCTCCTGGATAGATTAGACAAACAGAATTATAGTAGTGGAATTGATTATTCTGTTAACAGTGATAAAGAGAATAATTATGAAAATTATGTTGCTTATAAACCTAACTTATTAGAGTATTTAGAAAGACAGCTATATCAGGTACTAGAGGAAAATGAACTTGAGCTTGGAAAATTTATTATTGGAAGCCTTGACGAACATGGTTTTTTAACATCTTCCTGTCGAAATATTGCTAAAAGGTTCAAATCCAGTGTAGACAAGGTGGAAAGTATACTTAGACGCATTCAATATTTAGATCCGGTTGGTATTGCAGCTAGTAATGTGAGAGAGGCCCTTTTAATCCAGCTGGATAGTTTAATGCTTGATACTGGTCTGGCTGAAGAAATTGTCAGGGATTATTTTGATTGTTTAGTAGAAAAAGAATATTCTTTTATAAGAAAAAAACTGGCAGCAAATGAGGAAAGGGTTATGGGGGCAATTAATCTTATTAAGACATTAAATCCCCATCCTGCTTCAGCCTATAATGCCTCTGATGAAGTGAAATACATTGTGCCGGATTTGATTGTTAAAGAGAATAAGGGGGAATATCTTGTTATTTCAAATGAAAAAAGTATCCCATCTTTAATGATTAATCCGTATTACCATAAGATGCTAAAAGAGAACAAAGGGACAGATGTTTATGAATATTTGTTGGGGAAATACCGTTCTGCCCTCTGGTTGATGAGGAGCATTGAACAGAGGAGATTTACCATTTATCGGATAGCAGAGGCTATTGTTAAGGAACAGCGAGATTTCCTGAATTTAGGTATTAAGTATTTAAAATCAATGACTATGCAGGAGGTTGCTGATATACTGGGGATGCATGAATCAACAGTCAGTAGGGCTACTACAGAGAAATACCTTCAAACCCCTCAGGGTTTATTTGAGTTAAAATTCTTTTTCAATAGTGGAGTTAATAACCTTTCTTCAGTAAGTATAAAAGCCTTGATAGCTGACTATATTGAAAATGAAAAACCAGAATCTCCTTTAAGTGATAGGGAGCTTACCGAATTATTAAAGGAAAACAGGGCTTTAGACCTATCAAGAAGAACGGTTGCCAAGTACAGGAAAGAAATGGGGATTCCCTCCTCAAATAAAAGGAGAAAACCAAAATGAACAACTATGGAAAGTTATGCTCGATTTTAATGAGATGATTTGTAGTGTTCTTATAATTACTATTATAACAAAGGTCAACCACGATATAAAGGTTGACCTTTGTTAAATAAGTTAGCATCATCTAGTAATTAGTCATTACCAATTGTGGTGAAATGAATACCTGTTTATTTTCAAACTCTAAAAAAGTCAAAAATATGAAAATTTATATTGACAATACCTCTAAAAAATGTTATTATGTGTTTGTGGAACCGCTTACATAGTGATTATCAAATTATTAAAGATTGTTATTAAAGGAGATTATAATGTATAATGTAACTATTTCAGATATAGCAAAGGATTCAGGAGTCTCAACGACAACAGTATCTAGAGTTTTAAATAATTCTGGATCAGTTAGTCCAGAAACAAGAGAAAGAGTATTGGAAGTAATAAAAAGAAGAGGCTATTCTCCCTCTGCAACTGCAAGAAGTCTTTCCAAAAGAGTATCATCAACTATAGGTGTGATTGTTCCAGAAGTTGATAACCCTTTTTTTGGAGAAGTATTAAGGGGTATTACAGAAGTAATTGATAAAAATGACTTAACTCTTATTTGTTGTAATTCAGATGATGATCCTAATAAAGATAAAAAAGCATTAGAAATGTTAAAAGAACATAGAGTTCGCGGGTTGGTTTATACTCCTGCAATTGATTATAGTAATAAGGAAGAGAAAAGAAGTCTTAAAAAGATGTTAAAAGATATTAATTCTCCAATAGTAATATTAGACAGGGAGATTGATTATTTGGATTTAGATGGTGTGTTTTTTGATGATTCTAAAGGCATGTATAATGCAACTAAAGCATTAATTGGAGCTGGACATACGAAGATTGGAATTATAAATGGTACATTAGATAGGGTTCTTGCCCGTAACCGTCAAGAAGGGTACTTAAAAGCTCTGAAAGATAGTGGGATTATACCTATAAAAAGATATATGTTTTATGGCGATTTTAGAATGACAACAGCCTATGAATTGTCTAAAGAACTACTTTCTATGAAAGATAGGCCGACAGCAGTCTTGACTTGTAATAATAGAACTAGTATGGGTTTTCTAAAGGCATTATATGAATTAGGGGAGTCTATACCAGAAAATATTTCCTGTATTGGATTAGATAGAATTGAAGCTCTAGATATTATGGGAATTAATTTTAACTATATTAAAAGAGATGCAAGGGAAATGGGTAGGCAAGCAATAGAACTTTTAATAAACCGGATGGCTTTTCCAGATAAAGAACCTATTAAAAGAATATTAGAAACACCTGTAATAATAAAAAAGATATAGATAGTAGATATAAGTTTCTGTTTTAAGTGTAATAAGATTATTTTTTTCTGAATAATGTTACCGATTACAATTATAATTTTCGATATAATTCCTGTTAAATCAAGGATAATAAGAAAAAAATGATATCGATTACTTTATTAAGGGGGGGAAAATATGGAACAACAATTAAGATTAGTGATGGGATGTGATTTGGCTGCTTATGATTTTAAATGTCAGATATTAAAATCTATGAGATTTAATGGTTATAATATTGAAGATGTAGGGTGTTATTCTTCAAAAGAAGGACTCTATGCACCAATTGCTAAGAAAGTAGCAGATTTGGTTGCTAGTAAAGAATTTGATTATGGCATTTTGATCTGTGGAACAGGTCAAGGTATGGCTATGGCAGCCAATAAGGTGGAGGGAATACGGGCTGCTTTATGTTATGATGTATTTCCAGCTGTATTGAGCAAAGAACATAATAATGCCAATATTTTATGTACAGGAGCATGGATGATGGATCTTCCAAAATTTCTACATATGGTAGAAGCATGGCTATTTGCCCAATATGCAGGTAATCATGATGAGGGGCTTGCGTTATTATCAGAATACGAGAAGGAAAGGCTTGATAACTAAATGATGAGTAATTTCAGGGAAATTTCAGATAGTACTCTTAATGAAATAGCAGAAGTATTTTCTAGGATGGAAGATAAAAGTGTTAGGGAATTGATAGAATTGATTAAGGAAACCTCTAGAATTTTTCTTCTGGGAGCAGGAAGGGAAGGATTATCAGTCCGAGCATTTACAATGAGGCTTATGCATTTAGGAAAAGAGGCACATTGGATATGGGATGACACAACCCCAGCAATAGGAAAAAGGGATTTATTAATATGTGCTTGTGGTTCAGCTAATGTAGGTCATGAAAATTATATTGCTAAAATGGCTAAGAAGAATGGTGCTAGACTTGCATTAATTACACCATCAAGTGAGGGTTATCTTATTTCCATTGCAGATAATATTATTAATGTACCCGCAGAAGCGTATAAGGCTGTAGGAAATTTTGTTTTTTCAGAACAGCTTATGGGTAATTTGTTTGAACAGACGCTATTTATTTTATTTGATGTATTAGTAATGATGTTAAGAGAAGAGATGGGTATTAGTAAAGAAGATATGGTTAGTCGTCACAGGAATGTAGAATAAAATTGAGGGAGTGAGTGATAATAATTATTTATCCTATATTAAAAGAAATAAATGAAGAACTGCATTCTGTTTTTAAAAAAATTAATGAAGATACTGTTGAGGAAGTATTATCTTATATATTGAAGGCTCCACAAATGTTTGTTGCAGGTGTAGGACGTTCGGGATATATGATGAGGGCATTTGCAATGCGTTTAATGCATGCTAAGCTTAATGTATTTGTAATTGGTGATACGGAAACCCCTGGCGCTAAAAAAGGTGATTTATTAATCTTAGGTAGTGGGTCTGGAGAAACTGAGAGTTTGAAAGCATATGCCAGTAAAGCAAAAAAACTAGGTCTGAATATTATTACTATTACAAGTTTTCCGGACTCTACTTTAGGTAAGATATCGAATGTTAGATTACATATTCCGGCTCCAACACCAAAATCTAAAAAAACAAGTAAACAGGTATCAATTCAACCAATGGCCAATTTATTTGAACAATCATTATTAATATTTTCAGATGCTTTGTCTATGAAAGTTATGGAGGCAAAAAACTTGAATTCCAATGAGATGTTTAGTCGACATGCAAACTTGGAATAGTTGTATAGTTTTAAGCCCTTAAGGGGTCATGGACAGTACAAAAGGCTGTCATGATATTAAATATATTTCTCTAAAGGAGGAAAAGGTATAATGAAAATGAAGAAACTATTTGTGTTAATGATGGTGTTTGCTATGGTTTTGAGTATTGGGGGAGGAGTACTGGCGGCTGATAGGGACTTATTTGATATATCAAATTATAAGTCAGATAAGGACAAATCAGAATGGACAATTGCTGTAGTTACCAAAGATAATACTGCACCCTGGTTTAAGAGAATGGAGATAGGTGTTAATGAATTTGGAGAAAAAATGAATATTAATGTTATTCAAAAAGGTCCTGCTAATGCAGATGCTGCTTCTCAAGTACAGGTCATTGATGATATGATCAATCAGGGGGTGGATGCTCTTTGTGTAGTACCTATTGATCCAGGTGCTATTGAAGCATCACTGAAAAATGCAATGTTTCAAGGGATTGTAGTAGTAACTCATGAAGCTTCTAATCAGGTAAATACATTGTTTGATGTAGAAGCCTTTACAGCGGATGATTTTGGGGCAGCACTTATGGATGCGCTAGCATCAGAAATGGGTGAAAAAGGGAAGTATGCTATGATGGTTGCTTATACCACCAGTACAACTCACATGGAATATGCTAATGCCCAAAAAACTCGTCAACTAGAGGCTTATCCAGAGATGCAATTGGTTAATGATGGAGCGGTTCCAAGTGCTTTATCTGAAGAGAGTGTAAACACAGCATATGAAAGAGCAAAAGAAATTATTAAAGCAAATCCAGACTTAAGAGGTTTTACAGGTGTTGCATCAACAGATTGCCCAGGAATAGCAATGGCAGTTGAAGAATTAGGACTTGCAGGTCGAGTTAAAATTGTAGGTGTAGGTACACCTAATGAATTTAGACCTTATATTAATGCTGGAACTATTTCAAAAATAAAATTATGGGATCCTAAGGATGCAGGATATGCTATGTGTTCAATTGCTGCAAAAATTCTTTCTGGAGAAGAAGTAGGTGTAGGCTCTGATTTAGGTGTGGAAGGTTATAGGAATGTATCACTTGTAAAAGGTGCCAATCGATGTATAATTGGTCAAGCAGACATAGAAATTGCTGCTGACAATATTGATAGATATGATTTCTAACAATAGAAATTATGTAGTTTAAATATAAATAAGGAAATATTGCATATCTTATATATGTTAGCAAATGGGATATTGCAATATTTCTTTATAAAAAAAGTATAAAGTTGGAGGCGTGTATGATGAAAAATATTCTTTCAGTAACAAATATAAAAAAATCATTTGGTGGAGTGCATGCCTTAAAGGGTGTAGATCTTCAAATAAAAAAAGGTGAAATACATTGTCTTGCTGGTGAGAATGGAAGTGGAAAATCAACAATTATTAAGATTATTTCAGGGTTTTATAAAGCTGATGATGGTGAAATAGAAATTGATGAAGAGTATTATCCTACCATAACACCTGCAGAAGCCATTAATGCTGGAGTACAGGTAATATACCAGGATTTCTCTATTTTCCCAAATTTGAGTGTTGTAGAGAATTTGGCTTTTAATCAAGTTTTGGCTAATAAAAAGAAAATAGTAAATCGTAGAGAATTTAGGAAGATTGCTAAAGAAGCAATTAAAAAAATAAATTTCAAAGTTGATTTAAATGCCCGTGTTGAAACTCTTCCTGTAGCAGATAAGCAATTGATTGCTATTTCCAGGGCATTACTTGATAATGCAAAATTAATTATTATGGATGAGCCAACTACAGCCTTAACTAAAAAAGAAATAAACCGCTTGTTTGAAATCATATTAGACTTAAAAAAGAATGGGGTCACTATTCTTTTTATTTCTCATAAATTAGATGAAGTATTTGAGATTTCTGATAGTGTTACTATTCTGAGGAATGGAGAAAATGTTATTTCCTGTCCTGTTACCGAGTTAACAGAAGAAAAGTTTACTTATTTTATGACAGGTCGACATTTTAATAATATTAATAAAAATGAAGAAAAAAATATTGGAGAAATAGTTCTTGAAGCTAAAAATCTTTCAGCACCTGGTTTTAATGATGTTAGTTTTCAATTGCATTCCGGGGAAATTCTAGGTATAACGGGTCAATTAGGTTCAGGACGTATAGAACTATCCTCTGTACTTTTTGGATTGTTAAAGTCTACAACAGGTAAAATTATTTTAAATAATAGAGAGGTAAATATATCTTCTGTTTCTGATGCAATAAATCTTGGTATTGCAATGGTGCCAGAAGATCGATTAACTGAAGGTTTATTTTTGCCGCAGTCAATTATGAAAAATATTACTGTTACAAGACTAGATGATTTAGCTGGTAGATTTGCTAGTTTGAATCATAATGAAATAAGTAGAGAGTCTTCGAGCTGGGTTGAAGAAATTGGGGTAGTAACTAATGACCATGAACTCCCAGTCCAAACGTTATCTGGTGGGAATCAGCAAAAGGTTGTTTTAGCACGCTGGCTTTCTAATAGTCCAAAGGTATTAATTCTGAATGGTCCTACAGTAGGTGTAGATATTGGTGCGAAATATGATATCCATAAGTTATTGCGCAGTCTAGCTAGTGAAGGTATGGCGATTATGGTAGTATCAGATGATATAAAAGAAGTTGTTAATACATGTGACCGTGCAATTATAATGCAAAAAGGAAGAGTGACAGCCGAGTTAGATGGAGAGGACTTAAACGTACAAGCACTTGCGGAAGCAGCAATTTAAATTATAGAGGAGTGTGAATGTAGTGAAACGATTAGATATAGGTATAAAAATACCAAAACAGGTTGAATTTTATGTCTTTATTATTATAATTGTTTTATCAGTTATAATACAGGCTAAATCAGGTTTGTTTTTTACAAATAATAATATTATGGATTTATTACGTTCAATGATTGTACCTTCTATATATGCAATATGTGCCTTGCTTTCATTTGTCAGTACAGGTGGGCCGGATGTTTCTTTTCCTTTAATTGCTGCCTTAAGCAGTCATTTGGCTACTACAATAACTATTAATATTGGTTATGATGGTTCGATTATTTGTGTTTTTCTTATTGCAGTTTTCTTTGGCTTATTAATGGGTGCTCTTAATGGGTGGATTATCGTTAAATATAAGTTTCCGACTTTAATTGTCACTCTGGGGACCTCGTCTATTTTTAGTGGTCTTTTATTGGGTGCTTTTGGGGCGGAGCGTATTGCGTTGCCGGGAGTTATGATGAGGTTTGCAAGGGCATCTTTATTGACTGTTAGAAATGCAGAAACTGGATTGAGTTCAAGTTTACCATTTACATTTTTAATTCTAGTATTTTTATATATTGTTATATATCTAGTATTAAATTTTACAATGGTCGGCAGAGGGGTTTACGCAGTTGGTGGTGATGAAATATCTGCTCAACGAGCAGGCTTTGCTGTGAATAAGATTATTTTTGGTGTGCTTGCTGTTAATGGAGCTGTTGCTGCAATAGCAGGAGTTTGTTATACAGTTATGTCAAGGCGATATTTACCTACAGAATTTGCAGGTACAGAAATGACTGTTATTGCTGCTGTGATACTTGGTGGAGTTCGTTTGACTGGCGGTGTTGGGACCTTAAGAGGTTGTATTTTAGGAACATTGCTTCTTACTATTGTATCAAATAGTTTAATTTTGATAGGAGTTTCTGTTTATTGGCAAAAGGTATTTGTTGGGGGTATTATTATTATAGGTACAGCAATTTCAGCTATACAAAGTAGAAGAGCAGCAAAATTGTCACAGGAGAGGGAGGCGGATAATTATGCAGTTAGAAAAGAAATTACTTAAAAAGATAGAGGGAAACACACAGAGATTATTTGTTACATTAATTTTCCTTTTATTAATTGCTAGTGTAACAAAACCTGATAACTTTTTAAAATTAGGCAATTTCCAATCAATATTAAAACAGATGACTGAATATGGGTTAATGTCTTTAGGTGTTGGTATATGTATGATTTCTGGAGGAATCGATCTTTCTACAGTATATATTGCTAATTTAAGTGGTATTACTGCAGGACTAATGATGCAAAAGCTAATTCCTGCTGCTACAGATTCTGGTCAGTTTGAATATATACTTTTGGCGATATTAGTATCTCTTTTATTGGGAGCAGTCTGTGGTTTATTTAATGGATTTCTTATATCTTATTTGCATATTCCAGCTATGTTAGCTACCCTTGGTTCATATTTATTATTTATGGGTATTGGTATTGTTGTATCTGGTGGAAGCACTGTTAGCGGTGTTCCTAAAATATATACTAAATTAGGTAATGGCTTAGTTTTTAATCTAATTCCCATCCCTTTTGCTATATTTCTTATTGTTGTTATAGTATTGACTTTCATAATGAGCAAAACAAAATTTGGTATTCGAGTTCATCTACTTGGTACTAACGAAAAAGCGGCTAAATTTGCAGGAATTAGAAATAAATTGATAATATTAAAGACATATATGATTTCAGGAATTATTTCTGCAATAGCGGGACTAATTAGTTTAGCAAGATTAAATTCGGCCAAGGCTAATTTTGGAAGCAGCTATACAATGCAGACGATACTAATTGTTGTACTTGGCGGCGTTAATCCAGATGGTGGATTTGGTAATATTCCTGGTATAGCAGTTGCTGTAATAATATTACAAATGCTGTCTTCGTATTTAAACATGTTTCCTAATATAAGTAATTACTATAGGGATCTTATCTGGGGGATTGCTCTTATTGCAGTATTAATTATAAACTTTACAATTAATAAACAAAAAAATAAAAGATGAATTAATTTGATTTCAGGATATTTAGATGTCAGTTATATATAACATAAAAATGGAGGAGAATTATTTATGAGCAAACCCAATATTTTGGTGGTTGGTAGTATAAATATGGATTTAATGATTTATGGAGTGCCTAAAATTCCTAAATATGGCGAAACAGTTTTTTGTGATAATTATTCCTATGTTCCAGGAGGGAAAGGAGCTAATCAGGCATTAGCAGTAGCACTACAAGGGGCAAATTCAACAATGGTTGGAAGAGTTGGAAATGATGAAAATGGCCATATAATTAAACGAGAGCTTGAAAATTCTGGTGTTAATACAGATTATATTATTGTGGATAAGAAAACACAGACTGGGCTTGATCCTATTCTTGTTAATAATACAGGGAAATATGTTTCATATGTAGTATTAGGAGGTAATAACTGTTTACAACCTGTAGATCTTGAAAATGCGTTAAAAGATAATGAATATGATATGCTTATTATGCAACTGGAAATGCCCCTGGAAATGGTGTATAAAACCTATGAGCTAGCAACTAAAAGGAAGATTCCTGTATTTCTTGATGCTGGTCCAGCTACGACTATTTCGTTTGAACGCTTAAAGGGAATATATATAATATCACCAAATGAAGCAGAAACCGAGGCTTTAACGGGCATTACTATTGATACAGAGAAACGGGCAAGGAAAGCTGCAAGATTGTTGTATGAAGAAATACAAGCGGTCTATGTTATTTTAAAGATGGGAAGTAGGGGTGTATTATTATATGATGGAAAGGAAGCCAAAATGATTCCTGCTTTTAAAATAAATGCTATTGATTCAACAGGAGCTGGAGATACATTTGGTGCAACCCTTGCTGTACAGTTGTGTAAAGGGGTAGAGATTAACAAGGCAATTGTTATTTCTCAAGCTGCAGCAGGAATTTGTGTATCACGAAAAGGTGCACAACCGTCAATTCCATCAGAAAAAGAGGTTAACGACTATTTACAAAAGCATAATCCTGATTTTGAAAGGAGTATATTATGAAAAGCAAAATATCTCCATCTATGATGTGTACGGATTTAATGAATGTTGAAGAAGAAATTAGTGTATTGGAAGAAGTGGGGGTGGATTATTTACATATTGATATTATGGATAATCATTTTGTACCTAATATTACTTTAAGTACTGATTTTATTAATGCAGTTAGAAATAAGACAAGTGTACCTCTCGATATTCATCTTATGATTAATAATCCAGAAAAGACTTTTCATCTTTATAAGGGCTGTAATAAACAAGATATTATTTGTATTCATTATGAAGCTACTAAGCATGTGCAAAGAACATTAGTAATGATTAAAAAATTAGGTGCTCGAGTTGGAATTGCTTTAAATCCTGGGACACCAATATGCATGATAGAAGATTTACTATCAGATATAGATATAGTGCTGGTTATGACTGTAAATCCAGGGTTTGCGGGTCAGAAAGTAATTCCATCTACACTAGATAAAATTGAGCGTCTGCGCAAATTGCTGGATCAAGCTGGTTATACTGATATAGAAATAGAGGTAGATGGAAATGTAAGTTTTGAAAATGCAAAAATAATGCGTGAAAAGGGTGCAAATATATTTGTGGGTGGAACATCTAGTATTTTTAATAAGGATGCATCTATTTCAGATAATTGTAAGCGGCTTAAAAAAATAGTTGGGTACTAAAGGGAGAAAATGAAGTGGAGGGATAGCTTTGAAATTACAGATTGCTTTAGATACAGTAAGTATGCAACAGGCAGTTAATATTATTAAAAAAGTACATAAATATATAGACATTGTAGAAGTTGGGACTCCCATGATTATTGATTTTGGCATGGAGGCAGTAAAAATAATTAAAAAAACATTTCCAGATATTTTAGTACTTGCAGATACCAAAATTATGGATGCAGGGGAATATGAGGCTAAAATGGTTTTTGAGGCAAAAGCAGATATAGTAACAGTTATGGGGATTACACATGTTGAAACAATTTTAGGTGTAGTTAAAGCAGCAAGTGAGGTAAATAAGATGGTCTTGGCAGATATGATGTGTGTGAAAAACCTGGAAGAAAGAGCAAAAAGGCTAGTTGAAATTGGTGTAGATTATATATGTGTCCATACTGCAGTAGATGTGCAGGCAACAGAAAATCCCTACGATGAATTGGCTAGAATTCAAAAAACAGTTGGTTCTAAACGTTGTGCTATTGCTGGAGGAATTACTATTGATTCTATAAACAAAGTAGTTGATTATAAACCAGAGATAGTTATAGTCGGCGGTGGAATTACAGGTCAAAAGAATAAGAAAGAAGTAGCAGCAACATTTAGACAAAAACTAGATATTTATGGATAGGGGAGGTCGGAGTATGGTCAATATAGATACATATTTAAAAAATTGTGATATTATATTGCGTGAATGTAATCTGGCTTTACATGGGGTTAACTCAAAAGCAGTACTACAGTATATAGATATGCTTTTGGAGGCTGATAAGGTATTTTTTGTTGGTGTAGGAAGAGTCCTTCTATCTTTAGAAGCTATTGCTAAAAGATATGCTCATTTAGGAATTAATATGTTTATTGTAGGGCAAATAACAGAACCGGCTATTACCGAAAAAGATATACTTGTAGTTGGTTCTGGGAGTGGTGAAACATTTTTTCCGGTAGGGATTGCTAGAAAAGCAAAAAATTATGGAGCAAAAATTGTTCATATTGGTAGTAATCCAAAAAGTAGTTTGAAGGAATTTACTGATCTATTTATTAGAATTCCTGTATATAGTAAAATTAATAGAGCAGATGAGGTTTCATCAAATCAACCGATGACTTCACTTTTTGAGCAGTCACTTCTTTTATTTGGAGATGTAACGGCTATGATGATTATTGAAGAGAAGGAGATAGAACTGGATAAGCTCTGGAATTATCATGCTAATTTAGAATAAAAAATAGTTTTTAGAAAAATGACAGTTTTTAATAATAATATACTTAAAAAGAAGAAGGATGGCAAGAATAGGTAGAAAAAAACATAAAATACTTATAATTAAAAAAAGGAGTTTTAATTATAATCTAGAATATATAGTATTGAATAGAAGAGGATATAAAGTAATAGTTATATTTTTTGTGATTATTGGGACACTTTTGTTCCATTGGGACAATACCGTTCCCGCCAGGGAGTGTTATTAATATGCAGTATTTGTTTAGAGTCCAGGAAAAAATAGTGCCCGAATTAATATCTGTTGCTGAAGACCGGTATACTATATTAAGAAATATATATTATAAGCAGCCTATTGGCAGACGGTCACTGGCAGAGAAGAGTCTAATGAGTGAAAGAGCTGTCAGGAAACAGCTTGAATTTCTCCAGCGCAAGGGTTTAATTAGTGTTTCCAGGGCTGGGGCAGTTATTACAGAGCGGGGCACAGATTTTCTGAAGGAACTGGATAAGTATATTAAGGAAGTAAAGGGTATTAAAATATTAGAGGAGAATTTAAAGGACTGTCTCGGATTGAAAGAAGTGCTTATTGTACCTGGTAATCTAGAGCATTCGACTATTAAACAGGAGATAGGCCGATTCACAGCACAGCTGGTTAAGAATATGCTTAAAGATGGTGATATACTGGTTGTGACAGGTGGGTCTACCTTGGCTCAGGTTGCCCGTTCAATGAGATTTAATGATAAATCCATGAATGTTAAGGTGGTTCCCGGCAGGGGCGGTCTGGGGGAAGAGGTTGAAATCCAGGCCAATACTATTGCCTCTACTATTGCCAAAAAAATTGGTGGTAGTTATAAGCTCCTGCATATACCTGATAGTATTAAAGAGGAAAATGTTGATAGGATCCTGGCTGAGCCGTCTATTCAACGTATTTTGGAGATTCTTAAAAAAGCCAATATTCTCTTACATGGTGTTGGGAGTGCAGAAGAGATGGCCTGTCGCCGTGATATGTCTCCCGGGCAGGTCAAGGAGTTATTATCGAATGGGGCTGTTGGTGAGGCCCTGGGGTATTATTTTAATGAAAAGGGAGAAATTGTTTATATAACTACGAGTGTTGGTCTTCATCTTGAAGATTTACAGCAGATAGATAAAGTTATTGTTGTTGCTGGTGATCCGGCTAAAGCCAGGGCCATAATTTCAGTTGTGTCACCCAAATTCCATGATTTATTAATAACTGATGAATTAACTGCTAAAGAGATTTTAAAATTAAAGGGAGGTGATGTGTAGGCAAATAATATACATAATCAGGGTAATACTAATTCCTATAAATATCAATTTCAGGGCAGAATATGCCCACAGGGTATTACAAAATTTAATTTAAACAGGAGGAAGATAATTTATGACTGTAAAAATTGCAATTAATGGTTTTGGTGCTATTGGACGTAGGGCATTCAGGGGATATTATCAAAACCCTGATGTAGAATTTGTGGCTTTTAATGATTTGACAGACCCGGAGGTACTGGCATATTTATTAAAATATGACTCTAACTTTGGTGTTTTTGAGGCTAATGTTGATTTTACAGATGATAGTGTAATTGTAGATGGTAAAGAGATTAAAGTATATGCTGAAAAAGACCCAGCAGATCTACCATGGGGTGACCTTGATGTTGATATAGTGATTGAATCAACAGGGTTTTTTACTAATGCTGACGATGCTAAAAAACATTTAGATGCTGGTGCGAAAAAGGTAATAATCTCTGCCCCTGCCACTAATGAAGATATCACAATAGTAATGGGTGTAAATGAGGGAGAATATAATCCTGCAGAACATGATGTAATATCTATGGCTTCCTGTACCACAAACTGTTTAGCCCCGGTTGCTAAGGTATTAAATGAAAAGTTTGGTATAGAAAAGGGTTTAATGACTACTATTCACTCCTATACAGGGGCACAGCGTATTCTGGATGCACCTGGTCCTATGAAAAAGATTACCCGGGCTAGAGCAGCTGCTATCAATATGGTTCCAACAACTACTGGAGCAGCTAAGGCTGTTGCCCTGGTACTGCCTGAATTAGAAGGAAAGTTCCATGGTATGGCTGTCAGGGTTCCTACCTCAACAGGTTCTTTAGTAGACTTAACTGTTAATGTTGAGAAAGACGCTACTGAAGAGGAAGTTAATGCAGCCATGAAAGCCGCTGCTGAAGGACCTATGAGTGGAGTATTACAATATAATGAAGACCCTATTGTTTCCATGGATATTAGAAGGAATGCTCACACCTCAATCTTTGATGCTAATTATACCAGTGTATTGGATGGTAATATGATTAAGGTATTATCCTGGTATGACAATGAGTGGGGCTATTCCCAGAAAATTGTAGAGACAGCTATCTATATTGCCAGTAAAGGGCTGTAATATAAATTAGGGGGTCACCGGTAACTAATTGTTGCCGGTGCTCTTCATGTCTGTTGTGAAAATTGTTGATGATGGATGATTTTGAAGGCCGACCAATATATTTACTTCCCTTGTCACGCGCTGCGGTGTCCTACCTCCGCTTACTGTCGAGAAATTTTCCTTCGGCTCACTGACTCTTCTTTTTATTACGCATGGTCGAGTCAGTATCAGGCCATCGAGGCCAAGCTCCTGCCTACGGATAATTTCTAGAGTCGTCCAGTAAATATATTGGTCTGGTTTATGATAAGTAGTTAAAACACTAATGATTGTTGACTAAGTCTTGGTGGTTGTTAGCAATTTATTCTGGGATTTACATAATGAATAATTAATTTCATATGGAGGTGTTAATAATGAAAAAGACTCTTAAAGATGTTAATTTCAAAGGTAAGAAGACACTTGTCAGGGTGGATTTTAATGTACCACTTGAAGATGGTAAGATAACTGATGATACAAGGATAGAGGCTGCTTTACCTACTATTAAGTATTTGATCGAGGAGGGTGCCCGTGTTATCTTAATGTCCCATCTTGGGCGTCCGAAGGGTAAGGCTGTTGATTCTCTCCGGCTGGATCCTGTTGCTAAAAGACTTGCTGATATTTTAGGCCAGGAAGTTAGTAAAGTGGATGATTGTGTAGGTGATGAGGTTAAAAAAGCAGTGGAGACTCTGCAGGATGGTGATGTCCTTCTGCTGGAGAACACCCGCTTTCATGCTGAAGAGAAAGCCAATGACCCTGAATTTGCTAAAGAACTGGCCAGTTTTGCTGATATATTTGTAAGTGATGCCTTTGGTGCGGCACACAGGGCACATGCCTCAACAGTTGGTGTAACAGAATATATTCCATCAGTAGCGGGTTTTCTAATGCAGAGGGAGTTAAATGCTCTGGATGATGTTATGCAAAATCCGGAGAGTCCTTTTGTGGCCATTATGGGTGGTGCTAAGGTATCTGACAAGATTGGTGTTATACGAAATCTAATGAAAAAGGTTGATTATTTACTGGTTGGTGGGGGTATTGCTAATACTTTCCTTAGGGCCAGTGGTTATGAAACTGGTAAATCCCTGGTTGAAGAGGATAAACTTGATTTAGCTAAAGACCTACTTAAAGAAACAGAAGAGAAAAGTGTTGAGATTGTTTTACCTATAGATGTTATAGTGGCCGATAAATTTGACAAAAATGCTGATAGTAAGGTTGTAGCTGTGGATGAGATTCCTGCAGACTGGCAGTCACTGGATAGTGGTGGACCAGAGACTATTGCTAAATATACTGAGATTATTAAGAATTCCAGGACGGTTATCTGGAATGGTCCTCTGGGTGTTTTTGAGTTTGATAAGTTTGCTAAAGGTACCAATGCTATTGCCCAAGCACTGGCAGATTCTAACGCTAAAACAATTATTGGGGGAGGAGATTCCGCTGCAGCCATCAAAAAGGCAGGCCTGGAAGATAAGATGACCCATATCTCAACAGGTGGTGGGGCTTCCCTGATGTTCTTTGAAGGTAAGCCCTTACCTGGTGTTGAAGCCCTTGATGATGTAGAATAATGAGGAGGAATATAATGCGCAAACCTTTTATTGCTGGAAACTGGAAAATGAATAAAACAGCAAGTGAAGCAGTAGAGTTGGTTGTTGAACTCAAAGATAAGGTAGCTGGCATCTCTGATGTTGAGATTGCTGTCTGCACACCTGCTGTAGATTTGGTAAGTGTTCAGGGGGTTATTAAAGATAGTAATATTGCACTTGGTGCCCAAAATATGTACTGGGAAGAGAGTGGTGCTTTTACAGGTGAGATATCAGGCCCGATGTTAACTGAGCTAGGGGTTAGTTATGTAATAATTGGCCACTCTGAACGCAGGGAGTATTTTGGGGAAACTGATGAAGATGTTAACCGTAAGGCTAAGGCTGCCTTTAAATATGGTTTAAAACCGATTATTTGTGTTGGTGAAACCCTGGAAGAGAGAGAGGCCGGGAAGACTGAAGATAAAGTAAGTGGTCAGATTAAGGCTGACCTGGCTGGTTTAAGTAATGAACAGGTAGCGGAATTGGTAATAGCCTATGAACCAATCTGGGCTATTGGGACCGGCAAGACAGCTACTTCCGAAGAGGCTAATAGTGTTATTAAATATATTAGAGACCTTGTTCGTGAAGGGTTTGGAGATACTGCTGATAAGGTTAGGATCCAATATGGTGGTAGTGTTAAACCCCATAATGTTGAAGAATTAATGGCACAGAAAGAGATAGATGGCGCACTTGTTGGTGGAGCCAGTCTTGATGCTGAATCCTTTACCAGTATTGTTAAAGGAGCACTATAAGAAGACTATAAGAAAGGGGTGAGCAAAATGGCTCGTCCAAAACCACTGGCTCTGTTCATCTTAGATGGATTTGGCTTAAGAGATAATGAAGAAGGAAATGCAGTTAAGGGTGCCAGGACACCGAATTTTGATAAAATAATGCAGGAAAATCCGATGACAACTATGAGGGCTTCAGGTGAAGCAGTTGGTCTACCTGAAGGTCAGATGGGTAATTCAGAAGTAGGTCACCTCAATCTGGGTGCAGGCAGAATTGTCTATCAGGACTATACCCGCATTAATAAAGCAATAGATGATGGTTCTATTTTGACTAATGAGGTATTAGATATTGTCCTGGGGCAGGT
The DNA here is from genome assembly GCF_017751145.1 of Iocasia fonsfrigidae. GTDB lineage: Bacteria > Bacillota > Halanaerobiia > Halanaerobiales > DTU029 > Iocasia > Iocasia fonsfrigidae. The sequence continues at coordinate 661,675 of NZ_CP046640.1, forward strand.
TAAGGCTGATAATAAAGCCTTACACCTGATGGGTCTGCTCTCCGATGGTGGTGTCCACAGTCATAATAGACACCTTTATGGACTGTTAGAGATGGCTAAAGAGAAGGGCCTGAATAAGGTGTTTATTCATGCTTTTATGGATGGTCGGGATACACCTCCTAAAAGTGGTAAGACCTATCTTGAGGAACTGGAAGAGAAGATAAAGGAAATAGGTGTAGGCAGAATTGCTACAGTTAGTGGGCGTTACTATGCTATGGATAGGGATAACCGTTGGGAAAGAATTAAAAAGGCCTATGATGCCATGGTCCTGGGGGAAGGTAATCACGCAGAAAAGGCTGTTACTGCTATGGAAGAATCATATAAAGATGGTGTTAATGATGAATTTGTTATACCAGTAGTTATTGAAGATGATGATCAGATTACTGCTACTATTCAGGAAGGTGATGCTGTCATATTTTTCAACTTCCGGGCTGATCGAGCTAGACAGATTACCCGGGCTCTGGCCCTGAAAGATTTTGAAGGCTTTAGCAGGCCAGCTGAACACCCTGCTGATATTAATTTTATCTGTATGACCGAATATGATGAGGAGTTTGATCTCCCGATTGCTTTTCCGCCAATTAGTATAAAAAACGGGTTTGGGGAGATATTAAGCAAGAATGGTATTAAACAGTTAAGGATAGCAGAGACAGAAAAGTATGCCCATGTTACCTTCTTTTTTAATGGTGGTATTGAGAAGAAATATCCTGGTGAAGACAGAGAATTGATCCCTTCACCAAAGGTGGCTACCTATGACCTCCAGCCGGAGATGAGTGCCTATGAGGTTACTGAGAGACTTCTGGCCAAGATTGCAGAAGATAAGTATGAGGTGATTATCCTTAATTTCGCTAATTGTGATATGGTTGGTCATACCGGTATTTTTGAGGCTGGTGTTAAGGCAGTAGAGGTGGTTGATGAATGTCTGGGCAAACTGGTTCCAGCTATCACTGATCAGGGTGGACAGATATTATTAACAGCTGATCATGGTAATAGTGAAAAGATGGTTGATGATGATGGAGAACCATTTACTGCACATACCACTAGTCCTGTTCCATTGGTATACATAAATGCCCCTGGTGGGGTTAGCTTAAAGCCAGGTAAACTGGCTGATATTGCACCAACAATGTTGACTATCCTGGGGATTGACCTTCCAGCAGAGATGACTGGTGAGGTTTTATTGAACAGAGAGTAAATTATAATGAATTTTATATATTGAAAACTATAATATGGAGGGATAGAAGATGGTTGATACTACAATTATTGATGTTTTTGCAAGAGAGATAATGGACTCAAGGGGTAACCCAACTGTAGAGGTTGAAGTTATTCTTGGTGATGGTTCTATGGGCAGAGCAGCTGTTCCATCTGGAGCTTCAACTGGTGCCTATGAGGCAGTAGAGCTGAGAGATGGTGGAGACCGCTATATGGGCAAGGGTGTCCTACAGGCTGTTGAAAATGTGAATGAAGTTATTGCTGAGGAACTTATTGGTTATGATGCTACAGACCAGGTGGCTATTGATAAGATGATGATTGAGCTTGATGGTACAAAAAACAAAGGCAAATTAGGGGCTAATGCGATACTTGGTGTATCACTGGCAGTTGCTAAAGCAGCAGCCGCTGCTTTAGATAGTTATCTGTTTAAATACCTGGGTGGGGTAAATGCCAAAACCTTACCAGTTCCCATGATGAATATTTTAAATGGTGGGGAACATGCTGATAATAATGTAGATATTCAGGAATTTATGATTATGCCTGTTGGGGCTACCAGTTTTGCTGAGGCTCTGAGGATGTGTGCTGAGGTTTATCATAATCTTAAAAAGGTACTTCAGGAGAGAGATTTAAGTACAGGTGTTGGTGATGAAGGTGGATTTGCACCTGACCTGGCTTCTAATGAAGAGGCAATTCAGGTTATTATAGATGCAGTTAAAAAGGCAGGCTATGAACCAGGTGATGATATTATGCTGGCTCTTGATGTTGCTTCTACTGAGCTTTACAAAGACGGCAAATATATCCTTGAGGGTGAAGGCCGTGAAATGACTGCTGATGACATGGTTAATTTCTATGAAGAAATTGTGGATAAATATCCAATTATTTCAATAGAAGATGGTCTGGCAGAAGATGACTGGGACGGCTGGAAGACAATGACCGATAAACTCGGTGATAAGGTACAGCTGGTTGGTGATGATTTCTTTGTAACTAATACTGAAAGACTGGCCAGGGGTATTGAGGAAGGTAGTTCTAACTCTATCCTTATCAAAGTAAATCAGATTGGTTCTTTAACTGAAACAATAGAGGCTATTGAAATGGCCAAACAGGCTGGTTATACAGCAGTTGTTTCACACCGTTCTGGTGAAACAGAGGATGTTACTATAGCCGACCTGGTTGTAGCTATGAATGCTGGACAGATTAAGACCGGTGCCCCTGCAAGGTCTGAAAGGGTTGCTAAATATAATCAATTGTTACGCATTGAAGAGGCCCTTGGTGAAGCCGCTCAGTATGCAGGTAAGGATGCTTTCTACAACCTGAAATAAAACATTGTATTTAATTTGATGAAGAAAGTAATATCCCTTAGGTGTAGGTAGTAACACCTAAGGGATATTTGTGCTTGTTGATGAGACAAGTCTTAGTTGTCAATTGTTTGAGGAGTGTCTATCTCTTTATTTATACTGGGTTTTGTTTCAAGTTCTGATTGTATATCCTGTTCTTCAATAGAGAGAGACGACTTGTTATTTTTTTCAGAGATTTCAGCTGAACTTTGATTTTCCAGGGAGGTTGAAGAATTATCATTAATTTGCTCTGTTTGATTGGCACTACAACCGGCTATGATCATAGTTGTTATTAATAGTACAAATAAGATTAGTTTTTGTTTGTTGTTTTTTGCTAACAAAATATTACCTCCTTTTTAATTTGAAAATGACTTTGCTACCTTGGATATATAGTCAGTAAATGGGGATAAAATATAATAGGTTTTATTAAGGGTTAAAATACTTTAATTTGATTCTGATTTTGTTAAATATTCTTCTAAGTACCCGGTTACATCTTGAATATTCGGTAATTCTTCTAGATTTAAATCTAGATTGCCACTGACAATTGTATTATCTATTACTAGTGAATCTAAACCTAGATTGCTGGTAAACTGTTCTAAATCATCCTGGATTTTATCTATTAATTGAATAATATATTTTTGCTTTAATTCTTCAACTTCTTCTATTTCACTGTCGTTTTCCGCAGTTAATTCTGCAAGTTCTTCCTGGTAATCTATGTAGAGCTCCTCAAGCTCAGGGTGTAAGCTTAAAATTGATTCTAATGTAACCATTCCTACTTTATATTCATTTTCTTGTAAATTAGTACTTTCTTCATTATTTATCTCTGCTGCTTGAATACAATTTGCCCCCACCGCTATTAATACTAGTGCCATTAAAACAATTAATATTTTTTTTCCTTTAATCATTATCTTTCATCCTTTCTAATTTTTAATTAATTTTGCAACTATTTTACTAAAAACATAAACCTGCCCTCAATTATTTCTTGTTTTAAATGTCTCACCTCCTTACATATACTAAGATATCATCCATTTTTGATGAAATTGTGATTAGGAAGTGAAAAAATTATTAATAAAATTAGCTGTAATAATAGAATTGACTTTCAAAATTATATTAGATAATATAATAGTTAAGATTAATTTCTATATTGGGAGGTTTTGTTCTTGAAACAGTCAATTGTTATTGTAGTATTTTTTACTTTGCTTTTTTCATTAACTGTTTTAGCAACAGAGAAAAGTTCAGAAAACGGCGGAGATATTGATTCAATAAACATTGAAGATGATCAGGAAATTATTAATTTAAAAAAGGAGATTGAAGAAAAGAATAAGGAAGATTACTCTAAGGTAGTAAGTAGTACTATTTATTTTTTGAATGGGGAAAAGACTGATGTCAGGACCTCTGAAACTAATTTAGGAAACTTAATTGCTGATGCGATACTAGCTAATATAGAGGCTGATTTAGCATTTATTAATAGCAAGGGAATTAATGCCTCAATAGATAGGGGTTTAATAACCAAAGGTGATGTCCTTAATGTTTTGCCTTCCAAAGATAGAGTTGTGGTAAAAAAAATAAAAGGTGCTGATTTATTAAAAATAATTGAATATAGTTTATCAAAATATCCAGATGCTGAAGGTGTTTTTCCCCAGGTAAGTGGGATAAAGATAATTTTCACTCAAGATAATACTAGTCAAAATAGGGTTTTAAAGGTTTGGATAAATGACTTGCTACTAGAAGAAGAAAAGTATTATTTAGTTGCTACCAATGATTTCCTGGCAGCTGGTGGTGATGGTTTTGAAACATTTAAAAAGGCTAAGACTATTCAAGAAGGAGAGAGGCTGGATCAGATTTTTATTAAATATATTAGAGAAAAAGAGATTATCAAAAGTAAGGTAACTGGACGAATTATTCCGGTCAGTACATATAAGAATTATTTTGTTTATGAAGTTAAAAAAGGAGATTCTTTATGGAAGATTGCTAGCAAGTTTAAGGTTAGTATTGATGAAATAGCTGAAGTAAATAGTATAAAAAACAAAAGATTAATTTACAGTGGGCAGAACTTATTAATCCCTAATAATTAATAGAGGGGCAGCTGTCAGTTCTAAGAGGTGGATGCAGGTGGACTTATTGCAAAGGAAAGACACTTTTTTTGTTAAGCTTTTAATTAGGTTTTTTACTATTACAATGATAGTTATCCTTATTTTCGGTTTTTCAGTTATTTATTATTTTAAGGGCTTTTATTTTTCTCAAAAGGAAGATGAAATAATAAAAAATAGTTCTGCTGTTATGGAGTATTTAGCCCAATCTTTTGTTAAAAATGATAGACAGGAGATTGTTAACTGGCTTAATATTCTTGCTAAATTAAATTCTGGTCAGGTATGGTTAATTAATAATCAGGGATATTTAATCTTTAGCTATCCCTATTTATTTTCTGAAGAAAAAAGATTTTCCAGGTATGAGACGATTTTTACTGGTAAAATAATATCCCGTCTGGTTGATGCTTCAGATTTTGAAGACCCGATGTTATTAGTTGGTCTCCCAGTAAATTATAATGAAGAGGTTGAAGCAGCTTTATTGATTTTCACACCAATTAAAGCGATTAATTCTACAATATATCAGGTTGAAAAATTAATGGTCTTAATATCTATTTTATCCATATTTTTAATATTAATTATTTCCTATGTTTGGTCTAAATCCCTAGCTACCCCCTTACAAAATATTGGTAATATAGCCTTTGAGATAAGTAAAGGTGAATTTGGCAAGACTATGACTCTGGCTAAAGAGGGGGTTAGTAGTGAAATCGATACTCTACTTGATAGTATTAATAGTATGTCTACTAAATTAAAGAGAACTATTGATAATTTAATTGAAGAAAGAAATAAATTGAAACATGTTTTAACTGGCATGGAAGAGGGTATAATTGCAGTTAATAAATTTGGTGAAATAATCTTAATTAATGAATCTGCTTGTAAATTGTTAGACTTAAATAGAAATTTGATGGGAAAAGAGTTTGCTAAGGTCATTAGGAATAAAAAAGTACTTACTGTTTTTGAAACTGCTTTAAAAAAATTTGAAGAGAATTGGCAGGAGGTATTAATAAAAAGGGGTAATAGTAAACAGTGTATACTTATTCATTGTACTCCAATCTATACTGATAACAAAGAATTTTGGGGTGGTGTAGCTCTATTTCAGGATATTAGTGAACGTTATCGTTTTGAGAAATTACAAAGGGAGTTTGTAGCGAATATATCACATGAACTAAAGGCTCCCCTTACTTCAATTCAAGGTGCGGTTGAGTTATTATTAGATGGGGTTGCTAATAATAAGATAAAGCAGAATAACTATTTAAAAATGATTTTGCTTGAAAGTAATCGACTGACAGATTTAATTAATGAAACACTTATACTGGCTGAAATAGATGCTGGTGGTTTGAAATTACATAAAGAAATAATAAATGTTAAAAACCTCTTTGAAAATATGCGAATGTTTTTTAATAATATTAAAAAAGAGGGACAGGAAATGAAATTAATAATACCTGATGAAAAGATAGGAATCTATGCTAACCAGGAAAAAATTAAACAGGTATTAATTAATTTAATTAGCAATAGTGTTAAATTTTCACCAGGGAATGGAATGATTGAACTGGGAACAAAATTGTGTGATGATAAAATAAAAATATGGGTCAAAGACCAGGGGATTGGTATTCCAGATTCAGAATTAAATAATATTTGGGAAAGATTTTATAAAATAGATAAGGCCAGAACCCCGGGTACTAATAGTAGTGGTTTAGGATTAGCAATCGTTAAACAGATTATTGAAGAACATCAGGGGCGGGTATTTGTGCAGAGTGAATTAAAGAGGGGTTCAACAATAGGATTTTTCCTTCCTATAAAATAGAAAAAAATATGAAAATATAGTTTAAAGAACATATAGGGTTATAATTTCAATATTTTATCAAAATTTTATCACAAAAGTTTGATAAAATTAAAAACGGGAGGGATTTGTTTTATGGAAAAAAACAAGGTTTTAATAATAGATGATGATCAACACATATGTCAGATACTTAAAGATTACTTTGAATTCGAAAATTTTCAAGTTGTCTTAGCTTATGATGGTAATGAAGGCTTACAAAAAATAAAATCTAAAGATCCAGATATAATTATACTTGATTTAATGCTGCCGGAGTTGAGTGGATTGGAGATCTGTAAAAGATTAAGACCACATAATCATGTCCCTATAATTATCTTGAGTGCTAAAAATAAAGATATAGATAGAATAACTGGTCTGGAACTAGGGGCTGATGATTATGTTACTAAACCATTTAGTCCTAAAGAAATAGTAGTTAGAACTAAAACTGTCTTAAGGAGGATTGGGAATAAAGAAAAACAGGCAAATGTATTAACTTTCACAGATTTATATATTAATAAAAACTATAGGTTAGTGGAGGTTGCTGATAAAGAAATATCATTGACTCCCAAAGAATTTGATTTATTATGGACAATGGTTTCTTCACCTAAAACAGTTTTTAGTAGAGAAAAATTATTAAAAATGGTTTGGGGTTATGATTATTTTGGGGATATACGAACTGTTGATACCCACATAAAATCTTTAAGAAATAAATTAGGGAAAGAGCTTGCTGCTTATCTGAAAACAGTCTGGGGAGTTGGTTACAAGTTTGACGATAAAATTAGAGAGGATTAACAAAAGTATATATTTAGATAGTGAGAATACATTTGTTTATATAAATAAGCTTAATATATTCATACTATATGAACTTATAAACTCCATTTCCTATTGGGAATTTGCTTTACTAGTACAAACTGTGATATAATTAAATAATGGAAATTAAATACATTAATCGGAAAGGATGTGTTTTTACATATCTTTTTTTATCTGTATAATTATTAAAGGGAGATGGAGATATGCAAGTTAAGTATTTTACTAATCTTGATCAGCTAGAAGATATTTCTGCTAAAGAGAAGGAGAAACTCAAGAAGGTAAGTCAGAGATACCCTTTTAGAGCTAATGATTATTATCTGTCATTAATAGATTGGAATGACCCTTTAGACCCGATCAAAAGAATTATTATTCCCAGTATTGGAGAATTGAATGCCTGGGGTGAACTTGATCCCTCTGAGGAGAGCAAATATACAGTAATGCCCGGTCTGGAACACAAATATGATTCAACTGTTCTGCTTTTAATCAGTAATGTCTGTGGAGGTATCTGCCGTTATTGTTTTAGAAAGCGGATATTTAAACAGCCAAACCAGGAATACTTAAGGGATATTGAGGCTGCTGTAGATTATATCCGCGGCCATAAGGAGGTTACCAATGTCCTCTTAACAGGTGGGGATTCGTTTATGTTGCCTACTAAAAGACTGAAGCTAATTGTCGGAAAATTAAGGGAAATTGGACATGTTAAGATTATTCGTTTTGGGACTAAAATGCCTGTCTTTAATCCTTACAGGATTCTGGAGGATAGTTCATTAATAGAGCTAATTAAAAACTATAGTACACCCCAGAAGCGTATCTATATTATAACAGATATAAATCATCCCAAAGAATTAAGCAAAAAGGCTATAAAGGGCTTGAAAATGCTGTTTAAGGCTGGTGCTATTCTTACTAATCAGACACCATTAATCAGGAACTTAAATGATGACCCTGAAGTAATGGCTGAGTTGTTCAGGAGATTGTCATTTATTGGGGTACCCCCCTATTATGTTTTTCAGTGTAGGCCGTCAGTAGGCAATAAGGAGTATGCAGTACCTATAGAAAAGGGCTATAAGATATATGAAGAGGCCAAATCTAGGGTCTCAGGTCTGGCTAAGAGCTCTCATTTTGTCCTTTCCCATGCCAGTGGAAAGATAGAGGTCGTGGGGATGAATAGTAAGAAGATATTTTTTAAATATCACCGGGCTTTCAAGAATAAGAATAGTAGTAGATTTTTTTCCTGCAAACGCAATTCAGAGGCATACTGGTTAGAAGATTATGATGCATTGGCCTGTATTTCATAAATTATCTGCCAGATAAGATTGTCTTTTTAAATTGATTGTGTTAAAATAAATAAGAACAGGTATTAGATCAATAGTGGAGGTGAAGCAGTAGTGTTAGTACTTAAGGTAATACATTTAATTGTAGCCCTGGGGGTTATTGCAGGTATATTACTGCAGTCTGGTAAGAGTGCTGGATTATCTGGTGTAATTGATGGTGGAGCAACTACTATCTTTGGTAAGAAAAAGGGTTTAGATGAAAAGTTGAGTTTATTTACTACAGTTGCAGCTATTATTTTTATGATAACATCATTAGCCCTGGCTATCATATAGTGCTCTACTATTGTATATTGTTTAGGTAAGCTAAACCCTCTAAGTCTCTGCTTAGGGGGTTATTTGTTACCTGGGTTAAGCTCAAATATTATGGGTTAAAGGAGAGAAAGAGATGTATAATATGTGTTTTGCCTGTGGAAAGGAGAATCCTATTTCACTGGGACTAGAATTTAGTAAAACTGACCAGAATAAAGTAGAAGCCGATTTTATACCATTACCTGAACATCAGGGATATGAGGGGATTATCCATGGTGGTATTGTATCAACCCTCCTTGATGAGGCTATGGTTACTGCTGTCAATAGCCTGGGTGTAGAAGCAGTTACTGGTGAACTAAGGGTTAGATTTAGACAGGCTATGAAGGTAGGTAAAGAGGTACATATAACTGGAGCTGTTAAAAAAAGACGGTCTAAATTAGTTTTAACTGAAGGTGAAATAAAAGATAAGAGTGGTCAGATGGTAGCCCTGGCAGAGGCCAAGTTTATGCTTGTTGAGTAAGACGCTTGAAATAATTAAGGGGGTAGAGAGTAGATGAAACGGGAAGAGGGCTATAAACTACTTAACGAGAATATTAAACAAAGGAATTTGATTAAACATTGTCTGGCTGTGGAAGCAGTGATGGAGACACTGGCAGAATATTTTGGAGAAGATAAAGAAAAATGGGGGCTGGCTGGTTTATTACATGATATTGATTATGAAGAGACTGCTGATGACCCGGAAAAACATAGTCTAATAGGTGCTGAGTTCTTAAAGGATATGGGAGTGCCCGAGGATATAGTATATGCTGTCAAGGTACATAATGGGGTACATGGTCTAGCTAGGAAGAGTATGATGGATAAGACCCTTTATGCCAGTGATCCCTTAACAGGTTTGATAGTTGCTAGTGCTTTAATACACCCTGATAAAAAACTGGCAGCTATTGATACTGATTTTGTTGTTAAGCGTTATGGAGAGAGATCATTTGCCCGGGGTGCAGATAGAGAGGTAATAGCTTCTTGTTCTGAAATGGGACTGGACTTAGCTGAATTTATTAGTCTGGCTCTTAAGGCAATGCAGGGGATTTCTGGGGAGTTAGGGCTATAGATGGATAGCTAATTTAAAAATGGATATAATATTGTAAAAAGAAAAAGATTGGAGATTAATTTTTATGAGTGCTAGAGAAAGACTGCTAGATTTTATGAAAAATAAGGCCTATAGGCCGATGACTAGAGCTGAGTTGTTTTCACATTTTAATATTTCTAAAGATGAACAGAGGGTTATGAAAAGGGTTCTCAGGAGTCTGGAGAAAGAGGGCTTAATTTATCAGAATAATAAAGGGTGCTTTGGTTTACCTGAGAAGATGGACCTTATTGCAGGGCGTTTGCAGGGTAATCAGAAGGGTTTTGCTTTTTTAATTCCTGATGATCCGGCTAAAGAAGATGTATTTATTGGCAGTTCTAATATGAATGGGGCCATGCATAATGATAAAGTATTTGTCCGGGTCCTGCCTCATGTGAAGGGTAAAAGACAGGAGGGTGAAGTTGTTCATATTATTGAACACGCCAATACTAGAATTGTAGGTAATTTTGAGCGCAGTAAATACTTTGGTTTTGTGGTACCTGATAATAAAAGGATATTTTATGATCTTTTTATTCCCAGAGAAGAGATAAATGGAGCAAAACAGGCACAAAAAGTTGTTGCTGAAGTAACAAGATGGCCTGATAAAAAAAGGAACCCTGAGGGTAAAATAGTTGAAATTCTTGGTTTTAAAGAAGAAGCTGGGGTTGATATTGAGGCAATAATCCGTCAATTAGACCTGCCACAGGGATTTCCTGAAGGAGTCATTCAGGAGTTGGCTGATATTTCTGAAGTGATAGATACAGCAGAGCTAGAAAACAGACATGATTTAAGGGGTCTGTCGATGTTTACTATTGATGGCGCAGATGCTAAAGACCTTGATGATGCTGTTTCACTGGAGGATTTAGGTAGAGGTAGGTTTCGTCTAGGGGTTCATATTGCCGATGTATCACACTATGTCAGAGAGGGTAGTGACCTTGATAAAGAAGCCTTAAATCGCGGTACCAGTATCTATTTGGTAGACAGGGTTATCCCCATGCTGCCACCAAAACTCTCTAATGGTATCTGTAGTTTAAATCCAGGGGAAGATAGATTGACTATGTCTGTTTTTATTACCTATCAATTAGAACCCCTTAAGATAATAAATTCAGAGATTTTACCCTCTATTATCAGGACTAATTATAGGTTGACCTACAGAGAGGTTAACGATATACTTTTAAATGATGATCAAGAATTAATAGCTAAATATGATAATATTATCGGACAATTAAGGATGATGAATGAATTACGCAGTAAAATAAAAAGGGAACGTTTTAGCAGTGGAAGTGTTAATTTTGATTTCCCTGAGGCCAGAGTGATTCTTGATGAACAGGGAAAACCTACTGCCATTGAAAAAAGGAGTCATGGGACTGCGGAACAGTTAATTGAGGAATTTATGATAGCGGCTAACAGGGTTGTAGCTGAAGAAATGTCCTGGAGGGAGATTCCTTTTATTTACCGGGTACATGATAGGCCGGATAATGACCGCCTACTTGAATTTAATGAATTTATCCATAACTTTGGATATCACCTTAAGGGGGTCGATAATGAGATACACCCCCGGGCATTACAGGACCTTCTGGAAAGTGTGAGGGATAAGCCTGAGGAGAGGGTAATAAATACTATGTTGCTGCGCTCCATGAAACAGGCTGTTTATAGTCCGTATAATATTGGTCATTTTGGACTGTCAATAGAGTATTATTCCCATTTTACATCACCTATCAGGCGTTACCCTGATCTAATGATACATCGTATTATTAAAGAGGTTATTTCTAAGGGGCAGTTATCTAAAAAGAGGATTAAATCCCTGGAAGAGAGATTAAATACTGTAGCTGAGCACAGCTCACTACAGGAGAGAAGGGCTATGGAGGCTGAGAGGGATTCTGTGGAACTGAAAAAGATAGAGTTTATGAAAGATAAAATAGGCCGGGAATATGAGGGTATTATTAATGGGGTTACTAATTTTGGGCTTTTTGTTGAACTGGATAATACTGTTGAGGGGCTGGTACATGTAGAGAACCTGAAAGATGATTATTACCATTATAATGATAAACAGCACTGTTTGATTGGTGAGTCAACACGAAAGGTGTATCGTTTTGGTGATAGGGTAACTGTCAAGGTCGACAAGGTTAACCCTGATGAAAGGGAACTGGATTTTGTCTTGGCTGAAGACTAAAATAATTTCGTCTAAAAGGGGGGGGGGATATAAATGCATAAAGATGAGATGAAGGTTGTAGCCAGAAATAGGAAGGCCAGGCATGATTTTTTTATTGAAGAGACATATGAAGCTGGTATCATATTAAAAGGGACAGAGATAAAGTCAATTCGGGAGGGAAAAATAAACCTGAAAGATAGTTTTGCCCTGGTTCAGGAGGGGGAGGTTTTCCTCCATAATGTCCATATTAGTCCTTATTCACATGGTAATAGGCAGAATCACGAACCGGAAAGAATCAGGAAACTACTATTAAGGAAAAATGAAATTAGGAAACTAATAGGAATGACTACCCAGAAGGGTTATACCCTTGTTCCTTTAAGTATCTACCTGAAGAATAATCTGGCTAAAATTGAGTTAGCCCTGGCCAAGGGTAAAAATGTCCGTGATAAAAGGCGTGATATTGCTAAAAAGACTGCCGAGCGGGAGATGGAAAAGGCTTTCAAAGAACGTCAGCGTGACTGGTAACTAGTTTTGCTCAGGAAATTATATGTTTTTAAAATTATAGATAAATTTGGAGACCGACAAATATATTTGTTTACCTTGTCGCAAGCTCTGGCGTCCTGCCTCTGCTTACTGTCGAGAAATTGTCTTCCGGTGTCCTACCTCCAGACAATTTCTAGAGTCGTCCAACAAAGATATTTGTCTGGTTTATGATCTAATTAATTTTGTGTAACCTATAGTAAAATTAATAATTGTTAATTAAGTCTGGATGGCGACGCTACTTTACTACTGTTTGACATGTCTGTTTATCTGCGTTATAATATATCTACACTTGATTTTAGTTATTCTCTGCTTTTAACATGGGGGTGTTCCGGTTTCGCCTGTATGGGGAATGCTCCAGAAGCGGGTCGAGGACTCCTTTCACTCGTAAAATACTGGTAATTTAAATTTATCTGCAAACGATAATAATTACGCTTTAGCAGCTGCGTAAGCAGTGCTAACGCTTAATCAGCTTTTGTCTGTGAAGTTGTTTAAGTGTCATAATCAACAGACTACCTTTCATCTTAAGCCTGTACGATGATCAGGGAAATTAACAGGCCAGCAGTATAAGACCCTGTCTGTTGGGGATTATACTGTTAAAAAAAGAACAGACTACACCCGTAGAAGCTGGTGTGTGAGCCATACAGTACGTGGGTTCGAATCCCACCACCTCCACCATCAAATCCACAATTGAAATTTAAGTATAAAAAGGCCCTAGAGAGGGCCTTTTACTGTTATAGATATATTTTCAATGTTATTTGCTGACAACTAATTTTGATTTATCCAGTGCATCCAGGAGTTGTTGTTCTGGCATATTATAGGGGTCTTCCCAACCTTGATCTGCAATTAGTTTAGCTAACTAGCATGACCGATAAGTATTTGTTCTAAACTATCTTCACACATTGTCCTGAACTCAGGTGTAGGGGCAGTAAGAGTTGCATTAAGATAAGCATTGGCACTGGCAGTGGCAGCAGCAAGCATGTTACTGGCAATTACCTCATCTGAAAGGTCTGTTCTTTCTTTTACCTGATTTCCTAAAATGGACATTTTTATTCAGCTCCCTTTGTATTAGTAATATTGTTTTCGTTAATAAATTGTTGAATTCCCTTAATCCTGCCTTCAGCAGCCATAACAGCTGATTCTGCCTGTTTTTTTAAATTATTATCTGTAATCAGGGTCTGTGTAGTCCTGGCTACAGTCAGCCCGTCTTTTTCCATTTTTAATAGATTAGCCAGGGTTAGTACCTCACCATCTGATAATCCCCTCATAATAAGACACCTCCATTTATGTTTTGAACTTATTTTATCTACTTTTTTATAAAAATATACATTCCATTTTTAAAGATAGAATAAATTTAATTTGAATAAATAGTATTAGCTAAAGAGGGTATAATATAGTTAAATAATTTATATTTAAGTGTATATAGGGGAGTATATATCCTTGAACGAAGTTAAAGTATTACCGTTGAGTGAAGGGATATATACTAATACTTTCTGGCAGCCTCTTAAATAGGGTATTGGAAGGAATTGTTAAATGTCTAGCAAATTAATTATAATGACACTGTTTATTTTTTTATTACTGCTAGTTTTTTTCTTTGATCTTTGTATAGCGAAATCATTTTGTAATTGTACAGATGACAGGACAATATACTTAACTTATCCATATCTTACGGGTCATGATATCGAAGTTTTACAGGAAAGACTAAAAATAATAGGTTTTTATGATGGTATTATAAATGGTAGATATGATTTAGCAAGCTATCTGGCTGTAATAAAGTTACAAAGCAAGGGTGACTTAAAAGTTAATGGTGTTGTTGGTCGTGAGACATGGGATCTGTTAGGGTATTATGATGATTCAATTAAAACGACTTATAAAAAGGATAAACCTGATGGAGAGTTGTTTATCAGGGTTTATTTAAACAAAAGACAACTGATCCTATATGAAGATGGTGAGGTTTATAAAGTGTATCCTGTTACTGTGGGGAAGGCAGCCGAAAAATCACCAGTAGGGGAATGGTTTATTAAGAACAAATATGAAAGAGCTGGTACTGGTGGAGTACTTGGCACAAGATGGATGGGACTTAGTGTATCCTGGGGTGTTTATGGAATTCATGGCACAAATAAACCTTGGCAGATAGGGACTGCTGCCAGTAAGGGGTGTATTAGATTACATAATCGACATATAGAGGAGCTTTTTCAATGGGTAAGAGTGGGAACAAAGGTTGAAATAATTGGCCGTAAACCGCCAAAAATTTTAAAGAATTTATTAAAAGTAGGGGAAATGGGAGAGGAAATAGTTTTATTACAGGAAAAATTAAGGCAGAAGGGATTTTACAATAACTATCTTGATGGTGTTTACGGTAGTTTAACAGAATTGGCAGTAAAAGAACTGGAGACTCAGTATGGATTTAAAGTGGATGGTATAGCAGATATTAATGTTCTAATCATCCTTGGTATTAATAGTAAATAATAGGCTTGTATAATTATCTAGATAAGTGTAAGACTATTGATTAGCTAATAATTTAAAAAAGGGGGATTTTTATGGCAGATATTCATGATGCATTTCCAGAAAATATTGAGGGACCATATTATGTTGATGAACAGTGTATTGCCTGTGGAATTTGTCCAACTGAGGCTCCAGATCATTTTAAAATGTCTGATGATGAATCACATGCCTATGTCTATAAGCAGCCGGAAAATGAAGAAGAGGAGAGTGCCTGTGATGATGCGCTTAGCTCCTGTCCGGTTTCTGCAATAGGTGATGATGGTTAATAGCTAAAAAATTAAAAACTATATCCCCCATGTTAAAAAATGGGGGTTTTCTATAATAATGATTTAACCGCCTAATGTAATATCCTGACAGTCGTACCAGGCAAGTGCCTGATAAAGATGTTCTGGTTTGAAGTCTGGCCAGTAGTCATCTATTACGTAAAAATCAGCATAAACAGATTGAACAGGAAGGAAACCGCTTAACCTCCTTCTTCCACCCCAGCGGATTATCAGGTCTACCTTTGAAACATCATTTGATTTTAAATAATTATTTATATTTTTTTGGCTAATTTTTTTGCGCTTATAAAGGTTAACTAAATCCCACTGCCAGCCGTAATTAACCAGGAAATTAAGTTTTATACCACCCTGACCGAACTGCTGTCTTTTGGTATATTTTAATAGTTCCTGGGGAAATTTTGCTGATGAGGTATTACCAATAACTCTTAATAAGGCATCTTCTTTAGCCAACAGTTGAACTGCTTTAACACATGCATTACTAAAGGCCTCAGTTTGTTTTCTAGGACGTTTTGTATTATCCATAGTAAATCCATAATAGCTTAATTCTTTGATACCTATTTTTTTGCATAGATGAAATAGTTCAAGGCCTGGATTAAGCCCCTGATTATAGCCTTTTTCTTTAGACAGGCCCTTTTTTTGAGCCCAGCGTCTGTTACCATCAGGGATGATGCCTATATGTTCTGGAATTCTCACTGTTAATCACCTTCTTTTGATATATTCATATTGTTTCCGTAAAATGGGAAAATATACAATTAAATAAATTGAGAGTTGTTTGATTTGGTATGTGTTATTGAAATACTGGTAAACTCTGTGGTAGAATTTAATTAGAAAATAATATAACCTGGAGATGAGTATATGGCAGAGTTTATTAAAGAGGATTTTCTTAATCTGGAAAAATTACTGGTCTATCGTGGAATATTACAGGATAGTCTTTTTGAAGAGTTGAGGGACTTAATAATCAAGCAGTATAATAATAGTGAATCAGAACGAGTTTATTATCAAATATGTCATAGATTTATAAAACTGGCAGAAGAAGAGGGATATAATGGTGACTTATGGCAGAACTATCTTAGTAAATTAATAGTTCTGGACAAGAATCCCTTTAGTTTACAGGCTGAATTAGCTGGCCAGGTGGGTAATAGCCTTTATAAGGCTGTCCAGCATGATATTGAACTAATTAAGGGATTATATCGATACACTATTTTTGATATCGGGGCAGTATCTGGTATCGGTGAAACTGATTTTATGAATAATTATTTATCTTCTACAATAGAAAACAAAGCAGTTATAGATCTGACTAAGGTTGAGAAATTAAGAGATATTTTTATCAAAGAAAGTTCACAGCAAATTATTGTAAGATTAATTGATTATTACTTTTCTACTGGCACAGGTGAGCTAGGTTTTTATAAGGCCTTTCGCTGGGATGAAAGTAGAGAGACCCTTGCTGGTATATTGACACCTGATTCCATTAAATTTGATGAGCTTGTAGGTTATGAAAGACAAAAGAAGAGATTGATAAAAAATACTGAGGCTTTTTTGAACGGTAGGAAGGCTAATAATGTACTATTATTTGGCGATAGTGGTACAGGAAAATCATCTTCAATTAAAGCCCTGCTGAACGAGTATGCCTATCGTGGACTGCGTCTAATAGAAATTACCCGGGAACAGGGGAAATATCTCCCCCAGATACTGGAGTTATTAAAAAATCGGGGATTATATTTTATTATTTTTATGGACGATTTATCTTTTGAAGATTTTGAAACAGACTATAAATACTTAAAGGCGGTAATGGAAGGTGGGATTGAAGTAAAACCAGCTAATGTGCTTTTCTATGCCACATCAAACAGGAGGCATATTGTCAAGGAGAAATGGGCTGACAGGCAGGAGGACGGTGAAATACATATTTCAGATGCTGTACAGGAAAAACTTTCACTGGCCGAACGCTTTGGGATGACTATAAGCTATCAAGCACCAGATAAAAAACAATTCCTGGATATAGTTAAGAACCTGGCTGTCAAACAAAATATTTCTATGGAAGATGATGAGATGAAGGAAAAGGCTTTACAGTGGGAAAAGAGATATAACGGTTTTTCTGGTAGGACAGCACAGCAATTTATAAATTATCTTGATAGTATAAATTGATGATTAATATTACTAATAGAGATTTATTTTATGGTTAAAATAAACGTATCAAAATAAATAGGTGGCTTATCATGGCAGAAAAAATTATTCATATTGAAGGTATGAGCTGTGACCATTGTGTATCCAGAGTGCAAAAAGCACTGGAGGGAAATCCATTATATGCTAGCATATTAAAATCTGAGGAACCAAATACTAGTAGTACAATAAGAAAAAGGGGGTGAGATTGTGGCAGGTGTAGGACAAAAAAATAATACTCTGGTAAATCCATTGGCTTCACAGGCAATGGAAAAATTCAAGTATGAGGTAGCAAATGAGCTTGGTATTCAGATACCTCAGAGTGGGTACTATGGTGAAATGACAACCCGTGATACTGGTGCTCTTGGTGGTCATATGGTTAGAAAAATGATTGAAGCCTATGAAAATAGTCTGGCAGGTCAATAATCACTTATTTGTTTAAATAGCAATTATATCTATAATGTCATATATTCTAAAAGCCGGGGATTTCCCCGGCTTTTAAATTAATTGAATATAACAAAGGGGGAACCTATGTTTTTTAAAAACGATAATAGCTATATACCTGGTGATGATGAATTAGAAGAGGAAAGCGGACATACAATTGATGTCAGGAAAGAGCGAAATCTTAGATCAGGTCGAGTAGATTTTCCTTCTGTAGAGGATGAATATACTACCACTAATTTTAAAGCTGATTTAGCTCAGCAGGCAGGACGTTTTAGTGATCAGGTTTTAATGGATTCTCCCGCAGCTGAAGCAGGCACTACTGGTAAGGGAAACTTAAAGGATATTATTAAGGCCTCAGATAAAAAACTATCCAAAAAGTTAAATAATTAAATTTATTTTACAGATTCAAAAGACCGCAGTTACTGCGGTCTTTGAGCCTCTTACTATACTAGTTATGTTTAGAAATTGCCACCTAATAACAGTAAAATTAAGATTAAAAAGATAATAAATGCACAGTTATTATCACAGAGATCACCGTAGTTACCCATCTATTTCCCCCCTTTTTTTTGATTTAATACAGTATATGTATAGCAAGAAAAAGTGTGAATTATTGTAACAAACTAACTAATATTACGTACTATATTAAAAAAGGTTATTATAAGGGGGTGTATTTTTTGACAGAGGATAATGCACAGGATATTAGTAGAGAAGGTGGAGGTTTAGATAATTTAGCAGGAATAGAGGGAGGTAGTTTCGAGTTTCTCTTGTTTTTAGTTCTGATTTTACTGATCATGGGAAATTCGAATACATTTAACAGCTATTTTGAGGTTTTAGACGGCCATGTTAAAGAAGTAAATAATATTTTAAACCTTTTTTCATCAACAGCCAATGGTTTAAAGGGTGCTTTCACAGCTTCCCAACAATTTAATTAAGATAATAATATATAAGTAACCACAGCTAGACAGCTGTGGTTACATTTATAATAGAAAAAACCGCAGCTCTGACTGCGGCTTTATAGCCCTAATAGCTAAGATGTATTTTTTGACCAGTTTTTTGCTGGAGATTTAACCTCTATTATACATTACAGCTGCTGGTTCCTCCAAGTAGCAATAGGATAAGAATTAAAAAGACAATAAATGCACAATTATCACCACATACGTTAGCATAGTCACCCATAAGTTTATTTCCCCTCCTTTAAGTAGGATTTATATACTATATGTCGAACAGTCCTTATTTGTGAAAATAGAATTGGCTTAAAAATACTATAAACAGGATCATTTATGACCCTGTTTATAGTTTATTAACAATTACCCTCATTATCTTCATAATCATAGAGCAGGTCAAGTACTTCCCCAAAGCGTTGGAAATGTACAACCTCTCTTTGTCGTAAGAATGATAAAGTATCAATTATTGCTGGATCATCTGTTAAATCAAGGAGATATTCATAGACTGCCCGTGCCTTTTGTTCAGCAGCCAGGTCTTCTGTAATTGATGCAATAGGGTCTTCATGGGAAGCGAAATATGCTGCTGTAAAGGGATTACCAAAGGCATCTGCTGGGAAGTTTGCTCTGCCCCATTGGGCATAATGGGGTGCAAATCTGGTTTCTTCCAAGACATCAGCTGGAACCCCTTCAACCAGTTTATAGACAATAGTTCCTACAATTTCAAAATGAGCTAATTCTTCAGTACCGATACTATTCAGGGTTGCCTTTCCTTCCGGAATAGGCATGGTATACATCTGTGATAAATATCTTAGTGAAGCTGCTAATTCACCATCAGGTCCGCCAAATTGAGTTACTATCAGGCTGGCTAGATCTGGGTCTTTTCTCCTTACATTAGTGGGGTATTGCAAAAATTTCTTGTATTCCCACATAATCAAATTCCTCCTTTCTGGGTTATTAATATTCTATTTGCCAGGGCCATGGTTCATCAATCCACTGCCATGGATAATCTGTCGGATAAAAAGCGTAAAGTTGTCTGTAATTTTCCTGGTATTCCTCCACAAGGTCTTTGTATTTGCGTGCAAATTCGTTATGCAGTTGTAATACTTTTCTATCTTCTGGATGGGTATTAAGATATAGAACGGTTTCTATGATAGCAAAATTAAGTTCCTGTATTTCCCGTAGAAAATCAAGGTTAATATTACGCTGTTGTCTATCCATTTTTTCACCTCCATTTATATTAATAGTATCCTCTATAACCTGGTCTATAAGGCATCCATAATTCGGGGAATAATGTCCCTCTCATTAAGGCTTGTTCAGGACGGTAGTGTTCAGAATAATGTTGGAAAGGGACATAGGCATGGGCAAGCCTCATTCTTCTCATATCAAGACCTGGGATATATTGTTTGTCAGCATCCATGATAATTCCTCCTTTACAGCTTATTACTATAGTATATTAATTGCTAATTTTTGTGTGAAAATTACTATTCAGTTTGTTTTGATTTTTAAAAAGTAAAGAGATTATTAATGATGTTGATTAAGTCTGAATACCTATTAGATTGATTACTAGTAAATAAATCCTCTTTATTAACAGGCTTTACAATGGTAAAGTAATAAAGTATAATACTAATATAAGTTATTAGGAGGGGATTTTATTGAATAAAAAGGTAATTGCTATTCTTGTTGTTCTGGTAATTATAGTGGCTGGTTTTTTTATTGTACAGAATAAAGGTGATAAATCATTAGCTACTATTAAGGAAAAGGGTAAATTTGTTGTTGGTCTGGATGACAACTTTCCACCAATGGGCTTTCGTGACGAAGGGGGTAATATTGTCGGTTTTGATATTGACCTGGCCAAAGAGCTTGCTGAAAGAATGGGGGTTCAGGTTGAGTTCAAACCGGTTGAATGGGATGGTGTATTATTTAGTTTAAAAAATGGTACAATAGATGTAATCTGGAATGCCTTAACTATCACTGAAGAGAGGGCTGAGCAGATTGCATTCTCCAAACCATATCTAGATAATAGACAGATAATTGTAGTACAGGAGGATTCGACTATTAATAATAAGGATGACCTGGTAGGTAAAATCATAGGTATCCAGCTGGGAAGTAGTAGTGAAAATGCCCTTAATAATGAACAGGAGGTAGTAAATAAACTTGAGGAAATTAGGAGGTTTTCAAATAATACTGAGGCTTTAATGGATCTTCAAACCGGAAGGATAGATGCTGTAGTTGTTGATGAAATACTCGGCAGGTATTATATTAGTAAAAAACCTGATGTTTACAGGGTTTTAGAAGACGATTTTGGTCATGAATTATATGGAGTAGGTATTAGACAGGAAGATATCAAGTTTAAAGAGGAAATTGATGTTATTCTGGATGAAATGAAAGAAGATGGTACTGCAGCAGAGATTTCTAATAAATGGTTTGGGGAAGATATCTTGAAGAAATAGGGGGATTAATTCCAGGTGGATTATTATTTAAATGTATTAGAATTTATACTTAAAGGCAGTATTGTAACACTAAAGCTCTATATAATTACAGCTATTTTTTCTCCAATAGTCGGTATTCTAGCCGCCATGGGAAAGATAAGTGAATATAAATATATTAAAAAAGTACTTGCTTTATATACCTGGGTTTTTCGGGGTACGCCTTTGTTATTACAATTGTTTTTTGCATATTATGGACTACCAGCCCTGGGGATATCCTTACAGCCATTTACTGCTGCGGCTCTTACATTTATTTTGAATTATGGTGCTTACTTGACCGAAATTTTCAGGGCTGGTATTGAATCTATTGGTAAGGGACAGTATGAGGCTGCCAGGGTCTTAGGTTTAAAGTATTATCAGACTATGTTTCGTATAATAATACCACAGACTATTAAGAGGATACTGCCTCCAACTAGTAATGAAGCTATTAATTTAATAAAAGATAGTGCCCTTGTTGCTGCTATTGGATTGGGTGATACTCTGCGCTCTGCTAAACAGATTGTAACCAGGGATTTTACTATTTCACCTTTTGTTATTGCAGCTATTTTGTATTTAATTTTTAGTTCTGGTGTTGTTAATGTGTTTACTAGACTTGAAAAAAAATATTCCAGATATGAGTAGTGATAGATCATGAAGATGATAGAGCTTAATAATATAAAAAAGAATTTTGGGGAGTTAAGGGTCTTAAAGGGAGTAGACCTAACTGTTCATCAAGGTGAAGTGGTTTCTATTATTGGTCCTTCTGGTTCAGGAAAAAGCACCTTGCTGCGTTGTTTAATAGGACTGGAAAAACTGGAGGCTGGCGAAATTTTTGTTGAGGGTAATAGGGTTAACACCTTTCAGGATGGACCGCAAAAAATGGGGATGGTTTTTCAGGGTTTTAATCTCTTTCCCCATAAGACAGCACTTGGTAATGTAATAGAGGCCCCACTGGTAGTTAATAAATTGGAAAAAAGCAAAGCGATTGACCTGGGTGAACAAATGCTGGATAGGGTTGGACTGCTTGATAAGCGGGATGTTTATCCAGCTATGTTATCAGGTGGCCAACAACAAAGAGTGGCCATTGCCAGGGCCCTTGCTATGCAACCGGATATAATGTTATTTGATGAGCCGACATCCTCTCTGGATCCGGAACTGGTCGGTGAGGTTCTGGCTGTCATTAAAGAGCTGGCAAGTGATAAAATAACAATGCTGGTAGTTACTCATGAGATGGGTTTTGCCAGGAGTGTTTCAGATAGGGTTATTTTTATGGATGAAGGGAAGATAATTGCTGATGCTGCTCCTGATAAGATATTTAATCTACCTGAACATGAACGGATTGAGGCTTTTTTGGAAAAAATATTATAATACCAGAGATATAGAGGACCGGTATTTTATAGCTGGTTCTCTATATTAATTATTTGGGTTATAATTTATTTGTTTACCTGAAATATACCCAGGAGAGTAATTATTTTAATTAGTAAAATATATATTAATATTAGGCAGTAAGATCAAAGTAATAAATGATGTAATCAAAAGGATGGTTATTGTGGATTATTTGTGGTATGTGTCATTAATAGGTTTATTTACAGGGGTATTTGGTACCTTTGGAGGTAGTATCCTTGTTTTTCTTGTAAAAGAGATGAAGGAAAATCTTTTAACCTTTGTACTGGGTATATCCGGGGGTATTATGACAGTGGTTGTTTTTTTAGATTTAATTCCTGAAGCATTAGAACTTGCCTCTGTTTTTAGCACCCTGGCAGGTATGTTATTGGGGGCAATTTTGATTGCTGGCCTTGATATTTTTTTCCCTCATCAACATTTTATGAATAAAAAATATAATATTAATTTAAAGGCTGGTATTCTTCTGGCAGTAGGTATTGCCATACATAATATACCAGAGGGTCTGGCCATTGGAGCAGGTTATAGTGCAGATAGATCCCTTGGATTAGGACTGGCGGTTATAATTGGTGTGCAGAATTTTCCTGAGGGAATGGCTATGGCTACCAGTTTAAGCCTGGCGGGTGTCAGGAATCTATATATTGTTCTGGCCACAATAGTATCGGGTATTCCTATGGGATTAGGGGCTTTTATTGGAGCATATTTTGGCAAGATCTCTGATTTTTTTCTATCTTTCTCTCTGGGTTTTGCAGCTGGTGCTATGTTATTTATTACCTTTGATGAATTAATACCATCGGCCCATGAAAAAAATGAAGGGTATATGGCTATAAGTGGAATACTGATTGGGGTTTTTATTGGGATATATTTGTCTATCAGGGTATAATTTTTAATGGTTATTGACATATGCCCAAAATAAGTGTATAATATAATTGTATTAAATAACTAAGCAGAAAGGAGATGATTTACATGCCTGCAGGAGATCGAACTGGACCTCAAGGATATGGACCTTTAACAGGAAGGGGAATGGGCAATTGTGTTGGCAGCTGGTGCCCGGTACCCAGGCGGGGATTTGGTGTTGGTGTCGGACGTGGACGCGGTTATGGAGCTGGCTATGGACCAGGGTATGGCCGAAGGTATCATTACCCAGCATATGATGAACAAAGTAAAGTACTCCATCAGGAAGAGTACCAAATGTTAAAGGCTATGGCTGAGGATTTAACAGCTGAACTGGAAGCGATTAATAAGCGCTTGAATATCCTGGAAGGAAAAAGCAGTGACAATACTGGTGATGAATAATCTATAAACACCCGGCAGGTAAGTAGCCGGGTGTTTTATTAGTTTCTTGTTAGTAAACCAGGAAACTGTGATTTAGAAATTGTGGATAACTTTGAAGACCGACCAATATATTTATCTGATACTACTTTGTTTATCAGACAAATTTAGTTCTTTGAGTTGATTGACAGGGGTTATTTTTTTACTATATACTAATATTATCTATATATTTCTTATTATGGGGTATTGTGAAGGTAATCTTATTATTTTAGCGAATATATAGTATAGTGAGTAATTTGAGAGGAGGGTTTGTGATGCGGATAGATAAAAATTTGCTTTCTCCATTAAAAAATCGTGATGAGAATAAGCGTGTTAATAAAAAGAGCCCGGGTGGAGCTGAGAAAAGCGATTTTAAGGAAAAATTGACCGAGATAAATGAACAGGAGATTAAAGAGAGGCTTGACAAACTCCTTGGTATTATAGATGAGCAGGGGAAGAAACTAAAGAAATCACTTGATAAGAAAGACCTGGCAGAATATAAAAAACGGGTTAAAGTCTTTCTTAAGATAATACAAAAGGAGTTTGCTCAGGCTAAACAGTCTTATAGTTGGGACGGCAGGGGTAATATGAAGACCTATACAATAATTGAAAAGATAGATAAAAATCTGGAAACCCTCCATAATCTCTTTATCGAGGAACAGGCAGATGCCCTGGAGGTTTTGCGGCAGGTTGATGAAATTAGAGGGCTCTTGCTTGATCTCTATATTTAATTATCAGTGTTTTTTATGATTAATAATTCTGTTATTATTAAGGGGCTTCTATTTGTTTTTTCGTAAAAGTATTTACCCAGGATACTATTAATTCTATTTTTTAGTAGTGAGGGATCACTGCTTTTATTTTTAACTGATTTTAGGGTCTGCAGGGCTTTAACTACTACTTCTTCGGCATCATTAAGGACAGCCTGTAATTCATTTTTATAGATAAATCCCCTGGAAATTAAAAGGGGTCTGCTGTATAAATTGAGTTTTTGATCAACAGCTAGGATAATATTTATAAAACCATTTTCAGATAATTTCCTTCGTTCAGTGAGAACAAGCTCATCTGTTTTACTAATTTGATAACCCTCAATATATAATTCACCAACAGCTACTTTTTCGGTGACTGCTGCCTTATCAGGGCTTATCTCTACCCTGTCACCGTTGAGGGCAATGATGATATTTCCTACTGGTATGCCCACCTGTCTTGCCAGTTGGGCATGGTGATATAAATGTCGAAATTCACCGTGAACTGGAATTAAGTACTTTGGTTTTGTCAGGTTAATCATTAATTTGATCTCTTCCTGACAGGCATGACCGGAAGCGTGTAGGTCAATCATCCCATTGTAGATTACCTTGGCCCCCTTACTGTATAACATATTGATAGTTTCACCAATTGCCTTTTCATTACCAGGTATTGGGCTGGATGATAGGTATACAGTATCACCAGGTATAATAGAAATCTCTCTGTGTTCATTACGGGCTAATCTACTTAAGGCTGCTCTATATTCCCCCTGACTACCTGTCATAAGCAAAACTATTTCTTCAGGTTTCATTTTGTTGGCCTCATTAATACTTATAATCATACCCTCAGGGATATCTAAGTAAGCAAGTTTACTGGCTATTTCTATTGTATTGGCCATACTCCTACCACTAATAGCTATTTTTCTGTTGTTTTTTTTAGCTGCCTTTAATATCTGCTGGATCCGGTCGATATTACTAGAAAAGGTGGCTATTATTATTCTGGACTCTACCAGACTAAAGCTTTCTTCCAGACTACGGGCTACTACCCGTTCAGAGAGGGTATGGCCTTCATGTTCTGCATTTGTACTGTCTCCTAAAAGGGCTAGTACTCCCTGCCTGCCCCAGTTAGCCAGTTTATCATAATCTGTCTGGGGATTATTAATTGGTGTTTGATCAAATTTATAATCCCCTGTATAAATGATTAATCCTGCTGGAGTATGGATCCCCATGGCTACACTTGCTGGTATGCTATGATTAACATGACAAAACTCAATCTTAAAAGAACCCAGTTCCAGGTCTTTATTAATTATATTGGAACCGATAGTATTGAGATTGGCTTTGTCGATTAAACCATTATTCTCCAGGCGGTCTTTTATTAGACCTATTGTTAAATCTGTACCATATAAAGGGGGGGTTATTTTTTCTAATAAGTAGGGTATGGCACCAATATGGTCTTCATGTCCGTGGGAAAAAATAATACCACGCAGTTTCTTTTGGTTTTTCTCCAGATATGATATATCAGGAATAATTAGATCAACACCATATTTTTCATCATCTGGAAATAGAGTACCGGTATCCAATACTATCATGTCCTCTTCATTTTCAACTACAATCATATTTTTGCCGACTTCACCACGTCCGCCAAGTGATATTACTGAGATTTTTTTGTCATCTGTCATTTTAATCCTCCAGACCAGGTTTTAGTAAGAGTATATTTTATTATATTCAATTATTAGCTGATTAATTATAAAATAAAGCAGGAAATATTAAAGATTCAAAGAAATATTATATTATATTGTTGAATGATGGGGGATGACAAATAATGCCTAAAAATATAGCCCTTTTAACGGCTTTTTTATTGATAGCAATTTTAATTGCTGCTGCTGGGACATTACAGGCAGGGGATATGCATATTTATATAAATGGACAGGATTACTTCGATAAATTTGAAACTAAATTGATAGATGGTTGTTTGATGGTAAAAGCCCGTTCACTGGCAGATATTTTGGGGGCCGAAATTAATTGGTTTAAGGCGATTAAGACAATTCATTTAAAAAAAGATGATACTAAACTTAAAATGATGGCTGATAATCCATACATACAGGTTAATGATAAAACATATAAAACAGAGCATCAACCGACAATGCTTAAGGGAAGTAGTTATCTTCCCCTTAAAGAGGTGATTGAACATTTGGGTTACCTCTATCAGGAGAACGGCAAAGATATCTATATTAATAAACCAAGTTCTTATGTGAAGGGGATCAGTTGGCAGAAGTCTGGTCAACAGTTATTACTGGAGCTGGATAAAATAAGCCCCTATAGAATCAATAAGACAGATGACCCCAAAAAAATTGTTCTTGAGTTAGACCAGACAGCCCTGTCACCAGACTTTAAGGATGATCTTTCAAATAAAAATTTCTATTTAAAGATAGAAAAGGTTGCTAACAGGGCTCGTTTAAGGTTATCGATTATCAGCAAATACCCTATTCCTTTTCAGAGAGACATGGGAATAGACGAAGATGGTAATAAGCTATTGATTAATTTTTTGCCTTCTATTACTGCTATAGACTGGAAAAACAATAGATTAAAGATTACTGCCAATGGCGATATGCGCAGACCAGAGATTCTTCTACTGCAAAATCCAAAGAGGATGGTTCTGGATATACCGGGTTTAATGCTTAATAATTTTGACCTTAATATAGAGAAAAATGACTGGATTGAAGATGTTAGGGTAAGTCAGTTTAAGTATGACCCTGTTACTTTGCGGGTGGTGCTTGATTTAGTAGAGGATAAACAGATGGAGTTAGTTCAGGATAATAGCTCTAATACTATGATTTTGAAACCAGCTGACCTTTCTGAAGTAAGGGACCTTAAATTTGAAAACAGTATACTTAGTTTTATAACAGACCAATCTACTAATCCTGACTTATTTTTTCTTGAGAAACCGGATAGACTAGTAATTAACCTTATAAATACAGTTAGAGGAGATAATTTTCCTGATAAGATAGATGTAAAGGGGGAACTTATTACTGCTGTCAGGACAGCCAAATTTAATGAGGAGACAGTAAGGATAGTTGCAGATATGACAAGGGAGTCTGCCTATAAATTGGAACAAAAGCAGTTATCAAACGGTAAATTTAAACATATAATTAAGTTTGAGAACGGCTTTAATAAACTTGTTTTAACAGATTCAACTACTAAGACTGATATTTCTTTTGATTTTCTTAGACAGGCAAACTATGAGGTTAAAAGACTTTCTTATCCTGACCGGCTTGTAGTGGATATTCAGGGGATAGGGGGGATTTCTCAGGAAGAGCTGCCAGAGCCACTGGGTTTAATTGAAGGTATCAGGATAGGTCAATTTAGTTCTGAACCTCAGGTGAGCAGGGTGACTTTTGATTTAACTGATTATCACGGGCATAAGGTAATATCAATGAACCCTGATAGTAGTATTAATATTACTCTGATAAAGGGGGCCGCTGAACCTGTTACTGGAAAAAATGTTATTGTGATCGATGCTGGTCATGGTGGTTTTGACCCTGGTGCTATAGGTCCTTCAGGACTTAAGGAGAAAGATGTTACCCTTTCTATTGCACTTAAAGTACAGAGCCTTTTGGAATCTGAAGGTTATGATATTGTGCTGACCAGAGAGCAGGATAATTTTATTTCATTAAAAGAAAGGGTAGATATAGCTAATGAAATAAAGGCCCGATTATTTGTCAGTATTCATGCTAATGCCTCTAATTCTAGATATGCAGATGGAACAGAGACATATCTTGCGCCAGATAAGCCGGCTGAAAATAAGCTGTTGGCTAGGGTGCTGCAGAGGGAATTATCTAATTCCTTAAAACGAAAGAATAGAGGTATCCTGAAGGATAATTTCTATGTAATAAAATATACTGAGATGCCTTCAGCACTTGTAGAAGTAGCGTTTATTTCTAATCCACATGAAGAGTCATTATTATCCAGCGATTTCTTTCTAGAAAAAGCTGCCAGGGCAATAAGTAAAGGGATTAAATCTTATCTTGACAATGTTAGACAGGGAGATGAAGGGGTAGATGAGTAGGAGAAGTCTATTAATTTATTTGCTTATTCTTATTATTGGATTTATTATAGTTTACAATATAATAGGGGAGCAGGATTTCAGTGGTGATGACAGTAGAGAAGTTATTGTCTATTATGCTACCCGGGATGCAATGTACCTTGACCAGGAAAGAAGAACAGTCAAGCAGGATGGGCTTTACAGGAATACAGTTGAGGAACTACTTAAAGGCCCTGAAACCAGCTCTTTAAGTCCAACTATACCAGAGGGTGTAGAACTATTAAAATTAAGCCTTAGGGATAATATAATATATCTTGATTTTAATAATGCCCTTCTTGATAATCACTGGGGGGGGAGTACAGGGGAATCCCTAACCGTTTATTCGATTGTTAATACAATGGTTCAGTTTGAAGAAATTGATGCTGTTCAAATACTAATTGAGGGAGAAAAGATAGAGACATTGGCTGGACATATGTATTTGCTGGAACCATTAGAGATGAATGAAAGTATTGTAAAAAAATAGGATAAGTTATTTTTTAATTACAGCCTGGGTGTAGTATTCTGGGCTTTTTTAGTGAACAGGGAGGGGTTGAAAAGGCCCTGGGTGGAATAAAAACTGGCAGAATGCGAAATATAAACTTGCCAGTAGTAGTGCTGCCGGGGGATTAAGTTAATTGGTCTGGTCTGAGCAACTGTTGAGATTGCTTTGGATATTATAAAGAAGTATTTGAAAAGGGTATAGCTTAAAATAAGTTGTTTACTTAGGGGTTTTTTAGATATAATGATAATTATAGAGGGTTTTAATAATATTAATCTGAAAGGCGGATGGATAAGATGGATAATAAACGAAATGATGGTAGGTCAAATGATCAGCTGAGGGCACTGTCAATTACAAGGAATTTCACTAAATATGCTGAAGGTTCAGTACTTATCAAAACAGGTGCTACCCAGGTTATCTGTAATGTTTCCATAGAAAATAGTGTTCCTTACTTTTTAAGGGGACAGAATAAAGGCTGGCTAACAGCTGAGTATTCGCTGCTACCCAGGTCTACTCACAATAGAACTGTCAGGGAGGCTGCCCGGGGCAAGATAAGCGGACGAACCAAAGAGATTCAGAGGTTGATAGGGCGTTCCCTCCGCTCAATAATTGACCTTGATAAAATGGGGGAAAGGACTATCTGGATTGACTGTGATGTTATTCAGGCTGATGGTGGAACTAGAACAGCTTCAATTACCGGGGCTTATGTAGCTTTAGTAGATGCTGTCAACTACCTTATTGATAAGGGGGAATTAGAAGAATCACCACTTAATTCCTATCTGGCGGCAACAAGTGTGGGTATAGTAGATGGTGAATTGCTATTGGACCTCTGTTATGAAGAAGATTCACAGGCCCAGGTTGATATGAATGTGGTTATGACAGGAGAAGGAAAGATAATAGAGATACAGGGGACAGCAGAGCAAAACCCTTTTACGCGTTCAGAGATGACTGTATTGATGGATCTGGCAGAAAAGGGAATTAAAGAACTAGTACTGGCTCAGAGGGAGAGTCTGGAGGAATAAAAATGAGCAGGAAGCTATTAATTGCCAGTGGTAATAGAAATAAAATATATGAAATCAATAAATTGCTGGCTGGATTAGGGCTGGAAATAGTCGATATGGGGGAATATCCTGACCTTCCTGAAGTTGAAGAAGATGGTAAAACTTTTAAAGATAATGCCCTGAAAAAGGCCAGAGAACGCTCAATACAGACCGGGCTTTTAACAATGGCTGATGATTCCGGTATAGAGGTTGATCATCTAAAAGGGAGACCAGGTGTTTATTCGGCACGTTATGCTGGTTTGACAGCAACTGATGATGAGAATAACAGAAAATTGCTTGAAGAATTAAAAGGTGTTCGATTTGAAGAGAGAACAGCACGTTACCGGGCAGTAATTGCCCTGGTTGACCCCCTGAGTGGTAAAGAATATACAGTAGAGGGCAGCTGTGAAGGGATAATTACTGAACACCCCAGGGGGAATAATGGTTTTGGTTATGATCCCTATTTCTGGCTCCCTGTTTATAATAAAACTATGGCTGAACTCCCTTTAGAGGAGAAAAATAAGATCAGCCATCGGGCAGAGGCCTTAAATGGCATAAAGGAAATATTGGAGAATAAATATTCAAATATCCTGGAAAAATAATGAAATTATAATTTTACTGATAAAATTTAGTATGGTATAATAATTTTAAAGATAAAAAAGAGGGGGGACAAGGATTATGGCAGATAAAGATTTAAATAAAAAGATGGATGAACTTCTAAGTGGTGTATATAGAATTGAAGAAAATCAAAAGAAACAATTTCAGAAATATGATAATGACGTTCAGAACATTTTTAATGAGCTTCAAAAATATCATAAGCGTTTCGATATAATAGAAAATAAATTATATAGTTTAGAAAGTAAAATAGATACGGTAAGAAAAGTCTCCGCGGAAAACACAATAGATATATCTAATTTGAAAGATAAAGTAAGTTAAACTTGACCTGTCTTGCTAGTATGTATCACCCCTGATAATTATATTCAGGGGTTTTTATTATTGTATAAATATCAATTCATCAATCAATAAAAGGTATCTTACCTTCCAGCATTTCTTTCCATTCTGCTACTTTGTTTCCCCAGTCTTTACCTAGTTCTTCATTAAATGTATCAATCAGGGCATCAATTGTTTTATCAACAAAAATATAAACCAGTTTTTTTTGCAGCCAGTTTAATTCTGTTTGTTCATTAATAAAAGTCATAACCTGTTCCATTACCCATTTTTTTTTGGCTTCACCCTGGCCAGATTCCTTCCACTTCTGTTCTGCCAGATTAACTCCTTTTATTATTTCTACCCAGAGTTCATCCCAGAGATTATTCACCAGTGAGTTTAATATTTTTTTAACATATCCATAGAAAAAGGCCCAGACTATATCTAATAGACTTTCATCACCCATCATCTCACCTCCATTAAGCACTATTATGATATAAATAGTTTTAGTAATTGGATATAAGATTGCATTATTACTTTGCATTATTATATGAGACTCCTACTACATCTGTGTTTTTAAAAGAAACCCAAAATTTCTTATTGATTTTGCTAAAAAAGTATTTGACTATTAGCTTCTTTTCATGTATACTATTAAATGTTGTAAGTGGTGATAAGCGCCTGTAGCTCAGCTGGATAGAGCAACGGACTTCTAATCCGTAGGCCAGAGGTTCGAATCCTCTCAGGCGCGCCAATTATTTATAAAAGTTGTTATATAGTATTGACAAGTGGGAGTAGATTAGTTATAATTATTTAAGTCTCCAGTAGGGAACCATGTATATGGTGGGTGTAGCTCAGTTGGCTAGAGCGCAGGATTGTGGCTCCTGAGGCCGTGGGTTCAAGCCCCATCACCCACCCCATTAAAATCTGATAATAAGCTATATTAAAATCTGATAATAAGCTATGACACCGTAGACCATTAGCTCAATCGGCTAGAGCACCTGACTCTTAATCAGGGGGTTCAGGGTTCGAGTCCCTGATGGTCTACCATTTTTATATGTTGATAAGGTTATCACCTGTATTTTGCCTGTAATTGTTTATATGATGTTTGATTAAAAAAATACATTGGAAAAAACCTGCTAAAGAAACAGCAGGTTTTTTTGATCTAGAAGTAATAATCACATTAGTCTGGCGATAGGACTATTTTCATTAATTAGAGGTTCTAGTTTACTGTAAGGTATATTAAATTCCAAAGTGCCGTAGTAGCCGGGAGTTAACTCATATTCCTGATATACTATAACCAGTGTATCTTTCTTGAGATAAAAAACCTCATCACCAGTTATGCCGGGGAATTCATTAATTAGTGGAATACCTCTCTCTATTATTTCTTGTTCAATTATATTGTCTAGATAAGCCTTATAATTACTTCCCTCTCTAAAAAGGTCTCTCAACTTATATTTTTTACCTGTAATTAAATTAACTGTTAAGGCCTGAACAACGGTTATACCACTGGCCATCATCTCTGGATAATAGTAGTTTTCAAAGCGGAGACTCAATATATCATTGTAATTAACGGTTGTTTCATATTTGCTGGCAGCTGTGATTATGTTCATATCTTGATACCTACCAGTAGGTAATGTTTTATCAACAGTTCTTTTGATTAATCTATTTATTCTGTTTTCTAGTGGTTGATTGCTGACTCTTGCTAACTGAGGATAAGTGGCAGCTGCCTGTTTTAATATAGCCGTTTTATAGTTTTGCAAAACAACACCACCTTTTTAAATTATATCTTATACTATTCTCAACTAATATTTTTGTTTAATTATTTTTGATTAAGGAAAACAAAATAAAAGTGATATAAAAAAGTTTAACTGGACAAAAATACAAATAAAATTATACAGGTATTTATGTTATGTTTATGTTATTTTAATATTATTTACCTTGACTTACAGCTTTTTCTATAGTAAAATTATTAATATATAACATGTAGTTTACATAAAAAATAGTATAAGGGGTTTGTTATTATGAATTCTAAAGCTAACTTAAATGTAATAGACTGTAAGCGGAAACCAATTATTACTTTTAAAGATGTTAATAAATGGTTTGGGAGTCTACATGTATTAAAAGGGATTTCAACTGATGTCTACCCTGGGGAAGTGGTTGTAATTATTGGGCCTAGTGGGTCGGGCAAAAGCACTATGTTAAGATGTATAAATAGACTTGAAGCTATACAGAGAGGGAATTTGATTGTTGATGGATTTAATATTAGTGATAAGAAAATTAATATTACTGAGGTCAGGGCAGAAATAGGGATGGTCTTTCAACATTTCCACCTTTATCCCCATATGACTGTCATAGAAAATATTACACTGGCACCCAGAAAAGTACGCAAAACAAAGAAAAAGATAGCTCAACAGGAAGCCTTTGAACTGTTAGAGAAAGTGGGAATTTCAGATAAAGCCTATTCTTATCCTTCGCAATTATCTGGAGGTCAGAAGCAGAGAGTTGCTATTGCCAGGGGACTGGCTATGTATCCCAAAATTATGCTCTTTGATGAACCAACATCAGCACTTGATCCAGAAATGATTAAAGAAGTACTGGATGTTATGAAAAAGCTGGCTTATGAGGGAATGACCATGGTGGTAGTGACACATGAAATGGGGTTTGCCCGGGAAGTAGCCGACAGGGTTATTTTTATGGATCAAGGTGCTATTGTAGAAATTGGTACCCCTGAACATTTTTTCAATAACCCTAAAGAAGAAAGAACACAGTCTTTTTTACAACAAATTTTGTAAATACAAGATTACAAACAAAAATAAATAATTAAGGAGTGAGGAACATGGTGTTTAAAAAAACATTCTTATCTGTTTTGACTTTGTTGATAATTTTCGTATTAAGTATGACTGCATTTGCTGACTCTACACTGGAAAAAGTTCAATCTGAAGGTGTACTGGTAGCTGGTGTAAAGTTTGACTCGCCACCATTTGGTTTTGTAGATGAAAGTGGTCAAGTGGTTGGTTTTGATATTGATGTTGCAAAATATATTGCTGATGAATTAGGTGTTGAACTTGAACTTAAACAGGTTACTTCAAAAACTCGTATTCCTATGCTGCAGGAGGGTACAGTTGATTTATTAGTTGCTACTATGACTCATAATAAAACCCGTGAAGAAGCAATAGATTATAGTATTACTTATTTTTTTACTGGACAGAAGTTATTGGTTAAAAGTAATAGTAATATAAAAGGCACTGATGATCTGGCTGGTAAAACCATTGCTACAGTTCAAGGTTCGACCAGTGAAATAAATATAAAAAATGCTCAACCAGCAGCCGAAGTCCTTACTTTTCAAGAATACCCACAGGCTTTTATGGCTGTAAAACAAGGTCGGGCTGATGCAATGACAACTGATGCCAGTATTTTAGCTGGTTTTGCCGGCCAAAACCCTGGTTTTGAAATAGTTGGTCCAAATATCTCTGATGAACCTTATGGAATAGGGGTTTGTGAAAATGACTCTGATTTCCGTGATGCTGTTAATTTTTCAATTATGAAAATGTGGGAATCAGGGGATTATGAATTAACATATGCTAAATGGTTTGGCCCTAATACAAAATATCCGTTGCCATTAAGCGGCAAAGTAGAAGTATGGCCGTAGTGATAACTTAGTAAGCAAAATATGTATTCATAGCATTGAGAACGGGGTAACCCCGTTCTCCTTTTATAGATTGGAGGGAAGTAAATGGACTATGATTTTAACTGGTTAGTTCTCTGGGATTATAGAGAATTGCTCTTAAAAGGTCTGCTTATTACAATTAAATTATCAATAATATCTATTGCTCTTAGCACAATTATTGGTTTTATATTTGGTACTATGCGTACTGCAAAAAATAAATTACTTAGAATGGTATCCTCGGTTTATGTAGAATTTTTTCTTAATACCCCTTTGATTATTCAACTTTTTTTCTGGTATTTTGCTTTACCTATGGCACTTCCTGAATTTATACGGGGATGGTTCTGGAGTCATAATTATGAATTTATTAGTGCTGTAATTGGTCTTACCATTTATACCAGTACCTTTATTGCAGAAGTAATTAGGGCAGGGATCCAATCGATAGATGATGGGCAGTGGGAAGCCGGACAATCCAGTGGCTTAACAAGGTTTCAATGTCTTATCTTTATTATTATACCACAAGCTATCCAGGTTATTATACCTCCTCTTTGTAATCAGTATTTAAATTTAATAAAGAATTCTTCACTGGCTATGACGGTTGCAGTAGCCGAGCTTACATATCAGGCTCAGGCTATTGAAGCACTTACCTTTCGTGGTTTTGAAGCATTTACTGCAGCAACTTTGATATATATTGTTCTAACATTATTAGTTTCTTTACTGATGAATAGATTTGAGAAATGGATTAATCGAAGTAGGATATCAATAAGTACATAAAACAAAAAGATATAAATGTGTATTAAGGAGTTGTTATTATGTCAATTCAGGTAATTATTAATAATATTCCATATTTAGCAAAGGGTTTTTTAGTAACCCTTGAGTTAGCTATAATATCCATTATTTTAAGTTTTATTTTAGGCACTTTACTGGGTATTGTTAAATTAGCTAAAAACCCCATTATCAGTACACTTGCCTCTGTTTATATTGAAATTGTTCGGGGTACGCCTTTAATAATGGTTGTTTTCTGGATATTTTTTCTACTGCCAATACTGCTGAGTAAACCTATTCAACCATTTACCAGTGCGGTAGCAGCTTTTAGTATTTTTACATCTGCTTATATTGCTGAAATAGTTAGAGCTGGAATACAATCAATACCTGTTGGCCAGATAGAAGCTGCTTTATCTTCTGGTTTATCTTACTGGCAGACAATGCGATTTATCATATTACCCCAGGCTACCACTAAAATGATTCCTCCCCTAGTATCTCAATTTATATCTTTATTTAAAGATACCTCCCTGGCATATATTATTGGGGTAATGGAATTGACCAGGAGAGCTACTATTATTAATAACCGTGAATTTAAGTCTTTTGAAATTTTTACTTTTGTAGCAATAATATATTTTATGATTTGTTATTCTATGTCAAAGTACGCTAAATACCTGGAAAGAAAAAGGCGGATTGTATAAAAAACCGTCTTGAAAACCTCTTGAGGTATTTAAAGGATTGTGAGGGTTAAAATTAATCAAAAAATTGACTATTATTCTTAAGTATTTTTCGGGCTGCTTTCTCAAAATAGGAGGGTAGCCCTTTTTTTAGATAATTATAACCACAGTAGGCGGCGATACTCCCTCCGATACAATCAGCTATCAAGTCCCACATAGTATCTACCAGGCCTGATTTTTGCATATTGAAGCCAAATAGACTATCCATAGAAAACTCAAATATCTCCCAGACTACACCAATACTTACTGCAAAAGTAAAAGAAAAGATTGCTATAAATAAAGGATTTAGTAAGATATCAATATTCTCGTCTCGGTTTAAAAAATAAATTAAGATAAAGCCGACAAAACCAAGAATGATACCGGAGAAGGTATGCAGCATTGTATCCCACCACCAGAAACGGTAATAGAAATCCCGGAGCTCACCTAAATACAGTGAGGCGAAGACAAAAGCAATAATAATCACCTAGATATCTGAGGGGGTATATAGAATCTTTCTTTTTGATAAAAAGTTGGGGATATAAGTAACTACTAAGGCCAGTGTTGAGTTGAATAAACCGAGCCAGTGGAAGGTAAAAATGTTAGCAATAATTGCCCCTATTAATAATATTCTAAAAAACCAGAGAGTCTCCGTCAGGGTATGTTTGCACCTGGTAATAAAGCCAGAGTAAACATGGTTCTTTTGTCTTTGGCGGCACTTCAGGTCTGGATGCATATGCCCATCTAGATGATAAGCGACCTACCCTTAGTAAAACAGCGCCCTGTATTTGTAGAGGTATAATGAAATATTTCCCTGGTCTTAAAAATCTAAAGATTATCCGCACCTGGGCCGGTTATATTGATGACTGTGTTGACCACATACCGGTGATTAGCCATGTTGAAGAGGCCCCTGGGCTTATTGCCGCCTGTGCTTTTTCTGGTCATGGATTTGGTATATCACCAGCAGTAGGATTATTGTTAAGTGAAATGGCAAGGGACCAGGAGACCACTCTTGATATAAATCCTTTTCGTTATGATCGTTTCAAAACTAAAATATAATTATTCATGTAAAATGAAAGAATTACTTTAAAAAGTATTACAAGAACATTAAGGTTGCACTCTGCGTCCTCTTTAAATTGTCTGGCTAATAATTCAATTATACAAATAGTGAATTATTTAAAGAAGTTATTAGATCTTATTTAAGGCTTTAATAATAATAGAATTTGGTACTTATACTTTGAAATGAGTTAAAATACTACTTGGGAGTTAAAAACTTCCAAGTAGTATTTTTAGTATTTTATTAATAATTATGTTGCTATTGGTTCTATAGTATATATAACATTTTAATGTAAATAATTCATAAATAGATTTTATAGATCATATAAATAAAATATAATATCTTCACAATTAACTAAGTTTATTAGTTCAGGAAAATAAATAAAGGATGAGTGAATAATAAATGCTTACCCCCAGTCTTGAAGATTATTTAGAAGAAATATATCGTTTTTCTCGAGAATTAGGATTTATTAGGATTACTGATGTAGCTAATAAACTTGATGTTTCACTTCCTTCTGTCAATAAGGCAGTAAAAGTTCTTTCAGAAAAAGGGTATCTTGATTATATACCTTATAAAAATATTGCTTTAACAGATAAGGGGTCTGAACTGGGGGAATTCCTTGTTGACCGAAATCAAATGTTACAAAAGTTTTTAGAAACAATAGGAAGCAAAGTTGATAAAGAGGTAGAAGCAGAAGCCATGGAACATTATTTGTCTAAAGAAACGGT
This sequence comes from Iocasia fonsfrigidae, assembly GCF_017751145.1. GTDB lineage: Bacteria > Bacillota > Halanaerobiia > Halanaerobiales > DTU029 > Iocasia > Iocasia fonsfrigidae. The sequence continues at coordinate 700,078 of NZ_CP046640.1, forward strand.
TAATGCCATGACTATGGTTGTTAATTTTTTTGATAAAAATCCTAATATTCAAAATAAGCTAATTAAATTTCAAGAAGAATTTAGGAAATCCTAGTATAACTCAGATGATACCTAAGAGATTTATAGAAATAAATTTATTAACTGTACTACTAGCAAATTAACAATAATTGCAATAACGGTTGTTAGTATAAAAGTAAAAACTGCCCATTTAGTACTTCCAGTTTCTTTGCGAATTGTAAGTAGGGTAGTTCCACAAGGGAAATGTAATAAAGAAAATAACATTGTTGATAAAGCTGTTACCCAAGTCCAGCCATTGTTAACAAGTATATCATGTAAGGCATTGGTATTATCTGGTTCCAACATAGCACCGGCAGATAAATAACTCATTACTAAAATTGGTATGACTATTTCATTTGCTGGTAAACCAAGGATAAAAGCTAGTAAAATTACTCCATCAAGCCCTATGAGTACGGCAAATGGATTAAGGAAATTAGATACATAATTGATTAAATTTATACCGTTAATCCCCACATTAGCAAAGACCCAGACTACCACACCAGCAGGAGCGGCTACCATGACAGCACGCCCCAGTACAAATAAAGTTCTATCTATAAATGAGCGCACTAAAATTTGGCCTAATTGTGGTTTTCTATATGGTGGTAGTTCCAGTGTAAAAGTCGATGGAACTCCCTTTAAGACTGTTTTGGACAATCCCCAGGAGACCAATAGTGTTATTGAAATACCTACTAAAACTAAGCCAACTACTATTGCTGCAGCTATAAAGGAACCATAGGTTTTGTTAACTACTGTCCCCATAAAAATACTAGCTAAAATAATTAATGTAGGGAATCGTCCATTACAGGGGACAAAGTTATTGGTTATAATAGCTATTAACTTTTCACGTGGTGAATCAATTATACGTGCAGCTATGACACCAGCAGCATTACAACCAAATCCCATACTCATAGTTAGTGACTGTTTTCCATGGGCACCTGATTTTTTAAAAAAATTATCTAAATTAAAGGCAATCCTTGGTAAGTATCCCAAATCTTCCATTAAAGTGAAGAGAGGGAAGAAAATCGCCATTGGCGGCAGCATAACTGAAACAACCCAGGCCATAGTTCGGTAAACTCCTAGAACCAGGATTCCATGTATCCATTTAGGAGCATGAGCCCATACAAAAAAATCTGTAATACGTGCTTCAAACCAGAAGAGAGCTTTAGCCAACATAGCAGATGGGACATTAGCCCCAGCAATAGTTAGCCAGAATACTCCACCTAACATAAGTAGCATAATTGGGAAACCAAGTAATTTAGATGTTAAAATATCATCTACTTTCTCGCTCCATTCTGCTTTCCTTTTGCCAACAGATACACTCTTATTAGCTATTATTTCAGCAGATAAATAAATGTCTTTAACTAATTGATCTCTAAGTTTCTCTTTTTCATCTCCGTTGAAGGCATTATCTACCTGTTTGAAAATCTTAGTTATTTTATCGCTATGCTTAGTAATTAACTCCATTAGTCTGAACCTCCCCTTCAGGAATTTGATCAATGCTTAAGTCGTTGTTAAAAAAATATTTTTCTATTGCTTGTAAAATAGTTTTATCTCCTTCAATAAGTCGTAATGCCAGCCATCTTAGATTAACTTTATTGGAAATTTGGCCTATATTAGCTTTCAAAATAGGTACTATTTTCGCCACAGCTGATTCAACCTTTTCTGAATACTCTATTTTAGTTGGCTTTACTTTTATTAAGTTATTACAAATTTTATAGGTGGTTTCTTTTAACTTATGAAGTCCTTTATTATCACGGGCTATTGTAGGTATAATAGGAATTCGTAATTCTTTTTGAAGTTTTTCAATATTTATATTTATATTTTTCCTCTTTGCTTCATCCATTAAATTTAAACATAGAATTACTTTATCAGTAAGTTCCATTACCTGAAGTACCAGATTAAGGTTCCTCTCCAAATTGCTGGCATCAGTTACTACTATAGTAGTATTAGGTTGTGCGAAACAAATAAAATCACGAGCAATCATCTCTTCAGTGGAATTAGATAGAAGAGAATAGGTTCCAGGAAGGTCAACTAAGATAAATTCCTGATTATTATGGATAAATAATCCCTGGGCCTGTGTTACAGTTTTGCCAGGCCAATTTCCTGTATGTTGTTTTAGACCAGTTAAACCATTAAAAACAGTGCTTTTCCCAGTATTGGGATTTCCTGCTAAGGCAATTACTGGTTTATTATTTTTTGATTCAATATTAAAACTTTTATTTAGGACATTGAATCCACTTGATTCGGCTGTTAAACCCATGTAGGTTTCCTCCTTAATTTAAAATATAATTTATAAAGACACCTTAACTAAGTCGGTTTCTTCTTTTCGTAAAGCCAGGACTGTCCCTCTAATAAGATAAGCAATAGGATCACCTGAAGGGCTTTTTCTCTTAGCTACAACTGTGGTTCCAGGAATAAGTCCAAGATCAAGTAAGCGTCTTCTTTGCTTTCCTTTTGCTGTAAGCCCAGTAATCTTTCCGTTGCTTTTTTGAGGTAAATTAGTTAATAGCATAAATATTAGCCTCCTTTCATAAGCTTATTTAATGTTTATATTGTTATTCTTTACTAACTTTTAAATACAGTATCATAGTATGTTGGATTAATAGATTTGTGATTAAGATCAAGAAAACCTGCTGAAAAAACAGCAGGTTTTCTTGATCTAAGAAGTAATAATTAAATAGGACTATTTTCATCAATTAGAGGTTCTAGTTTACTGTAAGGTATATTAAATTCCAAAGAACCGTAGTAGTATTTTATTTCTTATATTTAAGGATAAATAGGATTAAGACTAAATATACCCCAGTTAATAAGATATATTTTTAATATCATTAAATAACATTATAAATAATATTTATTATATATGTAGATAATAGTAATAGAATTAAATAGTTTTAACTATACTGGCTGATATCTTTACGGAGTCCTTGTCTAGCAATCTTAATGTATAACACCGGGAGTGTTGGATCAGTAGAACAATCAAATGCAAGATGCTTAAATAGTTTAGTATTAGATAGAAGAATATTTAGTCTGGCATAAAAAGATGGAATTTTTGATGAGGTGTTTAAAAAATGAAAAAAGCAAAAATTTTTTCTGTATTAATTATAATTTTTCTAATAATTACTCTATCATCTTGTGCAAAACAGTCCAAGAACTCAAATTTAAAACCCGATGAGTCTAAACAAACCATTAATGCGGTAGAAGAATTAGAAATGGAATTAATTGATATAATGGGCCAAATTGATTTAATTCCATATTATGAAAAGCAAATAAAGGAAAAAAAGGAAAAGGAGAAGGGACAGAAAAAACAGCAGGAAAAACCTGCTGATGAAAATAAAGAAGAGGGTTCAGGAGAAAAAGCTGAGGGTAAGGAGGAAGAATTTAAACCTCAACCAATAACTAATAATGACACCTTATTATTAGAACTTTTAGAACAAGAAGAATCTTATAGATCAGATGAACAAGATAAGCAAAAAGTACCGGATGATAGTATTTTTATCTGGCATGAAATTAATGAAAAAATAAATCAACTTCACCTTAAATGGGATGATTTAAAACCGGAATTAAAAAAAGCTAAGGTTTCATTAGGATCAATTAATGGTTTTGATGATGCTTTAAACAGCTTAACTATAGCTAGTAATAAGAATAAGTTTTTGAAAACATTAATGGATGCTAATGGATTGACATTGTATATGCCGCAGTTTATCAAAGATCTAAAAGATAAGAAGTTAGCTTCCCTTTATGCTATAAAATATCATACTCGTCAAATTATTTTAAATGTTGCTAATAGTAATTATCTGGAAGCAGATAAAAATTTTAAAGCCCTTAAAAACGAGGAGAAAATCTTAACTGCTGAATTAACAGAGAAAAAATTTAAGGAGTTATTAGATAAGTTGAGATTATCAATTGTTAATTTAAAAAATGCACTATCACTCCAGGATATAAATGTTATAAAAATTAAAGGAAGTATTATTGTAAAAAATCTTAATGCTATTAAAGAAAAGTTATAATGAAGGACTAATGAGGATGGCTTAAATATTATACTAGTGTTTAGAGCTTATAACCCCTGATATTAATATCAGGGGTTTTTTCATGGTAAATTTAATATTTTTACAGGGGTAGGCAGAAAGTATTATGTAAGGTAAATGTTAGTATACTGGTATTGATATCCTAAAATCCATTGTAAATAGAGAATTAAATGTTATAATTATTTTAAACATAACACAAAAATTTCTTATAACTAACATAAACATAACATTAACAAAAGAGATTTACTGTGTTGGTAAATGGTGATAAGTAAATTATTTACTTTCATACATTTTATCAAGAATAAATAATCCAAGTTGAAAAGGAGTGAAGGAATCATGAGACAGGTGGCTATTTATGGAAAAGGCGGTATTGGGAAATCAACAACTACCCAGAATACAACTGCTGCCCTTGCTGAGATGGGGAGGAAGATAATGATAGTAGGGTGTGACCCTAAAGCTGACTCTACTAGATTATTATTAGGTGGAATGAATCAGACGACTGTACTGGATACCCTGCGGGAAGAAGGAGATGATATTGATTTAAAAGAGATTTTAAAAGAGGGTTATGGAGGAATTAAATGTGTCGAATCAGGTGGACCTGAACCAGGTGTTGGTTGTGCTGGAAGGGGAATCATTACTTCTATCAGTATGTTAGAGAGATTGGGGGCCTATACTGATGACCTTGATTATGTTTTTTATGATGTGTTGGGGGATGTTGTTTGTGGTGGTTTTGCAATGCCGATCAGGGAAGGGAAGGCTCAGGAAATCTATATAGTAGCCAGTGGTGAATTAATGGCTTTATATGCTGCCAATAATATTTGTAAAGGTATTAAGAAATATGCTACAACAGGTGGTTCGAGGCTTGGCGGTATTATCTGTAACAGCAGGAAGGTGGAAAATGAATTAGAACTACTGGAGGAATTTGCCAGTGAACTGGGTTCTCAACTAATTCACTTTGTTCCTAGGGATAATATAGTGCAGACTGCTGAAATTAACAAGAAAACAGTTATTGCCTATAACCCGGAAGAGAAACAGGCTGATGAGTATCGAACCCTGGCTAAGAGTATTGATGAAAATGAAATGCATGTTATTCCAAAACCCATGTCCCAGGATAGGTTAGAGGAATTAATGATGGACTTTGGAATTCTACAAATAGACTAAGGATTCCAGGGATGTAGAGTAATATATAAGGGGAGGGATTTGTAAGATGAAGATGATTAAAGCGATTATTCGACCTGAGAAGGTTACAGAGGTGCTGGCTGAACTGGGGGATGCTGGTTTTCCAGCTATTACCAAAATTGATGTTGCAGGCAGGGGAAAACAGCGTGGCGTCAAGGTCGGTAATATTCATTATGATGAATTGCCTAAAGAGTTATTACTAATAGTTGTTGAAGATGAGGTCAAAGATGATGTAGTAAAAATCATTATTAAAAATGCCCGGACTGGTGAAGAAGGTACCTTTGGGGATGGGAAAATATTTATAACTGATGTGGAAGAAGCCTATACCATTAGTGATGGGAGTAAAGGGCTTTAATGTCTAGAGTGAAGGGGGAGTTTTACTGTGAAAGAAATAATGGCGGTCATCCGGATGGGGATGATTAATAAGACTAAAAAGGCCCTTTCTTTAGCAGGTTTTGATGCGATAACCTGTATTAAGGCCAATGGGCGTGGCAAGAAAAAGGTAAATTATGAATTGATTGAAAAACTCCTGGGGGGTAAAGAAGTAGAATCTAAAGAAATTAGTGAATCTATCTCAGAAGGACATAGATTAATTCCTAAAAGGGTGCTCTTGATTGTAGTAAATGATGAAGATATGCAAAAAGTAGTAGATACGATTATTGATGTAAATAAAACAGGTCATCCAGGTGATGGAAAGATATTTGTAATACCTGTTAAAGATACTATTAGGGTAAGAACTGGAGAAACCAGTAAAGAGGCTGTATAAATGAAATGGGGTGAGAATTAATGGTTAATGAGGTAAAAAAGATTGAGGAGACACTGGAAGAGGTTATTGACAGTTATCCTGCTAAATCAATGAAAAACCGTAAAGAACATATTGTCATTCGTGATACCAGTCAGGATAAACAAAAGATAATGGCTAATACCAGGACTATACCGGGTATAATATCCAATCGTGGCTGCTGTTTTGCAGGTTGTCAGGGGGTGGTCCTGGGACCACTAAAAGATGTGGTTCATATTGTCCACGGGCCGATTGGTTGTTGTTATTATACCTGGGGTATGAGGAGAAACCAGGCTGTTGTTGGAGAAAATGAAAAGAACTTTTTAAACTTTTCTTTTTCCACAGATATGCAGGATTCAGATATTGTTTTTGGCGGTGAAAAGAAATTAGAGCAGGCTATTGATGAGGCGATGGAAATATTTAATCCAGGCACAATAATGATTACTGCTACCTGTCCAGTAGGTCTCATTGGTGATGATATTCATGCTGTGGCCCGCAGAGCCCAGGAGAAATATGGAATCTCAGTAATGGCTTTTAGCTGTGAGGGCTATAAAGGGGTAAGTCAGTCAGCTGGACACCATATTGCCAATAATGAATTAATGGAACACCTGGTAGGTAAAAAGGAGATTGAGCTTGAGGCTGAATATCCAATAAATCTTATGGGGGAATATAATATTGGTGGAGATGCCTTTGAAATTGAAAGGGTGTTGGGAAAAATAGGTTATAAGATTATAGCTACTTTTTCTGGTAATGGTTCTGCTGAAGCGATAATGAGTGCCCATGAGGCAGATTTAAACCTGGTTCAATGTCATCGGTCTATAAATTATATTGCTGAAATGTTTCGGGAAAAATATGGAGTTCCCTGGTTGAAGGTAAATTTTCTAGGTGTTGACCAGACCATTAAAAGCCTGCGGGATATGGCTAAGTACTTTGGTGATGAAAAATTAATCCAGCGGACAGAGGCTGTGATTGCTGAAGAGTTGGCAGCAGTTGAACAATCACTGGCAATGTATCAAGACCTGTTGGAAGGAAAGACAGCTTTCCTCTTTGTAGGTGGTTCCAGGGCCCATCATTATCAGAATGTTTTTAAACGGATTGGGATTGATACAGTAGTGGCTGGATATGAGTTTGGCCACCGTGATGATTATGAGGGTAGGGAGGTAATCCCTGATATTAAAATGACAGCAGATGATCGAAATATCCCGGAGCTGGAGGTTGAGAAAGATGAACAGAGGTATCATCTGCGTTTATCAAAGGAAAAAATGGAGGAACTAGCTAAAGAGATACCATTAAATAATTATGAGGGTATGATTAAGGAAATGGAAGATGGGACTATAGCTATTGATGACCTTAATCATCATGAACAGGTTAAACTGACCAAGATATTAAAACCAGATATTTATTGTTCTGGTATTAAGGATAAGTATACTTCCCATAAAATGGGTGTTTTTTCCAAACAGCTGCATAGCTATGATTATAGCGGTCCTTATGCCATGTTTAAAGGGCATGTTAATTTTGCTAGAGATGTCGCCAATGGTATTTTGAGTCCTACCTGGGGTTATATTAATCCACCCTGGAAAAAAGAAGCAGGATTAGAGGGTAATTATGGAGGTGATTACTAATGTTAGATCTGGTGCCAGCAGAAATAAAAGAAAGGGAGTCACTGGTTGTAAACCCGGCTAAGACTTGTCAACCGATTGGGGCTATGTATGCCGCACTAGGTATTCATGCCTGTTTACCACATAGTCATGGTTCACAGGGGTGCTGTTCTTACCACCGGATGCATCTTACCAAGCATTTTCGGGAACCTGTTGTGGCTTCAACTAGTGCCTTTACTGAGGGCTCATCTGTTTTTGGCGGAAGGGCTAATTTAACAACTGCCTTAAAGAATATTTTTGCAGTTTATGACCCTGATGTAGTAGCTATTAATACAACCTGTCTCTCTGAAACAATTGGTGATGATATTCCCTCTATTATTGGGGAAGTAGATATCCCTGAGGGTAAAGAGGTTTTTTCAGCCAGTACCCCCAGTTATGTAGGGTCCCATATAACCGGATTTTCTAATATGGTGGAGGCTATGGTCAAGCATTTTTCCCGGAAAGGTGAAGGGATTAAGACCAATGGCAAAGTAAATATAATCCCCGGTTTTGTGAATCCAGGGGATATCAGGGAGGTTAAGCATATTGTAGAGGCCCTGGGGATAGAGTATATTTTGTTTCCAGATCAAAGCGGAGTATTGGATTCACCGATGACTGGTGAATATCAGATGTATCCAGCAGGTGGAACCACTGTTGGTGATTTAAGGGATTCAGGAAACTCCAGAGCCACACTTGCCCTGGGGAGTTTTGCTTCAGCAGAGGCTGCTTTTCAATTAGAAAGGCAGTGTAAAATTAAACCCTATATCTTGAAGATGCCCCTTGGTGTTAAGGCTACAGATGACTTTATAATGCAGTTAATTAAGTTAACAGGCCATGAGGTTCCTTTTACACTGGAGGAAGAGAGGGGACAGCTGGTGGATATTATGGCTGATACCCATAACCATTTTCACGGTAAAAAGGTGGCTATTTATGGAGATCCAGATCTAGTAATCGCAATGACTGAATTTGCCCTGAGTCTTGGTATGTTACCTGTTCATGTGCTTACTGGAACACCGGGTAAAGCCTTTAAACAGGAGATAGAGTCAATGCTTGACGAGGCAGGTCTGGAAGCCAATGTCAAAGAAGCGGGTGATATGTTTAAGCTGCATCAATGGATTAAGAATGAACCTGTTGACCTTTTAATAGGTAATTCCTATGGTAAATTGATTGCTAAAGCAGAGGATATTCCCCTGCTGAGGCTTGGTTTCCCAATCCTGGATAGGAGTGTGCATAGCTACTTTTCTGTCCTGGGTTATAGAGGGGCAATGAGAATAATTGAAAAGATAAGTAATGCTTTATTAGATCGAAGGGATAGGGATACATCAGAGGAATTAATTGAGTTTGTTTTATAACTGAGTAATAATCTGCTACCTATATAGATATTATTTCTCGAAATAAATATAAGGTTTTATATCATCTAAATCAATAATATCTATATAGGTTTTATCTTGGTTTTTATTTAGATATAAGGTGGTGAGTTTAAAATGATTCGGTCTTCTAGTATAAAAGCACTTGAAGAGAGAAAAGGCTTTATTATAACCAATGAAAAAACGGTAGAAAAGGATATTAAGTGTAATGAGGATAGCCTGGCTGGTGTTGTCAGTCAAAGGGCCTGTGTTTATTCAGGAGCCAGGGTGGTTTTAAATCCTATTACAGATGCCTATCATCTTGTTCATGGACCGATTGGCTGTGCCAGTTATACCTGGGATATCAGGGGTAGTTTAAGTAGTGGGGCAGAGGTTTACCGTAATAGCTTTTCGACTGATTTAGGGGAAAAAGATATTATCTTTGGTGGTGAGTGTAAACTGAGTCTGGCGATTAAAGAACTGGTAGAAAGATATCAGCCAGAATTAATTTTTGTATACTCTACCTGTGTTGTCGGGGTAATTGGTGATGACCTGTCAGCTGTTTGTAAGTCTGCTGAAAGGGAATATGGTATTAGGGTGGTCCCGGTGCAGTCTACAGGTTTTGCTGGTAATAAGATAAGTGGTTATAGGGCAGCCTGTGATGCCTTAATGGACTTAATTAAAGAAAATAATAATCCTGCTGAGGAAAAAGAGGGTATTAATATTCTTGGTGATTATAATCTGGCAGCAGAGATGTGGATCCTGCAGGGTTATTTCCAGCAATTAGGTATTAAGGTAGTAGCGAAGTTTACCGGTGACTCTAGTTACCAGGAGATAAAGAAGGCGGCTAAGGCCAAGCTAAATATTGTGCAATGTGCCGGGTCAATGGGTTATCTGGGTAAAGAAATGGAAAAGGAATTTGGGATTCCTTTTATTAAGGTTAGTTTTTTTGGAATAAAGGATACTATTGATTCTTTAAGGAAGATAGCAGATTTTCTAGGTGATAGACAGCTCAAGGATAGGGTTGAGAAATTTGTAAGGAAGAAAAGTGTTAAAGTTAAACAGGAACTGGAGTTTTACCGGCAGAGGCTTAAAGGGAGCCGGGCTGCTATCTATGTTGGTGGGGGATTTAAGGCTATTTCTTTGATTAAACAGTTTAATGACCTGGGTATAGAAACAGTCATGGTAGGAACTCAGACCGGTAAAAAAGAGGAATATAGGGAAATGAAGGAGTTAAGCAAAGAAGGGACTGTTATCCTTGATGATGCTAATCCATCTGAACTGGAGAATTTCATGAAGGAAAGAGGTGCAGATATTCTGGTTGGTGGGGTTAAAGATAGGGCCCTGGCCTATAAAATGGGGATAGCATTTTGTGACCATAATCATGAGAGGAAACACCCGCTCTCTGGGTTTGAAGGAGTAATTAATTTTGCTAAAGAACTTGATATGACAATCAACAGCCCTGTCTGGCAGCTGTTAAGGAGTGATCTTAATGATTAATAAAAATTTACAGAGCATAAATGTTAATCCCTGTAAGATGTGTATGCCGATGGGGGCGGCTTTAGCCTTTAAGGGTATTGAGAATTCCATGGTCTTAATGCATGGTTCCCAGGGGTGTAGTACCTATATCCGGCGTCATATATCAACTCATTTTAATGAACCAATTGATATTGCCTCTTCATCTTTAAATGAAAAAGGAACTGTTTATGGTGGGGAAGAGAACCTTAAAAAGGGTTTAAAGAACCTGCTTAAATTATATCAACCTGGTGTTATAGGGGTTATTACAACCTGTCTGGCTGAAACAATTGGGGAAGATATTGTTAGGATGGTTGCAGAATTTAAAAGGGAAGAAGAGATTAATGATCTGGCTATGATTCCAGTTGCTACACCGGGTTATGGTGGTTCTCAATATGAGGGATATTATTTAACCTTAAGAAGAATAGTTGAAGAGCTGGCTACAGCTCAATCCAGGCAATCCAGCCCTAAAATAAATATTATTACCGGGAATTTGACACCTGCTGATATCAGGAAGATTAAGAGGATACTGAACTTATTTGATTTTAATTATACTTTACTACCAGATCTATCAGAGACCTGTGATGCTCCTTTTTCAGCTGACTATAAGAAAATAGCTAGGGGGGGCACCACCATTAAGGATATAGAGGAAATGGGAACAGCAGTAGCTAGTATTGAATTTGGTTTTTTAGTTGATGATAATCTATCCCCTGCCTGGTTTCTGGAAAAAGAATTTGCTGTTCCTTTATATAGATTGCCCCTTCCTATTGGGTTGAAAAATGTTGATAGTTTTATAAATTTACTTTCCCGTTTAGCAAAGAAAGATATTCCTGCTGAGATAATGGCTGAGAGGGGAAGGATGTTGGATGGGATGATTGATTCCCATAAATATAATGCTGAGGGAAGGGCAGCAATTTTTGGGGAGCCGGACCTGGTCTATGCCCTTACTGCTTTATGTGCTGAAAATGGTATTTTTCCAGCAGTTGTTGCTACAGGGACTAAAATACTGGACCTGGAAAAGAAGATTTCTAAGTTGACTGATAATTTTACTGAAGAACCGATAATAATCCATCAGGCAGATTTTGCTGTTATTAGAAAACATGTTCAGCAGCAGGGGGTTAATTTGTTAATTGGACATTCTGATGGAAATTTTATAACTGAGAAGGATGATATACCACTGGTAAGGACCGGATTTCCTATTCATGACCGGATAGGTGCCCAGAGAGAACTCTCTGTTGTTTATGAGGGTTCAATGAGATTGTTGGATAAGATTACTAATACTATTTTACAAGCAAAGCATAATTCTTACAGGCAGGATTTATTTGAGCGCTATTATTTGCCTGTCAAAGGAGGTGGCAAACATGTTTTTGGATAGGGCTGTTAAAACAAAAAAACACCCCTGTTTTAGCAAATCAGCTCATAATTATGCCCGGATGCATATCCCTGTTGCACCGGTCTGTAATATTAGCTGTAATTATTGTAATAGGAAATATGACTGTGTTAATGAGAGTAGACCAGGGGTGACCAGTGAGGTTCTCAGCCCTGAAGAGGCCCTGGCTAAATTTCGCATAGTAAAAGAAAAAATGCCGGAGTTAAGTGTAGTAGGTGTAGCCGGTCCTGGTGATTCACTGGCCAATTTTCCTGAAACAAAAAAGTCCATTCAGTTAATACAGGCAGAAAGCCCTGACATGGTATTTTGCTTATCTACCAACGGCTTAATGTTGCCTGAATACCAGGAGGATATTTTGCAGCTAGGTATCAGTCATCTAACTATTACTATCAATGCAGTTAACCCCCGGATTGGGGCTAAAATTTATGCTCAGGTTAACTACCAGGGAGTGTCTCTATCTGGTGAAGAAGGTGCTACACTATTACTTGATAGACAGTTGAAAGGCCTGGAGTATTTGTCAGCCAGGGGTATAGTATGTAAGGTAAATATTCTTCTACTTAAAGGGATCAATGACAGTCATCTTGAGGAAGTCGTACAGGTGGTCAAAAAGCATGGTGCTTATATGACTAATATAATGCCTTTGATACCTGTTAAAGGCACCAGATTTGAAGATTTACCATTAAGTGATGGCAAAGAGTTAAATAATTTCAGAAGGAAATGTTCTGTACACTTAAAACAGATGTATCACTGTCAGCAGTGCCGGTCAGATGCAGTAGGCTGTCTGGGGCGTGACCGTTCACTGGAGTTTAGTGATAATTATATTAAGGAAAGGGAAGTGAGTTCTAGATGAATAAACCTAAACATCATGTTTTTGTATGTTCCAGTTCCAGAATTACTGGTCAGCAGAGGGGTTATTGTGTTAAAAATGATTCTGTAGAAATAATACAGCGGTTTATGATGGGAATAGAAGAGGAAGATTTGACTGGTGATGTTATGGTTACCAATACAGGTTGTCTGGGTATTTGTGATAAAGGGCCGATTGTAATCATTTACCCTGAAGGGGTCTGGTATGGTAGTGTAAGCCCTGATGATGTTGCAGAGATTATTCAATCACATCTTGTAGGGGGTAAGGTGGTCGAGAGCTTGAAAATTTAATAATTATATTAAGGAAAGGAAAGTGGGGGGAAGGTAATAAATTTGTCAGAGGTGGTTAGTATGAATAGTTTAAAGAAGTGTGTTATTAGTCTTGTTTTATTAGCTTTGATTTTAATTTGTCTTGCAGTAAATATTTATGCTGTGGATGGACTTTTCATTTATTGTGGGGCAGGTTTAAGGAAACCAATGGAGGAAACAGCTGAACTGTTTACTGATAAATATGGAACAACTATTGATTTCCAATATAATGGTTCTGGCGCTCTGTTAAACCAGTTAATGATGTCCAGAACTGGTGATATTTATATGCCAGGTGATGTCTGGTTTATTAATGAACTTAAGGGTTCGGGTGATGAAGAGGGAAATTATATAATTAAGGATTTGCCAGTTGCTTTTCATACCCCTGTAATTGTCACCCCCAAAGGTAACCCAGCTGGAATTAGGGATATATCTGACCTTATTAAACCAGGTGTCAGTGTAATCCTGGGGGATGAAAATATAGCAATAGGTCGTATTACAGCTAAAATCTTTAAAAATATTGAGACTTATGAACAGCTTCAAGATAATGTAATTGCTCGGATGGGGACTGTTAACCAGGTAGCCCTGGCCTTGAGTATGAAACAGGCTGATGCAGGGATTATCTGGAGGGCTAACTATATTGAACTGGCTGATAGACTTGATTTGATTGAAATTGATGAAGAAATTAATGTAGTTAAAGAAATATATATAGCTGTACTGAAATTTTCTCAAAACAAAGCTAAGGCCTCTCAGTTTCTGGATTTTGTGGTCTCAGAGGGTAAGGATGTCTTTGCTAAATATGGGTACAGGATTATTAAAGACTAGAGAGTTTGAAAGTCGTAAGGGGTAGTAGTTTAATGACTTTGAGATTTAATTACTAAAGAAAGTTCAGCTTAACTGGGGTGAATATAATGAAATATAACCTTTTTAAAATATTGGTTTTTTCCGTTTTTACTATCTTTATTATTTTTCTGCTCTCTGTCTTATTTACCCCTATTATCTATAATAAGGGGCAGGCTTTATTATCTATTATCCATAATAAGGAGGTGTTTTTTGCCCTTTCATTAAGTTTAATTACTTCACTGATTTCTATTACAATTGCTACTATTATTGGTCTGCCAGTGGCTTATGTTCTGGCCAGGTATGATTTTAAAGGTAAAAGGTTATTTGATGTACTGGTAGACCTGCCTATTATTTTACCACCACTGGTTACTGGGATGAGTTTATTAATTCTCTTAGGTCCAGTATTAGGAAACTGGCTGGGTAAACTGGGTTTAAATTTTGTTTTCACCCCCTTAGGAATTATCATGGCTCAGCTAGTAGTAGCGGCACCCTTTGCTATTCGGAGTTTTAAGACTGCTTTTGCTGGGATTGATCCGACCTTTGAAAAAGCAGCTATGACCCTGGGAGACCACCATTTTATGGTTTTCAGAAGGATTACTTTACCGCTGGCTAAAAATGGTATTATAACTGGTATTACCATGGCCTGGGCCAGGGCAGTGGGGGAATTTGGTGCTACAGTGATGCTGGCAGGTGCGACCCGTTTTAAAACAGAAACCCTGCCTATTGCTATCTACTTAAATATTGCTACAGGTAATATTGATCTGGCCATTGCTATAGCCTTAATAATGATCATATTTTCTATAATAGTATTGACTGTAATAAAAATCTTTGATAAGGATTTGTATAATTACTATGAAAAGGAACGGGGTGATTAATGGATGACAGTTTTAGAAATTGATTTGCATAAAAAACTGGGGGGTATTCAACTCTGTCAAAAATTTGAACTGGGAAATGAAATTTTGATCTTATTTGGTCCTTCCGGTTCTGGTAAGACGACATTGCTAGATTGTATTGCCGGACTTAAATCCCCGGACAGGGGAGAAATTAAATTGAATGATCAATACCTCTTTTCCGACCAAAGGGGGATTAATCTGCCGGCTTTTAAACGAAAAATAGCCTATGTATTTCAGAATTATGCCTTGTTTCCCCACCTGACAGTTGAGGAAAATGTTATGTACAGTCTTATGGGGGATAAACAGGCAAAGAAGCCCAGGTTTAGTATAAAAAAGGTATTGGATTTATGTCAGATAAATCATCTGCAGGAACGTTTACCAGAACAGTTATCAGGTGGAGAAAAACAGCGTGTAGCTTTGGCCAGGGCTTTAATGAGTGAACCAGATCTCTTATTACTTGATGAACCCTTATCTTCGCTAGATCAAGAATTGAGTTTGCGTCTTCAGGAAGAAATAAGGCTTATTCAGCAGGAATGGATGATTCCCTTCATCTATGTAACCCATAATCAGCAAGAAGTAGAGTATCTTGGTGATAAGTTATTATATATTAATAGGGCCTGGACTGATTTATGTGATTGCCATGATTATAAAGTTGCCCAAACATAGGGGGTGTAAAAATGCAGGATGTATATTTTCTTGATACAACATTACGGGATGGTGAGCAGACAGCTGGTGTGGCTTTTTCCAGGGAGGAAAAAATACTGATTGCTAAAAAATTGGCCGGGGCAGGTGTGGATGTGATTGAGGCCGGTATACCTGTTATGGGAGAGGAGGAAATCAATGTTTTATCTGAGATAAAGCAATTAAAACTGCCGGTAGAAATCCTGACCTGGAATAGAATGAAGATTAAAGATATAGATTGTTCTATCAGCTGTGGAATTAAAAACCTGCATATTTCAGCACCAGTCTCTGACCTCCATATTAATCGTAAACTAAAGAAAGATAGGAAGTGGGTACTGGAGCAAATATATAGGCTTGTATCTTATGCTGTTGCCAGAGGGTGTAAAGTCTCTGTTGGGGCAGAAGATGCCTCCCGGGCAGATCTGTTCTATTTACTTAGTTTTTTTCAGCAAGCTCAGCAGGCAGGGGCTAGTAGATTGAGATATGCTGATACTGTTGGTGCACTCGACCCCTTTACTGTTTACGAAAATATTTCTAAGATAAAAAAAGAATTTGAGTTGCCAGTAGATTTCCACGGGCATAATGACCTTGGTATGGCTACAGCTAATGCCCTGGCTGCTTATAAAGCAGGGGCTAAATATATTAGCTGCACTGTCAATGGACTAGGGGAAAGGGCTGGGAATACTGCTCTGGAAGAGATTGTTGTAGCTTTAAAATACCTTCAGGGCTGTAAGATCAGATTTGATATAAAGAAATTAATGGAATTGTCAAAAATAGTGGAAAAGGCCTCAGGGAGGAAAGTGGCTGCTGGGAAGGCAATAGTCGGTCAAAGGGTATTTTCACATGAATCTGGTATTCATGTGGATGGTTTGTTAAAAGATGAAAAAACCTATGAAATAATCCCACCGGAAGATTTGGGAAGGGTAAAAGAGTTTCTAATAGGTAAATCTTCAGGAACCAGTGCTATTATCTATCAGCATCAACAGGAAGGGAGAAAGATTGATAAGCAAGAGGCTTATACAGTATTAAAAGATCTTAGGGAAAGTTGCACCTAGAGTTTATTTTAGCTAGTTTTTTCTATAAGAACTGTTAGTATACTGATAAAAAATTGTAGTTAAATATTATTTTAAAGGTAGATGAATAAGTATGTCTGTTTTAGCAAGGGCAAGAGAGAAATTTAAAGGGATTATAATTAAAAATAATTTACTAGAGCAGGATATAATGATTAGTGCTCATGGTCTGTCAACAGAGGAGGTAATTGGAAACCCTGAAAGGAACGATTTCCCTTTGCTGCAGGGAAAAGAGGTAATGATTCAGGCTGAATTTAATGGTAGCTATGGTCAGGCTTTTACTGATCATCCCGGTAATTATCGCGGAAGTTTAAAGGATATTATTGCTTTACCGTTAGATTCTATTTATCAGCGGGCTTTATTAGTAGCTACAATTAACAGTGTTTTACGGAGTCTTAATCTACTTGAAAAGACTGTTCACTGTAAGAATGAAGAACCGGAATTATGTGCGGCTAAAATGTTGAACTGGCTTACTGAGCAGCCCATTAAAATAAAGGCGACTACTAAACTTGGTCTGATTGGGTTTCAGCCGGCTATTTTAGAAGAAAGCATTAAATTCTTTGGGGCAGAGAATCTTATTTTGACAGATTTAAACCAGGAGAAGATTGGTCAAGAGCGATATGGAGTCAAGGTCTGGAGCGGAACAGAAGACAATGAGCGTTTAATAAAAGAAGCTGACTTGATTCTTTTAACAGGTTCTACCATTGTTAATGGCAGTCTGGATGGTCTACTCAAACTTCTTGATCATTATAACAAAAGATATTTTATTTATGGTAATACTATTTCAGGAGTGGCAAGTTTACTGGAGCTGCCCTGGCTATGTTTTTATGGTAGATAAGGCTAATTTTTTTATTTAAAAAAACATGATTTTCTATAAAAGAAAATTGGTAACAAAAAATATTCTAAGATTTTAAAGGGAGAATGTCATATGATAGCAGCTATTGTCAAAAAAATTAAAGAAAATTTTAAAATGGAAAGAGTTATTATAAAAAGACTATTAATAGCTGTATTCTTTGTTGTTTTATTATTATTATTATCGTTGTTAATGGGAAGATATCCGATCTCTATCCGGGAACTATTTGATGTTTTATTTTCCAGGATAATAGTAGTAGATAGAAGCTGGTCAGTTGTGGTTGAAACAGTAATCTTTAATATTAGACTGCCTCGGATAATTGTCGCAGTCTTAGTTGGAATGGCTTTAGCTACTTCGGGAACGGCATATCAGGGAATGTTTAAAAACCCGATGGTTTCTCCCAGTATCTTAGGTGTTTCTGCCGGGGCTGGTTTTGGCGCCGCAGTTGCTATTTTACTATCCCTGGATATAGTAGGAATTCAAATTTTTGCCTTTCTATTTGGTATTTTGGCGGTAAGCCTGGCTTTTTCTATCAGCAGGCTTGTAAGTAAAGATAATAATGTTTCTTTAATATTGGTCTTATCAGGGATGATTGTCAGTACTTTATTTAGTTCGCTTATTTCTCTGACTAAATATGTAGCAGATCCAGATGATAAATTGCCGGCTATTACTTTCTGGCTAATGGGGAGTTTTTCTTCTGTTGGTTTTAAGGATGTCTGTACAATTATTGGGCCGATTTTACTTGGCTTGATTTCTTTATATTTACTAAGCTGGAAACTGAACATTTTATCTTTTGGTGAAGAGGAGGCTCAGTCTGTCGGGGTTAATACGAATAGATTAAGAATGATTGTTATATTATCATCTACTTTAATTACAGCTTCGGCGATCTCGGTTAGTGGTTTGATAGGCTGGGTGGGGTTGATAGTACCTCATCTGGCAAGAATGATTGTCGGTTCAGATCACCGGGTTTTAATACCGACTTCAATGCTTATGGGTGGAATGTATTTGTTAGTGGTAGACGACCTGGCTCGAAGCATAATTTCAATTGAAATACCAATTGGGATTTTAACTTCGTTGATTGGGGCTCCGTTTTTTGTCTGGTTATTGTTGAAATCAAGGAGGGGATGGTCATGAAACTGGAGCTTAAAGATGTAGTCTGCGGATATGGTCCAAATGTTATTGTTAAACAGGCTTCAATGGGAGTAGCCGAAGGAGATGTCTTATGTTTGCTGGGTCCAAATGGAGTAGGCAAGACTACCTTGTTTAAGAGCATTTTAGGATTTTTAAAATTACTTGATGGTGAGATACTACTTGGCGGTAAGAATATTGCCGGTTGGTCCCGAAAATTATTTGCCCGGGAAGTAGCATATGTACCACAGGCTCATAACACTCCTTTTCCATTTAAAGTGCTTGATGTTATTTTAATGGGGAGGACTCCATATCTTAGACCTTTTTCGGCACCGGGTAAGGAAGACCGGAATCTCGTCAAAAATATTATGGCTAGTCTGGATATCTTAGCGTTGGAGAATAAACTATATACAGAAATAAGTGGTGGGGAGAAACAATTGGTATTGATTGCCAGAGCACTCGCCCAACAGGCCAAAATACTTGTAATGGATGAACCTACTTCAAATCTTGATTTTGGCAATCAAATAAAAGTTTTAAATCAAATCCGTAAGTTGAGTAGAGAGAATTTAGGGATAATAATGACTACTCATTTCCCTGACCATGTCTTTATCTGTGCTAACAAAGTAGCAATAATAAGAGATGGGTTTTTACATAAAATAGGGAATCCGGAAACTGTAGTAACCAGAGAGAATTTGAGGGAAGTTTATGGGGTTAATGTAAGTGTGGAGAATATAAGTTTTACCAGTGGTTATAAGGCAAAAGTCTGTGTACCAGAGGTAGTATAATATTTCTATGTGTTGCTGGTTTTATTTAAAGTTACAGGGCTTGAAATATAGATCTACACGATTTAAGAATTACTTGTTCTTAGATTATATGTTAAAAATCTATAAGTAAATAAGAAAATAAGGAGGAGTTTATAATGAGGAGGATAACGATAGTAGTTAGTATTGTTTTAGTGATGTTAATGGCTATACCAGCAGTGGCAGTGGAATTTAAGATAGGAAAGTTCGAAATAGAAAATACATATACTGAGACTGATGATGCTGACAGTAGTAGTGAGACAGTATTTAAGACAACGTTGATTTTGAATGAAAAGGTAGATGAGCGGGTGAATCTC
The DNA here is from genome assembly GCF_017751145.1 of Iocasia fonsfrigidae. Lineage (GTDB taxonomy): Bacteria > Bacillota > Halanaerobiia > Halanaerobiales > DTU029 > Iocasia > Iocasia fonsfrigidae. The sequence goes on from NZ_CP046640.1 coordinate 719,763, forward strand.
TTTGTTATGACCCGTCTGGATGGGGAATTTAATCAGGCACAGGGACCAAAAGATGCTGGTACAGACGTATTTGTCAGAAAAGGCTGGTTAAATATAAAAAATGCCATTGGACCGGTGGATTTAAGGGTAGGTAGAATGGATGCGGCGGCTGCTAATTATTTATTATATAATATGAAGTCAAAATATGAATTTGCCAGAGCTGCTTATAGTAATGATAAATTTGCTATTAAGGTAGGTCATAATATAGATAGTGATGAGAAGACGCTATTTAGTGAAATCAAAGGTATTTATTTAGGCCCAGTTGATGCAGTAACTTTAAATTATGTCGATGCTGATTTTGCAAATATTGATTATAATGGTTATAGCATTAATTTTCTTAAAGAGTTTGATCCACTGAAAGCTGATTTAACTTATTTAAAGGTAGAAAACGGAGCACTTAAACCAGAGGGCTATGATCTGAGGTTTTCTACTGATAAATTAGTTTCTGGGGTAAATCTTTTTTTAGAATATGCGGCAGGTGAACAGGGTATTGCTGTTGATAGGCATAATTTCCAGAAAGATGATTCTGTTTTCGTGGAAAGTGAGCTTAATAATGCTTATGATATCAAGATGATCAAGCCTGGCTTTATTACTGATCTTGGTGATAGACTGAAGCTGGATTGTGCTTATGCTTTCTATGAAGCTGATGATTCTGATGCCAGTGATGATTATTTGGATCTGATCTGTACTTATAAATTAAGTAAAAAAAGTTATCTGGAAGTAGAATATGAAAATCATAATTTTGATAATACTGGCACAGATAATACTATTATCACTACCAAATTGGGTGTAAATTTTTAGATGTTTAGCAGTTTTGAGTAGATCCAATTACGATGAAAATCATGTCAATATAAATGAAAGTTAAATATTAAGCATCAGAATTGGGGTGTTAAAAATGGGTAAAAGTGCTTTAGAATTTGATCAGATAGCCCGGGAAGTCTTTGCTCCTATTTATTCAGTGATTGTCAAGCAAATCAGGGATAAAACAGGTATCAGTTCAGGAATATGTGTGGATGTTGGTAGTGCTGGAGGATATCTGGGTATTGAGCTGGCTCGGATTAGTGAGCTATATGTTTATTTATTGGATAAATCTGAAGAGGCTTTAACTATTGCGGATAAAAATATTGTTGCTGGTAAATTTCAGAAAAGAATGGAGACTATGCTGGCAGATGTTCATAAAATACCACTTTCCGATCAGTCTGTTAATTTGGTAATAAGCCGGGGTTCGATATATTTCTGGGAAGATCAGGCTAAGGCATTAAAGGAAATCTATCGAATTCTTACTCCCGGTGGTGTTGCCTACATTGGAGGCGGTTTTGGTCGGAAAGATTTAAAAGACCAGATTACCATTGAGATGAAAAACAGGAAGCAAGACTGGCGTGGGGGCAGAAGTGAAAATTCCTGTACGGATTGTGGTGAGGTTTTTGTTAGGGCTTTACGTCAGGCTGATATCCCAGAATTTCAGATTGTTAAAGAAAAGGCTGGTCTCTGGATCTATATCAAGAAATAATGTTAATCTGGAAATATGATTAAATAGTTAGCGGTATTTCTTGGATAGTTTGCTAGTAAATCAGATTGATTACTTATTCCACATCAAGGGGAGTGATGATAGTGTTAAAGAAAAGAAGATTAATTATTTTAGGAATTGTTCTGATATTGATTTCTTCACTGGCGCTTTGTAAAAATAATCAGGTAAAGGCTGCTAGTCGTACTATAACTGATATGGCAGGGAGAACTTTAATAATTCCCGAAAAAGTTTCTAAAGTTTATTCTGTAAATCCGATTGGTACAATTTTATTGTATACTCTGGCTCCTGATCGCTTGGCTGGTCTGAACTGGAAAATTACTCCTGCTGAAAGGAAATATACCACCAGGGAATACCAGCAGCTACCGGTTTTAGGTGGCTGGTTTGGTAATAATAATACTGGTAACCCTGAAGAGATTTTAAGTGCTCAGCCAGAGATAGTCATCAGTGTTGGCGATATAAATAAGACAGCAATTACTACTGCTGAAAAGAGGCAAAATCAACTGGGTGTCCCGGTTTTATTGCTGGATGGTCATTTAGAGAAACTGGCTGATTGTTATCAATTAATTGGTAAAGTAATTGGCGAAGAAAAACGAGCCCAAGAGCTGGCCAATTATTGTATCAAGGCAATCAATGATATTAAAGAAAAAGTAGCTGGTATACCTCAGGAGAAACGTGTCCGGGTTTACTATGCTGAAGGAACTGATGGATTACAAACAGATCCACAAGGTTCACGTCATGCTGAAGTAATTGATTATGCTGGAGGGATTAACGTAGCTGACGTGCCATTAAAACAGAGCTGTTATGGGCGTAGCCAGACATCGTTAGAACAGTTGATGTTATGGAATCCGGATCTAATTATTGTCTGTTTTGATCAGGGTTTCAGTAAAGAAAACAGCAGTTATAATAAAATATTGTCTGAGCAAAACTGGAAACAGCTTAAAGCAGTCAAAAACAAGCAAGTATATGAAATACCGGCTGCTCCTTTTAACTGGTTTGACCGGCCACCTTCTGTTAACCGTATTATTGGATTAAAATGGCTGGCTAATTTATTATATCCTGATATTATGAATTTAGATATAGAGGTAGAGGTAAGGAATTTTTATGAAAAGTTTTATCACTATAGCTTATCAAAGCAGGAAACCAAGGAATTACTTGTAAATGCTAAAGCGGATAGTCTTCAGTAATTCACTTATGAATGATTAAAGTGAAGATAAATAATAAGATGTTTGAGAGAATTCCTGATTTTTTTAAAAAATGGGGGTGGGAGTAAAGATGAAAAAAAGGATAGTTTTATTATTCGTGATTTTAATTTCTTTTATTTTGATGAATGTCGGGGTAATTGCTGCCGAAGATTCTCAGGCTGATAAGCAGAAATTGATAACTGATATGGCCGGTAGAGAGCTAATGGTTCCTACTAAAATCAATAAAATATTTGCGGCAAATAACACTGGAGCAGTGCTAGGTTATTGTCTGGTTCCTGATAAATTGATTGGCTGGAATAGTAAACTCAATAATAATATGAAAAAGTATATTAAAGGTAAAGCTACTTCTTTGCCGGTAATGGGCACCCTATATGGAAATGCTAAATCAAAAGCAAATTTAGAAGAGATTGCTCTCACTGCTCCGGATATTATTTTGTTGATGTCTCCTAAAATTACTAAAAAAGTGATTAATAGTGCTGATAAGATAACAGGTAAGCTGGGTATTCCGGTTATTGTTATTGATGGTCAGTTTAAAAATACTGGAAAGACCTTAGAATTTTTAGGAGGTTTACTCGGTGAAAAAGAACGTGCTGAAAAGTTAAAGGATTATTTTGAGAATGTCTATCAAAAAGTTATTACTATAGCAGTTGACATTAAACAAGAGCAGCGGGTTAATGTCTATTATGCACGTGGCGATAAAGGGTTAACCACTGAAATAAAGGGTTCCCCTAATACAGAAATATTACGTTTGCTTAGGGCCAGGAATGTTGTTGATTTGAATATTTCTGCTGAAAACACTTCCGGGCTGGCTGGTAATTATACGGTAACAATGGAACAGTTATTGCTCTGGAATCCAGATTTAATAATTGTTGGTAGCGGATTTTATACTGCAAGCGGATTAGTAGATATTATAAAAGAAGATAAAAGCTGGCAAAGCTTGAAGGCGGTAGCTAATAGACAGCTCTTTTTTATTCCCTGTGCTCCTTTTAACTGGATTGACCGTCCCCCTTCTTTAAATAGAATAATAGGTTTGGTCTGGGCGGCAGAGAATATCTACCCCGATCTTTACAACTTCGATCTTGCAGAAGAGATTAAGAAATTCTATAAGCTCTTTTATCACTATGACTTGACAGAAACTGAACTAAATAAACTGCTTGACTGTAGACTAAAGTAATTTTAAGTTGGAGTGATTTTATGAAACTGATTACTGTATCTGGACCACCTTCAACCGGAAAAACTTCGGTAATAATTAGGGTGATTGAGCATTTAAGAAAGAAAAATATTAAGATTGGGGTTATAAAATTTGACTGTCTAACAAGTGATGATGATCTCTTATATAAAAGAAAGAACATCCCTGTACAGGTAGGTATTTCTGGAGGGCTATGTCCAGATCATTTCTTTGTTAGTAATATCGAAGAATGTTTTACCTGGGGGTTGAATAAGGGACTAGACATTATGATTACAGAAAGTGCTGGTTTGTGTAACCGTTGTTCACCTTATCTCAAAGGGCCACTGGCAGTTTGTATAATTGATAACCTGATGGGGATTCATACCCCGAAAAAGATCGGACCGATGCTCAGGTTTGCTGATCTCGTAGTGATTACCAAAGGAGATATAGTCTCCCAGGCAGAACGGGAAATCTTTGCTTACCGGGTTAAAGAAGCCAGTCCCCGGGCCAAAATTTTGTTTATCAATGGAATTACCGGCCAGGGAACTTTACATTTAGCTGATTTATTTCTGGAAGGAAAGGAAACAGTAGAGCTAAATAATAGTAGACTCCGTTTTACTATGCCAGCAGCTTTATGTTCGTACTGTCTGGGAGAGACAAGAGTGGGAAAGGATTTTCAAATAGGAAATATTAAGGATATTAATTTTCAAAGGTAAAATAAATAAAATAGAATCGGTGGTGAGCTGATTGCAGCAAGAAAATAGATTTAAGCTAACGATAATCGGAGGCTATAATAAGAATGATGAGCCGGAGGATCTAACACTGACTATTTCTGCCGGGGAGGTTGTGTCTATTGTCGGCCCAACTGGTTCAGGTAAGAGCCAGTTGTTAGCAGATATTGAATGGATGGCCCAGGGGGATACACCTACCGGCCGGAGGATATTAATTAATGACCAGATTCCTGATTCTGAAATGCGTTATGATATTGAGTCTAAACTGGTGGCTCAGTTATCTCAGAATATGAATTTTGTAATGGATGTTACTGTTCAAGAATTTGTTCAGATTCACGCCAGTAGTAGGAAAATTAAAAATAGCGGTAAACTGAGTACTAACATTATTGAAAAAGCAAACCAGCTAGCCGGCGAAAAATTTACGGCAGATACTCCGCTAACTTCTCTGAGTGGAGGTCAGTCCCGGGCTTTGATGATAGCTGATACAGCCTATCTTAGTAAATCGCCGATTGTGCTAATTGATGAGATAGAGAATGCTGGGATAGATAGAAAGATCGCCCTAGATTTGTTGGTAAAACGGGAGAAGATAATCTTGCTGGCCACCCATGATCCAATACTGGCTCTTTTGGGAAATAGAAGGCTGGTTATAAAAAATGGAGGTATTTATAAAATTATTGAAGCTACGGTGGCTGAAAGAAAGAACCTGGAAATACTTGAAAAATTGGATAGAAAATTAATGTTGATGCGGAACAGGCTTAGACATGGGGAAAAAATTAATTATTGTGGGTAGGAGTGAGTTTATAATGTCAGAATTTAAAAATTGTAATCTGCTAGCATTAATGCCATGCCCATTAAAGGTTCCATTTGAAAGATTGATTACAACATATTTGAGGAAAAAGGAAAGAGAGGGGGTTTATCTTGACTGTACTATAGTTGCTAATGCTAATACCCATCTGTCTTTTTATGAAGAGATTGATAATTTTCAGGATATAAAAGAAATTCCTGATATTATTATCTCTCCTGGCCTGAATAATCTTTTCTATCATGACTTTTATGATAAATTTATTAGGCCTGGTTATTTTAGAAATCCGATCAAATATGATTTTGAAGATAATTTTGTGGAGATCGGTTATCAGGATAGCAGGAACAATTATACAATGTTTACAATGAATCTGCTGGTTTTAGTTGTTAATACTGCTAGATTAAAAGGAGCCCGGGTACCATTGAAATTTGCTGACCTTTTAGCTGATAATTATTATCAGAATGTTGCTATTAGAGGAAGAGATGAATTTATCTGTGAAACTGTATTACTGAATTTTTATAAAGAATATGGCTTAGCAGGGATAAAAAAACTATCTTATAACGTTCGGGAAGGCTTACATCCTTCACAAATGGTTAAAAAGGCTAAAAGTAATAGTGAAGAGGATGAAGCCATCTATGTAATGCCCTATTTTTTCGCTAGAACTTTAATTAATCATAAAAAGATAGAGGTTATCTGGCCGGAAGATGGGGCTTTGATCAACGCAATCTCCATGTTAGTCAAAAAAGATATTACACTTGAAGTTAAGGAACTGGCTAGATATATAGCAGGTCCAGAGCTCGGGAATCTTTTTGCCAGGGCTGCTTTTCCGGTAGCTAATCCGGCAGTTGAAATCAATGTTTATAAAAAGAATAAGTTTAAGTGGTTAGGTTGGGACTTTATTCGTCAAAATGATTTAAGAAAAGTTATGGAAGAAATTACAGCTTATTATCTATCCTTTCAAAATTAAGATAGAGAAGGATTAACCTGAGATTAGAGTCCTAGGATGTTTGAGTCATATTTAATTTTACTGTTTTGACTATAAAATTATCAGGAGGGTTATCAGATGTCTATTAGAAAAAAACTTGATCTGCCTGCCATCGACTCATATAGTTATAAACCACTGTGGAAACAGGTTTATGAAGTTTTGAGGGAGGCCATCTTATTTGGGAAATTTAGGCCTGGGGAAAAAATAACTGAGCTTGAGTTGTGTCAGCAATTTAACGTAAGCCGCACCCCTGTCCGGGAGGCCATCCGTATGTTAGAATTAGAGGAATTTGTTTTGATTGTTCCCCAGCGTGGTGTCTTTGTTGCTGGAATCAAGTCTAAAAAAGAAATAAATGATATCTTTCAGGTTAGGGCGGAACTTGAAGGCCTGGCATCATATCTGACTGCACAGCATATTACAGAAAAACAAATAAAAAAAATGAAAAAATTCACAGGGCAGCTGGAAGAACATATTGCCAGAGGTGAACTGGAAGACTGTATAAAAATTGACATTTCATTTCATGAAATAATCTATGAAAGTTGTGAAAATGAATGGCTGCAGAAATTTCTGGATAGTTTATTTGAACAGATAAGCCGCTTTCGTTCGGAAAGCATGTCACAGCGGGGACGTATGGAAGAGGTTCTGGTAGAGTATCAACAGCTTATTAAGGCCTTTGAAAAAAGAGATGCAGAATTTGCCAGAAAACTGGCTGTAGAACATATAAAATCAGCTCAAAAAAGTGTTCTATCAGTTTTCAAACATCAGTATGATTAATAATAAATACTTAAAGAACCCCACCTGGAATTATCAAGGTGGGGTTTTAGTATTTACTGTTTTAATTAAACTTCTTTATAGCAGAACCACCAGTCGAAATTGTCATATTCATCTTTTCTTTTGCTGGCTGTTGCTATATCTGCAGCTGGTTCAATAATGACTTTGTCATTTATTAATTCGTTGTCAGGCCAGTTAGCAGGAATGGCAACTCCATTTTTATCTGCTAGCTGGAAACCTTTAATCATACGTACGATTTCATCCATATTACGACCCAATTCCTGTGGATAGTAAAGAATGGCCCTGATAGTCCCCTTAGGGTCAATAATATATACTGCCCGGACAGTATTAGTACCCTTTCCAGGGTGTACCAGCCCCAGTCTTTCGGCAACCTGGCCACGGTCATCAGCAATAATAGGGAATTTAATCTCCACATCTAAATTTTCTTTGATCCATTCAGTCCATTTAATGTGGGAGAATACCTGGTCAATACTTAAGCCGATTAGTTCTGTATCCAGCTCCTGGAATTGTTCAAACCTCTTCTGAAAGGCCACAAACTCGGTTGTGCAGACAGGTGTGAAATCAGCGGGATGGCTGAAGAGAATAAACCACTTTCCTTGATAATCTCCTGGTAAGTTTTTACTCCCCTGTGTTGTAGTTACTTTCATTTCTGGAAAAGCGTCTCCGATTAACGGCATTTGTTTTTTTTCTTCCATATGTAATCCTCTCCTTATTCTTTATTAGTAATAGTTATTAATATTAGTATAAAATAAATTGCTGGATTTGTCAAGTGGAAATTTAAAAAAATATTTTTTTAAGCACTTGACAGTTATCTGGATATATTGTAATATAATAGAGCACAGGAATTAGTTGATGTAGTTTCTGTCTGCTGATAGGCCCTCATCGTCTAGGGGTCCAGGACACCAGGTTCTCATCCTGGCGGCAGGGGTTCGAATCCCCTTGAGGGTACCAGAAAAGAGGTAGGAGGTAAGGGGTCAGAGCTAGGAGAGTTTCTTATTTCTGACATCTGACAGCCTACTTCCAATATGGAGGCGTAGCGTAGTGGTTTATCGCGCCGGCCTGTCACGCCGGAGATCGTGGGTTCAAATCCCATCGCCTTCGCCAATCAATCTAAAAAAAAGTCCTTTTAATTCTTAAAAGAATTAAAAGGACTTTTTTTTATTTTTTTAGAGTGTGTTTCTAATATAGGGGTGAGTAACGAATCTTCAAAGCCTAAAAAGTAATATTTGTTAATTTAAAGGATAAATTTACAAATAAACAAATAATTTTGCAGGAAAAAAAGAGATTGCCGTGAAGTATATAGTAAATTAGCAATATATGCAAGAGGAAGAGATGATTGCTAAAAAATGTGATGAATATACATTGGGAATAGTGCTTTGGGTAATGCTTATCATGGTGGTTATTCTAAGAAGGAATAAACAGTGGATCTTTTATATGTAATTATATTATTTTAGCATCTTGAATAATTGATTGTTGCCATTCAAAAACTCCGCTACGGATTTAGTATTGGCCAATTACGGGCTGTTTTAAACTCCCTACGGTCAAACAGGAAAACAGCCTTTTCCGTAATTGACCATACTAAATCCTGCTCCGTTTTAATTGGCTGGTCAACAATTCAATTATGCAAAAGGTCTATTATGAAAGAGCCTTATTTAAACAACAAGGGGGGGATTGACTTGTATTGGAGAAAGAGTTTATTAATTATTTGCTTTTTTTTAATTGCTTTATTTTTAGTCAACCTGCTTACGATGGCTGCAGAGGAGATAGACAATACTACTACTGTTTATGAATTGTGGCAGGAGATGAATGAGGAGGAATCTGAACTAAAAACAGCAGTGCTTAGTGAAAAACAGGAAACTGCTGGAGAAGAGATTATAGAGGAAAGGGGTAGGTATACTAAGACCTTTCAGCAGCTGGGACGGAAAGAGATGATTTTATATACAGAACCGGTTCATTACCAGGATTCCCAGGGGAACTGGCAGCCAATTGATACTACTATTAAAAAAGAGAGTTCTGTAAAAAATATGAGCAAGGCACTAGCTATATCAAATGAGAATAGTGCTTATGAAGATGCAATTTATGATAATGATTTCAAAATGAAATTTGCTAGAAAACTTGAACAGGGGATTGAACTAAGTCAGGGTGATTATAGTCTAAAGATTAAATTACCAGGGGCCAGTAGTAAGTACAATGAGGTTAAGGGCAGTATGAAAAAATATGTTGAAGTCTGGGATAATGTAGATATTCAGTATAACGCTTTTTATGATATGTTGAAAGAATCGATAATCTTAAAAAATAAGGAAGCTCGGAATACATTTGACTTTCAGCTTGAAATGAATACAGAGTTAAGCCTCAAGGAGACAGAGGAAGGACTCATTTTAAGTGATCCGGCGACCGGAGATGAAATCTTTGAACTGGGTAGATTATTTGTTTTTGATAAAAATACAGTTGAAGCTGATTATGAGCATGTTGACTGGCAGTATCAGCAACAGGGGAAGGTTATAAATCTACAGGTTGTTGTTGATAAAGAGTGGTTAGAAAGTTCAGAGCGTAGTTTTCCGGTAGTGCTAGACCCTTGGATTAAAAAAATTTCTGTATCAGGAAGTACTAAGAGGCGTTATTGGAACTTTAAGGAAGACAAAGATCAGATTATTAAATGGCAAGCTATGATAGATACAAAGAGCACTGGACATAGGCATAGTACAAAGGAACATGGGATTTTCTATATTAAAGATTTAACAACAAATAGCAATTTAATCTATGTCAAGAAAGGATATAAGAATGACTGGTCGGGAAGTGGTTATCTGTCAATCAAAGGTAATCATAATTACCAACTTTTTGTCCAGCGCTATAGACTTAAGGCTAAACGGCCTGGGAATCCTTATTATAAAAGAGGTACTACCTGGGCCAAAATCACTTTCTATGATGAACCAACCTTAAATCCTGTTACCCCCAAGTTACTGGACCAGAAGGGGAATACAAAGTATTACCCCAGTCTTTCTAAGCTAAACTGGACATATAGTGATCCACAGGGTTTTGCCCAGCAGAAAGTTAATATTGTAGTACAGAAGAAGGGTGATTCAGGGGTCTGGGCTAATTTTTTAACTACTAATGATTTGAATTACTCAGCACAGAATTATCCAGTGAATAATGAGCAGTTTACTACTGATGAATATAGATGGCGAATTAAGGGCTACAATAGTAAGATCTGGTCAGACTATTCTTACTGGTCGAATTTTATGGTGGATAAACTGCCTCCCTGGCCGGCTAATGGTTTTGGATTTGCTGCTTCGTTAAATTTAACTAAGGCCAGCAAGGAAGAAACAATTAGAGACGCCTATTCCCAGGGCAAGAAACTGGCCTATACCCTGGAATGGAATAAATTTGTTGATACAGATGAGAACCAGCCAGTTGGTAGTGGACTTAAGGAACAGATCTTGCAGTACAAGCAGGATGGAAAAGGCTGGCAGGAATTAAGTAGGCCTGGTCCTGGTCAGGCAGCTACCAATTTTATAGTAGACTGGAATAGTAATTATAAGTTTAGAATAAAAGCAGAGGATCATGTCGGGAATACTTCGGTCTGGTATCCAGGAAGCAGTAATTATGCTGAGTTTAGTACCCCGTCAAAACCGACCAGGTTTAAAGAGATCCAATTTATAGATAATAAAATTAAGGTTGAGTTTTACTGTCATAAGCTGGCCAATGCTTATCAGATAAAATGGAAAAACACAGCTGATGATTCCATTAAAGGTCAGACAGAGTGGATAAAGATTCCAGCTGATTATACAGGGGAGACTTATACCTACACAATAGCACCCCGGGAGATCGGTTTTAAATATAACCAGGACTACGAAATTTCCATTGCTACCTGTAATACGGAAAATGATGAGCTTATTGTCTATAATGACCCCACCTCCTTCCAGGTAGCTAATCAACCCCCACTGACACCGGAACTAAAAAGCCCGGCTGCTGATTCATATTTGACTACTACTAATCTAAAATTGTGCGGGGAAAAGACTAGTGATCCTGATGGACAGCAAATAAGCTACATTTTTATCGTAGAGAGCTTGACCAGTAATCAGGCCAGTGAATTAGAATGGGTTAAATATGGGGAATATGCTGGCACAGTTAGTGAGAAGGGAGTAGAGACCCCGGTTGTTTTGAAAGATGGCCACTATCGCTGGAAACTGCGAGCCACAGATGGGCTCGTTGATAGTGATTCAGTCTACCGGGAACTATATATTGACACTACTGCTCCGAAAACCCCGGTCTTCCAGCTGCAGACAACTACTGGTGAGACTATTAGTAGTACCAAGCAGAGTCAGTTGCTAATTTATCTGGAGGACTATAGCCGGGATTATGAGCAATACCCATATCCGGCTGATCAGGAGAGGATTAATGATCTGGCCATTTTTAAGATTAGCTCAAATCTCGACCAGACAATGACAGTTAATAAGTCAGAATTAGTAAATGACCAATTTATTTACCAGCTTGAAGAGGTAAATGGTGAACATCAGCTTACGGTTACTTCAGTTGACCGGGCTGGAAATAAGGCTTCCAGTACTAAGAGTATAATCTATGATGATCAAAAGCCGGCTAAAATCACTTTTACTGAGGAGACCAGCAGCTATCTAAGTAATTCTATCAATCAGGAGACTGGAATGGTAAGAGTAGAATTCAACTGGCCTCCTGCTGTAGATAAGCCGGTTACAGTTAAAAATAGTGGTATCGCCAGCTATCTTGTGGAGTTGAAACGGGTAGCAGCCGGGACTACGGATCTTTATGAAACAACTGTTCCTTCAATTATAATTGATCAGCTGGACTTTAATGAAGAGCTCAGTTTAAGGGTCAAAGCGATTGATGGAGCCGGTAATCAGGGTCCCTGGTCGGAAACAGTGAGCTGGTTTACAGCTGCAGAACCGACTGCTTTAGAGCTTGACAGTATAAGTATTGAGGAGCAGTCAGCTGGTCTTTATCAAAAGATGGCCAGGCTCTTAATAGCTCAGGGTGATTTTCAATATTATAAGATTCACCGTTTAAATTTAAGTAATACTGCTGAAGAGGAGTTAATTACCCCTGCTATTTACGATAGTTTAGTATATAGTCAGCAGGTGGCTCCCCATCAGCATTACCAGTATTTTATTAAAACATATAATGATAATGAGCACTCGACCGATGGCCGGGTTTATGGAATGACTACTGAGCTAACGGTTCCCAATAGCCTGCCAACGGTTCCAGTGATTGTAGTTTCCGGGGTAAATGAGAACGGCTATTTAAATACAGATACAGCGACTATCAATATTAATAGTACTGATCTCTTTGGCCATAGTTTTTCCTACTGTGTTGATTATGATAATGATGATCTAAGTTATCATTTCCTGGTAGAAGAAGATGGTCAACCCTTAATTGATAAGAGTACGACAGTTCCTTCCCTGGCCTTAAGTAATTTAAAAGAGGGGAGTACATATCAAATCCAGGTAGGGGTTACAGATAAGGTCAAAAATCAGCACGGTGAGTTCGAATATGTCGCTGCTGATAATTATTCTTTTACTGTAGATACAGAGAGTCCGGTCATTACGATGAGTGAAGCAGCTGCAGACTACGTAGCAGAGCAAGTAATAAAGATCCAGGCAGTGGATAAACTTAGTCAGCTTAAGAGTATTACATATAAATGGGGTGAAACTGGTCAGCTGCAGGCTGTCCCGGAGAACGGACAGCTCCAGGCCCTCCATGGTGAGAATAAATTAATAGTAATTGCGGTGGACAAAGCTGGCAATCAGAGCAGTAGCTCCCGGGTCTACCGGGTTGATACTACTGCCCCCAAAATAAAGGCTGTTCACTTAGAGGATAGCCAGCAGTATCAGGGTAATTACTTTGTTACTAATGATCAGGAGATCTATCTCAGCCTGGAATTTGCTGAGGATTTAACAAATATCAAGGCCTATTATTACGGGTTGATTGATGAAAGCCAGTCCTTAAGCAGTATTACTAGAGATGACTTAACTAAAGTGGAGGTAAACGGGATTAAGGGTTATACTGGCGAACAGCTGGTTCAGGCTGATTTATCAGTTGATCATAAGTATTATCCGGTCATGATAGTTACTAATAGTGTGGGCCGCTCAACAGCGATCCAGAAAATAGAACCGGGTTTTTATGTTGATAACAGCAGTCCGGAGATTAAGTTCAGTGTTGAGGGTTTAGTTAATAATCAAAAGGGGAGATTTTTAACAGAACCGGGTGGGCTTAAAATCAGCCAGGAAATAAGTGACCAGGAGAGTGGAATTAGGGAAATATATTATGGGATTAGTTCTCAACTTCATGGTGAGACCAGCTGGTTTGCCAGCCTGGAGGAACTGAAAAAGGGGACTAATTTCCAGGAAGGGAAGACCTATTACCTGGCAGTTAAAGCAGTTAATAACCTGGGACTGGTAAACAGTTCCTACTCTGAGGGATTTCTGGTTGATACCGAAAAACCGGAGTTTATTAAATTAATATTGGGAGAGGAATTACCGGCCGGGCTTAACAGCTATATCCAGCGCCGAAATGATTATCTGCCAGTCAGCTGGCTGGTTAACGACATTTCCAGGATAAGTAAATACTATTATCAGCTCGGGACAGCTAGTGGCCAAGGAGATATCAGCCGTAATTTCCCTGGGGCTGATCCTGAGGGCTGGCTGGAATATGATTCGACTGCTTATCAGGCTAGCTTTAGAATTAGCAGTCCAGCTGATACTTATCCTGATGGAATTTATTATCTAACGGTAAAGGCAGTTGATGTGGCAGGTAATGAAAGGGTCAGTACTACAGAAGGAATGGAGATAAATACCCAGCTGGCTCCGGTTCCGACCATCAGAACAGATGGTTCTTATTTGCCTAGCAAAGACTATCTGCACTTTATTATTGAGATGGTCAATCCAGCACAGGAGATTTCAGCTTACTATTACTGGATTGAGGATACTAGTGGTAAGACCGTTTTAGACCGGAAAAAAGTTAAGACAACGGCGGAAATAATAGATGTTGATGAAAACGAAGTTTCTTTTCAGGATGGCCAGGCCTATTATATTTATGCTCAGGTACAGTATCTTGATGGTTCATCTTCGGAGAGTGGTTTTGCCCGGGTTAATATTGATTCAACAGCACCTGAGCTGCTCAGTATTTCGGTGCCGGACTATGCCAGCAAGGAGGAACTGAGTATTAGCTGGGTGGCTGAAGAGGATTATTCCCAGCTCTCTTATCAGGTCAAGCTGGGGAGTCAGATAAATAGTGGTGATATTCTAGACTGGGTAGATATTGGAACCAGGCAGGAAGCGGTTTTTGATAATTTAGATCTTACTGATGGTCAGTTTGTTTATGCCACTATCAAGGCGGTCAATAGTTCTGGTTTGAGTGCTGTTAAGGCCAGTCAGGCTATTGTAATTGACAATACCTCACCACCAGTGCCAGTGGTAATTGATGGAGGGTTATATAGTATAGATGATCAGCAGTTATCGCTGGATTGGCGCTGGACCCGGCCTGATCCAGAATCAGGGATTAGAAATTATCAGGTGGCACTCTTAAGCTCCAGAAACATTAATGCTGATACAGCTTGGGTTAATGTTGGGGCAGAACAGACTAATTATACCTTTAAACAGCAGTTAAGAAATGGGCAGAAATATTATATGGCGGTTAAAGCGATCAATGGAGCCGGACTGTCAAGTATGGAGCTTACTGATGGGATAGTGATCGATGTTACTAAACCTGCTCCCCCCAGGATCGATGACCATGGGGATTATACTGATAGTCTGACTACACTAGAAGGGACATTTAATGGTTCACTTGACCCGGAATCCGGTATTGCCTCTTTCTATTACTCTTTAGGCACCTATAGCTTGCCGGCAAAATTGGTTAAGGAAGAGGAGGTCGGGTCTACGGTAATAAGTAGGAATGATCTTAGTCTTCAGGTTGGGGAGGTCTATTTCTTTAAGGCCATGGCTAAAAATCAGGCCGGGTTATTATCAGCCCGGACCAGTAGTAATGGAATTATGGTGGTTGAGCCAGATAGGCCCAAAGTAAGCAAGATTGAAGACGGTGGGGATTTTACGATCAATAATGATTCCCTAAGTTTTGTCTGGGAGCTTGATGACCCGACTGTTCCCTTTGAATCTTATCAATATGCCTTAGTGGATAGTAAAGATGCTGAGATAGCAAACTGGTCTAGTACAAGAAAAAATCAGCTGACCCTAAAAGCTGAAGATCTATATGGGGAAGGTGGGCTTTTTGAAGACGGAAAGACCTATTATCTGGCTGTTAGGGCAGTCAATATGCTGGGGACTCCGACTACTGTCAAAATATCGGATGGGATTACTGTAGATGCTACTCCCCCCACACCGGCAGTACTGGGAGTAGACCGGTATACTAATAATAGTTTTTCTTTGCAGTGGTCCTGTACTGATCCTGATACCAAAATTACAGGTTATCAATATGCGATAGGAAGTAGTAGGGGTGGTACAGAGATAACAGAGGGCTGGAGAGCAATTGATCTTAGTCATTTAAATCAAGGGGAGAGTAGTGAGCGGATAGACCGTAGTATTAATCTTGCTTTGCAACATGAGGGACGTTATTATCTAACGGTAAAAGCGGTTAATGAAACAGGGCTGTGGTCTCAGGAAGCCAGTAGTTCAGTAATTATTGCTGATTTGGAAAAGCCTTCTCTTCCGCTGGTGACTACTGAGTCTAATTCAATACCAAGTTATGTTAATAAAAAAGACCTGATTGAAAATATTGCCTTTAGTACAGAAGACAGTTTAAGTGGTATTGCTGCTTACCGTTATCAGGTGGTCAGCCGGCAGGATATCAGTGGGGGTTTAAGCGGTGAGATCAAATATACCGATGATTTTCTTAAGCTATACCAAAACGATGACCTGGATATTGACGGGTTAGAGCTGGTAGAGGGACAGACGTATTATGTAGCCATTCAGAGTGTTGATCGGACTGGCAACTGGTCCGGGATTGGCTACAGTCAGCCGATTATTGTTGATACCATTAAACCTGTTTTAAAATTCAAAACAGAACTGGCTGAACTGGTAAGTAATGATGGTTACATGGAGATAGAGTGGTCGACAAATGAAGGGGGAACTATCTATTACAGGACAGTACCCCTGGATGAAAATGGTTTACCTCTTAATGAGCCGGCTTTTAGCAGTCAAGTAGTAGTAAACTATAATGATAGTTTTGATTTTCAGGAAAGTACTTATGGGAGGTATGAGTTCCAGCTCTATCAGGTGGATCTGGCTGGTAATGCTACCGGGCTTATTAAACAGCTGGTCAGATATAATCAACCACCAGTAGTCAGTATTAGTGGGGATTCAACTAACTATAAAGGTCATAGTATTAAGTTTACCGGACAGGTTACTGATGATACTGGGCCGGCAAAATATAGTTGGCGGATTGGAGACTATCAGGTGGAGAAGGTGGTTGGTGTTGACGAAAAGCCGGCAGAGTTTTCTTATCAGTTCCTGGAGATCGGGACTTATCAACTGGAACTGGAGGTTGCTGACCATGATGGTGCTGCTACCAAAGAAAGTTGGGAGATAATCATTACCAATACCCTGGAAGGTCCTCTGGTCTTAGATGAAACCTGGAGTGGGGAGATGCAGATGCGGGGAACAGTGGTGGTTCCAGAGGGGATAAGTCTGACCATTGAACCAGGAACCCTGATTTCTTTTCCGGATAGTGCCTATTTAATAATCAAGGGTGAGTTTGAGGCGAGCGGAACTGTTAATATGCCAATAACGATAAGCGGAACATACTGGTCTGGCCTATTAATCAGGCAGACGGCCCAAGTCACTGAACTTAATTACCTGCTGCTCAGTGAAGCGGAACGGGGTTTGACCCTGGAAAAACAGGATATTACTCTTAAGGATTGTAGTTTGCTGGATAATAAGATCGGGATCCATCTACATGGTTCTTCACCAGAGATAAATAATTGTAAAATTAGTGGTAACGAGGTCTACGGGGTAAAAGAAGAACTTGCTAGTAAGCCAGTCTTAGTAGATTGTATTTTTAACAAGAATGGTAATGACTACTATCATTATCTATTGACCAATATTTCCCTGGATAAACTAAATAGTCTGGCGGGTAATTCCGGGAATCTTAGCCAAGAGGAAGGGGATGACGAGAGATGAAAGGATTAAATAAAGAGCTGTTGTTTGTTCTTATCCTGCTACTGGGAATAGTAGTTCCGGTAATGGCAGGTAATCAATATATAGGGGTAGAGAGTGTGCTGAGCGGGATTAATGCTGACCCCGCCCACCCGGCACTCTATCTAGTAGATGGTAAGCAGGATAGCTACTGGGGGTTTAAAGCAACAGAGGGACAGGCCTGGGCAGAGATTAGACTGGAAGGGGAGACCCTGGTTCAAGCCCTGGAGATAAATGGTTATCTGGCTGCTGAAAGTGAGCTGATGGTAGAGTACTATCGAGATAATCACTGGTTACCCTTCCTGGCGCCAACGGTAAATCAGCTTAGTAAGGAAACCCTGCTTGATCTATCCTCTGACCAGATAGTGACTGACCGGGTCAGGCTGTCGGTCTCAGGAAGGGGGATGGCGGCCTCTTATCTAAGAGAGCTTAAATTACTGGGCATTCCTGCTGCTGAATATTATCACCGGATTAAACCTCGCGGGATTGAGGCTTCAGCCAATACTGACCCTGTCTATGCGGCAGATTTTTTACTTGATGGAAATACCTATACTTGCTGGCAGACAGAAAAAGAGAGCAAAGACTGGCAGGACAGGAAGTTTGATGAAGTCCTAGAGGAACTTAGCGGGATAGTAAGAGAACAGAATAGTAATAAAAGTCAAAAGGGCAATAATAGTCAGCAGACTACTGCTGAAGTGGAATTTGACTTAGGTGGAGTATATACTTTAGATAATATCAAACTCTATCTATCCAATCATTCTAAAGGGACGATAGAATTACATACATATCAGAAGGGAAACTGGCAGCATTTAGACAGTATAGATTCAATCCTGGCAAATAACAGAGCAGACTGGTACCGCCTGGATTTAAAAGACCGTAATGTAAGTACTGACCGGATAAAATTAATTGTTACTGGCTATGGTGGAGAACTTGGTGGGATAGGTGAAGTTGAGTTCTGGGGAACAGGTAATTACTATGGAGAAACCCCGGTACTAATCGGCATGCAACAGCCTCACCAACTGGACCAGGCTGTTAACAGTCAATTTGAATTAGCTGCAGATAATATTAAAGAATATACCCTGGAACTGGCAGTAAAAGAAAACAGTGCTGCAGCACTAACTGTAGAACTAAACGGTAAGGAAATAAGCCTGAAACCAGCTTTTCACTTAAGGGATTATACAGTATATAAAAAGAAGTTAACAAAAGAAAATCTCTGGGCAGGTAAAAACTACCTGAAAGTACAGCCCAAAGATAATTTAACACTGGTTAATGCCAGATTGAATAATATAAAAGAGACAAATACTGACCCTGAGTTGGGAGATGGACGTTTATTTGGACCAGCTAACAATTCAAGTGAAATAACAGTTAAGCTGGACAGGCAGGAAATATCACTTCCAGCATTTCCAGTTTTCCTTAAACCCCCCTATATTCCGGGGAGTGGTTCAAGAAAAATAGAGAACTGGAATGGCCCGACAGTAATAGACCATGATCTCAGTTATGATACCCTGATTGTTAATACTGAATTGCAGCTAGATACTAGCTATGGAGATATATCTATCATTGTTAAAGAATTAAAGATGGGTTCTAATGCCAGTATTTCTGTTACTGGTCCCGGTCAGGCCTATCTATACCTGGCTGGTGATCTACAGCTAAGTAGTGGTAGCAGGATCAATGGTGCCGGGAAGACTGAGTCCCTGGAGATTTATCATACTGGGAGCAGGGTCTATATTGAGGGTGGTGTTGGTGGTCAGGAGCAGTATAAAATTGCTGCTAATCTCTATACCATGGCTGATGAGGTTTTTATCCAGAATGGGGCCAGCTTTAAGGGTAAGCTCTATGCTATGAAGGGAAATATAACTATCAGGGGAGGGATCACTGCTTCTGAATTAATCTATGCTAAGACTGGTGTAGTAAGAATTACCGGTGGAGCCAGGGTTAATGGTCAGCTGATCTCTAGCGGGAAACGGCTCGAGATACTTGGGGGCAGTACCTTCACTGCTGTCAGGTCTGGGGAAGGAATCCTGGCTCCTGAAGCTGAGATTTATCTTGACCAGGGGGCAATGGTCAATGGTCAGATCCTGGCTAACCCGGAGCGGGTACATATTGGTAATATTAACCCGCAGTCCTGCTATAAGATACCGCAGACCGGTAAGCGGGAAAATAGATATATAGAAGAGCTAAGTATTTATTCCCGGGAGGATAATCCCCGGCTTAGTCTCTATGCCTTGGTGGATAATAGCTGGCGGGAGCTGGAACAGACAGCTCTTGGCTTGAAGAGTATAGTTTTTAAAAGCTATCTGAAAACAGATAAACTCTTAATTAAAAATTCACAGGGGATCCCGTTGAGCGAGTTAGTAGTAAAATATAGTAGTGAAAATCAACGGGAACCAGAAGTGGAGATCCTACAGCCAAGCGATAATCAGCAGTTAAATCCTCAGGAACTAGCCCGGGGGAAAATCATTGCTTATGTTGACAATCCTGATACGGAAGTCACGATCAATGGTCAGCAGGCCTATCACCGGGGCCATTATTTCTGGTTGGAGGCAAATAGGTGTGGGGCCAGTGTTAATCAGGCCCATAAAATAAGAGCTCTGGCCCGGGATAATAAGGGGCGGGTAAATTATGATTTAGCGACTATTTATCTGGCTAATCAGGTTTTGATTGATCTAAATTTAAGTGAGGGGATATTCTATACTGACCAGGATAGCTTGGTTTTGAGCGGTAGTATTAGCCCTCCTTTGAACCAATTAAGAATCAATGGAGAAGAGGTTAAGCTCTCCGGGCAAAAATTCGATCAAAAGATCGACTTAAAACCTGGGTTAAATCTGTTAAAAATAGAGGCGGCTAAATTAAACTGGCAGGGTGATCCGGAATACAGCCGGGTAATTTACCGCAAGGTAGTACGGCTTGAACCGCTTGAGTTAAGGGTTGATTCACCGTTAGATGGGTATTATACCAAAGCAGACAGTATTGTAGTCAGCGGGATGGTCAGTGGGCTTGGTGAACTGACTGTTAGTGTAAACGGAGAGGAGACAGTTCTGGAAGGCGGATTATTTTCTTCCCGGCTAGTAGAACTGAATGAAGGTAATAATACCATCAAGATAGCAGCCGCTAATGAGTTAGGCCAGCTTAGCCAAGAGATAAGAGTGATTAAGGATACTGTTGCCCCGGTCTTAGCGGAGATTTCGCCGGCAGATGGCTATATTTCGCCTAGCTCTACTTTAATCATCAGTGGTCAGGTTTCAGACCGGAGCCCGGTTCAGGTCTATGTCAATGGCAGGATTTCAACTTTAACTGGCAGTGATTTTAAAAAGCAGCTTAGCTTTAAAGATGGACAGCAGCAGCTAACGCTTAGGGCCATCGATCAGGCCGGTAATGAATCGTTCTATCAATTTAATGTCCTGGTAGATACTGTTCCCCCGGCTGCTTTCACGGTCCAGGCTAAACCAGCAGATTGGAGTGCTAATACCCAACCAGTAATTAGTTTTGAGACTAGTGATCAGACCAGTGGGATCAGCCATTATGAATTAAAAATAGATGAGGGGGCTTATCTGGAGGTTGCCAGTCCTTATCAGCTGCCTGTTCAGCCTGATGGTGAACATTTAGTGACCGTAAAGGCTATTGATAATGCTGGGCTGGAGACAGTCAGTTCTACCAGGGTATATATAGATACAACTCCCCCTGAAACCCCGGAAAACCTGCGGGTTATCCCTGCTGATGGACGAATAACCTTGAAATGGGATCCTTCTTCAGAAGATGTTGTGGAATATCAGGTTAGCAGAAATTCCGGGAAAGACGGTGGTAGTGATGAGCAGAACGAATCTTATACGGTCAGCAAAGAGGAATTTACTGATAGTAATCTGACTAATGGGGATATTTATAGCTACCGGGTAGTAGCAATTGACAGGGCAGCCAATCAGAGTAAAGCGACAGGCTGGAAAACGGGTATAGTAGGTCTGGCTGAGACAAGCTATGATCGAGAAAAAGGGGCCCTGCTGGAATATGATAATCTGGCCCTGGCCCTGCCGAAAGAACAGCTGCCGGAAGAGATAGATAGAATAACTGTCACCGAAATAAGCAGTGCAGAGCTGGAAGAGGAGATGATCTATCCCCAGGTCGGGCCGATTTATGAAATCTCTGCCTATAAAGAGGGCAGTAATACTCCAGAGGAAAACATGGCCTTAGAGAACGGCTATCTAGCCAGGATAAAATATGAGGAAAGTCAGCTGCCAGAGGGTTTCCCTGAACATAATCTGGGGGTATACCACTATGACCCCATGTTTGGTAAATGGTTTAAACTTCCCAGCACTGGTGTTGATGTGAAAAACAACTATATCTATTTTATCACCAACCATTTTAGTTCTTTTTCTGTCCAGTCTACTATCATCCAGGACCTGACAGCTCAGGAGTATAAAGATACGGGTTATTCTCCTTTAAAAAGCTATTCCAAACATGAGGCGGTTACAGTATCACCCCAATTTGGTACAGCCAGTACTGAAGCAACAGAACTGGTTTTACCAGGGAGGAATGGTTTTGATTTTGTCTTGAAAAGGAGATATGATACGGCAACAGCCCGTAATGATGCCTTTGCTCTGGCGATAAATGCCAAGATCGGGATCAATATCTTGGGTTCAGATAACAATGTACAGGATTATGATACACTTAAGAAAATAGTTGATGCCTTTAAAGCAAAGACTAATTGGGCCAATGAGGCCAAAAAAAACCTATTGCAGATGCTGGAAAAATATTTGTTTAATCAGGGGGATTTTGCATACTCTACTGGACAGGGCTGGAGGTTAAATATACCATATATCAAGGCAGCCAACAGCACCTTGATTCTGCGGACAGCTGAAGGTAGTATGCACTATATCAATGAAATGAAACTGGTCGATATCCCGGTATTTGTCCCCAATGCCTACCGGGAACTGGTTTTTGAGCAACATGAAGGGGCAGACTTTACTTTAAGAGTAAAACAGGTATATTCACCGGTAGATTTTGTCCAGTTGGTTGGACTAGCAGGGGCCAAGGGTGACCCACAGAAAAATAGAAATGCTATTAAAAGCCGCTGGTATAGTTCTGGCTATACCCTGATTTTAAAAGACGGGACTAGCTATCAAATGGACGGTCTGGGCCGGACCACAGCAATGGTCGATGCCACCGGCGCAAATAAAATAGAATATCATTATGATGGTAGGCATTTAGACTATATCAAAGACTCGATGGGCAGAAAGATTCGTTTTCAATACAGGAGTGATCTATTATGGCCCCGGATAAAAAAAGTCTGGCTAGAAAATGACCCTCAGGGTAGAGAAATAAAATATGATGTTGGTCGGGACAATTTACTAGATGATGTCCAGGATGTAGCCGGCAGGGTTAGCAAATACAAGTATGATACCCGGCTCTTATATGCCGGAGAGGCTGGAGCCAAATTAAATCTAGGCCGGTTAATCTTAAAAATAATTGCCAGTGAACTGGTGGGCCCGGCTGCTTCTATCTTTGGCGGCGCTGATATAGAACTATATGGTAGTCTTCAGGCCCAACTGGTCTTCCCCCTGGAGGAAATAAGCGCTCCCGGCCAGGGGATAAGCAAGATTAAATATCGGCAGGCTACACTAATGCATGGTAGTTGTGATATAGACTGGTTTTTTATTATACCAAAATCTATTACCTTGAGTGTGGAACTGGAACAATACCTCTTAACTAAAAGGGTAGAGGTATATCTTGATAGTAGTCATAAAGTCAGAACCACCAGTTATGATTATGATTTTGACTATTACAAATGGCAGCAGCCCATGAACTACCAGACAGTAGAAAGCGATGGCCAGCGTGAGACGGTCTATAAGTATCAGCCTGTAGTCCAGAAACGCTACAGGTGGGAAGACAAATCATATGATACAAAATCCGGGGTAAGTATCTCTTTCCCGGCACAGTTATGGACCAAACATGCCCTGGGTGTCCTGAAGAGTGAAGAGGTAAACGAAGCAGCCAGTGGTGAGACACTGCAGAGACAGGAATATCAATATGACCTGAAGAAGATGCGTCCGACTAAAATAAAGACTATCAGGGGCAGCAGTTCTAATCAGGAAAGCTACCATTATGATAACTGGGGTAATGTCATCTATTATCATAATGCCGATAATGGTCTGAAACGCTATCGACATTATCTAAATACTAACAGCAGTACAGCTGCTTTCCCTGCTAAATTTAAAACTCCAGTAGATAGTGACTTTAGCCAGGTAAAGGTAGATAAACATATCCATAACTTACTGGCAGACAGCTTTGTCTTAAACCAGAGCCCGGTTGGGGGTTCTGTACCGGTCCAGAGTCATCATGTCTATTCAGCAGTAGGGAAGCTAGTATTAAAAGCTGACTGGGATGACCAGCAAAGCAAATGGCTTAAAAGTAAATTTAGCTATGACCAGTATGGTAACCTGATTAAACAGATAGACCCTCTGGGTAATCTTAGCGAAATAGAATATGATGAGGAATACAGCCAGGCCTACCCCACTAAGACCATTAGAAAAGGTCAAAACGGGGAAGCTATCAAAGATGTTGACGGTCAAGCCATAGCTGGTGAATATCTCATCACCCAGCAGGGCTATTATAAGTCCACCGGTTTAAAGAAATGGGAGATAGATGCTAACGGTGCCCTGACAGAATATCAATATGATATCCTGGGCCGTCTTATCAAAACTATCTACCCTGATGATGATGACCAGTATGCAGGTACCATAGGCAGCCTGAAACCAGCCAATTACAGTAAGCGTGCTAATAACCCGGTCAAGATCCAGTACTATAATGACAAGAGCTATCAGACAACCGTTGTCAATGCCAGTGAGGATTTAGCGGTAGATGACTATAAAATCAGAAATAACAATATCACCGAACCAGTCTACAATAAGTCCCGCTATCACTATGACAAATTAAACCGCTGGGTAAAACTGGAGACCTTTAACCTAAAAGCAGACGGCAGTTCAGAAGTATTAAGCAGCAGTTTCTATTATGACCAGGCGAACAGGAGGACAGCAGTTAAAGATGCCGAAGGCTATGTTAGTTTTACAGAATATGACCCCTTAGATCGAGAGACCAAGATAATCTTAGCAGATGGCAGTAAAGACCTGGCAAATTCTAAAGATAACCAGCTCTATACCAAACTAGAATATGAACAAAACCAAAGGACGATGATCGATGCCGAGGGTAATAAAACAGAAGAGCTCAAGGACTGGTCAGGTAATCTTATTAGAGTCAATCAATACCTCAGGAATGAAAAAATAAGTAGCTCAGCCCAGTATGACCAGCTGGGTAACAGGGTAGAGCTAAAAGATGCCGCAGGAAGAATTACCCAGTATAGCTATGACAGCCTGGGCAGACTAGTAGAAGAAATCTTAGCTGAAGACGACTATATCAGACCGGCAGCAGGCAACTATGACAATGTCAGCTATAACTCAGTAAGATATAAACCCAGCCGGCTCTATTTCTATGACGAGCTGGGTAGAAAGGTAAAAGAGATTTCTCCTAATAGTAACTGGCTCTACGGTCAGAACAACAACAGTGCTGTCAGCACTTACCAGTACAATGCTGTCGGTAACCTGCTTCAAGAAACAGACCCGGCAGGCGAGATAGTCAAACACTACTATGACCGGAAGGGTAATGAAGTCAAGACTATCGACCAGGCAGGGAATATAGTCCAGCAAGAATATACAGTCAGGGGCTGGCTTAAGGCAGAGGCCCTGCTCAATGGTAGTCTAAGTAATGAAGGAGATGTCAGTACTGAAAGTGGGGCCCATGACCTGATAAGCTATTACAGCTATAACCTTATCGGCCAAAAAACAGCTGTAACAACAGCTCAAGGGGTAAGCCAGGCTGCAACAGCAGGGTCAGAGACGGTCACCCTCTTTGCTGCTGATATCTATGAACATCTTGAAACACCATACTATCAATTAGACCCTAACTATACAAAGGAAATAAAGTATGACCGACTGGGTAGGGTAATTGAGGAAAAAAGGACTGTTAATGGTGCAGAATATATCACTAGCTACCAGTATAACCGGGTGGGTAAGAAAAAAGAAGTAATTAACCCGGAGGGACAGCGGACAGTCTATCACTATACCCCCCAGCACTGGTTAGAAGAAGAGATCAGCTATGATCAAGCTGGTAAAAAATATAGCAGTAGTTACCAATATGATAAAGTCGGTAATAAAACAAGGGAAACTGACCCGGCTGGTAGAATGACCAGATATAGCTATGATCAGCTGAACAGGTTAGAGGCGGTAATGGAACCAGATGGTCAGGAAGAAAAATACCGCTATGATGGGGTAGGTAATAGGACGATTGTCATCAGTGGTCTTGGTCAATCAACCAGGTATGAATATAATAGTCAGAACCAGCTGGCCAAGGTTATTGATAGCGCAGGTGGGAGCAGTAAGTACTACTATGACCCGGAAGGTAATTTGATGGAAAAGGTACTGCCTAATGGTGTCAGGACAAGGTACAGCTATGACCAGCGCAACCTCATGGTCAGGGAGATAAGACCAGAGGGTGGTGTAATCAAGTACAGCTATGATGGGGCTGGGAATCTCATAGAAGAGATAGACCGGAAAGGACAGCTAATCAACTACAGCTACCGGCGAGACTATCTGCCGCTGAAGATAGAATACCGTGACCAGAGCGGAGAAGTACTGGCAAGTAAAGAATACCACTATGATAAAGAAGGAAATAGACTCTCTGCTGTCAGAAAAGATGGGGAGAGAGACAACAGTACTATCACCACCAGCTATAACCCCCTGGGATTCATCAGCACTGAGAACAGGGGGATAGACGGTAAAAGCTACCGCAGTTCCTACCGCTATGATAAGCTTGGTAAACTCAGTGGAATCAAATACCCGGGTAGTAATAGCTATCTGGAATATAAGTACAATGACCTTAACCACTTAGTTGCAGTGGATGGTATAGCTGATGGTAGTATAGATGATAGTAGCAATGATTTAACCTTCACTTACCGGAACAATGGTTTCCTAAGCGGGATTAGTTATCAGAACGGAACAAGCAGCAGTATCAGCCCTGATAGGAATTACCGGATAGGAAATATCAAAATAAAAAAGAATAACGCCGGGGTAACAGAAAAATTACTGGATATTTCCTATAACTATGACCAGAACAATAATCTAATCAAAAGGACAGATAAGCTAAGTAAGTATACCAACCAGTACCACTATGACCGGCTAGACCGGCTGGTCTCGACAGATTTGGCAGGGACCTTCTATGGAGAAAGGACCGGACATACCGGGGTAGCCGAAGAAGACCAGTTAAGATACAAGGCTCTTAAGGTCAAGGAAGACTACCTGGTTGACTTTGACTACCAGGCCAACAGTGTCGGGGTTATCCTGGTAGAAAAAGCAGAGATAGGTAAGATTGTCTTAACTCCGGCAGCAGGAGTAAGTGAACACCGGGTCAGCAAAGACACTATCACTGTCCACTACAGTGATGATAATTTTGACTATTACGAAGTCCCTAAAGAAGATTGGGAATTCACTAAAGACAAAGAAGGAAAAGTAACCATAACCTTCAAAGAATCAATACCGGCCTTAGCCTTTAAGGTCCATTCCAACCATGATGACCGGGATATAGATAATAACTATCTAAACTTAAGTACCTTTAGCAATAACTTAGAAGAGATTGTCAGGGTCTATCAAAGGTCGAATGAAGGGAAGATAGAATACAGCTATGACGCTGGTGGTAACAGAACAGAAAAACACAGTATTGTTGGTAATGATGATAGTACTAAATATGAGTATTATCCAGATACTAACAGGCTTAAGAAAACCACTTCTATTATCAGTGGTAAGACCTATAAGGAACAATACTATATCTATGATGAGAATGGGAATTTAACCGCCAAGGGTAATGAAGTTAGAGAGAATAGTGATGGTAGTCTCATCCTGGACAAGGACAGTCCAGGTAGTAGATACTGGGAATATGAATATACGGCTGATAACAGGTTAAAGGCAGTTTACTATAAGGGTGAGCTTAAAGTTGAGTACAGTTATGATGCTGATGGGAAAAGGATTGTTTCGGATACTGAGGAAGGAATAACACACTTTGTCTTTAATTATAGTGGGAAGGTTATTTATGAGGAAAGTATAGGTTCTGATGGAGAGAATAAAGTAACTTCGTATGTCTATGCTTTAAGTAAGCAATTGGCACGGGTTGAAGGAGTTATTGGTGGTGAGGGAGAAGTAATATATTACCACTATGATAACCTTGGTTCTACCAGGTTGATGACTGATGAAGATGGTGAAGTTGTTTTTGACCAGGATTATCTGCCTTTTGGTGGAGATTTAGCAGTAGTTGGCGACCTTGAGCCGCAGAATGATGTTGGGGAGAGTTATAAGTATACTGGCCAGAGGCAGGAAGTTTCCATTGGGTTCTATTACTATGGAGCCAGGTTCTATGATCCTGGGATAGGTCGGTTTATTAGTGAGGATAGTTATGCTGGTGAGCTTGTTAATCCTCAAGGGCAGAATATTTACGTGTATGTTATGAATAACCCCATGAAGTATGTTGATCCTACGGGGCATGATGCACTGGGAATAAATGCTGGAGAAATAATAAACGATTATGAAGAACTGGAAAAAAGTCGTACTATATCTGTAGGAGATATGACTTTTTATGGCAATTATTATAATGTTCAGGAGGGAGATACATTAAGTGATATTACAGATGAAATGTATAATACAATTCATTTCAACAAGAAATACAGTGGTGAAGAATTAGCTCGAAATACTGTATATAATTTAACTAATTTTGTAGCTGACATAAATCACTTAAAGGATAAGGATAGGATAAACCCTGGGCAAGAATTATTTTTCCCAGATGTATTTGGTACAATGCATAGTATAAGCCAGAATAGGTATAACAAAAATAATTATGCAAGTATAAGTTTGAAAGGTATAGGTGCTTATGTTGGTACTAAAGCTGGTGAAGCTACTTTAATTACTGCTGCCGAAACTGCAGGTAAATCTATTGGATATTTTAAACATTACGGTAGAAATGGTTGGGTTATGACTGGAATAAAGAAAACATTTGCTCGTTTGATGAAGGAACTACCTAAAACATTTGGAAATAATTTAGCAAAAAGTTTATCTAATCCTGCTTCAAGCAATACGGCTATTGAAGCAACTGGCGCAGGTTTATCTAAGCTACCTTTTTCCAAAATAGTATCTAGTTCATTTAGCTATGGTTTAGGAACTCTAGCAATAGTTATAGGTGAAACAAAGCCAGTAGGCGACAAACCAATTAATGAAATATACCTTGAAACGCCATATACAAAATATGGAATATATATGGATAAAAGTACAGGAAGAATGAGATACTTAGAACCAAATATTGGGAGGTGGGATAATAATTAAAGATAAATTAATGTATTTTTGGGGATATTTTTTATACAGCATTGGGGTAAAAAAGAGAGCTAAAAATATATTTATAAAGCTAGATGATGGTTCAGATTGGAAATTAAAGTTATTGTTAGCTAGAATTAATATATCTATGGATGAATTTAATAAAGCATTAAAATACCTTGATGAAGTAATGACTTTAGTAAGTGATAGTAAGATAAAAAGAATATTATTAGAAGATAAAATAAGTATTTTATTCAAATTAGAAAAATATAATGCTGCATTAAGTATATTAGAGAAAGAAGATCAAGATGATGTTAATATATTGGAAATGATAGCTAACATATATTTGAAAAAGGATGACTTGGATTTGGCTGAAAGTTATGCTAAAAAAATAAATACAATTGACCCTGTAAATGAAACAGCAATTTTTCTTTTAGTAGGAATAAACTATAAAAGAAAAAAATATAATGAAACAATAAAATATTGTAATAAATTATTGAAATATGATAAAGAAACTGCATTAAGGCTTTTAGCTAATTCATACTTGGAATTTAATGATTTGGTAATGGCAGAAAAGTATTTTAAAAAATTGAGATCTAAATATAGTGGCCAACTGGCCACTATATTTACTCATGCTAGACTTGAATATAAAAAAGGAAACATAAAAAAAGCATACAAAATTTTAAAATTTATAGAAGACCAAGGAATTGAATGTAACGAAGATTTTTACGGAATATATAATCAAGTAAAAAAAGAAATAGAGAAATAATGGAGGTTGAAAAATGGCTAGAATAATTGCTTTTTTTATAAATATGCTTCCTGGTGTTTTTTTAGTCAGTTTTATTATTTCTATTATAATTTTAGCTAGGGTAATATTTAATATTAAATCATTAATAATAATTGATGGTTCTAAAAAAATATTTATTGCAATAGTAGTTTTGGTAATTATTATTATAGTTTCATTTATTCAATTGCTATCTTATTAGTAAATTCAAAGCATTTTCATAAAAATAGTGGTACTATATCTATGATGAGACGGTAATTTAACTTCTAAGGATAATCAGGTCACAAGGAATATTGATGGCAGTCTTTCCCTGGTCAAAGACAGTCCTGGCAGTATACTGGGAGTATGAGTATACGGCTGATAATCTTTTGCAGAAAGCATATTATAAAGGGGAAATAAAGGCTGAGTATAGTTATGATGCTGACGGTAAGCGGATAGTCTCTGATACTGAGGAAGGAAAGAGATACTTTGTCTTTAATTACAGTGGGAAGGTTATTTATGAGGAAAGTATAGGTTCTGATGGAGAGAATAAAGTAACTTCGTATGTCTATGCTTTGAGCAAACAAATGGCGCGGGTTGAAGGAGTTATTGGTGGTGAAGGAGAAGTAATATATTACCACCATGATAACCTTGGTTCAACGAGATTAATGACTAACTCTGCTGGTAAAGTAGTCTTTGATCAGGATTATCTACCTTTTGGTGGAGATTTGGCTGTTGTTGGTGACCTTGAACCTGTGAATGATGTAGGTGAAGGTTATAAATATACCGGGCAAAGACAGGAAGTTTCTATTGGGTTATATTACTATGGAGCCAGGTTCTATGACCCTGATTTAGGTAGGTTTATAACTGAGGATAGTTATGCTGGGGAAATAGTTAATCCACAGGGGCAGAATATCTACGTGTATGTTATGAATAACCCCATGAAGTATGTAGATCCTAGTGGGCATAAATGGGAATTTAATGCTGATTCCTGGGAGTGGATGGCTACAGAAGAAACAGATAAGTTATGGCAATTAGTCGATGAAGCTAAATTCAACTCCTGGCAGGAAGCAGCAGAATATGCTGGAATTAAAGACTGGTATGATGACGAAGGGAATCGTATAAGAGGTAAAAATAGATCACTTGTAGGTATGGGAATAAAGGCGCCATTAGATATTTATAAGGCTGAATATGCTGGGTTTGATGGAACAGTAATTCAAGCAGGATATAAAGATAATAGTATGTCAGTAGTATGGAATCTATCAGATGTGACAGTTGAAAATATAAGGACAAATGATGCGTTTTCTACAAGTTTATTTTCTTATATATCCGATTCACAACAAACAGGATTTTCACTACCCAATCTGGGATTAAATGTCTCCACGCTATATGGTGCTTTTCCTAAACATTATAGTGATTTTTTGACAGATGAGGCACACAGAGAAGAGTTATATAATTCCTTACTCGGAGATACAAAATTAGAATTTACAAATTTTGTATTTGGCACTTACACCCGTGTTGAAAATAAGTACTGGCGTGGTGAGTCTGTAAATTATGGATTACTCGGAAAGAAAATCAAGATTGGAAAACTTGCAATAGGTGGTATTGGAAAAGGTAATTTAATTCAACATACTTCATATGAACAGAAGTATGGTTTAGGGAGAATAAATCTTATTCCAGGTCAAGAAATGCTTTATAAAAGAAAATCTGAGTTTGAAAGGATAATTGGGGTTGCAAATCATTCTGGCTGGGGTACAAGTGGCTTAGATTGGGAAAAATATAAAAATATTTTAGAATTAGAAGCAGAGAAAAATTATCGTCAATTATGGGGGATGAATTAAATGGCTCTTTTTAATATGAACAATAAAACATTTATTACACTAATTGTTATATCTACCTTACTATTTTATGCAATGGTTTATATACCTTCAATTGAGGGCAAAAAATATCATGAAGAATTTAAAAAGACAAAATTTGATGAATTAAGTATTAAAATGCATGATAATTTTACAGATGAAAAAATAGAGGCAGAAATTACAGATAGAAATGAACTAGAATTTTATTATAATATATTTGCTAATAAACTTGAATATGCTCAAATTAAAGAAAGAAAATTATACTCCTATTCTATTTTTTTTAGATTTTATAATAAAAAGAGTAAAAAATATTATATATTTAAAGTATTTTTTGATCATACAAAAGAAGTTGAACGCCCAGTATTTCTTAGAGTAAAAGAAGAAGACCCTGGTGGATATGGTTTTGCCTTGAGTGATGAAGACTTTCAATTTTATCAAAAAATAATGGAAATATGGGAGATATCTGAGAAGAGTAGAATATAAGATTGAAAATGAAAGTAATCCCCGGACTGGATAAGTTTTGGGGGTTCTTTTATTTAATGTAGATGCTAAATATACAGTGAATCAATTAACTTCGTATGTCTATGCTTTGAGCAAGCAAATGGCTAGAGTAGAAGGAGTTATTGGTGGTGAGGGAGAAGTTATATATTACCATCATGATAACCTTGGTTCTACCAGGTTGATGACTGAAAGATGGTGAAGTTGTCTTTGACCAGGATTATCTGCCATTTGGTGGAGATTTAGAGCCGCAGAATGATGTTGGGGAGAGATATAAATATACTGGGCAGAGGCAGGAAAAATATAAGCGTGGTGGGGAGTCAGATGAAGTGTGTTCTCATAACTACTTTCAAAATAATACTCCTAAGTCTTATAATAAGACTTAGGAGTATTATTGATAGAGCTATTATAATTTGTCTAATTCCTTTTTATAGTCATTAGATGGTACAGGGGTGTATAGTTGATTGTTATAAAAATATTCAAGAGCAGAAATTCGGCAAGATTTAATGTGTTCCAACATGCACTGCTCTGCTTCAGCATATTTTCCGTCAATAAGTTTGTTCAATATCTCTAGATGCTCTTCTTTTGCATCATGTACTTTAGCTTGGTTCTGTTTGCTAGAGATAATAATACGTGTATTTTCTTCAAAAACCCTTTTCATGGTGTTTATTATAAATCTATTTCCGCAATATTCAATAATGAATAAGTGCATTGCAGTATCCAAACGAAAACTATTATGAACATCGACAATGGGTTCATGAAATTTTTGGGAAAAGTTTTTAAGCTCATCTAATGGCAAGTGTGGTGCAGCTAATCGAAGGGCGATAGGTTCCATTTCAACACGTGCTTGAAAAACTTGAATTACGTCATTGAAGGTAATATCTGTCACGTATATTCCTTTTTTTGGTATTACTTTGATAAATCCCTCCATTTCTAATTTGCTTATAGATTCTCTGATGGGGGTTCGACTTAATTCCATTTCCTTTGCAAGTTGTGCTTCATTTAAAAGACTTCCAGGAGGGTAGATACAGTCTACTAGTTTTTCCTTTAGTAGTTGATAAGCATGGTTTTTGAGACTTTGTCGGGATTGATTGTTTTTATTCATAATAATGTCATTCCTATTCTAAAATTATTTGTTTAAAAAAATAGCAGCTTTGGAAATACAGATATAAAGGGAAACGATGCTATTTTAATGATATTACAGGAAGCGGATAATTTCAAGGAATTAGAACAAGAAATATATAAATTAGTCTGTAAAATAGTAAGAAAGAAGTTAAAAGAGACGCTATTGTTGGTTGATGAAATCATAACAATAGGGGAAAGGGGGTTCTATACCATTCCGTTTGCGGAATCTCTGTAACCTCCCACAAAAGCTTGACAAGAACAAAAACATCTTGTATACTACAAGTATATTAGAAGTATGCAATAGTGGTTTGTAACACAAATATTAGGAATTGTGTGAGGAATCCAGAATGCACTACTTTTAAATGAAAATATGTATTTTTAAACTGGAGGTGCTGTAGTGATATGATATAGTCACAAGATTAAATTTATGCAAAATAATAAGGTAAGTTTAAAGTACAGAAAATCAGGGGGGGATAATTATGGACATGTTAGTAATTTTATTAGGGTTGGCAATTCTGCTCGTGCTTACACTTCGAAAAGTTCCAGTTGTATATGCCGCAGCCATCAGTATTATTTTTATTGCAGTGTTTAGTGGCTTACCTATTGTTAAGACTGTAACAAGTGATTACATGACAGGTTTTGCAGGTTTTGTTAAAGCAGCATGGCTTATGCTATTATTGGGAGCTATTCTTTCAAAACTTATGGATGTTTCAGGTGCTGCCAGTTCAATTGCAGCAGTAATCATTAACAAATTTGGGGTTAAACATGCAATTCCAGCAATTGTTATAGCTGGTGGTCTCCTTACTTTTGGTGGAGTATCTGCATTTGTTTCTTGCTTTGCATTATATCCGATTACCTTAGCGGTGTTTAGAAAAGCAAATCTACCAAGGTATTTGATTCCAGCAGCTATTGGTTCGGGGATATTTACATGGGTAACAATGTTCCCTGGCAATCCACAGATTCAGAATATAATCCCATCTTCATATTTACCGACAGATGCAATGGCGGCACCGGTAGTAGGAGTTATTTCTGCAGCTTTTGCTTTAGTACTAATACTTGTTTATTTAACATTCGAGGCAAAAAAGGCAAAACAAAAAGGGATTGGATTTGAATCAGATGAAGAGACAAATCAAATCCTTGCGAAAGCAGATGAAATGGAATGTAATGGAAAATTACCGAATGTTATTCTTTCAATAGCTCCAATTGTTGCAATTGCTGTTGTATTAAATGTATTTAATCAAGACATTTCTGTTGCCTTACTATCAGGGATTGTATTATGTGCAGCATTGTTTTTTAAAAATATTACTGGTGTTAGAAAATTACTAAATGACTCTGTAAGTAGTGCAGCTGTAACAATTGTAAATGCATCAGCGATAGTTGCCATTGGAGCAGTCATTAAAATTGCGCCAGGTTTTCAAAAAATAGTTGATTTTATATTAAATTTCAGTCAGTCAGGTGGAAACCCACTGATCATATTTGGTGTTGCAACGACACTTTTATGTGGACTAAATGCATCAGGTATGGGAGGTCTATCAACAACACTTACTGTATTGGCTAAGCCGTTTTTAGCCATGGGTGTTAACCCTGATATTATGCATCGGATTGGTGTTATTGCTTCCGTTGGTCTTGATAGTTTACCTCATAGTGGTGGTATTGTTGCAATACTTGCGATTTCAGGTGTTTCATATAAAGATGGATATAAACATCTATTTGTAACAACCGTGTTAATTACATTGCTTACACTTGCACTAGCACTAGTATTAGGTAATATCTTTTATCCAATTGCATAATCTTGTTTGCAAAATAAATATTCAATAATAATAAAGGAGAATAATGATGAGCAAATATGAAAAAAAACCAGTACAATCTTTTATGGAATTAGTAGAAAATGAGCAAGTTTTTGCCCCTTGTGTATGGGATTGTCGTACTTCAAGGGCAGCTGAATTAGCAGGTTTTAAAGCATTGATGTTAAGTGGTGGACAGTTAGCAGAGAGTGTAGCAGGACTTCCCGATATTGGACTTATTACTGCAGATGACTTAGTTCAGTCAACTGAAAGAATATGTAATTATTCATCTCTTCCTGTTATTGTTGATGCTGATGATGGATACGGAGACACCCCTCTAACAACGTATCGTTTGATTCAACGACTTATTAAAGCAGGTGCTAAAGGATGCACATTAGATGATACAACCGGCATAAGAGGTTGGAATAGATGGGGATTCGCCATGATGAACGGATATCAAGATGGTGATATTAAACACAATGTTGTTTCAAGCGAAAAATGGTTAGCCAAGATTGCAGCATCATATGAAGCTGCTAAAGGAACGGATTTCCTTGTAATTGCAAGAACTGAGTGTAAATTACAGTATGGTCTAGATGAAGCCATAAGTCGTTGCAAAGCTGCTGAAGAAATGGCAGAAGAAATGGGCGTTAAAGTTATGACACTTATTATTGGTCTTAAGACTATAGAGGAAGCAAAAATAGTAAGTGAAGAAGTTAAAGGCTGGAAAATGTGGCCGGATGTAATGAGCAAAAATGGAAAACCGGATGTAGCTCTCGATGAAGTAAAACCTTATGGCTTTAATTTTGTAACATGCCATTTCTTAGAAAAAGCATCAATGTTTGGTATGTATGATTATGCCAAGCATGTTGTTAAGGATCGCCATACAGTCTATGCAGATGAACATGATATGGGTGGAATGTCAAAAGAAGAGATGCCTAAGTGGATTGATATGGGTCTCAACTATTGGATTGGAATTGAAGAAGAGTTTAATGAAAAAGCTAAAAAATACAATAAATAAAAGTTACTTGGATTAATAGATAAAATGAGTTCTATAAAGAAATACAATTTAAAGTTGTTAAAAGATTTAAGTCTTGATCTAGCATAAGAAAAAAATGCCTCGGTGTTCATAATAAATAAGATTGTGAAGCAGAGGTATTTTTATAGAAGGAGGGAATATATATGATCAAAAAAAGTGATGAAAAAATATATGATAAAAAGAAGAGCCCATTTGATGGTAAAGGCGAGATATTAGTAAGAAGTCTTTTAAATGGACCGGAGGAAATGTATGAGACTGGTAGGGTGTTTGCACATACAACAGTTTATCCAGGATCATCTATTGGATATCATGTTCATAAGAACGAATCTGAAACATATTACATTTTAAGTGGTGTTGGAGACTACAATGATAATGGAACAATGAAAACAGTAACAGCGGGTGATGTTACTTTTACAGGTGCTGGAGAAGGTCACGGTATTGAAGTCGTTGGAAATGAGCCTATTGAAATGATAGCTTTGATTTTATACGATAAGAGACAATGATGAGCAGTGTTTATGAAAGGTCAAGGGTGATAATATGAAGATATTAGTAATCGGAGCAGGAGCTATGGGCTCTATCTATGGTGGACATTTATCACTTCACAATGAAGTTTATATGGTAGATAAAAACATAGAAGTTATTGAGAAAATCAATACAGACGGTCTTACGCTTGTCGAAGATGGCGAAGATGTGATTTATAGACCGATAGCTTTAGAATCCACGGAAGATATTGGTGAAGTAGATCTAGTAATTTTATTTGTGAAATCACTGTACTCAAAAATAGCATTAAAGGAAAATCAACATGTTCTTGGCAAAGACACCTATATACTTACGCTTCAAAATGGAGCAGGTCATGAAGATATCCTTGAAGAATTTGTTTCAAAAAATCGAATTATATTAGGTACAACACAAGATAACGGTGCAGTTATAGAGCCTGGTAAAGTAAGGCGAGGTGGAGTTGGTAAGACTAATTTTGGAATGTTGGTCGATGATTCTGACAAAATGCTTGCTAAATGTAAAACCGTGTTTGATGCCTGTGGTTTTGACTGTAAAATATATGATAATATTCAACAATTAATCTGGAATAAACTATTTACCAATATATCATTAAGTGTAGTAACGGGAATTCTTCAGGTGCCTATTGGGTATGTAGTATCAGATGAATATGCCTGGAATATGACTAAGTCTCTGATTTATGAAGCACTTCAAGTTGCAAAAGAGATGGGTCTTGAATTTGATGAAAATGAGATAATAGAACGTGTACGTGAAATCTCGATTAGTTCTCCAGATGGACTTACTTCTATATATACTGATTTAAAAAAAGGCAGAAAAACAGAAGTGGATACTATTAGCGGTTCGGTTGTAAGAGCAGCTGAAAAAGTTGGAGTATCTGTTCCTGTCCACGAATTTGTTGTGAATTTCGTTCACGCTATGGAGAATAAATAGGATAAAGATTTAGATGAATAAATCTAATCATTAAATTTGCGATATTAAAGAAAGGAAAGTAAAAAATGAGTGTATATGAAATGGGAAAATTAAGGATAGTAGATCTTACAAAAGAATTAGATCCGGCTACAGAATCAAGAAGATGTCATATGTATCGTTTTAACACAGGAGGTCCAATTCCTGATTATCATACAATTATGGATATAACAAGTCACTTAGGAACACATTGTGAGTGTCCATATCATCATGATGACACATGGCCAAGTGTTGCTGAACTTCCACTTACAACTTTTCTTGGAAGAGCAATTTATGTTGATTTTAAGGAAACTGTAAAGCCATACACACACATTACAAAAGCAGATTTAGACAGAGAAACTGAAGGTATGATAAAAGAAGGTGATATTGTCATCATTGATTCTTCATATAAGCTTACACCATTTACATCTGCTACTAATACTGAAGAAGATCAAAGACTTTTAATCAATGGAGAGTCAGCTGAGTGGTTTTGTGATCATAAGGTTAAATGTGTAGGATTTGGAGATGGTGTTTCTATTGAAAGTTGTAATGAGGATGTGAAACCTTTCCATGATATCTTAATGGCAGAAAACATTGTATTTCTGGAAGTGCTTAAAAATTTGGATAAGTTAAAAGAAAAGGTATTCTTTATGAGTTATTCACCACTTCCTATCAAGGAGTTAGATTCCTGTCCTGTTCGAGCATATGCTATTGAGGGACTTGCAGAATTTTCAAAATAAGATGAGATGAGAAAAGATGGTTCGGATTTAGAAAAAGTTTATAGTATTGATTACTAAAAAGTCTTGAAGTTATAATGCATACTACATGAGGAGAAAGACAGTGAATAGAGGTAAATAAAATAGTGCAAATTACTAATTTAGAAGAAGAAAGAATTAAACTATTAGAAAAAGAAATTAAACATTAAAATGGGTTAGATTTGTATAGAGCAGGGTAAACCTGCTTTTTTCTTTTATACCCTATGTTTGCTAAATGATTTAAGCTCTTACGCCTACTCTAATATTAGAACAGGTATATTCATCAGTAAATTTTGTTCAGCTGGTTGGTCTGGCAGAGGCAAAAGGAGACCCATAGAAAATAAAAATGCTATTAAAAGCTGCTGATATCAATGCCAGTGAGGATTTAGCGGTAGATGATTATAAAATTAAGAAATATATTATCATTCAATCCCCTAATAGGGGGTTGTTTTTACTAATAATCTATTTTAATGACATAAATAGGTATTTTATATTATTTACATATATTGTATATTGCTGTATAATGTTATTAAAACGTTCTATAAATAGGCAAAAAAATAAAAGCTATAGTAGTATAAAATAATGTAAATGCTACATTCAAAACAAAAATTTGACATCATTGTATAATTTATAATTATTGACATTAGATTTATGGCATAATTTTTAGTAAAGATTATATTGCAAGAAAATAAGTTATTATTTATACGACATATTTTTATCAATCGGAGGAACCAGTAATTACAAAATTTAATATAATAAAAATTCTCAAAATAATGAATATTAAAAAAGAATAAGGAGGTGTTACAACAAAAAAATCTTTCACAAATTTTAAAAATCAAATTATATAAGGGAGGAATATTCTAATGAAGAATTATTCAAATTGTTTTGTAGTTTTTACAATCTTGGTAATGTTTTTATTATTGGCTAGTCAAGGTATATTAGCGGCAGGATTAACAATAAATGTTGGAAGTGTAATAGCTGAAGCTGGTGATGCTGTTATAATACCGGTTAGTTTTGAAGATATACCTACTGTTGGTATTAACAACTGTGATTTTAGGATTGGCTTTGATAATACGGTATTAGAAGCGGTAAGTGTAAGTGTTGGAGGTATAGTACCCAGGCCAACACTTGATTTCTATAGTTATATTAACAATGATGGGGAGTATGTTAGCTTTTTATTTGCAGATGAAGAACAACAAGGTAATAATCTAATCTATGATGATGGTGTATTTGCCAATATTGAGTTTAAAGTATTAACAGATGCACCTTCTGGTTTAACAGAAATAACAGTAAGTAATGTTGGCGCTTTTGCAGACTATGACTTGAATACTATGGAAGTTGAAACCATAGCAGGGGGTATTACTGTAGAAGGGGGAGTAGTCATTGAGGTGCCTGAAGCACCGATATTAAACTCAGCAGTAGCTGACGATGGTAATGTAACACTGGACTGGAGCAGTGTAAGTGATGCTAACGGTTATGAAGTTAAATATGGTACAAGTAGTGGTAGTTATTCACAGCAGATAGATGTGGAAAATACTACTAGTTATACAGTATCGGGTTTAACAAATGGAACAACTTATTACTTTGTGGTGACGGCTTATAATAGTGCAGGAAGTAGTGATAATTCCAACCAATTAAGTGCTACACCTGAGAGTGACGAGCCAACTGACATAGGACAGATTGAATTGGAGTTAAGTCAGAATACAACAACTACAACAAATACTATTAACCCTACTTATACCTTAAGCAATATTGGTACTTCTTCAATAAGTCTATCAGATGTTAAGATTAGATATTATTACACAATTGATGGGGGACAGACACAGAATTTCTGGTGTGACAATGGGGCAATAGTCTCACCTTCATATAGTAATATTACTAGTTCTGTAGAGGGAACTTTCACAGAAATGTCTAGCAGCACCTCAGATGTTGACTATTATCTAGAAATAGGATTTTCAGGTAATACACTGGCAGCAGGTGCTACTGCAGAAATACAGACTAGATTTGTTAAGGATGATTGGTCCAATTATGATCAAAGCAATGACTTTTCTTTTAATAATGCAGAAAATGTAACAGTATACATCAATGGTCAATTGGTCTGGGGTAATGTTCCAGAGGGAGGAACCATTGAGGTGCCTGCAGCACCAGAGTTAAATAGTGTAGAAGCTGGTGTAGGTAGTGTTAATTTAGATTGGAATAGTGTTACTGACGCTGATGGTTATATAATTAAATATGGTACTGTTAGTGCAAATTATACTCAGGAAATAGATGTAGCTTCATCTACCGCTTATACAGTGTCAAATTTACTCAATACTACTTATTATTTTGTAGTAGTGGCCTATAATGAAGCTGGAAACAGTGATAATTCTAATGAATTGAGTGCAACACCTCAGGATGATAATGAATCAACTGAATTTACTATTGATATTGAAATAGCAACTGCAAGTCCAGGAGATACAGTAACTATACCTATTAAGTTAATAAATGTTCCTTCAGCAGGAATCAATAACTGCGACTTCAGGGTTGGCTTTGATAGTAATGTACTGGAAGTAGTAGATGTAAGTACAGGGGATATAATACCTAGACCAGCACTTGATTTCTATAGTTATATTAACACTGAAGAAGAATACGTCAGCTTCTTATTTGCAGATGAAGAACAGCAGGGTAATAATCTAATCTATGATGATGGTGTATTTACCAATATTGAGTTTAGAGTTCTAGCAGGAGCACCCGCTGGTTTAACAAAAATAACAGTAAGCAGTGTTGGTGCCTTTGCTGATTATGATTTGAATGTTTTTGAAGTTGAGACAGAAACAGGAGGTATTACTGTAAGTAATTAGAAAGTAAATATATGGTTTGACCATATCATCCAATTAACCAAAAATGTTTAGCTGAGTATTATCTAGAGACGTTTCTATTCCAAATAGTTGGTATGGAGAGATGCCAAATGGTGATGTAAATGATGATGAAAGTCTAGATTCCTTAGATTATATTTTAAAACTTCCGGGGGGTTTTTATCTTCCCTGAAGGTTAAAATCAATGAATCTAGTTCTTTTGTATTATTGACGCAAGTCGCCAAAAAACATAAGGAGGTTAAGCAAATGATAAGAAGGTTAACATATTTAGTTGTTTTTTTTACATTCTTTTTATTTGTATTGGTGATTACTGAGGCAATAGTCTCAGCTGAAGTAATATTGAAAGAGTATGAACCAGGACAATTATTAAAAGAAACAAATTTTAATGAAGGTTCAGGTCTTCCCTGGCATATTGTTGAAACAGCTCCGGCAGAAGCTTCTTTTGAACTAACAGATGGAAGATATTATGTAACAATTGAAAAAGTTAATCCCAGTGGGGGAGAAAGATGGGATCTACAGTTTCGTCATAGAGAACTTTTTGTGGAAAGCGGCCATACCTATACATTGTCCTTTACTATAAGTGCCAGTAATGACTGTCAAATATATACTAAAATAGGTGATCAGAATGAACCATATTTTGAAGATTGGAATATGAACCAAAATTGGGAATTTATACATCTTACAGCTGGCCAGCCAGTTACAATTACACAGACATTTACTGCTAATCGTACTGCTGAAGTACTGGAATGGGCCTTTCATCTTGCTGATGCCCCTGTTGGAACAGTATTTTGGTTTGATGATCTAAGTTTAACTGATCCTCAGTTTGCCGGTCATTCACCTGAAACAAGACCAAATTACAGAGATATTCGTGTAAATCAGTTAGGTTAT
The DNA here is from genome assembly GCF_017751145.1 of Iocasia fonsfrigidae. GTDB lineage: Bacteria > Bacillota > Halanaerobiia > Halanaerobiales > DTU029 > Iocasia > Iocasia fonsfrigidae. The sequence continues at coordinate 761,605 of NZ_CP046640.1, forward strand.
TTCCCTAACCGGGAGAAACTGGCAACATTGCATACAGAAGCTACCTCACCTGTAGAATGGAGATTAGAGGATAGTTTTGGTTATATTGTTGATAGTGGCATGACAGAAGTATTTGGTTTTGATAATGATTCTGGCGAGCATGTTCATATCATTGATTTCTCAGATTTTAATCAGGTAGGTAGAGACTATAAATTATATGCAGATAGTGAACCTGTTTATGATGGTGGTGACTCATTAGTAGAAAGTTATCCCTTTGATATAGCTGATGATATGTATAATGATATGCTATATGACTCACTAAAATATTTCTATCATTCAAGAAGTGGGATACCTATTGAGGAAGAGTATGTACAAAGACCTGACCTGGCTCGTGAAGCCGGTCATCCAGTTGACATTATGGAAACAAGTACTACGGAACAGGGAGACTGGGCTTATAATGAAAGCTTTACTGTAGATGTAACAGGTGGCTGGTATGATGCTGGAGATCATGGCAAATATGTAGTAAATGGTGGTATTACTTTATGGACACTGCAGAATATGTATGAGCGTATGCTATATACCGATGATGATATATCTGCTCTTGGTGATAATACTATGAATATTCCTGAAAGTGGAAATGGAATACCTGATATATTAGATGAAGCAAGATATCATATGGAAGTTATGCTAAAGATGCAGGTTCCAGAAGGTTATGATAGGGCAGGTATGGTTTTCCATAAAGGTCATGACCATAAATGGACGGGTCTTGCTACATCCCCGGCAATGGCAACGCAGTTAGTAGCAGATGGTGAAATTAATCGTATTTTAAAACCGCCTACAACAGCAGCTACTTTAAATTTTGCTGCAACTGGGGCACAGGCGTATCGTTTATGGTTAGATTATGACCAAGGTTTTGCTAATGGCTGTTTGGCAGCTGCTGAAAGGGCATGGGTAGCAGCTGTAGCAAATCCAGCTATATATGCTCCATACGATGAGTCGGTTGGTGGTGGACCATATGGGGATGATTATGTATTAGATGATTTCTATTGGGCAGCCAGTGAATTATATGTAGCAACAGGGAAAGCTGTTTATAGGGATTATCTACAGAGTTCTCCACATTATTTAGAAGTACCAAATTATCTGGAAGCTGGAGAAGAAACACATACTGTAGGTCAGTTTAACTGGGGTAATACAGCGGCTCTCGGTACTTTGACACTGGCACTTGTCCCTAATGATTTAGCCTCTGCTGATATTGAAACCGCAAGAGATAATATTGCTACAGCAGCTGATTTTACATTAAATATACAGGCTAATCAAGGTTATGGTATTACTATTGAACCATCTCCAGTCATGGATACTGGTTTAGTAGGTTATCCATGGGGATCTAATTCATTTGTTACTAATTCAAGCATTGTTCTGGCATATGCCTTTGATTATACAAATGAAGAAAAATATCTAAATGGTGTTACTGAAGCTATGGATTATATGATGGGACGTAACCCTAATGAAAGGGTTTATATAACAGGATATGGTGATTATCCTATTCAATATCCACATCATCGTTTCTTTTCCCACCAGGTTGATCCTTCATTTCCGATAGCGCCTCCAGGGATTACTAATGGTGGACCAAACTCTGGATTACAGGATCCCTGGGTTAAAGGATCTGGCTGGCAACCAGGTGAAAGGGCACCTCAGAAGAGTTTTATGGATCACATTGAATCATGGTCGACAAATGAATGTACTATAAACTGGAATGCTCCAATGGCCTGGGTGACATCTTTTCTGGCTCAAAAGGGGAATAACAATGGTGATGTTGTGGATATAATTCCTGGTGATGTAAATGATGATGGAAGTGTAAATTCATTAGATTATATATTAGTTTGCAGGTATATATTAGGTATTTTGGCTGAGTTTCCTACAACAGATGGATTTGATGCTGCGGATTTAAATAATGATGGCTCTGTTAATACAATAGATTATGTACTGTTAAGAGAGTTAATCCAGTAATATAGAAATAATTTAGGTGAATATATCTCCAGGAATTAGACATCATGGTTTATCCTGGAGATATATTTTAATTTAAATGAATTAAACAATTGACTATATAATGATGAGACGTTATTTACTGGGAATTATTGATGAATTGGATTATGAGCAGGGAGAAAAAGCAGCAGATATGAATGAAGATGGTGATACTATATACTTCATAGAAAAGGTTTGCTAGGTGTCTGATAGCGAAGGATGGATAGGAATAAGGACACTAATTTGCAGGATAAAAGTACTATATCTAGCAGAAAAAGAAAATTTTTTATATAAAATTAATAATATTGCAGGAAAAGATAATATAATAAAGAAATATATAGTAGATTAATCTAACTAAAGGAAGAAAAACTATGTCTATTATTAAAAATGAAGAGGGTTATACCTTAATAATTGTTATCTGGGCTGTGGTTATTTTATCTTTTATTTTTATTAATCTGGTAGATGAAATCTCTTTAGATAGACATCTGGCAGAATATGAAATAGGAGAAAAGAAAATAAGACAGGTAGAAATTTCTGCCCTGAACATGGCTATAAATAAATTAAGGCAGGATGAAACAACGACTTATGATGGTCCTGACGATGAGTGGGTAGAAGGGATATTAACGGAGATAAATGATATCAATTGTCAGGTCATGATAACAGATTATGGTAGTAAGATAAATATTAATTTTATAGATATTGATTTATTAACAGAACTGCCCTGGTGGAATGAAGAAATTTCAGAAGTCTTAGATGAAGGATTAATTTCAGACCCGGTTTTATTAAAAGATGTTCTGGGTGATAATTATAAATCATTTATAAGTAGTTTTACTACACTGGGGAAATTTAATATTAATAATGATAGTTTAGCTGGGTTGACCAAATTTCTTTCATTTTATGGGCTAAGTGAAGATGTGATTAATACAATAGAGAATAATTTAAAAAAGTTTAGAAAAGAGAAGAAATCATTTCAGAATATAGAGGATCTACCGATTAAGATTAAAGGTATTGATTATACTACCATTGAAAAAATAGCTAATCAATTTATTCTGGAAGGTCGAATTAATATAAACCTGGTTAGTGAAGAGGTTCTAGATACTTTAAAAACAGTTCTGGGGTTAAATGAAAAAACTAGCGAAGAGTTAATTACCTATCGTAATTCAGAAACAATTGATGATTTAGGGGTTTTAAAAGATCTTATTTCCGAAGAAGACTATAAAAAGATAAAGCCATATTTAACAACTAGCAGTAGTTTTTTTGTGATTAATATTAAACTAACAGATATGGCAGATAATATTTTAAGAGAGACTGAAGTAGTTATAGAGAGAGAGTATCCAGAAGAAGACGAATCTCAGGTAGAGATAATAAAATATCTGAAGTAGGAAAGGTGATAATATGACAGAACTGGTATTAAAAACAGTGAGATATATTTTAATATTTATATTGATTATAAGCTGTTTTTTTCTGCTGAAAACCAGGCAGAGTACTGGACAGGCTGTTAGCAATATGGATAATTATCTAGATAGGCCGATAAATCCCTTTCAGGGGGAGATTAAAGATGACTTTTTCTTTCAAAAAATAGCCTTTTCTAATGATATTCTGACTAATATTGCCTCCAGGGAGTTTTTTGTCCTGAAAAAAAAGGAAGAAGCTGCTGAACAAGAAGAACCCGAACAAATAGTTAAAAAAAACCATATACCAGAACCGCTACCTGACCTGGTACATCAAGTTGAAAAACAAGCTGCCGCTAAAGTAGCTGAAAAATTAATAGAGAATCCCTTTATCTTATTGGGTATTTCTGTAGAAAAAGAAGGAGGGCTGGCGATTTTACTTAATACAAAAAACAAGCAAACAGAAATAATAAGTAAGGGAGATATTTTAGAAAAATTTAAAATTATGTCAATAAGCAAAGATTGTGTTGTTATAGAGAAAGAAGGGCAGAGTTTCTGCTTGGAGTTTGAAAAATAATTAAAAGAGGAATTGTTATGATTGATAAAAGAAAAATTGATACTGACTTAATAAAGGACTATCCTAGAGAAATTCTTAAGGAATTCCATCTCCTGCCGGCTGACAGGGAAAATGACAGGGTTATTTTATATTGTGATAAAAAACCACCTTTACCAGTAGTAGATAACCTGGAAGTCTATGGAGGGCGAAGAATTAAAACTATAGAAATACCTGCTGAAGAGTTATCTTGGTTATTAAATGAATATCTTGATGCCCCTCTGGATACAGTCGAAGAGATGCTTAATGATTTAAATGATGATAGTTTAAAGGATTTTAGCAGTATAGAGCTGGATTTAAAAACTGAAAACCTGGAAGAACTGGCTCAGGAAGCACCAGTAATTCGACTGGTTAATGCTATACTAACTGCTGGATTGAAGAACAATGCCAGTGATATTCATATTGAGCCCTTTGAAGATAATCTTAAACTCCGCTTCAGGATAGATGGTGTTTTATACGAAAACCCGGCCCCTCCCCGGGAACTCTTTCCGGCCATTATAACCAGGATAAAAATCATGGCCAGATTAAATATTGCTGAACGGCGTTTACCCCAGGAAGGGAGAATAAGGATTAAAGTACTGGGCCGGGAAGTGGATATCAGGGTATCATGTATTCCAACACTCTATGGAGAGAGTGTGGTTTTACGTATCCTGGACAGGGCAGCTTACCTGCTGGAACTGGTAAATCTTGGTTTTGAGGAAGATATGCTGGTAAATTATAAAAAGTTGGTAAATTTACCACATGGGATATTACTGGTAACCGGACCTACTGGAAGTGGAAAGACAACAACACTCTATGCCACTCTCAATGAACTAAATCTACCTGGGAGGAAAATTATAACTGTTGAAGACCCGGTAGAATACCAATTAGATGGGGTAAATCAAATTCAGGTAAAACCGGAAATAGACTTTACCTTTGCCCGGGGTTTAAGGTCTATCCTGCGCCAGGACCCTGATATAATCATGATTGGAGAGATAAGGGATTTAGTGACAGCCAAAATTGCTATTCAGGCTGCCTTAACCGGACACCTGGTACTGGCTACTTTACATACTAATGATGCAGTAAGTGCTATAACCCGACTGATCAATATGGGGGTAGAGGAGTATCTTCTGGCCGCAACAATAAAAGGAGTGCTGGCTCAACGCCTGGTCAGGGTTTTATGTCCGCAGTGTTCAATAAAATATAAGGAGAAAAAATATGAAAAATACCTGCCAGAGGAATATCAAACAAAAGACTTTTACATACCAGTTGGTTGTGATAGCTGTAATAATATTGGTTATAAAGGTAGAAGCGGTATTTATGAACTGCTGACTATCACAACTGAACTGGAAGAGATGATTGCCAGGAAAGTTACTACCAGTAGTTTGAGAAGTAAAGCCAGCAAGAATGGTTTTAGAGAATTGATGGCAGATGGAATATTAAAAGCAGAAAAGGGGATAACCTCTCTTGATGAGATTATCAGGGTGACAAAAAATTAATTTGAAGTTGGAAAGAACTAACTATATAAGTAGCACTTAAATATTGCACTTTTCCGTTCCAGCCAATTATATTAATTCCGCTTGTCGTTCGTTACGGCGTCGTGCCTCCACTCACTGTCACATATTTTTCACTCCGGCGTCCTGCCTACGTGAAAAATATAGAGTTGCTCCATTAATATAATTGGCTTACACAAAGCATTAGTGTGAATAGATTAAATGGAATTTATATAACTAACTAACTAACAAAATAAGCCCGTTTGGGTGTTGAGTTCAGGTGATGACATGGTTGAGTATACCTATCAGGCATATAACAAAACTGGAAAACAGGTTTCAGGGAGTATCGAGGCAGTTACGGAAAATGAGGCTGCCAGAAAACTTTCAAGTGAAGGATTATATCCGTTTAAATTGGAAATGAAAAGCAAGTTAGGAAATGATGCCAGGGGTTTACGCTATACCACATCTAATAATAGAAGTGAAATGCAGATATTTTTCACCAGACAGCTGGCTAATTTATTATTAGCAGGGGTCCAGTTAGCTGATGCTTTAAACATTTTGGTAAAAATGATGAGTAATAATAGTTATCAAGGGATAGTAGAAAACATATATAAATCCCTTAAGAGCGGTAAGAGTTTTGCTGATTCACTCACTACATCTGCAGGAAAATTTTCTGCTAATTATATAAATATGATCCAGGCCGGGGAAGAGAGTGGCGCCCTGGGTTTAACCTGTCAAAAGCTTGCCGCTGATCTGGAAGAGAGAAAAAAGCTTAAATCATTTATCTTAACTAGTTTAATATATCCAGTTATTTTACTGATAGTCTCTATTCTGGCTGTTACAGTTATGCTGGTTTTTGTACTACCCAGATTTATTGAGATATACCAATCATATAATATGACTTTACCCTGGATTACTCAAATTGTATTAAGTTTTAGCTTTTTTTTAAAAACTAACTGGATAAATATTGCTATACTTTTTATAGCTGCTATAACTAGCAGCTGGTTTTATTTTAGTACTACAGCGGGGAAAAACAATATTGATAGGTTTGTTTTATATACCCCCTTTCTAGGTAATCTTGTCAAAAAAGTAAAGACAAGTGATTTTGCAGCAAGTTTGAGCCTGATGCTGGGGAGTGGTGTTCCACTTTTAAAATCATTAAGTATTATTGCTGAAACTGCTGGTAATGTAGTCTATAGAGATGGTATCAGAAAAACAGCAGAGGGGGTTAAGAAGGGAAAAAAATTATCAGAAGCCCTGAGCAGTTCCGGTGTTTTTCCTCAAATTCTAAACTATATGATAATGATCGGTGAAGAAACCGGTCAACTTCCCAGGATGCTGGAACAGGTGGCTGAACAATATAAGGAGGAGTACCAGAATAACATCAATAGATTATTAAATTTATTTGAACCATTGGCGATTTTGGTGATGGGGACATTAATCGGTGGTATTATAATAGCAATGTTACTACCGATTCTGGGTATTAATACAATATCATTTTAGAAAGGGAGAATGATAGAAAATGTTAAGAACTTTAAAAAAAGAAGATGGTTTTACATTGATAGAAATATTGATAGTAGTAGTAATTATAGGTTTTCTGGCAGCTACTGTCGGCCCGAACTTATTTAACAGGGTATCTGAGGCCAGACAAACAGCAGCTCAGAATCAAATGGATATTTTTAAACTGGCCTTAGATAATTATCGACTGGATAATGGTCAGTATCCAACAACCCAGCAGGGGCTGGCAGCTTTAATAAAAGAACCGGGTATTCCACCTCTGGCAAAGAACTGGAATGGTCCTTATCTAGATAAAAAGGAGATCCCCCTTGATCCCTGGGGAAATGAATATCAGTATCTTATCCCTGGTAACCATAATGACCATAAATATGACCTCTGGTCCAGGGGGAAAGATGGTAGTGATGGTGATGAAGACGGAAGTGGTGAAGGGGCAGATGTTACTAACTGGTAGAGAGAGAGGTACTACCTTGATAGAGGTATTGATTCTGATGATGCTAATTGCTGTTGTCAGTGCAGTAATTATCCCTTCTTTTGGTGGACTCAAAGATAGCATAATGGTTAATACATATCAACGTAAAATAGACAGGTATTTTAATATAATTAGAAGAAGTGCCGTTAATAGTGGACAGGAAGAGACTATTAATCTTGGTAGAAATAATATAAGCTGTAATTTAAGTAATGGTGAAAGCCTTAAACTGGATTTTGCAGATGAAAATATCTTGACCCTGGAATATGAAGAAAAACAGATTATATTTTATCCTGATGGGACAAGTTCCGGTGGGGAGATATTATTGGTTTTTAATAAGAAAGAAAGATATTACTTTCAGATTAATTCTATTACAGGAGAAACAGGGTGGTATGAACCATGAGTAATGAAAAAGGCTTTACCCTGATTGAGGTTCTCATAGCCATGGTTATACTAGGGATCAGTTTTACTATCCTGATAGAAGGATATAGAACTATTATGGCCAGTGCAGAGAGGAATAGAGATTATCTACTGGCTGCCAAATGGTCTGAAGATAAATTAATAAGTATTGTCAATGGTGACGACTCGGACCGCCGTGGTTATTTTGAAGAAAACGGTAAAGAGTATAGCTGGTGGGTAGAAGAAAAATGCCTTGATGATAATCTTATTAGATTTGATTTAATAATGAGCTGGCCGGGTCTAAGGGCAGAAATAAAATATAGCTGTAGTAGATATCTAGTAAGGAGCCAGTAAGATGAAGGAAGAAGGTTTTACTTTACTGGAGATTTTAATAGCTATAACGATTACAGGAATTGTATTTGGAGCTGTTTTTGCCTTTTTACACCAGGGACTAATGATCTGGGAGGATTTTGGAGAAGATGAGGATTACAGTCAGTATATCCGGGTTCTGGATAGTAATTTAAAAAATGACCTTAAATATATTTTTTGCTCTGAATATAGTACAAAAAATTTGTTAAAGGGTGATTATTATAGTGGTCTGGAGTTTTACATATTAAAGGATGACATCTTACAGAAGATTAGATATGAAGCGGATTACCGGCAGAATAGTATTGTAAAAACTGCTACAACAATTGATGAGTTAACTGAAGACACAGAAGAAAAAACAATATCCTTTGTAGTTGGTAAAGAAATAACTGACATATTATTCTATTATTATAATCCGGAGAATAATTATTGGGAAAGCAGTTGGTCATATAGTGATGAGACGAAAGGCTATCTACCGGCTGCTGTAAAGATTGAAATCAAACACCGAAAAGGTGATAATATCGAGAAGCTGGTGGAGATATTAGGGGAGATTTATGTAGGTAGAATATATAAATAAGAAGATAAAGTGGAGGTAAAATGGTGGAGTTCTTTAAAAAATACCAGACTTATATTTTGATTGATGATAGTATTATCCAGTTAGTTCAGCTAAAAAAGGGAGAATTAATATTTAATAATGTTTACGATTTTAACCCACTGCAGAACAGAATATCAGAATACTTGGAAATGTTGCAAAAAAAGACAAAAACAGTCAAAATAATAGTTCCATCAACGAAATTAATGATAAAAACCCTGGAACTACCACCGGTTTCTGATAATAAAATTAACGATATCTTACAATTTAAATTTATTAATGAATTACCATATGCCAGTAATGAAATTTATTACAGGTATCTAAGAAACAGTAAATCTGCTGATAAGCAGGGACTGGCTGTTGCCGTCAGCAAAAAATACATAACAGAGATTACCGAGCTTTGTTCCAAAGAGGGTCTTGCAATTAAAGGTCTCTTACCCCTAAGCCCTTTGTTCTATCTAGATTATCATAATAAACAGGGGATTGAGGACAGCCTTTATATTAATATTAACTGTCATTATTGTTATTTTACTTTGATTTATAATAATGATAGTTACCTAAAAGGATGTGGATATACTGGTAAAATTGATTTATATGATGAAATAGTAAGGATATATGAATATGGTCAGGAAGAGATTGGCCAGAAAGAGATTTCTATTGTTATAAATGGTGAAACAGTTAACTTTAATGATATAAATAAATTTCTGACAGGTCTGGATATTGCTAGTATAGATGATAATCGGCTCTGGAAAAAATTTTATAGTTTAGAAAAGAGACTCATCTCACTGGATTTTTATCAATTGCTTCCACAGGTTAAACAGCAGAAAAAAAGAATAAAGTCTATTTCTATTGGTATTTTACTACTATTAATTTTCTTAGTTAACGGGACAACCCTTTATTATAAATGGCAAGATAAAAAAAATTATATTGACTATCTTGCTACTCTTGAAACTAAGCAACAGACAATAGTTGATGAAATAGAACAGCTTAATGAAGAATGTCAGCTTATTGCTGTCGAACTGGAATTTTATAGTAATATTATAGGTGAAAACAACTACAGTTACCTGCCCTGGCTGCAGGAAATAAGTAATCTCCTACCAGAAGGAACCAGGGTAAATAGCATAAATTTTAAGGATAAAGAACTAGTGCTTCTGGCAGGTAAAGCTAAATCAGCAGCTGATGTACTGGCTGCTCTGGAGAGTTCCTCACTTTTTTCCCAATTACATTTTATCGGTAGTATCAATCTGGAAGAGGATCTGGAGAGTTTTAAGATTGCAGGTGATTTAATCTATGAAACTAACAATTAGAGAGAGACGTCTGCTAACAATGGCAGCTATTGTCATTTCATTTATTTCAATTTATAGCTGGATATATAAACCTGTTAGTGATTATTATTTTCAACAATTAGAAAGGGAGATTGAATTAAGTCATCGACTTGATAGAAATAAGATGCTGATAGCAAGAGGGCCTAAATACCGGGAAATGATAGAAACTGCCACCAGTAAGATTGAAAAATACCAGCAATTTTTTTTTCATGGAAGTACCGCTCAGCTCCGATTAGAGGTAATTAATACAATTGATCAGGAAGCCAGAAATAATAATTTGAATTTGAAAAACAAAGCTCTGAGTATCTATCCTGGATCAGAGGAAACTACCGGTAATAAATTAACTCTGGTGGAATATCGGGGAAATTTTACCGGGAGTTTTAGAGATATATTGTTTTTTTTAAATAGTCTCAACAAACAAAAGGAGCTTTACCAGCTTACAGAATTACAGCTTAAAGGTGGGGAAAATTCTGATGTTTTATCACTATTTATAAAAATTGCTGTCTACTGTATAGGGGATGATGAAAATGAGGTCTAATAAATATGTTTTAATTTTTCTTATCTTAGTGTTTTGTATTCTGTCAACAAATGTTACAGCTGAGGATAAATTAGTAACACTTAAAGTACGTGGTGCTAACATTAATGATGTCTTGTTAATGTTAACAGAACAGAGTGGGATCAATCTGGTGCCTGATGAAACTGTACAGGGTCAGGTGACTATTGATTTAAGGGATGTAAATATACAGGATGCTTTAAGGACCTTGACTATTGCCTATGGTTATCATTTTGATATGATAGCAGATAATATCTATCTGGTTAGTAGAGAAGGTTTTAACCAGCCAGCAGAAATAAATGTAAAAAATGGTCGTCTGACTGTAATTGTAGAAAATGGAGACATCAGGAATATATTGAATCAAATAGCGCAAATGGCTGCTCTAAATATTGTGATGGATGCCCAGATAAATGGTACTGTATCGGCGAATATCAAAGATGTGCCTCTGGAGATTGGTTTAATGAGTTTTTTACAGGCCAATGGTTTTTCTCTAAGCAAGAGTAATAACATCTACCGTATCTTTGCCAGTGGCAAAGGTGGAATGCCGAATAATCTATCAATCTCTGTGGTAGATGGAATGGTCAGTATTGATGTCCAGCAGGCAGACCTGAGTGAAGTTTTAAGAACTATTTCGAGACTGGCTACTATTAATATGGTGCTCTTTAGTGGAGTGCGTGACACAATAGACTTAAAACTTGATAATGTGCCCCTTGAAGAGGTAATTGATGTTATTCTATCAGGAACTAGATTTACTTATAAGTATAGTGAAGGGGTCTATCTTATTGGAGATAAAAATCCTAATAGTTATTCTGCTAATCTTTTAACTACAAATGAAATAATACCTCTGGAATATTTACAGGTGGAGGATGTACCACAGCTTTTACCTAATAATTTTCCCACAGCAAATGTCAAAGTAATTAAAGAACAAAATGCCTTAATGGTGACCGGAACACAGCAGGAGATTGATGGACTGAAAAAATACATTAATAAGATAGATGCCAAGATACCTCAAATAGTTGTTGATGCCTTGATTATCCAATTAAACAAAAGTAAAAATGAAGGCCAGGGTATTAAAATCGGTTCACTATATGAGGATAATGATAATGAAGAAAAAGCTACAGTTCTTTTTGATACTGCCGAAGGACAGATTAACTATAAATCGGTCTTAAAACTACCCAATGATTTCTATTTTAAAATTAATAATCTTGTTACTCAAGGGTTGGCTACAGTCAAAGCCCGTCCTAATATCACTACTTTAAACGGACAGCAGGCCAATATAGATGTTAGTACTACTCAGTATTATAAGATTGTTGAGACAGATAGCGATGGTAATGAAGATATATCATATGAGAGTGTGAGTGCCGGGGTAACCCTGGAAGTAACACCCTGGGTCAGTAGTACTGGAGAGATAACCCTTAATCTAAAACCTGTAGTTAGTAATATCGGTTCTGCTGCTCTTGATGGTGGTCGACCTCCGGTTGACCGCCGGGAGGCCAGTACTACAATCAGGATAAAAGATGGCCATACTATAGTTCTTGGTGGGTTAATACAGGATGTAAGGTCAAATACTAAAACCAAAGTACCGTTTTTCAGTAAACTGCCGCTTATCGGCTCCTTATTCCGTACAAATGACAGTGATATATCCCAGACAGAGCTGGTTATTTATATAACCCCACATGTTCTTAAAGAGCGAGAGGAGGATGTCAAAGAAGATATGCAGGAGATGAATGATAAAGTTGATAAGGTTGGAGAGGGGATTTAGAACTAATTGGTCTGATGGCTACTATGTGTGGGTGTGAGTATGTCTGGTAAAAACACAGGGTTTAATCTTATTTTACAGACATTAATATCCATTTTAAAGCAGATCCATTCAAAACTACAATTTCGAATATAATTAGTTTAATTATAGAAGAGATAATATCTTTTTTTCTACCAAAAAAAGGAGTTTATTATTTAATCTAGAAAATTAATTTATGTCTTATCAATTTTTAAATTGGGAGTGATTTAGATGCTAAAATACAAAAAATTTATTGTTTTTCTGATATTTTTATTTGGACTAATGCTTTTATCATCATTTACATTTGCAAACAACCTTTCAAATCAAAAACTATGTTTTATATCAGACCGATTTGGAAGTTATGATTTGTTTCTAATAAATGGCGATGGATCTAATTTAAAGAGATTAACAACAAGTGATCTAGATGAAACAAATCCGGTTTGGTCTCCAGATGGCAAAAAAATACTTTTTTTAAGTCGCAAAGGATATGCAATAAATGATGAGTTTGATTTATGGGTTATTAATGCAGATGGTAGTAATATAGTTAAAATTGATACAGATATTCGTGTATATAATAGTCGTATGCCTAAATGGTCTCCTGACAGTTCCAAAATTTTATATGTCACAGACAGTGAGAAAAGATTAAAAATTTATGATTTAAAAAACAATACTACATTGAATTTACTGGATTCAGATACAGAAGTAGAATACCCTTGCTGGTCCCTGGATGGAACTATGATATTAACATATTTAAAAAACAATAAAGAAAGAGGAGTTTACTTAATAAGTCTTAATGGAGATGATAAAATAAAATTATTTAATAATAAAGGTAGTTATGAAATTTTTTCCTGGGCACCAGATGGTAGTAAATTTGCCTATATATACACAAAACCGTTTTTTAGTTTTGGAGGCAAAAAATCTGGCATGTATGTAGTTGATAAAAATGGAAAGAAAGATAAATTTTTGGGAGATGCATATTACTATGAATGGTCTCCTGATAGTAAATTTATAGTATTTCTAAAAAAATCTTATACTACTTATCAAGATGAATCGTATACACATTACTCAACGTATATTATAAATGCTGAAATTAATAATAAAAAAAACAAAGCCCAATTATTAATTAGTATTACCGATTTTGCATCATTCCCAGTCTTGTCTCCAGACGGAATGAAAATAGCGAATAAAAGTCCAAATAAAGTATATATCAGAGAATTAAGCAGTGGTGAAGAAATAGAAATTAAAATCCCTGGTAGTGGTCTCTACGAAACTAACCCAAATTGGTCCTTAGATAGTGAAAATCTCGTCATTGTAGGTTATCCTAAACTTTTTACAGGTGACACTGATTTATTTATCGTTAACTACAAAGATGGTCAAATATATAAGCTTACAAATACTGAAAAAGCAAGCGAAGATACTCCAGTATGGTCTCCAGTATTTTATTCAGAGTGAAACTAAATTATTTTCAGAATAAAAGAATTAAGGCTTCGAGAAAAAATATGTAAAATATATTAGTTTCTTGAAGCCTTTTTTATACATTAAAGATGTCAAAATTTAATTTGGTCAACGTATTGCTGTGTTAGTGCTGAACTGTCCTTCATTACTTAAAATATATATTTAAGAGAAGGGGATATTAAATTTGTTTTAATAAATCAGAAATTCAAACAAAATATCTGTCAAGGATGCCCTGTAACATCTGGGCATGGCGGGCTTCATCGCGGGATGATTCATGGAAATAAGCGACTGCTTGTTCTATGCCCAGTTCAGCTGCTTTATCTGCTGTTCCTTTTTTGCCTTTATTAGCCCCTTGCTCTCCTTTTAGCATATCTTCAATATTCTTCTTGGTGCTGCTAGATATTTTGCCGTTTAATTCGGCAAAATGTGAGGCATGTTCAGCCTCTTCCCAGGCAATTCTTTTTAATACCTCTGCAACCTCTGGATATCCCTCACGCTGGGCCTGACGTGCCATAGCCAGATATAGTCCTACCTCTTCAGTTTCACCGGTAAAGTTCATATTTACAGCCTCTTCAACAGCACTTCCTTTTGTAACTCCCATCTTTACCTCATTGTCAAATTTCAAATTCATAATCAATACCTCCTGTTTTTATATAAGTAGCACTTAAATATTGCACTTTTCCGTTCCAGCCAATTATATTAATTCTGCGTTAAGGAATAATCAATAATAATAACTATTAGTATTATAAAAGAACTAAAATGTTTTGTCAAGTGTTTTATTGATTTTTTGTATAAAAAGGTATATTTAATCAAGGAATAGCTAAAGCGGCTTTATTAGAAACTAAAGAAGCAGGTATTCAAGCCAATTAATTCTTATTATTTCCATTAAGGCCTTTTTAATATGTAACTACAGCAGGATATTGACAGTAAATGTAGAATGTAGTTTTTAAGTCATTATAATTAAGGGATGGGGTTTTTATGGCCAGGAAAATATTAGTGGTTGATGATGAAGAGAAGATACGTAGAGTTAGCAGGGCATTTTTAGAAAATGAAGGATATCAGGTCAGGACTGCTGCTGATGGTTTGGCTGCCCTGAAGATGGTTGCTGAATATAAGCCAGATCTCCTTGTGCTTGATTTAATGCTGCCTGGTATTAGTGGTGAAGAGGTCTGTCAGAGGATAAGAAACAGCTATAATTTGCCGATAATAATGCTAACTGCTAAAGGGACAGAGGCTGATAAGATTAAGGGGTTTCAATATGGTGCTGATGATTACCTGGTAAAACCCTTTAGTCTTAAGGAACTGACTATGAGGATTAGGGCGGTTTTGCGCCGTGGTAGTAGTGATCTCCCAAGGGCTGATGTCCTGGTTTATAATAATGGTTTGATAAGAATCTATCCAGAAAAGATGATAGTTGAACAGGAAGGGGAAACAGTTGATTTAACTAAAACAGAGTTTGATATTTTCTATTTTTTAGCCAGTAATCCCGGTCGTGTCTTTAATAGGGATAAGATAGCTGAAAGGGTAATGGGAATAGAATTTACAGGGTTTGATAGGACCATAGATGTCCATATAAAGAATATCAGGAAGAAACTAAAGTTAAAACGAGGCCAACTTATTGAGACAGTTTACGGTGCTGGCTATAAGTTCAGGGATGATTTAAATGAGTAAACTGGGTTTTAAAATATTTTTAATAATATTACTAATAGCTCTAGGTGGTCTTCTTTTTACCAGCCTTTATTTAAACATTAGCATTAACCGTAATTTTACTAATTACCTGTACCAGGATAGGAAAGAAAAAATTGAACAGTTAATTGGATTATTGAAAGATAGTTATCAGGCAGAGCATAACTGGTTACAGGGACGCTTGCTAACAGCCAATTTTGCTAAAACAAATGACCTTTCTTTAATCCTGGAAGACAGGGTAGGTAATATACTATATCATTATGATAATCATATGATGGGACCAGGTATGATGCAGCAGCATGGTATGATGAATAGAAGAAGGACTCCTATTGACGACAGTCGTTTCCCCGCGGAGATATTTAAAATAGAGATTAATGGGAATAGAGTAGGGACACTCTACTGGTACCGGGATAGAGAGTATAGTAATTTATCAGAAGCAGCCAGTTTCTTTATTAAGAAGATTAATGCTGGTATCCTGATAGCGGGAATACTGGTAGCCCTGATTACGATTGTTATTAGTCTATTTTTTTCCCGTTACTTGACTACTCCCTTGCTAAAGATGAATAGGATAGCCCAGCGAGTCGCTGAAGGTGATTTTAATCATCATCTTATTGTTAAAGGAAATGATGAGCTGGCTGAACTGGGTAATTCGATAAATGAAATGACAGACAAACTAAACTACCTGGAAAGGATAAGGCGGGAGTCTACAGCTGACCTGGCTCATGAGCTGAGAACCCCCTTAACTACTATTAAGAATTACCTAGAGGCAGTTACAGCAGGGGTCTGGCAGTTTAATAATGAAACCGCTGCCGAGATAGAGGAGGAATTAGATAGACTGGTCAGGCTAGTTAATCGTCTGGGGGAATTATCGGAGGCGGAAAAAGGTGTTGTTAAAGGAAAATTGAAGCCTATTGATTTATCAGAAATTTTTCCAGAACTGCTTGAACATTTCAGGCCGCTGGCAGTCAATAGGGGTATAGATTTAGTCCTTAAAGAGGCTGCAGAAAACTGTTTTATTAAAGGTAATAGGGACAGTATTGAGACAATTGCAAATAACCTCCTTTCTAATGCTTTAAAATATACCCTGCCTGGGGGAAGGGTTGAGATGAGACTAGCTAAGACTGATACTCAGGTCTGTTTATCTGTAACCGATACTGGTCTAGGGATTTCTGCTGAGGATTTACCTTATATATTTGAAAGGTTTTATAGGACTGACAGGTCGCGCTCCAGTAAAACGGGTGGTACTGGTATAGGACTGACCATAACTAAAGAGCTTGTCAGGGGTATGGATGGGGAGATTAAAGCATTAAGTGAGGGGGAAAATAAAGGTAGTACCTTTACAATTATCTTTCCATTAATAACAAAGTGACTACGTCATTCTAAATTGTTCGAGAATAATTTTAATTCTTCCGCTTGTCGTGCGCCACAGGCACTCCGTATCTGACCAAACCATACGAGAACAGTTTAAGGTTGCACTCCGGCATCCGTGCCTCTGTTCTCTGTCACAACTTTTTACTTCAAAGCATAGAGTCACGCTATGAAGCAAAGCTTCAAGCCGTGCTTCTAATGTTCCGGCGTCCTGCCACCACAAAAAGTTAGAGTCGCTACAGAATTAAAATTATTCATATACAATTTACTTATCCACAATTTCAAAATCACATAATTCCTAGTAGACGTTAAAAAAAGTAGATTAAATTCATATTTCCTTCACAATTATCTCCTATAATATAATTAAAGAATTTTAAACAAGGAGATGATAGAGTGAGAAAGAAAATATTAATTACTGCTTTAATGGCATTGATATTGGCACTGGGAGTATCCAGTTATAGTCTGGCCTATGGAGGAGGTCCAGCGTTTAGGCCGGGGGGCGGCTTTATGCATTATGGTATGCATCATGGGCCAGGATATCAAGATAGGAACCCTCTTGATTTGACTGAAGAACAGCAGACTCAGTTGAGAGAGCTGCAGGATGAACATTTTTCTCAAATGGAAGATAATCATCAGGAATTATTCGACCTTAATAATCAATTAAGGGAAGCTGTTTTTGCTGGTGGTGAGGAATTAATCAGTGGGCTTAAAGATAAGATTGGTTCCCTGGAAAATGAATTAACTGACCTAAGAGTTGATTACTGGAGAGGCCTACAGGATATTCTGACTGAAGAGCAACTACTGGAGATGGAAGAATGGTTTAATAAAGGAAGAGGATTTAGAGGTCGTGGAATGGGAATGGGGCTGTATGATAATGCCTATGGAATATGTCCATATATCTATTGATTTTGCTATCAAGTCCGGTTTTTACCGGGCTTTTTTATTTTTATAAGATAGATCAATTGCTCTATCTTATAAAAATAAAGTGCAGGGACTATTGCAGGAAATTAAACGTATATACTGAATATATATATTATGGTTATCTATAAGAGTCTGTTCGAAAAGTATCAGTATATACCCGCCGGGGATTACATATCCCTTCACTCAACGGTAACACCTTAACTTTGCTTAGGGATATATAATCCCCTGTTTATACCTTTTCGAACACACACTATAATATATATGCTGATTATCCAGGATATAAATACATTTTATTATAAATGAAGGGAGTAGTGAGAAATGGTCTGGAATGAAAAATTTGAATGTATGCCGCGTGAGGAATTAAGTAGGTGGCAGGGAGAGAAATTGCATGAAATGGTAGAAAGGGTCTATCATAATGTGCCTTTTTACCGCCAGAAAATGCAGGAGTTAAATGTAATACCTGAAGATATTCAGGGAGTAGAGGACCTTAAAAAATTACCTTTTACCACTAAACAGGATTTAAGGGATAACTATCCCTATGGTCTTTTTGCTGTACCGGCAAGTGAGATTGTCAGGGTGCATGCCTCTTCAGGGACTACTGGTAAGCCAACAGTCGTTGGTTATACCAGACGTGACCTGACAGTATGGTCTGAGGTAGTAGCCAGGACCTTAACCTGTGCTGGTATCGGTAAAAATGATTATATCCAGGTAGCCTACGGTTATGGTCTCTTTACAGGTGGTTTAGGGGTTCATTACGGTAGTGAAAAAGTAGGTGCTACTGTAATTCCTATTTCAGGTGGTAATACCAAAAAACAGCTGCAGTTAATGCATGATTTCGGCAGTACAGCCCTGGCTTGTACCCCTTCTTATGCCCTCTATCTTGCTGAGGCAATGGAAGAAAAGGGAATAGACCCTGCTGAACTAAAATTGAAGACAGGGATCTTTGGGGCTGAACCCTGGACAGATAATATGAGAAAGACTATAGAAGAAAGATTACAGGTACAGGCTATCGATATCTATGGTTTGAGTGAGATAATCGGTCCTGGTGTTGCCAGTGAGTGTCAAAAGCAGAATGGTCTGCATATTAATGAAGACCACTTCATACCTGAAATTATAGATCCAGCTACTTTAGAAGTTCTGGGAGAAGGGGAGAAAGGTGAATTAGTTTTTACTACAGTAACTAAAGAAGGCCTGCCTTTACTACGGTATCGCACACATGACCTTACAAGGTTACATTATGATCAGTGTGCCTGTGGTAGAACCCTGGTAAGGATGGAGAAATGTCTGGGTAGGAGTGATGATATGCTGATTATCAGAGGGGTTAATGTCTTCCCTTCCCAGATTGAAAGTGTCCTCCTGGAAATGAGTGAAACAAAACCACATTATCTCTTAATTGTTGAACGCAAAAATAACCTGGATGTACTGGAGGTATGGGTTGAGGTTGAGGACCAATTTTTCTCAGATGAGATTAAAAAACTTGAAAAACTGAGTGAGAAAATAAAAGATAATCTGCAGAGTACTCTGGGCCTGTCAGCCAAAATCAAATTGGTCGAGCCCAAAACCCTGGAGCGAAGTGAAGGCAAGTCACAGAGGGTTATTGATAAAAGAGAATTATCTTAAAAGGGGGGATTAACCTTGTTTATTAAACAACTATCTGTTTTTCTGGAAAATAAATCAGGGCGGCTGACGGAATTGACTGATATTTTAGGTAAGGAAGGAATTAATATGTCAGCTTTGAGTATTGCTGAGACTTCTGAGTTTGGGATAATCAGGGTAGTAACATCTGACCCGGAGAAAGCCCTGAAGGTCTTAAAAGAAAATCATTTTTCTGTTAATCTGACTGATGTAATTTGCCTGGCTGCACCTAATGAACCTGGTGCCCTGGCCAGAGCTCTAAAGGTATTATCAAACAAGGGTATTAGTGTTGAGTATATGTATGCCTTTTCAACTGGTGACAAGGCCCTGGTAGTTATTCGAACAGAAAAACTGGCCGAGACTGTAGAAGCCTTAAAAGAACATAAGATGGAACTCCTTAAGGCCAGTGAGTTATATGAAATATAAAAATAGCTAACATTATATTATTAGGGAGGAATAGAGAGAAAAACCTCGAAATATATATATGGAAGCAATAAAGAGAATCGATAAAGGGGCAACAGTGAATGGAGAATAAGGAATACAGTATTTCACTCTATAAGATTCTTAAGTCTTTTTCATCTGCAATGGACTTAATAAGTACAGAGGTGGTAGGTCACCACAAAAAGGTAGCCTATATCTGTTATGTCCTCGGCCTGGAACTGGGGCTGAAACCACTGGAGTTAAAAGACCTGATTTTTGCTGCCTTGATCCATGATATTGGGGTTTTTTATCTGGATCAGAATTTCAGTGACCTGGCCTTTGACAGCAGGAGTAATCTCCACGCAGAGGTTGGTTATCAATTAAGCAGGGATTATTTCCCCTCTAAAAGGGTCGCCAAGATAATTAAATACCATCATGTAGAATGGTCTGAACAGGGCCAGCTTGATGAAGGGGATATTCTCTATATTAGTAGTATATTATTCCTGGCTGATCGGATCTGTACACTCCTTAATGGTAATGATGGCAGGGAAATACTCAATAGGGTCTCTTTTATTGTAGAAAAGATTAACTCCCTGGCTGGTCAAAGGTTTTATCCTCCTGCCGTAGAGGCCTTTAATAAGGTAGCTGACAGGGAGTATTTCTGGCTGGATTTAACCAGTAACCAGGAGATAACAAGGAAATTTGATAGTTTAGAGCTTATAAACCAGGAATATATTGATTTAGATATTCTCTTAGATATCAGTCAGTTAATCAGTTATATAATTGATTTTAGGAGTCCCTTTACTGCTACCCATTCAATGGGTGTAGCGGCGGTCTCTGAAAAACTGGCAGCAGATACGGGTTATGGTGGTAGTGAATGTAAGATGATGCGTATTGCTGGATATTTACATGATATAGGGAAACTGGCTGTGCCTTTAGCTATCCTTAATAAACCTGGTAAATTGAAAAAGGATGAATGGCAAATTATGAAGACCCATACATATTATACATATAGAGTGCTGGCCCAGGCTGAGGAATTAAGTGTGATTAGAGACTGGGCGGCTTTTCATCATGAGACATTAAAGGGGGACGGTTATCCCTTTCATTTAAAGGCTGGACAATTGTCAAGGGGTTCTCGTATTATGTCCGTGGCAGATGTTTTTACTGCCTTAACTGAAGATAGACCCTACCGGGATAGTATGTCTAAAGAAAAGGTCTTAGAAATATTAGCAGAGATGCTTAGCAACCAAAAACTTGATCAGGATATTGTTGCAATAGTAAGGGATAGTTATAGTGAGTATTCTTCCATAAGGTTACAGGCCCAGCTTAAAGCAATTAAACATTATAATGAATTTAAGCAGAGGATTAATAAGAGCTTATAATCGAGGTGTTAATCTTGAAGACAAATGAGATACCTGAGGGCTATGTTTTGATTCCTTCTTCTATATATGAAGATAATAGATTGAAGGCTCATGAGATAGCCCTGCTTTCTACTTTATATAGTCAGCTGAAAAAAGGCCAGGATAGGATAACTATTGCCAATGAAAAGATATTAAAAACAGCTGGTCTTACCAAGGGTGAATATTTAAGTTCACTTAAAAAGCTGAAGGCCTTTGACTGGTTAATAGATGTCAAGGTAAATAAAATAGACACTTCTATAGTATTGAAAAATGAACTTTCTAATGCTAAAGAGGATGAAATAGGTAGTAGAATTGCCAGGGCCTGGAATAAATATTTTGGTACCAGGTTAATCAAATATACTGATCTGGAAGATTTATTAGACTTTGCAATAAACAGGGATATGGAAGAAGAACTCATCTTAAAGGTAATGGAATATAGTGGGAAAAAGGCTGATGGGGACCCGTTTTTGTACTGCCGGGCGATATTAATAAATTTAAGCAGGAATGGTGTCCTTACCCTTAAAGACTATGAAAAAAAGAAAGAGGAAAAAGGGGAGTTCCATAATGGCAAACAGATTTCAGGATTTAATAGAGAAAAAGATGGCCAGCATGAAGATGAAATCGCCAAAGGATACTATAAAAAAGGATACCGTTAGTAAATACTACACTGAAGAGGAAACCATCAAAAGAATTTATCAAGTGATTATTAAAAATAGTAATATACCACCTAAATTTAATGAGGCATCTTTTGCAAATTTTAATCTCTCTGAGATAAATTCTAAAAATAAGAGTAAGGTTGAAAGCCTGAAAAATTATGCGCGTAATATTAATCAGGCTGTGCAGATTCCCCAGTCAATCTATATGTTTAGTGAGTATAATGGTTGTGGTAAAACACACCTGGCAATAGCTATTTTGAAACAGGCTGCCTGGCAGTATGCTGCCAACTTATATCATAAATCACCACTGAGGTATAAAAGACGCGGTATTGATATTAGTAATTTAGAACTGCTACCGATCTTTTTTATGAGTGAAAAGAACTATTTATATAAGAAGAAACTACTATTTAATAATGAAGATCAAAAGCTCCAGGAAGAAGTTCGAAAAATAGAGAGGATGGTTATCAGATCAGATTTACTGGTCATAGATGATTTCTTAAAGGAACGCAATACAGACTTTACCTTTAATGAGTTGACTTCCTGGATATGTTTGCGCTATGAACAGAATAAACCGGTAATTTTTACATCAAATATGGATTTTACTGACCTGGCTTTACGTAATAAAAATAATCCCTATTATAAGACAGATAATTTTAATAATGCTACTTATCTGGCCTCCAGAATAAGTGAGATGACTAAGGGATATAAATTTTATTTTTACAGTTCACCAGGTGATGATTTCAGGCAGAAGTCTTACTGACAAGGGGGACCATAATTGCTTTTAAATAGAAGTCAAATTATTAGACGTTTAATAGAGGTAAGAAGGTTTATGTATGAAAATAAGAATGGTGATATAGAGAAGGGTTATTTAAAAATAAAGAAAGACCTGGATGAGCTTATTTATGATATAGTTGGTGATTTCCTGAACGAGACTGATAGGGCACAGCTGGACAATATACTGGAAAAATCTATTTCAGGTGAAATCCCTGTTGATATGGCCATGGTGGCCATCAAAGAGCTGGCTATAAGTTATTATGAGAATGGTGGGATTATTGAGAAAGAGGGGAAAGATAATACTGCAGATCATTTCTATAAAAAGGGTTATCGCTAGAATTAAATTAAGGGCTTGACAAGAAAGACTGTATATGCTAATATTATAAATGCTTTGAGTGGAAAGCAGGTAAAACTGCTTTTATTATGCGAAGGTGGCGGAATTGGCAGACGCGCTAGACTTAGGATCTAGTGGGTTTTCCCGTGCGGGTTCGACTCCCGCCTTTCGCACCATAAATTAAATATAACCCCGATATGGTATAGGCCAGATCGGGGATTAAATTTATTAGTTGCCAATATAAGGGTATATATTATATATTTATTTAGAAATGTATAATATTGAAAAAACATTATTAAAACTATATAATGTTACATATTATTTAAGGAGGCTTTTTATGGAGGTTGCCAAAGAATTACTGGAAGGAAATAAGATTGAATTAAAGGTGGAAGTTGAAACAGATAGGGTTAATGATGCCCTTCAAAAGGCATATAAAAAAGTGGTTAAAGATGTTTCTCTACCTGGGTTTAGGAAGGGGAAAGTGCCCCGCAAAGTACTGGAAGCCAGGTATGGTAAAGAAGTGCTTCATCGGGATGCCTTTGATATTATCATTCCTCGGGCATATTCAGAGGCTGTTGAGAGTACAGGGATAGAGCCTATTGCTCAACCTGAAGTAAATGATTTCTATATAGCAGAAAATGAGCCAGCAACTTTTGTAGCTGTAGTTGAAGTCAAACCTGAGGTGGAACTGGGAGAATATACTGGTCTTGGTATTGAAAAGGAAGAAGTAGAGGTAACTGAAGATGATATTGAAAGCCACCTTAGTAGAACACAGGAGCAGCATAGCCAGCTGGAAAGTACTGACCGTGAACTAGTAGAAGATGGGGATTTTGTAATTATTGATTTTGAGGGCTATGTTGATGATGAAAAATTCCCCGGGGGGACAGCTGAAGAATATACCCTGGAGATTGGTTCAGCTTCCTTTATACCCGGCTTTGAAGAACAGTTGATTGGAAAAAAGGTGGGAGAAGAGGTAGAAATAGAGGTAAGTTTCCCAGAGGAATATCAGGCAGAGAATTTAGCGGGAAAAGATGCCCTGTTTAAAGTAAATATAAAAGAGATTAAGGTCAAGAAATTACCTGAACTGAATGATGATTTTGCTAAAGAAGTTAGTGATTTTGACACACTTGCTGAATTAAGGGAAGATATAAAAGAGAGGCTGAGCAAACAGAAGAAAGAAAAGGTTGAGCGTGAATTTGAGGATGAGTTAATCAAAACTGTTTCTGATAATGCTGAAGTAGATGTCTCTGAGACTCTGGTCAATAATGAATTAGATATGATGTATCAAAATATGGAATACAGTTTGTCTATGCAGGGATTAAAGATTGATGACTATTTTTCCCATTTTGGGTTTGATGAAGAGACCTGGCGGGATAAGAACAGGGATGAGGCCGCTAGTAGGGCCAAAAGTAATTTAGTTCTGGAAGCAATTGCAAAAAAAGAAGGAATTGAAGCCAGTGATGAAGAAATAGATAATATGATTGAAGAGATAGCTGAAGAAGGAGAGAGAAGTGCTGACGAGATCAAGGCTCTCTTGCAGTTGCAGGGACAACTTGAGGGGTTAGTACATTCAATAACAATCAAGAAGGTTATTGATTATCTGGAAGAAAACAACTAAATAGTTAATATTGAGAGGGTTTAAATAATTATTTATCGGGAATAATGTATTTTAAGGAGGGAAAAATTATGGCACTTGTACCAATGGTTGTTGAGCAGACTAATAGGGGTGAACGCTCATATGATATTTACTCCAGATTATTAAAGGACAGGATAGTATTTCTGGGGGACCAGGTGACTGATCACCTAGCAAATCTAGTTATAGCCCAGTTACTTTTCCTGGAGGCGGATGACCCTGATAAAGATATCTATCTTTATATAAATAGTCCAGGGGGTTCAGTAACAGCTGCTCTGGCTATGTATGATACAATCCAATATATTAAACCAGATGTAGTTACTATCTGTATGGGGCAGGCTGCCAGTGCTGGTGCTTTACTGCTGGCTTCTGGAGAAAAGGGTAAGAGATATGCCCTCCCTTATGCCAGGGTAATGATTCACCAACCGGCAGGTGGTGTTCAGGGTAAGGCAACTGAAGCTGAGATTCATATCAAGGAATTATTACGAATCAGAGAAACACTGAATCAAATACTGGCTAATCATACAGGTAAAGATGTAGAACAGATTAAAAAAGATGTTGAGCAGGATTATTTTATGACAGCAGAAGAAGCAGTTGAATATGGTATAATAGATGAAGTAATAAGCAGAAATGACCTAAATGAAAAGTAACCTTATAAGAGGTGATATAATTTGTTTAAATTTGGAGATGAGAAGGGGCAGTTAAAGTGCTCATTCTGTGGAAAATCCCAGGAACAGGTGCGCAAACTGGTTGCTGGCCCAGGGGTTTATATCTGTGATGAGTGTATAGAGCTCTGTAATGAAATAATTGAGGAAGAGTTAAATGATGGTATGGAATTTACCCTGCAGAATATCCCCAAACCCAGAGAGATTAAAAAGATCCTTGACCAGTATGTAGTTGGTCAGGAACGTGCCAAAAAATCTCTGGCGGTAGCAGTCTATAACCATTATAAGCGGGTTAATTCTGATATGAAAATAGATGATGTAGAATTACAGAAGAGTAATATACTGATGGTAGGGCCGACCGGATGTGGTAAGACTTTACTGGCCCAGACACTAGCCCGGATACTGAATGTACCATTTGCTATTACAGATGCAACCTCTTTAACAGAAGCTGGTTATGTTGGTGAAGATGTTGAAAATATTCTATTAAAGCTTATTCAGGCTGCTGATTATGATGTTGAAAAAGCCGAACGGGGAATTATCTATATAGATGAAATTGATAAAATAGCCAGGAAGTCAGAAAATCCATCAATTACAAGGGATGTCTCTGGAGAAGGTGTTCAACAGGCCCTTTTGAAGATTTTAGAAGGGACGGTGGCAAGTGTACCGCCTCAGGGAGGCCGGAAACATCCTCACCAGGAGTTTATCCAGATTGATACTACCAATATATTATTTATAGCTGGTGGTGCTTTTGATGGTCTTGATAAGCTTATTAAGTCCCGTGTCAGTAATAAGGTGATGGGTTTTGGTGCTGATATAAAAAGTAAGGGAGAAGAGAATATTGGAGATACCCTCAAGGATATTTTACCAGAGGATCTCCTACATTATGGTTTAATTCCTGAATTTATCGGCCGTCTCCCTGTTATTGTGACACTGGATGAGCTGATTGAATCTGATCTGGTTAAGATACTAACTGAACCAAAGAATGCCCTGGTAAAACAGTATACTAAATTCTTTGAGATGGATGATGTGGCTCTGGAATTTACAGCAGAGGCCTTATCTGAGATAGCCAAAAAGGCTTTGTCCAGAAATACTGGAGCAAGGGGGCTCAGGGCTGTTGTTGAAGAGGCTATCCTGGAGATAATGTATGATCTTCCATCAGATAGTTCTGTAGAAAAATGTATTATAACACCTGAAGTTATCAAGGAAAACAAAGCACCTGAATTATTAAGGGTAGATGGTAAAGAAGAATCTGCTTAAAAAATAAAATTCATTGTATATTTAAGGGCTTCTCAATTTAAAGGGAGGTCCTTTATTTTTCTGCCTGTCTTAAGGATATTTTACTGGCTTAAGGATATACTAATTTATGTGAAATCAATTAAAGCAGTAAATCATATCATCAAAGCACAGGGGGCAGATATAATGGATACTTCTTTTTTGGGTATTTTAACACTGGTACAGTTCTTTTTTATGATAGTGATTGGTCTTTACTTTTGGAATATGCTACGTAATCAACAGGGAACTAAAAAAGCAGTTATTAAGGAATCAAAGAATGAGTTAAATAAACTCAGATCGATGAGGAGGGTTTCTCTAACCCAGCCTCTATCTGAAAGGACAAGACCGACATCTTTTAGTGATATAATTGGACAGGATGAAGGTATTGAAGCCTTAAAAGCAGCTATCTGTGGTCCGAATCCACAGCATGTAATTGTCTATGGACCACCAGGTATAGGTAAAACAGCTGCTGCTAGACTGGTCCTGGAAACAGCTAAAAAAATGCCTTCTTCTCCTTTTAATAATGATTCCAAGTTTATTGAACTTGATGCTACAACAGCGCGTTTTGATGAAAGGAGTATTGCTGACCCGTTAATCGGTTCGGTTCATGACCCGATTTACCAGGGGGCAGGTCCTATGGGTATGGCTGGTATCCCCCAGCCAAAGCCTGGGGCAGTAACTAAGGCACATGGTGGTATTTTATTTATTGATGAAATCGGTGAGCTTCATCCTATTCAACTAAATAAACTGCTTAAGGTATTAGAAGACCGCAAGGTTTTCCTGGATAGTGCTTACTATAGTGAAGAAGATACTAATATTCCCCAGTATATTCATGATATTTTTCAGAATGGTCTGCCAGCTGATTTCAGGCTTATTGGGGCAACCACCCGCCAACCACAAGATATCCCCCCTGCTATTAGGTCAAGGTGTCTGGAGATATATTTTAGTGATTTACAACAGGAGGAACTGGGTCAGATCAGTCAAAGGGCTGTTAAGAAAATGGGTTTTTCTATTGAAGAAACAGCCCTGGAGATGATTCAGCGTTATGCCCGCAACGGCCGGGAGGTAGTAAACATGACCCAACTGGCAGGTGGGATAGCTACTGGAGAAGCCCGTAAAATAATCATACTTGATGATATAGAAAGGGTAATCAATAGTGGTAGGTTTTCACCTAGACCCGATCGACTAGTTCATGATTTTCCTCAAATTGGGGTTGTCAATGGTCTTGCTATCAGTGGGCCAGATATGGGTATCTTACTGGAAATAGAAGTAGCCGCAATTAAGGTGCTAGATGGCCAGGGTTCAATTCGGATTACCGGTGTTATTGAGGAAGAAGAGATGGGGGGACGGGGTCATACACTGCGCCGCAGGAGTATGGCTAAAGAATCTGCCGAAAATGCTTTGACGGTTTTGCGTAGGATGATGTCCAGTGATCCCTATGATTATGATATACATATTAATTTCCCCGGGGGTTTACCAATTGATGGACCATCAGCTGGAGTGTCTATAGCAGTAGCTATTTATTCTGCCTTAACTGGGACTACTGTTGATAATAAAATTGCTATGACAGGAGAGGTCTCTATCCGGGGACTTATTAAACCGGTGGGTGGAGTAACAGCCAAGATAGCGGCGGCTAAAAGGTCAGGGGCAGAGAAGGTGTTAATACCGGAAGAAAACTGGCAAAATATCTATAAAAAGATTGCTGGTATAGATATTATTCCGATTACAACATTGGAAGAGGCAATTGATCAATCTATGAGTGTCAAAGAGGAAGACAGGTTAAAACTAATTACTTCTGATAAATTGATGACTATTACTAATTAACAATGCTAACCCCGTCACAGGCGGGGTTATAAAATTACTAATAATTTTACTTTTTGTGAAGGAATATGCTATCTTTAAGCGAATAGAATAATTGAGGTGAGGAAGAGATGACAGAGGATATTAATAATATTGAAGAACAGGAAATCGAAGAAGTTCTGGAACTACCCTTACTGGCATCCAGAGGTGTGGTTGTTTTTCCATATATGGTAATCCCTTTACTGGTTGGTAGAGAAAAATCAATAGAGGCCCTGGAGAAAGCTATGCTGGCTGAAAAAGAGATTATTGTAACAACCCAGAAAGACCAGGAGATTGAAGAACCGTTGGCAGATGACCTCTGTCTTGTGGGGACAGTAACTGAGGTTAAACAGTTAGTTAAACTCCCTAATGGTATGATAAAAGTCATTGTTGAAGGGAAAAAACGGGGGAGAATACTTGAGTTTGTTGAAGATGATGAATATTTTGAGGCCAGGGTTCAGACCTATGATGATGGTATTATAGAAACTGATGTAAACTGGAAGGCCTTAATGCGTTCTGTATTAAATAGTTTTGAGGAATATGTAAAATATAATCGGCATTTGCCTGCTGAAACAATGATGGGTGTCAATAATATTGAAGAGCCTGGTAGACTGGCTGATGTTATTGCTTCTCATTTGGAATTAAAATATAAGGATGAACAGAGCTTACTTGAAGCCCTTGATGTAAAAGAACGGTTGGAGGAATTATTAGGTATAATTAAGGATGAGATTGAGGTTCTTAAGATAGAACAGCAGATTCAAAAGAAGGTCAAAAAACAGGTTGAGAAAACTCAGAAGGAGTATTACCTCCGGGAGCAGTTGAAGGTGATTAAGGAAGAGCTTGACCTAGAGGAAGATAGTGAGATAAATAAATACCGTCAACAACTGGAGGAGTTACATATACCGGATGATATTGCTGAAAAAATTGAGGATGAAATTAATAGGCTGGATAAGACACCGGCTATGTCACCTGAGGCTACTGTTATCAGGAATTACCTGGACTGTGTACTTGACTTACCCTGGGGGAAGACCAGAGAGGAAAAAATGGAGATCGAACAGGCCCAGTTGGTACTTGATGAAGATCATTATGGTTTAGAAGATGTCAAAGAGAGGATACTTGAGTATTTAGCGGTTCGCAAACTGGCCCCAGAAAAGAGTGGACCGATATTATGTCTGGCCGGTGCTCCTGGTGTTGGTAAGACCTCCCTGGGAAAATCGGTAGCCCGGGCTTTAAAAAGGGATTTTGTCAGAATATCCCTCGGTGGGGTCAGAGATGAGGCAGAGATCAGGGGGCATAGAAGGACATATATTGGCTCCCGCCCAGGAAGGATTATTAATGCTATGAGGGAGGCTGGCAGTAGTAACCCAGTATTCCTACTTGATGAGGTTGATAAAATGGCTGCTGATTTCAGGGGAGATCCTTCTGCTGCTTTACTGGAAGTCCTTGATCCTGAACAAAATTGTGAATTTACTGACCACTATTTAGAGATACCTTTTGATCTTTCTAAGGTGCTTTTTATTACTACTGCTAATGTAACTCATCCCATACCAGCCCCTCTGCTGGATAGGATGGAGGTAATAGAATTACCTGGTTATACAGATGATGAAAAGATAAAGATAGCGGGAAAATACCTCCTGCCGCGTATCTTAAAAGACCATGGACTGGATAATGAAAAAATAAGTATTTCCACCAATACTATTTATCAGATAATCAGGAGATATACCAGAGAGGCTGGAGTCAGAAACCTGGAGAGGAAATTATCTGCTGTCACACGTAAAGTAAGCCGTGAGATAGTAGAGGGTAGAGAAAGGCAGGCCAGGGTAACAACACAAAATCTTTCCAAATACCTTGGTGTAGAGAGATTTAAAGATGAAAAAGCCAAAAAGAAAAACAGGGTTGGGGTAGCTACTGGAATGGCTTATACCAATGCTGGTGGTGATATCCTGGATATTGAGGTCGCTGTTGTAAAAGGAAAAGGCAAACTAATTTTAACTGGCTCACTGGGGGATGTTATGAAAGAATCAGCTCAGGCTGCTTTAAGTTATATTCGTTCCAGACAGGAAGATTTAGGATTAGAGGATGATTTCTATGAGAGATATGATCTACATATCCATGTACCACAGGGTGCGGTTCCTAAAGACGGCCCATCAGCAGGGATAACTATTGCTTCAGCTATTGGTTCAGCTTTATCCCGGAAACCATTGAGGGGAGACTATGCGATGACAGGGGAGATAACCCTGCGGGGTAGGGTTTTACCGGTGGGTGGTGTTAAAACTAAAGTACTGGCTGCCCGCCGAGCAGGTATTACAAAAATTATTCTACCAGAGGAGAATAAAAAGAACTTTCAGGAGATAAAAAAACAGGTCAGGCGGGATATCAAAGTACATTATGTAGCACATATGGATGATGTTTTAGAGTTAATCTTAATGGATGGTGAAAATAATGAGGTTTAAAAATCCTGTATTTATAAGTAGTGCCTATAGTAATAATGATTATCCACAACATAATTTCCCAGAAATCGCTTTTTCAGGGAGGTCTAATGTGGGAAAGTCTTCCATGATTAATAAGCTACTCAATAGGAATAAACTGGCCCGTACAAGTTCACAACCAGGGCGGACACAGAGTATTAATTTCTTTAATATTGATGATCGTTTTGTGCTGGTTGACCTACCAGGTTATGGTTTTGCTAAAGTCCCCCTTAAAGTTAAGAAAGAGTGGGGGCGTTTAATAGATGACTATCTTTATAATCGTACTAATCTTGTTGGCATAGTACAGATTATTGATGCTAGACATAAACCAACTAAGGATGATTTAATGATGGTTAACTGGTTAAAGGACACAGGGATACCAACTATTATTGCTGCTACCAAGGTTGATAAATTAAAGAAGAGCCAGCAGAGCAAACAAAAAAAACTGATTAGAGAAACCCTCCAACTTGCTGAAGATATGGATTTCTGTTTTTTTTCGGCCAAAACAGGAGAGGGGAAGGACCAGATTTTTAATTTTATTGTAGATTTAATTGAAGGTTAACAAGGGGGGCAAAACAATGGAGAAAAAAGCCTATACAGAATTTTTTGCCCAGATTTATGATAATATTATGGGGGCAGTCCCATATAAATTATGGTTTGAGTATATCCATGATATTCTTAATTACTATCAGTGTAAAGCAGATTCTGTCCTGGATTTGGCCTGTGGTACAGGGACAATGAGTCTTCTTTTTAATGATCAAGGTTATTATGTAACCGGTATAGATCGTTCACAGGATATGCTTGCTGTGGCCGAGGGAAAAATTGATAAGCGAAGTAATATTGATTTTGCTGCGGCGGATTTAAGGGAGTTTACTACTGTAAAAAAGTATGATTTAGCAATATGCCTTTTTGATAGCTTAAATTATATTTTAACTGCTAAAGAACTGTTTGAGGTCTTTAATCAGGTGTTTTCTGCCCTGAATGATCATGGTCTTTTTATTTTTGATATGAATACCATAACAAGGTTAATGAGTATTAAATCTGGTACAACTATGTTTCACGGAGAGGGTTATAGTTGTTTTTGGGAAGATATCGTAGATCAGAAGCAAGAGAGATGGAAGGTTCGTTTAAAGATTTACCTGGATAATCGGGATGAGTGTTATGAGGAATTACATGAAGAGAGGGGTTATTTAATCAGTGATGTTATAAGCTTATTGCAAAAAGCTGGGTTTAATAAGATAGATGTCTTTAGTGCCTATACCTTTAATAAAGGTAGGGATAATGATAATAGATTATATTATACTGCTTTTAAGAAGGCTGTAAAAATGAACCAATTCAGCCTGGCTTATTTATTTAGAAAAATGAAATGGAGGGTTAAGTCTTTTTTATCTGCTGCCAAGTAGTATTAAGAAGACACCGAGTCCTATTAATAATATTTTTTTAAAGTCTAGCTGACTGCTTATTCCTGTTAAACCGAGAAAGGTGACCAGTATTAGAATAATAGGCCCAACTAATCCCAGTAAGGCATTTATTCTGATAGCAGTATCTATTCTTCTGAAATAAAACATAAGACCAGCTGCCCCCATTTCAATAAGGCTTGAAATGATTCTTAAGAATATCATCAGATAAAGTATATTATTTGTTTTAAACATATAACTCCCTCCCCTTTAAAGTATATGAAAGCAAAAAAGACCTTACCACCTAGTGGTAAGGTCTTTTTTTTCTTAATGGTTGTTAATCATTGTTGATAGGGTTCATAACCAGCTGTAGGTCTTTATTTTTACCTCGTTTTTTACGCCAGATTATTCTTCTTAACCACGGTAGTAGATAGTAATCAACACTAAGTGATCTGCCAGCACCGATCACAGCTATTGAGCTGAAAAGGAACCAGGGGAGAGTAACATTTTGTGGATAAAAGCCTGATAAAAAGAAATTGATAGTCATAAAGAATGAACCGATACCACCTAAGGGGACCAAGATGCCAAGAATTAATGAGGCTGACAGTGCTAGTTCTCCCATAGTAATCATTACCTGAAATAAATAGGCATTGGGAAAGACAACTGCCTCCATAAAACTTACATACCAGTCCAGGGCATTAGGACCAATAGGCGAGGTTGATGCCCCGGCTACCAGTTTATCCCCGGCAGTCAGCCACCCATTATGAACTTTGTCAAGTCCAGAGATGAGCCATTGAAATCCCAGGAATATGCGGAGGAAAGCCAGTAGAAATGAAGATGCTTCCCGGCTGAAATGGTCAAAACTCTGGGCAACTAGTCCCTTACTGGAGCTTTGTTCTTTTATATAGTTGAGGATATAGCCGATTCCATTTTTGAATCCACCTAATGAAAAGAGGTAATGCATATTTACAAGGTGTTTCATATACATTGCCGGCCAACTGGTCAAGGAAATACCCATCAGGTCAGCTAGAGCATATTTACCTCCGATAGATACCATTATACCGTGGAGTTTAGCCTTGATCTCCTCCTTTTTAGAACCATTAATATCTGCAGCAATATTATGGGCTGCTGTTTCACCTGTCTGTAAAGCAGCTTCTACCAGGGCTGGAAGTGCTTTTTTATCCTGCCAGGGGGTATGGGCATTATCACCAATAGCATATACCTCAGGATACTCTATTGTTTGCAAATAACTGTTAACCTCTATTCTGCCTCTTTTATCTGTTTTTAATTCCAGGGTAGTGGCAGTATCAGAAGCCATGACACCACAATTCCAGACTATTGTTCGGCAGTTAAGCACATCACCATTGCTAAAGACCAGGCCATTTTCTTTTACTTCATCTACAAAGGAACCCAGCTTAAGATTAACAGCTTTTTTCTGCAGATAATCCATAGCCTTATCAGCCAATTTTTGATCTAAAGAAGGGAGTATTCTGTCGAGACCCTCACAGAGATATAAGTTTACCTCATCACGAGGAATCTCGTATTGAGCAGATAGTTCATCAAGCCATTCTATTAATTCTCCAAGCATCTCTACACCTGTAAATCCACCACCACAGACGGCAAAAGTAAGTAATTCCCTTCTTAACTGGGAGTCTCTAATAACCCTGGCCTCCTGAAAACATTTTTTAATGTGCTGGTTTATTGCTTCAGCATCATCTATAGACCAGAGGGTAAAGGTGTTTTCATCTGCACCCTTTACACCACAGTGGGTTGGTTGACTACCGGTACCAAGAATAAGGTAGTCATAATTATATTGAAAATTTTCTGAGCTAAGTGTTTTGCTTTCAAAATTAATATCATTAATCTTATCTTTTACTATATTAACTTCTGTTGAATTAAATATATCATTTAATCCAATCTTTACTCTTTCACTATCAATTCTATTCCCAGCGACCTCGTGTACTTCTGTTAATAAGGTATGGTAAGGGTTATTGTCAATCAGGGTTATAGTGGTATTGGGATTTTTTTTCAGTAGTCTATTTAGTTTTTTAGCAGCGGTTATTCCACCATAACCTGCCCCAAGAATTATAATATTTTTACTCATTTTTGACCTCCTTGATATTTATTATTCCCTTCACAAAGGGTTTTGATTAATTTAAAAAGGAATAAATTAAATTAGTTATGTTACTTATTTAACAATTATATTATAGCATAATATTTTCCATATGCAAAGGAAAATATGAATATACTTGACGAATGTAAAGATAGAATGTATAATTAACATACAAAATATAGATAACCCTTGAAAACTATTAACATTATTTGAAATTAACATATTTTTAAAAATATCTGTGTTTCCTTTATATGTGAATTTATTTATTTGGGTATAAGTTGTGTTTATATTAACAAGGAAATAGAAGAACCAAAATGTGCTAATTATTTTGAAAGGGGGTGAAATAAATGATAAAGAAGAGTATGATCTTGTTAATTAGTTTATTATTAGTAGCTGTTTTGTCCTTTAACATATTAGCTACTGAGGCTAATTATAAAGATGGTCATTATCTTGGTTTTGTTGCTAATGATCATGGTGATGTAGTTATCGAAGTCATTATTAAACACGGCCAGATTGTTGACCTTAATATGATTAACCCTTTCAAGCTTCACTATGAATATGCTGAGGGTAAAAAGGCTTTCTTAGAATACCCTTACATGGTTCTGGAAAATCAATCAACCCAAGTAGATGGTATTACTGGTGCTACACATAGTATGCATGATTACAATGAAGCAGTTGACATGGCACTAGCTATTGCCGGTGGAAACTATCAGGGTAATAAATACTATGGTTTAGCCGAAGATTTTGAACATGGTCATGTGATAGTTGAGATTACAGTAGAAAATAAAGAAATTACTGATGCCAGGCTGGTAACTGCTAACCCGGAATTAGTAGATAATGAAGACGGTCGTGAAAAACTAATGCCTGCTAAAGCTGCTGATTATGGTTCAAAACCTGCCCTTGAATATTTTAACAGTTTTCCAGAGAAAGTAGTTGAAAACCAGGGTGAGGTAGATGTCCTTACAGGGGCTACCCATAGTGGTGAAAGCTATAATGAAGCACTTGACATGGCTTTAATTCAGGCAGGCCTCAAGTAAATTTCTGATATAGCAATTTTCTGAGGAAAGTCTATAACAGGCTTTCCTTTTTTCCTTTTACTGCTCTGGGGAATAAGTAATCAAGGCTTGCCAAAGACTATATACAGGATTTGGGTATTTGATTGTTGACTTTTCTAAGGTGATAGATTAATATAAATGACAGGGTGATGAAAGTGGCTAAAAAAATATATATTGCAGTATTATTAATATTAGTTATGATGATAACCTTTACAGCCTGTCAAAATAAAAGGGAGAATGGGACTCATCCAAAGGATGCGACAACATTTTTAATGGGTACAGTTGTTCAAATGAGGGTTTATGGTAGTAATGCCCAGGAAGTTATTGATAATAGTTTTACCAGATTAAGGGAGATTGAGAATGAAATGAGCACTACCATTGTTTCCAGTGAAATATCTAGAATAAATACTCATCCAGGAGAAGATATCAAGGTCAATGCTGATACATATAGGGTGCTTAAGAAGGCGGTTGAATATGCTAATTTAACAAACGGAAAGTTTAATCCGGCTATTGGTCCACTTGTAAAGTTGTGGAGTATTGGCACAGAGAATGCCCGGGTGCCTGCTGAAGATGAAATTAAAGAGGCCTTAAAACTAGTTAATTATCAATGGATTGACCTGGATGATGAGCAGATGACAGTTATGCTGGAAAAACAGGGGATGAGTCTTGACCTGGGTGCTATTGCCAAAGGTTATGCTGCTGATGAGGTTAGAAGGATTGTAAAAAATTCCAGGGTAGAGAGTGCTTATGTTAACCTGGGGGGAAATGTATTGGTAATTGGTGAAAAGCCTGATGGAACTCCCTGGAAGGTAGGTATACAGGATCCCCGTCATAATCGCGGTAATGTTATGGCCAGTATAGATGTAAGGGATAAAACATTAGTAACTTCAGGTAATTATGAGAGGTATTTTGAAAAGGATGGTGTTATCTACCATCATATTCTTGATCCGGATACAGGCTACCCGGCAGATAGTGGTCTTTTAAGCTGTACAATTATAACAACTGATTCCTTTGATGCAGATGCCCTGTCAACCAGTATTTTTATCCTTGGACCAGCAAAGGGGCTAGAACTACTTGAAGAGATTGATGGTGTTGAAGCAATGTTAATTACTAAGGATTTGGGGATAATACTATCAAGTGGAATTGAAGGTCAAGTTGATATTCTAAATGATGATTTCCAATTAAATGGGATGTGATTTTGTTTGACTAGATTCAATGATTTTCGAATAGAATTAAATAATTATATGAAAAAACACTGTGAATCCAGAAGGGATATATTAAACACAGCAATCAGTGATTTAATCAATGGTGGGGGAAAGAGGCTCCGGCCTATCATGATTAATATAGCTGCTAGTTTTGGCAATTATAATAAAGATAAGATAATACAGCTTGCCAGTGGTATTGAATTACTCCATATGGCTACCTTAGTACATGATGATATTATTGATGAAGGAAAACTAAGGAGAGGTCGGGAAACTGCTCAGCATAGATTTGGCAAAAATATTGCAGTCTTTGTGGGTGATTATCTCCTGGCGAAATCATATATTTTATTTTCTAATAATCTTTCCCGAAAGGGTTTAAACAGCTTAAATAAAACAGTGCGTCTTATCTGTGAAGGTGAGATAGCTCAATTCCAGGAAAAATATAATTATCATGTGACAGTAAGGGATTATTTAAAGAGGATCAGGCGAAAGACAGCTTTGCTTTTTGGGCTTAGTACCTATCTGGGGGCTTACGAAAGCGGCTTAAGGGATAATTTATTACATCATTTATATAATTTTGGTCTTGAATTAGGAATGTCCTTTCAAATTCAGGATGACCTCTTAGATTTTACTGGTGATGAAGAAAAAACAGGTAAAAAGGTAGGTCAGGATATGGCAGCTGGTATTTATACCTTACCTGTTATCTGTCTGCTGGAAGATGGTAATTATCAGAAAAAAGCATGGCAGCTGCTCAGGCAGGGTGATTTTACTGAGGGGGATATTAAGCAGATTACCAAGATGGTAAAGGAGAGCGATTCACTAAATAGGAGTAAGACTATGGGGGAACGTTTCCTTACCCGGGCAATAAAACATCTCAAATCTCTACCAGCCGGTAAGCCTAGAGATGATCTGTATTATATAATTGACTGGCAGTCCAGCAGAGAAAAATGATTATTTTAGCTTGAATTTACTTGACAAATCCCACTGTTCACTGTATAATTTAAAAATGTCAAGGGATAAATTATCTCATATATGTGGGGCTATAGCTCAGCAGGATAGAGCGACAGATTCCTAATCTGTAGGCCGAAGGTTCGAATCCTTCTAGTCCCACCAGTTATTTTTGTTGATATATCAAGGATTATAAAGAGACCAGCCAGAGTTTTGGCTGGTCATTTTTTATTTATATGCGCTATATTGGTATTTGATTCTTTATTTTAACAGTCTTTGAATTAGCAAATTAAAAAATCAATTTTTTGCCTCAATATATTTGTTTAATTTTAAATAACCCCAGGTCGCAAAAGTAAACCATAATATGAAATTAGCCAATCTTAGCAAGAAAACAGGTTCAATAAACATTTCTAAATTTACTAATACTCTTGAATATATCATGCTCATAATTACCCCTGATATAGGAAATATATAAACTAGTAGTTTATTCTTAGGTAAAAGATAGAAGTACATAATGAAGAATGTACACCAAGATATTGGTGAGTCTATTGGTATATAACCATAACCGAAGGGGTTAAAGTTAATCCATCTAAAAGTATTTGTTAGATAACCAATTGTGAGTCCTATTACATCATAAAAGCTGCCAAATATAATCCCATATACAGTAAGACGACGAATTTCATTTCTTGGAACAAGTACAATAAGGGCGAAAAGAAATATTGCTAATTTTATGAGATGAAAATAACGAATCGCCATTTGTTTCCAAACCTCCCAATATTAAGCTTAATGTATTTTGCAATAGTTTTCTAAATATTATTTAATTAAAAACTTTATAACTAGTAATAATATTATAACTAGTATTTATAAAATTATGTAGTAATTTGAATTATTTATTAAGGACTATGCTGCTAACTATTCATTTGATTAATCTACTATCCATATTACTAATATTACCACTCATGTATTATTCATATTACTATTTTTTA
Source organism: Iocasia fonsfrigidae (assembly GCF_017751145.1). GTDB lineage: Bacteria > Bacillota > Halanaerobiia > Halanaerobiales > DTU029 > Iocasia > Iocasia fonsfrigidae. The sequence continues at coordinate 800,305 of NZ_CP046640.1, forward strand.
AGGTGATTTTATAATAATCTACAGTCAATGAAATGTAAGTCAAGATTGCTGTTAATATCTCCTTGTAATAAAATAGTATTGATATTATAATATGAATAGGCAAAAATTCGACATTATGGAAAGTAAAATGGAGGTATTAATTGATGAAGATATGTTTAGCACAAATTAATCCAACTGTTGGTGATATAGATAATAATCTTAAAAAGATTAAAGGATCTATTAAAAAGGCCGGTGATGGGGTTGATCTAATTGTTTTTCCTGAAATGGTCCTTTCTGGTTATCCCCCCAGGGACCTCCTTCATAAAAAGCAGTTAATTTTCAAGGTGAATAGTGCAGTTGAAGAACTAATAGATTTTTCAAGGGATTATCCTCAGCTGGGTATTATAATTGGTGCCCCGGTTGAGACGGGGAAAAAGGCTGGTAAGGGTTTATATAATTCAGGCTTATTGATTTCTAATGGTAGCTTACTTTTTAAACAGCACAAATCGCTCCTGCCTACATATGATGTCTTTGACGAAACCAGGTATTTTGACCCTGCTGAAGAGATAGCTACGTATTTGTTTAAAGGGGAAAGACTTGGCATTACTATTTGTGAGGATATCTGGAATGACCCTGATCTCTGGGAAAATAGACACTATGACCTGGACCCAGTAGACATACTGGTTAATAAAGGGGCCTCAATAATAATTAATATCTCTGCATCCCCCTTTCAGTATGATAAAGATGAGATCAGGACCAATATATTAAAAAACTATGTAAATAAATATGAGATTCCCTTTGTTTATTTAAATCAGGTAGGGGGAAATGATGAACTGATTTTTGATGGACAGAGTATGATTATAAATAAAAATGGTGAGATGCTGGGTAAGTTAAAGGCCTTTGCTGATGATTTATTAAGTATTGAATTATCCAGGGATATAGAGCAAGTAGACAGGCCTTATACTATTCAAAAAAAGCAAGATGATAAAATAGCAAGTGTAGAGCAGGCTTTAGTTTTGGGCATAAAAGACTATTTTCAAAAATGTGGTTTTAAAAAAGCGGTAATTGGTTTATCAGGGGGTATTGATTCAGCTGTGACCCTCTGTCTGGCTGCTGAGGCCCTTGGAGCGGATAATATTTTGGCAGTATCTATGCCTGGGCCCTATTCATCAGAGGGGAGTGTCATAGACTCCAGGGAACTGGCCGGTAACCTGGGGGTTGATTTTAAAGTAATATCTATTAAGGATATTTTTGAATCATATAAAAATACCCTGAGCGGCTATTTTGCTGATCTCCCTGAAGATGTGACAGAGGAAAATATTCAGGCCAGAATAAGGGGTAATATTTTGATGGCTTTTTCTAATAAATTTGGACATCTGGTACTGGCTACAGGTAATAAGAGTGAGCTGGCTGTTGGGTATTGCACACTTTATGGTGATATGAGTGGTGGGATAAGTGTCCTGGCAGATGTCCCCAAGACAATGGTTTATGAACTGGCCAGTTATATAAACAGAAAACAAGAGATGATTCCAGAAGAGATTATTGAAAAAGCACCTTCAGCAGAATTAAGACCTGACCAGAAGGATGAGGATTCACTTCCTCCTTATGCAGTGCTGGATAAAATACTATATTATTATATAGATAAAAATATGTCTATTAAGGAAATAGCAGCCCAGGGATATGACCAGGAAATGGTTAGTTGGGTAATTAATAGGGTAGATAATAATGAATATAAGAGGCGGCAGGCTGCCCCTGGTCTTAAACTGACAAGTAAGGCCTTTGGAATGGGCAGGAGAATGCCTGTTGCTGCCCAGCTTAATTAGGGGAGGAAAAAATGAAGGGATTATTAATAACCCAGGGTTTAATAATTATTGCCCTGGGGTTTTATTTAATAATAATTAAAAGGAAACTCAGGGAAAACTTACAATCAAACAAACAGGATTATGAAACTATTTTTAATAATACCCAGGATGCTATCTTTTTAATTGATGTTGTAGGGGATAGTTTTAAATATAGGAGATTAAATCCTGTTCACGAAGAACTAAGCGGTTTTTCTTCAGAAAAAATAAAGGGTAAGGGACCGCAAGATCTTTTTAATAAACCTCTGGCTAAAAGGTTAATAGCTAATTATCAGAGGTGTAAAAAGGAAAAAAGGACTATAAATTATACTGAAAAGATAGTTCTTGCAGCAGGAGAGAAGACCTGGCATACTAAACTAAGTCCTGTTTTAAATAGTCAAGATGAGGTTGTTCAAATCATTGGTTCACTACGAGATATTACAAGAAATAACGAAATAGAAAAATCTTTAAAAGAAAGTCAAAGGAAGTATAAACAATTATTTGATGAAGCACCAATAGGATTAATTAAATGTGATAGAGATGGAAATCTCCTGAATGTTAATAAAAGACTGCTTAGTATTCTAGGATCTCCAGGCAAAGGGATGACTATGCGTCTTAATGTGCTGGAATTGGTGGGGATAGAAAAATTCAAAAAGGGAATTGAACGTTCTGTTCAGGAAAATAAAGTTATTAGTGGTGAAGATAAATATCAAAGTTACTGGGGTAAAAAACTCTGGATTGAGTATATCATTAAACCACTGGTTGACAGTAATAATGAAGTTAGAGAAATTATTGTTTCCTTTAGTGATATTACCAGGAGAAAGAAATATGAAAAAGAGATGAAATATTTATCTTTTCATGACCAGCTGACAGGGCTTTATAACCGTAGATATTTTGAAAATGAACTTGAACGCTTAAATCAATCACGCAAATCACCTATCAGTATAATTGTTGCTGATTTGGATGGTCTAAAATCTATCAACGATAATTATGGACATAAAAAAGGAGATAATTATATAAAATCAGCTGGTACAATTATCAAATCTATTTCTAGGGCTGAAGATGTTTTGGCAAGGATAGGTGGGGATGAGTTTGCGGTGATATTGCCAGATGCTGCCTCTCGGGTTGCTTGTGATTTCTGCAATCGTATCGGGGAGGAATGTGAGAAATATAATCAGCAGAAAGGTCTAAATCCTCCCGTTAATATTTCTGCTGGGTATGGAGTAAAAAGTAGTCCAGATGATGATTTAGAAAAAATCTTTATTAAAGCAGATAAAGATATGTATCAAATAAAAAGAAAGAAATATTGTTTTTGATGAATGAAAAAGCCTCAACTTAACAGGTTGAGGCTTTTTAAAAGCAGTATGTTGTTAGTGTACAAAAGAAATAGTGTACAGTATGCTAGGCAATAATGAGATTGCCAATAGAGAAACTAAGGTTAAAATACCTTTTAACATTTGAATCTCCCCTTTCTTATATTCTTATTGTCTTATAAAGGTTATGACTTAATTATACAGAAAGCTATGCTGCTTGTAAAGTAATATGATTAAGTTTAAATATTCAATAAATTATTAAATGTTTAGGTTCTAATTTCTTTTATCTAATATACTAAGCAGTTAAAAATAGAATTAATTCCTTATTAAATGGTGATAATATTTAATAAGGGGGAAGGTATTATGTTTAAAGATAGAATAATGACAGGTGCTTTAATTGGTATACTGGCTGATATTATCAAATTGACTGCTAATTATATAATGTATCAACTTAATTTTACTAAAGTAGTATTCTGGCAGATAGTGGCTACACGTTTTCTTGACAGGGAGTATTTATTTATGCCTGTTGCCTATTTTATAGGTGGTGTGGCAGATCTGGTTGTTACAGCTGTTTTAGGAGTAGTTTTTGTTATTATAATATATTTTTCGGGTAAAGATTACCTCTGGATAAAAGGAATAGGTTATGCTATGTTTTTATGGGTAGGTCTATTTGGCACAGTATTAGGGGCTTCAGTACAGGAAAAGATACCCCAAGGTCCTTCAGCAATTATGGTAACCATAGTTGCACATTTTGTATATGGATTGGGATTTGCGCTATTTACCAGGCATTTATATAAAGAAGAAAAGGGATAAGATAAACCACCTAATAATTATTAGGTGGTTTTATAATAAATTTCGACAATGTTTTCACCCAAGTTCAACAGTAGATAGGTGTATTTATATTTAGCTAGACCTAATAAAACACTCTATTTTAAAGCTTAATTGGTTCTTTTGTAGTAATTATAGCTCAAAAGAGGAAATATCCAAAGGGTGATGCTTTTAAGCTTTAAAGAATTTCTATTTTGTTTTATAGAGGCCATTTTCGGGTTGATTACAGTGCTAACCGTTGTAATAGGAGTTGTATCTGGATTTTTTACGGCAACAGAAGCAGCTGGTATTCTTTCTTTTTAGCTGTAATGTTATTTTAGCTAATGTGGGGAAATGTAAATTACCAAAACGTTATAGTTAATCTCAACAAAATAATGGAATGATTTACAAGAAAGATATACAAATATAATAGTGAAACAGTGTAAATATTATATATGGTATTACTGTAAAAAGCTTATTTTTTTATATCAAGAATTGATCTTTACTCAAAATAAGATTTTACAACCGATAAAACACCTTGAACAGTGATTAACACAATATATAGTATGTTTTTGCTTTATTTCAAGTTCATACACCTAAGATTACTTGAAAAAAATTTGCTTTGTTCAATATAAATTTCTTACAATAGAATCATAAACTTTTGTCAGAATGTATTGACAAAAGTTTATGATAAGTATATAATTAAAATATAAGAACAAAAACGTTTTTGTAAACATGGAGTGAATATTTTGGATAAACGTATTACTATCAAAGACATAGCTGAAAAGGCTGATGTGTCCATTAGTACAGTGCACTGTGCTTTGGCTCAGAAGCCGGGAGTGAGTGAGCAAACACGTTTGCGTATTCAAAAAATTGCCAAAGAGTGTGGTTATCGACCGAATGTAGTTGCATCATCACTTAAACGTAAAACCATTCGTATCGCAGCAGCGTTTCCGGGTCCAACTGAAGATAATCGATTTTACTTTACTTATGTATGGGAAGGTGTACGTGATTACATGCGTACAATGAGTGACTTCAATGTTGAATTGTTTGAGGTACAGTACTATGATGGTCCCAACACCCAAGCTGATGAACTTAATGATCTGTTGCAGCATACTGAAGTGAGTGGGTTATTGACACTAGGTCATATGGGTATTTATGGGGAGATGTCTATTCAGCGTTTTGTTGAAAAGGATATTCCTGTTGTTCTTATTAATACGGATCTCCCGAAATCCGGTAGGTTGTGTTGTGTGCAGCCTAACTATCAAATTATCGGGCGCACACTGGCAGAGTTGATTACTCGTCAAATACCGAAGAATAGAAGCATCTTGCTTTGTGCTGGTGATGCGTCAATTCCAGCCCACTATCTAATAGCCCAGGGATTTGATGCTTACCTGGAAGAAAAAGGGCTCAACAACCCTGTATACAAGATTCACAGCAATAAAAGCAAGGAAGAACATTATAAGCGTATTGTGCGAGAATTGCGGCGGGAGGAAGTGGCCGCGTGTTGCAGTGTAAATGCCCGCAGTAGTGTGATGCTGGGAAAAGCGCTGGTTGAAACGGGTAGGGATGGTCAGATGACAGCAGTAGGTAGTGACTTATTTGAAGAGAACTTCAAATATTTACGCGAAGGTGTTTTTACTCAACTCTTACAAAAAAACCCCTATTTACAGGCATATTTAGCAGCAAAGTATTTACTAGAATATGTCTTGCGGGATGTACGTCCGCCTATGGATACTGTCTATGTAGGTAGTGAAATTGTTTTCCAAAGCAGTATGCCAATGTATGAAAACGGAGCCTACAAGTTGTTATTTTAGTAAAACAAATTAAAGGGAGGATTAATTTCAATGAAAAAAGTATTGTCTTTATTTATTGTAGTGTTAATGTTCGCAACTGTATTGTCGGTGCAGGTCTTTGCCAAAGATAAACCTTCATATACCTTTAGATATGCAGAATTAAACCCAGATGGTCATATTATGGATGAATGTGGGGATTATTTTGCTAAACTTGTCTCCGAAAAATCTAATGGACGTATTACCATTAAAGTTTTTCCAGCTGGTCAATTAGGTGATGAAAAAACCGTCTATCAAACCTTACAAATGGGTGGGGTAATTGATATTTGTCGTGGAAATACCAATTCCCTTGGTGATTTTGGAGTTAAAAAGCTGACACTGTTTGGATTACCTTTTGTTTTCCGTGACCGTGAACACCTTTGGGATGTGTTGAATAGTGAGATCGGAGAGGAATTTTTACGTGAACCACAGGAGATAGGTACTGGTATGGTAGGGCTCTTTTATCTTGATGAAGGTAGTCGACACTTCTTTACAGCAGAAGATATTGTGATTGATAGTGTTGATGACTTTGAAGGTCTTAAATTACGTGTGCCTACAACAGAGCTGATGACTGAGACTGTAGGTGCTTTAGGTGTTCAGTCAACACCTATCAGTTTCTCTGAACTTTATTCTTCACTGCAAACTGGTGTAGTAGATGGTGCGGAACAACCCTTCTCAGGTTATTATTCAAATAAATTTTATGAAGTTGCCCCAAATTATATTTTAACAGGGCATACCTATAGTCCTTCTATCGTTCTCATGAGTGAGGCTTCATGGAACAAACTTGATGCAGAGGATCGGGCTCTGATTATGGAAGCTGCTAAAGAGACTGAGGAATGGAACCGTCAAAACATAGAGCGCCTGGATAAAGAGCTTTTAGAAAAAATCAAAGCTGCAGGTGTTAATGTTATAGAAGTACCAGATAAGACTCCATATATTGAAGCAACCAAAGATGTTGTATTAAAGTATATTGCTGGTTATGAAAAATATTATGAGGCTATTCAGGCAAAATAATTGGTTTCATAATTAATTTTCAGAAAAAATGGGAACAGCTACGGCAGGGTTCCCATTTTTATACTTAGATCAAAAATATTGGAGGTATATTATGAAATGGGTTAATAAGTTTTTTGATGGTGTATACTGCTTTTTTATGACCTCATGTAAGTTGTCATTTATAGCTATGGTAATCATTACTGCCTATGTTGTATTCAATAGATTTGTTATTAAAAATAGTCTTGTATGGGGTGAGCCGATTGTTCTGATGTGCATGGTATATATGTCTCTTGTCAGTGCTGCACTTGCCATACGCAGTGATACACATATCCGTATGTCTATGCTTGACTTTATTGCCTCTGAAAAATTTGTCTCTGTAGTGTCTGCTATGGCGCAGGTGTTTATTTTTGCTTTTGGTTTGTTTATGATTGTATATGGATGGCAGTTTTCCCTGCTAGCAGGGAGAAATGTTATCACCGGTGTAGGGATTAAATCAATGTGGTTATATCTTACTTGTCCTTTTGCGGGTGTTGCCATATGTTTGATGGAAATTGAGAGGTTTATTAATTTCTTTGACCGTCGTAGAAGAGGTGTAACACTCCATAGTATTACTGTAGCAGATGAAGCTGAAATGTTGGTAGAAGATGCTGCAGAGCAAATCCGTGGAATGGAGGAAGATTAGCAGATGGATCCAAATACAATTGCTATAATAATTTTGATAGGTTCTTTTTTTATTATGCTGATTTGTCGATTTCCTATTGCCTTTGCCATAGGTATTTCGAGTCTTTTGACAACTATCTATCTGGGACTGCCCTTAATGCAGATTGCCCAACTGATGGTTAAGGGGGTTAATGTGTTTACCTTGATGGCAGTACCCTTTTTTATCATAGCTGGTGAACTTATGGGTGCAGGTGGGATTTCAAAGAGGTTGATTAAGCTTGCAAATGCCCTGGTAGGTTGGCTGCGCGGAGGGCTTGCGATGGTAAATATCGTTGCTTCAATGTTCTTTGGCGGCATATCAGGCTCATCAACTGCTGATACAGCATCTCTGGGGACTATTCTTATTCCAATGATGCGAGGGCAAGGCTATGATGACGAGTTTTCGACCAATGTTACTATGGCCAGTTCTGTTCAGGGATTACTTATTCCACCCAGCCATAATATGGTTATGTATGCTATGGTGGCAGGCAGTGTGTCAGTCGGACGCTTGTTTTTAGCTGGAATAGTCCCTGGAGTTATCTTAGGAATTGCCTTGATGGTATATAGTTATATTCTTTCTGTAAAACGGGATTATCCAAAGGGTGATTCATTTAATATTAAGCATGTTTTAAAAACCCTGCTTGATTCCATTTGGGGGCTTATAACTGTGCTTATTGTTGTTTTTGGTGTTGTGAGTGGTGTCTTTACTGCTACAGAATCTGCAGCTATTGCTGTAATATGGGCAATCTTCGTCGGTTTTTTTATTTACAAAGAGTTAACACTTGCCAAAATGTGGCGTGTTATTGAACGTTCACTTGGTACTCTAGCAATTGTAATGATTTTGATTTCTACATCACAGGTTTTTGGCTGGCTCTTGACCTACTTGGAAATGCCAGAGTTGGTAGCAAGTGCAATTACCAGTCTGACAGATAATAGATATGTCATCATGCTTATTCTAAATATAACTATGTTATTGCTCGGTACGATTATGGATATGTCAGCTATTATTCTTGTAACAACGCCGATTTTATTGCCAATAGCACTTGGTATTGGTCTTGACCCAGTCCATTTTGGGGCAATTATGATCCTGAATCTTGGTATTGGCTTAATAACACCACCTGTAGGTGGAACGCTTTTTGTAGGTTCTGCAGTATCGGGTGTACCAATTGGGAATTTAATAAAAACACTAATGCCATTTTTTATAGTTATGATTGCAGTATTGCTTTTGATTACTTATATTCCAGGAGTTGTCATGACCATTCCAGACTTGATTATGCCTGTAATGGGACGTTAAAAGGGGGTTGTTGGATTGACCATGAGTTTTATTTGTGGGGATCAGGGTATAAATTTATTTTATCAGCCAATACCCAATCCTAAAGGTGCCATTATTATCTGCCCGGGAGGAGGATATACACACTTATCGCCTCGTGAAAGCGAACCAGTCGCAGCTGCATTTTGTTCTGAAGGTTGGCAGACCTTTGTTCTCCGCTATTCAATCGGAAAAAATCTAGGAAAAAAACCACTGCAAGAACTTGCAGAGGCTGTCAAAGAGGTCAGAGTACATGGAAAAGAAATGGAGCTGGAGGGAAAACCGCTTGTTGTTTGTGGTTTTTCCGCAGGCGGTCATTTGGCTGCAAGCCTTGGTGTGCATTGGGATGACCGTACATTGTTTGGGTCTGACACTATGCATAGACCTGATGCCCTTATTCTATGTTATCCGGTTATTACGGCGGGGCAATATGCCCATCAAGAAAGCATAGAGGCACTTGTTGACCAAGGAGATGCATCTTATTTTTCCCTGGAACATTATATCAGCAAGAAGACACCACCTACATTTTTATGGCATACTATGGCTGATGAGACAGTCCCTGTACAGAATACAATTTTATTTGCTCAGGGCTTGGCAAACCATGGTGTTCCAGCTGAGGTACACCTTTACCCTTATGGTGTTCACGGTTTATCTCTGGCCACAGATGCTGTAGCTGAACCTGAAAAAGGGCGCTTAGCAGATGCCCATGTGGCGAATTGGTTTGAACAGTGTACACAGTGGCTTGATACTATCAAAAAGGTAAAGGAGTAGTAATTATGATTAAATGGGAAAACGAGGATGAAATGTTTGCCCTCATGAAAGAAAAACTATATACACCTGTTGTTGGCGACATCTTGGATGTAATGGGATATACCCATCAGTTTATGCCTCAATATATCCGACCATTGCAAAATGATATGAAAGTGGCAGGAAAAGCATGTACAGTTCTTGAACACGATGTGTTTAGTGTACAGAAGAAACCTTTTGGACTGCTGACAGAAGCACTGGATCAGTTGCATAAAAATGAGATATTTGTAGCAACAGGTGCGCAAAATAGTGCTTTGTGGGGGGAAATTCTTACTGCTGCTGCCAAAAAACGCGGCAGTGTCGGTGCAGTAGTGGACGGCTGGCACCGTGATACACCACAGGTACTTAGTCAAAATTGGCCTGTATTTAGTAAAGGCTGCTGGGCACAGGATTCTAGTATTCGTACAAGTGTGGTAGATTTTCGCTGCCCGATTGAGATTGGCCAGGTTATAATCCATGACGGGGATATTATTTTTGGGGACATAGATGGTGTTCTGGTTATACCGCAAGAAGTTTCTGAAGAAGTGATTCAAAAATCTCTTGATAAAGCAGCAGGTGAGAAAGTAGTTCGAAAAGCAATTGAAGAGGGTATGAGTGCTACAGACGCCTTTGCGAAATTTGGGATCTTGTAAGGAGGGTATAATGGAAGAACAAGTGGCATTTCAAATTGATCTTCAAGATAATGTAGCAACTGCACTAGTGGAATTAAATCAAGGCCCTGTGGTATTAAGAGGGGATTCTAATCAGGATGTCATTCATGCTGTAGAACATATTCCAATAGGTCATAAAATAGCTTTACGTGATATAAATTGTGATGAAGATATAATAAAATATGGCATAGTTATTGGTCGTGCAACCCAAAATATTGCTAAAGGGGCATGGGTTCATTTACACTGTATATCCAGTGTATATGATGAACGTTCCAGCCACCTTGATGTAGTGACAGGGGCACCGAAGGATATTAAATATGAATAGAGAGGGGGTATTTAAATTTGCAATGGGAAGGCTTTTCTCGTCAAGATGACCGCCTTGGCATTCGTAATAAAGTACTTGTGATCTATACAGTGGAATGTTCCTCTTTTGTAGCCAAAGAAATTACACGAATCAGTGACCATATGGATGTTGAGTGTGTAGGTTTTTCCGGCTGTACTGATAATGAATATGCCGTACGTCTGCTTATATCTCTTATTCGACACCCTAATGTGGGGGGCGTACTTGCTGTAGGCCTGGGGTGTGAATATGTCCAAGCAGAATGGCTGGCCGATATTGCTGAAAAAGAGGGTAAGCAGCATGCCTGGATGTTTATTCAGACAGAAGGTGGAACAAATAAAAGTATACAAAAAGGTGTTACCTTGGTAAGTGAAATGTTGGATGCCCTTAAGAAAACACCCCGGGTTCCTATGACTATGTCGGACCTTGTTATTGGGGCTGAATGCGGTGGGAGTGACTATACCAGTGGACTTGCCGGGAATGTAGTTGTAGGACGTTTTTATGACAGCCTTGTAGAAATGGGAGGCACCGCTATTTTCGAAGAAATTGTGGAGGCTATCGGACTTATTGATTTGCTTACAGCCCGTGCTGTAAACAAAAGAGCCCGAGAGGAAATCCAATATACCTATGATAAGGCACTGGAATACTGTAAATCTGTAAGACAGTATTCTGTTAGTCCCGGAAATTTTGCTGGGGGTCTTAGTACCATAGAAGAAAAGAGTATGGGGGCTTTAATCAAGAGTGGAACAAAGCCCATTGAGGGTGTTTTGAAGGTAGCTGGAAAGCCGAACCATCCAGGTTTATGGCTGCTTGATTCAACACCAGACCCCCACTGGATGCAGTTTGGTATTACTAACCCTAATGATAACGAGGGCTTGATGGATCTTATATCCTGCGGCTGTCATATTGTACTTCTTGTTACAGGGCGGGGCAATGTAGTAGGCAGTGCTGTGGCTCCTTGTGTGAAAATAACAGGCAATAGTCATACTTATGCCAGGATGAAAGGGGATATGGATTTTGATGCTGGTCGTGTTCTGGCAGGAGACTGTACCTTGGACCAATCGGCAGAATCCCTTGCACAAATGATAGCCAATGTTGCTTCAGGTGTGTTGACCAAAAGCGAGAGTCTGGGACATAAAGAATATTTCATTCCCTATAAGTATCAGGAAAAGCAAGTTACTATACCACCTAAGTGTACAATGTAATAAATTATCATATTAAAAGGAGAGTTTAGAATGGCAATAGATTTTAAAAACTTTAACATCAATAATGCGTATTCCCTGGAAGGACAAACTGCAATTGTAACCGGGGGCTCGACGGGATTAGGCCTTGCTATTACACGTTGTTTAATCAGTGCCGGCGCAAAGGTGATTGTATTAAGCTTTGAAACACCGGAACAGGCTGCAGAAGCCTTAGCTGAGTTTGGTGAACAGGCAGTCTTTTATCAATTTGATATTACAAATACTGACCATACCCAGGAAATGGTGGATAAGATTATCGCTGACCACGGTCAGATCAGTATTCTGATCAATAATGCAGGAAATCACTGTAAAAAATATATCTGGGATATGTCAGTGGAAGACTATGTAAAGGTATTGAATGTGCATCTTGTTGGTGCATTTGCTTTGACCAAAGCCCTGGTGCCGCATATGAAAACTTTTAATTATGGAAACATTGTTTTTATGGCTAGTATGACCAGTTATATAGGTCAGCCCCAGGTTAGTGGTTATTCTACTGCCAAAGCAGGATATCTTGGTTTAATTCATACCCTTACTGCGGAGTGCGCTGAGTTCGGCATCCGTGTCAATGCCATTGCACCGGGTTGGATTGATACACCTATGTTCCATAAAGCAACTGATCATGATTCAACTCGATTGTCAAAAATTATGGGGCGTATACCTGCTAAAAGAGTTGGCGACCCTATGGATGTTGGAATGTGTGCTGCATTTCTCTGCAGTGAGGCAGCCCGTTACATTACCGGAGCATGTATTCCGGTTGATGGCGGCGCCCTAATTGGATTTTAGAGGTGAGTGAAATGAATAATAAATTTTCTGAGGAATTGTTTCTTACAAATGAAACCGGCCGCAAACTATACCATGAAGTTGCTGAGCAAATGCCTATCATCGATTATCACTGCCATTTGCAACCTAAAGAAATTTGGGAGAACAAAGAATTTGAAGACTTAGGAGAAATGTGGTTGGCTGGTGATCATTACAAATGGCGTGCCATGCGTACCTTTGGGATTGACGAAAGATATATAACTGGTGAGGCAAGTTATTATGAAAAATATATGGCTTTTGCTAAAATACTGCCGCAGCTTATTGGCAATCCTCTTTACATTTGGTGTGCCCTGGAATTAAAACGCTTTTTTGATATTGATGAACCTTTGTGTGAAGCTAATGCTGAAGAGATATATAATAGAACAAAAAAGATGATTTGTGAAAAGGGAATGACTCCCAGATGGTGTATGGAAGTATCGAATGTGGAGATAGTTAGTACTACTGAAGACCCTATAGATACTCTGAAATATCACCAGAAGCTGCAAAAGGACCCTACAATGAAAATCAAGGTATTGTCAGCCTTCCGTCCTGATAAAGCCATGTTTTGTGAAAAAGAGAATTTTCCCAACTATATTTTAAATCTTGGTAATGCTGCCGGAGAAGATATTGCTAGTTTTGCTAGTCTGCTTTCTGCACTTGAAAAATGTTTAAAATTCTTTAAAAGTATAGGGACTAATATCAGTGATGATGGTATTCCTGAGTTTACATGGGAAGACTATACCTTAAAAGGTGTTGAGGCTATTTTTTCCAGGGCTATTGTAGGTGATGAGCTTTCTACACAAGAGATAAATCAATACCGTTCTGCCTTTTTATTTGAGATGGGGCGTATGTACAAGCGGAATGGATTTGTGATGCAGCTTCATGTGGGAACATATCTTGATGCCAATACTAGTAAAGTAGCTGCCATAGGACGATCAACTGGATTTGACTGCACAGATGATAGTACAAGTGTCAAAAGTATTGGTATTCTACTTGACCGCTTAACATCTATTGATGAATTACCAAAAACTATTTTATATCCGCTGGATAGTAGTAAAATTGAGAATTTTGCTATACTTGCTGCTGCTTTCTGTGAGGGAGGAACCCGGGCCAAAGTACAACTAGGTGCCCCTTGGTGGTTTAATGACCAGGTTTACGGTATTGAGCGTCAATTTACTGCCACAGCAAACCTCTATCCAGTTAGTCTATCTGTGGGTATGCTTACTGACAGCCGTAGTTTTTTAAGCTATCCCCGGCATGAACTTTACCGCCGTGTATTCTGTAATTACCTTGGAGATCTCGTAGAACGAGGAGAATATTTCTCCGGTGAAGAAGAGCTAAAAAGAGTTGTGGAGAATGTATGTTATTACAATGTGAAGAATTTTTTTGGCTTTTAGAGCCAGAGCAAGGAATTTATGTTATTTAAGCAATTAGAAAAAGAGCTTATAATGTTAGTGTTAGGAAAGACGAAGGAAAAAATTACTAAGAAAAGGAATCAAAAATGAAATATTTAGTACAGATGTATTTAAGTGTGTGTTCGAAAAGGCATAAATAGGGGATTATATATCCCTGAACGAAGTTAAGGTGCAACCTTAAACTGTTCTTCTGTGCTCTAGTCAAATACGGAGTACCTGTGGTGTTACCGTTGAGTGAAGGGATATATAATCCCCAGCGGTATATACTGATACTTTTCGAACAGACTCTTTAATAGGAGGCCGTGCATGAAAATAGTAAAGTTTGAAACATGGTGGGTAAAACGCGATAAATGTTTTTTTGATGAAAAACGACAGGGCGGAAGTAAAATGCCCTGGGATGTTGTTGTTATAAAGATTAGCACTGATACTGGAATAGAAGGAATCGCTACAGCTCTGGCCGCTAGATCGGGAGCGGTAACTGAGGGATATTTGCAAGACAATATCGGCCCTATATTAATAGGTAGAGATTCCTATGACCGGGAAGCTATCTGGCAAGAACTATGGAATCTCGACAGACACTTGTGTTTTTTTCCAGTGTATTTGCCAGGGCCTGTAGATGTAGCCTTATGGGATATTGCCTCAAAAGCGGCAGGGCTGCCACTATATAAATATTTAGGTGCTTATAAAAACAAGTTACCAGTATATGCCAGTGGTCTTTTTCATGAGACAGTGGAAGAATATGTAGAAGAAGTTTTATACTATCAATCGAAAGGAATTAAAGCTTACAAGGCGCATCCTTCAGGGCCAGTGCAGAGAGATCTGGAGATTCACCAGGCAATAAGGGATGCTGTTGGAGATGATTATATTTTAATGAGCGACCCGGTGGCAGAGTATAGTTTAGATGAAGCAATAAAAATAGCCAGGCAGCTAGAGCAGTTAAATTATTTATGGCTAGAAGAACCTTTTAGAGATTTTGAGTTATATAAATATACAGAATTATGCAGAACTGTGGACATACCTATTGCGGCTACTGAGACTACCAGGGGCTGTCATTGGGGTGTTGCCCAGTCTATTGCACAAAAGGCTGCAGATATTGTCAGGGCAGATGTATCCTGGAAGAATGGGATAACCGGGACATTGAAAATTGCTCATCTTGCAGAAGCATTTGGTCTAAGATGTGAGATACATACTACAACAATGAACTATATGGATTTAGTGAACTTGCATGTATCATGTGCCATTAGAAATTGCGAATATTTTGAGTATTTTGTTCCAGAAGATAATTTCCAGTTTCCTATGCAGGGGAAGTTGCCTATAGATGAACAGGGAATGATTACAGTTCCAGAGGAACCGGGAGTTGGAGGAAACCTAGATTGGGAATTAATTGAAAAACAATGTGTATCCTATAAGAAATTAGAAGTATAGTTGTATCTTTCTGTCCAGGAAATTGGATAAAACCCATTATTTAAATTGAAAAATGAAAGGGTGTTCGAAATTGACTAGAATTAAAGACGTAAAAATATATAAGGCGACTTCACAAATATCGAAATCAATCGCTGATGCAACACACAGTATCTCAGACATTGCTTTCTATGTTGTGGAAATTTTTACAAATAAGGGAACCAGAGGTCAGGGGTATTTACTGTCTTTTCATTATTCTCCTCAAGCAATAGAAGGAGCCTTAAGCGATTTAAAAACTTTTATACTAGAAGAACAGTATCATATTTATGAGACAGTTAAAATGAAAAAAGAATATGAAATTGAAACGGAATACTTCGGTAGTATAGGACTTCAAAGATGGGCAGTAGCAACCTTTAATATCGCAATGTGGGATGCCTGGGGTCATGAACTTAATCAACCTATCTGGAAGATTCTTGGGGGAAGTAATATTAAAATACCTGTCTATGGAAGTGGTGGCTGGTTATCTTATACTGATGAAGAATTACTCGAGGAAGTAATGGATTATAAAAAACGTGGATTTACAGCGGTGAAGATAAAAGTTGGTTCAAAAGATATTGAAAGGGATATTATCCGTATAAAAAAAGTAAGAGAAGCAGTAGGAACAAATATAAAAATTATGATTGATGCCAATCAGGGTATGGATGTACCTTCAGCTGTTAAGCTTTCTAAACTGGCATCCGATATGGGTATTCATTGGTTTGAAGAGCCAATTGTACATGATGATTTTTCTGGTTATGAAATTATCCGTCGCAAAACAAGTATTGCACTAGCTATGGGTGAAAGAGAATATGATTGTACAGCTTTAAAAGAACTTATTAGAAGAAATGCTTTAGACTTATGGCAACCAGATATTATAAGAATAGGTGGGGTTGAAGAATGGAGGAATTCAGCTGCCCTGGCTAGTCTAAACAATATTCCAGTGCTACCACACTATTATAAAGATTATGATGTTCCATTACTTACTACAATTTCTAAACCTTATGGAGCAGAATCATTTGATTGGATTGATGAAATTATAGATAATCGTATGCTTATAGAAAGTGGCTATGTATATCCACGTCAAGGTAATGGTTGGGGCTTTAGATTTAGAGAAGAGTTCTTAAATGAGGTGAAATAATGGAGAGTAATACAGCAAATACCTTAGAACGATTGTTTTCATTGGAAGGAAGAGTAGGCATTGTTACTGGTGCTTCAAGCGGTATTGGAGAAGGCATAGCAAAAGTTTTAGCAGATGTAGGTGCTAAGGTTTATGACTTAAGTAGAAGTGGAAAGGGTTCAATTGAGCATGATAATATTGTAAGAATACCAGTAGATATTACAGATAGTAAGAATGTGAAAAAAGTTGTAAGTGAAATCGGTGAAAAAGAAGGCTTAGATTTTTTAATCAATAATGCCGGGACTACTAAAAGATGGCGCGCAGAAGATGTAAATGAAGAATTCTGGAATGAGATACATCATCTTAACCTGGATGCTGTGTTTTACATGAGTCAATATGCCTATCCTTATTTGAAAAAATCTAAGCACATAGGACGCATTGTTAATATTTCTTCAATGGCAGCACATTTAGGATTTAGAGAAGTTGTACCCTATTGTTCTACTAAAGCAGGAGTAACTGGTATTACACGAGGATTAGCCGTTGAATGGGTGAATGATAATATATTAGTTAACTCAGTAGCACCAGGCTGGATTCCTTCAAAAATGAGTATTAAAGTGATGGATGATGATAGGAAGGCTAAAATTCTTGGTAGAATGCCCCTACATAAATTTGGGGAACCAGAAGATATTGGAACCATGGTCTTATATCTTATTAGTAAGGCGGGGAAATATATTACCGGGCAAGATTTTGCAGTAGATGGAGGGGCCTTAAGTTATGGATACTAATATAATGAAAGACATTTGAGAATTAATTACAAGAACTTCTTACAAAATGTTTAAATATATTGATGTTGTTTTAATTCCTTGGTTATATATAATCAAGGAATTTTTTATACAGGCATTTTGATGTTATGTAAATGTGATATAACATTCATAAATGAATTATATTTCCATAAAATACTTGACAAAATGGCAAAATTAAGGTAATATAAGAGATAAGTTAACAAAAACATAACAAAGACATAACATAAAAAATGATATACTATTAAACAAATTTTAACTATTGCAGAGAGACTGCAAAATAGATTTATAAATAGGGGTGATCTTAATGAGTGATATTGCCAAGGAAAGGATTATTTTGCATGTAGAAAATTTAAGAAAGCATTTTGGCGGTGTTAAGGCTGTTGATGGTTGTAATCTGGAGGTTGAGAAAGGTAGAATTACTGGTTTGATTGGTCCCAATGGTGCAGGTAAAACCACAACCTTTAGATGTATTACTGGCTTTCACAAACCAGATTCAGGTGTTGTCCGTTTAAAAGGGAAAGAGATTAGTGGTTTGCCTCCTTACGCGATTTTTCATAATGGACTCTGCCGTACTTTTCAATTGACTGGGCAACTGGAAAAAATGACTGTACTGGAAAATGTTATGTTGGCAGCTAAAAAGCAGTATGGAGAGGTTTTCTGGAATAATATTTTGAGGATTAAGAAGGTAAAAAAGCAGGAAGAAGAATTAATGGGGAAGGCAATGAAATTGTTGGAGCTGGTTGACTTGCAAGATAAATGGGATGTTCTGGCCGGAAGTCTTTCGGTTGGTCAGAAAAGATTAGTTGAATTTGCCAGGACAGAGATGGCAGAGCCTGAAGTGGTTTTACTTGATGAACCCACAGCAGGTATTAATCCTACATTAATTAATTCAATGGTGGAATATATTCAAAAATTTAATAAAGAAAAGGGTCGTACTTATTTAATTATTAGTCATGATATGAATTTCATGATGAAATTGTGTAACCCAATCTTTGTTATGAATATGGGAAAGACAATATTAAAGGGAAGACCTGAAGAGGTTATGGAAGATGAGGAGGTATTAAATGCCTATTTGGGTGCTTAGTTAATCTCAGGGGAATGTGATTAAAATAATTGTAGATGTAAATGAGATTTATTTTATTTAAGATGGAGTGTACTTTTAAAACTATATTTAAAAAATCAGGGAGGAAATTCAGATGAATAGAAAAATATCTTGTATTGCAATTTTTTTACTAAGCTTTTTGTTTGTAATGACTAGCTTTGTTTTGGCTGCTCCAATTAAGATTGGTTGTATGCTTTCTTTAACTGGTTCAGGTGCACCTGAAAATGGGCCTATGCAACAGGGGGTAATTTTAGCTGAAAAATGTATTAATGAAAGTGGAGGTATTCTCGGTCACGAATTACAGATCCTTTATACTGATGATCAGACCAAACCTGAAGCAGCAATTTCTGCGGTTAATAAGTTAGTTAAAATGAATAATATTCCTATACTCCTGGGGGGATGGTCAAGTGGTTGTTCAATTGCGGCCAGTACACTTACTATTCCTAACCAAGTAATACAGATTGGTCTTGGTTGTACCTCGCCTCAGATTGCTTATCTGGATGATAATGATTATTTTTTCCGCACCTGTCCTTCTGATGCTGGTCAAGGTGTAGCCCTGGCGATGTTGGCTAAAGAAAAAGGGTATAAGACAGCCAGTACTATGGTCGTCAATAATCAATATGGTATTGGTATTGAAGAGGTTTTCAAAGAAGCTTGGACAAAAGCTGGTGGAGAAATTTTAGATTGTATTAGGGTAGACAAATCAAAGGCTTCTTATCGTTCAGAATTGAGTAAGGTCTTTGAAAATGCTCCAGATGTGATTATTAATGCAGCTTATCCAACTGATATCACTGTTATCTTAAAGCAATGGTATCAGTTGGATTTTGGAGGTGATTGGTTAGGTGCTGAAGTAGCTAAGGCCCCTACTTTACCTAAGACGTTGGGCTATGAAATTTATGGAGATTTTGAAGGTGTTTCTACAGCGCTGCCTGAAAATGATAGTCGTAAAATCTTCGATACTATGTGGCAGGAAAAATATGGCAATGATGAGCAATCTGTTTTTACTGCTCATGCCTTTGATGGTACTATGATTGCAGCTTTAGCTATTGAGAAAGCTGGTACAGCAACTGATCGGGAGACAATCAAAGATGCAATACGTGAGGTGGCTAATGCCCCTGGTGTAGTAGTAACAGTAAATGAGTTTGCTAAAGCTAAGGAATTGATTGCCCAGGGTAAAGATATTCAGTATGTTGGGGCTTCTGGACCTATTAACTTCGATGAAAATGGAGATGTCTCTGGTTTGTATGAACACTGGACTGTAGGCGAAGATTTGAAATTTAAGACAGCTGGAAACTTTAAACCGGCTGAAATTTCTGACTTTGCCAGTGAAATTAATTTTAAACTACCGATCTGGTGGGAAGAGTAATTTAATAGATAGGTCTATAGTTTTACTTAAAACTATAGACCTTATTTATAAACATGATTGTGGATAACTTTAAAGACCGACAAATATATTTGTCTTAGTTAAGGTGATGCTGAATCGACCTTGTGTTATAAAAGGAAGATTCAGTGGGGCGGAGCATTAGAAGCGCGGTTTTTTTAGAAGCTTAAGATTTAAGTCAAAGGGGAGGTATTTAGAATGCAGTTAGTAGTTAATGGTCTAATCTATGGTATAATTGTTGCGTTATCTACAATGGGGTTAACAATTACAACGAAAATACTGGATTTTTTCAATTTTGCCCATGGTTCAATAATGACTGTTGCAGCATATCTTGTATTTTTCTTTAGTGTAATTAATGGTATTCCCTTGATTATCTCGGTTTTATTAGCAGTAGTATTTACTGTTATATTATCTCTTATACTGGATAAAATGATTTATTCCCATATGCGTCAGGCAGAATCGGTAGCTTTACTGATGACTTCGGTTGGTGTAACCTTCTGTTTGCGAAGCCTATTAAAGGTTTTTTTCGGTAGTGGTGTTAAGGGGTATGACCTCCCAGTCAGGAAAGCTATTAATATAGTTGGTTTACGTATTACTGTATATCAAATTATTATTATAATTGTTTCGCTTGTTGTAATGTTTCTTATTCATTTTTTTATGACTAAAACTAAAATAGGTAAATCAATGAGGGCGGTAGCTGATAATGTGGATCTGGCCCGAATTTCAGGCATAGATATGGAAAGGGTTTACAGGTGGACCTGGGTACTGGGGACTGCACTGGCGGTACTTGCTGGTTTCTTTCTGGCGCTGGATACTCGTTTAGTACCGATGATGGGCTGGAATATCTTGATACCTGTCTTTGTAGCTATGGTAATTGGGGGTATAGGAAGTATTTATGGTGCTGTAATTGGTGCTATGATTGTTGGTTTATCTATGGAAATTGCCGCTGGTTTTATTCCGCCGACTTATAAATTAGGAATTTCTTTTTTAATGATGATTATAGTTTTGCTCTGGAGACCGATGGGTATCTTTAAAGAATCAAAGTTGAAATGAGGTGAGTTAATTGGGAGTTGTTTCCTTTATAATATTTTTTCTAACAGTTGCAGTTATTTATGCTATCTTTGCAATCGGTACAAATATTAGCTGGGGTGGTACAGGTCTTTTTAATGTTTCAATACATGGGATGATGATTATTGGCGCATATACTACTGCTATATTAACTACAGCAGCTACCGGAACACGTTTGGGGGGATTTGGTCTTCCCTTTATAATTGGTATTTTAGGGGCAATGCTTGCTGCCGGTCTGGCTTCTTTATTGCTTACTCCATTTATTCTTAGGCTAAAAGATAATAATTACTTTGCTTTAGGATGTCTGGGTTTTGCTGAAATAATGAGGTTGATAGCCTTACAGGAAGAAAAAATAACTCAGGGTCCAATGGGTATAGGTATGATTCCTCAGCCCTTACGTGATTTGTTTGCTTCCCGCTTTGCTTATGATCTATTCTTTTTAGTATTAGTGATAGTAATTCTGCTTTTAGTTTATCTTCTTGTAGAAAAATTAATTAAGAGTCCCTGGGGACGTGTATTGCGCTCTATCAGGGAAGATGAGAATGTCTCTGTTTCCCTGGGAAAAAATACTTTAAATTATAAAATTCAAACCATAATAATTTCCAGTATGTTATATGGTTTAGGTGGTGCCTTACTTGCCCATTTTTATACCTATATAACCCCTAATAATTTTGAGTCTCTCTATACTTTTATAATCTGGATTATGATTATTGCCGGGGGTGTCGGTAATAACCTGGGGGCAATAGCTGGGGCCTTAGTAATTCGTCTGGTCTGGGAAGGTACAATCATAGCAGTTGATTATCTACCGCCAGCTTTAGCTACCAGAATGGGAGATATCAGGTTATTTATTATAGGTCTAGTTCTAATAATTATTATGCTGCGCCGTCCTGCCGGTTTCTTTCCTGAAAGCAAAAGGGTCTCCAGATTTATTAATAAGCAAGGGATGTTAAACAAAGAGGAAAAACAGCTGGAGCTTTCTTAAGGATCAATAATAATAAAATAAAAAAATTATATATAATAGGTGATCGTTGTGCAAAAAGATGTAATAACAAGACCAGTATGGGTTGAAGTTGACCTTGCTCAGATAAAAAATAATTTTAAAATGATTAAGGATTTAGTTGATAAAGATGTTATAATCATGCCGGTTATCAAGGCTGACGCCTATGGCCATGGGGCTATAATGATAGCTAAAGCCCTGTGTAAAGCTGGCGCTGATCGTCTGGCTGTTGCTCTGCCTGAAGAAGCGGTTGAATTGCGGAAAAGTGGAATATCTTTACCGATTCAGGTATTATTTAATATATCTCCAGAACAGTATCGATTACTCTTTGCTTATGATTTGATTGCTACTGTTTCTGATAGCACTACCCTGGGATATTTAAATAAAGAGGCTCTGACCAAAGGTGTTAAGCTGAAGGTGCATTTGGCGGTTGATAGTGGAATGGGTCGGCAGGGTTTTCTTATAGAGGAAGGAACAGGGATTGCACGTGATATTGCAGGGTATCAGGGGTTGGAAATAGAGGGATTAATGACTCATTTCTCCTGTGCTGATGAACGTAATAAAGCCTATACATATTATCAGTGGGCTAGATTTAATAAACTTTTGAAGGTGTTGGAAGAAAAGAATATATCTATTTCTCTTCTTCATGCCTCAAATAGTGCTGCCATACTTGATTTACCAGGTTTGCCTTTTAATATGGTCAGACCGGGGATTATTATATATGGGTTGAGGCCCTCAGAAAATATAGTTTCTAGTGATAACTTTAAAAAGGCCTTGAGCTGGAAGGCAAAGGTATCACTACTGCGGGAAATACCTGCTGGTTCTGCGCTCGGTTATGGAGGGACTTATATAACCAAACGCCCCAGTATGATAGCTACTATACCTCTTGGTTATGCTGATGGTTATCCAAGACAGTTGTCTAATAGGGGTTTTGTTCTCATCGGGGGAGAGCGAGCCCCTATCAGGGGAAGGGTATGTATGGACCAAATATTGGTTGATGTAACTGATATTGCTGATGCTGCTTGTGGTGATGAGGTTGTGCTAATCGGTCGGCAGGGGGATTTAGAGATTACTGCTGATGACCTGGCTGAGATTTGTCAGACCATAAATTATGAGATTGTCTGTGGAATTAGTAAAAGGGTGCCGAGAATTTATCTTAATGATTAAAAACTGGGGGGTGTCATTGCCCAGATAGAAATTGAACTAATATCACCTATATTGATATATTTATGGGGGATGAGACTGTTAAAACGGATACTGTCACCTTCTTCAAGAATATACTCTTTCTCTCCGTATTTAACTAGTAGTTTTCCCTGTAAAACAAGACCACATTCTTCTCCTTGATGACTTATTTGTTTACTATCATTACTCTCGCCTGGTTTGATAACAATTCTTAAAAATTCTATTTTTCCCGATAGATCTGGTGTTAATAATTCGTAGACTGCACTTGAATTTGCCAGTTTAATTTCTTTGCGCTGTGTTTTTTTGACAACAAGATGATTGTCTGCCTTCATTTCATTAAAAAAATATCCGATTGAAATATTAAGTGCCTGAGAGATGTTCCACAGAGATGTAACTGATAGACCAATTTTATCTCTTTCTATTTGACTGATCATTCCTGCGCTCAATTCTGATTTTTCTGCTAACTCCTTGATAGTCATTCCTTTTAACAATCTTAATTCCTTTATTTTATTTCCTATTTTCAAGTTAAGCCCCCCTCTTACTTATTAATTTCTATTAAGATTATTATATATGGAAATTCTTTTTTCTGCAAAAAATAAATTTTATTATTATAAAATTTATTCACTATAATAAAACTAATTTAAGTGAATTATATTTGTTTCTCTACATAAATCAGCAATATACTCAATAATAATATAAGATGTAATATTTGCTTGAGGGCTATCGATGTGTTAAAGTTATAATTAACATATAAGTTACATAAACATTACATAAAAATGTGTATATTAACTTATTCATGTTATAATCACCTATTTTTATTAATAAAAAAGTAAGGAGGCAGTTAAATGAGCAAAAAATGTGTAAAGTTAATGTCAGTGTTATTGCTTGTTTTGGTTTTTAGTGGAATGGTAACAGCAGCGGGGGTGAAAGATATTAAAATGTCATATAATGGACCAGCCAATCTGGAGACAAATCCAGTACACGCCTTTGCTATTAAGTTTAAAGAGATCGTTGAGTCAGGTACTAATGGTGGTATTTCTATCACACTCTATTCTGATAGTCAATTAGGTAATGAACAGCAAAGAATGGAACAGACTATGAACGGGCCTATGATTAATATTGCATCAAATGCTGGTATAGTTTCTGTTTATCCAGAAATTTATGCAGCCACACTCCCTTTTATGTTTAATAGCTATGAGGCTGCTCATATTTTCTTTGATAGTAGTGAGTATTGGGAAAAAACCCAAAAGGAATTCCAAGAAAAAACGGGTGTTATTTTATTAGAAGCAGTAGAAGAGGGTGGTTTTCTGGCCTTTACCAATTCTAAAAGAAAAATCAAATCCCCGGCTGATTTTAAAGGCATGAAGTTCAGGGCTATGGATGCAGGCCAGGTAGCCTTATATGAGTCCTTTGGGGCCAGTGGTATACCGATAGACTGGTCAGAAGTATATATAGCTTTACAGCTTGGTGTGGCAGATGGCCAGATGAATCCTCCCACTTATATTATATCTGGTAGTCTTTATGAGGTACAGGATTATATGACTATGGCTAATATTCAGTATTCCTGTCAGTGGTTAACTATTAATGGTGCCTGGTTTAATTCACTTAGCAAAAATGAACAAGATCTTATTAAAGAGGCAGCTGTAGAAGCCAATGCCATTAACCGTATAGCTGTAGAATCAGAGGTTGCCAGTAGAGTTAAATTTATTGCAGACCATGGAGTAGAGGTATATCAACCTAGCAGGGAAGAATTGGCAGTTTTTCAAGAAATAGGGCAACCAGCTTATTCAGCGTGGATTGAAGAAAAGATAGATAAAGAATGGATCGAGTTGGCGATAGAAAGTGCGCGTCAGGCTAATCAGGAGGCTGTAGGTGATGAATAAGCCTTTCCCAAAGTCCTGTTCCCGTTTTTCTGAAATTATAGAGCGTCTCAGCACCTATTTATCTGGGGCGCTTTTTATACTAAATCTTGTAGTAATAATTGCTAATGTTTTTAGCCGTTATTTCTTTAATATATCTCCGATTTGGACGGCAGAGCTGGCCCGTTTTACCTTGATATGGGCAGTAATGATTGGTATGAATAGTGCTCTATATCATGGAGAACATGTGAGTATTACCTTTCTTAATAAGATTTTAGCCAAAGGTTCTGCCAGAATAATAAACTGGCTGGTACAGTTTGTTACTATCTTTCTTATGTTCTTTATGGTCTACTATGGGTTTAGATATGCTATAAATTCATGGAAGTTTAAAACCTTAGGATTACAAATATCCAAAGGTATACCTTTATTAGCAATTCCTATTGGTGCACTTTTGTTTTTGTTGCAATATATATTTCTACAGTTTTCCTTGTCTGGTAAAAAGGAGGGAAAGAATTGACTATTGTGATGTTTGCCTGTTTTTTGATTTTAATGTTTATAGGTGTGCCGATCTTCCTTTCTTTATTAAGCACAGCATTTATCGGTTTTTTATATCTAGGGGACTGGTCATTGTTTCGTATTATGATTCAACAATTCTTTGGTGGAATGAATGTGGTGACCCTAATGGCTATACCCTTTTTTATTTTGACTGGTAACTTAATGAATAAGACTGGTATAACAGATAGATTACTTAATTTTAGTAGGGTATTAGTAGGACATTTGCGAGGTGGCTTAGGTCATGTGAATGTGGTTGCCAGTATTATTTTTGCCGGTATAAGTGGTTCAGCGGCTGCCGATTCTTCAGCTTTAGGTTCTATCTTGATACCGGCTATGGTTAAGGAAGGTTATCCGCGTTCATATTCGGCAGGTCTTACTGCTGGGAGTTCCTTGATTGGTCCTATTATACCACCCAGTATCTTTATGGTACTCTATGGGACAATGACCAATGTGTCAATTGGAGGCCTTTTTGTAGCAGGTGTGGTACCAGGGATTATGTTAGGGGCGGCTTTTATTATTATGAATTACTATTACTCTAAAAAATACGATTATCCTGTATCTAATGAAAAAGCAGGTTTAGCTGAAATTGTTAGAGTTGGTTTGCAGTCTTTAGTAGCGCTTATTGCCCCCTTGATCATTATCGGAGGAATAGTACTGGGGGTAGTCACCCCTACAGAAGCCGGTGCAATAGCTGTACTATATACTATAATTGTTGGTTTTTTTGTAACCAGACAATTAAAAATGGAAGCCTTTTTCTCTGCTATTTTTGAGACAGTCCGTAGTACAAGTGTGGTATTTGTGATCATGGGGAGTGCTTCTATTATTAGCTGGTTGTTAAAGTGGGAACAGGTGCCCCAAAAATTTGCTGGTTTTCTTATTGCTATGACTGATAACAGTACAGTTTTGTTGTTTGTCTTAAGTTTTATAATATTTTTAATCGGAATGTTTATGGAAGAGGTTGCAGCTCTGACTTTGTTGACTCCAATTATTGCCCCTGTTGCTACTGCCATGGGCATTGATCCCTTTCATTTTGGTGTTGTTATGACTTTGAATATAACTATTGCCTTGATTACCCCGCCAATGGGTGCTTGTGTATATATTGTTTCAGCTGTCGGTAATGTGGAATTAGAGACATTATTTAAGAAGATATGGCCTTTTGTTGCCTTTGCTATGCTTACTGTTTCATTGATTATATTATTCCCAGCTATAACTTTGTTTTTGCCTAGATTATTTGGGTATTAGTCTATATTAAGGGTGTTATTATGAAGAATTTAAATAAATCACATTATAAATTAAAAATAGATTTAGAAAAACCAGATTGGAAAAAAGTAAAAGAAATAAAGATAATTGATAATAAAGAGATGTTGTTTTCTATAAGTGATAAATCAAATAGGATTATAGTTAAGCCGCAGTATTTTAGGCAGGGTTTAGAGTATTCTTTGCCGGAATGTTATTGTAGAGGAGGGGTTTTGCTGAGATTGAAAAAGGCTGCAGACTTATTACCAGCAGGATATAAACTGGTTATCTTTGATGCCTGGAGACCGACTGAAGTACAGCTGACTCTTTTTGATAGATATAAGGAAAAATTGCTAAGAAAACATCCCGATAAATCTGAAAAAGCCATAAATAAACTTACCGAACAATTTGTTGCTATACCTTCAGATAATGCAAAACATCCTTCTCCACATATTACTGGTGGAGCGGTAGATCTTACTATAGCAAATGCTCAGGGGATTTTTCTTGATATGGGAACAGAATTTGATGAAAACACTAAAAAGTCTGTTACAAATTTTTTGGAAAAGAGGCTTGCCAAGAAAGGAAAACTCAGTCCCAAAGAAGAGGATATTCTTTATAATCGGCGCTTGCTTTATAATATAATGAAGGCAGCTGGTTTTAGTAATTATTATTATGAATGGTGGCATTATGATTATGGCAATCAATTATGGGCTTTTTATAATAAGACACAGGCCTTTTATGGGAAATGTGTATTTAAATTAAATTCCCATTTTGCTTTTGATGTAATGGATTAAGACAAAACTGATGTTTTAAATGTTTTTTTAAACAAAGTGTGTGTTCGAAAAGAATTGTTTTAGGTGATTATATTTCCCAGAACGAAGTTAAGGTGCTACCGTTGAGTGAAGGGATATATAATCACCGGGGTATAAGCAGTGGCTTTTCTAACAGACTCTTAAAGATAAATTAAAATAATTTAAGGAGATGGTATTATGATTATTGGCATACCAAAGGAGATTAAGAATAATGAAAACAGGGTGGCTATTACACCAGCAGGTGTGAAAATCCTGACTGATTCTGGTCATAAGGTATTAGTTGAAAAGAAGGCAGGTCTGGGCAGTGGTATTGTAGATGAACAGTATAGTAAAGCAGGGGCAGATATTATAGAACAGGCTGCTGATTTGTTTGCTGAAGCAGAGATGATTATCAAGGTTAAAGAGCCTTTGGAAAGTGAGTATGATTATTTTACTCCAGGACAGATTCTATTTACTTATTTACACCTGGCAGCAGATGAAAAACTTACCAGGGCCCTGATGGAAAAAGAGGTGGTTTCTATTGCCTATGAAACCATACAATTAGCTGATGGTTCTCTACCTTTATTAATTCCTATGAGTGAAGTGGCAGGTCGTTTAGCTATCCAGGCAGGGGCCAGTTTTCTGGAAAAACCCCATGGTGGAAAAGGTGTCCTCCTGGGAGGAGTCCCAGGTGTAAAACCAGGGAGGGTTGTAATTATTGGTGGAGGTACAGTAGGTATTAATTCTGCTAAAATGGCAGTAGGCCTGGGGGCCGATGTGACAATCCTGGATGTAAGTGCTGAGCAGATGAGATACCTTGATGATATCTTCCAGGGTAGGGTAAAAACTATTATGTCTAACCCATACCATATTATAGAAGAAATAAAAGATGCCGACTTAGTTGTTGGTGCGGTTTTAATCCCTGGAGCAAAGGCACCTTACCTGCTTACAGAAGAAATGTTACAGGAAATGCAGCCTGGTTCAGTTTTGGTAGATGTGGCTATTGATCAGGGGGGGTGTATTGAGACCAGTCATCCCACTACACATGATGACCCTGTCTTTGTTAAAGATGGTATAATTCACTACTCAGTGGCCAATATGCCGGGGGCAGTTGCCAGGACTTCAACATATGCCCTGACTAATGTCACCTTACCATATGCCCTTGAACTGGCAGATAAAGGTTATCAGCAGGCCTTAAAGGATAATAAATCTTTAGCTAAAGGCTTAAATGTATGTGCTGGTAAAATTACCTATCAGGCTGTGGCTGAGGCCTTTGCTATAGAGTATGTTGATTATCAAGCTGTAATATTATAAATTTGATGAATTAACTTTTCCCAGAATTCCGGTTATTTAAATGACTGGAATTCTCTTTCTAATTCTTTGATTTTTTTCTTATTAGACTATTTAGACTTTGGCATTGTGTTATATTTATAATATAAAATCGATAATTGAATTAAAATCAGGGTAGCGAGCGACGCTGATATGTGCTAAAATTAATAAAGGGGTTGATGCTTGTGAACGAGTTAGAAAAAAAGATTGATATATTTTTAGAGGGTTTCGGTAATTTTAAAATTGATATTGATCAAAGACTATCTAATATTGAGAATGACATCAGCAAAATTAAGGAAGACATAAGGGAGATAAAGGATGATAATAAAAGAATCAACAACATAGCTAACCTAGCGTTAAACCATGCAGCGCAAAACAGATTGGATATAGCCGATTTGAAAAATTTATAGTATGAATCTTTAGCCCCTGGATCTGATCCGGGGGTTTTTCTTCGCTTTATTATTTTGACATCCTCCCCGTCTGTTTGTAAAACTTATGAACAGAGGTAGAAATATCATCACCTAAATTAAAAATAATGAAGATAGGGTAGCAATTACACCGGCAGGTGTAGAAAGTATAATTTTAAATTATTAGAATAATTCTAAACTTGACAAAAAATGTGAGAGTATGTTATTATATATAATACGATATTCATATAATATGAATATCGTATTATATATTTTTCGAGCTAGAGCAAACTATAAAGTTGTGGTCTGAACTTTTATATTTGTATAATATTGAATTTTTAAAGGTGAATTTTTGGGTATTTTCATGTGTTTAGTACATTTTAAACAACTGGGGTGTTAAAGATGGGTATTGACGAAAAAGCTAGAGAGGTTGATGAGACTTTTTTCAAGATTATCTTAAATGAATTCTACCAACTTTCAGTTCTGGATGAAAATTTAAAGATAAGAGAACTACTGATCATTAAATATTTAGGAAAATATAATTCGGTAATCATGTCTGAGTTAACTTCTGTTTTTGCTACCCCTCCCACAACTATGACTAGTATTGTTAATAGACTGGTAGATAAAGGTTATGTTAAGAGGAGGCGAAGGGATGATGACCGGAGAATAGTTGAAATATTACTTTCCCAAAAGGGACAGAAATTTTATGATAATCACAAAAAAAAGGGTCGTGATAGGCTCATAAAATTGCTATCTATTTTATCTGAAAGAGAACAGGAAATATTTCTTGATCTGGCTGTTAAAATGAGTAATAATTATAAAATTGATAAATAACTGTTAATCCCTTGACAAAAGAGAGGAATTATGTTAAATTATTAATGCTAAAATTGAATTATTCATATTTCGCATACACCAAACAGTCTTACACCTGTAAAAAGTCCAATTTTTTTTAAATTAATAATACGAAAATCGCATTTAACTAAAATTGAATAACACGAAATTTAAAATATATTCTTATGATTCAAAAATTTTGAAAGCATTGAGAAAGTGGATTTAAGATTTTAATTAAAATTTTGAAGGAGGGGATAAAGTTGTCATAGGAATAATTTAAAGACTACATATATTAAACCAAACATTAAAGTAATTATTTTAATTGGTGAATTAAAAACAACAAAGAGACGATAATCTGAGATTTTATTAAAGGATTTATCTATACTTTAAATAGACTGACTGCTTAGTCGGGAGGGGGAGTTAGTGGCTGAAAGCACCAAAGGAAGGATTTTAAAGGCAGCAGTTTACATGTTTTCTGTCTATAATTATTATACTACTTCAATGGCAATGATTGCAGAAAAGGCAGGTGTCAGCAAGGGTACACTTTACTGGCATTTTGCAAGTAAGGAGGAACTATTTAGAGAACTGCTGGTAAAAGCAGCTGATTATTTTATTAAAGTTTTTAAAACAACTGCTCAAAAAAGTGATATATCTGCTGTTGAGAAACTATATGAGCTAATAAAGTTGATTGTTGAGGCACCAGAAAAAAAATATAGAATAAAAAGTATTTTGAGTAAGAATGCCCAATTTATAAGTCAAAAATCTAAAGAGAAGCTCTTGGAAAAACGAGAAGAAATAATAGAGGTTTTGGCAGGTATAGTTAAACAGGGTATTAAAGAAAAAGCAATTCAAGACGGAGATCCACATCAACTAGCAATTGCTGTACTGGCTGTTATCTTTAACCCTCATGGAAGTTGGCTAATTGACGAGTTAAGAGATAAGGAAGAACAAGCTAACTTTATTTTTGGGTTTATTATGAATGGTATATCTACGAAAGGAGAATTAAAATGAAGCAAAAAATAATAGTGGTGACATTATTAGTACTAATAATGCTATCTGCACTACCTGTTTTTGCTGCTGAAGACTTGAGTCTAGAAAAGGCAGTTAAAAAGGCAGTTCTGCAAAATAGGCAACTGGAAAATGCCCGCTATGAGATTAGTAGTGCAGAAAAGGATATAGATTTGACAATTAGGTCATATTATCCAACAGTTGATTTAAAGACTTCCTTTACAAAGTTGGATGAAGGGCAAAGCACAATAAATCCTAAAGCTATAATTGCTGGAGACGATTCATCTTTAATTATGGAAACACCTGATGAAAATTATAGTACTTCATTGACTTTAACTCAACCAATCTGGTTGGGAGGAAAAGTGAGTTTAAATAAGAAAATAGCTACCTATGCTTTAGAGATTACTAAGGCCAATTATGAACAACAGGAAGAAGAAACTATCTTTAATGTTATTCAGGCCTATTATGGTGTTTTACAGGCAGAAGGAATGGTAGATATCAGAAAAGAAGCCCTGGATATAATAAATGACCATTTAAATCTGGTTCAGAAAAATTTAAAGGCAGGTCTGGTTATTAAACAGGACCTCCTGCAGACCAAGATTGAAAAACATAAAGCTGAAGAGGAGTTAACGGCAGCGGAAAATGACCTGACGATTGCCCATAAAAGAATGGTCCAACTGCTGGCAGAGAGAAAAGAATATAATCTTACTCAACCAGAAAATGTTCCAGCAGGAGAGCTGCAGGAAAATAAGTTGTTTTCAACTGCTTTAGAAAACAGGAGTGAACTACTTGCTATGGAGTTAAATAAGAAATTAATAGAGACAAGGAAAGAGCTTAATGCTAATCCTTATCGTCCCCAGATCAGTCTTAAAGGTTCTTATGAGTGGGAAGATGATGAATTTTTAGGAGATGATGGTTGGTCAGTGACTTTAGGAGGTAGTATTCCTTTATATGATGCTGGTAAAGCTGGTATTGAAGGGGAAAAAGAAGACTTGGCTTTAGAAAAAAATCAAAATTCCCAGAAGGAACTAATTGAATCAATTAGAATTGATATTAAGGATTCTGTGTTATCTGTAGAACAGGCCCATGAAATGATGGAATTAGAGAAGTTATCACTGGAAAATGCCTCTGAAAATCTGGCCTTGGCCAATAAAAGCTATATAGCTGGTGTAGGTACTAATACAGGTGTTACTGATGCCCAGGCAAACTACAGACAGGCTCAGATATCCCTGCTGCAGGCAGAATATAGTTATGAGATAGAACTATTTAGAACACTCTATAGGACTGGTCAATTAAGTGAATATTTTAAGGAAGTGATATAAATGCAGAAGCAATTACATACAATTACACTCTTAGTTTTAATGTTAGTTTTTACTACAGTTGCTGTGATGGCTGCTGCTTCAGTTGAAGTTACTGAAGTTGAACAGGGTAATATTAAAATTATAGAAACAGTTACTGGAACAGTAAAAGCAGATAAAAATGTTAATGTCCCTGCGGAGATAGGTGGGGTTGCCAAGCAGGTCAAAGTAGAAATTGGTGATCAAGTGGCAAAAGGAGAGGTATTGATTGTGCTGAACCAGGAAAAACTCCTGGTTCAGCAGAAACAGGCCGAGGCTGCCCTGGAGAGTGCAAGGGCTAATTATGATCAGCTTAAAAATGGTGCTACTCAGGAAGAACTGGATAGAGCAGAAGCCTCTTATCAGCAGGCCAAAAGTACCCTTGAAAATGCAAAAACTAATTTAAAGTTAGTAGAAGAGTTATATAATGATAAAACCTCACTTGAACAACAGTTGACTTCTGCTGAAAGTCAGATGGCAAATGCTGAACAGCAGTTAGCAAGTGCCAGGCAAAGCCTTAACCAGGCTCAGGTTAATTTTAACCAGGCTAAAAAAGATTATGAAAGAATGGAGTATCTATTTTCTGAAAGTGTAGTAACCGAAAAAGACTATGATGCAGCAGAAAGCCAGTATAAAAATGCTGAGTCAGCTTTAAATACTGCTAAAATCACTGTTGAACAGGCTGAAATAAGCTATCAGGCAGCCAAGAGGAGTTATCAGTTGACTAAAGATACCTATGATAATCCAACCCAATTGAAGCAGCAGCTGGAAAATGCCCGCAGTCAGGTAAAAAATGCTGAGGCTGGACTTGACTCAGCCAAAGCCAATCTGGCTGAGGTTAAGAGGGGAGCCAGGGAAGAACAGTTGAGGGCTGCCCTGGCCCAGGTTAGACAGGCCGAAGCTAATTTAGAGCAGGTCAAATTAAATCTGGCAGACACTACAATTACCAGTCCTATTAGTGGGGTTATTTCTGCTGTGAATATTGAAGAGGGAGAATTAGTTTCAGCAGGTCAGTCAGTGGTAAATGTGGTCAACCTGAATCATGTCTATGTTCAACTAGATGTTACAGCTTCAACAGTAGCCAGACTAGTCAAAGGGGAGCAGGTCAAGGTAGATGTTGAGACCATGAATGATAGTTTAAGTGGAGAGATTAGTAATATTAGTCCTGCTGCTGATCCCCAGACCAAAAATTACCTGGTCAAAGTTAAATTGGCTAATCCGGCTTTAAAGATAAAGGCGGGTATGTTTGCTGATGTAGCACTCATTAAAGGTTCAGCCCAGAATGCAGTTATAGTACCGATTGAAGCGGTTCTGGATTTAGATTCGGCCCATCCCTATCTCTATCTTCTTAAGGATAATAAAGCTGTTAAACAGAAAATAGAAATAGGGATTACTAATAGTGATGAAGTAGAAGTTAGCTCTGGAGTAGATGTCGGGGACCAGGTGATAATTAAAGGTCAAAATAGAATTGATTCTGGAGTAGAGGTTAAGGTGATCAATAGATGAAGCTATCAGATTTCTCAATTCGACGCAGTGTGACAACTACAATGTTGATTCTTTTGGTGATTATCTTTGGGTTTGTCTCTCTTTCCAGATTGAATATTGATCTTTTCCCAGATATAGTATTTCCCGGAGCAGTAATTATGACCAGTTATACCGGTGTTGGTTCAGAAGAAATAGAAAATCTAATTACGGAACCTATTGAAAGTTCTATTTCGACGGTGGAAGGAGTCAAATCGATTGATTCTACTTCTGCTATGGGGCAGTCATCTGTGATGGTTGAATTTGAGTGGGGTAGAGATATGGATTTTGCTGTTCAGGATTTGAGAGAACAGATTGATTTAATTAGCAGTTCTGTTCTGCCTGATGATGCCGATGAATCACTTATTTTCAAATTTGACCCTTCTATGTTCCCGATTATGCTCTATGGTGTTGGTAGTCAAGAAATGGAACTGGCCGATTTAAAACAGGAAATAGAAGATGTCATTCAACCCCGTTTAGAGAGATTACCTGGTGTAGCCCAGGTCAATTTGCGTGGTGGACGGGACCGAGAAATAATTATTTCTCTGAAGAGGGATCGTTTAAATCATTATGGAGTAGATTTTGATACTGTTAATGGTATTTTAGCTCGGGAAAATGTTAATGTTTCGGCTGGTGAAATTGTCAGAGGCAATAAGAATTTACTGCTTAGAACAATGGGTAAATTTAAAACCCTGGATGATATTAGAAAGATCAATATTCCGGTTGCTAATGGTGGGCTGGTAAAATTATCTGACCTGGGTCAAGTAAAAGATGGTTTTGAAGATGTTGAGACTATTGCCCGGACCAATCAGGCCAGGAGCATGGGTTTGCTTATCCAGAAACAGACTGATGCCAATACAGTTGAAGTATGTAACACTATTCGTGAGGAAATGGAAGAGATCGAGCAGGAATATGATGGTCAATTAAATATTGCCTTGTCAATGGACCAAGCTGAGTTTATTCAGAAATCAATTAATAATGTTGCTCAAAATGCGGTGATTGGTGGTCTGCTGGCTGTCATAATTCTGCTGCTTTTCTTACGTAATATCCGTAGTACGATTGTTATTTCAACTGCGATTCCGATTTCTGTTATTGGTACTTTTGTGATGATGTATTTTGCCAATTTGAATCTAAATGTTATTTCCCTTGGTGGTCTAGCTCTGGGGGTAGGGATGCTAGTTGATAATGCCATTGTTGTTCTGGAAAATATTTATCGCTATCGCAGTTTAGGTAAAAGTAAAATGGAAGCAGCCCACAAGGGGAGTACAGAGGTGGGGATGGCTATTGTGGCTTCAACCCTTACTACTTTAGCGGTTTTTTTGCCAATTTTATTTACAGAAGGACTGGCGGCGAGATTATTTAGAGACCTGGCTTTTACAGTTGGTTTTTCTTTAACAGCTTCTCTCTTAGTGGCTTTAACCTGGATACCTATGCTTTCTTCTAAAATCTTAAAGGTAAAGGCAAAAGAGCTGGCTGGGCAGCAACAGGATAGTCGGGTTGGCAAAATTTACCGCAGCTTATTAAGTTCTGCTTTAAAACATAGGTGGGTTATTGTAGCAATTTTAATTGTTGCTTTGGTAGCTAGTTTGGCTTTGGTTCCCCTGATTGGGTTTGAATTTATGCCCTCATCTGACCGTGGTTCTTTCACCATTAACTATGATTTACCTGTGGGAACAACACTCTCTGAGTCAGATAAGGTAGCTAAAAAAGTTGAGTCTGTTTTAAAAGAAATTCCAGAGGTAGATAATATTTTTACCAATGTTGGTGCTGAAGATATGATGAGTACTTCCGGCAGTAGTCATACAGGCTCAATAAATGTTAGCTTAGTAGATTCTGACCAAAGAGAGTGTTCTACCCAGGAGGTTATAGAAGAATTGAGGGGTAAGTTGGAAATCCCTGATGTAAAATTAATTTTCAGTGTTCAAAGTGGTATGAGTTCTGGAAAACCTGTTAGTATTAAGTTAAAGGGTGATGATTTAGATGTACTTAGGGAATATAGTACTCTGGCAGCAGCAGAAATGGAGAAGATTGAGGGTTTAAGGGAAATAGAGGATAGTTTTCAGGAAGGGAGACCTGAACTACAAATAGCAATAGACCGTTCCCTGGCCAGTCAATTTAATCTTAATGCCAGTCAGGTAGCCAATACACTTAGAACAGCTGTTGATGGTGATGTAACAACAGAATATGAAGTTGCTGGAGATGAATATGATATCAGGGTTAAGCTAGCTGAAAGTGACATAGATTCTATTACTAAACTTGCTAATTTGAATATTATTACTAGCAATGGAACCCAGGTCCCACTGCAGCGCTTTGCTAAACTGAATACTGCCCAAGGTCCAAATGAAATATTACGTAGTGATGAACAGAGATATGCAGAAATAACAGCTGATCTCTATAATACAGATTTAGGCTCTGTCATGGAAGAGATTAGAGAGAGGTTAAATAATAATATTACTCTGCCTGATGGCTATGAATTTAGTTTTGAAGGTGAATATGAGGATATGCAGGAATCATTTGGGTCATTAGGAATGGCTATGATCCTTGCTATACTATTGGTCTATATGGTTATGGCCTCCCAGTTTGAATCCTTGATTCACCCCTTTGTGATTATGTTTACCATTCCACTGGCCCTAATAGGTGTTTTATTTGGACTTTATATCAGTAAGAGTATCCTGTCAGTAGCTTCTTTAATTGGGGTAATTACCCTGGTTGGAATTGTAGTTAATAATGGGATTGTACTAGTTGATTATATCAATACACTAAGAGCTAGTGGACAAACGAAAATTGAGGCTATTATTGAAGCAGGGGTTACCAGAATTAGACCGATCATGATGACAGCCCTGACGACAATACTGGGGATGCTGCCACTTGCCTTAGGAATTGGTGATGGTGCGGAATTTTCCCAGCCGATGGGGATCGTTATTGTGAGTGGACTTAGTTTTGCAACCCTCTTAACCCTATTTATAGTTCCGATATTTTATTCACTAATGACAGACCTTGCAAATATAGTTA
The DNA here is from genome assembly GCF_017751145.1 of Iocasia fonsfrigidae. Lineage (GTDB taxonomy): Bacteria > Bacillota > Halanaerobiia > Halanaerobiales > DTU029 > Iocasia > Iocasia fonsfrigidae. The sequence continues at coordinate 837,302 of NZ_CP046640.1, forward strand.
TGACCAAAGTTAAGGGAAGGAATAGTTCAGAGTCGGCAGAAAACATTTAAATAACTGAAATCAAAAATGCTTCTGAATCATTAATGATTCAGAAGCATTTTTAAATAAGACACTTAAATATTAAATATGAAAGGGATTTAAGCTATACTGGGCTTGGTTTTCATATTCTAACAATATATATAATTTGGGGAATATTATGTTAATTCTGTTTATTTTAGCTGATTTTTAAAATTAATTAAAACTTTTTCCATTAAAGATATTAAATCCTGCTGTTCTTCTTTTGAAAGTATTTTCAGGACGGTCATTTTAGATTCGAGTAATAGATTGTATTGCTGTTCATAGATTTCTCTTCCCTTAGGGGATAAACTAACTTTTACTATTCGTCTGTCTTTTTTGGAGCGAAATCGTGTCAGGTATTCTTTGTTAACCAGCCTGTCCACTATACTGGTCATGGTTGTTGCTGGAATGGAAAAGACATCAGCCAGTTCAGACATAGTTGCACTATCATTTTTTATTCCCAGGATTTGAATAGTGAATAATTCCTTGATATTCAAGTTGGAAACCTCTGAGAATAGATGTTGTTGCTGCCATTGACATTTGAATAAATCGAATAAAATTTTGTCTAATTTTTTAGCTCTCTCTCTAATGCTCATTGTTTAAAATTCCTTTCTGCCCTTGATTTAGTAGTATTATTATATCACAAAATTAATTTGAATAACAAACTTTTATAAAATCAAGGATGAATAGCTTGACAGAGAAAAAAACTTATGTTATATTAATAGTACAATAATGGAAATAAATCATTATCGCATAATACGACAAATTATTTATATTAATATGAGACAATCCAATAATTAAATACTACATATTTTATTACATACATATTATTATTTAATAAGTCAATTAAACTTTGCCAGGAGGAGTTATCTCCTTACAGGTGCTGTTATTTAATCTTTCTACCCTTGATTTTGGTTAAATAAAATTACTTGTAAGACGAATAAATTTGCGGGGGGCACCGCCTTCTCCTGGTTTTTAAAAGTCTTTATAGCATATAATACTTTTATAAGTAGAGCTATACTTATCTTGAACATTTGCTAATATTAATTAAGGGGGGATGGAGAAAATTAGTTTAAAGGCAAATGGAAGAAGATATTATAGACTGATTTGTCTATCTACTTTAAGGACAATATGAGGTTTAAGGAAACTAGGACACTTAATTCTTTTTTGTCGATTTAAAGTTAAAGATGAATCAGGCAATATATCAAAAATCAAACCGAAAAATGAAAGGGGATTTACATGAAGAAATTTGTTATTGCTACATTTTTAGTACTTGCTTTAACTGCTTCTGCCTTTGCAGCTTCTTTCGCAGATGTGCCTTCAAGTCACTGGGCATATGAAGCAGTTAACAAACTTGTTGCTTCCGGTATTTTATCCGGTTATCCAGATGGGACTTTTAAAGGCCAGAATAACCTGAGCCGTTATGAAATCGCTGTTGTTGTTGCCCGTGTTCTTGACCAGATTGAGGCAGAACAGGCTGCTTTAGCTGATGGAATTGCTGATGCTGATAGTCTGAGTGTTGGGCAAGCACAGCAGGTTAACGAAATCGTTAAGGCTATTGTTGCTAAGAATACTGGTGAAGAATTAAGTGACGAACAGGCTAACGAGGTTCGCAGTATAGTTCAGGCCCTGACTTTTGAATTCAGGCCAGAACTGAAAGAAATTGGTGCTGCTGTTGATGCTTTAGCAGTAGATGTTGACGAATTAGACTCCAGGGTAGCTGCTCTAGAAGCACAACCTAGGGATAATGTTAGTATCACTGGTACTGTAAACAACATCTTCGAAACCGCTGACTATGGAGATAAAGACGTTGATGCCTTTGCGACTGCCATAGTATGGGCCGACGATGATGCCTTAGATGAACAAGATGATGATGATGACCTGACAGGTGTTATTGACTCAGATGATATGCCAGCAGCTAAGGCCTTCTATCAGGAAATTGATTTAAATATTGGGGCTAATGTTGATGATATTAGTTTTAATTTAGCTGTAGATACTATTAGTAATCTATTTAGTGAAACTGATACAGCATTTGCTGGTTATAAACTCGGTCAAGCTACAAATGAGAGTGACTTTAAGATGGATACAGGTTTATTAACCATTTCTAAAGATGCCTATGCCTTTAAAGCAGGGGATTTTGAGGATTATGATATTGACCCTTACTTTATTGATGATGAAGACATGGAAGGTATTGAAATAAATGCCCCACTTGCTGATCTTGATTTTAAAGTATTTGCAGTAGGTGAAGATGAAAATGATGGAGAAGACCTTGAAGGCGATTATTATGGTGTAACTGTTACAAATGAATGGGATAATGCTAAATTAACTGGAAAATTGTACCATGCAAGCCTTGAAGATACTGGTGATGATGATAATACAGTAACTGATTTTGCTATAGCAGCTGAAGGTAAGGTTACTGATGCTCTGACCTTGGGTGGTGAAGTTGTCTTCAATCAAAATAACGGTTATGATGCTGATGGTAATGAAGCTGATGAAGATGATACACTCTTTAATGTAAATGCCAGCTATCTCCTGACTGATGTAGTAACACTGCGCGGTTTAGTAGAAAGTGTTGGTGAAGACTTCAACTGTGTTGATACTGTCTTATCTGACCTGGAAGAAGATAATAATTACGACAAATTCAATCTAGGTGCAGATTTTGTCTTAAATGCTAACAATACTCTGAGTGCCGATTACACCTTAGTTGATTCTGATTATGATGATGATAAAGAAGATAAGAATGTCTTTGGTGTTGGCCTAGAAAATACTACTGGTAAATTCACTAATAGTGCATCTATTGAATTCACACAGCATGATGAATACGTCGATGATAGTGATGTAACAGTATTGAAATTAGGTACAGATTATGCTATGTCTGATGTAACTACCATTGGTGCAGATTTAGTATACAAATCAGCTGAGGATTATAGAGTTGATTTTAATGGTGTTGAGGAGAAGTTTAAAGACTTAAAATATACTTATCTAGTTTTCAATATTGATCATCAGTTATCTGATAATATCAGCTGGTTGAATGAAGTACAATTAATTAATGGTGATTTAGACGATGTTGCTGAAAGTTATGATGTTGAAGGTAATTCCTTCAAATCTCAATTATCAGTTAGCTTCTAAAACACCTTAAGAGATGCAATAAAGTCCTGGAGAATTATTCTCCGGGGCTTTTTTTATCCAGAGCATGACAAGGGGACGGTTCGTTTGTCATATTTATTTAAATCAGAAGATAACCAGGTAAACATCTTTTTTTAAAATAAAAATGTATAAGTTCTCACTAAAAGTGTTATACTACTGATACCAGCAGTGTTTCTTTTTACTATTTAAGATAGTCAAAAGAATAATACTGCTGGTTTTTTTATTTTAAGGCAGGGGATTATTGAATTTTTATAGAATTATTAGCTATAAGTATTTAGTGACTTATACAAGTTTAAAAGTATTATTTCCCTAAGAATTATGATTAACTAGGATTTAAGTGGATTCATTGTGTGGTATAATATTATTACTAATGATTATATCAATAGTAATAAGGGGGGGATGACAATTAATCTTACCGAGAGACAGCAGAGGATTATTGAGATTGTTAAAGATAATGACCCAATAACCAGTAAGGAGATTGCTAAACAGCTTAACTTAAGCCGTGGTGCCCTGCGTTCAGACCTGTCTGTGCTGACCATGGCCAATATCCTGGAAGCCAAACCACGGGTTGGTTATTTCTATTCCAGGGATAATTCTTATTTGAGGGATTTTGATGAACTATATGGTCAGAAGATTAAGGAGATTAAATCAGCAGCAGTTGTGGTCAAAGAGGAGGCCTCTGTTTATGATACAATAGTTACATTATTTTTAAAGGATATAGGCTCTCTGTTTATCATCGACCAGCAGGAAAGTCTGATCGGGGTAGTCTCCCGTAAAGACCTCCTGAAGATAACTATCGGTGAAGGGGACATAAAAAAAATGCCAGTCAGTGTTATAATGACCAGGATGCCGAATATTATTACTGTGAAGGACGAAGATACTATCCTGGAAGCGGCCAAATTAATTGTTAAATATAAGATTGACAGCCTGCCTGTCGTAAAAATTGAGGAAGGCTCTGCTGAGAGTGGTCAGCAGCTATACAAAGTTATTGGTAGGGTGACTAAAACCAATATAGCCCGGGTTTTTGTAGATTTCGGTTTAAAGATATAGGAGGGATATAAATGACAGAGAGTACTGATAATATTACTATTTATACTATCTCTGATTTTACAGGTAAAACAGTTAATACTGTCGTAAAATCGGTTATGATTCAGTTTGATTTAGCTGCAGCCAGTATTAAAAAATTCAATAATGTATGTAGTCTTGAAAAATTGTCAGGGATTATTGAACAGGCCAGGGAAGAAGAAAACCCTATTTTAGTCTATACACTTGTCCTACCGGAATTATGTCAGTATCTTGAGGATAGGGCAGCTGAATACAATCTGCTGGCTATTGATATAATTGGACCATATCTTAACCAGTTTTCTGAAATTATTGACCGCCAACCACAGCTGGAGATTGGCTTGAGTTATCAGATCGACCATGAAGTATTTCAAAGAATCGAATGTATTGATTTTAGTGTCAGGTGTGATGATGGAAGGGATTTGAATAAATTAACAGAGGCAGATTTTATTATTATTGGTGTTTCCCGAACCTCTAAAACCCCCTTAAGTATGTATTTAGCACATCAGCAATACAGGGTTGCTACTATCTCCCTCTCTCCAGAGGTTATTGTTCCTGCTGAATTATATGAAATTCCAACTGAGAAAATAATTGGTTTATCAATTGATCCGCGTGTACTGCAGAAAATTCGATCCTACCGGGTAGAATTAATGGACTTCAGTTCTGAAATAGACTATGTCAAATTACCCCGTATCAAAGAAGAGATAGCCTATGCTAATCAGGTAATGGATGAAGTGGCTTCAAAGATTATTGATGTGAGTTATAAATCTGTTGAAGAGATTGCTGTGGAAATATTAAGAACAGAGTAGCTATACAATTTTGTTTAAAAATTCAAAGCCTCTACTTAAAAGTGTAGTATAATTAATGAATATTACCTTGAACAGTTCATATAATAGAATATAGTATACACTAATAAACTATTATTACTCTAAAGTGTTGCAAATAAAGTTAAAAAATAGTATAATAGTACACAACATTAAGATACTTAGTACATAATAATAAGTAGAGGGAGAGATGATCATTGAAAAGGGGATTATGTTTTGAACTGGTTAGAGTAACAGAAGCAGCGGCTCTGGCTGTGGCCCCCTGGAGGGGTAAAGGAGAAAAGGAACAGGCAGACCAGGCGGCTGTAGATGCAATGAGAAAGGCTTTAAACTCGATTGATATCACTGCAGAGGTTGTTATTGGTGAAGGGGAAAAGGATAAGGCCCCTATGCTGTATATCGGTGAGCAAATTGGTTGTGGCTTAAGCCCTAAACTGGATATTGCTGTTGATCCAGTAGAGGGAACTAGTCTGGTGGCCAATGGTTATCCCAATGCCTTATCAGTTATAGCATTGGCTGAGGAGGGGAGACTCCTTAAAGCCCCTGATATGTATATGAAAAAAATAGTTGTGGGAAAAAAGGGAAAGGGAAAAATTGACCTACAGTCCTCCCCTACGCAAAATATAAAGAATACAGCTGCTGCCTGTGGCAAGGCGGTAAGTGATATTACTGTAGTTGTTTTAAATAGACCCCGCCACCAGGAGCTTATCAGGGAAATTAGGGAAACAGGTGCCCGTATAAAGTTGATACCTGATGGAGATGTTGCCGGTGGGATTGCTGCTGCCCTGGATGGTACTGGAATCAACCTCTTAATGGGTATCGGTGGTGCCCCGGAAGGGGTCTTGACTGCTACAGCAGTTAAATGTTTGGGTGGTGAAATGCAGGCCCAGTTGTATCCGGTCCATGACTATGAAAGACAGCAGGCTAAGAAAATGGGTATTAATGATTTAAGCAGGGTCTTGATGACAGATGACCTGGCCGGTGGCAGTAACCTTGTATTTGCTGCTACAGGTATTACCACAGGTGAATTGCTAGATGGTGTTATGTATAACGGGAGCCAGGTTATTACCCACAGTTTGATCATAGAGAATAATAACAAAATCAGAAAGCTGGCCAGTACTCATTTAAATAAAGGTCTTGATAGCTGTTTCTGCCAAAAAGTAATAAATATATGACAGAGGGATGTTTCGTTTGTCACACTATTTAAAAGCCGGAGTGATGAACGAAACTTTTTTATTGTGATTACTTTTGTTAATTTTGTGTTAACAACTGGTTAATTTCGTTATTTATTATTTACTTTACTTCAAAAAAACTGTTATAATCTAAGAAATGGCTGTTTTTGAGAGTCTGCTTGTAGGGGAGATTTATATGGATATCCATAAAGCTATTATTGGTAAAATAGCAAAGAGCTATAGTAATGGGTCTGTATCCTCTGATAAAAAAACAAAGGAAGTTGTTTCCTTGTTTAAAATGGATAATCAATTGGGAAGGGTAGTAATTGTAGAACATGGAAAACCCATTGGTCTGGTGATGCGTGATAATATTTTTTACCGTCTGGGCAGTCAATTTGGATATTCACTGTATATGGATAAATATATTAGTAAAATAATGAATAAAAACCCGTTAATACTGGATTATAATACACCTATTCTTCGAGTATCTCAACTGGCTATGAGTAGAAAAAAGGCTAATCTCTATGACTATATTATTATTACCAAAGAGGAAATTTATTATGGGACTGTGTCTATCAAGGAGTTATTAATTCATGTTTCCCAATTAAAAGTTGCCGAAGCCAGGGATCTAAACCCATTAACAAATTTACCAGGTAATAGGCTTATTGAGGAGGATATTACTCATAGAATTAAAAATAAGGATATTTTCTCTGTTTTATATCTAGATCTTGATAATTTTAAGGTTTTTAATGACAATTATGGGTATAAAAAGGGAGACAATATAATTATATTTACTGCTGAGCTACTAAGAGATGCTATCAAAAAGTTTGGTGGTAGCAATGATTTTATAGGGCATATTGGTGGTGATGATTTTTTAATTGTTACAGAACCATTAAAGGATATCAAAATAAGCGAGTATATTATTGAGCAATTTGATAAAAATGTCCTGAGGTTTTTCAGTGAAGAGGATATAAGAAATGGTTATATGGAAGGAAATGATAGGATGGGTCATTTTTATCAAATGCCATTAACCTCTATTTCTATAGCTATTATAAGTAATGAAAAACAGAGAATAGATAACCATTTACAGATAAGTGATATTGCAGCTGAACTTAAAAAACATGTCAAAAATAAGGCTGGTAGTAACTATATAAAAAATCGTCGTTCTAATTATTAATATGTTGTGTTAATAAATTTCTTTTATAAATATTAACAAAATTTAATCTATTTTTTACATAATTGATAAATTCCCGAAACATTTAAGTGATATAATTAAGATAATTCATAAATGGGAGGGGATTTAATTGAATAGTATAGCAGATAAATTATTAATTAAGGATGTTCAGGTTTTTAACTACCTGAATAGAAGGTTGAAAAACAATTTAGTAAATAGACTTATGTTACTTATAACCAACCTTGGAGGTGCTCCTTTTACAATTTTTTTTACTATATTTTTTATTTTAATAAAACCATCTTTTCATCCCTATCTAGGTTGGGAATTACTACTGGTATTAGCAAGTAGCCATTTATTAGTTCATATTATAAAAAGGCTAATAAACCGGCAGAGACCTTATGTAGAACTTGGTAATATAGAAATATTGGTAGAGCCATTTGAATCGTATTCCTTTCCTTCCGGTCATACAACAGCCAGTTTTAGTATTGCTTTAACACTCTCCTTTTATCTATCATTTCTTTTTCCAATTGTAATCTTACTAGCCCTATTGGTTGCTATTTCAAGGGTATACCTGGGAGTCCACTATCCATCTGATGTGCTTGTTGGAATTATGATAGCTTTTATATTTTCTTTTCTTATACATTATTATGTCTTTATATAATTTTTAAATATATTTCAACTGGAGGGATGTATAAATGAGGATTGCTATATTTACAGATACATTTTCCCCACAGATTAACGGGGTAACCAAAAATCTTGACCTTTTGCTGGAGTATTTTGATAATTATGGTATTGAATTTATAGTCTTGGCGCCTAATGTAGGTAGTGTTAGTGAAAATGAATATGAGGATAAAGTAGTCCGGATAAATAGCTTTGATTTTTTTCTCTACCCGGAATTAAAATTCTCTCTTCCAAACTATTTTAAATTCAAAAAAATATTAGCTGAGTTCCAGGCAGACTTAATACACCTGGTTACCCCTTTTAATATTGGACTAAGTGGGTTATATTATGCTAAACATAATGAAATTCCCTTGGTGGCTTCTTATCATACTAATTTTGATCAGTATCTTGAATATTATAAGATCAAGTTTTTAGAAGAGGCAGCCTGGAAGTATTTAAAATGGTTTCATAATCAGGCTCTCTGTAACTACTGTCCATCAAGAGATACATTGGAACAGTTAAAGCAAAGAGGTTTTAAAAATCTGGATATTTGGGGTCGGGGGATAAAGGCAGAGTTTTTTGCACCTTCTTATCGTGATTTAAACTTCAGAAAACAGCATGATCTTGAAGGGAAAATTGTATTTTTATATGTCGGGCGTCTGGCCAAAGAGAAGAACATATCATTATTATTTGACAGTTTTGAAAGGCTTAATAAAAAATATCAGGACAGGATTGCTTTAATAGTAACTGGTGATGGTCCGCAAGCTAGGGAGTTAAAAAATACTGCTTCTACTAATATAATTTTTACTGGTTATCAAACCGGGGAGGAACTATCAAAGGTCTATGCCTCTACTGATGTCTTTGCTTTTCCCTCTGTTACAGAGACATATGGTAATGTTATAATAGAAGCAATGTCTTCAGGCCTGCCAGTAGTAGCAATAATGGCAGGGGGAATTAAAGAAAATTTGATAGATGGATATAATGGTATTGCTTGTTATAATAATGATCTGACTGAGTTTACTGAGAAATTAGAGAGGATTATTCGTGATAATAAACTGCGAAAAAAATTAGCAAGCAATGCTAGAAAACATGCTTTAAAACAAAACTGGGATGATGTCTTTAAAAGACTTCTCAGTAGTTATATAAAAATAATTAAGGAAAATAAATCTCTTTCTAATATTTCTGCCTAAGAGAAGTCTGGCCGAACCTCAAGGCAAAAGATATAAAATTGATACTTTGTTTCAAAAAAACCTGCTAATTACTAGGGTTGCTGCTAGGCTTCCTCCAAATTCAATATTTAGACTGGCCATTTTATAGTCTATTCCCAGCAGATCATTTTGATTTTGGGCGTAATAGATAGTCTTGATTCTATTAACTGCCAGGGGTAGAGTTATTAAAACCAACAAAGACCATGCGGGCAGAAGATTTTTATAGATCAGGATTGTTAACGATAGGTAGGCAGAGATAATCAAAAAATAATAATAATATCTTGCAAATTTAAAGCCCATAACTACCGGGGCAGTTTTGATACCTTTTTTCTTATCATTTTCATAGTCCCTTAATTCGTTGGAGTGCTGCATAGCAGTTATCAAGAAACTGACAGGTATACCAACCCAGACTGGATACCATGCCTGTATACCAGTCTGAATAAGGTATATTCCCCAGACCATTATTACTCCCATCCATAAAAAAATAGATGGGCCGCCAAGACCATAGTATTTATAGTTGATAGGCCTGGCAGTGTAAAAAAAGCCAGCAAAAGCCCCAATAGTACCTACCAAAAATATAACCCAACCCCTGAGTAATGAAAGGTAAATTCCAAAAGGAATACTTAAAAAAAAGCACCATAGACCTACTTTGTAAAATTCTTCAGGTTTAATTTTGCCTTTGACTCTATTTAACCCACTGGAACTTAAGGAATCTCCATGATCCAGGCCTATTATATAATCAAAATAATCATTAATTAGGTTTGTTCCGGTATGTATAAGCATTAGTGGTATCATACTTATCAAATGTAGCTTAAGGTCAAATATTCCGTGATAAAAAGCCAGGGCAGCCCCGACACTGGTTGAAACTGTAGTAGTTGCAAAGCCAAATGGCCTGATGGCAATCAGCCAGTATTTCAGTCTACTTAATGTTTCTGTTTTATTTAACATTATATTTCCTCCGATTCATAGTTTTCTTTGATTCCTCATTTATTATTTGTAAAAACATAGTAATTATACCATATATAATTATTTTTAATTAAGTCGGGATGGCGAAGCCGCTTTGTCCAATGTTAAGGAAATTATGTGATTTTTGAGATTATGGATAACTTTGAAGACCGACAAATATATTTGTTTCCCTTGTCGTGCACTATGGCGTCCTGCCTTCGTTTACTGTCGAGAAATTGTCTTTCGGCGTCCATGCCTCCAGCCAATTTCTAGAGTCGTCCAGTAAATATATTGGTCTGGTTTATGATAAGTAGTTAACTTTGAATGAAAAGTGGTTCTAAGAAAAAATTAATAATTAGTGATTGAGTATGGGTAGCGCGAAGCCACTTTTTATTATCAAAGTAAGATTTAAAAAATCACAATTAAGCAGGAGAATATTTAAAATTGAAGAATCATATAAATAATGTAAAGGTATTTTTCTGTCACATAGTTACCGCAAAAAAACTTTAATTTTGCAGGAGAATATAAAGGACTAAAGAACTACATAAATAGTTTAAAAATAAAAAGAGAACAGGGGTAAAGACTAAATGGCGTGACAAACGAACCGTCCCCCTGTCATATAATGTGAGATTGCCTCATCTTATTAGATGGGGTAGAGGCGCGGAAGTGATCAGTAGTTATAGGGCCAGTGAACCTTTTGCCTATAATGAAAGGCAGTTCTGCCGAAGTCCTATTTTAAGGGTTCAATGAATAGGGCTGGTTCTGTACAGAATATGTGCAGGACTGTCATTGTGAGATTGGAATATTATTTCATAATGGAGTACTATCCTCATTTAAATTGGGAGGTGGTTTCTACTGGTAAAGAGAGTTATCCAGCAGAAAGTGCTGGATTGTTTTTTGCTTAAGATTTTGTGGTAAAAGAAGACTTAATGAAGGAGGAAGTGTAATGGATAATTATGGAATACTATCATTGGTTCCACCGTTGCTGGCAATAGTACTGGCCTGGCGTACTAAAGAGGTTATTTTATCGCTTTTTATAGGTGTTTTTGCAGGTGCTATGCTTATGGCTGATTATAATCCGCTTGTTGGTTTTATGGAAACACTTGATAAGTATATGCTGGGTTCATTATCTGATTCATGGAATGCTGGGATTATAGTTTTTCTACTGGCTATGGGGGCTATGATAGGTGTAATTAATAAGGCAGGTGGTGTTTGGGCGATTGGTGAATATGTGGCTAGAAAAGCACATTCAGTTAAAAATACACAATTTGCTACCTGGTTAATGGGGATATTCATTTTCTTTGATGATTATGCTAATACCTTGATTGTAGGTAATACGATGCGCCCTATTACTGACAAGATGAAGATATCCCGGGAAAAACTTTCTTTTATCGTAGACCTGACAGCAGCTGCTGTTTCAAGTATTGTTCCTATTTCGACCTGGATAGCATTTGAGGTTGGTGTAATCAGGGATGGACTTAATGCTATTGGTGTGGAACAAAGTGCTTATACTACTTTTGTACAAACTATACCATATAGGTTCTACAGCATTTTTGCCCTGGTCTTTGCCTTGATATTGATCTATACTGCCAGGGATTTTGGGCCAATGTATAAGGCTGAAAAAAGGGCAAGATTAACTGGTAGAGTGATTCGTGAAAATTCTACACCCATGGTTTCCAAAGAATTAGAGGCTATTGGAAAACCTGAAGGTAGGAGTTTTAATATATTTGATTCTTTTCTACCGATATTTGCTGTAATTTTAGTGACTATTTACGGCCTCTGGTATAATGGTGGTGGAACAAGTCCTGATAAGACAATCTGGCAGGCTTTTGGAGATGCTGATGCCAGTATAGTATTACTCTGGTCATCTTTTGCTGGTATTCTTGTAGGGGGATTACTGGCTTTGATTAAAAGAATTTTATCTATCTCTGAAATTATGGAATCGATTATTGATGGTGCTAAATCTATGTTAATAGCCTGTATGATCTTACTACTGGCCTGGTCTATTGGTGGAATTACAGAAGACCTGGGGACGGCAAATTACCTGGTTAGTGTTTTAGCAGGTAGTATTCCACCTTTTCTGGTACCTGTGTTACTATACATAATATCAGGTTTTATTGCTTTTACTATTGGGAGCTCATGGGGTACTGTAGCAATTGTAATGCCTCTGGCTATTCCGCTGGGTTTTTCTATTGGTGTACCACTACTTCCTACTATTGCAGCTGTACTAACTGCTGCTGTTATGGGTGATCACTGTTCTCCTATTTCTGATACTACGATTATGTCATCTACTGCTTCTGCTGTAGACCATATAGATCATGTAAGTACCCAACTGCCGTATGTTTTGATTGTTGGGGCTGTAGCTTTATTAATAGGTTTCCTGCCGGCTGGTTTTGGGGTATCATGGTACTTCTTATTACCCCTTGGGGTTATAGCCCTATACCTGATTGTCAGGTCTATAGGGAAGAGTGTCAAAGAAGAGGATCTATTAATTTCTTAATCATTTTTCAAATTATAAGCTGTTGAGCAAGAGGCGTTGTTTTATTGGCGTCTCTTTTTTATAGCTATATAAGTAGGACTTAAATATAGCACTTTTCTGTTCCAGCCAATTATATTAATTCCGCTTGTCGTGCGCCACAGGCACTCCGTATCTAAACAAACCGTACAAGAACATTAAGGTTGCGTTACGACGTCCTGCCTACGTGAAAAATATACGACGCTCTCGATGAGCTAGTATCTAAGCTATCATTGCGTAAGTTAAAAGAAAGCTTAGACTAGTCGCTCCATTAATATAATTGGCTTACACTAAGCATTAGTGTGAATAAATTAAATGAAACTTATATAGTTAGATAAAATAATATATGATATAATAATTTGTAGTGAGTAGAAAAAGAGGGTTATTTAATGAATAGATGTGATTTGCAAAAGGTGGTAGCTAAATTACCTGAATATCCAGGAATAATAGGAAAAGAGGAAATTTTTTTTAACTCTGCTGTTTTAATTCCATTACTTGAGATTGCTGGGGAATATCATTTTCTTTTTGAGGTTCGGGCAGGAAATATTCGTCAGGGGAATGAGATATGTTTTCCTGGTGGTAAATATGAGCCTGATCATGATGCTAATTACCAGGAGGCAGCTGTGAGAGAAACTGTTGAGGAGTTAGGAATACCCAGAGAGAAAATAATTGTTAAGGGTGAGCTGGGGACGTTTCTGGCACCTATGGGGGCTAGTATAGATTCTTTTCTTGCTGTATTAAAGATTAAAGATACAGCTGAATTGATGATTAATAAAAAGGAGGTTAAAGAGGTCTTTACAGCACCAGTATCTTTTTTTAGAGATAATTCTCCGGAAGAATATAAAGTAAGACTTGAGATCCAGCCATTTTTTAAGGATGAGAATGGTAGAGAAGAGATCTATCTGCCGGCTAAAGACTTGGGTCTGCCGGAAAGATACCATAAACCATGGGGTGGGAAGAGATATGATATTATTTTATACCGCTATCAAGAGAAAATTATCTGGGGTATTACTGCCCAATTAGTTAGAGGCTTTATAAATCTGCTGTAAATGGAATTTTTAAATAAAATTTTGCAATTTGACTTGACAAATCAAGAAATTTTGTATATTATTATAAAAAATGTATATATGGATACAATGAAGGGGAGGAGTAATTCAGTTTATTCTTAAGAGAGAAGGATTCATTGGCTGGAAAATCCTTTAGAAGTGACTGGATGAATGTCGCCCTGGAGTAGCCACGGCTGAAAAGAAGTAAGTCTGGTCGGTTTTGATACCGTTATAATAAATTAAAGAGTTATTTAACCTGTTTTTATGGTAGAATAAAATTAAGGTGGTACCGCGAAAAGGTCCTCTTTCGTCCTTAGATGGATGGGGGAGGATTTTTTAAATGGGAACTAATATTTTGTTGATAATAGAAATAAGGAGGCAATATTATGACAGATCTACCGAAAACATATAACCCTGATATTGTGGAGGGAAAATGGTATGATAAGTGGGCTGAAAAGGGATACTTTGCTGCCAGTTTTAAGCCAGAGCGGGATTCATATAGTATTGTTATGCCCCCTCCTAATATAACAGGGCAGCTTCATCTAGGACATGCCCTGGATAATGTCTTTCCAGATATTTTAATTAGATGGAAGAGAATGATGGGGTATAATACACTCTGGCTGCCAGGTACAGACCATGCCAGTATAGCAACTGAGAAAAAGGTTGTTGATCAAATAAGAGAGGATGGCCAGGAAAAAGAAGACTTCGGCAGAGATGGTTTTCTGGAAAAGGCCTGGGAGTGGAAAGAGGAATATGGTAATAGGATTACTAAACAGCTGAGGAAACTTGGTTCTTCCTGTGACTGGTCACGTGAGCGTTTTACAATGGATGAGGGTTGTTCCCGTGCTGTCAGAGAGGTTTTTGTAGAGTTATATGATAGGGGTCTGATTTATCAGGGGGATTATATTGTTAACTGGTGTCCAGACTGCCAGACAACTGTATCTGATATTGAGGTTGAACATGAAGACCATGTCAGTCACATCTGGCACCTTAGATACCCCCTCAAAGATAGTAATGAATATATTGTAGTTGCTACAACTCGACCAGAGACCATGTTGGGTGATACAGCTGTGGCGGTAAATCCATCTGATGAAAGGTATCAGGATTTAATCGGTAAAATGGTTGTTCTACCCTTGATGAATAGGGAGATACCGATTATTGCTGATAATTTTGTTGATCAAGAATTTGGAACAGGAATGGTCAAGGTTACACCAGCTCATGATCCTAATGACTTTGAGATGGGACGACGCCATGAGCTTGAGCTTATTAAGGTAATTGATGAGAATGCGGTCATGACAGAAGTGACTGGTAAATATGCCGGGCTTGACCGTTATGAATGCCGTAAACAGGTAGTTGCGGAGCTGAAAGCAGAGGGACTGCTGGATAAAATAGAGGATTATGAACATTCAGTAGGCCAGTGTTACCGTTGTGATACTGTTATTGAACCCCTGGTTTCTAAACAGTGGTTTGTTAAGATGAAACCCCTGACAGAACCAGCTATTAAGGCAGTTAAAGATGGTAGAATACGATTTGTACCTGAGAGATTTAAAAAGGTTTATTTAAACTGGATGGAGAATATTCAGGACTGGTGTATTTCCCGCCAGCTCTGGTGGGGTCACCGCATACCTGTCTGGTATTGTCAGGACTGTGGCGAAATAATAGTTAGTAAGGAAGAGGTAGTAAGTAAGTGTACTGCCTGTAACAGTGAAAATCTTGTCCAGGAGGAAGATGTACTTGATACCTGGTTTAGCTCAGGACTGTGGCCTTTTTCTACTATGGGCTGGCCAGTAGATACAGAGGAACTGGCCTATTATTATCCAACTGATGTACTGGTAACTGGTAGAGATATCATTTTCTTCTGGGTAGCCAGAATGATCTTTATGGCCCTGGAATTTATGGATGAGGTGCCCTTTAAAGATGTATATATTCACGGACTTGTCAGGGATGCCGAGGGGCGTAAGATGAGTAAATCACTGGGTAATGGGATAGACCCGATTGAGGTGATTGATGAATATGGCTCAGATGCACTAAGGTTTACCCTCATTACCGGTAATACCCCTGGAAATGATATGAGATTCAGGGAAGAAAGACTGGAAGCAAGCCGTAATTTTGCCAATAAAATATGGAATGCAGCCCGTTTTATTTTGATGAATATTGAAGATGTTGATTTTGACGGCATCAACCCTGATGATTTAAAGTTAACACTGGCAGATAGATGGATATTAAGCAGGGTGAATAAGGTCAATTCTAATATCGAAAAGGCTTTAAATGATTATAATTTTGGAGAGCTAAGCAAGATACTCTATGATTTTATCTGGAGTGAGTTCTGTGACTGGTATATTGAATTGATTAAATCCCGTCTCTATCAAGACAAAGACCTGCAGGCCAAAGAAACAGCCCAATATATTGGTGTTACAATACTGGAAAAGATTTTAAGGCTGCTTCACCCGGTTATGCCGTTTATAACTGAAGAGATCTGGCAGCAGCTTCCTGGTACAGGAGAAAGTATTATGATTGCTCCCTGGCCAGAGATTGAGCAGGGTGTTATTAGTGATGAAATAGAGGATAAGATGGCTTTAATAATGGATGTAATTAAGTCTATCAGGAATATCAGGAATGAGATGAAGGTTAATCCAGGTAAAAGGATAAAGGCTATACTTAATTCACCAGAGGGAAAATTTGATATTTTACAGGAGGGTTATAATTACATTAAGGATCTGGCCCGTCTCAAGGAACTCTCTATAGAAATTAATATAGAAGAAAAACCAGATAAATCATCAACCTCTATTGTCAGTGGGGTAGAAATCATTTTACCACTGGAAGGTATGGTTGACCTGGATAAAGAGATTGCCCGGCTAGAAAAAGAATTGGAAGAGGTAGGCTCTGAGATTAAGCGGGCAGAAGGGAAGCTGGCTAATGAGGGTTTTGTGAATAAGGCCCCTGGACACCTTGTCCAGCGTGAAAGAGAGAAACTCCAGGAGTTTAAAGAGAAGAAGGTAAAGCTACAGCAGAGCTTAGATGATTTAAGGTAAAAATATATTATTTATTAAGTATTTTTAATTCCTGCAAAAATTCTAATACCTCAGTAGGGTTTTTAACAGTATAGTCTGCTGAGGTATTAGTTTTATTTTCATTTTCTACATAGATGCCTATACCATTATTGAGTATCTTAAAGACATCTTCATCTGTGCTGTCATCACCAATATAGATAGGTAAGTAACTATCTATTTTATTTTTCTCTTTAATTTCCTGGATTAGCAATTTTACAGCATCACCTTTATTCCAGAAACGAGGGCGTATTTCAATTATTTTACGTCCAGGCAGTATTTCATACTCCCGTTTTCTTATTAT
Organism: Iocasia fonsfrigidae; assembly: GCF_017751145.1. GTDB lineage: Bacteria > Bacillota > Halanaerobiia > Halanaerobiales > DTU029 > Iocasia > Iocasia fonsfrigidae. The sequence continues at coordinate 854,463 of NZ_CP046640.1, forward strand.
TGTTTCAAGGTGTTTAATTATTTTATCTTTATTTATTGTAGTAGGGTGGTGTAGGGTTAAGACCAGTCCTTTGTCTTCAAGGGAATAATCAGGGTCTATCAGGTATTCTTTTTTAAAAAAATCCCTGATATTGTTTAAGTCAGTATTTTTTAACCCCCTATCCTTTCCGGGGGAAAGCTCATTTCCATCAGCAGTGATTATCTCCAGGCCGTGGGTTCCAGCATAATAAATGTCTTTAAGATTGATAAATTTTCTTAAGTCTTTTAGCCTTCTGCCAGTAATGAGGCTGATGGAGTATTTTTCAGTATCATTCAGGTGTTTAATAAGTTCAATAACTCCAGGGAGGGGATAGGCTTCAGCTGGATTGTCTGCAAAAGGAGCCAGGGTACCATCATAGTCAAGAAAGAGTAGGATAGAGTTATATGTGCTAATTTCTTCAAAGACTTTATTTTTACTTATGGATAATTTTTTGTTCATAGACACCCTTCCATTCCTTTAAAAAAAGATCTCTCCACCAGTTCAGGTCATATTTCCTAACCTTTTCTTTAAGACGGTGCATCCTTTCTGTTTTTTCCCATTCAGGCATTTCTAAGGCCTGGTGAATGGTTTCTGTAACCCCTTCTACATCATAGGGATTTACCTGTAAGGCATCCTTCATTGCCTCAGCTGCTCCGGCAAATTCAGATAAGATTAGCATTCCATTATTACTGGCAGCTACATATTCTTTAGCAACCAGATTCATACCATCTATTAGTGGTGTTATCAGGGCTACATCAGCGGCATTATAATAAGGTAGTAAATCATCCTGTTCCATAAATTGATGAAAATATTTGATTGGTGTCCAACCATCCCGTTGATAGCGGCCGTTTATATCACCAATTGTTCTGTTTATTTCTTCCCTCATATCCTGGTATTCTTCTACACCGGTTCTACTGGGGGATACCCGCTGTACCAGGGTGACTTTCTTGATATATTCGGGGTGTTTTTCAAAGAGATGGTCAACTGCCTGTAATCTTTCCAGGATGCCCTTTGTATAATCAAGTCTATCTACACCAAAAATAAGTTTTTCAGCTGAATATAGTTCTTTAATTTTTTTTACTTTTTGATCCATGTCCTTAGATTTTACTGCAAAACTCTGATAATCGACACCGAGTGGGATAGCTGTAACCTTTGTTTGATGTCCGTTAAATTTAATGGTATTCTTTTTTCTATCTATTTCTGCACCGATTTTTTGAGCACAGTTGAGGAAGTTTTTAACATATGACTGGGTATGGAAGGCAATAAAATCACTTGCCAGTATTTGTCTAATCAAGATATTGCGCCAGGGTATAGTTCTAAATGATTCCCAGGCAGGCCAGGGTATATGCCAGAAGAAAGCCAGCCGGGTTTTTTTGTTTTTTTGTCGTATTAGTTCAGGAACCAGTGCAAGGTGGTAATCATGAATCCAGATATAGTCGTCAGCATTAGCTTCTTCAAGGGCTGCTTCAGCATATCTTTGATTAATTCGTTCATATGCATCCCAGTATTCCCTTTTAAAATTGGCCTTTTCAATAAAAGAGTGGCAGATAGGCCAGAGTATTTCATTGGAAAAACCATGATAAAAACCTGCAATATCTTTTTTACTAAGTTTTATTCGTTTAAGTTCATAGCCATCTTTATCAGGTACTATAACTTTGCTGTTTTCATCAACTACTTCAAAATCGGCCTGACCACGTCCCCAGGCAACCCAGACCCCTTTTTCTTCCTGCATAAGGGGATCAAGTCCAGTTGTTAAACCGCCAGCCAGTTTTATACACTTAATCTTACCATTCTTTTTTTCATGTGCATAGGGTTCACCATTAGATACAAGTATTAACCGGTTATTATTCATCTTATATCACCTCTCCAAGTTTATTATCTTACCGGTTTATTTTTGTGTATAAAAACTGCTTTCACCTAAGTAATTTTTCGCAAAACTCCTCTATTATTATGTTAACAATAACTATTATCAAAGTCAAGGGTAAAAGAATATTATTTACCAGAAGTTAACATTCATCATATAATAAAATGATTAAATTATATAAAGTAAACCAGAGTCATATTATTTATATTATTAAATGAAAAAGAGAATGATGTCTTAAATAAATGAAAAAATGTTTTCAATTTACTTTAAAACATGTTAGAATATCTTTAAGAGTCTGTTCGAAAAGTATCAATTATACCACCTGGGATTATATATCCCTTCACTCAACGGTAGCACCTTAACTTCGTTCAGGGATATATAATCCCCTATTTATATCTTTTTGAACACACACTTTAACTATTAAAAAAATATTATTTACTCGGGGGGTTTAGAGATGGATATGATTAAAAAATCAGTTAAGTTAGATAATGTTTGTTATGATATAAGGGGACCGGTCCTGGATGAGGCGAAACGGCTTGAGGAAGAAGGATATAATATTATCAAATTAAATACGGGTAATCCTGCTCCCTTTGGTCTGGATGCACCTGATGAAATAATCCATGATGTAATATTAAATCTAAAAAATGCCCAGGGTTATTGTGACTCTAAAGGTATTTTCCCTGCCCGAAAATCAATTATGCAGTATTATCAGAAAAAGGGAATTATGGATCTGGAGATAGAAGATATCTATATTGGTAATGGGGTTAGTGAATTGATAGTTATGGCTATGCAGGGCTTGTTAAATAATGGTAATGAAATCTTGATACCTGCTCCAGATTATCCCCTATGGACAGCCGCGGTAAATCTTTCAGGGGGTACAGCAGTACATTATTTGTGTGATGAACAAGCTAACTGGTATCCAGATATTGAAGATATAAAAAGTAAAATTAATGACAGGACCAGGGGTATTGTAATAATTAACCCCAATAATCCCACTGGGGCAGTTTATCCTAGAGAGGTGTTGGAGTCGATTGTTGAGCTGGCTCATCAGCATGACCTTATTTTGTTTGCTGATGAGATATATGAAAAAATATGCTATGATGGACTACAACACACCTCTCTGGCAACATTGACTGGGGATTTATTGTGTGTAACAATGAGTGGTTTGTCCAAATCTCATCGCGTAGCAGGTTTCAGGGCTGGCTGGATGGTTCTTACCGGGGATAAGACAAGGGCTAAGGGTTATATAGAAGGCTTAAATATGCTGGCTTCAATGCGGCTCTGTAGTAATGTAACATCCCAGTATGCAATTCAAACCTCACTTGGTGGGTATCAGAGTATTAGTGACCTTGTTGCTGAGGGTGGACGTCTGAAAGAACAAAGAGACCTTACCTATCAGAAACTAATTGAGATACCCGGGATAAGTTGTGTTAAACCCAGGGCAGGTTTTTATTTATTCCCTAAAGTAGACCAGGAAAAATTCAATGTTAAAGATGATGAAAAGCTGGCCCTTGACCTATTATTACAGGAGAAAATTCTCCTGGTTCAGGGGACTGCTTTTAACTGGCCTGACCCGGACCACTTCAGGATTGTATTCCTGCCCCGCAAGGAAGAATTGGGTGCTATTATGGAGAAACTCAGTAATTTCCTTACATCATATCACCAGTAGGTAGATAGCTGGTTTTCCTTTAAAATAAGCTAGTTAATAAACCGATTAAACCACCTATCCAGCCGTATACCTCAAGTCTCTGGAAGTAATCACCTGCAAAGGAGTAGAATAGTTTTTCGATTTTACGGGCATCCATATTATTTATCTGTTCAACGGTAATCTTATGGATGTCAATTGTGTTTACTAGGTCAATAAAATTATTATCTACTGACTCAAAGACCGCAGCCACTGCTAATTCCAATAAAAAATTGCCTGTTTCTTCTTTAATAATATCCTCTTTTCTATCTATTAAATTAGCCAGGAATTCTTGTAGTTGCATATTGATCTCTTTTCTTTTTTCTCTGTTAAGGTAAATTTTCTCTATACTGCTGGAAAGGTCTTTTCTTAGATAATTATAATTTATTAAGGGGGACTGCTTATTATTTGACAGTAGTGCATTAAGGGCCTGGTTGATAAAGTTATTAAGGGATTGACTTTTTAGTAATTTTTCTAAACACTGCCGGACAGTAGGATATAGCTCATCTTGATCTATACTATCCAGTTCTACAGCAAGCCCGTCAGGGAAAAGTGCATAATATAACTGATGAGAAAGCTCCTTAACTCCTTCTTTAAGTTGGTAATTCTTACTGCTGATTTCTCTACTGAAAAATTCTATATCTTCATTTAAATTAAGTATTAGCTGTTGCAACAGTTTAGTCCCGGTATTATTAGTTGGCTTGACAAGGGGTTTAAAGAGATTCATGATTTTACTGCTAAGGACATTATCACTTAAAATATTTTTAAGTATTAACATTATCCCTCTCTTTTTTAGGATTGGGCTTATTGGGGTAGGGGGGTAAGTAGCTATTTCTGTTAAATATTCTACTGACTTTTTATTTATATTCCCTTCTTCTTCCTTGATTAATTCTGGTAGTTCTTCATCAATTAGAATATCTACTATCCTGTCCAGGGTTTCATTTATATTCAGCATTTTACCTATTAGCAGCCAGAGTCCGGACTGTTCTTGATTGTGTTTTCTCAGGTTTTTTTTAAGATCCTGACGACTTATTTCCAGAAAAGCTATTAGTTTGTCAGCTAGATAATTTGACGGGTCAATATTTTTTGCGGCATTTTCAGTTAAAGCAGACAAGTGCTTATTAAATTGCTTATCAATAAAGCAGGCGGTTTTTTCCTGGAAAGAGGATGAGTTAATTATTTGGGCAGTAATCTTTTCCAAGACAGCTGTTTTAGTATCCTTTTTAACAAATGATTCTGTAAGTGCTCTAAGCATATTTTCCACTGTTTTCTCATTTGTATTATTAAAACTGTTTTCTACTACCTTGTCAAGATTCTCCAGTAAGTAGGTCTCGACATTAAAGTCATTACTTTTTTTAAGTAGTTTTTCGATGATTTTGGTAATTACTGTACTTATCTTATTTAGCTGTTTATTATTTAATTTCTTTAGATTAATTTCTTCTGTCAAAAGGATAGTGTTTTCCATAAGTTTAATTGACTTCTGACAGATAGTATTCCTTTTTTGATAGCTAGTCTTAATTATATTTTCGCTAATTCTGTCCAGGTTTTTATGTAGAAGTTCTTGAAATAAATGGTTTTGATCTTTTTTAATTGTATTAACAAGACTTACTTTGAATTCATTTTTCTTACCTTTGAAGAATCTATTTATTGAATTAATATTGAGTAATTCCTGATGGACAAATTCCCCCAGGGTTTGAGCAAGACGTTTTTTCTCCCTGGCAATAACACCTGGGGTGAAAGGTACCTTCAGACCGAAGAATTTTTTCTTCTGATAGGGTTTAAAAACCATTTTCAGGGCAATAACATTTGTTAAATAACCAATAAAACCGTAGGTAAGGACTGTTAAGCCGAGATTAAATTGACCTCCTATCTTGAGGTAATGTCTTAACAAAAAAAGTAGTGAGGCAGAAAAACTCCCCAGTATCCCACCGAAAATAGTAATTGGTTTCAGCTCTCTACCGATGAATTCCTCCAGGATATTTTGAATATCTTGATCAGAGATGGTTTTTAGATTATCACTGATTGTTTTAGCTATTTTTCCATCCAGGAGGGTGGGGAGTTTATCCTGTAGTATTTTGGTAGTAGTAAGCTTTATCCCTTTGGTAGATTGTATTTTATTAAGCTGTTGTAAGAGTGAGTCCAGCTTAATATCTGTTGAATTCTTAAGTAGCTGGCTGGATTTCTGGCTTAATATAGGACTAATAATTTCTTCGGGATTAAGTAAGTTATGTATTGTTTTTTTATTTTTTTCTTGATAAATGCTGCTCAGTTTGTTTTTTAAGCCGGGCAGCTGTTCTTTGCTAAGGTTTATTAGTGATTTATGATAGTTAAGTATTTTATTTTCCGTAAAAATATCATCAATTGAAAGTCCATTTATTTTATCAAGAACACTAATTAGCAAGCTGGAGATATTATAATTTGAATCTTTATTGTAGACTGTCTGCTCAAGTAGTAATTCTAAAATATACTTTTTGTTTTTGGCTATTAAAGAACTTAAATCTATTTTGATTATCTGTCCTATTTTTTGTCTGCTTATTTTACGGGCTGTTAAGTCAAATTTTTCCTGTTCTAAATACTGGATTATTTTTTTCTGTAGTTTCTTGGCCAGTATTTTTGAGTCAATAAGCTCATTATTCAGTAATAAAGATACTAAATCTGAAATTTTCTTATCTTTAAGATGATTTATCAGTTGTTGTGATAATTGTATTTTATTATGATTCTTCTTACCCTGTAGTATATTAATGAATTCTTTACTGATATTGTTTTTTTGGCTGATACTGTTATAAATATAATTTTTTATATTAGCTTGTAGATTGGAGCCGTTTACTTTTTCTGCTGTCAGGCTTTTTTTGACTGCCCGGTCTATTAAATCATTTATTTTTTGATGATTATTACTGATCCATTTTGACAGGTCATTAAGTAAAATATTAATGTATTTATTAAATTGCTGTTCAAGATTTTCACTGCTTATTTTCCCCAGACTTATATCCAGTGATTCAAGGAGCTTAAACAGGGTTTTCAGGAGTTCTTCCAGGGCAGCTAAGCCTTCACTGCTGTTAAAAAAAGATATCAGGGCTTTACTACTGTTGTCTATTAGTTCTGTAGTTTGCCGGGCACCCAGGAGTTGGACAGGGGTCTTATTTTTCAGCCTGTTCTCCATTTTTTGAATAGGCTTATCAAGTTCCATTTTATTATATATTCTAAGTAGGGATTTTAATATTTCATTCCTGTTATTTTTTCCTGTTTGGATAAAAGAGTTATTAGCTGCTGAAATGAGCCTTCTTGTTATACTATCAAAGGATTGCTGTGCTAGGAAGTCTTCTATTTTACATGCCCTATGTTCACTATATAACCTCAGTAAAAGTGTTTCTGTAATTTCTTTGTTTTCGATTATAGGAATTATATTTTTACTTAGATTATCTATGATATATCTAAAATGTTCTGGACTGATCAGCTCTTCCAGGGTAAGTGTTTTTGTTATAGGATAGAGCAAAGTAGCTATCTGCTGGGTGGAGTTTTCCAGGCAGCTGGCTATATTATTTATTGTTTCTAAAGAAGCGGGAATGTCCTTTACTTTAAGTTTAGCGAAAGCTTGATAAAGGGTATTATCTAATAAATCATCTATAATGTGATTTAAGACCATTTTAAATTCTTTTTTATTAAGTTCATTACTGAGGGTGTTACTATTAATTATCTCTTCTTCCACAAGTTTACTGATGTTCTTTATAAAGTCTTCTTTGGTTTTAATAATTACGCCCCCCAAAGGGCCGTATTTTTTAAAAAGCATTTTAATGGCAATACTATTGGTGGTATAACCAGTAAAACTGCCGCTGATTAGTTCGATTAGTAAGGATAGGTAGTTCAAATTATAACCCCCTTTAGAATCCCTTAATTGTATTATACACAATAACAACCCTTACTTTCCATTAATTATAAAAAACAGCTGTAAAAATGATTTAAAATGCTCAAAGATTCTTTAAATATTTTTTTGAAAGATCTAAAACAATGAAAATAAAGGGCTTGTAGGGAGATAAAAAATAATAAAAATTTTAATAAAAAAAGGAATATTTGATTTAGTATAGAATATATAGTATTGTAACCGGTTTCGAAACGCCTTGCTTATAATAATTTATGATGATATATGAAATGATTAATAATTGGGGGTATACAATGGCCACTATAAAAGATATTGCCAGACAGGCTAATGTTTCAACTACTACAGTCTCGAGAGTACTTAATAACTATCCTGATGTTAGTGATAAAACAAGAAAAAAAATAATTAGAATAATTCAAGAAAATAATTATAGACCTAATACTGTGGCCAGAAGTTTATCTACCAGTAAATCTAATACTATAGGAATTTTTTTTACAGATCATTTTAATACGGGTTTACACCATCCGTTTTTTCGTGAGGTTATCTATGGTATGGAAAAATCTCTTGGTGAAAAAGGATATGATATAGTTTATTTTACTAATAGACATTGGGGTGAAAATTTTAGTTATTTAGATAAATGTCAGGACCGTCATGTAGATGGAGTAGCTATGATGGGTGTTTTAAGAAATGACCCTAACTTAAATAAACTGTTAGCTTCAAAAATACCTGCAGTTTTTGTTGATATAGATATTATTGGGAAAAATGCCTCATATGTTATATCTGATAATATATCAGGTGCTAAAAAAGCAATCAATTACCTCTATCAATTAGGCCATAGAAAGATTGGTATGCTCGCTGGTTTTAGTACAACAAAAACCAGTCAGGAGAGGTTTCTGGGTTATCAACAGGCACTAAAAGAATTGAATTTAATCTATAATTCTGAATGGATTTTTGATGGTAATTACTCTGAAGAAGGTGGTTATCAGGCTATGAGAGAGATGTTAAATTTAAAAGAACTTCCTACTGGGGTTTTTTGTCAGAGTGACGGGATGGCTATTGGTGCTATGCGGGCTATAGAAGAGGCGGGATTTAAAGTGCCTGATGACTTTTCATTAATTGGTTTTGATGATATAGAGGCAAGTAGGTATGTAAGGCCAGCTTTAACCACAGTTGCCCAGAACAAAGAGAAGATGGGTAGTTCTATTGCTAGTTTACTAATAAACATGATTGAAAGTCCTAATGCAGGTAATTCTCCAATTATTTTGCCAGTTAATCTAATTGAAAGAGATTCATGTAAAAAAATAAAATAATTTAGAACCACTACCGAAACCGATTACAGTTATATGAATAGTATGAAATTTTATTTTATTATTTGCCTAAGAAATAATATGTTGAGAGGAGTATAAGAATGAAAATAGATGAGTCTGGTAATTTTATAATTGAAAATTACCAAAAGCAACGTACTTTTTCCAGCTTTTTACCCGGGATAGCAGGTAAATTTGGAATACCAATCTGGGCTTTCTATGTAAATAGAGGACAAGGGGTTGCCAGTTTTGGAATTGAAAATAAAGACAATGCTATTTTAGAATTCTTACCAGCTAATAAATCATATCAATCTGTTACATATAAGGGGTTTAGAACATTTATAAAGTTTAAAGATAATTATGGTAATGTCAAAATATATGAACCCTTTACCAAGATTAATCAGAAAATTAATAATAAGATGATTATAGCACCACATTGTTTAACTATTGAAGAAATAGATAACGAATACCAGCTTGCAATTAAAATTAAATATTTTATTCTGCCAAATGAAAACTTTGGCTCTCTTATCAGAAGAATTTCTTTGAAAAATCTAGCCATGCAGGAGAGAGAAGTAGAAATACTTGATGGATTACCGGAAGTAATTCCTTATGGCTTATCAAATACTGCTTTGAAAGAGGTTAGTCAGACAATGGCCGCCTGGTGTAGGGTTTATAATCTTGAGAACAAAATACCTCTTTATCGTGTGAAAGCAACTACTGCTGATTCTCCAGAAGTTCACAAAATAGTGAAAGGTCACTTTTGTTTATTTTATACCGATAAGAATAATATACTAACTCCTTTAGTAGATCCCGAGGTTATTTTTGGAGAGGATACGAGTTTTCAAATACCAATAAATTTTATAGATAAAGAATTGTCAGATTATCAAGGAGAACAAATGACCGAAAATCGTTTTCCTTCTGCTATGTCTGCTTATAAGGTTAAAATAGAAGGTGGTTTAACTACTACATTAAATTCATTATTTGGTCATGTGGCAAATGAAAATAGATTGATAGAGATTAAGGAACTAATAACCCAGGGTGATTATTTAGTTAGAAAAGAAAAGGAAAGTGAGATTATACATCATAAGCTTACAGATAATATCTTTACTAAAAGTAATATCCCGGAATTTGATTATTATTGCTGTCAAACCTATCTTGATAATCTCTTACGGGGAGGTTTTCCTATAAATATAGGTCAAGGTGGGAAGATTAATCACATTTATTCCCGTAAACATGGAGATCTAGAGAGGGATTATAATTTTTTTCACCTGGAAGCATCATATTACTCACAGGGGAATGGTAACTATAGGGATATAAATCAAAATAGGCGTTCTGATAATTTCTTTAATCCACAGGTTAAGGATCATAATATCAAGACATTTGCTAATCTTATTCAGGCTGATGGCTATAATCCTCTTGTTATTAAAGGAAAGAAATATTATTTGACTCAAAAGGCTAGAGAAGAAGTAATAGGACTTGTAAGTGATGATTATCAAGACCTGCTTCATGAAAGATTAAAAAAATCTTTTACACCAGGTGAGTTAACCTCATTTATAAATGACTATAACATTAAGTTAAATATAGGACTTGACCAGTTTATTGAAACTGTTATAACCTTGTCATATTCAACAATTGAAGCAGAATTTGGTGAAGGTTACTGGATAGACCATTGGACATATTTGTTGGATTTAATAGAAAATTATCTGGCTATCTATCCGGAAAAATCTAATGAGCTCTTTTTTAATGATGATTCTTATTATTTTTATGATAGCTATATGAAGGTAAAGCCTCGTAGTGATAAATATGTTTTGACAGACCTTGGTCCTCGCCAACTGGATGCAATAGTAGAAGTTGAGGAAAAAAGAAAGTTGATAAATTCGAGGAAAGAAAAGCCATATCAACTACGAAATGAATATGGTAAAGGAAAGGTATATAATACAACTTTACTGGTCAAATTACTATCATTAGTAACTAATAAGATGTCCACCTTAGATCCATGTGGTATTGGCATAGAAATGGAAGCTAATAAACCAGGGTGGTATGATGCTCTTAATGGGTTGCCCGGTATATTTGGTTCTTCTACCCCTGAGACTCTCGAATTAAAGAGATTGGTGGATTATTTACTAGAAATATTGGTTACTGTTAATGATGATTATAAGGTTTTATTACCATTAGAAATTTATGAATTCTTTACAGGGCTGAATAATTTAGTTAATATCTGGCTGGATAATAAAGATAATTTTAACTACTGGTACAAAGCAAGTAGTTTAAGAGAGAAATATAGAGAGAAAGTGTTTTATGGTTTCAAAGGGAATGAACAGGAGATTTTAGTGAAAAATTTGATTGAATACCTGGAGGCTATTTCGAAAAAGTTACATTATTCTATTAAATGTGCTTCCGTAACCGATTACGGTATTTATTCAACATATTATTACTATATACCAATTGAATATAAGAAGACTGATCAATTTTCAAAAGGGGGTTATCCATTTATTAGAGTAAGTAAATTTGAGCAAGTAATATTACCACCTTTTCTGGAAGGTCAGGTAAGGGCCATGAAGGTCCTTAAATATGATGCAGTAAAAGAATTACATGAGAAAGTCAAACATAGTGAACTTTTTGATAGAAAGTTAAAGATGTACAGATTAAATGGAGATTTATCTGCTATGCCTGATGATATAGGAAGGGCTCGAGCATTTACACCAGGTTGGCTGGAGAACGGCTCAATTTGGCTTCATATGGAATATAAGTATTTATTAGAATTAATCAAAAATCAATTATATGATGAGTTTTTTCAAGCATTAGATGATTGTTTAATAGCTTTTCAAGACCCTGAAATATATGGACGGAGTATATTAGAAAACAGTTCATTCATTATGAGCAGCTCCAATCCTGATGAAAAAAATCATGGAAGAGGGTATATTGCAAGATTAAGTGGTTCAACTGCTGAATTTTTGGAAATCTGGACTATTATAGCTGTAGGTATTAAACCATTTCGGTATGAAAATGAAAAATTAGTTTTTGAACCTAAAGCTATTCTTAAAACAGAATTTTTTACTAAAGAAGAAAAGAGGATTACTTTAAATATTAATGAGAAGAAATGTAATTTTTTAATCCCTAAGAATTGTTTTACATCATTATTTCTGGGAAATACTCTCCTTGTCTATCATAATCCTGATAAAATTAATACCTTTGATAATTGCAAAATTAACTCATATAGAATTTTAACTAAGAAGGGAGAGATTATAATAGCTGAGAATTCTAGCTTAAAAACACCATGTGCTGAGATGTTGAGAAATGGTGAATTAGAGAGGATAGATATTTATTTAAGTGAAGGGTAAATAGTGAATTTTCAGCTATTAATATAGTTTTAATACTCAAATGAGAAAGGTGGTGACTTATAAAGCTATATTTCACCAATAATTAAAGAGATTAAAAAAATTCAAATTATGAAGGAGGAAGTATAATGAGAAAATTATTAGTTGTAAGTCTGATGATTGTCTTGTTAGTTGGTATTTTTACTTTGGCGGTGGCTGCTAAAACTACTATTAAGGTAGCGTGTTATCCTGATCAGGATTCTGGATTTGAAGATATTTTAGACCAGTTCCATGCTGAGTATCCTGATATTGAGGTAGAGCTGGTAACTAATGGTTTTGCTGACCATCATAAAACACTACTTACTCAAATTGCTGCAGGGGCTGAAGTTCCTGATGTAACAACTATTGAAATTGCTTATATTGCTAACTTTGTTGCCAATGGTGGATTTGTCAACCTTTTAGAGGAACCATATAATGCTGGCCAATTTAAGGATAATATAGTTTCATATAAATGGTCTCAGGGGACTACAAATGATGGTCGCTTAATTGCTTTTCCGAGTGATATAGCTCCAGGAACTATTTATTACCGGCGTGATATTCTGGCTGATCTGGGATATAAAATAGAGGATATGAAAACTCTAGAAGATTGGCTTGTTGCTGGTTTGAAATTTGCTAAAGACTTAGATGGTGATGGTGTTAATGACCGCTGGTTATTAGCTGATGCTACTGATATTTTCTTTATGATTGCTAGAAGTGGTAAAGAACTATACTTTAATGAAAATGGAAAATCTATTGTTGATTCAGCAAGATTCATAAAGGCTTTTAGAGCAGCTAAAATGGTTAGAGAGAAAGGTCTGGATGCCAGAATTGGTGCCTGGACTAATGAGTGGTATTCTACCTTTAAAAATGGTACAGTTTTAATTCAGCCTTGCGGGGCCTGGTTAGGTGGTCACATCCGTAACTGGATTGCTACAGATACAGCCGGGAACTGGGGTGTAAGCAATCTTCCCGATGAAATGTACGTAAATTGGGGTGGATCCTTCCTGGCAATTCCAGAAAAGGCTAAACATAAAGAGGAAGCCTGGGAATTCATCAAATTTGTTGCTACCAGAAAAGATACTCAGATAGCTCAGTTTAAGGCCTCCAATATCTTCCCCTCCTGGATGCCTGCTTTTGATGATCCTATTTTTGAGGAAGAAATGGAATTTTTTGCAGGTCAGAAAGCCCGTTTGCTCTGGCTGGAAGCTGCCCAGAAAATACCTAATGTTGTAACAAATAAATATGATGTCATTGCAGAAGAAATTGTTAGAGCGGCTTTAACAGAGGTTCTTGAAAACGATGTTGATCCAGTACAGGCATTAAAAGAAGCTAAAGCTCAGATCGAAAGAAGGGCTAGAAGGTAATAGAATATATGGGGGGTGGGGTTCTCTCCCCCCTCAAATAAGGAGGATTAACATGAGATTGAGCAAAAAAGCAGCACCATATGTTTTTATTTCCCCATTTTATATACTTTTCTTTATCTTTGGTGCTTTTCCTATTATTTATTCCTTTTTCTTGAGTTTTCATATCTGGGATGGGATTAGTCCTAAAGAATTTGTTGGTTTTGAAAATTATATCTTTGTTTTAACAGATCCCTGGTTCTGGCAATCAGTCTGGAATAGTTTAGTTATTTTTATTTTAACTACGATTCCACAACATATTATTGCTTTATTTCTGGCATTTATTTTAAATTCTAATTTGGTAAAATTAAAGAATCTTTTTAGGTCTTCCTATTTTTTGCCTTATATCACTTCCTCGGTAGCTGTATCTATGGTATTTGGAATGTTATATGGTGAACATTTTGGGATATTAAATGCAATTTTAAAATATATGGAAAAGTTTTCCCTTATAGGGGCAATGTTTAATATTATCAACTTAAAACTACCTATTAGGTGGTTAGGTGAAGCAGCGTGGATAAAACCATCAATTGCCTTATTAGTAACCTGGCAGTTTACCGGCTGGAATATGATTATTTATTATGCTGGTTTACAGAATATACCTGAAAGTTTATATGAAGCAGCAAAAGTGGATGGGGCCAATATGAGGCAGGTCTTTTTTAAGATTATTCTACCAATGTTGAGACCGGTTATCCTCTTCGGAGTAACCTTATCTATTATTGGTAATCTTCAGCTCTTTGAGCAGCCATTCATTTTGACACCTGATAGGACGGGTGGTAGTGGACGGGCTGGTCTTACAACAGCTTTATATCTTTATCGAACTGGTTTTAACTGGAATATGTTCGGGGTCGGTAGTGCTATGGCTTATATTCTTTGTGTATTCATTATAATTTTATCATTAATTAACAGCAAAATATTCCAAAAAAGGTAGGGGGTTAGTATGAAGTCAAAAACAAATTTGAAAACAGTTATTGTTGATACAGAAAAGAACAAAAGAAGTTGGATGGAGAAGTTTAATAAAACAATACTTTACTTATTTTTAAGTTTTGGAGTTGGAATTACTTTTTTTCCATTTTACTACATGTTAGTGCTAGCTACCCGGAGTAGGGAAGAAATCTTTAATTTTCCACCTCCACTCTGGTTTGGTGGCTCATCCTGGGATAATCTCCAGATTTTATTAGAAAAATTACCTTTCTTCCAGAATATATTTAATTCTATTATTGTGTCTTCCCTGGCGACCCTGCTGGTTTTATTTTTCTGTTCTTTAGGGGGATATGGTTTTGCTAAATATAACTTTAAGGGGAAGGAAAAACTATTTTTTCTAATGTTGGCAAGTATGATGATTCCTAGTTTGTTATCAATTATTCCCTGGTTTATCATGATGAGATATTTTGGCTGGATAAATAGCTTTAAGCCGCTTATTATCCCTGGTGCTGCCAATGCCTTTGGAATATTTTTAATGAGGCAGTTTATGGAAGATATCCCCAATGAAATAATTGATGCAGCTCGAATTGATGGTGCTGGAGAGTTTAAAATATATTATAAAATTGCTTTACCTTTAAGTAAACCTGGACTTGCTACATTAAGTATTCTTACTTATCTGGGAGCCTGGAACAATTTTATGGGGCCTTTATTGGTACTTCAGGAAAAAAGTAAATATACCATATCAGTTGCTTTATCAAAACTAAATGGTAATTTTGAGACTCCTTGGGGGGCAACAATGATGGGGACAGCCTTGGGAGTATTGCCTATTGTTATAGTCTTTATCCTGGCTTCAAAAAGATTTATCTCTGGATTGACAGCAGGTGCTACTAAGGGTTAGTAGAATAAAGCAGAGTATTTGTTCTTACTAAGGGAGTTTCCCTATTGTATAGGGATATTCCCTTAACTTATAATAGGGCAGTATTAAAATCACGGAATTAGAATGAATTGTATAAATATATGACAAATTTAATATAAGAAAGGATGTAACAAATGACTTGGATGTTTACTGATAATAATGGAACATTTAATTTAAAACAAGCAGATGAAATAAGTTGTTTATATTTTCCATTAGCCAATGAGAGTGGAATGATGTCTGCAGTAACTCCTTCTTTGAATGGAGATATTAAAACCGGGCAGAATAGTTTCTTACTCCAGCCTGTTTCTGCCGAAGATTTACATAATAATCGTTCAAATCGGAACTTCTGGCTTAATATAAAAGGATATGGGCCCTGGTCAGCAACTGGTAATTCAGCCCGACAAATATCTTCTAAATATAGTAAAAAGAGTGATGAAACTGTAGAATTAGAGGCCGGGTTTTTATGGCATAAAGTAATACGAGAAAATCGTCAAATTAATATAAGGTCAGAAATAACAAATTTTGTACCAGTAGATGATGATCAACTTGAGTTAATGAAAGTTACTATTTTCAATATAGGTAAAGAAAAAATCGAATTAACTGCAACAGCGGCTATTCCTATTTTTGGACGTTCTGCGGATAATCTAAGAGATCATCGTCATGTAACTTCACTCTTAAATCATATTAAAACCAATAATTATGGGGTTATAGTAAAACCTACTTTGTCCTTTGATGAGAGAGGTCACAAGAGAAATTATACTTCCTATGCTGTTTTGGGCAGTGGGCCTGATAATTCAAATCCCATAGGATTCTGCCCTGTTTTACAGGATTTCATAGGGGAAGGGGGTACTCTTGATTGGCCCCGTACTATTGTCGAAGGTAATTCAGATTATGTTAAGTCAGGGTTTGAATATGATGGCTATGAAAGTATGGGAGCTCTTAGATTTAAAGAAGAAGAATTAGAACCTGGAGATTTTATTTCTTATATTATTGTTATGGCCATTGATCAAACTGGAAACAATATGGATAAATATATTGAAAAATATTGTTCAAAAAAGAGTTTTGATAGAAAATTAGCTGAGAACAAGGAATACTGGCAGTCAAAATTAAATCAATTAACTTTTTATACTGGAGACCATAATTTTGATAACTGGATGAAATGGGTTACCTTGCAACCTATCTTACGTAGAATTTATGGCTGTTCATTTTTACCATATCATGATTATGGTCGAGGAGGTAGGGGGTGGCGAGATCTCTGGCAGGATTGTCTTGCTTTATTATTAATGGATGATGAAAATGTCCATGACCTTCTATATAATAATTTTGCTGGTGTTAGAATTGATGGTAGTAATGCCACTATTATCGGTAATGAGCCTGGTGAATTTATTGCTGACCGTAATAATATTAGCAGGTTATGGATAGACCATGGGGCCTGGCCTTTACAGACTACCAGCCTTTATATTAATATGACAGGTAACTTGAGGTTTTTATTAGAAAAACAAACTTATTTTAAAGATGGGATAATATCTTTTGCTAGAGAGAGAGATGAATACTGGAATATAGATATGGGTAATAAGTTAAAAACAAAAGAGGGCAAAATTTATCAGGGGAGTATTCTTGAACACATATTATTAGAGAATTTAACTGCATTTTTTAATGTTGGTGAAAATAATAATCTCAGACTAGAAGATGCTGATTGGAATGATGGTCTTGATATGGCATCAGAAAAAGGAGAGAGTGTAGCATTTACAGCTTTTTATGCTGGTAATCTACTTGAAATAGTTAGATTGCTAGAGAAATTAAGAGATCAGGAAGGCATTACTGAAGTAGAATTATTAGAAGAGATAAATGTTCTATTGGATTCTCTTAATGATAGTCTAAATTATGGTAATGTCGAAGAAAAAAATAAGACTCTGGCAAAGTATTTTAATAGCTGTAAACATAATATATCAGGTAATATGCTTAGTATACCTATTAATGAACTTATAAAAGATATAAAATGTAAGGCAGAATGGGTGGTAGAACATTTCAGAAAAGAAGAATGGATAGGTGATAAAAATGGCTATGAATGGTTTAATGGTTATTATGATAACAATGGTCAGAGAGTAGATGGTGTTGGACCAGTAGAAACAAGAATGACTTTAACCGGTCAAGTGTTTTCTACTATGTTTGATATTGCTACTGAAAAACAGATTGAAAAAATAACGTTAGCTGCTGATAAGTATTTGTTTGATAAGAAAGTAGGGGGTTATAGGCTTAATACAGAGTTTAAAGATAAGGAACTTCAACTTGGTCGTTGTTTTGAATTTGCCTATGGACACAAAGAAAATGGTGCTATGTTTAGCCATATGTCTGTAATGTATGCTAAGGCTCTTTATCAACGTGATTTCGTTAAAGAGGGCTATAAAGTATGGAATACAATTTATCAACACTGTCTAGATTTTGAAAAAAGCAGGATTTATCCTGGTATTCCCGAATATATTAATTCCCGCGGTAGGGGAATGTATACCTATCTAACCGGTTCTGCCAGCTGGCTGCTTTTGACAATGGTTACAGAGGTATTTGGGATAAAGGGTTTTTTAGGAAGCTTAAAAATTGAACCTAAACTACAAAAAGAACAATTTGATCAAGATGGTAAAGCTAGTATTAATATTAATTTTGCTGGTAATAAACTAAAGGTCGAATATATTAATACTAATAAGTTGGACTGTGGAGAATATGAAATAAAAAAAGTTACTATGAATGGAAGAGAGATTACTCCACATGAGACGGGTAGTTATGTAGTAATTGATAAAGGAGATTTACAGATATCGGATGAAAATATAATTATTGTTAAACTGGGATAGCTATTAATAATACGAGAGGATGATTTTATATGGGGATTAATAGTAATCTGTTAGAGATAAAAGAATATACTGATGAAGGTTATAGTCCTGTCATTGATTATGATAAATGGCGGGTAGCAGTATTAAAGGTGTTAAATCCCTCTTTAGGGGTCTGCAATGATTAATAAATTAGAAGGAAAAATTAGTAATTATAAAGTTAAATTGAGAGAATCTGTAACTCTTACTTTTTTAAAATGATTTAATAAAGTGATTTAAAATGTTGGCCTTACTGGACAAATGATTTAGAAAGATATAAAATATTGGTGGAGAAATATGATAGTCAATTATTTAGAGGAGGTATTAATGTGTTAGGAGATGTTGCAAAAACGATAAGGGGCTTGTCTGCCGATGCTGTTGAAGAAGCTAATTCAGGCCACCCCGGTCTACCGATAGGTTGTGCAGAGATAGGTGCCCTGCTTTATGGGGAAGAACTAAAATATGATTCTTCTAATCCTGAATGGCCTGATAGGGATAGATTTGTTCTTTCGGCAGGTCATGGTTCAATGTTGATGTATTCTGTTTTACACCTGGCAGGTTTTGGTCTTAGTCTTGATGACTTGAAGGAATTCAGGCAGTTACATTCTAAAACCCCTGGACACCCGGAATATGGTTATACCCCCGGGGTAGAGACAACAACTGGACCATTGGGACAGGGTTTTGCTAATGCTGTAGGAATGGCTCTAGCAGAGAGGATGTTAGCGGCCAGGTTTAATACAGCAAAATATGAGATAGTTGATCATTATACATATACCCTGCTTGGTGATGGTGGAATGATGGAAGGGGTCGTTTCAGAAGCAGCTTCTCTGGCTGGCCACCTGGGGCTGGGTAAATTAATTGCCTTTTATGATGATAATGATATCTCGATTGGTGGTAATACAGATATAACCTTTACCGAGGATGTCGGAGCAAGGTTTAAAGCCTACGGCTGGCATGTTATTGATGGGGTTGATGGTCATGATATTTCAGCACTACGTGAAGCGGTTAAAGAAAGCAAGGAGATAAGTGATAAACCAAGTTTAATTATTGCCAGGACAAAGATAGCCTTTGGCGCCCCAACTAAAGAGGGTACTGCAGCAGCACATGGTGCCCCACTTGGTGAAGAAGAAATCAGGGGTCTTAAAGAAAAAATTGGCCTGCCTGTTGATAAGAAATTCTATGTCAGTCAGGAGGTAAGGGATTATTTTGAAGAACATAAAACTAATTTAAAGAAACTAAGGCAGGAATGGGAAAAGACCTTTGAGAGCTGGGCAGAGGAAAACCCTGAACTTAAGAAACAGTGGGATAGGGGTATTAAACGGGAACTCCCGGCAGAGCTTAAAGATGTAGTTATGGATATGAAAATAGAGGCACCAGTAGCCTCCAGGAGCTCATCAGGTAGTGTTTTATGTGAGATAGCTGATCAAGTTGACTACCTTGTTGGTGGTTCAGCTGACCTGGCTCCTTCTAATAAGACATATCTTGATAAATATGATGAGGTTCAGTGTGACAATTTTGCTGGACGTAATTTCCGTTTTGGTGTCAGGGAACATGGCATGGGTGCGATAGTCAATGGCATTTCACTCCATAAGGGGCTGCGTCCTTTCTGTTCAACATTTCTGGTTTTTTCTGATTATATGAAACCTGCCATTAGACTAGCTGCTTTAATGAAACAACCTGTAATTTATGTCTTTACACATGATTCGATATTTGTGGGGGAAGACGGTCCTACCCATCAACCGATAGAACATGTAGAATCACTACGTGTTATTCCTAACTTGAAGGTAATTCGTCCGGCTGATGAGGAAGAGACCAAGTCTGCCTGGCTTACTGCTATGGAAAGGAAAGATGGGCCAACAGCACTCATTTTAACCAGACAGGGACTGCCTCATCTTGATAAAGCTGATGGATTTGCTGCTATTTCTAGAGGTGCTTATGTAGTTAAAAAGGAAGAGGGTAATAGTTTAGATGTGGTATTAATGGCAAGTGGTAGTGAGGTATCTTTAGCTTGTGATACTGCTGAGCTTATTAATGAAAAGGGTAAAGCTGTACGTGTAGTCTCTGTTCCTGACCGCAAGGAATTTATTAGTCAGGGTAAAGACTATATTGATAAAGTTCTTGGCAATAGGGATGCCTTTAGGGTTGTACTTGAAGCTGGTGTTAGCAGTGGCTGGTTCCGCCTACTGGGAGAGAATTATCATGTGGTTTCTATGGAAACCTATGGTGAAAGCGGTCCAGGTCAGGAAGTAGCAGATGAATTTGGGTTTAAGGCTGAAAAGATTGCTGAAGATGTTTTAAAAAAACTTAAATAAAAATTATCTGCACAAATTAAATATTAACCCCCTTAATGGTTTATATAACATAAGCAATAAGGGGGTTTTTAATATCTTATTTTTGATATTTAAAAAAATTAAATAATAAGCATTTTTTTCTTATTAATTACATATGTATTTATTAGCGTGTAAAAAAAGAGGTGATCTATTTAAAGATCACCCTGAGGCCTATAGAGACTCCCAATATAAAGGCCTCGATATCTTTATCAGTTAGAGTGAGTATAAAGACACAGATTATTAGCATACCGGTGAGGACTTTATCAGTTGGTGTTTGAGGTTCTTTAAACATATCTTATCCCCCCTTTGTTGTTTGCATTTTATGTCTATCACCTCCTTTAAACAGATCTTGTCTTACTATAAATATATTCATAAATGAATATGAATAGAACTAAAAACACTACTTTTTTGGACAAAAAGTAGTGTTTTTTTAATCTTCCTTTTTTTAAGTGATCTAGGGAAGGATATTTTATACCAAAGTCGAATAATGTAATAACAGCTTTTTTTTACAGGAGGGGTCTATGGTGAAACAGGGAAAAGATATTGTTTTTACACTTGATATAGGGACCAGAACTGTAATTGGACTAGTTATTGAATATAGAGATGATCTTTACAGGATTATTGATTCAGAGGTAGTGGAGCATGAGGAAAGGGCTATGCTTGATGGTCAGATACATAATGTTAATCAGGTTGCTAGACAGGTAAAGTTAGTTAAAGAAAGATTAGAAGAGAGACTGGGTATTATCTTAGAAAGAGTGGCGATTGCAGCTGCTGGTAGGGCACTCAGGACAGTAGATTATGATAATATTGTTGAGTTTGATGGCAAGAAAACTATTACAGCTGAAGATGTTCAGGCCCTGGAGTTTAGTGCTGTTCAAAAAGCGCAGACACAACTAGCTTCCTCAGGTAATGCCGGGGATCTTGCCCGGGATTATCATTTTGTTGCTTATAGTGTCAGGGAATATATTCTTGATGGTATGAATATAGGGAGTTTAGAGGGTCAACGGGGCCATAAGATTGAAGCGAAGATTATAGCTACTTTTCTACCGAGGATTGTTGTTGATTCACTCTTAACTGTGGTCAGTGAGGCTGACCTGGAGGTTGATTATTTAACACTGGAGCCGATTGCTGTGTCCAGTGTTGTGATACCAAAAGACATGTATAACTTCAATCTGGCCCTGGTTGATATAGGGGCAGGAACCTCAGATATAGCAATAACTAAGGGGGGTTCCATGATAGCCTATGCCATGGTACCAGTAGCTGGAGATGAGATTACAGAGTCTCTGGCTGAACACTACCTCCTTGATTATAATACAGGTGAGAAACTTAAACGTTCTTTGATTCAGGGAGGGGAGATGACTGTCAGGAATATTTTGAGTCAGGAGATTACTATTCCTGCTGAGGAAGCTGTAGAATCTATCAGGCCTGTAGTTCAGAGCCTTGCTTCACAGATAGCTGAGTCAATCCTGATGCAGAATAAAAAGGAGCCTCAGGCAGTTATGTGTGTAGGTGGTGGGAGTTTGACTCCTGGTCTCCTGGAGGAGATAGCCAGTGTGCTTGGATTACCAGCAGAACGAGTAGGGGTTAAGGACTATAGTGATATAAAAAATATAGCCGGCTCAGTAGATGCTGTTAGTAAATCTCAGGTCAATACACCTATTGGTATTGCTATTTCTTCACATAAAGATAAGAGAAAAACGTCATTTCTTAATATTGAGGTTAATGGGGTAAATTATCAACTTTTGACCCTTGATCGGCCTACTGTGGCTGATGCCCTGCTGGCTGCTGAAATTGATTTTCGGAAACTGCGGGGTATTCCAGGTATGGGTTTAACATGTACTGTCAATGGTGAGTTAAAGACAATCAAGGGTTCACTGGGTACTCCTGGCAAGGTTTTACTAAATGGCAGTGAGGTTGAGGACCTGGAAAGGATTATTTCCTCCAGGGATAAGATTGTCTTTGAACCTGGTGAAGAGGGGCATGATGCCCGGGGAGTAATTAGTGATGTCTTGCCTGAGCTTAGCTCTGTTCAAATTTTGATCAATGGAGAAAGAGTTAATCTGGATGCATTTATTTACCAGAATGGTCTGCAGGTTACTGAGGATGCAGTACTTGAGGATGGTGCAGAGATTAAATATTATCAGCTTGAAACAGTCAGGGATGTAGTAGCTTCATTTTATAAAAAAGACCCAACTCTATTAAGAAATGAATATATTAGCTATAAAGTTAATGGAAGGGATTATTATTATCCTGCTGAAGGGATACTAGTGCTTTCTGATGGTCTCCCACTTGATCTTGATCTACCTGTAGAGGAATGTAAGGGGCTTGAGATAATCGAGAGTAGTAATAAAGACTTGACAATAAATAAGCTATTAAATAGTGAGCTTAAGGATTCTATTAGGATAGAGTTTAATGGCAGTCGCTTAGAAATACCCACCAGTAATAAGATATATTGCAATAAAAAAATAGTTGATAAAGAATACCGTATAAAAGATGGGGATGAAATAAAATATAGCCTTTCCCCGCTTACTATTAATAAGGTGTTTGACTTTATTAGTTATAAAATTACTCCTTTTAATGAAAACTATAGCTTAACAATTAATGGAAAAGAAGCCGGCCTGGAAGAACAGGTTGTTGAAGGAGATAAAATTGAACTTAGTTTTGGTAAAAGGCTTGGTTATAAGGGTTAAATAAATGTTTATAGACTGTGATAAAGGAGAGCGATGCTTACCCCCAAGAGACTACCAGCTAGTACTTCAAAAGGGGTATGACCTACTAATTCCTTAAGGTCTTTTTTGATTAACTCTTTATCAAAACCGTGTTTTAGCTGTAAAGGGTCAAGGTGTTTTAAGAGGTGGTTTAGGAGATTGGCCTGTTCGCCAACAGCCCGTCTAACACCACCAGCATCATAGATGATTATTAAGGAAAAGACGCTTACTACAGCAAATAGGTCAGATGTAAATCCATATTTTAAACCGATTAAGGTTGCTAGTGTTGAGACAAAAGATGAATGTGAACTGGGCATACCACCTGACCCCAGGATGCGGGTAATGTCAAAAGGGTATTTTGTAAAAATTTTTAGGGTCTGGGCAGTACAGAGAGAGAGAAGTGATAGCTCAAGTATGTTCATATTTAAAATCCTTTCTTTTTCAAAGTTATGCTTCTTTACAATGATTAAAGCAGATATGTATTTTAAGATTATGGATAAAATTCTAAAGACCGACAAATATATTTGCTTCCCTTGTCGTAGCTCCGGCGTCCTGCCTCCGCTTACTGTCGAGAAATTGTCTTTCGGCGTCCATGCCTCCAGACAATTTCTAGAGTCGTCCAACAAATATATTTGTCTGTATTATGATAACATGTTGACTTTGTGTAAGAAGAATTTTATAAAATAGTACAATCATTTTCAAGTATAAAAATTAAAGAATGACAGGGGGATATATAGTTTGGATAAGAGAAATTCACAGGATAATCCCTATAGATACATTAATTCTTTTGCTAAATTTGGCAGTAAGGATGGTTATAAACCTGGTTTAGAGAGAATAGAGCAGTTGTTAGCTTATTTCGGTCACCCGGAATCTAAGCTTAAAATTATACATGTTGCCGGGAGTAATGGGAAGGGTTCAACAATTGCCTTTCTGGAGTCTATTTACTATTCTGCTGGCTATAGAGTGGGTGCTTATACCTCACCACATCTTTTGGAATTCAATGAAAGGATCAGGGTTAATAAAGAGTTAATTACTACTACTGAACTTGCCGAGATAGTTGCTGAGATAAAGGCAGCTGTGAAGTGGCTTTCTACTACACCCTATGGTCGCCCTTCTTACTTTGAGATTGTTACGGTAATTGCCTTTCTTTATTTTTATCGTAAGGGTGTTGATCTTGTGATGCTTGAAGTAGGTCTGGGCGGCAGACTTGATGCTACTAATGTAATCAAAAAACCTCTTTTAAGTGTTATTACTAGCATTAGTCTGGAACACACAGCTATTCTGGGTGATTCTATCATAGAAATTGCCAGGGAAAAGGCCGGTATAATTAAGAGTAACTGCCCAGTTCTTACTGCTGTAAACAATAAAGATGCCCTTGAAGTAATAAGAGAGTTATCTGTTAATAATAAGGCTACTTTAAAGTCTATTGATAATTTATTTACTTTCATTCTTAAAGAAAGTGGACTTGAAGGTCAGGTCTTTACCTTAAAATACAGGGGCCTGGGACTTAAAGCAGCTGGACTTGAAGAGGGAAAAAATAGAGAGAAGTTTAAAGAATTAGAGGGGGATTATTTTATAAAACTGGCCGGGAAACACCAGCTTAGAAATGCTGTGCTGGCGGTAGCTGTTGTAGCAGAAAATACTCCTGAATTTAAGGTAGATAAACAGGACCTGATAGCTGGCTTGAAAACTGCTTTTATTCCTGGGCGTATAGAGCTGTTTTCAAAAAAGCCGCAGGTATTGCTTGATGGGGCACATAATCCAGAAAGTTTAAGTAGTCTTATAGAGTTTTTACTTAGTAATACAGGGGAGTTAGGGAAAAAGATAGTCGTTCTTTCTATTCTAAAGGATAAAGATATATTTGCGATGATTAGGCTTTTTAAGCTGCTTGATAGTGTTGAATTAATAATTACTGATAATGGAAATGAAAGGGCACTCCCCCCAGAAAAGATTAAATCTATTGCTGATGAACTGGGGATTCCAAATCTGCTTTATCCTGATATTAGGACTGCTATTAAGCAGGCTCTGTTAAAGATATCAGAGGGGGATTTTCTCTGTATAACAGGTTCATTATATACTGTTGGGGCAGCTAAGAAATATTTATTATCAAACAATAGTTAGATGTCTTACTGGAATAAAATAAGACAAATAATCATAATAGTAATAGTAGTGAAGAAGGGAGTGATTGGTTAATGGAGAGGAGAAACAGTCTTTCTCTTACAACTGTTGTCATTGTGTTAGCTTTATTTGCCCTTTTTGTCGGATATCTACTGGGGAACTGGATTATTCAACTGGTTGTTGGTACTTCCCCTGATGATAGTTCACAGCTTACTGAAAATAAAGTGGTGGAAGAAGAAATTATTGTTGAGGATGATAATGATAGTGACCTCGAATCATCAACAAGGTATATTTCCGAAGATAAGAATGATCAAAAAACTATCAGTATTAATCAACAATTAAGTGGTGATGTCTTTGTTGTTCAGGTTGGGGCCTTTAGTTCTTACAACAATGCGGTAGTATTAAAAGAAGAGCTGGCCAGTAAGGGTTTTCAAGCTGTTATAACTGAAGGGGAACCATTTAAGGTACAGCTGGGGGCTACTACAGATAGAGAGAAAGCAGAAAAAACTAAAGAAGAAATTAAAAAACTCGGCTATGATGCCTTTATTACCCACTGAATAGTGGGAATTTTTTTTCGGGTTGTTTTTGTCCCACGGATGCGTTATAATATGTTTAGCATTTTAGAGTGCAGAAGGTTGCTAGAAAAATTTGTATTTTTAGTAAAAGCAAAGGGGTGAATTGATTAGTGGGTGTATTAACATTTAAACAAGGGATTCATCCAGAGTATAATAAGCAGTTGAGTAAGGATAAACCCTTTAAAAAAGCAAAGCGACCGGAAATTGTAACGATACCTCTTCAGCAGCATATTGGTGCTCCGTGTAAACCTCTTGTAAAGAAAGGTGACCACGTTGACCTGGGTCAGAAGATAGGTGATAGTGATAGTTTTGTTTCTGCCCCGGTTCATGCATCTGTGTCAGGAGTAATTAAGGAGATTAAGAAAGTAATGACACCTGTTGGGAAAAAAGCAGATGCAATTGTCATTGAAGCCGATGAAGAAGATCTGCTGGCTGAAGGTATAAAACCAAGGGGAGAGCTGGCAGAACTAGACCCTGCGGATATAAAGGATATTGTTCGTGAGGCCGGGATTGTAGGAATGGGAGGGGCTATGTTCCCAACCCATGTAAAGCTGGCGGTGCCTGATGGTAAAGAAGTAGAGTATATTATTTTAAATGGGGCTGAATGTGAGCCGTATCTTACTGTTGATCATCGGATGATGATTGAGAGACCGGGTGATATAGTATTTGGTCTTCAAGCACTTATGAAAGCTACTGGTGCTAAAAATGGGATCATCGGTATTGAAGAAAACAAGCCTGAAGCAATTGAAGTTATGCAGCAAGCAGTTCTTAGTGAGGAAGGATTAGAGGTTAAGGTACTGGCGACCAAATATCCACAGGGTGGTGAAAAGATGTTAATTAAAGCCATCCTTGACCGGGAAGTCCCGGCAGGAGGATTGCCCCTTGATGTGGGTGTGGTGGTTAACAACATAAGTACTGCTGTGGCTGTAAGAGATGCTATCAAAGAGGGTATGCCTCTTGTTGAGCGTTCTGTAACAGTTACTGGCAGGGGTATTAAAGAACCGATAAATCTTATTTATCGGATAGGAACACTTGTTAGTGAATTAATAGCTGAAGCAGGTGGTTTTGTTGGTAAACCTGGTAAGGTTATTCTGGGGGGACCGATGACTGGTTTTGCTCAGACAGTAATAGATCTGCCTGCTGTAAAGGGTACTTCAGGTGTACTGGTTTTGCCAGAGGATGAGGTAGCAGATTTTGAACCTGCTCCCTGTATTAAGTGTGCTCGCTGTGTTGATGTCTGTCCACAGTTTTTAATGCCTGTTAATCTGGCAAATTACACTGAACATGAGATGTTTGAGGAGCTAGAGAAATATCAGATTCTTAACTGTATCGAGTGTGGTTCCTGTTCTTTTATCTGTCCAGCTAAAAGACCTTTGATGCAGTATATTAAAATGGGAAAAGCTGAAGTAATAGCCAGGAAACGCAAGGAAAAATAAAAGGGGATGAAATATAATATGAATAATAATCAGCAATTAGTAGTTTCATCATCCCCTCATGTAAGGGATGTAACTACTGTAAGTCAGATTATGTGGTCGGTAGTGTTGGCTCTTCTACCTGCTGTAATAGCAGCGGTATACTTTTTCAAGCTTCAGGCCCTCGCTATCATTATTGTAAGTATTATAGGAGCGGTTTTAACAGAACTTATTTTTCAAAAGGTAAGGAATAAAAAGATTACTATTGATGATGGGAGTGCAGTTATAACTGGAATATTACTGGCTTTAACACTTCCCCCTACTATGCCTTTATGGATGGTTTTTTTAGGTAGTGTTGTAGCAGTTGGTTTAGGCAAGCAGGTTTTTGGGGGATTAGGTTATAATCCTTTTAACCCTGCTCTGGTTGGTAGGGCTTTTCTAATGGCAGCCTATACTGTCAAGATGACGACCTGGGTAGCTCCGATAAATAGTGGGAGCTCTTCTGTCAAGATGTTAATAGGCCAGTTAGCTGGAAGAAATGTAGATCTTGTTTCAACTGCAACACCACTTAATTTAGCTGGTAAAGGAGAGATAACGGAGTATTGGAATCTCTTTATAGGTCATATTGGTGGTTCTCTGGGAGAGACATCAGCTTTTGCTCTTTTGCTAGGTGCCGCTTATTTGATTTATAAAGGATATATCAGCTGGCGGATTCCAGCAGGTATGATTGCTTCTGTTTTTATTTTATCTATGATTTTTGGTCAGGATCCAATTTTTCATGTACTAGCTGGTGGTCTTGTGTTAGGGGCCTTTTACATGGCTACTGATATGGTAACTTCACCAATAACTAAAATGGGCCGCTGGATATTTGGTATTGGGGCTGGAACTCTGGTAGTAATTATTCGTATCTGGGGTGGGTATCCAGAAGGGGTATTATACTCCATTTTATTGATGAATACTGCTGTTCCCCTCCTTAATCGTTATACCAGGCCGCGTAGTTTTGGGGAGGTGACTTCCTGATGAAGAAATTAGTTTTGACATTAACTGTTCTGGGTCTTATATCTGCTTTAGTGCTGGCCTTTGTTTTTCAATGGACTAAACCATTGATAGCAGAACATGCAGCTCAAAGAAAAAAAGAGGCTATCCTGGCTGTTCTCCCTCAATCAGATGATTATACTGAAGTAAGTAAAAATGGTGTTACTTTCTTTGAAGGTAATAAAGCCGGTGAGGTTGCTGTCAGTCTTACAGGTGGAGGTTTCCAGGGAGAGATAGAATTAATGCTTGGGGCTAATCCGACCCAGGGTATTATCTATGGTATTCGGATACTGGAACATTCAGAAACCCCCGGGCTTGGTGCTAATATTGAAGGAGAGGGTTTCCTGAAAAACTTTACAGATAAACCCTTTGGTGATTATCAGGTAGTAAAGAGGCCTGTAGAGAAAGCAAGTGAAGTTGAGGCCATTTCAGGGGCGACTATTTCATCTGATAAGGTTACTACTATAGTTGAGCAGGCTGTACAGGAACTTAGGCGGGCCTATGGGGGTGGTATGTAATGCAGTTATTAAAGGATTTTAAAAATGGGCTCTGGAATGAAAACCCGATTTTCAGACTGGTGATTGGTATGTGTCCAACACTGGCGGTAACCAATACTGCTACAAATGGACTGGCTATGGGTCTAGCTACCAGTTTTGTTCTACTGGCCTCTGAGATTGTTATTTCCATAATAAAAAAGTTAATACCAAATGATGTGAGGATACCGAGTTATATCTTAATAATTGCTACATTTGTTACCTTTGTAGATTATTTTCTCAAGGCCTTTTTTCCGGGGATTGCTGCTTCCTTAAGTTTATTTATTCCGCTAATTGTGGTAAACTGCCTGATATTAGGTAGGAATGAGGCCTTTGCTTCTCGAAATCCACTCTTAAATTCAATTGCTGATGCAGTTGGAATGGGAATTGGTTTTACCTGGGCTCTGACACTGCTTGGTGTTGTACGCGAATTACTTGGTATGGGTTCAATCTTTAGTTTTCAAATCTTTAAGCTGGCTGCTGAAGGCGGCTGGTATGAACCGATGATTATTATGATCCTTCCAGCTGGTGCTTTTATTTCACTGGGAATACTGGTTGGGTTGATGAATTATATTTCTAGAAAAGGGGTGAAGGAATAATGGAACAATTCACCCAGATTGTACTACTTTTTGTTAGTACTGTATTGGTTAATAATTTTATCTTGGTCAGGTTTCTTGGTATCTGTCCTTTCCTGGGGGTATCCAGACAGGTTGAGACGGCTTTTAGTATGGGAATGGCAACAACCTTTGTGATGACTATTACCGGAGCTGCTACCTGGTTAATAAATACCTTTATCCTGGAAGCCTATGGTCTTGAGTTTTTACAATATGTTTCTTTTATTATTGTAATCGCCTCACTGGTGCAGTTTGTAGAGATGTTTATTAAAAAGAGTAGTCCTGTTCTTTATAAGGCCCTGGGGATTTTTCTGCCTTTGATCACGACAAATTGTGCTATCCTGGGTCTGGCACTCTTAATTCCCTTAAATGGCTATAATTTTATTGAGAGTGTTGTTTTTGGTTTTAGTGCTGGGGTAGGATTTACATTAGCTATCTCTCTGATGGCTGGTTTGCGGGAGACTATTGAATTTGCAGATGTGCCTGAGGTACTTAAGGGTGTACCGATTACTCTGCTTATTGCAGGTATTATGGCCATGGCCTTTATGGGTTTTTCCGGCTTGATTTCAATGTAGTTTATATATAAAAAAATGTACGGACCTCGGAGGTGAGATAAAATGGAATCAATTTATATTAATTCTCTCCTCAGTATGGGGGGCTTAGGCGCATTATTAGCAGTTGGACTGGGTTTTGCTGCTAGGGCTTTTCATGTTGAGAGGGATGAAAGAATAGACCAAATAGAAGAGGTATTACCTGGCGCTAATTGTGGTGCTTGTGGTTATGCTGGTTGTAGTAACTTTGCAGAAGCGGTTGTTAATGGTGAGGCTGCTGTAGATGGCTGTCCTGTCGGGGGAGATAAAGTTGCTGCACTGGTGGCTGAGATTATGGGAGCAACAGCTGGTTCGGGAGAGAAACAGCTTGCCCAGATTCTCTGTAATGGAGGTTGGCAGGAAACTGAGCAGCCCTCAGAATATCGCGGTATAAAAACCTGTAGTGCTGCTAATATGGTAAGTAGTGGTACAAAATCTTGCCAGTACGGCTGCCTTGGTCTGGGAGAATGTGCAGCTGTTTGTCCATTTGATGCCATTGAAATGAGTGAGAATGGACTACCAGTAATTGATCCAGAGAAATGTACTGGATGTGGTAAATGTGTGCAAGCCTGTCCAAGAGGGATTATAACCCTGGCACCTATATCAAGTCAGAATCATATCAGGTGTTCTTCCCATGACAGTGGAAAACTTGTGCGTGGTATCTGTGAACTTGGCTGTATCGGCTGTGGTATCTGTGCTAAAGTCTGTCCAGTAGAGGCAATTAAAATAGAGAATAATCTGGCGGTTATTGACTACAGTAAGTGTATTAACTGTGGTCTGTGTGCTGAAAAGTGCCCAACAGGTGCTATTGAATTTGAAGGAAAAAGGGTCAAGGAGATAGAAATAACTGATAACTGTGTGGGCTGTACCAGGTGTGCCCGGGAATGTCCTGTTAAAGCAATTGAAGGTGAGTTAAAAGAGCAGCACAGTATTGATCCGGAAATATGTGTTAAATGTGGGATTTGTTATGATGTATGTAAGGTTAAAGGGGCTATTAAGGTTGAGTTTGAAGACGTCCTGCCTACGGATAATTTCTAGAGTCGTCCAGTAAATATATTTGTCTGTTTTATAATGTTTTACTTAATTATGTAAACTCGCAGTTGATGAGGCTGCGGGTTTTTTTAACTGTTTTGATAACTAGACTTTGTGTAGGAAAGATGTTACAATTGAACTGAATATAATAGTGGTATTAAAGTAGACTAAACAGTTGGTTTATTTCTGGAAAGGAATAGGGCAAATGGATAAATTATGGAATCTTTTAACACTATATGATAAAATATTAATTGTACTACTATTATTAGGAAGTGTTTTTTTTATAGTATTACCTTTGATAGGACTTACGACCGAAGGAAATAATCTTATAGATGGAGAAATAGTAATACAGTCCTCTGGTATAATACAGGCAAGGATACCATTGTCTGATACTTATGGTGATAAAGCATTAAGGATTGAAATTGCTGGTCCGATAGGTACAAGTATTGTGGAGGCATTTCAGGGTAGGGTAAGGATGTTTGAAGCACCTGAGTCTGATCCGGAGAAAATATGTGAAAAAACGGGTTGGATTGATCAGCCTGGCCCAATGATTATCTGTGTTCCTAATCAAATATCTATCTGGATAGAGGCAGCGGAGCCTGAATTTGATGGTGTTTCATGGTAGTATCTTAGATAACTAAATTTACCTATTTTTTTTTGAAAATTTCTAAAGGGAAACAGAATTCTATCTTGAATTAATATACAATAGTTAAAAGATAAATAATTAAAACTATAGAAAGGGTTATTATAATGGAGAGGACCCGCAAAATAGTCTTAATTAGCTTACTGGTTTCACTTGGTTTAATTCTTCATTTTGTTGAGGCTATGCTGCCAATGGCCTTTATTGTACCGGGTGCAAAACTTGGGCTAGCTAATATTGTTAGTCTCATGGGGATAGTTCTTTTTGGGTTTCAAGGGGGATTTCTTATCTTGATGATGAGGATTATCTTGGCTTCATTAATGGCAGGTACTTTGATGACAATTAATTTCTATTTAAGTATTGCTGGTGGTTTATTGAGCTTTCTATTTATGTATGGCGCTTATTATTATCTGGGAAAGAGGTTCAGCCTGCTTGGAATCAGTATTCTGGGGGCAGTATTCCATAATTTAGGGCAGATAGTGACAGCATATTATATTATTGCTAATCCAGGTATATTTTATTATTTGCCATATTTAATTTTACTGGCGGTTCCAACAGGGCTTGGAGTAGGACTTGTTACATATTATACTTTAAGTTATTTAAATCGGTATTTTGTAAAGGGGGTTGAGCATGTCTAAAATAATACTTGCTTCGGCTTCTCCCAGGCGTGGAGAATTATTAAATAGACTTGGTTTTGATTTTACAATTGTTCCTAGTAAAATTGATGAGGATAGGTTTCAGGGATTAGCACCTGCTGAAATGGTAGAAAAACTTGCTGCCAATAAGGCGCGCAAGGTTGCTAGCCTGGTTGAGGATACAGTAGTAATTGCTGCTGATACTGTAGTAGTATTGGATGATGAGGTATTAGGTAAGCCGGCAGATGAAAAAGAAGCCTGTGCTATGTTAAATAGATTACAGGGAGAAAAACACGCTGTTTATACCGGTATAGCTCTTTATCGAACTGATGATGATAAATTACTACTTGATCATGACAGAACAGATGTATATATGTCCAGTATGACTGAGCAGGAAATACTTAGTTATGTGAAAACAGGTGAGCCGATGGATAAAGCAGGTTCATACGGGATACAGGGCCTGGGTAGTATTTTTGTAGAAAGGATTGATGGTTCATATTTTACTGTTATGGGGCTCCCTGTTCATAAACTGGCTCTTATGTTAAAGGAGTTTGACATTACTGTGATATAGACTTTATTGCTTTGAAGACCGACAAATATATTTGTCTGGTTTATGATAAGTAGTTAACTTTATGTAAGAAATATTCCTAAGTAAAAATTAATAATTATTGATTAAGTCTGGATGGCCGTTAGATCACTTTGTTCTAAGTTAACAGGGGGAAGGGGAGAAAAGAATAATGGGTGTGCTGGAATACAGGTTTACCATTAAGGAACTGCCTGCAGAAGAGCGCCCCCGGGAGAAATTGGTAAAGAATGGTGCAGAGAGTTTGTCAGATGCTGAATTACTGGCCTTAATAATCAGGGTTGGCAATAAAAAAAGGACTGCTGTAGAATTATCACAGGATATCTTAAATTATTTCGGGGGATTAAAATCCTTAAATTATTTAAGTATTAATGAATTGACAGGGATAAAGGGTGTTGGTCTGGCTAAGGCGGTTCAGCTTAAAGCAGTAGCTGAGTTGAGTCGGCGGCTGGGTACATTGGCTGGTGAAGAAAAAGAGGTAATAAAATCACCAAAAGATGCAGCTTATTTACTGATGCCAGAGCTCCGCTATTTAACTCAGGAAGTATTTAAATTAGTACTACTTGATATTAAAAATCAGCTGATCAAGATGCCTTTGATTAGTAAAGGAGGTTTAACAAGTTCGATAGTACATCCCCGTGAAGTATTTAAAGAAGCCATAAGAAATAGTGCAGCAGCAGTCATACTGGCTCATAATCATCCCAGTGGGATTCCAGAGCCGAGTAAAGATGATATCAATGTTACTGAGCGACTAATTAAAGCTGGAAAAATTATAGGAATTGATGTTTTAGACCATATTATTATTGGTGATGGTATTTTTATTAGTATGAGAGAAAAGGGAATTATTTAGGATATAGAAAGGGGAATAATAATGGTATTTAATTATATTAGTGCACCTTTTTCACGTGATCTGGGGATTGATCTAGGCACAGCAAACACTTTAGTATATGCAAAAGGAAAAGGAATTTTGATTAGAGAGCCCTCAGTTGTAGCTTTAAAGGAAAATAGAGAAAATGTACTGGCTGTTGGTGAAGAGGCTAAAAGGATGATAGGAAGAACGCCGGGAACTATTGTTGCAGTGAGACCGATGAAGGATGGTGTTATTGCAGATTTTGATGTCACTGAAACTATGATCAGATATTTTATTACTAAAGCACATAAACGGACCAGAATGGTAAGACCGAGGATTATAATCTGTGTGCCTTCAGGTGTTACTGAGGTAGAAAAAAGGGCAGTACTTGATGCTGCTACACATGCAGGTGCCCGTGAGGCATATCTCATTGAAGAGCCGATGGCTGCCGCTATTGGTGCAGGTCTACCAGTACATGAACCAACTGGTAATATGGTGGTTGATATTGGTGGGGGTACTACTGAGGTAGCTATTATTTCCCTTGGTGGAATTGTAAGTAGCCGTTCTATACGCATAGGTGGAGATGAAATGGATGAGGCTATTGTTCATTATATAAAGAGAAAATATAAGCTTATGATTGGGGATAGAACAGCTGAGGAGATTAAAATGGGTATTGGCTCTGCTGTAGAAGGTGAAGATGAGGCAATTAAGGAAGTAAGGGGGCGTGATCTGGTATCTGGTCTTCCCAGGACACTGGAGATTACTGCAGTTGAAATCAGAGAAGCCCTTAAGGAACCGGTTATGAGTATAGTTGAAGCTGTTAAGTATACCCTGGAGCAGACACCACCTGAATTATCTGCTGACTTAATTGACAGAGGCATTATTTTAACAGGTGGGGGGGCTTTATTAAAAGGTCTTGATAAATTACTTGTTAAGGAGACCCAGATGCCTGTCCATATAGCAGAAGACCCGCTGGACTGTGTAGTCAAGGGTACTGGTGTTGCCCTGGAAGAGATAAAATCATTAAAAAGGGTGTTGATTACTCCCAAAAAAATATCCTAAGGAGGGAGTAACTTGAGATATTTTGGAGGTTCGACCTTAATAATATCACTTGTAGTGGTAATAATAATTGTTGGTCTGGGGTTTCTGAGTTTCTCTGATATTGATATCCCCTTATTTAACTGGTTGGAGAGAGGGATTTTTAATATTATTTCCCCAGTCCTGAATATTTTTACAGGTTTTTGTGATCTAGTAAGTAATTACTGGCGGGGTATTACTAATGTTAATGATTTGATAGAGGAAAATCAGGAATTGAAGAAGGAATTAAGTGAACTTAAGCTTAAACAGGAGATGACTAATTACCTGGTAAATCAAAATGAGCGTTTAAGAGACCTTTTATCTTTTAAGGAATTTGTTCCTTATGATACATTGGGTGCCCGGGTAATAGGCTATAGTACTTCTCACTGGAAAAAATCTATTATTATTAATCGAGGAGAGAAGGACGGTCTGGAATTAAGAATGCCAGTGCTTAGCTATGATGGTATCTTAGTAGGTAGAATAAATCACCTGGCTGCTAATTCAGCACAGGTTCTACTTATAAGTGATTCGGAATTTGTTGTCGGGGGAATTGTTCAACGTTCTGATTCAAGGGCTGTAGGGATAGTAAAAAGGGAAGTGGATCCAACTCGAAATATTATGGAAAATATACCCTGGAATAACAAAAGCCCTGAAGGTGATATATTAAAAGGGGATATTATTGTCTCTTCAGGTTTATCAAATAGTTACCCTAAAGGGCTTCCGATTGGTACAGTTGTTGAGGTTGAAGAAGATAATTATGGTCTTTCTCAAAAGGCTGTGATTGATATATTTCTGGACACAAAAACCCTTGAAGAGGTACTGGTGATAACTAATTTTTAGGAGGGCTTAATATGGGTAGATTTTTTGTTTATTTACTACTTATGATGCTTACTTTAATAATTCAGCTAGTTATCCCTCCTTCTTTAGTTTTTTTGGGGGTGAAACCTGATTTACTGCTCATACTGGTCGTAATAATAGCCTTAATAAGGGGTAGGAAATATGGTTCTGGGTTTGGGTTTATAGCTGGTAGTCTCCAGGACCTTTTTTTAGGCGGATTTTTTGGTGTTTTTACTGTCATCAAAACCTTTATTGGGATTGTTGTTGGTTTGATTGAAGGTAATTTTTTTAAAGAACAATATATTATTGCCACATTGCTTATATTTGCAGCTACAATTGTCAATGAAACACTACTTATTCTCCTTTCTGAAAACCTGCTTTTTACTGTTAATTATTGGGTAGTATTATGTAATTTAATCCTACCTGAAGCAGTTCTTAATGGACTAATAGGCCTAATAGTCTACCCGATAATTTATAGGATTGATAACAGCGAGGGCAGTTACTATGAGTAAAAAGAGGATTTTTGTATTTAAGATGATAATAGTTCTGTTTTTTATTGTACTGATAGTACGGGCAGGTCAGTTACAGCTTTATATGGGAGAATATTACTACAGTCTCTCTGAGGAAAATCGGATTTCAGAGAGGCCGATAGCTGCCCCTCGAGGCAGGATTCTGGATAGAAATAGTAATATATTGGTATCAAATAGGCTGTCATATGACCTCTATATCTTACCAAATGAAATACCGGAAGGTATTACTGCCCATTTATTAATAGATAAAATATCAACCCTGACTGCTCTAAACAAGGAATTCCTTATGGAAAATTATTCACAGGGTGATATTGATGGTTCTTCGGCAATAATCCTTAAAAGGAATATTTCCACTGAAGATATGGTAGTAATTAAGGAAAATTATGATGGTTTACCAGGTATTTTAGTAAATGAATCATCGATTCGGGATTATGTTTATGGAAATCTTGCACCCCATCTTTTTGGTTATCTTGGTGAGATAGGGGTTGAAGACCTTAGGGATTTAAGAAAAGATGGTTATAATTATAGTGGGGGTGATATTGTTGGTATTACCGGTCTGGAGAAAGAATATGAGACTTACCTGAATGGAATTGATGGGATAGAACAAGTTGAGGTAAATAGTCATCGTGAACAGGTTAAGGTACTAGGTATAAAACCACCTGTACAAGGCAATGATCTGGTTTTAAATATTGATTTTGAGCTCCAGGAATATACAGAAAAATTACTACAGGAAAACTTTCTGTATTTGAGAGAAATTGCTGAGACTGATCCCAATCTACATACACCTACAGGAGCAGCAGCAATTGTAATGAATCCTAATACTGGTGAAATTCTTACGCTATGTAGTATTCCTGGGTATAATCTTAATGATTTTGCTGAGGGTTTATCACTTAGTAAATATAATGATTTAATGAATGATCCTCTGGATCCATTAGTTAACCGGCCAATAAGGGCAACTGTTCCCCCAGGTTCAATCTTTAAACTGGTTACCGGGACAGCCGCTATTGAATACCTCGGTATTGATGCTGATACTATATTTAATGACCGAACCGCAAAATTTTATATACCTAACTGGTCGAGACCTTATAAAAATTGGAAGAGATATGCTGAGGGAAAAGTAAGGTTTACTGATGCTATTGCCAGTTCTAATAATATTATATTTTACCAACTAGGTTACCGTTTATATCAAGAATACCATGGCGAAAAATTATCTGAGACAGCGCGTTACTATGGTCTTGGTAAAAAAACCGGGATAGATTTACCTGGTGAAAAAAGTGGTCTGGTACCTGATGAAGCCTGGAAACGCCAGAGGCATAATGAAGGATGGTATCCTGGGGATTCAGTTAATCTTTCGATTGGACAGGGCAGTCTGCTAACAACACCACTGCAGTTAATAGATATGGTAAGTGCTATAGCTAATGGTGGGACACTGTATAAACCATATCTGGTTGATAAGATTGTTGATTCAGATGGTAATATAGTTATTGATTATAAACCAGTGATTAATTCCAACTTACCCTTTAAAAAGGATACTTTTAGAATACTACGTGAGGGAATGATCAAGGGTGCTAATTCAAATAGGGGTACTTCCTCAAGAATATTTAGAGATTTTCCAGTAAAGATAGCTGGTAAGACTGGTACAGCCCAGACCGGGACAAGCAGGCCTAACCATGGTTTTTTTGCTGGCTTTGCCCCGGCTGAAACCCCTGAGATTGCTGTCCTGGTTTTTCTGGAAAATGGTAATTCTAGTGCCTATACCTTGCCGATTGCAGCAGATATCTTCGAGTATTATTTTGGGATACCTGTGGAGGAAGAGGAGGAAATAATAGAGGACAGCAGTTTTTAAGTGCCAATAAAAAGGATTTTCAGCTTTTTTAACGAATTTATATATTATGCAAGATTAGAAGCTAAACAAAGGGGTTTTAGTAAATGAGAGAAGCTGTCTCTTTTCGGGTGAGTTCAAAGGGAGTTATTATTAATTTTAATTCCCAGAAAAGTTTTGAAGAAATAAAGGAAGCATTATTAAATCGTATTGAAGAAGCGGGTGATTTTTTTGCCGGAATTGACCTTTATATAAATCAAAATGATTGTATTTTCTCCCTGGAAGAGATGAAAGAGCTTATTAATATCCTGGAAAAATATAAAAGAGTTGATAATATTTATTTCCTTAATGAGAAAAGCAGGGTAAAGCCCCGCACTATGGATACGATTTTGATTAACAGGACTATCCGTTCTGGTCAGAGAATAAAATATCCTGCTAATATTGTTGTTATTGGGGATATAAACCCTGGGGCAGAGGTTATTGCTGGGGGGGATATACTTGTTATTGGTAAGTTAAGGGGGGTTGTCCATGCTGGGGCAGCTGGTTCGATGGAATCCCAGGTTATAGCTCTTAAATTGCAGCCCACCCAGTTGAGGATAGGAACTATTTTCTCTCGCTCTCCTGATGATAAACGTTTTCTTCAGCCAGTTAATCCTGAGAGGGCTTATATTAAAGATGGTATTATTATTGTTGAGGAACTGCAGTTAAAATAATTAGATAAATGAAGGGGGAACCCAAAGATGGGGAAGGTAATTGTAATAACATCTGGTAAAGGTGGTGTAGGTAAGACAACAACTTCAGCTAATCTGGGAACAGCATTAGCTATGATGAATAAAAGGGTTTGTTTAATTGATGCTGATATAGGTTTAAGGAATCTCGATGTGGTTATGGGTCTGGAGAACCGGATAGTTTATGATATTGTAGATGTGGTTGAGGGTAATTGCCGTTTGGAACAGGCTTTGATCAGGGATAAAAGGCAGAATAATCTCTTTTTGTTACCGGCTGCCCAGACCAGAGATAAAACTGCGGTTACACCTTTTCAGATGCAGGAGTTAACAGAAACACTTAAAAAAGATATGGATTATATTATTATTGATTCACCTGCTGGTATTGAACAGGGATTTAAAAATGCTATAGCAGGTGCTGATAGAGCTATTATAGTAACTACACCTGAGGTATCTGCCGTTAGGGATGCTGATCGGATTATTGGGCTACTTGAAACAGAGGGTCTTAACGAGCCTGAAGTTATTATAAACCGTTTAAGGCTTGATATGGTTGAAAAAGGTGATATGATGGATATTGATGATATGATTGAGATACTGGCTATTAATTTACTGGGGGTAGTACCTGAGGATGAAAATATTGTTATATCCACCAATCGGGGGGAACCGATTGTACTTAAGGCTGATAAATCGAAGGCCGGTTCAGCTTTTAACAATATCGCTCGACGTATTGAGGGCGAGGAATTACCATTAATGTCACTGGAAAAAGATACCTTGCTTACGAAAATAAAGAAAATTGTTGGCTTAGCATAGTAAATAAAAAAGTTAAGGAGGAGGGGGTTATTATCGATCTATTAAGGAAAATGGGGCTTAAGAATGATGAACATGAATCCAGTAAGAGTGTGGCAAAGGAACGGTTGCAATTCATTTTGATACAGGATAGAATAAAACTATCACCTGATGAGATGGAAGAAATGAAGAAAGAGCTGCTTGCTGTCTTAAGTAAATATATTGATGTTGATGAAGAGAAAATTAAAATGAACCTTAACCGCTGTGATGGAATGATGGCCTTAATTGCTAATTTTCCATTAAAGAGATCGGTATAGAAGGGTTTTATTATGTCATGGAACAAAAAACTTATAAAAAATCTCAACTGGTATATTCCATTAACTGCCTTTTTATTAATTATAATTGGTATTATTGCCATTAGTAGTGCCCTTGAATTAAATAAGACTGATTCTATGGGACTAATATATGTTCAACGGCAGGTTACTGCTGCTATTATGGGATGTATTCTTGTAATAATAATTCAATTCTTCGATTACCGTGTTTATAGGTATTATGCTGATATTATCTACCTATCAACAATTGGAATTCTGGGAATTATCCTTGTAGTAGGGCATACAGTTGCTGGGGGAAAAAGATGGTTAAATTTTGGCCCTATTAATTTTCAACCCTCTGAACTGGCAAAAATAATGCTTATTCTTGTACTGGCGGCTGTTATTGATGAAAAAAAGGATGATTTAAAACATATATTTGGTTTTGTAAAACCATTTATATATGTGCTGGTACCTTTTGTGTTAATTATCTTACAGAATGATCTGGGGACTTCTTTAGTATTGCTTGCTATTTTCATAGGTATTCTTTTTGTTTCGGGTGCCAATCTAAAGATCATGCTGGGTGTTTTTGGTGGTGGTTTTTTGTCTGTAGTAGCATATATATTGTCACATATATATCTGAATGTACCATTATTTTTCTTAAAAGAGTATCAGTTAAATAGACTAATTATTTTTATAAATCCTGATTTAGATCCCTATGGTAGAGGCTATAATATAATTCAATCTAAAATTGCCCTGGGTTCAGGGAAACTGCTGGGAAAAGGATTATTTGCTGGTACCCAAAGTCAGCTGGAGTTTTTGCCTGAAAAACATACAGATTTTATTTTTTCAGTTATTGGGGAGGAATTCGGTTTTCTGGGGGTAATTATAGTAATCCTACTCTGTTTTTTTCTGTTATGGCAGATACTTGAAGTGGCTAGTAAGGCTCGGGATGATTATGGGCGTTTGATAGCTACTGGGGTGGCAGCAATGTTTTTCTTTCATATTATTGAAAATATTGGTATGACAATGGGCCTGATGCCGATAACTGGTCTTCCTCTTCCCTTTATAAGTTATGGTGGGAGTAGTGTACTTACCTCAATGATTGCTATTGGTCTGGTGATTAATGTTAATCTAAGAAGGAAGAAAATCATCTTTTAATTAACAACTAAAACTGTTTAGTATATTTTTTCCCTCTTTAAAATATATAATTAAAGAGGGGGGATTATAATGGGGTTTCCGGGATTGGTTTTAAGGGTTAACCCCCTTTTTTTATTAGTGCTTCTTTTATTTTTTTTTGTAGGTATGATTAAAGAGGCCCTGATAGCTTTTACAATTGTTTTTCTTCATGAACTGATACATATTATTTTTGCCCGGTACTTAGGCTATAGTTTTACTAGGTTGGAGTTATTTCCTTTTGGAGGTATGGCTGAATATAAAGGCTTATTGGAAATGGAACCAATTAAAGAGATAATAGTATCAATGGCTGGTCCAATGGCTAATCTCCTGGCATTTGCTTTTCTTTTGTTTTATCAGTTAACAACTCATAAGCAGAATGAAATCTTACAGATATTTATAAATTACAATCTTATCATTGCCAGTATTAATTTAATACCTGCTCTGCCTCTTGATGGTGGGCGGGTACTCAGGGGTTTGCTTGTTTTAAAAATTGGTTTTAAGAGGGGTACATTAGCAGCTGTCAAGATATCAAAATATATTGCTTTTATTTGTGGTATTTTTGCTCTGCTGGCTATTGTCTTGGCCAGGTCTAATATATGGATTCTCTGTCTGGCTTTTTTTGTGTATACAGCTGCTTTGAAGGAAGAGAAACAAATCCTTTATTATTTTCTACGTTTTCTTACACAGCGGAGTGATTTTCTCGGGGATATGAAAGTTAAAGAACTGGCAGGAGAGGTGGTAGATATCTCTTTGCCTGTACGGGAAGCGGTGTATTATATAAATCCCAGTAGGTATAATCTCTTTTTTGTTGTAGATAAAGGGGATATAAGTGGTATTATAACAGAGACAAAATTATTGAAGACCTATTTCTGCCATCATAAAAAAGATATTCTAATTAAGGATATATTATCAGTGTAAATATTTATAAACAAAAGCAATTAGGGATATAATCTTAGAATCGGAGAAAAGATATTATTAGGGGTGATATTAATGGACCTTTCTAACAGGCTTGAAGGACTTCTATATAGGGTTACTAAACCCAGCAGGTATATAGGTAATGAATGGAATGTAATTAAAAAGGACTGGCAACCTGACTTGACCAAGGTTGTAATGGCCTTTCCTGATCTCTATGAGATAGGCATGTCACATCTAGGTTTAAAGATTATTTACCACCTTTTAAACCAGCAGGGGGATATTCTCTGTGAAAGGGTATATGCCCCCTGGACGGATATGGAAGACTTGATGAGAAAAGAAGAAATACCACTGTTTTCTTTAGAAAGCAGAAGGGAAATCAGGGATTTTGATATCTTTGGTTTTACTTTGCAATATGAAATGAGTTATACAAATATTTTAAATATGCTTGACCTGGCTAATATACCATTATATAGTAGGGACAGGGATGAGGCATATCCCCTTGTTATTGCAGGTGGTTCAACAGTATATAACCCTGAGCCGCTGACTTCTTTTATAGATTTATTTTTTATCGGTGAAGCA
This sequence comes from Iocasia fonsfrigidae, assembly GCF_017751145.1. Lineage (GTDB taxonomy): Bacteria > Bacillota > Halanaerobiia > Halanaerobiales > DTU029 > Iocasia > Iocasia fonsfrigidae. The sequence continues at coordinate 897,074 of NZ_CP046640.1, forward strand.
GAAGAGGGGATAGTTACTCTTGTCAGGAAATATAAAGAATTACAGAAACAGGGTCTAAAACGAGAAGAAATTTTGTATCATTTAAGTCAATTGCCTGGTGTTTATGTGCCCCGTTTTTATGATCTAAAATATAAAGAAGGTGGAGTAGTTAGCGAGATTTTTATTAACAGAGAGGGTGTAAAACCCTCTATCTCCAGGCAGATTGTCTCTAATCTTGACGAGGCATTTTATCCTGTTGATTTTATTGTACCCTATCATGATATTGTACATGATAGGGCTGTTATTGAGATTGCCCGGGGGTGTACCAGGGGCTGCCGTTTTTGTGCGGCAGGGATAAGTTATCGTCCTGTCAGGGAACGCAAGAAAGAGACAGTTATTAGACTGGCAGATGAAATACTAGAAAGTACAGGTTATGAAGAGTTATCCCTGACTTCACTTAGTGCAGTAGATTATAGTGATATAGCTGGTCTGGTTAAGAGCCTGGCTCATCGTTATGAGGATAAGAAAATAAGTATTTCTTTACCGTCTTTAAGAGTTGACCGTTTCTCTGTTAATCTGGCCAAAGAGGTTCAACGGGTAAGGAAATCTGGTTTGACTTTTGCACCTGAAGCTGGTACACAGCGTTTAAGAGATGTTATCAATAAAGGTGTTAATGAAGAAGATATTTTTGAGGCAGTAAAGGGTGCCTTTGAAGAAGGTTGGTCAACAATAAAACTTTATTTTATGATGGGACTCCCCCTGGAGCAGGATGAGGACCTGGCAGGTATCAGCAAACTGGTTAAGGATATTTTAAAACTTGGTAAGTCAATTAGAAGTCAGCGGAAAAAGCGAATGAGGGCAATTAAGATACATGTCAGTGTTTCGACCTTTGTTCCCAAACCTTTTACCCCCTTTCAATGGGCTAAGATGGATGGTAGGGAAGAGATAGTCAGTAAGCAGAATTACCTAATTAATAATATTAAAGGCAGAGGGCTTTCCCTGAGTTGGAATGACCCTGAGCTGAGTTTGTTAGAGGGGGTTTTTTCAAGGGGTGACAGACGCCTGGGTCCGGTGCTGGAATCAGCCTGGAGGAAGGGCTGTCGTTTTGACGGCTGGAGTGATAGTTTTGATTTTGAAAACTGGCGGCATGCTTTTCAAGAGAATGAATTAAGTATAGAAGAGTATTTGCGGGCCAGAGATGTAGATGAGATCCTTCCCTGGGATCATATTAATATGGGGGTTAGTAAAGAATTTTTACAGCAGGAATACCAACTGGCAGAAAAAGGGGTTCTTACTGAAGACTGCCGAAATGCTGGGTGTACTGGTTGTGATATTTGCAGTGAATTAAATACGAAACTGGAGTTAGTTGGTGATAATTAATGTTGATGAGGGTTAAATTTGCTAAATTAAAACCTGTTCACTATATATCTCATCTGGAGTTGATGGCTCTCCTACGTAGGGCCAATAGAAGGGCAGGACTCCCTGTTTCTTATTCAGAGGGGTATAATCCACATCAGAAGCTGGCCTTAGGCCAGCCGCTCCCTGTCGGTATGGAAGGTGAGAATGAATATTTTGATCTGGAATTAAATGAAGATATTAGGGAAGAGGATTTTGTAGATCGTTTAAATAAAAAGCTGCCTGAAGGAATTAAATTACTGGAGGCAAGGGTGGTTTCAGATAGTGTTAAGTCATTGATGGCAGTGATAAATACTGCTGTCTATCAAATTAAGATGGATTTTGATGGTAAACAGGATGAAGAAAAGCTAATAAGGGAGTTTATGTCTTTACCGGAAATCAGGATAATCAGGTATAGAAGAAATAAGGATGATCGGGTTATTGATTTAAGACCCTTAATCTATAAAATTGAGGTAATCAGGGATTCCCTCTGGGAGTTTACTGTTAGTACTGGTAGCCGGGGGAATATTAGGCCTCTTGAAATTGTCAGGGCATTAGGTGAATATTTTGAAGTGATAAAGGAGGTTCCTTTAATTAATATTAAAAGAGAAGGGCTCTATGTAAGGAGAAAAAACAAATTATATGAGCCTTATGATCAGATAATAACCGGGAGTAGTGATTAAAATGAGCCGGCAAATAATAATAAATTCAGGGATTCGTGAAAAAAGAGCAGGTATATTGGTAAATAACCGCTTGGAAGATGTTTTTTTTGAACAGGATACATATGAACAAATTGCAGGTAATATATATTCTGGAATAGTAAGGGATGTCCTACCGGGTATGCAGGCAGCTTTTGTTGATATTGGTAGTGATAGAAATGCCTTTTTACATATTAGTGATTTGTTTCCAATGTTGAATACAGACCAGCTTGAGCGCTGGAAAAATAACAAATTGGGTATTCAACATGTTCTTCAACCAGGGCAGGAGTTATTAATACAGGTTATTAAAGAGGCAATTGGTAGTAAGGGCCCGAAAGTAACATGTAAGATAACTATTCCTGGCCGTTATTTTGTTTTGTTGCCTTATGAGAATAGGGTAAATATATCCAGAAAGATAAATGAGCCAGAGGAAAGGCAGAGACTTTCTAAACTGACTGATAAATTGTTAGGAGATAAATATGGTGTTATAATCAGGACTAATGCTGCTGGTAAAGGGTATGATGAACTGAAAATGGACCTGGATTATTTAACCCATACCTGGGATGAAGTGCAGAATGAGAATAGTAAAAAAAATGCCCCCAGTTTAATTTATCAACATGTTGGTCTAATACAGCAGATTATACGTGACCACCTATCTGATGATATTGATAAACTTGTGATAGATAATCATGATGATTATCAAAAAATAGTAAGAATGTTAAATAGAATAACCCCTCATTTAAGCAAAAAAATAGTTTATTATCAGCGTAAAAACCCTATTTTTACTGTTTATGGAATAGAAAAGGAGCTGTCCAGGGTCTTAAACCGTCGTGTCTGGCTGGATTCTGGTGGTTATATTATCATCGATAAGACTGAAGCCCTGGTAGCAATAGACGTCAATACAGGTAAATATACTGGTAAAAAGAACCTACAGGATACTGTTTTTAAGACAAATCTTGAAGCAGCTAAAGAAATAGCCCGACAATTAAGACTACGTGATATTGGTGGTATTATAATTATAGATTTTATAGATATGACTATTAGAGAACATCAGGAAAGGGTACTGGCAGCCCTCAGCAAGGAGTTGGCCAGGGATAAGACTAAGACTGCCTTGTTAGGTTTAACCCAGCTTGGTTTAGTAGAAATGACCAGAAAAAAGGTCAGAGAAGGTTATGGCGAGTTAATACAAAAGGAATGTCCCTACTGTCAGGGTACTGGTATGGTTGTATCAGAAGGGACTATGTCTTTAAGGGTTATCAGGGAGATAAATGAACTGGCTGTAAACGAGGATTTTTCTGCTTTATATCTAGAAATGCATCCCCGGGTAGCAGCTGTCTTAATTGGTACTGGTGGGGAAAAACTGGCAGAATTAGAAGAAAAATTTGCTCTGGATATTTATGTAAGTGGTAATGATGAGTTACATATAGAGGATTATACGATAAAGAAAGGCAAGAAAGAAGAGATGGCTGACCTTGCTTTACCAGTTAAAGAAGGGGAAGAATATAGACTGCTAATCGAGGAAAAGCAGTTAAATAATCCAGAGGACGGGATAGCTCGTATCAAGGGATATATTATCATTATTAAAGGGGGCGGACATCTGGTTGGGGATAAGCTAAACGTCAAGATTACCGATGTTGCCCGCACTTTTGCCAGGGCAGAGATAACAAAATAGCTTAATAACTTATACTTTCTGATGTAGGGCTCCCAATATGGAGCCCTTTCTCTATAAGACAAGCTTTTATTGATATGGCTACAGGCTACAGCAGCAGAGCAGCTTTAACAATTGATAATTATTTACAGATGAAGTATAATAAAAGTGTGGGTTATCAGGATAATTGATTTATTAAGACTACTAAGTTCTAATAGGGGGTTTAGAAGTGAAGAGGATAGCTATATCTCTGGCTGAGTTTGAACAGATTATTGAAAAAAATTATATATATGTCGATAAAACTAGATATTTATATGAGATAGTAAGTAAGGATAAATATTATTTTCTATCCCGCCCCAGGAGATTTGGTAAAACATTATTTATAGATACTTTAAAAACATTTTATGAAGGAAAGAGAGAGTTATTTAAGGACTTATATGTCTATGACCAGGAATGGGACTGGGAAGAATATCCAATCATCAGACTTGATTATAACATTATCCCTACTGAAAACCGAAATATTTTAGAAGAAAGTATAAGAAAAAGTTTAAATGAAATTGCAAAGAATTATGGGATTGAAATGGAAACAGATAAAGCATATTATCAGTTTCCTGAATTGGTAAAAAAATTATCTGAAAAATATAATAAAGGTGTAGTTATTCTAATAGATGAATATGATAAACCGATAATATCAAATCTGGGAAAAGATCTCGGAGATGAGCAGAAAAGACGTTTGCAGATAGCTAAAGAAAACCAGGAATTTTTAAAGATACTATACGATAATTTGAAGCCTCTTGAACCATACCTACAGTTAGTATTTATAACAGGTGTATCTAAATTCAGTAAAGTTTCTATCTTTTCTACACTTAATAATCTTATTGAGCTGGATATGCATCCCAGGTTTTCAGCAATGCTGGGCTATACAGAAGAAGAACTGAGAGATAATTTTAAAGGACATTTTGAGGCATTTGCTGATAAAATGGATATTAGGTTAGGAGAATTATATGAAAAATTTAAGCTAATGTATAATGGATTTAGATTTAGTGATGAGGCAGAAAAAGTATATAATCCCTATTCCATAGCTAAAGCACTGGATTATCAAAAAATAGATAATTACTGGTTTGAAAGTGGCACACCTACCTTTCTAGTAGATTTAATTAAAGAGCAGAAATTTGATGTTACCGGACTTAATAATTTAGAGGTCGGTAGAAATAAGTTAAAGGCATATGATATAACAAAATTAAAGTTAATACCACTGCTGTTTCAGACAGGATATCTAACAATTAAAGATGTAGAAGATAATATAATATATACACTGGGTTATCCCAATCATGAGGTAGAAGGGGGGTTAACCCAGAATTTATTAGAAGAATTTACTGATGATAGAGTAGAAACTCCCATTATCCACCGCATAAAAAAATCACTGCTTAATAGAGACTATGAACAGTTTATGGAATACATGAAATCATTGTTTGCAAGTATAGCCAATATAAATATTCCAAAATCATTGGAGGAAAGGGAACACTACTATCACAGTATCTTCTATTTGGTTGGTGTACTATTTTCTGACAACAACCTGAATGTATATTCTGAGCTTCTAACCTCTGAAGGCAGAATAGATATGCTGGTGAAGACAGAGGAGAATATATTTATTATCGAATTTAAATGTAATCAAAGTGCTGAAAAAGCAGTTGAACAGATTAAAGAGAAAAACTATGCAGATAAGTTTAAGATAGAAGAGAAAGAGGTAGTTTTAATTGGAATAAACTTTGATACGGAAAAGAGAAATGTAAGTGAATTTGAAGTTAGACACAATGACAAGTAAAATTTAACAAGTAAAAAAGTTAATAATAATAGGCTCATTCTATTTGAAAATATCTCCCTTTTTAAACAGGGGTTGAGAATAATGATTTAGACCTTTCGGATGTATGGGAATAAACTTTATAGCATCAGCTAGTAAAAACTCAAACAAAGCTTTTCGGGAGAAGATAAAATTGCTAAAATAGCAGTTAAGCAGGAAAGTTATTATTTTTAGCTAACTTTAAAACATACTTCTTTATTTTAAGCGCATATTCTAAAGCTTTTTAGTTTCCTTATCACTAATTGTTGAAAAATCACCAGGATATCTAGCTTCAACAGCAAATTCATTTAAATATTCTGCCGAGAACATAATGTTATCAGGAATATCCTTATTAAGAAGTTCTAAAAGATAAGTTAAGTTATGTGATTTTCTAAAATCAATTTGTAGTAAAACTAATAATCCTTTAATATATTTTTCAGATGATTGTTGACAGTGAAAACAAGTAATATGATTAAATTCTTTAAAAAGTCTTTTTGCTGCTTTAAGATCTTTTTCTGCAAAGTCAAACCAATCTTTAACTAGCGATTGTACTTTTTTGTTCATATAAAATTTTACCCTCCTCTTTAATATGATAAGCTATCGTACCTCTTATTTGGCATTCATCTTTAAATTCTTGAGGAGTGTACACTAACATATCTACTGGGTAATAATTGTTGCCTCTTAATTCTTTTCTGAATTCTAAAGCTCGTAATCTTTTTGGCTTGTCAGTTTCTTCAATAATTAAAAGATCAATATCACTATCTTTATTTGCATCATTTCTTGCTTGTGAACCAAAAAGATATACTATTTGGGGGTCATAAAATGAAACTATCTTTTTTAATATAAAATCAATATATTCATTTATAGACATAAAAACACCTCCAAATATATTATACTTACTTGTTAATATAATAATTCAATATAGATAAAGAATATCTTTAGATAAATAAAAAAAACATGCTCGACTCATGCTCGACTATCATATAACAAATCAAGAGTATTAATAAAATAAAACCTTTTTAATCATACGTTTTGCCGATAATTATCGCTACCACTGTGTCAATAGCCATTGCTACAGCATATAAGGTTGGAATCTGTGCTTTAGGAATAACATTTTAAAATCTGTTCTTCTCCCACTTTATTTCATACCCCAAAGCCTTTGCTATCCTTTCAGCCTCATCATATCTAAGAGAACCCCTAGACAATTTATTACTCAGGTTTTGAACAGTATCATTTTTATTATACTTTTTATTGAATATTTCTGTTAATTCAGTTAAGGTCATATCTTCATCAATAAGTATTTTTTTGATAGTTTTTTTTGCAGTCAATATTACCGCCTCCTTGAATATTATACTATAAAGTTTAATGATATTCAAAATTATTAAAAAAAATACTTGACAGTATAAATAAAATGATATAAAATTAAACTATAATAAAAAATAATATACTAAAACGTGTAAAAATAGATACAGCTAAAAATTATAGTGATGTTATAGGAAAACTGGAGGCCCTAACCAGAGAGTTATCTTATCTTAATGAGAGTAATAATAAACTAGAAAAGACTTTTGGGTTTGTATATCAAAAGTAGAAAAATGTGGGTATAAACACCGGGTTCAGGGACGGGGTCCAATTAATTTATATATTAAAAAGGGCTATCTAGAGGAGAGCCGGATAATATCCGAGGTACTTATAAATTTGAAAAAAGTGCTTGCCATGATAAGTCTGATATTGTAATTACTTTATAGCTAGAAAGTGCAAGGGGGCTTTCAGGCATATACCCAGAGAGTATCAGGTTATTCCTCTGGAATAATTTCCAGCACCTGATTAAAGTCAGTAATATCTAAAGCTTGCATTATTTCTTCTAAAGTTTTAAAGTGGACAGAGGCAGTATTATTATTAACTAAATTATAAGTAGTTGAATAAGCAAGTCCAGTTTTATCGGCAAGCCAGTAAATAGATTTTCCTTTGTCATTTAGTATATTGTTGATTTTAATATTAATCATAATATCACATCCTCTTATATATTATATAAGACACATAAAAGGAACACAATATGTATGATATACCATAAATAGCATTGACAATATATAGCATATACGCTATAATTAAATAACAGACTAAATTAAATGAATTATGAAAGAGGGTGCTTTATAACGTACTGTAAATTTAGAGCATAGTCTGGTCTATTAAAGGAATCAAAGAAAACCAGAAGGGAGCTTGATTAATGAATATGGTTGAAAGTATTATTAATCTTATTTATGAAAATAGAGTTGAGGACCTGGACAGGCTTATGCATGAAAAGGAAATCATTGAACTACAGGAAAAAGCCGTTAATACAAATGAGTTTGAAGAAAGACATGATATAATATTCCAATTGAATATTATGGTATCAAAATTTTCATATAAAACAGGGTTTAGAGATGGTTTAAGACTTTTAATAGAAATAATTAGTATTAAAGAGTGATAAACAAGCTCTAGGAAATGGCGAAGGGACTTATTGTAAATGATGCTGGGGCAAAAGAAAAGGATCACCAGCTGATTGCTGATTACAAAACAATATTTCTTTATTAAGTTTGACTGCTAAAAAAAGGTAAAAAAAGTAAAATACATTCACTTGACTTATTAAGCAATATATGCTAAAATGAATTCTGTGCCAAAACCGCACGGCAAGGGCTTTAAAATGCTGTAGAGCTGCCCGATTCGGCGAGTCTGAGGTAAGGGAGGTGGAGTACTTGTACGCAATAGTAAAAACTGGAGGCAAACAGTATCAGGTTGAAGAAGGGAAAATTATTAAGATAGAAAAACTCCCTGTGGCTGAAGATGGAAGTGTTGAGTTTGATAAGGTTTTATCAGTAGTTGATGATAATGGTGCTAAATTCGGTCGTCCCTATCTCGAAGGGGCTAAAGTAAGTGGTAAGGTGATTGAACAGGGTAAGAACAAGAAGATTATTGTTTTTAAATACCGCCGTAAAAAACGTTACCGCAAAAAAACCGGACACCGTCAACCATATACAAGGGTTTTAATAGAGAAGATTGAGGCGTAGTCCAATATTATATAATTCTAAGAATATAGGGGGGTGGAATTGATGTCCAAGAAAAAAGGTGTTGGTAGTTCTAGGAATGGTCGTGATAGTGAATCTAAACGACTGGGTGTTAAAAGATTTGATGACCAATTTGTAAAGGCAGGTAGTATACTGGTTAGACAGAGGGGTACTAAGTTTCATCCCGGTTTAAATGTTGGTAAAGGAAGCGATGATACACTATACTCTAAAATTGATGGTTATGTTAAATTTGAAAGGAAGGGTAAAACTTCCCGTCAGATTAGTGTTTATACCGATAGTCAATTAGAAAGTATAGCTAATTAAGGTAATTTACCTGAATTTTAACCCTCAGTGCATAATAGTGCTCTGGGGGTTTTTTACATATTGAAATTTCAGAACTTTAAAGACCGACAAATATATTTGTTTACCTTGTCGTAAGCTTCGGCGTCCTGCTTGTGCTTACTGTCGAGAAATTCTCCTCCGGCTCACTGAACCCTCTTTTTATTACGCAAGGATGGTTTACCACAGGCACTCCGTATCTGAGAAAATTGTACGAGAACAGTAAGGTTGCAGTATCAGGACATCGAGGCCAAGTTCCGTGCCTTCGGATAATTTCTAGAGTCGTCCAACAAATATATCTGTCTGGTTTATAATTTATTGATTAAGTCTGGCTGGTGAAACCATTTTAAATATTGTTTCTTAAGGGAAAGATAATAAAGGAAGGGGGTATAGCTTTGTTTCTTGATGAAGTGGAATTTAAGGTGAAAGGTGGAGACGGTGGGAATGGTGTAGTTAGTTTTCGCCGCGAAAAATATATAGATATGGGTGGACCTGATGGTGGTGATGGTGGTGATGGTGGTAATGTTATTTTAAAGGTTGATGAAGGACTGAATACCCTCTCAGACTTCCGCTACCAGAAGTACCGTGAAGCTGGGAGGGGGACACATGGTTCAGGGAGTAATAAGCACGGCCGTAATGGGGAAGACCTTATCTTGATGGTGCCCCCAGGTACAGTTGTTTATAAAGCTGATTCAGGTGAATTAATGGCTGACCTGACAGATGATGGACAGGAGTTTATTGCAGCCCATGGTGGTAAAGGTGGTAAAGGAAATGCCAGGTTTAAGAAACCTACCCGGAAAGCCCCGCGTTTTGCTGAACAGGGTGAAACAGGAGAAATTGTTAATCTTCGTCTGGAGTTAAAATTACTGGCAGATGTAGGATTACTTGGGTTTCCTAATGTAGGCAAATCAACATTAATTTCTAGTGTTTCTGAAGCTAAACCTAAAATTGCTTCTTATCATTTTACAACCCTTAAACCCAATCTGGGTGTAGTCTCAATTGGAGAATACCACTCTTTTGTAATGGCTGATATACCTGGATTGATAGAAGGGGCTCATCAGGGTATTGGTCTTGGAGATGAATTTTTGCGTCATATTGAAAGAACTAGACTATTAATTCATGTAATAGATGTATCGGGGATAGAGGGGAGAGAACCAGTAGAGGATTTTCACTTAATAAATAATGAACTGGCGAAATATAATGAAAGACTGGCCAGCAGACCTCAACTTGTTGCCCTTAATAAGATTGATATTCCACAGGCAGAAGAAAATATAGTTAGAGTGACTGAGGAACTCAAAAAAGAGGGTTATGAAGTATACCCTATCTCTGCCGTAACCCATCAGGGTGTTAATAATCTAATATATCGGGTTGGGGAGATACTGGCTGAACTCCCGGAAGAAGAACTCCCTGAAATTGAAGATGGAATGGTAATGATAACCCCTGATTTTGTTGAGGAAGAAGGCCTTGAGATTAAGAGGCTTAATGGAGATTTGTATCAGATAAAGGGTGAGCTAGTTGATGAATATGTCCAGAAGACTGATTTTAATAATGAAGACTCTGTCAAGAGATTACTCAGGGTACTGCATCATCATGGACTTGGCAAGTTAATGAAAAATGCTGGTGTTCAGGAAGGGGATACAGTTCAAATTGGTCCTATGGAATTTGATTATATTGAGTAAATAGTGAATAGTAGCTAGATTTTCTTAAATAAAAGAGGGAGGGATATTATGTTAACAGCTAAACAGAGGAGTTACCTCAGGGGAAAAGCCAACAGGCTTGATCCACTACTTCATATAGGTAAAGATGGTATTAATAAAGGTTTAAGAGAGCAACTGGATACTCTTCTATTTGATCATGAATTAGTAAAAGGTCGTGTTTTAGATAATTCTTTAGAGGATGTTCAGGGTGTTGCCCACAAATTGGCAGCTGACTGTCAGGCAGAACTTGTTCAGGTGATTGGTAGTGTGTTTGTGTTATATAGGGAAAATCCGGAAGAACCTATTTATAATTTGCCGGGTTGAGGTTAAGTTCTTGCAGCTCTTGCTAAAGGGTCATTATTTTTGATATTATAGAGAAAGAAAATAGTTGAGGAAGTTGGGGTTAAGATGCTTGTAGTAAGCCTTAATAATATTGCTAAGTCATATGGTGTTACAGATGTATTAACTGATTTTAGTCTTCATGTAAACCAGGGGGAAAGGGTTGGTTTAATCGGGCCTAATGGTTGTGGCAAAACAACTGTCTTTAAAATTATTGCTGGTTTTGAACCCTATAGTTCTGGCAATCTATCCCTGAAAAGAGGGATAGAGATAGGTTATCTAAGTCAGTTGCCTGATTTTGAAGACGATCGGACCATAATTGAAGAGCTGAGGACAAATTATTTCCATCTAATAGAGATGGAAAAAAAATTACGTTTCCTTGAAGAGAAGATGGCTGTGAGTAATAATAATATAGATCATGATAAACTTATGAAGAAATACAGTGAGTTGCAACACAGCTTTGAACGTGAGGGTGGTTATGAGTATGAAAGCAAGATAAAAAAGGTTGCCCTTGGTATGGGTTTTACTAAAGAAGAATTAAACCAGCGTATTGTTAATACATTAAGTGGTGGTGAAAAAACCAGATTGGGTTTAATAAAGCTCTTATTATCTGAACCTGATCTCCTTTTACTTGATGAACCTACTAATCACCTTGACTTATCATCAATCCAGTGGCTTGAGGACTATCTAAGTGATTACCAGGGTACAGTGATAGCTATCTCTCATGACCGCTATTTCCTGGATAAGGTAGTTGAGAGGATTGTTGAGTTAAGGGATGGTAAAAACGAAGAATATAATGGGACTTATACTTATTATTTAGAAGAAAGAAAGAGACGTTTTGAACAGAGATTGCATGAATATGAAAACCAGCAGAAGAAAATCAAAAAGATGGAAGAGGCTATTGAACGCCTTTATGTATGGGGCCGTTCAGCGGATAATGCCAAGTTCTTTAAAAGGGCTAAAAGTATGGAGAAATCGTTAGATAAGATAGATAGAATAGATAAACCCATTCTTGATGGTAAACAAATGGGATTGGATTTATCTGTTGATGAACGCAGTGGTAAAGAGGTTTTAACTATTAGGAACCTTGATAAAGGATTTAATAAAGAGCAAATTATTAAAGACTTAAACCTAAATCTTTACTGGGGAGAAAAAGCGGCTATTATAGGCAAAAATGGTAGTGGTAAGACAAGCCTTTTGAAAATGATTTTAGGGGATTACCACCCTGACAGTGGTGAGATTAAAGTTGGAAGTAATGTAAAAATAGGCTATTATAGTCAGGAATTTGAAGGGTTTAACCCAAATGATGACCTGCTTACTGCCCTGCGCAGGGAATGTTCTATGACTACAGCTGAAGCCAGAAATGCCCTGGCTGCTTTTCTCTTTACAGAGGATGAGGTTTTTAAAAAGGTAGCTGACCTAAGTGGTGGGGAAAAGAGTCGACTCCGCTTACTTCAATTAATGAACGGTAGTTACAATTTCCTTATTCTTGATGAACCTACTAATCACCTTGACCTTCCATCACGTGAGATACTGGAAGAAGCCTTAGCAGAATACAGCGGCACTGTAATGGTTGTTTCCCATGATAGATATTTTCTTAACAAAATAATTGAGCTTACTTATGAATTAATTGATGGTAGTTTGCTTAAATACTATGGTAATTATGATTATTATCGAAAAAAGAAAGAAGACATAATACAGGAAAAAGATAAGATAGTTGATGAGGAAAAGCCTGAGATGTCTGATTATCATAAACTCAAAGAAAAGGCAAGGCAGGAAAGACAAAGAAAAAGTAGCTTAGCCAATATTGAAGAAGAGATAGAAACAAAAGAAGTTCTTATTAAGGAAATAGAAGAAGAGATGACAGCTCCAGAGAATATTACTGATATTAAGTTATTAAATAAATTAAAAATTAAATATGATAAATTAAAACAGGGTTTGGCAGAGTTATATAAAGAGTGGGAGTCCTATATATAATTTTTATGCAGGAGAATGGGCTTATTAATAAGCCCATTCTCCTGTTGTAAGTTGTGCTTAGAATCCTTGTTTAGATTGATAATAGGCAGAACCTATGTCTTCATCCCTTGTACCGGAACTAAATTTAGCCCCGTATTGATTAACCCCACTGCCCTGCTGTATTGAGGGCTGGTAGTAATTGTTATTTTGGGCATACTGGCTCTGACCGGTGTTATTGTTCAGACCATACTGCATGTTAGCAGGCTGATTACCGGTATACTGACTCCTGATATTATTCTGGGGAGCGTTTTGAGCAGGCTGGGATTGATAATAGGCAGAACCTATGTCCTCATCCCTTGTACCGGAACTAAATTTAGCTCCGTATTGATTAACCCCGCCGCCCTGCTTTATTGAGGGCTGGTAGTAATTGTTATTTTGGGCATACTGGCTCTGACCGGTGTTATTGTTCAGACCATACTGCATGTTAGCAGGCTGATTACCGGTATACTGACTCCTGATATTATTCTGGGGAGCGTTTTGAGCAGGCTGGGATTGATAATAGGCAGAGCCTATGTCTTCATCCCTTGCCCCGGAACTAAATTTAGCCCCGTACTGATTAACGCCACCGCCCTGCTGTATGGAGGGCTGGTAGTAATTGTTATTCCGGGCATACTGGCTCTGACCAGGGCTTGTGTTTTGTAAGCCTTTATTTTGGGCAAGATTTTGTATATTAGGGTTACCCTGATTTCCCTGTTGCAATTGAGTATAAGCCTGTCCAAGGCCCGGCCCGGCATGCATCTGTTGATTTACGGCATTTTGTTGAAATGCTTGATTATTATTTTGATTCAAAAGCATCAACTCCTTAATTATATTGCAGTATACTGCATTTATATTATTAACATAATTACCATAAATATGATGTTATTTTTAACCAGAAAATAGATTTTATTTTTTTATAATTATAAAATGATAGAGAAATAATTATATATATACCAGGTATTCAGGCAGGTATTAAGATAGTTTTAGAGAATTATATAATATTAAGTAGGTAAGTTTATTTAGCTAATTTTTGATATATTTTTAATAACTTTAATACTGGAAAGGGGTGTTTTAGTGTCTTTAAGAAGGATTGACCGTGCAGTTATCATTATTCTGGATGGTGCAGGTATTGGTGAATCACCAGATGCCGCTGATTTTGGTGATATAGGTACAAGTACAATTCCACATGTTGCTGAAAAAGTTGGGGGATTGAATCTCCCTAATATGGAAGAATTGGGTCTTGGTGCGATAGCTCATGTTAAAGGTCTTAAACCAGTAGGAAAAAGAGGGGCTTACGGGAAAATGGCTGAAAAATCAGCTGGCAAAGATACTACTACCGGACATTGGGAGATAGCTGGCCTGATCACAGAACAGAAGTTCCCGACATATCCACAGGGCTTTCCTGATGAGGTAATTAGACCTTTTAGTGATAAGATTGGCAGAGAAATTCTTGGTAATTACCCGGCTTCTGGTACAGCAATAATTGAAGACCTGGGTAAAGAACATATGGAGAGTGGGAAACCTATTGTTTATACTTCGGCTGATAGTGTTTTTCAGATTGCTGCCCATGAAGAGATTATTCCAGTTGAGAAATTATATAAATACTGTAAGATAGCACGCAAAATATTAAGAGGTGAGCACGCTGTGGGCCGGGTTATTGCCAGACCTTTTATTGGCAGACCAGGCAATTTTATCCGGACAGATAGGAGGCATGACTTTTCACTCAAACCAGTGGGTGATACCATTCTGGATATCCTCTCTAATAGTGGTTTAGATGTTATGGCAGTGGGTAAAACAGATGATATTTTTGCTAATAGAGGTATAACAAAGACGAATCATGTTATTGATAATATGGATACAGTTGACGGAACTCTGGAATTTATGGCAGCCCCTAAGAAGGGTTTAATTTTTGCTAATTTGGTGGAGTTTGATATGAACTATGGGCATCGTAATGACCCTGAGGGATTTGCCCGGGCCTTAAAGGACTTTGATGACCGGCTCCCAGAGATAATAGAGCTGATGACTGAAAGAGACCTGTTCATAATTACAGCAGATCATGGGTGTGATCCTACTACAGCAGGGACAGACCATACCCGTGAATATGTACCACTGCTGGTTTATCACCATGGCTTGACAGAGCCGGTAGACCTGGGAATACGCAAATCTTTTTCTGATATAGCTGCTACACTGGCGAAACTCTTTGCTGTAGAGGGAATAGATAATGGTGATGATTTTTCTGGACTATTAGGATTATAATATAGCAATTTATGAGCTTGGGAGGGATTGATAATGGATAATATATTGGTAGTAGGTAGTATGAATATGGATCTAGTTGTTAATACAAACAGGGTACCTGATAAAGGGGAGACAATAATCGGAAAATCTTTTGAGCAGGTACCTGGTGGTAAAGGTGCCAACCAGGCTGCAGCAGTTGGTAAACTCGGTGGCAGAGTATCATTTGTTAGTGCCTGTGGCAAAGATAGCTTTGGTGATGATTTATTGAGTTCATTACAGGATAAAGGTGTAGATACTAGCTCGGTTTTTACTCTAGATGATAACACTGGAATAGCGGCTATTACTGTAGAGGAAGATGGTGATAATAGAATTATTGTTGTCCAGGGAGCCAATGCCAGTTTATCCCCTGAAATGATTGATCAGGTTGAGGGGAAGATAAAAGAGGCTGCTTATCTGCTTTTACAGATGGAGATTCCCCTGGCTACTGTTATTCATACCATTGAACTGGCTGATTTTTATCAGACCAGGGTTATCCTGGACCCTGCTCCAGCACAGGGATTACCCCGGGAGATATACAGTAAAATAGATTATTTACTTCCCAATAGTGGTGAATTAGCACTCCTGTTAGAGGAATATGATTTAAGGGATGAAGAAGATAAAATTGAGCAGTTACTGGACTGGGGAGTAAAGAATATTTTAATAACAAAGGGTTCTGAAGGTGTGACATTGTATCATAAAGGTAGCCAGCAAGTATATCCTACCCTTAAAGTTAAGGCGGTTGATACAACTGCTGCCGGGGATACATTTGCAGGTGCATTGGCCTTTGGCCTACAAAAAGGTTGGGATATAGACAGGTGTATATCCTTTGGAAATAGGGCTGCGGCTATATCTGTAACAAGGCCAGGAGCACAGAGCTCAATCCCTTCTTTTGCAGAGGTTGAAAATATGAAGGGAATATAGTCGTTGTATAAATATTTGATTAAGGAGTGGTAGTTAATGAGTACACATATTGCTGCAGAAAAAGGGGAGATTGCCAGGACAATTTTATTACCTGGTGACCCAATGAGGGCTAAGTTTATAGCTGATAATTTTTTGGAAGATCCAGTATGTTATAATCAAGTTAGAGGGATGTATGGTTTTACTGGTACTTATCAGGGTAGGGAGATCTCTGTACAGGGTACTGGTATGGGTATGCCTTCAATTTCAATTTATGTTAATGAATTAATCAGGGATTTTGATGTTAAGAATTTAATCAGGGTAGGTTCCTGCGGTTCTTTTAGTGAAAAGGTTAAAATAAGGGATATTATTCTGGCAATTGGGGCCTGTACCAATTCCAGGAATAATCAGCTTCGTTTTAATGGACAGGATTATGCCCCTACAGCAAATTTTACTTTATTAAGTAAGGCACATAACATTGCTAATGAAAAGGGTATTGAGGTTAAGGTAGGAAATGTTTTGAGTTCAGATTTGTTTTATGGTGATGATCCAGATGCCTGGCAGGTATGGAGTAGATATGGTGTGCTGGCAGTTGAGATGGAAACTGCTGAATTATATACCCTGGCGGCAAAATATGGTGTCAGGGCTCTATCAATTCTTACTGTTAGTGATTCGGTTGTTACAGGAGAGGCTACTACAGCAGAAGAAAGGGAGAAGACCTTTACTGATATGATTGAAATTGCCCTGGAAACGGCTGAATAAGCCACTTAGAATTTTCTGTAAAACTAATATTTTTTAAAACTGCCATAGAATAAACATTTAGTGGCAGTTTTTTATACTTGGAAAAACAGGGTATAATTGATTAGAAATTAAGTAAAAATAAAAAGGAAATTAAATGAAGTTTAGAGAACTTAATAAATAAACAAATTATGGAGTGAATCAGATATGACAATAGGTTTTTTTGATTCTGGTATTGGGGGGCTCACAGTATTAAAGGAGGCCTTGCAGCTTTTGCCTCAAGAAGATTATGTCTATTATGCAGACACAGAAAATGTCCCCTATGGAACAAAATCCAGGGAAGAAGTAAGACAGCATATCTTTAATGCTGTTAATTTTATTAATCAATATAATATAAATGCATTGGTAGTAGCCTGTAATACTGCCACAAGTATTGCGATACGAAGGCTGCGTCAGCTTTATGATTTTCCAATCATCGGTATGGAACCGGCAGTTAAACCAGCTGTAAATAAAACAGATGACAAAAGGGTCCTTGTCCTGGCGACACCTTTAACCATTCAGGAGGATAAGTATAAAAATCTGGTCAGCCGGATAGATGCCAGACACATTGTTGATTCTCTTGCACTCCCTGAATTAGTTAACTATGCTGAAAACTTTATTTTTAATGATAAACTGATATTAACATATTTGAAAAAAAAGTTAGCGCCTTTTGATTTAGATGACTACGGTACAATAGTTTTGGGTTGTACCCATTTTATATATTATAGAGAAATTTTTAAACAGTTAGCAGCAAATATTGATATTATAGATGGTAATTATGGGACAGTTATTCATTTAAGGGATGTATTAGCAGATAGTAAATTTGATTTGAAGCAGGGTAGTGGTGAAGTAAGGTTTTATTCTTCAGGGAAAGAAGAGATAGGGAAATATAAGAAGTATATGAAAGTTTTAAATCATTATAAGATTAATAAATAGAATGAATTTTTATACAACTAATTTTGAACTCCTTCCTGAATTTAGGGAGGATTTTTTTATAATTAGCATTATCCCTGTATACAGGGATATATTCCTTAAAATAAGAGACCTGTAGGCTAAAATGCTTTATTATATTATATAAGCCCATAATTTATGGTGTAATTATTATTAGGGAGATTAGAATAATGTAATATGAAATTAGATAGGGGATGATGCTATATGAAGTATAATGGAATACCAGAAAAACAGGGGCTTTATGACCCGCGTTTTGAACATGATGCCTGTGGGATGGGGTTTATTACCAACATAAAAGGTAAGAAATCACACAGGATTGTTCATCAGGCATTAGAAATATTGGTGAACCTATCACATAGAGGGGCAACCGGTAGTGAAGCAAATACAGGTGATGGTGCTGGTATTTTAATACAGTTGCCACATAATTTTTTTGCCAAGGAGACTGCTAAACTCGGTTTTTCCCTGCCGTCTGCTGGGGAATATGGTGTGGGGATGGTTTTTTTACCCCGGAAGAAGGCTTATCGGAAAGAGTATCAAGCATTTTTTAATAAAATAATTGAAGAAGAGGGCCAGCAATTATTAGGTTGGCGTGATGTACCAGTAGATGACAGTGGGATTGGTAATTCTGCCCGTGAATGTATGCCCCATATCTCTCAGGTCTTTATAGGGCGTAATGACAGCTTATCAGATGATATGGCTTTTGAGAGAAAGCTTTATGTGATCGGGAGGCGGGCTGAAAAAGAGATTAAGAGTTCTGATATAGCAGAAGGAATATATCTGGCTAGTATTTCTCACAGGACAATTGTCTATAAAGGGATGTTAATGCCAGAACAGGTGGAAGATTTTTTTCTGGATCTAAGTGATCCCAATATAGAAACAGCAATTGCCCTGGTACACTCTAGATTTAGTACCAATACCTTTCCCAGTTGGGAAAGGGCTCATCCCAATCGTTATATAATCCATAATGGTGAGATAAATACAATGCGTGGTAATGTTAACTGGATGAATGCCCGTCAGTCTATGATGGAGAGTGAACTCTTTGGGAATGACCTTGCAAAAATATTTCCAGTAATTAATCCGGCTGGAAGTGATTCAGCAATGTTTGATAATAGTCTGGAGTTTCTAAGACTGACTGGCCGTTCCCTACCACATGCTGTCATGATGATGATTCCAGAACCATGGGAGAATAATGATAGTATAGATGAAGAAAAAAAGTCATTTTATGAATACCATAGTTGTTTGATGGAACCATGGGATGGACCGGCTGCTATGGCCTTTACTGACGGTATACAGGTTGGGGCAGTACTGGATAGGAACGGTTTGAGGCCTTCCCGGTATTATGTTACCAGTGATGACCTGGTTGTGCTTGCCTCTGAGGTAGGGGTAGTTGATTTACCAGAAGAAAAAATCATAAGCAAACAGCGTTTAGAACCAGGGAAAATGCTGTTGATTGATACCAGTAAGGGTAAAATTATCAATGATCAAGAACTAAAAAAAGAGATTGCTGGGGAATATCCCTATGATAAATGGCTTGATGAAAACCTGCTGCATATAGATGCGCTGCCAGTTGGGGAGGTAAAGGAAAACTGTCTGGGACATGAGACATTAGTCCAAAAACAGAGGGCTTTTGACTATACCTATGAAGAAATACGAAAAATACTAATACCTATGGCTGAAAATGGGGTTGATCCTGTTGGGGCTATGGGGAATGATAGTTCTTTAGCGGTTTTATCTGATAAACCCCAGTTACTATATAATTATTTTAAGCAGTTATTTGCTCAGGTTACTAATCCCCCTATTGATTCAATTCGGGAGGCAATTATTACTGCCACCAGAACCAATCTAGGGTCAGAAGGGAATTTACTAAACCCTGGTCCAGAGAGCTGCCGACAAATAACATTACCTGGACCAGTTCTTGATAATGGTCAATTAGCTAGATTGTTAAATTTAAAAATAGATGGTTTCAAAACAGAGAAGCTTTCAATTCTATTTAAGATAGAAGATAATGGTAGAGGGTTAGAAGAAGCGATGGAAAAGTTATTTGCTGAGGCAGATAGATTAATAGATGAGGGGGTAAATATACTGGTTCTCTCTGATAAGGAGATAGATAGGGATAAGGCCCCTATTCCAGCTTTGCTGGCTGTAGCCGGGCTGCATCACCATTTAATCAGAACAGGCAGGCGTACTTCTGTTAGTTTAGTTCTGGAGTCAGGGGAACCACGGGAAGTACATCATTTTTGTCTCCTCTTAGGTTATGGTTTGCAGGCCGTTAATCCCTATTTAGTTTTTGAATCACTTGATGATTTAATAAAACAGGGTTTGTTAGAGACAAAGAGTTATGACAAGGCTGTTAAAAAATATATCAAGGCTGCTACCAAGGGAATTGTAAAGGTAATGGCCAAAATGGGTATCTCTACAGTACAGAGTTACCGGGGGGCACAGATATTTGAAGCCCTGGGTCTAAATGATTCAGTTATTGATAAATACTTCACCGGGACTCCTTCACGTATTGGCGGTATCGGTCTTGCTGAAATAGCTAGAGAAACTATTATCAGACATCAGAATGGTTTTAATAAAAAAGGTCCGGAGAGTAAAACCCTGGAATCTGGCAGTACATTTACCTGGAGAAAAGATGGTGAAAAACACCTATATAACCCAGAGACAATATATCTTTTGCAGAGGGCCTGTCGTGAGGGCAACTATGACTTATTTAAGGAATATACATCTTTAATAAATAATCAGGCTGAAGAGATGTCTACTTTGCGAGGTTTATTAGGTTTTAATTATGATGAGGTCGAATCAATTCCACTGGAAGAGGTAGAATCAGTAGAGTCGATCTGTAAAAGATTTAAGACAGGGGCCATGTCTTATGGTTCGATTAGTAAAGAGGCTCATGAGACACTGGCTATTGCTATGAACCGTATTGGTGGGAAGAGTAATACTGGTGAGGGTGGTGAAGACCCTGAACGGTTTACGCCAGACCCTAATGGTGATTCCAGGTGTAGTGCCATTAAACAGGTTGCTTCCGGTAGGTTTGGAGTTACTTCCCATTATCTCACAAATGCCAGAGAAATCCAGATAAAAATGGCCCAGGGGGCCAAACCAGGTGAAGGCGGACAACTACCTGGTAAAAAGGTATACCCCTGGATTGCTAAAGTCAGGGGAACAACACCTGGTGTTGGCTTAATCTCACCACCACCCCATCATGATATTTATTCAATAGAAGACTTAGCAGAGTTAATCCATGACCTGAAAAATGCCAACCGGGATGCCAGGATAAATGTTAAGCTTGTTTCTGAAGTAGGGGTGGGCACTATTGCCGCTGGTGTTGCCAAGGGTAAGGCAGATGTTATTCTTATCAGTGGTTATGATGGTGGTACAGGTGCTTCACCGAGAACGAGTATTAAACATGCTGGACTCCCCTGGGAATTAGGTCTTGCTGAAACACATCAGACCCTGGTGTTAAATAAGCTGCGCAGCAGGGTTAAACTTGAGACAGATGGTAAACTGATGTCTGGTAAAGACCTGGCTGTGGCTGCATTACTGGGGGCAGAGGAATATGGTTTCGCTACTGCACCTTTGGTGGTAATGGGTTGTGTTATGATGAGGGTCTGCAACCTTGACACCTGCCCAGTAGGGGTAGCTACCCAGAATCCTGAACTAAGGAAGAGGTTTGCTGGCGAAGTAGAGCATCTTGTTAATTTTATGCATTTTATTGCCCGGGAAATGCGTGAAGAAATGGCCAGACTTGGTTTCCGGACAGTAGATGAAATGATCGGCCGTGTTGATAAACTTAAACGGGATAAGGCTTTTAAACACTGGAAGGCCAAGGGTTTAGACTACTCAAAGATACTCTATCAACCTGAAGAAAGTGCTCAGGCCGCTACTTTCTGTCAGATCAAACAGGACCATGGTATAGAGGAATCCATGGATATGAAAGAATTGCTTCAGCTAGCTAAACCAGCCTTAGATAAGGGTGAAAAAGTAGAATTTAACTTAAAAATCAAGAATATAGACCGGGTAGTTGGTACAGTTCTTGGTAATGAATTAACCAAAAAATATGGTGCAGCAGGTCTACCGGCCGATACCATCAAATTAAATTTTGCAGGTTCTGCCGGTCAGAGTTTTGGGGCATATATACCACAGGGTATTACCCTGACTTTACAGGGTGATTCTAATGACTATATCGGTAAGGGTTTATCAGGTGGCAAAATAATTGTTAAGGTTCCTGAGGATGCTGATTTTAGTTCTGAAGATAATATAGTAGTAGGTAATGTAGCCTTTTTTGGGGCAACTTCAGGGGAGGCCTATATCCAGGGTGTTGCTGGAGAAAGGTTTTGTGTAAGAAATAGTGGTGTTCATGCTGTAGTTGAAGGTGTCGGTGACCATGGATGTGAGTACATGACAGGAGGTCGTGTTGTTATATTAGGGAAAACTGGGCGAAACTTTGCAGCCGGAATGTCTGGTGGTGTAGCATATGTTTTTGACCGGAAAGGTAATTTAGCCGACCGGACAAATCAGGCCATGGTTGAACTGGAACCTTTACAGGAAGAGAATGATATTAACTTTGTTAAAGAAATGATTAAAAAACATCTTAATTACACCGGGAGCAGCTATGCCAGAAAGATTCTTGATAACTGGTCTGACAATGCAGCTAAATTTGTCAGGGTTATGCCTCGGGATTACAAACGGATGATTGAGGCGATAAATAGTTTTGAAGAAGAGGGGCTAAAAAAAGATGAAGCACTGATGGCTGCTTTTGAGCAAAATAATAGTGATGCAGCAAGGGTTAGTGGTAATTAAGATTATGAAAGGAGATGAGGAAGATGGGAAAAGCGACTGGTTTTATGGAATATACCCGTGAGATTCCTGCGGAATTGTCGCCTGCTGAAAGGGTAAAGAACTGGCAGGAGTTTAAACTTCCTTTTGCTGAGGAACTCTCCCGGAAACAGGGTGCCCGTTGTATGGAATGTGGAATTCCTTTTTGCCATACAGGCATTGAACTAAACGGTATGACTGCAGGTTGTCCGCTTAATAATCTGATCCCTGAATGGAATGACCTGATATATAGGGGGATGTGGCAGGAGGCCTTAAATAGGCTGTTGAAAACCAATAACTTCCCTGAGTTTACAGGACGGGTCTGTCCGGCACCCTGTGAGGGTTCATGTACTTTAGGGATGAATCAACCAGCAGTTACGATTAAAACAAACGAATATCAGATTATAGAAAAGGCCTTTCAAGAGGGATGGATTAAGGCAGAACCCCCGACAGAGCGTAGTGGGAAAAAAGTGGCTGTTGTTGGTTCAGGTCCTGCCGGGCTGGCCTGTGCTGATCAACTTAACAAAGCAGGTCATCTGGTTACTGTCTATGAGAGGGCTGATAGAATTGGTGGTTTGTTGATGTATGGTATTCCTAATATGAAGTTAGATAAAGAAAAGGTAGTTCAGCGGCGGGTAAATATGATGATCGAAGAGGGAGTAGAATTTATTACTAATATTGAGGTAGGACGGGATATTTTCGCTGATAAATTACAGCAGGATTATGATGCACTTGTCCTATGTGGTGGGTCTACTAAAGCGCGTGACCTGAAAGTGCCTGGCAGGGATCTTCCTGGTGTGTATTTTGCCCTAGAGTTTTTGTCAGCTAATACCAGTAGTCTACTTGATTCACAGCATAAAGATGGTAATTATATCTCTGCTGAGGGTAAAGATGTTATCGTAATAGGTGGTGGTGATACAGGAACTGATTGTGTTGCAACTTCAATACGGCAGGGATGTAATAGTGTGGTTCAGTTTGAAATCATGCCTCAGCCCCCCAGGGAAAGGCAGGCAGATAATCCCTGGCCTGAATGGCCTAAAACATTAAAACTAGATTATGGTCAGAAAGAAGCCCTTGAGCTTCACGGCAGGGACCCCCGTGAATACCTGATCATGACTAAGAGATTTCTTGCTGACCAAAAAGGTAAATTAACTGGGGTTGAGACAGTTAAGATTAAATGGGAGAAAGACAAAGATGGAAGGTTTAACCCTGTAGAAATTCCTGGGACAAAGAAAACCTGGCCGGTTCAATTAGTCTTACTGGCAATGGGTTTTTCTGGTCCTGAAGAAACACTGCTTGAAGAACTAGGTCTGGAACAGGATGAAAGGTCAAATGTTAAAGCAGGATATGGTGATTTTGCAACTAATGTTACAGGGGTATTTGCAGCTGGAGATATGCGTCGGGGACAGAGCCTGGTTGTCTGGGCTATCAAGGAAGGCCGTGAAGCAGCTGAAGAGGTGGATAAGTATTTAAATGCTTAGTAAAAAATGATTATAAACAATAAAAGTGTAGTTGAATAGTAATTATATAAAAAAGGGCTGTCTCATTTGAGACAGCCCTTTTTTATAAATGGTACCCCTGGTAGGAATCGAACCTACGCTACTAGTTCCGGAGACTAGTGCTCTATCCACTGAGCTACAGGGGCCTAAAGAACACTGCTTATTTATTGTAACAAAATAAGCAGGGGGTGTCAATAATAGTTAGTGTTTATTATCTTAGTTTATTTAAAAAAGATAGTATTTACTGGCTCTAAATGATGTAATTGAAGCAGCCCGGAGTTTCAGTGTAGTAGCTGAAGAATTCTGTACTGCAATAAATAAAATTGATTTTTGTATTTCAACAAATTTTATAGTGAGTCAACAATATCTGACAATTTATATTGACATCAGAATCTTCTTATTATATAATTAAAATGAACAAAATTTCAAATAATGAACAAATGTAATTGAGGTGATTTGGTGCTTGAAAAGGAACTGGAGTTAATGACCAAAGTAAGTTTACTCTATTATAAACAGGAATTTAGTCAACGGGAAATAGCCAAAAAATTGGATATTTCTAGACCTAAGGTTAGTAGACTGCTGAATAAAGCTAAAGAAGAGGGGATAGTAAAAATTGAAATAGTTAGTCCGGTAAAAGATACCTCAAATTTGGAAAGTGAAATTGAATTAAGATACAATCTAAAAGAGGTACTATTTATAGATAAAACAGATAATCAGCCAGATGAGCTAATTAAGATTAAAATAGCTAATAAGTGTAGTGAATATTTAGAAAGAATTACAGAGGGAAAGGAATATCTTGGCTTAGCTGCTGGTACTACATTATATAAGTTTGCTGAAGAGGGTAATTTCAGTAATCGAAAGGATTATAGATATATTCCCTTAATTGGCTCACTTTCAGATATAGGGGAAAGCTATAATAGTAATGAAATCTGCAGTATTTTAAGTAAACGGGTGGGGGGGACTAACTATTTATTGAGTGCTCCTGCTCTTGTGAAAAGCCAGGAAATAGCAAATTCTTTCAGGGATGAAACAAGAATTAAAAGGATATTTAACCTCTACAAGAAGATAGATGTTGCGATTCTGGGTATTGGTGTTGCAAGTAAAAACCATCCTTTGTATAAAGGTCATTTAACACCCAGGGAAGAAAAAGAATTAGAAGCTCATCCATTATGTGGTAGTTTGGGTATAATTACTTATGATCAAAATGGAGAGATAATAGAGACAGCATTTTTAAAAAGATCTCTTGGTATCGATTTCAAAGAATTATTGAATATTCCTATAAGAATAGGACTGGCTTTCGGTGTAAAGAAAAGAGAGGCTATATTTGCTGCAATTAAAGGTGAATTTGTTAATGTATTAATTACTGACTTAAATACTGGTCAGTGGTTGAATAAAATATAAAAATAGGGGGAGTAAAGAGATGAAAAAAATTATTATTTTACTTATGGCTGTTTGTTTAGTAGTAGTTTTTTCTTTGTCATTGCTGGCGGTTGGAAAAGATATTGCGGTTTTAACACCATATCTGTCATCTGTTACAACTAATACGATGATTGAATCTTTTAGAGAAGAAGCTGAAAAAGAGGGATGGGAAATTACTGTCTATGATACTAAAGGTGACTTTAATGAGTTAGCCAACCGTTATGAAGATATTATAGCACAGGGTGTTGATGCAATAGTAATGGGCATGGGCGACCCCAATCAATTAAAAAAACAGATAAAAATGGCCAATGAGGCTGGTATTCCAGTATTTGGTGGAGATGCTGGTTATATAGATGGTATCCAATGTAATGTAACCTCAAATAATTATATACTGGCTGCTCAAAACACATCATATCTTTTAGATAAAATTAATGGTGGTAAGGTTGTAAAATTTTATCACTCGGCCCATCCTGGTGTCTTTAAAAGGGAGGTTGTTTTTGATGCTATAGTAGACTCAAGGGATGATATTGAGGTTGTGGCTGAACATTTTGTTCAGGTTCCTGGCCCGATTGAAGATGCCCGTCAGGCTATGCAGTCAATACTATTGGCTAACCCGGATATTGATGCGGTCTGGGCTGCCTGGGATGAGCCGGCTATCGGGGCTTCTCTAGCAATACAGCAGGCTGGTCTTGAAGCTGACATCATAGTCTTTGGTATTGACGGTAATTCACAGGCACTGGAAATGATCAAGAAAGGTTCCCCAATTAAGGCTACTGTTAAACAGGACTTTGCCGCTATGGGTACAATTCTTGTCGAACAGATAAAGAGGGTATTTGCTGGGAAGGAAGTTTCGGATAAGATAATCTATGCACCGAGTATTCTTGTTACAGAAAGTAATGTAGAGCAATTTATAACAGATTAATGATCATAGATAAATATAATTCTGCAGTGTAATTAATATAACTGCAGAATTATATTTCTTTTAAAAAGGTGGTGAGTTAATAAGTGTGTAGTAGACTACTTGAAATGAAAAAAATTAATAAATCTTTCCCTGGAGTAAAGGCCCTGGAAAATGTAGATTTAAGCCTTGAAAGTGGGCAAATCAGGGCATTGGTAGGAGAAAATGGGGCTGGAAAATCTACCCTCATTAAAATTTTGGCAGGTATCTATCAAGCAGATAGTGGTGAAATATATCTAGAAGGTAGCAGAGTATCTATTAAGGAACCGGAACAGGCTAAAGAATTAGGCTTGGCCTTCATCCATCAGGATGTTAATTTAATACCTTATTTTAATGTCATTGAAAATATCTGGCTTGGTTATAAATACCCTAAAAAATGCATCTTTTTTTCCAAAAATAAAATGGAAGAAAAAGTGAAAGGGCTAGCAGATAATTTAAATTTTGAACTTGATCTATATTCACCTGTTAAAAGATTATCAACGGCAGATAAATGGTTAGTTGCTATCCTTAAAGCATTTATGATGAAGGCCAGAATACTTGTTCTTGATGAACCCACTGCAGCCCTTACAGATAAGGAAATTAAAGAGCTTTTTATTAATCTAAAAAAAATTAAAGATAGAGGGATGGGGATTATCTATATATCCCATAGATTGGAAGAAATATTTGAAATAGCTGATTCGATTACAGTATTAAAAAATGGAGTCAACGCAGCTGATAGATTGATTGATGAGATAGATAAGGATGGTTTGATTTCTTTGATGACCGGGAAAGAATCTTTGACCAGGTTTCCAGAAAAAGAAGCTATTGAAGAGAGAAAGGGTCTAGAAATACTTAAAATTAAAAATCTTAATGGTGATGGATTTAATGATATAAACTTTAGTTTATATCAAGGGGAAGTGCTTGGTTTTTTTGGTTTGGTAGGGGCAGGTAGAACCGAATTAATGGAAGCAATATGTGGTCTTAATTATATAAATGATGGTGAAATAATATTAGAAAATAATTTGCTGGAAGCTAAAAACCCTTATGAAGTAATAAATAAGGGTATTGTCTTGATACCTGAAGATAGAAGGGAAGAAGGACTGGTTTTAAATATGAGTGTTTTAGAGAATTTTTCGCTGCCAAATCTGCCTTTGATGCTTAAATCAAAGATACTAAAAAACATTGATAAGGCCAGAGAAAAGGACATTGCTCAAAAATATGTTAATGAACTACAGGTAAAGACACCATCTTTAGGACAAAGAATAAAGTTTTTAAGTGGTGGAAATCAACAGAAAGTAGTAATAGGTAAATGGTTAATAAGAGATAATTCTGTTATTATTTTTGATGAACCAACTGTAGGAATTGATGTAGGTGCCAGGACTGAGGTATATAATCTTATAAATAATCTTACTAAAGAAAGTGGGATAATTGTAGTTTCCTCTGACCTACCAGAAATAGTGGGGATTTGTGACCGGGTTGCGGTTATGGCTAATGGTCAAATTACTGGTATTTTAGCAGGTGAAGATATTAGTGAAGCGAAAATATTAAATCTTAGTTATCAGGGGGTTTAGGATATGAAGAGTATTTTGAAAAGGTATGGCACACTAATTGGCCTGATTCTTATCTTCATTGTATTTACAATCTTAAGGCCTAGTGTATTTCCTACTTTACGAAATTTAGTAAATATATTAGAACAGATTTCTCTGCTTTCTATAATTGCTATGGGTGCTACTGTCATTATGGTAATTGGTGAATTTGATTTATCTTTAGCAAATATAAGCAGTTTTGCAGGTATAATTTCGGCAGGTTTACTGGTAGCTGGTTTACCAATATATCTGGTAATACCGGTAGTGCTTATTTTAGGTTTTGTATTTGGTCTAGTAAATGGTCTCTTGGTATCAAAACTTAATATATTATCCTTTATTACTACCCTGTCAACGGGGACTTTTCTCGCTGGGATTACTTTCTGGTATTCAGGAGGGACGATTATTTTTTCAGGAATACCAGATGATTTTCTAATATGGGGTCAGGGAGAGTTATTTGGATTACCTATACCAGCAATTATTATGATCGTGATATTTATTATTTTCTGGTATATTTTTAATCAGACGATGTTAGGGAGGAATTTATATGCAATAGGGGGTAATGAAAAAGCGGCTAAGTATTCAGGTATTAAAATAGAGAGAGATAAGACAATTGCCTTTGGATTGGCTGGACTACTGGCTGCTATGACAGGGATTATCTTGACTTCAAAACTAGGTTCAGCACATCCGACAGCTGGTGGTGGATATCTATTAAAATCCTATGCAACTGTTTTTCTGGGTATGACACTCTTTAAGGAAGGGGAGCCCAATATCCCAGGTACTCTGGTAGGGGTTTTAATAATGGGGGTACTGGCCAATGGATTAACAATTTTGAGTGTACCCAACTATTTTCAGGATATGTTGACAGGGGCTATTATAGTTTCAGCTTTAGTATTTCAGGGAATGAAGGTGCAGAACAGATAAGGGGTTGACGTAATATGTTGCAAACTAATATTTTAAAAAATAGTCTTATCAAAAAGAAAGAAGATAATAAGCCAGTGATGATTGCTTATTTACCTGCAGCTTATCCCGATATTGAGACCTCTAAAAAATGGATAGAGATTTTGTTTGATAATGGTATTGATGCAGTTGAACTGGGTTATCCGTCAAAATCTACTGATATGGACGGTAAAACTATTAGTGATGCCCATCAGGAAGTAAAAAATGATGGTTTCAAAGAAAGTGATTATGAAATGATTGCTAGATATGTTTCCAGGAATAGTTCTGGCAGACTGATTGCTATGGGTTACTGGAAGGAATTAAGGGAAAAGTTCTATAGCAAATTTGAGAATTCCTGGTTGAGAAGTGGTATTAAGTATTTACTTTTGCCTGATTTAAATCTAAGTAATAAAACAGAAGTAAAATATATACAGGATTGTGGGTATAAATTGATTCCGTTTATAAGCCGCTTGGATTTTAATTTGAATTATAGCTTATTTAAAAATGCTCCATTTATCTACTGCCCTGCATATAAAGGTAAGACTGGTAATAGTGGTAAGATAGACAAACTTCATTTGACTAAATTAAAAGAAAAATTAAGGGAGACTGTTTTAAAGGACCTGCCGTTACTGGTGGGTTTTGGAATAAGTACTGGGGAAGATGCATTCCGTGTACGCAGTCTTGGTTATGATGGAATAATTATAGGTACTGCAATGCTAAAGGCGTTTCAAAAGAGTGAGAATAGGGCTTTAACTTTAATAAAGGAGTTAAAAGCAGGTCTGGAGGGATAGATTATGACTGAAAAATATATACTTACTTATGATATGGGAACTACCATGATTAAATTAGTACTCTTTGACCAGGAAGGAAACATTGTATATGATGACAGTTTTAATCTTGATAACTATAATATAGATGGGCATCAGGTTCAGCAGGCTGAAAATTGGTGGGATGGTATTACTACATTGACCCATAGACTAGCTGATTCTGGTATTGATTTAAATAGTATTTCAGCTATAGTTTCTACTGGTCAGATGGAAGACTGTCTGCTCCTTGATTCAAAAGGAGATATTTTAACAGAGGTATTATTATATTCTGATGGTAGGGCCACTGAAGAGCAAAAATATATTATTGATAGAATAGGTGAAGAGGATTTATACTATATATTAGCTAATAATTTTGATTCTTTAATGTCAGTTAATAAGTATCTCTGGCTTAAGAAACATAGGAAAGAGGTCTTTAAAGAACATGCCTATCTTATATTAGGAGCAAAGGATTATTTAAATTTTAAACTAACAGGATATAATGTAACTGATTATACTAATGCTTCTACAACTGGATTTATGGATTTGAAAAAACGAAAATGGAGTTCCAGAATAATAGATGAATTAGAGATTGATATCAGTAAGCTGCCACAGATAAATAAATCAACCTCTATTATAGGTGAAGTAAAGAAAGAGGCTGCTGAAGAATTAAAAATCCCGTCAGGGATACCGGTTATAAATGGTTCTGGTGATGTAGGTGCTTCAACATTAGGTGCAGGGGCATGGAGAGAAGGGGATATTTACTGCTATCTCGGTACAACAGGTTGGCTGGCCGCCCCTCTAGAGAGACTGACTGATAATCCCAATGTTTTTACCTTAAGTAATATTGATGGTGAGGGTTATATCTTAGCTGGTGCAATTCTGAATGCTGGTAAACCTTATGACTGGTATCTGGCTAATTTTTTAAATAAACATATAGATAAGGGCCTTAAAGAAGAAGATTACTTAAATAATGAGGAGAAAATAAAAGACCTTAATGCAGCTGAGAAAGGGGTTTTCTTTTTACCATTTATTAACGGGGAAAGGAGCCCGATAAAAGTAAAGGAGAACAATGGTGTATTTCTGGGCCTTGGACCTGAGACAGATAAGTACCTATTATTAAGGGCTGTTCTGGAAGGTGTTTCTTTTTCATTAAAGCATAATCTAAATGAACTCAAGGGTTTAGGTGCTTCTATAAGAAAGCTGAACTTAATTGGTGGGGGTGGTAAGAGTAAGGTGTGGCCCCAGATTTTAGTCAATGTTTTAAATCTGGAGGTTAATGTATTAGACCTGGGGATAGGTGCCCCATCAATGGGAACAGCATTAATGGCCTATAAGGCACTGGGATTACTCAATAATTATAGTGAATTTATTGAACAGTTTAGTGTTAAAAAGAAATTCAAACCTAAAAAAGAAGATGCAGCCATTTATTCACAGTCTTTTAAATACTATTTAGCTTATATTGATAAATTATATAATTAATGAAATTTCAAAGATGCGCAAGTGATAAACTACCCACCTTATTGTAAAAAGGTGGGTAGTTTATTTAACTTGTGAAATAATTTAGTATATAATATATATTGTATGAAAGTGGAAAATAATTATAAGTAAGTGGATTGAGGATAGCTGGTAAAGCAGGGTGGTGTAGTATTATGTTTGAGAGATTTAAAAAGATACATAGAAAATACAAATTAAGGTATAAGATGATCTTTGTTAACTTACTGATATCTATTTTGCCGATCATATTAATTGCCCTGATATTTTACAATATATTTTTAAATAATATTGAAAAGTATGTTTCCAGTTCTGTTGATTTATATTTTAACCAGGTTAACCATAGGTTAGAGGAATATTTAGATACAGTAAATATAATTGCTGATTCTGTTTTCTTTGATAAGAAATTGCAGGAGCTAATAACCAGCAAAGATAAGAACTACTGGGATAAATATAATGAAATAGACCTTTTATTTCAATCTTTTTTAAAATTTTATGAATCTGTTGAGGATATCTATATAATTGATAATAATCATGATATCTATCATTCTAAATCCATAGTTTTCAGAGATGAGTTTAAGAATTTTATTATTAATATTGATTCAGCTAAAATAAATGATGGTAGGCTTTATTTTGCTGATCCGGTTAAGACCAAGGGTGGTGATTCATATTTCATTGCCTATCGAGTAATCAAATCTATGTTTTTTAAAAATTTCATGGCGAATATAGCAAGAGGAGCAGTTATCTTAGATGCTAAGAAGATAGAAAATATTATTGAGGAAAATAATCTCCCTGAGGGTTCTCATGTCTTTATTCAAAATAATGCTGGAGAAGTAATTACAGTTACCAGGGATGAGACAGTGGATATTTATCGCAGTTCACAGGCTGATCTTAATTCAAATAAGAAATATATTAATGTAAATGGTGTAAGTTATATGCAGAGAACAAGTGAGCTTAATAAGGTAGGCTGGACTATCAAGGCACTGATCAATAGGGATAGGCTGATTGAAGAGGGGCGGGTTGTACAATATACCATAATTCTAATAGCCTTAATAGTCTTTATTTTTGTGGTGATAACTACTCTTATTTTTAATTATCGTCTAACATTTCCCTTAAAGAAAATGGCTGATGCCTTTGACCGGGTAGCGATAGGTGATTTTAATTATCAGCTTAAGTTTAAGTATAAAAATGAAATTACTAATATAGAAGATAACTTTAATAACATGATCAGAGAGCTGGAGGGTTTGACCAAGAATCTTTTAGAAACACAGGAAAAGGCTCACCTGATAGAGCTGGAAAAAAAACAATTTCAATTAGATAGCTTACAGGCCCAGATAAATGCCCATTTTCTGTATAATACCTTAAATACGATCAGGGTGATGGCCCTTACTGGTGCTAAAAAAGAAATGGATAGAATGATCAGTAATCTGGTAGATTATCTGCGCTATATAAGTAAAGTACATGAATTTGTAAGCCTGGAAGAGGAACTTGCACAGCTTAATAAATATAAAAATATTGAAAACCTACGTTTTGCCAATAAGTTTAAATTGAAATATAAGATTGAATCAGGTCTAGAGAAACTTAAAATTCTGAAACTTACTGTTCAGCCTGTTCTGGAGAACTCTATTTTTCACGGTTTGAGACAGATACCAGGAAATGGTGTTATTCAGATATCGGCTTTTCAAAAAGGAAATAAGGTTTTAATCAGAATTATGGATAATGGTACAGGAATAAAAAAAAGGGAGTTAAAGGAAATCAAACAGAGTATACAAAAACCGGAGATTATAACTGATAATAGTAAGGGGAGTGATATAGGGATCGGATTGGCCAATATCCATAAAAGAATTCAGTTATATTATGGCAAGGATTTTGGACTGGAAGTAAAGAGCTGGGAAAATATTGGAACGGTGGTTACAATTTCTTATCCATATAGAAAGGGGAAAAAGGAAGATGTATAAGGCTTTATTAATTGATGATGAACCCTGGATCTTAAAAGACCTTGAACTCCTGGTAGATTGGAATAAACTAGGGTTTGAAGTGATTACAAAAATAAGTAATAGTAAGGAGGCTGTTCAGGTAATAAAAAAACAGCTGCCGGACTTGATTGTTTGTGATATAAAAATGCCGGGATTAAATGGGATTGAATTGATGAAGCTGGTTAAAAGGGATTTCCCCGGTATTTATGTTGTTTTTGTAAGTGCCTACAGTGAATTTACTTATGCTAAAGAAGCAATCGAATTAGGGGCCTTTGATTATATCTTAAAACCGACAAAGGATAAGGAGTTAAGAACTGTCCTCAAGAGGGTATCTTCACACCTGGGTAAAGATAATGAGGAAAAGAAGAAATTAGAGAAATATAGGAAGACAGAGTTATTTCTAGAGCTGTTAGAAAACAATCTGGAAGAGCAGATAATTATAAAGAAATTAAATAATATAGGGTATAATATAGCTTATGATAGGTTTTGTGTTGTAATAGTAAATTGTCTTGCTAATAATTTAACTAATGAATACTGGCAGAGTCAGTTAAAGGATTGTTTTTCTTCATATAAATTATTATTTATTCAATTTGGTGAGAAGAAATGGTTGATATTATGTAATTTTAGCTCAGCTGTTTTAATAGATAGTAGGTGTTTTAATGAAGTTGGTTTGGTTGCAGATAAATTTAAGCTGTCAGTAGGTGTTAGTGACAGTTTTGATAATCTAGTTGATTTAAAACATTACTATAAAGAGGCAGAACTGATTGCGTATAATTATTTTATTTATAAAAAGGGCGGTATATATAAATATTCATTATATAATAATAATTATATAGAGCTGTCAACAAAAATTAAGGGCCTGACTTCTTGTAGCGATTTAAAAAGATTTGTTGGTAAATTACCTGAATTATTACCTGAGGAAAGGATTAATCTGGAGGAAATCGCTTATTTATATAACTGTTTGCAGGAAAAAGCCAATGCCCTGTGTAATCTTAGGTTTGAAATAGAACTGTTGGCTCCATTAGATATAATATATTCGTTTAATAATCTACAGGAACTATTCGAACAGTTATTAAGTTCTTTAAATGAATATAAGGGTAGTGATAAATCCAGGGTATCACATGATATTGTCGAAAAGATTATCAAAGAAATAAAGCAAAAATATAATCAAAACATAAGTTTACAGGATTTAGCTGTAAAACATCATCTTAATTATAATTATTTAAGCCAATTATTTAAAAAAGAAACAGGACAAACATTCACCAATTATTTAATTGAACTCCGTATAAAAAAGGCAATTAAATTGTTTTCAAAAGACCTATTATTTTACCAGATAGCCAGAAAAGTGGGTTATGATGATTATTATCATTTTTGTAAAATATTCAAAAAACATAAGGGTCTAAGTCCAAGTGAATTTAAAAAGAAATATATCTAAAATACACTATAAAACCACTCTTAACTTAAAGAGTGGTTTTATAGTACCCTAATAGCTTCTAATATAAACACAAATATTACTAAGAAAAGTACATTTTAACTATCTAAGTAATTATATATAATTTATGTAAAATAGTAAGTAAAAATTTTCGTGGGCACTGGAGACTATATTCAAATGGTAATATTGTAATTAAAAAAGGAGAGATAGGTTTTTGTTTGACAAATAATTACATAGTGAAAAAAAGCGACAAAATAATTACCTGTATTTAAGACTGTATTATAGTTAATATGTCCCAAAGATAGAGCAAAGAGGAGATTTAAAATAGCAACTTTTTTGCATTATGTAATTAAGAATATGTTTGACAGTAAACATAATAATTACAACTGAAAGGGGTGATTTTTAGAAAGATAAGAAGAGGAGGGTTAAGGCAAAACCTTAAAGGGGGGGGATAATAGTATTGTAGAGGGAATGGTAATTAAGTAAAACCAAATAGTCAGATTTTTATGCTAATTAAAACAAACAAGCCTAATTTTAAAATCTGAGAAGTATTATTAGTATTTTAGACTCAATTAACTAAGTTCTAAAAGGGAGGAAATATCTAAATGAAAAAGATCTTTGTTTTGTTAATTAGTACATTACTGGTTTTTTCCATAACACTAGTCTCGATGGGGGCACCTACTATTAAAGGGGATTTTAGGTATGATATGTATGATGATGAAAGTCAAGATGAAAGTAAAGGTAAAGATCAGTCCTATGCGACAGCTGATTTAAGGATTAGTGTTCAAGATAAGCTTAGTGATTCACTTACTGCCTTTGCCAAATTCAGGGCGCGGCATCAAAAAAATGATGATGATACAGATTTTGATATAAACGAATATTATGTAAACTATAAAGAATCCTGGGGTTCTGTAAAAGCCGGTTACTATGAATATAAATTTACCCCAAGCCGTGTTTTATTGAAATCTGGGTATTACCATGTCTGGCCGAAGGTTGACGTAATGGCTGCCACTACCTTTAATACACCGGTAAATGGTCTGGCCTTTGATCTAATGTTCCAACCCTATGCCCAAGAAGAGATGGATGATGGTGCTTATGGGTTATCTACTAGTTATAATGCTGATAAATGGGGAATTAAACTGACCTATGCTGATTTGAAAAAAGCAGATGAAGCAGTTGCTGAGTATAATAAGATATATAATAAGGGTAGTGCTGATGATGCCGATGTTTTTGCCTTTGATATTTATTATACACCGATTAAAGGGATGAA
Source organism: Iocasia fonsfrigidae (assembly GCF_017751145.1). Lineage (GTDB taxonomy): Bacteria > Bacillota > Halanaerobiia > Halanaerobiales > DTU029 > Iocasia > Iocasia fonsfrigidae. The sequence continues at coordinate 933,114 of NZ_CP046640.1, forward strand.
GTTCTTTGTTGATGCAGTTGATTATAGTAGTAATGATGAATCAAATGCTGCTATCGCTGATTCTGTTTTTGATGATAATGGTATTGATGGTTTAGATCCAGTTCTTGGGTTTCAATGGAAGGCGATTGGTGGTTCTAAATTAGATTTTAGTCTAGAGCGTGCCCTTAACCCGCGTTTTGAAGACACTGACAAAGAGTATGATGGGTCTGCTATTGGGGCTAAGTATCATCTTAGTAAACAAACTAGCATAGAGTTTGAACACTATGTTATTGGTGATGACCAAACCAAGAATATGCTCCGTCTGCGGTATAAGTTTTAAGGATTAAGTTAGCAGTTAAGTGGGCGGAATTCCCTTCCGCTGCTTAACTGTTAATTGAGGATATTGGTACTAAAAACTCTTTTTATTTGATTTTGTATTGTTTTACTTTCTAATATAAGCACAAAGATTAATAAGGAAAGTACATTTTAATATAACAAACCATAAAATATAATAATCTTATGAACATTATGTTAATTGTTTTTGATAATTTATAAAACAAAGAATATTATTGTAGTAACGTAGTAATTATATTTTTCACTAGATAATTACTTAATGAAAAATACATTTCTTTTTTTAAATATCTTAAGTATTAGAAATTTGAAAAGAGGTGATATTATATTAACTAAAAAGCTATATTTATTTTAGAAAGAAAAAAATACTAAGGGGGAGAAAAATGACAAAAAAGATTTTAGTTAGTTGTTTGGTGTTATTATTAGTTCTTTCATGTACCATTGGTGTTGCTGCTGAGAAGGTTACTTTAAGATTTTCATGGTGGGGTTCACAGGATAGACATGATCGGACAATGAAAGTTATAGAGTTGTTTGAAGAAAAATATCCTGATATAGATATTCAACCTGAATTTACTGGTTGGAGTGGTTATTGGGATAGAATTAATACCCAGATGGCTGGAGGAAATCTGCCAGATATAGTACAGCATGTCCGTAAATATATTAGTGGCTATGTTAAGAATGAAAATTTATTAAATTTAACTCCTTATTTAAAAGATGGTACATTAGATACCAGTAATATTCCGGATTCTCTTGTTGCTATGGGCAATATTAATGGCAGGCAATATGGGGTGGCTACTGGAGTAAATGCACCAGCAGTTTATTATGATAAGGGATTATTTAAGAAGGCAGGGATTTCTTATCCAAGTCCAGATCGGACCTGGCAGGATGAGGTAGCTTTAATTAAAAAGCTACATGATAAATTGGGTATTTTAGGTTCTGCTAATCTAACATCACAGACAGATGTTGGTGGTTTTACTGTCTGGGTAAGGCAACATGGTGGTGCTTTATATAATGAAGATGGAACTGCCTTGGGTTATGATGATGACCAGATATATATTGACTTTATGGAAATGACTTTAGATGTCCTTGATTCAGGTGCTGTCTGGTCAGCCCCAGAACGGGCTGAAAATGCTGATACAGGGGTTGAACAGGATCCCATTACCAGACAGGAAGCAGCTATGGCGACAATATATTGGAGTAATCAGCTTGGTGCTTTAGTTAACTCCTCAGGTAAAATGTTAGGAATTACTACTATGCCTAAACTTGATAATCAGCTAGCAGAGGGGCGATTCTTGAAACCTGCTATGCTCCTTACTGTTAGTGCTAATACTGAACACCCTAAAGAAGCCATTACCTTCCTTAATTTCTGGTTACATGACATTGAGGCTGGTAAGATACTGGGTACTGATAGGGGTGTACCTACTGAAAGCAAGGTAAAGGCAGTACTAAAAGAAGATGCAAGTGAAATAGATCAGGCTGTCTTTGATTATATTGATTTAGCTGCTGCTAATGCTGGAGAAGCTCTGGCAGCTCAACCACCTGCCTATCAGGAAGTAGTTGCAGCATATGAAGATGTTTACTGGAAAGTAATCTATAAGCAAATTACTCCTGAGGAGGGAGCCAAAGAATTTAGGGAAAAAGCCAACAGCATTTTGGCTAATCAATAAACAGGTAAAATATAATAATGGGTATAGGTTAGTGAAGATTATTTTGCTGGCTTATACCCCTATTTCAAAAGGGGAGGGATAAGACTTGAATAATAGATTTGAAGCACTAAAAGATGTGTCACGGATAGATCACAGGATTGGAATTAAGAAGATCATAAAAATGAATCTGGAGGGATATGCTTTTATTCTCCCGTGGTTGATAGGTTTCTTAGCTTTCATGTTATATCCTTTATTAATGTCTTTATATTATTCATTTACGAAGTATAGTATTGTGGGCAATCCAGAATGGATCGGTTTACAGAATTATCTAACTATATTTTTGACAGATGAAAAATTTTGGATGTCCTTAAAGGTTACCTTTTTTTATGTAGTTTTTGCAGTTCCATTAAGATTGGCTGCTGCCCTGGCTCTGGCGATGTTATTTAAAAAGGCCAGACCATTAACTAATTTTTATAGGGCAGCTTATTATGTCCCTTCAATCTTAGGTGGAAGTGTGGCTATTTCAGTGGTTTGGCGTCAATTATTTGGTTCTAAGGGGGCTTTTAATGATATTTTACTATCATTAGGTCTTATTAATCAGCGCATCTCCTGGATTGGGACCCCTGATACAGCTATCTGGACTTTGATACTATTAGCGGCATGGCAGTTTGGTTCTCCCATGATTGTCTTTTTAGCTGGTCTGAAACAAATTCCGAAGAGTCTCTATGAAGCTGCTAAAATAGACGGTGCCAGCAAGTGGCAGCAATTTACACGGATAACAATACCGTTGTTAACTCCGGTTATTTTCTTTAATTTACTGATGCAGATGGTCAGGTTATTTTTGATGTTTACCCAGGCCTTTATTATTACTGATGGTGGTCCTTTAGACAGAACCTTGGTTTATGCACTATATTTGTATAGAAAGGGTATTAGTTTTGGACATTTGGGATATGGATCAGCTCTGGCCTGGATTATATTGGTAATACTAACTGTAGCTACAATTATTATCTTTAAAACATCAAATAAATGGGTCTATTATGAATCCTAATAAATGTTGTTTAAAGGGGGGAAAATAATGAGTTTATCATTTACCAAAAAAGAACGGCTTAATAATATTTTATTTCAGGTTTTTGTTGCTCTCTTTTGTTTTGTAATGATCTATCCCTTACTCTGGATGTTAGCAGGTTCCTTAAAAACTTCGGGAAATGCTTTGACTGCTACACTAATACCAGATGGGTTGAATTTTAGTAATTATCTACAGGGTTGGAAAGGATTTGGTGGACATAGTTTCTCTATTTTTTTCAGAAATTCTTTTTTTATAGCTGGGATGGCTACATTGGGACAGCTTTTTACTTCTTCTTTTGCTGCTTTTGGTTTTGCCAGGACCAGGTTTATTGGTCAAAAGGTGTTTTTTGCCGTAATGATTGCTACTGTCCTGTTACCAGCTCAGGTTTTACGTATTCCGCAGTATATTATGTTTAATAACTGGGGTTGGATGGATTCGTATCTACCAGTCTTACTTCCTCAGATGCTTCCAGTACCATTTTTCACCTTTTTGATGGTTCAATTTATCCGGGGGATCCCCTCAGAGTTAGATGAGGCTGCCCTGATTGATGGCTGTAACAAGTTCGGCATTTATTTTAGAATTATCTTACCAAATTTGAAACCAGTTATGGTTACAGCAGGTATATTCAGGTTTTACTGGACCTGGAATGATTTTATGACACCATTACTCTATCTGCAAACTGTAACTAAGTATCCTATATCTATAGCCTTACGGATGTTTTCTGATCCTAATGCTATTACTAATTGGGGTGCTATGTTTGGTATGACTGTTTTATCTATTGTACCAACTTTAGTAATCTTTATTTTCTTCCAGAAATACCTAGTAGAGGGTGTAGCTTCATCTGGATTAAAGGGATAAATGCTATAAAATATAATATGTTAAGAAGAAAACAAAAAAGGAGGGTTTTTTTTGAAGTATAATTTAAAAGGTGGATTATGGTTTATATTAACATCGGTTTTATTAGTATCATTCATAATATCAGCAGTTATTCTGGCTGAAGATGAAATGATAAGTGTTTCCAGTGATTGGCAGGGGAGTATCTTTGGTAATCTTGGTGGTCAAAATAAGATCACAAAAGAAAACTTTGAAATTAACGAAAATACTGATGGAACTGTTAGGCTTAGGAGTTCTAATAATAGGGGTAAGATTGAAAGTAAATCAGAGGGAATAGCCTACTACTTTAAAGAAGTACCTGCTGATGCTAACTTTGAATTAAGTGCTACAGCTACTGTCGAATCTTTTGAGATGCATAATCAGGTATCTTTTGGTTTAATGGTTAGGGATAAGGTGCTCATTAATGAGAGTAATAAAGAAGATATTGGTTATACTCTGGCTGCTGGAATTCTTAATGCCAAAAAAGATGTTCCTAAAATAGGTTTTTATAGAACAGCTGAGGGGCAGACAAAGCTAGGGGAGTTGGTAAATGATGCTGTCCCTAGTGCTGGTAATACCTATGATTTAAGTATTAAGAAATCTGGTGATGTATATATATTAAAGTTTGGTAATGAAGAACCTGTTATAATTGAAAATTTTAGTGGATTTGAAACTGGAAAATTATTTGCCGGTCTCTATACTGCCAGAAATACAACAGTTATCTTTAGTGATATTAATTTCAGTTTGGATACCAGGAAGGTCAAGGACTTACATGTAGATACAACTGCAATGCCGACCGATTATCTTTTAGAAGAAGAGTTAGATTTAACAGGATTGAAAGTCACAGCAGAATTTTCTGATGGATCAAAAGAGATACTGTCAGAGGATGATTATATTGTAACCGGTTTTGATAGTAACACAGTAGGGACTAACCCCATTAGCATAAATTATAATGGAGTAAGTAGAACGGTTAATTTAGAGATAAATTCTTTGACCTGTACAGGTTTGAAAATAAAGTACTATCCGGCAAAAACAGATTATTATCTAGGAGATAGATTTGACCCTGAGGGTTTTGCTGTAATGGCAGAATATAATGAAGGATATAAAAGTGAAGAACTAACAGTTGATAAATATACCTTTTCTATTGCAGGAGAATCTATGCCAGGAAGTGACTATGTATTTGATAGTGCAGGAGAAAAAATAGTTACTGTAAGCTCAATGGAGAATCCCGCTATATCTATAAGCTTTGCTGTAAATGTTAAAACTGCTGAAATTACTGGCTTAGAAATTAGTAAAGTACCAGAAAAGGAATTATATTTTCTTAGTGATAAATTAAACCTTACAGGTATGACTGTCTATGCTAAATATAGTGATGGTTCTAGAATTAGACTGATGAAAGATGAATTCTCAGTATCTTCTTTAGATACTACGAGTCCTGGTGAAAAAAAGGTTATAATTTCCCACAAAGGAAAAGAGGCAGTATTAAATTTAACTGTTAAAATGAAGGAGTTAACAGGTCTTGAAGTCACAGAATACCCACAGACAACATTTTATCTTGGTGATGATTTTACAAGTAGAGGGTTAGAGGTATCTTTAGTATATGACAATGGTGATAAAGAGGTATTAGCAGGAAGTAATTATACAGTTGATTTTTCGAATTTTGATAATACTAAGATGGGAGTATATGATGTTAAGATTATTCCTACTGATAGTTTAATCACAGCTATTACTTATCCAGTAACTGTACGAGAAAAGACTGAATATGAATGGAAATATACTAGATTTGGTCAATCTACTAGTGAAGAGGATAATTTTATCGATATAAAAGAAGATGGTACAATAGAGCTTGCTTCTATTAATGGTGGTGGAAAAGTTGCCACAGACCATGATGGCATCAGTTTTTATTATACAGTGATTGATGCCTCCAAAGATAATTTTGTATTATCGGCTGATATTAAAGTGATTGAATATGCTAAAAGTCCACATGATGGTCAGGAAGCCTTTGGTATTATGGCCAGAGATGCCATCGGAGAATTTGGTGATACCGGGGTATTTGCTTCTAATATGGTAGGTCTAGGTGGTTATAGTGGAGGAACCAAGGAGCCTAATGGAACACAGTTATTTATGAGAACTGGTGTTGAATCTTCAGATGGTGCAGGAAGTAATGGGACCTCAAGTATGATGATCAAGGAAGAGAAACCTAAAACCAGTAATACCTATCCTGCTAAGGAATATAGGTTGACTTTAGCGAAAACAAATAGTGGTTATACAGGAAGACTTAATGGTGGTAAAGAGGTAATGTTATTTGAACCTAATTTTCTAAATGTTCAAGATTCAAAGGTTTATTTAGGTTTCTTTGCTGGTCGTGTTGGGCATATTGAAGTAAGTAATGTAGACTTTAAAGTCTCAGCAGCAAAAACTGATGCACCAAAGGTGGGGCCTTCTGAAGAGGCTGTAACACCGACCTTGGATTTCTTATCATTAGATAAGACTTCTAAGACTGATTATAATTTCTTATTAAAATCTAATGTTAAGGGGATAGTTATTGTTAAACAAGGGAGAAAAGTAATAGCTAGAGACCAGGTAGTTAAAGCTAAGCAGGAATACTTAATAGAAACAGAACTTGCTGAGAATACTAAGACTAATTTTAGTGTCAGCTTTTTACCTGATGATACTCAGTATTTAACATCATGCGATAAATTAGTTAAGAACTTTACTGTTGAGATGAAAAGCTATGTAGAAGATGGTGATATCTATGTTTCACCAACTGCCATTAGTGGTGGTGCAGGTACTTTAGAAGATCCACTAGATCTTGATACAGCAATTTCCTTTGTACGTGAAGGTCAGAAGATCATCTTACTTGAGGGTAGATATGTACGTGATTCCAAATTGGAGATTAAAAAATATAATGATGGTACTGCTGAGGCAAGGAAGTATCTGATAGCGGCAGCAAACACAAATCCAATCATAGATTTTGATAAAAAAACTGAGGGTGTTCTCTTAAGTGGTGATTACTGGCAGGTGAAAGGGATTGAATTTACTCGTTCAGCAGCAAATGAGAAAGGCTTTGTTGTTGGTGGGAACCATAACATAATTGAGGAATGTCTATTCTATGAGAATGGTAATACAGGTTTACAGATAAGCCGTACCGACATAAATGAAGATGATAAGTCTAAATGGCCGTCTTATAATTTAATCCTTAACTGTACATCTTTTGATAATCGTGATCCATCTGATAATAATGCTGATGGGTTTGCTGCTAAGCTTACATCAGGTGTAGGTAATGTATTTAGGGGATGTATTGCCCATCATAATATTGATGATGGGTGGGATTTATATACTAAGGTAGGAACAGGTGCTATCGGTCCAGTTGTGATAGAGGACTCTATTGCCTATAGTAATGGTACCTTAACAGATGGTACAGTAGGTAATGGTGATAAGAATGGGTTCAAACTTGGTGGTGAAGGTGTTCATGTACCCCATATTATTAAAAACTGCCTAGCCTTTGACAATGGGGCTGTTGGTTTTACAAGTAATAGTAATCCAGCTGTTATTGCTATCAATAATATTGCTTTGAATAATATTGGGAGAAATCTGGAATTTACTACTTATAAAGAAATTGCTGTTGATTTTGAAATTGATGGTTTTATGTCTATTGCTACCAAAGATATTCCAGCAGATAATTTTCCTGTAGAATTGGAATCAGCTAAAAATTATATGTTTAATGGTAGTGTATCAGAAAACCAGCTGGACAATAGAATAAACAAAAATGATTTTGTGACTTTAATACCACAACTCCCTTTTGAAAGGGATGATAACGGAAGGATAATGATAGGTGATTTTCTAAAGTTAACTACTAAGTAAGAAGAAAGGATAGTCAGAAAACAACTCCTTTCATTTATTTTGTAAATGATTATTTCTATTCTTTATTTTCTGATAAATCTGGTATATAATGTAATTAGTCAGGTCAATAAAGAAGGGGTTGTTTTCTATGTCCAGAAAGGTTTTATTATATTTTTTGATAATATTATTATTGCTTATTGTTAAAACAGAAGTAGCTGTTGTTTCCAATAATAATATAACTATTAGTATATCATGGTGGGGCTCACAGGTTAGACATAATAAGACTTTAGCGGTGATAGAACTATTTGAAAGAAAAAACCCGGATATAAAAATACAGCCTGTTTATACAGGATGGAGGGAGTACTGGGATAGAATAGCTGCCTATGCTGTAGGAGGTAATTTGCCTGATATTATGCAGCAGGATTATAAGTATTTTAATTCCTATGTTGACTATAATATTTTAAGGGACATGGATGATTACATAGATAGTATTATCAAGGTTGCAGAGGTTGATGAGGCTTTATTGGAATCTGCCAGGTTTGATGGTAAGTTATATGGTATTCCTGCTGGACTTAATACCTATACTATATTATATGATCCGAAAAAGTTTGCAGAGGCTGGACTAACAGAACCTTCTTATGATTGGACATGGAATGAATATAAGGAAATATGTAGAAAACTCCATGAGAGACTGGGTATATATGCAGCGACCAGTCTTCCGATGGCAACCAGAAATATTACAGGCCTTGAGCATTATGTCAGGCAGCATGGCCAGTCTTTATTTGACATGTCAGCTCATAAACTGGGATTTACGGAGGATTTGTTTGTTGATTTTTATAAAATGGATTTAGAGTTAAGCAGGGAAGGGGTCTTTGCCCCTGGAGAACTCCGTCTGGAAAATCACACTATAGAAAACGATTTAATTGTTAAAGATGCTGCAGTTATGGCTGCCTATTGGACCAATCAGATTGTTGCTATTTCTAAAGCTGCTGGTAAACCATTAAAAATGTTACCCTTTCCTCAGGCTAAAGATGAAACCAGGTCTGGTTATTACTTAAAGCCCTCCATGTACTGGACTATAACCAAAAATAGTAAACACCCTGAGATAGCAGCAAGATTCATTAATTTTTTGATTAATGATTTAGAAGCTAATAAACTTTTAAACGGTGACCGTGGTGTGCCGATTTCTTTTGATATCAGGCAAAAATTACAGCCTATGCTTGATGATCCGGAAAGGAAGATGTTTAATTTTATAAAATACATTTCCAATAACTCAAGTATTATTGAACCACCACCACCTGCCCAGTATGATCAGGTGATAGAAATTTTGGAAGAAGTACATTATAAAATACTGGAGGGGAGTCAAACACCATCTGAGGCATACCAGGAATTGAGGATGCGTACAGATAGGGTTCTAAAATGATTAAAAAATACTTACTACTATAATAAATAAAGCTATTGAAGGATAAAATTCAATAGCTTTATTTTAATCATATCATATTATTATAACACCACAAAAAATGTATAAAATAACCCATTAAGAACAATATATGTCTTGTTATTATCCATTTCTTTTTATAAAATACCCTTAAGATTCGAAGATTAAATAAGATTTTAAGGGAGTGTGAAAAGGAAAATGAGGTATGCATTAATTGGTACAGGTTCACGTTCATCGATGTATTATAAGGCTATCCAGGACTTAGACGGAGTAAAAGGAAAAAATGAATTAGTGGCACTACTGGATTTAAATGAAAGCAGAATGCAATATGTCAATAAGTGTTTAGATTTAAATCTACCTGTATATAAACCACACCAATTTAATGAAATGTTAGAAAAAGAAAATGTTGAAGGCATTATTGTTACTACTAAGGATTCTCATCATCATTATTATATAATAGAGGGATTAAAACGGGATTTAAAGGTTATTAGTGAAAAGCCGATGACTACTGATGAAGAAAAATGCCAGGAAATATTGAATACTATGGAACAGACAGGTAATGACCTTATTGTTACCTTTAATTACCGTTATTCACCATACCGTTCTAAAGTAAAAGAATTACTTGAGCAGGGGACTATAGGGGAGTTAACAATGGTGGAGTTCCACTGGTTTTTAGATACAACCCATGGTGCAGATTATTACAGAAGGTGGCATCGTAATATAAATAATTCAGGGTCTTTATTAGTACATAAGTCGACACATCATTTTGACCTGGTAAATTGGTGGATAGATAGCTTTCCAGTTGAGGTTTTTGCTCTGGGGAAGAAAAGATTTTACCAGGCAGAGACCTTTCCCTATCACCTGCGCTGTAGTACATGTGATTTGAGTAGTGAATGCAAATTTTATCTTGATTTATCAGAATCGGAAGAATTAACTGCTTTATATACTAAAGCTGAACATGAAGATGGATATTTCAGAGATGCCTGTGTTTTTTCCCCGGAAATCAATATCTGGGATACCAGAGCAGTTACAGTGGGTTATAAGAATGATGTTCTCTTAAGCTACTCACTTAATAATTATGCCCCCTATGAGGGATATAAGGTAGCTTTTATTGGTACTAAAGGTAGGATTGAGCAGGATGTGGTCGAGGCTTCATATATCAGTGGCCATGATGGCCAGGTAGAGAGAAGGACAAGGGAAAATAATGTTCGTCTGGAAGTATTTCCTCTCTTTGATGAACCATATAAAGTTGAGGTTGAAGTAGAAGAGAGCGGCCATGGTGGGGGAGATATTCGTTTACTAAAAGATATTTTCCTGGATGAGAATACAGCAGACCCTTTAAAAAGAAAAGCAGGGGGTAGGGATGGTGTTATGTCTATTCTAACAGGTATTGCTGCCAGACGCTCTATTGAATGGGGGAGAAAAGTTAATATCGAAGAACTGGTAAAATTCCCCACATCAATTAAATAAATATGATTAATTTTCAGGGGGGTTCTTAATGAATAAAAATTTTTATAATATTACTGATTATGGGGCAGTTGGTGATGGAAAAACAATTAATACCGCTGCCTTTGACAGGGCAATTCAGGAATGTGCTGAAAATGGTGGTGGTACAGTTTATGTGCCTGCTGGTATTTTTTTGACTGCTTCCATTACTTTAAAAAGTAATATAACCTTATATTTTGAAATAGGTTCTATTGTAAAATTTGTTCAGGATGTAGCTCAATATAAATTAGTACAAGGTAGGTGGGAGGGTAGTGAACAGGAACTATATACCTCACTAATTCATGGTAAAGACCTTGAGAATATTACTATAAGCGGCCGGGGTTTCCTGGATGGCCAGGGTGAATACTGGTGGCAGTTATTTAAAAACAATGAATTAAAACACCCCAGACCGCGTTTTATTGCTTTTAGAAACTGTGATAATGTCTTGATTGAAGGGATTAGATTGGTAAATTCCCCAGCTTGGACAATTAATCCTGTTGAATGTCACAATGTTACAGTCAATAAGGTAACGATTAAAAATCCAGCTAATTCCCCCAATACTGATGGAATAAATCCCAGTTCATCTAAGAATGTACAGATTGCTAATTGTCATATTGATGTAGGTGATGATTGTATTGCCCTTAAATCAGGTACAGAAGATTGTCCTAAATTTGTATCCTGTGAAAATATCACCATCATTAACTGTACAATGGTTCATGGACATGGTGGTGTTGTTATTGGCAGTGAAATGAGTGGTGATATAAGAAATGTAGTGATCAGTAACTGTATTTTTGAGGGGACAGATCGTGGTATCAGATTAAAATCCAGAAGGGGTCGGGGTGGTCTTGTTGAGGATATCAGGGTAAATAATATAATCATGAAAGATGTTTTTTGCACGATTATAATGAATTTATACTATTTCTGTGGTAAAGGTGGTAAAGATAAAAGGGTATGGGATAAAGAAATATACCCTGTAGATAAAAGTACACCTTCTTTTAGAAGGATTCATTTTAGTGATATTACTGCCAGAGAGGTTCGTAATGCAGCTGTTTTCCTTTATGGTTTACCAGAAATGCCGCTAGAAGAAATAACTTTTGATAATATAAGTATTGAACTGGCGGAAGATGCCAGACCAGCTGTACCTGCAATGGCTGATAAAATAGAGCCGGTGGTTCAGCAGGGTTTTTATTGTAATAATGTTCGAGATATAAAATTTATTAATGTTAGGGTAAGCGGTCATTTGGGACCTGGTTTTGAGATTGTAAATGCTGAGGGAATTGATTTTAATGGGTGTAAAATAGATAAGATTGATGAAAATGACCCCTGTATTCTTTTTGACGGGGTAAGGGATACTTATTTTAGTGGGAACCGGCAGGAAAAAATAAAGGGTTTCTTAAAACTAAGGGATTCTAAGGATAATGGTAGAATGTAAGGTTTTTTTTTAAAGTAGTAGATGCTTTGTTTATGAGTATTATGTTTCAGCTAAGGGGGGGTTATATTGAGCCGTTATACCAGTTTTCAACATTTATTACAGGTTTATGATAATATATCTGCTAGATATGCTTTTAAAGCAGAGTATCTATCACAATATAGATTGTGGAAGAAAAAACTTAGGGTAAAACTTGCTGATATTACAGGATTAAATCAGATGACCTTCTCTGAATTAAAACCGGAAGTCCTTGAGACAGAGAAGATGGATGATTATAAAAGAATTAAGATGATAATTCAAACTGAACCTGCTGTATTAATGCCGTTTTATATATTACTCCCTGATGATTTACAGGAAGGGGAAGAAAGGGCAGCTGTAATTGCACCACATGGACATGATAGTGGTGGAAAATATGCAGTTGCTGGTAGAAGTGATATACCAGGGGTTAACAGGGTGATAGAGAAGTATAATTATGATTATGGGATCCAGTTAGTAAAAAAGGGTTATATAGTTTTCTGCCCTGATGCCCGGGGTTTTGGTGAAAGAAGGGAAATAATAAAGCAGGGGGATGAGGGCGAAGACATCTTAAGTAGCAGCTGTCATGAACTTAATAATCTGGCTATAGCACTGGGCCAGTCTCTTACAGGAATGTTTGTCTGGGATTTAATGCGTTTGCTGGATTATGCTGAAACCTGTCAATATGTAGATAGTACTAGAATTGCTGTATGTGGTTTTTCTGGAGGGGGCTTACAGGCTCTCTGGCTGGCGGTAATGGATCAGAGAGTAAAGGCAGCTATTGTTGCCGGGTATTTTCATGGTTTTAAAGATACTATTTTTCAATCAAATATGTGTAGCTGTAATTTTGTGCCTCAATTATGGCGTTATTGTGATATGGGAGACCTGGGGGCTATGATTGCACCAAGGCCTTTAATGATAAAATCCGGTAGTAAGGATAAGCTTAATGGCAATAGCGGCCTTGCCAATGTTTATAGTCAACTTGAAATTGTTCGTAGTGCTTATAAACTAATGAATGCAGAGGGAAATCTTTACCATCATGTCTTTAATGGTGGTCATATCTGGAATGGAGATAGGGTTGATGAATTTCTTAAAAGCGCTTTCTCTTAAGAATATTAATTAATCTTTTTTCTTGAATTTTCCTTTATTTTTCTATATTTCAGGGGGGAGTGACCGGTTATATTTTTAAATATGCGCCCAAAATGGGTTAGATTGTTATAACCTACCTGACAGGCGATTTCAGTAATATTTAGACTGCTTTGCTGTAGTAATTTACTGGCCTCTTTAATTCTCACATTATTTTTATACTCGACAAATGAGAAACCAGTTACTTTCTTAAAGGTCTTGCTTAAATAAGTGGGACTGTAATTAAATTGTTCTGCCAGCTCAGTCAGAGATAGTTTATTATTAAAATTATTATTTATAAAACCTGCTATCTCAGATATTTTTTTATGGGTTTCATTGGGATAATTTGCTGAACAAGAAGTTGTTGACTTGATAAATCTATTAAGAAAAATAAGTAATTCTGTAATTAAAATAGTAACATAAGTGAAGTAACCTGCCTGTTTTTTCTTTTTTTCCTGTAAGATATTGAATAAGTGATTTTCCATCCATAATTGTTCTTCAGGGTTTAAAGAGTATACATTTTGTTTTAAATGAAAACAGTGATATAAATCAATGTCTTTAGTTATTTTATCAGTTATGTCAGTACTGAATTGTATTAAGATTCTTTCATGGGGGTACTCCCTGGTTGTATTGGTCTTATGCAAAATATTCTTATCTATCAGAACAATGTCACCTTTTTTTATGTGATATGTCCTATTATCTATAAAGTAATAACGTTCACCATTAAGGAGATAATATATTTCATATTGATCATGATAATGTCTGGCCGCCATATTAAAAGGAGCTCCTTTTCTACTAATGTGTTCTACTATCAAATCTGACTTTTCCGGGGTCATTGCTGGAAACTCCTCCTTTATGTACTCTTAATTAATTATAGCAATTTTCTATATAGACAGCAAATAAGTATAGGTAGGTATTTTTGAAAAAGAAAAAGTTAAAATCATTAAATTACCACTTGACAGTAGTAAAAAAACATGCTATTATTTTAAATAAACCAGTTGTAACACAACTAACAATTACATTGATGTGTTGAGGGAGTTAAAGATGAAACCGATTAAAAAGCGTGAGAGTTTAAGTCGTCAGGTTTTTGAACAATTAAAACAGCAAATTATCACAGGCAAATGGGAGCCTGGGGAGAAAATCCCCTCTGAGAATGAATTATCTGAAATGTTAAATGTCAGCCGGGTGACTATAAGAGAGGCCTTGCAGACATTGGTAGCCCTGGATTTACTTGAAAAAAAACAGGGTGAGGGTACTTTTGTCAAGGAATTATCTGGTGAGACATATATTGATGCCCTGCTGCCGACTTTTGTAAATCTAAAACGTTCCAAATCATTTTCTGTTCATGAATATAGAAAAATAATAGAAGTTGGAGCAATTGAATTAGTAGTAGAAAGGGTTACTGATGAAGACATAGTAGAGTTAAAAAAAATATTGAATAATATGAAAAAATATAAAGATGACTTAGAGAGATTTGCTTTAGAGGATTTGAATTTTCATTTAACACTATGTCAGATCACTAAAAATCCTATCATTGAAAAGGCAAATTTTCTGATGAAAGATTATTTAAAAGAAACTATGTCAGAAATTATTAAAACTATGGGTTCAGAAGATGGAATCCGTTACCATGGTGAAATTATTGAGGCTATTGAGAATAAGGATAAAGAAGCTGCCAAAGAGTTAATGGAAAAACACTTAGATAATAATTTAAATTATATTTGACAGAATATTATTTAAGTGTTATTATTTAAATATAGTTGTAATACAACTAACAACAAACAACACACAACAAACAACACACAACAAACAACCATAATAATTATATCTTAAATAGATTACGAGTAATGAAGGGAGACTTAGTGATCAAGGTTATGCTCTGACTGGGAGGTGAGAAAAGAAGGGCAAAATATTATTATAGATTAAGAATTTATTCATAAATATATCAAACAAATTATAGGAGGGGATTAATTTGGGGAATACAGTTGCTGAATTAAAGAAAAAAGCTGTAGTAATAAGGGAAAATATATTAGAGACTATTGGAGTAGGCAAAAAGGGGCATGTAGGGGGTTCGATGTCATCAGCTGATCTAGTAACAGCTCTCTATTTTTATAAGATGAATCATGATGCTAATAATCCTGAAGACCCTGACCGTGACCGGTTTATTTTTAGTAAGGGGCATTCAGTTTTGGCTCAGTATGCTGCCCTGGCTGAAACAGGTTATTTCTCAAAAGATGAACTTAAGAAAACTAAAACCTTTGGTTCTATCTTACAGGGACACCCTGAAAAAGACACACCAGGAATTGAAGCTAATACAGGGTCATTAGGACAAGGACTGTCATTAGGCTTAGGGATGGCCCTGGGTGGTAAACTGGATAAACGTGCTTATAATGTTTATGTAATTGTTGGGGATGGTGAACTGGCTGAGGGACAGATATGGGAAGCAATTATTGCCGCTAATAATTTTAAAGTAGATAATCTAGTGGCTATAGTAGATAGCAATAAAGTCCAGGCTACTGGCCCAATAGCTGAGAGATATGATTTAGGTGATATTAAGGCTAAATTTGAGGCTTCAGGCTGGGAAACTTTCGAAATAGATGGTCATAATATGGAAGAGATCGTTGAAGCTTTAGATGCTACAGATAATGTCAAAGGTAGACCTTCAGTGATAATAGCCAATACAGTTAAAGGTAAAGGTGTATCTTTTGCAGAAAACAAGGCGAGTTATCACAATGCTAAACTTACTGAAGAACAATATAGACAGGCCAAAGAAGATATAGCAAATTTATAATACTGGGGTGAAATATAAATGAAAACAGCAAGTTTAAGAGAGGCTTATGGAAAAGAATTGTTAAATCAGGCCAGAAAAAATAAAAACATAGTGGCGCTGGATGCAGATTTGAGTGGTTCTACAATGTCCTGTTACTTAGGTGAGGAATACCCGGATAGATTTTTTGAAATGGGAATAGCAGAACAAAATATGGTTACTACAGCAGCTGGGCTATCATTAACCGGTAAAATACCATTTGTTAATTCATTTGCTGTATTTGCAACAGGTAGGCCTTATGACCAGATAAGACAAGGGGTGGCTCTCCCTAATCTTAATGTCAAAATAGCTGGTTCAAGTTGTGGTTTATCTGATGCTGGAGATGGAGCTACCCATCAAGCCATAGAAGATATGTCAATCATGCGTTCGATACCCAATATGACAGTAATATCTCCAGTAGATGCTTTGGAGACCAGGAAAGCTGTCAGGGCCATGGTAGAATATGAGGGTCCGGTTTATTTAAGGGTTAGCCGTGCTGATTTACCGATAATAACCACAGAAGAGGAGTCATTTGAAATAGGAAAAGTAAGTAAAATAGCAGATGGAAATGATATAACAATATTTGCTAACGGACTAATGGTTCATAAATCCTTGCAAGCCAGGGAAGAGTTAGCTAAAATAGATATATCGGTTAGAATAATTAATGTTAGTACAATAAAACCGCTGGATGTAGAGAAGATTAAAGAATATGCCAGTGATGTAAAAGGTATTATTACTGCAGAGGAACATAGTATGATAGGTGGACTTGGTGGGGCTATTGCAGAGGCTTTAAGTGATGAATTAATACGTATAAAGAGGGTTGGGGTTCAGGACAGATTTGGACAATCTTCCTGTGATTATGATAAACTCCTGGAACATTATGGTTTAACCACTGATGAGATAGTAAGAAAAGCTCAAGAACTTATTTAAGGTTTGTCCTGGATAAGTTAATGTAAATACAAAATATTCTTTATTAGGAGATGATAACGATGAAAAAAATAGGTTTTATTGGATTAGGAATCATGGGTAAACCCATGGCCAAGAATTTAATCGATGCTGGCTATGACCTGATAGCTTATGACATTAACGAAGATGCAGTCAATGAAATGGTAGACTATGGTGCAGAAAAAGCTAGTTCTCCCAAAAACATAGCAGAAAATAGTGAGGTTATTATCACCATGCTGCCTAATTCACCACATGTTAAAGCAGTAGTCTTAGGTAAAAATGGGGTAATAGAAGGGGTTAAAAAAGGACAGGTATTAATAGATATGAGTTCCATAGCCCCGCTAGTTTCCCAGGAAGTGGCTGCAGAGTTGGAGAAAAAAGGAGTCGAGATGTTAGATGCCCCAGTTAGTGGTGGCCAGGAAGGTGCGGAAGCTGGAACAGTAGCTTTTATGGTAGGAGGCAAAGAAGAGGTATTTGAAGCAAACAAAGCAATTTTAGAAGTAATGGGTGCTAGTGTTACCCTGGTAGGTGGTATAGGTGCTGGAGAGACAACTAAATTAGCCAATCAGGTAATTGTTGGTATCAATATAGCAGCAGTAGCAGAGGCTTTAAGTCTGGGTAAAAAAGCAGGAGTTGACCCTGAAAATATCTTTAATGCCATTAGAGGGGGACTGGCCGGGAGTAAATGTATGGAAGATAAGGCACCCCGGATGTTAAAAGGTGAATATGACCCAGGATTCAAGATGAAATTACATGTTAAAGACCTGACAAATGCCTTTGAAACTAGTAGAGAATTGCATTCATATATGCCTTTAACAGCACAGGTTATGGAAATGATGCAGAAATTATTAAATGACGGCCATACAGAGGTAGATCATGGTGGTTTAGGATTGTTCTATGAGCAGCTAAATAATATTTCTTTGAAAAAGGGTTAAAAATTTAATATTCAATGCAAAATAGTGGTAATTTTTGAATAAATTCATTTTAAAAGGGGGGATTAATGAAATAATTATATTAAGAATTTTTAATAAATTGTTAGAAGTATGTATTTAAAATTTAAAGGAGGATGTAAAAAGAATGAAAAAACTTTATCTATTAGCAATATTAACATTAGCAGTTGTTATATTACTGGCAGGAAGCGTTTTGGCAGCAGAATTAAATCCAACCCCAGATAATCCAGTTACAATTAGGATCGGTACCACTGATCAAAAAGATGATCTTGCTGTTGGTCTAGAATATACCATGTGTAAAGTCTTTGAGTCTATGGTTGAAACCAATACTGGTGGAGCTATACAAGTAGAGGTTTTTCCATCAGGTCAGTTGGGTGGTTTAATGAGTATGTTAGAAGCTACCCAGGGTGGTCAAATGGAAGCTGTTACTGGAACTGCTGCAATACCTTCATTTTATCCAGCATGGCAGGTTTTCTCAATACCATATCTGTTCCAGAATTCAGATATTGCAATGGCAGTTATGAATGAAAGTGATTTCATGTTAGACCTGTATGAAGATATGAGAAAAGAAACTGGCTTGAGGGTTCTTGGAGTTGCCCAGAATGGTTTTAGACATTTCACAAATAGTGAAAGAGAAATTCGCAGCCCAGAAGACCTTAAGGGATTGAAATTTAGAGTAATGCAGGGCCCAATCTACCAAAAAGTTGTAGAGGCTGCTGGAGGAACAGCAGTTCCAATTGCCTGGTCAGAGTTATATACAGCTTTAAAAACTGGTGTAGTTGATGGAGAAGAAAACCCAATATCTTCTGTTGTACTTGGTAGTTTATATGAAGTGCAGGATTATATAACCCTTGATGGTCACCTCTGGAGTGAAAACTTTTTGGTAATTAATGATGACTTTTTCAATAGTTTACCTAATAAATATCAGGTTGTAATTAAAGAAGCTGGTAAAGCAGCTGCTACTGCAGGTACAACTAGTGAAACTATTAAATCCTATATTACTGGAGTTAAAATTCTTCAGGATAATAATATGAAAATATATAAACCAACTCCTGAAGAATTAGAAGTATTTAGGAACACTGCACAGCCACCCGTTATTAAATGGTTAAAAGATGAAATTGGAGCTGAACTAGTTGATGGTATGATAGAAACTGTTGAAGAATATACAGAAAAACTAGGTTACTAATCAAAAGTCCTGATAAAGGAGAATATTCCTACTGGGATATTCTCCTTTATTTATAAAAAAATTATAAGGGGGATTTTTTGTGTTCGGGCATCTAAAATATTTTATCGAAAACCTGAGTGATAGAATTAATGATATTGCTAAAATTGTAGTAATAGGGTTAGTGGCAGTGTTAACATCAATAGTTTTATTACAGGTAATTTTTCGTTATATTTTAAATATTGGTTTACCATGGGTTGATGAGCTTTCTCGCTATTTGAATATCTGGGTAGCTTTTTTAGGAGCTAGTGTTGGGCTTAAATATGGAGATCATGTCGGGGTTAGTTTTTTTGTAAATTTACTGCCTGAAAAGCTGTCAGAAGCATTCAAATTATTCACAGATATTATTATTTTTATCTTCCTTTGTGTAGTAATATATTATGCTTATGATTATATAATTACTTCGCGTTCAGTAACCCCTACAATGCAAATTTCATTTAAATTACCTAAATCTGCAATATTTGCTGGCACTAGTATTATGGTAGTTCATATTCTAAATTTTATTTTTAATGATTTGAGTTTATTGTTTAATAACAAAGTTGAAACTAAAACTGATGTAAGGGCGGGATAATAAATGAGTATATGGTTGTTAGTGCCATTTGTATTAATGTTGTTCGCTAATATTCCTATTGCTTTTTGTTTGTTATTTGCTGTTATAATTTTTATGAGTCAATGGGGTATGATACCTTTAAATATTATTCCCAATAAGATGTTTAGTGGTATAAATAGTTTCCCTCAATTAGCAATTCCCTTTTTTGTGCTCGCTGGCCAATTAATGAATAAATGTGGTATTACTAAAAGATTAGTTCAATTTGCTGATGTTATAATTGGTAAAGTATATGGTGGCTTGGCACAGGTAAACATTTTAGCAAGCATTATATTTGCAGGGTTAACTGGTTCTGGTGTTGCAGATACTTCAGCTGTAGGGTCTATTTTAATACCGGCTATGGAAGAACAGGGTTTTGAAAGGGATTACAGTGCAGCAGTAACTGCAGCTTCATCGGTTATAGGTCCAATCATTCCACCCAGTGTATTAATGGTTATCTATGCAAATGTTGTAGGAATATCAGTAGGAGAATTATTTGCTGGTGGTATTGTACCAGGTGTATTAGTGGGTATCGGTTTAATGGCACTGTGTTTTTTCTATGCTAAAAAGTATGATCATCCCAGAAGGACAGAAAGTATCAGTGTTAAACATGCCTTATCAGTAACAAAAGATGGTATTTTAGCTTTAATAATGCCTATCATAATTATTGGTGGTATAACACTTGGTGTTTTTACCCCTACTGAAGCTGCGGCTGTAGCAGTTGCCTATGCATTATTTGTTGGCTTTTTTATTTTCCGTACACTTAAATTAAAAGATTTACCATCAGCTTTACTGGAAAGTGCTAGAACAACAGGTGTAATATTGTTGATAATGTCTAGTGCTACTGCTTTCGGTTGGGCTTTAACAGTTTTACATTTACCTGAAATGTTGGCTGACTGGGTTTTATCTATAACAACTAATCCATTTATTATATTGCTATTTATCAATATCTTCCTATTATTTATGGGTATGATAATGGAAGTAGGAGCAAATGTTATTATTCTTGCCCCAATTTTAGCACCTTTAGCGATGAATTTGGGAGTAGACCCCTTGCACTTTGCAATTATTATGATAGTTAATTTGAATATTGGTTTAGCAACACCTCCATTAGGTGTCTGCTTGTTTGTGGCGGCTCCGATTGCTAAAATAACACTTGAAGATATTACCAAAGCGATTTTGCCATTTTTAGCAGTAGAAATATCAGTCTTGCTTTTATTAACATATTGGCCTTCACTTGTGTTATTTGTACCTAAATTATTAGGTTTTTAACATAGATTTTAAGAAATCAAAGTGGTAATTAAAGATGAAGATTTTGATAGTCTAAGGTAGGAGTTAGACAAAAGGTATAAAAATGATAATTAAATAATAAAATTAAAATCAGGAGGGAAAGACATGAAAGCAGTTGTGAAATATGCTTTAGAAGATGGGAGTACTGAGGTTAGAGATGTTCCGATACCTAAAATTGGACCTACAGATGTTTTGGTTAAGGTTGATAGTATAGGAATTTGTGGGAGTGATCCCCATATGCATCATAATAATGTTAGTTATCCTGTGGAAGTTCCTTTAATTTTAGGACATGAATTTTCTGGTATTATTGATAAGGTTGGAGAGAAAGTAGAAAAGTTTAGTAAAGGTGATAGGGTTACTGCTGAAACACATGCTGAATATTGTGGAAAATGTGTAATGTGCAGGACAAATAATTATCACCTTTGTCAAGAAAGAAAGGGTTATGGTTTTGGTGTTGATGGAGCCTATGCTAGCTATGTTAAAGTTCCTGAAAGAATTTTACATCGTGTGCCTGATAATGTGAGCCTGGAAGAGGCTTCTTTAACTGAACCATTATGTGTAGCTTATAACCTTGTTGTAAATAATATGACTGTTAACCCAGGTGATGTCGTTGTAGTAATAGGACCTGGACCGATAGGAATATTATCTTGCAATATGGCTGCGATTGCAGGTGCAAGTGAAATTATTATGATTGGTACTAATGGGGATGAAAAAAGGCTTGAAAAATCTAAGGAATATGGTGCAACAACGACAATAAACAGTGGTAAAACTGAGCCTCTGCCTATAATTAAGGAAAAAAATGAAGGATATGGCGCTGATGTAGTTATAGACGCTGCTGGTCCTGCAGTCACCTTGAAATTGGCATTAGAAGCAGTCAGGCCTGAAGGAACAGTGAATAAGATTGCCTGGGGTCCTAAACCAATCAATTATAGTTTAGATAAGATAATAGAAAAAGCTATAACTTTAAGGGGATCTTTTAGCCATACCTGGGATGTATGGGAAAAAAGTTTAAAATTACTTGAAAAGGGTCAGGTGGATTTATCAGGTTTAATAACTCATCAACTTAGTATCGAAGAATGGGAAAGAGGATTTGAATTAGTAGAATCAAAAGAGGGTATAAAAGTAGTTCTTAAACCTTAGGGCATCTTAATAGAAATAAAGCTAATAAATAATAAAAAAATATCATCAAGATAAAACAGGAAGTTTATTTTATCTTGATGATATTTTATTTACATTTTGTTATTTTTCCTGAAAAATAACAGGCATTGAAAATTTAACTATTGTACCTTGTTTTTCTTTGCTTTTTATTTCTAAATTTCCCTTACTGTCAAAATATAACTTTAATCTTTTATATACATTTTTTACCCCGATACCACAATCAGAGGATTTCTCTGTTTCCTCAGATTGAAGATTATCTCTAATCTTCTTTAGATTTTCAGCTTTAATTCCTATTCCATTGTCTTTAATTGTAAAATGCATTATATTATTTCTAATAAAACCACTGATAGAGATAATACCTCCTTCTTCTAATTCTCCTAAACCATGTTCGATGGCATTTTCTACTATTGGCTGGAGTATAAGTTTGGGTATTTTACATTTTTTAACTTCTTCCTTTACATCAATAATAACCCTGAATTTATCCTGATATCTTAAATTTTGAATATAGATATAGTTATTTAAGTGTTGTAGTTCCTCCTTAACAGTAATAAATTTATTATCTTTGGAAATAGTTCCGCGAAAGAAGTTGCCCAGGGCTGTAGTCATATCACAGATTTCCAGGGCCCCCTTTGTATAAGCCATCCATTTTATAGATTCTAAGGTATTATAGAGAAAATGGGGGTTTATTTGTTGTTGTAGTGCATTTAATTGGGCCTCTTTTTCTAAAAACATTAATTTGCTTTCATGTAATTTGACCTGATAGTTTTCTTTAATTAGTTCATTTATTCGTTTAATCATACTATTGAACTGCTTGGTTAAAATGGCAATTTCATCATTACCCTGGTTAGCTACCTGTATGCTTAGGTCATTGTTTTTAGTTATTCTTTTCATAGCATTTTCTAATGTGTTTAAACGCCTGGTTATACTCAATGAAATTAGTGATGATATTCCCAATAATATAATAAAACAGGAGGTAATGAATAATATATTTATTTTACTTAATGGTATTAATTTGTTGTTTATTTGACTATATGGGACTAAACCGATTAATTTAAAATTATGGCTGTCAGTAGTCTCCTGGCTTACCAAATATTTATTGCCTTGATAACTAAGTGATGTATCTTCACTTTTAAGGAGGCTTAGTATATTAGCATCTGATTTAAATAAAAGACCATTGTCATTACGGTTAATAATCTGGCCGTCCTGGGTAGATATAAGAAAATATGACTTGTCTTCTAAATTAGAAAAGCTGTATAAGTTAAAAAAATCCTTTTTTAAATAAAAAACCGCGTAAGCAATTATCTCCTGAAAATTATGGTTTTGTATACTACGGATAGTCCTGGAAAATGTAATAAGTGAATCTGTATAGTAATTATTGTTAGTTTTAAGAAATTGCAGTTGGCCTT
Source organism: Iocasia fonsfrigidae (assembly GCF_017751145.1). Classification (GTDB taxonomy): domain Bacteria; phylum Bacillota; class Halanaerobiia; order Halanaerobiales; family DTU029; genus Iocasia; species Iocasia fonsfrigidae. Next base: position 956,721 of record NZ_CP046640.1, read on the forward strand.
TACTATTCTCCATTTCTGCAAAAAAGTTTTTATTAACTCTTTCTACAGGAAAGGTATTAAAGTAAATTGAGGAATAAAGGTTATCTCCCTGGGTATTATATAGACTTAAGGCCAGTAAATCTGGTTTGTCCATTTTAATATATGAGAAAAATTTATCAATAGGGATATTGTCTTTATTGTTTTTATTTACAAAGGACTGAACCTGGGAAGAATAGGCAATTCGTTTAGTAAACTCGTCTATTTTTTGCAGGTTATAATCCAGGTTTTCTTTTACCATTTTTATATTATTGGTTGATAATTTTTTGACTTCATCTCTGTAGATATTATAATATGTGGAAAAGAGTATGGAAATAAAAATAAGATTTGGTATAATGATTGTTATAAAAAAATATATAATAATTTTACTTTTGATACTCAATCTATTATAAAAACTACTATTAATATTTTCATCCTGGTAGTTTATATTTGGTAGGGATAGTTCTTCAGAGAATTTATCAGTGAGCTTGTGAAAGGGTTCAGCAATTTTTTTAGAAAATATATAGGAAGATATAGTAACTAATAATACACAGATAATACTATATGTGATAGAATATTTTTTAATATTATATAGTTCCTTCAAAATGTTTTTAATTGGAGTATAGGCTATAAGATTAAAGCCGTAGGGGTTTAGTTTTTCCTGAACCACCAATTGCTGTTCATTATTTATACTGCTTATCTTATAACCGGTATTATTTAAAGCTATTTTGTCATGATTATTAGAGTTGGACCAGATTAATTCATGTTTATAATCATATAATACCAGGTTTTTTTGGGGATCACTAGCTGTCAAAGATGATATAAAATCTGGATAAAATGATACAATAATTGCACCTTTAATTGTATTTTCCTGGTCCCTGATTTTTCTAAGATAAACGAGACGGTTGTTTAATAAATTATATATTTTACCCTCAGTCTTATTTGTGCCAGTAAATAATGTTTTTTCTTGAAAGTAAAAGGGGAGTCCTTCTTCTTTATTATTTAAGATGTCTCCTTTATCATTGAATTCTGAAAAGTTAAAATTATTACCCAGGTAATGTCCAGAGCTGCCCCAGTTATAGTAATAAGCAAAGTCGTTTATACCTAATAAGATCACACTATCTATATAGTTTTGTTGAAATAAAATACTATCTAATTCCCTGGTGATTATGTTTGTAGTAATACTGATATTACTGAAATCGTCAGTAAGCCTGCTGTTAGTTAAGGATTTACGTATAGCTTCATTATTGTATATCTGACGTATGTTTCCTTCTATAGTTTCAAAAAATGTCTCTATATATGAAGCGCTTATATGAAGATACCTGTATTCGTAGTCAACATTTTCACGGATGATTAAACTATAGACAATGTGTTGGGAAAAAAAATAAAGAACAGGTACAGATATCAGGGTTATAAGCAGGGAATAGAATAGTAGCTTTTTCCGTATGTCAAAGCTTTTAAATATCTTAAGTATTTTAAAGATTGTTGTCATCATTGCACCTACTATCATTATAAATTCGATTTACGGTATTCATTAGGGGTAAGACCAGTGTTTTTTTTGAAGATTTCAGTAAAATATTTGGGATTTTTATAACCAACCAGGTCACCTACCTGATATATTTTAAGATCCAACCTTTTTAATAATTCCTTGGCCTTTGCTAAACGATAATTGCTTAGATAATCTATAAAATTTTGGCCGGTTTCCTGTTTGAATAATACACTCAAGTAACTGGGATTTAAATATACATTGTCAGCTACTTCTTTTAGAGTTATTTTTTTATTATAATTATCTCTGATATATTTTATTGCTTTGTGAATTGCTGGATAGGATGACTGGGCGGTATTATTATTAACTTTTGCAGTTAATTTAACCACCTTGATAATTAAATCCCTGAGTTTATTTTCAAGCTCGGTAAGTGTTTCCAGATTCCTTATAAAAGTAGTAAATGGTGGTGTTATATTATAGCTTTTCTCCAGGGATATATCATGGTTTATCAGGCGGTGTTCTAATATATTTAAGAACTGAACTATATTTTTTTTAATTGCTGTAATACTGTATTTCTTGCTTTTGCTAATTGACTGCCAGTAAGTTAGGAAATTTTTCAGGCTTTCTTTTTTATTACCCTCCATAATTGAATTTAAGAGGCTGTTTTCCTGGCTATAAGGATAGTTATTAGTAGATTCTGTTATGTTTTCTTCATTATAGATATAATTAACCCTTTTAGCTTGATGGTAGAGATATTTTTGGACTAATGATAGGGCATCCTGGTAACTCTCTGCTAGTGACAATATATTTTTGCAAATACGGCCCACTGCCATAGTAAAATTATTAGTATTGTCTCCAGATAGATGACCATCAAGTATATCGATAATGTGGTTTATTTGCTTTTCTAATAAACTTCGTGAGTTTTTTGTAGGTGTTAAGATAAGTAAAAACTGCTGTTCGGATTGTATTAATAATTCTCCGAGGTTATTACTTAATAAATAATCAGAGAGCTTAATAGTGATTTTTAGATCAAATATTTTATGGAAATTTATAATTGTACAATTAAGGTAATCTTTATTTAGGTTTAATTCCAGTAGGTCTGTTTTTTCCTTGACTTCTTCATAGTCGGTAATTTTACCTTCGACTAAATCCTTTAAAAATTGGTTTCTGGCAATGGGTAGGGTTTCTTGGATCTGTTTTTTATAGGTCTTTAACTTTTGTAATTCTTTTCTTTTACTATTTAATTCTTTTTTGATTTTTTTAAATAGTTTTTGTAAATCTTTAAAGTTAAAGGGTTTTAATAAATAGTCATAGACCTGATTCTTGACTGCTTCCCTGGCATAGTTAAATTCCTTGTAACCAGACAGAATGATTACTATTATATGGGGATATTTTTCCCTTACAATTCTACTCATTTCTAAACCGTTCATTACAGGCATTTTTATGTCAGCTATGATAAGATCTATATCCTTATCCTCCAGGTGTTCAAGGGCCTTTTTTCCATTTTTAGCTGAACATACGGCCTGAAAACCAAGTTTTTCCCACTCATAAGACATAAGTCCTTCTCGGATAAAGAATTCATCATCTACTACCATGATATTATAATAGTGCTCAGCCATATAGATTCCCCTTTATCGAATTTTAACTAAATATAATTAATTATGCAAAAAGCTATTATGAGTGTGTGTTCGAAAAGATATATAATCCCCGGCGGGGCATATACTGATACTTTTCGAACAGACTCTATGATTAAAAAAAATTGAATTTTACTACTTTTATTTTACTATAAAACCTACCCAATATGCAAAATTATTTGAAAATACCAAAAAATACAGGTATAAAACTAAAATATACCTCCTTATAAATTAGCTGAAAATTTGTTATTATTGATTATAGTGTAAAATAAAATTATATTTTGTAGAAAGGGGGGTATACCAGTTAAAAACCTGGATTCAAATCATTAAAAAAAATTTAAGGGGGATTTTTAATGAGAAAGGTTTTATTTGTGCTAACATTTACTTTATTATTGGTTTTGACTGCTGTTAATGTATTGGCTCAGACTGATATTACTTACTGGTTATGGCTGGATGACCCAACAGACCCGACAATTAAAAATTTAGTTGAAGAATATAATAAAACACATCCAGATATTAATGTGAATATGGAAATGATCCCGATGTCACAGTATCATGATAGGCTTGCTACAGCCCTGGCAACCAATTCTGGACCAGATGTGGCCAGGTTTAAGATATGGTGGCTTGGGGAATTTGAAAAGGCTGGATTATTAGAGGGGCTGGATAATTATATAAATTCTTGGGATATGAAGAATGATGTTATTGATAACCTGTGGGATACCGGTAAGGTTCCCGGTAAGGATGAAGTTTACATGATGCCACACCAGTTTATTAGTTTTTATATGTATTACCGCCAGGACTGGTTTGAAGAAAATGGTTTAAGTGAACCAGTAAGCTTTGCAGATATGCTTGAGGCGGGGAAGGCTTTTACAGACCCGGATGAGCAGCGCTATGGTTTTGCACTACGTGGTGGCGCAGGCGGTGGTGACCAGTGGCTGGCCTTTATGTTAGCAGGTGGAGCCAGGGTGATAGATGAAGATGGGAATGTTATTATTAATAATGATACGGCTGTTGAGGTAAATCAATTGTATATTGATCTTTTCCGCAAACATCATATTGCACCACCTACCTGTCCTACAGATGGCTTTGCCCAAATAATGGGTGGTTTCCAGTCAGGTAATACTGCTATGGCTATGCATCATGTAGGTTCTTCTAAAACTATGCAAGAGGCTCTAGGGGACAATGTTGCGGTAACAGCTATACCTCAAAAAGACCCTGATAATCCTGCAACAATTGCTGCTATGAGTGGACATGTAATGTTTAAAACCTCTGCTAAAAAAGACGCAGCCTTTAAATTTATGTCCTGGATGACTGAAAAACGTGCTATGGAGAAATGGACTAATTCGGCAGATGGCCAGTTACCTGTCCTGAAATCAGTTGCCCGGATGCCTAAATTCCAGGATGACCCATTTTATAAGGTATCAATGGAGGCTGCAGATTATGCTAAAACCTGGCCACCATTACCAGGTGTAGGCTATATAACCTCTTCATTATGGCAGGAATTAATGCAAAAAGCACTTCTAGGTGAAATTAGTAGTCAGGAAATGCTTGATCAAATTGCAGAAAATATACAATAGAAGGGGGTTGTTATTATTAAACTATATGATAAAAGGGCGCAGTTCTGGCTGCGCTCTATCCTCTTAGGTCCAAGTCTGTTTTTGCTGGTTTGTATTATAGCATATCCAGTTTATTATGCTATTGTTTTAAGTCTAACAAATACACATCTTTTAATGCCAAATGCTTCTGAGTTTATTGGTCTTAAGAATTATATTGAACTTTTTTTAAATAAGGATTTTTATACTGCATTGTATCGTTCTATTGTCTGGGTGATTTCCTGTGTATCCTTTCAATTGATTGCCGGCTTAATCGGGGCGCTGATAATGGATCAGAATTTTAAAGGTCGAGGTCTTGTCAGGGGTATTTCCTTAGTACCCTGGGCTACTCCTAGTGTTTTGGTGGCTTTAATGTGGGCCTGGTTACTTGATGGTAACTATGGGGTTATCAATGATTTGCTGCAAAAATTAGGACTGATTAGACATTATATTCCCTGGTTAGCCCAGGGCAGTACTGCCTTGCCCAGTGTTATTCTGGCTAACATATGGCAGGGAACACCATTTTTTGCGGTTATGTTGCTGGCTTCACTGCAGTCAATACCTGAAGAATTGTATGAAGCTGCCAAGATAGATTCAGCTAATTCATGGCAGATATTCTGGTATATTAAATTGCCCTTTCTGCTGCCGACTATTTTGATTACTAGTATGTTAAGAATCATGTGGACAGCAAATTATATGGATTTAATATATATTATGACAGGTGGAGGGCCGGGTAGTAGTAGTATGATTCTACCTGTTTATTCATATATAAAGGCCTACAAAAAATTGGAAATGGGGCAGGGTGCTGCAGTGGCTATCATTCAGGTTGTTTTATTATTAATAGTAGTTTTATGGTATTTACGTTTACTAAAGAAAAGGGGGCGTGATTTTTAATGAACAAGACAAAAATAACGTCTAGGCTGAAATACTTGGTTATATTTGGCTGGTTATTTTTTATTATTGCACCATACCTATGGATGTTTATAACATCACTGAAACCACCGGCAGAAATATACACCAAAACAATAAATTACTGGCCCAATAACCCTAGCATAGAATCTTATCTAAGCCTATTAAAAACCACGCCATTTATCAGGTATTTTTTAAATAGCTTGCTTGTTGCTGTTGGTACAACAGTTATAGCCTTAATTGCTTCAGTAACTGCGGCTTTTGTTTTTTCAAGGTTACCTTTTCGCGGCAGCAGGGGTTTGTTATCTGGTATGTTAGTATCACAGATGGTTCCAGCCATACTGCTGGCGATACCATTGTTTTTGATATTTAATAAACTAAGCTTTGTAAATTCTATTGTCAAACTAATTCTGGCCCACAGCACATATGCGATTCCCTTTGCAACCTGGACAATGACCGGGTTTATAAATGAGATACCAAGGAGTATTGATGAAGCTGCTGCTATTGATGGTGCCAGTCCACTGCAGATATTCTGGCATGTTTTATTACCACTGATTATACCTGGTGTAGTTGGTGTTGCCACCTATATATTTATTTTTTCCTGGAAAGAATTTTTATATGCTTTAACACTAACCTCCAGGACAGTTGATAGGACATTACCTATCGGACTGCATACATTTATGGGTGAATACACTATTCGTTGGGATCTTTTAACTTCAGCCGGGGTTATTACTGTAATACCTGTTATTTTGATCTTTGTGTTAGGTCAGAAATATTTGATTGCCGGTTTGACTGCCGGTTCTACAAAAGGATAGTTATATCAAGAGGGGGTTAAGGGTATGAGTAAAGAATTAGAATATTTTAAGTCAAAAACCGATATGATTAGAAGGGATATTATTACTATGTTAGGGGAGGCTGGTTCTGGCCATCCGGGTGGTTCTTTATCAGCTGTAGAAATATTGAGTAGTTTGTATTATGAATTAATGGAAAAAGGGGATAAGTTTGTTCTTTCCAAAGGACATTCTGCCCCAGCATTATATTCAATTTTAGCTGATAAAGGGTATTTTGCTAAAAAAGAATTAATGACATTACGTAAATTAGGTAGTATTCTTCAGGGACATCCAGATATGAAAAAGACTCCAGGTGTTCATTTTTCAACAGGGTCTTTAGGACAGGGACTGTCGGCAGCAAATGGGATGGCTATTGCCGCAAAATATGATAAAAGTGATCAAAGAATATATGTTTTACTGGGGGATGGGGAATTACAGGAAGGACAGATCTGGGAGGCTGTTATGACTGCCAGGCATAGACGCTTAGATAATCTTATTGCCTATGTGGACCATAATAATTTGCAAATTGATGGAAGCTGTGTAGAGGTTAAATCATTAGATAAGATAAAGGAAAAATTTCTATCCTTTGGTTGGGGTGTTTTTACTATTGATGGTCATGATATAAAAAGTATTATTGAAACCACCAGAAAAGCATGGCAGGTCAAGGGGAAACCTGTCTGTATAATTTCCAATACTATTAAAGGTAAAGGGATATCTTTTATGGAAGATGAAGTGGGCTGGCATGGTAAAGCGCCATCTAAGGAAGAGGTTGAACTGGCCTTAAAAGAATTAAAGGGGGTTGAATAAAATGAATGAGTTAATTGCTACTAGAGATGCATATGGTGAGGCTCTGGTTGCTCTAGGGGAAAGTGAAGAGATCTTTGTTTTTGATGCTGATTTATCCTGTGCAACCAAAACAGAGCACTTTGCTGCCAAATACCCGGAACGATTTTTTCAGATGGGTATTGCTGAACAGGATATGATGGGGACGGCTGCTGGTACAGCAGTTATGGGTAAAACCCCTTTTGTTAGTACCTTTGCCTTGTTTGCAACTGGCCGGGCCTATGAACAGGTAAGGAATAGTATTGCTTATCCTAATCTTAATGTTAAAATTGCAGCCAGCCATTCAGGCATAACTGTAGGACCAGATGGGGGTTCACACCAGTCTGTAGAGGATATTGGCTTGATGAGATTGGTCCCTAATATGAAGGTTGTTGTTCCAGCAGATGCTTATGAAACCAGGAAGGTATTAGAGGCTGCCCTGGAGATTGAAGGCCCGTTTTATATACGGCTCGGTAGGAATCCTGTCCCTGTTCTTTTTAATGATGATTATGAATATGAGTTTGGGAAGATTTCTACCTTAACTGATGGTTCAGACCTTACTATTGCTGCTACTGGTATAATGGTAACAGAGGCTTTACAGGCAGCAAAATTATTAAAAAAAGATGGTATTAATGTACGCGTATTAAATGTACATACCATTAAACCCCTGGACAAAGAGACAATTATCAAGGCCGCTGAAGAAACCAAATTAATTGTTAGTGTAGAAGAACATTCAATTATTGGAGGTCTTGGTGCAGCGATATGTGAACTCCTATGTGAACAAAGACCTACCCCTGTGGTAAGAATGGGGCTAAATGATACCTTTGGTCAGTCTGGTTCTCCAGAAGAATTATTAGAGTATTATGGTCTTACTGCTGATAATATTGTTAAAAGAGTGAAGACTGTGTTAGCTTAGAAATAATATTTTTTATTTTTCATATTAGGTAAATTAAAAAAAAGAATAAGAATTAATAATAGGGCAGTTTAAAATTTAAACTGCCCTATTACTATTAATTACAAAAAATAGTTTGAACTTATAATGCATATGTGGTATTATTATAACATACTTATTTACACAAAGAAAAAAACAAGTTATTATAATTCCTCGATACAGGTAAATGACTAAATGTTTGCTTATATTAAAGGGAACTTTATTACAAATAGAAAAAAAGGCGGTGAAGAGATGAATTACTTATCAGGTAATCTTGAATTAATGCATGAATTAAATACCAAGCAAATTCTAAGAGTGATCAGGCAGTTCAATCCAATATCCCGTTCAGAAATTGTGGAAAAGACAAATCTTACTGCTGCTACTGTATCGAGAATTGTCAGTAAACTGATTGAATTTAATCTGGTTACAGAAACAGGTTACGGAGAATCCAGCGGTGGTAGGAAACCAATTCTGCTGGAATTGAACCCTGGTGCTGTTTTAACAGTGGGTATAGATCTAGAAATAGATGAGATAAAGGGATTGATCATAGACTTAAACGGTAGAGTTCTGCTTGAGGATAATTTAAGTATTAAAGGGGAAAGGGAGCAGGATCACATAATAAATAGGGTTATAGAAATAATAAAAAAACTTCTGTCTAAAAAAGATTATCGCTCAAGGGTTACTGGTATTGGGATAGGTATGCATGGATTGGTTGATTATGCCAGAGGTATATCCATTTTCCCACCTGCATTTGGATGGCGGGATATACCGGTGGCTGACATGATTAAAAAGGAGTTTGATCTACCTGTAATAATAGAGAATAACGTCAGGGCTTTAACCCTGGCGGAGAACTGGTTTGGGATGGCTAAAGACCTGAATAATTTTATCTGCCTTAAGGTGGGTAGTGGTATAGGTTCAGGTATTTTTACAGATGGTAAGCTCTACCGGGGGGCCAGTAATTCAGCCGGTGAGATCGGTCACACCATGGTAGATGAAGATGGTCCCTTATGTAGTTGTGGGAATTACGGTTGTCTGGAGAGTATGGCTTCAATTCCTGCAATAGTTAAACGGACAGTTAAGGCGTTAAAACAGGGGGCAGATAGTAAGATTAATAGTATGGTTAATAATCTGAAGGAAATAAATGAAGAAACTGTTTTCCTGGCTGCTAAACAGGGTGATCAACTGGCTGGACAGGTATTACAGGATACAGGACGTTATCTGGGTATTGGTATTGCTAACTTAATAAATATACTCAACCCGGAAGTAGTTATTATTGGTGGGGATATTGTTTTGGCCGGAGATATTATCCTGGAAAGCATGCGTTCTACAGTTCATAACAGGGCATTATCATATCCGGCAGAACATGTAAAAATTATAAACTCCAGGATGGGTAAAGAGGGGGTGGCGATTGGAGCAGCAGCATTGATTTTGGAATCTGTTTTCAATATAGGTCATAATATAAATGTTGATATAGGTTTATAATTTTCATGATATAAGATTAATTAATACTATATAAAAAAAGGAGTGAAAGCATGTCTAAAAATCTACCGAAATTAAATAAAGAATATTTAAAGGATAATTTACTTGGAACAGAATTAGCTGATTATTCAGCTGATATTTTGGAATACCCTGAAAGGGTTATTCAGTTTGGTGAGGGAAATTTTTTGCGGGCCTTTGTAGACTGGATGTTTCACCAGATGAATAAAGAGGGTGTTTTTAAAGGTAGGACAGTAGTTGTACAGCCGATTCCGCAGGGGCGGGTCAGTAATTTAAACAAACAGGATGGGCTTTATACTTTACTATTAAGGGGGAGACAGGATGGTAAGGTAGTTGATCAACGTGAGGTTATGACAGCTGTTAGTAGGGGTCTAGAGGCCTATACTCAGTGGGATGAGGTTCTAAAACTGGCTGAGAACCCGGAGATAGAATTTATTGTTTCCAATACCACTGAGGCAGGTATTGTTTATTCACCTGATGATAAATTGAATGACACACCACCTGATAGTTATCCCGGGAAGTTGACTGCTTACTTATATCGCCGTTATCAATTTTTTAATGGGGTTAGTGATAAGGGGATGTTAATTATTCCTGTAGAACTAATCGAACGTAATGGGGATATATTAAGAGAAGTTGTTCTTAAACTGGCTGATAATTGGAAACTACCTGAAGGTTTTAAGGACTGGATAAGAGAGCATAATACTTTTGTCAACACATTGGTTGACCGTATAGTAACCGGTTATCCCTTCAAAGAGAAAGATAAACTGGAAGAAGAGTTGGGTTATTGTGATGAAAACCTGGATACAGGGGAAATTTTTCACCTCTGGATTATTGAAGGGGACGAGAGTTTAAAAGAAAAACTCCCCTTCCATAAAGCCGGTTTGAATGTTAAGTGGGTTGATGATGTAACACCATACCGTTCCAGAAAGGTAAAGATATTAAATGGGGCTCATACATCTACTGTCCCTGTCTCTTACCTGGCAGGAATTGACCTGGTAAGAGATGCGGTAGATGACCAGCTTCTAAGTGATTTTATAAAAAAGGTAATCTTTGAAAATATAATTCCAACTATGAGTCTGTCCGCTGAAGAATTAGATGATTTTGCCAAAAAAATATTGGAGAGGTTTGCTAATCCTTTTATTGATCACAAGTGGCTTGATATTTCTTTGAATTCAACCTCCAAATTTAAGACCCGGGTTTTGCCCTCATTGGTGGAATTTATAGAACAAAAGGAAGAATTACCTGATAAACTGGTTTTCTCGCTGGCAGCACTAATTACTTTTTATAAAGGGACTGAAATCAGGGATAAATACCTGGTAGCTTACCGTCAGCAGGAGGAATACCTGATTAAAGATGATATCTCAGCACTGGAGTTTTTTGCAGACCTCTGGGGTAGGTACGAGAATAATGAGCTAGGAATTGAAAAACTGGCTGAAGATGTTTTAGGACATCAGGAGTTCTGGCAGCAGGATTTAAATGAACTGCCTGGTCTGACAGCTGCTCTAACAGATTATCTTAAACAAATTGAAGAACAGGGTGTCAAAAAAAGTCTTACTGTTTTGTTGGATAAATAATTAAGAAAATTACTCATAAAGAAGGTGATATTTTGCAGAAACAATTGTTGAAGATAGATGCCGCTGATAATGTGGCGGTCTCTTTAAAAGAGTTGGATATGGGTGCAGAAATTGAGCTTGATACTGACGTCCTGGTACTTAATAATGATATACCACTGGGTCATAAGCTTGCCCTAGAAGATATTGCTGAAGGTGAGAAAATAGTGAAATATGGCTTCCCAATTGGTAAGGCTGTTAAAAATATTAAAAAGGGTGATTGGGTACATTCCCATAATATGAAGACAGCTCTAGGTGGTAAAGAGGAATATAAATACAACCCTGATTTTGAGGGGGAGATTAGCAGTACTGATAAAGGCGATATCCCTCAATTTAAGGGATATCGGCGTAATGACGGCCAGGTGGGAATCAGGAATGAAATTTGGTTGATACCTACAGTTGGTTGTATTAATAAACCGGTTGAAAAGATGGCCTTATTAGCTGAAGAAAAATTCAGCAAGGAGATAGCCGAAGGAAAACTGGATGGTATCCATGCCTTTCCACATCCCTATGGTTGTTCTCAGTTAGGTGGTGACTTATTAAATACCCAGAAGATACTGGCTGGATTAGTAAAACACCCTAATGCAGCTGCTGTTCTGGTAGTAGGACTTGGCTGTGAGAATAATATTCTGGAGGATTTCCAGGAGATTATTGGTGGTTATGACCATAAGCGGGTCAGGTTTTTAAAATTACAGGATGTGGGAGATGACCTGGAAACAGGTTTAAGGGAGATTGCTGAGCTGGTAGATTTTGCTGCTGGTTTTAAACAGGAAGCAGTACCTGCCTCTTCCCTGAAAATTGGACTTAAATGTGGTGGTTCTGATGGATTTTCAGGTATTACAGCGAATCCCTTACTGGGAAGAATCAGTGATAAGCTGGTGGGAATTGGTGGTACTACAATTCTAACTGAGGTACCTGAGATGTTCGGGGCAGAAACTATTTTGATGAATCGGGCCAGGGATGAAGATACCTTTAAGGAGATCGTTAAATTGGTCAATGGTTTTAAGGATTATTTTATTAGCAATAAGCAGCCTGTTTATGAAAACCCTTCTCCTGGTAATAAAGAAGGGGGTATTACTACCCTGGAAGAGAAATCCCTGGGTTGTACACAAAAGGGTGGGAGCAGTATTGTCAATGGTGTTAATTTTTATGGTGAACAGGTTATAGGTAAAGGACTACAGCTATTGGAGGGCCCGGGTAATGACCTTGTCTCAACTACTGTTTTAACAGCAGCTGGTGCTCATTTAATTCTATTTACTACAGGCCGGGGGACCCCCTTTGGGGCGCCGGTTCCTACTGTGAAGATTTCTACAAATACTGATCTCTATGAGCAAAAAACAGGTTGGATAGATTTTAATGCCGGTAGTTTATTAACAGGGGTCAGTATGGAAAAATTAGCTGATGAATTATTTGATTATATTCTTGAACTTGCTTCAAAGGATATTAAGACTAAAAATGAGGAAAATGGTTATAAAGAGATAGCCATTTTAAAAACAGGTGTTACCCTGTAATGATAAAACCTAAGTGCTAATATAAAAAAAGGAGAGATTTATGATGGCTTTTTTGGATGAGAATTATTTGGTAGAAAATGAGACTGGTAAAAGACTCTACCAGCAGGTTAAGGATCTGCCGATTGTAGATGCCCATAACCATGGTGATGTAGAAGAGATTGTCAAAAATGACGGATGGACAGATATCTGGGAGGTCGAAGCTGCTACTGATCATTATGTCTGGGAGCTGATGAGAAAAAGGGGTGTCCCTGAGGAAAAAATAACAGGCAAAGCCTCAAATAAGGAGAAATGGCTGGCCCTGGCTAGAATCTTCCCTGAAATTGCTGGTAATCCGACATATGAATGGATTCATCTTGATTTAAAACGCAGATTCGGGATTGAACAAAATATAAATGAACACACTGCTGAGATGATTTGGGAAAAAACCAGGGTAAGTCTGGGCAGTGAAGAGATGAAACCACAGAGATTGCTTAAAGATATGAATGTTAAGATTATGTGTACTACAGATGATCCGACTTCTACCCTGGAATTTCACCAGCAGGCAGCCTCTGAGATAGAAGGTGTATCCATTCTTCCTACCTGGCGGCCTGATAAAGCTATGAATATTGAACAAAAGGCCTGGCATGATTTTGTAGTAGATATGGGTAAAAGGTATAATGAGGACACAGCTGTTTTTAGTGGATTTATAAAGGCCTTACAGAAATCACATGATTTCTTTAATGAAAATGGTTGTAAAGCCAGTGATCATGGAATTTTTGAACCTATCACTTATCAGGTGAAGCAAGAAGATGCTGCTAATATTCATCAAAAGGCCTTTCAGGGTGAAGAACTGACAGTAGGGGAAATAAAGGATTATAAGGCCTTTCTTTTATGTAAATTTGGTGAGATGAATAAGGAAACAGATTGGGTAACCCAACTGCATATAGGTGCTGTTCGTGATTATCGTGATAGTCTATTTGAGGAACTGGGACCTGACAGTGGTGGTGATCTCTCTAACCAGCATATTGAGATAGTGAATAATTTAAATTATTTCATGAATAAATTTGACCAGGAATTAAAGATAGTACTTTATTCTTTAGACCCTACTCACTGGTCCAATCTTGCCACTCTTAGCAGGGCTTTCTCTAATGTTAGTCTGGGGGCAGCATGGTGGTATAATGATAGCCCTTATGGTATGGAAGAGCAGTTAAAACTTATCTCTACAATTGATTTATTAGCTAATTTTGCCGGTATGGTTACTGATTCCCGGAAATTAATCTCCTATGGTTCCAGAACAGAGATGTTCAGAAGGGTTATGTCCAGTACCCTGGGGAAAATGGTTGAGAAGGGACAGATGCCGTATAATGTTGCTGCAGAACTGGCTGTAGGATTAAGTTATAAACAACAGGAGGAGTTGTTTTTTAGCAGTAATTAATATAATAATTTAGTTCTAACCTATGGTACTAATCATTAGAATATCTAATGATTAGTACCATATTTTTTTGTGGTATAAATAAATTATGTAATTTTGATATTGTGTGTGTAACTTTGAATCGATGGATAGATTGTAATAATTATTTAACATTCAATGGTGCCTTTGCTTAAAATGAGAGTAAGGTCTGGTGTTACCTTAACTTCACTTATAAATAATTATTACAATCTATCAATAATAGGACTTTAGCAGGAAATTTATTAAAACGATTTACAGTTAAAGGAAATATAAAAATTATCAAGAATAAATTGTTATATGGTAATAAAATAGCAAAAAAAGTATTTGGCTATGAATTAAAAGTGATAGATTGTAATAATTATTTAACGTTCAATGATGCCTTTGCTTAGAATGAAAGTGAGGTCTGGTGTTTCTTAACTTCTCTTATAAATAATTATTACAATCTATCAATACTATAATTTTAGTGGTATTTTTTTAAACTATAGTTTAGAATCACAAGATAGTTATTTTAGAGGCTTAAACTAAAGTAGAGGGAGTAGATAGTAAAGATGACTCAGACAGATAAAAGTAAGCAGAAACAGGTTATTATCATAGCAGCGGTTGTGTTAATTGCTCCTGTGATTATTGGTCTTTTAGTAAATCTTGGTAGTCATGATATTGAAGATGTCAGGATAAAGATGGAGGAGTATTTATATGATAGGTATGGAGAGGAGTTTGTTGTTGACAGGATAGGAACGAGGAGTGGATATTATGAGGCTAGGATATATCCGAAATCAATAATTGGAACTAGTAAAGAAGATGACTCTTATTATTACTCACAGGCAGGTATAAAAATAGAAAGGAAGTTAGGAAATGTAGGAGATGGTTATGATATAGTATTGCTAAATATTGAGGGTGAAGAATATTTGAAACCTAAAGCAAGAGAAATGTTTGGAGATAAGATAAAATTAAAAACAAAAATTAGATATAAGAAGAAAAAAGAAGGTAATGATTATTTTTCGTGGCAAATTCGGTCAGGATTTAAAGAACTATTAAAAAAATCTGTAAATAATTCTGAGACCCATCGAATAGAACTACAACTATTCATTTATATCTTCGACCGGATAGAAACGGAAGAAGAAAAGGAGGAGAGGAGGAGGGAGATATTTGAGTTTGTGCAGTATCTAAAGGAAGAAGGCCTATATAAATACCTGGAACTGGGGGTCATCTTTATAGATGAAAGGGTGCTGGCCCCGGGGTATGGAGAATATAGCCTGGAAGTAAGGTTTTCAGATAAGGAAAAGGTAGAGATAGGAGGGAAGAAAGTATATCTACCACCGCTGGAATTGAGGAAAGAGATGACAGTAAAGCTACAGGAAGAGATAGATAAGATGAGTGAGGAAGAACTGCTGGAGAGGATGGGGAGGATAAAGAAGAGTAGGTTAGATGATTTAAGGGGATATAATACCCAATGTGGTACTTTTATTTATTCATGGGGAATGCTTGAAGAGAATTATTCATCATCTTTAAGTAGAAGAGACAAGAGTAGAAATTATAGCAAATTAGAACATGTTGAATTAGATAATGGTTTAAAGTATATGTATCTGAGTAGAAAGGAGTAGGATAATGGGGAGTAATAAGGAAAAAGAATCAGATTTTGCTTTTAAAAAACTGCCTATTGATAGTGAAAGGGCAGTAAGTGATAAGGAGTTATTAACCTTCACTAATTTAACCAATCTTAAGTGGGAGTTTTTGGATTATGGTAATAAAAAAGGTGATTTGCCAAGTGAAGCAAGTTTAAGACTAAGTGAAGTTTTGAAAGACCCGGAAAGGTTTGCTATAAGAGATGCAGAAGGAAAAATACAGGATTATGTATATATTAAAAATGCAAAGAAAGAGGAAGATATAGACCAAGAAAAAAAAGAGGAAGGTATAAGAGAACTTCGTCAAGAAGCAGGGATTGCTATGGAGTATTTGGAGAAGGATGAGGGGGAGTTTTTGAATAATCCTATAGCCTATGATTTAGAAGTGATAGATTGCAATAATTATTTAACACTCAATGGTGCCTTTGTTTAAAACGAGAGTGAGGTCTGGTGTTACCTTAACTTCACTTATAAATAATTATTACAATTTATCAATAATAGGACTTTAGCAGGAAATTTATTAAAGCGATTTACAGTTAAAGGAAGTATTAATTTTATCAAGAATATCCTCTTATATGGTAATAAAATAGCAAAAAAAGTATTTGGCTATGACTTAGAAGTGATAGATTGTAATAATTATTTAACGTTCAATGGTGCCTTTGTTTAAATGAGAGTAAGGTCTGGTGTTATCTTAACTTCCCTTATAAATAATTATTACAATCTATCAATACTATAATTTTAGTGGTAATTTTTAAACTATAGTTTAGAATCACAATATAGTTATTCTAGAGGCTTAAACTAAAGTAGAGGGAGTAGATAGTAAAGATGACTCAGACAGATAAAAGTAAGCAGAAACAGGTTATTATTATAGCAGTGATTGTGTTAATTGCCCCTGTGATTATTGGGCTTTTAGTAAACCTTGGGGGTCATGATATTGAGGATGTCAGGACAAAGATGGAGGAGTATTTATATGAAAAGTATGGAGAGGAGTTTGTTGTTGATAGGATAGGAACGAGGAGTGGTCGTAATGACAAAAAATTTTATCAAGCGAGGATATATCCAAAATCAATAGTAGGTACCAGTAAAGAGGGTGATGATTTTTATTATGCCAGTGCTTCTGTTAGTATAGAAGGATATGGAAGATTAGGTGGGGTAGGGGATAGTTATAGTTTTGTTACTAGAAATATAGATATGGAAAAATATTTGTTATCTAGTGTAAAAAAAATATTTGGAGAAAGAGTTC
This sequence comes from Iocasia fonsfrigidae, assembly GCF_017751145.1. Lineage (GTDB taxonomy): Bacteria > Bacillota > Halanaerobiia > Halanaerobiales > DTU029 > Iocasia > Iocasia fonsfrigidae. Next base: position 973,852 of record NZ_CP046640.1, read on the forward strand.
TTTTAAAAGTTGATGTTGAACATAAGGTGACAGGAGATGGTAGTTGGTGGGCAGGATATAAATCAACAAGTTTAGAGGAGATGAGAAATAAAATAAAAGACAGTCCTGAAAAAAATCGAATAGAATTGAAACTATTCATTTATATCTTCGACCGGATAGAAACGGAAGAAGAAAAGGAGGAGAGGAGGAGGGAGATATTTGAGTTTGTGCAGTATCTAAAGGAAGAAGGCCTATATAAATACCTGGAACTGGGGGTCATCTTTATAGATGAAAGGGTGCTGGCCCCGGGGTATGGAGAATATAGCCTGGCAGTGAGGTTTTCAGATAAGGAAAAGGTAGAGATAGGAGGGAAGAAAGTATATCTACCGCCGCTGGAATTAAGGAAAGAGATGTCAGTAAAGCTAGAGGAGGAGATAGATAAGATGAGTGAGGAAGAACTCTTGGAGAGGATGGGGAGGATAAAGAAGAGTAGGTTAGATGATTTAAGGGGATATAATACCCAATGTGGTACTTTTATTTATTCATGGGGAATGCTTGAAGAGAATTATTCATCATCTTTAAGTAGAAGAGACAAGAGTAGAAATTATAGCAAATTAGAACATGTTGAATTAGATAATGGTTTAAAGTATATGTATCTGAGTAGAAAGGAGTAGGATAATGGGGAGTAATAAGGAAAAAGAATCAGATTTTGCTTTTAAAAAACTGCCTATTGATAGTGAAAGGGCAGTAAGTGATAAGGAGTTATTAACCTTCACTAATTTAACCAATCTTAAGTGGGAGTTTTTGGATTATGGTAATAAAAAAGGTGATTTGCCAAGTGAAGCAAGTTTAAGACTAAGTGAAGTTTTGAAAGACCCGGAAAGGTTTGCTATAAGAGATGCAGAAGGAAAAATACAGGATTATGTATATATTAAAAATGCAAAGAAAGAGGAAGATATAGACCAAGAAAAAAAAGAGGAAGGTATAAGAGAACTTCGTCAAGAAGCAGGGATTGCTATGGAGTATTTGGAGAAGGATGAGGGGGAGTTTTTAAAGAACTGGGAAGTGGTTTATGCGGCTGATAATTATAAATTAGTGACAGACTATATTGATTACTTGAAGGGGTTTTTTAGTTCTTTTACTGGTGAAAGTGAGGGTACAGGGGAGGGTGATGATAGTGATGATTCAAAGAGGATAAAGTTTCCCAGTAGGAAGGACCTTGAGCGTTTAAATAATACGGAGAAAATAATAAAACTGGGTTTTTCCCTGGCAGATGCAGCCCTATCCATTAGCTGTAATTATGTAGGTTTAGATGGTACAACCCCCACAAATATAAGTAAAGATATAGCCAGGAATATATCTAAAAATACAATCAGGGATGTAATACAAGAATCAGAATCCCTGGTATTGCAAATTATAGGAACAGCATTATTAGAGGTAGAAAAATTGGAGCCCAAAATACTTTTACCGGTATTAAAATACGTAAGTTCACCAATATCAAAATACCTGCGTGAACAATGTGATTATGATGTAGATAAACTCATTAAAGACCTGGAGAATGACAGCCTTTCAAGGGTTGAAAATGTAAAGCTAAAAAGAGATATAAAAAAAGCTCTGGAGTCATATAACAGGGCTATGAATATGGAAATTATCGAGAAATTGACACTCTTTGATACTGGTTTTCGGGTATTAGTCCTCAGGAAGGGGGATAATATTGTTATCGCCTATAAAGGTGAAAAGACAGATGATAACAAGGTATTGCCAGCGGAATTCTATAATCTACATATAGTTTATCAATTATTAGTACAGAGGGATTTCTTTAATGAAGAAAGCAGGATAAGTTTTACAGGCTATCAAGAAGGAGCAGACCTAAGTTTCTTAAATTCCTTAATAGTAGATGAAAACAACTTTGGTACTGCCCATTTTTTTTATAACAGTATTGAAAAGACAGCAGAATACCTGAATTTTACCAGAAATCATCTAGACAAAGACTATAAAAGCAATATAGAGATTGTCATCTCAGGGAGTGAAGACTTAAGTAAGGCAGTAGCAGTCAGGACCTTTTATGCAGTTATTGCTGTGACCCTAAAAGGAGTGAAGATGGCTGCTGGAATAGCCAGTCTAAAAACAGTCCTATTAACACTAATTATCTGGCAGGGGATAAAAGCAATGGCAGAGTTAGTAAATGCAGCTAAAATCAGGAGAATATATGATGAACTTCAAAAGTTGGGCTTAATTAAGTCAAATGATAAGAAAGAGCGGGAAGGATATTTATTAAAACTTGAAAATAGAATAAAGGGATATATCACAAATGAATTCATGGATTCGGATTATATTACCCTGGAAATAGAAGGGGGTAAAAAAGTAGATATAAAAAAAGAAGATGCCATTTATCTATTATCAAAGGAATATGATGATGATATTATTAAAGACTTACAGGGGAACTTAGAAGTAGAAATTATTCGTAGTATGAGTAGAGTGGGTTCAGATGCTGAAAAATATATCCTGGAAGAAAAAGAAGGCATTTATCAGATAACAGAGGTATTTACCCAGGGGCTTATCTATAGAAAATTAGATGAAGAAGAACAGGAAGATAAACTGGCTTCAGGTGAAGTGCTTACCAGTATTATGGAAATGATGGGTGGAATACAGAGGAATTATATCAACAGGGCAGCCAGAATAAGGTTTAATTACTATGATAAGGGGGATTTTGTCTCCAGAGAAGCAGGGGATTTAATAATAAAAGATAATTTATTAGACTTACTAGATGAAATAGAGGAATCAAACCAGGAAGTAGACTCAAAGATAATAAACTACTTAAAAACTATACCAGAAAGCAGAGAGATAGAGAATCTATTAAAAAAAGCAACAATTACTGTCAATGAGTTAATGGATAAGCTGCCTGGGGAAACACTAATTAATGAATTCATCTTTATGCCTTATATAAGTAAAGAGGGATATCTAGAAAATGAATTAAGGGAAGAGTATATAGCCAGTGTGTTCAAATCAATGATTCAATATCATTATGAAGACCAGAAAAAACACTATTTAGATAGGATTAAATATGAAAAAGGAGAAAAAGTACAGTACTCTGATGATTTTAAAAAATTATTTGGAGAAGTAGACCTTAGTGAAGAATTACTTCAAAAAATGGAGGAGATAAGTAATATTATATTTGTTGAAAAACCCTATTCGCAATATGACGATTATCATGCCGCCTTTAATCATTACCGGAAGGTTTTAGAAAAATTAAGGTCAGAAAAAGAAAAGCTGGAAAACAAATACTATAAAGACGGTTCAGAAAAAATGGAAGGCTTTAAAGGTCTATTTACCAGTATAGTAGGGTTAATAACAGTAAATCCTGCTGCAGAAAAAGGGAAAACAGTTATGGAGTATAAATATAACCCTTATGATTGTATAACAGGGGGTATATTAGAAATAATAGGCCTCAAAGAACATACAGAGGAAGTTGCTTTTTTTCCCGAATATGATATTTTCATAAGACATACAGAACTAGGGAGAAAAAGCCTGCTGGCCCAGGGTATTGATATTAAAAAGGGAGCCAAAATAGAGATGAAATGTTCACGGGGAGGAAAACCTATTAAAACTGCTGATTTAATTAAATATTGTAAAAAACATGAAAGGCCGAAAGAAAACTTGTCAGGATAAGATAATAAGTGATTTGGAGTTGATAGATATAATGGAGGAAAAACAAAAAAAGTTATTAGAAAAAGCCTTTGAAATAGATTTTCAAAAAACCCCCTTAGAAATAATTGAAGAGCTGGCAGGAGAGATAGATGCAGAGAGTAAAGTTACAGTTGAAGAAGAGATAATTGAAGACAGTAAAAAAATAGTTAATTATCACATTGATGATAATTTGAACAGGGTTATGATATTGTCAATAGCAGCTGGTTTGCCTACGAAAGAGTTTCTAAAAGCAGAAAATATATACAAAGACCGGGAGAAAAAGACAGAAGAGAAGGGGGATAGTGCGGATAAAACAGAATACAAATATTACCTGGAAGGCTCACTACTCTGCGGTTCCTTAGCCCAGTATGCCGCTATTATAGCTGAAGGTTTTGTAGAACACTGCCAGGCAGAGACCTATAACTCTATTGGTTTAAAAAAGTTCTTGAGATTTCAGGGAAATGAATTTCTGGGTTTAAAAATTGGTTTGTTATATTACCTAAATGATCTCTATTATGAACAGCGTAGCATGATGAAAGAGATATTATATAGCTGTGAAGACTGCGGCTTAATAAAGTATGGTAATATAAGTGAAGAATACAGGACATATCGAGGGGATAAATTAAATGAAGGTAAAATAAAAAAAGTATTAGCTGATATATTTAAAAATTGTTTAGAAATAGAAGAAAAAGAAGCAGCAGACCTAGTAGAAGAGCAGTTTGACCCTGGCATAGTAGAACGAAAGATGCGTTTTATTGATAGATATGAGTTATATGAAAAAAAGAATAGGGAGAAAAATGATAAGATAGTTAATTATATCTTTTCAGAAAATATACCAGCCCAATTATTTAAACAGATAGGTGCAAGCTATCTAGTTGATGAGGGATTAAAAAAATATAATGGTGACCTAAGGAGAAAATCACTTAATCAATTAGAGGAAATAGAGGAAGATAAACTAAAAAATTTTAAAGAACATGACTTTGAAGTATTTGAACCATATGTATTATTAAAAGAAGATGCTAATGGTAGTGAGGCCAAAAATAGATTAAGAGAAAAACCGAAGTTAAATCAACTTACTGATAAAATGAGCTATGATTATTTATCTTCCTTGATTAAAGATATAGTTATGGAGATAAATAATAAAGACCATTCCCTGATAAAAGGATTATTCCAAAAATCCTATAGTTCCAGAAAAGATGAATTGATTTATTTGGTAAAAGATAGACTTGTTTATAGTATGTACCATAAGGGTTTACTGAAAGAATCAGCAATAGAATATAGCTCAGACTTTTTAAGAAATAACCCGGATTTATTTCAGAATACTAATAAAATATATCCCCTGGATAGGGCAGTAATCAAACAGTTTGAAAAAATGAGAACAGTAGAGATTACCGCTCTCTGGGAGTGGAAACTAAGTGCTGATGGTATTTTCCTTATTCTGGGGAGTCAAATTGACTCAGAAGAAGTAATAAAATACCACAGTTCAACAGGTGTTTTCAATAACCAGAGGGAAGAGATAAAACTGGAGCTTGACCAGCCATCACAAAATAAAATTTATGGCAGCCATGGAAAACCAGCCAATTATCAGAAGATATATGACCATGATTATCATTATAAAGAGGAAGGGGCCTATAACTTCTCCTCCCAACAGGGGGCAGGTTTTATCATCCTCAGTACCCATAAAAACCCGGAACAGGGAATAAAGATAGATGGCCGGGATATTTCTGGACAGTATGAGGAGAAAGACAGAGAAGAAGCTAATATTGGCGGTCGGACTAAAACACTGCGTGATACCTACTTTGGTGAAAATATCATCCTGAGGGATAAAAAAACGACATATGGTCAGTTAAGTGGTGATTTAGTCTATATCTATGGCCCTCAGAAAGAAGACGAGCTTATCATTGAAGGTTTCCAGAACGGCGATTATGGTATTACCCTAAGGGAGAAAGTCCGGCAGCCAGAAGATGACAAACAGCCTGTTACCTATACAGCCTACCATAAAGTAAGGTTTGACTGTGTAGAGTTTGTCGACCTCAAGGAAATGGTCATAGAAAAATCCATCTATGAACACAGCAGAGTAAAGATAGCCGGGGTTATTAAAGATGAAAACGCCGAGAAATACCGGGATTATCTGGAAAAAGAAGCAGACCCCAGGATTATTATCACTTATGATGATGATGACAGTAAAATACTCTTTAAGGGGATTATCAATGACTATAACATCGACTATAAATACTTTAACTATTACCTGGAACTATGGGCTGTATCATATACTATCCTCCTGGATAGAGAGAGACATACCAGGGTATATCAGAACCAGGGGACAAGCTATAATCAGGTCTGTCAAAAACTAAGTACAGCCAATGAGAAATTCAATATCAATTTTGCCAGAAGCAGTGCAGGAGAAGTCCCTTTAGTATCAGAACAATACCCCCTGGTCTTACAACACAAGGAAACCGACTGGGAATTTATTAACAGGATAGCCTCTTACCTGGATCAGGTATTAATAGTAGATGACACTAAAGATGACAATGAAACTATCAATATTCAGCTAGGCTTTCATTCAGCCCAGGCAGTTGAACTTAACAATGATAACTGGGCCAAGTGTAAAGATACAGGGCCTAAAAATATTATTTACCAGTATTACAAAGTCTACCAGCATGAACACTTCAGGTCAGACCATGTCTTTGAAGTGGGCAAAAAGGTAGAGCTGCTTATAGACCATAAAAATAATACTACAGTAGAAATGGGTATCATCAAGAACAAGATATATCTGCAAAAGGGTATTCTCTACTCAGAACTAACCCTGGCCAGAGAAGAAAATATAAAAATCCTCAATAAACAGAGGAAATTTTTGATGGAAGGTAGGAGTTACCGGGCAGAAGTTAGGGAAGTCAACCAAAAACACCAGGCCCAAGTCAGTTTTATAGACATTGAAGATGATTATCAGACAGATAAGGCCCACTGGTTTCCTATAGATAAGCCATATACAGCGGCTTATAGTTCTCCTGACATAGGGGATATAGTAGATATCTACTTCAGGAACAAAAACGAGAAATATGCTACCTTAAAAAGCAGTACCACAGATGAAGCAAGAGAGATAGAGCAGAACCCTGCTGATAAAACAATCAGAACCCCTGGGGGCTATATTATTAAACTAAACAATGGTTCGATCTATATAGCTTCTCCAGAGGAAGAGGCAGTACTGGAAATAACAGCAGAAGAAATCAAGATGACCAGCAGTGATAATCAGGTAGTAATCAAGAAAGGTGAAATAGAACTTAAGAATGAAAAAGGATATGGTAAGCTGTCCAAAACTGGTAGTGAAATAGGCTTTGGGAAGAAGAAGGTTGAGATTAATAATGGTAAGGTTAAGTTTATTTAGCTGTAATATTGTATTTAAAATAACAGATAAGGTATCATAATAAATAAAACCCCAGATTAACATCTAGATCTGGGGTTTATATATTTGTCTATGTAATGGGTGTTGATGGGTTTAGCTGAATTATTGAAAATATCTTTCACCAATAGAGTTAAGAAAAGAAATGTCAGGGGTATTGCAGAAAGAGACAGAAAAATGAATTTATTGCCTAGTATGAAAAAGATAAGGACGAGTGATTTAAGTTATAAAAAGATTGGAAATTATAATGAACAGTATTTTGTTTAGGTTTGTTCTTTAAACATATTTAGTTTGGAGAAAAATCAAAGACTATCCGGACTATTGACAGGGGGGCATGGTTTGCTAAGAGAGAGAAGTTGTCGATTGATAAAATTTTTTGACTTTAAAGAATACCTGTGTTAAAATATATTATGGAAAGCGTTTTCTGGGGAGTTGTTTTTTATGGCTATTAATAATAATAAGATTTCAATAAAGGATGTCGCCAAACTGGCAGGGGTTTCTATAACAACTGTGTCAAGGGTTATTAATAATAGTAAGCACCCGGTAAGTAGTAAAACCAGGGTTGAAGTCCAAAAGGCGATTAAAGAACTGAATTTTCAACCTAATCGGCTTGCCCAGGGTTTAATAAATAATAAATCGAGTATTATAGGGGTAATTGTCCATGATATCTCTGATACCTATTTTTCAGAGATGGTTAAGGGGATTGAGGAAGTTACCTTTGAAAATGACTATATTATAAATATTTATAATACAGACAGGGACATACATAAGGAATTGCAAGCTGTTAATATGCTGAAGGCTAATCAGGCAGAGGCTATAGTTTTTACTGGAGGTCACTTGATTGATGATTTTTATGACCAGCAGATAAGGGGGTATATTAAACAGTTGAAACAACAGGGGTGTTATATCATAAGTGTTAATCCCTATCCTTATGATATTAGAGATATAGACATAGGAAATAAGTTAGCTACCAGGACTATTACTGAATATTTGTTTAACAAGGGACATGAAAATATTGCTTATGTTACTGGACCAGCAATTTCTCATACAACTTGGGAAAGGTTTTCCGGTTATAAAGATGCCTTAAAAAATAAAGGACTTATCTTTAGAGAGGAATATGTTATTTCCGGTGATTTTACTTTTGAAGGTGGGCGTAAGGCTGCATTAGAATTATTAAATCGCATTAGTGATATTACGGCAGTAGTGACTGCCAATGATGCCACTGCTCTGGGACTTATGTGGGAATTAAAACATAATGGAGTGAATATTCCAGAGGATGTTTCAGTAGTTGGGATTGGTAATATTCCAGAAACCAAATATGCCTATCCACCATTAACTACAATTGCCTTACCTTTATTTGAATTAGGCAAAAAAATTGGTAATTGCCTGATGAGTAAATTATTAAATAACAAGGTTATTCTGGAGGATATTGATGTTAAAATCGGTTTGATTGAGCGGAAATCGGTTAAAAATCTTCTTTAAATTAAATTTAACGTTATAATTCTTTGTGAAAATAATATCTCTATGAATATTTAGAAAAACAATATAATTAAAAATTTTTATATGAATGGAAAAGGTTTTCTAAAAGTAATAAGTATCTCAACACAATTGGGGGAAAGAAAATGAAACTATCTATTTGTACTGATTTATTTGAAGATTGGCCACAGGAAGAGATATTTCAGTTCATAGCTGATAAGGGTTACCAGGGGATTGAGATTGCCCCTGTTGTGTATGCTGATAATGTGAATGATATAAGTAAGAAGAGCAGACGTAAAATCAAAAAACAGGCTGCCGAGTACGGCCTGGAAGTTGTAGGGCTACACTGGGTTTTGGTAGGTCCAGAGGGTGTTCATTTAACTCATCCTGAGAAATCAATTAGAAATATTACCAGGGATTATCTATTAAATTTGCTAGAGTTTTGTGGTGATATTGGAGGAAAAGTAATTGTTTTTGGTTCTCCCCGCCAGAGGGATCTCTTAGATGGTGTTAGCAGAGAAGATGGCTATAGATATGCAGCAGATATTTTCAGTCAGTGTATGGGTTATGCAGCTGAGAGAGGTGTTACTATCTGTATTGAGCCACTTGGCCAAAATGAGACTAATTTTATTAATAGTATTACTGAGGCTATCCAGTTAATAGAGATGGTTGATCATAAAAATTTTCAGGCTATGGTTGATATTAAGGCTGCCTTATCAGAAAATAGGCCAATTAAGGAAATTATTCGGGAAGCAGCTAAATACCTTTACCATATTCATTTGAATGATGCTAATGGTATTGCTCCGGGTTTTGGTAAAACAGACTTTGCCCCAATTATTGAAGAATTAAATAATATAAATTATAACAGGTATCTTTCACTTGAAATCTTTGAACTGCAGGCCAGTGTCAAAAAAACAGCAGTACAGAGTTATGATTACCTGCTTGGTTTATAGGGATGCAGTAGCTTTTTAAAGCTATTAGCAGAATTCATATACTGGGGGTGATAAAAAATTTTTTTTAAATTGTTCCGGGATGACTCATTTAATTTAAACTAGGAGGTATTTAAAAGATGAAGAAATTAACTATTCTTGGTATTTTGGTTCTTTTTGTTCTTGTATCTACTTGTGTTGTAATGGCGGATGATTATGAATGGCAGCCTAAGAAACCTATTAATTTAATTGTGCCCTGGGGTGCTGGTGGTTCAACAGATAGGTCTGCCCGTGTTACCGCTGATATTGTTAGTGATGCCTTAGGAGTTGAAATTATAGTTGTTAACCAAGGTGGTTCATCAGGGGCTGTTGGTACTAATAATGCTTTGCAGGCCCCTAAAGATGGCTTGACCTGGACTGCAGGGGCAGTAAAAGACCTAGGTTTATACAAAGCCCAGGGACTCCTGAATACTACCCTAGATGACTGGCATATTTATACAAATGTAGCTATGCCGTCGGTTATTTCTGTAAGTGTTGATTCACCATATGAAGATTTTGGCGACCTTTTACAGGCTTTTAAAGATAATCCCGGAAAAATCAAAGTTGCTACTGCTGGGATAAATTCAGCTGGTGGAACTGCTATAGCTCAGATTAAGAACTATACTGGTATTAAATACAATCATGTAACCTATGATGGTGGGAATCCTGCTGTTGTATCAGTTGTAAGTGGTGAGAGTGATGTTGTACCACAGTTATCCGTTGAACAGGTTGATATGATTAACGCTGGAAGACTGAGACCGCTGGCTGTTTTATCAGATGAACCCCTGAAGATTGCAGGTTATGATGAGCCTGTACCTTCTATTAAGAAGTGGATACCTGAGTTTGTAAGTGCTCCTATCTATTTTGGCCTTTTTGTTCCTAAAGGTGTACCAGAAGAGGTAACCTATACTTTGAACACAATTTGGGAGAATGTGGTTATGAAGTCAGAAAAGCTAGAAGACTGGGCAGCTGAAAATGCAGTTGTCTATGACCCTGTTTATGGAGCAAAGGCTGTTGCTAAATCATTCCCTATGATTCAACTTGATGCCTATCTTAAATACGAGGCAGGCGATCTGATAATAAATCCTGTTAAATTAGGTATTCCACGTCCTTAAGGATTATTTCTGCGGAACTGCCCTTTTTAAGGGCGTTCCGCACTTAAATAAAACTTAGCTACTATCCTGATTATAAAGGAGGGTGATGATTGTGAAAGAAAAAGATATGCCCAAGGTTGATTTTATAACATCAATTGTATTAATAGTATTTTCGATTGCTGTTATAGTTATGTCATTACAAATGCCCAGATTTGAATACAGGGGTGCTAATCCCTGGTCAGTCCCTGGTATTGTACCAGGTATACTGGGGGTGAGTATTGGTCTGATGGGTATTGCTTTGTTAGTTCGCTCTATTAAAAGAAAGGGCCATAATTTAGGTATTTCTAAAGAAAAGTTAATAGACTGGCTCCATAAACCTGCCTCTATTCGACTTTTATTAACTATATTACTTACCTTGATCTACGCCTGGGGTCTTATTGGTAGTATGCCCTATATTTTAGCAACCTTTTTATTTATCACTGTATTTATTATTATCTTTGAATATAATCGAAAAGAAAAGAGACAGAAAAAAACTAAAAAAATGATAGTGGCAATTATGATTGGTTTGATTGCTGCTGCTGCAGTATCAGCTTTATTCCAATATGCATTTATGATCAGACTACCATAGGAAGGAGTTGCTTGAATTGTTTGATGGATTAATGATGTTTCTTCAAAGTCTGGCAGGTTTTATGAAACCAATGACATTATTTAATGTGCTCTGGGCGACCCAGTTAGGGATTATCATTGGTATGCTTCCTGGACTTACAGCTACAATGGGTGTTGCTTTATTAACAACACTGACCTTTAAATTGCCGGCAGGTGAGGCAATATTAATTCTCATTTGTAATTATGTTGGGGCTATTTATGGAGGGAGTAGGAGTGCAATTCTCCTTAATATCCCTGGAACACCAGCAAATGCTGCTACTGCAGTTGATGGTCACCCACTTGCCCAGCAGGGGCTAGCAGGAAGAGCGATTGGTATTGCCACTACTGGTTCATTTTTAGGTAGTGTAGTTGGAATATTTTGCCTGGCAGTTTTTACTCCCTTGATTGGGAATTTCGCTCTCAATTTTCAATCCTTTGAGTTTTTTACTTTAGCTATTTTTGGGGTGGTAATCTGTGGTAATCTTACTGCGCCTAAAGACCCTATCAAGGGTTGGATAGCAGGTTTTCTGGGATTATTTGTAGCTATGATTGGTATGGAAGGTATACATGCCCACATACGTTTTTCCTTTGGCAATGTTAATCTTGCTGGGGGTATAGACCTTATTCCAGCTATGGTTGGGGTCTTTGGATTTTCTGAAATTATAATGGTTATGAAGAACCAAAAACTTCAGGTAGTTAATACCAAGATAACACGTATCATACCTAAATTGAGAGAGGTTTTACGGTACTGGAAAACAATTATTAGGTCAGGAATTATTGGTGTTTTTGTAGGGGCTATACCTGGTGTTGGTGAAGATATTGGTGCCTGGGTATCCTATGATTTTGCTAAAAATGCCAGTAAAGAACCAGAGAAATTTGGTAAAGGTAGTTATGAAGGACTTATTTCAGCGGAATGTGGCAATAATGCTGCCTGTGGAGGGACTATTATTCCGGTTCTTTCTTTAGGTATACCGGGGTCTGCCCCTGCAGCAGTACTTATGGCTGCTATGTTTATTCATGGTGTAAGACCTGGACCTTTAATTATGGTTGAAAACCCAGAATTTGTTTTTCAGACAGTTGCAATGGTATTGTTGGCTACAGTTGCTATGTTTGTTCTGGGTTTATCAATGGTTAAATGGCTGGTTAAAGTACTTCAGGTACCACGTGAAAAATTGATGCCTATTATATTTGTACTCTGTGTGATCGGGGCCTTTGCCCTGGAATCAAATCTATTTGATGTTACAATAATGGTAGTCTTTGGTCTACTAGGTTTTTTGATGAAGGAAATGGATTACCCGGTAGCACCACTTGTTCTTGGTATAATCCTGGGGGATATTCTTGATAAAAATTTACGAAGGGCTTTAATAGTAAGTGAGGGGAATATCCTGCAAATATTTAATCGACCTATAAGTCTTGTTATTATTGCTTTAACAATCCTGACAATGTTAAGTAAAACAAGCTGGTTTAGAAATTTCTGGAGTGCTACCAAAAAAGGTGCTGTAAGTCTTATAAAAAAATAAATAATGATATACTTACTAATTGGGAAGCATGTTAAATTTTTTAAATACATGCTTCCTAATTATAACTGATGGATAGATTTTATTATTCTGGAGGGAATATAAATGAAGAAGGTAAAGTATGGTATTATTGGTGCTGGATTTGTTGCTGATATCCATCTAAATGCTTTAAACCATCTAAGGAATAGTAAAGTAGAAGTTGTTGGGGTTGCTGCCCGAGATAAGAATAGACTTAAGTCATTTGCTGAAAAGCATAATATTCCTTCAATTTATACCGATTGGAAGAAACTTATTAAGCAAGAAGATATAGATGTTATTGATATTTGTACCCCGACAAATTTACATGGTGTAATGATTAAGGAAATAGCATTATCAGGTAAGTCTATTATTTGTGAAAAGCCTTTGAGTGGATACTTTGGTAAGGAATTAAATTTAGACCGTGTAGGAGAAGAAGTATCAAGGGAAAAAATGTTTCAAAAGATTAATAGGGAGATAAATGAAATCCAAGAGGTAATAAATAAAAATAAAGTAAAATTTATGTATGCAGAAAACTGGATATATGCCCCACCATATCAAAAAATGCTCAATTTGTTAAATAAGAGTGATGGTGTTATCCTTGATATTAGAGCAGAAGAGAGTCATTCAGGCTCACATGCCCAATATTCCAGAACATGGGAAAACTCTGGTGGTGGTGCTTTACTCCGACTGGGGGCCCATCCAGTGGCAGGGGTAATTCACCTGAAGTATTTTGAAGGAATAAATAGACATAATCAGCCGATAATACCTGAATCTGTGGTGGGGGAAGTAAGTTATAACAGTAAGTTAGATGCTGTCAAAAGAGATAAAAATTCCTTCCTGGTCAAGGAATGGGTTGATGTAGAGGACTGGGCTACAGTAGTGATTAATTTTAGTGATGGCACCAAAGCTATTGTTGTTTCATCTGATTGTGTTCTTGGTGGTGTACGCAATGAAATGAGGGTCTTTACCACTAATTCAGTAGTAAATCTTGATATGAGTCAGAGTAATGCTGTGACCGCCTTTGCACCGATAGATGGAATTTTTGCTGATGAGTATATTACTGAAAAAATTGAAACTACTGCTGGGTGGAGTAATCCGAGCCCTGATGAAGACTGGATGCGGGGATATCCTGCTGAAATGGAAGATTTTATGGATTCTATTATTGAAGATAAAGAAGCTTTATCAGGGTGGTACTTAGCTGAAGAAACCCTAAAAGTAATCTATGCTGCATATTTATCTGCTGAGAAGGGTGAAAGAATTTCCTTGAATAAAAATAAAGAAAAGTAGAAAATATTTATAAAGCAAGGGGGCTTAATATGAGAAATAATAAGTTTAACTACAAAACAATGGGGGAGTTAAAGGATGATATCAGACGGCTTAATCTTAACTGTCCGCTAGAGAAAGATATTGATGTTTTAGGTGAAGAAATAAAGATTGTTGAAAGGGTTATACCAAATCGTTTGGCTATTCACCCTATGGAAGGGGCAGATGCCAACAGTGATGGTAGACCTGGTGAATTAACCTTAAGGAGATATAAAAGATATGCTGAAAGTGGTGCTGGTTTAATCTGGGTTGAGGCGGTAGCTGTCAATGAGTCAGGCAGGGCCAATAATAAACAGTTGTATCTAAATGAAGAGACAGTTGCTGAGTTCAAGAATATGGTAGATATGATTAGAGAAAAAGCTATTGAAACCATGGGGGATGATTTCAATCCGTATCTGGTAATCCAACTGACTCATTCAGGTCGCTTTGGTGAAAATAGGGATATACTATTCCATCATGAACTGGCTGATAAGGCTGCTGGTATTGACAGTAGTAAGGCAGTAATGACTGATGAAGAGCTTGCTAGCCTTGAAGATGATTTTTTAAGGGCTGCTAGACTGGCGAAAAAAGCAGGATTTGATGCTGTTGATGTCAAGGCCTGCCACCGTTATCTGCTTTCAGAAAATCTGGCTGCCCATACCAGGGATGGCAAATATGGTGGGGATTATGAAAACCGCACCCGTTTGTTTAAAAATGCAGTACGCAAAATTAGTGAAAGGGTAGATATAGACCTGGCTTCTAGAATGAATATCTATGATGCTATACCATATCCATATGGCTGGGGTACTGATCAAAAAGGAAATGAAGATTTAAGTGAGCCCCGGAGATTAGTAAGGGAAATGGAAGAACTGGGGGTAAAACTAATAAATGTAACTGCTGCTACTCCATACATTTATCCCCATATTAACCGTCCTTATGATTTGCCCGGTAATCTTGGCTATAAACCGCCAGAACATCCACTTATTGGGGTGGAGCGTTTACTTAGATTGGGAAGAGTAGTTCAGGAGGAGCTTAATGACTGTATTGTAGTAGGTACTGGGTATACCTGGTTAAGGCAATTTGCGCCTCATGTAGCTGCTGGAGTTATCAAAAATGGTTGGGCAAAAATGATTGGTTTTGGGAGACAGGCTTTTGCTTACCCGGATTTTGCTAAAGATATTGTTAAAGATGGTCAGATGAATACTAAAAAGGTATGTGTCACCTGTAGTAAGTGTGCAGAATTGAAGGCAAAGAAAAAACATAGTGGTTGTGTAATACGTGATAAAGAAGTATATCTGCCAATCTATCAAAAATTACTTGAAGAATATAAAGCAGAAAAAGCATAGGAAATAGTATATGGATAAAATCTTATCTTTGCCTCTCTATATTAAATTGATCAGAGGGGGATTAGTGTCATGAAGGATTTAATTTCAGTTTTACTGGTTGGCATAGGTGGTTACGGTAAAAACTATTTTGATGAATTGGCAAATAATAGAAATAGGAGCGATTATCAAATTGCAGCTGTAGTTGATCCATATGCAGAAAAGTCACCGAAAATAAAAGAAGTACGAGGCAGGGGAATTCCTGTATTTAGTAAAATGGAAGACTTTTATCAGGAACATACTGCTGATTATGTGTGTATCTCTTCACCGATTCAATTTCATGCCAGTCAGACAGTAATGGCCTTAGATAATGGTGCAGGTGTAATCTGTGAAAAGCCTTTATCAGCAACTGTTCAAGAAGGTAGAAAGATGCTTGAAGCTGAGCGGGAGAGTGATAGACCTGTTGGTATTGCTTATCAATGGTCTTTTAGTCAGGCTATTCAATTATTAAAAAAAGATATAATTGCTGGTGTTTTTGGTAAACCACTCAGGTTAAAGACTCTGGTTAGCTGGCCCAGGGATATTGAATACTATAAGCGAAATAACTGGGCTGGTAAAAAGAGGGATAGTGGTCAGTGGATACTGGATAGTGTTGCTAATAATGCTACTGCACATTATCTCCATAATATGTTTTATGTGTTGGGTAAGGAGATTGAAAAAAGTGCCTGGCCGGTAAAATTAAGAGCTGAGCTTTATAGGGCTAATGATATTGATAACTATGATACTGCTGCGGTCCGTGTTTTTACTGAGCAGGGTGTAGAACTACTCTATCTGGCAACACATGCCAGTCAGGAAAAAATAAATCCTAGATTTTCTTATGAATTTGAACAGGCAATAATATATTTTGACCAGGATAAGGATTATCAGATAAAAGCAGAATTTAAGGATGGTAGAAACAAGGTTTATGGTGACCCTTTTGCAGACAAATTTAACAAAATATGGACTGTCCTGGATGCTATTAAAGGTGAAGGATCTTATCTCTGCGGTGTTGAAGCTGCTTTACCTCATGTTATCTGTGTTAATGGTATGCAGGAATCTCTGCCTGAAATAAGTAATTTTCCAGATGAATTAATTGAGCAGGATAGGGATGAAGACGGTAGAGAGAGAGGAGTCTATGTTAAGGGTTTAAGTAAATTATTCCTGGATTGTTATAATAACTGGCAGCTTCCTGATGAGACCGAGGTTTATTGGACAGAGCCAGGGAAGGAAGTAGATTTAACAGCTTATGAATATTTTCCTTCAATAAGTAATTAAAATTCTTAGTTTGATTACAGATATCAATTTGTTTAAGTTTTTGATAAGAGTTGAGTTTTGTGGATAACATTGAAGACCGACAAATATATTTGTCTGGTTAATAGTTTATTGATTAACTATATGTAATAAATAGTTTGAGTTAAAAAAGCTGATGTACTTGATTAAGTCCGAATAGTCTTTAGGCCGTTTTGTTAAACAGGGAGGTAGACAGTGAAGATATGTATTATTGGTTCGGCAGGTCATACAAATTATGTCCTGGATGGTGTCAGGAGAGATAAAGACTCCAAGATTGTTGGAATTGCTGCTGGTATTCAAGGAGAAGGGATTGATAAACTTACTGAGCAAATAGGGGAACTGGAGGAAAAACCGGCTGTTTTTGATGACTATCGTGAGATGCTGGAACAGTTGCAACCAGATGTAGTTGCTGTGGCCAGTCATTTCTATCAACAGGCTTCAATTACCCTGGAGGTATTAAAACGTGGTATTAATGTTTTTGTAGAAAAACCAGTTGCCACTAATCTGTCAGAACTGGCAAGTGTAAAACGCTTTTATCAGCAAAGCAATCTACATCTGGCGGCGATGTTTGGTATTAGGTATAAACCCTGCTTTATGACGGCCTGGAAACTTGTTCAGCAGGGAGCGGTTGGAAAAGTGCGATTGATGAATGCCCAGAAATCTTATAAATTGGGTTCAAGGCCGGAATTCTATAAAAAAAGAGAGACCTATGGTGGTACAATACCATGGGTAGGGAGTCATGCAGTTGATTGGTTACACTGGTTTTCAGGGGAAAGATTTGAAACTGTTTATGCAGCCCATTCCAACCAATATAATCAGGGCCATGGTGAGTTAGAGATAAGTGCTCTGCTTCATTTTAGGCTTACAAATGGGGCTATGGGCTCAGTAAATATTGATTATTTAAGACCGGATACAGCAGGAAGCCATGGTGATGATAGGATCAGAGTTGCTGGTACTGAAGGGGTTATTGAGGTTTGTGATGAGAGGGTATTTTTAATAAATAGTAAGAAAAAAGGTGTTCAGGAGGTCAGCCTGGAAAATAGTGAGGGTATTTTTCTTGATTTTTTAAGTCAAGTAAGGGGTAAGGGGAAATGCCTGGTCAGTGCTGAAGATTCATTTTATATAACAGAGGTCTGTTTGAAGGCCAGAGTAGCTGCAGATGAAAATAGAATTGTAATGCTTTAAGTGTGTGTTCGGAAAGGCATAAATAGGGGATTATATATCCCTGAACGAAGTTAAGGTGTTACCGTTGAGTGAAGGGATATATAATCCCTGGCGGTATATACTGATACTTTTCGAACAGACTCTTTAATTGAAATTGGGATTATGTATGATTTCTAAGACCCGACAAATATATTTGTCTGGTTAATAGTTTATTGATTAACTATGGACAATAAATAGTTAAGTTAAGAAAGCTGACGTTTTTGATTAAGTTTGGATGGCCATTAGGCCAATTCTTAGTGTAATAATCTTGTCAGTTAAATTAGATTATATTGTTAAGGAGGAAGAGGATGATTGAGCGAAAGGTTGCAGTTATTACAGGTGCTTCAAGGGGTATTGGGCATGCTGTTGCACTACAGTTAGCCAGAGAGGGTTTTGCTTTGGCTATTTTAGCCCGTTCATCAATAAAAAAAGTAAAAGATAAGATTGAAGAGATCAAAAAAACAGGTGTTCCTGTATTTTATTATTCAGGGGATTTATCTTCTGCAGGGGATAGGGATTCTTTTTTAGCGGAAACCTATCAAGAATTTGGTCGTCTTGATCTGTTGGTTAATAATGCTGGTGTAGCCCCTAAAGTTAGAAATGATATTTTGGAAACATCAGAGGAAAGTTTTAATTTTGTGTTAAATATTAATTTAAAAGGTACATTTTTTCTAACCCAGGCAGTAGCTAAAATAATGCTTAGAGATGTCAAGGCATTTAAGGAAAAAGATAATCTGGAGTATAGCCCCCGGATAATTAATATATCATCACTTTCTTCATATGCTTCTTCAACAGATAGGAGTGAATACTGTATCTCAAAGGCTGGTATAAGTATGTTAACCAGGCTTTTTGCTGACCGTTTAGCTGAAGATGGAATATATGTCTATGAAATAAGACCGGGGATTATTTATACTGATATGACCAGTGTTGTCAAGGATAAGTATGATAGACTAATTGAAGGGGGTCTTACCCCTATTAAAAGATGGGGTTATCCAGCAGATATAGCTAATGCTGTTTCTGTCCTGTGTTCGAGCAGATTGAGCTTTTCTACAGGTGAGGTAATTAATGTAGATGGTGGTTTTCATTTGAGGAGGCTGTAAATATGAAAAGGGATGTCATTGAAATTGAGGGTTTTAAAGTAGAGGTATTTTCCCTCAATACAGCTATAGTAGGTTCAGGTGCTGCCGGGTTTAATGCGGCAGACCGTCTTTTTAATTATGGGCAAAAAGATATTGCTATTATTACAGAGGGTCTTAAAATGGGTACCTCCAGGAATACTGGTTCTGATAAACAGACATACTATAAATTGACTTTAGCTGGTAATGAAAATGATTCAGTCTATGAAATGGCCAGGACATTATTTAACGGTGGGAGTATGGATGGAGATCTTGCCCTGGTTGAAGCAGCCCTATCAGCACAGTCTTTTTACCATTTAGTAGATATAGGTGTTCCGTTTCCTCACAATAGATTTGGTGAATTTTTAGGGTATAAGACAGACCATGACCCCAGACAGAGGGCAAGTTCTGCCGGGCCTTTGACTTCGAAATTTATGACAGAGAAACTGGAAGAGCAGGTTAGACAGAAGGGTATAAGAATATTTGATGGTTATCAGGTAATTGGAATATTGACAGCTAAGCCAGAAGCTCATGAAAAAAGAGCAATTGGGCTGTTGGCTTTAAATATTAATAAACTAGCTGATCAAGATCATAGGTATGTACTATTTAACTGTACTAATATTGTTTATGCTACTGGTGGACCGGCTGGGATTTATGCCAGTTCAGTTTATCCTGAGAGTCAGACAGGTGCTTCAGGACTTGCTTTTGAAGCAGGTGTTATGGGTAAAAATCTTACAGAATCTCAATATGGTATTGCCTCTGTTAAATTTCGTTGGAATCTATCTGGTACTTATCAGCAGGTTTTACCCAGGTATATTTCAGTTGAGCAGGACGGCAGTGATGAAAAGGAATTTCTTAATAGTTATTTTGACGACCCTGGAAAAATGCTAGATGCTGTATTTCTAAAGGGTTATCAATGGCCTTTTGATCCTAAAAAAATAAAGAATTATGCTTCTTCTATTGTAGATATACTGGTTTATAATGAGACTGTTCTTAAAGGAAGAAAAGTCTATCTTGATTTTAGGCATAATCCCGGCTGGGCCAGTAGGGATGGTGAATTAGACTTCTCCCTTTTAGGTAAAGAGGCTTATCAGTATCTGGAAAACTCCGCGGCCCTTTTTGGTAGGCCAATTGACAGGCTTGCCCAGATGAATCAACCAGCTGTAGACCTTTATCAGGAAAACGGGATAGACTTAAGGGATGAGTATCTGGAGATTGCAGTTTCTGCCCAACACAATAATGGTGGATTATCTGCTAATATCTGGTGGGAAAGCAATGTAAAACATTTCTTTCCGGTAGGAGAGGTTAATGGGAGTCATGGTGTTTATCGGCCCGGGGGAACTGCACTAAATGCTGGTCAGGTAGGTAGTACTAGGGCAGCCCAATATATAGCTGCCAGGTATCAGGAAGAACCATTAAATAAGCAGCAATTTATTTCCCTGGTTGGGGAACAGGTTATGAATAAGATATCATTAGGTGAAGCCTTTTCTGCCAATACTAGTGGTAGTGGAAATGTACTGGAGATTCGACAGGAAATAGGTGAAAGAATGAGCAGTAAAGGGGCCCATATTCGTTCTGCCAGGAAGGCTGCTGAAGGTGCTCTAGAGGCTAAAAAGCAATTGCAGTCACTGGTAGAAGCAACTGAGTTAGCCGGTATTTACGAACTGCCCCTTGCCTTTCAAAACCATGATCTCTTAATAACCCAGTATGTATATTTATCGGCAATCAATGATTATATCGAAAAGGGTGGTAAGAGTAGGGGGTCTTATCTGGTATATGACCCTGAGGGAGAACTACCTTTAACCGGTCTAGCAGAGACCTTCCGCTTTTCTATAAGTGCTGGTTTGCTAACAGATAAGATTCAAAGGGTATTATATAATAATGGTCAATGTAGGTTTAAATGGGGTGAAGTCAAAGCAATACCACAGGAAGATAGTTGGTTTGAAAATGTCTGGAACAAATATATGAAACAGGAAATATTTAAAACAGAAAAATAGCTAAAAAATGCAGGATTTTTAGAGTTAATATAGAAGTAAATAATTAAAGAATAATAACAAAACTATGTTTTATGATATAAAACATAAATAAATTTTGAGGAGGGTGGATCAAATGATCCCAAAGATTGAAAATTTAAAGAGAATTGAAGAAACAGGTATTGTTGCTGTTGTCAGGGCAGAGAATTCAGAACAGGCCTTAAAAATATCAGAGGCTGTCAGGGCCGGTGGTATCCAGGCAATTGAGATTACCATGACTGTACCAGGTGCGGTAGATGTTATTAAAGAACTGGCTAATACCTATCAGAATAATGAAATATTAATTGGTGCTGGTTCAGTACTTGACGCTGAGACAGCCCGCGCTTGTTTGCTGGCTGGGGCAGAGTATATTGTATCACCCTGTTTGGATAAGGATACCATTGCTTTATGTAACAGTTACCAGAAAGCAGTTATGCCTGGGGCTATGAGTGTAACTGAGGTACATAGGGCAATGCAGTATGGCGCCGATGTTGTCAAGGTTTTCCCGGCTACATTATTTGGACCTAAAATCATTAAGGCCATTAAAGGACCAATTCCTCAGGCCCCTTTATTACCAACAGGTGGAGTAAGTCTTGATAATGTACATGAATGGATTAAGGCAGGTAGTTTTGCAGTTGGTGCAGGTAGTGCCTTAACTGCAGGGGCTAAAAAAGGTGACTATGATGAGGTTACTAGAACTGCTAAGGAGTTTATTAAGAGAATTAAAGAGGCACGAGAAAATTAAGGGTTTTTAAGAAAATTATGCAATTTTCAAATTGTGGATAACTTTGAAGACCGACCAGTATATTTACTTACCTTGTCGTGCACTATGGCGTCCTGCCTTCGTTTACTGTCGAGAAATTGTCTTCCGGCGTCCATGCCTCCAGACAATTTCTAGAGTCGTCCAGCAAATATATTGGTCTGGTTTATTATGATGAGTAGTTAACTTTGAGTGAAAAGTGGTTCTAAGAAAAAATTAATAATTAGTGATTAAGTCTGGGTGGCGTAGCCATTTTGTTCAAGTTTAGGAAATTATGCAATTTTGAAATTGTGGATAACTTTGAAGACCGACAAATATATTTGTTTCCCTTGTCGTGCGCTGCGGTGTCCTACCTCCGCTTACTGTCGAGAAATTCTCCTTCGGCGTCCTGCCTGCGGATAATTTCTAGAGTCGTCCAACAAATATATTTGTCTGGTTAGTAGTTTGCTGATTAACTATGGGTAATAAATAGTTTGAGTTAAGAAAGTTGATGTTTTGATTAAGTCTGGGTGGCGTAGCCATTTTGTTCATGTATTTATAAGAAAAGAATTATAAAAGGAAAGGATGATATTATGTCCAAGAAAGTTGTTACTTTTGGTGAAATTATGCTCAGATTAACCCCACCAGAGTTAAAGAGGATTGTACAGACTGATAGGTTTAATGTTATCTATGGTGGAGGTGAGGCCAATGTCTCTGTATCGTTGGCTAATTACGGACTAGATGCCTATTTTGCAAGCAAGGTGCCTGAGAATCCTGTAGGCCAGGCTGCTTTAAATGATTTAAGGCGTTATGGAGTTAATACAGATTATATTGCCCGTGGTGGTGATAGGTTAGGTATTTATTACTGTGAAAATGGAGCTAGCCAGCGTCCTTCTAATGTTGTTTATGATAGGGCTTATTCAGCTATTGCAGAGGCTTCTGCTGATGATTTTAACTGGGATGAAATATTTGCAGATGCTGAATGGTTCCATACTACTGGTATTACTCCAGCCTTAAGTGAAAATATGTCTGAGATTACCCTGCAGGCGGTTAAAGCTGCTAAGGAACATGGGGTTAAGGTGAGTTGTGACCTTAATTACAGGGCCAAATTATGGACTAAAGAGCGCGCTGGACAGGTGATGTCAAAGGTAATGGAATATGTTGATGTATGTATTGCTAATGAAGAAGATGCTGAAATGGTTTTCGGCATTAAGAGTGGCTCTGATATTACCGGTGGTGATATTAATGTTGATGGTTTTAAAGATGTTGCCCAACAACTAATCGACAGATTTGATCTAGAACTTGTAGGCAGTCATTTGAGGATTAGCCATAGTGCTTCAGACAATGACTGGCTGGTTGTCCTTTATGATGGTAGTGAATTTGTTAAATCAAATCAATATAGTATTCATATTGTAGATCGAGTAGGTGGAGGAGACTCCTTTGCTGGTGGACTAATATACTCCAGGTTAACCGGTAAGAGCCTCCAGGAATCTGCTGAATTTGGTGCAGCTGCTTCCTGTCTTAAACAGTCAATCCCTGGAGACTTCAACCAGGTAAGTGTTCAGGAAGTGGAATCCCTTGCTGGTGGTAATGCCTCTGGTAGGGTAAAAAGATAAAAAAACATCTACCTTTAAAAAAATATCTCCTCTTTATATTGATGTGTCTGTTTTTAACAGTCACATCAATTTTTTTAATTCTAAGGAAATAATTAATTATATTGCAAATTAACACTTGACATTTTATGCTAAATATTATATTATAATCATACAAGTTGTATGTACAATTTAATTGGATCTGTATGTACAATGATTGGCTGCTGGTTCACTTATTTCTATAAATATAATTTAATAAAAAATATTATAGTTTTTTTAAAATAAATTAAAGGCATTTTATAAGTAATTATACCTATTATCGCCCACAATTATTAGAGTATTTTAAATATTATATAATAAAAAATATTAAATAAGAGATTTATGTTGAAAATTAGATTTTAATAAGATGAGTTGTAAGTACAAGTTTTTGAGTTTGCATAATCTTTTATTTTTTTCTACAAATCAACAAATTATTCAAAAAATTTTAAGTTTTAATAAACAAGTAATAATAAAATTTTAGGAAGAAAACAGGTGATTTAGTAGTTGTCTGGTGGTTTTGGTTTTTTAATTTAAAAATGGGGGGATATATTAGATTATGAAAATGTCAAAAGTAATGGTAATGTTTATCTTGCTTATGGTGATCATGGGATTATCGTTAAATGTGATGGCTGCTGATAAAATCGTATTGGGTTTCTCACAGATAGGTGCTGAAAGTGAATGGAGAACAGCAAATACTGAAGATATCAAACGGGCTGCTGATGAAGACCCAGATATTCAATTAATTTTCTCTGATGCACAGCAGAAACAGGAAAATCAGCTTAAAGCACTCAGGTCATTTATTGCCCGCGGTGTAGATGTTATTGCTTTTTCACCAGTTGTTGAAACAGGTTGGGATACAGTATTACAAGAAATTAAGGATGCAGGTATACCTGTTATACTGGTAGATAGAACAGTTACTGCCGATGATTCATATTACGTTACTTACATGGGTTCTGATTTTGTGGAAGAAGGCCAAAAAGCAGCAAATTGGTTAATAGAATATATGGAAGAACAGGGTAGAGGTAATGAACAGATAAATATAGTTGAACTCCAGGGAACAGTTGGTTCTGCACCTGCTAATGATCGTAAAACAGGTTTTGCTGATGTTATTAAAGACTATCCTAATTATAAGATAATTCGCTCTCAATCTGGAGACTTTACCAGGTCAAAAGGGAAAGAAGTTATGGAAGCCTTCTTAAAAGCAGAAGGGGATAATATTGATGTCTTATATTCCCACAATGATGATATGGCTATTGGCGCTATTCAGGCTATTGAAGAATATGGTCTAAAACCTGGTAAAGATATTATAATAATTGGTGTTGATGCAGTAAAAGGTGCTTTTGAAGCAATGATTCAGGGTAAGATGAATTGCACAGTAGAATGCAGTCCACTTCTTGGAAATCAGTTAATGCAAGCTGCTAAAGATATAATGGCCGGTAAAAAAGTGCCCGAACATATCAAAACTATAGAAGGTATTTTCCCTCAGGAAGTAGCTTTAGAGGAATATCCAAATAGAAAATATTAATAAATTAATTTAAAGACTATATTTTAGAGAAACACCTGTTTTCTTTCTATTTTTAATTGAGTATTTCCCCCTTTCTAACAAATGTTAAAGAAAGGGGGAAATGTTATACTGATATTTAAATAAGAAAGTTCAAATTAGTAATAATAGGGGGAGATGCTGATGCCCAAGGTAGAACCGATTATTAGAATGAAAAACATAAGCAAAGAATTTCCCGGGGTTAAAGCCTTATCAGATGTTGATTTTGAATTAAGTTCAGGGGAAATACATGCCCTTATGGGTGAAAATGGTGCCGGGAAATCAACCTTAATTAAGGTGTTAACAGGGGTTCATCAGGCAGAAAAAGGAGAAATATATTTTAAAGGAAAGGAAATAAGGCCGGCTAACCCAATTGAAGCCCAGCGGATAGGGATAAGTACAGTCTATCAGGAGGTAAACCTTTGTCCTAATTTATCAGTTGCTGAGAATATATTTATAGGCCGTGAGCCACTTAAAAATGGAAAAATAGATTGGAAGATAATAAATACTAAGGCTAGAGAATTATTAAAGAGATTTAATATAGATGAGATAGATGTAACAAAGAGTCTATCTTGCTTTTCAGTAGCTATTCAACAGATGATTGCCATAGCCAGGGCACTGGAGATATCAGCTAAAGTCTTGGTACTGGATGAGCCTACTGCCAGTTTAGATAAAGATGAGACTAGCAATCTATTTGAGATTATGGAGAAATTAAAAGAAGAAGGAATGGCAATTATTTTTATAACTCATTTTATTGATGATGTATATAAAATAACAGATAGGGTTACTGTTTTAAGAAATGGTAAAATAGTAGATACATCTGCAACTGAGTCATTGCCCAAACTGGACCTGGTAGCTAAAATGATCGGTAAGGATTTAGAACAACTGGAGAATATCAAGGAAAAAAGCAAGGTAACAGCTAAACCGGACGAGCTTTTTATAGAAGGTAGGCAGTTAGTCAATAGTGAAATTAGCCCCTTTGATATATCTTTACATAAGGGTGAGGTGCTGGGTCTGGCTGGATTACTTGGTTCAGGGAGAACAGAACTGGTTGAGTTAATTTTTGGTTTGAATCCTGCTGAAGGGGGTCAGCTTAAGATTAATGATGGTGAAAAAAAGATAACTAATCCTAAGGCTGCCATGGAAAATAAATTTGCACTATGTCCGGAAGATAGAAAAACAGCTGGTTTGATAGATGACTTGACTGTACGGGAGAATTTAATTCTATCTTTACAGGTTGAAAGGGGCTGTTTTAAGTATTTACCTAGAGAAGAACAGGAGAGAATAGCCGATCAATATATAGATTTATTAAAGATAGCAACCCCTAGTGCAGAACAGAAGGTTAAAAACTTAAGTGGGGGAAATCAGCAGAAAGTAATATTAGCCAGGTGGTTAATAACCCAACCTGATTTATTAATACTGGATGAACCAACACGGGGAATAGATGTAGGGACAAAAACAGAGATACAGAAGATGGTTTTATCACTTGCTGATGAGGGGATGAGTATTATTTTTGTTTCCTCTGAGCTTGATGAGGTTATCAGGGTTAGCCAGCGTGTTGCTGTTTTACGGGATAGGAAAAAAGTAACTGAATTAAGTGGGGATGAAATAAATGAATCCAATATTATGGGTATTATTGCTGAAGGGAGGGCTTAAGTAATGTTTGAACTATTAAAAAAGTTTAAGGAGTCACAGATTTTCTCGCCTTTGTTAGCCTTATTAATCTTACTGTTATTTGATTTTATTTTTATTGATGGTTTTTTAAGTATTGAAATAAGGGATGGGAGATTATTTGGTACATTAATAGATATATTAAACAGGGCAGCCCCACTGGCTTTACTGGCTATAGGTATGACACTGGTTATAGCTACAGGGGGAATAGACCTTTCTGTTGGGGCGGTAATTGCTATTTCAGGAGCAATAGCTGCTAAACTAATTGGGGGACAGTTGGTAATAGAGAATGGTACTATTCAATATGTAACCCAGGTGTCTCTCCCAATTGCCCTGTTCGCTTCTATGGGAATGGCGGCAATTTGCGGAATGTGGAACGGTTTTTTAGTTGGTAAGATAAAAGTGCAACCGATAGTGGCTACCCTTATCCTAATGGTAGCAGGACGGGGTATTGCTCAATTAATAACTAAAGCACAGATAATAACTATTTATTATAAGCCTTTTCATTATATAGGTACAGGCTATTTATTGGGACTGCCATTCACTATTTTTATAGTAGTGTTAGCCTTTTTACTGGTAAGTCTATTTGTTAGAAAGACTGCAGTAGGTTTATATATAGAATCTATTGGTATTAATGATATAGCCAGTAAATATGTAGGTATAAAACCCAGCCGGATTAAATTTATCGTCTATACTATCTGTGGATTAATGGCAGGGATTGCTGGATTAATAGTGACATCAAATGTTAAAGCAGCTGACGCTAATAATGCAGGTCTCTGGAAGGAACTTGATGCCATATTATCAGTAGTTATTGGCGGTAACTCCCTTAGTGGAGGTAAATTTACAATTGCTGGTAGTATTATAGGTGCACTTGTAGTACAGACATTGACAACAACTGTTTATGCAGCCGGTATTGCTCCAGAGGTAACTTTAGTAGTAAAAGCTGTAGTAGTTGTTATAATAACTATCATTCAGTCACAGGTTTTCAGGGATGGTATCAGTAAACTTATTGTAAAACGGAGGGATCTTACATGAAGAATATTTTATCCTCAAAATACCTGTCAGTTATAATAACAGTACTTTTGTTTATAATTGCTTTTGCTATACCTTCAATCATCTACCCAGGCTTTTTTTCAATGCAGGTTTTTTTCAATTTGTTTATAGATAATGCCTTTTTAATTGTTACTGCCATCGGTGTTACATTTGTCATTATAACTGGTGGAATTGACCTTTCAGTAGGGGCAATGATAGCCTTTACTTCAATGGTAATAGCCAGTCTCCTGGAAAAGGGGATAAGTCCTGTTATAGTAATACCATTTGCCCTTTTACTAGGGACATTAGCGGGTTTAATGATGGGCTTTTTAATTGAACACTTTAAGATTCAACCCTTTATTGCAACACTGGCAGGGATGTTTTTTCTAAGGGGGTCATGTTTTTTAATCAGTATTCAGTCTATTCCAATCAATGACCCCTTTTTCAAAACACTTTCTCATACCAGAATAAGTTTCCCGGGAGGGGCATATATCTCTATTAGTGTAGTAATTTCCTTGATTATACTAGGTGTTGCAATTTATTTGGCCCACTATACCAGATATGGGCGGGTCTTATATGCTATTGGGGGTAATGAAGAATCAGCTAAACTGATGGGGCTTCCTGTCGGCAGGGCCAAGATAATGGTCTATGGTTTTAGTGGATTTTGTTCATCATTAGGTGGTGTCTTATTTACAATTTATATGCTGTCAGGTTATGGACTTCACACCAGTGGTCTGGAACTTGATGCCATTGCCTCTGCTGTAATTGGTGGGACTCTACTAAGTGGTGGAACAGGTTATGTGTTTGGTACACTTTTTGGTGTTCTGATTCAGGGTCTGATTCAGGTAATTATTATGTTCCAGGGTACTTTAAGTTCCTGGTGGACAAAGATCTTTGTTGGTATATTACTCTTTGTCTTTATAGTTTTACAGCGCTTAATTACGGCTCACAGGGAAGAGCAGAAAGCCTCTTCAAAAAGATTGGAAACAAGCAAACAGACAGCTGCTGTATAAAAACTTATTAAATAAATCCTCTTAAAACCAGCTGATGTATTATTGCAAGATTTAAAATTGAGTAAAAAGGTTAAGCAGGGACTGTATTAATCATGATTAATACAGTCCTATTTTTGTAAAATGAATTTTATTAATTTCCTTTACAAAAATAAATAAGGGGTGTATAATGTACTTAATTAATTAATTAAATAAATAAACTAACTGTCAATTAGTTTAATAACTTTTATATCTTCATACAAAGAGGGAGGTGTTTTGTTTCTGTGAAACGGGGTAGTTTTGAACTTATGAAAAAAATGAATCAACAGGTGATCTTAAAGTTGATTTATAATGAAAAGGCAATTTCACGGGCCGAGATAGCAGAGATAACTGGTCTTTCACCTGCTACAGTCACTAATATTACCAAGGGAATATTAGGGCTGGGATTAATCAAGGAGACTATCCATGGGGAATCACGCGGTGGCAGGAAACCTGTCCTGCTGGAGATTAATCCTTCAGGGGCCTACTTTATTGGTCTGGAATGGGGTATTGCTGAACTCCGTGGGGTTTTAATGGACCTTAATAAAAAGGTGGTTGCTTACAGTGAAAAGAGGATTAACTCATACCAGCTTGATAATTTTATTGAACTATCAGCAAGTATTATTGGGGAATTTTATGAGCATTCTATTGAAAAAGAAAAGATCTGTGGTCTGGGGGTAGGTGTTCACGGGATAGTTGATCCCATGAGGGGTTATTCCTTGTTTGCACCACATTTTAAATGGAGGAATATTCCCTTGAAAGCCAGGCTGGAGGAGGAGTTTGATCTCCCGGTTTTACTTGACAATGATGTTAGGGCTATGGCCCTGGCTGAGAAATGGAATGGTAGAGATAATTTCCTGTTTATTAATACAGGGTCAGGAATTGGCGCGGCTATAGTTATGGATGGAAAACTGCATTATGGCCGTGATTATAGTGCTGGTGAATTTGGACATATGACCCTGGATAAAAAGGGGCCACTTTGTAGTTGTGGAAAACGTGGTTGTGTCGAGGCTTTTGTTTCTACAGATAGGCTTGTCTATAATTATAACGAAGAATTAAATGAGGAACTCTCTCATCATACTTTACAGACAGAATGGTCTAAACTACTTAATGATGCCAGGTCAGGTATTGAGAAGGCAGTATTTTTACTGGAGGGTGCAGTAGAATATCTGGGGCTTGGGCTGGCTAATCTGGTTAATTTATTAAATCCGGAAGAGATATTACTGGCCGGTGATTTTATTGAAGGGGCAGATTTGTTACTACCCTTATTAAAGAAAAAGATTAAAAATAATACCTTGAATATACCAGGTAGTAAGCTGCAGATAGAGGTAAGTACATTTGGTGAATGGGTTGGGGCTATAGGTGGAGCAACTATGGTATTAGAACAATTATTTAATTTTCAGGAGGGGGTATGAGTTAAATGAATATCTTAGTAACAGGTGGAGCAGGTTATATTGGCAGTCATGTGGCTAAAAAATTAAATAATATTGGTCATCATGTTGTAGTATATGATAATTTAGTTAAGGGTCACCGGGAGGCTGTTCTGACAGCAAAGTTTGTTAAAGGTGATCTAGCAGATAAAAAACTCCTTAATGAAGTAATGCAGAGTGAAGAGATAGAAGCAGTAGTTCATCTGGCAGCACATAGTATAGTAGGGGAATCAATGGAAAAACCCGGGAAATACTTTCAGAATAACCTCTCAAATGGGTTAAATCTGCTGGAGGTGATGGTCAGTAATAATGTAGCTTATCTTGTATTTTCGTCAACAGCAGCAGTTTATGGTGAACCACAGGAAGTTCCTATAACAGAAGACCACCCAACAAACCCAGCTAGCACTTATGGTGATAGTAAATTGTTTTTTGAAAAAATCCTGGAACGTTATCAGCAGATACACGGTTTAAAGTATGTATCATTGAGATATTTTAATGCTGCAGGTGCTGATCATTCAGGTGAAATCGGAGAGGCACATAGTCCAGAAACACATCTAATACCAATTGTACTGCAGAAGGCTCTTGGTATCAGGGATAAACTCTATATTTTTGGTGATGATTATCCAAGCAGAGATGGTTCCTGTATCAGGGATTATATCCATGTTGAAGACCTGGCAGATGCACATATACTGGCCCTTGATGGTTTGATTGATGGTATGGATAGTAGGATATATAATCTGGGTAATGGTGAGGGTTATTCTGTCAAAGAGGTAATTGAGACTGCTTCAGCTCTTATAGGGAAAGAAATAGAAGCGGAGATTGGTCCCCGTAGGGCAGGTGACCCTGCAGTACTGGTAGCTAGTTCCCAAAAAATCAGGGAAGAACTGGGCTGGAAGCCGAAGTATGCTGCCTTAGAAACTATAATTGAGACAGCCTGGAAATGGCATAAAGGGGGCGGTTTTAATGGAAATGACTAAAAGAAAAGAGATTAAAGATGATGGGCGCTATATAATTTTTTACGAATTCAAAGGAGATAAGGATAATATTAAAAGTAGTAAATATAAAGAGGATAGTAAAGGGGAGAGAAGTTAATGTCTGAACTTAGATGGGATCCAGTTAGCAGAGAATGGGTAATTACAGCAACACATAGACAGAACCGGACCTTTAAACCACCTAAAGATTATTGTCCCCTCTGTCCTACTAAAGAGGGTGGATTTCCAACTGAAGTTCCTGAGGATTATGACCTGGTTGTTTTTCAGAATAAATTTCCATCTCTACAAGCAAATCCACCAGAACCAGATATAGGTGGAAGTGTTCTATACCCGGTTGACAAGGCTGAAGGGATTTGTGAGGTTGTTTTATTTACCCCGGAACATAATGGTATTATGTCCAGAGAGCCTTTAAGCCGTTATGTGAAATTGGTTAAGGTCTGGCAGGATAGGTATCAAGAACTCGGTTCTAAGGATTTTATTGATTATGTTTTTATTTTCGAAAATAAGGGTGAAGAGGTAGGGGTTACCCTGGAACACCCTCACGGTCAGATTTATGCTTACCCCTTTATACCACCAAAAATAAAGAGAGAGTTGGATTCCAGTAGGGATCACTATGAAAAGGAAGGGGAATGCCTTTTCTGTAGTCTTATTGCAGAAGAGATTGCGGATGGTAGAAGGGTAGTTACTAGTAATGATTCCTTTACAGCAATAGTTCCTTTTTTTGCCCGGTATACCTATGAGGTACATATTTATGCCAATAATCACCTCTCATCTTTTAATGACTTTTGTGCCAGAGAAATTGAAGACCTGGCAGAAATATTACGGACTGTGATTCAGAAATATGATAATTTATTTGGATTTGTTTTTCCCTATATTATGGCTATTCACCAGCAGCCTACTGATGGTAGTGGAGAAGAATACTCTCATTTCCATATAGAGTTTTATCCACCATATAGGACCAAGGATAAGCTTAAATACCTGGCAGGTAGTGAAGCAGGTGCCGGGGCTTATATTAATAACTCACTGCCGGAGGATAAGGCTGCAGAGTTGCGAAAAATAGAAGTAGTGAAGGAGTGAAGCAAGTTGAGAGATATCAAAGAATTATGGGAGATTTTTAACGAACGATTTTCTGATACAGGTTTAAGAAAAGGGGTTTTTGCTGCTCCCGGAAGGGTTAATCTGATTGGAGAGCATACAGATTATAATGATGGTTTTGCACTTCCCATGGCTATTGACAAAAGTATTGTTATGATAGCTCAATTACGGGATGATAAGGAGGTTAGAGCTTATTCTGTTGACTATGATAGTGAAGCAGTTTTTTCTTTAATGGATTTAGAGTTTGACCAGGAAAATCTCTGGGCTAATTATTTACAGGGGGTCATTGATGAGATACAGAAATTAGATTATTATCTACCGGGAATGAATCTGATTTTCACTGGTAATATACCCAAGGCTTCTGGATTGAGTTCCTCAGCTGCCCTGGAGGTAGTAACTGCTTATACCATTTCATCACTTAATGAACTTAATATAGCACCTGTGGAGATGGCCCTGCTCTGTCAGCGGGCAGAAAATGGCTTTGTCGGAGTAAATTGTGGTATTATGGATCAATATATTTCCAGACTTGGTAAAGAGGGTAATGCCTTATTAATAGACTGTCGGAGCAATGAATATGAATTAGTTCCGCTTGCAATAGAGGATTTTAGGGTAGTTATCTGTAATTCTAAAGTAGAAAGAGGATTAGTAGACTCAGAATATAATAAGAGAAGGGAGGAGTGTGGAAAGGCTACAAAATTTTTTGCTGAGAGATTAGACCGTCGGATTAAGGCTTTAAGGGATGTCAGCACAGATGAGTTAGTAGAATTTTCGGGTGAGCTGGCAGCTACAACTCTTTCCCGGGCCAGACATGTTATTAGTGAAAACAATAGGGTATTAACTGCTGTTTCCGCTCTAAAAAATAATGACCTGGAGACATTTGGCAGTCTAATGACAGAATCACATATTAGCCTGCGGGATGATTATCAGGTTAGTTGTCAGGAATTAGATCTTTTAGTTAATCTGGCTCTTAAGCAGGATGGTGTACTGGGGGCCCGCATGACTGGGGCTGGTTTTGGAGGTTGTACCGTAAATCTGCTTGCCAGGGATAGGGTTGACAAATTTATTGCTGAGGTAAAGGCAGGATATCAAAAAAAGACTAACATTGAACCTGAGATATACGTCAGTCTGCCTGCTGATGGTGCCAGGGAGTTGTAGTGAGATTATTTAAATGGAGGGGTAAGATATGGAAGGGAATAAAGATATTTGTTCCAATGTTTCAATTAAACCATTTGGTATTTTAAAAGATGGCAAAGAGGTTTTTCTTTATCGCTTAAGCAATGAAAATGGTGTTCAGCTTGAGGTTATTAATTATGGAGGGATTATAAAGAGTCTATTTGTCCCTGATGCCAGAGGTAAGTTTAGTGATATAGTCTTAGGTTATAATCGACTGGCAGATTATGAAAAAGACCCAGCCCATTTTGGGGCTGTAGTAGGTAGATATGGTAATCGGATTGCTGGAGGGGAATTTGTTTTAGATAATAAGAAATATAGTCTAGCCTTAAATAATCAACCCGGAGGAAAGGCCTGTCACCTTCATGGCGGTGAACGTGGTTTTGATAAAATTGTCTGGGATGCTGAACCTATTATCCATGATAATGCTGCTGGTTTAAGATTACATTATTTAAGCAGAGATGGGGAAGAGGGTTATCCGGGTAACCTGGATGTAAATATAAACTATTTATTGACTAATGAGAATACACTCCGGATTGAATATCAGGGAGAAACAGACCAGGCTACACCAATTAATTTAACCCAGCATAGTTATTTTAATCTTAAGGGTGAAGGAGAGGGTGATATACTGGGCCATTTCGCCTACATAAATGCCGATAATTATACCCCAGTAGATGAGGGTTTGATACCTACTGGAGAGATTGCTGGTGTTAGTGATACTCCCTTTGATTTCAGGAAGACAAAGAAAATAGTTGAGGATATTAATCAAGCAGATCAACAATTAGAGTATGGTGGGGGATATGACCATAACTATGTTTTAAATGGAGAAAGTGGTGAATTGACAATAGCTGCCCAGGTTTATGATGAGGAAAGCAGAAGACAGTTAGAAGTATGGACAACTGAACCGGGTATGCAGTTCTATACAGGTAATGCCCTGGATGGGAGTCTTGTTGGTAAAAAAGGTAAGGCCTATCAAAAGAACAGTGGTTTCTGCCTGGAGACACAACATTATCCGGATTCCCCTAATCAGGATAATTTTCCTGACACAATCTTAAGGCCGGGAGAAAAGTATCAGACAATAACCGAGTTCCGTTTTAGTATTAGATAAAATTTAGTATTTATTTTAATAAAACAACCTAAAATTCCCTTTGTTGTTATAAGAGGGATTTTAGGTTATTTTAAATTGTGGATAACTTTAAAGACCGACCAGTATATTTACTTACCTTGTCGTGCACTATGGCGTCCTGCCTTCGTTACTGTCGAGAAATTGTCTTCCGGCGTCCATGCCTCCAGACAATTTCTAGAGTCGTCCAGTAAATATATTGGTCTGGTTTATTATAATGAGTAGTTAACTTTGAGTGAAAAGTGGTTCTAAGA
Organism: Iocasia fonsfrigidae; assembly: GCF_017751145.1. Classification (GTDB taxonomy): domain Bacteria; phylum Bacillota; class Halanaerobiia; order Halanaerobiales; family DTU029; genus Iocasia; species Iocasia fonsfrigidae. Next base: position 1,008,624 of record NZ_CP046640.1, read on the forward strand.
AAAAATTAATAATTAGTGATTTAGTCTGGGTAGCGGAGCCATTTTGTTCAAGTTTAGGAAATTATGCAATTTTGAAATTGTGGATAACTTTGAAGACCGACAAATATATTTGTCTGGTTAGTAGTTTGCTGATTAACTATGGGTAATAAATAGTTTGAGTTAAGAAAGTTGATGTTTTGATTAAGTCTGGGTGGCGTAGCCATTTTGTTCACTATTATTAATAGTGTTATAGTCAGGTTGACAGCTCTTTTAACAGTGTATATCATAATATATAGGGACAAAGTAGTATTAAAACTATAGATATAGGGGGAGATAAGATGGGTAAAAGTAAGGTCTGGTTTATTCCAGTTGAAAAAGGGGATAGTCCAGGTGATATTGATAGTAAAGTTATTAGGCTATTTGAAACTGCTGTAAAGGATTATAGCTTGATAGCAAAAGATGATTTTGTGGCAATGAAGATACATTTTGGGGAAAGGGATAATATTGGCTATGTTAAACCAGATTATTTAAAAACCCTGGTCAGCAGGATAAAGGATAGTGGGGGTAAACCATTTTTTACTGATACTAATACCCTTTATAAGGGACAGAGGTCTAATTCTGTTGACCACCTTATTCAGGCTTATCAACATGGTTTTACACTGGACAAGATTGATGCCCCTGTCATCATAGCTGATGGACTGATGTCCAAGAATTTTTCCAGGGTTGAGATAGCAGGCAAACATTTTGAGGCAGTAAATATTGCTAATGACATATTACATAGTGATGTATTGATTGGTATCTCTCATTTGACCGGACATGTCGGTGCCTGTATGGGTGCTTCCATAAAAAATATAGGTATGGGCTGTGCCTCCAGGAGTGGGAAACAGGTACAACATGCTGATGTGAATCCTTCTGTTTCGGCTGATGATTGTACAGCATGTGGCCAGTGTGTTAAATGGTGCCCGGTTGAGGCCATCAAGATTATAGATGGGAATGCAGTGATAGATTATGAAAAGTGTTATGGTTGTGCAGAATGTATAACCACCTGTAGTTTTGATGCTATAGCTGTTTCATGGGCTGGAACAAGTAAGGCCCTGCAGGAAAAGATGGCTGAATATGCTCTGGGAGTAATTAAAGATAAGAGGGATAAGTCACTCTTTTTTAATTTTTTGATTCACATTAGCAAAGGTTGTGATTGTCTGGGGGATGCCCAGGATGCGGTGATTGAGGATATTGGCATCCTCTTATCAGTTGACCCACTCGCAGTTGATCAGGCTTCAGTTGATCTACTAAATGAAAGGGCAGAGAAGGATTTTCTAAAGGAATTATGGAGTGAATCAGGTCTGGATTATAGACAGCAACTAAACCATGCAGCAGCAATAGGGTTAGGCAGCAGGGAGTATAAGTTAATTGAACTTTAGTTCCTTTCCTTTATTTACCTACAGGCTATTGAGTATTTAAGTAGAATTTACTTATATAAGCGTCTTGCATAATTGATTGTTCCCAGCTAAAAACTTCGCAACGAATTTAGTTTTAGCCAATTATGGACTGTTCTAAACTCCCTACGGTCAAACAACAGAACAGTCTCTTTCATAATTGTCTTTACTAAATTCTGCTCTGTTTTAATCAGCTGGATAACAATTCAATTATGCAAAAGGTTCATTATGAAAGGGTCTTATATATAACTCTATAGTCTGTAGGTGAATTTTTTATGTTTAGGTTTATTTCCTGTTTATTAATAGTGCTGGTTTTTTTTGTGTTTTCTATGGGGACATATAATCAGGCCTATGCATTGGATAAAGAGATTAAAGAAGAGGTAATAAAGACAGTAAAAATTGCTGCAGTAATGTATTTAATAAGCAGAGCAAGTGATCTGTTCAGTGATTCAGCAGATGATAAGATAAATGGAGATGTATTACAAGAAGATAAGCAAGTAGTAACAAGCAGTAGTAATAGTATGAGTCTTGATGATAAGGTAATTGTTATTGACCCGGGACATGGTGGTTCAGATCCAGGAGCTATTGGTGTTCAGGGTTTAAAAGAGAAAGATATAAATTTGGATATTGCTTTAAGGTTATATGAGCTATTAAATAATAAAACCAAGGCTGAGATTTATTTAACCAGGGACTCAGATAAGTTTGTTTCTCTTAATGAGAGGTCTTCCTTTGCCAGGAGTATCAATGCTGATATATATCTTAGTATTCATAATAATGCTGATGACACTGGTTGGCAGCATGGGACTGAGACCTATGCGTATTATACTACTGCTAAAGAAACCTGGGCACTTGCCTGGTATATTCACAAAAACATAGTAGATAAGCTGGGTTTTCTGGATAGGGGGTTAAAGGCAGATAATTTTCATGTAATTCGTGAAACTCCAGGTATAAATTCAATCTTGTTGGAGATAGGATTTTTATCAAATAAAGAAGAAGAGGCTATTTTAAAGAAAGATATTACTAGAGAACGGGCTGCTGCTGCTATTTATGAAGGTATTGTTGAATATTTTACTAATTAATAATTAGATGAAAGGCTAATAATAATAGTAATATTAAAAATGAAGGATGATTAAAATATGGAAAAGAACCGTTTAATTCACTATAAAAAACTATTACTCAAGGCAAAAAGTGAGCTGGAAGCTGGTTTGGAACTTATGTCAAATGAAGAAAAAAAGAGTTTAAAAGAATCTACTGGTGAACTTTCATCATATGATAATCACCCTGCTGACCAGGCCTCAAATACCTATGGCCGGGAATTAGACCGGGGAATCAGGGATAATTCACTTACATTATTGACCGAGGTGAATGATGCTTTAGCCAAGGTGGAAGAGGGTCGTTATGGTATCTGTCAAAGGTGTGGTGAAGAAATTAAAGAATTCCGCCTTGAGGTAGTACCCCAGACCAGTTTTTGCGAGAAATGCAAGGGGATTGAAGAAAATGAAGGTGTGCGTAGACGGCCCCTGGCTGAGGCTACTATTTTTCCACCTTTTGGACATGGTTTTAATGATGATAATGATCAGGTAGAATATGATGCTGAAGACTGCTGGCAGGACCTTGCTCAATATGGTAGTTCTGATTCCCCTCAGGATAATCCAGCAGAATTAGTTGGTGATCAATCAGATAAACAGACATATACTGACTCTGATGAAATAGTAGGCTCAGTTGGTATTGAAGATTCTATCTTCGATGATGAAATTGATGATCTAGAGGAAAGTGATGATGAAAAGACTACTTTTACTGGTAGTGCTGCCTCTAATGAGAGAAAAATGTAGTAGCAAGTCTCCCTTTTTTACATATGATGTGAAAAGGGGTGAGGATAATTGCCAGTTAGAAGAAGGGAGCCTGGTTTAAGAACAACCCGTGGTATAGCAGAGGTGTTTGAGGACCTGGCTACAGAAGTAACTGTTGAAATACTGGTTTATGAAGACTTTCTTGATCTCAATCCACAGGTAAGGGAGTTCCCTAATCTGAGTCCAAATAATTCTATACCGGTTTTACGGGATGAGGTCAGGGATGTTCAGGAATAGAAATAAATATTTTTTGTTTTGGGAATAACCAGAGTGGTTATTCCTATTTTTTTACTTTTTAAATATTCCGTATAATTTATCTAAGATAATAAGAAAATAAACTAGGTATAAATAAGTAAGGAGGAATTCTATGGCCAGAGAGAAATCGTATAGAGATGTTCTGGATGGTAGGGTCAGTATTCATGATTCTGTTCAGGAGATGTATGAAAAGAGATTATCAGATGGTAAGATGAGCAATGTCTTTGATCGTTTTGATGCCCAGGAGAAAATCAGGTGTAATTTTTGTGTAGAAGGGGTTAGCTGTCAACTATGTACAGGTGGTCCCTGTCGGATCTCTGAAAAAGCAGGTGCAGAGAGGGGAACATGTGGTATTGACCCTGATGCGATGGCGATGAGGGATATGTTGCTCAGGAATGTAATGGGTACTGGTACATATACACATCATGCCTATAATGCCTTTAGAACCTTAAAAGCAACTGCTGAGGGTAAAACCCCCTTTTCAATCGTAGATGAGCAAAAACTAAGGGATATGGCAGCCACAGTTGATGTTGATAATACAGGTTCAAAGGAAGAGGTAGCCTTGGGGCTGGCTGGTACTATGATTGACCAGCTTTCATCAGGTTATGAAGGACCTACAATGATGGTTGATAAATATGCCCCTAAATACAGAAAAAAGAAATGGAAAGATACAGGGCTTTATCCATCAGGGGTATTTCATGAAATAAAGGATTCTACAGCCAGTTGTTTAACAAATGTTGATGGTTATTATGTATCTATGGCCAAAAAGGCTTTGCGTCTTGGTATTGCAACCATTTATGGTTCACAACTAGGTCTAAACCTGGTTCAGGATATTCTTTTTGGCACACCTAAACCTCATTCGATTCAAACAGATCTGGGTATACTTGACCCTGATTATATCAATATTGTTTTTAATGGTCATGAACCCTGGACAGGTGTGGCAACTATCTATGCAGCCCGTGATGAAAAGGTTCAGAAGAGGGCCAGACAAGCAGGAGCTAAAGGACTTAGAGTCATAGGATGTATTGAAACAGGACAGGAACTGGCTCAACGCTTTGGTATGAATGATGTATTTGGGGGGTTAATTGGTAACTGGTTAGCGATTGAACCGGCATTAGCTACTGGTGCTATTGATGTCTTTGCTATGGATGAAAACTGTTCACCACCATATTTGAAGCCTTATGAAGATAAATTTCAGGTTACTCTGGTATCTGTCAGTGAGCTAGTTAGAATTCCTGGTGTAGAAAGGAATTATAATTATATGCCAGATAAGGTAGCTAATGTTGCTCAAGAACTAATCAGTTTAGGTATTGAGAATTTTAAAAAAAGAAAGGAAAGGGGTATTGAAGCATATGTACCCCAGATAACACAGGAGGCTATGGCCGGATTTTCAACAGAGGCTGTCCTGGAAACAGTAGGTGGTAATTTAGCTGCCCTGGTTGAGGTAATCAAAGAAGGTAAAATAAAAGGAATAGTGGCCCTGGTTAATTGTACAACTCTTCAAAATGGACCACATGATTATATGACAGTTAATTTGGCCAGGGAATTAATCAGAAGGGATATTATGGTAATAACTGGGGGATGTGGTTGTGAAGGGTTAGAGACAGCTGGTCTGGCCTGTTTGAAGGCCATTGAACAGGCTGGTAGTGGTTTAAAAGAAATCTGCAGCAAACTCCAGATTCCTCCTGTACTTCCCTTTGGAACATGTACAGATACAGGTCGTATTTCGATGGTAGTTACAGCGATAGCTGATTTTCTTGATGTCGATACTTCTGATTTGCCGGTAGCAGTAACAGCACCACAATATCTGGAGCAGAAAGCAACCATAGATGGTATGTTTTCACTGGCTTATGGCCTTTATACTCATTTATCCCCAACTCCACCTATTACCGGAGGGGAAAATTTGGTCAAACTATTAACAGAAGACCTGGAAGGTATTAGTGGAGGGAAGGTAGCACTGGGTGATGAACCAGCTGCTGTAGCGGATGATATAGAGAAACATATTCTGCAGAAACGAAAAGCATTAGGTATATAAGTGTATTTAGTATAAATTTAATAAAAAAGAAGAAGAACCTGCTTTCCGGCAGGTCCTTCTTTTAAACAAATAAGACAGTGAGGCCAACAGAAATCTATGGCTACTGCCACTGCAGGTCCTTAGCTACCTTTAGTAATCTCTCGACTACTAAAGACAGGGCTAAACCAACAATGACATTTGCCCCGACTACAGCAGATTCAGGTGATTTACAAATTAATTTTTTTCAACCAGAGATTGAAATATATTATAATTAAACACCCTTTTCAATACCCCTAATAATCTCTCGACTATTAGAGATATTTAATGAACCTGCTGTAATCTTAGTCGACTATTCTGAGCCAGTTACAAACCCACTGTCTGCCTTTTACAGACAGTAGACCCTTAATGACCCAAAATAATCTTTACACAATTACTGTTGACCTCACAATACTATCTTACCCAGGGAGAATTTTTTTATACATTAATTTTAAATAAATTTTAAATAAATTATTTTTTCTATAAGTTTCATTTAATTTTATTCACACTAATGCAGGACACCGTAACACAACCTTAATGTTCTTGTACGGTTTGTTTAGATAAGGAATGCCTGTGGTGCACGACAAGCGGAATTAATATAATTGGGCTGAAACAAAAAGAGGGGTTTTGTGACTGCTGATTTTTAACCTGTTGCCTGCTGATTTTCTTTGAGAAATTGATTTGTATAAAGATTATAATAATATCCCTCTTTCTCCATTAATTCTTTATGACTGCCTTCTTCAATAGTTTTGCCCTTTTTGATAACCAGTATTCTATCAGCTGCCCTAATTGTCGATAAACGGTGGGCAATTATAAAGTTGGTCCTCCCTTTTAAAACATTTTTGATAGCTTCCTGGATAATCTGCTCCATCTCTGTATCGATAGAAGATGTGGCTTCATCCAGGACAAATATCTTGGGGTTGGCAATAACAGCTCTGGCAAAAGAGATCAGCTGTTTCTGTCCTGTTGATAACAGACCACCACCTTCTCCTACTTCAGTATCATAACCCTTTGCTAATTTCTTAATAAACTGATGGGCATTAACTAATTTAGCGGCAGCAATTATTTCTTCATCACTGGCATCCAATTTCCCGTAGCAAATGTTTTCCCTGATAGTACCACTAAATAGATGTGGTGTCTGTAGAACATAGCCGATATTCTCGTGTAACCATAATTGAGATCTTTGGCGGTAATCTATCCCATCTATCAACACCTCTCCTGAAACTGGTTCATAGAAACGGCATAGAATATTTACAATTGTACTTTTGCCAGAACCTGTCTGGCCAACCAGAGCAATAGTCTCTCCGGTATTTACTTTTAAATTAAAATTCTCCAGTACTTTCTCTTCTGCTGTATAATAGAATGATATATTATTGAAGCTGATTTCTCCCTTGATTTCTGGCCAGTTTTCTCGAATAGGATTAAAATTATCACCAAACTCAGCAATAACATCTTTACTATCTTTAATCTCTGGTTCTGTTTCGATCATTGATAGAACTCGCTCAGCAGAAGCCTGGGCATACTGTAATTCAGCAAAAACCCTGGCCAGTTGGAAGACTGGTTCGAAGAAAAGTGTTGTATATGATAGGAAGAGAACCAGTGTCCCATATTCTATCTCCTGCAAAAAAACAGCTCTACCGCCAGCATAAAGAGCCAGAGCAGTACCTACACTGGCTAAAGTTAGCACAATGGGTAGATATAGTGAAGAAAAAATAGCAGCCCTGATGGAAGACCCTTTCATTTCTTTTGTTAAAGAGGAGAATTCCAGCAGATTTTTATCTTCCCTGACCAGTGTTTTTGTTGTTCTGGCCCCACTAATACCTTCATTAAAGGCACCGGTTATTCGGGAATTAATCTTTCTTACTTTGCGATAGGCAGCTAATATTTTTTTTTGGAAATAAACGCTCACTACTATTAGAATTGGAAGCACTGCTAAAGTCACCAGAGCTAATTTATAATTATATATAAACATTAAGATCATCATAAAAAACATCATTGTCAAACCCCAGATACTATCAACAAAACCCCAGGAAATAATCTGGCCGATTTTTTTCACATCAGAGGTCATCCTAGACATCAACCAGCCAACTGCTTTCTGATCATAATACGAGAATGATAACTGTTGTAATTTTTCGAAACCGGCTTTTCTAATATCATAAGCCAGCCAGGTCTCTAATTTGCCAGCAAAGGCAATTAATAACCAGACATTTAAACCCTGTATAAGCACAAGCCCTCCATATGTACAAGCAAAAACAGACAGCCCATTTAATCTTCCTTTGACTATAAAATTATCAACAGCATATTTGTTCATCACCGGAAAAACAGCATCTATAGCCCCAACTGCAATCATTACTAGAGCTAAAATAAGCAATACTTTTTTGTGTGGAATTAAATATTTATAGAGTTTTTTCCACAGTTTCAGATTAAACTCTTTTGAATAAACTTCTTCCTTAAATTCTGTCATAACAAACCCTCCAGATCTAAAATAGTACTCTTACCAAAATCAAATAACATTCATAAGATCTTATGAACCATCTAGTACCAGTTCATTCTGCATCTTCCAGAGCCGCTGATACATACCATCTTCTACTATTAACTGCTGATGAGTTCCCTGCTGAGTGATTTTGCCATCTTCCAGAACCAGAATCAGGTCTGCTGCAGCTAAAGTATTAATTCGATGGGAGATAATGAAAGTGGTGGTGTTTTTGTTTCTTTCCTGTAAGGCCTGGCGAATCCGGGCATCAGTCTCTGTATCAACTGCACTTAATGAATCATCAAAAATAAGAATAGGACAATCACGTATAATTGTTCTGGCAATAGCTATTCTCTGTTTTTGCCCACCAGACAGAGAAACACCCCTTTCTCCTACCAGAGTCTCATATCCTTTATCAAAGCTCTGAATAACCTCATGGATAGAAGCATTAATAGCAGCTTCAAAGATTTCAGAATTATCAGCAGCAGAATTAGCAAAACTAATATTTTCTTTGATAGATCTGGCGAAAAGGAAAGGTTCCTGTAAGACCAGACCAACATGTTTGCGCAGCCATTTTTTATCTATAGCTTTAATATCATAACCATCTATCTTAATTGCGCCACTTTGACAGTCATATAGACGGGCCAGTAGATAGACCAGAGTACTTTTGCCTGAACCTGTTGGACCTAAAAGAGCTACAGTCTGACCTTTTTTCACTTCAAAGGAAATATCCTTTAGAATCAGGCTATCTTCATAACTAAAAGAAACATTTTCATATACTATTTCCCCTTTAAGAGTAGGTTTTAAACCTGCATTTTCTGTATATTCAACTGCTTGATCCAATATCTCCTGTACCCGGTTGATAGCTACTTGCATCTTCCCTAAATCTGTCAGGATCCGGCCCAGCTGTCTGACTGGCCAGAGAAGCATCCCTTCATAACTGGAAAAAACCACTAGTGTGCCTAAAGAGATTTCACCTAATACTGCCCAGTATACACCTAAGACCAGTACAGCGCCAATTTGAAACATGCACATAAAGTCGGAGATAGACCAGAACCAGGCTAGATATCTCAATACCCGGTATTGTTTTTCCCGAAAATCTATACTCTTTTTATCAAATTTCTCAATTTCATAGGACTGTCGGGCAAAGGCTCTAACGACCCGTACTCCAGTTAAATTTTCTTGTAGGGTTGTTGACATATACCCATCAGCTTCATCGGCATCTTTAAAAGTTTTTTTAACTTCAGCATAAAAGAAATAAGAATAAGCTACGATGAAAGGAACTATAGCCATAGCAACTAAAGTCAATTTCAGATGAAGACTAAACAATATTGAAATAGCTATTACCAGAATAAATATTGCTCTGCCGACCTCAACCAGTTGTACAGCCATAAACATCCTGATCTGTTCAATATCTGATGTACAGCGTTGGATCAGATCCCCGGTCTTGACCTGAACATGATAGTGATAAGGAAGATGCTGGAGATGATTATATAACTCATCACGCAGGTTCTTGGCAATACTTTCAGCAGCTGTAGCTGACCATTTCCCCTTATAATAGAGAAAGATTCCTCTAACAGCAGTCAGGAGAATCAATGTTGCAGCTGCTAGCGTAAGTCTGCTTAATAAGCTATTGTTGAAAATAATTTCTTTAAAAATCCCTTTGAACCATAAGGGTATTTGCAGAGGTTCATCTCCAATAATTGAATCAATAGTAACTTTAATAACAAGAGGGTTAAGCACAGAAAAGAAAGTTCCCATAGCAATACTAAAGATTGCTCCCAAGTATAAAAGTCTATTACCTTGCATATACCTCCAGATAAATTTAATATTTCTCATAATCTTTCACCTCATATTTAATACTCTTATTCTATAAAGACAGAAAAAGACCACGGGCTTTAAATGCCTGTGGCCTTTCATGCTTAGTATATAGTGGAACCCTAATATCTGTTTAAGCAATAGATATTTTCCGGGCAATACTATCTGAGTAATGAAAGCAGAATTTAATCTTTATCAAAGACATAAAAAACCACAGTATTACACAACCTGTGGTCCAAAAATAAAAAATTAAGCTTACTTTATTGTATGTAGCTAAAAAATCAGCAAAAAATACAGGTCGTGTACATTTTTAATTGATTATTATTTTCTATTTTTCTGTCAAGGTCTACAGTCTGAATATAATTAATTGCTCCTTGAGCAGCCAATCTATCTGCTGAAACTGCAGAACGATAATTAAGTTTAATAGCAATCATTTTACACGACCTCCTTACTAAATTTTTTTCATGCCATTTTATTATAAACCCTATTTACAATTATTGTCAAGTAATATTTTTAAAAATCGTAGATTAACTTGCAATTAATAAAGTCTTTGTTTTTTAAGCAGGGATTCCGCAAATGATTTTTTAAAATCTCTCAAACCGCAAGGTTTAGGTGGTTGTGTAGAAGTTTAAAAATAACAAAGAAAGGACGGAGAAAAATGAAAAGCAAGAATTATACATTTTATAATCAAAAAGACATGGATAATAAGTGAATTAAATGATTTTAATAATTTAATTTATACTGTGAAACAATTCAATTATGCAAAAGGTCTATTATGAAAGAGCCTTAATAACATAGCTGTTGAGAATTAAGGAAAACCCACGTTTGTTTGGTAAAAAATAGGTAAAAAGTCCCAAAAATATAGTTTTTGAAGAATGAAGAAGGAATTATTATATTAATAGAGAATTATAAATTTATTATTTCACAATTATTTCATAATTATTTCATAATTAAACAATAATTCTTTATTTTTTATACAAATTAAGATAGTTTTAGGGAGGGTATTTTTTGTCTTTTAAAAATCTATTTCTAATTGCTTTTTTATTTATCATTGTGTTTTATAGTATAAATGTGCCGGTCAAGGCAGTAGAAAATGATAGTGTATATTCTTATGATAAATTTTTAACATCCAGTTTAATAAATGTATATCAAGAATATATTAGTCCAATTAATTATACGACTTGTCCTATGAATCCTAGCTGTTCCCAGTATGCAAAACAATGTTTTCAGCAGATGAATCCTATAATTGCAGTGTTGAAAACCACAGATCGATTGTTAAGATGTAGTAATGATTTGGAACATTATAAAACAGTAAATATTAATGGAGCAGTAAGATATAACGATTTACCAATTAAAAGCAATAATACATATAGGAACGCAAAAATTCAAATAGCTAGAATTGACTTTAATAGTGATTATAAACAAAATGATAATAAAACTGTTGATGGTAAGACTGAGACAGGAATTATCAAAAGTGCTAATGAAAAGTTACTATTTGATTTTGCTAAAGAACTGGAATTAAATCATGAGTATGATAAAGCTATCATTGAATATAAGAGGTTGTTGTCTTATTATCCCAATTCTAAATACCGATCTAGAGCCTTAATATCTATTTTTTCTATTAATTTTTTAACTAGAAATTATATGGCGGTAATTACCTGGGGAAATAAAATAATAAATTCAAATGATATTAAAATTGTAAATGAAGTTGATTTAAAATATTATATGGCCGTTGCTTTTATTAATTTAGAGAATTTCAAAATGGCCAGAGAGAAATTGTTTGATATTATTCCAGATATTCAGGATACTGATTATAGGTCTAAGGTAAATATAATAATAGGAACCACATATGTTTATGAAGAGCAATGGGCTAAGGCAATAGACTATTTTGATCTTGTAAATAATAATAGTATCTATTATAAAACAGCTAATCATTTTAAAGAGCTAGCAAATAATGGTAAAGGTATATCTTATAAAAGTCCCAAATTAGCTGCATTTTTGGGTGTAATTCCTGGAATGGGATATTTATATGATGGATATAAGAAAACAGCATTGTCTTCTTTAATTGTTAATGGATTATTGTATATGGGGGCAAGTAAAGCATTTGAGAATGATAATGATGCTTTAGGTATATTATTGGCTGCTTTTAATTTTGGGTTTTATGCTGGCAATATATATGGGTCTTATGAAACTGCCAGAAATGTAAATGAAGACATTAAAGGAAAATATATGTCTAAATTTAATATTGTTTTAAATAAAATAAATTATTAAGGAGTGATGGTTATTATGTTAAAACGCAGTTTGATTTTAGTATTAGTATTTGTATTTATTTTAAACTTAGGTGTATCAGCAAAAGAGGTAGAACTTAAATCTGGGACTATTATCTTTGTAGAGACTACCAGTATGCTTGATCCTGATCAATTACAAGTGGGAGACAATGTAAGTTTGATTGTATCATCTGATGTGCTTGTAAATAATACAGTGGTTATTGAAGCTGGATCTCCGGTTATCGCAACAGTTACTAGTTCCAAGGAAAGTGGATTAATAGGGATGGCCGGAAAATTAGGATTAAATATTTCTAGTGTGGAAGCAGTTGATGGTACTTATGTAGCACTTTCTGGTAGTAAAATGGTAGAAGGGAAAGATAGTACAGTTGCTTCTGCTGGACTAAGTCTTTTAATTTGTCCACTTTTTGCTTTAATGAAAGGTGAAGATGCTAAAATTCCTGCTAATACAAGAATAGAAGCAAGAGTAATTTCTACATATCAGATTAATATTTAGTGGTTATAGGTAAAGATGATATTTAAAAATAAAAAGCTTGGCTCTACTTTTAGAGATGGGTGTATTCAATGAAAGCTTTAAATTTCCTTAGCTTAGTTTTAATTATCTTTGTTGTTTTATTGCTATATAATTACTCTTGTATTGCAAAACAGGAAATATCTAATTCAGAGATATACAATTTAAAGGGATATATTTTATTGAAAGAAGGCAATTATAAAAAGTCAATTCAATATTTCCAATTGGCAATTGAAAAAAATACACATTCAGCAATATATTATAATAATTTAGGTTGTGCTTATTATAATATTGGAGAATATAAAAAGGCTGTGGAAGATTTTAAGTTAGCGATAAACCTGGACAAAAATTATATCAAGGCATATTATAATCTATCTGCCAGTTATTTTTGGCTAGGAAGATATTTTAGTGCTATAAAATATTACTTGAGAGCTAAAAATATAGATGAAGATTATGTTAATCAGCGTTTAGATTTTGATCAGCTTGAAAAAACAATAGAAACTAAGATGGAGAATAATCCTGATGATAAGGATTTAAAAAGATTATATAAAAATTTAAAAAAATATAATGATAAATAGTTTTTATAGCTGCTGGCTGCTCAAAACAGATAAATTGAGAGAGGCCAGCCGTTTTTTTATAATTTTATAATATTTATGGTAAAATATAACTAAAGAGGCATAAAAACCTGTGGGCAGAAGTAACTGTTGAAATATTGTTTTATGAGGATTTTTTTGATCTCAATCCACAGGAAAGGGAGTTTCTTAATCTGAGTCCAAGTGATTTTACTACGGGACGAGGTCAGGGATGTTCAGGAGTAAATATTGTGTTGTTTTAGGAATAACCACAGTGGTTATTCCTATTTTTTAGGTGTGCCTCGTAAATACAGGAAACAGTAGGTGCAAATCCTACCCACGCTGTTTTGGTCGTATCGGTGTGTGAAGTCAACAGTGACAGGGTGTTTACCGTGAGGTAAAATCTGAAGAATCTGCGACTGTAACTAGTCCGGAACAATATGTAAACCAGAGGTGGCATCTAATTGTGACGACTCGCCCTAAAAACAAGGAAGTTCAACGCCTGCGTGGGGGAGACAGAGTGTCGATAGGGCTCTACAACGAGGATGCCCAAGCAGGGCAATTAGGTGTGATTAGGGTCGGAATGGTTGTAAGGTTCCTGTGATTGACCGAGGGAGGACCTGGCGTGTCTCTGATTGAAGCTAATGAGAGTAAATGGAGGTATAACCCTGAGAGGGAAAGCCGAAATGATGCTTGGCCAGGAGTCAGACAGTACCATAATAGTGAGGAAGGTCGGGCCTATGACCGCAGGGTGACCTGTGAGAGGATAAAACTGACTGGAGCAAAGGGTACTTACGATAACCGAAGTTGGAAACAAGATATGAGCGAAAATCTAATTATCAGTAGTTTAAACATTGGTTAAGCCAGTGGGCTCAGTGGATGACGCGAAGGGAAAAGATAACTGGAGTGGAGTAGATTGAGATTACTATGACTTGAGTAATGATATATCAGAAGGTGCGATTGATGAGAGTCTAGAAACGCGGTTGATAATATCATGAAGAAAAAGGGTTAGGTTATTGGAATATTGAGTAGAAGGCTGGTAAGTTGTGAGGGAAGGATAGGTGATTAAATGACCGAAAAGAAACGCACCTATTACACTCTCAAAGATAAGATTTTGAGGAAAAGGAGTATGAAGATAGCGGAACATGAAGTATTCATCAATAAAGGTAGTGCAGGAGTTGATGGAGTAACAGTAGAAGAGTTCAGAAACAACTACAAGATGAACATGCTGGAACTTCGCAGACAATTCATGGAGGATAGATATGAGGCACCGCCTGTCTTACGAGCAATGCTCCCTAAGGGAGATGGAAGAGAAAGACCTCTAGGAATACCCACAGTAAAAGACAGAATAGCACAAGCAACAGTGAAGAGAATAATGGAACAGATATTCGAAAAGATATTCTGTGATTGTTCCTATGGCTTTAGACCAGGGCGTTCACAGATAGATGCCATAAACAAAATCGAGGAATACAAAGAACAGGGATATAAGTGGGTATTAGATGCAGATATCAAAGGATACTTTGATAATATAGACCACAATCTTTTAATGGAGTTCATAATATCAAACCTGGGATGGTGATCCAGTCTTTAATGAATTTCCTTTCTACATTAGAAAAGGCAGCTTTACCTTTACTATCTTTTTTAAAGATAGACATGCTGTTACCAAAATGCTAGATATGCTTGAAATTCTTCTTTGTCAAATTGATGAATACAATTTATCTGATGTTCCTTTCTAACTAATTTTCCCAGGGGTAGAATGCCTTATGCATTTTACCCTTTTATTTTGGAGGTTGAAATACTGTGACTTTTTTGATATTTATACAGCATAACTAATTAAAAAGACTTAAATAGCGGGACTTTTACATGATTAAATGGTTTAGATAATTTGACTTTTTTAGGTTCAATTAATTTGCTGTTTCACAGGTATTCCAACAGTCATTGATAGGATGATACAACAGGCGATTGCACAGCAACTTTCATTAATATTTGACTATCAATTCTCAGATAGTAGTTCGGTTTTAGACCTGGAAGAAATGCACATCAAGCAATTAAGAAAGCCCAGGAATATATGAACGAAGGCTATACATGGGTAGTAGATATAGACCTGGAAAAGTATTTTGATACAGTTAACTATGATAAATTGATGGCTTTAGTTGCAAGAAAAGTGCAGGATAAATGGGTATTAAAACTAATAAGAGCATATCTTAACTCTGGAGTAATGATAAATGATGTTGTTACAAGAACTGATGAAGGATGCCCGCAAGGTGTCCCACAGTCCATTGCTTAGCAACATTATGCTTGACGAACTTGACAAAGAATTGGAAAGAAGAAATCATAGATTCTGCTGTTATGCAGATGATAAGCAACTATATGCCAAAAGTAAGAAAGCAGCAGAAAGGGTTGTGCGAAGTGTAACTGATTTTATTGAGAGAAAGCTAAAATTAAGAATCAATAGAAAGAAAAGTGCAATTGGTAGACCCTGGCAGAGAAAGTTTTTAGGGTTTTCATTCTATAGAGTCAAAAGTGAAGTAAGGGTAAGAGTCATCCTAAATCAACAAAACGAATAAAAGAAAAGATTAAAGCAATTACATCTCGTAGTAATGCATGGACAATGAAATACCGATATTTGAAATTAAAACAAGTGGTTACAGGATGGGTCAGCTATTTTAGAATAGCCGATATGAAAGAAATTGCACGGAGTCTTGATGAATGGACAAGACGAAGATTAAGGATGTGTTACTGGAAAAGATGGAAGAGAATCAAGACCAGGTTTAGAATGCTTAAGAAACTGGGTATTGCTGAATCTAAAGCCTGGGAATATGCTAACACAAGAAAAGGCTACTGGAGAATATCCAATAGCCCCATACTTAATCGTGCTTTTACTAACCAGAGACTAAAGAAGTTATGATATTTTAGTTTTACAGAAAGATATGCACAAGTAATTAAATCTTAATGAACCGCCAAGTACTGAACGGTACGCTTGGTGGTGTGAGAGGACGGAAAATAAACTAATTATTTTCCTCCTACTTGATTATCAGGATATTATGTTTTAAAATTTATAAATAATTTTGAAGATCGACAGATATATTTGTCTGGTCCATAATAATTAATTTTGTATAAAAATGATTTTAAAAATAAATTAATGATTGTTAATTAAGTTTGAATAACAACAATCAATTATGCAAGACGCTCAAATAAGTGTATTTAATAAGAAGGACCTGCATTATTTTATACATTTTTTAAAAAATATTATTTTTTTGCAGGAAAAGCGGTTGAGATCTAGAATTTAATAATAATAAATATTATTATTATTAATGATATTTTTTGAAATTCGAATAGCTTTGAAGAGAGATAAATATATTTATCTGTTTGATAGTTATTGATTTAAGTAAGGGAATTTAATATTTTAATCAAAGAACAGATGTTTTGGATTGAGTCTAGATAAGCATTAGGCTAATTTGCTATTGAAAGGTCATAAAATATGAAAGGTGGTATTTAAATGAGGGAGTCAATATTTATTAAATTATTTATTGCTTTTATGTTAATTGCAGTCTTAATTGCAGTTCAGGGCTTTCTCTCTAATTATTTTTTTCGTCAAAATGATGCCCTTGAGAAAGAACTAACTGTAGCCCATAACAGACAGATAGATTTTGCAGAAATGGAAATTGATCATTTTATCTGGATGTCTAAGCTTTATGATATGTTTGCTGGTGGTTCTATTCCAGGAAGAGTTAATACTTTTGAGGAGTGTAATCTGGGTCAGTGGTACTATTCATCTCAGCCAACAGAGTATAATAGAGAAGAATTTGAGGCTTTAGAGAAACCACATCAAAGATTACATAAAAGCTCCAGAGAAGTAGTTGATCTATTTAAATCAGGTAATAGAGAAGAGGCTATAAAACTATTCCGCAAGCAAACAGTACTGGCAGTAAATGAGGTGCAGAAACACCTTAATTCACTCAATGAGCTAGAAGGGCAGCGTGTTTTAAGGCTTGAAGAGGAGATGGAGGTTCTTGATGAGAGAATAAATAGAATCCTTCTTTTTTCAACAATTATTATGTTTGTTTTATCTCTAATAATGTCTCTTATATTAAGTAAGACAGTTTCTAAACCTATTATTGATATAATTACAATAGCCCAGAAGGTAGAATCTGGCGATCTGACCAAACGTGTTGATATTAACCGTAAGGATGAAATAGGTACACTGGCTCAGGCTTTTAATAATATGGTGGATCGCTTAAGAGAGATGGTTATAAATATTGAGGTGGAGACAGAAAAACTGCTGGCTGCCAGTTCATATCTAAGGAGCTCTTCCAGTGAGACAGGTCATACGGCTGAAGAAATAGCCAGTAGTATAATGCAGGTTGCTGAAGGGAATGATGATACTTCTGCCCAGATAGATACCCTTGAAAATATATCACAGCAATTAGAAAAAGGTAGTAAGGAGTTAAATAAAAATGTTGAATCTTCATTTGAGGTAGCCAGAGGTTCTGAGACTGCAGCTAAAAAAGGTAAGGAATCGACAGAAAAAGCTGTTCAACAGTTAGCCAGGGTAAGGGAGACAGTCAATACTGCTGGTAGGGTGATTAAGAAACTTGCTAAACACTCACAGGAGATAGGTACTATGGTAGAACTTATAGAAGGTATATCATCCCAAACTAATCTTCTAGCTTTAAATGCAGCAATTGAAGCAGCCAGGGCCGGTGAGGACGGCAGGGGATTTGCGGTAGTGGCTGAGGAAGTAAGGGAGCTGGCCGAGGAATCTGCTGATGCTGCTGGTCAGATCAGGGGTTTAATTGGGGATATTCAAGAAGAGACAAGATTGACAATTAAATCTATGGAGGCTAATGACCATGAAGTAGAAAAGCAGGTAGAAATAATTGATGATGTAGGGAATTCTCTAGATAATATTGTCTCATATGTTCAGCGGACAAGAGAAGAAGTTGAAGAGATACAGGAATTTGCTTCTAGTCTTTACCATGATAATATTAGAATAGGGGAAATAATTGATTCTATAGCTGCTGCAGCTGAAGAAAATGCTGCAAGTTCACAGGAAGTATCTGCTTATGCTCAAGAACAAAGTGATGTTATGGAAGAGGTAGCTGCCTCAGCAGATAAGCTTGATAATATGGTAAATGAACTAGAAGGTCTAATTAAAGAATTTAAAACCAGGGAGGAATAAATCCTGAGTGTTTTTTTAATACCGATAATTTATTTTTAGAATTGGCTGCCATTTAATTGTGCAGCTGATTTTTGTTGTGCGCCCAGCATGGCCGCGTTCTAGTCGGTGAAAGTCCGATACGGAGGTTGATAGTGCCAACCGTTAGCTTAAGCCCCAAACTATCCGAAACAGACAGTGTAAATGTAGCAGATATATGGAGTGAAAGAAAGCGTTCTTACCTGGGGAGGTCTGCTAGAAACATTGTGGAAATGAATTTTGAAACAATAACCTGTATAGAGATGTACAGCTAAACTACTAGAAGTCAGCAGAGGTCATATTAGCGTTTTATGGAAATATATGCACAAGTAATTAATTCTTAATGAACCACCAAGTACCGAACTGTACGCTTGGTGGTGTGAGAGGACGGAAAATAGACTAATTATTTTCCTCCTGCTCGATTTAAGGAAATAAATAAGTAGTTATCTTTGTGTAATAAATATTTTTGAGTAAAATTATACTTGTTGATTAAGTCCAGGGGCGAAGCTGTTTTGTTTTGAAACATTAATTATAGGTCTATCATAGTACTGATTGAAAAAAGGAATTTTCAATTTTATAGTTAAATTATTATAATAAGCTTAATTTCTTTTAAAATCTTTATTTGAAAAAAGCGGTAAAAGGGATTATAATAGTATGTAAAAAAGGATAAAGCTTATTTTGAAATGCAAATGTATTCAGGTATTTTTAAGTAATAAATAGTATGGAATTAAATTTAAGGAGATTTATTCAGGAGGGGATAAATTTGTTAAGTGAAAATGCTAAATCAGGTATGGAAAGGGCACCACATCGTTCACTACTACGTGCCAACGGCTTATCAGACAGGGAGATTAATAAACCCTGGGTTGGTGTTGTGAATTCCTTTAATGAGATTATTCCAGGACATAATCACTTGCGTAAGATTACTGATGCTGTTAAACAGGGGGTAATTGAGGGAGGAGGAACACCTTTTGAGTTCCCTACAATTGGTGTCTGTGATGGGATTGCCATGAATCATCAGGGGATGAAGTATTCCCTTCCTAGTCGTGAGTTGATTGCCGATTCAATTGAAATTATGGCTAAGGGACATCAGTTTGATGCCCTGGTTATGGTACCTAATTGTGACAAGATTGTACCAGGTATGTTAATGGCAGCTGGTCGTTTAAATATTCCTACAGTTATTGTCAGTGGTGGTCCTATGATGGCTGGTCACTGGAAGGGTAAGAGAGTTGATTTAAAGACTGTTTTTGAGGGTGTTGGTGCTGTTGCAGCAGGTAAAATGGAAGAAGAAGAGTTAAGGGATTTAGAGTTATATGCCTGTCCAGGCTCTGGAAGCTGTTCTGGTATGTTTACAGCTAATACCATGAACTGTATTACTGAGGCCTTAGGTATGGGTCTGCCTGGTAATGGTACGATTCCGGCAGTTATGGGTTCCAGGATTGCCCTGGCCCGCAAGGCAGGCTTACAGGTAATGGAGCTTCTCGAAAAGGATATCCGTCCGCGAGATATTATTGTGCGTGAGAGTGTTGAAAATGCAATTGCAGTAGATATGGCCCTGGGTGGGTCAACCAATACGGTACTCCATATCCCAGCAGTAGCCCATGCAGCTGGTGTGGAGATAGACCTGAACCTTTTTGATAGAATAAGCCGCCAGATACCACACCTATGTAGTATGAGTCCTGGTGGGGAACACTTTATTGAAGACCTTTACTATGCTGGTGGTATACAGGCAGTTATGAAAGTTCTTGCTGAGGCAGATAAACTGAACCTGGATCTTATAACAGTAACAGGTACTGACTTGAGGGCAAACCTGGCAGAAGCAGAGGTAAAGGATGAAGAGGTAATTAGACCCTATAATAATCCCTATCACCAGGAAGGAGGACTGGCTATCCTGAAGGGTAATCTTGCTCCCAGGGGTAGTGTAGTAAAACAATCTGCTGTAGCAGATGAGATGATGCAGCATACTGGACCGGCCAGAGTTTTTGACTCTGAAGAAGAAGCCAATGAGCTTATTATGGCAGGCAAGATAGTAGAGGGTGATGTTGTAGTTATTCGTTATGAGGGTCCCCAGGGCGGTCCCGGGATGAGAGAGATGTTAAGTCCAACCTCAGCTCTGGCCGGAATGGGCTTAGATAAGAGTGTTGCTTTGCTAACTGATGGACGTTTTTCTGGTGCTTCAAGGGGTTCATCTATTGGTCATATTTCACCTGAAGCTGCCAGTAAAGGCCCGATTGCGGCTGTAAAAGAAGGCGACATTATTGAAATTGATATCCCTGCCCGTTCATTAAACCTTAAAATATCTGATGAAGAACTAAAAGAGAGAATAGCTAATCTGAAGGAAGTTAAATCCAAGGTGGAAGATGGATATTTGGTTAGATACAGTGAATCTGTTGATTCAGCTGATACAGGTGCTGTTTTTAAAAGGTAGGTATCAACAACTGACAGTTATTGCAAAAAATGGTATGCAGGTTTTTTACCCAGATCTTACTCCCTTCCAGGAGGCAGTTGAATCTGTTTACCAGGATAAGGAGTCTGAATTTGGAGAAATAATTGAAGAAATAAGGGAAGAAGAGTTAGCCAATAAATAGTGATAAACGGAATTAGGGCCCACTTAAATAGCTGGGCTCTAATTAATATGAAAGGGGACGGTTCGTCTGTCATATAATGAAAATGATTTTTAATTTATTAGATTTAATAGTTGATTTAATTATGAACATGTAATATAATATAGATATTAGTAATAATGATTACTATTACAATGAAGGATGTGGTAGAAATCAGCAATTTATTTATGGCGTTTTTATTAACATTATTTGCTGGTTTAGCAACCGGAATAGGTAGTTTTTTGGCTTTTTTTACCAAAAAAAGCAATGCTTCTTTCTTATCAATCTCTTTAGGCTTTTCAGCAGGGGTAATGATCTATGTCTCTTTTGTTGAGATATTAGTTAAATCCCAGGAGGCATTAGTTAACTATTATGGTAGTAGTGCTGGTGAATGGGTGACTGTTTTATCATTTTTTCTAGGAATACTAATTATAGGTTTAATAGATAAATTAGTACCTGAGTTAGAAAATCCCCATGAGCCTGTATCTGATAAAAACCTGACCATTATAAAAGAGGACAGCCTGAATGATAAAATTGAGTTACAGAGAATGGGGATGTTTTCGGCACTGGCTATTGCTATTCATAATTTTCCCGAGGGTTTAGCTACCTTTGCTTCGGCTTTATCAGACCCAGCCCTGGGACTGTCAATTGCCATAGCTATTGCTATCCATAATATACCAGAAGGTATCTCAGTTTCTGTCCCACTCTATTATGCTACAGGGAATAAGAAAAAGGCCTTTGTTTATTCATTTTTATCTGGTCTTGCAGAACCGGCCGGGGCTGTTATTGGTTATTTTATTTTTAGTTTTTTCTTTAATGATTTAGTATTTGGTGTTTTATTTGGAGTAGTTGCTGGTATTATGGTCTATATATCTATTGATGAATTATTACCTACTTCCAGGAAATATGGTAAAGAACATCAGGAAATTTATGGTTTTATTGCTGGTATGGCCGTTATGGCTTTAAGTCTTTTATTATTTTAAATTAATTCTTTATCTGACTGTCATTTTACTTTATAATATAAATATACAAGCAAATTGGAGGGATATTATGACAGAGCTAAAAGGTAGTAAAACAGAAGCTAACTTATTGAAGTCATTTGCCGGGGAGTCACAGGCCAGAAGCAGGTATAAATTCTTTGCTTCTAAAGCCAGTAAAGAGGGTTATAAACAGATAGAGGCTATTTTCCTGGAGACAGCCCGGAATGAAAAGGAACATGCTGAGCGTTTCTTTAAATTTTTAGAAGGTGGTATGGTGGAAATAACTGCTGAGTATCCAGCAGGGGTTATTGGTAGAACTGAGGAGAATCTTGAGGCTGCAGCAGCAGGTGAAAATGAGGAGTATACTGAGTTATATCCTGAGTTTGCCCAGGTTGCTGAGGAAGAAGGGTTTTCGGAGATAGCTGCTGCTTTTAGAAAAATAGCAGAGGTAGAGGCCGAACATGAAAAACGCTATTTAAAGTTATTAAGTAATTTAAGAGAAGGCCGGGTATTTAAGAGGGAAGAAGTGGTCCGTTGGAAATGTGGCAATTGCGGTTATGTCCATGAAGGCAAAGAGGCTCCTCAAAAGTGTCCAGCCTGTCTTCATGACCAGAAATACTTTGAGTTAAAGGAAAATAATTATTAAAAACAAAAGGCAGGCATGTTTAAAGCGCCTGCCTTTTAGATATATAATGATAATATATATATAGCGTGAATGAGTGTATTAGGATTTAGTAGTAATAATGTAATAAGATTTTTGTTTAATTTATTAAAAATAAAAAATTAACTAATATCGTTAAATAATTAACAAAAAATTTATTGGGTTTTACTATATAATAAACATATAAGAATATTATTTTAATCTAGTTAACAGTTACAGGACAAAATTTTTTACAGATTAAGTGAAAAAATTCACCAAAAAAGATAAAGTAAGGAGTGAATAAAGATGGATTTTAATTTGACAGAAGAACAAGAAATGATCAGGAAAGTTGTACGGGATTTTGCCCAAAAGGAGGTTGAGCCCATTGCAGCGGAGATAGATGAAACAAAGGAATTTCCGCGGGAAAATGTTAACAAGATGGGCAGGGCTGATATGTTAGGGGTTCCTTTTCCCCAGGAATACGGTGGGGCCGGGGCTGATACCTTAAGCTATGTACTTACAGTGGAGGAATTATCTTACGCCTGTGCTACCCATGGAGTCATCTGTTCTGCCCATACTTCATTAGGTAGTCATCCTATCTTTAAATATGGGACTAAAGAGCAGAAGGAAAAATATCTGATACCTCTGGCTAAAGGGGAAAAACTGGGGGCTTTTGCTCTGACTGAACCCAATGCAGGGACAGATGCCAGTGGACTGAAAACTACTGCTAAACTGGATGGGGATAGTTATATTTTAAATGGGAATAAGATATTTATTACTAATGCAGGCCAGGCCGATATTTTTGTCATTATGGCTATGACTGATCAAAGTAAGGGTAGCAGGGGGATCAGTGCTTTTATTGTAGAGAGGACTACCCCTGGTTTTAGTGTAGGGAAAAAGGAGAATAAAATGGGGATTAATGCCTCAGATACCAGGGAATTAATCTTTAAGGACTGTCGAATACCTAAAGAGAATTTACTGGGAAAAGAGGGGCAGGGCTTTAAGATTGCCATGGCTACTCTTGATGGAGGTAGGATTGGTATTGCCGCCCAGGCTTTGGGGATTGCCAGCCGGGCTTTGGATGAATCTACTACTTATTTAAAAGAAAGAGAACAATTTGGGCGTCCTCTAGCTAAATTTCAGGGTCTGCAGTGGATGGTAGCTGAAATGGCTACTAAGGTAGAGGCAGCCCGAAATTTAGTCTATAAGGCTGCTGTGACCAAGGATTCAGGCAAGAGATTTTCTGTAGAGGCTGCTATGGCTAAATACTTTGCCTCAGAAGCAGCTATGGAAGTAACAACTAAGGCAGTACAACTCCATGGAGGATATGGTTATATGAAGGATTATCCTGTAGAGAGATTAATGCGTGATGCTAAAATTACAGAAATATATGAAGGTACAACTGAAGTACAGAAGATGGTTATTGCTGGTTCATTATTAAGATAGGTTTAATAAAATAATGTTAATTTATTTTTAACGAAGATAAATGGTCTATTAATAAATTAGATAGGATTTATTTTTTAGGAGGGGTTTAAACATTATGAATATTATTGTCTGTATTAAACAGGTACCAGATACAAATGAAGTACGCATTGATCAAGAAAAAGGTACTTTAATTAGAAAAGGTGTACCAAGTATTATTAATCCAGAAGACAGAAATGGTTTAGAAGAGGCTATTAGAATTAAAGAAAAGAATGGTGCTAAAATAACAGTTATTTCTATGGGACCCTCCCAGGCAAAAGTTGCTTTGCGGGAGGCATTAGCAATGGGAGCTGATGAGGCTATTTTGATTAGTGACCGTGCTTTTGCTGGTTCTGATACACTAGCTACTGCTTATACTCTAAGTCAGGTAATTAAAGAAATTGGTTCTTATGACCTTGTTTTCTGCGGGCGTCAGGCAATAGATGGTGATACAGCACAGGTAGGTCCCCAGATTGCGGAAAACCTAGGGATTGCCCAATTGACTTATGTTAGTGAACTGGAACTTAGTGGAGAAAAAGTAACAGCTAAACGTTTATTAGAAGATGGGTATAGTAAAATAGAAAGCAAATTACCCCTTCTGGTGACAGTTGTTGCTGATATTAATCAGCCAAGATATCCCTCAATTCGGGGAATAGTAGATGCTCATCGAAAATTAACAGTAACTGAGTGGTCTGTTTCAGATTTTACAGTAGATGATGAAAGACTGGGTTTACATGGATCACCCACCAAGGTTTTTAAGACTTTTGTGCCTACTCATGAAAAACAAGGTGAGATACTGGAGGGTTCACCATCAGAAATAGTAGCTAAATTAAGTGAAAAATTGAAGTTAGAGCATATAATTTAATTATATATAGAGGAGGTTGACTCAGTAAAATGTCAAATAATGTTAAAAAAAGTAAAGAGGATGTGTCTTTATATAAGGGTGTTTGGGTTTTGGCCGAACAACGAGATAGTCAACTTTTAAGTGTTTCTCAAGAGTTGGTTAGTGAGGGTAGAAAATTGGCAGATGATCTTGCAGTTGAATTAACAGCAGTATTATTGGGCTTTGACCTAAAGGAGATAGGCAAAGAATTAGTAGCCTATGGGGCAGATAGGATTATTATGGTTGAAAATCAGGAATTAAAACACTATCGAACTGGTCCGTATGCCCGGGTGGTAGCTGATTTAATTAAGCAATATAAACCAGAAATAGTTTTAATTGGGGCAACTCATAATGGGAGGGATCTGGCTCCCCGTCTATCAGCTAGATTGCAGACTGGTTTAACAGCAGATTGTACTAAATTAGAAATTGACCCGCAAAAGAAAATTTTATTACAGACTCGTCCTGCCTTTGGTGGGAATCTAATGGCAACTATTATTTGCCCAGAGCACAGACCGCAGATGGCCACAGTGCGTCCTGGGGTTATGGTTAAGGAAGAACCAGATTACAAGCGCCAGGGGAATATAATAGAGGTTTCTGCTGATTTATCTAAAAAAGATATTATGTCTGTTAATAAAAAAGAAGCCCAGATTATTAAGATGGATTCTCAGTTGTCTAGAGAAGATTTATTTACTAAAATTACTGATATTGTTAAGGCAGCCAGTAAAGCAGTCAATCTAGAAGAGGCTGAGATAATTGTTGCTGGTGGACGAGGGGTTGGTTCTGCTGATGGGTTTGAGGTAATTAAAGAGTTGGCAACTACTTTAGGTGGAGAGATTGGTGCATCCCGTGCTGTTGTTGATGAGGGTTGGATTGATAAAGAACATCAGGTAGGTCAGACTGGTAAGACTGTTCATCCCAAACTATATCTAGCCTGTGGAATATCTGGGGCTATCCAGCATCGGGCTGGTATGCAGGATTCTGATATTATTATTGCTATTAATACTGATTCAGCTGCCTCGATCTTTGAAGTCTGTGATTATGGTATTGTTGGGGATTTACATGAGATAGTGCCTCTGTTAAATAAGGCGTTTCAAAAAGTTGAAGTTGCTTAAATAAATTTATTAATTAATAAAATTAGGAAGGTGATATTATGAAAAAGATCGGAATTGTAGGAGCAGGTACGATGGGTAGTGGTATTGCTCAGACAATAGCTCAAAGTGGTTATGAGGTTATTTTGAGAGATATTGAACAAGATTTTGTTGATCAGGGCTTAGCTAAGATAGAGAAAAACCTGGCTCGTAGTGTCCAGAAAGAAAGAATAAGTGCTGCTGAAAAGGATGCTGTCTCGGGGAGAATTACTGGTACAACAGAATTGTCTAAATTAGCTGATGCTGACCTGATTATTGAGGCAATAACCGAGCAGATGGAGATTAAAAAAAGGGTTTTTCAGGAGTTAGATGAATTGTGTTCTCCAGAGACAATTCTGGCCAGTAATACCTCTGCCTTAAGTATTACAGAGATTGCCACTACTACTAAACGCCCTGATAAGGTTTTAGGAATCCATTTCTTTAATCCAGTACCAGTAATGAAACTAGTAGAATTAATCAAGAGTATAACTACTGCTGAGGAGACTTTTAATAAGGCTAAAGAATTTGTTGAAAAGATTGGTAAAACCCC
This sequence comes from Iocasia fonsfrigidae, assembly GCF_017751145.1. GTDB lineage: Bacteria > Bacillota > Halanaerobiia > Halanaerobiales > DTU029 > Iocasia > Iocasia fonsfrigidae. The sequence continues at coordinate 1,035,291 of NZ_CP046640.1, forward strand.
AGTTGAGGTCAATGAAGCACCTGGTTTTGTAGTTAATCGTATTTTAATACCGATGATTAATGAAGCTGCCTTTATTCTATATGAAGGAATAGCGAAAGTAGATGAGATTGATACAGCTATGAAGTTAGGGGCTAATCATCCCTTAGGACCACTGGCCCTGGGTGATCTGGTTGGTCTGGATGTCTGTCTGGCTATTATGGAAACACTTTATAATGAATTCGGTGACAGTAAATATCGCCCCTGTCCTTTATTGCGGAAAAAAGTCAGGGCAGGTCACTTAGGTAGGAAGACAGGTAGAGGTTTTTTTGAGTATAATTAATAGATATTTGGCGTAATGGAGGTGTTGAAAATAGCTTATCAAAATTTGATTTTAGAAATAGAGGATAAATTAGCTGTACTTAAGATCAATCGTCCCCGGGCTTTAAATGCCCTAAATAGTGAATTACTAGGGGAGATGGCCCAGGCAATAAGTGAATTAGAAAATAATTCTGATGTTAAGGCTATAATTATTACTGGTGAAGGTAATAAGGCTTTTGTGGCTGGAGCAGATATTGCTGAGATGAAGGAGATGAATGAAAGAGAGGCAGAGGATTTTGCCCGGAAGGGGCAGGGGGTATTTACTATGCTGGAGCAAAGTGCTAAACCAGTGATTGCAGCAGTAAATGGCTTTGCCCTGGGCGGGGGCAATGAACTGGCCTTAGCCTGTGATATTAGAATGGCCAGCAGTAAAGCGAAATTTGGTCAGCCAGAGGTAGGTTTGGGTATTATAGCAGGTTTTGGCGGTACTCAGCGTTTAACCAAGATTGTCGGTCCTGCCTCTGCTAAAGAAATATTATTTACTGGAGAGATGATAGATGCAGCTGAGGCCTTGCGTATTGGTTTAGTCAATCATGTAGTCCCTGTTGAAGATGATTTACTTGCTAAAGCCAGGGAACTGGCCGAAAAAGTAGTTAAAAATGCCCCTGTGGCCATTGAATTGACTAAAAAAGCAGTAAATTATGCTGTAACAGCTGATATTGATACTGGTCTGGAACATGAGTGTTCTTCTTTTGCCAAATGTTTTAAAACAGAAGATCAGAAGAATGGTATGGCTGCTTTTTTAAATAAAGAAAAGGTGGTTTTTAAAGGCAAATAATTATCTTCAAATATTTTAATAAGGATGGTGAAGAAAGCATGAAAGAAGTTGTAATAGCAAGTGCAGTTAGAACGGCAATAGGAACCTTTGGTGGAAGTCTTAAAGGAATTAAAACTGTTAATTTAGGGGCGGAAGTTATTAAAGAGGCACTAAAAAGAGCAAAAGTAAAATCATCTGAAGTTGATGAAGTAATTATGGGTAATGTTTTGCAAGCTGGTTTAGGGCAAAACTCAACTAGACAGTCTGCAATTTATGCTGGCTTGCCATATGAAGTACCATCAATGACCATTAATAAGGTTTGCGGCTCTGGCTTAAAAGCAGTCCATCTGGCTGCCCAGGCTATTTTGTTAGGAGATGCTGACATTATAGTTGCTGGTGGTATGGAAAATATGAGTCAAGCTGGTTATCTATTAGAAAAGGCCCGTTGGGGTGAGCGAATGGGTGATGGCAAATTAGTTGATCTTATGATTAAGGATGGACTATGGGAAGCCTTTAATGACTATCATATGGGTATTACAGCTGAAAACATTGCCGAGCAATGGAGAATTACTAGAGAGGAACAAGATGAATTTGCAGCAAGCAGTCAGCAAAAGGCGGAGAAAGCAATAAGTACAGGGAGATTTAAAGATGAAATTATACCCTTAGAAATCCCTCAGAGAAAGGGTGATCCAATAATTTTTTCTCAGGATGAACACCCCAGGACAGGTACTACAGTAGAGAAACTTGCTAAATTAAGACCAGCATTTAAAAAAGATGGTACAGTTACTGCTGGTAATGCCTCTGGTATTAATGATGGAGCAGCCGCTTTAGTAGTAATGTCAGCTGAAAAAGCTAAAGAGCTCGGGATTACTCCATTAGCCACTATTAAAGCTTATGCCACAGCAGGTGTTGAACCAGAAATCATGGGAACTGGACCTATTCCAGCTACTCAAAAAGCCTTACAAAAGGCAAATTTGAAGGTCAGTGATCTTGATTTGGTAGAGGCTAATGAGGCTTTTGCTTCTCAGTCACTGGCAGTTTTAAAGGAACTTTCCTTAGACTCTGAAAAGGTTAATGTTAATGGCGGTGCAATTGCCCTTGGCCATCCTATTGGTGCGAGTGGTGCCCGTATTTTGGTTACACTTTTATATGAAATGGAAAAACGTGATAGCAAAAATGGTTTAGCTACTCTTTGTATTGGTGGTGGTCAGGGAGCAGCGATTATTGTTACAAGATAGTCATATATATAATAAGGAATGGTTATGATGGATTATCAAAATATATTAAACAGAAAGCTAGTTTCTGCTCAAGAAGCTGCTAAAATAATTAAATCAGGTGATCGAGTTGTTGTTGGTTTAGGTTGTAGTGCTCCTTCAAAAATTCTTCAAGCTTTGGGAAAACGCCAAGAAGAATTAAAAGGGGTGATAGTTGACCAAATGTTGCCTTGCAGTACTTATGGCCTCTATGAGCCAGGGGTTGAAAAGTTTATTAGACATAATTCCTGGTTTAGTAGTAAGGCTAGCCGGTCATTAGTTAATTCTGGTGCAGCTGATTTTACTCCTAATTATTTTTCCCAAATACCGGAACTGTATAAGAAATATGTTGAGGTTGATGTTTTACTAGCTACAGTGTCACCAATGGATAAACACGGTTATTTTAGCTTTGGGGTTTCAGTTGATTATACCAGTAAGGTAGCTGAACAGGCTACCCTGGTTATACTTGAAGTTAATGAAAATATGCCTAGGACCCTAGGGGATTCCTTTATTCATGTGAATGATATAGATTATTTAGTTAATAATAATCAACCTTTGCCAGAATTAACAATTAACCCACCAACTGAAACAGAACAAAAGATTGGTAGTTATGTTGCCAAATTGATTGAAGATGGTTCTACTATTCAGTTAGGGATTGGTGGTATCCCTAATGCCATAGCTCAGGCTCTGGTAAATAAAAAGGATCTTGGAGTTCATAGTGAGATGCTTACTGATGGTATGGTTGATTTAGTGGAAAAAGGGGTAATTAATAACAAAAAGAAGACTTTACATTCTGGCAAAATAATTGGTGCTTTTGCCTCAGGAAAACGAAAACTGTATGATTTTTTAGATGATAATCCTATGGTAGAAATGCATCCGGTTTCTTATGTTAATGACCCAGTGGTTATTAGCCGTAATAATCAAATGATTTCTATTAATTCAGCAATAGAGATTGATTTATTAGGGCAGTGCTGTGCTGAAAGTGTAGGTGTAAAACAGATTAGTGCCTCTGGTGGTCAGGTTGATTTTATTCGAGGGGCTTTGAGATCCCCTGGTGGTAAAAGTATTATTGCTTTAAAATCAACGGCAATGCAAGGAAAGAAGTCTACTATTGTGTCTATATTAGAAAAAGGAGCTGTAGTTACGACTAGTAAAAATGAAGTTAATTATGTAGTTACTGAATATGGCATAGCCCAACTTAGAGGTAAAACTGCCAGGGAGAGGGCTGCTGCCCTAATTGATGTTGCCCATCCTGCCTTTAGAGATGAATTAAAGGCTCAGGCACCATATCTTTATTAACACAATTTATTAAAAAATAAAATATTAAAAAAAAACTTCTTATTTTTGGGAACTTTAAGCATATTATTTATAAACTTTTTAAGTCCTAATTATAAGGAGTTTTTCATAAAATTATTAGTTTTTTTGAGAAATGTTTAATCTGAAAATTTTATATTTTGTTTCTTTTAAATTTTCATTCCAAAATATATCTAAATATAGTATAATAATATATTAAGGTAGTAAAGAAATAACAGAAATAAAATTGAGAAAGGGGAATAGTGGATATGGAACTCTTTCATCTTGACACACTTTATGATGAAAACATAAATTATCAATCAAATTGTGATTTAAAATTCAATCAAAGTGGTAATTTAGAGACAGATCTTTCTTCTATTAGTAAAGGGGTAATAGGTATAATTTTAAATAAAGATAATATTGGTAATGAAGTTGATATTGACACTTTTTTCCCTTATTTTTCTTTATTGTTTAAAGGGAGGAAAGAAATCCACGCTTATAATACTAAGATTATGTTAAATGAAAATGTCTTTTTTTTAGTAAATCAAAATGTGCATTACAAATATCAAATAACTACCCCTTTTTCTGAATTAATGTTATTTTTTAGCGAAGATTTTATTAATAGTATACTGGAAAAAATAAAAGATACTAATCCATGTGAAATTTTTCCCAAAAAATATTTAAATATGAATAAAAAAGATTATTATTATGCACAACTAGATAGAGAGGTCAGGGAGACTGCTGTAGAGTTAATTGACCTTTACCAAGCTGAAGATAAAACAAATGATTTCTTAATTAGAATTACCCAGGAGAAACTATTTTTTTATTTATATAAAAAAGGCATCCTAAATCAGGTCCTTGATCTAAGTGATTTCCTGGATAACGATATCTTACAGCAGGGTATCAAATACCTTAATCAACATTTTCAGGAGGATATTAGTATTGAAAAAATGTGCTCTGAAATAGGTATTAGTTTTAATAAATTTAATGAGTTATTTAAGGAGAATATGAAGATAAAACCCGGACATTATTTGATTGAGTTACGAATGAATCAAGCTCGTAAATTATTGAGCAAGAGTGATATATCAGTTAGTGAGGTAGCTTATCAGGTTGGTTATAACAGCCTTTCATCATTTATTAAACGTTTTAAGGCCTACTTTAAGATTACCCCCAAACAGTTCCAGTTAAAAAACAGAAAACAGCTTGAACAGTATTGTTAAATATGATAGAGGGACAGTCCTTCTGTCATATTTTATTAAGTACAGTTTAGTAATTTTTTGAATATATTTATTCCTTAAGAATTATACTAGATACTATAATAACTTAAAGTTTGCATTACTATAAGGGGTAGATAAATGTTAAGAAAACTACTGCGCAAATTAAGGTTTATAGAATTATTAAGGAATGAAAATAATGAGGAAGGTGACCAAGAGGTAGTTGCTGATATTCAGGTAGCTAAGAAACTGCAGGAAAATCTTAGTTATATTGAGAAGAGACTGGGCAAAAGTTCTGATTTTGTCTGTAGAAAAATTAGACTTGGCTCAAAAGATAAAATTGAGGCCGCCATTGTTTATATAGAGGGACTAGTTGATAAGACAAGTATTAGTGAGAATATTTTAAGACCACTGATGATTGATACCAGGTTAGTTGCTAATGAAGATACTGCAGTAAATATAGTTAAAGTAATTGAAACTAATACCATTACCAGTGGGGATATAAGATATACAGCAGACCTGGATTGCCTGATTGATTCTCTTTTAACAGGTGAAACGGGGATATTGATCAATAGTTCTAAAAAGGCTCTAATTATCGCTACAAGGGGCTGGGAGGCCAGAGGTATTCAACAGCCGGAAACGGAGGTTGTTGTCAGGGGACCACGGGAAGGATTTACCGAGACACTGCGTACTAATACATCTCAGTTAAGACGGAAAATACATAACCCTAATCTGATTTTTGAGGCGATGAAACTGGGAAAACAGACAAAGACGGAGATTTGTATAGCATATATTAAAGGTCTGGTCAATGATAAATTGATAGAAGAGATAAAAAGGAGGTTGGAGAGTATAGAAACAGATGCAATTCTAGAATCGGGTTATATCGAGGAATTCATTGAAGATGCCCCCTTTTCACCCTTTCCTACCATAGCAAATACTGAAAGACCAGATGTTGCAGCTGCCAAGATGTTAGAGGGAAGGGCTGCTATTTTAGTTGATGGGACCCCTTTTGTCTTAACTGTACCAATGTTATTTGTAGAAAGCCTGCAGATTGCAGAGGATTATTACTCCAGGCCGTTTTATACGACAATAATTCGCTGGATAAGAATTATTTCTTTATTTATAAGCATCTTATTACCTGCTACTTATGTAGCCTTAGCTACCTTTCATCAGGAGATAATACCTACCCCCCTTTTAATTACCATGATTGCCGCCAGTGAAGGTACCCCTTTTCCAGTCTTAGTGGCAGCTATCTTTATGGGGATTGTTTTTGAGATTTTGCGGGAGGCCGGTGTACGTTTGCCTAGACCGGTCGGTCAGGCGGTAAGTATTGTCGGTGCTTTAGTAATAGGTGAGGCTGCCGTTTCAGCCGGTCTGATTAGTGCCCCACTGGTGATTATGGTGGCTTTAACAGCTATCTCCAGTTTTGTGGTTTCATCACAGGCTGATGCGGCAACTGTATTACGGTTTATACTGGTGATATTGGCCGGTTCTTTAGGGGCCTTTGGGATAATTATAGGTTTGTTAGGGCTCTTAATACATATGACTTCACTGCGTTCTTTTGGGACTCCTTATCTTTCCCCCTTAGCCCCTTTAAGTTTGAGGGATTTAAAAGATGTGCTGGTAAGGTCTCCCTTATGGGCTATGTTTACCCGGCCGAGGACTATTGCCTGGCAGGACCCACAAAGGCAGGACTTCAGGATGATGCCACATCCACCCCAGGACAGGGATAAATCTGAAGCTGAAGTAGATAGTAGTGATAATGAATGAAAGTAAAAAGGTGAAATAGGTGAAAAAGAAATTACTTAAATATATAATTTTTACTATCTTATTGTTTTTACTATTATTATTAACGGCCTGCTGGGACCGTAAAGAACTGGATGATTTGGCAGTTGTTGCTGGAATAGCTATTGATTATGACCGGGAAACAGAAGGAATCAAACTAACTGCCCAGATAATCAAGGCAGGTGAAGTAGGACAGCCCCAGGGAGGTGGGAAAGGGGGGTCTTCGGCTAAAGAAGAAGGGGCAGAGACTGTTTGGATTGTTGAAAGTACAGGTGAGACGGTTTTTGATGCTGTCCGGAATTTTACCTTCCAGTCTTCCAGGAAATTATATTTTCCTCATAATAATATAATAGTATTTAGTAAAGAGCTGGCTGAAAAAGGGATTACCCCATACCTCAGTTTTTTTATTAGGGACCATGAAACAAGGAATATGGTCTGGGTTTTGATAGCTGAAGATCAGGCAGGAGATGTAATGAGGGTTAAGACAGACCTGGAAGAAATACCAGCTGTTGGGATTGCTAGAATGATTGAGGACAAGGTTGTAACTTCAGAGATAAGCGGGATTATGCTGCAGGAATTTTTAACTATGTTAATGAGTAAAACCACAGGCCCTGTAGCTACACCTCTCCGGATTTTGGAAAAGGGTGGAGAAAAAAAGCCCCTGATTGAGGGAACAGCGGTTTTTAAAGGGGATAAATTGCTTACTCATCTAAATAAGAAAGAGACCCGCGGCCTTTTATGGGTAAAGGGTGAGGTGGAGAGTGGGATAATTATCATTAAAGACCCTCGGGGCAATAAAATAAGTATAGAAATTACTAAAGCCAGTAGTAAGGTGAAAGCGGAAATTACTAATGGGGAGTATAAGATTAAACTTAAGGTCTCTACAGAGGGAAATATTGGGGAGCAGATGGGTGATACCAATTTAGCTACAGGCAAAATGATTGCCTATCTGGAAAGACAGGACCAAGAGGCTGTAAAGAGGGAGATTGAGGCTGCTCTTAAGAAGGCGAAAGAATACAAGACAGATATCTTTGCTTTTGGAGAAGCCTTTCACCGTAAATACCCAGATAACTGGCAGGAGATCCAAAGAAATTGGGATAATATCTTTCCTGAGGTAAAGGTAAGTATAGAGGTAGACTCCCAGCTGCATCATGCTGGTTTAAATGTTAAACCACCTATTCCGGTAAAACAATAGAGAGAGGCTTAAAATGGCATTAGAGAAGGGCAAGATTTCTAGTTCGCAACTTATTTTTTTGGTAATAGCAGAAATGTTAGGTGTTGGTTTTGTCATCCCCCCTGGGGCTACTGTTAATCAGGATGCCTGGATAGCTATTATCTTTGCTCTATTTGGAGGGCTTCTCCTGGTCCTGGTTCAGCTTAGTTTAGCTGCTAGATTTCCAGGGAAGACCCTGGTAAGAATAAGTGAACTTGTTTATGGGAATTTTCTTGGTAAATTAATTTCCCTGCTTTATATTTTGTTTTTTTTTCACATAGCATCTTTAATGGTAATCGATTTTTCTAATTTCTTCAATATTCTTTTTATGATCAGTACCCCATTTATTGTCTTTATGATTTTGATTACACTGGTGGCGGCATCTGCGGTCAGGAATGGGATTGAAGTAATTGCCCGCTGTGCTCAGTTTATTATACCGATAGTTTTTATTAGTACAATTATTACCGGTATTTTGTTAGCAAAGGACTTTAATCTGGAGAATTTCCAGCCTGTCTTGGAGGCATCAGCCCCGAAAATGGCCTGGATAGTTTACCGTACTGCCATTTTTTCTTTTTCCCCTCTTCATTTTCTGATGATCATCCCTTTTACTAATAAGCAGGGGGAAGTAAAGAAGTCAGTAATCAAGGCTACTTTTATATCGGCATCATTATTGATTTTTGTAGCGGTCAGAAATATTGGGGTGCTGGGAATTACGGGAAGTATTTATACTTACCCCTCTTTCCAGGCAGTGCGTTTAATAAATTATGGAGAAATACTTACCCGGCTGGAGATATTAATAGCCCTAAATTTTATGGGGAGTGGGTTTTTACAGTATGCCCTTACCTTTTATATTACCACACTTGCTGGGGCACAATTATTAAACCTACGAACCTATCTCCCTCTGGTCCTGCCGATCGGTGTACTGCTTACCTTTCAACTTCATTATTATAATATAGTAGAGACTATGGAATATCAGGATGTCTACCCCTTTATTGCTACGGTATTTCATGTAATCATACCGGTGATGACTTTAATTATTGCTAGCATCCGCAAATTACCTCGGGGGGAATCATAAATGTTAGGAATAATTGCTGTTTTTACCATGATAGCTTTTTTTGAACTACCTGGCCTAATACGCCGAAAATACTGGCGGGAGGTAATAGCCTTTTCTTTACTGTTATTTTTGGGTTTTGTCTTATATACGCTGCGGCATTTTGGTGTAAAATTCCCTTCTATTACCAGGATTTTAATTGATCTAATACAGCCGAACTTACCAGGCTGGATTTCCAAATAGAAGAAGCAATAATGATGTTTATTTTGGTCCAAAAATATGGTATACTCTAGTAATGGTTAAAAATAAGAGAATAAATCTATAAGAGAAGAGGTAATGTAGAAATGAGTATTTTTGAAGCAATTATGTTGATCTGTTTTGGGGCTGCCTGGCCATTATCTATCTATAAATCATATACTTCTAGGGATAACTCCGGGAAAAGTATTTCTTTTTTGTATATAATTTTAATAGGGTATATTGCCGGGATAATTCATAAATTGTTTTATAATTATGATTTGGTAATTTATCTTTACATTTTAAACTTTTTAATGGTAGTGACTGATATAATGCTATATTATAGGAATAAAGGTTTGTCCAGAATTTAAAATTTATTTAAGAAAGAGCTATGATAAGAAAAAAGACTACTGGAAAATTTCCAGTAGTTTTTTCTATATATAGTATTTATCTCGATTTGTGTCTGAAATTTATCAGTTTTGCCGTATTTTTTTTATTAAAAATACAAAGATATAATAAATAAGAACTATTAATATAATAATTACAGCCAGCCAACCTGATATAACCAGAAAGGAAGAAGTGAAATTATAGTGTTTAATAGAATAATTAAATACCTTAAATTAATCAAAAAATTAATAGATAATTATCAGACCAAGGGATTGAATTGATTAATTGCCAAGATTGATTCCAGTATTTATAATGTCCCTTCACCTGGAAAGAGTGATGACTTGATAGTAATTGAAGTGTTTAATGCTAGGACAGCTATAATCCCTGAGCTTAAGAAAGATAATATTAGGTTTAAGATAGAAATAAATTCTGAAGGTACCTTAGTAGAACAACAGGGAGATATCGATACCTCTAAACCAGCAGTGATAACAATAATTGAAAAGAATTTAGAAAAGATTATTAAAAAAGAAGTAGAAAATACGATAGATATAGTTCAAAAAAAATACCAATCAGATGTTTTTGGTTTTGGGAGTCTTTTTAATCAAAAATACCCTCAAGACTGGCAAAAAATTAAGGAAGATTGGAATGAAATATTTCCCCAGGTAGAATGTTCAGTTAAAGTTAAAACAGAAATCAGGAGGACTGGTTTATTATTAGAGGCTATGGATATTAGCAAATGAAAAGACAGTGTTAAGGTTGATTATTCTATAAAAGAGGGGATATAATTTATAAAATAAATACTATTACTTTGTTAAATAGTTGGCGTAGTGTTTTCTTAACTCATGTAAATTATTTAGTTTCTTTAGATATTTTTCTTCATTATTAATAGTAATTCCAACTATTAGGGCCTCAATCAGAGCCATAGGTGTAACCATTGTATGGAACTCCCAGATCTCACCCCGTTCTACATATAAAATGATATCACTTGTTTTATTCATTTCAGAGACAATTAGATCGGTAATCATGATTGTTTTAAACCCTATTTTCTTTTTATAATCCAGAATGATCTTGATTTCAGGTGAAACATTAAAAAAACCAAAAATGATTATCAGATCATCTTTGCTTAAGTTTATAAGATTTTCAAAGAGTTCTTTACCACTTTTGGCCATCTTATTTACATTAAGTCCAAATCTGTTGAGTCGAAAAAACAATAGATTAGCTACACTTTCACTTGGACCTGGACTAAAAATATAGATGTCTTCAGCAGTATTTATTGATTTAATTGCCCTATTAAAATTATCATTGGAAAGATATTCTATAGTTTTTTTAAGGTAGTTGATTGTTTTGTTAATTATCTGGGCACCAATATCTTCATCCCTTATTTCATTTAGGATTGATTTCATTTTATTGGCCGGACTTATTTCATAATTGTTTTTAATGTGGTTTTTAAAGTCTTTAAATCCTGAGAATCCAATAGAAACGCAGAACCTTGATATTGTTGCAATACTTACACCTATGGCCTTAGATAATTCCTGTAAGTTCAGATAAGGGACTTTACTCATATTTTTAGTGATGAAATTAGCAATTTTTTTTTCACTCTTGGATAGTTGATTAATATCGATATCTAAATTATAAATTTTCATGATTATCTCCTTATAAGTTAATTCAAATTACTTTTATTATAATACAAATTGTAAAAAATGTAAAAGTGTATGAAAAAATATTTACAATAATTTATTTATGAAAAAATATTTACAAAAACGTAACTTTTAGTTCATTTAATGTTAACAAATAAGAAGTATAATAAACTTGTAAATGTTGTCAGATAGAGAATAAATATTTAGAGGGGATGATTTGAGAATGAATAAAGGAAAGGATATTACCTTAACACAGTCTCAAAAGACAATGGTTTTTATACTAGCAATGGCTTTGTTTGGTATGGCAGATTTAATTACAGAGATTGTACCAGAATTTGCAGTAGGTCCAATTGAATTTTCTGTCTCGTATTTTGCTTTTATACCACTGATTCTATGTATCTTATTTGACCCATTATATGCAGCTTTGGGTGCTTGTTTTGGTGAAATAATTTTTGCAGATTTACTAATGGGCGATTTTGGAGGATTAGGAGAATTAGAGGGGTTTATTCAACTGGTGATAGGTTTATATGTTGCTGGATTATTAGTAAAAGACCCCCAAAATAAAAAACAATTAGTAATCGCTTCATTTGTAGGTATTGGAATTGATCAGATGCTTAGTTCAATAGTGGATATTTCTAAAGTATGGATTGGAATTGAAAAATTAGAGGCAATTCCTGGGTTGCCCGAGAGTATCCTTGTCTTAGAAGGATTAAGTTTTATTAATGAAATGGTAATTACCGGGTTTTTATTTGGTGTTTTACCAACAATGTATTTAGTACCACGTTTACATGGTAAGATAGAACCATTATTGGGTATCAAACCCCGTGAACAAATGAAATCGACCCCGATGACCAGTCTTATTACTTCAAGATTAATTATTAGTACAGTAGTATTTGCTTTTATTGCTACTATTGCAGAGTTTATCTCTGAAATGGATATTAATTTTGCTGTCTGGGAGCCTGATTTCTTAGATAAATATGGTACAGGCTTTATCTGGGTTGGAGTAATAATTGCTATAGTGCTTATTATTTCTATTATAACTTATGCTAGAAATAATAAAAAAAATGATGATATTGCTATGTGATTTCTTTAGAAGTAAGAAGTTCTTAAATGAAATTTTTTATAATTCGAAAAAGTTTTATAAGCAATAAAAAGTTATTTCAGGGTATAAAAGTTCCTTAAATAACTTTTTTGCTTAAAGTCAGAGCTAAAAATGAGATATTGTTAAAATAGAGGGGAAGGGGTTATTAATATGGAGGAAATTATAAGTATAAAGGATTTATCTTTTAAGTATCCAGGTGCAAGTGATAAGGTTTTAAATAATATTAATCTCAGGATCTTTCAGGGGGATTTTATAGCTATTATTGGTGGTAATGGTGGTGGAAAAACGACCCTCTGCAAAACTTTTAATGGTTTAATTCCTCATTATCATGTAGGGGATTTTGTAGGTGAGGTTATAGTTGCTGGTCATAATACACTGGGTACATCAGTGGCTTCTCTGGCACAAAAAGTTGCTTACATATATCAAGATTTTGAGAATCAACTAGTACGTTCGACTGTCTATGATGAGGTTACCTTTGCCCCTTTGAACTTTGGTTTAAGGAATTATCAAGAAAGGGGTGAATATGCTCTGGAGATATTGGGTCTTAAATCAATTCAGAATGAATTCATCTGGGAATTAAGTGGTGGACAGAAGCATATGGTAGCCCTGGCAGGGGTGTTGGCCTTGAATCCTGATATTATAATTATTGATGAACCGGTTGCTCAACTTGATCCCTTTAATGCTCAAATGATTTATGAAAACTTAGCAATGCTTAATCAGGAACATGGTAAAACTATTATTGTGATTGAACATCACACCGAGTTTATTGCAAGTTATTGTCAGAATGTAATAATGATGGATAGTGGAAGGGTCTTGTGGCAAAAATCTGTTAATAAGGCCTTATCTATGGTTGAAGAATTAAAAGAAAGCAATATTTATCCACCACAGGTGACACAGGCAGTTTGTTCTTTATTTAAAATAGAGGGTCAGTATCCTATCACTATTGAGGAGGCTTTACCATATTTCTCTCAGGGTAATTGTTTAGAACTAAGCATAAAAACTGAAGATGATAATCAACTAAAAAATAAGCAGACTGATGAAAAACCCCTTATAAGTTTCAAAAATCTTAGTCATAGTTATAAGACACTAAAGAAAAAATCAGCAAAGGCTCTTAGTAATATTAATTTGTCTTTTTATAAAGGTGACCGGGTAGCCTTAATCGGTAATAATGGTTCAGGGAAATCGACTCTGCTTAAATTAATAACAGGGATAATAAAACCCCAGGAGGGAGAAGTCATAGTTTGTGGAAAAAATACTAAAGATACATCTTCAGAACAATTAGCTGAAAGAGTAAGCTATATTTATCAAAACCCTGAGGAAATGTTTATAAATGATAATATTCGCCAGGATATTGAATATTATCTGCAGGCTAGAAAAATACCTGCTTATAATAAGTTTGTCAATCAAATTATTAAAACATTAGGACTGACTGATATTCAAAATCATGATGGAAGACTCTTAAGTGGGGGACAGCAACGGCGCGCCTCACTGGCAATTGGGACTGGTACAAAGCCCTCAGTTATATTATTAGATGAACCGACGGCTAGTCTTGATATGCTTAGTCGAAAAGAGATGTTTGCGATGATTAACAGATTGGAAGATTGGGTAAATACAGTTATTGTTGCTACCCATGATATGGAATTAGTAGGGGAATGGGCAGACAGGGTAATTGTTTTAAATGAGGGAAAAGTCTTTATCGATACCGATCAATATGGTGTTTTTGGAGATGAACAGGTATTAGAACAAACTAATTTGTGTCCTCCACAGATTGTGAAATTAAGTAGAAGACTAGGCATGAAACCTGTTGCTTTGAGTGTGAAAGACTTTATATCCAGGTTAGGAGGAGATAAACTTGAAGCGATTTAGTGATAAAATAGCTGCAGTTTTATCTGTTGAAACCATTAAAATGGCCTTAATGAAGACTGCTTATGGGACCCAGGATACCTTTCTGGCTAAATTGGATTCCAGGATACTTATAATTTGGTATATCTCTTTTGCGATTATTCCCTGGTTTTTTCATAATAGGACAATTCTATTGGGGCTGTTTATATTTATGCTAATTATAACTTTTATCTCTCATGTTAGCAATTTAATAATTTTTTTACTTTCGATGAGTATAGTGACCGAATTAGGGTCAATGGTGGTGGTAGCCTATATTTTGGGGAGTGGAATAGAGGTTTTTTTACCATTATTAATTTTAACAATGAAGTTGACTACTATTGCTCTGGCTAGTATAGCAGTATTCACCAGTATGGATCCCGAGAAATTTAGTGATGCCCTGTTGAGTTTTGGTATTGCTGGTAGGTATAGTTTTGGGGTTTCGTATGCCTACAGGATCTTACCAGTCTTATTTGAAGAGTATAATAATATATTTAATTCTTTTCGTTTAAGGGGAAAAACTCCGGATAATAAAGGGATTTTAGGGTATCGATATGTTTTTTACCTGATCAAAATAGCAATTCTGGCCTTTTATCCCATGATATTAAATACGGCCAAGCGAACCAGAACTACGGTAGAAGCCCTGGAATTAAAAGGATTTACATATGCCTTAGATAAGCCGAAAGTAAAGAAGTTGAAATTAGCATATATGAAGATAGGAAAAAGGGATATTCTCTTTTTAATAGTATCAATTCTTATAGTTGTGGTCATAATTTTAACTGGTAAAAATTATCCATTATAAGGGGTGGGAAAATGTATATTGATTTTCATTGTCATACAAAGTTATCCAAAAAGTTTGAGTTTGAATTAAATAGTTTTAATAAGGTAATAACAGTTGCCAGAAAAAAAGGTTTAGATGCAATAGTCCTAACTGAACATTTTCATACTATAAATTTTTTTAATATCTATAATACCTTGGATAAGGCTTATGAATATAAACATGATTACTATGATCTAGGTAGTTTTAAGGTTTTTTGCGGGATGGAAGTTGATATTAGAGAAAGTGGACATATATTAATTATCGGGAGGAAAGAAGATGTTCTGGATATAAGGGGTTTGTTTTCCAAAAACATTAGTGAAGCTGATTATCCTGCTTTAAAATATTTGTTAGATGAAGCTGACAAACGTAAGATGATTAAAATTGGGGCACATCCAGCCAAAAAAAGTCATTATTTAATGGATATGGATACTGATTTATTAAAAAGATTAGATGGTCTAGGTCTTAATGGAAAAGACCTGAAAAATAGAGATAAGGTAACAAGATTGTCTAATAAAATAGATATACCCTTGATAGCAGGGAGTGATACCCATCATATTTTACATATGGGTACTGTAAAAAATCATTTTTACAGTGAGTATGAAAAGATAGCTGATCTAAAAATTGCTATTCAAAACAGGGAATTTGAAACTATTATTACTAAAGGGGCACGTTTAAAAGCCTGTATTGGTCAGCTTGTTAAAAAGATGGCTAAAACATTAAAAGAGGCCCAGTAAAAAGATAATTATATAAATACCCCCTTGATATTATAGCTAAAATGAAGTAAACTATATTTAATAATAATTATTCTTATTAAATATAGTAGTGGAGGTAATAAGATGAAGATTTATTCGTGGAATGTAAATGGAATCAGGGCTATTAAAAGGAAGGGCTTTCTGGATTGGATGGTAGAGGAACAGCCAGATATTATCGGGCTTCAGGAAACCAAAATTCAGGATGAACAGATAAGTGATGATTTAAGAGATATTGAGGGATATAAATCCTATTTTTCTTTTGCGGAAAGAAAGGGTTATAGTGGTGTGGCCCTTTATACAAAAAAAGAACCTATCTCAGTCAGACATGGTCTTGGGATAGAACGTTTTGATAAGGAAGGCCGGGTTTTAATGGCAGAATACCCTGAATTTACACTTTTAAATGTCTATTTCCCGAATGGTAAAAGAAATAAGACAAGGCTAAAATATAAACTAGACTTTTATGATGATATCTTGGACTTTTGTGAAGGTCTGAGGAAAAAGGGTCAGGAGTTAATTATCTTTGGTGATTATAATACTGCTCATCATGAGATAGATTTAAAGAACCCCAGAGCCAATGAAGATACCTCTGGGTTCTTACCCATTGAAAGGGAGTGGTTTGATAAACTTCTGAAATATGGTTATCTTGATACCTACCGTTATTTTTACCCTGATAAGGTAGAGTATTCCTGGTGGAGCTACCGGACCAGGGCCAGGGAGAGAAATGCTGGCTGGAGAATAGATTATCACTTTGTTTCAGAGGGACTGGCAGAAAAGATTAAAGATGCTGAAATAATGACTGATGTTATGGGTTCAGACCATTGTCCGGTTACACTGGAATTAGAACTAAGTTAAAGGAGGGGGTATAGATGGCAGATTTTAAAGATTTTAATAAATTGGATATCAGGGTTGGAGAAATCATCAAGGCAGAGCCTTTTGTAAAAGCAAATAAACCTGCCTATAAACTATGGATTGATTTTGGTAAGCAAATTGGCATTAAAAAATCCAGTGCTCAGATTACTGAGTGTTATCAGCTAGATGAGCTGATAGGAAGACAGGTTTTAGGAGTGGTAAATTTTCCTCCCAGACAGATTGCTGATTTTATGTCAGAGGTACTGGTGTTAGGAGTTTATGCTGAACAAGGTGTAGTCCTAATTCAACCTGAACAGCCTGTAAAAAAGGGTGATAAATTAGGTTAATGACAAGGGGACGGTTCGTCTGTCACATCTTACAAATTTATAGGGGATAAGCTGTAAAATCTTTTGTTGACAATTGACCAGTCAATGTTTTGTTTAAATACCCCCAGGTATCTCTCTTTATTAATTCCAAAATCGATCATATAGGCATGTTCATAGACATCTAGAACCAGTAATGGCCAGGCATGCCATACTACCCCCACATTATGGGCGTTCTGCATTATATTATGAAGTGATTCATCTCGATAATCATAGGCGAGAACAGCCCAGCCTCTGGCTACTCTAGCAGTACGCATAAAGTCATTTAACCAGTTACGGTAGTTTCCAAAATCCCTGTTGATTAGCCAGATTAATTCTCTGGCCGGGTTAACATTTGTTTGACCGAGATTTGCAAAATATAATTCATGGAGGACAATTCCATCAAGGGAATAAGTTTCTCCTTCTTTTAGACCTCTATATTCGTAATTGGTCTGCTCTTCAGTTGAAAGAGTAGTCATAATATTTTCCAGTGAATTAATATATCCCAGGTAAAGTTGATAGTGTTGGTTTAATTGGTTTTCCGAGATCCCCTTAACATCATCAAAATTGAAAATCTTCGGTTCGACAGCCACAGCATAATCACCACCTTATAAATAAGATATTATTAGTATATGTAACAATTGCTAGGGCAGTGTTTGAAAAAATTGTGACACCGGGACGGTTCTCCTGTCATGTTAATAAATTTCAGAGATAGAATACTTATTAAATTGGTAAAAGTTTTACCTGTATTTTGAGGCTTTTTTAGGAATAATAAAATAATGAATGATTAATATTGGGGGGTAAAGTATGTCCAATTCTAAATATGGGGTTTTAATCGGAAGAGTAGAAGAAATAAAGGCAGACCCAGCCAGGGATAAAACACCACATTATAAGATAAACATATGGATCAGGGATGATGAAATATACAAGGTGCTTATAAACTGTCAGTCTATTAACGATAAAACACCACAGTTATTATATTATATGGGAGAGGTCTGCCAGGCAGAAATAACCGGTATTCTGCAGAATATGGAGTATGGATTTCATGAAATTGATTATGCTAATAATATAAATCCTAAAATTGCCGTTGATTATATACGTAGTGGTTTATTTGATCCACATAAGATGAAAGTAATACCCTATGATATATCAGGGAAATATGACCTAAGGGGACTAATTGAAAAAGACATGAAAAAAGCCTTAAATAACGATGGGATTAATATTTATGTTTTTGGGATTCATTATAATAATGATGATAAAGGAATTCATAATATTCATATGAACCAGGGGAATATTGAGTTTTATAGTGATGAAAACCGCATATATCATGATGGTTGTTTTTTTCTACATTTTACTGAAGAAGATAAATGGTTTGGATATTTCCTGGCTTTTCAAAATCAGTCCTGGTGCACAGATGACGGAGGTAATCCGCTGGAAGGTAGTTATAAAGAGGCCTATCCTACTGGAGAATGTTGTTATAATACAGTTAAGATAAAGGGATAATTAATATTATAATAAATTATGAAATAGGAAATAAAATGAATGGGGGAGATATTATTTATCACTTTATAATGGAGCATTTTATAAAACCATTTGTAGATCAGATAAGTGATGATTTAGGAGAAAAACTATTAAGGGATAATTATACAGAAAATCTCTGGGAGATGTATTCGACTACTAAAAAGGTAACACCACAGTTGGTGGTGGAAACGACTATGAGGGCTGAAAGGCGAACCCCAATTTCACGTCCTTTTGGCAGTCCATATAAGTTTTCTGACTGGGACAAATTATTGTTTAACCCTGTTCATTTAAAGAGGTTACCTACTCCAACGAATACGAAGATTATTACTAAAACGGTTATTGGGCCTGCTGTTGAAGATCCATTGGAGATTGAAATCCCGATAATAATTGCTGGTATGTCATATGGTGGTGCATTAAGTAAAAAATGCAAGATTGCTTTAGCCAAGGCCTCTAAAATAGCTAAAACTGCCACTAATTCAGGTGAAGCACCCTTAATAATGGAAGAAAGGGAAGCAGCAGATAAGTTTATTCTTCAGTATAACCGGGGCGGCTGGGCAGAAGAGATTGATGATTTAAGTAAGGCTGACATGATAGAAATTCAACTGGGGCAGGGTGCTCAGGCAGGTGCACCGATGAGGACACCTGCCAGTCAGATTGATTCTGAGATGAGGACTATTTTCAAACTTGATAAAGGTGAAGATGCTGTTATTCATTCCCGTCTACCTAATGTTAATAGTAGTAATGATTTTATTAATTTAGTTAATGACCTGCATGCCAAATTAACTGTTCCCATAGGTCTGAAAATAGCAGCTACCCATTACCTGGAAGAAGAACTGGAGATAGCTGTTCAGGCTGGTATTGATTTTATTGCCATTGATGGTGTCACAGCAGGTACCCATGGGGGGCCGACTATCTTACAGGATGATATGGGTTTGCCAACTTTACCTGCCCTAGTAAGAACTGTTGAGTTTCTGGAGGAGAAAGGAGTTAAAGATAAGGTTAGTATTATAGCCGGGGGTGGGTTAATAACACCAGGTCATTTTTTGAAGGCCCTGGCCCTGGGTGCTGACGCAGTTTATACAGGTACTGCAGCACTACTGGCCTTAGCACATACTGAGGGATTAAAGGCAACCCCCTGGGAACCACCTACCAGTCTATTATTACATAGTGGTAGATTAAAAGATGAACTGGATGTAGATAAAGCAAGCAATTACCTGGTTAATTTCCTCAAGTCATCTATTGCAGAAATGAAACTGGCTGTCAAGGCCATGGGGAAAGAGGATTTTAAGGAATTAAATAGGGATGACCTTTGTTCTATTGATAAAGAACTGGCAGAACGTATAGGGATTGACTGGGTTTATAATTGAAACTTGAAGAAAATTATTCTTCTTTATACATAGGAACAATATGTGACCAGGTCTTCATCTTACCGT
The DNA here is from genome assembly GCF_017751145.1 of Iocasia fonsfrigidae. Classification (GTDB taxonomy): domain Bacteria; phylum Bacillota; class Halanaerobiia; order Halanaerobiales; family DTU029; genus Iocasia; species Iocasia fonsfrigidae. The sequence continues at coordinate 1,055,189 of NZ_CP046640.1, forward strand.
ATTTAACAAAATTATTATAAATATCTAATTCTTCTTCCAGGAATTTTAAAAATACTTTACGTAAATCATCATTTCTAGTTGAGTCAATAATAGACCTGACATGTAGATCTGTAGCGCTTTGAATACGGCTTAATAGATTTCGATAGGTAAACTCATCTCTAATTAGCTCTGGATCTATTGGGGTTTCTTGAATCAAGGGTGGTTTTTTGGGTAGTGGTACTTCAAATTTCAAACCCAATTCTTCCAGTTTGCTTATTTGCTGACTGAGTACTTTTTTGCCTATTTGCAAGACTCCTCTAAAATCAGGGTCATGGGTAAATTCCAGGTGTAAGTTTGTAAGACATAATTGATCATAGCGGAGGATAAGATGGTCCCAGATATGTGTTGCTTCTGCTACAGAGAGGGATTCGTTTTTAGCTGGTTTAGTCTTGTATGATGGTGGTATTTCAACCCATCCCTTTAACTTGCCATATTTATACATTGTTTGATATCTATTCAAATTATTTTTAACAAAATCTATCAGGGATTTTCTAAGGTCGTCGGTAGTTGTGGAACTTTTGATTGCGGCCACTAACTCGTGGGTAAAATAGACAATATTTTTAAGCATATTTTTAAAAATCACTTCATCAGTTATTACATCAATATTAGTTGTGAACTGAATGTCTTCTTGAGGCATTGAGGGTAATGATATTTTATATTTTATGGCAAAGTTTTTTAGGGTTTTATTTATTTTTTTGTATTCTTCTATTGTATTATTTTCTAGAACCAGGAACTCAGGGTCGTGGATGAAATTCTTAAAAATATTACCTGTGTTGATATTTAGGTTATTTAAGTTAATTAGGTTCCAGATATTATGGGCTTCAGCAGTAGAAATCTGCTTATTTTTAATTCTTTTTTTGTTAAAGATAGAAATGCTATTCATCTTTATTCCCCTTTACTTTGATATGTTATTTATTATTAACAGTTAAACTAAGATTATTCTGCAAATCATATTTTAGTAAAGAGGATTATGTTCTAAGAAGTTATTTATATGGGAATGATTTTTATCTTATTTTTCCCATTATTTTTAGCTAAATACATGGCTTTATCAGCTGCCATTATTAAATCTTCAGGAAGCAGCTTCTTAGTTGGAATGACACTGGTAATGCCCAGGCTTATGGTAATAATCTCTCTATTTGTCGAATTAATATTTGGAATATTTAGGGATTCAATTTTGGCCTGGATTATTTCAGCTTTTTTGCGGGCTTTATCAATGTCTGTATTAGCCAGTAAAACAACAAACTCTTCTCCACCATAACGAGCTACTAATTCATCAGGGGGGGTTAGGGAATGTTTTATTTGTCTAGTAACCTGTTTTATACATTCATCTCCAGCAGTATGACCATAATAATCATTATATGCTTTAAAGTCATCTATATCTATAAAAAAGATTGATACAGGTAGCTGTTCATTTAAGGCCTGTTTCCATTTATTTAGTAGTACTTTGTCAAAGTGTCTCCGGTTCCATATATTAGTAAGGGGATCAATTTTAGATATTTTTTGTAAAGCAAGATTGGCTTTTTCTAGTTCACTTTTTTGTTCTCTTATTTTATCATTGGAAATCTGAATTTCCCTTGTTCGTTCTTTAATGATTGATTCCAGGTTTTCATTGAGTTCCTGTAATTCAATTGACATTTTTTCATTTTCGTTAAAGGCATTGGCAAAACTAACAGCTAAAGCTAGAGAGTTTGTTAAGGCAAAAATTAATAAGCCAAGTGAGGATAGGTTCCCAATTATAATAAAAGATTTAAGAAAGTGGTGGTCATACCTGAGAATACTAAAAAACAGGATATCATTAAGTACAGTAATTAATAAAATCACTGCCCCACTAACAATGTATAGTGAACAAATGTTTTTCATTTTTATTATTTCATCAAGGACAACCCGGTATAATACAGGTATTATGTATATAATTATTATGATTGTAAACAATTGATATCCAGGATTAATATAGGTATAGACCCGGGCAGGGCTTAGGAGTACAAGTAAGATAAACACTGCTACAGTAATTACAGAAATTTTCACTATAGTTTTTTTCATGTATTTTGAAAAAACTGCTTTAAAAAAAATAATTAAAATATAAACACTTAAATAGTAACTTAAGGTGTGTAGTTTATTGAATAATTCCCAATTAAAATCAGGAAATAAGTAGATGAAGAAATATTCCCCCAGTAAAACAGTTCTAATGCTTAGCAATATACAGAATAGGCTGAAGTAAAAAACTGATAATGACTTTTTACGGTACAAATATATTATCAGATGGTAGATTCCCATAATAAATAAAGCACCAAAGAGAAAGAGATTATAGCCCAGTCTTTTGTTATTTTCTGCAAGGATATTTTTTTCTTCTCCCAGCATAATACTCTGTAGGATACCACCACTTCGATGATAGAAGTTAGCTACCTGTATAATTATTTCATTTTCTTCTTCAGGTTTAAAAAAGGCCAGTTGTGGCAGGTATTGTGGGTCTGTTTCAACTCTGCTGGTACCAACTTTACCGGCAGAGGCTATTAGTTTACTATTTATCCATAATTTATATGATGTTAAGATGGGTGGTATTCTTAGACCAATTAAGTCAGTGTTATTTTTTATATGAATTCGCAGACGATATGTAGCATATCCCATGCCTGGTAATTTTTTATCTTGAAGTTGATAACCGTTCCAGGCAGTAGGAACCTCAACAATACTGCTGGGTTCCAGGTTTTTTTCTTGGAAATCGGTCGGTTCTAGTAGCTGCTTCCAGTAAAATTCCCATTTGCCATTTAAATTAATATTCTTTTCTGTCAGGTCATAGTTACTTAAATCTATTATTTCTGCTTTGGTAATAGAGGTGAAATTAAGCAGAAAAGTGCATAATAATATAATAATAAAAATTAGTTTTCTTTTAGACATATACAGTTACCTCTCATTTTAAAATTGATTTGCTATATCTTTTTTATAGAAATATAAATGTAAAAATTTTAGGTAAATTGTCATATTATATACTTCAAGACAGAGAAAGCAATTCCTTTTTTAAAGATAATACTTCAAGTTATAGTAAATGGGTAAAAAAAGCAATATATAAATGGTAGCTTTATAAAATTATATAAAAAGGATATAGTTACATTATTTCTGAACAAAATAATAAATTCTTTACAACAAAGCATACATCTAGTAATATATAAGTTAAATCAGATTAAGAGGCGGTGAAAAATTATGCTAAAAAAGAGATGAGTCAGAAGTTAATAAAGAATATTTATTAAATTACTAATGTGTATTTAGTGTACCTCTTAAAATAAAAATGAAATAGTTGTTGTAAATAAGTATATCAGGTCCAGTGTCTAGAAGAAAAAATAATTTTCAAGGAGGTATTGCTGTGGATTATAAAAGACAAATAGGATTAGTAATTGGTGTGTTAACAGCAGTAATTATTTGGAATCTAAAAATGACAGGTCTTTCAACAGAAGGCCAAAGATGTTTAGCTCTTAGTTTGATGACCGTCATTTTCTGGGCAACTAAGGTAGCCCATCCAGGTTATGTATCTGGACTTTATTTGGTAAGTTTGGTTTTATTTAATATAGCACCTGAGGAAAATGTTTTTATTATCTGGACAACCCCCATAATTTATCTGGTAATAGGAGCTTATTTAATAGCTGGAGCAGTGGAATCATCAGGGCTGGGTGAGAGGATTGCTTATAATTTTATTATTAAGTTTGTTGATTCATATAAAAGTGTGATAGTTTCAATATTTGTACTTACTTTTATTTTAAGCTTATTAATTCCCCATCCCTGGCCACGGGCATTTTTAATTATGTCGGTTATGGCAGTTGTCATAAAAAATGCTAATTTATCAAAAGAGGATGCTGCCAAAATTGGTTTAACAGTATTTGCTTCTTCAGTACCTATTTCCATGATTTTTCTTACAGGAGATAGTACTATTAACATTATAGCTGTTGAGTTTTCTGGGGTAGACTTAAGTTGGTTGGGTTGGTTTTTACAGATAGGAATACCAGCTATTTTAGCCAGTATATTCACACTTATTCTTATCTTACTACTATTTAAACCTAGTTCAGAATTTAATATTAATAAAAATCAAATAAGAAAAAAACTGACTGACTTAGGGCCTCTAAGCAAAAAGGAAAAAAGAACAATCTTCTGGCTTAGTTTTGTTCTAATTTTATGGATGACTGATTCTATTCATGGTATATCATTAGGTTGGATTACACTACTGGTTGCTATGTTGATGAGCATGCCAGTAATAGGAGATGTGTTAACTGCTAAAGACTGGAATCATGTACCAGTTCATGTACTTATTTTTTTAACGGCAGCTGTATCAATCGGAAAGATTGGGGAATTAACAGGTATGAATTCCTGGATTGCTTCAGTAGTTTTACCATCTAATATTCCTACAAATTATTTTATGCTTGCGCTGCTAATTGGTGTTATTTCAATTTTTTTACATATGATTCTGGGAAGCGTTATTGCAGTAATGGGGATTGCAATTCCAGCTTTTTTATCTTTTATAGATAGTTCTTTAATGAGCCCTTTAGTTCCAACTTTATTAGTTTATTCAGCAATTGCCTTACATTACATTTTTCCTTTTCATCATTTAAATATGTTAGTAGGATTAGGGAAAGAAAATGGCATGTATTCTGATAGAGATGTAATTAGATTAGGATTTCCACTAACTATAATAGTTCTGATAATATTACTTTTTGAAGTAGTATGGTGGAGATTTACAGGATTATTATAATTTTTTTAAGTTAAATATATTATTAAACCACATTTAGGTTATTAGATTATGCTGGGTGTGGTTTTTATATTTTCTAACAAAATATACCTCTTGGAAGACGAACAAATGTGTGATAATATTTAAATTAAAGGCATACATATATTCGTATAGGAGGATAATTCAAAAATGAATAATGATATTAATTATGAGCGGCTGCCGAAAAACAAAATACTCTGTGTTGATATCAAATCTTTCTTTGCCAGTGTTGAGGCAGTTGACCGAAATTGGGATCCCTTAAAGGTGTGTCTGGCGGTAGTAGGAGACCAGAGTAGAGCAGGGGCAGTTGTCCTGGCAGCATCTTCTGCGCTAAAAGAGAAATATAATATTAAAACTGGTAATAGGTTATATGATATACCCCGTGTGCCTGAAATAAAAATAGTAGATGCCCGCATGGGGCTTTATTTAAACCGTTCACTTGAAATCACCCTTTTATTTAGAGAGTTTGTTCCCCTGAGTGCTATTCATATTTATTCAATTGATGAATCATGGTTAAAATTAAATGGTACAGAAAGATTGTGGGGTAATAGTCGGCAGGCTGCTATGTTGATAAAGGAAAAATTAGCAGAAAAATTTACCCTGCCTTCCAGTATGGGTATAGGTCCTAATATGTTTTTAGCTAAAGTAGCTATGGATATTGAGGGTAAAAAGAAAGGCCTTGCGGAATGGAGCTATGAAGATGTTCCGGAGAAACTGTGGCCGGTAAGATTAAAAGACTGTTGGGGGATCGGTAGCAGGCTGGCATACCGTTTTAAAAAAATCGGTATACAGACTGTTGGTGAGCTGGCCCATTTGCCCCTGGAGTATCTTGAGAAAAAGTTTGGTATTATGGGTAACCAGCTCTATTATCATGCCTGGGGAATAGATTTGTCCAGGCTTGAAGGTCATTATGATGATAAACGTAAAGCCCTGGGTAGGGGTATTACTCTATTTAAAGATTATACAGACCCTGAACAAATAAAGACAGTTATTTTTGAGCTGTGTGATGAAACCGCCCGCCGCCTTCGTGAGAATAATTTGATCGGTAAAACAGTTAATCTGGGAATAGGCTATAGTCATAATGAAACAAGTAGTGGTTTTCACGTTCAGCGAACTATGAAGAATTATAGTAACTCCTCTTTTGAGTTGTACTTGACTGCACTGGGGCTTTTTGACAATAATTATAAAGGTCAAGGGGTTAGAAGGCTTAATCTATCAGTTAGCAATCTGACTCCTGATATTAATTTGCAGTTTAGTTTGTTTGATGATTCTTTGCAAAGGCTTAAAATCGATAAAACTAAAGATCTTTTACAGGATAGATATGGTTATCAAGCTCTTTTTTACGGCAGGAGCCTAAAGGAAGGTAGTATTTTAGAAAGAATGAGAACTACTATTGGTGGTCATAAGTCCTAGGGGAGGAGAGATTATTAATGCTAAAGGACCGTGGTAACAAGAAATGGACTGGATTGATGCTCACTGAACACAGGAAGGCTTTAAGAAAAATCTGGGAACATAGAAATGATATTGACAAACCGGTACTGGATGAGCAGCAGTTGGAACGGCTGGATATATTAATCAAAGAGGCCATAAGGGATCAGTTTAAGGTCAAGATGGTATATTATGATCAGCGGAGGCTGTATGAATTGGAGGGTAAAGTATCTATCAAGGGTAGTTCACTATACTTAGATAATAAAAGCTTAGATAAGGATAATATTATTGATCTTGTATTAATTTAGATGGTTAGAGAAGTTTCATATATTTTGAACATATTTTAGTAATTTATATTGACAAGTGCCTATGAGAGTGGTAAAATTGTCGGTAACAGAAGATAAGAAAAAATGCTGGGAACAGGAAATGTAGTTCTGGCAGATCCATTACAGAGAGTCATCGCTGCTGGAAGATGATATGGATTCCAGGGTTTACCTCACCTGTGAGCAGTCGGCTGAAAGGCAGCTGCCGATTAAGTGTGACCGGGTTTCTACCGTTAAAAAGAAGTGTATTTAACAGACTTTGTTAAGTTTGTTTGATATATTAAAGGGGTTGCCTGGCAGCAACAAGAGTGGTAACGCGGAATATAAACTTCGTCTCTTATTTAAAATAAGGGGCGGAGTTTTTTTAATGGATAACAAAATAAGCAGGATTAGTGAAATTTTAATTTTATAGTACTATAAATCACAGATTAATTTTCTTGACTTCTGTTAAAATATAGTTGTTTTATTATTATAATAATTTTAGGAGGTATTGGGAATGAACGGATTAGTAATGATAGTTCTGGCAGTTATTGTGTTAGGAGGGGCTTATCTATTTTACGGTAGATGGCTGGCTAAAACCTGGGGTATTGATCCTAAAGCAAAAACCCCTGCCTATGAGATGGAGGATGGTGTGGACTATGTGCCGGCCAAGACCAATGTAGTCTTTGGTCATCAGTTTGCATCAATTGCTGGTGCCGGCCCGATTAATGGGCCGATAATAGCAGCGATGTTTGGCTGGGTTCCTGTCCTTTTATGGGTTTTAATTGGTGGTGTTTTCTTTGGTGCGGTTCAGGATTTTGCTGCGATGTATGCTTCAGTTAAAAATAAGGGTCGCAGTGTAGGTTATATTATTGAACTGTATATCGGTAAGACTGGCAAGAGGCTTTTTCTTCTTTTTGTATGGCTGTTTTCGATCCTGGTAATAGCAGCCTTTGCAGATATTGTTGCCAGTACTTTTAATGGTTTTGCAGCAGATGGAAGTTTGAATCCAGCAAATGCTTCTACTGCAACAACATCTATTTTATTTATTGTCTTAGCAGTAGCCCTGGGTATGTTTATTCGTTATAAAAATCCATCTGCTGCAGTTACTAATATTGTTGGTATTATAGTTTTGATTGTAGCAATTGTTTTAGGACTGGTTTTTCCTATGTATGTTTCCCAGACATCCTGGCTTTATTTTGTTTTTGCGTATATATTTGTAGCCTCTGTTACACCGGTATGGGCCTTACTTCAACCAAGGGATTATTTGAATTCTTTTTTGTTAGTGGCGATGATGATCTGTGCTTTTATAGGGGTAATTGCTGCCAGACCAGCAATGAATCTCCCGGCATTTTCAGGTTTTACTGTCAAGGGGCAAATGATGTTTCCAATGTTGTTTGTCACGATTGCCTGTGGGGCAGTTTCCGGTTTTCACTCCCTGGTTTCATCAGGCACAAGCTCCAAGCAGATTCAAAATGAAAAGAATATGCTGCCGGTTTCTTTTGGAGCTATGCTCTTAGAGTCCCTGCTTGCTGTGATTGCTTTAATTACTGTAGGGGCTCTGGCAGTAAATGGACAGCTGCCTAATGCTGCTCCACCTGTTATTTTTGCAGAAGCCATTGCTGGATTTCTAGGTGTATTAGGTTTTTCTAGAATTACTATCTTTACAATTATTACACTGGCCATCTCTGCTTTTGCCTTAACATCATTGGATTCTGTAGCCAGGGTCGGTCGTCTTTCTCTACAGGAATTATTTACTGATGACGGGATAGATCCAGAAAACACTTCTACTCTGCAAAAGATATTGACAAATAAGTTTTTTACAACAGCTCTTACTTTATTTTTCTCCTATTTATTGGCTATAGTAGGTTATAAAAACATCTGGCCTTTGTTTGGTTCAGCAAATCAGCTTCTTTCTGCCCTTGGTTTAATTGCTGCAGCAGTATTTTTGAAAAAGACCAAAAGGAAAGGATTTATGCTGTGGGCCCCAATGACTATCATGCTTGCGGTTACTTTTACGGCCCTAGGTCAAACCATCTTTAAGATTTTAAATAAATTATTTTTCACTAATAATTTTGTAATTGTTAGTGATGGTTTACAGCTGGTATTTGCAATATTACTTGTCGGTCTTGGTTTTCTGGTTGCTGTTTCTGGCTTTAAAAAGATTTTTAAGGAAGAAAGTCTAACTGAGGCTGTTTCAGCAGCAGAATAATTTGTTTTGATTATAAGATGAACTTTTAAACAAGAATGCATACCGGTATGCATTCTTGTTTTTTGCAGAAGATATATTTAAGTATGGATTTGAACAGATAACTGAGAAAGAGTTAGAGGAAGTACAGCTTTACTCTAATTATCGAAAATATGGATGAAGATTTATAATATGGCTTTTTTTACCGTAAAAAGTTATTTGCTACCGAAGTGAAAAAAGTTGCTAAATAAAAATTCTTATCATGAGTTGTCGAAGAAACTTGACAATTCATATTTTTTAGTATAAGATGTATACAAGATATATATTACATATATATTGCATATATAATTAAGGGAAGGAGGCAAATTATGAGTTTTATGTATGAAGAAACACCATCTTATAATAATTTGAAAGAGAAGGCTTACTATATTATAAAAGATAAAATAATAAATTGTGAGATACCACCAGGGGCTTTTCTGGAAGAGGAGAAACTAAAGGAAGAAATCGGTGCAAGCCGGACTCCAATAAGAGAAGCATTAAATAAATTAGAGCAGGAAGACTTAATTAACATATTACCTAAACGAGGTATTTTTGTTACAGATATTAACATGAAGGATATTGAAAATATTTTTCAGATAAGATTACTTATGGAACCCTATATTATGAAAATTTCATATAAAAATTTAATTGAGGATGAGCTATTAAAATATAAAGAACTATTTAAAGAATATTTTACCGATCCTAAGGATGATTTATATTATACGGAGCTAGATGCCAGGTTCCATTATTTTCTTGTTAAAGCATCTGATAATAAGTATTTAATTAATATGATGCAGCAGATATTTATCCAGAATCACAGGATTAGAGTAATTTCTGCTAAAAAGCCAGATAGAATAGAAAATAGTATAAATGAGCACCTGCGCATAATTGATTTTTTATTAGAAGGGGAAATAGATGAAGCTGTTTCCGAAATGGAAGAACATATAAGACAATCTAGAGAAGTTGCCTTAAGACTGGGAATTAATATTTAGTTTTAAAAGTTTAGAATAAAGAGGTGGGAAGATTGAAAGTAGTGTCAATTGGAAAACCAGAAAAGATAGAATTAATAGATAAAAAAAAGCCTGAACTTAAATCCGGGGAAGCGCTTTTAAAAATTAAATATTGTGGTATTTGTGGTTCAGATATTTCTACTTATACAGGTAACCAGCCTTTTGCCAGTTATCCAAGAATTCCAGGCCATGAATTTTCTGCAGAGATAGTTGGGATAGAAGAAAATGATCTTGGATTAAAAGAGGGAATGATCGTAACAGCCAATCCATATTTTAACTGTGGAGGATGTTATCCCTGTGGTAAGGGTAAAGTGAATTGCTGTGAACATAATGAAACAATGGGTGTTCAAAGAGATGGCTCTTTTCAGGAATATATAACTATGCCAATTGAAAGAATTGTAGCGGGAAAAGGCCTTTCTGCAAAAACACTGGCACTTATTGAACCCTTTTCAATCGGATATCATGCTATAAAGCGTGGAAAGGTAAAAGAAAATGATAAGGTTTTAGTAATTGGCTCAGGTCCAATTGGAATTTTTGCTATGTTATCAGCAAAACTGGTGGGGGCTGAGGTAACTATTGCTGACAAATTAGAAAACAGACTAGAATTGGCTCAAGAAATGGGAGTAGATAATATTATTAATGTTGATAAAGTAGATTTATCAGTAGAAGTAAATAGATTAACAAATGAACATGGAATGGATGTTTGTGTTGAAGCAGTTGGTCTGGCAAGTACTTTTTTACAGTGTATTGAAAATAGCTGTTTTGGTGGAAAAATAATTCTGGTAGGTAATGGGAAAACAGAAGTAACATTTAATCATTCAATCCTATTAAAAAAAGAACTGGATGTTTATGGGTCACGTAACAGTCTGCATGATTTTAAGCCATTAATTGATACTGTGCTTAAAAATAACTTGGATATTGATAAAATTATTACTCATGTTTTTGATAAAGAAAATGTATTACAGGCATTTAAAGAATTACGTAATAATAATGGAAATATGGCCAAAGTACAGGTTAAGTTTTAGCGTAACATTATAGTTATTAATAGCTATGCTAATTCTATGTATAGTTATTAGAAGATAAATTTTTTTTAAAAAGGGAGGGATCAAAATATAAGCTAAAAGTACTTTAAAGCCAAAAATTAAAGGGAGTGAATAATTAATGAAAAGGAAATCTTTAATCTTAACAGTAAGTTTATTTTTGTTATTAACATTTTCATTTGCTATCAATGCAGCTGCACAGAAGGTTAATTTTAAGTTTGGGCATATATATGCACCAGACCATCCTTATTCAATTGGTGCTAGAGAATTAGCAAAAAGAGTTAGTGAAAAAACAGATGGTCAATTTATAATTAATGTATTCCCTGCTGGTCAGTTGGGAAGTGAAAAAGATCTGCTTGATTCTGTTTATTCAGGTGCAATTGATATGGCTTATGTAGGACCAGGTGAATTAGGAAAAAGATATTCTCCGGTGTCAGTTTTTGATGCACCCTTTATTTTTGAAGGTTATGAACACGGTCAAAAGGTAGTAAATGGAGAATTAGGAAAAGAAATTCTAGCAGATATGCAGGAAGAAACAGGTATCAAGGCTTTAGTTAGTGTATATTATGGAGCAAGGAAATTAACAATGAATTCTCCAGTCGAAACACCTGCAGATTTAAACGGAAAGAAAGTACGGGCTCCTGATATGCCTTTGCCACTAGCTACAGTAAGAGGTATGGGAGCTAAGCCTACTCCAATGGCTTTTTCAGAAGTATATTTAGCTTTACAGCAAGGTGTAGTAGATGGTCAGGAAAATCCTATTCCTACTATCTATAGTCAAAAATTTTATGAAGTTCAGGATTATATTATTATGACTAATCATACTGTTTGCTTTACACCAATGATTATTGCTGAATCAACCTTTAATGATTTGCCAGCTGAATATCAAAGGATTTTACAGGAAACTGCTGAAGAGGTAATGAATATAGTAAATGAAACTACTTTAAAATATGAAGAAGAAAAACTTACAGAAATGAAAGAGGCAGGAATTAAGGTTATTGAACCAGATCTAGAAGCATTTAAAGAATCTTCTAAAGAAATAGTAAAAGAGTTTGAAGAGCAATGGGGTCAAGGGATTTACGAAAAACTACAGAATGCAAAATAAATTTGTATATTGATTAAGCTAGAATAAGTAAAATGAAGGGGGGGAATTCCCCCTTTCATTTTCTTAAATAATTTACTAAATATAAAATAGTTTGAAATATTAAATTGAGAAAGGACAAATATGAAGAACAGTAAAATATCAAAGATGAATTTTTATCGAGCTTTGTCTAAAATAAGTAAACCGCTAGCTGGGGTTTTGAATTTAAGAAAGAATTTCTGCAGGAGGTAAAGTAATGACTAATAGTTTAATGAAAGCTTTGTTCCTAAAAAAACCCTATAAATTAGAACTAAAAAATACTAACATTCCTGTCTTATCACAGGGGGAAGTCTTAATAAAAGTTAATGCTGTTGCTTTATGTGGTACTGATATCCATGCTTATCATGGGAAACAAGGTTTATTTGAATATCCTCGTATTATAGGACATGAAATTTCCGGGGAAATTGTTGAAATGAATGCTAAACAAAAAAAATTAAGGATTGGTGACAGGGTAGCAATTATACCCTACATAAATTGTGGACACTGTATTTCCTGTAATAAAGAAATTTATGGAGCATGTGAAAACCTTAAGGTAGTTGGAGTCCATCAAGCGGGTGGATTAGCAGAATTTATTAAAATCCCGGTAGATAACTTAGTAAAATTGCCACAAAATATTGATAATTTAAACGGAGCGTTAGTTGAACCACTTGCTATTAGTACTCATGCGGTTCGCAAAGCAAATCCAAAATCAGATGAAAATATTTTGATTGTTGGGATGGGACCAATAGGTTTAGGCGCAGCTGAAATTGCAAAAACATTTGGGGCCAATGTTATTCTAGCTGATCTTAGTGAAGAAAGAAGAGATTTCGTTAGTAAGAGATTTGATTATAAAAATATATTAAACCCCTTAGCTGTAGATTATAGAAAACAGCTTGCTGAACTTACTGACGGTAATATGCCTGATACGATTATAGATACTACCGGAAGTAACAAGTCAATGGAATCATGTTTTAAATATTTAAGTTATGGTGGAAAAGTAGTTTATGTTGGTATCTATAATGGTGATTTAGTTATTGATGATATTGAATTTCATAAAAGGCAGACTCGACTTTTTGGCAGTAGAGCAGCCCAAAAAACTGACTTTGAATATGTAATTGGATGTATTGGTAAAGGATTAGTTAAACCAGAAAAATTTATAACTGATAAATTGGAATTTGATCAAAATATTGTAAAAAATATTAATTTAGTCATGGATAAAGGGCTAAGTGCTTTTAAAACATTAATAATTTTCAAATAGAATTATGAGGTGAGATATTATGAAATTACTGGAGAAATTCGAGAACTTTATAGTTTTAGTGTTTTTAGGAATGATGTTTGTAATTTTACTTTTTCAAATTATATTAAGATATTTTTTTAATCATCCACTTATTTGGAGTGAGGAATTAGCCAGATATTTATTTGTTTGGGTAGCTTTTATTGGTGCCAGTTTTGGTGTTAGAGATTCTTCACACATTAAATTAACAGTTATTTTCAATTTTTTCTCCAAGAAATTAAGAACAGTAATAAGTGCTAGTACAAATATAGTTTGTATTTTATTTTTTCTATACTTAATCCCTGACAGTATAAGACTGGCTGCTGACCAGTTTTCTGTTGCTTCATCTGCTATTGGCTTACCAATGGGATTGGTTTTTTTAGCAGTTCCAGTTGGATTTGTTCTAATGACAATCCGATTGTTAATTGATACCATTGGATTATTTCGTAAAACAACTCAGTAATTTCTATTATTTAGGAGGTAATAAATAATGACTTTGTTATTAATAATCTTAGTTTCATTATTAATGTTAGGAGTTCCTGTATCATTTGCACTTATAATTAGCTCAGTTGCTTATTTGATACAGCATGATATCTCATTATTTATAGCAATTCAAAGAATGACAATGAGTATTGGTGATTCTTTTACTTTAATTTCTGTACCATTTTTTATTTTAGCTGGAGTAATAATGAATACGGGTGGTATAACTGAAAAGATTTTCAATTTTGCTGATAAATTAGTTGGTCATATTACTGGTGGACTTGGTCATGCAAATATTTTGGCCAGTATTATATTTTCCGGTATGTCTGGTACTGCAATAGCAGATGCAGGAGGTTTGGGAGCTATTGAATTAAAGGCTATGAAAGACGCAGGTTATGATGAAGATTTTAGTTTAGCCATTACAGGTGCTTCTTCTATAATTGGTCCGATTATTCCTCCAAGTGTACCCGCAGTTTTATATGCAGTTCTAGCAGGGGCTTCTGTCGGCAAATTATTTATTGCTGGTATAGTACCCGGGATTATCATGGGTTTAATTATGGCAGTGTTTGTTTATTTTAAAAGTAAGAATGAAGATTATCCTATTCACAACCGGGCTCCATTAAAAGAAATGTTTGCCTCATTCAAAGAATCATTTTGGGCATTATTAACACCAGTTATTATAATTGGTGGTCTATTAGGAGGTATCTTTACTCCTACAGAAGCGGCTATTATTGCTGTGGCATATTCATTAGTACTTGGTTTTTGTTATAACAATGTTACCATAGAAAGAATCCCTGAACTGTTAAAAGAAACAGCCAGCCATACTGTTAGTGTAATGTTAATTGTGGCAGGTGCTTCTATTTTTGGCTGGATTTTGACAATTGAACAGGTTCCACAGTTGATTACAAACTTTTTTCTAACAAATATATCAAGTCAAATTGCAGCTATATTATTAATTAATTTATTATTATTAATTGTAGGGACATTTATGGAAACAATTGCTGCAATTACAATTTTGACACCAATACTTGTACCACTGGCAACAACTTTTGGATTTGATTTAACCCATTTTGGAATAATAATGATCTTAAATCTGATGATTGGCTTATTAACTCCTCCTTTAGGAATGGTTTTATATGTACTTTCATCGGTTTCTAAAGTTCCATTCGAGAAAATTGTTAAAGCCTCTGCACCTTATGTTATAGTATTAGGACTTACTTTATTGTTATTTACCTTTGTTCCTCAAATAGTATTATTTTTACCTAATTTATTATCAATGTAATGCTTAGTTTTTTCTAACCAACCCCCTTATTTATGGTATTAATTTTAAATAAGGGGGTTGATTATCCCCCTTAGTGAACAAGTATACTTAACAAAAGACCGTACTGTATCCAGATATGGTATATTTAGAGCTTTATGCTGTATGAAACTTGAATGATAATTCTTAAGTAAAAATATTCCTTGACAACTATATTCCAATATAGTAATATAATAATAAAGGGATATATATTCCCCTTATAAAATATCCTTAAGAAAGAGGTGATGACAATCAAAAAGAAATTATATGAAGCAAGAACCAAAGTTGCTAAAGCCCTTGCCCATGAAACCAGGCTTGAGATAGTTGATATCTTGAAGGAAAAAGAAGCACAGTGTGTCTGTGAACTTACTGAAATTCTGGGAGTTAGTCAGTCATCTGTTTCGAAACATCTAGGTATTTTAAAAAATGCAGGAATTGTGGATTTCCGGAAAGAGGGCTTAAATGTCTGCTATTATCTACGGACACCCTGTGTTGCTAATTTTTTCACCTGTCTGGATCGGATTATTGAAGAAGATTTTAAAAAAATGAAAGAACAACTTGATTTCATAGAAGGGTAAATTAATAGAGAGCTTAATATTTCTGGATTTTTAACTGATTTAATTTATAGTGCATAAGTTTAAATAATTACTAAATTGGGGGTTAGTTTTATGTCTAAAAGCAAAAAGTTTCTTTTATATCTGGCTGCTTTCTTGGGAGCATTTTATATTCCATTTTCTAATCCAACAATTAAAAATGCAATACTAGAATCTTTTCTCATGCTGCAGGAATATGCCCGAGAACATGTTATTTTATGCCTGGTACCGGCTTTTTTTATTGCTGGAGCTATCGCTAATTTTATCTCACAACAATCAGTAATTAAATATTTTGGTGGTCAGGCTAAAAAATGGATTTCCTATTCTGTTGCATCTGTTTCTGGTACCATACTGGCAGTCTGTTCCTGTACAGTATTACCTCTTTTTGCAGGTATTTATAAGAGGGGGGCAGGGATAGGTCCGGCAATTGCTTTTCTATATTCTGGTCCTGCTATCAATGTCCTGGCTATTATTCTCACAGCTCGTATTCTGGGTTGGCAGCTAGGTCTGGCCCGAGCTGTGGGGGCTGTTATCTTTGCTCTGATAATTGGCTTGCTGATGGCAGTAATCTTTAGAAAAGATGATCAGGAACGTCTGGCTGGTACAATGATGAATAACTCAGTTGATGAAGAAGAAAATAGAAGTGGATTACAGAATATTTTTTACTTCCTATCAATGGTCTTAATACTGGTTTTTGCTAACTGGGCCAGACCAGCAGATATGACCGGTATCTGGGCTGCAATCTATAAGCTTAAGTGGCCTGTAACAATTATTTTGTTAGTTTTCTTAGTCCTAATGCTGATTAAGTGGTTTAAAAAAGAGGAATTAAGTGAATGGCTTGAATCAACCTGGGGCTTTGCTGAACAGATATTACCACTTTTGTTTGCTGGTGTCTTAGTAGCGGGCTTCCTAATGGGTAGACCTGATACTAATGCTGGAATTATCCCTGCAGAATGGGTATCAAGATTTGTTGGCGGTAATTCTCTACTGGCCAATTTTACAGCATCTATATTGGGGGCTTTTATGTATTTTGCAACATTGACAGAGGTTCCTATTTTACAGGGATTAATAGGTCTGGGAATGGGTAAAGGACCAGCACTGGCTTTATTACTGGCTGGCCCGGCTTTGAGTTTGCCCAATATGCTGGTTATACGTAGTGTAATAGGTACAAAAAAGACGGTGGTTTTTGTCTCACTGGTAGTAGCCATGGCTACTATAACAGGGTTAATCTATGGAGTTATTGCTTAATACCTTAATAGATTTAATTGCTATAGGTAACTTTGATTTATGCTTAAAAAATAAGAAAAGAATGTACAGGAATCTAATAATAAAAAAGGAGAGTGTTTTGTAATGAAAAAAATCGAGATACTGGGAACTGGTTGTCCAAAGTGTCAGAAGACAACCGAAATCATTGAAAAGGAAATTAAAGAAGCCGATGTTGAAGCTGAAGTGGTAAAAGTGCAGGAGTTAGATGAAATTGTTAATCGTGGTGTGATGATGACACCAGCTGTAATGGTTGATGGAGAATTAAAATGTGAAGGGAAGATACCTGGTTCTAAAGAGATTAAATCCTGGTTTGAATAATATTTAAATGGCAATATTCGTTTTTGTATAAATGCCCCTTAACAGGGGTGTTTTTTGTTATAAAGAATAAAAAACGCTTCCCTAAATGGAAAACGTTAATCAAATCTTGACCCCGAAATTCTTAAAATTGGATGATATTCTATAATATTGTGTGATGTATACTGTGCAAAAATTACTGTTATATCAGTACTTAATGGGGTTTTTTAACACCCTTAAAAAACAGTGGTGCCGAGGGCGGGATTTGAACCCGCACGGTCTATTAGACCACTAGCCCCTCAAGCTAGCGCGTCTGCCAGTTCCGCCACCTCGGCTCAATTAAGATATGACGATATATATTATAACATATATATTTTATCTGTCAACTAAAAATAGAAACTTTTTTATTGATTTATAGGCAGAATTGCTTTATATAAATTATATGTCTCTATTCAGTCTAGTATCTCTATCACCATTTTTTCATTATTTTGCACTACCTTTAAATCCTTCCATTTACCAGATAGAAAACGCCAAACGATTAATCCAGCCCTGACAATTACATCTACCCCCATAGCCAGCCAGAAACCATTTAAACCTAGTTTAAAATAAAAGGCAAAGATAAGGCTGAATATTAATCTGACCCCCCAGTTCCCGATAATGGTAAAGTACATAACCCATTTAGTATCTCCAGCACCTCTCAAGGCCCCTGCCAGGACCATAAAAAGGCCGAAAAGAGGCTGAAAAAACAGGAATATCCTCAGGGCTGATGTAGCCATCTTAATAACACCAGGTTCATCTGTATATAAGTGGATAATAGGTTGAATCCAGATAAACATGGCTATTGAAGCCAGAGCCATTAATATTACAGTTAGATAGGCAGATTGTTTACCATATTTCTCAGCTAAGTCCTTTTTTTCAGCTCCCAGGCTCTGTCCGATTAAGGTAGTTGCTGCCATTCCAAATCCAAAGCCAGGCATAAAAGAAAGGGTAGTGACATTCATTGCTACTGCATTAGCAGCAATAGTCATAGTACCTAAACCAGCTACCAGTGCTGTGTAAATAATTTGGCTGCTCTGTCTGGCAAATTGTTCAATAGCGGCCGGGATACCGATTTTTAAGATGTTTTTGATTGTCTCCCAATCAAATTTCCAGCTCAGTTGTTTCCAATCTAATCTGATATCTATATCACCTCTGATGAGAACTATTAGCCCTATAATGAAACCAACTAGTCTACCTATTCCTGTTCCCAGAGCAGCCCCTGTTACACCCAAGGCAGGGAAGAAGCCGATACCAAAGATTAGCAGGTAGTTAAGCAGGACATTGATAATATTGGTAATAAACATAATAAAGAGGGGTGTTTTCATATCACCTATTCCCTGAAGTATTGCGTTAATTACCATCATTGGCAGGCCGAAAATCATAGATGCTAGAACAATCTTTAAATAAACACTTCCTTCATTAATAATAAATTGATCTGCTTCCTCCATTAAGACCATCATTAGTTTTAATATTTCTTCTGAAAAAAGAGAACCTAGAAAAGCCAATATTAAGGCTGCCAGAAAACCACTCATTAAAGACTGCCACATAATGTGATTTGCTTCTTCTTTATTACCAGCCCCAACATAATGGGCAACCATAGCGGTGGCCCCTATAGTAAGTGACATTAAAGAACCGATGAGAACAAAAACAATTCTATTACCAATGTCTACAGAGGCAATAGCAGCTGCACCTAACTGTCCGATCATAATAACATCTACTACCCCGACAATACTCTGCAGAAATAACCTTAAGATTGCAGGCCAAGCCAGACCTAATATATTTCTGCGCATTTGTTTAGGACTTGTATCAATAGTTAGTTCTGACATTTTATCTCTCCTCAAAAAATAATGTGTACTATAAATTTATTAGGTTATTTAAAAGATTTTCTAATAAACAAATTGCCTGTTTCTGCTCATCTATATCTATTTCGTTTAGTGCTTTTTGAAAAAATAACTGTCTTTCATTAAGCAGTTTTTGCAGCTGCATTTTGCCCTGCTGGGTGGTTTTTAATAGGACTATCCGTCTATCTTTTTTATCCCTGCATCTATCAACAAAGCCTTCTTCTACTAAATGATCAACAGTGACTGTGAGGGTACTATTAGCTGCCATTAATTTTTTATTTAATTGGCTCATATTTACTGGTTCTAATTTAGAAATAACCCATAGTGTATGAAACCGGGGGAAGGTTAAACTGTATTTACTTAATTTTGTTTTAGTATATTTATTAAGATGTATATTAATCCTCCTTAACAGGTTATCTAGCTTTACTGTCTCTTCCTTTAATTCCATATTTAGTTCACTCCTCTCCATAATAATATTTTTATTATTTATTATTTCGATAATAAAAATATTATATAATAAAAATAGATTTCTGACAAGATTTTTATGATGAAAATAATAACAGTAACCAGGTAGAAAGGATTATATTTGCAGAATTAATTTTTATAAAAGCAGGAATTTTTATTATTTTATAGAATAATAAAGTTAGGATATCAGAATTAGTGGGATTATTTTTAAGGAGGATGATTTATATGGCAGAAGGGAATCAAAATCAGAATAGTTCCCGAAGAAATAACTTTAAGATATATATTGCAGTGTTTATTGCTTTAATTTTACTTGCTGTAGGGTTTTATCTGTATTATTTTTATCCACAGTTAATTCCAGGTATGGCCAGTACTAATTTGCAGGATAATGTGAATGTATTAATAATGGGTTTTGATGATGCTGCTAATAGTAGTGAATCTGATGGGGAAATAAACGTTGATACTATGGTTTTAGTAAAACTAGATACATTAGAAAACAATTTAAATGTAGTTAATATTATTTCAGAGGATAAGTCAGTTAGTGAAGATATAAAAGAAGAGGAATTAAGTAATATAATGGCTGAGGCAGGTGCTTTGACCGGTACGAATATAGATTATTATTTTACAGTAAGTTATAATGGTTTCAAAAATCTAGTTGATAATCTTGAGGGGATAACTATAGAGCTGGATGAAGATTTAAAGATACCTGGCCTGGCTCTTAACTTGCATGAGGGTAATAATAATCTTTCTGGAAAAGAAACACTTAATTATGTCCGCTGGTATGACTATAGAACAGAAGAAACTACCCGTGTTAAACGGCAGCAGAAGGTAATTAATGCCATAATAGATAAGGCTTTTCAGGAAAAGGGACTGGTTGATATACCAGAGCTTTTTAATACTACTGTAGATACTTTTAAAACAGTAAATACGAATATTGAATATACACTGATAACAGAGCTTGTTCAGTATTTAATGAAGAATAAAGATGAATTGACAATAGATTATACTGTAGAACCTGCTGAATAGATTGGATTATTAGAGGAGTTCTTTCCTAGAAACAGCAAGTATTAGAGAGATAAATAGGTATAAATAAAAATAAAGGATTATTATTAGTTATAATGGTCTTTGACTTAAGAAGTCTTATTGTGTATACTTATTAATGCTGACAGCATAACATGTTGTCACGGGCGAATAGCTCAGTTGGGAGAGCACCTGCCTTACAAGCAGGGGGTCACAGGTTCGAGCCCTGTTTCGCCCACCATTTTATTTATGATGTAAGAGATGAGAGGTAAATAAGAGGTTTTATCTAACTTCCAAAATGGAGGCGTAGCGTAGTGGTTTATCGCGCCGGCCTGTCACGCCGGAGATCGTGGGTTCAAATCCCATCGCCTTCGCCATTTTTGGTGAGATAGCTCAGTCGGTAGAGCAGTGGACTGAAAATCCACGTGTCGACAGTTCGATTCTGTCTCTCACCACCATTTTTTTTGCGGGAATAGCTCAGCTGGTAGAGCATCTCGTTGCCAACGAGAAGGTCGCGGGTTCGAGTCCCGTTTCCCGCTCCATTTGCATATAATAAAATATGGGGCGGCATAGCCAAGTGGTAAGGCAGAGGACTGCAAATCCTTTATTCTCCAGTTCAAATCTGGATGCCGCCTCCAACTATAATGATTGATATGACAGCCGTTAGGGCTGTTTTTTATTTTAATAAAAAGGTTAAAGATATTTCCAATAATGCCCAGAATGGCTGTTTGTCTGGCAGGTTAATTAATATTATTTTACTTTTCTTCATCAACTAACTCTAATATTTGATTAAAATCTGTAATATTGAGGGCTTTCATAACTTCCTCTAGTGTATGAAATTGAATACCTTCAGTTTGTTGATTAACCATTCTATATAAGGTAGGGTAGGTTAAATTAGTATTACTAGAAAGCCAGTAAATTGACCTGTTTTTTTGTGATAATATATCCTTAACTTTTACTTTTATCATGGGAAACACTCCTTCATTTATATAAGTTGATTTTATATAATTATACTTTATATAAATTTTAAAATAAATATACACACAATATATTATACTATATTTTACTTAATTCCATTGACCATATTAAAGATGCATAGGACCTGCAGTTTGGTCGCCTCAATTCAGTGAAATCCAGTATCTTTTAATAATATACCTTATGAGAAAAGGAGTTTTCTTTATGCTAATACAATGTACAAAAAAATTACTGAATCAACTAAAGGTAAAACCTGAGCCGGGGATAGAGGAAGAAGCACTGTTTTCCTGGCATACTAATATAATAACAGTTAATCGCAGAAAGACAGTGGTGCTGGTCAACGATAAAAATCGCTATTCAATTGTTTTATATGGCTTGAAAGCTAAAGATTTAAAAGAATTTGATCAGCATATTAGGGAAGTTGTAAGAAGGACACTAGAGGAAGAATATATTAAGGATGATCTTGTAGAAAAATTTATAAATAACAGTGGGGATATAGTCTATGCAAAGACCAGAAATCGCTCTCTGGTCTCCAGGATGAATGAATCATGTAGATTAGTAGAGTTTTACTCTGAATTACTGGACGAAAGTTCAATATATCAACCAGCTCTCAGTAAAAGTATTAGTCAAATGATGGTAGGAGATGGGGAAGGTGGCTATATCGACCCCAATGAAGAATTTTATCAGGATCTGGAGGCTCTTTCGGGTGAGAATATTTTCAGCTGTCAGGCTGCGGTAATCATGATAAGCCTGGCTCTGGAGAAAGAAAAGGTCTGGCGGAGACTGGTAGTGCCGGTAAATATATCTTTTGCGAAATTACATCAGGTAATTCAGGCTGCTTTTGGTTGGAAGGATTATCACCTGCATGAGTTTTATATTTATGGTGAAGAAAAAACAGATATTTCTAATATAAATCATTCTGGATATCATAAAGATGGCTTGAGACCTATTATCTGTCTGATTGGTTCAGAAGAGGATCTGGAATATCAGGATGATTATGTGAAGATGAAACTGGAAAAAGGAATCAGACTTTCTAAATATCTTCCTGCCAGAATTAAATATAATTATGACTTTGGAGATAACTGGCAGCATTATCTTGAAGTTGAGGAAATTATCGATGATTATAGTTATAACTATCCGCAATGTCTAACTGGTGAGGGAAATACACCTCCGGAAGATGTGGGTGGAAAATATGGATATCAGAAATTTTTAGAGATAATAGCTGATCCTGATCATCCTGACTATGATTCTATGATGGAC
The DNA here is from genome assembly GCF_017751145.1 of Iocasia fonsfrigidae. GTDB lineage: Bacteria > Bacillota > Halanaerobiia > Halanaerobiales > DTU029 > Iocasia > Iocasia fonsfrigidae. Next base: position 1,077,902 of record NZ_CP046640.1, read on the forward strand.
TGGGGACAATCTCAGGGATATAAAGAATTCGATTTGGAGGAAGTAAATAAAGCTATCAAGCGCAGATATTAGAGATATATGCAGTATTATAAGGAAGGAATGAAAAATGCTAGGACTGGAAAATAATGCGGTCAGTTTAATAGATTATTATTCTGCCTGGCAGGATTTATTTGCCAGGGAGGAAAAGCAGCTGCTAAATAAGCTGGGGATGATTGTAGAAGAGATTGAGCATATTGGCAGTACTTCAATAATCTACGAGATATAAGGCCATTTATTGACAATGGAGAGATAAATAATATTGTTACTTTAGATATTCTATATGAATACTACATAAGTGAAAATAAACCTATTGCTGATATAGAAAAAATAATTACTGATATGCGTTATAGGAAGAGGAGATTGCCTGGTATTAGTTTTGAGGATTATGTAATGAATCGAAGAGGATCCGAGTAAACATATTATTCAATAATTTGGACTCTGGAAAAGAGGTTAACCCTATAAATTACTGGATATTATGAGATGGAAATGTTAAAATCAAAATGGTGATTGTAAATGAAAGCATTTAAACAAAAAGAAATTCTGGAGCCCGGCTTCCCTTTTAAACTGTTTCTGAATGAAGCGGCTTTTAGTTTTCCACCACACTGGCATGAGGAGATAGAGATAATTTATGTAGAGTCAGGTAATTGTAAAGTGGGCTTGAGTAATATTCAATATGATTTAAAAACAGGTGACATTTTATTAATTGGAAGTGGGGATGTTCATTATTTTTTGCCGCGTTTAGGTGATAGTAAAAAAGTTTTTATACAATTTGGTTTATCAATCTTTAATGATTTATCAACGGCAAAGAATGAGGGGAGATTTATTACACCACTGCTTAGTAAAACTCATCAGTTAAGTAAAAAGGAACAGCCTGTATCTAATGAAAATGAATTAATACATCAAAAATTAGAGAAGCAAATTCTAAAAATAATTGAAGAATTTAATAAAAAACAGGATGGATATCATCTTGTTTTAAAAGCACGTTTATACGATATTGTAGCCATTTTATTAAGGAATATCCCACAAAAGGAATATACCCTAAATGATAAGAATAAGCAAAATGAGCAATTAGAAAGGTTGAAAAATGTTTTTGAATATGTTGAAAAATATTATACTGATGATATTACTTTAGACAAGGTCGCAGGTGTTGCAAACTATAGTGTTTATTATTTTGCTAGATTTTTTAAGGAAGCTGTAGGAATGACATTTGGTCAGTATCTTGAACACTATAGAATAGGAAAAGCAGAGTGGCTTCTTATAAATGAAAGGGATAAATCAATTACTGATATTTCTTTTGATACTGGTTTTAATAGTATAAAGACATTTTACAGGGTATTTAAAAAGATAAAAGGGTGTTCACCTAAAGAGTTTCAGAAATCAGCATTTAAATAAAAATAATTTAATTTAGCAATATTTAAGAATAGTAGGGCAAGATATGACATGAATCTTGCCTTTTTTTTATATAAAATTTAATTGGAGAGTTATACTAATGGACAAATTTTAGTATTATACAGAAAGATAGGGAGGAATTAGCGTGAAAAAGGCTTTGATTGTGCAGGGGGGCTGGGATGGTCATCAACCAGTTCAGGTTGCGGAAAGATTTGAAAAGATTTTAAAGGAATCCAATTTTCAGGTAGAGATACATGATACCCTTGATGTTTTTCTTGATAGGGAGAAGATTAAATTTTTAGATTTAATTGTTCCTATTTGGACAATGGGGAAAATTACAGAAGAACAGTTGGAGTCTGTCATGGAAGCTGTAGGTAGTGGGGTTGGATTGGCCGGATGTCATGGTGGGTTATGTGATGCTTTTCGGGAAAGTGTTGCCTGGCAGTTTATGACAGGTGGAAACTGGGTAGCACATCCCGGTGGAGATGGTGTTAAATATACAGTTAATGTCAGGAATAGTTCCAGTACTATAACTACTGGTATATCGGATTTTGAAGTGGAGAGTGAACATTATTATTTACATGTTGATCCTGCTGTAGAAGTTTTGGCTACAACTCGTTTCCCTGCTGTAAACTGGTATCATGCATCAAATGGGGAGGTTGATATACCTGTTGCCTGGACTAAACGCTGGGGATACGGGAGGGTCTTTTATAATTCTCTGGGGCACCATAATGATATTTTTGATATACCAGAAGCATTTGAATTAATGAAAAGGGGTCTTCTATGGGCTGCTGAAGGTAAGAAATTGGCAGTGGAAGAGGGAGCAGATATTAATAAGTTCAAAAGTGATAAGAAAATGTTTTAATTTATTTTGCTATGGGTGAAAGATAATTTTTTAGGATATAGCTTTAATATATATAACTATAATTTTTGAAAAGTATATATAGAGAGATTGATATAATAACAAGGGGGGATTCTGATATGGAAGAAAAGCTTAATGTTGGTATTATAGGTTGTGGAAATATTAGTGATATATATTTAGAAAATTGTACTCATGTTTTCGATAATTTAAATGTAAAGGCAGTTTCTGATTTGATAGTTGAGCGGGCTGAGGAGAAAAAAGAAAAATATGAAATACCTGAGGTCTGTACAAGTGAAGAGCTATTAGGTGATCCGGATATTGATATAGTATTAAATCTCACCACACCGGATGTACATGCTGAAATTGCCCTGGCAGCTTTGGAATCTGGTAAACATGTTTATGGCGAGAAACCTTTTACTATTAGTATAGATGATGGGAAAAAGATATTAAGTCTTGCGGAAAAAAAAGGTTTAAAGGTCGGCTGTGCACCAGATACTTTTCTTGGTGGAGGGTTACAGACTTGTCGTAAATTAATTGATGATGGATGGATTGGTGAGCCAGTGGCAGCAGAAGCTTTTATGGTCTGTCACGGGCATGAAAGCTGGCATCCTGACCCTGGATTTTATTATAAAGTCGGTGGGGGACCAATGTTCGATATGGGGCCTTATTATTTAACAGCTCTGGTTTCCTTGATGGGACCTATGTCCCGTGTTACAGGTTCAGCCAGAATAACTTATCCTGAAAGGACTATAACAAGTGAAGCTAAATATGGTCAAAAAATAGAAGTAGATATACCCACACATGTTGCCGGGGTTATGGATTTTGAAAACGGAGCAGTTGCAACTATTATTACCAGTTTTGATATCTGGGATTCTAAATTACCAAGAATAGAGGTACATGGGAGCCTTGGTTCTTTAATTGTTCCTGATCCGAATACTTTCGGCGGGCCTATTTATCTAAAAAGATATGATTATGATAAATGGAAAGAAATACCATTAAGTCATGGATATGCTGTAAACAGTAGGGGAATGGGTTTGTCAGATATGGCTCGTGCGGTTTTTGATGATGATAAGCACCGCGCTAGTGGAGAATTAGCTTTTCATGTACTTGAAGCTATGCATGGATTTCATATTGCTTCAAATAGTGGAAAACATTATGATATGAAGTTTAAATGTGAGCAGCCATCTGCTCTAGTTTAAAAGTTGAATTTCATTAATCATCTGGAACAAATAAAAAGGAAATTGAAGCAAGACATTCTATAGAAAAATTGAAGCCAACGACTACTGGATGCTCGATAGGTTATATAAGTCCTTATTTGGAGAATTAGAAAAATATAATAGGGAAATTCAATTCATCACACTAGGAGGAATGCAATTGTTTATTTTACTTATAATTATTTATATTTCTTTTATTAGTCTTGGATTACCTGATTCGCTGCTAGGTTCTGCCTGGCCGGTAATGTATAAAGATTTATCTGTAGTTGTTTCATATGCAGGAATAATAGCAATGATAATTGCAGCAGGTACAGTCATATCTAGCTTTTTAAGTACAAGGTTTATAAAAAGATATGGAACCGGTATGGTAACAATAATTAGTGTAGCAATGACGGCTCTTGCCTTGATAGGATTTGGGTTATCACATTCTTTTATCTTTTTACTGCTGTTTGCAATTCCCCTTGGGTTAGGTGCTGGATCAGTTGATGCTGCTCTGAATAATTTTGTTGCTTTGCATTATGAGGCTAAACATATGAACTGGTTACATTGTTTCTGGGGAGTAGGAGCAACAGTAGGGCCGGTAATTATGTCATATTGGCTGGTTCAGAATAATAACTGGAATATGGGTTATATAACAATTGGTATTATACAGAGTATTCTGGTTATTGCCCTTCTAACATCACTTCCAATATGGAAGAAAGCGGTAACAGATAAAAATAAGAAACAAGAAAATGATAGTAATAGTAATGAGACTAATGATATACAAACCCTTTCACTGCATGAAATTCTTAAAATTCCCAAATCAAAGACAGTTTTACTGGCTTTCTTTTCTTACTGTGCGTTAGAATTAACTACAGGACTCTGGGCTAGTAGCTATGCTGTGAATAATTATGGGGTATTATCAGAAGTTGCAGCAGTCTGGACTTCAGTATATTACCTGGGTATAACACTTGGGCGTTTTGTGTCCGGGTTTGTATCTATTAAGTTTTCAAATAAACAACTAATCCGAATTGGACTGAGTAGTATTTTTCTTGGAATATTGCTCTTTATACTTCCGTTACCTTTATGGAAAATTCCCTCTGGTTTAACTCTGATAGGTGTCGGATGTGCACCTATTTACCCTAGTATGCTTCATCAGACCCCAAAGGTATTTGGTAATGAACTTTCACAGGCAATGATGGGAGTTCAGATGGCTTTTGCTTATATTGGTTCTACCTTCATGCCGCCTTTCTTCGGTTTAATTGCTGGATATATTGGAATTTCATTATTTCCTTTCTTTATATTGATATTGGCTTTTATCATGTTAGTTTCTATAGAGATAGTAAATAGCAAAATTGCCGCTAATCAATAAAAAAATTATCCATATATTTGAAATCATAAGTATTCACTTAATCTAATAAAGGGAGGAGAATTCTTTATTGAAATTTATAGAAATAATTTTCTTCTTTTGAATATCGGACAGGAAAATTGAAAAAAACACAAATCACTAATAGTTCTGCCCAAGCATTTTAAAAAAATACTTCTACTAACCCCTTTCCCTTCTTCAGCCCGTTCTATGACTCTAAACAATCCTTCTGTAATCTAAATAATTGATTAGAGTATAATATTTTTCTTTTTCTATGTCAATGTATACTACATATGAGCTTTGTGTTAGGTTTAAGAGGTATTAATCAGTTGTGTCAAATACTATCCTGGTATTTTATGATTAGGAACAGGATACTATTGTTGAATTTTGGCTTTAAAATTTGCCAAATTTAAAAAAGTGATTGACTAATGACTAAAAAGTAATTATAATATTTATTGTTATATAGTTTGATATCCAACATTATTTTCTGGGGGAATATGAGATGAATGATCAAGAAGTTGGTATGGTGGTTCATTCACTGACAAAGCTCATCAGGCGCCATCTTGAAAATTCAATCAACTTTCAATATGCAAAGAGCATTACAGGTACCAATGGCTGGATTATTGCTTATCTTGCTGAAAACCGTGATAAAGATATTTTTCAAAAAGACCTGGAAGAGAAATTTTCTGTTACCAGATCAACCATATCAAAGGTAGTTAAGTTGATGGAACAGAAGGGATTAATTGCACGCTGTAGTGTCCCAGATGATGCCCGACTGAAAAAACTTATGCTTACATCCCAGGCGTTAACCCTGCATAATGCTATCAAGGATGACATCAAAAATCTGGAAGCTACTCTGACCCGTGGATTTACACAGGAGGAAATTGATAATTTTTTTTCATATATAGAGAGAATGAAGTCTAATTTGGCTGAGTAATAATTATAATTTGGAGGGAATTTAGACCTATGATAAGACGTTTAGCAGCTTGTATAAGACAGTACAAGAAGGAATCCATTCTAACTCCAATTTATGTAATAATGGAAGTTATTATGGAAGTTATAATCCCAATTTTAATGGCTAATATGATTGATTATGGAATTGATGCTGCTAAGATGACAGTTATCTTGAAAATGGGTGCTGCCCTGCTGATATCTGCTTTTATTTCCCTGATTTTTGGTACTCTGGCAGGTCGTAGTGCAGCCGTAGCATCAGCAGGATTTGCTAGGAATCTTCGGCATGATATGTTCTATAATGTGCAAAATTTTTCTTTTTCTAATATTGATAAGTTCTCTACAGCTAGTATTGTAACCAGATTGACAACTGATGTTACTAATTTGCAGAATGCTTTTCAAATGATTATTCGGATGGCTATCCGCAGTCCTATTATGTTAATTTTCTCTTTGGCAGCTTCTTTTAGTATCAATGTAGAACTATCATTAATTTTCCTTGCCTGTATACCTATTCTTGGAAGTGGTTTATTTTTGATCATGAAAAAAGCACACCCGATTTTTGTACGTGTTTTTAAAAAATATGATAAATTAAATAATGTTGTCCAGGAAAACCTCCGGGCTATTCGAGTTGTAAAATCATTTATTCGTGAGGATTACGAAAATAAGAAGTTTACAGATATCTCGCAGAAGATTTATCAGGATTTTTCCACTGCAGAAAAGACACTTGCTTTTAATATGCCGTTAATGCAATTTTGTATGTATGGATCATTATTATTGGTATCATGGTTTGGTGCGAGAATTATTGTGGCTGCTGGTGGTAACCCTGGATCTGGGCTAAGTACTGGACAGTTAGTCAGTCTTATAACTTATGCTATGCAGATTCTAGGTAGTCTGATGATGCTCTCTATGGTCTTTGTAATGATTACCATATCCAGGGCATCAGCAGAAAGAACTGTCGAGTTGATGGATGAAGAAAGTGATCTAAAGAATTGCGATAATCCTATATATGAAGTCCTGGATGGGGAAATTTGTTTTGAAGATGTAAATTTTAGTTATGGGAAAAATACAGGAAAACTGGTTCTTGAGGATATTAATTTAAAAATAAAATCAGGTGAAACAGTAGGTATTATTGGGGGTACAGGTTCATCTAAAAGCAGTCTGGTCCAGCTTATTCTCCGCCTCTATGATGTTGACTTCGGTCGGGTAACTGTTGGAGGTATAGATGTCCGTGATTATGATCTTAAAACCCTCCGCAATCAGGTGGCAATGGTCTTACAAAAGAATGTTCTTTTTTCTGGAACTATTAAGGAAAATCTCCGCTGGGGTAATGAAAATGCTTCAGATCAGGAGCTGGTTTGGGTCTGTAAATTAGCTCAAGCTGATCCTTTCATCCAGAACTTTCCGAAGAAGTATGATACCTATCTTGAACAGGGTGGTTCCAATGTTTCCGGTGGTCAAAAACAGCGCTTATGTATTGCAAGGGCTTTACTTAAAAAGCCGAAAATACTAATCCTGGATGACTCTACCAGTGCAGTTGATACTAAAACAGATGCCTTGATTCGTAGTGCATTTCGAGGTGAAATTCCTAATACTACCATGATAATAATCTCTCAGAGGGTTTCTTCTGTACAGGATGCAGATAAAATTATTATTATGGATGATGGGAAAATTGCAGCAGTTGGTACACACGAAGAATTACTGGAAAGTAGTCCAATATATAAGGAAGTATATGAATCACAGGTCAAGGGAGGTAAGGGAAATGAGTAAAGCTACGAGCCCAGGTTCCGGAATACAGGATATTCCAACAAAAGCCAAAATGGAATCAGATACTATCAAAAGGTTGTTTTCATATATCAAGCAGTATAAAGTTCAATTTATTGCTGTTATTATTTGTATAATAATCAGTGCAGTGACAGCTGCAGTTTCCTCTCTGTTTTTGCAAAAATTAATTGATAATTATATTACACCACTTTTACTGGAAGCAGTACCTGATTTTTCGGGATTGTTTAGAGTGATTATTTTGATGGGTGGTATTTATCTGATAGGTGTTCTTGCTACTTTATTTTATAATAGATTGATGGTGGTAATAGCTCAGGGAGTACTCAAAAAGATTCGTGATGATCTGTTTTCACATATGCAGTCTCTGTCGATTAAATATTTTGACACCCATACCCACGGTGATATCATGAGTCATTATACAAATGATACGGATACACTCCGCCAGATGATTGCTCAGAGCTTACCACAGGTTTTTTCTTCTATTATTACTGTTGCGGCTGTATTTATTGCTATGTTATACCTTAGTCTCTGGTTAACTATTTTTGTTTTTATTTTTGTTTTTCTTATCTTGAAGCTAACCCGTATTATTGCAGGTAGGAGTGCTAGTTTCTTTGTGAAGCAGCAGCAGTCACTTGGTGATGTTAACGGCTATATTGAAGAGATGATTCACGGTCAGAGGGTTATCAAAGTATTTTGTCATGAAAGAAAGGCGGAGGAAATATTTGACTTTAAAAATGATCAACTATGTAGTCATGCCACAGCTGCCAATAAATATGCCAATATTTTGATGCCTGTGATGAACAATCTGGGTTATTTATTATATGTACTGCTGGCAGTTGTTGGCGGTATAATGGGAATTATGGGAGTTAGCAATGTCAGCCTACTTGGTATAAATGTACTTACCCTTGGTATGATTGCTGCATTTTTACAGTTATCCAGGAACTTTATAATGCCTATTGCCCGGGTATCTCAGCAGGTAAATGCTGTCGTTATGGCTCTGGCCGGTGCCGAGCGTATTTTTAAACTGATGGATGAAGAAAAAGAAAAAGATGATGGCTATGTTACTCTTGTTAATGCCAGAAAAGAAAAGGGCAGGATTGTTGAAACTGAAGAGCGGACAGAGTTATGGGCCTGGAAACACCCTCATGCTAATGGTACAGTTAGCTATACTGAACTGAAAGGAGAAGTACGTTTCTATGATGTAGATTTTGCCTATGAAGAGGATGAGATGGTCTTACACAATATTACTTTATATGCTGAACCTGGCCAGAAGGTAGCCCTTGTAGGTGCAACAGGGGCAGGAAAGACTACCATTACTAACTTAATTAATCGATTTTACGATATTGCTGATGGTAAAATTCGTTATGATGGGATAAATATTAATAAAATTAAAAAGAGTGATTTACGTCGTTCCCTGGGCATTGTACTACAGGATGTTAATCTATTTACTGGTACGGTAATGGAAAATATTCGCTACGGCAGGTTAGATGCCAGTGATGAGGAATGTATTGCAGCAGCAAAACTGGCCAATGCAGATAGTTTTATTAGAATGCTGCCTCAGGGTTATGAAACTGTTCTTTCTGGTACTGAAAGCGGATTATCTCAGGGTCAAAGACAATTAATTTCCATTGCCCGAGCTGCTGTTGCTGACCCTCCTGTTATGATTCTGGATGAAGCAACATCATCTATAGATACCCGTACTGAAGCTATTGTACAACAGGGTATGGATTCATTAATGAAGGGTAGAACTGTGTTTGTTATTGCCCACCGCTTATCTACTGTCAAAAATTCAGATGTTATTATGGTACTTGAAGATGGCCGGATCATAGAAAGAGGCAGCCATGAAGAATTAATTTCTGAAAGGGGTAAGTACTATCAGCTTTATACAGGTGTTTTTGAACTGCAATAAATTAATTAAAAGAAATGGAGCGTCAATTGAATTAATTATTGCATTTTTCAAAAACTAGGGATATTATGAAGTGATGAGAATAAAGTCAATTAAAGGAGGTAATTAGCATGGACAACCTAAATAAGGTTAGAAAGAATTTTGGGCAAAGGGCTTCGGAATACAGAAAGAGTTCTACACATGGTAATCCAGTTGTTCTGGAAAGAATGATTGAGCTTATAAAGCCTTCTTCAGAAGCCTCTGCTTTAGATGTTGCAACAGGAGGCGGGCATACGGCAATTGCTTTAGCCACATCGGTGCAACAGGTGGTTGCAATTGATATTACTCCAGAAATGTTGACAGAGGCTAAAATAGCTTCAAGACAAGAGGGTATAAGTAATATTACGTTTAGAGTTGAAGATGTACATAACTTAAATATTCCAGACTGTCAATTTGACATTGTTGCATCAAGATTTGCAGTTCATCATTTTTCAGATGTAAATAAAGCACTTCGGGAAATGTGTAGGGTATTAAAGCCTGGAGGTAAATTTTACATTTTAGATTGTTCAGTTATTGATGGGGAGGAATTTGAAAAAGAAATTAACCACATTGAGTTATTAAGAGATAGTTCACATCAGTTTTCTTATTCACCACGGTTATGGAATCAGTTATTAAAAGAATTACCTTTAACTATAGAGCATACTTCTTTATTAAAAGAACAGTATGAATTACCACTATGGTTCGACAGAATGGAAACTGCTCGAGATAGTAGAGATAAAATTTTTCAGATACTCAAAAACCTGTCTGCAGAGGGCAAAACTCACTATCCTTTCGGCGAGAATTATATTACTACTTATCGTTTTGAAATTTTAGCAACTAAGAATTGAGGTGTAGGCGAAACTTAGTTCAATATAATATTTACTTGCAAGGAATTATACAGAGGAGTTTAATGTACCAACTAGTAAAGTGAAGTTTGATATATTTAAATTTGATAAGAAAATAAATAACCTTCCAGTAATACACCACTAATACATTTTAGATTAAAATGTATTTAAAGCGGTGTATTTTTTATGGTCAGTAGCCAATTTGTTCTTTAAGAATTAAAAAAGGGGGTATTTTAGATGAGTGAAAACATTATTAATGAAGTAAAAAGGGTATTAAAGAAAATATGTGGAGAATATGGAGAAAGATTGACAGGTTCTATTAAGAATAGACAACTAGAAGAATATACTAAAACATATTTTGAAAAAAATGGGTACAACGTTGAATTACAGGGATTCTCCTGTATAGATTGGAAAGAACAGGGTGTAGAACTTTTCTGTCATGGAGAAAGCTTTGCTGCTAAGCCATCATATTATACGAAAGCTTGTCAGGTTGAAGCAGAATATGTTTTACTGAAATCAATCGAAAAATTGAAGAAAAGTAGAATAAAAGATAAAGTTGCAGTATTATATGGAGATCTTACTGCAGAACAATTAATGCCCAAAAGCTTTTCATTTTATAATCCTGAGCACCACCAGGAGATAATTCGTTTACTGGAAGAGAAAAAACCATCAGCAATTGTGACAATTGTTGATAATGATACTTCTATTTTTGAAGATGGTGATTTCGATATACCCAGTGTTTATGTTACAAAAGAAGTAGGTAAGAAAATACTAAATAGTACTGGTACAATAAATCTATCAATAAAGGCAGAGAGGATAAACTCAATAGGGGCAAATGTGATTGCCAGAATAAATGAAGATAAAGAAAAGAAAGTTGTAATTACAGCACATCTGGACACAAAATATGGTACCATTGGTGCACTTGATAATGGGACTGGTATAGCTATTTTGTTATTACTAAGTAGACTTATAAAAGTTGAGATGATAAATTACTGTTTTGAGTTAGTTCTACTTAATGGAGAGGATTATTATTCGACACCTGGTCAAGTGGAATACATGAATGAATACCTTGGTGAGGATAGCGATATTGTTTTGGCAATTAACTGTGATGGCATTGGATTAAAAAATAGTAAGACTGCCATTGCCATGATGGAATTAGGCGAAAAAGAATTGTTGTTAAGAGAAATGATAGTAGGGAAAGAAAATTTTGAGTTTATTGAACCTTGGGTTGAAGGAGATCACATGTTATTTTTAATGAATCATATACCTGCAATTGTATTAACATCTAAAAATATTTTTAGGATGATTGATAGCGTAATACATACTGAGAGAGATACTTTAGAATTAGTAGATTATAATAGAGTTGCAGAAGTAGTATCTTTTTTGGAAGACTTTATTAAAAATACATATAGAAGTATTACAGAGTAGTAAATGATCATGAAAATATTTTATTATACTTTTATTGGAAATAGCCTACAAGTTGTTATCTTTTATAAATGAAGATATTGGAACAGAAGAAAAGGATTTTAACGAACATAATATACGACCTTGATATTGTTAATAGAATAGTTATAATTAAAGAAGGGAAAGCAATCGAAGAGGCGTTTTCTCTGCTTTATGTTAACAATTAATCCTGAACTAAAGGAGGGGTTAAAATATATTTGACTAAAGAAATTGCTGATTTAACTGGTGTACATCCTAATACAGTGAGACTTTATGAAGAGTGGGGCTATATTTCAGAAGTGAAAAGGGCCGGGAATAATTATAGACAATTTACTGAAAGGCATCTTGACGAAATGAAATTAGCCAGGATAGCTCTGCCAGGCCCCTATCCTATAGATGGATATATTGTTAATGAATTGGTTAGAAAGTATGCTTCCAGTGATTTTAAGGTTGCTTTAAGATTAGCTAGTGAGTATTTACATAAAGTTGAAATTGAAATAGAGGAAGCACTTGAGGCAATAGGGGTTTTAGATAGATGGTTTGAAAATAGTTTAGGTAGTAAGGATAAGATTTTATATAAAACCAGAAAGGCTACCGCCAATAAACTAAAGATAACTATTGATATGCTGCGAACCTGGGAAAGAAATGGATTGTTTACAGTCAGAAGAAGTGAAAGTGGAAGACTAATATTTAGTGAATGGGATATAGAAAAGATAAAAGTTATCAGGTTGTTAAGGAATTGTGGATACAGTATTGCTTCATTATTAAATGTGTTTCAGAATCAAAAAGACGATATAAAGCCGTCAGAACTTTTAAATTTACCAGTAGATAATAATGATTTTTATTATGTGACAGATAGATATATGCATTTCTTGAATGAGCACAAAGAAAGGGCCGAAAGACTGATCTCATTAATTAAAAACAAGTAACCCTCCAGTTTTACACCACTAGTACATTTTCAATTACAATGTACTTAAGTGGTGTTTTGAAATTTATAGAAAAGGAGTGAATTATAAATGAAAATTAGTTTTCAAAATATTGATGGTCAGGTTATTTACCGTATTTTCGATTTTGATCCTAAGTATGAGAAAGTACTGCAGATGTGTTTTTATCAGAAAGATGGGAATGGATATATAAAGAAGTATCCCAATGATGCTAAATATATAGAAAAGATGAGAGAAAGATATTCTAAATACGCACAAGAAATGTTTAATCAATTAGGGTATTTTACTAATGTTCCCTGGGAATCAGGCTTAAAGAAATTTTGTTCCATGGCTAAAGACAGCAATATTAATTGGTGGCTGACAGGAAGTTGCGCTAGCTGTATTCGTGGTGTTGAATTGAATCCTCATGATATAGACATTATGATTGACTCAGATTATGTAGAAGATATTACAGAATTGTTTCAAGACTATTTAATCGAGCCGATTATTGATACTAATGGATGGCTGACAAAGGAATTTGGTGTCATATTTATGGATGTAAGAATCGATATTGCTTCTGATCCAGCAGCTGTTCTTGATGACCCAGAACCTGTTGATTGTGGACCTTATGCTTTAAATCATCTGGAAACAGTAGAATGGGAAGGTTTTCAAATAAAGGTACCACCTCTTGAATTACAGTTAGCTGTTAATATTAAAAGAGGTAGAATGGATAGAGCAAGAAAGATTGAAGAGTTCTTGTATAGCAGTTAAAAAATATTCTAATAGTCATTACTGACTGACCTTGCATTATCAGGCAGAAAATGCAAGGAAAATAAGATAAAGATAAGTTATTCTTTAATTGAAGGAGGGATATATATGGGATGGCTTGAGCGAATGAATAGTGCAATAAATTATATTGAAGAAAATCTAACAGAGGAAATTGATAATACTAAAGTGGCTGAAATAGCATGTTGCTCAGTTTATAATTTCCAACGTATATTTTCTTTTATGACTGATATACCTTTATCAGAATATATAAGACGACGTAGATTTACACTTGCTGCACTTGAATTGCAAGATAGCCCTATAAAGATAATTGATCTTGCTTTAAAATATGGTTATCAGTCGCCAGAAGCTTTTTCACGTGCATTTCAAAATATGCATGGTGTTACACCCACAACTGCGCGCAATCAGGGTGTTTATTTAAAAGCCTATCCGCGTATTTCCTTTCAAATTTCAATTAGAGGTGATGTTGAGATGAATTACAGAATTGAGAAAAAAGGTACATTGTCAGTTTTTGGTGTAGAGGAGGTATTTACAAACTTTGAAAATGATGAAAATCTAAAGGCAATACCTGAGTTTTGGCAGAATGAAATAAAAAAAGGGACATTAGATCGTATCACAAAAGCATCAGGAATAAAGTGGAATAGTTCTTGTAAGGGTATAGGACCTGTAAATGCAGTTATGTGCTATCATTATACCGGAGGAAATACTTTTCCTTATATGATTTGTGCATTTACACCTGAAAGTGGTGTGCCTAAAGGTTTTACTTAAGCATAACAGGTATGTACAATATGCCGTGGTAGCAGCAAATCTGGCAATAGAGGATTCCCGATTAAATCTTGATAAAGAAAATAAAGAGCATAGCCATTTAGTTATTGAATTTTAAACAATTTGATATCAAAATTGTTACGATAATGTTATTATTAATTAAGAGATTTAACATTCATTAAAACTAATTTTAAGAAAGGTGTGAAAGTATGAAGTATAATTTTGATAAAGTTATTGACAGAAAAGGGACAAATTCCTCAAAATGGGAACCAGCAATTTTAAAGCAGATGTTCAATGGAGAAGATGTTTTGCCATTTTGGGTAGCTGATATGGACTTTAAAGTGGCACCGCCAATTATTGATGCCCTTAAGAAAAGAGTAGAACATGGAATATATGGATATTCTACACGACCGGACTCTTATTATGAAGCAATTATTAATTGGACTAAAAGACGTTTTGGATGGGAGATAAAAAAAGATTGGATTTTATATGCACCAGGGATTGTACCGGCAATAAATTATCTGATTCAAACTTTCTGTGTTCCTGGAGAAAAAGTGCTTATACAACAACCTGTTTATTATCCTTTTGCAAATGCTATAGAAAACAATGGATGTCATGTGGCTAATAACCCATTAGTTTTTAATGGAGAAGATTATGAAATAGATTTTGAAGACTTTGAGGAAAAGGTAAAGGCTCCTAAAGTAACTGCTTTTATCCTTTGTAGTCCACATAATCCTGTATCAAGAGTCTGGACAAAAGAAGAATTAGAAAAAATCGGAGAAATATGCCTGGAAAATGATGTTTTAGTTATTGCTGATGAGATCCATAATGATCTTGTATACTCAGGATTTACTCATACTATGTTTGCTTCTATGAATGAAGAGTTTGCACAGAATTCAATCACTTGTACTGCTCCTAGCAAGACTTTCAATCTAGCTGGTTTACAAACGTCAAATATCATTATTCCAAATAGGAAATTGAGATTGAAGTTTGAAAGCAATCTAGAAAGAAATAGTATTGGTCTACAAAATCCTTTGAGTATAGTTGCAATTGAAGCAGCTTATAATGAGGGAGAAGAGTGGTTAGAGCAGTTATTGGTATATTTAGCAGCAAACGTGAAATTTATAGATAACTATTTACAGGAAAATCTACCTCATGCTAGATTAATAAAACCTCAAGGAACATATTTAGGTTGGTTAGATTTGAGAAAATATGAAACAAATGCAGACATATTGGAAGGAACTGTAGCAAAAGAAGGAAAGGTGGGCTTGGATGGTGGCTCATGGTTTGGTCCTGGTGGAGCTGGATTTATGAGATTAAACTATGCATGTCCAAGAAAGTTATTAGAAGAAGGTTTAGTTAGACTGTGTAAGGCAGTAAGAGGTATTAAGCAAATTTGATTAAAATCCCCACTGATGGTTCACTGTCTTATATTTGCCTGATAGCTTAATGACTCTATAATTCCCACAGATCAGGGAATTAAGAGTCATTAAGCCTCAACTAACCTTTGAAAACCATTATTTGAAGCTATATCAAGTCTGATGATTTCACTTTGTGATAACACTACTACTAACCATTTGATAGATTATATTGGGAAAGAAAAAATAGAAGAATATGTATCGAAATTTAACATTCGATGGTACATATTCACTACTTGCACAAACGATTCGCACAAAAATATTTGAAAAATTCTGATAAACACCTACAATGAAAATATAACAGCGTTATATAACGCTGTTATATTTTCTTTTTGGGAGTGTGGAGGGTCAGGGGTGAATTGGCTGGAATAGAAAAGTGCAATATTTAAGTGTTATTTATATAGTAATAAGTGTTATTTATATAGTAAAGTGAAACTCAAATAAATAAGTTTACGAAATTGGACATTAAAAGAGAAGATATAAAATTTATATTATGCTAAACTTTAACATAGGGAGGTGATGATATGGAGTGGTTGAAGCAATTAAGCCGGGCAATAGATTATATAGAAGACAATTTGGCAGGTGATATTTCTTACGACAAAGCAGCAAAAATAGCCTGTTGTTCCACTTATAATTTTCAAAGAATGTTTTCCTATATAACTGGTATTCCACTATCTGAATATATACGCCGTAGGAGAATGACAAAAGCTGCCTTTGAATTGCAGTTGAGCGAAAATAAAATAACAGATATTGGTGCAAAGTATGGTTATGATATACCGACATCATTTAACCGTGCCTTTCAAAATGTTCATGGTGTTTCTCCGACTTTTGCTCGTAAGGATGGAACTATATTAGATTCTTATCCGCCCATTAGATTTTCTATTAACGTCACTGGAGGTGAAAGCATGAGATATCGTGTAGAAACAAAAGAACCTATTAGAATTGTTGGGATTAGAGTCCCCTTACAAGAGGATCAGGAACATAATTTCAAAATTGTTCCAAGATTTTGGAACAAAACATTAAAAAGCAATTTAGTTTCAAAAATTAGCAAATTAACAAATCAAAAGCCGCATGGTATTTTAGGTGTTACTGCATATCAAAATCCAGAGAAAATCTATTATTACATTGCAACTGCTACCGATTTAGCTGTTCCAGAGAATTTGCTTGAATATGAAATTCCGGCAGCTACATGGGTTATCTTTAAATGTGATGGACCTTTTCAAGATTCCATTCAAACAATCTTTAAACGATTTGCCAGAGAATGGCTTCCGTTTTCTGGGTATAAATATGCTCAATTGCCAGATGTAGAAGTTTATCCCATCAACGAGAATAAGTTAAAAAGTGGATATTCTGAAGTCTGGATTGCAGTTAAGAAAGAAAAATAATTAAAAATAGAGGTGGAATAAAATGTCCGTAATTGAAATTGATAAATTGGTAAAGGAGTATAAGAATGGCGTTAGAGCACTGGATGGCTTAAGTCTTAAAGTGAACAGTGGGGAAATCTTCTCACTGCTGGGTCCCAATGGAGCTGGGAAAACTTCTTTGATTAATATTCTGACAACCTATTATAAACCCACATCTGGGAAAGTAAGCATCTTGGGGAAAGACTTATGTAGGGAGCCGGACCGGGTTCGTAGACAGATTGCCTGTGTTGCCCAGCGTATTTCCATTGATGAGCACCTGTCACTAATGGAAAATATGCTATTTCAAAGCAGGTTATACAAAGTAGATGCACAGCTGGCAGAAGAAAGAATAAATACTTTGATTGACAGTTTTGATCTTTCCGGATATTTGAAATACCCTACGGCATCCTACTCTGGTGGGGTGAAGCGTAGGTTGGATATTGCTATGAATATGGTTTCTTCACCTGTAATTCTATTTTTAGATGAGCCCACAGTAGGTATGGATGTAGAGTCCCGGAAGGCCATGTGGAAAATGATGTTGAAAATCCGTGATGAATATAATACAAGTATATTTCTTACAACTCATTATCTTGAGGAAGCTGACCAGTTAAGTGATACCATTTGTATCATGAAAAATGGAAAAGAATTAGTCCAGGGATCACCAGGTAGTTTGCGCAGTTATACCAGGCAGGATATGCTCCGTATTACATTTTCCAATGCTGAGCGAGGAAAAAAATATAAAGATGTCTTTGATGACACCGGGTTTATTAAGTTCAGCAGTGTGCGGGATAATTCTGTTTTACTAGGTGTGGATGACAGCAGAACTGCTTTTACAGCTGTGAATAAGTGGCTTTTGGATCATGATGTAGAGTTTCGTGGTATCGAGATTGTAGAACCTGGTCTGGAGGATGTTTTTCTGGCATTAACTGGTTCAGGGGAAGATAGAGGGGAGGAATGGGTGTGCTGAATATTTTGTGGCGAAATATAAGGTGGCGTTTTCAAAACCCTATTTCCATTGTAATTACTATCTTGCAACCGCTTATCTGGCTTATTTTGTACAGCTCTGTCGCAGGCCAGGCAGTGCAAAATATGGGAATCGATAATTACACTGCTTTCATTCTACCCGGCATTATAGTGCTCGTTACCCTGGCTGCCTGCAGTAGTGGTGGTATTATCAATTATATCATGAAATCCAACGGCAGTTTTTACAGAATCCTGATCGCACCTGTGAGTAGAAACTCTATTGTGCTGGGGCAAATGCTGGAGGCAGTACTGGTTTCCTTCCTGGAAGTAGTAATTTTATGTGTTGTAGGCTTTTTTTTCTCAGTAAAGGTGGCATCGGGTATCGCTGGAATTTTACTCATGATATTACTGGTTTTTATGACAGCGTTTTTCATGTCAGGTCTTACCTATTCTATTAGTCTCTTTCTGCCAAATGAAGTAATCTATGAGACGATAATGAATGCGATTGTGCTGCCTATCTTTTTTTTGAGCCCAGCCCTTTTTCCTACTGAAAATTTATCAGGTGGATTGGCTGTAGCTGTAACACTAAATCCATTTACACATATTATTAACGCTCTGCGTAGTCTGATACTTGGCGAGACAATTTTATTAGGGGAAATTCTCCCTGTTATTGTACTATTTATAGTGATGTGCTGCTGCAGTTTTGGACTGGCAAAGTGGAGATTAAAAAAAGAGATGGCCCATTAATTTGGATTTAAGTTAAGAGGCGGGTTTGAAATATTATAAATCTAAGAATGAATAAAAATAATCTAAGAGAATAATAAACAAAGAAATAGCTTCAAATAAAATATTAAGTTGCTAAAATTAGGAGAGTCAGTTATAATAAAAGAAAAGAAATTATTGGTGATAAGCACTGCTAATTATGATTAATAATAGGTAGACTAAGTAATATTTTAATTGACAAACGAAAAAACAAGGGGAAAATATTATGATTTCTAAAGCGGAAAAAATTATTATAATAGATTTTTTAGAACAAAAACTGTCTCCTGAATTAATTTATGTATTTGGTTCTTATTCTAAAAATAATGAGAGAAAAGATAGTGATATTGATATAGCTTTTTTATCTGAAAATGAAGTTGATGAATATCAAATATTCTTATTTGCTCAAAAGTTAGCTGATAAATTTAAAAAAGAAGTAGATTTAATTGATATTAAACAAGCATCTACTGTTTTTAAAATCCAAATTATACAGGGTAAGTTAATATATAATGCTAATAATTATAAAAAGATGGAATTTGAATTAAAAACTTTAAGAGAGTATGCTAATCTCAATGAAAAAAGAAAAGAAGTGCTGGAAGGTGTATGGGGGTGACTTCTATTGGTTGATGATGTATTAATTAATAAAAAACAAACGATAAATCGTTGTATCAAAAGAATTAATGAAGTTTATGATAATAATTTTGATAATTTAAAGGATTATACAAAACAGGATTCAATTATATTAAATATTCAGCGCTTATGTGAAGTTGCTATTGATATTGCAATGCATGTAATTGCGGAATTTAAATTAGGAGTACCACAAAGTAGTCGGGAAGCTTTTACAATATTAAATAAGGAAGGAATTATTGATAAAGATTTATCAAATAAACTTAAAGCTATGGTTGGTTTCCGAAATCTAGCAGTTCATGATTATCAGAAATTGAATTTAAAAATAGTAAAATCAATAATAGAAAAACACTTAGAAGATATAAAAAAATTTGCAGAAATTATAAAAATTGAGGTAAAAAATAGAAAAGAAATAACTAAAGAGGAAGATGAGGACAAATAATTATATTAAATCAAGACTTTAAATATACTCTGATTTTATTAGGGGAAATTCTCTCTGTTATTGTACTATTTATATTGATGTGCTACTGCAGTTTTGGACTGGCAAGGTGGAGAAATGTTTTTCTATCAATCCTTACTCAATGAGTAAGGATTTTTTAAAAGAAGTCTGAAAAAAATCCGGTGTTTTTGCTGACCGCTATTAATATATTTGATGAATAATATAAAAATACTTGACTAAATTAGTAATAAATGATATCTTATAATTCACAAAATACCATGTACGGGTACCCTGTAGAAACAGATAGTAGATGGAAAATCTTGATAGGGGGTGATAGATATGCAGAAAACCATCAAAATTGAAGGAATGAGCTGTAGGCATTGTGAAAACCATGTAAAGAAAGAATTAGAGGCTGTCTGTGGTGTTACCTCAGCTAATGTTAGTGCTGATAAAGGTACGGCAGTAGTAGAATTGGCTCATGAAGTAGATGAAGTAAAATTTAAGGCTGCTGTAGAAGAAGCAGGCTATGAATTTGTTGAAGTTAAATAATTAGATGAATATTTGATGAATACTTAAGGAAAATTCAACCTATATCTTATTAAAGATAAAAAGATAATCTCTGTTCTTAAAATAGAGATTATCTTTTTTTATTTCGTTTACGGAATCTCTGCCAATAATATAATTGAATATAATTTGTTTGACAAGTACTAATATTTATGATATTATATCTCTAATATGATTACTAATATGATTAGTAATATGATTAAAATATGAAAGGAGAAAATTATGAATAAGAGGGAGAGAGTAATTGCAGCAATTGAGGGAAAAAAAATTGATCAAATTCCTTCATGTTTTTCTTTACATTTCAAGGAAGAGGAGTCTTTTGGAGAAAAAGGTGTTAATGCACATATAAAATTTTTTAAAGAAACTGATACAGACATAATTAAAATAATGAATGAAAATTTAATTCCATATGCAGGTGATATAAAAACGCCTGAAGACTGGAAAAAAATAAAAACGATATCACTAAAAGATGAATTTATGCAAAAACAAATTGATTTTGTTAAAAGAATATTAGAACGATTGGATAAAATTGATTCTAATGTATTTAAAATTGGGACGTTACATGGGACGGTAGCATCAGTTATTCACCCGATAATGGATAAATATGGGTATGAAAAATCCCGAGAATTAGTATGTGAGCATTTAAGAGAAAATCGAGTTTATATATTGGATGCATTAAAGCGGGTAACAGAGGGTATGAGTCTATTGGCGGAAAAATATATTTCCTTGGGGTTAGATGCTGTTTACTATGCGGCTTTAGGGGGGGAAAATTACTATTTTACAGATGGAGAATTTTTAGAGTATATTGCACCTTTAGATAAAATAATTTTGAAAAATATTAAGAGAAGTAAGGGGTATGTGATTTTACATATTTGTAAAGATGATTTAAATTTAAATAGATATATTTCATATCCTGAAGATGTAGATATTGATATTATAAATTGGAGTGTTCATGAAGGGGGGGTATCATTAAAAGAAGGGAAAAAAATATTTGGTGATATAACTATTATGGGTGGTTTGGAGAACAGGTCTGGAGTTTTGGTAGATGGTAAGCAGGAGGAAATAGAGGAGGAAGTAAAGAATATAATTAAAGGCTTTGGTAGAGAAAGATACATTTTAGGTGCAGACTGTACATTGCCAACAGAAATTTCTTACGAACGCATAGCTACTGCAGTTAAGGCAGCTAGAATTAATTAAAACCCAAAAGAAGAGAGGAATAAAAAATGAAAAAATTTTTTTCTTTATTATTAGTATGTTCAATTTTATTATCTAGTTTTGTTATAGTATTTTCTAATGTAAATACTGTAGCCAGTGCATCTTCAAATAAATATCCGGAAGGAACAATTGAAATATATGGTTATGGCCAACCCCAATATTTTCTTAAGTATTACCGTCCATGGTTAGAAAGAAATAGGGATATTGCCCCAAAGGTAAGTATCGATATTGTACAGACAGAAGGGGCAGCAGATGTTAGAGAAAAACTGACAATGAGTTATGTTGCAGGAGCATATGATGATTTACCAGATGCATTTTATATTGACCCAGTCAATTTAGTTAACTTAGCAGATGGAGGACTAGTACAGGACGTAACTGATTTTGTATCTTCGCTAACAGATAAATTAGTTGATAATGCTGCAAATGATGCAACAATCAATGGCTCAATTTATGCTCTGCCAGAGTCAGTAAGACCACAAATGCTCTATTATAATCAAAAGATATTTAATGAGTATAATATTGACCCTGAGCGAATGAATACAATAGAAGGATATATCGAAGTTGGTAGAGAATTAAAAGAAAAAAGTAATGGTAAGGTTTATCTGTCATATATTGATCCAGGGAGTAGGACTTGGAGATATTATGGCAGGAGGGGTTTAATGCCACAAGCTAAGGCTAAAATTTGGGATGATAATGGTTATCCTATTATTGATACAGATCCCGGTGCTAGATTAGCATTTGAAGCCTTAGATACGATGTATTCTGAGGGATTGTTGTTAAAAACAGCAATTTTTCAACCGGCACTATATGATGCAGTTAATAATGGTGAAATTGCAACATTTTATATAGGTGCATTTTGGGATGAATTTTTAAGGAAAAATTGTACAGAGACATTAGGCGATTGGAGAGTAATGCCTGCTCCCGTCTTTAAAAGTATTAATCTTAGGGGGGCACCAGTATCACAATATATTGCAATTGTAGATAAACCGAACGCTGTGTATAGTGGTTTAATTAAAAAAATGTGGTATGATTTCACTTTTGATATAGAACACAAGGAAAAATGGGTAAGGTCAATGGTAAGACTCGATGCCCCTTATGCTAATCCCATTTCTGTAGAGATGTTGAAAGATGAATTTTGGGAAGAACCATCTATTTTTTATGGTGGTCAGTCTTTTAGGAAAATGGAAAAAATAGCTTTAAGAAATGGAGCGCCTAATCTGGTAGTAACAGCACAAGATGCAGAGGCCGATATTATAATAAGTAATGAACTAGAAAAATATGTGGCTGGAGTTCAAACTATAGATGAAGCTATTAAAGCTATGGGTGAAAACTTAAGAAATAAAATTGGAAAAGTAGAAGTTATTAAGTAAGATATAAAATAAATATTACAGGGTTTTATTTTAAAACCCTGTAATATAGATTTTTACTTTCTTGGGGAGGGTTAGCATGAGATTAATAAATACATTAAGAAAACACAAAGTTCCTTATTTATTTATTCTTCCATTTTTTATTTTATTTTCGATATTTCAATTATATCCGATTGTATGGACGGTTTGGGTAAGTTTAACAAAATGGAATGGGATTAAACAACCAGTTTTTATTGGTTTAAATAATTACAATCTTTTATTGAATGACTATATGTTTACTGATGCCTTCTTCAATACAGTAGTTTATTGGGTAACTGGTGTTATTTTTATTATTATTCTGTCATTAGGTATAGCCTCTTTGTTAAATTACAATAATTTAAAAGGAAAAGGTTTTTTTAAAGTTGTCACTTTTTTACCGAATGTTTCGGCAGCAATTGCTATTGGAATAATCTTTAGTATGCTTTTTGATAAGAACATAGGAATTATTAATGAAGTAATCAGTTTATTTGGTATAAATAAAATTGGCTGGTTAACAACGGTTAAGTATTCTAAGATACCAGTAATTATACTTAACATATGGCGTAATACTCCCTGGTTTACACTAATAATCTTGTCTGGATTACTGAATATTCCTGAGGAATATTATGAAGCAGCTCGAATAGATGGTGCAAATAAAATACAACAATTTTTTAAAATTACATTACCTAACTTAACTGATATTTTGTTTTTTTGTTTTATTATCTTAACAGTTAATTCATGGAAAATTTTTAATGAATCGTATATTTTGAAAGGGCCAAGTACATCAAATATGTCACTTTTTCAATATATGTATCAATCAGGCTTTACAGCATTTAAAATGGGATATGCATCAGCCATAGGAGTTGTTTTGATTATCATTTTAGCAATTGTATCAGTAGTTCAATTTATCTTGATGAGAAAGAATTCTGAGATTTAAGGGAGGCTCAAACTATGGGATATATAAAGGCAAGAAAGGGTAATATTATAGTATATATTTTATTAGGGGTTATTACTTTTATTAGTTTGTTTCCAATAATTTGGATGTGTATTATAGCATTTAAAGGAACTGGTGAAAGTATTAGTGGATTTAATTCTCTTTGGATTAATAATCCTACATTAAAAAATTTCAAGAATGTATTTGAAGTGATTCCTATTTTAAGTAGTTTATACAATAGTATTTTCACAACAGTAATGGGGACAATTACCACATTATTCTTTTGTTCTTTAGCAGGTTATGGATTTGCAAAATATCAATTTCCAGGGAGAGATTTTTTATTCTACTTTATTGTTGCAACATTACTTGTTCCACCGGAAGTTGGATCAATACCGTTATTTATTATCATGAGAAGATTACATTTAATAAACAGTTTATGGTCAGTTATAATTCCTAAGGCTGCTACAGCGATTGGTATTTTTTACATGAGGCAATATATAATAAATATACCTACTGAAGTAATTGAATCAGCCCGAATTGATGGAAGTAGTGAGTTTGGAATTTATCTAAAAATTATTGTTCCAATGATTAAGCCAGCATTAGCTACTTGGACACTATTAACGGTTATTGCTCGTTGGAATGATTTCTTTTGGCCATTGATTTTTTTGCGTTCCACTGTAAAACATACATTAATGGTGTCGATATCCCTATTGCCAGTTAGTGATGGCCTTTCAACACCTTGGCCTGTTATTATGGCTGGAACGACCTTTGCAATAATACCAGTGGTAGTTGTTTATATATTTCTACAAAGGTTTTTAAAATCTGGTATAAGTGCTGGTGCGGTTAAAGGCTAAGATTCAATTAAATGATGTTGTTTATTAAGCTTTGAGGTTTTAAAAAAATAAAAATAAAAGAAAGTGGTGTGGTAATATATTATGGCCAAAAAAATAACTAAGAATCTCAAAAAAAAGATATATAATAGCATATATAATGATATTGTCCGTGGCAAATATACAATACAAACTATTTTAACAGAAAAAGAATTAACAGAAAAATATGAAGTAAGCAAATCGCCGGTACGTGAAGCTTTAATTGAGCTATGTAATGATCAAGTTTTAATAAGCATTCCTCGAAAAGGTTATCAAATAGCTCAAATTGTGCCTAAAGAATTATATGATGCAATTGAACTTAGAGAAATAATTGAAATATCATCATTAAGAAAAACAATAAAAATTATTAATAATGAAATTTTAAACGAACTTAATAATTATATTGATCAAACTGTTAAAATTAGAGATGAACATGATGCATTGAAACATTGGAAAAGAAATATTGGATTTCATCTTTTATTATGTAGTTATAGTGATAATAAGTGGATGTATGATACAATTAAATCTATTTTAAGTTTTTGTACAAGGGGAGCTATACAATTTTATTCAAAAATATGGGCGAAAAATAATAAAATTTTCGAAGAAAATGTCCGATCACATTTAAACTTACTCAAAGCTATAGAAGACAAAGATTATCAACTAGCTGAAGATCTTTTAGTAGAAGATATTTATGCAATGAAGAAAATTTTATTTTGATGCAGAAAATTTAAGGTACATATACTTGCAATGGGGAGGGTGAAATGAGTCTTAAAGAGAGAGAAATAGGAGATTATATTAATATTTTAAAAGAAGAACTTATACCAGCATTAGGATGTACAGAGCCAATTGCTATTGCTTATGCTGCTGCTAAAGCAAGGGAAGTTTTAAACCAAGAGCCTATAGAGGTTGAAGTCAAGTGTAGTGGAAATATTTTCAAAAATGTTAAAGGAGTAATTGTTCCAAATTCAGGCAATCTCAAAGGAATTAAGGCTGCTGCGGTAATCGGGGTAATTGGTGGAAAAGCGGAAAAAAAATTAGAAGTACTAAGTAATGTAGCCGAAGAAGATATAAAAGAAACAAAAAGGTTACTCAAAACAAACTACTGTTCAGTAAAGTTGTTAAAAAGTAAAGCTGATTTGCATATTATTGTATCTGTAAGGTCAAAGACTGATACAGCATTAGTTGAGCTTATCGAAACCCATACAAATATTATTAAGATAAAAAATAATGGTAAAATAATTTTTAACAAACCATTTATCAAAAAGAATAATAATAACAGTATAGAATGTTCACCATTAACAGTAAAGAAAATAATACAATTTGCTGATACTGTTTCTATTAAAGAGGTGGAGAAGATTATTGAAAGACAAATAGATTTAAACAGTAAAATTTCTAAAGCGGGACTTACTAATAAATATGGAATGAATATTGGCTTAAATCTAATAAAGTATAGAGGAGATAATATCAAAACAAGAGCCAAAGCCTTTGCAGCCGCCGGGTCAGATGCTCGAATGAATGGCTGTCTTCTACCAGCTGTTATTAATTCTGGCAGTGGTAATCAAGGTATTACTACTTCTTTACCAGTTATAGAATATGCGAAATATTTAAAAGTTGAAAAAGAAGTTTTAATACGAGCTTTAATAATTAGTAATCTTATTGCAATACATATAAAAGAAAAAATCGGTAGATTATCCGCTTTTTGTGGTGCTGTTAGTGCTGCATGTGGAAGTGGGGCAGCTATCACCTATTTATACAATGGAACATATGAACAAATATCTTCTACAATAATAAATACATTAGGAAATGTTTCAGGGATAATTTGTGATGGTGCAAAACCTTCATGTGCTGCTAAGATTGCTTCAGCTGTTGATGCTGCCATAATGGCTCATGATTTGACAATGTCTAATCAAACTATTCAAGTAGGTGATGGAATCATTCAGAATGATATTGAAAAAACAATTGATGTTATAGGTCATATAGGGGGAAATGGCATGAAAAAGACGGATGAAACAATCTTAGAAGCTATGTTGTAAACCTCACCAAAGTTTGACAAGAACCTTAGATAAATTCAACTTGACAGTTCGTTCTGATGGTGGTATATTAAATAACAGTTTAATATTATTGTGTGGCTTAGGTACTGAAGTATGAAATTAAAGCTGAATTTTTGAGGAGATGTTTTCTTGAATATCTCATCATTGCTTCATTAGTCAAGCTTAATCATTTAAAATCAATGGTAATAAAATAGCTATTTATAAATATTATTATGTTAAAGCTGGTGTTGTTATGAATGGTTCTTACATAAAAAAGCGAATTGTCGAGTTTTTTGGTATTTTGTTGTTTGTTACTGTAATCTTGCAAGTCTTTTTTATAGACCTCCTTGTTTTAAAAAATTTTATTACGGAAAATTCCCTTACTGAAATTGCTCAAGAATTAATTTTGGGCATAATTATAAGCCTATTTATTTATATTGCTTGGCTATGCCCCAAATTAAAATATGGTATGCTCGTCATAGCGGGTTTTTTTGCCTGTTTGTTAATTAGGGAAATGGATTTTCTAACCGATAAAATCTCCATTTCGTGGTTTTATTTTGTACTTGCCGTTGTTTTAGGTTGCCTTTTTTTAGCTATTAAATATTATGAAAGTGTTATATACGGATTAAATGACTTTTGTAAGAGTGATAGTTATTATATTATGGTTTGCGGCCTGATATTGATTTTTAGTTTTGCCAGACTGATGGGCATGAAAATACTATGGCGTAATTTATTAGGTACAGCATATGTCCGGGTAGTGAAAAATGCGGTAGAAGAAGGAAGTGAATTAGTAGGCTATTTACTTTGTCTGGTTTCTGCTAGTAAATACACAGGTTCTGTTTTGCGAAAGCATGGATCTTGAACTAAAGTTGATTATCACGACGACTGAACTAGTTATCATCCAAAATACTTCCAAAACCTGACATACCTATACCAACAGAAGCCTCTTCACCTGGGATTAATCCACTTTCTTCTATAATTAACTCCCCGGAGTGTATTGAATCAGTAACTTGATTTTTAAATAAGTAACTATATTTATTTTTATCCAGCTCTATTTTTTATTATTTGCTTTAATATCTGTATCCACAATTTGTGTTGCTTTAAAAATGACTTCTGGCTTTAAATCCCCTTCTTCTGACCATACAAAATTATAATTAACATTCCAGCCGAATTCCACTTCAGTGTTTGGATTAGATCCCTTTGTGAACCAGGCAAGCCTCATAGCACCCATTTCTTCTAAATCAGGTTGTTTTTGATAAACAGCTAGATCACCTTTAAATGTTCCTTCATTTTTTACGGTCAATTTGTATTCTTTAAAAAAAAGAGTTAATAGCATCTGGATTATCAGCAGGATTTGTTACTCCACTTTTCCTGAGTTTTTCTATACTTATTATAACAATATTAAAATCGTCAATTTTCCCATTGATTGTTCAAATAGCTAACATGTTAGTCGCATTAGTATTAATGGGTTATGGAATAATGAGAATTATAAAAATAATAAGGATAAAATCTTAAGATTCAGATGATTATTCTTTAATTTTACAACTTTTCAACCCTAACCCCTTATACCATATAAGTAATGAGGTTCAGATATTTTTATTAAGCAGGTGGAAATTAAGATAAGTAGAACTATATTATCTAAAATAAAATTAGGAGGTAGAAAAATCATGAAAAATCTTGTTTTATACTATTCATTAAATGGTAATACTGATTTTGTAGCTAAAAAATTGGCAGAAAAACTAGATGCAGATATTGTTATGCTCGAGCCTATTAAAGGTTATCCTAAAGGATTTGTGAAATATATTATAGGTGGTTTTCAGTCATTATTTAAAATTAAAGTAGCTATTCAACCTATAGAAGTAAATTTAGCAGATTATGATCAAATAGTAATTGGTTCCCCTGTCTGGGCTAGTAGTATGACCCCACCTATCAGGAGTTTGCTGACGGATAATCAAATTGAGGGTAAAAATGTTGTATTATTTTGCACATATCAGGGCCAGGCTGGTAAAGTTTTTGATCATATAGAAGAATTAATAGGGAAAAATAATATTATTGATAGACTTGAATTTAAAAATCCATTAAAAAAGAGGGAAACTACAATTAAAAATATAGAGAACTGGACAGTTAATACGACAGGATAATATGCTTAAACTTGCAGAGATGATATTAGTAAGTTAAATATCTTAATTGCACCTTATAACTATATATGGTAATGTAAAAAAGAGATGTTTCATTAAGTAATAGTTAGAATCTATATAGAGTCTTCTTACCAATACTTATTCATATTAAAAAAAGGAGGAAAACCAAATGAAAATGGAAGAAAGGGCATCAGAAACAGCAATGATAACGGCCTCCCTGCGGGCTTTATCAAATTATGAGGAAGAAGAAAGGATTAGGAGTAATGATAATATTGCAGAATGTTTTTTACCTGAAGAAAGAAAAACAGTTTTGAAAGAAAAGAGAGAAAGGGAAAAGATAAAAGCACAAATTCCAAAAGGCCTTTATGAATATGTGATTTCAAGAACTAAATATATAGACAGAGTTCTTCTTGATGCTGTAAAAAATGATACTGTTCAAGTGGTGTTTCTAGGTGCGGGATATGATAGTAGAGCATATAGATTAAATGCTTTACTCCGAAATACAAAAATATTTGAAGTTGATGCTAAACCAACACAGGAATATAAGATTTCGCTGCTGCATAAGTTCGGAATCGAGATAAGCAAGAACATAAGATATGTGGCAGTAAATTTTGAAAAAGACGAATTATTTAAAAAGATTTATGAGAGTGGCTATGATGCTCAAGAAAAGACATTATTTATTTGGGAGGGTGTTACGTTCTATCTGTCTGAAAGGACAGTGATAAAAACGATGAAAAAGATTAGAGAGAATACGATTATAGGGAGCAGAGTCTGCTTTGACTTTCAAACAATAAGCAGCGAAAGTGACTTAATAAACACAGGAATCAAGGAAGAGGAAATAAAATTTGGGATAGAGACTGATAAAATTGAATCATTTGTCTCTGAGAATGGCTATGCTATTGTTGAACACATCAATTCAACTGATATGGAGAAAGAGTTTTTGACATTGGAGAATGGCAATTTGTTTGGGAAGATTATGCCGATAATGAATTTTCTCTTGATTGAACTCAAATGATTTTGTCCTTACAGGATACACAATTCTTATATTTCAAGCACTTTTATAGGAATTAAATAATATTAGGGGATGGTCGATATGATTAAACGCATTGTTGTGACATTTATAATCTTGTTAGTATTAACGACAGCAGTGACGGCTCAGTTTGATAAGGAAAAAGAAGTATTGTTTAAATTATTTAATACAGAGGAAAATAAAGTGGAAATACTATTTGATAAGTCCTTTTTAAATCAGGTATCCGCTAATCAGCTTATTGGGATATTGAAGCAGTAGAGGAACTTGTTAAATTAATATATATATGTTAAACTTAAAGGGCACTGTTCGAAAACAGGGGATATTTAGCTGAAATTTTCGAACAGACTTTTAAATGAGAAATTTAAGAAAGGGTGAAATTTACTTAAAATCATGCGTATCAGTACTTTAACCATTCAGTAACTTAAAATTATTTAATTAGGTTGGTTAGAGTATTGAAACTATATATTTCCATATATTTACAAATAATAAACTATTGGTGATCTCTGCTTTCTGGTCAGTATTCTAACCAACCAGTATATCCTGGTGTGAATACGGCTAAAAAGGAGAGATTTTTATGTTATTAATAGAAACTAAAGAAGTGAATAAATGGATAGGTGCCAGACAATTATTAAAGGATATATCTTTTAACATATATCAAGGAGATAAAGTTGGTTTTGTTGGACGTAATGGAACAGGGAAATCGACCTTATTAAAAATAATTAGTGGTCAGGATAAGGAGTATCAAGGTCAGATTATTATAAATACCAGGGTGGGTTATCTACCCCAGTATTATAATTACCCGGCAGCTCAGACTGTGGAAGAGTTTTTCACAGAGGTAAGCTATGATTACGGTAGTTTTCTCCGTTTGATGAAAGAGTTTGGCTTTGAAACAGATTTTCTGGACCGGCAGATTGGAAATTGTAGTGGTGGTGAACAGACTAAACTCCAGTTAATAAGGTTGTTAATTAAAGAACCGGCCTTATTAATACTCGATGAACCTACCAATCACCTGGATATTGAGGCCAGGGACTGGTTAGCTAATTTCTTAAATAAATTCAAGGGTGGAATAATACTGGTCTCCCATGATAGGTATTTTCTGGATCAGGTAGTAAAAGAAGTCTGGGAATTAGAAGACGCGGAACTTAAAGAATATACAGGTAATTATAGTGATTACCAGAAACAGAGGGAAGTAGAACTGGAAAGGGAAAAAAGAGAATATCAAAAATATCAGGCAGAGAAAAAAAGTTTAAAAGCGGCAATACAAAAACAGCAGCAGTTTGTTAATAAGGGTGATAAGGGAAGGAAAAAGACAGATTCTTTTGCGAAAATGTTAAAAGGAATAGATAAGAAAAGGGCAGGTCGTATGGCCCAAAAAACTAAGAGTTTAAAAATGCAGCTGGAACAACTCGATAAAAAAGAAAAACCATTTGAATATAAAGAAATAAATCCTGAGTTTGAGAATAGAGAATTACACAGTCAAATTATGATTCAGGGTAAAGGGGTAGGCAAAAGTTTTCAATCAGAACCGGTCTTTAAGGACCTGAATTTTACTATCTCCAGAGGGAGTAAAATTGCTCTCTTAGGTAAAAATGGTATCGGAAAGACTATATTGTTAAAATTGATTCTCGGTCAGCAAAAACCTACTACTGGTGAGATATTTCGAACCGGTGCTTTAGAAATAGGGTATTTTTCACAAAAAATGGCCGATCTCCATGGTCAAGATACAGTTCTAAAAGAATTACAGGAGAAACTACCTGATAGGTCAGAGGAGCTAATTAGGACATTTCTGGGTTCCATGCTTTTTAAAGGTGAAGATGTTTTTAAGAAAATAGGTGATCTCAGTATTGGAGAAAGGGTCAGGGTAGCTTTTACAATTCTATTACTGAGTAAAGCTAATTTTTTACTTCTTGATGAACCTTTAAATCACCTTGATATAGTCTCCCGGGAAAGGATAGAAGCAGCACTTAAGGAATACCCGGGCTCTTTCCTGATTGTCACTCATGATAGGTATTTTGCCAGAAAGATTGCAAATGAAATCTGGGAATTAAGTAATAATGGCCTGGAATGTTTTCAGGGGAACTACAATGATTTTCTTAAATATAAACAAGGAGAGTTTAAAGTTGGCCTGGAATTAGAAGATGAATTAATAAAAATGAAAAGGGCAGAATTGATAGCCCGGCTTGAACAAGCCAGAGATGCAGAGGAGATTGCCAGAATAGAAAGCCAGCTAGAGCAGCTTTAAAAGTTAATAAATTTACTACCATGGCCATTGAAATGGTTACAAAGATAGGTTTAATGATCTTGCTGCCATGTTTAATGGCTATTTTTGAACCCAGGCGGGCAGTTGAATTAATAACTGGTCTAGTAAACTACTGGATTAAGTATTATGTGTCCCTCTGTATAAACAAATAATAGTATGATGATACTATTGATAAAGACTAAAAATAAGGAGAAATGATAATGTTATTTAGCAAGCAGAAAAAAAGTGAGAAACAATCTCAACTTAGTGTAGCGGAGGTTCACCGTATTTGGGCAAAAGCAAAATTAAGATATGTGACACTAAATCATATTCAATTACTTTCTAATTTTGTTCATGATAAAGATTTTAAATTAATAATTGATAAGATATACAAAACCTTTCAAAAACAAGTAAATCAACTTGAAAAAGAACTTAATAAATATTCTATAAAAAGTCCCCAACCTAATAAGACTGGAGTATCAGCATCTGGGAACTCAGATATATTAAGGGATCAGGATGTAGCAGAGGTTGTTTATACTTTTTTACAATTTGCTGTTTCAAGATGTATGAAATCTTTTTATGATACATTATTTAATGATGAATTTAGAGAATTATTGATGAAAATTACTAAAGAAAATGTTAATCTTTTCTTTATGTTAGTAGATTATATGAAACCAAAGGGTTGGTTAGAAAATCCTCCTCTATATCCTGTAACAAAAACTAATGAAATTGTTGCAGCTAATGAAATTTGGGAGTTATGGCATCATTTATATTTTAGATATATAAATATATATCAAACTAAAGTCTATATAAATCAGGTTGTAGACAAGGAATTTAAAATAATTCTTAATACAGGTCTAAAATTATTAAAAAAACAGGCAGGAGTAATAGAAGAAATTTTGCTCACTCATGGTGTAACATTACCTGCTAAATTTTCTGAAAACATTCCTGATTCTGAAAGTAAGAATGAATTTAGCGATGATTTCATATTTAATATTTTATTATATAATATGGAAAATACTGCGGTTGTTCATGGTTTTGCCCTGCAAGAATTGGTTATAAATGATAATTTGGAAACTTTCTTTAGAGAGCTTTTATTTGATGAAATAAATTTGTTAAATAATTTAATAAGGTATGGTAAGGTAAAAGGATGGATTCCCTTAGTTCCAGTCTATAGACCATAAAGGAGATAATATGGACTATAGGAAATACAGATGATATCGGTTTACTACTTTACACTTAATTATGGGCTATATATCTATATATAGCCCCGTTTATATCTATTTTGTGGTACAGCCTGGCTGCTGTTTATATTTACTTGACAAACTAAAATAAAAATGGTATATTGTGTACACATGATACCTCATAGGGGTACCAAGTATATAATGATTTGTGATAACATATACGGAGGTGTAAGATAATGGCAGGCAAAGGAATAGATTTAAAGAAAGTAACATTAAGATTAGAGGGTATGAGTTGTGCCAGCTGTGCTCAGACCGTAGAAAAGGCTTTAAATAAGGCTAAAGGGGTTCATCAGGCACAGGTGAATTTTGCAGCTGAAAAAGCCTATGTAGAATATGAATCATCTATAATAGATGAGAGAAAATTAGCTGAAATAGTACGGGCAACAGGGTATGATGTAAAAGAAGAAAGAGAAAAAGTGATACTTAAGATTGGTGGTATGACCTGTGCCAGTTGTGCCGCGGCAGTCGAAAAAGCCTTAAATAAAACAGATGGGGTATATGAGGCCGGTGTGAATATTGCCTCAGAAAAAGGCACAGTAGAATATGACCCTTCTGTACTCTCGAGAGAGGATTTTAATGAGATTGTAACTGCAACTGGGTATGAGGTTGTGGGTTTTGAAGGTGATGAAACTACTAGTAGTGATGAAGAAAAGGATTTAAAGAAGGTTCAAGATGCCCAAAATAAAATGTGGGGCACCTGGGTTTTTACAATACCCATCATTCTCTGGATGATTCCTGAAATGGTCTGGGGTATAGCCTGGCCCAATATGGTAATATTTGATTTGGGTATGATAATATTAGCAATTCCACCTTTGTTTATATATGGGAGAAAAACTTTTATAACCGCTTATAGAGCAGTAAGTCACGGTAGCGCCAATATGGATGTACTAATAGCAATAGGAACAGGAGCAGCTTTTCTTACTGGTCCGGCAGTATTCTTTACACCAATTGCCAATTATGCAGGTGTTTCAGCGATGATTATGGCCTTTCATTTGACAGGTAG
Source organism: Iocasia fonsfrigidae (assembly GCF_017751145.1). Lineage (GTDB taxonomy): Bacteria > Bacillota > Halanaerobiia > Halanaerobiales > DTU029 > Iocasia > Iocasia fonsfrigidae. Next base: position 1,112,427 of record NZ_CP046640.1, read on the forward strand.
GTATATTGAAGAAACAGCCAAAGGCCGTGCTTCCCAGGCAATTAAAAAGTTACTTGAACTGGGAGCTAAGACAGCTACTATTATTGTAGATGGTGAAGAAAAAGAAGTAGCAATAGAGGATGTCCAACCAGGTAATATTATGTTAATCAAGCCTGGCGAGAAAATTCCTACGGATGGTGAAATAGTAGAAGGTAAGACTACAGTCGATGAATCAATGGCTACTGGTGAATCAATGCCTATTGAAAGAACTATTGGTGATGAAGTAATTGGTGCCACAGTAAATCAAAACGGTATGATAAAAGTAAAAGCTACTAAAGTAGGTAAAGACACATTCTTATCACAGGTAGTTAAAATGGTAGAAGAAGCACAGGGAACCAAGGTTCCTATTCAGGAGTTTGCTGATAGAATCACGGGGATATTTGTGCCAACGGTTTTGATTATTGCTGCAGTAACATTTATACTATGGCTGTTATTCCCGGATATATTCCGCAGTGTTGGATTCTGGGCGCAAAGCTTTTTACCCTGGGTTAATCCAACATTAGGGGTATTTACTCTGGCTATCTTTGCAACTATTGCGGTATTAGTTATTGCCTGTCCCTGTGCTCTAGGACTGGCGACACCAACAGCCCTGATGGTAGGTAGTGGAATAGGTGCAGAAAATGGGGTCTTAATCCGTAAAGGTGAGGCAATTCAAATAATGAAGGATGTCCATACTATTGTTTTTGATAAAACAGGTACTATAACAAAAGGTAAACCTGAGGTTACTGATTTGGTAACTGTCAATGGAAGCAGTGAAGAAGAACTACTTCAACTGGCAGCCAGTGTTGAATCAGGCTCTGAACACCCCCTTGGGGTAGCAATAGTAAATGGTGCTAGAGACAGAGAGCTGGAGCTTAAAGCCATAGAAGACTTTGGAGCTGTGACGGGTAAAGGTGTTAAAGCCAAAATTGACGGTAAGGATATACTGGTAGGGAGCCGTAGGCTAATGGAAGAAACAGGGATAGATCCAGGTGAATTAGAAAATGAGATGGTACGTCTGGAGGAAGAAGCCAAGACTGCTATGCTAGTGGCCTCTGAAGATAAGCTGCTGGGTATAGTTGCGGTAGCTGATGCTTTGAAAGAAGATTCAGTAAATGCTATTCATGAATTAAAGAAATTAGGATTGGAGACCGCAATGATTACTGGTGATAATGAAAGAACAGCAAAGGCAATTGCCAAAGAAGTGGGCATTGATCATGTTGTAGCAGAGGTTCTTCCTGATGGTAAAGTAGATGAGGTAATGAAACTACAGGATGAGTTTGGTATAATTGCGATGGTTGGGGATGGTATCAATGATGCCCCAGCTTTAACCCAGGCCAATGTTGGTATAGCTATTGGTACTGGAACAGATATCGCCATTGAATCATCAGATATTACCTTGGTTCGCGGGGATTTATCGGCGGTTATTACAGCTGTAAAACTCTCCAGAGCGACTTTCAGGAAAATAAAACAAAATCTCTTTTGGGCCTTTATCTACAATACTATAGCTATTCCATTTGCTATATTAGGGTTACTACATCCAGTTATAGCAGAAATAGCAATGGCTACCAGTTCTATCAGTGTAATTACTAATGCCAATATGCTGCGCAGGGTTGATGTTAAACCTAGTTATGAACAAGACTGACCATATTGATAATTTTAAACTAAAGTAGGGTTAAAATGTCTTATTAGGGTATAGAGTATAAGAATTTTGAGGGAGGATTTATATGAATTCATTATGTGAACCAGATAAAAAAGATTTAGATATGAGACTAAAAAAAATAGAAGGTCAGGTACGGGGTATTCAAAGAATGATTGATGAGGATAAGTATTGTGTGGATATCTTAACCCAGATTAATGCGGTCAGAGGGGCCTTGAAAAAAGTTGGTCTTAAAATTCTTGATAGACACACACATGGATGCGTACAGCGAGCTATCAAAAATGAAGAAGGCGATGCAATTATTAATGAACTAATGGATGTATTAACTAAATTTACCAACTAATAATGTGAATTTTAAGAATACAGGCCCTATCTTAAATGATGGGGTCTGTTTTTGTTATGTAAAAAAGTAATATAAAGCAATTTTATTCAAGAAAAAAGCTATTATGTTATATATAATAATTATAATCATATCTTTAAAATTAAATATGACTATATTACAAATATTTATTAGTATAAAGAAGGGGGATAATTTATATGGTTTCAATGTTTTTATATGTATTAGGGGTTATGTATTCACCAGGGCCTGTTAATTTATTGGGAATTAATATTGGTTTGAACGATAGAATAAATAAATCTATAGGATTTTTTATGGGTGTTGGATTATCAATGTTTATTTACTGTTTTTTATTTGGTATAGGTGGAGAAAAGGTCATAAAAGAGGATTATTTGATATATTTTAGTATCGCTGGTTCTATTTATATTTTGTATTTAGCCTTTAAGCTGTGGACTCACAATAATAAAGTTGAGGGTGATTCTAAAGAGGCAATTTTGGGTTTTGAAAACGGGTTTGTAATACAGGTATTCAATCCAAAGGCCATATTAGCAACTTTACCAATTGCTACAGTTTATTTTCCCAGTAATAATATTAAGGGCTTTAATATTTTCATTATCTCATTTATAATTGGAGTACTTGCTTTTTTTGCTCCTTTTACTTATTCTTTAATTGGAAAATTTTTAAGCAGCTTTATTAAAAAGAGGGTATTTTTTTCTGTTTTCAACAAAGTTATGTCCGTAATTTTGTTATTAGTAGCTGTATCTATATTATGGGAATATGTATTTTAAGTCCTATAATTTTGTTTAGAATAATATTTTGTTATAATGTTATCAGGGAAGTTTACAATGAACAAAGGAGCCAGTGAAAAAATGTTTAACTTTTTGGAAATAAAGGCGCTAACAGGGGTTTCTTTACTGGAAGCCCAAATGTATGATTTTACTTATAAAAAACATAGCCATAAGGAATATGCCATTGCCATAACCAGAAGGGGGATTCAAAGTTTTCATTGTGAAGGTCATTTATATAAAGTCTCTAAGAACGGTATAATTACTATAAATCCTGGAGAAGTTCATGACGGCTATTCAGAATTAAAATCCGGTTTAGAGTATCAGATAGTTTATATTGATGCTGAGATAATTAATAAAACTGTGCGGGAAATGTATGGTAATAGTTTTAGTTATTTTCATTTTAATGAGACAGTTCATTATGACAACCAGCTTTCATATAAATTAGTAGATTTATTCAGGGCAATAAATGAGGGAAATAATAATTTCCTGGAAGTCCACACAAAGTTTTACGATGCGATTGCAGGCTTATTATTGAGGTATGGAGAATTGTCTAAAAATCCGGTCAGCATTAAAAAAGATAATTTTTTAATAAAAAGAGCCTGTGAATACATTGATAGTAATGCCCACAGAAATATATTACTGGATGATATAGCGGAAGAAATAAATTTATCTCCTTATTATTTTTCCAGATTGTTTAGAAAAACAACCGGATTAACGCCCCATAATTATTTAAATCAGCGTAGGGTTGAAATAGCTAAAAAGATAATAAATAAGGACATATCTTTATCTAAAGTAGCAGTAATGGCTGGTTTTTCAGACCAAAGCCATATGAACCGTCGTTTTAAGGAGAGATACGGGATTACTCCTGGCCAGTATAAGAAGGCTATTAGTGATTAAAAATGAGCTATACAGTTACTTGAATCATTACTCTTTATTAAATTAATGTATTCAGGCCTTCCTATTAAGCGTATTGCTAAAAAAGATGCTGTATATTTATAATTGTGCTCGAATCAGCCTGCTTCTTCGCCGGGCCCCACATGGTTTGTTAAGGGTTAATCAGATAAAATAGTAAATTCAGATGCAAGCGGTCAAAGTCCTAAATTTCATTGGGCTAAAGGCCGTTTAGTTTTTTGTTTTTTTAAATAAGTTAAGCAAGTCGGATTTATTAGTAAGCAAAACATTATTTTACCTAATATATGCTAAATTAGTTTTCTAATTTAGTATATTGAACAGGTATTTTCTTTAAGCAGAATAAAAAAATCATGGAAATTATTGTCGCAATAAAAAATGGCGCTTTGATATCCTGTAAATTGAATATATTTTTTATAAGATCTAAGATTATTGGGGAAAGAAACTGACCTAAATATAGCATTGAAACCATCAAAGCCATGGCAGCAGGCGCTTTTTCCTTCACAATATTCAAAGAGATTTGTAAATTTAGCAGTGGTACTATTATCCCAAAGCCAATTCCAATAGCCAGTAAAGCAAGAATGATAGCATAGACGTTGTTGGTGAAACTTAAGATTAAATATCCTAAAAATAGCATAAAAATTGCCAGATATTTTGTCTTATCAGCAAATTTCTTAATAATCTTACTTAAGATCATCCCGGCCAGAAAAGCGAATATATTTTGAATCGACATTAAAACTCCGATTAAAGAAGTTGGTATCAGTCTCTGTTTAGTCATTATTATGGAAAAATTAGCAGGCAGGGCATAGAAAATTAACATTACTATAAACATAGCAGAGATATGTGGCAAAATTTTAAGAGTACTGCTTTTATCCAGACTACTCCTGGAGCTTTTGATGTTTACAGCTGGCAAAAAGATAATAACCATCACCATTACCAGTAAACCTAATAAATAAACAATAAAACTATAACGCCAATTTATAGCAACCAGCAAACCTGAAACAGCCAGAGCAATAACTCCCCCTATATTATTCATCGCCGAAGAATAACCCATTAAAGTTGACTGCTCATTTTTATCAAATAAATAAGAGATTAAGCCGGTTGATAAAGGCATTATTAAGCCAACACCTATTCCTAAAATTATACGAAAAACTAATAATAAATAGATATTGTTAACCAGACCAGCACAGCAACCTCCTACAATATATAAAATCAGACCCAGGATAGCTATTGATTTTGTTGAAAATTTATTAGCAATTAAACTAAACAATAATGAAGTTAAAATAATAAATAATGAAGGTATGGTTATTATTAATTTAATCAATAAAGGAGCGGCATTATGAAAATAGTTAGCAATTGGTCCTAAAGCAGGTGAAACAGCAGCACCAGACATAACAGTTATTAAAGATAATGATAGGATTGTCAGCTTAATTTTATTGTTATCTTTGTTTTCAATTTTACTCATAGTTTTCTCCTTTCGTTACTGAAAGAGCATTTTGGGACATCGTTTTTAGTCTTTCAATTATTGTATTTATTTCTTCTTCCTCCATATTTTTAGCTAGAATATCGGTCCAATTAGCAAGTTTTTTATTAAATAGCTAATGCATCATTAAATTTATCTTCATCTATAATGTTTTTTGTCACAAGGAAAAAAATAAAATCAGTAGACATGACTCTCAATGAATTTAATCAATACTTTATTAAATTCATCTTTCTGATCATAGAATGAACCATGTCCACTGTATTCAAATGGTACAAGTTTAGAATTTCTAATCATTTTCTGCTGTATCTCACCTAATTGGAAAGGAACAACCTGGTCATGAATACCGTGAATAATTAATGTTGGAATATTTATTTTTTCCAGATCAGCAAACAGTACTTCTTTTATCCAGGTATTTGCAACAGCTGCCGTTGCCCAACCTGCTGCCTGTAATCCTAACTGGAAAAACCAGTCTAAAAAGGCTGCTGAGGTATGTTGAAAGAAAAACATATTAGCAAAATTCCTCAGCATTTCTGGTCGGTCTGTATAGGTGTCCTGTATAATTTGCAGAACTGTTTCTTCTGGTAAACCATAAGTAAAGTTAGGGCGCCTGATAAGACTGGGTGCTGCTGCAGCAAAAAGTGCTAGTTTGGATACACCATAGCCTTTATGCCGTCCCATATATCTAACAGCTATTGCCCCTCCAGTGGAATGACCTGCTAAAGTAAAATTATATAATCCTAGTTCATCTACTACACACCTGACATCATCAGCCAGAGTGTCATAATCATAACCCCAAAAAGGCTTATCCGAATCGCCAAACCCTCTTGTATCTATTCCTATACACCTATATCCCATCTTTGGAAGCTGGTCATATTGATATTCGAATAGTCTGTGACTTCCGGGCCAACCGTGTAAAAATAAGATTATCTTATTAGCTCTGGGATTAATATCCTGTACATATATTTTTACCTTTGATTTTGTTGTAACATAATATCCCATTGTATTTCCTCCTGTAAAATTTATTATTAATAGATTATTCAATTGAATATAAATTAGTGTCTTATGTATTTTAAAATTTCCAGACAAGCTAAGTCTTTTTGCGAGGAAGATGAATAATATTCTCCTCTTTCTTTTTAGTGTAGAATTTAAGCCTCAGGGGTTTTGTCTAACGTCAAAGTGTGTGAAAACCAAATGAAAAAATGGTATAATTAATATAATAATAAATTTTCTAGTGATTAAAATCAAATATGAACAAAATCCCACCTAGAAAAGAGTGATAATACATGGTATTTAGTAATTTACAAATGTATCAAAGAAGCAATAATTTTATCTGGACTGATGAATATATATCTAAGAATATGTTAACTGCTCATCTTGATTTAAATAGTAATGGAGCTAGTAGAAATATTAATACTATAAAGAAGACAATCAAATGGATAGAATCTAAACTAGCAAAAGAAGCCAAGATATTAGATTTAGGCTGTGGACCAGGCTTATATGCTTCATTATTATCAAAAAAAGGATATTTAGTTACCGGAATTGATATATCACAACGCTCAATATCTTATGCAAAAAAGAAAGCTATCGAAGAAAATTTACAAATAAATTATTTTCGTAAGGATTATATTAATGATGATATAGGTACTGGATATGATGCTGTGATCTGTATTTATTGTGATTTTGGTGCTTTAATTCCTGATGAACAGAAAGTTTTATTGAAAAAAATTTATAATAGCTTGAAAGATGGTGGGGTTTTTATATTTGATGTATTTCAACAAGGATTATGTGAAAACAAACAGGAGAAGAGAGATTGGCATTATTCGGATGGAGGAAATTTCTGGTCTAATAATCCACATTTATTACTAGAAGAGGTAAAGCATTTTAGTGAACAAAGAGTTTGGGGAACAAGGACAATAATAATCGAAGAGAATAAAAAGCCTAGAGAATATATTACTTGGGATCATTATTATTCTAAAAGTAAAATACAAGAGTTATTGAATAAAAATAAATTTAAAATTATATCTGTCAGTACTGATTTGATTGCTAAAAATGAGTTTGCTAGTAATGATGTTATTTTTGTTGAAGCTAAAAAATAACGTGGGCGTAAGGGTATTTGATTTCCCTATCTTATAATTATCATCTTTCTAACCAATAAGGAGAATAATAGAATGTTAAATAGCTTTTTTTACCGCTGTCTTTTAAGACAGCGGTTTTTGCATATATAATTTAAATTACACTTAAATTGCACTATTTTTATTGATTGTATGTTAATTACATGTTATAATTATTCATAATATACTTTTTTATAACAAAAACCTAACATGAATAGGTTTTTTGTTTTTATTTTATTATATAATTTTAAATTTATGGGGTGATTAAAAAATGGAATCTATGGTGGTTATGGATACTTTGTGGGTGTTGATTGCAGGGATGCTGGTATTTTTTATGAATCTGGGATTTGCAATGGTTGAGACAGGTTTTACTCGTGCTAAAAACAGTGTTAATATTTTATCTAAAAACTTTATTGTTTTTGCTGTTTCTTCATTAGGATTTCTAGTTTTAGGTTGGGGATTAATGTTTGGTGATGGTAATGGATTTATGGGACTAAAAGGTTTATTCTTCTTGACTGGTCTTGATAATTCACCTAATATTGGTGATGCATATAATGGTGTATATTCCGCTATCTCCTGGACTGGTGTTCCTTTATTAGCTAAATTTTTCTTTCAATTAGTATTTTGTGGTACAGCTGCGACTATTGTATCTGGTGCTGTGGCTGAAAGAATTAAATATCATGCCTTTGCTATATTTGTGTTTTTTATGGCAATATTTGTTTACCCTATTATAGGACATTGGATCTGGGGTGGCGGCTGGTTATCTGGTCTTTGTATGCTGGATTTTGCTGGTTCCACAGTTGTACATTCAGTGGGTGGTTGGGCTGCATTGGCTGGTGTACTTATCCTGGGCCCTCGCTTTGGAAAATATAATGATGATGGCAAACCCATTCCAATTCCCGGGCATAATTTACCTATTGCCAATATTGGTGTATTTGTTCTATGGTTAGGATGGTTTGGATTTAATCCTGGTTCTACCATGGCAGCTGACCCGGTCTCAATTTCTCATATTGTGATGACCACTAATACAGCTGCGGTTGCTGCTATCCTTAGTTCTACAATAATTTCCTGGATTTTATTAGGAAAACCTGATTTAGGTATGACATTAAATGGCTGTTTAGCAGGTTTGGTTGCTGTAACAGCCGGGTGTGCTTTTGTGAGTCTTAGTAGTGCATTAATAATAGGCTTTATTGCGGGAATATTAGTGGTGCTTTCAGTAATATGGTTTGATCATATTAAAATAGATGACCCAGTTGGTGCCATATCAGTCCATCTAATAAATGGAGTATTTGGAACACTGGCTGTTGGTTTATTTGCTCAGGATGGTATAGGGGGCGTATCTTCTCCTAATGGATTGTTCTATAGTGGTGGATTTTCTTTATTACTTTCTCAATTCACTGGTATAATTGCAACAGCATTTTATGTATTCTTGATTTCTCTTATCTTCTGGTTTATTCTTAAATCAACGATTGGTATTAGGGTAAGTCTTCATGAAGAAATTCAGGGACTTGATATCGGCGAACATGGTAACACAGCTTATCCTGAATTTTTATCTAGAAAACCTATTTATTCTGCTATCGGTATAGACCAGGGTGAAGGTTCTTCAACTGTGATTAAATCTATTGATAAAAAGGAGAATATAAAATGAAATATATGATTGCTATTATTCGACCAGAAAAATTAGAAAAAGTTAGGCAGGCGTTAAAAAAAGTAGGCTGTTCAGGTTTAATGGTCTCTGAAATTGAGGGTCATGGGAAACAAAAAGGAATTGTTCAGCAGTGGAGAGGTGAAAAATTTCAGTTAGAAATGATTCCTAAAATAAAATTAGAAATTATGATGATGGACGAAGATCTAGATACTATTAAAAGAGCTATCACAGATAATGCCCATACAGGTGAAATTGGAGATGGTAAGATATTTGTAGTAGATCTAGCCAATGCCATTAGAATAAGGACGGGAGAAGAAGGAGAAATCGCTTTATAGTATTTAGAAGAGATCAGTTTACATATGAAGATAGCTTGGAATTTCCAGGCTATCTTTTTTATTGACACACCTAAAAGTTATTGACATTGTTCCATAGTTCGAGTATAATAGAACTATGATGAATAAAAAAGTTGATTTAGTTAAAATATTTAAAGCCCTTTCCAGTGAAAAAAGGTATCATCTTTTTAAGATGTTATATGAATGGTATAAATCCAGCGGCTGTACTGACCTTGAATCATCTTTTGATGAAGGAATAGAGAAGTGTTTCAGTAAGGCTTGCTGTTGTATGGATTTGTCCCGTTCAACTATTTCCTACCATTTTAAGGAACTTCATAATGCAGGTTTGATAACATATACCCGTAATGGCCGCTGTTTTATTTGTAAAATCAATTTAGAAGCAGTAGAAGCTGTCAGGAAATTTCTTAAATAATTATTAAAAGGTAGGGATTATATTAAATTATTTTAAAGACACTTATATAATAGTATATTTAAATGTTCGATTGTTATAAAACATTAGAAACATAAATTAATAATATATGTGGAGGAAATTATGAACTGGAACTTTTCATTAATGTTAGATAAATTTTCTGAGTATAGTAAAAGCAAGTTATTATTAGAAGGCAAATGGGGATTGGAGAAGGAATCACAGAGGGTTACTGAATTCGGTGATCTTGCCTTAACAGATCACCCTACTGTATTTGGTGATAAGCTAGAAAATCCCTATATTACTACTGATTTTTCAGAATGTCAATTGGAATTGATTACACCACCAGCTAAATCCATCGAAGAAGCATATCAACACCTAAAAAACATACAATTAGAAGTTGAAAAAGAAATCAAGGGAGAACTGCTGTGGCCCTTAAGTATGCCACCCAGGCTTCCTGATGAAGAACAGATACCAATAGCCAGGTTTAATAATTCTAGAGAAGGTAGAAAAAAAGAAATATATAGAAATGGTCTGGCACTGCGTTATGGGAAAAAAAGACAGATGATTTCTGGACTTCACTATAATTTCTCTTTAAGTGATGGAATGCTGGAATTTCTACATAAATCTTTTGGTAAGGACGAAGAAAGGCGTTCTTTTAAAAACGAAATATATTTTACGATAATTAGAAATTACTTGAGATATCGCTGGTTATTAATTTATCTTTTTGGTGCATCTCCAGTTGCTCATCCTACTTATTATTCCGTAATTTATCAGGAATTACAATTAATTAAAGATTGTTGTCCAGAATGTTGTAATGTTATTAATGAATATGAGCAGCAGTTTTCAACATCTTTGAGAGTAAGCCGTTTTGGGTATTCTAATCCATATCCCAGTAAGTATAATATTTACTTTAATAGTATAGAAGAATACCTATTAAAGCTGCGAAAACTGCTTTCATTGAAGAGTGAAAAATATAGGAAACTTGGTATCTATAAGGATGAAAAGCAATTACAGTTGAATGATAATCTGTTGCAGACAGAGAGTGAATTCTACTGTTCGATCCGTCCAAAACAGATAAATAAAAAAGATGAAACAATGTTAAATTCACTGAAAGAGAGAGGAGTCGAGTATTTGGAAGTACGAATATTGGACTTAAACCCCTTTGATAAAGTAGGCATCAATCTTGATCAGTTATATTTTTTACAGGTATTTATGTTATTCTGTCTTTTTGAAGAAAACAAAATAATTACTAAATCTGAATTACATAAAATCAATAATAATCATAATTTATCAGCCCTGTGTGGTAGGAATCCTGACTTAGAACTTTATAAATATAACGATAAAAAAATACCTTTACAGGAATGGGGGAGAGAGATATTTAAAAAACTAAGGCTTATTGCTCTGTGTATGGATGAGAATTCTTCTGAAAATAAATATCAGTTTGCTGTTGAGAATGAATTAGAAAAAATAACAAATTCATCTTTACTTCCCTCATCATTAATTCTTAAGGAAATGAAAGAAAATAGGGAGAGTTATCTGGAGTTTGGAATAAGAAGGGCTGTCAGTAATAAGCAGGCAAAATAAAGAAAGAGGTAATAGTTTAATGTTAGTAATAAAAAACCTATCAAAAACATATGCCAATGGTAAAATAGAGGCTTTAAAGAATGTTAATTTGAGTATAGAGGAAGGGGAATTTACAGCATTATTAGGCCAGAACGGTGCTGGCAAAAGCACCTTAATAAATATCTTAGCAGGGAATGTGAAAAAAAGTAGTGGTACTGTTCAGATTGGAAGATATGATTTAGATAGTGATGAACTTGCAACTAAAAGAATAATTGGTGTTGTTCCTCAGGAAGTTGCCCTAGATACTTTTTTTACAGTTAAAGAAATACTAGAAATACAATCAGGGTATTTTGGAATCAAAAATAATAATCAATATATAGATGAGTTATTAGAGATCTTATCATTACAGGACAAAAAACGTGCCAGTATCCGTGGACTTTCTGGCGGTATGAGACGGAGACTGCTAATAGCCAAAGCCCTTGTCCATCAACCTAAAATTCTTATCTTAGATGAACCGACTGCTGGGGTTGATGTTGATTTACGTAACTCTATGCATGAATTTTTAGAGAAACTTCATCAACTGGGCATTACTATCATTTTAACGACCCATTATCTTGAAGAGGCCGAAAAGCTGTGTAAACGGGTAATTATCATCGATAAAGGGCGAATCATTAAGGATGAACCCAAAGAGGAATTACTGGAGAATTACTCAACAAATATATCATTAGAAATTGATTTTGATAAAGAGCTTGGTAAGGATGATATTAGATTTTTAAATAAATACAATCCCAGAGTTGTTAAGACAAGAGTTTATCTTGATATATTAAAAAAAGATTTAACAAAACTATTTCGGGATATGACTGAAATGGAGCTGGAGTTTAATAATATTAATGTTAAGAAACAGAGTTTACAGGATGTATATCTCAGTCTGGTTAAAGAATAGGAGGTCAATTATGACATTATTTTATAATAGAATTGGTTTTATGACACTGTTGATGAGAGAGGTTCGTAGATTCATGAAAGTTCCAATCCAGACTATACTATCACCATTGCTGTCAAATATACTTTACTTAGGGATATTTGGAGGAATGATGAGAACAAGGCAGGTGGGAGTAGAAGGAGTAAATTACCTATTATTTATTGTGCCGGGACTGGCTACTATGGGGGCAATTATGGCAGCCTTTCAGAACCCTTCATTTTCTATAATATCACATAAGTATCAAAATACTATACAGGATCTAAACAGTTACCCTATTTCTAATATAGAAAAATCCCTGGCCTTTATCCTGGGAGGAACCATTAGAGGACTTCTGGTTGGTTCATTAACCTACACAGCAACAGCAATTTTTGTTGGTTTTAAAATAGAATCTCCAGTTGATTTCTTTATCATGTTATGTGTAACATCTTTTATTTTCGCTTCATTAGGCCTAATTTCTGGGCTGTTAATAGAAAGCTTTGAACGCTTGAATTTTATGTTATCTATTGTAATTACCCCATTATCGTACTTAGGTGGTGTATTTTTTGAAGTCTCTAAGCTGCCCGGTATTCTATCATTCTTTAAATTTATAAACCCTATTTTTCCACTTATTAATATTACCCGCTATACCTATCTGGGTGTATCTGAAGGAAACATATTACTGCATTTTATTATGGTGGTGGTTTTTGTAAGTGGTTTGTTTACAACTGCAACTATAACTTTAGCGAAAGGTTATGGAACAAAAGTAACATGATCTTCCAGTCTGGTTTGACGTATAATGGCATATATTAATGAAAATTTTTTTAAAAAATGTTATGAACGGAGGATAAGGAAGAGAACTAAAGGGAAGATATAAAGAAAGATACCTGCCAAAAAAGCTGTTGATTTTGCATTAGAATAATGTAAATATGCCAGTATAAAAAAATTACTTGCCCTGAAGATAATCAGAATTCTCAAAATAAGTCTGCTTATCATAGATCCTTCCAATGCCAATTAATCTGCCATCAATATCTTCGATGACAAATTCATAGCTGCCGTAATCTGTTTTTTGTGGTTTAGATATTATATTCACATCATTGGCAAGAAATTCTTGATATAATATATCCACACCCTCTACAGCAGTAGGGTCTATGTAGGCATCATAACCGGCACCGTGTCTTTTACTATTTGATTTAACCTCCCCGAATTTAGCCTGAACAATTATGAATTCGATGGAATCCCTATATATTGTTGCGAAGTTATCGATTTTATCATAGTGTTCGGCATATGTAAATCCCAGTTGTTCAACATAAAATTTCACAGTCTTTTTAACATCTTGAGAAATAAAAACAGGACATAAATTTACGAGTTTAGCTTGATCTGTCATTAATAAATCCCCTTTCTATACTGATTCTTCTTAATTATATCAATTATGAGAAGGAATTGCCACATTCCTGTAAAATTGTAATGTATTCATTAGATCTTGCAGAATATGAAGAATTACAGCATAAGGTAAATTGGAAGTTATAGTTATTAACAAGTACTGATGTTGCAAGAAAATTAAAAAAAGCAGGAGTTGATTTAATATATGGTCTGCTAATCTACATTAATTACAAGCTGAGGTAATTGACAAATATTTGAAGAGGAGGTATAATAGGAATGGAGTTATGAAGAATATTTTTTTGCATAACAATGACCGAAAATAAAAAACGGTCATTTGGTCTAAGAAAGGGGATACCTATGCCTAGACACTTTTCAACACAGGAACAAAAAATGATTAGAAATAAATTGATAGAAAAAGGAAAAGAGTTAATAGCTATCTTTGGTCTAAAAAAGACGACTATATCTGATCTGACTAAGGCAGTAGGCATATCAAAGGGGAGTTTTTACAATTTCTTTGCTTCTAAAGAGGAACTATTATTTACTATTTTTAAATTGGAAGGGAATAAGCTGAGAAAAAAGATTAGTCAAGAGATTCTAAATAGTTCCAGGGATGCAGCTAAAAGTATAAAGGAATTAATAAAGCTCATCTTAAAAGAGATGGATGATAATCCTATTATTAATAGGATTTACAACTCTGATGATTTAAACTATGTCTATCAGAAGTTGAGTCAGGAGCAGTGGAAGGAAAATAGAGAGTTATCAGTTGATGCGCTTATTCCAGTTATAGAGATCTGGCAAAAAGAAGCCAGGATAATAGAAAAAGATCCAGAGCTTATTATCAGTGTAATCAGAGCGGTTGTTTTTATTAGTCTACATAAAAAAGAGATTGGTGAAGAGATCTATCCTGAAACTATAGATTTATTGATTGACATTGTAACTAAAGGATTAACTATGAGGAGGTAGAAAGATGATTGAGGTTAAAGATTTACATTTCACTTATCCAGGTAACTCTAATGAAACAATTAGAGGAATAAGCTTTAATATCAGTAAGGGAGAGATATTTGGGTTTTTGGGACCAAGTGGAGCTGGAAAGAGTACAACTCAGAAGATTATCATTGGTCTGCTTAGGGATTATCAAGGTCAGGTTAAGGTGATGGATCAGGAAATTAGGGATTGGGGTAAAGATTATTATGAGAGGATCGGTATTTCCTTTGAACTGCCAAGCTTATATAATAAATTGACAGCTATGGAGAATCTGAGTTTTATTGCTTCTTTATATAATTACAAGAAGACAGATTTCATGGAGTTATTAGAAATGGTGGGATTAAGTGATCAGGCTGATATTAAAGCAGCTAATTTCTCTAAAGGGATGAAGATGAGATTGAATTTTGCAAGAGCCTTTGTCCATCAGCCAGAACTTATCTTTTTAGATGAGCCGACTTCAGGGTTAGACCCTGTTAATGCTAAGAAGATCAAAGAAATAATATTAGACAAAAAAAAAGAAGGGAAGACTATCTTTCTGACTACCCATAATATGACTGTAGCTGATGAATTGTGTGATAGAGTCGCTTTTATAGTTGATGGGCAGATTAAGTTAATAGATTCGCCAAAGGAATTAAAAATCAAAAGGGGAAAGAAGCTAGTGAGAGTAGAATATTACCAGGGGAAAAAGACCTTAAGCCAGGAGTTTCCCTTAGAGAAAATTGGAGAGAACCATGAGTTTAATAAGTTATTGAAGTCTAAGGAGATTAAGACAATTCACACCCAGGAAGCCAGTTTAGATGATATTTTTATTGAGACTACTGGGAGGAATTTATAATGAGAAGATTATGGGCTAATATTAAGGGAGATATCATTTTACAGATTAAATATGGTTTTTACGGGGTTTATGTAGTGTTAATTCTATTTTATATATTTATTTTAAAGTTTTTATCAATTAAGCTCTCAACATTTTTATTACCCTTAATTATTTTTTCTGATCCAGCTTTATTGGGGTTTTATTTTATTGGAGGATTAATTTTATTAGAAAAAGATGAAAATACTCTAGACTATCTGCTTGTAACCCCTTTAAGAATTAGAGAGTATTTGATTTCCAAGATGGTTTCCCTGACCGTATTGGCTTTATTAGCCAGTGTAATTATTGTTATATTTAGTTATGGTACTATATTCAACTGCTTATTATTGCTTAGTGGTATAGTTTTGACTTCTTTTTTCTATGTTCTAATTGGATTTGTTGCCGTAGCCAGGTTTAATACAGTAAATGATTATATATTCAGTTCAGTACTTTATATGATACTTTTGAATTACCCTTTGTTTGAGTACCTTGGTTTATATAAAAGTTATCTCTCTTATTTTTCTCCTGCCAAGGCATCCTTATTATTGATTGTTGGTGCTTTTACTGGGGTGGAGGTCTGGCAGCTTATCTATGCTATAGCTTATTTGATAGTAGCTATTATTATAGTCTATCATTTTGCTTATAAATCTTTTTACCGGTTTTTCGTTTTAAAAGGGGGTAAATGATAAGATGAAGAAGATCTTAGCTGTTTTTCAAAATGATTTAAAGAATATTACCCGTGAGCTAATGTTAATTTATATTATGTTTATACCTGTACTCTTTGCCATATTAATTCGCTATGGAGTGCCTATTTTAAGAGAAGAGTTTCTTGAAAAATTTGATTTAATAAATTACTATCCTCTAATTACTGGATACTATATTCTACTTGTTCCAGTTTTAATAGGGATAGTGGCTGGCTTCTTAGTATTAGATGAACGTGATGAAGGAATAGTGCAGGTTTTGATTTTAACACCTTTATCCAAGAAAGGTTATCTTATCTATAGAATTTTTATGCCAATGTTGATTAGTTTGTTTTATATCTTAATTCTTACGCCAGTTTTAGGCTTAGTAGCAGTTTCAATAAGAAGTCTAATAATACTAGGTTTATTGAGTATGTTAGAATCTCCAATTACAGCATTATTTTTAACAGCTTTTGCCGGGAATAAAGTAGAAGGGCTTGCCTTTTCTAAAGGTTTAGGATTGTTAATGCTGCTTCCTTTACTTAGATTTACTAAATCAAAATGGACTATTTTAGCAGCATTAATCCCATTTTATTGGCCGGTTCAAGGCTTTTTAGTAATTGGGGAGCAGGGGTTTTACTTTAGCATTCTGGCAGGATTTTTAGTTCATTTATTGTTTTTATTTATCTTGGTAAAGAAATTTAAAGCTAGATTAATCTAATGAGTTTATTAGCATATTATTGAATATCAAATTATAAGTATAAATCAAGAAATAAGAATTTTTGTTGTCAGTTATCTACGTAATTCAAATTGGATAAATTATTTTACTCAAAGTATCCCCATCTTTCTTTTTAGTTTAACCCTTAAGAGTTTTACCTAACATCAAAATGTGTGAAAATTAAATAAAAAAATGGTATAATTAGTATAATAATAAATTAACTAGTAATCATCATTCTTTTTTAGGGGAATTTTGTACTTAACATATTTGACTTCTATTATGTTGAAGCTTAAAAAATTATTAACTTTAAGCCAATGATTAAAAATTCTCATATACCAAGTGAAAAAGTATGTCGTGATCTTTTAAAGGCCCTGTCAACATTTAAATAATTTTATTATTGAAAGGAAGATTTTCTATGAAAAGATTATTCAAAATGATACCAATGTTTGTTATGGTTGTGTTGCTGGCGGATTTATTCATTGTATTAGCCCTCCCTGACATTGCATTAGCTGCAAAATCCAATTTAGAACTGAAAATCAGAGCTGCCGATGTTGAAGTTGTATCTACTACGACCAGTGAAGTCGCTGCCGACTATGAGAGTAGCGTTTACACTGTTACGATCAACGAGAAAAACGGCAACTGGACAGTAAGTATTTTCAGCAAGATAGGAAACAACATCGGCCAAAATCCTATCAAACTCTATCTGCCTGATCTAGATTATGGAAATATAACTCTTGATATTGATAGTGCGTCTTTTCAGTGCAGAGCTATCAAGTTTGGTGACATTATCGCTACAATCAGTAATTCATCCATTGATTACGTTCTGCCTCGTGGCTTTAGCGGTTCTTTTAAAGCTGGAGTTGCGAACAGTAATTTTGAGTTGACTTCTAAAGACAAATATAAGGACAGTAAGGTTACTATAACTAACGGTGGCAGTGCTGTTATTAGCCTGCCGCACTACTTCACAAAGAAGGGTTGGACTGCCACTTACACCAACGGAACACAGGCAAACGTAATTGAAGTTATAAGCTCTGATTACGGGTATATTGAAATTAAATAGACTGCTTTTAACTAGAGCCTCTACGTAGTGTAAACTTAGTTAACTTTACAGCTGCAGGGGGAACTTGTATCAATGCAGATTTGTTAAGAAATGGAGTGAATTGATTATAATAATATTATTAAAATAATAGATTATGACCTAACATACTGTTATATAGTTATTTGTTTAAATAATACTTATTATAGTTGAAAAACAAACTATAAATTAATAGATTTAGTTGACAGAAAGCAGAATCTTTTTTATAATAGAAGTGTACTCATATGGTATACTTAGAATTATTAAAGAAGGGAGGAAATGATGAAGTTAACACAGGCTACAGACTATGCTTTTAGATTAGTATTATATTTAGCAAAGAATAAAGAAGAAGTTGTGGAAGCAAAGTATATCTCTGAGGCAGAAAAGATACCCAGACGTTTTTTACTTAAGATTGCCAGGCAATTAATCCAGGCTGGAATTATTGAATCTTACCGGGGTCAGAATGGTGGTTATAAAATAGCCAGAGATCCAGCTGAGATTACCCTCAAGGATGTAGTGCTTGCTATCGAAGGGAGTATAATAATTAACAAATGTCAGGAAGATCCTGAGTTTTGCAACCGGAAGGCCCAGGGCTTTTGTGCGATCCATTGTTGTTTGAATTCAATACTGGCTGTAATGGAAAAAGAATTTGAAAAATATACTTTTGCTACTTTACTTAATTATAATAGGAATTAAGTTTGCAAGATAATTCTTTTGTATTTATATTGTAGTTGTAATTTATCCAATAGTATACTAAATTAGTACACTATAAATTTTTAGCTTAAACTATACTAAAACAGTATACAAATGTTTTCTAATTCCAGTTTAGCCTTAGTTAAAAGGTTTTAAACCGCTTGCTTTTGTGAATAAATTATCACAGAAATATTAATCTGCTAATCTTGGTTTGTTAAATAAGTAACAGCTGAGATAAGGACTATCCAGGGTGATTGGAAAAATTGCTTGCTGGTTCAAAAGTAGAGAAACAGGGTGTTTTAAATCAAATTTTAGGAGGAGTTTTTAATGAATCCATGTCAAATGTGTAAAACTGCTGATCTTAAATTAGCTGAATTTATGAAAAAAAGTGTTCGGGTAGAGACGGCTTTTCAGCGGGAACCGAAACAGGCGGTAAAATGTGGTTTCGGTCTGCAGGGGGTCTGCTGCCGCCTATGTGCGAATGGTCCCTGTCGGGTTACCCCTGATTCACCACGTGGTGTCTGTGGGGCAGATAGTGATACAATAGTGGCCCGTAATTTTTTGCGGGCCGTAGCGGCCGGTGCAGCCTGTTATCTACATATAGTAGAAAACACAGCCCGAAACCTGAAAGAGTTGGGTTTAGGTAATTATAAAACAGAAATAAAAGGAGAGACTACCCTGGATGAACTGGTTAAAAAGTTTGATCTTAAGGGAGAAGATAGTAAGCACAAAGCAGTTGCGCTAGCAGACAGGGTTTTAGCAGACTTATATAAACCAAGATACCAGGAGATGGAATTAGTAAAGAAAATGGCCCTGCCAGCCAGATATGAAAACTGGCAGAAATTAGCTATACTCCCTGGGGGCGCTAAATCAGAGGTATTTGATGCACTGATTAAAACAAGTACCAATCTATCCAGTGATCCGGTCGATATGTTGTTACATGCTTTAAGATTAGGAATAGCTACTGGTCTTTATGGTTTAACACTAAGCAATAAATTAAATGATATTATGCTGGGTGAGGCTAAAATTAGGCCGGCCCGGGTTGGTTTCCGGGTAGTTGATCCTGATTATATTAATATTATGCCGACCGGCCATCAGCACTCACTCTTTGCTGTCTTGCAGGAAAGATTACTTAGTCCGGAAGTTAAGGAAAAGGCTCAGGCTGCTGGAGCAAAAGGATTTAAACTAATCGGCTGTACCTGTGTCGGTCAGGATTATCAGTTGCGGGGAGAACATTATCAAGAGATATATGCTGGCCATGCCGGAAACAACTTTACCAGCGAAGCTTTACTGGCTACCGGTGGTATTGATCAGATAGTTTCAGAGTTTAACTGTACTATCCCTGGCTTGGAACCAATCGCAAGCGAGTTTATGGTTGATCAGGTCTGTATTGATGATGTGGCGAAAAAAGCTAATGCTGACCAGCTGCAGTTTGATCCAGCCCGGGCTACTGAGCTGGCTGATGAGATTATTGACAGAGCAGTTAACAGTTATCAACAACGGAGGGACCAGGTCGAGATACAAATTCCGGTAGAACATGGTTATGATGATGTAATTACCGGGGTTAGTGAAAATTCTTTGAAAAAGTTTCTGGGTGGCACTTACCAGCCCTTAATTGATCTTTTAGCCAGTGGGAAAATTAAGGGAGTAGCTGGAGTTGTAGGCTGTTCTAATTTAACAGCTAAGGGTCATGATGTTTTTACCGTTGAGTTGACCAAAGAACTGATTAAACGTGATATTCTGGTTCTGTCAGCTGGTTGTACTACCGGTGGACTGGAGAACTGTGGGCTGGTTTCTCCTGGGGCAGCTGAGCTGGCTGGTGATAACCTACGGGCGGTTTGTGAAAATCTGGGCATTCCACCAGTGCTTAATTTTGGGCCCTGTCTGGCAATCGGTAGACTGGAACTGGTAGTTAGTGAACTGGCAGAGATGTTGCAGGTTGATATACCACAATTACCGGTGGTCTTATCTGCACCGCAGTGGCTGGAAGAACAGGCCCTGGCTGACGGGGCTTTTGGGCTGGCTCTTGGTCTTCCTTTACACCTGGCTTTACCACCCTTTGTCAGTGGCAGCAAAGTCGTGACCAAAACCTTGATGGATGATCTAAAAGGACTGACTGGTGGCCGTTTGCTAGTCGAGGGAGATGTTACTGCAGCTGCTCAGGAACTGGAAAAGATTATTATTGAGCGCCGTCAGGCACTTGGTTTATAAACTGGGTTTGTTAAAGGAGAGATAAATGATGAAGAGAATAGTTATTGATCAGGACTTATGTCAGGCCTGTAAAAGCTGTGTGCTGGCCTGTATGCTTAAAAATAGTGAACTGAATTCACTACTGGAGCTGGATTTGACTGATCCCCGCAATCAGGCCTGTAATAAGATTGTTCTCAACCGGGGCGGCCAGGTAATTCCCCTGTTTTGCCGCCACTGTGATGAGGCTGCCTGTCTGGAAGCCTGCATGTCCGGGGCTTTACAGAGGGATGAAGAGACTGGCCATATTAGCTGTGCTCAGGAACAGTGTGCAGGTTGCTGGATGTGTGTAATGTCCTGTCCTTATGGTCTGATTTTTCCCGGGGTGAGAAATAGAATTAAGGTGACAGATACAGAAAGGGAAACTGACGATGAGTATGAAAGTAAAACTGGAAATAAAAATAAATTTGTGGATGAGGTAGCCAACAAATGTGATATGTGTGCTGGCCGGGATGAACCGTCCTGTGTCGCTAATTGTCCCACTGGAGCGATTAAATTAATTGAAGTGGAGACCAGGCAGGGGGTGCTAAGATGAGACATTTAATTATTGGTAGTAGTGCTGCCGGAATAAGTGCTGCCAGGACTATTAGAAAATTAGATCCTGCTGCGGAAATAACTATTATTTCTAAAGATGAGACAATATATTCTCGCTGTTTATTACATCATTTTATTAGTGGGGCTAGATCTGAGGATAGACTTGCCTTTATTCCAGCTGATTTTATGGTTAAGAAGCAGATCGACTGGAAGAAAGGCCAGGAAGTTGTCCGGGTTATAGCAGCAGAAAAACTTGTGGAAACAAAGAAGGGAGAAAAGTACGGTTATGACAAATTGTTAATTGCTACTGGCTCTAGAGCGTTCTTACCTCCTATTGCTGGTCTTCGTCAAGGAAAGCAGGTCTATACCTTGCGTGATCTTCAGGATGCTAAAAAGATTAAAGAGATGAGCCAGGATAAGCAGCAGATAGCAATTATTGGGGCTGGCTTAATTGGTATCGATCTGGCTACAAGCTTAAAAACCTCTGCTAATCAGGTGGCAGTGATTGAACTGGCCCCCCATATTTTGCCCCTGCAGTTAGATCAGCAGGCAGCCGCTAATTATGAAAAATTATTTAACTCACAGGGAATTGAAATATATACTAATAATAGCGTAAATGAGGTTATTCTGGATCAGCATGATAATGTTGTTGAACTGGTTTTGCAGGATGGGAGCAGTCTGAAAACTGATTTAATTCTTGTGGCTACTGGAGTCAGGACAAATGTTTCGCTGGTGGACGGAACAGGGGTTAAGATAGATAAAGGAATTCTGGTTGATGAGCATCAAGAAAGTTCTAGCAAGGATATCTATGCCGCCGGTGATGTCTGTCAGTCCTATGAGGTATTCCAGGGAGAAAAAAGTCTGACTCCGATCTGGCCAGTGGCAGTCAAACAGGGTGAGACAGCGGCTTATAATATGGTAGGGTTGGAAAAAAGATTAACTGACAATTTTGCCAGCAAAAATTCAATGCGCTTTGCTGGTCTATCGACAATTAGTTATGGTCTGGTAGAGTCACCTGATAATAGCTACCAAATACAGGTCAGGACTGAGCGAAACTGTTATCAGAAGGTAATCTACAAAGATGGGATTATCTATGGAGCGCTTATTCAAGGAGAGCTTGAAAATGCCGGGGTTCTTGGTAAATTAATTAAAGATAAGATAGCTGTCGACGATTATCTCGATAATATTTTCACCTTAAGCTATGCTGATTTTTTTGCACAGCAGGAAGATGCTAGTTTTAGCTATAAAATTTAAGCAGCCATACCTACTAACCAGACCATTGAGATAATGGTCTGGTTTTTTTTGAGGTGTGGCTTGGAGAGAAAGGGGAAAACACCATATATGATGTTATTATAAAACGTCAAAGTGTGTGAAAACCAAGTAAAAAATGGTATAATTAATGTAATAATAAATTAAGCAAACTCAAATATGTTAGAGCACACAGTTTCTGGACAAGCTAAAATATATTTTAGTATAAATATAGTGGGGAGGTTAATATGGATAAGGATATTGAAAGACTGTTTAAAGATATTAATTCGAAAGATAATCATGTAAGACTAAAGGCTTTAAATCAATTACTTAAAATTACAGATAATACTGTGGATTGGTTTGATGATGTATATCTAGAATTAGTAGAGAAGTTAAGCAATAATAATTCTTACCAGAGATCTATTAGTATACTGCTCCTTTGTAATTTAGCTAAGAGTGATAAGAATAATAAGGTTGCTGGATTATTAAGCGATATACTAACACATACCTATGATAAAAAATTTATAACTTCAAGACAATGTATTCAAAACATATGGAAAATTGCTATTTTAGATAAAAAATATGAAACCCAAATAGTGAATCATTTAAACCAACAATATATAACTTGCAAAGATGAAAAACATTTTAATCTTATTCGTCAGGATATTATCGAGACTTTAAATAAGATTTACAAAAAAAATTTAGATGAAGATTTAAAGGAAAAAATTTTAAAGTTAATTGAAATAGAAGAGGTTGAAAAATATAGAAGGGGATATACAAAAATACTCCATTAACATAAACCTTCGCCAGAGAAAATATAATGTTCATTTTCATCAAAGTATTCTCTTAATATCTCAGTTATTACTGTAATCAATATTTGCTAAGTCACTTACAAATTCCTTGCAGGAAATTAATGTTAAAATTAAATACCAGTGTATTATAACTATTGTAAAGCGAAATATAAAAACATGTTAGAAATTAAAAACCTCCGCATTTTAAAAATGTGCGGAGGCTTTTTACAATTTGCATTTTCATTTATTTTTCATCATTCTCCAAAAAAGTCCTCTTCAATTCAACAGTTATCCAGCCCCTTGTATCCCGATCAGCTTTTTGATATTTTTTCTTAAGGAGATTTAAGATTTCTGTAAAATCAGACCTGTCCTGCTTGTCATTAAGATCACCTGCATCATTTTCAAGTTCAGCTAAAATATTTAATAAGGCCTCTCTGGCTTCTTCTTTAGGGAAATAGTTTGCATATTTCCTTATAATCTCTTCTAAAGATTTCTTCATGGGACCTTTCCCAGTTTTAATCCATTTCTGATTTATCCCGAACTCGTTACAAACATTAGATATTAATTGATTTGAAGGGTTATTGTTATAATTTTCTAGTGCACCAATAGTAGATCTACTTATATTTAAACGGTTTGCAAAACTTTCTTGTGTTAAATCAAATGAATTTCTAACTTTTTTAATTCTGTCATTAATAACAAATTCGTCATTCAATGGTTTGACTTCCTTTCGAAAAAGAATAAAATACACAAAAAATAACATTATAATATAAGTATAAAGTTATTTATTATACAAAAACTGAGATACATATATATTGAATGTCATAATAAATACGACAATAAAATTTAATATAAGAAGAAAGGAGGTTTACTAAGAACTAAAATAACAGTATTCAGTCGGCTCTGTTACTGTTATAAAATACTATTTAATTATATCACAGCAGTATATTCATGTAAATTTTACCGCATTATTTAACTTAAGGTCATAGTTTAAAATATAAATATATTATTCATGGCTTTCATCTGGAACATAAGTCAGCAGATCTCCTACCTGGCAGTCAAAGAATTTACAGATGGTGTCCAGGGTCTCAGAAGAAAAGCGAGTTACTTTCTGGTTGTACCAGTTGGAGATTGTATTTTTATCTAATCCAGTTTGTTTACTGAGTTCTATCATGGACTTAATACCATGTTCAGCCATTAAAATTGCCAAACGATTTTTTATCATAATTAAGTATCATTCCTTTAGTTATCCCTGATTCTTTCTAAATAGAAAGGAGGTATCCATCTATTAATCCAGGTAAAAAGAGAACAGCTGCCAGCTGTTCTGTAAGCTTATTCCATTAATAATTATACCATATGGACAGGTTTTTGTAAATTTGTGGTAGAGGTGTTTTACTGGAGTATGGTTCCCGGGAGGGGTTGCTGTGCAAAGAGGAGAGGAACGACAGGAAGGTCTACCAGAATATCAACCGGGAGATAAGATCTACAAGTTATTTAACCACAATATAGTAATAATAAGGGGAAAAGATGAGGAGTTTATCATTAAAATTGTCAAGTTGAAAAAAGAATAAAGGTGTTTGACCTGGGGCCCTGGGCCGGGAATTTATTTTTCCGGTCTATTTTTTTATCTTAATAGAGGGGAGGGGATAAGTAATATAGTCTAAGTTTGGTAAGTATAATTCGAAATCTTTAATTAAAATGGGAGGAAAAAATAATGTTGAAAAAGGGAATTTTACTTTTTACACTGTTGATATTATTAGTTTCTGTATTAGCAGGTGGTGTTTTGGCTGAGGATAAAGAAGTATATGAAATGAAATTTGGTGTTTCTAACCCACCGAAGGAATACCATCATTCCTGGACCCCCTATATAGTCTTTAAAAATGAAGTTGAATTAAGGTCTAATGGCCGCTTACAGGTCAAAATCTTTCCCGGGGGACAGCTGGGTAGTATTGAATCAATGGTAAACCAGGTGAGGATGGGTGCAATTGAGGCCACAGAACCGTCTGATGGACACCTGGCCAGCATTTATCCAAATATTCAAGTATTTTCTATACCGTATCTTTTTTCCAACCGCATGGTTGCCTGGGAAGTATTGGGTGGGCCATTTGGTCAAAAAATGATTGAAGATATGGCGCAAAAAACCGGATTAAGGGCTTTATTCTGGAGTGAAAATGGTGGTTTCCGGCATTATTCTAATGATAAAAGACTAGTTAAAACCCCCGCTGATATGAAGGGCTTAAAGATTAGAACAATGAACATACCTTTACATATGAAAATAGTTGAAGACCTGGGTGCCAGTCCTACCCCAATATCCTGGAATGAACTATATACAGCACTGCAGACAGGTGTTGTAGATGGACAGGAGAACTCTGTGGCTACATTTCTGGTTCCTAAACTGGAAGAAGTACAGAAATATATTATTCTCGATGGGCATGTATACGGTGTTAATTCTATAGTTCTTAATGAAGAATGGTATCAGGGCTTACCAGATGATTTAAAAGAGATTATCCATCAATCAGCTCAGATTGCCTTGTCCGTTAACCACGGGTTGACAGTTGCCAGAGAAGTAAAAGGTATTGAATATTTGAAAGAAAAGGGAGTCCAGATTTATCGGCCTACCCTGGAAGAGAAAGTATTATTTAAAGAGAAGACACAGCAGTCGGCAATTGACTGGTTAAATAATAATCTTGATCCAGACTGGGTTAAGGGAATTTTGGAGGCAACAGAAAAGGCAGAGAAGGAATTAGGGTTGAATTAATATTACCCGGTACCTTAGTTCTCCAGGGGAATTACTCCTGGAGAACCTATCTTCTTTAAGTTAGGAGGAAAATATGAAGAGATTATTGGATTCTGTTTGTTATATATCTATTTTACTGACAAATTTTATTACTAAAATGCTCCTGTCAGTCATGGTTTCTATCACCTTTATACTGGTAATTTCCAGGTTTATTTTTGCTTATTCCTTCCCCTGGGTTGAAGAATTAACAAGGTATTTAATGGTATGGCTGGTGCTGTTGGGGGCAGCAGTTGTTTTAAGGACAGATAGACATATTAGTGTTAATTTCTTTAGTGATTATTTTTCTAAAACTCTAAAAACCATATTAAATATTATTTTTCAGCTTCTGATTATAGGCTATCTGGTGATACTGACTGTTGTAGGATATAGGGCAGCTAATATGATGTGGATACTCAAATCACCCAGTATGGGTTTTCCCTTATTCTGGGTCTATCTAGCTTTGCCAGTAAGTTCAGTAATGATGATAGTTTATGCCGTCAATCAGATTATAGATTATGTTAGTGGTTTAATAAATAAATCAGCAAATAAAGGGGGGTGTGAGGGTTGACTCTTCCTGTATTTATTGGCTTATTTCTTATTTTGCTCTTTCTGGGATTACCTGTAGGTTTTGTAATGGCAATAAGTTCAGTTATCTATTTTGTTTTTTCTGGTGATGCAAATTTTTTATCAATGCTGCCGGAGAAACTTTTTAGCGGGCTTAATGTTTATGTTTTAACAGCGATTCCCTTTTTTATGTTAGCCGGAGATATAATGAATGAATCCGGTATTTCCAAAAGACTAATTAAATTTTCCAACATGGTTGTCGGCAGGTTTCGTGGTGGCCTGGCTCAGGTAAATGTGCTGGCCAGTATAATTTTTGCCGGCATTACAGGTGTTGCTCTAGGTGATATAGCAGCCTTGGGAAGTGTCTTCATACCAAGTATGGTTAAGGAAGGTTATGATAAGAAGTTTGCTACTGCTGTGACGGCTGCTTCTTCCTTAGTAGGTCCAATCATTCCTCCAAGTACTATCACTGTTTTATATGCCGCCACGATGAGTACCTCTGTAGGGGCTATGTTTGCCGGGTCAATCATCCCGGGGGTTTTAATTGGACTCTCTGATATGATAATTGTAAAATTATTGGCTGATAAACGACAATATCCTAAAGTTGAAGTAGAGGTTACACCAACCCGGTTTTTTACAGGGCTAAAGGATGCTATTCTGGCGATTATTATGCCCGTTATTATCATTGGTGGAATCTTAACTGGTGTCTTTACCCCGACAGAAGCTGCGGCAGTTTCAGTTATATATGCCTTATTCGTGGGAATTTTCCTTTTTAAATCAATTGGACGTAAAGAATTATCGGCAACCTTAAAGAAATCAATTTTAGGTTCTGCCAAGTTATTCTTAATTATCGCCGGGGCATCTATTATTTCCTGGGTTTTTGGTATAGAAAATGTATCAGCTGTGGCTGAACATGTTTTTAAATCAATAACTACAAATTTCTATCTACTGGTGATTATCATTAACCTATTTTTTATATTCATGGGAATGTGGATGGATGCAGGGGCTTCAATATTACTATTTGCCCCGGTAATAGCCCCTCTGGCAGTAGATATTGGGCTTCATCCAGTTCAATTCGGTATTATGTTAATTGTCAATTTGAATATTGGTTTATGTACTCCCCCTCTGGGCAATATTCTATTTGCAGCAGCAGATATGGCCGAGCTGGATACTGCTACCTTAAGTAAAGAGTTGTTACCTTTTTTGTTGATTAATTTTATTATAATCTTACTGGTGGGATTTATTCCAGAACTGAGCTTATATATTCCCAGATTGCTGGGTTTAATTTAATGGAGGTGTTTGTTTTGAAGATTACCGACCTTTATTGTATCAGATATGAAGGAAGTAAAGAAAAGAAGGGAGAGTATTATGAGGAAAGATTGGTCAGACCTGTTGATATATACGAAGAGTTTCGCTCTGCTGACTGGTCTGAGCAGACTAATTTGCCTGTAGAGAGGGAAGATAGTTTACTTATTCGTGGTATTTTTCTATATATTGAGACTGATATAGGTATTAAGGGTATTTTTGGTCCTCTCGACAAAAGTCCCGCCCTGATTGTTTTGAGTATGAAAGAACTGCTAATAGGGCAGAACCCGCTGGCAACCCAAAAGTTATGGGATTTAATGTACCGCTCTGCTGTACATGGGCGTAAAGGAATCAGTATGATGGCAATTAGTGCGATTGATTGTGCGTTGTGGGATTTGAAGGGCAAGTACTTTGATCAGCCAGTTTACCGGCTTTTAGGTGGGCCAGTTAGGGAGAAGTTACCTGTTTATGCTTCAATGTTAGGCTTCTCGCTTGAACCGGAACTGGTGAAAAAAAGAGTAAAAGATTATCGTGTTCTTGGTTTTGCTGGTCAGAAATGGTTTTTCCGGCATGGGCCTGCTTCCGGGCAAAAAGGTTTTGAAAATAATCTGGAACTTGTCCAGACAGCCAGGGAAGCTGCTGGTGATAATTATAACTTGATCTTTGATGCCTGGATGGGCTGGGATGTTTCCTATACACTACGGATGATAAAGTCAATTGAAAAATATCAACCTCTCTGGCTAGAAGAACCCCTGATGGCTGATAAGCTTGACCGTTTGAAAGAAATAACAGCTAATTCCAGTATAGATATAGCTGGTGGTGAGCATGAGTATACCCGCTGGGGGTTTCAGGAGATAATGAAAAAAGGTGCTTTAAATATTATTCAGCCGGATACGATGTGGGCAGGTGGAATTACTGAAATGATGAATATCTGTTCACTGGCTTCTGTATATGATATACCTCTGATACCACATGGTGAATCTTTTGCTGCTAACATTCATCTAACTGCTGCCCAATCCCCGGCCCTGGTTCCGTTAGTAGAATATCTGGTCAAATGGAATGAGGGATGGCAGTATTTTTTGAAAGACCCAATTACTGTTAAAGATGGTTTTGTTAAACTTGACCACAGGCCTGGTCTGGGTTTAGTTATAGATGATGAAAAGGTTGAAAATGAGGTAAGATTAAAGTATTAGTAAAAAAACTATACATATTTATAAAATAATAAATTATCTCTGCTTTTCAACTGTTATTTTAAGCAACTAATATGTCCAGGTATGAATACAGCTGAAGAGGAGAGATTTTTTACTCATTTATCTTAGTCTTCATTTTCCATTAGTTGTTTGTGATAAATTTTGGTAGTATTTGACTCGCTT
Source organism: Iocasia fonsfrigidae (assembly GCF_017751145.1). GTDB lineage: Bacteria > Bacillota > Halanaerobiia > Halanaerobiales > DTU029 > Iocasia > Iocasia fonsfrigidae. Next base: position 1,141,879 of record NZ_CP046640.1, read on the forward strand.
TCTGTTTCGGCTTCTCCTAATTTTTGATATAATTCTAGTAAGACATTTTGTTTTTCATAAAGAGCTTGACTTATAACCGGGGCTATATAGATAACAACTATATAACCTTTGCTGTTTTTGGTTAAAAAAACTGGTTGACCTTCTTTATGACATAGTTTTGAAATTTAGTGATCAACGTCATAATAACAATATATTGTCGGTTTCAACCAAAACAAGAGATATCTAAGGTTGCTGAAGTTTAATCATAGTTTAACTGACAAATCTGGAAATAGACAAAAAACTGAAAATAAAAAAGAGCATGAGAACGGAGTTGATAAAATGGATGGCAAAAGTAACCGTAAAAGGTCAAATACTAAAAAATGGAATAATATGTTAACTTATTATAATAACTCAAATGTATGTGTTGTTGTTCTTCATGAAATTTATGGAGTTAATCAACACATAAAGACTATGTGCAAATATTTAGCGGATTATGAATTTGATGTTCTTTGTCCAAATTTATTACAGACAGATGATTATTATGATTATACTGATGAAAAAAGTGCCTATCATAATTTTAAAGAGAAGATAGGATTTTCAGTAGCAGAAAAAAAGATAAAGAAGTTGTTATCTAAAATTAGAGATAAATATAAGTTCATTATATTAGTTGGATTTAGTATAGGAGCAACGATAGCCTGGTTGTGTAGTAATGATGAATATATTTGTGATCTTATAATCGGGTATTATGGTTCAAGAATTAGAGATTATACAGAAGTAACTCCAAAATGTCCAGTTATGCTATTTTTTCCGAAAAGAGAAAAATCATTTAACATAGATAATTTAATCGAACAGTTAAAAGATAATAGGAGTATTATAGTTCGTCAATTTCAAGCAGATCATGGATTTAGTGACCCTTATTCAGATAAATACTGCAAAGATTCAGCAAAAAAAGCAGAACAAGAAATGATTGAATTTATACAAAACTATATTAATTAATAAAGCAGATACTTAATTATAACTATATGTAGTACATGTAGACAATGTATTTCCATAAAGGAATCAGTATGATGGCAATTAGTGCGATAGATTGTGCGTTGTGGGATTTGAAGGGCAAGTATTTTGATCAGCCAGTTTACCGGCTTTTAGGTGGGCTAGTTATATGTCCTGGTGTGAATACAGTTGAAGAGGAGAGATTCTTTTATTTTATTACTAAATAATAGGACTTTATAATTGACAAACATATAAAAGTTGTAATACAATTTATATAAATTAGTAAAATATTACAATATAATAATTCAGCATCATTTATCTTGACTTTTTAAGATTGTTATATTATAATTTTCAACAAAATAAATAAAAAGTTATATAGCGATGAAAAGATAGAGTAAACTGATGTATCTTTTACAGAGAACCCAGTTAGGTGAGAGTGGGTAAAGAAAATTTAGTTGAAAATGGTCTGGGAGCTGTGCATCGAATCCAATGTAGGTAGTAGATTGTACCGGTTAATTTGCACCCGTTACAGTGCTAGAGTATAAACATAAATATATGTCGTACTTGAAGAGGTTAATACCGTGAGGTTATTAACAAACTGAGGTGGTACCACGGGAATCAAACTCTCGTCCTCTAGTAATATATACTAGGGGGTGAGAGTTTTTTATTTATCTTTTTTAAAATTCTTTATTACTTTTGAAAGGGGTATAAAATATGAGTGTTTTTATCGGTGGTGCCTGGCCTTATGCCAATGGTTCTCTACACTTAGGACATATAGCGAGTTTATTACCAGGTGATATACTTGCTAGATATTATAGATTAAAGGGTGAAGATGTTTTATATGTCTCAGGAAGTGATTGTCATGGAACCCCTATTGCCTTGCGGGCCAATAATGAAAATATTGCTCCTGAGGATATAACAAATAGATATCATCAGGAATTTAGAGATTGTTTCAGAAAACTTGGATTTACTTATGATTTATACACTAGAACAGACCAACCTGTTCATTATTCGATAGTACAGAAAATATTTCGTCAGCTTCTGGAAAAAGATTATATCTATAAAAAAGGGATAGAACAGTTATTTTGTGAAAATTGTAATCAGTATCTCCCTGACCGATATGTAGAAGGTATCTGTCCTATTTGTGGTGCTATTGCCAGAGGTGACCAGTGTGATACATGTTCAAGTTTAATTGAACCCCTTGAATTGAAAGAAAGAGTTTGTAAATTATGTGGTGGAGAACCAGTCGTGAAAGGGACTGAGCAGTTCTATTTTGCACTAGCGAAATTTGGAAATCAGTTGAATGATATTTTAGCTAAAAGCCCATCTGAATGGCGTGATAATGCTATTAAATTAACAAAAAGGTATCTGCAGGAAGGGTTAAAAGATAGAGCTGTTACCAGAGATTTATCCTGGGGAATAAGTGTACCAATTAAAGAATATGAAGAGAAAAAAATATATGTTTGGATTGAAGCAGTTTTAGGATATTTGTCAGCTAGTATGCAGTGGGCAGAAGAGACAAATAGTGACTGGCAAAGATACTGGGGAGAAGATGTAACAGCATATTATGTTCATGGTAAGGATAATATACCTTTTCATACACTTATTCTACCTGCATTGCTTTTGGGTATTGGTAATTTACATTTACCCGACAAGATTATTTCAAGTGAGTATTTAACTATAGAAGGAAGAAAATTATCAACCAGTAAGAATTGGGCAGTATGGGTGCCTTGTATGTTGGAAAGGTATAATCCAGATTCAATTAGGTATTATCTTTCAATTAATGGTCCAGAAAAAAGGGATTGTAATTTTTCCTGGGAAGAATTCATTAATAGTCATAATGGAGAATTACTTGCTGCCTATGGAAATTTTGTAAATAGGACATTAGTCTTTGTAGAGAAGTATTATGATTCTAAAGTCCCTGCTTCTAATATTAATTCTGAAATAAAGAGAAGAATAATTGCTTTATATGAACAAGTTGGTAATTTAATTGAAAAAGGAGAGTTTAAAGAATCCTTAGAAAGCATATTTTCTTTTATAAGAAGGATGAACAAATATTTTGATGAGGAAAAACCATGGATTAGTGTTAAAGAAAATATGAGTCTATGTAAAAATACTATTTATACATGTGTACAGAGTATTATTAACCTATCTAATTTACTGAACCCATTTTTGCCTTTTTCATCTCAAAAGCTCAGAGATATGATGAATTTAGATAAGGCTAAGTGGTCATATATAGAGCTAGAGGCAAAAAGCCCTATCCGGGATATAAAAATATTGTTTAAGAGAATAGATAAAGAACGGATTAAAGAAGAAAGACAGAGATTATTAATGAATGGAGTAGAATAAAAATTGAGTCCTGGGTTAAAGATATTCATATCTTGATGTAAATACTATTTTTGCTATAACATATTATATATTTGAACAAGCAAATTTATTATTTTTTTGAGAATTATTGATTGCAGTTGAAATTAATTTAGGAAAGGGTTATAATTGAAGTGAATTTTCAGGGCAGGGTGAAATTAGTATAGTCATTTTAAGTTCAATTAATTTGTAAAATATAGAACAGTATCGTAATTTATAAAAACCAGGAATGGCACAGCGAATTATTGCTGTGCCTGCATTATATGTGGTAGTTACACTTTTGTTTAAGTGACTATGATTTATTAGGTAAAAATGAGGAAATCAAAAACTTAGGAGGAAAAAATGAGTATTAAATACGTTCATACAAATATTATTGCTCGTGATTGGAAAAAATTATCTCAATTTTATATTAACGTTTTTGATTGTAAACCTTTATATCCAGAAAGAGACCTTTCAGGTAAATGGATAGATAAGATGACAAATATTAATAATGTTAATATAAAGGGTATACATTTAAGATTACCAGGTTATGAAAATGGACCAACTTTAGAAATTTTTGAATATAAACCTCAAAAATTAAGGAATAGTGAGAGTGAAATAAATGATCAGGGTTTTGGTCATATAGCATTTCATGTTGATGCAGTAGATGATGTATTAGAAAAGGTATTACAGAATGGTGGGAAAAAACTGGGTCAAATTATTAAAAAAGATTATAGTGAACTTGGAATTTTAACAGCAGTGTATGCACAAGATCCAGAGGGGAATTTTATAGAAATACAAAATTGGAGTAAATAGGTTGTTGATGGAAACAGAGGTATATGTAGATGAACATAGGATTCGATTTATCTGTAAAAATTGCTCTAGATGATGGGGAAATTTCTCTTAATACCTCAGTTATTAATGTAATCAATATTTGCTAAGTTACTTACAAATTCCTTGCAGGAAATTAATGTATTTTATTGAAGTTTATATAATGGTGTAGAAAAACAATATTGCAATTTCAAAAAAGTGGGAGTGTTCTTAGTGGATATTACTTTTTGTGGTGGTGCCAGAGAAGTGGGTGCTAGCTGTGCTGTAATTAATACTTATATCTATAATATACTTAATATATCAGAAAAGATTCAAAATGCTAAATTTTACTATATAATTTGAATATCCACAGTTACTTTGGTAGAATATAAATAAGATGTTATGTATCTAAAAAGAGATTCTTAAATATCTCTTGTGGAGGTTTATTATATGCAAAACCCATTAAAACAAATACCTATCGGCGTAGATAATTTTAAAGAAATTATTGAAAGAGAAGGATATTTTGTAGATAAAACTTTATTTATTAAAGATATTATTGAAAACATAAGTAAAGTAATCCTTCTTACTCGTCCACGTAGGTTTGGAAAAACCTTAAATTTTAGCATGTTGAAATGTTTTCTGGAGATTCCAGAATGTAGAAAACTTGAAAACGAGGATAAAGATTACTTATATCTATTTGAGAACCTAAAAATATCTGAAGATGAAAGATTCATAAAAAAGAATTTTGGACAATATCCAGTTCTAAATTTTTCATTTAAGAAGATAAAAGCAAATAATTGGCAGGATGCAGAATATTTATTTAAAGAAGAAATTTCCAGGGAATATCATCGTCATAGTTATTTATTGGATGATGATATAATAGAATCTTCTGGTATTAGAAAGAAATACGAACGGATTATGAATATGGAAGGACAAATTATAGAATATACAGCAGCTATAGCTGATTTAACAAAATATCTTAATAAATATTATTTTAAAAAGCATTACAACAAAAAAGTAATTGTTTTAATTGATGAATATGATACACCTTTACATTATGCGAAATTAAATGGCTATTATAATGAAATGTTAAATGTTATGCGGGCTTTAATGGTTGATGGTATGAAGAGTAATAATAATCTTGAAAAAGCTATTGTTACTGGAATTATGAAAATATCTCAGGAAAGTATTTTTAGCTCTTTTAATAATCCAGAAATAGCTACAGTAAATAGTAAGTATTGTGCTGACCAATTTGGATTTACTGAGACTGAGGTTTTGGCAATGCTTAAATATTATGGATTAGAGCAATATCAGCAGACTATTCAGGAGTGGTATAATGGGTATCTCTTTGGAAATAAGACAGTAATTTATAACCCCTGGAGTATCTTAAGTTTTATTAAAGCAGATGATCATCTTCCTAAAGCTTATTGGATAAATACTGGAGATACAACACTGATAAAAAGATGTCTGCAGTTAGATCAAGTTAAGGGTAAAGAATATATCCAGAAACTTTATCAGGGGAAAACTCTGGAAATGGAAGTGGAAGAGAATATTATTTATGAAGATGTTTTCAACAATGTAGACAAAGCCTTTAGTTACTTACTACATGCCGGGTATTTGAAAGCCAGGCAGAGTGAGAGGGGAGATGAAAAATTTCTTTTAAGTATACCTAATCGGGAAGTAGCTACAATCTATAAAAACATATTAAAGAACTGGTTTACTGTAGAACAAAAAACCAACTTTTTTATTAGTGATATGTTTAAACATCTATTATCAATGGATATAGAAAAATTCGAAAATGATCTAGGTTCATTACTTCTCACAGTAAGTAGTTATTATGATACAGCTAGTGTTAATAGACAGATAAAAATGACTGCCAAAAGAGAAGAAACAGAAAGATTTGAAAATTTTTATCATGGTCTTATGCTAGGTCTTATGGTGAATATAGTGGATGACTATTATATTGAAAGTAATAAGGAATATGGACTGGGAAGACCGGACATAGTGATTTTGCCCAAAGATATCAATAAAACAGGATATATTATGGAATTTAAAAATGTGTTTGTATCGTCAGATAAAAAGGTAGAAGATGCTGCCAGGGAGGCACTAGAGCAGATAGAGGAGAAGAAATATGAAGAAGGTTTGAAAAAGACAGGAGTTAAAAAGTTTATTAAGATAGGGCTTGGGTTTAAGGGGAAAGAAGTAAAAGTAGAGATAAATTAACCAAGTTCAGTATAGAAATAAAAAGTTACCTAGCCCTTTCTTTAGTGAAATTATTAATTTGTTTTCTTATAATTCCCGGGAAATTCGGGAGTTTTTTTATTTTGGGGAAATTTTTTAAAAATTTTAGTTCTAAAGGCTTAATCCAGAATTTATAATGCATATAAAAATATAATATAATACTAATGTTAATTACATAGTGATTTTGAACCCCAAAAGTTTGGTTCTCCAGATACTAAAAAAAGTCATGAATTTTTTAAGAGCTTTATAACTGAAAAAGACGAAGCAAAAGAAAAAGCAGAGAAGGAAAAAGAAGAACAAAAGAAAAGGGAAGAAGAAAGGATATTGCTGGCCAAAGAAAAAGAATGGAAAGAAGCCAAGTATAAAAAGGAAAGAGAGAAGATGAGAAAAGAGGGATAGGATGATGACCAGGGCTGCCTGGTTATTTTTTATTTTATGGCTAGTTTTGTCGAATATAAAGGATTTATTAATATTATGCTGAAATAAACATAGTAAAATAGTAAAAAAGACTTAATATAAATAATTAAAAATGTTGGTTGTATAATTAATATACCTATTCTTACAGATTTTTTGCAGGAAATTAATGTATTTTGGTGAAGTTTATTAATGATGTAGAAAATTAATGTTAAAATTAAATACCAGTGTATGATATATGGAAGAGAGGAAGCAATAAATATGGTAAACTTTCAGGACATAGTAGAATATTTCGACAAAGAAACAAACAAAACAGACATTCTCATAGATAAAATACTCCAGCAAATTTCTAACCTAAAAGAATATAACCAGGCCCTTATATCCAATGCCATAACTGGCAAGATAGATATCAGGGAGGTTTATCAGAATGAGTGATTTAAAGCTGTTTAATATTAGAAACGGAGTTCAGGAATTAAAGGGAGAGTCTGTAGCTTTGGAGAAATCCCTGCAGAATTTATTAGAAGCTAATCTTAGTGATTTTTTAGGAGTTCGTTTTTTAGCATCTGAATATTCTACTGGTGAAATTCATGGTGGTAGAATGGATACCATAGGTATTGATGAAAATAACTGCCCGGTAATTATTGAATATAAACGGTCTATGAATCAGAATGTTATCAATCAGGGTTTATATTATCTTGACTGGTTAATGGATCATAAGGCTAGCTTTAAACTGATGGTTATGGAGAGATTAGGAGCAGATATAGCTAAGGAGATTGAATGGTCTTCACCCAGGTTATTATGTATTGCAGGTGATTTCACTAAATTTGATGAACACGCTGTTAGACAGATAAACCGGAATATTGAACTGATAAGATATAAAAAATATGAAGATGAACTGCTGTTATTAGAACTGGTGAATGCTAGTTCTGGTACTACTGATGTTATTTCTAATACCGAAACCGGTATTGTGGAGAAAAAGAAATATAAAACTGTAACAGATTATTTGAATCAATCAGATGAGAAGCTTACAGACCTTTATGAAAATATAAGAGAATTTCTTTTAAATCTGGGTAATGATGTTCAGGAGAAAACCCTACAATATTATATTGCCTTTAAACGTTTTCATAATTTTGCTTGTCTGGTAATACAGCCTAAAACCAATAACATACTGGTTTATCTAAAAGTTAATCCAAAATCCATAGAACTGGAAGAAGGTTTTACCAGGGATATGACTGGAATTGGGCATGTAGCTCCAGGTGATTTAGAGGTAACTCTTTATAATAATGAAGATTTTGATAAAGCCAAGGATTTATTTGTGAGAAGTTATGAGGGGAGTTGATTTCAGTGGTGGTATATCATAGGGAAAAGATCTTTAAAGAAGCCATAGAAAAATAGGTCTTAGAGCATGGTTATGAAAAGGGATATTTAAAATGATTATTCCTGACCCCATATATTTTTTATAATTCCAGAAGAAGAATAGGACGAATAATGAAAAAATATGGTCTGATTTCAAAGTATACCATGAAGCAATACAAGCTTCATTCAACTAAATGTAATGAAGATAAAATAGCAAATATTGTTAAAAGAAAGACTGCATCCCTTGCTATTAAGGCTTTTTCTAGTATCCATAGACCGCTTAATGAAATTAACATTTTACATACTGATAGATAATGAATTCAAAAATAATGCTATAGATCAACAACTTTTAAATACATTTAATATTGATCGTTCTTTAAGTAAAAAAGGTTGCCCCTATGATAATGCTGTTGCAGAAGCTGCTTTTAAAGTAGTAAAGACAGAGTTTGCTTTTGATAGAATATTTACTAACTTTGAGGAATTGAAATATGAGCTATTTGATTATGTTAACTGGTATAATAACCATAGAATACATGGGTCATTAGATTATCTTACCCCTGTAGAATATAGGATGTTAATGTCCGAGAAAAAAGTGTGCTAAAAAGGGTTGACAATCCAGTTATTTATCATATGTTCTATAATAAGGTCTACATTATCAATAATCTCATCTTTAAGGCCAATGATTTCTTTGAATTTATCTATACAAACAAAATTCCCATAAGAAGTCACAGTATTATTATCAAAATCAAAATGAAGCAATTCTTTTTTTAAAGAATTTATCCTGTTATAACAGGAAGCATAGCAATTTAGGTTAAATACTTTCCGATTTCAGGTTTAAGTTATTTAAATTATAGAAATTAATAAATACAAACTACAGTGATCTAATATTAGGAGAAATAATAATTCTTGAAAGACAGAAAAACTATTGAATTTAATAACAATCAATATATTATAAAATATTATAAAAATAATATAAAATATTAAAGAGGGTGTTTAAAGTGAATAAACAAGAATTAGCAGCAAAAATCTGGGAAACGGCTAATGAGTTACGTGGAAGCATGGAAGCGAGTGAATATAAGGACTATATTCTAGGATTTATATTTTACAAATACCTATCAGAAAAAGAAGTTAACTTTTTATTAGGCAAAGGTTTCGAAAAAGAAGATATTGAGGATCTTAAAGAGAATGATGACGAAGATGTTAATTGGATATCTAATAATTTAGGTTATTTCATTGAACCAAAGCACTTATTTCAAACATGGATTAAAAGTGGGTCTGACTTTACTGTTGATAATGTTAGAACAGCCCTATCTGCATTTAATAGAAACATTAATCCAAATAAGAAAAAAATATTTGGGGGAGTACTTAATACTTTAGAACAGGGTCTTTCTAAATTAGGTGATACTGCTACAAGCCAAACAAAGGCTATTAGACAACTAGTAAGTCTTGTAAATGATGTTCCTACAAATAATCGAAAATATGATACCTTAGGTTATATCTATGAATACTTAATCAGTCAGTTTGCAGCAGGTGCAGGAAAAAAAGCTGGTGAATTTTATACTCCTCACGAAGTTTCTCTTGTGATGGCTGAGATCGTAGCAGAACATTTAAAAGATCAAGAAACAATTCAAATCTATGACCCTACTAGTGGTTCTGGCTCACTACTCCTTAATATTGGACAAGCTATTAGCAAATATATTGATAATCCAAATAAGATTAAGTATTATGCACAGGAAAAGATTCATAGCACTTATAACTTAACTCGTATGAATCTAGTAATGCATGAAGTATTACCAGATAATATGGTAATTAGAAATGGAGATACCCTAGAAAGAGACTTTCCATATTTTGAAGATAGTGATCCTGAAGGGACTTACGAGCCAATTTTTGTAGATGCTGTAGTTTCAAATCCACCTTATAGTCAACGGTGGGATCCTGCTGACAAAGGACATGACCCCCGTTTTTCTTCCTATGGTTTGGCACCAAAGAGTAAGGCAGATTATGCATTTTTACTCCACAGCTTATATCACCTAAAAAGAGAAGGGATATTAACAATCATTCTTCCCCATGGTGTACTATTCCGTGGAGGTGAAGAAGAAAATATTCGAAAAAAATTAATTGATAATATAGATGCAATTATAGGATTACCCCCAAATATCTTTTTCGGAACAGGGATACCAACTATTATTATGGTTTTAAAAAAGAAAAAAGGTAACGATAATATACTCTTTATAGATGCTTCCAAAGGTTTCAAAAAACACGGGAGTAAAAATGTATTACAATCATCAGATATTAAGCGGATTGTGGATACTGTTATTGAACGTGAAAATGTAGAAAAGTATGCACGCCTGGTATTCATAGATGACATTATTAAAAATGAATACAACCTAAATATTACTCGTTATATTAGCTCAGATGAAGATGATGAAGAATGGGATGTTTATGCAACTATGCTTGGTGGTATTCCTAAAACCGAATTAAAAAAATATAGCAATATTTGGGGAGCGATGCCTAACTTATATAATGATTTATTTGATGAAAAAAATCAGAAATATGTTGAATTAAAGTCTGGTAATGTTCGGGATTTAATTAAAAATTCACGCGACTCAAATGAGTTTAAATCGAAATTCAATAGTAAATTTAGTGATTATAGTGATTTTCTATCGGAACAATTGATTGAAAATGCTATGGATATAAAACTAGCTATAAAAAAAGAGGTTTTAGTTAAGGATTTATTTAATCGATTTAAGACTATTCCTTTAATTGATAGGTACATAGCTTATCAAATCTTTGATGATACATGGAAGATAATAGCTAATGATTTAGAGAGTATGCAACAAGAGTCATTTGATGCTTTAAGAGCTGTCGATCCAAATATGGTTATGAAAACGAAAAAAGGGAAAAAGGTAGAAGAGCAAGACGGGTGGAAGGGGCGTATTATCCCCTTTGAAGTAGTTCAAAATAGCATATTGAAAGAAGAAAAAAATGAAGTAGATAGACTAGAATCTCGACAAATGGATATTCAAGAAGAACTTACAAACATTATTAATACACTTTCAGAAGAGGAAGGTGAATATAGTGTTTTAAATGATAAAAATGATAAGTTTCTAATTAATGATACTAAAGCAGCATTAAATGAGTTATTTGAAGAAATAGAAACTCCTGAGCTAAATGCATTAAATAAATATAATGAGTTGTATAGTAACGAAAGTACTTCTGTTTTGCTGGAATTCATTAATAATCATAATGAGATTAATTGGGATTCAATGAGGAAAAAGAAAGATGGCACACCATATATAAACGAATTAAGAGATTATATTCTGACACTACAGAAAAACTACGAGTTTCCTGAAGACTCCTTTGGAGCAAAACTATCAGCTGCCGTTTCTTTAATTGATGAAGAAAAGCAAGTAAAAAAAGATTTTAAGGAAAAAACAAATGGACTACACATGTTAACAAAGAAGACTATTGAAGAACTTACAGATGAAGAAGCTAAAGATATGCTTAAGTTAAAGTGGATTGAACCTTTAGTAAATTCTCTTTTAGAACTTCCTAATAAACTTATTGATGATATAGCAGAAAGCTTGTCTAACCTTAATAAAAAATATGAAGATACGCTTATAGATATTGAAGATAAAATAGATTCTTCCTCAAGAAAATTAAATACTTACCTAAATGAATTAACTGGAAGCGAGTTTGATATAAAAGGATTAAGTGAGTTTAAGAAGTTATTAAGTGGTGATAATGATGGGAGATAAAATACCAGAATTAAGATTTAATGGATTTGAGGATAAATGGGAGGAACATCTGTTTAAAGACTTTACTAAACTCTCTCAAGGACTTCAAATAGCTATTGATAAGCGTTTCACTGAACCGGGCAAAAATAGAGAGTTTTATATTACAAATGAATTTTTAAAACCAGAAAGTAAAACAAGATACTATATAGAATCACCATCAATAAACGTAGTGGCTAATAAAGAAGATGTTTTAATGACTAGAACTGGAAATACGGGAGAAATAGTTACTGATGTTAAAGGGGCTTTTCATAATAATTTCTTTAAAATTGACTATTGTAGGACTGTCGTGAAAAAGAATTTTTTATATTATTTTCTCAATTCATCTCGTATACAAAAAGAAATACTTGCTAGAGCTGGTTCATCTACTATACCAGATTTAAATCATAATGATTTTTATAAAATTGTCGCTTTTTTACCATCTCTTGCCGAACAAAACAAAATTGGCTACCTCTTTAAAGAACTTGACCAAAGCATCAACTACGAACAACAAAAATTAAAGAAATTAAAACAATTAAAGCTGGCTATGTTACAAAAGATGTTTCCTAAAGAAGGAGAGAAAATACCAGAAATAAGGTTTAATGGATTTGAAGGAGATTGGGATGAGGCATTACTTGGAGAGTGTGGGGAAACTTATACAGGACTTTCTGGGAAAACCAAAAATGACTTTGGGCATGGAAATGCAGAATATGTAACATATTTAAGCGTTTTTAACAATCCTATTTTATATAAAAATGGCACAGATAGAATTGAAATTGATTCAAATCAAAATGAAGTAATGTTTGGAGATGTAATATTCACGATTTCATCAGAAACACCTGGAGAGGTCGGAATGGCTTCTGTTTGGCATCAGAAGCGGAAAAATATTTATTTAAATAGTTTTTGTTTTGGCTACAGACCACAGGAAGAATTCAACAACTTTTATTTAGGCTACGTTCTTCGAACTAATTTAGTCAGGTCACAATTTATAAAACTTGCTCAAGGAGTATCACGATATAATATTTCAAAACATAAAGCTATGAATATAGAATTTCCAATTACTTCTATTAAAGAACAAGAAAAAATCGGAAAGTTTTTTAAAGAACTTGATGAAAATATTACTTCTCATCAAAATAAACTGAAAAAGCTTAAACAATTTAAACAAGCAATGCTTCAGAAGATGTTTGTAGCTAATGAGGGGAGGAGTAATAATTGATATTTAAAGATGAACGTTCATTCGAAGATGCTTTAATAAATTTATTGACTAGTCAAAAAGGCTGGGATGATGTCTTAAATAATCCCAACGAAGAAGATTTAATTAATAATTGGGCAGAAATCCTTTTTAATAATAATAAAGAACAGGATAGGCTTAATAATGTACCTTTAAATCGTTCTGAAATGAACCAGATTCTAGAACAAATAAACTCTCTAGCTTCTCCACTTAAGAAAAATGAATTTATCAATGGCAAATCTGTATCGATAAAGCGGGAAAATGAAAAAGATACCCTTCATTTTGGCAAAGAAGTTAGTTTAAAGATATATGATAGACAAGAGATTGCAGCAGGTCAGAGTTATTATCAAATCGCTAGACAACCTCGTTTTACCAAAAAATCCCCTTTATTAAGTGAGCGAAGAGGAGATTTTATGCTTCTTATTAATGGCATGCCTGTTATTCATGTAGAGTTAAAAAGAAGTAGTACTCCAATAAGTAAGCCTATTCACCAAATTAAACAATATATGTATGAACAAGTTTTTATAGGAATATTTTCACTAATTCAAGTTTTTGTTGCTATGACTCCAGATGAGACAGTTTATTTTGCAAATCCTGGTGAAGCGGAGTTGTTTAATAAAGATTATTTCTTCCGCTGGGCTGATTTTAATAATGAACCTGTTAATGATTGGAAGCAGATTGCTGACACAATACTATCTATTCCTATGGCTCATCAAATAATAGGTTTCTATACAATACCAGACTCTTCAGATAATACACTTAAGGTAATGCGGAGTTATCAAATTTATGCTGCTAGAGAGATTGCAAATCGTGTAGTAAAAATTGATTGGCATGAAAAAGATCAATTGGGTGGATACATCTGGCATACCACAGGTTCTGGTAAAACACTTACCAGCTTTAAATCCGCACAATTAATTGCATCATCTGGGGAAACAGATAAAGTAGTTTTTCTTATGGATAGAATTGAATTAGGCTCACAATCCTTAGCTGAATTTAAAGGCTTTGCAGAATTGGAAGACGAAATACATGGAACTGATTCTACTCTTGATTTGATAAGCAAGTTGAAAAGTGATAATCCTACTGAAACCTTGATAGTGACCTCTATACAAAAAATGTCTAATATTAAATCAGATGGAATAAAATATGCTGAATTAAGGGCAATTCAATCAAAAAGAATAGTAATTATTATAGATGAAGCTCACCGTTCAACCTTTGGTGAAATGTTAGCAAGAATTAAATTCGAAACCTTTCCTGATGCAATTTACTTTGGATTTACAGGAACCCCTATCCATGAAGAAAACATGAGAAAAGATAGTACCACAGCAACTATTTTTGGAGATGAGTTACACAGATATAGTTTAGTAGATGGGATACGGGATAAAAATGTACTAGGTTTTGATGCAACAAAAGTAGCCACTTTTAAGGATATCACAATAAGAAGAGAAGTAGCACTAATGAAAGCAAAAGCCAATAATGAAGTAGATGCTGTCAATGATCCAGTAAAGTCTAAAATATATTATAAATACATGGATGAAAAACAGGTACCAATAGTGGGTTATTATAATGAAAATGGAATCTATATCAGCGGAATTGAAGATTATATTCCTATGTCGCAATATAGAAGAGTTGAACACCAACAAGAAGTAACTAGAGATATATTAGAAAACTGGATAAGATTAAGTAGGAATGGAAAGTTTCATGCTTTACTTGCAACATCATCTATTATAGAGGCAATAGAATATTACCGAATATTAAAGGATAATCCTTTAGGAGTTAAGGTGACTGCTTTATTTGATAAAAACTTTGATTATACTGGAGATACTATATTTAAACAAGATGGTTTAGTAGAAATAATAGAAGATTATAACACCATGTACGGTCAAGATTTCTCTATACCAAAGCAAGCCCAATTTAAGAAAGATATTACCTTAAGATTGGCACATAAGTATCCTTATCATAATATTGATAGAGATAATCAAATAGATATTGTAATTGTGGTGGATCAATTACTTACAGGCTATGATTCTAAATATATAAATACGTTATATTTAGATAAAGTCACAGAATATGCTAATATTATACAAGCATTTTCAAGGACAAATAGACTTATGGGATCTGAAAAGCCCTTCGGAATTATTCGTTACTATCGGAAAGTACACACAATGGAAAAAAATATTAAAAAAGCAGTTAAACTATATTCTGGTGACAAGGAAATAGGATTATTTGTGGAGAAACTGGGGAGTAACTTACTTGCGATGAATAGAATTTATGAAGATATAAAAAGTGTTTTTGAATCAAATGGGATTCATAATTTTGAAAAATTACCTGATTCCGATGTAGCTAAACAAAAGTTTGCTGATTTATTTAAAGAATTTAATACTCTCTTAGAAGCTGCATTAATCCAAGGGTTTAATTGGGAAAAAAATGAATACTTCTGTGAAGTTAAACCAGGAGAGCCTAAGGTAAAAATTTCTATACTTTCTGACAAGCAAGTATATCAAGCATGGTTACTACGATACAAAGAACTTGGTGGAGGAGAAGGCGGTGGAACTGGAGTTGATAATATCCCCTTTGATATAGATTATGAAATAGTAGAAAAGGATTCTGAAAGAATTGATTATGATTACCTTAATGCAAACTTTAGAAAATACATTAGATTAAGAAAAGATAAAAGTGATCCTGAGGAGTTAGATAGAGTTATTAATGATCTACATCGTTTCTTTTTAACTTTAACTAAGGAACAACAGAAATATGCTGATATGGTATTATACGATCTTCAAAACGGAGCTCTAATTGTAGAAGATGATAAAGAATTTATGGATTATATTAATGAATATCAATCAAAAATAGAATATAATCAAATTCAAAATATAGTCAATTCCTTTGGATTAGACAATTCATTATTAAATAACATGTTAAATTTAAGATTAACAGATAAAACTATAAATGAATTTGGGCGGTTTGATAAATTAATGGATTCAGTTGATATAAAAACAACTAGAAAGTGGTTTGAAGAACAACTTGGTCATAAAATGAAACTTCGAGAAGTATATTCAAAAATAGATCAATTATTAAGAGATTTTATTATAGGAGGTGGTTTTGATATAGAGGAATATATTCGTATTGATATTGACAAGAATTAGGGATAGTATGTAAAAAAACAAAAAGAGTAGGATTTTTATAATTTAATTTGAATAATACACACAATTTTTACGAGTTAAGAAAAGAACATTAATCTAATCTTTTTGATCCAAAAAATACCTAGATTTTAATTCATAAAAATAATAGCTAGCTAAAAAAATGGAATAAATTTTTTCTGAAATATTTTTATATAAGGAATAAGCAATAATTTTTCTTTAATGTGATGAAAAATAGAGATAATATCACAAATGTTCAATGAATATCCCCTTATATTTCATTGAAATATAAATAATATTGTCGATAATAAAGGATATAAAATATTTTTGTATAACTTTTATATTAAAGAATATTTCGGTAGTGCTATTTATATATAAAATAATTTGAAGAATAATAATTGAGGTTGGTATTATGTATGAAGCAATTAAAATTAAAATGAAAAAATTAAGAGAAAAAGTTCGTCATCATGAATATAAATACTATGTTCTAGACTCACCTGAAATATCTGATGCAGAGTTCGATCAATTGGTGAGAGAGTTACAAAATTTTGAGGAAGAATATCCAGAATTAATAACCCCAAATTCACCTACTCAACGAGTGGGAGGAGAACTGCTTGATAGCTTTGAGAAGGTGGAACATACAGTACCCATGCTCAGCTTGAGCAATGCCTTTAATGATGGCGAACTAAGGGAATTTGCATACAGGGTTTATAAATTAGTCGGAACAAAGGATATTGAATTTGTAATTGAACATAAAATAGATGGATTATCAGTAATACTTACATATGAGAAAGGATTACTTACAGTAGGGGCTACCCGTGGTAATGGTGTTATTGGGGGAAATGTCACCGAGAATATAAAGACCATCAGGTCTATACCATTGAGTCTTCCTGAAGAACTTTCCGCTGAAATAAGAGGAGAAGTCTATATCAGTAAGTCTGATTTTGAGTATATCAACAATAAGAGATTTGATGAAGGAGAAGAGCCTTTTGCCAATCCCAGAAATGCTGCAGCTGGTTCCATCAGACAACTGGATCCGCGTATTGCTGCAGAAAGATCATTATCAATGCTTGCCTATGATTTGGTCAGTATTGAAGGACAGGAGTTTGATACACATACTGATGCAATGGAATTTCTCAAGGGAATGGGGTTTAAGGTAAACTGGTATCACAAATGTAAGAATATTGATGATGTTATTGAATTATGTAATCAATGGACAGAGGAGAGGGATAATCTTCCCTATGAAATCGATGGACTTGTTATAAAAGTAAATAATCTCGACTTAAGAGAACAGCTTGGTACTACTGCCAAGAGTCCGTGCTGGGCAATAGCTTTTAAGTTCTCTTTTCATCAGAAGACCACAGTTGTCAAGGATATTATCATTTCTGTAGGGCGTACTGGAGAATTGACCCCTATTGCAATTCTGGGTCCTGTTTGTCTGGAAGGATTTACAGTCAGCAGGGCAACTTTACATAATGAAGATGAGATAAAAAGAAAAGATGTCAGGATTGGTGATCATGTTTTGGTGCGGAAAGCTGGAGGAGTTATCCCAGAGGTAGTAAAGATTATAGAAGAAAAAAGGAATGGAAGTGAAGAGGTCTTTAAAATGCCGGATAGGTGTCCTGAGTGTGGTGCTATGGTTTTAAGACAGGGAGAAGGACCCTTTATCTGGTGTATTAATAATTCTTGTATTGCTCAGCGTCGGGATTGTATTTTACATTTTATATCACGGAAGGCTATGAATATTAAAGGAGTTGAATACGAATTAATTGATCAACTTATAGAAGGAAGTATAATTGAGGATTATGCAGATCTTTACTTACTAACTATTAATGATCTTATAAATATTGGAAATTTGAATTACCAGTTAGCGATAAATATTATTAATGCTATAGAAAAAAGTAAAACGAGACCACTACAGAATCTTGTATTTGCTTTGGGAATAAAACAAGTTGGAGTAGGGATTGCCAGAATTTTGGCAACAAAATTTAATTCAGTTGAAGAATTATCTCAGGCTAAGTTAGCCGACCTAGAGTCAATAGATGGAGTTCATCCAACTTTAGCCAATAATATTATTAATTTCTTTTCTCTACCTCAAAATCAGAGAGTTATAGAAAAATTAAAAGATGCTGGAGTTATCATGAATAATAAGTTAAGAAGAAAAAATAATGAAAAATCCTCTAAATTAGAAAATATATTTAAATATGAAATAAAAGAAGTGAAATACAAATTTATTAGAGTTCATATAGAGTTATTATTAGATGATAATAACTATAGTATTTTTTATAAAGAGTTTAAATACTACTTATTAAGAAATACATTAACAGAGGATGGGTATAATTGGATTACTAAATTATTAGAAGGTAAAAAGATTGATGATAAAAAGCGTAACTATTTAAAAAATTCATTAAAAAGGATTTTTACTAATGAAGATCATTTAAAAGGATTAATTGGAGAATATATCCTAAGTTTTTATTATAGAAATATTGAAGAAAATTATTTGTGGGATTATGGACCTAAAGGAAGGAGTTCAGCTGAACCAGGGATTGATTATATTGTATTTACTGGGGCAGAAAATAATATCAAAGATATAAGATTTACTGTTTGGGAAACTAAAACAACAGAAAGTAATGTAAATAATAGAGCAAGTGAAATTTATTCTTTTTTCGGTAAGAATGGTAGTTTTGATGAGAATATTGATTATGAAATTAAAGCAATCCAGGAGTTGTTTAAAAACAAGGAGAAGAGTAATTTGAAGAAAGTAGTAGCAAAACTTCCTTATTATGTATTAAATAGAGATAAAAACCTCAGAATAGGAGCATCTATTATATTAAAGGAAGATACAACTACTCTTAATACTTTAAAATCTTTTGAAAAATGTTTTCCTGAATTAACTAAGGAACAAAGAATAGTAAAATTTATATTTTTTTTGTTGTTAAATAAGGTTATGAAAGATTTGGTGAGAGACATATGGAAAACATTATAAATAATCATAATATTGATAAAATATTATCTGAAATTAATAATCGTAATGATTTTTTAGAGTTAATAGAATATATTTTTTACTATGACATGGAATTACTTATAAAAGATATATCTATTAAAGAAAGTGAACTTAAAGATGATATTAATAAGTTAAAATTACTTGAGAAAATATCAATATATATTTATTCCAATTATACAAACGAATTATTTAATAAAAATCAGGATTTAAGGGATAAGGCCTTGGAACTAGTTGCGTTAACATTTGAAAGAGCATCCATATATTTTAAACATATGGATTTAAATATTATTGATGGGCGAGATATAGTTTTAAAAAGATTAAAATATTGCTTTAGGTCTTCAATTGCATATTCTCTAGCGGGTAATTCTCCTAATAGTATTTTTATGGCAAATAAAATAATAAAATTATTTAAATATATAGATAAACATGAGGGGTATTATGATAAAGATTTGATCACATTGTATCGTTTTTCAAGTTATATTCTAAATAGAAAATTTTCTCTTAGCACTTCCAAATTGTCTAAAAAACAATCATCGATACTTTTTAGCTTAACAAGATATATTAATACTGGAAATCAAGATCATTATTTTATGGCAATTAATGATTTGCAAAGTTTAATTAGTAGTAAATTAGAAAAGTGTCAGAGTGAACAGTTTTGGATATTAAGAAATATATATCTTGTCTTACAAAAATTTTATGATAATTGTGTTTGGACTGTATTATATAATATATTTGATAATAATTATATAAAACAACTAATTAAATCACGACCGCCAATCCTTGAATTATGGCCAAATCAACTCAAAATAGTAAATAACCCGAATAGTTTTTTGAATGTTGATTTTAAAAATAGGATATTAATAAACTTACCAACTAGCGGAGGAAAGAGTTTGTTAGCTGAGTTTGCATTGATAAAGGAACTAGAGAAAAACAATAATAAAAAGTGTATATATATAGTCCCAACAAATGCTCTGGTATATGAAGTATATAAACGGTTACAGGAAAGATTTAGAAGACTAGAATATAATGTGCTTAACATACCTGGTGGATATGAAGATCACGGGGAAAAATTATTTCAAGAATATAGTGTTTTAATAACTACACCAGAAAAAATGGACACAATAATTAGAAACAATATACGAAATAATTTTCTGGATGATGTTTCTTTGGTTATATTTGATGAATTTCATAAAATAAGTGACAAAAATAGAGGATGGGTTATTGAAAGTTCTTTATGGTATCTTATAAATAGCGATAGTTATAAAGACATAAAAATAATGTTGCTATCTGCAATTATAGATAATGGAGAAGTGATATTAGATTGGGTTAAAGAAACTGAAGATTTAAATGAAAACATATGTGATAATTGGAAACCGACTTTACAGATAAAAGGTATTGCTAAATATGAATATATTAAAAATAAATATGGTCAATGGGTGTCCGTACCCAAAAAACATAAGTATTATAAAGAAGCTTATAAGTGTCATATAGCTACTGGATTTTTAAAATATTTTCAGAAAGATTTAGAAAAGAGAACAATAAAATTATTTGATTTTCCAAGATATCATTATAAATCTAGTAATAAATTGGTTAAAAAAGAAAATATAAATTATGAAAGCTTTGTGATGGGCATATCACAAAAATTGGAAAATACAGGGGGTAATCTGATATTTTTTAATACAAAAGGTGATGTAGAATCGTTTGTAAGAAGTTATGAGCCTTATGTACCAGAAAAAGTTAAAATAAGTCAAGAAATTAATAGGCTAATTAATTATTTTGAAAAAAGGTTAGGAAAAGAGCATTTATTAATAAAGGGATTAAAAAAGGGTATTGCATATCATCATGGTAGTTTGCCAATTGATATGAGAGAGGCCTTAGAAGATTATTATTCAAAGGGGTATATAAAAACATTAGCAGCTACAACTACACTAGCAGAGGGTGTTAATTTTCCTATTCAAAACTTTATTTATAGTGGTTTAAAATATGTTGGTCAAAAGACTATAGACATAGCTGACTTTAAAAATATTGCTGGTAGAGCTGGAAGGGCTTATCAAAGTACATATGGGCAAATTATTTTTGTTAAATTTTATCCTTATAGTGTAAAAGAAGATTATCTAGAATACGAAAATTATGATAATAATGTAACAAGCTCTTTACTTAGTGATGAAAAAATTTTTGAAATTATAGATGAAATGAACAAAAAAAATAGTGAAGATATCGAGGACTTTATAGACCAAGCAAGTAATAACGGGTTTATAAAAACATTATTACTTTTTTATAATTCTATATCTGAGAATGAAAATTTGTTGGATAGAATATTTAGCAATGCTTTATTCTCCAAACAATTACAACAAGATAAGCTAAAAAATCTTTTACATTCAAGTAAAAAAGTATATCATTATTTTGATAAAAAACCGTTAAGAATCAGGGAAAAAGTGCAGATTAGTGGATTGTCTTTCTATTCTTACTATATTGTGCAAAAATTAGCCAAAGATATAGTTGATAATTTAGATTATAATATCCGTAATAATCTAAAAATGGAAATGTTAATAAAACAAGAGGCATTTATACAAATACTTAGTTTAAAAGAGTTTAATAAAATGAAAGTAAGAAGAAGTACACCTGCTTCGAAAAAAATTGTTATTGATGATTATAGTTTATTTTTAGACTGGACTCAGACAAATATTAATGTACCTCAACTTAGTGAAAAATATTTTTTTAAGGTTAAACAACCTTATAGAATAAGTAGAATTACAGAATATATAAAGGAGATGTATGAATATAAACTATCATGGGCATTAAGTATATTATCAAGAATAATAAATGAAAATTTAAGTCTGGATATATCATCAAACATAATTAACTTTATTAATAAATTAAGTCAATTTGTCAAATATGGTTTATATTCTACTACTGCACTAGACCTTGTGAAACTTGGTTTTAATTCTCGTGATACAATAAATGAATTAGCTGAATTCATAGATAATAATTATGAATATTTCAAATTAAAAGAATTAGGAAATATAATTAGTACCCTTGATCATAACATTTTATCAGACAAATTAGATAGTATTACTGATTATGAGTTAAGAAAGTTCATAACAATAACCAACAATTTAAAAATTATTTCTAAACAAATTGAAAAAGACAAAAAGGTAAAAACTAAAATTGCAGGCACAAAATATCATTTGTGTAGACTAGAAGAAAAACAAAATATATTAGATAAAATAAAAAAAAATTCCAAAAGAATTGTATTAATTCCTGAACCAGATAATTACTATGATAAATATGCTGTTGAAGTTTATTATAACCAAACAAAGATTGGTTATCTTTCTAGAAATATAAATGAAGAGGTGGCATATTATCTAAGTATTTATACACCTTATACAATTGATTTAATAAATATTAATGTAGTTAATTTAAATAAGTATATTGAAATTAAAGTAAAGATAAATTTTGAAGTCTAATTTTTAGTATTGTATAATTTGACAGCAATGACATCTAAATTAGATAATATAGGACTATACTGGATATCCTATATGTTAGGATAGTTGTAGTAGGGAGTAAAATCTGTGTATAAATAAAAGTTACGACAATAAATCCTAAGAGTAGAATTCATATGCCCAAGAAAGTATACCCCAAGAAATTAAAAGAATCTGTTCTTAAAAGACTTGCTCCACCAAATGCTGAAAAAGCATCTGATCTTTATTATATTAAAACTATTGGTGAGCCTCAATTTAAAATAAATATAAATCTTAATAAAGAAATATTTTTTTCAGAAGAAAGAAGGGACTATTATATTATAAATAATGGTGAAAATGTTTACATCAGTATTACCAGAGGTAATAGTTGGCAACTATTAATGAATTTAGTAAAAATAATAGAGGTACTATAGTATTTTCTGTAGATAGTTTTTATTATTCAAAACATACTATAGTAGCACATCATTTAGTTTTTGTTTCTTTTGATGATAAAGTACAGGCGAAAAGAATATATGGTATTGTTAAAGAAATGGAGTGGGTTGATAATAAAACACTTAAAGTTAATGTTGATCCTATTAAAAATGGAGAGAGTATTACATATATAAAAGATCCCTTTAATTTAACTATGTTTGAAAGAATCATAGAAGAGGGAAAAGAACTCATTGAATGGCTTAATAACAAAGGGTGGAAATAATAGATAATAAGCATTGAGTTATCGAAAGATAAAGAAAGATGATCAAATTTAATATAATTTAGTTTGTGATAAAATAAGATATAATTCTACTCTTCCTTTTTATTCATTGTGTTTTCAATATATTCCTCATATTCAGGAAAAGCCTTTTTAAGTTTAATAGTAAGATAACCTCGCATGTCCTGGTCACCTTTCTTATATTGTTCTTTTAAAAAGTCCAGAATTTTATATAATGTAGCTTTATCGTCTTCCTCTGGTTTACTAGGATTAAATCTATCATTTAACTTATTTAAAGCAGCTTTAATTTCTACATCAGATAAATATTTTACTGCTTCCATAATTATATTTTCAGGAGATTTCCTCATTTCACCTTTTCCTTTTTTAATCCATTCTTCTCTAATCCCATATTCTTTAGATATATTATGTATGAGTTGATCTGATATAGTATTTGTGCCATTCTCAATATTACCTATAGTAGAACGGCTTATTTTAATTCTATTTGAAAATTCTTTTTGAGTTAATTCTAATGTCTTTCTTAAATACTTTATTCGACTTGGTATTGAGTTTTTTATCTTATTCATTTTAAAATCACCTTATTTAAGCACTTTATTTACTAAAAAAGACAAAAAATAAATAATAAGCCTTGACAATGTCTTTTTTAAGCATTATAATATACTTGTAATATAAGCTAAATAGAAGTAGTATATCTGATCTTCAAAAAAGTATTAAGTAAAAATCATTGCAAAACGAGTCATTATAAAAATGTATTCTGATTTAACAAAACAACAAAGCTAATTATTTCTACAATTAATTTTAGTTCCTACAAGATAATAACATAAAATGATAGAAAGGAGGTATCCATCTATTAATCCAGGGTAAAAAGAGAACAGCTGCCAGCTGTTCTGTTAGCTTATTCCATTAATAATTATACCATATGGACAGGTTTTTGTAAATTTGTGGTAGAGGTGTTTTGCTGGAGTATGGTTCCCGGGAGGGGTTGCTGTGCAAAGAGGAGAGGAACGACAGGAAGGTTTACCAGAATATCAACCGGGAGATAAGATCTACAAGTTATTTAATCACGATATAGTAATGATAAGGGGAAAAGATGAGGAGTTTATTATAAGAATTGCTAAATTGAAAAAGAATAGAAGTGTTTAACCTGGGGCCCTGGGCCGGGAATTTATTTTTCCGGTCCATTTTTAATATGGAGATATTGCCGTCTAGCGATATTATTTTTAAAAAAAGAAGGAGGATGTTTTTGATGAGAAAGTATTTAGAAAGGTTTTATTCAATTACTATCTTTAGTCTTGTGTTTATGCTAATAGGTGCTGTATTTTCTTTAAATGTATATGCTAAACCAGTAGAGGTTTCTCTCTGGCATTATTTTGAACACGAGGCGGAGGCGCTGGAAAAGGTAGTAGCTGATTATAATGCTATGCAGGATGAGATAGAAGTTATTCCTACCTTTGTTTCTCGTGAAGAGTTAATGAATCAGTATACAATCGGGGCAATCTCCGGTGAATTACCTGATATCGGTATGGTAGACTCACCCAATATGGCTTCATTTGTTGCTTTAGATGTTTTTGCTGATATTACTGAATATGTAGAAGAATGGGATGATCTTCAGTATTTTTACGATGGTCCCTTAAATAGTACTATGGATGTTGAAGGCAAGATCCACGGGCTGCCAAATAACTCAAACTGTTTAGCTTTATTGGTAAACATGGATATTTTGGAAGCGGCCGGGTTTGACGAACCGCCTACTACTTGGGATGAATTCTATGAAATAGCAGCAGCTACTACAGATCCGTCTAATTCTATTTATGGTTTTTCCATGAGTGCAGTAGGTAATGAAGAGGGGACCTTCCAGTTTATACCCTGGCTATATTCCTCTGGGGCTTCTGTCAGCTCTTTAGTTTCTGAAAAAGCCATTAGTTCATTAGAATTATTGACCAATTTAGTTAAAGAGGGCTATATGAGCAGAGAGGTCATTAACTGGGGACAGGCTGATGCCTATAATGCTTTTGTAGCTGGTAAAGCAGCTATGCTGGAATCAGGAACATGGCAAATTGCAACAATGGATGAAGATATAGATGATGCCTTTGATTATCAATATACCCTTCTCCCTAAGGGTGAGGAGTATGCCTCTGTTATAGGTGGAGAAAATTTTGGGGTTACTGTTGCTGCCAGTGATGTTGAGGCCTGTACAGATTTTATAAAATTCATGCAGACAGCAGAGAATAATGCCAACTGGTGTGAAATAGCAGGCAAATTACCTGTTCGAAGTGATGCTGCTGAATTGAAAGACTTCTGGACAGAAGATGAAAGATATGCAGTATTTACTGATGCAATGAACTATGCTGTAGCCAGAGGCCCACACCCAGAGTGGCCTATTATCTCTGAAGCAATCTATTCAGCCGTACAGGCGGCCTTGATTGGGGAAAAGACTCCAGAACAGGCAATGAAAGATGCAGCAGCAATTATTAATCCAATTCTAGCAGAGATACCTGTTGCTGGAAGTAATTAGATTTGGGTAAGTTATACTACTCTCGGTGATTTATCTTATTGCAAAGGGGTGTGTAAAAGATGAAAATAGCTGCTAAAAAATTTGAAGGATATATATTTGCTCTCCCTGGTTTTATATATACAGTAGTGGTACTGGGCTATCCGCTTATTTATAATCTTATTTTAAGTTTTAAAGATTTGAATATAAGAAACTTAAGGAGTGGAAATGCTGTATTGGTAGGTCTGGCTAATT
The DNA here is from genome assembly GCF_017751145.1 of Iocasia fonsfrigidae. Classification (GTDB taxonomy): domain Bacteria; phylum Bacillota; class Halanaerobiia; order Halanaerobiales; family DTU029; genus Iocasia; species Iocasia fonsfrigidae. The sequence continues at coordinate 1,168,088 of NZ_CP046640.1, forward strand.
ATAAGCAGTTATTTACTGATTCAACTTTTCAACTGATATTGAGAAATACTTTTATATTTACCATTGGATCATTGGTTTTTCAGTTTACTATCGGCTTTATCCTGGCTTTGTTCTTTTCAAAGAAGTTTAAGCTAGCAGGTCCTATCAGGGGTTTGTTGTTAATTGCCTATATGATGCCGATAGCAGTAACAGCTATGTTGGGTAAAAATATTTTTGGTGTATCAGAGGGTTTGATTAATGATCTTTTATTAAAAATGGGGTTTATTAGTGAGCCTGTCCAGTGGCTGGTTAGTACCAGTACTGCTCTTATTGCAGTAATTGCAGTTAATTGTTGGATTGGTATTCCCTTTAATATGCTGATCTTAACATCTGGTTTAACGAATATTCCCCAAAGGGTATATGATAGTGCAGCTGTAGATGGAGCTAATGCCTGGCAAAGATTTTACCATATTACCCTGCCATTAATGCGTCCAGCTATCATGGCTGTACTGATGTTAGGCTTTATCTACACCTTTAAGGCCTTTGATTTGATGTTTATTATGACAAGGGGTGGTCCACTTAATTCTACTGATGTACTGGGAACCTATGCCTATAAGCTTTCTTTTACTAAATATCAATTTTCTATGGGTGCAGCAACCGGTATGGTACTTTTTTGTTGTTTATTAGTAATAGGTCTGTTTTATTTAAGGCTAATAGCTGGAGAGGAGGATTAATATGTTGGAAAAAATTAAATTCACTTTAAATTCCAGGAGGGGCAGAAAAAATATAATTTTTTCTTTCCTGGCTATGTTAATAGCAGTGATATTTTTATTTCCAATCTACTGGTTGTTAATGATGTCTTTTAAACCTGACATTGAAATATTTGCTAAAGTACTGACATATTATCCTCATGAATTTACGATTCAACCCTGGTTAGAGAACTTGCAGAATCAGGAGTTCCTGTGTTCACTGAGGAATAGTTTTATGATTGCTACTACTTCCATGTTGCTTTCAATTATTTTTGGTGTTCCGGCAGCATATGGTATGGGGAGGTATAAGGTTTCAGGCAGGAAAATTATTCTGCTAACTTTTTTAGTTACCCAGATGTTACCACCTTCTCTAATGCTGACACCAATGTATTTAATTTTTAATAATTTGGGGTTACTGGGTACTTATCTGGCACCGGCAATTGCTATTTCCTCAGGTGCCGTTCCCTTTATAGTAATAATTCTAAGGCCCTATTTTAAGAGCATTCCCAGATCTTTGGATGATGCGGCCCGGATTGATGGCTGTAATCTATTCCAATCTTTCTTTAGAATAATGATTCCGGCAATAAAGACGGGTATTATCGTTGTTGTAGTAATTTCTTTTTTAAGTGGTTGGAATGATCTGGCCTATTCGATGACTTTCAATGTTAAGGCAGAAATGCGTCCTCTGACAGCAAATATTTATAAGTTTCAAAGTAAATATGGGACAAGATGGAATGCTATTATGGCATATGGGGCAATTCTGGTAATACCTGTTATATTGGTTTTTGTATTCTTACAGAAATATATTGTCGGGGGGCTGACTGCTGGGGCAGTTAAAGAATAGAGATTCTAGTATTAAAATAAATAGAGGAATAATGATATGGCTGTGTTTATGTTAAGGTAGCTATTGATGAAATTCCTCTATTTACAAGAGATGATTTTGAACTAAAATTTTAAGAGGAGGATTATAGATGATAAAACAGAGTGGGAACAGAGTAGTAAGGCGATATGATCAGGAACTGCTTTCTATTGAACCTTGGGGTCCTAATAGCCTTCGGATTCGTGCTACACAACGCCATCAGTTTCAGGATGATACATATTCTGCCTTACTGGAGGTAGAAGAGACTGAGGTTGAAATTGAAGTTGATGGAGAAAGTGCTAAAATTACTAATGGTAAGATCAGGTGTGAAATAATGGAAACAGGCAAATTAAAGTTTTATAATCAAAAGGGTGAGCTTCTTTTAGAGGAATATGACCGCAATCGGATGAGGGATAATATTGCAGGGGAGTTTAATAGTGCTTTAGAGATTGATCCCCGCAGTTTTGAACCACATCTGGGTACAGATAATTATAGGTTAACGGTAAGATTTGAAGCATCAGAGGGGGAGAGATTCTACGGTATGGGACAGTATCAACAGCCATTTCTGGATCTAAAGGGTTGCAACTTAGAGTTAGCCCATAGAAATTCTCAGGCCAGTGTACCCTTTGTGCTTTCAAATAAGGGGTATGGATTACTCTGGAATAATCCGGCTATCGGCAAGGTATCTTTCGCTAAAAACATAACAGAATGGACGGCTTATTCTAGTAAAGAGATGGACTACTGGATTACAGCTGGTGATAGTCCGGCCGAAATTGAGGAGGCTTATGCTGATACTACTGGTAAGGTTCCAATGATGCCTGATTATGGTACAGGTTTCTGGCAGTGTAAACTACGCTATCAGACTCAGGATGAGATAATGGAGGTGGCCAGGGGTTATAAAGAACGGGGCCTACCGATCTCAGTAATAGTAGTTGACTTTTTTCACTGGCCTTTCCAGGGTGATTGGAAATTTGATACTGATTACTGGCCTAAGCCTGAAAAGATGGTCAAAGAGCTAAAAGAGATGGGTATTGAATTGATGGTTTCTATCTGGCCGACTGTGGAAAAGGGAAGTGAAAACTATCAGGAGATGAAAGAACTGGGATATCTGACCCGTTCTGAGACAGGTAAGCGGATTGGGCAACTGGGGAATGCCTGTTTTATTGATGTTACAAATCCTGATGCTAGAAAATATGTCTGGAGTAAACTAAAAGAAAATTATTATGATAAAGGTATTAAGATCTTCTGGCTGGATGAAGCCGAACCGGAATTTACCAAATATGAATTTAGTAATTATCGATATTTCCTGGGGTCTGACCTGGAGGTAGGAAACCTATATCCGAAGTTGTATGCACAGATGGCTTATCAGGGAATGGAGGTAGAAGGTCAGGAAAATATAGTGAATCTTTTGCGCTGTGCCTGGGCAGGTTCACAGAAGTATGGTGCCCTGGTCTGGTCCGGGGATATCGACTCAAGTTTTCGTTCACTGCGAAATCAATTATCTGCTGGTCTTAATATGGGTCTTTCTGGTATTCCCTGGTGGACAACTGATATAGGGGGATTTCATGGTGGTAATATCCATTCAGAACAATTTAAAGAATGTCTGGTTAGATGGTTTGAATTTGCTGCCTTCTGTCCAGTTATGAGATTGCATGGATTACGTGAACCATTTAAAGAACCCCTGGCTGAGACTGGGGGAGGTAAGGTGCACAGTGGAGCAGATAATGAAGTTTGGAGTTATGGTCCGGAGGTATATAAGATCTGCAAAAAATATCTGGAGCTGCGTGAAAAGTTGCGCCCCTATATTAAAGGGTTAATGCAGGAAGCCCACCAGAAAGGAACTCCACTAATGAGACCGCTTTTCTATGATTTTTTTGATGATGAAAACGTCTGGGAAATTGAAGATCAATATATGTTCGGTAGTGATATACTTGTCTGCCCGATTCTTTATGAAGATAGGCGGGAAAGGGAAGTTTATTTGCCTGCTGGTAGGTGGAGGAATATCAATAATAATAAGGTCTATCAAGGTAGTAAAAAGTATTTATGTGAGGCCCCTCTGGATTCTATTCCGGTCTTTGTTAGGGAAGGCAAACTGGAAGAGCTGTAATACTATAATTACAAAAGATACTTGCATCATAAAGAAAAGTAGGATGTAAAATTGATTAGAAGCCATTATTAAAAAGTTGGGATAAATGTTCAGGTGAATAATAAAAAGAAAGGAGTGGTGAAGGCTGATGAAAACACAGATTGACACACAGGGGTTATTTGATTATGATGGTGGTTTTTATGGGAAAATAGCCATGGTATTTGATTGTTTTATGTTAAATGTCTTGTGGATAGTCTTCAGCCTTCCCATTGTTACTTTTGGTGCAGCAAGCACTGCCTTTTATTATACAGCAGTTAAAGTTATCAAAAAGGATAGGGGTAATATACTGGAACAATTTTTAAATGCTTTTAAAATAAACTTTAAAGATGCTACAATACTATGGCTGCTTATTGTAGTACTCAGCTTTATTTTCCAGCTAAATGTGGGGATATTGTCCTCGCTAACAGAAGGAAATGTCAGTTTATTCTTTAGGTGTTTCTATATTTTCCTTTCAGTCTTTATCATAGGAATAGCAATGTATGCCTTTCCGGCCCTTTCTCGTTTTGATATGAGTACTAGCTGGATTTTAAAGCTATCAATCTATATGACAGTACGCTATTTTCCGATAACATTAATATTGTTTGTGATATTATTATTATCAGCTCTCTTATTATATTTACTTCCTATATTTGTAATTATACTACCGACTGGCTCTATTATTGTATATTCATATTTTATGGAGAAGGTTCTCCTAAAACATACACCTGGAGTATAATAGTTTCACCATAGGACGAAATGAGATGTTATTGCTGTGTAATTTATTGCAGAAGTAGTGCTGTATCTTTTACCCTTATCCGAAGGTAGTTCCTTTGGGTGGGGATTTTTTATTTTTAGCGTCCAGGAATATTCAATATTTGCTTAATTATTTACAATTTCTTGCAGGAAATTTATGTATTTTGTTGAAGTTTATAATATAACAAATCAATATTGGAATTATTTTAGATACTAATGTTTTATATATGGAAGTTGAGAAGCAAAGGATACGGTAACTTTTTATGAAAAAAGCTATGGTGTGGATGGATAAGAATCAGAAGGTATTTGTTAAGATGATGAATGACGAAGATTTCCAGGCTGTACTAAAGGTATATTTTGTCGGAACGGGCGTATGAAGGGCTACAGGCGAGGATTTGGGGTTCTAGAGATTCTTTATTAGGGAACAGGATTTTTGAAAGTGAGGTATTATAGTGGAAAAGGTTATAGTTACATGCCAGTTGGTTACACCTTTATTTATGTATGGAGCGAATAATAATCTTGAAATAAGAGCTAGTTCTATTAAAGGTTTGTTAAGATATTGGTGGCGAACATTTAATTATGCAGATGATCATAGAGAACTAAAAAAGAGGGAAGATGAGATTTTTGGTAGTACAGAAAAAAGGTCTTTGATTAATATAAGAATTAGGAATAAAAAAATAGATCCAGTTAGTATTAACGAAATATTAAGCAATGAAAAGAAAGAAGATAAAAATGAAGATGTAAGCTATTTATTTTATTCATTAAAATTGGATAAAAATAATAAAGAAGCATTTAAAGCGGGAGGAAAATTTGATATTGAATTTAGTTATAAGGGTGTTTACTCTGATGAGATAGAAGAAAAAAATCAAACTATAACCACCCTTAATGAATATCTAAAATCATTAAATGTTCTACAATTATTAGGGGGAATGGGTAGTCGAAGTAGGCGTGGGGGAGGAAATTTTCGTATTACAGAGGTAAATGTAGAAGGTAATGACTCTTTAAATGAGCGGATTGAACAGAACTTAGTTTTTAAACCTACATTAAATAATTATAAAAATGAATTGAAAAAAAGTATAGAATTAATTTTAATTGAAAAAAATATAAACCCAAAAAATACCCAATTAAACAGTTATCCCAATATAATAGGGAATGAATTTACTATTTATACTGTTTTCGATGGAAATACAAATGATAAAGATAAAGAAAAAAAAATAAGGACTTTTGATACCTGGAAAAAAGCACTTGCAAGGTTTAATGATAATTATTGTAGTTTTAGAAAAGAAAATTATAAAGATTATAATTTTGGAAAAAAGTCAACAACAAAAGCAATTTTTGGGTTACCTTTAACAAATGATAAATCTTCAAAACCATTTAATTTTCAGATTCAAAAAGGAGAAAATAAGAAAAAATTTGATATAAATAGGTTACCTTCATCACTTATTTTTAAAATACATAAGACATCAGAAGATAAGTATATTCCTATAATGGTTAGGCTGAGTGGAAATATTCTAAATCGAGATGATTATTGTAGACTATATCTTAAGAATAAAGATGAACCAGAAAAACTCAAAGATGATGCTAACGAGAGTCTTATTGATAAATTTATAGAGGAGAATAATTATATTGAAATATATAATAACCGAAAAAAGAAGGGGGAGGTGTAGAATTTATGGCAAAAATATTACTATTCACACTCGGGTCTGTACAAGATTATATTTTAGAATCCAGAAGAGTTATTGATCTAGTTAATAGCAGTAAAATTATTTCAGAATTAATGAAAACAATTAAAGATAAATCCGGTTGTGAATTATTATTACCTAATGTTGAAAAAAATCAAAATTCTTTTAATTCTACTCTTCCTAATTATTTAATATTCAGCTATGATAGTCCTGAAAGCAGAGGTAGAGAAATAGAAAAATATATTCATGATGAATATATCAAAGAATATTTAATGAAGCGGATAGGTTTAGAAAAATATAATTTAAGTAAAAAACTTCAAGAACAGATTAAAGAACATATCTCTTCAATTTTTGATATCTATTGGGTAGAAACAGAGGTAAATGATGAAGTCTGGGATGATGAAGAAAAATATAAAGAATTATATGAGGACTTATATAAAAATTTAGAGGCAGTTAAATATGTTAAAAAATTTTCTGGAAATAAAGAACAAGGCAGAAAATGTTCAATCTGTGGAAAACGAAATGCTATTTTCTATAGGCGGAAAGATGAAGAAAAAAAACGCCCATTTGATATTCAGAAGGACAGTAAAGAAATAAAGGATAATACTTTTCAGAATATAATTTTTAAGAAAGGTGAATGCCTTTGTGGGGCTTGCTATATGAAGAGAGTTTTAGGCAATGACAAGAATAAAAATAAAGAAAAAGATATTGAGATAAAATCTACTGCTGCTATTGCTTTAAGTAATTGGAAAAAGATAAATCAAGAAAAATACCCAGAAGAATATAAAGAATATAGAAAGATGATTGAAGATAGGTATAGCCAGGACAGTAAATATGGGGAAGAACAGTTATTATATAAAGAAAAACTTCTTAATGTTAATAGAAAAATCCTGGAAGATGGAGTAAGTGAACAACTACAGACTGATAAAGATAGAGTGGAAAAATTATTCGCAGAGGTATTTAAAGGAAAACAGGAAGAGTATTATTCTATTTATCGGGCAGATATAGATGATCTGGGTAAATGGATGAGTGGGGAATATAAAAGTGATAATGCAATGGGACTACTGGAATATCAGCAGCAGCTATCAAATAAAATAGATGGTTTTTTAAAAGAGGTGCGTAAGTTTTTCAATGAAAATAAAGATTGTCTGTTAGTTTATGCTGGTGGTGATGATATTCTGGCTTTATTGCCTGTTAGAAAATCTATTGAATTAGCTGAAAAAGTATATGATTGTTTTAATAAAAAAGTAAAAAACGAAGAAGTATTTAAGGAAATTACTTTATCCCAGGGTATTTTTATACTTCATTATAAAGATACTCTAAGTGAAAGTCTTCAGGTATCTAAGGAAAGAATTGACTATCTCAAGAAAAAGTATAAAAATATCAGCCGTAATGGAGAAAAAAATGGTTTTATTATAGCGGTATTGACAGAGGGTTATTCCTATCAGGAGTTTTATGCTAAAAATATATTGAATGATGATTATATTGTTGAAATTCTTAAAGAACTATATACATATTTTGCAGAAAAATCAAGTCATTTTTATCGGGAATTAAGTGAAATATTTTTGAGTATGGATAGTAACGATCTATATCTTGAGCAAAAAAGAGATTTAATAGAAATGTTTCTTATACAGCAGAAACGATTGCTGAAAAGGAGTTTGAAGGAAAAAGAAAAAGAAGAGAACAAGGAAGCTCTTGAAAAAACAGAGAAATTACTTAAAATGTTACTGCAAAATAATAATTATGAATATGGTTCTGCTGGTTTGAAAAATTATTTGAATCTGTTTTATATAATAGATAAGATTTCAGTTATTTTAAGGGATGATAAGCAAAATGAAAATGCTAAAAATTAAACCTAATGATAATTTGTTTTTTGGAGATGGTAAACGATTTGACAAAGGAGAAAGTGCCTGGTTGCATAGTAAATTATTACCTTATCCATCGGCATTTAAGGGTGCTATAGCTTCTGTAATGTTAAAATTAAATAAAATTAGAAGAGATAACTATATTGGAAAGCAATATGATGCAAAGAATGATCCCCGAAAATATTTGCGGATTGGTAGAGTGTTTTTATATGATGAAAAAAATTATGACCTTTATATGCCAGCACCGTTAGACCTTTTTATAAATAAAAAGAATAAATGTAAATATGGTTTATTTAGCAAAATTACTAAGAATTATACATCATCTTTAAACGAGCTTGAGTATTTATTATATTCACCGGGAAAACAATTTGAAAGAGTTGAAGATAGTTACATAAATCACAGGAGTTTTTACAACTCATACCTAAATACTTATGATAGTATAGGTTTTATAAGCCGGGAACAAATAATAAGTTCTGCTTATAAAGTCGGTATTCAAAAGGACAGAAAAAAGGGTAATGCTCAAGAAGATCATCTTTATCGAATAGATTTAACCGAGTTTAAAGGTGATAGTTGGTCTTATCTTGTTGAATATGATATTAAAGATAAATGGTGGGAAGGTAGCAAAATTAACAGTTTAGGAGATGGATATTTAAAACTGGGAGGCGAAAATAAGTCTTGTAAATATTATGAGCTTTCAGCAGAAAAAATAATAAATCATTATTCAAAGATGGATAGGCTTATAAATGAAACAGAGTTTGTCAAACTATATTTTATGTCACCAGTCATTTTTAATAATGGATCATTTAAGCCTTCTTTTACGGATCTTAAGATTGATATTACTGTTGTTGGAGCTTCTACTGTTAAGCCATATTATATAGGTGGTTTTGATATGAAGAAAAAAAATCAAAACCTATGTGTAAGGCTGTGCCAGAAGGAGCAGTGTATTTACTAAAAAGTGCTTCCTTTAAAAATAAGAGTTTGGCCGATATTAAAAAATGTATTTTAGAACCATTAATTAAAAACTGTCAGGATAATGAAATAGATTTTTGTGAAAGTGGTTTTGCTCAGTATGAGATAATACCTCTATCAAAAAAGCAGCTAAAGGAGGCAGAATAAAATGGCAGGACAAAAATTTGATACCATGATTATTTGTTCTACATTGAACCAGATGGTCAATTATCTGGCTATTATGGAACACGGTATAAAAAAAATATTTAATATTACCTTTGATGATAAGCAAGATGATAAAAATATTAACTTAAATAAAAAATTTCCTTATCAAAAATGGGATGAGAATCTTTATTCTGTTATTAAATCTAGAAGTATCAAGATAGAAGAAATACAATTTAAGTCAAATGAAATAGCTACTCATGATAATATAATTGACAAGTTGCAAGTTTTTTTTAAGAATAATCCTTATGACAAATCAATACTATGGAATATTACTGGCGGTCAAAGACATTTTGTAATGGCTATTACGGAATATGTTAAGGAATATAGACCAGATAAAGATTGTCTTTTGTATTATGAAGGTGATACTGAAAAATTCATACCTTATTATTTTGATAGCTTAGTAAAAAATAAAGTAAAACCCTATGGAATTATTGGTCAAGGTTATCCTTTAACACTTAATATTGCACTTAAGTTAATGGGTTTCAATATTAAGGATAGTGTTTTAGGTGACAAATCTAAGTATTATCAGTATTTTTTTGGTGAAGCAACAATAAATGATAAAAATCTTGAAGGTGAGTACAATTATTATAAGGAACTTTATGATTTATACACCGAACATGTAGATCTAATAAAAATAATGATTGAATCAAATAAAAATAAAACAGATAAAGAATCTTCGAAAACTCGTTTAGATAGTATGATTGAAGATATTAATAAAAGCAACAAAAAAATACCAGATAAAATATTTAAAGGTAATAATTTAAAAAAATTAGAGAAAAGTTTAGGTAAATACAAAAACAGTATGGTCTTTGGTTACATTTTAGAAAAAATGACTTTTTATAGAATGATATCTATTCTTGATGACAACAAAGAATTGCTGGATAAAGTTGCTGATATTAGTCTGGGTATTGATATTGAGGATGCTTTTTCAGAAGTGAATACTTCTGTTGATCAATTTGATATTCTTTTATTGACTAAAGCTGGTAAACTAATAGTCTTTGAATGCAAATCTGGTAGAATGACTGGGGATAATGCTAAAAGTACTAATTACTCTACTTACCGAATAGCTGGAGTATATGGAGCGCCAGTTTTAATTGATCCATTGACTGATGGTTGTGATATTGAGGAGAATGTATTTAAAAATATAAAAAGTGCAGAACATGCTGCTAATCGAGCAGATTTAACTATTTGTAGAGTTTGTTCTAAAAATAATAATGACTATTATGATTTGAAATATTACATAGAAAACATTTTGGGGGGTTGAAATATGTTTGAAAATGTTACAGCACTTATTATCAAAGCAGTTACACCTGTTCATGCAGGTAGTGGTAGAGAACTTGGTTTTATAGACATGCCTATCCAGAAAGAAAGTCATACTGATATACCTAAGATAGAGGGGTCAAGTGTAAAAGGAGCATTGCGTGAAGAATATAGATTAAAAAATGAAGAAAAAATATACGATTTATTTGGATCGGATAATGGTAATCGGGCAGGTCTAATTGGATTTTCAGATGCTAAATTATTATTCTATCCGATAAAATCTATACACAATTTATTTTCATATGTCAGCTGTCCATATTTAATTAATAGATTTATTGAGGATTTACAAATGATAACTAAGGATAGAGGTGAAGAAAAAAATAATTTGCAGTCAAATAATAAGGAAGGTATTAATCTTGGTCTAAATAATTTAAGTAAGATTGATCCTAATTCAATAGTGGAGGGTAAGGCTATTTTCACTGATGAAGAGAAAGATGAGCTTATTTTAGATGTTTTTAGTTTTACAAATAAAAAAAACCATGAGTATGATGAGTTACTAGAATTTCTCCATAATAAATTTAAATTGCACAGAGACCTGGTAATTTTATCTGATGAAGATTTTATTGAGCTAATAAGTTTAAATAGGGAAATAGTTACTAGAAATAGAATAGGAGATGATGGTATAACCAAAGAAGGTGATTTGTTTACTGAAGAATACCTTCCTGCTGAATCTATCCTCTATACTTTATTACTTGTTAATGGAATTATTAATGATAAACAGAATTTAATTAAGAAATATAAAAGTGATTTCCCTAAAATTTTACAAATGGGTGGGGATAGTACTATTGGAAAGGGAATTGTAAAAATGAAAATTTGTGATCCTTCTAATGGAGGGGTAAAGGATGAATAAGCTCAAAGATATGGAAAGAGAACGAGCCAGGCTGGGTTTTTATATAGTTAAAGAAATTATTAAACAGGATAATGAAACTGCCAAAAAATTTAAAACACATATTAAGAATATTCCAATGTATATCTATGCAAATGGTCTTATTGCCACTCTAGCTTTTATATTAAAAAAATCGAATCAAAATAATTCAAATAAGCTTAATCTAGAAGAAAAAAGTTATAATTATATTAGCAAAATATTAGTGGATTACTTTGAACAGTATACAATATTAAAAAAAATAGAGGTGCAAGAACAAAAATTAGAAAACCTAATTCAAGAGATTATTAATCTTAGTAGTGAAAAGGAATATAGGCAATACACCTTGGAAGTATTATTTTTTTTGGAATGGGCAGTTAAATTTTCAGAGGGAATGATTGGAAATGAGTAAAGTGAGTAAAAATACCTTCTATTGGAAATATAAAGACAATTGTAAATATAATAATAAAACTTATGAGTTTATGTTTTTGCAGAATATTGATTATGATCAAATTGAAAAGGCAAATATTGAAGATTTAAATTTTAATTATAGGTTAAATAGTATATTATTGAGTAGGACTGAATTAAATAATAAATCACTAGATATACAGTCTTTAGAGGATTTAATATACGACAGTAAGACATATTGCAATCATTTAACGGCAGAACGCAAAATTCCAAAAGAATTATGCAATTATTCGTGTATTGTAAAAGAGTATTGCGAAAATATGAATTTAGAGTTAATAAGTGATAATATGGATATGAGGGTTGATGATAAGTTGATTATTGGACTGGGTAACCCAAGTGTATTAGAAACTTCAATGACTATTCATCATGTATATGGCGTTCCATATCTACCAGGTCAAGCTTTAAAAGGTATTTTTAGAAAATATTTTGTTGATGAAGTTATAGAAAATAAAGGGAGAGATGAGATTGATTTGAAAGACGGTATTAGCAAAGATTTGTATAGTAAGTTATTTGGAGATGATTTTGAAAGTGAAAATGAGGGAAAAGTGAAAAAGTCAGGTATAGTATTTTTTGATGCTTTTCCTATTGAAAATTATAAAATAGATCAAGATATTATAAATGTTCATTATAACAATTATTATCAGGAAAATAAATTTCCTGATGGTACTGATGATCCAAATCTTGTGAATTTTTATGTAGTTAAAGATACTACATTTAAAGTTTTATTTGCTTTAGATAAAAATATATTTAAAGGTTATGAATTTCTATTTGGTAAACTTAAAAAATATATAAAAATGGCATTAGAAGACTATGGAATTGGTGCTAAAACTGCTATTGGTTATGGGTATTTGCAGTCTATTAATAATAATTGAGTTATTTTAAGAAAAAAATATGTGATTAAATAAGAAGGTCTCAAGATATATTTCTAGAATATATATTGATCGAAGGTAACTTTTAGGAGTGATATTTTTGCCGGAAATTCAAGTAGTATCTTTAAGATATGAGATTGAAGATGACCTATCATTGCGCTATGGACATAAATTACGGGGATATTTTGCTAATAATTTCAAAGAGATATTATTTCATAATCATCATGATAATGGAAGTCTCCGTTATGGTTATCCCCTTATTCAATATAAAATTGTAAATAAAAAACCATTTATTCTGGGAATCAATAAAGGTGGAGAGTTAATAACTGAGCATTTTCTTTCTATTGAAAAACTAGTACTGGATAATAAAGAATATCTCTCTCCTGGTGGCAAATTATCTGTTGATAGGGAATTAATAGAAGTTGATAATGATTATGATATGCCAGTCTATAAATATAATTTTATTACTCCCTGGCTAGGACTAAGCCAGGATAATTATAGAGTTTATAGAAGCAAATATATAAAAGCTCCACAAGAAGATAAGATGAATTTTTATAAATCTGTAATCACTGGAAATATTCTCAGTTTTGCTAAAGGAATAGACTGGTGGGTTGAAGAAGAAATTAAAGTAGTACCATCTTTATCTGATATTACAGTAAAATTTAAAGGTGAAGAGATGCTAGGATTTACTGGCTATTTCTTCTCCAATGTATATTTACCAGAATATATAGGATTGGGTAAATCTACTAGTCGAGGGTTTGGTACAATTATAAGGGAAAAAGTAATTTAAAGAAACAATTCTGAAGGAAAATTATTGATGAATAAATATACAGTAGTCGATGATTGCAGTTATATTAGTATCTAGTTGGTGATTAAATTTTGCGGCAAAACTATCAAAACAGGGGTAAAATTTATAAATATACGGTAAAAAAAGAGAGGGTTATCTTCTCAAAAATTGCTGATGATTGCTGTTATATAAACAATCTTGCTCCGTGACGGGTTTAAATAATAAATCCATTATAAGAAGGATTGAAACGATAAGCTATTTCTGCCTGGTTAGAAGTCTCATATCGTTTAAATAATAAATCCATTATAAGAAGGATTGAAACGACACTATTAGAAGCAGATTACTAGCAGCCTTTTTCGTTTAAATAATAAATCCATTATAAGAAGGATTGAAACCAATAATAGTCATCTTGGATTTTTTCTAATTTTTTCAGTTTAAATAATAAATCCATTATAAGAAGGATTGAAACGCGTTGTGGAGTTGACCTCTCCGCAATGGAGGGCCACCGTTTAAATAATAAATCCATTATAAGAAGGATTGAAACTTACTGATTTGGCGGCTTATAACGAAGGGATACTAGGTTTAAATAATAAATCCATTATAAGAAGGATTGAAACGAAATTAATATCTTATCTTATTATTGGATGATATTAGGTTTAAATAATAAATCCATTATAAGAAGGATTGAAACACCTCTATTTTCCTCATTTCCTCAAGCAATATATTTTTGTTTAAATAATAAATCTATTATAAGAAGGATTGAAACACCTCTATTTTCCTCATTTCCTCAAGCAATATATTTTTGTTTAAATAATAAATCTATTATAAGAAGGATTGAAACACCTCTATTTTCCTCATTTCCTCAAGCAATATATTTTTGTTTAAATAATAAATCTATTATAAGAAGGATTGAAACATTGATGTCTCTATACCCTCCGCTTCAGCCAACTTTTGTTTAAATAATAAATCCACTATAAGAAGGATTGAATGTAACATTAATTTTTGCTTTATGGACAAAACTAATATTTATAGTAAAAAATAACTAAAAAATAGAAAAAATCAAGAAAAAACAAGGAAATGATGCCCTCCTGTTGAAATATATGTTTAAAGTAAATATATAAAATAACAGGAGTGTAAAATGTGAAAGGTATATTATCTTATGGTTGCCGCTTTAATAAATTAGAAACAGAAATAACTATTAAGCCTCTAGATGATGATTTAGCAGGTTTTGAAACAACACTTAAAAAGGAATTTATCAGGAAGATTTTTTTTGATTACTATAGTAATATCTATGTTATTAAAGGTTATTATCCTAATAATGACGTTGATGAATGTTTTAAAGGAGTAGAACTAGAAAGATGGGCGAGTTTGAAAAATAGTCATAAAGATGCTGTAAAAAAAGTAAGGATCAGATGGGTTAGGGGAGAACATGTTGACAGAGAAATAAGTTTTAATGCATGTGCTATAAAATATAAAGAAGAAATAGATACTATGAACCATCATTTTTATTTATTATTAATAGATGTAGATAGGGAAAGAGAAATTGGCTATAATAATACAATAACAGTTAATAACAGTAATCTTTTATATATTACCATCAAACCCTATATAGAAAATAAGTCTCTTAATTCCGTACTGAGAAAATTAGATAATAAATATACATCTATAAGTGACCTAAAAAGTAATTATGCTTTAATAAATGACTTGCCTACAACTGGTATAGCAAGCACAAGGAGCATTGTAGAAGAAGATTATTGGGAAATGAAATTACTAGTATTTTCTTTAAGCACAGAATTCAAGTCGGTCTCCTTTGAACTAAATATAAACTTTAATAAAAATGGTTATGATGGGCTAGTTAACAATGGTAGACCTTTGAATATATTGAGGAGAATAATATCAGTACTAACTAGGCATATAAGTAGCGAGGCAATAAAAGATGTAGAAAACATAAAGAAAAATTTTGATATAGAAAAGGTGCTTTTGTCCAGGCAACTAAAGGAAAAGGTGAAAGAAATAATCAAAAGAGAAGACCTGATTATACAGCCCAGCCTTAATTCTATACGTCTTTGTAAGAATAATAATGGTATTGGAATAGGTATGAGCATGAACCAAGAATTAAATTCTCGAATGAACTGGTATCAAAAAGTAAATTTAAAACCACCTAAAAAAGATTTCACATTAGGTAATTATCAACTGAGTTTACCAGATTACGATTATGAATCTTATGATTATTCCAGCTGGAGAACTTTTAAGTATAATTCTAATAAAATGATGAAAGGTGAAGACATAAAGCAGTTACAAATGATCCTTAATCAATTTGGTGCTAATCTTGAAGTGGATGGGTATTATGGTTCTTCAACTAGGAAAGCTGTCATAGGATTTCAAAAGAGTAGTGGTTTATCAACTGATGGTGTAGTTGGACCAAATACTAGGGAAGAGATAAAAAAAGGCCTGGGGATGGAAATTGATAAATTTGAGATTGTCATTACAAGAAATGAAGAAACAGAGAAAACAACTGTAGGACAAATAAATGTTGAAGGAGAAGATATTGGATATACTTTAGAAAGGGCCTGGAAAAATAACCAAAATAATGAAAGTAGAATTCCTGCTGGAGAATATGAGGCTTTTATTAGGAAAGCTGGAACAAGTAAATGGAAATATGATGTAATCCAATTAAAGAATGTACCTGGCCGAACAGCTATACAAATTCATAGGGGTAATATCTATCCACATACAGTGGGTTGTATATTAGTTGGAAAGTATAAAAGGGAAGTGATAGAAAAAATTTATATAAGAGATTATGCAGATGATTATAGCAAAGATATTATAGGTACAGATATGGTTTTGGATAGCAGAGTGGCACTTAATGAAATTATGGATAAATATAAAGAAAAGGGAGGAAAAATTGTTGTAACAATAAAAGACAATTTTTAGATATAATTTAGGCGTAGTAATTCTAAATGACTTTGAAAAAATATAAAATTTTTAATAGAAGGAGAAAGATAATGAAGTTAAAGGGACGATTGTTTTGGCTTTTTATTATAATTATAATTTTAATAGTTTGTTTTATTAGTTTAGATGTAGGGTTGGAAGTTCTGGGAATTAAACAAGAAGAAGTAATAAATTTTACAGATGGAAATTTAGAGCAGATAATTCGAAAGGAGCTTCAAAAAGACTCAGGAGTCATAACAATAAGTGAGGTTAAAGATATAAGAAAATTAGATGCCAGTGATAGTTCAATAACCTCCATAGAAGGGATTAAACACTTAACTAATTTAACTAAGTTAAATCTATCAAGAAATAAAATTGAAGATATTGATGAATTGAAGTATTTAACTAAATTAAGTAGCCTTGATTTAAGTGTTCTTCCCTTATATAAGGAGGGTGATTTAAGTCCATTATCTAAGCTAACAAATTTAAAGTCTTTGAAGCTCTCTAGAAATTATATTGCTGATTTAAGTTCATTACAGAATCTTACTAATTTAACTTATTTAAGACTTTGTTTTAATCAAATAAGTGATATCAGTCCACTAAGAAATCTTACTAATTTAACCGAGTTATATCTTCAAACTAATTACATTGAAAATATAGATCCGTTAGCAAATTTAACTAATTTAAGGATTTTAAATCTAGATATTGAAAATACAATAAATAATGTTGAAGTATTATTGAATTTAAATAAATTAGAAGAATTACATTTATCCAATGTGTATATTGCGAAAGAAGATATAGGGTTGTTGGGAAAACTTAAAAATCTAAATTTAACTGCCCTAAGTTTAGGAGGAAATAATATTGAAGATATAAGTCTACTAAAAGACTTTACTAATTTAATTTATTTAGCTCTTGACGGGAATGAGATAACAGATATATCTCCACTTATTCATATAAAAAAGCTGGAAACACTTTGTATAACCCAAAATAAAATAAAGGATATAGAACCTTTATTGGAGTTAAAAAACTTATCATATGTTGATTTAAGTGATAATGAATTTGATAAAAGCAAAGGTTCAGAAGCAATGAAAATAGTAAATAAATTAAGAGATAGGGGGTCAAAAGTTATTTTAGATTATGATTATTAAGTAGTGTACAGAAGTAAGGTAAAATTAATTAAATGTTGTATAATATTGCTTTAGAAAAAAGCATATATCTAAGAAAATTAGAGTGTCAATTAATTTTATAAATTTGTCCTAGCTTAATTATAAAAATATAAAGGTTGATTTTAATATTAGATAACCCTATTTCAACAAGAAAATTTCTGAAATAGGGTATTTTAATTTCAGGATAGTTATTTAGACTGAGAGAGTATAATATAAATTATTCTTCCAGCAATTCACTAAAAGACTTTCTTAACTGAATAATTATATAGCCCTGAGTATCTCGGTCAGCCTGCTGATAGGTTTCCAGTAGTGAATGTAATAAACGGTAAAATGTTGCTTTTTCCTTATTTTGATCTTGTAATTTATTTTCCATCAATTCCAAAAAAGCTTTTTCTGTTGCAGGAAGATCATTTATAAGATTAATTGCTTGCTCAAGAATTTCTTTATTATTTTTCTTCATAGGCCCTTTCCCTGTTTCCAACCATTTTTTATTAATGCCGAAAACAAGTGAAATAGCATTTAATAATTGACTTGTCGGATTACTATGTCCACTTTCTATTTGTCCTATTGTGGACCGTCCAAAAGAAATTTTATCTGCTAAATCCTGTTGGGTTAAATCATAAATTTTTCTTAATTGCTTGATATTACTTATTATTATGTCGTTATTCATAATTTGAGCTCCTTTATATAAAAAGAGGTAAAAATTTTCCTTGACAATGTTAAATATAAACAATATAATATAAATAAAGGAGGATTAAAGTTTATATTTAACAAAATGATTTGAATTAAAAAAAGCTAGAGTTATCCCTGGCTCTTTCTAAAATAGAAAGGAGGTATCCATCTATTAATCCAGGGTAAAAAGAGAACAGCCGCCAGCTGTTCTGTTAGCTTATTCCATTAATAATTATACCATATGGACAGGTTTTTGTAAATTTGTGGTAGGGGGTGTTTTGCTGGAGTATGGTTCCCGGGAGGGGTTGCTGTGCAAAGAGAAGAGAAATTGCAAGGTCTACCAGAATATCAACCGGGAGATAAGATCTACAAGTTGTTTAATCACGATATAGTAATAATAAGGGGAAAAGATGAGGAGTTTATCATTAAAATTGTCAAGTTGAAAAAGAATAGAAGTGTTTGACCTGGGGCCCTGGGCCGGGAATTTATTTTCTCGGTCCATTTCTTATGCCTAGAAAATATTCTGTTGGTTATTGTATTTAACAAAGGGGGTTTTTATTATGAAAATAACAAAGGTTGATGTAATGCAGGTAGTGACTACAGAGTCAGATGGTTCTGTACGAGAAGATTGGCGGCCGGTAATTTGCCGGATTTATACTGACGAAGGAATATATGGCGATGGTGAGGCAGCACTAGCTTACGGGATTGGGGCACCAGCGGCTTATGGAATGGTCAAGGATTTAGCCAGACTTATTATAGGGATGGATCCCTTAGACAATGAAGTTATTTGGGATAAACTATATAAAAGAACATTTTGGGGACAAAATGGCGGTCCGGTAGTATTTGCTGGTATATCAGCTTTAGATATTGCACTCTGGGATATTAAAGGAAAGTATTTTGATGTTCCCGTTTATAAAATTTTAGGCGGCAAACGTCGTGATAACTTGCGTACATATGCAAGTCAGCTGCAATTTGGCTGGGGGCCAGAATTTCAAGAACTAAGTAAAACTGAAGATTATGTTAAGGCCAGTAAAAAGGCGGTAGAAGAAGGTTATGATTGTATAAAAATAGACTTTTTCACTTATGACCGTGATGGTCGAGCTTTCACTGATGAAGATATGACTCGTTTACGTCCTCAATATTATATCAATCTGGTTGAGGAACGTATAGCAGCTGTTCGTGAAGCTATTGGTCCAGATGTTGATATAATTATGGAGAATCACTCTAATCCTGATGCTAATAGTGCAGTGCAGCTTGGTAGAGTAGCTCAACAATATAATATTTTTTATTTTGAAGAACCAAACACCCCTACACCCAAGAAAGCAAAATATATATGTGATAAGTTAGAAATGCCAATTGCACATGGAGAAAGAGTTTATTCCCGCTGGCAGTATGCACCATATTTTGAAAATCAGTCTGTTCAAGTTATCCAACCCGATCTTGGAAATACCGGTGGTCTGACTGAAGGCAAGAAAATTTGTGATATGGCCTATACTTATGATGTTTCTGTCCAGGCGCATGTCTGTGCAAGTCCAATCTCAACAGTTGCGGCATTGCATCTTGAAAGTGTGATACCAAACTTTGTGATTCATGAACACCATAGAATTAATCTTTGTGATTATAATAAAAAATTGTGTATACATGATTATCAACCTAAAGATGGTAAATATAAAGTGCCAGAACTACCAGGTTTAGGTAATGAGTTTTCGGAATTTGCCTTAACTCATTGTGAAAAAGTTACAGTTGAGTAAAGTCAACTAATTGTAGATTTATTGTGGATGAAGAATTTTAAAAAATAGTCTGGTTTAATCTCTGAACAATGTCAATTCAATAGTTTTATGTCTGAAATTGCTTATAAAATATTAAGATATTTATTATTTATCTAAGTACACAAAGAATTAAAGCATAGATCACTTTTTATATCATTGCTCAGGGATTAAACCTAAACTTAAATTAAATAAGAAATTCAATAAATTATGGATATGATGTTGCTAATAAAAAGTAAAGATATGCTTTATATATTTTATGCCAATATTAAGATTAAGTAAATTGTTATTAATTTAATTAAAAGGGGGAGATATAATGAGTATTAAAGTAATAGAAGAACCTGCACCTAAACCTGGGGTATTAAAAAAACCTGAATTATTTGCACTTTCAATTGGACAGGTTATTGGTGCTGGAGTCATAACACTTATAGTTCCCGCTATGAAAATGACGGGGTACTCTGCCTGGCTGGCCTATTTTATAGCTATTTTTTTTGGTTTTATTACCCTTGCACCTGTAGTTTTTGTAGCTTCAACTGTAAGGCTTGGTGGAGGTTTTTACTCACTTATCTGTGATATGGCAGGGCCTACAGTGTCAGGGATTTATGCCTTTGGTTATCTGGCGCAAACAATCTCACTTTCTTTATTTGGAGTAGCTGCCGCTGAATACATGAGTGATACTTTTCCAGTTTTTTCAGGTTCATTTTCAAAGATCGTAATTGGGATATTTTTGCTCACATTATTTTATTTAGTTAATTTGATGGGTATCAATATCATGGCTACAATACAGAAATATATGACCTGGCTCCTTATTGTTGCTTTATTAATGTTTACTGCTTTTGGCATAGCAAATATTAAGCTTCCAATTTTTGAATTTACTAACCCGGGTTTTCTGGCTAATGGTTGGATCCAATTTACAAAAGGCGGCCTGCTGGAAGCATTGAAAAGTGAGAGCGGGCTGTTGAAAGCTGGTTTTATTCCAGCTATATTGCTATATGTATATTCTACTCAGGGATATATGATGACCATTGCTTATGGTCGTGAATCCAAAAATGCTACTCATGATATTCCTTTTGCAATATTAATGTCAGTTCCTGCTTTGATTGTTTTGTATGTAGGTGTTGCGATTGCTGCAACTGGCAGTTTTTCGATTGCAGAATTTGGCAATTCAACTTCCCTTACTTATGCAGCAAAGGCTATCATGCCTAATTTTTTATTTTATGTTTTTATTATAGCTGGACCAATAATGTGTCTTTTATCAACTCTTAACTCTTCGTTTGCATTTAGTGCTATAACTATTGGTCAAAGCTGTGAAGATGGCTGGCTGCCTAAGAAATTTGGAGAAAGAAATAGCAGAGGTGCTCGCAAATATGTTTTAACATTTATGTATATAATTGGTGTTCTTCCGATTATATTTCAACTTCGAATTACAACGATTACTAACCTAATACAGCTGGTTGTAGCGGCACTAACTTTTTTATATTTTGTGGCCTATTTTAAAATGCCCAGAAAATATCCAGAAGCATGGAACAAATCACATCTTAATATTCCTAACTGGATATATTATACAATTGTTGTTATAAGTCTGCTAGCTAATTTAATAATATTTCTTAAGTCAATAATTAGCATCAGTTTCATACTTGCTATGAGTTTAATAGTAGCTCTGGCTATTGCTATAGCTATTGGAATATGGCGCTCTAGAACAGGAGATATTAATATTCACACTTCAGTCTGGGTTAAATAAAGAATAACTGATTTGGTATTGGTCCTTTAATACCTTGCTAATTCATATTTGATTTGACCTCTCCAAATTTAGCCTGGACAATTATGAATTTAATGGAATTCCTATATATTGTTGCAAAGTTATTATTTTTATTTCATAATCCAGATATGATTATAGATTTCTTTGAAATATAAGTATCTATAAAGGGGTATATTATGGATAGTCAAGCGTTAAAGAAAAAGATAGTATCCATATTTGAAACTGTCCACAGAGCATTTATTTCTGTTGGTGGAGGGTGGCTTGCCAGTTAATTGACAAATAAATTGTTATTTTAGGGGAAGATTATAAAAGTCTTCCTCTTTTTTTATTTAATAATATGATTTTACCATAAAACAAAATATAATCTTCCTTTGTGAGATTATAAAAACTTTAAATATTTGAATTTTAACAAAGTATTAACAGTTTATTAATATCGTTGAAATAAGAATCTGTTATTATACATATTAGTGCACAGAAATTAAGCAGATATGTAATTTTATATTCTATTTATCAACAAAGAATATTTTGCCTGGATAATACTTAGGAGGGAAGGAAATATGTTGAAATGCTGTGCTCACCGCGGTTATTCTTCCAGAGCGCCTGAAAATACTATGGCTGCTATAGAAATGGCCTTACATACATCAGGAATTACTGGAGTAGAGATTGATATTCAACTTACAAAAGACTTAGTTCCGGTAGTAATACATGATTTTTTTATTGATAGAACTACCAATGGACAAGGCTTTGTCAGAGATAAAGATTATCAACAATTAAGTAAATTTGATGCTGGCAGCTGGTTTAAAGCTGAATATAAAGGAGAGAAGATACCAGCGCTAGAGGAAGTATTACAGCTTTTTAAGGAAACAGAGAGTAAAGATGATTTAATAATAGAGATAAAGTCTGACGGACATGATTCTCCTGAAATTGAGAAGAGGGTAATTGAGCTGATAAAACAATTTAATTTGACCTCTCAGGTTTATATAAAATCATTCAATCATGAGATTATAAAATCTATTAATGAGATTGATCCAGGGTTTAACACTGGCTTATTGATAAGTGGTCGCTCTACACTAATACTGGAACAACTTGAGTATACTAGGGCTAGTTTTATATCTATTTCTCATTATTATCTAGACCAGAATATAATTGATCTGATGGAGAGTAATGGGATAGGAATCATGAGTTGGACTGTAAATAAAAGTAGCAATATTAATAGAATTACTGATCTGAGTGATAATATTGTAATAATTACTAATTATCCTGAAAAGGTTTTAGCTAGCAAAATTTAAGACGGTGCTTAATAGTAAAAAATCTGTAATAGAAGAGATATTTAAAGTTGAAAGAAAGGAGAAATTACAAATTGGCTAATATTATCTTGAAAAATGTAAGCAAGAAATATGGTAACAATACCATTATCAAAAATTTAAATCTTGAGATAGAGGATGGTTCATTTACAGTACTTGTAGGACCATCGGGATGTGGCAAGTCAACAATATTAAGAATGATTGCCGGTCTAGAGCAAGTAAATGGTGGAATCATATGCATTGGAAACAGGGAAGTAACAGATGTTCAGCCAGGCAAAAGGGAAATATCAATGGTATTTCAAAATTATGCGTTGTATCCTACTATGACGGTTAAACAGAATATAGAATTTGGTTTAAAGAATAAAAAGGTTGAGAGAAAAGACAGAGAAAAAGTGATCCAAGAAATATGTGAAATTGTTGGATTGTCAGAATGTTTAAATCGAAAACCCGCACATTTATCCGGAGGGCAAAGACAAAGAGTAGCTTTAGCGAGGGCTATGGTTAAAAAGCCTAAGGTATTTTTGATGGATGAGCCCTTATCTAACTTAGATGCAAAGCTTAGAATTCAAATGAGGACTGAACTTATTCAATTACATAAAAGGTTAGGAACGACTTTTCTATATGTTACCCATGATCAGGTAGAGGCTATGTCTATGGGAGACAAGATAGTGGTAATGAACGAAGGAGAAATTAAGCAAGCAGCTAATCCCGTTGAGCTATATAGAGAGCCTGAGAATTTATTTACAGCACAATTTGTTGGAGCGCCACCAATGAACATTATAACATTTGAAAATCCTTCACACGGTTTTACAAGAATTGGGTTTAGACCTGAAAAATCAATTATATCCCAGGATAAATCTGATAATAGTTTTTCTATTCAGGGCAAGATTGTTACGAGGGAGATATTAGGATCAGAAACTATATATCATATTAAAACTAATTTTGGGGGAATAAATGTAAAGTCATATTCTGAAGTTTTTAATGAAAATATAGATATATTTGTAAATATAGATTATTCTAATATTTATTTCTTTGATGAAGAAGGAAAGCGTCTGCAGGGCCGCAATGAGCTATTCTCTATACTTAAAAATAAAGAAAATTGTTTAAAGACAAATATGAGAGGGGTAGGGTAGATGATTCGCCTGAGCAAACTAAAACCCTACGTTATGGTTGCACCAGCTTTGAGCTTTTTTCTTATGTTTTTTATATATCCAATATTTTATATGATTCGCTTAAGCGTTACTTCGTGGAATTTTATTAGCCCCCAAAAGGAATTTATAGGGTTTAATAATTATATAGAGCTGTTTACATCGGAAGAGTTTTATCAAGTTTTGTATAATACTCTGATTTATACGGTTTTAACCGTTGGTTTTTCTTTAGTATTAGCAGTACTTTTAGCATTGTGGCTGAATAAGCAGGGTACATTATATAACATTGTTCAAGGTGCAATTTTCAGTCCCTATATTATTTCATTAGTATCAGTAGCTTTGCTCTGGCTATGGATGATGGATCCTCAATATGGATTGCTCAATGTAGTTCTTGAACTAATGGGTTTGCCTAAATCCCTTTGGTTAACTCATCCCAATACAGCGTTATTTTCTTTGGTTATTGTAGGTGTATGGAAAGTTCTTGGATATAATACCTTAATTGTAATGGCTGGACTTCAAAGTATCCCAAAGGATATTTATGAAGCAGCGGAGTTAGATGAATCTAACAAGTGGACAACTTTTTATAAAATTACTCTGCCGATGCTTTCACCGACAATATTTTTCTTGTTAATAGTAAGCACCATATCATCATTTCAGGTATTTGATACTGTGCAGGTTATGACGCAGGGGGGGCCTATTAATTCCACCAACATGCTGGTTTATTATATTTTTCAATATGGATTTGATTTCTTTAAAATAGGATATGCTTCAGCTGCAGGAGTAGTTTTGTTAGTAATTGTAGGCATAATGACGATATTTCATTTCATGTTTTTATCTAAACATGTTTACTACAGATAGGAAAGAAAGAAGGAGCGACTGACGTTGAAAAAGATTTTATATGTATTGGATAAGTTAGCCCTGATACTTTTGGCGTTGATATTTGTATTTCCATTTGTATGGATGGTATCTACATCTTTTAAATCTTTGCAGGAGGTTTTGATTTTTCCTCCTAAGTGGATACCAGACAAATTAATGTTTCAAAATTTTGTTAAGGCCTGGTCATCGGGGCCATTTGTAACCTATTTTATAAATAGTGTATTGGTTTCAGTAAGTATATTAGCCCTTCAATTTGCAACGATGGTTCCTGCTGCATATGCCTTTGCAAGATACAAATTTAAAGGCTATAAGCTTGTATTTGGTATAACAATTGCTGCATTGATGATTCCTCCACAGATCACTTTTTTACCGGTTTATTTACAGATGAGTGCCTGGAGTGCATTAAAAACACATATTCCACTTATTATTCCATTCGGAGCAAGTGCATTTGGTATTTTTCTTTTAAGACAGTCTTTTATGCAGGTACCCGATGAAATCATTGAAGCTGCAAAGCTGGATGATGCCAGCGAATGGAAGATTATGTGGAATATAATGGTACCAATGGCCAGGCCTGTGTTTATTACATTTGGGTTATTTAGTTTTATATACCATTGGAATGATTACTTTTGGCCGTTAGTTATGACAAATAGTGAAGCTATTAGAACCTTACCCATAGGAATTGCAATGTTAAAGGATGCTGAAGGGGGGATTAATTGGAACATCGTGATGGCAGGAAATATGATTCTTGTTGCGCCTATTTTGCTTGTGTTTTTCTTTGCCCGAAGGCAGATTATTAAAGCCTTTGTTTATTCAGGAATTAAATAATAATTGTTAACTGGGAGGTACTTATAAAATGATTTATAAAATGAAAAGATTATTAACAATTTGTTTGTGCTTTATGATGGTAGTATTATTGGCAGCATGTGGTAATCAGACAAATGAAACAGAGACAAATAGTCCAGAGGAAATAGAGTTTTGGTATTCATTAGGTGGTAAAAGTGGAAAGATTATTGAAGGAATGGTAGAAGATTTTAATAAGTCTCAAGATGAAATCGTAGTAAAGGCAACTTATCAAGGTGATTATTATGCAAACCATGCAAAGGTACTTTCTGCTTTAGCTTCTGGAACACAACCTGATGTTACGATGATTGAGATTGCTTCTATAGGTACTTTTGCAGAAAATGGAGCTTTAGAAGACCTTGGCCCTTATGCTGATGGCAAGAGTGGATTGGATCTAAATGAATTTATTCCCGGTTTAATGGGGAATTCTTACTGGAAAGATACATTATATGCCATTCCATTTAATAGAAGCACACCATTATTATACGTCAATAAAGATATGTTGAGCAATGCAAATCTTGATCCGGCCGGACCAAAAACTTGGGATGAGCTTAGAGAATATGCACGTAAGCTGACTAAAAATGGAGAAGTATATGGATTTTCTACTCCAATAGATATTTGGTTCTATGAGGCTTTGGTCTTTGAAAACGGTGGTAAAATCCTAACTGATGATGGAACAAAGCCGGCCTTCAACTCTCAGAAAGGCATAGAGCCAGTTGTGTTCTGGAAGGATATGATTGAAGAAGGAGTTATGAGAATGCCTCCAGGAGAAAAATACAACGCATGGGATGTTGCTGTCCAGGATTTTATTAATCAAAAAGTTGCTATGATTTTTACATCAACCGGTAGTTTGAACAATCTTATTTCTCAAGCCCGATTTGAAGTAGGGACTGCATTTTTACCAGCTAAAAAAGAGTACGGTGTACCTACTGGCGGTACTAACCTGGTAATTCTTTCAAAATCATCTGCTGATGAGAAAAAAGCAGCCTGGGAATTCATAAAATATATGACGGACAAGGATCAAACTATAAATTGGAGTAAGGGCACTGGATATATGCCGGTAAAAGTTTCAGCAGTAAATAGCGAAGAAATGAAAAAGCTTTATGAAGAAAAGCCTCAATTCAAGGTGGCAATTGACCAGTTAGAGTATGCAAAGCCGCGTCCTATGGTTCCGGGATATAAGGAGTTACAGGAAATCATTATGACTGAAATACAAAGAGCAGTTATAGATGATAACGTATCTGTGCAAGAAGCTTTAGACAATGCTGCTAAAAAAGCGGAAAAATTATTAAAATAAAGAGAGGAACATAAAATAGAATAGTTGTGGAAAGCAGATAGCCGTTAATCTTAAAATATTAAATCCGGCTATCTGCTTTTGCATTGTGTAAAAATCAATAGGAAATGAATAGTTATGGCAACTTTTGATTCGATGAGGTTTTACTAGGTTTTAAGAAAGCACCTGTTTTGGATATATGAAATATACCGGATTTAAATCCTGAAGCCAATGTGAAATAGATGGTGGATATGAAGGAATTAACAAAATTATGTTAATTGAGGCTAAAAATTCTATGTCTGATGATTTTTTAATTGCAAGTTGAAATTAATTTGTAAAATAATTATAATTGAAGTAAGTTCTCAGGAAAGGGTAAAATTCTCTATCTATTTAGCAAAACCAGCAGATTCAAAAACTTAGGAGGGAACATTAAATGAAAACAATAGGTTTAATTGGTGGAATGAGTTGGGAATCATCACTTGAATATTATCGGATTATAAATGAGGCTGTCAAGAAAAAATTGGGGGAACCACACTCCTGTAAAAGTGTAATGTATTCAGTTGATTTTGCAGAATATGAAAAATTACAGCATAAGGGGAAATGGGAGCTATTAACGAGTAAGATGATTGATGTTGCAAGAAAATTAGAAAAAGCAGGAGTAGATTTAATATTAATATGTACAAATACAATGCATAAAATGGCTGCAGATGTTCAAAAAAGTATAACAGTTCCTTTATTACATATAGCTGATGCAGCTGCTGAAGAAATTAAGGCTAAAAATATGAATAAAGTTGGTCTTTTGGGAACTAAGTTTACTATGGAGGAAAATTTTTATAAAGAAAGATTAAAAGAAAAATATGGAATAGATGTTGTTATACCTGATGCCCAAGAAAGGGAAGTTGTCCATAATGTCATTTATAAAGAATTGATATCAGGAATTATAAAAGAAGAGTCTAGAGATAAATTTAGAAAAATAATAAAAAATCTCAAGAAAAATGGTGGAGAAGGAGTTATTTTAGGCTGTACAGAAATTCCATTGCTAATAAAGAATGAAGACAGTGAGATTCCGATCTTTGATACTACAATGCTACATGCCAAAAAAGCTGTTGATTTTGCATTAGAACAAAATAATTTATAATATAAGAGGTGTATGAATAATGATATCAAGAACATGGCATGGTATAGTGCCAATTCATATGAAGGATGCATTTGAAAAATATGAATATGAAACAGGTGTAAAAGATACTATAGCATTAAAAGGAAACAGAGGGGCCTATTTGAAAATTGTTGAACAAGGGGAATATGCTCATTTCTTCCTATGCACAAAATGGGATTCAATGGAAAGTGTTAGAGCATATGCAAGTGATAATCCAACACTTGCTGTGACATATCCAGAAGATGATAAATATGGACTGATATCAGACCCCATTGTAATTATACAAGATGTTTTAGATGATAAGAATCCTTTTCTATGATTTATTGCCTTTGAAACAGCAGAGAAAAATAATGCCCGACTAAAAGGCTTGTTGGGGTATTAAGCCAGTATCATGATCAACTTGGTCAAGTAATATAAAAGATCTACCTGTAAACATGAGTGCAGCCAGTAGTTCTCCCAGATTAATTACTGAGCTGGAATGGTTTTTTTCTACTCAAGAATTATGTCAATTAATATATGATTTGCGGGATGCAGATGAAATAAGGATTAATCCGGGGCTGGCAGTAAAGATTGGATGATTGATCCTAGCCAGTTCAAGCTGATGAGTAATATAATTATCAATCTCATCTTTATTCAGAGGAGCGAGAAATGTTAAATAATAAGGTATGAGGCGAAAGTGAGAGAAATGAAAAAATAATAATTGCTATTTAATATAGTTTGGAGCCAATTTAATCATTCTTCTGAATGAAATATAGTAGGTAGAGTAAAGGAGGAAATAAATATTGTGGATTATTGTTCCATCCAAATTTATTTATCAAGGCAGCCGGCCTAAGGTTCAGGCTATATAGTCGGCTGCTTGTCCAATTACGCTAGGGGGCGTAACAACACTTTCTAAAACATAAAATAATTCGTGTAAAAGCTCACCTGGTACTGGTACATGATGCATTTTAATATAGAATATATACTATAATTATGTTAATATTATAACAGAGTTATTTTCTAAAGATTTTAAGAGGTGGATTATGATATCAGTTAAGAACAAGAAAATTCAATTTGCTTTAAAAGTGGGAGAGATATTGCTAAAAAACGGAGCTGAAACCAACCGGGTTGAACGGATCGTTAAGGATATATTAATAGCAAAAAACGTGGCTGAGGTGGAAGTTTTTGCAACACCAACAGTAATCATGTTAAATGTTAGAGAAGGAGAACTGGATGATACTATTACTTTGATCAGAAGAATTTATGATCGGGGTATTAGATTAGATAAGGTTGCTCTGGTCTGGAAACTGGCCTTGTTATTTATTGCAGGTGATCAGAGTGATGATCAGTTCTTTGATGAATTAGTAGAGATAATTAACCTGGCTCCATATATCTTTTTGGTTAGAATTTTAGCGACTGGGCTAATGTCGGCCTTTTTTACAATTATGTTTCAGGGAAATCAAACAGATTTCTGGGTAGCGGCTGTGGTTGGGGGAATGCTGGGAGTTATTGATTATGGATTTAGACAGTTGCCTCTCTCAGATTTTATTATTAAACTATTGGATTCAAGTTTGATTACAGTTGTAACACTGCTTTTAAGTATGGAAGTTACAACACTGCATATAGATAAGGTTATCTTTGCGGCTATCATGCCGCTGGTACCAGGTGTAGCGATTACCAATGCAGTTCTTGATATTATTAGAGGAGATCTGTTAGCTGGTCTTTCCAGGGGAATTGAGGCTGTCTTTGTAGCAGTATCTATTGCTACTGGTGTCGGTATCACACTTAAATTAGGGGCCTTGCTGGGGGTAGTGTATTTGTGATTATTCAATTTATTAGTGCCTTTATGGCTACATTATTTTTTGCTATAATCCTGAATATTTTTAGGGAGGAATTGTTTTATTGCAGCTTGATTGGGGGATTGGGCTGGATTGTTTTTCTGTTTATTAAAGATTACAGCGGTTCTATTATTTTAGCTAGCTTTATCTCTGCTTTAATGATTAGTTCTCTGGCAAGATTATTATCTTATCTCAGGAATTTACCTGAGACTAATTACTTGATTCCTGGTATAGTTGCAATTGTTCCTGGTGCTGGTATGTATCAGACTATGTCAGCTATGATTTATGGAGACCTTAAGTCAATGGTTTATTATGGTCTGCAGACTATTCAGGTTGCTGGTGTTATAGCAATTGCTGTGGTAATTATCTCTGCTATAAAATCCAAAAGAAAAACAGCTGGGAGCAGCAATAAGTATTAAAGAAAATGCTAGCTTTGTAACCGTTAATTGGAGATAATTTGCGAGATGTTGTAGGAGAAATTAAGGCTTCCTATTTTTTCGTGGTCTAGATTACCAGCTATTGATAATCGTTGTTGGAGAGTGTCAAGCATTACTTTTGAATTCTGATGACTTTTTGACTGATAAATTTACAGAATATTATGCTATTAAAGAATATCTTTCAGTACCTTCAGACTGCATCAACAAGAAATATAGACCAGATAGATGAAATTAAAAAATTTCAAGGAAAACAATATAGTTTATTACTAACTTTGCATTAATTTCAAAAATAGTATTGACAGAATAAAGAAAATTCGATATAATCATAGTGCAATAGTAAACTAGTTCACTATTTAATAGAAGATGATTATTTTGAAGAAATGGAAGAGAGAGATAAAACGAAACATAAAGGAAGGGTATTAACTGGTTTTATATTAGTATTAAGTTTGGTTTTTATTATAATGGTTGTATTGGCAGCTAAAGACTTACAGGAAGTTAACCGAGGTAATGAAAAAGTATGTAATTGTTAATAACTTTAAAATTGACAAAATATGAGTTATTTATTGATTGAGAGAGGGTTAATAATGAACATAAATTTTGATGCATCAAAACCAATCTATGAACAAATTATAGATCAAATTAAACAGATGCTAGTCAGAGGCGAATTAAATCCAGGAGATAAGCTTCCTTCTCAAAGGGATATGGCTAAAAAAATTGAGGTGAATCCTAATACTATTCAGCGAGCCTACCGGGAGATGGAGACACTGGAACTGGTCGAAACACAGAGGGGAAGGGGAACTTTTATCAAGGAGGATAAAAACATGGTGCTTGAAATAAAAAAAGAAATGGCCAGAAATGCTACCTTCAGGTTTCTCCAGGAAATGACGGCAATTGGTTTTTCTACTGAAGAAATTATTAATCTGGTAGAAAAGGGGCTTATCAATTTTAAAGTTAATAAAGAGAATTAAAGGGGGTTTTTATATTGATAGATGGAAATGCTGTAGAAATAAAAAATCTTGTAAAAAAATATCCTGGGGTTGAAGCATTACAGGGGGTAGATATAAATTTTCCTGCTGGAAGAATTACTGGGTTAATTGGTCCTAATGGTAGTGGAAAATCTACAATCTTGAAATCAATAGTAGGTCTAGTTAAGCCATCCAGAGGAGAGCTGCTGGTCTTTGGGCAAAAACTAGATCGACGGCTAAAAGAGAAGGTTGCTTTTCTACCTGAAATAAATCATTTATATAAAAACATGAAGATAGTTCAGATTATTGATTTTTTTCAAAGTCAGTTTTCAACCTTTGAGAGGAAAAGGGCTTTGGAAATTCTAGACTTTATGAATTTAAAACCAGAAATGAGAATCAAGAGTCTTTCAAAGGGAATGGCAGGAAGGGTTAAACTTGTGTTGACAATGGCCAGAAATGTCCCCTTAATTGTTATGGATGAACCTCTGGCAGGGATTGACCCTCAATCCAGAGCTAGAATATTAGAAGGGTTAATTAATGAATACGATGCAGAGAAGCAGACTATTATTCTGTCAACACATGAGGTTTTGGAAGCAGAAAGATTTTTCGATTATGTAGTTTTTCTGGAATATGGTACTGTGAAATTGCAGGGAAATGCTGATGACTTAAGAAGTGAACATGGAATGTCTATTCAGGACCTAGTGAAGGAGGTATTTATATGAAAGCCTGGTGGAAACTTTATAAAAAAGAAATCTATAATATCTCATTTTTTATGCTGGTATCATTATTAATAACCTTATCCTGGGAATTGTTCTTGTTTTATAAAATTCATTCCTGGCCTTTAGGAATGCCATTTGGCTTAAGTTTCCTACCATTTAGTATTTTCCCATTACTGGTATTATGGCTTGGCTATAATTCCTTTCGTCAGGAATGGAAAGATGACACGATCTATTTAACCTTATCGCTGCCAAAGGCAGGCTGGCAGATAAATCTAGCTAAGTTAACTGCGAGCATGACTTTTTATCTAGCAATTGTAATTCTAACCACCCTGATGATTTATCTCTTTCAGCAGGGATTTATTATTACTATTCTTCAGGGCTCACCTGATCCTATTGTTATTTCCTGGATAAATAGTACTATCTTAAAGATTTGCTTTGTATATTGGATTAGTGGAATAGGTATATTTATAATAAGCCAGTTTTCTCAACTGATTAGCCTTTTTTTTGATAGATTTCGGGGGTTGATTTCTATTGTAGTATTTATTCTAAGTAATTATCTTTTATTCAGGTTGTCCATATTTTTAGCACCTCTTTTAAAATTCTTACCTGATATACAGGTTGATGTTATTAAAGAATTAAATGGAAGTCTAAATTGTATACCTATCTATCTGGATAGTGGGCTGATTATAGCCGTTGCAATCATCACTATGGGTTTCTTTTTTGGAGGCTCCTGGTTATTAGAAAATTATCTGGAAGTATAGGTGAGGGTATCAATAAGTTATTTGAATTATTTACAGGCATTCTGTGATCTATGAATGCCTGTTTTTCTTTTATGTTTAAATCAAAAATGGCGTTTGCTATTATTTATCCACTAAATCATTTTGGTAAGCGAGTTAGAGTTTATGTTTTAGATATAAATAACGAATTATTAGAAAGCTCTAAAGGATTGAGCAGAAGTAAAGTTAAAAAATACAAAAATTTATAAATACTTATCCAAGAATGAAAAATGAATAAATCGATATTAGTATTAATTTTGAGATGGGTTTTTTAGAGTCGTTCAGTAAAGTTTGCCTCTATTATCTTTGATTTAATTCAAATAATTCTCATTTTTTACTATTTTTATTGTTTATTTTTAATAACAATCGCATAATTACTGATTTCTGTGATTCCCTTTCCGGTGACAATTTCATTTCCAAGTTCGATACTAGTGATATAATTTGCGCTTGTTAATATTTCTTGATCGATGAGATAATCAATGAAAGCGCTGATATCCAGTGGCCCTTTGAAGATTGATTTTCGAGGGGAAAACGCAATATAAGTCCAAATATTGGCGTTTGCTCCCGAATCGTCACCATGACTGTTTTTTACATAAACATCGAAAACGTGCCCACTAACCGTAATAGTCTCTTTCCTTTGGCCCGCGGGTGTCATATTATGATTGACATTCCAGATCATGATTTCATGGCTGATGGTTTTTTTCGGATTAGCAGGATCGGTGATTGCCCACAGTGAAAAAGCCATATTATAAGTACCGGTAGCTTGTATCTTAATATCAAAATCAGCAGTCACTTGCTTAGAACCGGCTTTAAATGGAAAGTCTGCCACCAGTCCCAGTGACTTGTCCCAAGGCTTATCGCCATAAATAACCTCTGGATAAGCAACTACATTAACACTATACGGCCATTGCCATTGCCAGCCAATTGCTGGTTTGCCATTGATGTTCTCTTGAAAGATTCTTTGCTGGTAAACGCCGGAGGCAGCCTCTTTATTCCAGACGTTATTCATTAAAAAGTAATCGTCATTCAGCATGATCATTCCCCAATCAGCCGTATTTTCCTGAATAGTGGTGCCGCTTTGCGGAAAATTTGAAGCCGCCAGGCAATTGCCGACCAGAATAAATAATAAAACTGCCAATAAACATTGTAACCATACTTTTTTCAATTGAAACCCTCCCTATTATCTTTGATTTTCATAAAACATCTCACTCAATCTCAGTTTTCACAATTCAACTGAAATGCCCTTGTTGTTAAGACACAAATTCAAAAAATTTTAGTGAGTATAATTTCCTCCTTGTGTTTAGATTGATTTGTCATTAAAAAATCCCCCTTCTATATTTATTCTTCTTAATTATACCAGTTATTAGAAGGAATTCAAACAAAAATTGGTATAAAATGTTTTCAAAGATTTAAAACCCCCACATTTAGAAATATTTGTGGGGGTTTTTGACATTTACATATGAATTCAGGTTAAAATATTTAAAGGAGAATAAAGTGATATCAAATTAAATGTAAGGTTTTTCTGTATGTGCGACATAAATAGCTATTAATTTATAAAATATGACATTAAACAACAACAAAAACATTGACAAATAAATTTATATAGGTTATAATGTTACAAATAAGACAATAACATAACATATACATTACATGAAAAGAGAGTCATATGCATATTTGTACAAACTATGTTGTTGCTTTATTAAACCTAATACAAAGGGGTTTTGTTAAATGAATAAATTAAAACTATTTCTTATTACTGGTTTAATTGTGGGTTTTATTTTTATCACTGGGGTAGTAAATGCTGGAGATGTCTATGTAATGAAATTTGCTTTCCAGATGGCTAATGATATCTATGGAACAAATGAGGCCAGTTTTGCTAATGCTTTTAAAGGTCATGTAGAGTCTGCCTCAAACGGACGTATTAAAGTTGAATTATATCCTGGTGGTGTAATGGGGAAGGAAAGGGAGAATTTTGTTAATGTAAAAAATAACGTAATTCAGGCTACCCTTTCATCTGTAGGAGGAATAGCTCAGTTTTATAAACCGATTACAGTTGTTGATATTCCTTTTGCTTTCAAGACACATAATATTGCCTGGCAGGTTTATGACGGCTGGTTTGGAGATGAGCTTAGAGCAGATATATTGGATAAAACTGGTGTGCGTTGTCTGGTAACAACAGAAACAGGGGGATTCTTTGCTTTTACAAATAATAAACATGAGGTGAAAACCCCTGAGGATATGAAAGGACTTAAATATAGGACAATGGAAAATCAGGGGCACATAAAGATGATCTCTTTATTAGGTGGGTCAGCTGTACCAATTGCCTGGTTAGAGTTATATACTTCCTTGCAAACTGGTGTTATTGATGGACAGATGAATCCACTGCCCACCATTTTAAGTGGAAAATTAGAAGAAGTACAGAAATATGTTACTTTGACTAATCATTTATATGGAACTGACTGGTTTATGGTAAACAACGACTGGTTTGAATCACTTCCAGAAGATTTACAAAAGATAGTGAAAGATGCTGCAGAAGTAGCTAACATAGCTGACCGTGGGGCCCAGCGATTACTGGATGTTCAGGCTATACAAAAGCTTAAAGAAGCAGGTTTACAGATTTATACACCTACTGTAGAAGAGAAGGAAATGTTTAGAAATAAAGTGCAGGATGGTTATATTGACTGGTTAAGTCAGGAAGTTGACCAGCAGTGGATTGATAAGTTTTTAAAGGCAGTGGATGAGGCAGAATCTGAGTAAGCTAAGCCAATATTTGAAGAATTCAATTTAAAAGGCTGAGGCTTAAATGGCCTTGGCCTTTATTAATGAGGTGTAAATATGGATGGGACAATCTTTATCAAATTAAGTGATGGAGTGGACAAAATTGTTTCTTACTTATGTATTGCATTAGGAATATTAATGACAGTTACTACTTTAACCGGAATTATGTTTCGTTATGTTATGACAAATCCATTACCCTGGACAGAGGAACTGGCCCGCTATAGTATGATCTGGATGGGTTTGTTAGCAATTAGTATGGGGGTGAAGAGGCAGGAACATCTAGGTGTAAATCTTATTGTGAAATTATTACCGGTTACCTTTCAAAAAATCTTAAGAATAATGACACGGGTACTAATTGCCTTTTTTTTAATTGAACTAATTAGATATGGTTATGGCATGGCAGTTAATGGAAATACTCAGATAGCACCTGCTTTGCAGATTCCTATGAGCTATGTTTTGAGTTCAGTACCGGTTGCTGCTTTAGTGAGTCTGATACAACTTTTTTTGATAAGCCTTGATGAGATTCAAAAGATGATTAGCGGGGGTTCTGATAAAGAGTATAGAGAGAAAAGGAGGAGTATTTAAATGCCGTTATTTATAGGAATTGTTTTTGCGATTTTATTAATACTGGGTGTACCAATTGGTTTTTCCCTGGGAATTACATCTTTATTCTCTATCATAAAATCAAATATGCCTGTTTTATTTAATATAATGCCACAGCGTTTCTTTTCGGGGATTGATATGTTTCCTATAATGGCAATGCCCTTTTTTATTATTGCAGGTGATTTAATGAATCGCTGTAAAATTACAGATAGTCTAATTGAATTTTCAAATGTTCTGGTAGGGCATATTAGAGGTGGTCTGGCTCATGCTAATATTGTAGCCAGCATTCTTTTTGCAGGGATTACGGGTGCGGCAGTTGCAGATTCAGCTGCCTTAGGTTCTGTACTTATCCCGGCAATGGAGAAAGATGGTTATGATAAAGACTTCAGTGCTGCTATTACGGCTGCTTCTTCAATAATCGGACCTATAATTCCTCCCAGCACAATAATGATTATTTATGGTTCAATCATGGGAGTGTCTATTGCTGGTCTTTTTGCAGCTGGTGTCATGCCGGGAATTTTAATAGGTTTATTTTTAATGCTTATGACTTATTTTATTTCTCTACGGAGAAACTATCCTAAAAATAAAAGTAGGGCTTCTTTAAAAGAGATCTGGAATACATTAAAAAAAAGTATCCTGGCCTTGATTTTGCCGGTAATTATTTTAGGTGGTATCATAGGGGGTGTTTTTACTCCAACAGAAGCAGCAGCAG
This sequence comes from Iocasia fonsfrigidae, assembly GCF_017751145.1. Classification (GTDB taxonomy): domain Bacteria; phylum Bacillota; class Halanaerobiia; order Halanaerobiales; family DTU029; genus Iocasia; species Iocasia fonsfrigidae. The sequence goes on from NZ_CP046640.1 coordinate 1,205,277, forward strand.
TTTCTGTTCTTTATGCCTTTATTATTGGTTTTTTTGTTACCAGGACCTTGAAACTGGCAGATTTACCAGCTATTTTTTTGAACTGTGCTAAAAATACAGGGATTATCTTTTTAATTATGTCTGCTGCTTCGATTTTGAGTTTCTTTTTAGCCAGTGAGAGAATTCCAGAATTATTATCCGGTTTAATGCTTAGTATTTCTAATAATCCCTATGTTGTTTTGTTTTTAATAAATATTTTATTGCTTATTGTTGGTATGTTCATGGATATTACTGCAGCTTTATTAATCTTAGCACCGATTTTGCATCCGGTGGCTGTTAATTTAGGTATAAATCCACTGCATTTTGCTATTATCATGATTGTTAATTTGAATTTAGGTCTAATGACACCACCACTTGGAGCCTGTCTTTTTGTAGTTTGTGGTATTACTGAGCTGAGTTTAGAAGAGGTTGCTAAAGCGATCTGGCCTTTTATTGTGATGGAAGTAGCTGTTTTATTTATTATTACATTTGTTCCAGAGATAGTTATGTTTATCCCCAGATTAATAGGTATAGTATAAAGGAAAATATGTCAGGAGGGATGATAATTGCAGGATAATATATTGGAAAGCTTACTTATAGATTGTCAGGAAATAATTAGATTAAAAAGTGAATCAGGTCAGGAAGAGAAAGTTGCTAGTTATATAAAAAACGTTATGGACCGCCTTGGTTTTGATAAAAGCTGGATAGATGATTATGGTAATGTCATAGGACAGATTACCGGTGAGGGTGAGCAATGTATCCTGTTGGAAGGACACATGGATACAGTTGGTGTGGAAAGACCAGAACTATGGAATTATGACCCTTATGGTGGTGAAATTGTAAATAATAAATTATATGGCCGGGGAGCAAGTGATATGAAAGCAGCATTGATGGCAATGGTCTATGCTGCAGCGGCTTTTATTGAAAATAAAGATAAATTAAAAGGTAATATTGTAGTTGCCGGTATTGTCTTTGAAGAGGTCTTTGAAGGGGTCGCCCAGGGGAAAATTTTAGATAAGATAGAGCCGGGCCTGGTTGTTATTGGTGAGGCCAGTCGTTTGCAACTATGTATCGGTCAGCGGGGGCGGGCCGAGATAAAGGTAACGACTTTTGGTAAAAACGCCCACTCTTCCGGCCCTGATGCAGGTATTAATGCTGTTAGTAAAATGATGAGTCTTTTGCAGGAAATAGAGAAAATCAAATTACCTGTCGATGACTTTTTGGGTCCGGCTATTATGGTTTTAACTGATATCAAATCAGCCCCCTATCCAGGCAAATCTGTAATACCGGACCGCTGTACTGTAACCTTTGACCGTAGATTGCTGCCTGGTGAAACAGAAGAAACGGTTCTCAAACCAGTTGAGGATATTTTTGAGGTTTTGCAAGAGCAGGATAAGGATTTTCAAGCAGAGGTTGAAATTGTAGAAGCCGAAGCGGAGTGTTATACTGCTAAGGTGATTGGGGGCAAGAGGTTTTTTCCTGGCTGGTTATTTAAAGAGGAAGATACTTTTGTTAGAAAGGCTTATCAGGAGTTAATTTCTGCTGGATTTGATGGTCAGCTTTCCCACTATTCATTCTGTACAGATGGCAGTCAATCTGCTGGAATCAGGGGAATACCTACCCTGGGGTTTGGCCCTTCTCTGGAGGAACTGGCCCATGTAGTAGATGAGTATATTGAAACTGAACAAATATATCAGGCCTACCGGGGCTATCAAGCTATTATAAGGTCTTTCTTTAGGGAAGGTGAGAGCTAATGCTCATTAAAAATGCTTTGCTTATTGATGGTACTGGAAAAGAAAGATTTAAGGCGGATCTCTTAATTGAAAAAGATGGAATTAAAGAAATTAAACAAGAGATTAGTACTAATGATAAAACAATAATTAATGCTGAAGGGTATATTGTGTGCCCTGGTTTTATTGATACACACAGTCATTCTGACTTGAAGTTATTTGATGATCCCTATGTTGAACCTAAAATTAGACAGGGTATTACTACAGAAATACTTGGTCAGGATGGTGTTTCTGTTGCTCCTCTGCTCCCTGAATATCTTGGTGTCTGGCAGAAAAATCTTGCTGGCTTAGATGGGGTTATTAAAAGTATGGATTGGGAGTGGCAGACAGTAGCTGATTACTTTCACTTACTGGCAAAGAAAAAAATTGCCCCCAATATTGCCTATCTTGTCCCACATGGTAATGTAAGAATGGAAGTTATGGGATTAGAAAATAGAAAAGCCACCTTAGCAGAACTTGAAGATATGAAAGTAGTTATCAGAAGAGAGATGGAAGCTGGTGCTATAGGTTTTTCTACTGGTTTAATCTATCCCCCCTGTGCATATGCTGATACAGAGGAATTGCTTGCATTGTGTAAGGTAGTTAAGGACTGTGATGGGGTGTTTGTTGTCCATCAGAGGAGTGAGGCTGATCAGATAATTGATTCAATGAAGGAGATTATTTTAATTGCTAAAAAAACTGGTGTTAAGATACATTTTTCTCATTTTAAAATATGTGGACGAAATAACTGGAATAAGATCGACCAGGTAGAAGAATTATTGGATGAAGCAGGTAAATATACCCAGGTATCTTTTGATCAATATCCCTATATTGCGGGAAGTACTATGTTATCAGTAATATTACCACCCTGGGTACATGATGGTGGAACAGAAATGGCTATTGAAAGATTAAAAGATGAATCTGTCAGGAAAAGAATTATTAGTGATATTGAGAATGGTCTTCCTGGCTGGGATAATTTTATAGAATTTGCTGGTTTTGATGGTATTTACATTACTGATACTAGAACTGAAAAGAATAGTAAATATATCGGAAAAAATTTATTAGAAATAGCTGAGCTTAGAAAGCAGAAGCCTTTTGAAGCTGTTTTTGATTTTTTGATAGAAGAAGAAATTGCTGTGGGAATGTATGATTATTATGGTAGGGAAGAAGATGTTGTAAGATTAATGTGCCGGCCTGAGCAAAATGTCTGTACAGATGGTCTGTTAGGTGGTAAACCCCATCCCCGTGTTTATGGGACATATCCCAGAATTCTGGGGAGATATGTTCGGGAGAAAGGGGTGATAAGTCTGGAGAAAGCTATTTATAAAATGTCCTGTAAACCAGCCCAGGTCTTTAATCTCAAGGATAGAGGGCTTATAGAGGAAGGTAAAAAAGCTGATTTGCTTATTTTTGATGAAAATAAAATAATAGATAAAGCTACCTTTACAGAGCCCTGTCAGTTTCCAGAAGGAATCCAGTTTGTAATAGTAAACGGACAAATTGTGATTTCTAAGGGAATTAAACATAATATTAGGCCGGGTGAAATAATAAAAAGGGGTTGAGATGATAGAAAATGAGCAATATAGGAGATCTAAAAATAATATATAATAAAAACAAGGATAATAAAGCCCTGGAAGAGTTGGAGTATTTTTCCGGGGATATTATTAAAGAAGTAAGGAATTTTCATAATAGTTTTAGTGAATATAAAATTACACCACTTCATGACCTACAAGCACTTGCCAGAGAGTACAATGTTAATAAAATATGGATTAAGGATGAGTCCTACCGTTTTGGACTGAATGCTTTTAAGGTCCTTGGAGGTAGTTATGCTATAGCCAAATACTTGAGTAAAATTACTGGGACAGGAAAATTATCTTTTGATAGTTTAAATAAAGCGCTTAGTGCTAAGGATATTAGCTTTATTACTGCTACTGATGGTAATCATGGTAGAGGTGTTGCCTGGACAGCAAATAGGTTAGGATATAAAGCTGTTGTTTTTATGCCGGAAGGTTCAGCTGAAGATAGAATAAGTAATATAAGAAGAGAAGGGGCAGAGGTAATCGTTACAGATAAAAATTATGATGATACTGTTCAACTTGCTCAGGAATATGCTAAAGTCAGTGGTGGTATTATAGTACAGGACACAGCCTGGGAAGGGTATGAAGAAATACCTCTCTGGATCATGCAGGGATATGCTACAATTATTGATGAAGCCCTGGAACAGGTTCAAAGTAAACCAACACATATATTTTTACAGGCGGGAGTGGGTTCTTTTGCAGCTTCCATTCAGGCCAGTTTAATAGTACGATTTGGTGATGAAGCACCGAAAGTTATTATTGTTGAACCTCATAATGCTAATTGTATCTATAAATCTGCCCAGTATAATACGGAAAAGGCCCAAACTGTAAGTGGTAGTTTAAGTACAATTATGGCTGGTTTATCCTGTGGCACACCAAACCCAATAGCCTGGAAGATTCTCAGAAGGTATTCTACTGCTTTTGTTTCCTGCCCTGATTATTTTGCTGCCAGAGGCATGAGAATCCTGGCCTCACCTACAGGTGATGATCAAGCAGTTATTTCAGGAGAATCAGCAGCAGTTGGTCCAGGTCTATTGAGTCTGATAATTGATCATCAAGAATATGGGGATATCCTTGATAATTTAGGTATAAATAGTGATAGTAAAATATTATTTATAAGCACCGAAGGGGATACAGATCCCCTTATGTATAAAAAGATTGTATGGGATGGTTTATACCCGGTGCTGTAAACCCTGGTATTGAGGTAAAGCTGGTCATTAAAAATAGTAATTTTACGGAAGCCAAGGGTAGTATCAGTAATATTTGATTTCAGTTCCGGCAATAAGTTAGAAAAGCCCCAAGTTAAAAACTTGAGGGCTTAATATCATATAAATTACTTCTTATAACCACCGTAACCATATCCGCCTAAAAGTAGTAATATAAGGATTAAGAATATCACAAAACTACAACCACCGTAGCCGCCACCACAGTCATAGTCACCCATTATAACACCTCCTTCAGAAATGAATATTGTTATAATAAATTATTAGTTTGATATAGTATATTAATAAGGCAATAAAAATGTGTATATAAATTTATATATTGGTAAGTTTAGTATGTCTAATTCTAAATATAATCTAAAAATTATTCAACATAAAATTTCACAATTTTTTAATATCTTTAGAAATAAAAACAGAACATAAGTTTATGAGTTTAGCTTTATCTGTCATTTAAAAATCCCCCAGAAAGATTAGCAGAATATCAGATAAAAAAAGGAACTGCCTCATTTTGAGACAGTTCCTTAGAATCATTTTGGAATATCTGAATCATCAGAATTATCATCATTCTCTACTTCTACTTCTTTATCTTTACATACCTCCTCCTCAACTTCTTTTTTTTCCCACCTTTTTTCAATTTCATTCCATACCATGATACTAGTTGTAATAACTGCACAAATAGTCATAATGATTGTACATATCTCACGTTTTTCATTAGTTTGTTGTTCAAACTTTTCACGAGTTAATTTTGTAGCTTGATTACTTGTTAAAAACCATTTTTCTTGTTCAGATTCTGAAAGTTTTAATATTTCTTTAAGAAAATTCCTTGCGTTTAAAGATTTTGTTGTTTTTATTTTTTCTTCTAAAGCCTCTTGTAAACCAATTACAGATTGCTTCACTATATAACTATTCATTGACAAAACCCCCTTTACTTGTTTTTAACCATATTATAACAATTATTCAGAAAAATAGCAAAACGCATGATAACTTAGTTTTAGTTAATAACATTTCTATGAAAGATACGGTTTTTGTCAAAAATCTGTGTGGATTAGAGATTGAACTTGCTTATTTTTTCAAGAAATAAATAGCTAATTATATTTGACAAAATAGCTAATAAGGAATATAATTATAGGTATTAGAGTAGTGAGGTGTTAAATATGCGGGTGAATAGTACCGATTTGCAAAATGCTTTCGGCAAGTACCTGTCTCTGGTAAAGAAAGAAGATATTATTGTCATCAAGAACGGGAAAACTGTTGCCAGACTCAGTCATTATCTTGAACCAGAAAACTTTTTTATCCATGAAGGAGTAGAGGAATATAAAACCAGAAGAATTAGCTATCAGGAATATCTTTCTTTAGTTGATTCATCAGATCAAAGATATGAACTGATCGATGGTGAGGTTTACCTAATGGTTTCCCCTTCTTTTAATCACCAGCTGGTAGTCAATGAAATATCTGGACAGTTTTATAATTATTTTAGAGATAAATCTTGCCGTTCTTTAACTGCTCCGCTGGATGTCAGGCTTTGCGGGTTTGCGCTTAAGTTTGAAGAAGACCCTAATGTTGTCCAACCAGATGTATTGGTAATCTGTGATGAAGATAAAGTTAGTGAGGATAATAAATATGAAGGTGTACCGACTTTGATTGTAGAAGTATTATCACCTTCTACCAGGGGTAAAGATATGATTACAAAACTAAATCTTTATATGAAGAGTGGTGTTTCAGAATACTGGATTATTGATCTGGAGGAGAAAAAAATAAATCAGTATTCTTTTACCGGGGAAAGGGATTTAGACAAGATGATATCACTTAAAGAGGATGATATCATAGAATCTATTTACTTCGAAGACTTAAAAATAGCGCTGGCTGATATTTTTAAGGGAATAAATTATTAATAAATATTACAGGAAACTTCTTGTTAATAAAGAATTATATAGATAAAAATTCTATGCATATTTTAACTTCAATATGGGTTAAGGAGGATTAGTATGGATATTAATGAAATAAGAGGAATTTTAAATGAATTGAGTGATGAAAAATATAAAAAAAATGTAATTCGTTTGGGAATACCGAAAGATAAAGCTTTGGGTGTTCGGACAGGTGATATAAGAAAATTGGCCAGAAAAATTCGCACAGATCACAAGTTGGCCTGGGAACTTTGGCAAAGTGGAGTACATGAGGAGAAAATCTTAGCGGTTTTATTATTTGATAAAAAGGATATTACATATCAAGAAATAGAAAGTTTAATGCATGATGTAAACTCATGGGATTTATGTGACCATATTTGTAAAAATTTAATTATCAAAACGAGTTTTGCAGCAGATATCATAAAAAGTTGGAGTAAACAATCATCATTATATTTTAGGCGTGCGGCATTTGTTCTTATGACAGCCGAAATAGTTAAAAAAAGAGAAAAAATTGAGCCAGAGCAAGTAGAATTATATATAGAAAAAATTAAAGAATGTGCTAATGATACTAGACCACATGTTAGAAAAGCAATATCCTGGGCACTTAGAGAAATTGGAAAAATAAATTATGATTATCAGGAAAAAGCGATTTTAGTTGCTTACGAATTAATTGAAGAGGGAAAAGCCAGTGCCTGGGTGGGAAAGAATGCACTCAAAGAACTGGAAACCCTGGTTAAAGTGGATGAAAGAGGGAGATTATTGTCATCCGATTCCAAAATGGGAAGAAAGTATAAATGAAAAAGTAATCTTGTCAGTGGCAGTATTATGCCATTTAGATTGGTAATCGGTATTAGAACCAAGTAAAGATTGTAATTCAAAAGAAAGAGGTGCCTTATGAGCCATAAACAAAATAAATTAGAAAATCCAGAAAGATTAGCAGAATTAAGCCCCCAAGAAACGTTAAAAAAAATAGGTATACATGAGAATGAAGTTATCTGCGACATTGGTGCAGGTAGTGGTGTTTTTGCAATCCCTGCAGCAAAAATAACTAATAATACAGTTTATGCTTTAGATATAAATAACGAATTATTAGATATTATAAAGGAAAAAGCCAAAAAAGAAGAGTTGTCTAATATTAAAACAATGAAGGTAACAGGAGACCATTATGGTATTGAAGCAGATACAGTGGATTGTGTGATTTTAGTTACTGTATTACATGAAATTGAAAACAAAGATCTTATACTTATTGAAATCAAAAGAATTATAAAGAGCAGAGGTAAGCTTGCAATCATAGAGTTTCAAAAACAACAGACGCCAATGGGACCGCCTGTTTCGCATCGCATTGGTAGAGATGAAGTTATTAGACTTTGCGGTAGTTTTGGGTTTAGTCAGATAAACGAATTTTATTTAGGTGATAATTTTTATTGTATAGTGTGTAATGCCTAATATTCCAAAATCATAAAGAAATAATTTTATTTGTCCCGCAGATAATCTGAATTCTCAAAATAAGTCTGCTTATCATAGATCTTTCCAATGCAATTAACCTACCATCAATATCTTCGATGACAAATTCATAGCTGCCATAATCGGTTTTTGTGGTTTGGATATTATATTTACATCATTAGCAAGGAATTCCTGATAAAGCAGTTTAAAGTTAGTCTTATGCTCTATCAAGATAATTTTTGAAACCCTCCGCAGACCTTTCAATAATAGTGTAACGTACAACTTCACTTATTTATTCAAAATTAATAGAAAAAAATTAGTATTACTTCTAATAAAAGTTATAAAATTTAAGGGTTGGTGATTAATTTGAAAAAAATTTTTAATAATATAACAAAAATACTAATAATTTTGTTATTCATTTATATATGGAGACTAGTTCAGATTAAAGGATTAAGTGTAAATAAATTCTATATTTATCTATATTTGTTTCTTGTTATATGTAGTTTAATATCAGATAAATATTTTTATACCGGACAAAAAACTGAAAATAAAAAAGAACATGAAATAACAAGTTATTATTTATCATTAACTTGGTTTGCCACATTGATAATTCCAATATTAGAATATATTTATATAATGAGATACAATCTCTTTTTAACAATATTGGGAACTGTATTAATAGTATCTGGAACAATAATAAGAGGGATAGGAATTAAAGCACTAGGTAAGTTTTTTTCAAGAGATGTGGAAAATTGGGAAAACCAAAGAATAATTAAAACAGGAATTTATAAATACATTCGGCATCCAGCTTATGCAGGTAATATATTGCAAATTATTGGATTTCCTTTAGTCTTGAATTCATATTTTAGTTTACTTTTATCATTGATAACAATAAGCGGGTTTCTATGGAGAATAAAAGTAGAGGAAGAATTTCTTATGAAAAAATTTCCTGAATATAAAAAGTATATTAAGGAGACAAAGAGAATAATACCCAAAATATGGTGATTGTTTTAATTTGTGCAACAGTGGACAGTGTAGAATTCTTTCCGCAGCTTCGTTCAACAAGATATTTCCTCAATTGAAGCCGCGGGACGTTATCTGAAAGTGCGGTTTACTGTAGATTTTGTAGGGCTAAAAATTCAGAAGGACTTAATGACTTGACATTGCTATGTTTAAAATCTTTTAAATTTCTGGTTATAATATAATCCATTTCATTTTTAAGAGAGCTGATTTCAATAACAGCATCTTCATAGTCATTGATTTTTGAATTAAGTGCTTCTCGTAGTATATTTTCTGTTACGGGAATGGTATTGAAAAGATCAAATAATTCTCCAAGTACATATTTAACTTTGGATGAATCATTATGGTTTTTCATAAGAAAATAAGCTAGTGTAGTTATTTCATGAGTACATATATATCCTTTGAAGATGTTTTTAATCTATAATTTCTGCACCACATCTTGAAATAGATTTCTTTTTTATTGGCCATAATCATTCCCTGAGGAAAACGATGCTCCATATGCTGCGAGATGAAATAATATTTTTACGGAGGCATATGTCAAAAAAGCAGGCACCTCCTCGTACCTCCTACTTTTTTGACAAAGCATATAAATTTTAAGTATAATTGAGTGTCGTAAAATATTACGTTGAATATTAAGTAAAATAAGGGTATAATAATTATAAAAGGAGTTGAATATTATGCCTAACATTAAACCAGTTTCAGATTTAAGAAATTATAATGAAGTGTTAAAAGATATAGCAGAGGGTTCTCCGGTGTTTCTAACGAAAAACGGCAGAGGAAAATTTGCAATCATGGACATTGAAGAGTATGAAAAAACTCAAGCTACCATAAAATTGCTTGCAAAATTGATAGAAGCAGAAAACAGAGTTAAATCAAATGATGATTGGATGAACGAAGAGCAGGTGAAAGATATACTGGGGGTTTAAATATAATGCCTAAATTACGAATTAACCCCTTAGCAACAGAAGATTTGATTGGGATTAAAGATCATATTACAAAAGAGTTAGATAATCCTACGGCAGCAGTAAAGGTAGTAAGGAAAATTGTCGAGAGCTATGAAAAGTTAAAAGAATTTCCCTTGATGGGAGCAGACTTGTCAGCAAAAGTGAATATAAAAACTGACTTTAGATACTTAGTGTCAGCAAATTATATTATATTTTACCGTATTGATGATGAATTTGTATATATATATCGTATTCTATATGCAGGAAGAGATTATCTTAAGATTTTGTTTCCGAATGAAATTGAAAATTAATAGGACTGAGAAAACAGTTTGTTTGGTGAGTTCTGTTTAAGATACCTTATTGTAGATTGAGATACTTAAAAAAACAGGAATAATAATGTGGGAGGAGAAAAATTTGCTGGTGAAGAAGCATTGTGGAGTAATGATGTGCCTTTTTGGTCAATGAACTATATTGGGCGTATTATAGGTGATAGTTTTTCAGGAGATTTTCTTAAAGAATGTTTATTATTAGTGCCTAAAGAATATCCATATCGAGGACCACTGGTATATCAAAATGGAGATTATAAATATCATTGTGTGATAAATGGTGAATTTGAATGGTTTAATGGTTATGAAGAAATTTTTTGTAATGATATAAAGGTCTATGAGTGTGTCTTTCATGGTGGTTGTATTTGTGAATAAATAACTTAGTTTAATGAATAATCAATAAATAAATTTAATCCTACTAACTTTTAAATAAAATAGTTTTAATAAATTTTAAGGGAGGATATTGTTATGATTCTTGATTTTGATACACTAAAAGAAGAAATTATAGATTTGCTAGATAAAAAGAGAATAATGGTATTAGCTACATCTGCAAATGATAGAGTTTCAGCTAGGGCAATGAGTTGTATAAATAAAGGTTTAGACATATTCTTTCAAACGGATAAAAATTTTTTAAAATTTAAACAATTAGAAAAAAATCCTAATGTAGCACTTTGTGTTGATAATGTTCAGATTGAAGGAATAGCTGTCCAAAAAGGGCATATATTAAATGACGAGAACAAATATTTTTTAGATTTATATAAAGAAAAACATTATGGTTCATACAAAGCCTATTCTCATTTGGAAGATAATATATTAATAAAAGTGGAACCTAGACTAATCACTTTATGGAAATATGAAGGAAATAAAAGTTTAAGAGAATTTCTTTATGTAGAAGATAATAAAGCTGTAAGGGAATATTATAAAATAATTAAATAGGATTTGATTTAGTATGGAGACGAGGTTTCAAACCACCTTAAGCTGCTGTAGTCAAAAGCTATGGTAGTGAGCGTTAAGGAAAAGGCGAAGCTAGACTTTGTCAGGTAGGTGCTATGGAGACGAATAAAAGAGAACCACTGATAAAGTGTCGAAAGCGTTATGTGCTTATAAGATATTAATTAGTCTTAACAAATAACTTGGGAAAAATTCAAATAAAGCTATTATAATATTGTTGTTATTTTCTTAGGGCCGTATCTATATCAATTGTTTATGGTCAGAATGAAGATAAGACCAATATGTATGACAGCCAGGGGAAGGCCAAAGGGGTATAAATGTTAAAAATGACTTTGGTGACTGGCATAAAGGAGTGTATTCAGATTATAATTAGTCCTGGTAATGAGTTAAAAGATTATAAGCCTGTCTTTTTATATTATCTATTATTTCCTTAGGTTCAATAACTTTTACATCAGCACCTAACTGAAGAAAATAGTTAGTAATATATTTTATTTCATTTATATCAATCTCTGTTTCTATATAACCATCATATTTATCGTCATTTTCAGTAATTGTAATAGAATTTTCCAGCCATAAATTACTTTTACACTGTCTTATTCCCTCCCTTGTTAATTTGACATAGAGGCGGATAGGTGTTTTAATTTTATAACTTTTAAACCAATCCTTTAAATCCATTGTTAATTCATGGGTTGATTGGGTATTCTCTAAAGACAATATTCTATCAACTCTAAATAACTTTACTTTATTATCTTTGACTTCTAATGCCGGCATATACCAGAAACCATTATCTGCATACAGTCCAATTGGTTTAACTTCTTTTCTTTTATCTTTTGTTTTTGAGTAGTATGTAATCTTTATTATCTTGTTTTCCAGAGATGCATCAATAATATCTTTTAAAAAAGGTGAAGGGATATCTCGATCTCGGTCCTGATACCAGAAAGATAGGATTGATTCCAATCGATCTATCTTTTTTTTAATATCATCAGGAAGACTGAAATATAATTTTCTGGAAGCAGAGCTAATGTCTGTATCAAAGGGTAATGATTTATAGTATTTTAATGACTGAAAGGCAAAGAAAATTGCCAGTGCCTCGTTTTCATCAAAGGAAATAGGGGGGAGAACCCGATTTTTTAACACACGATACCCCCCATTTCGGCCCCGTTCTGTGTATAAAAAAACCCCCAATTCACTAATCTCTGTTAAATACCTATGTGCAGTCCTGATAGATACATTAAATTCATGGGCAATATCCTGAGCAGTAAATTTCCGTTTCTTATTTACATACATAATTAAATCGAATAATAACCTGGTTTTTGACATAAATCCTCCTAAAAATAGATAATGATAATATTTTTAAATTCGAAATCATTTTAATTTAAAAAAGTGGACATTTATTGTCATGTTATTAGTATATACTTTTATATGAAAGCCAGTCAAGTAATATGAAGTCTAGTTTTTAAAGTAATAATTGTAAAGGAGGACTATTATAAATAATGAAATCTTTCAAAAATAATATAGAAATAGTCGGAGCAAGGGAGAAAAACTTAAAATCTATTGATATCTCTATTCCTAAGGGAAAAATCACTGTGGTTACAGGGGTTTCAGGTTCTGGAAAATCAGCCCTTGTTTTTGATACAATTGCAGCTGAATCACAACTACAATTAAATAAAACTTATTCAAGTTTTATCCGCCATCGCCTGCCTCATTATGGAGAACCTGAAGTAGATGCAATTGAAAATCTATCTGTAGCAATAATAATTGATCAAAAGAGAATTGGCGGTAATGCAAGGTCAACTGTGGGAACTATTACTGATATATACTCTTTGTTACGTCTATTGTTTTCTAGGCGGGGGAAGCCTTTTGTGGGGTATTCAAAGGTGTTTTCATTTAATAATCCTGAAGGTATGTGCCCCAAGTGTGATGGTTTAGGGATAATTAACAAAATAGATATTGAACGATTAATCGATCAGCAAAAATCGTTGAATGAAGGGGCAATTAAATTTCCAACTTTCAGACCAGGACAGTTTAGGTGGAAACGTTATGTTAGTACAGGACTCTTTGATAATGATAAAAAAATTAAAGATTATACAGAAGAGGAGTGGGATACCTTACTTTATAAAAAAGGATTTAAACCACCCAATCCAACTGATGAATGGCCTCCTACATCAGAATATGAAGGTATTATTCCAAGAATTGAACGTAGTTTTTTAAAAAAAGAAACAAAATCTGCTAAAACATATAAGGATGCAATTAATTATGTTGTTACAGAGGGAATTTGTCCACTGTGTAATGGCGGTCGACTTAATCAGGAAGTACTGGAATGTAAAATAAATGATAAAAATATTGCAGATTGTTCAAAAATGCAGGTTAATAATCTTATTGATTTTATCAGTACTATCAATTCTTCTTCTGATACAGTAGAGAAGGCTTTAATTGAAAGATTAGAAGATTTAATCTCGATTGGTTTAGGATATTTAAGTCTCGACCGGGATACTTCAAGTCTTTCTGGTGGTGAATCCCAAAGGATTAAGATGGTTCGCCAGTTAGGGAGTAGTTTAACTGATATTACTTATATATTAGATGAACCCAGTATTGGTCTTCATCCACATGATATTTGTAGAATAAAAGATTTTTTAAAAAAACTAAGGGATAAAGGAAATACAGTTATCATAGTTGAACACGATCCAGATATCATAAAAATTGCAGATTATATAATTGATATGGGTCCTGAGGCAGGTACAAAGGGCGGCCGGGTAGTATATGAAGGTGATTTAAAGGGGCTTGAAGAAGCAGATACCTTAACAGCTAAATTTTTAAATCAGAGCTCTGCTTTAAAAGAAAAGGTTAGAAAGCCGGGTGCTTGGTTTAACATAAAAAATGCATCACTGCACAATTTAAAAGATATTAATGTTAAAATTCCCAAAAAAGTTATGATAGTTGTTACAGGAGTAGCTGGGTCTGGGAAAAGTACTTTGATTAATCAGGTATTTACCCGATATTTTCCAGAGACAATAGTTATAGACCAGAAGGGAATACAGGGAACTAAACGTTCTAATATTGCTACTTATTCAGGTATTTTAGATATTATAAGAAAACTATTTGCAGACAAAAATAATGTTTCTATTTCCCTTTTTAGTTTTAATTCTGAAGGGGCCTGTCCAGAATGTAATGGACTGGGGAAAATATATACTGATATGGCTTTTATGGACACAGTTACAAGTGTCTGTGAAGCATGCCAGGGAGATAGGTTTAATGATGAGGCTATTCAGTATAAATACCAGGGTAAAAATATTGCAGAAGTTTTAAAGATGACAGTTGATGAAGCGATAGTTTTTTTTAGTCATGAAAAAATATTGTCTTCTTTAAAAGCTTTAAGTGATGTGGGGATAGGATATATTACTTTAGGTCAAACACTAGATACTTTATCAGGAGGGGAGTTGCAAAGAGTTAAGCTTGCAACTGAGCTGGAGAATAGTGGGAATATCTATGTATTAGATGAACCGACAACAGGACTACACATGTCAGATATAGAACAACTAAATCATATTTTTAATCGTCTAGTTGACCAGGGTAATACAGTAATTGTCATAGAACATAATCTGGATATCATAAGTAAAGCTGACTGGATTATAGATCTTGGACCAGGTGCCGGAGAAGAAGGGGGCCGGGTTATATTTGAGGGATGTCCAAGGGAAATAATAAAGAATGGAGAGAGTTCTTTTACCGGGAAGTATTTGAGGGAATATATAAAAACATGAATTAACTAAGAATAGCTTATTTTGAGTTGCTTAAACAGCAGAAAAAATTGATGAACTGTTATTTTGTTTCTGAAGACCAAATGTTGAGATTGGAGAATACACCTATTATAGTGATAATAAAAAATCTCCAGAAAAATTTTATGAGAATATAGAACATCAATATGAATTCTAGGAAGATAAGTTGATTATCTGGAAATTACTGGGGGTGCTGATAAAGATACTGGAGTGAGATTTGTTTATCTTGCAATAATAAATAATCATTTTCAGAGGGATATATATATATCCCTCTGAGGATTATAAAATGAATATAATTAGATTTTACCAAGCATTTTTTTCAGGGAAATTTAAATACTAAAATTTTATAGTTAACGGTTTTTTATCTCTAGCTTATTCTTTCTCTTAATATTCTAAAGTAATGGTTAGCCTCACGCAGTACATGATCTGCTAAAAGGGGAGGAATAATGGATTTGATTTCACAGTCCAGTAAACCTTCTGTGGCAGCTCTTTTAAAACCCCTTATTTTGTCTGTAGTTGTCAGGCTTCTTTGAAGTATTTCTCTTTCAGCTTCTCTTATACATCTTTCTACCAGTATTTCAAATCTTTCTGCAAACATCCTGGCGGTTTCCTTAAGATTTTTTTCTGTTGGATCTAGCATTCCATCAATAAACTGGGCATGTTCTCCCATAATGTTATTCCAGAAATTAAGCTTTACACATAGAGTTCTTTCCGGCATTCTTCTATTCTGAAGGTTTCTTAATGTTTCCCGGTAGTATTCTGTTTCCTGTGTAAGATGCTCTAACAGTTCATCATATAGAGTTATAAATATTTCACAACGTGACACTAGATTCATTAATCGCATTTGAAAGGCAATTACTTCTTCAAGGTAGTCTAATGTCCTGGCATTTAGATTCTGCACGTTGTTTTCCAGCTGTTTTGTATAGTAATAATCTTGAGAATTTAGTAAGTCAAGTTCTCTTCTGGTAATTTCTGTATCAATATTAGCACCGGTTAATTGTGAAGTAAGTCTTTCTGTTCTTAAGGTATATGGAGTTACAAATTCATTTGAATTTAGGGCTGCTCTTGATAAGGAAATTCTTCTTGCATAGTTTACTGTTTCTGATAAAAGTTGTTCAAAATTTCTTTTTAATCTACTGGCTTCAGCTATATATTCAGCTTCAGGTGCTTGTAAATTGGTTTCGATTAAAAATAGGTGTTCCTTTATGATTCTTTGAAAGAAAAGATTTATTTCTAGAGAGTTTCTTATAAACTCCTCTCTTGACAACAAAAAGATTCCTCCTTTCATAATATTGTCTGGTATATATTATTTTTTAAAAAGAAAAGTGTGTAATAATTATCTGTATAATTTATTATTAGTAAGAATGAATCAAAAAATATGGTTGTATAATTAATGTTGTGAAGAAAAAACTGTAAATCAAAATAAAAAGACATTTGCCTGACTCCGTTGAATTAAATAGTTGTGACTAAAATTCAAAAAAGGAGGTCTAGCAAATGCAAAATAATCTTATCATAAAACTTCTTGATTTACCAGACTTAATTGCAACAGCCAATAGAACTTTATAATTGACAATTAAACAAGATATTGCTATAATTGTATTGTAGTAATAAATAAACAAGGGAAGTGCTTTGATGCAAGTTGGTTTATTAATCTAGTAAATTAAATATTCTATTCTTTTTTAAGTTTTTAAAATCCCAGGGATTAGTGGGTTTATTTTTTGATACTTAAATTAAGACTTAAGAGAGTATAGTTTTAGATTAATAAACTTTTGTTTATAGATAGCTATATATTATATAGTACGTTATTTTTATGCTATGGGTTTATTAGCCCGTAGCATTTTTTATTAGTTCTATATAATAACCTCTTAAACTGTTTTTGAGAATAATTTTATTGGCTAAGAGGGATCTATTCTGGATGAATATCTAAGCCATGGGTTTATTTAGCCCATGGCTTTTGTGCTTTTTGCTTATAAATAAATCTTATTTTAATTAATTAAGGAGTGATGACTATGATTGTAAATCAAAGAGAAGTGACTGGTGAAATTGCGAGACAGAAATGGGTAAGTATTGTTGAGTTAAAAATACAAGAGAGATGGACTCTCTAAGCATTTGTTGGAATAAAAAGGGAGGGAAATACATTGAGTTTAGCAGATTTAGGTTGGAATCAAGATTTTGAAAATAAATTCAATCAAATTAATAATCAAGGAGGTTATCAAGTAGCCAGAGTTGCTGTAGAGTATAAGGGGATTTATAAGCTATATACTGAAATAGGAAAGGTTTTAGGTGAGATAACAGGTAAGATGCGTTATAACAATAAATTTCCTGTAGTAGGTGATTGGGTAGTTGTCGATTTACAAATTGGAGGAGAGCGGGCTATAATTTATGACATTTTACCTAGAAAGAGTAAGTTCTCTAGAAATAGAGCAGGAAGTAAAGCTCAAGAGCAAATAGTAGCTTCTAATGTTGATACTGTTTTTATAGTTACTTCTTTAAATCAAGATTTTAATTTAAGGAGAATAGAGCGATATTTGACAATTACCTGGGATAGTGGTGCTAATCCTGTTGTAATTTTAAATAAGGCTGATTTATGTGATGATATTGAGGCTAGAAAGAGTGAAGTAGAAGCTATTGCTTTGGGAGTTCCGGTTCATGTAATTGTTGCTTTAGACAATAAAGGTATTGAGCAACTGAAAAAATATTTTAAAAAAGGAGATACTGTTGCTTTATTAGGTTCTTCAGGAGTAGGTAAATCTACTTTGATTAATAGTGTACTCGGTAAGGAAAAGATGAAGGTTAATAATATTAGAAAAGATGATGGAAAGGGAAGACATACTACTACTCATCGGGAGATGATTCTTTTAGAAGAAGGTGGAATCATTATTGACACTCCAGGAATGAGAGAAATTCAATTATGGGATGTTTCTGAAGGATTGAGTGATAGTTTTACAGATATAGAAAAATTAGCTCAAGAATGTTATTTTAATGATTGTCAGCATGATTCTGAGCCCAGATGTGCAATTAAGAATGCTATTAAAGAAGGAATCATTACAGAAAAAAGGTTTAATAGTTACAAGAAGCTTCAACGAGAAATAAAATATATGGAGATTAAGAAGAAACGAGGGGCTAATGCGGCAGAAAAATATAAGTGGACGACACTTGGAAAATTATAAGTTAATAAAAATATTAAGATTGAATAATATTTTTTATTGAGAAAGAGGTATAGTGCCATTGTATTAGTTGAAAGCATTAAACTTTTAATGTGGAATTTTCAAAAAAATAATATACTAAGGAGAAAAAATATGGAAAATATATTAATTAGATTAGAAACTCAGGAAGATTATAGCGAAACAGAAAATATGATTAGAGAAGCATTTTGGGATGTTTATAAACCTGGATGTGATGAGCATTTAGTACTTCATAAGCTTAGGCAGGTTTCTGCTTTTGTAGAGGAATTAGATTTAGTTGCATGTGATAACAATAAAATTGTTGGTAATATTGTTTATTCAAAGGCAAAGATAATGAACAATCAAAATCAAGAATTTACAGTTTTATGTATGGGACCTTTAGGGGTATTACCTTCTTATCAAGGAAGAGGAATTGGCTCATTATTAATAAAACAATCCATTTCAAAAGCAAAATTATTAGGTTATAAGGCAGTTGTAATATTTGGAGATCCAAATTATTACCGACGTTTTGGGTTTGAAAATGCTGAAAAATATAACATTCAAACAGCACAAGGTGAGAATTTTGATGCGTTTATGGTGTTAGAACTTTATGATGACAGTTTAAACGGAATACAAGGTAAATTCTTTGATGATCCAGTGTTCCGAATACAAAGTGAAGAATTGGAATTGTTTGAGAAGGAGTTTCCGTATAAGGTAAAACACATTATAGATACTCAACTAAAATAGACGATAATTATGATCACAATTATTGTCTGTGTTTCCTTAAAATATCAATATATATTTGATTATTTAGAGATTCCGTAAAACGGAATCTCTAAAAATTATTATAAAGTTTGTACTTACTGATGGAGATAAATTTGATGGTGAGCTTTCTGCCAGGCCTAACGGCACAGGTGCGTCATAACAGGAACGTTATATAATGCTAAAATTTATTACAATCATGATCAATAAAATCGGATAAAATATAATTAGAATCTCTTTCAGCCATAGCATGGCGTATCTTATGTAATAGTCTTCAATATTCTTCCAATTAATAAGGTTAATGCAGGAAACTATATTTTAATATTGAAATATTGTATTAGCAAGGCAAAATAAATCACAGTACTAAATGTAGTAAACGTACTAATAAATGGAGGTTCATGGAAATGGTAAGAAAAAAAAATAACTTAGTGAAGCCTTTTGTAAAATGGGCTGGTGGGAAAAGACAAGTAATTGACGAAATCAAAAAATATATACCGGAGAATATTTCTACATATTATGAGCCCTTTGTGGGTGGTGGTGCAGTTTTGTTTGAATTGCAACCTAACAAGGCAGTTATAAATGATGTTAATGTACATTTGTATAATGTTTATAATGTGATAAAAAATAATGTAGACGAACTTATTGAAGATTTAAAACAACATAAGAATGAAGAAGATTATTATTATAAAATGAGGGCTAAAGACAGAACAGATGAATTTAATGGAATGACTGATGTACAAAAGGCATCAAGGATATTATACTTAAATAAGACTTGTTATAACGGTTTATTTAGGGTTAATAGTTCTGGAGAGTTTAATGTCCCTTTTGGTAGGTATAAAAACCCCAGTATAGTAAATGAACCAGTATTAAGAGCGGTTAGTCATTATCTTAATAATAATAATATAGCTATTTTAAACGTAGACTTTGAAGAAGCTATTAAAGGTATGAGAAAGCAGGCTTTTGTTTATTTTGATCCCCCTTATCATCCCCTGTCTGATACATCATCTTTTACAGGTTATACATTAGATGGTTTTGATGAAAAGGATCAAATACGTCTAAGAAAATTATGTGATAAATTAAATAAACGCGGCTGCAGATTTTTATTATCTAATTCGAGTGCGAAATTTATAATAGACTTGTATGATCATAAGGATTATAAAATTGATTATGTTGGAGCAAATAGAAGTATAAATTCAGATGCAAGCAGTCGGGGAGAAGTAAAGGAAGTATTGGTTAGAAATTATTAAAATAAAAGGTGAGATTATGGCTGATAGAAATAGAGATAGAATTGTAGATGAAAAATGGATAAATATATTTGAAGATTATCCTATATTTGACGAATAGAAAAAATGGTTATTTCATTATTGCTTCTACTCAGGTAAATAATTATAAAGAGGTAAGGTTAATGACAAAGTTTGACCATGAAAGTTCTGACAGGGGAAGCCAAGGCATTATAGTTTACTAAATAGTGTCCGAAAAACTAAGAATGGGTCAGAACCTGGAAAAGCAGATATTTATACTTTGACATTGTGTTATATTTATAATATTATTTTAAATAGAAATAATTTAGTAAGGCAAAATGGATAAAATGAATAATAGAAAGGGATATATCTATGACAGAAAAGTATGGACTTTCTGAAAGACAATTTTATATTCTTATAAATATATTCAAGAAATATTCTGATATAATTGAGGAAGTAATAATTTTTGGTTCTAGATCTAGAGGAGATTATAAAAAAGTATCAGATATTGATATGGCTATAAAATTCAGAAAGAGTAATGAAATCTTATATAAAATTAAAGAAGATATTGAAAATCAACCAGTAATATATACTTTTGATATAATAGATTACCATAGAATCAATAATGAAAAACTAAAAAAATACATAGATATAGAAGGCAAAACGATATTTTTGTCTAATGAAAAGGGTGAGATTATGGTAACATTAAATAAAATAAAGGATAAATTAGCCAATTTAAAGAACGCTTTTAAAAAATTGGAGGAAAGTATTAAGAGAGATTATCGTAAAGATGATATAGTTTTAGATGCAGCAATACAGAGATTTGAATTTACATATGAATTATCCTGGAAGCTTATGAAAGCTTACCTTGAATATAATGGAAATTTAGAGGCTATTAGTCCCAGGAAAGCTATCAAGGAATCTTTCAAGGTAGGTTTGATAAAGGATGGAGAAATATGGTTAGAAATGCTCCAGGATAGAAATAGAACATCGCATACCTATGATAAAGAAACGGCTATAGAAATCTTTAATAATGTAAAGGATAAATATATTTATTCTTTTAAAAAATTCATCAAAACTATAGAAAAAGAAATAGAGTAGAGGTAGTGAGAAAGGAAAAAATTTATTATGGAAAATTAATGAGATATTATCCTGAACTAAAAGATAAAATAGACGATAAATTAGGGAAAGCCTCTGGATTTAATCCAGGGGCTTTTCTTATTAAAGCTCTATTTTGACTACTAAAGTGTAGGCAAAGCATGCCACCAAGATTTAAACCAACTTTCAACAGATTTAGTAAACAATAAAGGTGTAATGTCAGAGTGTATGAAAACTAAGTAAAAAAATGGTATAATTAATATAAACTGTTGAAGGAAATATTGCGTGGCATTCACCCTTTACGAAAATAAAATTTGAAAGGAAGTATCAAATGGCAAAAGTAATTTTAAGAGGTTTAACAACAGGATTAATTCTACAAATAGCAATAGGACCTGTGTTTTTCTTTCTAGTTAATATTGCCCTTCAAAAATCTTTAGTAGATGGATTGTTTGCAGTTTTTGCTGTAACAATTGTGGATTACTTATATATCGTATTAGCTATCGCTGGAATAGGTAGATTATTAGAAAAAGAAAAGGTTAAAAAAATTTTGGGATTTATAAGTTCTGTTGTTCTTATTGGTTTTGGGTTTTATATGGCAGTAAGTGTTTTAGATTCTGTTGATATAAATATGACTATAAACCATTCATCAAATGTATATCAAAGTTTTATTTCAGCATTTATATTGACAATATCTAGTCCTTTAACAATTCTATTTTGGACTAGTGTTTTTGCAGCAAGGTCAGTTGAATATTCTTTAACAAAAAAAGAGTTAATAGCATTTGGATTATCAGCAGGATTTGCTACCCCACTTTTCCTGAGTTTTTCTATACTTATTATAACAATATTAAAATCATCAATTTCCCCATTGATTGTTCAAATAGCTAACATGTTAGTCGCATTAGTATTAATGGGTTACGGAATAATGAGAATTATAAAAATAATAAGGATAAAATCTTAAGGCCCGGATGATTATTATTTAATTTTACAACTTTTCAACCCTGACCCCTTATACCCACTGACTCCTTACACCCCAAAATTTATATGAAACATTGATTTAGTGTTGTTAACCTATCTAATTTACTGAACCCATTTTTGCCTTTTTCATCTCAAAAGCTTAGAGATATGATAAATTTAGATAGGGCTGAGTGGTTATATATAGAGCTAGAGACAAAAAGCCCTATCCGGGATGCAAAAATATTGTTTAAGAGAATAGATAAAGAACGGATTAAAGAAGAAAGAGAGAGATTATTAATGAATGAAATTAGAGGTATATTTTTCTGAGAATTATTAACTGCAGTTGAAATTAATTTAAGAAAGAGTTATAATTGAAGTAAATTCTCAGGGAAGGGTGAAATTCCCTATCGGCGGTAAGTATACAATTAGTATACAAGCCCGCAAGCGTTTGCTATTTATTTGGCAAAGCCAGCAGATTTGGTGAAAATCCAAGGCCGACGGTAAAGTCCGGATGAAAGAGAATGGAATATTATTGTAAATTAGTATTATGGCAAGAATAGTTGCCTACATATATCTATTTATAGTATTTCTATTTTTTATCATAATCCCTGAGAATATAATTTAAATTTAGGGGGTATTATGATGGATTTATTAACAACAGAATTTGGAAACTCAGAGGAAAGGATTAAAAACGCTTTGGATAGTTTGCAGAGCAATAATGGAATTTTGCTAGTAGATGATGAGGACAGAGAGAATGAAGGGGACCTTATTTTTCCGGCAGAAACGATTAGTGTATCTCAAATGGCTATGTTAATAAGAGAATGTAGTGGTATCGTTTGTTTATGTATGACAAAACATAAATTAGACCAGTTGAATTTAAAGCAGATGGTTACTAATAATACCAGCAAATATCAAACTGCATTTACTGTATCAATTGAAGCTGCTTCTGGAGTGACAACAGGTGTTTCGGCCTCTGACAGGGTAACTACAATTCATACTGCAGTAAAAGCCGACTGTAAAAAAGAAGAGTTGTGTTCTCCTGGTCATGTTTTTCCTCTTTGCGCAAAAGAGGGAGGGGTTTTTACTAGAAAAGGTCATACTGAGGGAACAGTAGACCTCATGAAACTGGCAGGACATAAACCGGCAGGAATCTTATGTGAATTGACTAATCCTGATGGAAGTATGGCTAAGCTTCCAGAGATTGTAGACTTTGCGAAAAAAAATAATTTACCAGTGGTATCTATAGAAGATATTATTCAATATCGTAAGTTAAATGGGAAATTAGTATAGTCATTTTAAGTTTAATTAATTTGTAAAATATAGAACAGACGTAATTTATAAAAACCAGGAATGGCACAGCAAATTATTGCTGTGCCTTCATTATAAGGAGAGATTTTAATGCAAAATATATATGATAATAATAAATTTTATAATTCTTATCTAAAATTGAGAGAAAATAATGCAGGATTAAATGAAGTTTTAGAAATCCCTGCATTTAGGTCACTACTTCCGGATTTAGATAATAAAACAATTCTAGATTTAGGTTGTGGATATGGTGAGAACTGTAAATGGTATATAAATAAAGGTGCTAAAAAAGTAATAGGAATTGATATATCAAAAAATATGATAGAAAAGGCCAAAAAAGAATACAGTGATGATAAAATTGAATATAAGAATGTTCCAATGGAAGAATTAGATTTTTCCAAAAATATTTTTGACATTGTATTAAGTTCTTTATCTTTTCATTATGTTAAAGATTTTAATAGCTTAATCGAAAAAATTAATAAAATGTTAAAACCAAATGGGAGCTTAGTTTTTTCTCAAGAACATCCGATAGCGACAGCTAAAAAAAAGAAGAATGGTTGGTTTATAAATAATCAAGGAGAGAAATCACATTGGATTATGGATAACTATCATTATGAAGGGAAACGAGAACAGGAATGGTTCATTGATGGCGTTATAAAATATCATAGAACAATAGCTACAATATTAAATACATTAATTAAACACGGATTCAATATATTAAAAGTTTTGGAACCAATTGCCCTTGAAACAGCAGAAAAAAATAATGCCCAACTAAAAGAAGAACGAAGAAGGCCGCCTTTTATAATAATTAAAGTTAAAAGTACTAAATGTATTAATTAAAAAAAACTTAGGAGGAAAAAATGAGTATTAAATACGTTCATACAAATATTAAACTTTATTTGTAGAAATTAGGATTAAGGAAAGTTCGGTATAAGATGAGAAAAGAGAGAGATAGGAAGCAGCTAAAAAACGGGATGGATGGATTATTGCTACTGTGGGGAAAAGCTATCCCTATTATTTAGATGCTGCTATGGGGGGACAGAGAGGTATAACTGTCAAGGACAATGTATGAAAGAATCAAATTTGTGAGGAGGCTAAAAATGGAAGTGAAAATAGTTAAAAAACATTCCTTTCGAGTTATTGGAAAAGAAGGACAAGGGTTATCAAGTGAAGGAGAACAGTGGATACCATCCTTATGGAAAGAAGCAAATGAAAATTTTAATGAAATTGAATAATAGGACTTTATAATTGACAAACATATAAAAGTTGTAATACAATTTATATAAATTAGCAAAATATTACAATATAATAATTCAGCTAAAGGATATTTTTACGAATTATGATATAGGCGAATTAATGCTATAAATTTGTAAGATGAAAGTATGTTTGCATAAAGTATAGTTATTTACAATTGTTACATTATCAAAAATCAAGAACTATCTGTGTTGGTAAATAAAGGGATAGTGTTTGAGGGTGTAAATATGGATCGAAAAAAAGGGATTGCATATTGTGGTCTGGCTTGTGCTGTTTGCAGTGAAAATAAAAATTGTGTTGGATGTCGGAACGGAGATTGTGAAAATGAGGATAGCTGTAAAAACTTTCAGTGTTGTAAAACGAAGGGATTAGAAGGATGTTGGGAATGCAATGAATTTCCCTGCAGAGGTAGTATGTTAGATAAGATAAGGATAAGGGCTTTTGCAAAATTTATTAAATATTATAGTGTAGAATATCTTTTAGACTGTCTTGATAAAAACGAGAAAAGAGGTATTGTATATCATTATCCAGGTAAATTAACAGGTGATTATGATCTGCCTGACACAAAAGATGATATTATTGATATGATTTTAAATGGTAAATAGAGTTAAATAAATGTTATTAAGACTGAAAGATTTTACTGATTAACGACTAAATAAGTAGAAGTAAATAGATTTAATGATATTTTGTTTTACTGTTTAAGCTTTATCTTTATTTAAGCGGAAATTAAAACACATAATTAGGTTGGTGAATTTATGAAAGATATAAGAATCCTTTTTGCTGATGATGAAAGTGAAATAAGGGAACTACTTGTAAAATATTTAAGTAGAGAAGGTTATCGGGTTGATACAGTTCCTGATGGAGAGAGGGCTGTGGAGTTATTTAAAAAAAGAGAGTATAATCTGGTAATACTGGATATCATGCTGCCAGGTATTGATGGTATTGAAGTCTGTAAATTGATCAGAGATAGGGCAAATATCCCTATTATTATGCTTACTGCTAAGGATAGTGAGGTTGATAGGGTTGTCGGTCTGAGGATTGGAGCTGATGATTATATTACAAAGCCTTTTTCAATGGAGGAACTTATTGCCAGGATTAAGGCTCAATTACGGAGGTTTTATGTATTGGGAGGAGAGGGCAGTAGAGATAACAGTCAAACAAATGGTCCCCTGGAATTTGCCCCTTTATCTATTGATCTGGCTAGATATCTGGTATATAAAGATGGAGAGGAAATCAAATTAACATCTACTGAATTTAAGATTTTAAAATTACTAATAGCTGCTCCAGGAAAGGTGTATACAAAGAAACAGATATTCAACAAGGTCTGGGGTGATGATTATCTTGAAGCTGATAATAATGTAATGGTACATATTAGAAGATTAAGAAAGAAAATAGAGGAAGATCCTCAAAATCCTAGCTTTATAAAAACTGTCTGGGGAATTGGTTATTATTTTACAGAAGGTGAGTAAAGTGTTTAAATTTGAATTAGGTCTAATTATTTTTTTATTAATCTTGAATATAACACTGGTTTTTTTAATAGAAATAAGCTTATTTGGACTTATCATTATTATATTATTATGTTTTGTAACTATTATTTTGTTATATCGGATTATTAAAAGAAAAAATCTATATCAGTTAATACTAAATCATCTTAAAGATATTTCCACCGGGAACCTTAACCGACGTATACATATAGGTGATACTGATATTTATTCAGAATTACTTCTGGTTTTAAATCAAATAACTGAGAGATTACAGGAAGAAATTATTAAAAGTAAAGAGGCTGATGGGATACGCAAAAGACTTCTATCAAATATTTCACATGATATCAGGACTCCACTGACATCGATTCTGGGGTATCTTGAGGCTTTAAGAGATGATTTAGCTTTAGATAAGGAAGAAAGAGAAAAATATCTTAATATTCTTCTGATTAAAGCCGTAAATCTAAAAGAAATGATAGATGAAATATTTCAAATGGCTCGACTTGATGCTGATGACTTTGAATTAGATTTTCAATTATTTGATCTGACTGAGATTATTCGAGAATGCTTAATAGATTTTCTGCCTGGAATAAAACAGAAAGGTCTTGATATGAAAATAGATATACCTGAAGAAGAGTGTATAATCTATGCTGATCGATTAAGTGTTGAAAGAATAATTGATAATATCTTAAAAAATAGTATTGAGTATGGTAAAGATGGAGGTTTTATAGGTATTGAATTGTCTCACACTAAAAAAGGTTTTATTTTATCTATCTGGGATAAGGGGCCAGGTATCGAAAAAAAGGAAATTCCCTATGTTTTTGAACGCCTTTATATGGGTAATAAAAGTAGGAATAAATCCCTGGTAGGTAGTGGTAGCGGACTGGGACTGGCAATAGCAAAAAAATTGCTGGAAGAGCATGGAGGTAAGATTACTCTGGAGAGTATTCCCTGGGAAAAAACGGTTTTTCAATTATACTTTCCAGGAAATTGATAAACCTTTCCAAATGTTATGGACTTCAGAAAGCCGTAGATAGAATAAATATAACAGTAAAGCCTGGAGAAATATACGGTTTTTTAGGCTGTAATGAGGCTAAAGAAAAACACGTTACGATACCCAACTAAATAAATGATTTATAGTTATAGAAATTCCCACCAAAATACTAAACAAGTATTTTGGTGGGAGGGTATTATAGTAAAAGTAGGGTTATTCTATTTAATCATAAATAATACTTTCCCAGGTATTATCAGATTTTAAAGTTACTGTTGCATTATATTTATTCATAGGATATTCTATTTTAAGTGATTTATTAACCAACTGTTGTGTATTTAATATTTCACCTTGATCAAATATACCATAGGTTACCCAATATTGTGGTTTTGGCTGTATAACTAAATCTACATTTGGTTCAGTTTCCCATATAAAAGTTCCGAAACCTGACATACCTATACCAACAGAAGCTTCTCCACCTGGAATTAATCCACTTTCTTCTATAATTAATTCCCCGGAGTGTATCGAATCAGTAACTTGATTTTTAAATAAGTACCCATATTTATTTTTATCTAGCTCTATTTTATTATTTGCCTTAACATCTGTATTCACAATTTGTGTTGCTTTAAAAATGACTCCTGGTTTTAAATCCCCTTCTTCTGACCATACAAAATTATAATTAACATTCCAGCCGAATTCCACTTCAGTGTTTGGATTAGATCCCTTTGTGAACCAGGCAAGACTCATAGCACCCATTTCTTCTAAATCAGGTTGTTTTTGATAAACAGCTAGATCACCTTTAAATGTTCCTTCATTTTTTACGGTCAATTTGTATTCTGTCATTTTAATTCCTCCTTATTTAATATACTTAGGGATATGTTTTTCCCTAATAAAGTAAGTCTAAAAAGATATAGACCTTTAATTGTAAATAATATTTTCCCAGGTATTATTTGAACTTAAAGTGACAATCGCATTGTACTTATTAGTAGGAAATTCAATCTGGATAGCCCGGTCAACAAGTTGCTGAGTATTTAAAATTTCTCCTTGGTTAAATGTCCCATAGCATACCCAATATTGTGGTTTTGGTTGTATGTTTAAATCTACATTTGGTTCGCTTGACCAGACTAATGTTCCAATGCCTGACATACCAATTCCTATAGATGCTTCATTACCAGGTATCGAATTGTCTTCTTCAATTATTAATTGGCCTGTATGCATTGTATCAGTAACCTGGTTTGTAAAGAAATATCCATATTTGTTTTTTTCTAATGTTATTTTATTATTTGTTCTTAAATTAGCCGGTATAGTTTGAGAAGCACTAAAAACAACTTCTGGTTCTAATACATTTTTTTCTGACCATATAAACCAGTAATCTTCAATCCAATTAAATTCTAATTTTGTGCCAGGGTTAGTCCCTTTTGTCAGCCAGGCAAGAGACATAGCACCTATAGCTTCTAAATCAGGTTGTTTTTGAAAGATTGATATATTCCCCCTAAATGTTCCACCATTTATGATTGTTATTGTCCGTTGGTCCATTGTTTCACCTCCCTTCGCTTGTAGTTTTTAATTTTTGACCTAATGATAAAGTATGTATTATATAAATATTATTTTGTTTTATTTACCTTATTAGACTCATTTATTAATCAAATATTCCCTAATGTTCTTTAAGGCTCTATTTTTGGCTCTGTTTACAGATTGTCTAGATACATTTAGCATTTTTCCAATCTCTTTTTCTGAATAACCTTCAATAAATTTTTTTTTAGAATATTTCTTTGTAAATCAGTTATTACAAGTGAATTTAGTATTATTTTAAGAATTATTTCAGTATCCTTTTCAGAAGCCTTAGTAGTTAAAACATATGAATTCATAATAAATTCTCTGTTTGTTTCTTTATATTTTCTATACAAGTCTGTTTTTTTGTTATGGATTGCTTTAGATATGTAATTTACAGCTTGTCCATGGTGATTGAAATTTTTCACTTTAAAGTCTCTAATTAATTCAATAAAAAATATAATTAAATCAGTTTTTGCTTCTTCATAGGGTAATTGAAAACTACATTTTTTTATTAATGGGTCAAATATATTCAGTAGTTTAACCAATGAATCTTCATCACCTTTATTTGCTTTTTTAATTAAATCCAACAATTTAGATTTTCACCTCCTAACATATTATGAAAAAATATAATCTTTTTATTAATTAATAACGTATAAAGCACATAATTTGTAAACCCATTAATTTGATAAATTATAAAAATATACCAGGAAGTGTAGGTTTAAAACTAGGGGTACGAATATGAATATCAAATAAAGATTAATGAGTAGTTTTATACTAGTGTGTTATATTTTATTATTTTTGGATATTTTATCATATTATGATATTTTCTAAAATATTAAGAGAGAAAAATTAAATAAAATTGTGGGAAATTATATTGAGGTTTTTCCTCTAATTACAAGATGTAGCATTTTCACACAAAGGAAGATTAACGCATTATCAATAAAATCAGCTTTATAAGCGGCAATATTTTTTTAAAATCTTAAAACATGTTATAATAAACATGAGGTAATAAATTATGAAATGGCAAGATGTTAGAAAATTATAAATGGTGGATTTCTAGTGATTTAGAGGAAATGGAATTAAAGAAGATTAGAAATAGAAACTAAAAGAAATATTTTGGGGGGGATATTTTGAAAGCAACCTGGTTTACTGTTGAAGAAGTTGATAATAAAACATTTGCAATAAGTGAATATAATCATTGGGAAAAAGTACATTCATATCTAATCTTAGGAAATAAAATCGCATGTTTAATTGATACAGGTTTGGGTATAGGTAATATAAAACAAATTACAGATAGTCTAACTGATTTACCTGTAAAAGTTATTACTACTCATGTGCATTGGGATCATATTGGAGGTCATAGTTTATTTGATAATATTAGTGTTCATGAAAATGATGTTGAATGGATGAGGAATGGTATTCCAGTTCCGATTGATAATATCAAAATAAATTTAGTAAAAGGAGTTAGAAAAGAATTATTGCCTGAAAACTTTAATATAAATGATTATGATATATTTAAAGGAGAACCTAGGCATATACTAAATGATGGCGAAAAAATAAATTTAGGGAATAGGGAATTATTAGTATTACATACA
This sequence comes from Iocasia fonsfrigidae, assembly GCF_017751145.1. Lineage (GTDB taxonomy): Bacteria > Bacillota > Halanaerobiia > Halanaerobiales > DTU029 > Iocasia > Iocasia fonsfrigidae. Next base: position 1,235,621 of record NZ_CP046640.1, read on the forward strand.
CCAGGACACTCGCCTGGTCATATATGTTTATATGAAAAAGAACGTGGTTATTTATATACTGGAGATTTGCTTTATAAAGGGACATTATATGCTTTTTACCCAAGTACTAACCCAAATGATTATTATAAATCTATAATAAAGATCAGCAAATTAGATTATGTAGATAAGATATTACCTGGTCATAATGATATTGTTGTTAATAAAAAACTCATAATAGAAATAAGACAAGCTTTCGAAGAATTAAAAGAAAAAGACTTGCTGAAACATGGTAGTGGATTGCATGAATATAGTTCTTTTAAAATTAAGCTATAAAGTTTCTGTATACTTCAAATAACAAATTAGACAGTCGATCTTGTTGCAGAAATCAAAAGAATTGTTAATATACCTGTCTTTATAATAAACAGAATAAATGACTTAAGAATGGTCTACGTTATCTCATGTATACGATTTTTCTTTTCATGATACAGCCGATTTGTTAGATGAAATCCTTTCAGCACATCTGGAAGTGAATTTTGTTCAGTTACAGTTAAACTATCTGGATTGGGATAATGAGAGCATTCAATCTGGAAAATGCTATGAGGTGGCAAAGAAGCACAATAAGCTGGTTTAAACAACTAGAGATTACATTTTTTTCTTTATCAAGAAAAGACAGAACATTGTTGACAACCCCTTAATATTAATATATAATATCTTTTGTAATAAATAATCAAATAAGAGATTCCAATAATAGCATTGGGGAGTAGTTTGTTAGGTGAAATCAACATAGTGGCTCTAAAGCCTGGTTTTACTGGCAGTGTATATTCTTCTGTTTAACGAGACCTTTGGTACTTTTACTAGTATCAGCAGGTCTTTTTTTATGTTAAAAAATATTAGTTATAAATTGGGGGTATTTATATGTTAGTAGATAAGATTTTTCTTTTTGGATTGGCTTTATCACTTGATGCCTTTGGGGTAGCAATGGGGGTAGGTTGCGGAAAAAAGCTAAATTTACAGGAAGGGGCTTCAATTGTGTTTTCCTTTGGACTTTTTCAGTGCCTTTTTGTTTTCCTGGGAGGAATATTTGGTAATTTTATTAATAGTAATTTATTTGAAATTTCCGGGGTGTTTAGTGGGATAGTTATATTGATTTTAGGTTTTTTACTGATAAAAGAAGGTTATAAGAATGAAGAGGAATGTACTTACTATAGTTTGAACTTCTGGAAATATATAGTATTAGGTATTAGTGTTAGTATTGATGCACTGGGTGTTGGCTTTTCAATTTTATATAAATATCCTATTTATATACTGTTTATCAATTCACTAATTGTAGGTGCTGTAACATTGGTATTAACCTTTATTTCGTTAAAAACAGTTAAATACATTAGAAATTTTAGCCTGGTTGAGAAGTATTCAGCTTATATAGGAGGGGTAATTTTAGTGTTTTTTGGTATAAGAATGATTATGTGGGTTTTTTAAAACCAGGATCTCATTATTTTATTTTAGAATAATAATGTTGATGGAAGATGATAATAAAAATGTCTAGTTGTAAAAATAATATACAAGATGGATTATTTTATTAAGCAAATATAGGGGGGGGGGTGTTATTCTTTAATACTAATTATATTTACATTTTAATGTCCTTGGTAGTTGCTGGTTTAGCTTTAATTTTAATACCAAAAAAGGAATATAAACATTACTTTCTATATGGCATGATTTTTGGAGGTGTTGGTGAGGTAATAGTAGTTACTTTTCTAAGATATATAGGATTGGTAAGATATAGGTATATGGGATCATTTAATATATTAGGTTTATTCCCATTCTGGACACCTCTAACTGGTATGTTTGTTTTTATGATTTTCTTTTATTTATTACCTGTCAGAAAAGTATTTTTAATTACATATATAATCTGTTTTTCGGCACTTAATTATGGGACTGGATTAATGTTAAATCAACTAGGTCTATTTGAATATGCAGCAATATATCTATATATAGCCCCGTTTATATCCATTTTATGGTACAGCCTGGCTGCTCATGTTTATTTTAGATCTGGTGGTATTAGATTAAAATAAAGACAGTCATGTACACCCTATAGTTGGAACAACTTGTCCTAATTAAGTATCAATAATTTATTTTTCAGCCTATAGAAAATAAAGTTCAGAGTTTGGAGCTGGGATGTAGATTTAACTATCAAATCCTGAGTATTGTCAGTCAATTGTTAATCAAAAATTTATCTCAAAATTATATTATTTTAATATTAAATCCCCAGGAATTATTCCAGGGGATTTAATATTGTTATCCAGAGGTCTTCTACATAATTTACTCTGCCCTCAAAACTATTTATTAAATTTTCCAACTGCTGGTCATAATCAGTATACATTTTTTGAGCATTTTTATCTTCGGTAGAAAGAGCATAAGTTTCCATGTCAGCTTTGGCACCACGTAATGATGCTAATGTTTGATGGAGTTGTTTGCCTACACTCATATTATTTCACCCCCTTATTATTCATCATCCATTATTAGTTATTTTCCGAATGATTTAATTAAATTATGGTAATTATTTTTAGATTTCTTAAAGGTTAATAATGAAGTCCAGATAGATGTTGCTATATATACCCATTTTGGAGAACTTCATTAATATTGGGTAGTTCTCCTGAAGGGTAAACTTTAAGCCACATTACCTTGCTATTCTCATCAATAATGGTAGAATAATATTAAGCTATTGATAAAGTTATAGATATTGTAAAATAATAATGATTTTTCTTTAAAAAGCAATATCAAGATTGATATGATAGTCAAATAATGATATAATTTGATTATTAAATATATGAGGAGGTTTTTCTATGGATAGGATTAGACCATCTGCTGATTTAAGGAATAGATATAGTGAGATATCAAAAATTTGTCATGAAACAAGAGAACCTGTATATATAACAGTAAATGGTAGAGGGGATACAGTAATTCTTGGCTTAGCAGAGTATGAACAAATAAAGTCGGAACTTAAATTACTAAGAATGCTGGCTGAATCTGAGGAAGATTTATCGCAGGGGCGTGTAGCACCTATAAAAGATACTTTTGATGGAATTCGCCAGTCTCTTTCCTTAAGGAAGTAAGCTATGAAATATGAAATTATACGGACAGATAAAGCAAATGATCAACTATACGATATTATTAATTATATTGCAGATGATTCTGGTAGTGTAGATATTGCATTGGATTATTTAAGCAAGATAGAAGAAGCTGTAATGAAACTAGAAGATTATCCATATCGAGGAAGTTATCCCAGGTATAGTATTTTGAAACGACAGGGATATCGTGTGTTGATTATTGAAAGACATTTGATTTTTTATAAGGTATTAGAGCCTGAGAAAATAGTAGTTATACATGCAATTGTTGATGCAAGGCAGGAATATATGAATCTTATTTAAAAATCCTATTTCATTGTTTAATTTTATGGGATAGTTTTTTTATGCCCCCCTAATAAGGCTTGAACTTTCCCTCGTAAATAAGAAACACCAATTACTTTTGCTATTTTTTAATTTTAGAAAATAATTTTAGCATTTAGAAAGACATATAACTAAATTCTCAAACAAAATTTATTGCATGAAATATAGAATATTAATTCCGATTCCTGTCATAAAAAGCAGGAATTTTTCATTTTATATATAAACATATATTTGGATTGTAATTTGAAATAAAAGAAAAAACTTAATATAAATGAATATTTTTAGTGGGTGTATAAATATGAAAACAATTTACTCTGGCCCAACCGGCTCTGGAAAAACAACACAATTATTAAATAAATACAAAGAAATAGGTAGTACACAGGGAACTGACGGATGTCTAGTCCTGGTCAAGAATGCTGCCAGTAAGATGGACTGGCGCAAAAAAGTTGATCTGGAGACCATGGGTATGTTAAATGTCTATACCTATTTTAGTTTTGTACAAAGTGAGATCTCTGCTTACTGGCCCTGGATTGAGATAAAACTGCCTGGTGGTTATACCACCATAGATCCTACCTTTATGAATGTAGAGACTTCACATTATTTAATGAGTAAATATGTAGAGAAGAATAGACAGTATAAGGATATTTTTGATTATATCAGTGCGACTTCGGCTCAGATAGCAGTGCAGTTAATAGATAACCTCAACCAGGCTGCTATGAACAACCTTTCTCTGGAAGAATTAGAGAAGAGACTATTAATCTGGGCTGCAGATGATCAGGAAAAAATCGTAGTACTCAATGAAGCTATTGCCATTATGAAGACCTTCCGTAAGTTCTGTATCGATAACCGGATTCTCGATTATTCCTTAATGGTAGATCTATATAATCAAGAACTGTTGACCAATAAGGAATACCTGCAACAGTTAAGAGATAGATTCCAATATCTCCTGGTCGATAACCTGGAAAAAACTGTACCTTCAGCCCAGAAGTTGATTTTGTTTTTATTAAAAAATTGTCAAGAAAGCTATTTAACATATAATCCCGAAGAAGGGATTAATAAATTCTTCGGTGGTAATGCAGAACTGGCCCAAGAAGTCTTCTTCCCCTTATGTGAAATAAAAGAATTAGAGGAATCATATACTTCTTCTAAGGTGGCCCGTCAACTGGCCAGCTCTATCTATCAGACCGTCTTTGAAAATAAAGAACTATCAGGTAATGGTTTCATTAAAAAAGAGATTAACAGTGAATTAAGGGGAGATATGTTGTTGGACACGGTTAAGGAAATATTAATACTACTGGAGCAGGGGGTAGACCCTGACCAGATAGCTATCATTGCTCCATTGATTGATAAGGTTATGGAATTCACCCTGGAACGCTATCTAAGAGCAGAGGGGTATTCTGTTATTAACCTAACCAGATCAAAACGTCTGGTAGATATCCCCTTTTCCCAGGCCTTAATGACTTTAACTTTACTGGCTAATCCCGCATGGAGTGCCCAGCTGACCTATTCTTCACTGCAGCAGACCTTGAGTCTGGTCCTAAAATTAGATCCGATTAGAAGTGCTACCTTAACCGATGAAATATTTAAAAATAATCTGCAGTTACCTGATCTGGACCAGCTCAAGTTCAGATCAAAGATAGGATTTGATAATTCAGCTAAATATGATTACTTACAGGAATGGCTCAGAGAAAAACAAACACAGGATCTGGAACTGGAACACTTTTTTCAACTGGTCTTTGCTGAACTACTATCACCCCTGACACCATCCCAGGAAGATATCCTGGCCTGTCGGCAGATGATCGATTCGGTTACTAAATTTAAGAAGGTAGTTAAAAATTTCAAGGATATTCCTGAAGAGGAGCTGGGCAGACACTTTATCGATATGATCTATAATGGTACCCTGGCAGCTGAGGTTTTATATAACTACCCTGAAGAGGAGCAGAAGATAGTCCTTTCAACCCCCTATAAATTTCTTTTCTCCCCTGATATAGACCAGGTAAAATATCTTTTCTGGCTGGATATTTCCAGTGAGAACTGGTTTAGAAGTATTGCTAAAGAACTATTTAATCCCTATATCCTCTCACCCCAGTGGAAGAAAAAGAATAACTGGGATGATCAAACAGACCAACAACTGCGCAAAGAACAGTTAATAGCCAATCTGCAGAGTATCCTGAGTAAGGCCACAGATGGTCTTTATCTGGCTGATAGTTATCTCAACAGCAGGGGCTGGGAACAGGAAGGACAGCTATATGAATGGCTACAGGCAGGAGATCAGGGAGTGAAGTCAAATGATTAAACTACGGTCGGGACAGATTGAAGTTGCTGACTTTCGTCAGGGTTATATGGCTGTACCGGCTGTACCTGGTGCCGGTAAGACTACAGTTTTAGCCTATCTGGCTGCTAATCTGATCGAAGAAGGATGGACGGGGAAGGGTAAGATATTAATTGTAACCTATATGAATTCAGCGGTCTCCAATTTCAGAGCAAAAATAGGTGATTACCTGGCAGAACGGGGTTTATCCAGAAATAGGGGGTATGAAGTCCGGACTTTACATTCACTGGCCCTGAATATCTTAAAAGAAAAACCGGAATTTTTATTGATCAATGATCAATTTAATATCATCGAGCCTGCCCTGAGAGGTAGATTAATTAAGCAATTAATTGAAGAGTGGATCAGGGATAATAGCAGAACATTTTTGAAGTATTTTGATTATGATCCTAATAGCCGGGGTTATCAAATGGCAGTTAAACGCTGGAAAGAAGATCATTTCCCCGCCTTAATTAAAGCTATGATCGGCCAGTTTAAACTACACGGGCTAAACCGCGACCAAGTTAGTGAACTTAGAAGAAATTATCGGCAGAATACTTATCTGGACTGGGCTTTTTCCATTTATATAAATTATGACCGGATTATGCACCAGCAGGGTTTACTGGATTTTGATGACCTGGCTATGCAGGCCCTGCATCTCTTAGAAAAGGATCAGCAATTACTGGCCAGGATGCAGGAGAAATATAGCTATGTTTTTGAAGATGAGGCCCAGGATTCCAATCTACTATTAGGGAAAATACTCTCCTTACTGGCCGGAAAAAAAGGGAATCTGGTCAGGGTGGGTGATTCTAACCAGGCTATCATGGGTACCTTTACTAACGCAGATCCCCAGATATTCCGGAATTTTACTGCCAGAAAAGATGTTGCTAAACGGTCGATCCTTTATTCCAGTAGAAGTAGTCAGGAGATCATCAAACTGGCCAATTATTTAGTCAAATGGACAGTAAATGACCACCCCCAGCAGGAATGTAGAGAGGCCCTGGAAGAAAAATATATCTATCCGGTAGCAGCTGATGACCCCTATCCCAATCCGCAGACAGATGGTTATACTATTGTCAGCAAAGTTTTTAACACTTCCCGGGATGAAATGAAGAATGTCACCCGTTTAGCTGCCCGTCATGTTCAAGAAAATCCTGAGAAGACAGTAGCTATTCTGGTACCGGCCAATTATATTATGGAGGGAATTATCGAGGAGCTGGAAGAACAGGGTGTTAAATATGAGAGTTTAAATGAACCGCTGCAGGAAAAATTGAAGACTATCGAGGATTTTAAAAGGGTACTTTACTATCTGGCTGAACCCAATCGGCAGAAAGTCTTAATTGAGATCCTAAAAGAGGTCTTATTAATAGATTATCTGGAAGAGGGAAAGGACCTGGATTTTCTTGACCAGCTCTTTGAAAAATATACCGTTGAAGAAATCGTCTATCCAATAGGGGGTTCTGTGCGTTTCCAGGAATATGCCCGGGGGATTGTCTCGGGAGAGATGCTGGCTGAACTGGTAAAAGCTCTAAACCAGCTCAGGTTATGGATTGATGCCAGTGTGGAATTACCTCCTGATGAACTTGTTTTACTAATAGCTGAACAGCTGAGATTAAAGGAAGAGGAACTGGCTGTAGCCCAGAATATAGCTCTGCAAATCAAGGCCGAGTTGGAGAGTAATCCCCATTGGAAACTCCACGAAATTGCCGATGAACTACCCCGGCTGGAAGATTCCTTTCGTCAGTTTGCCAGAAAGATTTATGAACGAAAGGGCTATGAACCCCAAGCTGGTGTTATAACTATCACTACTTTTCATAAATCGAAAGGACTGGAGTGGGATACAGTCTATATTACTTATCTGACCAATGATAATTTCCCCTCATCTGTTGAGGATAAATTTCGTTCTGAATATTATTATTTAGAAGATGATTATAGTAATCCGGTGGCAAATGCTAAGGCCAGTCTGGAAAATCTAATTTATGATCGAAAGACAGTTGACCCACAGCAGGAAGCGAATATAGAGTTTATCAAGGAACGACTGCGTTTGTTATATGTTGCTATCACCAGGGCTAAAAAGAATCTGCTCTTAACTGCTCACCGCGAGATTATCTATGACAATGGGGACAGTAAACAGGTCAAACCAGCTAGACCATTTTTAGTACTAAGTAATTTCATTGATAAGGAGAGGGAAGACTATGCTCAGCACTAATTTAAAGCAATTATATTTCAGTCAATCAGCCCTGGCTATCTATGAAAAATGCCCTTTGAAATTTCGCCGCCGCTATCGGGATGGATTATTCTGGCCTCAGGACTGGGGTGGAGATCTTGAACAGCGGGAAGTAATCGAAACAGGTAAACTATTTCACCGCCTGGCCCAGCGTTACTATGCCCGGGGTGAAGAATTGACAGCAGAATTGCTGACAGTTGACTTGAAAGACTGGTTTAAACGGCTGCGGGAATTCCGTTCTTATAATCAAAGGGATGATTTTTATCCTGAACAGGAGCTTCGTATTAACCGGGATGGTATCAAGTTGGTAGCAAAATTTGATTTATTATACCTGGATAAGACTGCCAACCGTTTTATTATCTATGACTGGAAAACAAATAAAAGACCATTTAGTGAAGAAGATAAATTCAATAATAATCTGCAGAGTATTGTCTACCTCTATGTGCTTACTAAAGCCGGTAATCAGTATTTTCCTGGTAGTAATTTACAGCCTGCTGACATTAGTCTGCTTTACTGGAATCCGCGTTTTCCTAAGAATATAAAAACTGTTGACTATAACCGGCGAAAATTTGCAGAGGATGAAGAATTTTTAACTAAGAAAATAACTGAGATCAAGAATTTAAACTATGCTGATTTTAAGGCAATTAATGATGAAAAGATCTGTAAACATTGTGAATACCGGCCGATCTGCTTTGGCAAAAAACCGGAATTAATAGTACTGGAAGAAGATGACCTGGATTTGGAGCTGGACTGGGAGATTATTGAAGAAATACAGTTTTAGCTTAATACAGAGGAATGGTTGAGGTGATAGAATGAAAACAGCAATTAATTATCAAAAAGATATCTATATACCGGAATGGTTAGAGCGAGAGCTGGATGGTAATCAGCTGCTGGCCAGGATATTATTACAGAGAGGCATTAATACCCAAGAAAAAGTCAAACGTTTTCTGGATCCTGAACATTATCAGGCAACTGTTCCAGCTGAGTTTCCCGGGATGGAAGAGGCCGTGGATAGGATATTAACTGCAGTTAAAGCTAAGAAAAAGATTTGTATTTATGGTGATTATGATGTAGATGGTGTAACCTCAACGGTGATTCTGCTGGATTTGCTCAATAAAATAAAGGGGCAGGCTGTCTACCATCTACCTGATAGATTTAAAGAGGGTTATGGGATGAATAAAGCAGTGCTCAGGAGACTGGCCGGAGAAGTAGATTTAATCATTACCTGTGACTGTGGTATCTCCAATCAGGAAGAGATTGCTCTGGCTAAAGAACTGGGTCTGGAGGTAATCGTAACAGACCATCACCAGTTACCAGATAAACTTCCGCTGGCTGACCTTATTCTTTCAGCTAAACTACTGGCCGAGGATCATCAGGCCTTTAATATTCCTGGGGCCGGTATGGCTTATTTCCTGGCTGTTGCTATTTTGAACAAGCTGGGAATAGCAGAAGAAAGCAAGGATTTTCTGGATTTATTATCTATGGCCATTGTTGCTGATGTGGTCCCCTTACTGGAAGAAAACCGTTACCTTTTACAGCTAGGTTTACCAGAACTGGTTAATACGAAAAGACCTGGTCTAATTGAATTATTTAAAGTGGCCGGTATAGCTGATCCCCAAAATATGACTGAAGAAGATATTGCCTTCAGAATAGCACCTAGGCTTAATTCCGCTGGTCGAATATTAAAAGCAGATCTGGCAGTAGAATTATTGTTAGCAGATGAAGAATTTTTAGCCCGGAAAAAAGCTATAGAACTGGAAGCAGTTAATCAGCGCCGGAAAAAATTACAGGATAAAGTAATTGAGGAAGCCCTGGAGATGCTGGGAGAAAACCGAGACAGGAAGTCGATTGTTTTATACCGTCCTCACTGGAAGCAAGGTGTTATTGGTATTGCTGCTGGCAGGTTGTGTGAGGATTACCAGGTTCCAGTTTTATTAATGTGTCAGAAAGATGATGGTCAGACCGTGACTGGTTCTGCCCGTTCTATTCCCAGTATTAATATTATTCAGCAGTTAAAAGAATGCAAAAGATATCTGACTAAATATGGTGGCCATGCTGGAGCAGCTGGTTTCTCTCTGCAACGAGACAATCTGACCGGTTTTAGTAAGAATATAAGTAGTCTTTTAGCTAAAGAGTTAGCTGAAAAAGAAACAGATCGAGTGATTGATATTGATGGGGAATTATCTCTGGATAAAGTTGGCAAGAAGGATTATTATGCTTTAAGAAGACTGGCCCCCTTTGGGGAACAGAATCCAAAACCTAAATTTATCGCTTATGATACAGAACTTATTCATAGTAGGACTACTAGCGGTGATCGTCATCTGCGTTTGATTCTGGCTCAGAATGGAGTGCAACATTCTGCTATCTGGTGGTGGGCTGGCAAGAAGAAACTGGCTAAGAAAGTTGATCTAATCTATTCCCTGGACATCAATGATTTTCAGGGAGAAAGAATACTACAACTGCTTGTTGATGATATCTTGACTGAAAACAGACAAGTTGAAAAGGTAGTGGAAAAAAGTAATGGTCTGGAATTTGAGCTGCTTGATTACCGAAACTGGCAGGGCAAGAAATTGGAGCTACCTGTTTTTGCTGATGCTGCTTATTATTATGAGGGAATAAATAAGATAAAAGATAAGGAGATAATTAACCGTTATCAGCTGACTGATAAAAAGAGCCTGGTTTTATTAAGCTGTCCACCTTCACTGGAGATATTTAGGGAATTAATCTATGCCAATAGACCTGCAAAACTGGTGCTGGCTTTTTCAAAAGCTGATATTACTGGTAGTACTTTTTTGCAGCAGCTGACTGGCTTAATAAAGTATATAATAAATAAAAAAGGTGGACAGCTAGACGTCTATCAAATAGCCGTACTAACCGGTCAACTGGAGAGTACTATTGTGGCAGGTCTGCAGTACCTTGAGGCTAAAGGATATATTAGTTTAAATAGTTTTAATCCCAGATATTATATTGTTAGAAATGGGGAAGGCAAGGTAAAGCATGAAAATAAAATGTACCTGAAAAACATCAAAGATCTTATTTCAGAAACAAGGTCATTTATAAAATATATCCTTTCAATGGATCTATCAATTATAAAAAATTTGATTGGTTAATTTTAGTTAGAAGACAAGTCTGGCTAAGACTTATGTGTTTTGTACTTCCCTGGAAGTAGAAAAATAGGTTTATTCTAATTGGAAAGTCTTGATTTGAGATAGTTTTGCACTGCTCATATACCAGTCATTATAAACTAAATCAAGCTTTTTAAGCTGACAATCTCCAAAATCATATTCCCTATAACTTTTTAAATGATCGAGGAAAGGTTTATTACTGGCCAATGGTTTTTTAAATCTAATGACTGTAGAATGAGCAGTCTCCAGTTTATATCTCTGATCAATAGAATTTTCTAGGCTTGAACTTTTAAAGTTGTCCCTTAAACATTCCCGTAATAATTTTAGTCTGTTGCTCTGAGGAAATCCCTGAACCATAATACAGGAGGGAGAAGCAGTTATCCCTTGAAATGAAATTTTTATAGGACCCTGCTCAGCTTGTTCATCAATTGACTTTGCTATTATTTTACCATAAGCTTCTCTGGGAAAATTATTTAGAGTGAATCCTTCATAACAGGAAATAATTGATAGAATTGTTAGATGGATATCTTCTGCTTGATAATAATATTGATCAGGCTCTAATAATTGGCAGTGACCCAGGAAATCTATTATTTTTCTTATGATTTCACTATCCAGCCTCCCAATTAAGCTAATACCCCGGCGTTTGTCTTTTGATTTCCTGTTTAAATTATTATCAAGTTCAACTATATTATTTCTAAAGTTTGTACTTGATTTTTTCCATAAGGAATTGTAAATCATCTGTATATTATTCATTTATAAATTCGACCTCCCTAATTTTACGTCCTTCTGTCTTCTACATTTTCGATCTGCCCATTATTTAAAGAGATGATGGTTTCACCATATTTATCAGCAATACTATTAGAATGTGTTATAATTAGGCTGCCATTGCTGATAATGTAAACACAGGAAAGCTCCTCTTATAAAGTTACTAATCCTGGACTTTGCTCCTTTATATTGTTGGTATTTCAAGGATATAGTTATGATTTTATTCAATAATTTCATTAAACAGTTCTTTGGCTTTTTCTATAGCTTCATTAAGAATTTCTTCACCATCTTTGGTCAGTGAATAGTATTTTCTGACCTTACTCTCAATAGTTTTTTCAGTGGCCTCCAGTATTCCATCTTGTTCCATTTTATGGAGAATGGGATAGAGGGTTCCTGCACTAACTTTATAACCATGGCTTTGTAGTTCTTCTATCATCCAGAGGCCAAAAAAGGGTTCTTGTTTGGCATGATGTAGGATATGGACCCTCATAAAGGCTAAAAACATCTTTCGTAATATTCTGTTCTTCACTTGGTTTACACCTCATCTAGTTAAATTATTATTATCTAAATACGATATCGTACAACAATATTGTATACTTAGATATAATTATTGTCAAGTGAAACAGCTTTTGCTCATTGACTCCCGAATTGTATGGAAAAATAAAAAGGTTAATAGATAATCTGGTTGAAGAATTGCAAGATCTAATGGTTTGATGTAAAATATCATTAGAGTAGAGTAGTCTGCAAACAGGATAAATCTGATAAGATTAATATATCTCTGCAAGTATAGTAGTATTAAAAATAATTGCATTAAAAATAATTGCATTAACAATAGGTGATTTTATGGATGAAGCGAGTACTGGATTATATGAACGATTGAAAAAGACAGCTGCTATTTCCAGATTGGGTCAGGGTATGGATCTAGGTGAATTAAATGATTATACCCATCAAATAGCACTATACTTATTACTTAAGGTTTTTTACCGCGAGATTAATAATAATTTACAGCGCACTAAAAATGACTTGATAGAAATGACTGCTCAGATAATCGAGGAGATGAAGTTTACTGCTTCAAATGAACAACTTGAGCGTCTGGTGGATGGAGTGTTATATTCAGGGGATCCTCGTCAGCAGGCTCCCTTTTCTGTTATGCTTTTTGATGAAAATTTACGGGAACACCGTGAGTTTAAGTATAGGTATCTAGTCCCTGACCGGGAAGCCTCCCGCTGGGATGAAGGTGGTAGTACAGTCTATATGTTAACAGAAACCTCCCAGGAGATTATTTTTCTTACCAGAGAGGTTTTACAGGAATTCGGTTTTGACCTGGAACAATTCTATACCTTGCAGTTGATCAAAAATGGTAATTTTACAGAAGCCAAGAGTAGTGTCAGTAACCTGATAGCCCGGGTTAGAACCTTGATCAAAAATGAAAAGAACTGGCGGGAAGATATTATGCGTAATCCAGGGTTAATATTCTCAGCTCGTCAGGAAAGAAAAAAACGGACAGAGGTTGAAGTAAGAAAACAATTTGAAGATGAGAAAAAGGTTTTTAATGATATGTTCAGATGGAGAGATAGACTGGGTAGGTTTTCAGGTGAGCAGAAAAAAGAGGGTGAACTCCTCTTTGAAGAACTGGAAAGAGCCAGGGCTTTACATGACCGGCTGGCTGAACTGACTATCTCTAATTTATCATTGGAACTGGAAATCAGGAGAGAAAATCCCGATATTTTCTGGAAGACAGCCCAGACGAGTTTTAAGAAAGATTTTTGGCAGGATACGATAATTAGTTCCGGTTTATCTGATATGGATTTGTTGACTGAGCTTATAGCCCCCCTTTTTTCACCAGAACAGGGCTTTATCTTCCCACTGGACTGGGCCTGGTCTGAACAGCAGCTCTATACTTATCTACAGGAAGAAGATTATGAGGATGAAGAGGAGTGGGAAGAAGAAGAACCTGTTTTAAAAGAGCTTGACTGGGGTCTGCTGGTTGAACTCTGGGAGAGGGTTTTTGAAGAATTGTTGAGAAGTGGCCAGTATCCTTTAAATAAGCTTACACTACTGGCTGCAGATGAACAGCGGAGATGGCTTTCCCAGGAGAAGAATCTGGAGTTGTTCATGATGTTTATTATAACTGAGATAAGACTCAGAGAAATAAATGAGGAGTTTGCTGGACTAGATGAACGGCTGGTTTTATTTAATAAATTATTGGAAAAGAATCAGCAGTTTAAAAGACTTATTGGTAAAAAGATGACAGCCAGTTTAGAAACAGGAGCTGAAAAGGTGAAACTGGGAGAAGAATTTGAAATATCACCATATATTTTATATGTAGTAGACTAGAACCCCCTATATTATAACTATTATATAAGCGTCTTGCATAATTGATTGTTCCCAGACAAAAACTCCGCAACGAATTGAGTTTCAGCCAATTAGGGCTGTTTTAAACTCCCTACGGTCAAACAGCAAAACAGCCTTTTCATAATTGTCTTTACTAAATTCTGCTCCGTTTTAATTCTGGATAACAATTCAATTATGCAAAAGGTCTATTATGAAAGAACCTTATATAGAAAAAATAATTATTCGAAGGAGGAATATCTATGCCTGTTAATCAAAATCAAATAGAAGAAGGGGCGGCCTTTTTCTTTAAATTATTAAATGAACAGATTGTTCCGCTTTCAGATCCATTAGCTGAGAAATACCGCAGTGATAGTGAACTGCGTAGTGTAGTCAATAGTATTGCAGCTGAGGGAGGATTAAGGGTTTTTATGACACCACAGCATGTTCATCTACTAAGTAAGGCCCGGGGGTCGAATTTTGCTAATTCATATACCCAGATGAAGGAAAAGTATTCGGGTTTGAAGAGAAAGCGGTATTTCTATCTGGCCAATATTATAATCTCTATTTTTCTGGCAGAAATTGATAAAGAAAGCCATGTGCGTATACGTTGGGAAGAAGAGGGGATCAGTTATTACCGGCTGGCCGACTTGGTTACTGCTACCATAACAGCCTGGCAGGAACGGAAAGAGGATGATAGTAAATTTAGTCAGCAGTGGTCACTGGCTGTTGATCAGATTGCTGAATTATGGTTGACTGAATTCAGTGAGTTTAAGTTGAGCCAGGTTGACGACAGTGTTGATGTAACCAGGACGAAAAATAACCGCTTGAGTTTTATTAATACAGCCCTGAAGCCGCTGGCAGATCAGGGTTTGATTATCGATAATAGTGATGAGTTGAAGATTATTCCTAAACCTGTCTTATATGAAAGGATTGACCATCTATACCATGACCAGAGGCGCTATAAGGATTTTAAGAAATTAATTGAAGAAAGCAGAAAAAAGCAGGAGGAAAAAGAAAATGCCGAGATTGAGTAAGATAAGGATCTGTGGTAGTAAATATGAAGGTTTTAATAAACGACATGAAAACTCAATATTTGATCTTAGTCCCGGCAACAAAGGGGATCACAGCCTTTTCACACTAAAGAATGGTAATGGTAAGGGTGTTATACTGCAATTGATATTTCAGCTGATGCTGCCGGGGATTTCCTGGGGAAGTAATAATGGTAATAAACTGGAAGGCATGTTTTATGACCGTTATAATGTCTTTAAACCATATACCTTTCATGTAGGCCTGGAATGGGACCTAGATGGCCTGGATAATAAAAAGCTTCTGAGTGGTATCTGTGTTTCAGCCCGTTGGCAGAAAGATACAGAGGATAGTGATGGTAAAGTAGGGTTAAAGTATTTTCTTTATACGCATAAATATACTGGGGAGAGTAGATTTAGTCTAAAAAATCTCCCTTTATATAGTAAATCGGCAGGTGGAGTCCTGGATTATGATAAATTAGAGGCTTTTATTGATGAGAATAAACAGCAATTTATAAAATACTATAAAAGCTCAGTACAGAGTTTAAATTCTGACTATTATCAATATCTGGCCAGCCACGGTATCTATCGTTCAGAATGGGAAATCATGAAAATGATTAACCGTTCAGAGGGAGGTCTGGAGCAATATTTTTCCCGGTCTAAAGATAATCAGGCCCTTTTTGATAAACTGATTATACCTGCAGTTAGTGAGAGTATTAATTCCCGGAGTGGGGAAAATGATAAATCCCTGCTTAGTATGTTTGTTGATAATATAAAGATTGCCAGGAATCTACCTGAACTCATCTCCCGGACAGAAGATATCAATCAACTCTTACAGATGGTCATACCACTACTAACTGATGCTGAACACGGTATGAAATTAAAGAAGTCCAGACAGATGACCAGGGAACGGGGAAATAATTATCTCCATGCTTTAAAGACCAGACAGTCTTTTCTTAAAAATGAACTGGACCGCAGCAGGGATGAAAAGAATAAAACCAGTGATATAATTCTGGAATTAGAATATGAAGAGGCTAATCTAAAATATGCTGGCAAATTGCGGGAGTTAAATAGATTGAAAACAGAAAAATCGGAGTATGAGAAAGGGTTTCAAGGATTACAGGAAGGTCTTTTGGAGCTAAAAGAAAGGAAAAAATTACTACAGTTAAACCAGCATTACCTGGTTTATCAGGGGTATCAGAAGGACTTACAGCATACTAAAGAGAGAATAGACTATCTGAAAGAGGCGGCTGGTTTATCTAATCTCCGGGATGCAATAAGCAAAACTAAAGAGAATATTGTCAAAAGCTGGCCGGAACTTAAAGAAAGACTGGAAGAAAGCAGTCAGGATATTGCTGTTTATCAAAATCACCTAAAATCTGAAGAAAAAAGCCTGAAACAGGAAGAACAGAATCTGAAAATTAATATCAGGGAACGGGAGTTAAAGATTGCCCGTTATGAAGAAAAGAAAGCTAAACTGGCCGAAAAACAGGAAAAACTCTCAGCCAGATTTAATCCCCTTCAGTTGAGTACACCCTCTTATCTCCAGGAACAAATAGCTGCTGAACTGGAGAAGGAAAACAGCAAAATTAATCACTTAATAGAAGAGAAAGCGAAAAAAGGTGAAAATATTGAATCTCTAAAAAATAAAATAGCTGAGCTGAAGATTGAACTGGCTCATAGAGAAGATAGATATCAGGAGATAGAGTGCCTGTCAAAAGAAAGAAAGAGTGAAGAAGAGAATATACGTCTAAATCTGGTTAAGCTCCTGAATCTAGATAAATTTAAAGATGTCTATAATAAAGACTGGCTTGTGGAGAAAAGAATTAGTTTAAATAAATTGTTGGCTGAGAAAACAAGCCGACGGGGGGATCTAAATAACCGGAGATATGAGTTAGAGTTGGATCTGTCGTTAAATGATAAAGACTTCTGGATAGCCAATTATGATCAGAAACGTCTCTATAGAATGATTTCAGACCTGGATATTAAGGTCTATTATGGGAGTGATTTCCTATTAAATCTAGTAGATCAAGGTGAAGAATTAATTGAAAAATTTCCACTGCTTTCCTATGGACTAGTCTTGATGTATGAGGCAGATTGGGAACAGATTAAGAAAAATCTACCTGAAGAAGAGTTATTCCGTAATGCTGTGCCGATTTATATTAATCACCAGCTGGAAAAGAATGAAATAGAAGATTCCTTTAAATTAGTATCCGGCCGGGAGAAGAGATTTATATTTTCAGTTGAAAATTATCAGGAATGGTATAATAGTCTGAGCAGCCAGCAGGAAGAGATTACTGAAACCACTGCAGCTATTGATAAGAAGATTGAGCATATTAGAAGGATAGATTATTCGGCAGAAAGGCTGCTGCAGGAAAAGTCTTCACAGGAATTGGCAGTTGAATTATCAAAATCAAAAGATGAGATAGTTGAGCTGGAGTCGCAAATTGAAGAGAACCAGAAAAAACTGCTTCAGTTACAGGAAGAAAGGGATTTTTTTCAGGAAAAAATAATAGCTGCAGAAGCCAGGAAAGATAGACTGGAAAATGATTATAGAGGGATAAAGGATTTTGCCAAAGAGAGCGCTGAACTGGAAGAGGCCGGACAAGAGATAAACAGGATTAGAGAAAAACTTACTGTCCTGGAAGATAAATTATCCCAGAATAGTAATAAGCGAGATGAGAATAGGAATCTTTACTTAAAAATAGGCAGTGAAAAAGAGAACTGGCTGAAGGATTTAAGGAGGTTTCTCCTTGAACTGGATGAAATAGTGCCAGATGTCGGTTTTGAAGAAAAGGATCTGGCTATAGAACAGCAGAATTACCCTGTTTTATATGATTACCGTGATTCCAGGGTCAACTATTTCTATCAAAATCTCCTTGACCTGGAAAAAAAAGAAGATGATAAGAGTGCTGAAATAAAGTATCTACGAGAAAAACAGGATTCTCTAAAAAACAT
This sequence comes from Iocasia fonsfrigidae, assembly GCF_017751145.1. Taxonomy (GTDB): domain Bacteria; phylum Bacillota; class Halanaerobiia; order Halanaerobiales; family DTU029; genus Iocasia; species Iocasia fonsfrigidae. The sequence continues at coordinate 1,253,785 of NZ_CP046640.1, forward strand.
GCTGCTAAAAGAGGAAGACGAATTATATACCCTTGATCCTGAGTGGCAGGAATATACTTATGATTTTAAGAGTGAAGAGGAATTAAAGGTAAGTTTAGAGCCTGTATGTAAGCAGATAGCTAAACAGAAGGAAGAAATTAGCCTTTTTGATAGGAAAATAAATATCCTGACTGGTGAGATTAAAAATAGTAAAAAACAGACAGAAGAACTTTATCATGAAATTAATGAAAGCTTCAATAAGACAGCCCGTTCCTGGTTTGATGTAGATCTCAAGCAGAAAGAGCTGGAGATTAAAGATTCTTTAGAGGATTGTCAAAAGTACCTTGTTGAACTGGAAGATATGATTGAGGGATATAATGAAAAGATTAACAGCCTGAGTAATCTGATCAATAAATTAGAATTATACCAGCTTGATGCTGATAAAGGTGAAATTAATAAGAAACTGGAAGAACTGATTAAAGATAACCCCTTTGAACTAGTTGAACAATGGATTAATGATTACCAGGAGGTCAGTGGGAAACTAAAAGAATTAAAGCAGAAAACAGCGGATGATTTTTATTCCTTTAAACGAAATATAAATGAATTGATAAAAAATAATATATTAAAGATCAAAATTAGAGAGAGGATTATTGAGGACTTCCGCAGCGATAATTATGACTTTAATTATGAAATGTTGAGTAGTTTCAGGGAATATCTTTATAATGAGCTTAACCGGCTTGATGATAATAAAGCGGAGGCTGAAAGGGCCAGAAATCAGTGGGCTGAAAGGTCAGCTATGCATGTCATGCGGATTATAACCTCTTTGAAGGAAATGATTAATAACATGGTTTTTCATAATCAGCGGGGTTATGCCTTTCCTCTGGTCAGAATGCGCAGAAGTGATTTTCTACCTGAACTGGAAGAAGAGATTATACCAGAACTTAGGGAGTACTTTGTTGAGTTAATTGCTAGATTCAATACTGACGGGATAAATATAGATAGATTAAGTGAATCTCAGTTGATAGACTATACGGGGGATGCTGCCCTTTTCTCCCGGGCTGTCCGTGGGCGTTATCCTGTTCTTCAGGTCTATAAGATGACAGAGAAAAATGAATTTCAATATGCTAAACCTCAGGATTACTTTTATGCTGACTGGGAGTCTGTTATCCAGGGTAAAGGTGATACACCTGAAGCCAGTGGAGGGCAGTCGGTGCGCCAAGAAAAGAGCATATCATATAGTAGGTGGGAATCCTACTGAGGAAGGTTTAGCAAACCACTCATAGCGAGTTTTGGACATTTAATGGGTAACCATAGATGTTAAGCGTAAACAGTTAGGTAGTAGGCGGTAAGCATTTAGCTGAAGGGATTGAGCCTCGAAATCTTGGAGATTGGGAAAGGCCGATGCTGTCGACTGAGCAGAAGGCAACATTATAGTATTCGATAAGCGAGAATACAATAACACCCCGGGGTCGGAGACCTCCGCATGCTATACATAGATATGATATTGTTAACTTGGGAGGCCCTGTAATTTCTACGCAGAGAGATAGGATGTAACCAAGCGATAACAAAGTAAGGACATCTAATATTACAGGGAGTCGGATAATCGCATAGTACCGAGGAAGCAGAGTAATGCCTGTGGATGGGAAGGCGATTACACAAGATTAATCTTAAAAGGGAAACATATTCTATACACAGAGATAGGTGAAAATGTGGAAACGAAACTTGCAAGAATAGCTGAAGTAGCTAGAAATAGACCTAATGAAAGATTTACATCACTAATACATCTAATTAATTATGAATTGATAGTCAAATGTCATCATGAACTAGCTGGAAACAAAGCAGCTGGAGTAGATGAAGTAACAAAAGCGGAGTATGGAAAGAATCTTCCAGGGAATGTTAAGAGCTTAATAGCTAGAATGAAAAGATGGGCATATAGGCCATTACCTGCGAAAAGGGTATATATTCCAAAAGAAAATGGGAAGAAGAGACCGCTAGGGATTCCAGCATACGAAGACAAACTAGTTCAAAAGGCACTATCAAAGATTCTAAATGCGATATATGAAGAAGACTTTCTTGAATGTTCATTTGGTTTTCGTCCAGGAAGAAACTGTCATGATGCCTTGAGAATATTAGGAAGAATAGTTAACAGAGATGATATTAACTATGTAGTTGATACAGATATTAAAGGATTCTTTGATAATGTAGACCACGGGTGGATGATGAAATTCATTGACCATCGAATTAAAGATCCTAATATACAACGACTCATATCGAGACTTCTTCGGGCTGGAGTCATGGAGGCAGGAATAAAATATGACACTCCACAAGGAACACCGCAAGGTGGAGTCTGTTCTCCAATTATGGCGAATTTATATCTACATCATGTTGTTGACCTATGGTTTAATAAAACAATGCGTAAAGAGTTAAAGGGTAAAGCTTACATGGTGAGATACGCAGATGATATAATATTTTGCCTACAGTATAAAGAAGATGTAAAATACTTCTATAAAGCAATGAAAGAAAGAATATCCAAATTCGGTTTAGAGTTATCAGAAGAGAAAACTAAGATAGTAAATGTATCTGCTGATGATGACAATGACACATTTGATTTTCTTGGATTTACCCATTATATGGGTAAATGTAAGGATGGAATCAAACGACTAAAGAGAAAGACAAGTAATAAGCGATATCATCGTAGTATAATGAGATGTAAATCCTGGCTAAAATATAATAGAACTCTTCCAGTAAAAGAACTAATGAGGAAGTTAAACAGAAAACTAACAGGAACATACAACTATTATGCAGTATCAGATAACAGCAAAAGTATTGATAGCCTGTATGATGAGGTTCAAAAGCTAGTTTATAAATGGTTAAACAGACGCAGTCAAAAGAAAAGCTTTGACTGGGAGAAGTTCGAAATATTCTTGGAGAAATATCCTATTGTCAAGCCAAGAATAAAAGTAAATTTATATAGATTAGGTGCTGGTGCTAGTTATGTTAGGTGAATAATCGAGTGAAGAGCCGTATGCCTAAATAGGGCACGTACGGTTCTGTGAGGAGTTGGGGTTGTAAAGCCCCGCTTACTTGACCTATCTATTAATGCCTTTATGATGATGATGTTACTAAATTATAAAAAGCAGCGTCTTGATAAGACAAACCCCTGGACTGTCTTATTTCTGGACAATCCTTTTGGTAAGGCGTCAGCATCTCATGTCCTTGACCCTATCTTTGAAATCGCCAATAAGCTTAATTTCCAGATAATTGCCTTTGCTGCTCCGGAGATTATTAAGAGTGAGATTAGTGAAAGGTTCCCTGTTTTTTATCCCCTGGAGATTAAGACAGATGAGAAGGGTCGTGGTGTTGTAAGTGTAAGTGGGCAGGTGATCTATGGTGAACGGATCCGCAGAACTTAATAAATTATTTGAACAGTATTTGAATTGTAAACTAAAGGGAAGAAAACGTTTTGAGCTTGAAGAACTGGAAACATTTCTAATAAAAAAAACAGGTGGTATGAGTACCTATCAATCAGCAGGTGGTTATCAGGCCTTATACCAGCTATTAAAGGAAAAAGAGGAAAAGGGTAGGATTAAAGCAATTAAGAGTTCTACTTATAACAGCCGCCAGCCGGTTCTTAAAAGCCGCTGGCAGTTAGTTGTTAAAAATGCTGTACAAGTCTGGCAGGATCAATTGATTTTTCAATTATCACGGCAGCTGGACCTTAGATATTATTTGAAAAGACCTTGGTTGCAGACGAAAGAACTGGCTGAAAGACTACTAAGATTGGCTGAATTCCTTTGCAAAAAAAATGATAGGGAATGGGCTAGCCGTGAAGAGAGGTCACTGGAACTTTTTGCTGACGAAAAATTTTTGTCTACTGCTGAAGGGAGGAAATTTTTAAGTTCTCTGAGTCTTAATCTGGCTGCTCTTAAAGCAGAAAAGTATAGTCAGATGTTTGTCTATTGGAATAAGGGGACTATGATCAAAAAAATACTGATTCTGGAGAACCATTCAGCTTTTATTGCCTGCAAACGGGCCTTGACGGCAGACTATAATATTTTTTCATATGCCCCTGATACCTTGATCTATGGAGAAGGGAAACACATTATTGAAAGCTTTAAATTTCTGGATGAATTACTTGCCCACCTGGAAAAAGAGAACAGGCAGCAGGTAGAGGTAAAATATGCTGGTGATATTGATCCGGAGGGCTGGTTAATTTATTATCGGCTTAAAGAAAAATATCCAGAATATAAATTGGAACTCTTCGCTGTATACTATCGGGAGATGATTAAACAGGGTTCTCTGAATGCTTATCCAATTAATAGTCAGCAGAATAAAAATAATATTATCTTAGAAAAGATTCTTGGAGAACTTAAAAAGGCTGAAGATGTCAAAGCTAGTATGGTAGATAGGATTGAACAACTTTGGAATGAGGACTTGAGACTGCCAGAAGAGCTAATAACATATGAGGTATTAACAAATAAGAGAGTATAGTTGAAGATAGAGCTATCAATTCACTAAATGTGGTTGATAGCTCACTTTATTTTTATTATACTTTTGATTTTTGACTAATCTTGATCCCGGTCTCTATCTTGATCCAGGTTTTTCTCCTGGTCCCAGTCTCTATCCTGATTCCAGTCTCTATCCCGATCACAGTCTCTATCCCGATCCCAGTCTCTATCCCGATCCCAGTCTCTATCCCGATCCCAGTCTCTATCCCGATCCCAGTCTCTATCCCGGTCCCAGTCTCTATCCCGGTCCCAGTCTCTATCCCGATCCCAGTCTCTATCCCGGTCCCAGTCTCTATCCCGGTCCCAGTCTCTATCCCGATCCCAGTCTCTATCCCGGTCCCAGTCTCTATCCCGGTCCCAGTCTCTATCTCGGTCCCAGTCTCTATCCCGGTCCCAGTCTCTATCTCCGCCCTGGCTAATTGCTCTTCCTGTATCATTTTCATAATAATGACGGTGATTATCATTCCAGGTGGTTTGGCCTTCCATAAGATGAATATGGCCTCCTGCAGTTCTGATTGCAGGCCCAGTCCTTCCTTCATAATAATGGCGGTGACCATCATTTGTGGTAGTCCAACCACTATACCTATGATAATGGCTTTCACCATATTCAATTGCACTACTTGTTGTTCCACTATAATTATGCAAATGGTTGTCATTTACTGAAGTTGCACCACTATAATTGTGAACGTGTTGATTATTATAATTACGATAATTTCCCACATAATCACTCCTTATAATACAATTATTTACAATATAATATGTAGATAAGGATTATAATGTTAAAATTCATTCAACTTAGCAACTGGTGTAGAAGCTGGTTTTGTTAAAGAATATCATGGTTTTACAGCCAAGCAGGAATGAAGGTGTTGAACAGGAATGAGCAAATTTTAAATATAAAATTAAAAATATGTAAGTTTAATATTAATATAATTAATAAAATACAAAATAATATTAAAAAAATTAATATCACCATTGACATTTATAAAAATTTATAGTAATATTTAAATAAAGTTAAAACATTTTAAAGGGGTAATTATATATTATGGCTGGAAAACTGAAAGTTAAATTAAAAATAAATAGATATTATATACCTATTCCAGCAATTCCATTAGGCCTAATAGGGAGTTTGCTTAGATTTATCAATAAGCATTTTGCACATCATCTTTCAAAAGGAGGGAGTCAAAGGGTTAATCCCCAAGAAATAGACCGCTTGATTGCTGTTCTTAAAAATGAGGAACCATTTGAATTAGTACATTTAGAAACAGAAGATCAGGATGAACATGTTTTTATAAGGATATATACCAAATAGGGGGTGGGTTGATGGATTATAAAGTTATTGGTAGTTGTCCAGTCTGTAACCATGAGCTTAAGGTTACAGAAATCAGTTGTAATAAATGTAGAACAATTATTAGAGGTGAGTTTGAACTATCTAAATTCTGTAAGTTAGATAAAGAACAGCAGTATTTTATTGAAGTATTTATTAAAAATAGGGGCAACATTAAAGAGATGGAAAAAGAACTTGGTATATCTTATCCAACTGTAAGAAACAAACTGGAAGAGGTAAGGAAATCACTGGGGTTTGTAGGACAGGAAAAACCAGCAGTAAACAAAAAAGAAATTTTAGATAAATTAAGTAAAGGCGAAATATCAAAAGATAAGGCTTTGAAACTTTTAACGGAATAAAACAAGGGGGGTTTAATAATGAGTGTTAATGAAGAAAAAATGCAAATCTTAAAAATGATTGAAGAAGGAAAGATTAATTCAAAAGAGGGTTTGGAATTACTTGAGGCCGTTGATAGTAAGGATGAACAGCAGATTATTACTTCTGGGGGTTCTAAGGCAAAGTGGTTGAGGGTAAGGGTTAAGACTGAAGAGGATAAGACTAAAGTTAATGTTAACATACCAATATCCGTGGTAGATATTGGTTTTAAAATAGCCAAAGCCTATTCACCTGAACTAAATGCTGATGAGTTAAAAGATATTGATTTTGAAGAAATTATAAAGGCAATAAAAAATGGTGCTGAAGGGAAAATTGTTGATATTAAGGATGAAGAAAGCAATACAACAGTTGAAGTTTTTGTAGAGTAGAGGCTCAAAAATGAAACTTATGGAGTAATGTTAACCATTATTTTATCTGCTAATTCAATCTGATTTTCACTAATATAGGTATTGTAAGCCAGGATCTTGACTCCTTGTTTTTCTGCATATTCTAAAGCAGAAGCAAAGTCTGGATCCATTTTTTTATTTGGAATAAAATTGTTTATTCCATTCATCTGAATAAGAAAAAAGATAACTCCCTGGCTTTAACCATCTCTTTAACATGTTTAGTTTCTCTGTTTGTTGGTGCCTCAGGGAATAGGGCTACTTTGCTTGTAGAATAGATCACCTGGCTCCCCCCCCAGTCTTCTTATATATGAATTATATTTTGATAGAACAGAGGGAGTCAATGATTATTTGGTACACAAATTTGTTTTTACATAATAGAAAAATAGTTAATAAATTTGAAAATAAATATATATGGAGATTGTTATCATAAAATAAATTAATGCCAGAAGATGGCATGTATAAAATTTTATATTGCTATTATACTAATAGTATGATATAGTTATATTCGTTGGGCATGGAAAAATATTGTAAGACTTGCCCTGAAAAAATTTAGGAGGAATTCAATTAATGGTTTACACAGGAAAAGTAAAATGGTTTAATGATCAAAAAGGTTTTGGCTTTATTGAAAGAGAAGCTGGAGACGATGTTTTTGTGCATTTCTCTGCTATTCAGACAGATGGTTTTAAGAGTTTAGAAGAAGGTCAAGATGTAGAATTTGAAGTTGTTGATGGTGAACGTGGCCCACAGGCTGCAAATGTTGTTGCATTATAAAATAATTTATTATTTTAATATATAGCACAACTAGTCCCTGGCTATTTTTATAGTCAGGGTTTTTTTATATCTACTGGCTCCTATTTTTGTAAATTTTTTAGTCATTATGTTGTTAGCAAATTCAGCCAAGTTAGTCGGACAGTTATTTCTTCAATTCTGATTATGAAAAATATTAAAGGGGAGTAATCAGTAATTAGCTGCATTTTTTCTGAAAAGTAATATAATTTATAATAAATCAGCAGGATATAAAAGAAAGTATAGAGAAATAGACAACAAGTAAATTTTATAAAATTTTATGATTTACCAACATTTACTATATTACAAATAAATAAAAACCCAGTAAATAGTATCAGTTATTCTTGCCTAAGTTTATTAGGAGAGGGGAAGCACAGTTTATGAATAATGAAAAACTGTTAAACAGGAATTTTCTTATGGTGGTAATTGGTCAGATGGTCTCGATCTTTGGAAATGCCGTACTGCGTTTTGCCTTACCACTATATATTTTAGATCAGACTGGTTCAAGTATGATTTTTGGAACAATTCTGGCTATAGCAACAATCCCTACTCTTCTATTCTCACCACTGGGTGGTATAATGGCTGATAGGTTTAACCGCAGAAACCTGATGGTTATTCTGGATCTGCTAACAGCAGCTGTAATAGGGGGATTTAGCTTCTTTTTGTCCACTGGACCGATTATTTTAGTAATTGCTGCTTTAATGGTTATTTTTTCTATTATACAGTCCTTTTATCAACCGGCAGTACAGGCGAGCATTCCACTAATATCTTCGAAAGATAATCTGGAGAAGGCCAATGGGTTTATAAGTCTGGTTAATGCCCTTTCTAATCTGTTAGCCCCTTTGTTTGCTGGGATTTTGTATGGGGCATTGGGTATCTGGCCGATTATGATAAGTGCTGTAATTTGTTTTTTCCTGGCTGCGGTTATGGAAATGTTTATTATAATGAGATTTGAAAGGAAACACCATGATGAGAGTATAATATCCATAATCAGGTCTGACTTAAAGGTCAGCATCAATTATATGGTCAAGGATAATTCTGTAATAATAAAGGCTATGTTTGTTATTTCAGGTATAAATTTGTTTTTAACACCGGTAATCCTTGTTGGACTTCCCGCAATAATTAAGGTTAAACTTGGATTGAGCAGCCAGTTATATGGCCTTACCCAGGGTGTAATGGCTGCAGGTATGATTATAGGTGGTATAATCATTAGTGTAGTAGGCAAAAAGATAGAGATAGAAGAAGTATATAAGATGTTGTTTTATGCTTCAATGGGCTTATTACCAATTGCCCTGTCATTAAGTATCAAGATGTCAGTTATGGTGGTATATTGGACTATTTCTATTTGTTGTTTTGTAATATCGATTTTTATTACCATGTGTAATATAACCATGATCTCATTTATACAGCGGGAGACACCTGACCACTTAATTGGCAAGGTAATATCATATATATTTATGATGGCTCGATCTACTTTGCCAGTAGGCCAGGCAATGTATGGGTTTCTATTTGAAGTCGTGATAGATTATTTAAACATACTTTTATTTGTAACAGCACTATGTAGTGGGTGGATTGCGGTCTATTCAAAAAGGGTTTTTAGTGCATTGCCAGCAAAAGCTAAGTATGATTCTGTGTCACATTAGCTTAATATATAAATAATATTTAAGAGGGTTAGTGCCCTGATTTAGGGCACTAACCCTCTTGGGTTTAATTAGAGCATATTGGCTGGTTGGTAACTATTAACCATTGTTTGGGTAGTATTTTCCTGCATGGTAGGAACCTGGTAAAAACCCATCTGGTTCATATACTGGAAGATTTCATATGCCATGTCTATCTTACTAATTACACAATTTTTCATCATATTTCTGAGGTTTGGGTCTGTACATTCTAAAGCAGCCAGGGTTGCAAATACAGCAGATGACTTGGCGCAACCTAGCATACCAGAGGCAATATCACGGTCATTTAATTGGTTAATGTTATAATTTGGGCTTTCAGGAGAGGGATTTCTCAGGCCCAGTTTAGGAGAAAAATTATTTTGTGCTTGATAAGTGCTGCCTGGCTTAATACCCCTATTATGTAAATGATTGACTAGACTATTATATTCCTGAATCATAAAGTTAATCTGTTTGTCCAGGATTTGACCTAATTGCTGATCTTTGACATGGGGACGGTATAATTCAAATTGATTAATACCATTGATTGCATCAGATAAAATTTCGTGGCATTCCATACATTCATGTGCCCCATAACTGGCTGCATTTCCCTGTTGATTAGTTTGATTAAAATTGTTATCCAGATTTAATTGCATATCACCTTACCACCTTCTTTTTGGATTTACAGTTATTATTACCTGGGAAATCATGAAATATGTCTATTTTATTTAGATTATTATCTGGTTTTTTGTGTCAATATATTTTTTAGTTGTACAGGGAGTTTTTTATTACAAAAAATTCTAATTCGGTAGAGGAAATTTACAATATTTGTAGAAACTATACTATTAGAAATGAAAAATATTGGTAGCAGTGATGATATCATTTAATATTTTAGTAATTTTAGTTGACAGATGATTAGCAAATAATCAAACCAGATAAATAATGTCCAGGGCCTGCTGGTATTATTAACCTAATAATTTTATAGTTTTAGGATGGTGAATTATGTCTAAGGGAATTACTAATTTTTTGTTCTATATGATGGTAGGTATTTTTATCCTGCTGGGTTTTTATCTTTATAAGCTAATTAACAGGGATTATTTTTTAATTATTATGATTATTTTATTTTCGTTAGCAGGGATATCATATTATTACAAATTACTTACTGAAGAACTCCGGAAAAATGTAATTATTGGCTATGGTTTAATAATTCTAGGTTTAATAATCTGGGGTCTAGGGGAACTTTTTGCTAAAAGTATAAGTATTTTTATAATAACCTTGATACTAATTTCAATCGGTATTATGAGTACTTACCATTCAATTTTTAAATACATTAAAGACCAGCTTAAAACAGTATCCCGGCTTGAATATTTTAGTTATCATGATCAGTTAACAGGTCTATATAACCGCAGGTATTTCAAACGGATAATAGAAGAAATAGAAGATACTAATAGTTTACCTGTTAGTATTATTATGGTTGATATAGATAATCTCAAGGGTATTAATGACCAGTATGGACATGCCAGAGGTGATGAGATTATTAAAAATGCAGCCAGGGTACTGGATTCGGTAAGCAGGAAAAGTGATACAGTAGTAAGAATGGGAGGAGATGAGTTTGTAATTATACTTAAAGAAACAGATAAAATAGATGCCAAATATTTTTGTGACCGCATACAGAGAAAGTGCGCAGAAGTAAATGAAGAATATGATTATAATATACCACTCAATATTTCAGTTGGTTCAGCAACCAAAAGTGATCAAGGACAGGATATTGAAGAACTCCTGGATAATGCTGATATGAGTATGTATAAGGCTAAGATGCAGTAAATAAATGAGTACTTATAATATATTAAAGGAATATAATGGCTGAATAACGAAACTATTAATAGACTACTAATTCTAATGGGCATAATAATATAATTATAACTGGCTGTGAACAGTTAGCTGGTAATGTACTTGACAGGAGTGATAGTAAATGAAGAGTAATTTTTCTTTTCTGGCAGATAAATGGGAAACCCTTAGTGAACTGGGTAAGATGGCTGAGGGAAATCTGTATAAAGACCCTAATACTACTATTGTCAAATTAAGGATGTTTGCTGAACAGATGATAGAGTATATTTTTGCCTATGATCAATTAGAAAAACCGGAAGAAGACAGCCTGTTTAATAAATTGAAGTTACTTGAAAGAGAAGGACTTATTGTGGATGATATTGCAGCTATATTTCACAAACTCAGACTGGAGGGTAATAAGGCGGTACATGAGTCTTATGATTCACTGGAAACTGCTAAAGCACTTCTGTTAGCGGCCTATAAGACAGCGATCTGGTTTATGCAGGTTTACGGGGATTGGGATTTTGAAGGCGGAGATTTCATTTTCCCTGAAAAGGATTATCAGTCAAATGATAAGTTAGCAGAAATGCAGCAGAGGTATGAAGAAATGATAAATAAGGTTCAGGAAGAGATTGCAGCAGTTAAGGTCCAACAGAAAGAACTAAGTAATCTTAGTCTGCGCCGGGAGAAAAGTAGGAAATCAAATAATAAAATCAAACTGAACCAAGCCGAGAGGAAGATACTGGGCTTTTTTGATGGTAATAATAATCTGGAGGAGATAAATTCTGAATATAGGTTTATTACTACTGAAAAAATTCCTTCTGGACAAACAAATGCAGCAGGGAAGGCCTGGGATGCTGTCCGTAAATCATTCAGCGGCAGGGATTGTATTGCTTACTGGAGATATCCGATTTTCTCTAAAAGGGGTGAAAATAGAGAAGAACCGGATATACTAATTGCTGATAAGGAGTTTGGCCTGATAGTTCTTGAAATAGAGGGATATCAGCTTGATGATATAGCTGAAGTAACAGCAGATAACTGGCAGTTTAAAAAAACTGAAAGTAATGACTGCCCACCCTACAAGGTAGAGGACCAGCTTTATGCGGTCAAAGGCCTTTGTCAGAGTGATAGAACATTGAGGAGAATAAGTGGTAGGGCTGCAGTGGTCTTGCCCAATATTACTAAAAAAGAGTGGCAGAAGAAAGGTTATCCTGTAGACCATATAATCTTTGCTGAGGGACTGGGCAGGAAAAGCCTTTTTAAGGAACTGGCTGCTCTGACCCCAGCCTTCGGTAATGGTGAATTAAATAATGAACAGTGGCAGAATCTTTTACTGGTTTTAAGTGGACAAAATACCTTTGGGGAAGAAACTGCTGGAGGAGAGCAGGATGCTAAGACCAGAGGTGGTGTCAAGGAGTTAATTAAGGAAAAGCTCTTTGAGGTAGATCTGCAGCAGGAGTTTATCGGTAAGACGATTCCTCCAGGACCACAGCGTATCAGGGGGATAGCTGGTTCTGGTAAAACAGTTCTTTTGTGTCAGAAGGCTGCCCATATGTATTTAAAACACCCTGATTGGAAGATAGCCCTGGTCTTTTTTACAAGGAGTTTGTATGACAGTACCAAACGGGAAGTGGATAAATGGCTGAGGAGATTTAGTAATGGTGAGCTGGGTTATGATTCTATCAGTAGTGACAGGCTGCAGGTGCTTCATGCCTGGGGGGCTAAAGACCAGCCTGGATTTTACCGGACAATCTGTAGGCAGCACAGGGTAAAACCCCTTACGGCTACCCATCAGGCCCTTGGTGAGGGAGAGCCAAATGAAAGGTTGATTAAAGCCTGTAAACTACTTCTGGAAGGGGTTGAAGAGATTAAGCCTATTTATGATGCTGTATTAATAGACGAGGCCCAGGACCTGATTGTTGATAATGGGGATTTAAAATATGAGGATAAACAGCCATTTTACTGGCTGGCCTATCAGTCTTTAAAACCAGTTGGTGATAAAAAGAAAAAAAGATTAATTTGGGCTTATGATGAGGCCCAGAGTCTAAATTCACTTAATATTCCAAGTGCCCCGGAACTTTTTGGTCAGGGGCCGGAGTTTAAAAGAATGGTAAGTGGGTTTCATGAAGGTGGCATCAGAAAAAGTGAGATTATGAATAAGTGTTACCGGACACCTGGGCCGGTGTTAACAGCTGCCCATGCTATTGGAATGGGGCTTTTAAGGCCTGGTGGAATGCTAAGGGGGTATACTACCCAGGAGGACTGGGAAAATATTGGTTATGAGGTACTGGAAGGTAGCTTTAACCCAGTAGGTCAGAAGGTTGTTTTACACAGGCCAGCAGAAATGACACCAAATAGGGTGCCAGAGATATGGGATGGTAAGGTAATAGAATTTAATAATTATAGTAACCGTCATGAAGAATTAACAGAATTGGCCCAGAAGATAAAATACAATATTGAAGTTGATGGTCTTAATCCCAGCAGGGATATACTGGTTATTGCCCTGGGTAATATACAGGAATCGTACAGGTTGAAGGTTGCTGTTGCCAGGGCAATTAAACAAGCTGGTATTGATATTTATATCCCCAAGGCCTTGAATAATAATGTCTATTACCCGAAATACCCTGAGATTGACCCCAACCGTTTCTGGAATAAGGGTGGGGTAACAATTTGCAATACCTATAGGGCCAAAGGTAATGAGGCCTATATGGTTTATGTCATTGGTCTGGATCAAGTAGCAGCAGCTGAAGATAATTTTGCTTTGCGGAATCAGCTTTTTGTGGCCCTGACCAGAACAAAAGGCTGGCTTAATGTTAGTGGGGTAGGAGAGTTCTCCTTATATAAGGAGTTCAGGGAGGTGCTGGCCAGTGGTAACCGTTTTGAATTTATTTTTCAGAGACCATTGAGTAGAAGATAAAATTATTAATCTGGCTAATATCTAAAAACTAAGAAAACAATAATTTCTAAAAATCTCTTGTAATAATTTAAAAATATGTTATACTAATTTATAGTGAAAAAAATAACAATATCTTATGTACTTAAGCAGTTATAATATATTTTTTTGCAAAAGGTTGTTAAATATTTAACAATAAATTAATTAATCTTGATCCAGGGGGGGAAAGCATTGTACCATATTTTAGAAAAAAAGTATTAGCACCACAGATCACTTCTTTTATAATTGATGCACCAGAAATTGCAGCTAAAGCTGAACCGGGGCATTTCCTGATTGTAAGGGTCAGTGAAAAGTCAGAGAGAATCCCCTTGACTATAGCTGATTGCCAGAGTCATTGATAAATATATACAAAGCAAATGAAAAATTTACTTTTATTTGTTAAAACATTAACAAAATATTAAATTGCAGGGAGGAATTTTATAATGAAGGGTTTTGCAATGCTTAAGATTGGTGAAACTGGCTGGATTGAAAAAGAAAAACCTACTGCTGGGGAATATGATGCAGTTGTTAAACCATTAGCAGTATCTCCATGTACATCAGATATTCACACTGTTTTTGAAGGTGGAGTTGGAGAAAGACATAATATGATGTTGGGACATGAAGCTGTCGGTGAAGTTGTCGAAGTAGGGGATAAGGTTAAAGACTTCAAAGCAGGTGATAGAGTTGTTGTTCCTGCTATTACACCTGACTGGAATACACGTGAAATTCAAAATGGAAGACATCAGCACTCAGGTGGAATGCTTGCCGGTTGGAAATTTTCAAATATTAAAGATGGTGTTTTTGCTGAGTTTTTTCACGTTAATAATGCTGATATGAATCTGGCTCACTTACCTGAAGATATTCCCTTAGAAGCTGCTGTGATGATAACTGATATGATGACTACTGGATTTCACGGAACAGAGATGGCTGATGTTCAATTTGGAGATACAGTTGCTGTTATAGGTATTGGTCCAGTTGGTTTAATGGCTGTAGCAAGTGCTAATTTAAGAGGTGCAGGAAGGATAATAGCTGTTGGAAGTAGACCTGTCTGTATTGATGTTGCTCAAAAATATGGTGCAACAGATATAGTAAGTTATAAAAATGGTGATACTGTTGAACAGATTATGGAGTTAACTAATGGTAATGGTGTAGATGCTACGATAATTGCCGGTGGTTCAGTTGAGATAGCTTCATCAGCAGTAAAAATTACAGCCCCTAATGGAACAATTGCGAACATAAATTATTTTGGGTCAGGGGATAATGTACCAATTCCTCGTGCTGAGTGGGGTTGTGGCATGGCTCATAAAACTATAACCGGTGGGCTCTGCCCAGGTGGAAGGGTAAGGATGGAAAAATTAGTTGAATTAATTAAGTATAACCGCCTGGATCCGGCTCTGATGGCCACCCATGTATTTAAGGGCTTGGATAAAGTTGAAGAGGCTTTGATGCTGATGAAAGATAAGCCTAGAGACTTAATCAAGCCGGTTGTACTTGTTAACTAGCCCTCAACATTTTATACTTAACTGCTAGAGGTATTAGTTAATTCTGGTACATCTACTAAGATTATAATTTAATAAAATAATATGCTTAATATTCGAAAATGTCATGTAGATGTAATACATGACATTTTTTTAATAAAAGCACTTGACAAAATCGGAAAAATGTCCTATAATATCTCATATAACTGACATATACATGACACATACAGCTATTTTATTTAACACCCTGTGTGGGATAATTCAGTTTTAGAATGATGTAATGGGGGTAAAGCAGATGACTAAGTATAATATTTTAATAGCAGAAGATGAACCCCTGATTAGAATGGATTTAAAGGAAATGGTTGCAGAATATGGCTATAATGTTGTAGCTGATGTAGGTAATGGTGAAGAGGCTGTAAAAAAGGCTAGAAGCTGTGAACCGGACCTGGCTATTCTGGATATTAAAATGCCAGGTTTGACGGGTTTAAAGGTGGCTGAAATAATGCATGCTGAAGATATTGCCCCAGTTATTTTATTAACTGCCTATAGTCAGTCTGAATTTATCGAAGATGCCAAAAATAAGGGTGTTATGCATTACTTGATTAAACCTGTTGATGAAAAGGAATTAATGGTTTCGATCGAACTGGTTATTGCCAGGTATAAGGACTTGAAATTAGCCCGGCAGGAGGTTCAAAGGGCATATAATAAGTTGAGTGAGAGAAAAATTATCGAAAGAGCTAAAGGTGTTTTAATGACTGATGAAAAATTCAGTGAAAAAGAAGCCTATCAGAAGATTCAAAGGGTAAGTATGAACAGGGGGATTTCCATGAAGGAGATTGCTGAGATGATAATAATCAATAGTGAGCTGAAGTAATGTTTGTTTGGGTACTATGAGTATTTTACGAAAAATTAATAATTATATTAAAGGCAGTGGGGTTTTTAATATAATGAAGGCAATGGGGCCTTATGTACAGGAAAAAGGTATTGTTTACTTATTCCTGTCATAAGGCCTTGTCTATTTTTAGTAACTCAAGTCTAAGGGGGTGAAATAATGGGTCAGAAGATAATAAGTGTGGGACTTGATATTGGTACATCTACAACCCAGCTTGTTATTAGTGAACTAATACTGGCTGATCTGGCCGGTCAGGGAAAAGTGCCTAGTATAGAAATTCTTACTAAAGAGATAAAATATCGCAGCAAGATCTATTTTACCCCTCTGCAGAGTAGTGATGTTATCGATGGACCAGCAGTAAGGGAGATTGTTAGTAATGAATATAAGCTGGCTGGAATAGAGAAAAAAGATATCCAGTCAGGGGCTGTAATAATAACCGGGGAAGCAGCCCGTAAGAAGAATTCGAAAGTAATTAGCCATCAGCTAGCAGATTTAATTGGGGAGTTTGTGGTGG
Organism: Iocasia fonsfrigidae; assembly: GCF_017751145.1. Classification (GTDB taxonomy): domain Bacteria; phylum Bacillota; class Halanaerobiia; order Halanaerobiales; family DTU029; genus Iocasia; species Iocasia fonsfrigidae. The sequence continues at coordinate 1,270,459 of NZ_CP046640.1, forward strand.
CTACAGCTGGCCCGGATCTGGAATCAGTTATAGCTGGAATGGGGTCAGGGGCCTGTCGCTTATCTAAAGAGAACAGTGAAGTGATCGCTAATTTTGATATTGGGGGTGGAACCAGTAATATAGCTGTTTTCCAGAAAGGAGAACTTATCGATACAGCCTGTTTAAATATTGGAGGTCGGCTTATAAAATTCGATGATGAGAACAGGATTTCCTATATTTCTAAATATGTAAAGGAGATAGCTGCTAGTTTGAATTTATCCCTGGGAATTGGTGACAGTCTTATTGATGACGGATTACAGGATAAGATTAAGAAGATAGTTGAGCAGATGGTACAGTGTTTTTTAGAACTGCTGGGTTTTAAACCACTGTCTGACATATGTAAAAGCCTTCTGGTGGGTAGTAGTCTGAAAAATAGTTATCAGCTTGATAAAGTATCTTTTTCTGGAGGGGTTGGAGAATACTTTTATGCTGTTTCCCATAGCCAGAGAAAGGAATTCAATGACCTTATTATAAGCTATGGTGATATTGGTCCTCTGCTGGCCCTGGCAATTAAGGATAGTGAACTTAAAAACATGGTCAGGATTAGTAAGACTCAGGAGAAGATTAATGCAACTGTGATTGGTGCTGGACTCCATGTAAGCGAAATAAGTGGTAGTACAATTACTTATACTGGAAACAGTCTGCCCCAAAAAAATATCCCACTTATAAAATTGTTTACTGCTGAGACTAAAGAAGATTTAGAGGGATTGGGATGGAAGATTAGACAGAGATTGCAATTATATAATTTTAATGATGAGAAACAAAGGGTTGCCCTGGCGTTAAAAGGGCCGGAAGTACCATCATTTTCTGAAGTTACGGAATATGCCCGACAGATCACTACTGGTCTACGGGAATATATTCAGGCAGGTCTGCCAGTAATTATTGTCCTGGAACATGATTTTGCCAAAGCCCTGGGTCAGGCCTTAAGAACCCTCCTGGGGATAGGTTATGAGCTGATCTGTATTGATGGTATTAATGTTAATAAGGGTGATTATATTGATATAGGAAAACCCCTTTCCCGGGGAATTGTTTTACCTGTTATTATAAAAACACTGATTTTTGAGTAAAAAAAGGGGATTATGCTAATGTATAAAACCAGATTATTAAATAAGGTTTACCAATTTGTTGACCTTAAAGAGGTACTGGCTAAAGCCAATGAGGAAAAATCAGGTGATAAACTGGCTGGTATTGCTGCCAGTAGTATGGCAGAAAGGGTGGCGGCAAAGATAGTTTTAAGTGAGCTTCTGATTGAGGAGATTAGTAATAACCCGGTTATCAGATATGAGACAGATGAGGTTACCAGGGTTATCCAGGATGGAGTTGAGCAGGAGGTTTACAATAATATAAAGAACTGGACCATTGCTGAACTAAGGGAATATATTCTGGATGAGAATACGAAAAATTCCCAGTTGAAAAGCCTTAGCCGGGGTTTGACCAGTGAGGTTATAGCTGCTGTTACTAAATTGATGTCAAACCTTGATTTGATCTACAGCGCAAAAAAAATTGAAGTGATTACTCATTGTAATACTGAAATTGGAGAAAGAGGAAGGCTTTCTTCTAGATTACAGCCCAATCACCCCAAAGATGACCTGGCAGGGGTACTTGCTTCGGTTAGAGAGGGTTTAAGTTATGGTATTGGGGATGCAGTAATCGGTATTAACCCTGTAGCAGATACGGTCAGTGGAACTATTAATCTATTGAAGGGTCTCCATGATTTTAAAGAAGAGTGGTCAGTACCTACTCAGGTATGTGTCCTGGCTCATATTAATAGTCAGTTAGAGGCTGTTAAACAGGGGGCTCCAGCAGATCTTATTTTTCAGAGTATTGCTGGTTCAGAGAAAGGGAATGAGTCTTTCGGAGTTAATGTCAGCAGATTAGATCAGGCTCAAAAACTTATAAGAGAAGAAGGGACAGCCCCTGGTCCAAACCTACTTTATTTTGAAACAGGCCAGGGTTCTGAACTTTCGGCTGAGGCACATTTTGGAGTAGACCAGTTGACCATGGAAGCCCGCTGTTATGGCCTGGCCCGCTGTTATCAACCCTTTCTGGTAAATACAGTAGTGGGTTTTATTGGTCCAGAATATCTTTATGACAGCAAACAGGTCATCAGGGCAGGGTTAGAAGACCATTTTATGGGTAAACTTAGTGGTCTGCCGATGGGGGTAGATGTCTGTTACACAAACCATATGAAAGCAGACCAGAATGATATTGAGAATCTAGCTGTTTTACTTACCTCAGCAGGTTGTAATTATTTTATTGGGATACCCCATGGTGATGATGTGATGTTAAATTATCAGGCTGCCAGTTATCATGACATTGTAACCTTACATCAGACCCTGGGCTGTCGTCCAGCCAGGGAATTTGAAGACTGGCTGGAAGAGATGGGGATTTATCAAGATGGTAAAATCACTCCTAAAATGGGGGACCCATCTATATTTTCTCAAAAAAGAAAGGGGGAGTAAACATGACAGAGGGGGTTGATTTTCGAGAAGATAATATTGAGGATATCAGGGAGAGAAACATTCAGCAGGAGATATTTATTAGCAGTCCACTGGATTTAAAGATGATCAGAGCTCTAAAAAAGACTACCCCGGCCAGGATTGCTGTGGGGAGATCAGGACCGCGCTATAAAACCAGTACCCTTTTAAGGTTTCGGGCAGACCATGCTGCAGCCAGGGATTCGGTAATCAGTAAAACAGACCAAAGGGTAATTGAGGGAATGAATCTTTTTTCTGTTAAGACTTTATGCCGTGATAAGGAAGAATACTTAACCAGGCCGGACCTGGGGCGCAAATTTTCAGAGGAGACGATAAGTTTGATCAAAGAGAGGTGTATCTATCAGCCGGATGTACAGATTGTAGTTGGTGATGGATTGAGTTCAAAATCAATCGAGGCCAATGCCAGGGATGTTCTTCTTTCTTTAACAGCAGGGCTTAAATTATATGAAATCAGTGTCGGCACCCCCTTTTTTATTAAGTATGCCCGGGTAGCGGCCATGGATTATATCTCAGAGGCTTTACAAGCGAAGGTTACCTGTATTTTGATCGGGGAGAGACCAGGCCTGGCTACTGCCCAAAGTATGTCTGCCTATCTGGCTTATGAAGCTAAGGTTGGTATGGTAGAAAACAGGAGAACGGTAGTATCCAATATTCATCAGGATGGTACTCCTCCAGTTGAGGCCGGAGCCTATCTGGTAAGTATTATCCAGCAGATGTTATTTCAGCAAGCTAGTGGTCTGGAACTACAATTATAACGCATACTTACTTCTGTAAAGGTTGTGTTTTTATGAATAGTTTAAAAGGATTTTGCCAGGAATATACAAAACTTAGTGCCGGGGATATAGCGATACTGGAAAAATATCAGGCTTCTTTGCAATCTATTGCTGATTTAAATAAAGCAGATGTTTTTATCGATTGTTTAATGAAAGATAGTAAGAAGGCAATTGTAGTTGCGGAAGCTAAACCCGAAAATAGTAGTTCAATCTACTATGATGCTTCCTGGTTAGGGGAAGGGGTATCCCAGCAGAATGAGCCTGGTGTTTTTCATACTATGTGGACCGGCCAGGATTCCCATAATACCTTGGGCAGAGCAGTTACAGAAAATAAGGTTTTATATAATGAAGGAATGATAATCAGACAGTCGGTAGTACCAATTAAAAATGGTGAGCAGGTAATTGCCTGTTTAATCATGGAAAAGAACATTGAAAAACAGGTTGAGCGGGAAAAGGAATATGAGATTTTTAAATATGCGGCTGATATGTTAAGTGAAAGTTTCCATGAAGTAGTGATCAGGGATGGCAATCTAATCTCCCATTTATATGAAGGGTTAATTATTACTAATGTAGAGGGTAAAGTGGTTTTCGTCAACCCCAATGCAGAAAAAATTCTTGCTAAAATTGGTACAACTGTACGGCCTTATAATAATATCTATTTTGGTGAACTGGCCTTTAATATTGGTTTTGATGAAATCAAAGAAACTAAGGAGAAAAAGATTAAAGAGCTTTCACTGCAAAATCTGGTTCTACAGTTAAAATGTATCCCGATTACTTCAGCTGAGGAAGAGATTGGTTTTATATTTTTGATCAGGGATATTACTGAGATTAAAGACAAGGAGAGGGAATTAATACTGAAATCTACGGCGATCAAAGAGATTCATCATCGGGTAAAAAATAACCTGCAGACAGTGGCGACCCTTTTAAGACTTCAGATGAGAAAACACAAGGATAGAGAGCTGAAAGATCTGTTAAATCAAAGTATCAACCGGATTATGAGTATTTCAGTTATTTATCAATTGTTATGTAGTGAGGGTAATCAGATTTTAAACTTGAAGATGATTCTGAAAAAAATAATCGATATTAATACCAGGGGAATTATGGCAGATGAGCAAAAAATCCTTACAGAGATAAGTGGTCAGGATATTATGCTGGATTCAGATAAAGCTACAACTGTAGCCTTGATTGTAAATGAACTTATTCAAAATAGTCTAAAACATGCCTTTCAGGATCAGGATGAAGGGTTTATTAAAGTTAAAATTGTTGAAGATTCCGGATTGGTTAGTATTGTTGTTCATGATAATGGTAGAGGCATTCAGGAAGATGAAATATCTGAGAATAGTAATCTAGGCTTAAAAATAGTTAATACCTTGATTAAGGAAAAATTAAAGGGAAACATTGATATAAAATCAAATTACGGTACAGAAACTATTATTGAATTTAGTAATTTTTAAGATATTTTAACTGGAGGTGATTATTAATAAATATTGGACTAAAGTTTATGTGAACTAGCTAGAAATTGATTATTATTCTGACTATCAAATATTTTAAGAACAGGGGGCAAAGATAATGAATGATTTACAGGAAGGAAAACAGATGGAAAGGGGTATCAGCTTTCTGGGGCTGGTAACCCTGGCAAGTGGGACTGTAACAGGTGTAGGCTTTTTGATGATGAGTGGTGATATTGTCAGTCATGTAGGGAGTTTTAATCTGGTGGTTACATATATAGTAGGCATGATGGCGGAAATATTTGCTATGTTGGCTGCTGCTACCCTGGCATCTAGTTATCCATCAGCTGGTAGTGTGGTAACCTATGCCCGCAAGGTATTAAATAATCATACCCTGGGTTTTCTGGCAGCCTGCGCACTATGGCTAGGTATGATAGCTATTGATGGAGCAGAATTGATGGCTTTAGGAAGGTATATATATTATTTCCTACCTCAAATGGATTACTACTGGTGGGGGGTTATTGTCACAATAGTTTTTATTGCTATCAATTTATTAGGAGTCTCGATGACTTCTAAAACTCAGTCTATTTTAGGTTTGGTTATGTGGTCTGGTCTGATGTCTGTACCTCTTATTGTTTTGTCAAGTGGGCAGACAGATATTTCTTACTGGCAGACTTTCCAGGAGACGATTGGTTTTAATGACTGGATGACAGCTATTTTCTTTGGGGTTTATTGTTATGTTGGTTTTGTAACTATTCTACCAGCAGCAGAGGAGACTGTTGAACCGGAGATCAGGATTCCCAAGGCAATGTTGGTAGGTACATTGATAACTGGTTTTTTCTATATTGCCGGGGGTTTAGCAATTACGACTTTGAGGCCTACTTCAGAATTGCTGGCTTTGGCTGATAATGGGCCCTTTGCCAGTGTCTGGGTTAAAGCGATGGAGGTTATTTGGAATGGTAAAGGGGCAGTCTGGATGAATTCTATTGCTATTATTACCTCTTTAACAACTGCCAATGCCTGTGTCTATGGTGGGGCTAGAATGCTGTATGGTATGGCCAGAGAAAGACAGTTGCCTGAATCTTTCAGAAAGATAAGCGAAAGATTTAGAATACCGATTATTCCGATTATTGTAACTGGAGGGGCTATTCTATTTTGTGTATTAACCGGGGCTATAAGGATAGTATCAGTAATAGCCAATTTTGTATTCTTCCCGCTCTGGGGTATAATTGGACTGGCTTCTTATAAAAACCTATCTAATAAATTAAAAGCTGGTGGTAAGTTAAGTGATAAGATACCTTTTTATATCCCTGGTGGAAGGCTCTGGCCGGTAGTTACTATTATTATGGCAGTTGCTTTTACCATAATTACCTTTCTGGCTACTGATGATGTTATCTTTGGTGGGGGAATAACGGTAGTTTTCTTTGTAGTGATGTGGCTCTATTATATCCTGTGGAATAAGTATAATAAAAACAAAGGAATAGATATTGTTACAGAAGCAGAGAAATATGAAACAATTAAGGCTGATGTCCAGAGTTGGGAGGCATAGTTAATTTGTTATCATAGTTATATATATATTAATCGTTGTTCCATTTCTTTAGTAAGGGAAATGGGGCAACGATTTTGTTCCTTCTACTATGGCTACTATTCCACCGCAGAGATTATGGTATTTAACATTAATTAAGCCTGAACTACGAAACAGTTCAGCTAATTGCTTTTGGGTGATAAAGGCCCTAGCTGATTCATAAAGATACTGGTAGGCTTTTTTATAAGAAGAAAATATTTTAGCAATGGGTGGTATTATTATTTTAAAAAGGTACCAGTAAAGGTCTTTGAAAATAGGTATTTCGGGGTGTGCCATATCCAGAGAGATGACTTTTGCCCCTGGTTTAACAACCCGTCTCATTTCTTGGATGGCAAGTTGAAGATCGGAAACATTACGTAGACCCCAGGCAACTGTAGCACAGTCAAAGGTGTTTTCTTGAAATGGTATATTTAAGACATTTCCATTTATTAGCTTGATTACCTGTTCTAGATTATTACTATGTGTTCTTTTTCTGGCTAAAGCTAACATGTTAGCAGCAAAATCAATCCCAATTATTGTGCCACTTGAACCTACAGCATGAGCCAGCTCTATTGTTAAGATACCTGTTCCACAACAAAGGTCTAATCCCTTATCACCACTTCTAATTCCACTATAGTTAACCACTAACTTCCGCCAGTATCTATCTAACCCCATAGTCATTAGGGTATTCATCAAGTCATATTTATGTACTGCTGAATTAAAGATATCCAATACTATTTTTTCTTTGTTTTCTTTACTTGAGTTTTTTATTAAACACCTGTCCCTAGTCTTTTCCTTCTTTTTCAAGAAAATTCAACTCCAAATTATTATTTTTTTTACTATTCTTAATATAGTTTTACCACCAGCTTCTTTAATTATGTTGCTATAATACAAACAGGGGAGTAGACTTAAAACTAGAAAAAAATGTTATTTTAGCAGGATTAGTGCATAGGATTGTAGAATATATAAATAGGAAAAAACATCTAAGCAACTCAAATTCACTCAGCAAGTCAAGTCTGGCTAAGCTTCGTGAATTTCGCAAATGCCTGGTACGTTATACGGCACGACTGACTTAAGTTGTTAAAAACAAAAGAAAGAATTCTTGGGAGGTAAAAAATGACTAATGAAGAAAAGGAAGTAATAGATCTACTTGAGAATCTTGAGATTGAGTATAAAAGAGTAGAACATCCGCCAGTTTTTACAGTTGTGGAAGCAAAAAAGAGATGTGAAATTGAAGGAACAGGTTGCAAAAATTTATTTTTAAAAACCAATAAAAATTATTATTTGACTATAATTGAAGATTCTAAAAGAGCAGATTTAAAAGGTATATCAAAACAATTAAAAATATCTAGATTATCTTTTGCTAATGAAGAAGAATTAGCTGATTTATTAGGTTTAAAACCAGGGGAAGTAACTCCTTTTGGATTAATTAAAGATATAGATAATGAAGTTATAGTTATAGTTGATAATGAATTAGAAGATTCTAATTTTGTCTCATTTCATCCTAATGTTAATACGTCTACATTGACATTAAAATATAATGATTTTGAAAAGTTTTTAGATTGGACGGGAAATACAATTGTTAAAACAATAGTTTAAGTGAAAAAAATATATTAAAAAGGAAGAGAGAAAAATGATTAAATATAGAAAATTAACAAAAAATGATATTTAATGAAATTGCAGAAGATAATAGCTATATTCTGGCAGTTTGCATATATAAATATAATATTAATATATATCAATATACATCATAGGTAATACGTAATACAGCTAAAACAAGTACTGAATTGATAAGTTTAAAATAATTTGTTTGTAGGAGGATAAAATGTTTAAACATCATGAAGAAACAATTAGTAATATTACTAAAAAATTAAGAAAAAGAGATGATATATTAGCAGTGATAGTGTGCGGTTCTATTGCCCATGGTTTTGAAACTGAATTATCAGATGTTGATATAATGATAGTAATTTCCGATGAAAATTATAAAAAACGAAAAGAATCAGGAGATATTCATTACTACGAAAAGGAATCATGTACTTATGAATCTGGTTATATAGATGGTAAATATATAAGCATGGATTTTATAAATCAAGTTATAGAAAAAGGAAGTGAACCGGCAAGGTTTGCTTTTGAAGGTGCTTTTATTACCTATTCACAGGTTTATAATTTAGATAAAAAACTAAAACAGATTATAAAGTATCCGATAAAAAAGAAGAAAGAAAATATATGTAGATTTTATGCCCAGTTTGAGGCTTGGAAATGGTATTCAGAAGAGGCAATAAAACATAAAAATGTTTATTTATTAAATCATTCTATATCTAAATTTATACTATTTGCAGGAAGGCTTATTTTGTCATATAACGAAGTGCTGTATCCTTACCACAAATGGTTTATTAAAGTTTTAGATAGAGTTGAAAAAAAACCAATTAAAATGATAGATAAAATTAATTTATTACTAAAAGAACCAACACATGATAATATCTCATCTCTTTATCAAGCTGTAAACGAATTTTATGATTGGGAAAAAATGAATCAAGATTGGCCGAGTGTATTTATGCAAGATAGTGAGTTAAATTGGTTAGTTGGAAAAGTATCCATTGATGATATTTAGAAATTTTGAGTATTACAGTGGGGGACTGTAATATGTATAAAAATATATTGCCGATTCCACTCCTGATGTCATTCACCCAAATTCAGGTGTCTAAGATAAGAGCTATCTAAAGTCCCCTGAACTTCGGTAATACCTGAACATTATCTGAAATTCAGCTAAAGTATAGTTTTGTAATGACTATTTTAATGTTATGTAATATTAGAGTTTAAAAAGGAGGAAATCATGATAAGCTATGGATTTATATTAACATCTTTAATAGTAATTTTAATTCCAGGAACAGGAGTTATTTATACTGTTTCTATAGGGATAATGGGTAGTAAAAGAGATAGTATTGCAGCTGCAATTGGTTGTACTGTGGGAATTGTCCCACACTTGATAGCAAGTATTGTTGGTTTATCAGCAATTTTTCACATGAGCGCACTTGTTTTTCAAACAATAAAAATTGTTGGTGTTGTTTATTTACTTTATCTTGGATGGGGTATGATTAAAAATAAAGATGGTTTGGTAATCAATGAGGACTCTAAAGAAAAAAGTACTTTAAAAATTATTGTTAAAGCAATTTTAATCAACTTATTAAATCCAAAACTTACTTTATTCTTTTTTTCATTTCTACCTCAATTTATTTTAAATAAGAACCTTGGTTATATATATCAAATGATCATATTGAGTATAGTTTTTATGGGATTAACTCTTATTGTATTTATTCTATATGGGATACTTGCAAATTATTTTAAGAGTTTGATTGTTACTTCCCCTAAACTAACTCTTAGAATACAGCAATTATTTGGTTTAGTTTTTATAGGGTTGGCTATTAAATTAGTACTTAGTGATGATTACTAATTTATGACAGTATCAAGAATAACATCAAATTATTGAAGAAGTTTTGCTCAAGTTTTAAATCTCATATGGAGGCAAATGGTCTTAAGAATTTATGTTCCTAGCAAGAATATTATTGAAATAGGAGAATTAATGGAATATTTAGCATATAGATTATGAAAAGATGGAAGACTAAAGAAGAAATAGGAGGAATAACAAATCTGGGTATAGAAATTTAGGGGTGTATAAAATGTTCTTAAATATTGTAATTGGTTTTGTAATTCCGTGGATTTTTGGAATTTATCTCTATAAAATGGCTCCTAAAATATTGCTTAGCATTTTTTCGTTAGGTACTGTCTTATCACATATAATCAATGCCTTTGCTGATGAACATAAAATGTGGCATCTCTTACCAGATAAATATTTATCTATAGACTATTTAATGTTTGATATCGGGTTATACGCTATTCTGCCTAGTTATATGATATTTTTTATTTATCGCTATGAACAAATGAATGGTTATATATTTGTGCTGATTTTTACTGTAATAACAACTATTTTAGAATTTTTCTGGTTCAAAATAGGTAGAGTTACTTATCATAATGGCTGGAGTATTTACCATACTTTTTTTTCTTACCTAATTCCTTATTTGCTTATCTTTATGTACTTTAAATTACTTAGAAAAGTAAAACTTTACTAACTGTTAGCAGCAGTAAGCTTAATTTATAGTATAGGGTGAAGTTAAGCTATGATACTATGGCAAACCCCAAAATGTAACTAAATAGTAAAATATATAAATTACTTGACATAAATATAATATTAGAATATGATATATATGAGTATAAACGGATATATGAATGCGAAAGGAATAGTGATAGTCTTATGGATTTAGTCGAAATAGTAAAGGCTCTTTCACATGAAAACAGAATAAGGATATTGAATTTGTTGAAGCAGCAGGAGTTATGTGTCTGTGAATTAGAAAGTATACTGGATGTTAACCAATCCAATGCTTCAAGGCATTTGAGCAAATTAAAACATGAGAGACTTATAAATAGTAAGCAAAGGGCGCAATGGGTTTATTATAGCATTAATGAAGATTTATTTTCTGAACATATTTTTTTAAAGAACATTCTTGATGAGTTAGATTCCCTGGATATTTGCCAGGGAGATAATCAAAGACTAAAAAAATACCAAGCCAGTGGCTTATCCTGTGAAGAATTGAGTGAAAATACATTATTTAATTGAACTTTCTAAAAACAGTAGATCTTTTTGTGGGCAAATTATGTTTATATTAATATTAAATAAAAGGGGAGGTATAACCAATGAAATATAAAGTTGCTTTTGTTTGTATAGGAAATTCCTGTCGTAGTCAAATTGCTGAAGGATTTGCCAGAGAATATGGAAGTGATGTGCTGGAGGTTTACAGTGCAGGAACTAATCCAGCAGACCAGGTAAAACCAAATGCTGTTAAAGCTATGGAAGAGGTAGGAATTGATATTAGTGGTCAGTATCCGAAATTACTGGAAGATATCCCTGCTGAACTGGATATTTTGATAACCATGGGTTGTGGAGTAGAATGTCCATATGTTCCCTGTAAGGTGAGAGAAGATTGGGGACTCGATGACCCAGTTAGTAAACCAATGAATATTTTCAGGGAAACCCGGGATGTTATAGAGGGGAAAGTAAAGGAACTAATTGAAAAGGCCAGAGAAGGTAATATATAGAAAAAGGAGAGATTTTTATGTTATTAATAGATACGAAAGAAGCAAATAAGTGGGTAGGTGCTAGACAGTTAAGATTATCTCAATCCTTTAAAATATAACATTAAGATGGATTATAATTACTTAAAGCAGGAGAAATAATCTAAACTAAGAATATATAATATATACTAGGGAAAGAAGAATTAGAACAGACTGGTGGTCTATAGTTTTATTTGGAAAAGGGGATGATTAAAAATGAAAGCAGGGGAACGGCGCAAAAAATTGATTTCAATGCTAAAAAATAGTAGTGAGCCTATTATAGGCTCAGATTTGGCCGAAAAGTTTGCTGTTAGTAGACAGGTAATTGTGCAGGATATTGCCCTTCTCAGGGCAGAGGGAGAAAAAATTCTAGCTACATCCCAGGGTTATCTTATTCCCGGTAATCAGTTAAACACTATAAAAAGGACTATTGCTTGTAGACACGATAATGAAGAGGTAGAAGATGAGTTGATGACCATTGTAAGTCATGGGGCTAAGGTCAATGATGTAATAGTTGAACACCCTATTTATGGTGAGATAAGAGGGATTTTGATGATTCAATCTCCCTTTGATGTAGAAAAATTTATGCTTAAATATAGAGAAAAAGAGGCAGCCCTACTGGCCTCTTTGACTGATGGAGTACATTTACACACAATAGAAGCTATTAATGAGAGTGTTATAAAACGTCTTAAGAATGAACTCAGGGTAAAGGGTTATCTCTTAGAATAGGATTAAACTGGTGCTGGACTGTAAAATTATTTGATATTTATTAAGTTATTTTTTATTGTCATGTGTAAAGACACTTGACATTACATACATAATTAAATATAATTATTTTAAATAAATAGGAGGTGATTTTATGTCAGGTAAAAATAATAATACGAGGGTATCATCCAGGTCAAAGAGAAAAAGTCGCTTATCACATAAAAGATGGTTCTGGTTTATTTGTTTAAGTATATTAATTTTATCTGCTTATATTGTTCCTTATGTTTTCCTGGGGGATATTGCCAGGATTACTGCTTCATTTTTGTACTGGACTTTGTTTGCTGTACTGGCAATCTTTTTTACTATTAGAATAATAAAAAATTGGAGTGATTAAAATGTCAGCAAGATATGTCTATCTGGCTATGTTTATTTATATTGTAATTGGCTGCTGGCTTGCATATGCTGCCCGTGTCGATATGAAAAAAGATATTATGGATTATTTTCTAGGTGGGAGATCTACCGGGGGGATTGTTGCTGCACTATCATACAGTGCAACTACTTATAGTGCTTTTATGATGGTTGGACTGGTGGGTTTTACATATTCAGGTGGTGTTGGAGCTCTGGGGTTTGAGCTTGTTTATCTGGCTGGCTTATCATTAGTAGCCTTTTTTGGGCCCAGATTCTGGCTCCTGGGGAAAAAATACAGTTATATTTCACCGTATGAAATGTTAGCTGATCGGTATAATAATAAATGGATTTCTATTATATCTTCTTTCACTGCTTGTATCTTTTTAATTCCTTATCTTTCGGTACAGCTAATGGGGGTTGGTTATTTAATGAACGGTCTATCAGATGGGGAAATTCCTTTTATGATTGGAGTACTGATAGCAACTGTTTTGGCGATTGTCTGGGCCCTTGTTGCTGGTCTGCGTTCAGTAACCTGGACAGACTCATTACAATCTTTAATTATGATTATAGTTAGTGTTTTAGTCTTATTGTTTATTGTTTACAGCAGATTAGGCGGTTTTCTTAATTTTTTTGCTATACTTGAAAAAGATTTTCCAGAGTTTTTGTCTGTTCCTGGTCCTGGTTTTTTTAATTTCAAGACATTTCTTGGACTTACTCTACCCTGGTTTTTCTTTTCAATTTCGAATCCCCAGGTTAGTCAACGGCTATTTATTCCCGATTCTTTGAGATCAATGAGGACTATGATTAAAGGTTTTCTGGTTTTTGGCTTTATTTATACCATGGTTTCAGTTTTCTGGGGTTTTACTGCTTTGATATTACTGCCAGGTCTAGAGAGTGCAGATATGGCTACCCCTGTTTTACTGGGTTCCACTTATGTACCAGTAACGCTCGCCTTGTTCGCTATGGTTGGTATTACTGCAGCGGCTATTTCTACAATTGATTCTATTATGCTAACCTTGTCTTCCCTGGTATTGCGGGACTTATATCCAAAAAAGAATAGGGATCAAAAAAACAACCTGGATTTAGTAACTCCCAGGGTGATCATTATTTTAATAGCATTTCTAGGGTTTTTATTTGCCAGTCAGCAGTTTGATTTGATAGCAGCCCTGTCAGTGGCTTCTTCAGTAGGTTTACTGATAGTAGTTCCGACTATATTTGGTGCTTTTTTCTGGCGTAAATCTACTGCAGCAGGTTCTATTACCAGTCTTTTAAGTGGTTGTTTTACTGCCGTTTATCTACAGTTTACAGGATGGAGTCCCTGGGGTTATCCAGCAGGTGTCTGGACTTTAGTAATTAGTTCACTGACTTTTATAATTGTAAGTTTGCTGACAATTCCACCAGAGGAAAAGGCTGATGAACTACTAGATTATCTAGATAAAGAATTAAGCAAGCGGAATATACTATAAACCAGGTAATTGATTTGTTTTTTTTATAAATTTATGCAGGATTTTTTTTATAAAAGTTGAAGGTAATATATGGGTTTAAGTTAAATTGCAATGTATTCTGGAATTTATAGAGGAGGGAGTTATATCAAGAAGATAGGTCAGGTAATACTGGGATTGAGTATCTTTTTATTGATTGGCACTGGGCTGTATTATTCCTTAAGTAGTATTTTTCAGGATTCTTCAATGCCGGTAGTGGTCAGGGTTGGAATAATAGGTGTAATACTGGGGCTGATTATTCTTCTTTATAGTTTAATAAAAGAAAGGATGGAGGATCTTAAAGATGATAATAGTGAATACTAGTCAAATTGCTGGTAAAGAAATAAGTGAAGTCCTTGGTCTGGTCAGAGGAAATACTATTAGGGCACGTCATGTTGGGCAGGATATTATGGCAGGTCTAAGAAATATTGTAGGCGGTGAAGTAAAAGAATATACCCAGATGATTAGTGAGGCCAGGGAAGAAGCCCTGAAAAGGATGGTATCTGAAGCTGAGAAATTAGAGGCAGATGCTGTTATTAATATTCGTTTTACTACTTCCCAGGTTATGGGTGGTGCAGCTGAAATACTTGCCTATGGCACAGCTGTCAAAATAGGTTGATTATTAATTAAGTCTGGGTGGCGTAGCCATTTTGTTCAAGTTTAGGAAACTATGCAATTTTTAAATTGTGGATAAATTTAAAGGCCGACAAATATATTTGTTTCCCTTGTCGTGCACCACAGGTACTCCGTATTTAACTAGACCATACAAGAACAGTTTGAGGTTGCGCTACAGCGTCCTGCTTACGCTTACTGTCGAGAAATTGTCTTCCGGTTCACTGACTCTTCTTTTATTACGCATAGTTGAGTCAGCATCAGGCCATCGAGGCCAAGTTCCGTACCTCCAGCCAATTTCTAGAGTCGTACAACAAATATATTTGTCTGGCTAATAGTTTGTTGATTAACTATGTGTAATAAATAGTTGACTTAAGAAAGCTGATATATTTGATTAAGTTTGGGTGGCGAAGCCAATTTGTTGATCCTAAAGTTACTTATATCAGATAAATAATAAATACATATTAAGACACTTATAAAATATAGAGGAGGTAATTAATTGTGTTAAAGTCCAAAAAAGAATATTACCGGATTAAGGGGAATGAGCTGATTAAGAATTTTAAGAAGAGGAATATAGAGGGCTACTATTGTTCTACAGGAGAAGAAGCCGTCAAAAAGGCTCTGGAATTAATAAAAGAGGGTTCTACAGTATCCTGGGGTGGTTCAATGACTTTAGAGCAAATTGGTTTATTGGAGAAATTAAAGGAATCTAATCTAAAATTGTTGGATAGGAGTACTGCTGAAAATGCTGATGAAAGGGCAGAGATATATTATAAAACCTTTAATTGCGATTATTTCTTAATGAGTTCAAATGCAATTACCCAGGATGGCAAATTAGTAAATATTGATGGGAATGGTAATAGGATAGCTGCCCTTATATATGGGCCCAAAAATGTTATTGTGATAGCAGGTATGAATAAAGTTACTAAAGATGAAGAGAGTGCAATGAAGCGTATAAGAAATTGTGCTTCACCGATAAATGCCATCAGGCTGGAACAGAATACACCTTGTACTCAAACTGGTCACTGTCATGAGTGTTTAACAGAGGATTGTATTTGCTGTCAAATGCTGGTGACTAGAAAATCAAGACATGACGGTCGTATAAAGGTAATACTTGTAGGTGAAGAACTGGGCTTTTAAAAAACATATATTTTATAGTTCCCCGAAATGAGCAATTAGGCGGGGATTTTTTATATATTATTATATGAAAGTTAAAATAAAAGAATTATTAAATAAGGCTCTTTCATAATAACACTTTTGCATACTTGAATTGTTATCCAGACGATTAAAACGGAGCAGAATTTAGTAAAGACAATTATGAAAAAGGCTGTTTTCCTGTTTGACCGTAGGGAGTTTAAAACAGCCCATAATTGGCTGGTACTAAATTCGTTGCGGAGTTTTTGTGTGGGAACAATCAATTATGCAAGACGCTTAAATAAGTATTTCTTTAATTTAATAAATCAATAAAAAAAATTATAGGATCATTTTTCTTTTTCTATTGACATAATAATCTTTTTTTTGTAAAATAAAAACTGAAAACACTAAATTGGTTTCCTTAATGAAGATGAACTTCTGTTCTGCTGTTTTTGCTGAGGAGGGGAAAATAATCATGGGCGGCAAGACCAATAGAGAAAGAGAGCGAATTTTAGCAAAAGCCAGGGATTTATTTTTCTCTTATGGTTATTCAAAGATAACGATGGATGAATTAGCTGCTGAGCTAAAGATGAGTAAAAAAACCATTTACAATATTTTTGCCAGTAAAAGGGACTTATTAGATGAGGTAATAAGAAATCATTTTAAGGATATCAAGGAGGAAATAGAAACACAGTTAAATAAAGAAATGTCTTTTCAGGGGATGCTGAAAAGATTATTATTAATTATTAATCAAAAGACATCATTAATTAATATTAGAGCACTTGATGATATTAAAAAAAACAGTCCTGATTCCTGGAAAATGATTAATAAATATCGGGAATCATTTTTACAGACCCGTTTAAAAGAAATATTTCAAAAAGGGATTAAGGAAGGGGTTATTAAGGAGGGTATTCCACTTGAATTAATAGTACTGGTGACTATGAATTTAATTCGCAATATTACACCACCTGAACTAATGGGTTTTCCATATTCTTTTGATCAGGTTTTAGAAATGATTATAGAAATAATTATTGAAGGTATTATTGTTAGAGAGGAGTAATATATATGAAGATAGGAGTACCACGGGCCTTGCTATATTATTATTATTTTCCCTTCTGGGAATCTTTTTTTAATAATCTTGGCTGTGAGCTAGTAGTTTCTGATAAAACGTCAGAAGTGTTGATTAATAGAGGGATAAAGAACTCTGTTTCTGAAATATGCGTGCCTATTAAGGTATATATCGGTCATGTATTTAATTTACTTGATAAAGGTGTGGATTATATTTATGTTCCGAGGTTTATCAGTATTAAGAAAAATATAACCTTCTGTCCAAAATTTTTAGGTCTGCCTGATATGATTAGAAATTCACTCCAAGGAGTAGAGGGAAAGATTTTAAGTAATTATATTGAAGCCAGGAGTGATGATATTTCTAATTATAAAAATTATCTTGGTTTTATGGATAAGTTAGGGGTATCCCGTTCGACACTGAAAAATGCTGCTAAAAAAGCCCGTAAGGTCTGGCTGAATTTTCGTGAGAAAAGCAGGCAGGGTTTATTTATAGACCAGATTTTAAATGATAGAATAATTACTGGGGCAAGTAATAATGAGATTACAATAGGTGTTGTAGGTTATGTCTATAATGTCTATGACCAGTTTATTAGTATGGATTTTATTGATCGACTAAGAGAGATGAAAGTAAATGTTTTGACTTTTGAAATGCTTGAGACTAAAAAGATTGAAGAGCAAGTGGGTAAATTTGCTAAAAAGATGTTCTGGGAGTTTACCAATAAATTACTTGGTGCGGGTTATCACTTTATCCATTCCCCTCAAGTAGATGGTATTATTCATATAACTGCCTTTGGTTGTGGGCCAGATTCTATTTTAGGACCATTTCTGGATACAGAAGCCGAAGCCTTTAATAAACCTTTAATGAGACTGCGGATCGATGAGCAAACAGGTGAAAGTCATTTGATTACCAGAATAGAGGCCTTTACAGATATGATTAGGGCCAAAAAAGAAGAAGAGGAAGGGGGGAGTTTCAGGTGAAAATAACTTTTCCACATATGGGGTCACCGTTAATTTATACTAAATTATTTGAATTACTTGGTCATGAGGTTATTGTTCCTCCCAAGCCTACCCAAAAAACTATCAATCTGGGGGTGAAATACAGCCCTGAATTTGCTTGTTTCCCTTTAAAGGTATTACTCGGTACCTATCTGGAAGCAATTGAGATGGGTGCAGATACTATTGTTTCCAGTGGTGGGAATGGCCCCTGTAGGGCCGGTTACTATGGGGAAGTACATCAAAGATTAATAAGGAATATGGGTTTAGATATTGATTTTATCATTTTTGATGAACTAAAGAGGGATTATAAAGGATTTATTAATAAATTAAAGAAGTTAAAGGGTCAACATTCCTGGTTTGACTTATATAAAATTGTAAAGACTGCGTATAAAATGGCTGTCTCAACTGATAAGGTAAAAAAGTTTATTGAACACAAACGGCCTTATATAAGTGATAAAAAGAAATTAAACAAGGTTAAACTTGCTATTGAGGATCAATACAGGGAAATAAAGACAGAGCAAGATATAGTCAGGGTTGAAGAATATGCCTTTAAAATACTGAAAGGTCTCGATATTGAGGAAAAAACAGGAGCTGAGAAATTAAAGATAGGTATAGTGGGAGAGATTTATGTTGTTATGGAATCAGGTATCAATTTTAACCTGGCTGAGTTGTTAAATGATTTTGGGGTTGAAGTAGAGATGTCCCATTATATTTCAGAATGGATACAGGAGAATTTAATTCCCTTTGTTTCCCATGAAAAAGAGATTATGAAAAAAGCTGAAGACTATATTGAAACAATTATTGGCGGACATGCCAAACAGAATGTTGGTCATATTGTTGATTATAAAGAACGGGGATTTGATGGTATAGTTCATTTGAAACCATTTGGCTGTCTACCGGAACTGGTTACCCAGAGTATCTTAGATAAAATCTCTGATGACCTGGATTTACCTATTTTATCCCTTTCTATAGACGAGCAGATGGCAACTGCTAATGTTATGACAAGGATTGAGGCCTTTATAGATATGATTAAACAAAAAAAATACAAAAGGAGTAGTGACCATGAAAGACATGTATTTGGGTATTGACATAGGTTCTGTAAGTATCAATGTTATAGCAATAGATTCAAAAAATGAGATTCTTTTTAAGTCTTACTGCCGTAATTCAGGTGAGCCTGTGGAAATAGTAAAAGAGGTCTTAACAGACCTTCAGGAAAAGGTTAAAAACAGATACAATGTTAAAGGAGTAGGAGTGACCGGAAGCGGCAGGCAGTTAATTGGCTACATACTGGGGGCAGATGTTGTTAAAAATGAAATTACTGCCCATGCAACAGCTACAATTTATTATCACCCTGATGTCAGTACTATCTTTGAAATAGGTGGGCAGGATTCAAAACTCATAATAGTCAAGGATAGGATAGTAACTGATTTTGCTATGAATACTGTCTGTGCTGCTGGGACAGGTTCTTTTCTTGATCATCAGGCCCAGCGTTTAGGGGTAAAGATCGAGGAGTTTGGAGAACTGGCCCTGACAGCTGAGAGGGATGTCAGAATAGCTGGTAGGTGTACTGTTTTCGCTGAGTCAGATATGATCTCTAAACAGCAGTATGGTTTTACCAAGGCGGAAATAATAAAGGGTTTATCAGAGGCCCTGGTCAGGAACTATATTAATAATATAGTCAGGGGTAAAAAGATTAAACCAGTATATGTCTTCCAGGGTGGGGTAGCTGCTAATGTTGGTATCAAAGCTGCCTTTGAGAAAGAGATCGGCAGTGAGGTTATTATACCGGAGCATTTTAATGTTATGGGGGCAATTGGTATAGCAATAATTGCCCGTAATTACATCCTTAAAAATGAGACAGATACAAATTTTAAAGGTTTTGCAGTGACCAGGGATAGTTTTAATACAAGTACCTTTACCTGTAGTGGTTGTCCGAATATGTGTGAAGTTATTAAAATCCAGGCAAATGGGACAACTATTGCTATGACAGGGGATAGGTGTGGTAAATGGTCAAATTCACTTAAGAGCAGTGAGGATCTTCTGGATACTACTACAGCCTAATAATATAAGAGGAAGTACTCAAATGAGTACTTCCTGGTTAAGTCATTTAATTTCCATAATTGACAACATGAATTCCTCCAGGTTTTTTATCTCAGATGAAGGTAGTTCCTGGTGGCTCTCAATAAACAGTAAGTAATTATCTGTCAGTGGTATTTTAACTGCTTTTACATAAAGCTCTTTACCGGCTCCGGTCAGATATGAGATTCGTTTGCCTAGCATCTCGGCTATATATATTTTCCTTTTGGGAAAGTAATCTACATATTTTTTACAGAGGGTTTTAAAGATTTGTTTTAATGTCTGCTGGTTTTCTTCGGCGATTTTCTTCTGGACATCAGTAAAAAATTCTTTCAATTTATTTTTATTATACGAAGACATCACGTTTACCTTCTTCAATTAAAGCGAGTTTTTCTACAATCATTTCCTTCCTTGCCTGATCTTTTACAGCCATTTCCTTTAGATTTTCTGCAATTAATTTTTCGCCTGCTTTAATTGTTTCAGGGGAGGCATAATCAAGTAGGTATTCCTTAAAAGTAAGGATAGCATTTGGCATACAAAATTTATGTACTAAACCAGGTTTGGCAAAGGACATGAAGTGTTCGCCTGTCCTGCCGCATCTGTATCCTGCTGTACAAAATGAGGGTACAAAGCCCAGTTCACATGCTTCAGCTATAACCTCATCAAGGGAACGGATATCTCCTAGATGGAATTGTTCTTTTTCAGGGATATAGCCTTCTTCACTCTGTTTATACCCACCAATCCCTATTCTGGAACCAGCATCAATCTGGGTTACCCCCAGAGGTATCATTTCTTTTCTAATTTTAGCACTTTCCCGGGCAGTTAAGATTAAGCCAGTATAAGGGACTGATAAGCGGATAATGGCAATAATTTTTTTGAAATCTTCATCTGAGACATGATATTTTTTATTATTGTAAAAGGGGGTATTAATTGCTGGTTCAATCCTGGGGATTGAAATAGTATGTGGCCCAACACCAAATTTTTCTTCCAGGTGGATAGTATGATAAAGCAGCCCCATTACTTCAAACTTCCAGTCATATAGACCGAAAAGGGCCCCAATACCCAGGTCATCGATACCTGCCTCCATAGCTCTATCAAGACCATAGAGCCTCCACTGATAGTCACTTTTTTGATCACCTTTGGGGTGAATTAGTGAATATGTCTGGTGGTGATATGTTTCTTGAAATATCTGGAAGGTACCAATCCCTGTATCATGTAGTTTCCTGTATTCATCAACTTCCAGTGGGGCAGCATTAATATTAACCCGGCGTATTTCCCCCTGTTCTGTTTTAGTGTCATAGGCCTTTCTTATTGTTTTACAGATAAAATCTGCATTATAATCAGGATGTTCTCCATAAACAAGGATAAGCCTTTTCTGACCCTTGTTTTCCAGGATTAAGACCTCTTCTTCTAATTCATCCATGGTCAGGGTTTTTCTTTCGACAGCTTCATTATCTCGCCTGAAGGCACAGTATAAACAATTATTTATACATCTGTTTCCAATATATAGTGGTGCAAAGAAAACAATTCTATTGCCATATACAGATTGCTTTACCTGACCAGCCAGTTGATAAATTTCTTCTAGCAAATCTGTGTCATTGACCTGTAGTAATTTGGCTGTTTCTTCTGGGTTAAGCCTGTTTTTTTCTTTAGATTTAGCCATAATCTCTCTTATTTCAAGGGGATCAGGTTCTTTAGAACTTTCCAGTAAATTATGAATCTCTCTGTCGTTAATAAAATCCTTCATAATATTAAAACCCTCCTATTAATAATTATTTAGCTTTGTTTTTAAACACTTAAGACTATCTCCTCTGGACATATCTATCTTAAAACCTGACCTTTCAACCCTTTTTTTTATTTCACTTAAGTTAGAGACATCTGTATTACCTTTATTTTGATAGATTTCATATTTACCCCTGCTTATAGCAGGTGAGATTACAGGCATAATAACATTGGCACCGGCTTTTAATCCTTTTTCCCAGCCTTTTTTATCAAGGGTATTGACAGCGGTAGTTACCGGCAGTAGTGTTTCTGGTAATAAAAGACGTATAAGTGATAAGAGCAGAAGAGTTTTATCAACAGAACCAGTTTGGCTTCCAGCTAAAGGGGTTTTCGGATGTGGTATCAAAGGTCCTATACCGACCATGTCTGGATTTAGTTTCTTTAAAAATAGTAATTCTTCAGTCAGTATTTTATTTGTCTGGCCAGGTAGACCTACTATAAACCCTGCTCCAACCTGATAGCCAATTTTTTTTAAGTTTTTAAGACATTGTAGCCTTCTGCTATAACTCATATCTGGATGATATTTCTTATATAGCTCTTTTGAAATACTTTCATGTCTTAAAAGAAATCTATCTGCCCCTGCCTGGTAAAATCTCTGGTAGCTTTTATAGGGGTATTCACCTATCGAGAGAGTTATTGCTGCCTCAGGGTGGTTTGATTTTAGCCTTTGCAGTAGTTTGATTAGTATATCTTCTTTGAAAAAATCGTCCTCACCACTTTGCAGGACAAATGTTCTATAACCGTGCTGATAGGCCAGCAGGCAACATTTAATTATTTTTTTTACTGAAAGCCGATAGCGCTTTATCTCCCTATTATTATTTCTGATTCCGCAGTAATAGCAATTGTTTCTACAGTAGTTTGAGAATTCCAGTAATGCTCGCAGATAAACTTTTTTCTGATATGTTTTTAAAACAGTCTTTTCTGCATAATTAAAAAGGATCTCTTTATTGCTGTCGTCAACCTTATTTAAGATGTAGAGGATGTCTTTAGATGCCAGTTGGTTTTCTAGATATAACTGTCTTAATAAATCCCTTAATCTGCTGTCCATATTATATTTCCTTTTTAGAAATAGATATTTTCACATTTACACCTTCAATATTACCAAGTTTACCTGTTAGGCTATTAATATTATCAATACTGCCGACGACGATTATAGATATAGCAGCAACCCCTTTATCAGGAAGGGGTAATCCCAGCCGTCCCCTGATTAAATCTTTAAATTCCGCAATAGTACTATTAAATTTGTGCTGAGATTTGGCTGGATTATCTAGAACTGCTGCAACAACTGCTATTTTTTCCTCCATATTCTTAACCCTCCTTCGTATTTCTGGCTAAAAAAGAAAAAATCCCCAATGAAAGGGGAGTGGAATATATTTATTCCAGTTCCTTTCAGGTTAGATTCAGCTATCTTTCCTGTCAGGTCTTAGATAGATTATATTTCAGTCAATTTAAGGGAACATCCCTCAAAAAGACTGAAACGTTTTGTGAAGTAAAGAACAACCTTATAATAAGTTTATATCATTTACTTAAGTATGTCAATAATAAAAATGTTCTGTTTGTAGACTATACTAATATAATTATTGATTATTAGATATAATAGTGGTATACTATTAATGGGCATATGTTCAAAAAAAGAAAGGGGTGATTTTGAATGCCAGCTGGAAATGGAACAGGACCTCAAGGAACTGGTCCAATGACTGGTAGGGGACTGGGCACTTGTACTGAAGCAGCTAATGAAGATAGAATTAAAACAGCAGCGGGGCCTCGTAGATATATGGCTTACCGTAGAGGAAATAGAACTGGTAGAAAAAGAGGCAGTGGTCGAAACCTATCATAAGTAATTAATTTGTGCTTGATATTATTTGAAATCTGGTTAAAGGTATTCCCCTTCAGGTTTTTGTAATAATCTGAAGGGGAATGTCTTTAAAATAAAAACTGGAGGTAATAATTATTATGAAAAGAGATGTAAAGGAATTTAAATCATGTTTAAAACCGTCACCTGATGTTGTTGTTTCTTGTCGTGGAGCGAATGGGCAAGACAATGCACTTGTAGTAGCATATGCCTGCAATTGCAGTTATGATCCCCCAATGGTTATGGTAGGTATAGTACCTAGTAGGTATTCGTATCATATGGTAAAAGAAACGGGTGTTTTTGTAGTTAATTTGGTGGCAGAGAAAAATAAAGAGGCTTTTGACTATTTAGGGAGTCATAGCGGTAGGGATGAAAATAAATTAGAAAAATTGTCGTTGAATTATAAAGAAGGGGTTAAGGTTGCAGCACCAGTATTGCTGGATTTTCCAGTTAATATTGAATGTGAAGTGGTTGATTCTATAAAAACAGGCTCTCATGAGATGTTTGTAGGAAAAGTAGTATATATTCATGCAGATGAAGAACTAATTGATGATGAGGGTAGAATAGTTTTTTCAAGAATCAAATAACTCATACATACCCTGTACAAATAGTGAAGAGGGGGGGAAAAATGTCTAATGAGTATGAGAAAATAATAAACTGTATAGAAGGAAAGGGGGTTAGATTGACACCCCAGCGTAGGGCAGTTATTAATGTTTTTATTGAGAATAAGGATCAGCACCTGACAGCAGCTGATATATATGATCTCTTGAAAGTAAAGAATAGATCATTAGGTCTGGCTACAATATACAGAACATTAAACCTACTGGAGAATAAAGGTGTAGTAGTAAGAAGAAATTTTGATAGTGAGACCAGCAGTTACGAATTTATTATTAATCAGTCAGAACATAATCATTTAATTTGTAAAAGCTGTGGAAAGGTAATTGAAATACCTGACTTATTACCAGATAATTTCAAGGAAATTATTTTTGAACAGGAAAAGTTCCATTATATAGCACACAGTACTAAAGTTTATGGTTATTGTCAGGACTGTCAGAAAGAATTAAGGGAAGAAAAAAATAATAATCAAGGAGTGAATTAATGAAACTTTTAATCACTTGTGAAGATAATAATAATCAATTTAAGAGTAAATTTGATGCCAGGTTCGGTCGTGCTAATTATTTTGCAATATAGAAACAGGTGAATTAGAATTTATAAAAAAGTTATTACAGACAAAAGTGGCAACTTATATGCAAGTTGCCGCTTAACCTACGTTTATTTGTGGAATGGAAGTGATTTAATATATTTTAGCTAAAATTAGTAAATTGTTTACGCCAAGTCCATGGATAATGGATTCCAAGAATAAAGTTTCGTGCCAGTACAATAGTATTGATTGTTCGTTTGCTTGCTGTGTGTCAGTCATTGTTTTTCTCAATTAAGTTGGTCAAATCCCCGGTATATGTAAGTGTTAAGCGGTGCATTGCTCGAGTACAGGCAATATATAGTAGGCTACGGTCAAAATCCGTATAATAATTCTTTGTATTGGCTCCAGGAATCAACACCTCGTCAAATTCCAATCCTTTTGACATTCGAACAGAAGTAATAGTTATACCATTTGTGAATTTATCACTGTCTAAGGTAAGTAGTTGGATATCATATTCCTTGCTTAAAACATCAAAAAGGGATTGTGCCTCTTGATTTGTTTTTAAAATAATACCTAATGTCACAAACTTGTTTTTGAAGAAACGAATTATCTCCTCTTTAATTTTGGTAAGTTCATCTTCCAAATCACAGCAAGTGATTATTTTGGGGACATCACCATGTCTTTCAATTGCTTTAAGATCCAATACATTCTGAATCCTTTTTGTAAAAGTAATGATTTCAAAGGTAGAGCGGTAGCTTTTATTCAATTCCATAAATTCGGCATCTGGATAGATTGTGCGCAAGTCGTTGAGCGCATGTATATTGTTTGGGTTTATACTTTGCCCAAAATCACCGAGTATTGTTTTATTACACGGAAAGAGTTTATTTATCACGGTGTATTGTACAGGAGTATAATCCTGCATTTCATCGATAATAAGATGCCGGATGAGCCGGTTTTCTTTCAATCCTTCTAATGCAGCATGAAAATACATGAAGGGATAAACATCTGGCCATTCTAATACTCCTTTTTTATGCAACACCAGCTTTTCCGGCATATTCATAACCTTAAAAAAGTCTTTATAGAGGGCTAAAGTGTTACTAAACTTAAGCATGGAAACCAGCTTTCTATAAATTACCTTCTGCTTAGGTAACTCTTCACCACGGATGTTAGCAATTTTAAATTGTTCAAGAATATCTTCTGATACCCGATGCAACCGTTTTTTTATGGGATGTCTTTGATAAGCGTTATATCGCGTCAATATCCAATCCCGCGTTGCTTTGAAACGACCAAATTCATAATCACTGGGAACAAAATACTCCTTTGCGGCATATTCCAAATAATTGTCCATCATCATAACAAAATCGAGTGTAGACTTAAACTTTGCCCTTTCGTTCCATGCCGAGTCATTTATTTCAATGGGGTCACAATCTGGTTCATAATTTATAACTTTATCCAGTTGAATATCCGCAATGTCAGCAAAGCTCATTTCCCCAATTGGTTCTTCACCTAGTTCGGGTAAAACATTGGAAATATAATCTACAAACACCTTATTGGGAGAAAGTATAACCACATTATTTGCCGATAAGTCGTCTTTGTACCGATACAGTAAATATGCCACCCGGTGTAAGGCAATAGAAGTTTTTCCCGACCCTGCAACACCTTGAATAACCATGGTTCCCGCCTTTTCGTTTCTGATAATCTGGTTTTGTTCCCGTTGAATTGTGGCAATAATTGTTTTCATCTTTTTATCTGATGTATGACTTAACTCTCGCTGTAATACATCATCACGGATGTTTATAGCACTTTCCAAAACATATTCCATCAAACCATTTGATATTTTAAACTGCCGTTTACGAGTAAGCTCACCTTCAATCCTCCCCATCGGCGCTTCATATCCTGCACGTCCCAGCTCATAATCGTAAAACATGCTGGAAATAGGTGCACGCCAATCATAAATAAGGATTTCAGATTTATCTGAAAAAGAAAACCGACCAATATAAAAAACATTAGCATTGTCATCACCATCATAAGTAAAATCAATGCGTGCAAAATAAGGGGAATTGACTAGCTTTGCAAGCTTTTCCCGCAATTGTACTGCAAATATTCCCGAATTTTCAATTTGTTTCATAAGAAGTTCATTTTGACAAATTTCCCGCGGGTCTATCTCATGACGGTAGTCAGCAAGATAGAGTTTGGATTCCATATACTCTCTATCATATTGATTTACCCTTTCTTCCGCCTGTTCTAAAGCATTCTTTAGCCTTATTTTAATCTTTTCAAGGTTCTCAATTTCATCAGGAAATTTTGAAAGCACATCATCGTCATTTTCCACTGTATGATCATGACGGTCAGATGTATTATCTGTCTTCCTGCCTTTTTGTCTTGATTTATTCATTATCTATACACCCCTCCAATCCTTTTGGCAATATCATTTTTTGTGTTGGGTAACCAAATTCGGTCAACAATTCTGCCTCGGCAAAACCAAAATCCTTTAGGATTTTTCTATACCCCGTATCCGCTTTGTCTCCTTTACGGAATGTGGTTATACTGATTTGCTTATTTGTCAAAAGTTCACAAATCACCTTATCTAAAAACAATTGGGTAAGTCCCTGGTTTCGATAAAGTGGGTGAACTCCTAAGAAATCAATACTTCCTGTTTTAAAGGAAATCATCATAATTCCGATAACTATAGAGCCTTCTTTCATAATGAACGCACTATTTTTCTTGATGTAATGTTTTAGTACCTTGACATGCTTATCTTCTTTAAGCTTGGGAAACCCGTCAATAACAAGGCGTACTAAGTCCATCCAAAGTGGAATATCTGCCTTGGTAGCAAGCAGGATTTCGCGTTTTGCGTTCGGTTTTTCTTTTAGCAAATCAAGGTGATTGTCAAATTTATATTCAAGCTGTAATGGATAAAACACCTCATTTTTTCTAAATTGAAGTGGAGATTCTTTGTACATTGCTTTAAAAATAGTGGTAAAAGCCTGTTGGCTTTCATATCCTGCTTTTAAAGCAATATCTATTATTGGTTTTTCAGAAAACACCAGGAGTTTTGCTGCTTCAGTAATTTGTCGTCGTTGCACATAATCGTGTATTGTCAAGCCAACTGTATCTGTAAACATGCGATGCAGATGATATTTTGAATAATTAACAGCGTTTGCAATTAGCTCTAAATCCAATTTTTCTGTAAGATGTTCTTCAATAAATTTAATGACCTCAATTACACTGTCAACCCTGCTCAATTCGCAATTCACCTCCCCGGCATATTAGTATAACAAATTCAAGCACTTCATGTTTTCATCATTCTTGCGCATTTGTGTAATCTTTTAAATTGCCTTATCTAAATCTACAATTTTTTTGCTGATAACGCTTAAATTCAATATTTCTTCTATTATCTCCTTTTTAGAGATATAATTAACAGAAAAATATTTTTTAAAAGAGAAAAGAGAAAAAAATATAGAGAGGGGGCTACTTTATTCAAAGATTTTTCATACTTGTTTTAAAAGAAGGTAAATGATATAATTTTTGTTGGATTATTGAAATAATAAATAAAAAGGATTTGATTATTTCAAACAAATATAGTATAATAGTACGTACAAGTTGTTTGAGGAGGAGCTTTAAATTGGAGAATGCCAAAAACCTATCTAAGTATATTATTGCTAAGAACTTTTATTTAGATTATATAAATAAAAAAGATTTAACTGGTGGTGAATTACTTCCGTCAGAGTTAGAGGTATCAAAAAAATTAGAATTTAGCAGGGATACTGTCAGAAGGGCTCTTAATGAACTGGAAAAAGAGGGGTATATTAATAGAGAGAGAGGCAGAGGTACTTTCTATACCAGGCCGAAAAAACGTTTTGAAGAAAAAAGAGTTGCTATTTTAACTACTTATGTAAGGAACTATATCTTTCCATCGATTATATCGGGGATTGAAGAGGTAGTAAGTGCCAAACATTATACCCTTACTCTGGCCAATACAAATAATGACCCTGCTCTGGAAAGAGAACATCTACGTAAGATTATTGACTCTGGTGTTGATGGTTTGATTATCGAGCCTACTAAAAGTGTTGAAAATAAAAATAAGGATTTATATCAGGAAATCTTTAAGGCCGAAATACCCTTTATAATGATTAATGCTATGTATAAGGAATTAAATACAGCCTATGTGATTTTGGATGATTTGCAGGGTGGTTATATGTCCACAAAATATGTCTTACAGTTAGGACACAGGAAGATAGCTGGTATTTTCAAAAAGGATGACCTACAGGGAGTCTATCGTAAAAAGGGTTTTGTGAATGCCCTGGAGGAATATGGAATTAATCCTGATGAGATTGATATTGGTGGATATTTGACTAATGAGGCTTCTTCATATTCATATTATTACGCAGATAAGATTATTAATAGTGATAAACGTCCGACTGCAATAGTATGTTATAATGATGAAATTGCGGTAAAAGTAATAGATGCTATTAATGACAATGGATTAAGTATACCAGAAGATATTTCAGTAGTTGGTTATGATGATTCAGTGCTGGCTACTACTGGTGGTATAAGATTGACCAGTATTAAACACCCGAAGGTAAAAATGGGTAAGAAGGCAGCCAGATTATTGTTTAATATGATTGAAATGGATGTTGAACAACCTTCTTTTATTTATGAACCGGAGTTAATTGTTCGTTCATCGTGTAAAGAGATTTAAAGTATATTTTTGCTGATGGTTGTACGAACAAATAACTATATTTGTAGTTAAGATTGTTGTATATGGTTTCCTGAGTTAAAGTTAAAGACAAAAAAGGGGGTAATTTATTTTCATGGAAAAAGGAAATCCACTTTTAAAAATTGATGGTATTAGTAAATCTTTTTATGGGACACAGGCCTTAAAAGATGTAAGCCTGGAGATTAGTTCTGGTGAGATTCATGCAATATGTGGTGAAAATGGTGCCGGAAAATCTACTTTGATGAACGTTATGACAGGGATTATACAGGCAGATTCTGGTGAAATGTATTTTGAAGGAGAAAAGCTGGTAGATTTGTCTCCCAGGTTATCTCAGGGAAAGGGAATTAGTATTGTTCATCAGGAGTTAAGTCTGTGTCAGCATATGAGTGTTGCTGAGAATATCTTTATGGGACGGGTTCCTACTAAAAAAAATGAAATCGTTGATTTTAAGAAAATGCGTCAGGATTCTGCTGGGATTTTAGAAAGATTGGCTACTGAGATTGACCCGGCAACAGCTGTCAGGGATTTGAGTCTATCTCAGCAGCAGATGGTTGAGATAGCTAAGGCATTATCGATTAATACTAAGATACTAATTCTGGATGAACCTACTTCTTCTTTAACAGATACAGAAGCCCAGACACTATTTAAAAACCTAAGACGTTTAAAAGAAGATGGTATTGCGATATTCTTTATCAGCCACCGCTTAAATGAAATTTTTGAGATCTGTGATACCTATACTGTTTTAAGGGATGGGGAATTAATAGAAAGTGGTTCTATAAAGGATGTTAGTCCTGATGATATTGTACGCTTAATGGTAGGGAGAGAATTAAGTAATGCCTATCCAGACAAGGGTACTACTGTGGGAAAGACTGTTTTGGAGGTTAAAAATATCTCTTGTGAGGACTTGTTCTCCAATATAAGTTTTTCTGTAAAAGAAAAAGAAATTTTGGGAATATTCGGATTGGTTGGGGCAGGCCGAAGTGAGGTGGCTAGAGCAATTTTTGGAATTGCTCCTATAGATGAAGGTGAATTAGTACTCTTTGATCAAGATATCACTTCCAGTGATGTAAATGAAAAAATTGCTGAAGGGCTAGTTTATATTACTGAAGATAGAAAGACCCAGGGGTTATTTTTAAATATGGATATACAGGCTAATATAATTGCAGCTGACCTTGAACAGGTTAGTAAAGGTAATCTTCTGGATAATAAATTAGAAAAAAGTTTAAGTAATAAATATGTGGAAGAGATGAATACTCGTTATAGTTCATTAAAGCAACCCGTTAAGAGCCTAAGTGGTGGTAATCAACAAAAGGTATTACTGGGAAAATGGTTAGCTGTTAACCCTAGAGTGATTATTCTGGATGAGCCTACCCGGGGTATAGATGTTGGAGCAAAATTTGAGATACACTCTAAACTCAGAGAACTATCAGAGAAGGGGCATGGCATAGTTGTTATTTCCTCTGAATTACCTGAAATATTAGGTATTAGTGATCGCATTTTAATAATGCATCAAGGAGAAATTGTGGGTGAACTCTCTGCAGAAGAGGCCACAGAGGAGAAAATCATGATGTATGCTTCTGGTAGAAAGAGAGAAAAAAACTAGAATAATAATTGGGAGGTATTAAAATGGAGAAGGCGAATCAGAGTCTATTTAAAAAAATTATATCTTTTAGAGAAACTTCATTAACTTTAATTATTTTATGTCTTATGCTTATCTTAACATTTGTTACCCCGGGTTTTTTAACCAAATATAATATTAATACTACATTAATTGGTTTATCAATGGATGGTATCATGGCTGTTGGTATGGTTCTGGTTTTGGTTTTAGGGGGGATTGATTTATCTGTTGGTTCTGTTATGGCTCTATCTAATGTTACAGCTGGTATTGTTGCTATGCACTATGGTTTAAATATCTGGCTTTCTGTTTTAATAGCGATGTTTATATCCATTCTAGCGGGTTTAACAATTGGAAAGCTGATAACCAAAATAAAACTAAATCCCTTTATCACGACTTTAAGTATGATGTCAATTGCCCGGGGTATAGCCTATATCTTTACTGAAGGGTCACCTGTTAGTTTGGGTGAAATTTCCGTGGTTTTTGATTGGATTGGTAGAGGGAAAATACTAGGCATACCTAACCCAGGTATAATTCTTTTGTTGATTGTTATTGTAATGGATTTTCTAATGAGGAAGTCTAAGACATTTCGGGAAATTTATTATATAGGTTCAAATGAACAGGCTGCTGCATTTTCAGGGATTAATGTTAATAAAAGGAAATTGATGGTTTATATATTGTGTTCCTTTTTATCTGGTTTAGCAGGGGTTATTACTCTGGCACGTTTTGGTGTTGCTACTCCAACTGCAGGTGTTGGGGCTGAACTTCGTGCAATTGCGGGTGCAGTTATTGGTGGTGCAAGCCTGAATGGTGGAGAAGGTACTGTTCTGGGGGCATTACTGGGAATAATACTAGTGGCCTTGGTAAATAATGCCCTGGTTTTATTAAATGTATCAGTTTACTGGCAGAGTCTTGTTACTGGCCTGGTATTACTAACAGCAGTTATCGTAGATATGAGGGTTCATAACAAGAAAAATTAGGTTAAGGTGATGTGTAACATCATTTTAATAAATAAAAAATGGAGGGATAGTATGAAAAAGTATCTATTTTTATTATTGACTGTAGCAGTATTAAGTGTTGGCTTTAGTGGGGTTGTTGCGGCAAGTCCGTTGCAGGGAAGTGAAGATGATGTCTATTATATGGTTACCTTTGTCTCTGGTATTGAATACTGGAAACCAGCTTTTAAAGGTATGGAAGCAGCAGCTAAAAACCTTGGTGTTACTGTAAAATATACTGGTGCCAATGATTATGATATTAATCAGCAAGTAACAGTATTAGAACAAGTTATTGCCAAAAAACCGGCTGGTATACTTTTGACATGTATTAATCCAGATGCCCTTAAAAGACCAATTAATGGGGCTATTGAGCAAGGGATTCCTGTGGTGACCTTTGATGCAGATTCACCAAAATCGGATCGTTATTCATTCCTGGCTACTTCAAACTATTCTGCTGGTGTAAAAGCTGCTAGATATCTGGCCGAATTAAATAATGAAAAGGGAGAAGTAGGACTGATAACAATTCCTGGTCAGTTAAATCATGAAGAAAGGGCTGCTGGATTTAAAGAAACTATTGCCAATGAATATCCTAATATGGAAGTAGCCTCTGTACAGGATGGCAAATCAGACCAGGCTGCTTCTGCTGCAGCTATGGGAGCTATGCTGCAGGCCCATCCTAATTTAGTAGGTGTCTTTACTACTGAGGCCTCTACTGGTGTTGGTGCGGCAACTGCTGTAAAAGAGGCTGACAAGGTTGGAGATGTTAACATTATTAGTTTTGATGTTGATAAGGGTACTCTGGATTTTGTAAAATCTGGTGTAATCGATGCAACAATTGCTCAGGGTACCTGGACAATGGGGTATTGGGGGGAAATGTTCCTTTTCCACCTGGCAAATGACCTTCTAACTCCAATTGATGGTGATTGGAAGACCGCCAAGGTTGCCCCACTACCTGCTTATGTAGATACTGGTGTTAGCATTGTAACAAAAGATAATGTTGAATACTTCTATGGTAAATAAAATATGATAGGAATAAGTTTACCACCAATAGGAGTATACTCTTATTGGTGGTAAACTTTTATTAAGTAATGTTTTGTAGATACTTTTATAATACTTAGTTTAGATGATATATCAGTTAAAAATTAATAAACAATGTAATTAATGGAGGTGTTTATTAAAGTGTTAGAAGAATTAAAAGAAATAGTATTAGAGGCAAATTTAGAATTAAAACGTAAAAACCTTGTTATTTATACCTGGGGAAATGTAAGTGGAATTAGTCGTGAAGATGGTTTGATTGTAATTAAACCCAGCGGAGTTGCTTATGATCAATTAACTGTCGATAAGATGGTAGTGGTTGACCTGGAGGGAAATATAGTAGAAGGCGATCTAAAACCATCTTCTGATACTGCTACTCATCTTGTTCTTTATAAAAATTTCAAAGAAATTGGCGGTGTTGTACATACCCATTCTCCAATGGCAACAAGTTGGGCGCAGTCGGGTCGCGATATACCCTGTTATGGAACAACCCATGCCGATTATTTTTATCAGGAAATCCCCTGTACAAGAATTATGACTGTCGAGGAAGTGGATAGTGCCTATGAAGTGTACACTGGTAAGGTTATAGTAGAAAGGTTTAGAGATAAAGATTATAATTATACACCGGGTGTTCTGGTGGCTGGCCATGGGCCTTTTACCTGGGGAATTGATCCGGATAATGCTGTTCATAATGGTGTAGTACTGGAAGAGGTAGCTAAAATGGCGCTTAATACTTTTCTCTTAAATAAAACTAGCAAAGGTGTGCCTGATTATGTAATGAATAAACATTTTTATCGAAAACATGGGAAAAATGCTTATTATGGACAATAATAGTTAAAATTTTGAATATTTAATATGAATCCTATAGTTATAAAGATTAATGAGTTTGACAAATTATTAATAAACAATTAAGGGGGAAGATAGATATGGTTAGTGTAGATAATTATGAAGTTTGGTTTGTAACAGGTAGCCAACACTTATATGGTGAAGAGACTTTGCATCAGGTTGCAGAACATAGTAAAAAGATAGTGGAGTTTTTTGATGAAGGGGATAGAATTCCAGTAAAAGTTATTTATAAACCAGTAATGACAAATGCAGAAGCAATCAGGGACCTTGTATTAGCAGCAAATGCTAAAAAATCTTGTATAGGTTTAATTACCTGGATGCATACCTTTTCTCCAGCGAGAATATGGATACCGGGTTTAACCCT
Source organism: Iocasia fonsfrigidae (assembly GCF_017751145.1). Taxonomy (GTDB): domain Bacteria; phylum Bacillota; class Halanaerobiia; order Halanaerobiales; family DTU029; genus Iocasia; species Iocasia fonsfrigidae. The sequence goes on from NZ_CP046640.1 coordinate 1,304,777, forward strand.
GCTGCAGAAACCTTTTGTTCATCTTCATACCCAGTTTAATAGGGATATACCCTGGTCAGAGATTGATATGGACTTTATGAATCTTAATCAATCTGCCCATGGTGGTCGGGAATTTGGTTTTATGGCTTCAAGATTACGTAAAAATCGGAAGGTAGTTGTCGGCTACTGGCAGGATGACACTGTTGTTAAACAACTGTCTGATTGGAGTTTGGTTGCTGCTGCCTGGCAGGATAGTCAAGGTGCCAAGATAGCGCGTTTTGGTGATAATATGCGGCAGGTAGCTGTTACAGAAGGTGATAAAGTTGAAGCTGAGATAAAATTAGGTTATAATGTTAATGGTTATGCCCTTGGTGATCTTGCTGCATATGTGAATCAGGTACAGGAGCAGGAGATTAATGATTTGATTGAAGTATATAAGGAAGAGTATAACATTGTTGAAGAATTACTGGTAAATGGCCAGTATTATGATTCTTTGAGGGAAGCTGCCCGGATTGAAGTAGGTATGAGGGCTTTTCTAGAAGATGGTGATTTTAAGGGGTTTACCACTAATTTTGAAAACCTCTATGGTTTAAAACAATTACCGGGTCTAGCTGTGCAGCGATTGATGGCTGATGGTTATGGCTTTGGAGCTGAGGGTGACTGGAAGACTGCGGCCTTACTGCGGGCGATGAAGGTAATGGCTTTAGGGAAAGAAACTGCTTTTATGGAAAATTATACTTATAATCTGCAACCTGGCAATATGCAAGAACTGGGAGCTCATATGTTAGAGGTTTGTCCTTCTATTGCTGCAGCTAAACCTACCGTAGAAATACATCCTTTATCTATTGGTGATAAGGCCGATCCGGTAAGGTTAGTTTTTAATGTTGGTCCAGGAAAAGGTTTAAATGCTTCACTTATAGATATGGGTAATAGGTTCCGCCTTCTGGTGAATGAAGTAGAAGTAATTTCACCAGAACATGATCTACCGAAGTTGCCAGTAGCCAGAGCCGTCTGGAAACCGCTACCTAATTTGAGGACTGCAGCAGCTGCCTGGATTTTAGCAGGGGGGGCTCATCATTCTGGTTTTAGTAAGGTGGTAACGGCCGAGATGTTGGAAGATTATGCTGAAATAGCGGATATAGAATTTTTAGTGATTGACTCAGCTACCAAAATAAGAGATTTCAAGAAAGAGATCAAATGGAACGATATTTACTATAAAATAAGATGAATTTAAAGTTATGATTATTAGAAATATACTGGATGATTTTAGTTATGTTATTGTCTGGTATAATTAATAGAATAAGAGGTAAACTTTATTAACACCTCGCTTATATAGAGTTTCCCCATTTTTTAACTAAAATATAAAATTAATAGCTAAAATTATGGATAAATTGTCCTAAAAAGTGAAATGGCCTCCTGCTTTTGGTATAAATTTGTTTAACAACTCAAGAGGAGGCTATTTCCTCTATGATTAAATAGGCTAAACTTAAAATTCTACTAAATAGGGACTTGAAAATTAGTGACACTTACTATATAGTTATATTAAAATTGCAAAAATACTAAAAATACTTATGAATAATAATATACAGAAAATTTTACTTATTATATTAATGACTAGGAGGGTAAATTATGAGTCTTGAATTGAATGAAATTAGAAATGCCATTAATAATGGCCAAACAGCAATTGGGATTGAATTGGGTTCGACTCGTATTAAAACTGTTCTGATTGGTCCAGACAATACACCGCTTGCTTCTGGCAGTCATGATTGGGAAAATAATTATGTCAATAATGTTTGGACATACAGCTTAGAGGATATCTGGGAGGGTGTACAGAATAGTTATCAAGATATGGTCAGCAATGTTAAGGAGCAATTTGGAGTGTCCATCCAAACCACAGGGGCAATTGGTTTTAGTGGCATGATGCATGGTTATATGGTTTTTGATCAAAACGATAATCTTTTAACACCTTTTCGTACCTGGCGAAACAATATAACTGGCCAGGCTTCTGAGGAATTGACCAAGTTGTTTAATTATCCTATCCCACAAAGGTGGACTATCGCTCATCTTTATCAAGCTATCTTAAATAAGGAAGAACATGTCTCAGATATTAGCTATCTAACAACACTGGCTGGTTATATACATTGGAAATTAACCGGACAGAAAGTTTTGGGAATAGGTGAAGCTTCAGGATATTTTCCTATTGATTTAGAAACGAAGGATTTTAATTCAAAAATGATTGGACAGTTCAATCAACTCATCAGTCCCTTAAATCTCTCATGGCAATTGGAGGACATTCTGCCAAATGTTTTAGTGGCTGGCACCAAAGCTGGAAAATTGACAGTAGAAGGAGCACGGCTTCTAGATATTACTGGTGAGTTGCAGTCGGGTATTCCCCTATGTCCGCCTGAAGGTGATGCTGGTACGGGTATGGTGGCTACAAATAGTGTGTCTGTTCGTACTGGTAATGTATCTGCTGGAACATCTGTATTTGGAATGATTGTACTGGAAAGAGAATTATCGAAGGTATATTCAGAGATTGACCTGGTGACAACACCTGATGGTAAACTAGTGGCCATGTCTCATTCCAATAATTGTACATCTGACCTGGATGCATGGATAGGTCTCTTTGACGAGGCTGCTCAGGCACTGGGTCTTAACTGTGACAAGTCGAAGCTTTATGAAACTTTTTATAATATGGCATTAGAGGGTGATCCAGATTGTGGTGGTTTATTATCTTATGGCTATATTTCAGGTGAACATATGACTCACTTTGAAGAAGGACGTCCTTTGTTTGTACGTTCATCTAATAGTAATTTTAACTTGACTAATTTTATGAGAGTACATTTATTTACCGCCTTAGGTGCTTTGAAAACTGGCTTTAATATTCTTTTTAAGAAGGAATCAGTTCGGGTAGATCAAATCCTGGGTCATGGCGGTTTGTTTAAAACAAAGGGAGTAGGCCAGAAGATAATGGCTGCTGCCCTTAATGTCCCTGTAGCTGTTATGGAAACTGCTGGAGAGGGTGGAGCCTGGGGTATTGCTTTGCTTGGTTCTTATATGATTAATCGAGAAGAAAACGAATCATTGGTTGATTTCCTTAAAGAAAAGGTTTTTTCCGGGAAGATGGGAGAATCTATTACTCCTAATCCATCAGATGTTGCAGGTTTTAACGAATTCATGAAACGTTATAATCAAGGACTTGCTATTGAAAGAGCTGCAGTGGATAATCTGAAATAAGATTGTCAGAGTCAGTGGTAAATAAGTTTTTGCCATGGGTATTGGTGTTTAATTAATAATATAATGTATCGTGTTAACTCTTAATTGTTGATAACTAAGGGCTGTCTTAGAATTAAAAAACTGAGGCAGTTCAATTTTTTTAAAACGGAAAAAACAACACAAAGGACTTGTTTTTTGGAGATGATTTGTTATGGAGAAAAATGTAATTCTAGAAATAAATTCTTTGTCTTTTTATAACAATGATTGGACTAATCTTGAAGATGTTTTACTTAAAATATGTAAAGGAGAGATATTTGCATTAATAGGAGAAACTGGGTCTGGAAAAACAACACTAGTCAATATACTGGCAGGGATAATTAATGATTATGAAGGTAGACTTCTCTATAAAGATTATTTGCTTGTTGATGAGGTAAGAAAAAGGGAATTTGGATTTTTATTTGAGAATTCATCATTAATAAAGGAGTTAAGTGTAGCAGAAAATCTAGCTTTAATTAAATATCCTAGAAGGGGTATTTCTCCATTAATAAGTTGGAAAAAGGTTAATAAACAAGCCGCTAAGGCCTTTGATAAATTCGGTTTAGAAATTGAACACCATAAAACAATTGGCGATCTTATGCCTGAGAAACAAAAGCTGGTAGAAATAATTAAGCTAGTTTTGGCAGAACCAGAGATTTTAGTTTTACATGAACCTACTAATAATTTAAATGTTGATACAATTAATATCTTATATGATATAATAAATTATTATACGGAAAAAGGTGGAACAGTAATTTATGTGACCAGGCAATGGGAAGAAGCTCTAAAAGTTGCCGATAATATAGCTGTATTAACTAAAGGAAAGATTGCTGGGGTTTTAAATGTCGATGATGCTAAAAAAAATCCGCAGAAGTTGATTAATTTGTATCTTGGTAATTCCAGCAATCAAGAAGCTGAAAAAGATGATATGGGTGTAATTGATTCCATTTTTAAAGCTGCTGAATTTTTAGCGTCAGAATATGAATTGAAAGATATTTTGAATTTTTTTGCTGAGCGTGTTAGTGGAATTATGGGGGCAAATAGTTGTATTATCGATTTGATCGATGAAAAGGCGAAAACAGTTATTAATAGAGTGTTGTATAATCATAATAATTTACCACAGTTAAAATTAGATAAAAAGATTGAAATTATAAAAAATAACAAATTGTTTTATTTGACTGAACGGGATAAAGAATTTAAGTCTTTTTTTGAAGATGATCCAGTAGAAACCAAAACCTTAATTTGTGCACCGGTATTGATGCGTTCTCAACTGGCTGGAATAATAGAACTTTATTATGAGAATATTTTTGTATATTCTGAAAAAGAATGGAAATACTTATCTACTCTGGCACGGCAAGCAGGAATTGCTGTAGAGGATACAAGATTGATGGGACGTTCAGCTCTTTTAAAGGAAAGTCATCATAGGATAAAAAACAATTTACAATCTATTATTAGTTTGATATCTATTCAAAGGAATTAGTGGAGGTAATCAACAAAAGGTGGTACTGGCAAAATGGTTAGGAACTGATTGCAAGATACTAATATTTGATGAACCTACTCGTGGTATTGCTTTGTATAAACCCTGTTGAAGAAGATGCTATTAAAAAGATTAAAGAGATGACTGATGGTTATGGTTGTGATGTTTATATTGAAGCTACAGGTTCACCTGTTGGTGTAACACAGGGTTTAGAGATGATTAGAAAATTAGGTCGTTTTGTTCAATTTAGTGTTTTTGGCAAGGAAACTACCACTGACTGGAGTGTGATTGGTGATAGGAAAGAACTTGATATTAGAGGTTCTCATTTGGGTCCATACACTTATCCAGTAGTTATTGATTTATTTGAAAGAGGTCTTCTTTCCGCTGAGGGTATTGTCACAACTACCTATCCTGTTGAGGATTTTGCAGAAGCCCTGGCTAAAGCACAGGAAAAAGACTCAATTAAAGTATTATTAAAACCATAGTTTAGCTTTTTAAGTTTTGAACGATGGTGTAGATGTCCTGGTAGCTACTATTAGTGCTGGGGCTTTTACTATGTCAGGAATAATATGAAAGCAATTAATAGAATTAATTAAAACTAATCTATGATTATACTGTGAAAAGTTTTTAAATATAAATTTAGGATTACTATTATATTAGGAATCTTAAGTTAAAATGCTTGTAATTTGATAGTTTTCGCAGTATAATCATGAAAGATATATAATCATTATTTTTGAGGTGGTATTATAAATGTCATATAAAATGGTGGCAATAGACCTGGATGGAACATTATTAAGTAATCGTAATATTATTACTAAAAAAAATGAAACGATTATCAAAGAACTTAAGAAGAGAGGGATATTGTTTACTATAGCCAGTGGTAGACCCTATCAATCAGTTGAACCATATGCTAAACAGTTAAAGATCGAGCTGCCATTAATTACAACGAATGGTGCTTTGGTAAAATATCTGACTGGTGATACAATTTATGAATTACTTGTTGCTAAAGACTATGTTAATAAATTAGTAGATTTTGGATTAAAAAATAATCTTGGTGTTGTTCTTTATTATAAAGATAAATTTGAGACATTTAATAAAAGTACGGCCGAAAAACAATGGCAATTAGAGAAAATAGAAGTGGAAGTTATTAAAGAATATGATAAGATTAAAGACCCACTCAAAATTGTTTATTGTGGTAATGAAGAAAAAATAAATCAAGTATATTCGGAAGTAAATTTATTATTTAAAAAAGATTTATATATTACCCAATCAGATAAAATATATTTGGAGTTTATGAACAGTTCTGTTTCCAAAGGGATTGCTCTAAAGAAAATTATGGAAAGGTATAATTTTAAGAGAGAAGAAGTTATAGCTATTGGTAATAATCATAATGATCTATCAATGTTTGAAGAGGCTGGTACAGCCGTAGCTATGGGGAATTCTCCTTTTGAAATAAAGAAGATGGCAGATTTGATTACTGATTCAAATAATGATAACGGGGTTTTTAATATATTACATAAATTATTTTTCTAAATGGGAACCTAGGTTCAGTGAAAGAAAAACAAAAATGAATAAACCAGCAGCACAACTGCTAGAAGATTTATTATAATTCTGGTATATTATTATTGAATTTTCAATAATAATATGAAATAATATAACTAAGAATAGAATATAGACTTGATCAGGTGTCCAGTAAATACTGGATGAAAAGGGAAAGCGGTTAGATTCCGCTGCAGCCCCCGCTACTGTATTTGGGATTTTCGACTAATTTGCCACTGGCAACGGGAAGGCGGTCGAAAAGATGACCATGAGCCAGGAGACCTGCCTGTTAAAGGAGTAATTTCCTCCGGAGGGGAGGTAGATTTATTTCTTTATATAGAGTTTTAGTATAATTCTATATGTATTGATTATGAGTAATTAACCCCCTTTTCCGGTCTGGAAAGGGGGTTTAATTTTTGATATCAGTATAAGTATTAATAAAATATGTAATTATGTATAAGACGTTTGAAATGAAAGGAGATTTTTGATATGAATAAAGGGATAAATTTAGCACTTATTTTTTTAGTAATTTTTTTACTTATCACAGGGCAGCCCCTGATGGCAGATGAAGGACAGGATGAATTATTTGTTTTAGATGATATCGTGGTAACTGCTTCAAAATATTCTGAAAAGCTGTCAGATACGACTGTAAGTATGGATATTCTCACTCAGGAAGATATTCAAGAAAAAAATGCTCAGAATGTGGCTGAACTATTAAGGGATCTTTCAGGAATATATATATCAGATTACGGTGGGGTTGCTGGTCAGAAATTGATTAGTATCAGGGGTTCGGAAAATAATCAGGTACTGGTGTTAATTGATGGACAGGTGATTAATAGCAGTCAGAATGGGCAAATAGATTTAAGCCAACTACCAGTTGAGCAAATTGAAAGGATTGAGGTTTTAAAAGGCCCTGCCTCTGCTTTATATGGGGCTAATGCCCTGGGAGGGGTAGTTAATATTATTACTAAGGGAGGTAGTAGAAAGCCCATCACTGAATTTAAGGTAAGATATGGGTCATTTGAAACCCAGCAGACGGCTTTTAGCCACCGTGGTAATACAGGTAGAGTTGGCTATAATATAACAGCAGTTAAAAAAGATTCAGATGGTGATAGGGAGAACAGCAGCTTAGAGCAGATGGTGTTTTTTTCAAGGTTTGATATTGAGATGGATCAATATAATGATATTATTATTTCATTTCAATATAATGATAGTGACAAGGGTGTTCCTGGTCCCCAAACATCTCCGAGTCCAAATGCTGAACAGGATGATCAGGATACCAACATAAATCTTAAATGGAGACAGAATAAGGAAGCCTATGATACAAATCTATTAATTTATCATAATAAACATGAACAGGTCTATGATAATCCAGATGAATGGGGTTATACAGAGGCAAGTAAACATAATACAGCTAGAACTGGAATAGAATTCAACAGAACTGATTACTTTAAATTACATAATCTAACATATGGTATAGAATTTAAAAGGAACAAAATAGATAGTAATGAAAATGGTCAGCATGATAATCTAAATCAGGCCTTATTTGTCCAGGACAAGTGGCAGGTAATAGAGCCACTGGAGATTAGTATTGGTACCCGTTTTGATGACCATGAAGTATTTGGGTCTGAATTTAGCCCAAGATTTGGGGCTGTATATTCAATTAATGATGATCTCAATGTATTTGTTTCAGCTGCTAAAGCTTATCGCACTCCTACATTTAATGATCTCTACTGGCCGGCAGATGCCTATACAGAGGGCAATCCTGACCTTGAACCAGAAACTGCTCTAGCCTATGAAACAGGAATTAGGTATTTTAAACAAGATATGAAACTTGAGTTGAATTATTTTACTAGAGATGTTGAGGATCTGATTAACTGGGCTGCAGGGACTGATTATATTTTCAGACCTTACAATGTTGATGAAGCTCGTACTAAAGGTACTGAATTAATGTTTAGCAAACGATATAATATGGGAGTGACTGTTGGTTTTAATTATACTTATCTAGATTCCCGGGATAAGGAGACAGATGATAGATTAGCCCCCATTCATAATGCTAACCTGGATTTAAGCTATAAAAAGGGGGATATAAGTAGCAGTCTGATCTGCCGTAGTGTAAAGGACAGACCTGATGAACTAGATGATTATACAGTAGTTGATGTAAAGTTAGCCAAGGTTTTTTTCTTTGATGAAGGGGAAAGTGAGCTGTATTTTAAGGTAAATAATTTATTAAATAATAAGGATTATGAAGTCCGTGAGGGGTATCCTATGCCAGAACGCAATTATACTCTGGGACTTAGTACAAAATTTTAGGCTGTGTTTGAAAAAGGGTAAAAGTTAAAGACCTGAATCAGGGGTGATAATTATGAGTTTCAAAGGAAATTTAAATAGGTTTATTAGCAGGGCATTCACCCCTGTAAGGGTCTCTTTTGTACTGGCAGGTATATTGCATCTCCTTTTACTGAGCTCTATAAGTGGATTATTTGCTTTTAATGATCTTCCGGAGGAGGAAACATTATCACCAGTTAAACTGAACTTTAGAGTGGTTCAAACACCCTCTGAAGAGAAAGAAGCAGAAAAAACAGGTGAACTACCCCCTGTTGAACAGCTTGTTGCCAATAGTGAGGTGGTAGAGGAAAGGAAGACTGTAAGCACCCAGCAAGGTATTGAAGGAGTAGGGAATAATCAAAAACCATCTGTAGAGGAAGTTGACAGGGAAACTGAGGTAGAAAATATTGTTCAGGAGATTGAAAATGAACCTGAAGATGATGAAAAAGATATTGATCAAGGCCAAGAAGAGTCACTAAAAGATAATATTAAAGATGACAATAAAGATAGTAGGGATGATAGTATAGAAAAGTTCAGTAATGCTGATAGTATAGCAAAAGAGAGGGATGAGCAGAGCCTAGAAGTAGAGAACATCAATAATTCAATAGATCAATTTCCACCTGGGATTGGGAGACCCTGGGATGAAAGTAATCAGGAAATAGAAGTCAGTAGAAAAGAAAAACAACCTGAAGAGAGTAGAAATGTCCAGAAGGATGAAATTAAGTCCATTGATAAGCCAGGAGAAAATCAGGAATTCATTTTAACTAATGAGGAGATAGATAGTACTAATAAAGTGACAGCAGAGCAGGGTGGCGATGACCTGACTAAAAATAAGGGTTTTTCTTATAAGCAGGAAGCTGGAGCCGGCAGTGAAGGTGATAAAAATAAAGTTAAGCAGAAAGATATTGAAGAAACTGGTGATGGTGAAATAATTGATTTAACATCTGGCAAGACAGCTGAGGGGGTTGTCTTACCTAAGCTCAGCAATTATAAAAAACCGGTTTACCCGGAAGATATGAGAAAAAGAGGGATTGAAGGTAGGGTAATTCTGGAAATGATGATTAGTAATCAAGGAAAGGTAGTAAAAGTAGAAGTGAAGGATTCTTCGGGATATAAGAATTTTGATGAATCAGCTAAAGATGTTGTCAAGGAATGGTTGTTTACGCCGGCTGGCAGAGGGGGAGAAAATCTGGCCTGCCGGGTATTAGTACCAGTTGAATTCAGATTAAATTAATGGGGTGATCATGTGGAGTATTTACTCAGCAGAGGTGGTATTATCATCTACCCTTTGTTAATATCTTCTCTAGTAGCGCTGACAATTATTATTGAAAGATTTTATCAGTTTATCAGGATTCCCAGACAGTTACCTGACAAGCTGATGGAAGTGATAAAAGAAAACATTGCTTTAAAGAAATATAAGGAGGCAGCTAGTTTGTGTGAGGGTAAGGGGCCGACTGCTAGGATTCTGAAGCGAGGTATTATTAATGCCCATAAAGACCCAGAAGATATTGAGAAATTAATGGAAGAGCTTAAATGGGATGAGTTTCCGCGCCTGGAAAAACACTTAGAGGGGTTGAATTTTGTTGGTAAGATAAGTCCATCATTAGGGTTGTTGGGTACAGTAACAGGGATGATCAAGACATTTCAGGCCCTATCTTTAAATGGTGAGCCTCAGCAGTTAGCAGCTGGCATTTCTGAAGCCTTAATTACTACTGCAGTGGGGTTGATCATTTCTATTCCTACTCTTGCTGCTTATTATTATTTTATTAATAAAATTAAACAGATGATAAACCATACTGAGAAGAGGGAGATAGAGCTTCTTAATTTTATTTCTGAGCATAGGATAGTAAATGATACTGAGATATACTCTGTAGGGAGGGAAAGAAGTGAAGTACAGGCTTGATAAACCTCAAATCAACCTTAATCTTGCTCCGATGATAGATGTTGTCTTTCTTTTATTAATCTTTTTTATCACTGCTTCAAGTCTTAGAGTGAGTGAGGTAGAAACAAATATAAATCTTGCAGAAACAGGGGTTGAAAAAGAAAGCAGAGATAGTACTATTGTAATTGCTGTTACAGAAGAAGGAAAGATTTATGTCGGTGAAAAAGAGCTGGAGATAAATGAATTAGAGGGGTTCTTAAAACTGTCTTTAGAAGAACACAATAGTGAGGTATCTGTTTATGCTGACAGGGAAGTTGCCTTTCAGGAGGTAGTCAGGGTAATGGATATTGTAAAGAAATCAGGGGTTGAGAATCTGAGTTTTGTGCTCAACAGGAAAGATAAAGATTAATATGACTACAAAGGATATCTATCAACTCAATATTATGATATATCTGGTTGATTGAACCACCTTTTCCTTCCTGTTCAGGGGGGGATTTTTTATTTTCAGACAGGAAAAAGATAATAAATCGAGAAGATATGGATAAGGGGTTATGATATAATATCCTGATAATCTTTATTAGGGGTGAGTGAATTGGGATTAAAGATATTACATACTGCTGACCTGCATCTGGGGATGAAGTTTAGTAATTATCCAGCATATATTAGGGAGGATTTAATTGAGGCCAGATTTAATACCCTGGAAAACCTGGTTTCTACTGCCAATCAGGAAGAATGCAATTTGTTTGTAATAGCTGGGGACCTTTTTGATAAGCTTAATATACCATTAAGGGATATTAAGCGGGTAATAGGGATACTAAATAACTTTGCCGGGGATTGTGTACTTGTTATGCCTGGTAATCACGATTATGACAATGGAATGGTTGAACTGTGGCAGTGCTTTCAGGATAATATTTCAGATAGACTAATATTATTAAATAAAGCAAAACCGTATAAGTTGACTCATTTTGACCTGGATCTTACAGTTTATCCGGCCTATTGTGATAGAAAACACTCTGCTGCAAACAAACTGGACTGGATTAAGGATTATTATCAGGGTTTAGATGATGGGGGTAAATGTCCTGGGACCTATCAGCTGGGTATTGCTCATGGTGCCCTTAATGGTCTTTCACCTGATATGTCGGACAGGTATTTTAATATGAGTGAAGAGGAATTACTGGAACTGCCTGTAGATTTATGGCTTCTGGGTCATACCCATATCCCTTATCCAGCCAATAGGGAGCTTAATAATAGAAGGATTTTCAATGCAGGTACAGCTGAACCAGACGGCCTTGACTGCAGTCATAATGGTACTGCCTGGTTAATAGAGATATCTAGAGAGCAAGAGGGCAGTACTGAGGTTTCAGCTACTCTGCTGGAGACCGGGTTTTATCGTTTTAAAGACCTATCATATACTATTGAGGTAAGGGCAGACCTGCTTAGAATAAAAGAGGAACTGTTAAGTGATAATCCAGAACAGAGTTTGCTCAGGCTGAAACTTAGTGGAAGGGTAGATGAGGATCTTTATAATAACAAGGAGGCTGTTTATCAGGAACTCAGGGACAGACTGGCCTATCTTGAGATAGACGATAGTAGTCTTAAGCTTAGGATTACAGAGGAAGTAATTGATAGGGAGTTTTCCAGGAGTTCTTTTCCTTATCTGGTTTTAAAAGAATTGGCAGCAAGTAAAGAAGATGAGGATGCCTTACAACTTGCCTATGAATTAATAAAAGAGGTGAGAGAATGAGATTAAGCAGTTTCAAGACTGATGTTTTTGCAGGGATAAGTAAGCGGCAGGTAGAATTTGATAAGGGCTTAAATGTGATTATTGGTCCCAATGAAGCCGGGAAAAGCACCCTTATTGAGGCTATCTATGCTACTATCTTCCAGGAGGCTAGACTACGGATGAATTTAGGGGTAGATAAGGACTTTAAGGCCCGCTTTATGCCCTATCCGACTGGTGAGTATATCAATGGTATACTGGAGTTTATTATAGATGGAGAGAAATATAAGCTGAAAAAAGAATGGGGTAAGGAACACTCTACTGTCCTGGAACTGCCTGATGGACAGATTCTCAAGAACAGTGACCGTATAAAAAGAAAACTCAAGGATTTATTTGTTTTTGGCCGGGCCAGCTATGGTAATATTGTCTTTGCCCGGCAGCGTGATGTTAAACAGGCGGTTGAAAGGATAATTGGTAACGATGACATTGTCCATACGGTTAGTTCTTTTCTGCGGAAGGCAGTAATGGAACTGGATGGTATATCAGTTGAACATTTGCGCAGCAGGCTTGGAGAGGAAATAGATAATCTTGTTAAAAGATGGGATTTAAATAATGATAGGCCGGATAATCCCAACAGGGATATAAATAACCCCTATAAAGTGGGGTATGGTGAGATTTATGAGGCCTATATTAATAAAGTAAGTATTGAACGTAAAATGAAAAAGGCTCTCGAAATGGAGGAACAGCTGGCCGGTCTGAGCAGGGAATTACAGGCTCTGGAAGAAGAGCGGCAGGGTCTTAAAACAGAGATTGAGCAGATGGCCGAGATAGAGAATGATGTTGTTAAAAGGGCCAGTCTGGAGCCTGAAATTAAGCGTCTAAAGGAAAAAACCGGTACCTTAAAAAGGTTAAACAGGGAATGGCCGGTCAGAGCAGATGAGTTAGTCAGGAAAAAAGAGGAATTAAACAACTTGGATAAGAGTCTAAAAGAGTTGAGTAGGGAAAAGAGTAGGGCCAGAGAAAAGGCCAGACTTAATGAAAGTAGGTCTATCTTAGAAAAGATTAACAGGCTTAAAAAAGAGATGCAGGAAAAGTATCAGGAAAGGCAGGAAATAAAGCAGATTACGATAGAAGACATTAAAGAAATGGAATCATATCAGGATATTATTAAAAGAAATAAGGCAGCTATGGAGGCCGGTACCTTGCTGGGTGTGATAAACAGTGCCTGTGATCAGGTGATACTCACCAGAGGACTGGCAGAGCAGGAAGAAATAGAGGCAGGAGTGGAATTTAAGGCAGATGGTTATCTACATCTGGTAATTGAGGGAATAGTAGATGTAGAAATAAAATCAGGTGAGATAGATTTTGACAGCCTCCGCCGGGAATATCAGTTGGCCCAGAGTAAATTTGATAAACTATTAAGTAATTTGGGTGTTGAGAGTATTAATGAGGCCAGGCGTAAAAGAGAGGATTATAATAGATTAACCAGTGAATTAAATAATCTTAATCAGCAGATTAAAGGGCTATTGGATGGCCGTAAATATGAAGACCTGCAGGAAGAGGCAGGCAAACTTAATGAAATGGAATTTGTCAGGGATGAAGGGACTGTTGAAAAAGAACTGGATAGGGTAAATAAAGAAAGGAGTAAACTCCTGGCAGAGATAAAGTCCCTGGAGGATAGGATTAATAGCTGGCAGGAAGAGTATGGTGATGTAGATAAACTCTTTGAATTAATGGTTAGTATAGGGACTGAACTTAAAGCTATCAAAGGACAGCTGACAGGGCTGGCAGAACTGCCAGATCAATATGATACAGCAGAGGGGTTTAATAGTTCTCTGACGAGGTTGAGGAAAAAGAAAGAAGAGTTAGACGACAGGTTTACTAGTAAGAGAGAGGAATTACGGGATATAATGGCTGCTATGCCTGAAGAATCCTATGAAGAACTGCTGGTATCCCGGCAGGACTATCGGAAGCGTTTTGATAGATTACAGAAGAAGGCCAGGGATTTGATTAAGATAAGGGCTGTTCTGCATAGAAAACTGGCTGAAATGGATAATAATAGTTTTGACCCACTGGTTGATTTGTTCAGCCGGTATTTATCTATTTTAACAGCCGGAAATTATCAGATTGGGGATGTTAATAATAATTTTCAGTTAAAAATAGTAAATGAAAAAAATAGTTCGCTGCCTGTAGATATAAATCTACTTTCCTTTGGTACCTATGATGGGGTAGCGCTGGCTTTTAGATTAGCTCTGCTAGAACAGTTATTTAAAGATAGAGAAGGGTTTATTATCCTGGACGACTGTCTGGTTAACCTTGACCCGGCAAGAAAAAAAGAGGCTGTTACTTTGATAAATAAATTTGCGGAAAAATACCAGGTTATTTTCACTACCTGCAATCCGGACACAGCAGATAGTCTGGGCGGCAGGGTGATTGAGTTTACTGCATAAAGGAAAGAATTATATGCCAGGAAGTGAGGTTAAAGATTTATGAAATTTAGCTATCTGGATTATCAGGAAGACCTTCTTGCCAGGGCTGTCAGTAGTGAAAGCCCCGGGGTTTATGTCTTTGATAACTTTAATAATCTATTAACTGCCCGGAGGTATTATCAGCGGCCTTTTCTGCAGGAAGAGAGCATTTTTTTGACTATGGATGACTTAAAAGAGAAATTATTTCCGACAGATAGGCTTATTTTGAAAGAGGAAAAACGCAGTATTTTCTTTTATAATTTACTTACTGCTGAAGAAAAAGAAAGACTAAGAATAGATAATTACTTTGATGTGATTGACCTGGCAGCTGATTTCTTTAAACTATATGATGAATTCAATGAATATAGCATATCGGAAATAGAAGAAAAAATCAAACTACAGGATTGGCAGTTAGAAAAATATAGAATCCTGCGGCAATTGCGGGAACGTTATTTATCTAAAATGGAAGACTCTAATTATACTGACCAGACACTTGTTTTTGACTTTCAGAATTTTGATCCAGCCTATTTTACTGCTTACAGGGAGTTTATCTTGGTCAATATTATTAATTTTACTCCTGTAGAAAAAAGGCTACTAGCAGAACTGGAAGCTGCTGGTAAGTCTGTTCACCTGTATTTACAGATCAAGTGGGAGGATTATAATGAAGAGAATTTACAGCTCAATAAACTAAGCCTTCCTGAAGAAATAGAGACAGAAGTAAAACTTTACCATAGTGAGGAAGGCCTACTACAAGTGGCCAACCTTTTATGCTATAGAGAGTTAGCTTATCACGGGACTCAGTCCTTAACTGTGCTGGATGCTGCTTATAATGACAGTGATTACCAGCGTTTACTATCTTCAAATAGGGTTAAGGTAAAGAGAGAGATTAGTTTTATTGAAACCAAGATCTATAAATTCCTGGAATCACTTTATAGTATCCTGTCAGCAGCTGATCTCAGTCATGGTTTCTTAAAATTAGAGATAAAGGAATTATTGGAGGCCTGTTATTTTCCGGAGTTTTGTGCTCACTATCGAATTGATAGTAACTCTCTTGCTGCTTTAAAGGGGCTTGCTGCTGAGGATTATGTTTATCTGACAGAGGATTTAATCGAAAGCAACTATCATGAAGACCTGGCTGTCTTTAAACTTATCTTTGCCGAAATGAGGAAAATTTTTACAGTAAAAGGCCTTAGGGAGTTATGCAGCATCCTGGAGGAGATAGATTTCAGCATATTAGATGATGAATTATTCACTGATAATATTACTCAATATTTTGATGGGCTTTTAGAACTTAGTTCTATTGAAGAAATTGGGCTAGTTGATTCCTGGGTAAATTACTTTAATAGTATTCCCCAGGGCCTTTTTCTTCTGACTATAAATTACCTGAAGTTTAAGAAAGTAATATTGCTGGATAATAAAGAAAAACCCTTGCTGGAGATTGAAGACCTGCTGTCAGCTTCACACAGCAGGAGGGAAGAACTAATTATTACTAATGCCTCCCGAGGAATTATTCCTTCCCGGACAGGGGGCGGGTTTCTTCTTACTGAGAAACAGCGGGCAGAACTCGGTCTGCCGACTAATGAAGAAAGGGCTTTAAGGGATAAATATTATTTCTTCCGCCATCTTTTTAGCAGTCAAAGAGCTGTGATTTATAGTCTGCAGAATCAGGACACTAATCTAACGACCAGCTCTTTTATTGAAGAGATAAGGCTGGCTTATGGTCTGGAAATCAATAATTTACCTATTACAGCCTGGGATTATCCCACTCTTATCAGGAGTATTTTTATTAATGAAGATGATGTTTTGCTTAAAAAGCTGTCAGCCAGGAACAGGGAAAGGGATAAATTATTGATAGAAGAGGTGGACTTTCCAGATGATAGTTATTATCTAAGTTATTATAAATATCAGGTTTTAAAGGATTGCTTTTATAAATTCTATCTCAGCTGTATTGCTCAACTGGAGGATGAACAGTTTGTATTCAAGAAAGAACTGAGTCCCAGGTTACTGGGTATAATTGTACATGAGGTATTTGACAAGCTAATTACTGCCAGCAGTTTAGCTAATCCACCAGCCATTAAAGAGATTAGAGGAATTATTGAAGAGAAGATGGCCATATATGATCTAAAGATTAATGATTACTATAAAAAATACTATGAAAAAATACTGGTAGGGAAAATTCAGGACTCTATCATTTATTTTTTTAAGGTTATGGGAAGAAGGGTTAATAGTAATATCAGGAATATAAAAACAGAATGGCAGATTGGCGGTTCTAAGAACACCCCTTTTTTCCAGGGTGATAGTTTTAGCCTTTATCTCAGAGGGAGAATAGACCTTCTACTTGAGTTTGATGACAGAAAACAGATTATTGATTTTAAAACCGGTGGTAGTAGTTTAGATCAGCTTGATTTCTATTCACTACTGCTAGATGAGCAATCAGGGTCACAGGTTCAAGTAGAAAAAGGGATTTATTCACTTATGGATGAAAGATACCTGCGAGGTTATCCTGGTGGTGAAATGGAACTGGCAGATGAAATTACCAATAATGCTAAAAATTTGACTGTCAGTGAGGAATATAAAGCCAGTTATAAAGCAAGATGTAAGGATTGTATCTATCTGGATATCTGTAGGGTGGTGATCAGATGAATAAAATTCTTAAGGCCAGTGCTGGGACAGGGAAGACCTATCGGCTATCATTAGAATATATTGCTGCCCTACTGGAGGGGGAGTATTTTAAAGAAATTGTAGTGATGACCTTTACCAGGAAGGCCACTGCTGAGATTAGAGAAAGGATTATTGAGCAGATCGAGGATATTCTTGCTAAGGGTGATAATAGTGATGTTTTTCTCAATCTAAAAGGAATATACCCTCAAATTTCCCTGGATATAGATGGTCTTCAGGAGATCTACCGGGAAATGCTGGTCAATAAAGATGAGATTAATATTTTTACAATCGACAGTTTTATCAATAAAATTTTCAGGGAGACTGTTGCCCCTTATCTGGGTGTGTATGATTATCAGATTATTGATAACCAGCAGAATCAGGAGTTTATTGAAGGTGTTTTTAAGCAAATACTTGATAATCCTGAAGATTTTGCGGTGATGGAAAAATTTTTATCTGCTAACACAGAAAGGTTTATTGAACCATATCTCTCTTTAATTACGCAAATTCTAAATAATAGATGGAAGTTTTTGTTAATTAATTATCAAAGCCGGGGCAATAAAAGCTTAGGTAGTCTGACTGATAGTCTGGATGACTGTCTGGATATTCTAAATAATATAGCCCGGGAAAAGGATAAAGAGCTTTCCGAGGATTTTTATGTAAAGGATTTTAAAAATCTAATGGAAGACTACGGCAGGGAGGAACTGGCTGTTAAAAAGGAGTTGATCATTAAAAACCAGAACTTATTTTTTAATAAAAGTTTCTGGAATGGTAGTAAGGTACGCGGCAAAAAGGTTGCTGATTTGAAAGAGTCCCTTGAACTGGGCTATGAGCAATTCCGTCAGCAGCTGGCAGCCTATATCTATAATAAAGAGATGCTACCTTATGAAGAAGAGGTTTTTAGTTTTTCCCGACGTATCTTTAAGATCTATGACCAGCTTAAATTTAAAGAGGGTGCATTTACCCATGCAGATATTAGTAATTATACCTACAAATATTTCGGACAGGAGGAGTTGGGGCTAATTGCTAATGGTGAAATTAGTGATTATTTCTATGAGGTTTCAGGTATGAAAGTGAAGAGTCTTTTTATCGATGAATTTCAGGATACCAGTATTCTGCAGTGGAAGATAATTAAACCCCTCTTAGATAGGGCTGATAAAGTTATTACAGTTGGAGATGAAAAACAGTCTATTTACGGCTGGCGTGGCGGAGAAAAAGAGCTGTTTTCTCGTCTGGATAGGATACTTGATAGTGAGAGTGAGTCCCTGAAAACCTGCTACCGCAGTGAAAGAGAGATAGTCGACTTTATTAACCGTTTTTTCCTTAATCTACCTGTTGACTGGGATTATCAGGGGGTAGATTATCTACCTTTTAAAAACGGCGGTTTTCTTGAGGTGCTAATTGGGGGTGAGAATACCTTAATAAATACGGAGACAAAGACTTTTCAGAAATTTAGCCAGGAAAAACAGGCTGCAGCTCGGGAACTTAACCAGCTAATCAGGGTCGATTTGAAAAGGGAGATAGCAGAGAGGATTGCAGAGCTGCCTTCATACAGTAAAGTTGGTATCTTATGCCGCTCGAATACTGACCTGGTTGATATTGCTGCTGAACTGGATAGGGCAGGTATTCCCTATGTACTGGAGAGTAAGGATAGTATTATTGAACACGTGGCAGTTAAAGCACTTTATTTTCTTTTGAACTACCTGCTTTATAATGATTATTTTCAATTACTTAGGTTTTTACGTAGTGATCTGGCTGGTATAAATAATAGGATTTTAAAGTATTTATTACAAAATAGGGATAAAATTGAATCTTTCATGAATGGTGATGATATTGTTCTGGAGTATGAAGACTTGGGAGAGCTGCTTAAAGAAATCAGGTTGATGAAAACCCTTCCCTATCAGGTGCTGACAAATATGATTATAGAGAAGACGGGTGTTATTAAGTACTATGGTGATAATAGTGCTGCCCTGCGAAATATTTACTATTTCTTCGAATTAATGCGCGGCTTTAATTCTTTAGTGGATTTTATGACTTATTTAGAAGAAAATAAAGATAGTGATGAATTAAAACAGTTAGGGGTGAAGGGTGAAAATGTTGTCAGTCTGATGACTATCCATAAAGCTAAAGGATTATCCTTTGAGACAGAATTTTTCTACTGGTCTCCCGGGGGGAACCGAGGTGGCAGTTCCAGCAGTCTGGAGTTTTATATAAGTTTTGATCAGGATTTTGAAGAAATAGAGGATTATCTCCTAACAGATACCAAATATGAGAAGATCTTTGCTTATCTGGGGATTAATTTTGCTGAAGAATACGCTGAACGTGAACTTATGGAGGAGATTAACAATCTATATGTTGCTCTCAGCAGGCCAGAAAGGAATCTTTTTTTCTATATTGAAGGTCCCCGCAAACTTACAGTAGATGCTCAGGGCAGGTGTTGGGGAAATAGTAGTTATGAATTCTATGAAGGGGCCTTACTGGCAGCTGTTAAACTCCCTTCACTCTGTGAACTGGCAGAGAGAAAGCAGTTTGGTAAATTAATAGTAAGTGAGGACCTAAGAGATCTTGTAGATAATAAAATCCCTGATTTGAGTCAATATTTTAGGCCACTGGAGTTGACAGGGGAGATAGTAGAGGAAACGGCTGAACAAAAGGATTATAAGATGACCCTGGCAAAAGAGATTGATCGGATTGAGGGGTTGGCTGTTCATTACTACCTGGAACATATTACTTATGCAAATAGTGTTGAAAAGGATTATGCCGCTAAAATAACCAAAGCCAGATACGGTAATATTATGGGTTTTAAGAGGATAGAAGGTCTTATAAGAAGAATAGAGGAGTTTATTGAGAATAACCCCCTATATTTTGCTGAACACTGGACAGTTTTTACAGAATATGAATTAAGTGATGGCGAGAGGACATACCGTATTGATAGGCTTTTACTAGATGAAAAAGCAGGGGAAATAATGATACTGGATTATAAAAGCGGTATCAGCAGGGAACAATCACAGTTAGATAAATATAAGGAATTGGTTGCCAGTAAAACTGAGGGAAGTTATGTTATTAAGACAGAATTTCTACTTATTTAAAGAGTTCTCTTAAATTATCAGCTGTTAGCTGTCTGGAATTTATCCCCATCTGTTTTAGCTGGGTAACCCCCGGGTCAAAGATAATAAGGCTGAAATAATCCAGGAGTTCGTCATCCATCAACTGCTGCATATTTTTTAAAGTATCTTTTTCATCTTTACTTTTATTTCTTATATAATAACGGGCACCGGGTATGGGCATTAAGGATTTAAAACTGGTAGACTGCCATATTTTATTTGCTAAATAAAATAAAACTTCATGGGCAGTTCTATCTTTTTTAAAGAGACTGGTAAAGATTGACTGGCTGCTGTTATCGGGTACTTTTTGATAATTGTAGGCCAGCTTATTTTCCCTTAGAAAATTGAGTATTTTTTTGGTATATTCTGTAGGGTTGTTTACTGTATTGGAGAAACGAGAGCTGTTAATTTCGATAACCATATCCTTATCTCCAATCAAGGTATTAAGTATCTTATAGTTAAGACCTCTGTCTTTACCCTGATAGGTCAGGGTATATTGTGCTGAGTCAAGTGAGGGTTCCTGCTTATTTTCTTTAATTTTGATTTTCATTTGAAAAACCTACCTTTTTTATGCTTAAATTATGATTTTTAGGCTTATGAATGACATTGAAGACCGACAAATATATTTACTTACCTTGTCGTGCACTACGGCGTCCTGCCTTCGTTTACTGTCGAGAAATTGTCTTCCAGCGTCCATGCCTCCAGACAATTTCTAGAGTCGTTCAGTAAATATATTTATCTAGTTTATAATAATTATTGATTAAGTCTGGATAGCCGTTTAGCCACTTTGATCTTCTAAATATATCTTAGCATATTTAAAAGTAGACTACAAGGAAAAAACCACTCTTTGGGGGGTACCAAAGGTGGTTTTTTAAGTGAAAAAGTTATTGTGGTTATTATATAATAATTGTCTCTTCATGTAAACAGAAAAAGCGAAATTAATTGAATTTGTAATGTTTTTTATGAGTTTAATTATATATTAGTACTGAAAGTAATCAAAAGTTAATGTATTTAATAAAAGATAAGTAGCAAAGTCTAAATTTGTTTTCTTAATAATATAATAAGAGAATGAATTATATTTTTAATTAATTTGTTGTTGACTTAGTAAGCAGATACTGCTAGAATGAATAAAGTATTTAATATATTGGTAAATTTTATAGGTATAAAGAGTTGTTGAAGGTAGGTGAATATATTATGGAAGAAAGGAAAAAACTACATCAATTGGCGATACCGATTTTTATCGAGACATTATTATTTATGTTACTTGGAGTGGCGGATATTTTTATGCTCAGCCAATTTGATGATAAGGCTGCTGGAGCTATTGGAGCGGCTAATCAGGTTATTAATATCCTTAATCTAATATTTGTCATAATCTCAGCGGGAACAGCAGTGCTGGTAGCCCAGAATGTAGGGGCAAAAAGGAGAGAGGATGTCGAAAGAGTTAGTTCGGTTTCACTGGTTATGAATTTAGCAATCGGTCTACTGGTAAGTGTTATTATGATTTTTATGGGAAGGATAATCTTGCTTAAGGTGGGGGTTACCCCCGACTTAATGAAGTATGCCTCAGCATATATAAAGATAGTAGGTGGTGCTTTATTTGTTCAGGCTGTTTTAAATACTGTTACTGCAATTATCAGGAGTCATGGTTATACTAAAGAGAGTATGTTGATAACTGTTGGTATGAATATTTTAAATGTAATTGGTGATGCTGCTTTTATCTTTGGTCTTTTTGGTTTGCCAGTCCTGGGTGCCAGTGGTGTGGCAATAGCGACTACTTTTAGTAGAGTACTGGCGACTATTGTGGCCTTGATATTCCTGTTCAGAGTAGTGCTTCCCATTGAGATGTTTTCTTATCTTAAAAATAAGCCAATGCTGGCCCTTAAAAAATTGATTAAGATTGGTTTTCCTTCAGCTATGGAGAATATGTCCTATAACTTAGCTCAGACAGTGCTGATGAGTATTATCTTGATTAATCTGGGGGAAATGGCCTATATTACCAGGACATATGTCTGGACATTAACCTGGTTTGTAATGATATTTTCTATTTCTATCGGGCAGGCTAACCAGATTATGATTGGACATTTGATAGGTGCTGGTCAAATAGATGAGGCCTATCATACTGGACTTAAAAACTTCAAAATAGCTATGTTTTTCTCTATGCTGGGTGGTGTAGTATTATTTCTCTTTGGTAGGATATTTATGGGTTTTTATACAGATAATCAGGAGATCATACTCCTGGGGGCGGCTACCCTGGCAGTAGATGCCTTTCTGGAGCCCGGCAGAACCTTCAATATTATCCTGATTTACGGTTTAAGGGGTGCTGGTGATGTAATCTTTCCTGTTGTAATGGCAGTTATTAGTATGTGGGGTATTGGTGTTCTGTCTGCTTATATCTTTGGGGTTGTTCTTGGCTATGGTCTGCCTGGTATCTGGCTGGGGATCTTACTGGATGAATGGTTCAGGGGTGTTTCTATGCTCCACAGATGGAATAGTAAAAAATGGGCAAATAAAGCCATGATAGGATAAAAAACCCTTGTAAAATAAAGGTATTCATGAATTTATCTTTAATATAATATATATATAGTATTATAGATTAAGGGGGTTTTGTCAAAATGGAAGTATTGAAGGTAGCAACACAATCAAATCCAAACAAAGTGGCAGGTGCACTTGCCGGTGTTTTAAGGGAAAGGGGAAGGGCTGAGATGCAGGCCATTGGTGCTGGTGCTGTAAATCAGACTATCAAGGCAATAGCCATTGCCAGGGGATTTGTGGCTCCCAGTGGGATTGACCTGATTTGTATACCGGCTTTTACTGACCTTGAAATTGAAGGTGAAGAGAGAACAGCGATTAAAATAATTGTGGAACCAAGGTAAGCTAGTTTTATAATTTTACTATGTAATCCCCTATCTTAAGAGAGATTTAACCCTGGAGATAGGGTTTTTCTTATTAAAAAAACAGCCCCTGAAACAAAGGCTGTTTTTTAGAGGGTTATTTGAGAATTTTGTCCAGTGTTGCTTTTTCTATACAGACAGTAACAATATTAATGGCTTTTTCAAGTTCTTTGATAGGGGGCAAGGTAGGTGCAATACGGATATTAGTGTCTGCAGGGTCTTTGCCGTAGGGGTAAGTAGCCCCTGCTTTGGTAAGGGTAACACCAGCTTCTTTTGCCAGTTGAACTACTCTACCTGCACACCCCTCCATAACATCGAGATTAATAAAATAGCCTCCCTTGGGATTACTCCAACGGGCAATATTTTTGTCTGCCAGTTCCTTTTCCATTATTTCCAGGACTAAATCAAATTTAGGCTTGATAATAGCTGCATGTTTTTTCATGTGTTCCAGGATACCATCAACTGTCTTAAAAAATCTGGTATGGAGTAATTGATTTATCTTATTGGGACCAATAGTTTGTTTAGAGATTAAGCTGACTATATAATCGATATTTTTTTTGCTAGAGGCAAAAACACCTAAACCTGCCCCTGCAAAAGTGATCTTGGATGTAGAAACATAGATATAGACCCTGTCTGGGTTTTTATATTCCCGGCAGGCATGTAAGATATTTTTCAACCGGGGTGGATTATCTGTCAGGTGGTGTACAATATAGGCATTATCCCAGAAGATACGGAAATCATTAGCCTTTGTTTCCATAGCAGCCAATCTATTTACTACTTCATCAGTATAGACAACCCCTGTAGGATTACTATATTTGGGTACACACCAGATACCTTTAATAGATTCATCTTCTTTGACCAGTTCCTCAATCCTATCCATATCTGGTCCATTATTCTGCATGGGTATATTAATCATTTCAATACCAAATAGTTCGCAAATGGCAAAGTGGCGATCATAACCTGGGCTGGGACAGAGGAATTTGACTTTTTCTAATTTACTCCAGGGAGTGCTTTTTTCATCTACACCGTGATTAAAAGCCCTGGCTAGGTTATCATACATAATATTCAGGCTGGAATTTCCTCCGATAATTAATTCTTCAACCTTAACATTAAGTAGGTCAGCAAATAATTTCCTTGTTTCAGGGAGTCCTTCAACACCACCGTAGTTTCGACAATCAGTACCATTTTCATCAATTAGGGTTTTAATGTCATTATATAGGCCATTTGATAAATCAAGTTGTTCTGGACATGGTTTTCCCCGGGCCATATTTAAATTAAGGTTTTCAGCCTGATATTTTTCGTATTTTTCGTTTGCTTTCTGCTGGAATCTACGTAATTCTTCCTCTGTAGCTCCTTGATATACATTCATATTGACTACCTCCTGCTTTCTTTTCTTCTATTTTAATATATCGTGGGGAAAATGGCAATGTAATTAAAGATCATTTAGCAATTATTTAAATTAATATGCTATAATTAAATAGTGTATCCACAATATAAATAGAAGTTTGTGGAGAAGAAGGGAATGAGATAAATGAGTCAAAAAGAAAAAATCGGTGGCAGGGCCTATAAAAATGGTGTAAGATTGATAAATAGTAGCTTTTCTGCTAAAGCATATTATGATGAAAATGGTAAATTACAGGTAAAGCTTAGTAGTGTAAAAAGGTCTAAATACTATAAGTTGATCAAAAAAATTCCCATATTAAGAGGGATAGTAAGTCTCTTAATGGCTATCTGGATGTTTTTAAAAGAGGGTATTAATAATCCTAAAAAATACTGGGCTATTTTATTAATATTACTGTTGGATTTGCTATATATCTTTATACCAGGATCAGAAAGTCAGGTCACTAACAATATTTTAAATTTGATATATTTTGGTTTCCCTGTTCTATTACTATTATTATTCAGGAAAACTATTTCTGAAGTTTTAAAATATCACGGTGCTGAGCATAAGGTGGTTCATTATTATGAAAATGATTGTCAGGGGGATATTCAGTCATATTCCCGGCTTCATAAAAGGTGTGGTAGTAATATAGTGTTTTATTATCTATTAATAACCTGTACAATAGGTTTATTTGTCTATATCCCGTTAAACCCCTTACTTTTAGAATTATTGTTTTTGGGGATAGCCTATGAATTAATCAGGTATACCCCTGAGCAGCTTCTTTTTCTGCCTTATCTCTTTCAACGGTTAGTAACAAAGGAACCAGAAGAAAAACATATCAGGGCGGCTAAAGCTGCTTTAGAGCTTTTAAGGTAAACGATTGGTTAAAATATTATGATAAAATAGCTATAATATATTATCATAATAGCTATTAAAGTAAATAATGAATGACATTTTTCACAAATTTAAGGTATAATAGGAGGATGTGATTTATGAGTTATAAAATGCTTTGTCTGGATATTGACGGTACTCTACTAAACTCAAATCATAAGATATCTTCTAAAACTAGAGAAGCAGTACGGCTTGTTTCTGGCAGAATACCAGTAATACTTGTATCAGCCCGTATGCCTGCCGGGATTTTTCCATATCAAAAGGAATTAGGGCTTAATAAAGCTGTTATTTCGTATAGTGGTGCTTTGATTCTGGATGAGCAAAGAAATGTTCTTTTAAATAAAACTATTTCAAGCTCAGTAGTAGAATTAATTTATGATAATTTTATGGGACAGGTTCATCTTAGTATCTATTGTAATAATGATTGGTATATAGAGAATAAAGATTGCTGGGCCAGGCAGGAGAAAGAAATTACTGGACTTACACCCTTGGAAGTTAATTATACAAAATTAATTGACAGCTGGTATAGAAACTCAGGAGGGGCAAATAAATTATTATGTATGGGAGAAAAAGAAGATATCACTGTTTTATATCATCAACTACAAAAGATGACAGCAAGGGTGACAGCTAGTATTGCTTTTTACCGTTCAAAACCCAGCTATTTAGAGATTATGGATAAGGCGGTTTCTAAAGCAGCAGCTATTGAAAAACTGGCAGCTAGTTATGGTGTGGAAAGAAATGAAATAATTGCTATAGGTGATAATTATAATGACCTTAATATGATTGAATATGCAGGCCTGGGGGTAGCTATGGGAAATGCCCCTGAACCTGTAAAAGAACAGGCTGATGAAATTACCAGCAGCAATGATAATGATGGGGTTGCCAGGATTATCTATAAGTATTTTAACTAGCTGCCTTTGTTTATTTAGTTTTTTCAAGTTGATATAAACTGATTGCACCCAGTAGGGTAATAAATAATAAAGTGTAAATTGCCATTTTATAAGTACCTGTCTGGTCATAAGTCCACCCACCAAGGGCAGGGCCAAGTATAGCTGATATTCCATAGGCTAGAAAGACAAAAGGGTATAATTTGCCTGCCAGGTCTCCAAAGTGTTCAACAATTCTAAGAAAGTATAGGACAAAACAACCTCCAAAAGCAATTCCGGTCATAATGGCTGCTAGATTAAAAATAATTGCTGAATTTGATAACATTAACAGGGCAGAGCATCCTAATAGAACCAGGGATATGGGAATTGATATTTTGCCAACTCTATCGAAAATAGCACCCCATAATATACGGCCCAGGGCATTTCCGACGGCAAATAAACTGATAGCTAATACGGCATACTGTTCAATAAGATGGTTAGAAAGACCTATTTGTTTAATATTGCTAACAACCATTAAACCACCAAAAGTCCCGCTAAACATCCCTATTATCATGGCAATGGTTATTTTGTTCCTCAATAATACTGTCATTTTTTGTTTGTTATTTTTCTCTCTATCATTTTCTGGGGGGTTACTAAGAAATAGGGCTGCTATAATAGCAGGTAATCCTGTATAAATAGCAATATTTCTAAAAATTAATAAAGTATCTAGACCGTTGTTCTGTAAGATAGAAACAAATCTAGTTAAGATAATGGCTCCACCACCAAAACCAGCAACAGCTAATCCGGTTATTAATCCCTTTCTTTCAGGAAACCACTTAATACAGGTGGTTAATGGACATACATAACCAAAACCTATCCCTGCTCCTGTAATTAAGCCAATAGCAAGCAATATAATAGGATATGCTCCCTTTGAAAATGAAGCAATTAAGTAACCCAAGGTATATAACAGTCCACCTATAAAAGCGGTGAAACGCGGTCCTTTTATTGATAATACTCTCCCTGCATATATCATGTTGAGTGTGAATGCCAGTATTGTAACACCAAAAATAAAGCTGCTCTGACTAATACTAATATGATAAGTCTCCTTTAATGAAGGGCCAAAAACACTCCAGGCGTATATCCCACCTAAGATAATCTGTAAAATGATTGATGCTGTGAGTATAAACCATCGTTTCATTGTTGAATTTCACTCCCCTATTGTAATGTTCATGGTCTTAACTTAGAATCTCCTTTCAAATAAGCGTCTTAAATAAATAAGAATTTATAATAACTAATTCTTTTTAAATGAATAGATTCCTCTTTTTAGTGTAGATAAGAGTTATAAAAGTGTTGACAATATAAATTAGTATGTTATAATTTAATTAAACAACTACTTAATCAGATTGGTGTTCTAGAGAAAGGAGGGAATGATTTGTGGCTGAAAAGAGATGTGAACATCCCGATAGATTAAATGGTAAGAAACCTGGAGAATGTAGTCCTGAACAGATTAAGGAATGTCATGGAGATGAAAAAGAACATTCCTGTGCAAGAGATAAATAGGACTTTATTAGGGGTGTTTAAACACCCCTGAAACTATTCTTAAAGATGGTAAAGGAGTGCTTTTATAAGATGAACAATTCTCAAGAGATTAGGGCTGCAATTGAAGTAGAAAATTTAAGTAAACGATATGAGGAAGTAGATGCTGTAGATAAGATATCTTTTACTGTGCAAAGGGGAGAGATTTTCGGCTTTCTGGGGCCAAATGGGGCGGGTAAAACAACAACAATCAATATGCTGACAGGCCTAAATAGAATAAGTTCAGGACAGGTCAAAATTAATGGTCAAACAGAGATTAAAAAGGTACAGGAGGCTATCGGGATTGTCCCCAGTGAAAGCAATTTGTATCCAGAGCTTGATGGCTTTGAAAATCTCTGTTTTTGTGCTTCACTCTATGGTTTAAAAAAAGGGGTGCGGGAAAGAGAGGCAAGGTATTTATTAGAAAAATTCAATCTGGCTGAGGTAGGCGGCAGGACGTTTGGGGCTTATTCCAAAGGCATGAAGAGAAAATTGACTATAGCAGCTGGTATTATACATAAACCTGAAATTCTTTTTCTGGATGAACCGACTACGGGGATTGATGTAGCCAGTGCCCGACAGATCCGAAGATTAATTATTGATTTAAATAGAGCAGGGACTACTATCTTTTTAACTACCCATTATATTGAAGAAGCCGAGCGTCTTTGTGATAGGGTAGCCTTTATTGTTCAGGGGAAGATTAAACACCTGGATACAACGGAAAACTTACTTGATAATGTCCGGCAGGATAATATCATAGAATTTTTAAGTGATAAAAAATCTCTTCAGGATAAAGAGACTATTCTTAAAAAACTATCAGCTTATCAGGTAGAACTGTTTGGAGAAAAAATCAGGATTCATATTGATAGAAAAACTACGATAAATAAATTTATTAATATTTTTAATGAGATTGACTGTAATATTTATGAAGCCAGGCTGATGAGGCCGTCACTGGAGGATGTTTTTGTCAAGATTACAGGTATTGAAGTAGATGAAATGGAAAAAGATAAAGCAAAGGGAGGCAGATAAAATGACAACCTGGATTGCTTTTAAAAGTATATTACTTAAGGATATCAAAACATATTATTTAAAACCACCTAATATCAGCTGGGGGCTGCTTTTTCCTATTTCCTGGACTTTAATGTTTTTCTTGAGAACAGAGGCTCCAGTTGATATTCCGGGTTTTTTACCAGGTTTGATATCTTTGTCAATTCTTTTTGGAACAACTTCAATGCTTGCTGTTACTATAACCTTTGAAAAAAAACAGGCCTCCTTTAACCGACTCTTACTGGCTCCTATAGATTTAAATACTTTGATGTTTGCTAAAACCAGTGGGGCCATAATCTTTGGTGTCTTTAATGCCCTTGTACCCCTGTTTTTTGCAGTACTTTTAACGGACCTCTCAGAAATCAGCTGGCTACCTGCTATAGTTAGTATTTTTTTAATTTCTATTACCTCTACTTTTTTAGGTTTATTTATTGCTGTTTCAGTTAAAGAGGTTTTTGAGGCCCAGACCTTTTCTAATTTTTTTAGATTTCCCATGATTTTTTTATGTGGTTTATTTATACCCCTGCAAAATTTGCCCAAATTAATCAGGCCTTTATCATATTGTCTGCCTTTGACATATGGTGCTGATATTTTAAAATATGCTATTAATGGTGATAATATCATGAATCCAGGATTAAACTTTTTATTAATACTTTTTTTTGCTGTAGTTTTATTTGTTATTAGCATCAAGAATATTAAAAAAAAGTGGATTAAGTAAATTCTCTGTGAACACTGCTATTAAGTTTTCCCCCTTTATTTTTTTATAATATGACAAAGGCCAGGTTGATGTTACCAGCTGTGAAAGATGGGAGATAAATTATATACTGAATATTGTTATTTTTATTCTTCTTGAAGGGAATATATAGTATATGTAGAAGAAATTAATATATAAAATATAACAAATTACGACACAAAGTGAGCAAAGGAGAGGTAGTTAATATGTCAATTCAGGATTTGTTGGCGGCTTTAGGGGTTGTCTTAAATGGGATTCCCCAGGGTTTACTGGCTTTGAGTTTTGGGTTTGCGGCTTTACCAACTGCACTTGCTTTTGTTGTTGGGATGATTGGGGCAGGTTTTTTTCAGAGTGTTGCAGTAATATCCTTTCAGGCAGAAACAATAACACTTGCAGGTAGATTGAGTAAAAAGAAAAGAGAGGTTTTATCAGCTATTTTCTTTGGTGGTCTGGGTATGGCTTTGATAGGTATTTTGGGTTTGTTGGAAAAAATAGTGGCTTTAGTAGGTCCAGAGATCACCAATGCCATGATGGCAGGGGTAGGAATTATGCTGGCTTATGTAGCTATTGATATGGGGCTTAAGGAGAAAGCAATTGGTGCTACTTCAGTAGTTGTAGCCTTGATTGTCTGGATTATATCTGCCAGTTTGGTACATACCATTGTCTGGTCAGTTTTAATCAGTTGTATTGTTGCGCAATTCACCAGCTTTGAGCCTGTAGAACATAATGAAACAAACGAAAGGCTTAAGATTCAACCCCTTGTCTGGAAATTCTGGACTAATCCCAGGGTTGTCAGGGGTGCTCTGGCCTTAATTACTTTGAATATTGGTGCAAATATTTCTTTTGGTAAATTAACAGGACAGATAGCCGGGAGAAGTGTGAATATTGATCATTTAGCAATTTATTCATCACTCTCTGATATGGCTTCCTCATTATTTGGCGGTTCACCAGTTGAGAGTATTATCTCTGCTACAGCTGATGCCCCACATCCAGTTCTGGCAGGGATTTTAATGATGGGTATCTTTGCGGTGATATTATTTGCCAAACTTTTACCTAAAATCGGGCGCTATGTTCCCAGTTCTTCGATAGCTGGTTTCTTATTGGTTCTTGGTGCGATAGTAACCCTGCCCACTAATGCTCAGCTGGCTTTTCAAAATGTTGCTTTAAATTCATCTATGGCAGCTGTATTGGGGGTTGTTATAGTTTCAACTGCGCGTTTTGATCCCTTTGTTGGTATGATGTCTGGTGTAGTATTAAGATTTTTATTTCAATTAACAGGTGTGATGTAAATGGAGTTAAAGTATGAAGGTCAGAAATATTATGACCTGGAGATAAGTGGTTTTCACCGCAAATTACCGATAGTACAGCTTAATGATGAGCTCTGGATTGCTTCTTTTGTTATGCTGGGTGATGTTACACTGGTTAACTTTTGTGCTGGTGCCCTGGCGACAAAGTTAGCTGGACTTAAGTTTGATTATCTGGTAGGGCCTGAGGCTAAAGTAATACCACTACTTCATGCCATGGGGACTTTTCTGGGTCATAATAGTTATATAATTTGTCGGAAACAGGTTAAGGCCTATGCTGAAAATCCTGTAGTACTGGATGTTGCCTCAATAACAACAAGGGAGAAACAGCAGTTGGTATTAAACGGTCTGGATGCAGAAAAAATCAGAGGGAAGAAGGTTGTACTACTTGATGATGTAGTATCAACTGGGGGTACTTTTAAGTCTCTGGAAAAATTAATGGACATGGCCGAGGCGGAGGTTGTCGGCAGGGCAGCAGTGCTAAAGGAAGGGGATAATTATGATGGTGAGGTAATCTATTTACAGGACCTACCATTGTTTAGGAAGTAATATATTGTTTAAATATTATTTGAAAACATGGTCTGAAGGGGTAGGCTGTGTTTTGGATGTGAGAATGATTTTAATTTCTTGAAACACCAGAATCTTTGTGATAAAATAATAGTCGTGTCGTTAAGAACTGAATAATATTATAAAGTAGCTTATTAGAATAGTTTGGCTTATCAGCTTTGATATGTTCCAAATACTAAAAGAATAGTATGTGAATAGATTTAAGTAAATTTGCCAGAGAAAAATGAAATAATAAGTGAAAAATTATTTTTAGAACTGAGGTTTGCACAGGTCCTAAAAGGAAATGTGTTATATTATATTTTAATATGATATAAAGTGAGTCTAAATAGGCGAAACTTAAACACTCTAACTCTATATATAGGGTTAGAGTGTTTTTTGTTGTGCGCAAAATTTATTTTAAGATAGAAAGGTGTTTTTACTTTTGAAAAACAAACAGAAACAGACAATTATGGAAGAAAAACTTCATAGTAGGAATTTTAAAAGATGGGGTCTGGATATGAATCCAGTTGTATCTTTAGGAGCTGGTATAATTGTATTATTATTTTCCGCTTTTGCATTTTTTAATTTGGAACAGGCCAATAAAATCTTTGAACTTGTTAATAGTGTGATCGTTACAAATTTTGATTGGTTGTTTATATTGTCCAGTAGTTTGTTTATTGGAATTTGTTTGTATCTTGCCTTTTCCCGTCTGGGTTCAGTTCGTATTGGGGGAGTTAAAGCAGAGCCTGAGTTTAGTAATTTTGCCTGGTATTCAATGTTGATTTCGGCAGGCATGGGTATTGGACTTATGTTTTGGGCAGTTGGGGAACCATTGTATCATGAGGAGTTGATGCCCCCGATTTTTACAGACGCAAATGGAGTAAACCAGGCATTAGCTACTACTTTTTTTCATTGGGGTTTTCATCCCTGGGGTATATATGCACTTATATCACTGGCTTTAGCTTTTTTTGCTTATAATAAGGGTTTGCCCCTTTCTTTACGATCAGTATTTTATCCTATTTTAAAGGAAAAAATATTTGGCTTATGGGGAGACTTAATAGATATCTTAGCTGTAGTTGCTTGTTTATTTGGACTGGCTACATCACTGGGTCTTGGTGTCCAACAAATTAATAGCGGCTTAAATTATTTGTTTGGATTAAATATCAGTGTTATGATTCAAGTTTTATTAATAGCCTTGATTACAGCTATTGCTACCTTAAGTGTTATCTCTGGTATAGATAAAGGTGTAAAATTCTTATCTAAAATAAATATAAAAATGGTCCTGGTTTTTATGTTAGCAATACTTACTCTGGGGCCAACTCTATTTATTCTTAAAACGTTCAGTAATTCTCTAGGATTATATTTAAACGATTTTTTAAAATCTTCATTTTTTATTTCGCTTAGTGAGAGCAGTTGGCAGGGTGATTGGTCTGTCTTTTATCTGGCCTGGTGGATTTCCTGGTCACCATTTGTAGGTATGTTTATTGCCCGTATTTCTAAGGGGAGGACTATTAAAGAATTTGTAACAGCAATCCTTTTTGTACCATCTTTATTATCATTTATTTGGCTGTCTGTTTTTGGTGGAACAGCAATCTATATAAATCAATTATTTAATGGACATCTTTTTGCCACAGTGGAGAACAATTTGCCTGTTGCTCTTTTTGAGCTGATTCAATACCTGGATATTGCCTTATTACAAGGGGTTATTCGTATAGTTTTATCGGTCTTAGGGACATTATTAGTAATATCTTTTTTTGTA
Organism: Iocasia fonsfrigidae; assembly: GCF_017751145.1. Taxonomy (GTDB): domain Bacteria; phylum Bacillota; class Halanaerobiia; order Halanaerobiales; family DTU029; genus Iocasia; species Iocasia fonsfrigidae. Next base: position 1,338,177 of record NZ_CP046640.1, read on the forward strand.
ACATCTAGTGACTCTGGTTCTTTAGTTGTTGATAATATTACCTCAGGGGGAAAACTTGATTCTCCTGTACCACAACGTGTCTTCTGGGCTTGTATGGAAGGGTTGATAGCAATTGTTCTACTTCTTATTGGTGGTGAAGAGGCATTGTCAGCACTTCAAACAGCAGTTATTAGTACAGGGTTGCCTTTTGCAATAATATTAACATTAATGGCTATTCTACTTGTTGGAAGTATCAGAAAAACCTATAAAAAACAAAAAGATATCAAAGATAATGATCATTTTGAAAAGATGATAGAGACATTTGATGTTCAGCTAGATGAAGATGCTGTATCTTAATGTTTATTTCTTTTTAACAGTTGAATATAATTCATATTATATACATTTGTAAGTCAGTAATTATAACAAAATATTATTTTAAAAAAGCTATGGTATTTCCCATAGCTTTTTGTGGTGTTAGAGTAGGGTTTACTGAAGATATATTTCTTTTATTTTCTATTATAGCTTTTAATAATTAGTCAATATTGTTATAATAAACAATATAAAATAAATAATAGGTGATGGGTTTGAATAGAGAGCAATTTATGGTCATAGATAAAAAAGATATGGAACAGAGGGGCTGGGAGGAGCTTGATTTTATTATTATTTCTGGTGATGCTTATATAGATCACCCTTCTTTTGGTACAGCAATTATTGCCCGTTTACTGGAAGATGCTGGTTTTAAAGTGGGGATTATTCCACAGCCGGACTGGAGGAGTACTAATGATTTTAAGAAACTTGGTACTCCTCGTCTGGCTTTTCTGGTAACAGCCGGTAATATGGATTCAATGGTTAATCATTATACAGTAAATAAAAAAAGAAGAAGGGATGATGCCTATTCTCCGGGGGGCAGGAGTGGGAGGCGGCCTGATAGGGCAACAATAGTCTATTGTAATAGGCTAAAAGAGGTTTTTAAAGATACCCCGCTTATAATTGGAGGGATTGAAGCCAGTCTGCGCCGATTTGCCCATTATGATTACTGGGATAATAAGGTGAGGCGCTCTATTTTGTTTGACAGTAGGGCTGACTTATTAGTTTATGGTATGGGGGAAAGACAGGTTCTGGAGATAGCTGAGAATTTAGCTAGTGGTCTGGATATAAAGTATATCAGGCATATACCGGGTACAGTCTATATTGTAGATGATATTAATGAACTATACGGTTATCAGGTGATAGATTCTTTTCAAGGGGTTAGCAATAGTAACGAGAAATATGCCCGCTCTTTTAAGAAACAGTATGATGAGCAGGACCCGATCAGGGGGAATATACTGGTACAGAGTTATGATAATCGATATCTGGTGCAAAATCCCCCGGCTAAGCCCCTGGACAGGAAGATGATGGACCTGGTTTATTCCTTACCTTATCAGCGTAATTATCACCCGATTTATGAAAAACAGGGTGGGGTGCCGGCTATTAAAGAAGTAAAATATAGTATTACGAGCTCAAGGGGGTGTTTTGGTTCCTGTTCCTTCTGTGCCCTGTCCTTTCATCAGGGTAGGTCAGTAGTTAGTCGGAGTAAGGAGTCTATCCTTAATGAGGCCCGGGAAATTATAGCTGACAGTGACTTTAAGGGATATATCCATGATGTCGGCGGCCCAACTGCAAATTTTCGAAACCCGGCCTGTAGCCGCCAATTAACTAAGGGATCCTGTCTAAACCGGCAGTGTCTTTTCCCTTCGCCGTGTCAGAATATGAAAATAGACCATAGTGAGTATCTTGATATTTTGCGTACCCTACGGGATTTAGAAGGGGTCAAAAAGGTTTTTATCAGGTCTGGCCTAAGGTTTGATTATATTATGGCTGATGGTGATGATAGTTTTTTCAGGGAACTATGTCAACACCATATTAGTGGCCTGTTGAAGGTAGCACCTGAGCATATTGCCAGTGATGTTCTAGAACTGATGGGAAAACCAGCTAATGCAGTTTTTGAGGGTTTTCGTAAAAAGTTTTATAGGATTAATAAGGGGATTGGTAAAGAACAGTATCTAATTCCATATCTTATATCAAGCCATCCTGGCAGTACCCTGGAATCTGCTGTTGAACTGGCAGAATACTTAAGAAATATTAACCATCATCCTGAACAGGTACAGGATTTTTATCCTACCCCTGGTACACTTTCTACAACTATGTATTATACAGGGTATGACCCCAGAACAATGAAAAGTGTTTATGTTCCCAGGTCCAATGAGGAGAGGAAGATGCAGCGGGCATTACTTCAGTATCATTATCCCCGGAATTATCAGCTGGTTTATAAGGCTTTAAAATTAACAGGCCGGCAGGATCTAATTGGTTATCATCAAAAGGCTTTAATCAGGCCTAAAAAAGGTAAATGACCGGTTTTTGAGAGGATTATTCTCATTATTTGGGTATAATAAATAGTATTAATAATCCAAGCAATATAGTTTGCATGTAATTATAAGCCAGAAGGGGTCTATAATCTTGAATGATAAAGTTTTACTTAGATGGTTAAACTGGTTCTATACTTTAGAGATGGGACAAATTGACCTGTATGTTAATCAAGCCAAACAGAGTAATGATGATTATATTAAACATGTCCTCTTAAAAATAGCAGAAATAGAGTTGAACCATGCTCGGATGTTTAAAGATATTATCATCAGATTAGGGAGTAAACCCTTAAAAATTGATAGTCTGCTCTCATATATAACAGGATTACTACCTGGCAAGCTTACCCCACTCTTTGGTACGGTAAACTTTTTTTATTATAATTATGTAATTGAAACTATGGCCATCTATGATTATAAGAAGCTAATAAAAAAAATAGAACCTGATTCTGTACTGCATTGTGATCTGCTGGATATTTTAACAAATAATCTGGTTGAAGAGGATATTCATCGCAGCTGGTTTAAAGATAGAAGGGAATCTTTACAGAGGATAAAAAAGAAACAAAAAAAATAAAGAAACAGGTGATTTATAAAATGGTAGATTGTTTAAATTGTAATGCCTCATGTCAGGCAAAGGAAATCTTAACAAAGGTATATTTTAACCTTGATAAGGAATCTGATTATACAGAGAAAAAAGAAACACTACTGGATATTTCCGGGGTTGAAGATGTGAAATTAACACAGGAAACAATGATTGTTTTATTTGATGACCGGCTTATTGCCCCAGAAAAAATAGTAGGTTTTATTGAAGAATAGTTTTATTGGCTAGTGAGATATTAATTTGAAAAATGCCTCTAAAAAGCAGGAATATGGAAATATATTTAGAAAATGTATTATATAGATTTAATATAGTTCCATCTAATCTTTATAAGGGGGAATTAAATAATGGATTATAAGTTTGTTCATTCATGTATCAGGGTGATGGATTTAGAAGCATCTATTGAATTTTATCAAAATGCCTTGGGGTTAAAGGAATCCAGGAGAAAAGAGTTTAGTGATTTTACCCTGGTTTATCTTAAGGCAGATGAAGGTGACTTTGAATTAGAGCTTACCTATAATCATGACCAGAAAGAACCCTATATAATAGGTAATGGGTATAGTCATATAGCTTTAACAGTTGATGATTTACAGAAATCATATAAGAAGCATCAGGATATGGGTTATAAAGTAGGGGAAATTACAAGTCTTAGTGAGGGTTCAAATGCTTATTACTTTATAAGTGACCCAGATGGTTATGATATTGAAATTATTCAGGGTTGAGTTTAAAATCCTCCGGGTTAAAAATGCCGGGGGATTTTTTGCACTATTTGACACTCTTTAGGCTAGTAATTTAATTGATTATATGATATTATAATTTTTTAAAGTAATATATCATATTTTGTATTTTTATGTAGAAATGTGTAAATGGGCTATTCATTTTTATTAATTCTTTTGTTTAAATTTTCTTATTTGTAGTACAAATAGGAGTGAGTTTATGAATCAAATTATATTTGAGATAAAGGGTTTATCAGGAACAAATCAGGATGGTTACTCACTAAAAAAAATAGATTTTGACCTAGTGAAAGGGGAAGTACATGCTTTAGTTGGAGAAAAAGGTATGGGTAAAAAAGCCTTTTATGAACTTTTGTTGGGCTCCGGTGATTATGAACAGGGTCAGATTTATATTAAAAATAAAAATATTACCTTACATTTAAATGAAGTGAAGAATAATAAGATATCTTATTTAAGTGATGATGTAGGATTAATTGATAATTTTACTGTAGCAGAAAATTTATTTTTGTTAAACTACCCTTCAAAAAAGTATTCTCCTTCAATCGATTGGAAAAAAATCAATAGAATGGCTAAGCAGCTATTTGACGAACTTAATGTGAAAATAGACTATAATAAAAAGGTTTATGAATTATCTAATGAAGAACAGAAAATAGTGGCTATTGCTAAGTTATATCTAATCAAACCTGAAGTTATCATAATGCATGAACCTACAGATAATTTAGGGGCTAAATCAATTATCTTATTATATAAAATAATTAATAAAATGAAAAAAAGAGGAGCCAGTATTATTTATGTAACCAATGAATGGGAAGAGGCCTTGAAAATTGCTGATAGAATATCGGTCCTATCTAGAGGGATTATTGTTGGGACAATGGAAAGTAGTGAAGCTAAAGCCAATCCCCGAAAACTACTAAACTTAATCTCCGGCTGGAATAGAATGGAGAGTAAAAATGAAGACGTTGATCATTATAGTTTAGAGGTATTAAACGTTGTATTTAAAGCAGCAGAATTTCTCACTTCAAATTATGAGTTAGAGGATGTACTTAAATTTTTAGTCAATCATATAACTAAGGTTATGAACTCTGATAATTGTATAATATATTTAATAGATGAAGAAACAGATTCTGTAATAGATTATGTTGATTATAACAAATCTAAGGATATTGATGCCAAACTAAAAAGAAATGTTGTTATTGATATAATTAAAGAAAATGAGTCATACTATACAACTGATAATGATAGGGAATTTAAGGCCTATTTTACCAACCTCAAAAATATAAAGACAATTATTTGTGTTCCTGTCTTAATAAGGTCGCATATAACGGGGTTAATACAAATTTCTTACCGGGACTACTATGCCCATTCAGAAAAAGAGATAATGTATCTATCGACCTTTGCCAGACAGGTTGCTATTGCTATCGAAGATACCAGATTGATGGGTAATTCAGCCCTTCTGCAGGAAAGTCATCATCGTATAAAAAATAATTTACAGACTATTATAAGTCTTATAAAGTTACAGAAAAAATTTACAAAAAAAGATTCCTCAAAAACAATAGATGATATAATAAATGATATTATTTCCAGGATAAAGAGTATTGCTGCAGTACATGACCTCCTTTCTAGAGAAAAGCAGGGAAGAAGTATTATAAACTTCAAAGAGATAATAAAGATAATCACTAAATTTTATAATAATAACGAAAAAGTTAATATTAAATTAATATTAGATGATATTTTTATCCCCTATAATAAGGCTACAGCTATAGCATTAATAATAAATGAATTAATTAATAACTGTTATAAACATGCCTTTAAAAACCAAAATAAAGGGATTGTAAGGGTAAGCTGTAAAAATCAAAACAATAATATTGTTCTGCTTGTTAGTGATAATGGGCATGGATTACCAGAATCGTTTGATATAGATAATTTAAATAGTCTTGGAATTTCAATTGTCCAGTCAATTATTTTGAATGAATTTGAGGGTCAGATTGACTTCAAAAATAATAAGGGTACTGTAGTTGAGATTATACTACCAGAGGATAAGCTGGCACTTACTAAATGGGAATGATATCATATTAGGGGGGACATTTTATGAACAAAGATAATTATTTGAAAGTAGTAGTAGCAGAAGATGAATATATGGTTTTGATGGGTATTAAAGAAATGGTAGAGGAATTAGGACATGAAATTATTGGTGAGGCTACTAATGGGAAAAAAGCAGTTGAAATAACATTAAAGGAAAAACCGGATTTATTAATTATAGATATTAATATGCCTGTTTTAGATGGTATAGATGCAATAAAAAAGATAAATGAGCTTTATCCCATGCCCAGTATTGTAGTAACCGGGTATTATAATAAGGAATTAATAGATAGGGCTAAAAAAGCCGGGGCTTTTAGTTATCTTGTAAAACCAATAGACGAAAAAGACTTACAACCTGCTATCGAAATGGCTAGTGCCAGGTTTGAAGAATTTCTATCATTGAGAAAAGAATTACAGGAAACACAGGCAGCCTTTGAAGCTAGAAAATATATTGAAAAGGCGAAGGGCATTTTGATGGATAAATATAATATAAAGGAAAGTCAGGCAATGAAAACCTTACAGAAAAAAAGCAGAAATAATAATAAAAAGCTAGTTGTAACTGCAAAAGAAATTATAAAAGCTGATAAATTATTGCAAATTGATGAATAAAAACTCGTATTTATCTGCAAATAGGATATAATCAATTTTATTGCTTGATAATAGAGATACTGTTGTTTGATATATTGATTATTTTACGATATAATGATTTTATAAAATTTAATATTTTTCTATGCTCATGAACGGCATAGGCATAATTAAAAGGTCATGGACGCCTTGTATTCTATTTTAATGAATACTGGGTGTCCATTTTTAATTTATAACAAATTTTACCAAAAAAATTGCCTATAATTAATATAAGAATATAAAGGGGGAAACTTTAAAAAATTGGAGGTGATATGGAAAAAGTTATAGGGGAAGCCCTATATGTTCTGTGATATTTTATTGGAAAAGTAATAAGCGGTTAAAACTCAAATTTTAAAAGGAGTGATTTTTTTGTTAAAAAGCAAACGGTTTATTATTATCTTAGGAGTTATTTTAACTACGATATTTATTTCCACTTCAATTTTGGCAGCTGGGTTTAATCAGGAAGATTTATTAGAACCAGTAGATAAGACCCTTAAATTTGTCTTTATCCCTAAAGTTGTTCATCCCTGGTATGATGTTGTTAGAGCTGGTGCTGAAAAAGCCATCGAAGAGTTTGCAGACCAGGGGATCAAAATTGATCTGAAATGGGATGCACCACCAACTGCAGAAATAACTGCTCATATGAAAAAAATAGAAGCAAATATTAGTGCCCGTCCAGATGGAATGGCAATAGCAGTCTTAGACCCTGCCACTAATACTCAGGTTATTAATGATGCAGTAAATGCAGGATTAAATGTGGTTACTTTTGATACAGATGCACCTGATAGTCTAAGGGCTTGTTATATTGGACATGACAAAAATTTTGAAGATGGCTATGTACTTGGAGAATTTTTGGCCAAAAAAATAAATTATAAGGGTGAAGTAGCTATCCTGAGTGGTACATTAAGTGCACCAAATCATGTGGGGCGTGTAAATGGTTTTAAAGCTGCAATTGAACAGTATCCATATATAAAAATTGTAACTGAAAGACCTGATAATGATTCACTACAAAAGGCTATGGAATTAACTGAAAATATAATTCAAGCCTTCCCTAATATAGATGGTTTCTTTGGTTGTAATGCTACAAATCCTATAGGGGCAGCACGTGCTGTGGAAAATGCAGGTTTAGTAGGGAAAGTTCACATTGTTGGTATGGATGATCTAGATGAAACAATTCAATATGTCCAAAAAGGTGTTATTGATGCTGTTAAAATTCAACGTCAATGGGAAATTGGTTACTGGACTGTAAAATATTTGGTGGCAATGAATCAAAACCATACTATACCAGAGGAACACCCTACTGGTTCAAAAGTAATTACTGGTAGTGATTTAAACTAATTTTACTTTTATCTCATACCGATCATATATGATCGGTATGAGATTATTGTAAAGGGAAAGGAAGTGATTTCAATTAATAATGTAGTAATGGAAATCAAAAATATATCTAAATCTTTTCCAGGAGTTAAGGCTCTAAATAATGTAAGTATGACCCTTAAAAAAGGGGAGATACATGCTTTAATTGGTGAAAATGGAGCTGGTAAAAGCACTTTAATGAATATAATATTTGGCATGTTTTCTCCCGAAGATGGAAAAATATACTTGAGTAATAAAGAGGTTAAGATAGATAATCCGTTAACAGCTCAAACTTTAGGAATAGGAATAGTACCACAGGAATTAAATCTGGTTCCCTTCCTTTCAACAACTGAGAATATTCTTCTTGGTATGGAACCCTGTAAGATTGAAAAGTATATCCTGGACTGGAAGAAAATGAGGGGGAGAGCAGAGGGTATACTTGATAAAATAGGTGAGAAGATAGAACTTAATATACCGGTTAAAGATTTGTCTGTAGCCCAGCAGCAAATAGTACAGATAGCAAGGGCACTTGCTTTTGATGCTAAAATATTAATTCTGGATGAACCAACTGCCAGTTTAACAATTAAAGAAACAGAGATGCTTTTTAATATAATTGATAATTTTACATCTAATGGTGGATCTATATTTTATATATCACATAGATTAGAAGAAATTCTTGAAATTGCTGATAGAATAACTGTTTTAAGGGATGGAAATAAAGTTAAGGAATTGAACCCTCATAATACAACTAAAGATGAGATGGTAAAGTATATGGTCGGGCGGGATGTCAAAACAATGAAAACCGAAAAATGTTTTGACTATGAAAATAAAGAGAGAGTCCTTGAAGTTGATAACCTTAGCCGTAAAAATGAGTTTAATAATATAAGTTTTAAGCTCTATAAAGGTGAGATACTTGGTATTGCCGGTTTGGTAGGGGCAGGGCGTACAGAATTAGTAAGCTGTATATTTGGTGTTACCAAACCTCAAGATGGAGAAGTAAGGATAAATGGAAAAAGGGTTGATCATAATCATACCTGGGAAGGTATAAAAAATGGTATTGGTTATGTTCCTGAAGAAAGAAGAGAACTCGCATTATTCCCAATATTAAATATTGCTGAGAATATGACTATGCCGGTTATTAATAATTTTACTAATAAAGGTATTATAAATAAAGTAAAAGAAATAAGTGTAGTTGAAGATTATATAAATAAAATGAGGATTAAAACACCGTCTTATAAACAGTTGATTAGAAATTTAAGTGGTGGTAATCAGCAAAAAGTTATTTTGTCTCGCTGGATGATGGCTGAGTCTAAAATATTAATTTTAGATGAACCAACAAGGGGTATAGATGTTAATGCCAAGGGTGAAATATATCAATTATTACACAGGCTAACTGAAGAAGGGATATCTATTATTTTTATTTCTTCTGAGATACAGGAAGTAATTGATGTTGCTGATAGAGTATTAATTATGCATGAAGGATTAGTAAAAGGAGAGGTTGAAAGCAATAAAACCTCCCAAGAAGAAATAATGAGTATTGCTTTAAGCTAAGCTAAGGAGGGTTATTTGAAGATGGAATTAAAAAGACATAGTAATTTAACAAAAGTAAAAGAATTGCTGCACTTTAAAGAAAGTGGTATATTGTTAGCCCTTATTATTATGAGTGCACTCTTAAGTATTACTACACCTAATTTTTTAAATCAGTATAACCTGGGTATAGTTGTTAGACAGGCATCATTTGTTGCACTTGTAGCCCTGGGGCAGACACTTGTTTTAATCACTGGTGGTATAGATTTATCTGTTGGTTCTATTGCTGGTTTGTCAAGTATTCTTGGTGCTATATTAATGACTAGTACTCCATTAAATCCGTATTTATGCACACTGCTTGCTGTGTTATGTGGTATGTTTTTTGGTATAATAAATGGGGTTTTTATAGCTAAAATAGGACTAAATCCCTTTATAGTAACCCTGGCAACCGGTGAAGCCTTTGCAGGTCTTATCTTAGTTATTACCAAGGGGTATCCTGTCTTAGGGATACCAACTTCTTTTAAATACCTTGGACAGGGAATGATTGGTCCTGTTCCTGTACCAGTAGTAATCTTATTAATTATATCATTAATTTTAATATATATTTTGAAGAATACACCTTTTGGGCGTTATATTTATTCTATTGGTGGAAATGAATCTGCTTCTAAATTAGTTGGTATTAAGGTTGACAAAATTAAAATTAGTGTTTACGCGATAGCAGGTGCTCTGGCTGCCCTGGCAGGAATAATATTTGTCAGCAGAGCAAATGCAGGACAGGCTACAATTGGTGCAAGCTGGTTAATGCCGTCAGTTACAGCTGCTATTATTGGTGGTACTTCATTAAGTGGTGGGGAAGGTACAATTTTAGGCACCTTAATTGGAGCAATTTTAATGGGTGTTTTGTCAAATGGTATTGTATTGTTAAACGTATCTTCTTATCTGGAGAGAGTCATAATAGGTCTGGTAGTATTAGTAGCGGTTATCATTGATTTAGTAAGAAAGCGTAACAGATCTTAATAATTAAAAGGGGAAGATTCTAATGGAAAATAGTCTATTATTAAAATCAATAGAGATAAGAAGGAGTTTATTAAAGACGATTTATAATGCAAATATGGGGCATACTGGATCATCCCTGTCAAATGTTGATATATTAGTAACATTATTCTATCAGGTTATGAGTTATAAAGTAAAAGACCCTACCTGGGAAGAAAGAGATAGATTTATTTTAAGCAAAGGACATGGAGTAGAATCATATTATTGTATACTGGCTGACTTAGGTTATTTTCCAGAAAAAGAATTGGATACTTTTTGTCAGTTTAAAACCAGGCTTATAGGGCACCCCAATAATAAAGTACCTGGTGTTGAGGTGAATACAGGTGCTTTAGGGCATGGGCTACCAATTGCTGTTGGTATGGCACTGGCTGCTAAACTTGATAAAAAGGGTTATAGGGTATTTGTAGTAATGGGAGATGGTGAACAGGCTGAGGGTTCTATCTGGGAAGGAGCAATGGCTGCTTCTCATTATAAACTGGATAATTTAATAGGGATAATTGACCGTAATAGATTACAAATAACAGGTAACACAGAAGATATCATGTCTCTGGAGCCTTTTAAAGAAAAATGGCAGAGTTTTGGTTGGAAAGTAATTGAAGTAAACGGCCATGATATAGATGAATTACTAAAGGTATTTAATTCAACACCTAAAAAGAAAGATAAACCTACAATTATAATCGCCAACACCATAAAAGGAAAAGGTGTTTCCTTTATGGAAAATAAAGCTGCCTGGCATCATAAAGTTCCAGATAAAAAACAGCTGGAAAAGGCCTTGTTAGAATTGTCTTCTCAGGAAGGTGATTTAGGTGAATAAAATAGCAAATAAACAAATAATTTGTGATACCTTAATTAAAAGAGGGAAAGAGAATAGAGATATACTTGTTTTAACCAGTGATTCCAGGGGTTCTGCTTCAATGGCAAAGTTTGGAGAACAATTGCCTGAACAGTTAATTGAAGTAGGTATAGCTGAGCAAAATATAGTAGGAATAGCAGCTGGACTGGCATCTTCTGGCAAGCTCCCTTTTATTGCTTCATATGCTGCATTTTTATCAATGAGGAGTATTGAACAGATAAAAGTTGATTTAGCCTATTCCAATACTAATGTCAAGGTGGTTGGGATAAGTGGTGGTTTAAGTTATGGACCATTAGGTATGTCACATCATGCTCTACAGGATATAGCTGTTATGATGGCAATACCTAATATGACTGTTATTCTTCCTGCAGATCGTTATGAAACCGAAAAAATGACAGATGAACTGTTAAAATATTGTGGTCCTGTTTATATCAGGGTTGGGAGAAATTCTGTCCCTGATATACATCAATCGGCTAATTTTGATTATGAAATAGGTAAAGCATTAACACTAACTGAAGGTGATGACTTAACAATTATAGCAACTGGTGAAACAGTAAAGTCAGCAGTGGATAGTAGTAAATTACTTAAAGAAAAAGGGATTAAAGCCAGGGTTTTAAATATGCATACCTTAAAACCCCTTGATGAAAAGGCAGTGATTAAGGCTGCTCAAGAAACAGCTTGTATCTTGACAGTAGAAGAGCATAGTATTTATGGTGGACTGGGATCAGTTATAGCACAGACTGTTATTCAAAATTATCCTGTCCCTATGAAGATGATTGCTATCCCTGATGAGCCAGCAATAGCCGGTCAACAGTTAGAGTTGTTTGAGTATTATGGTATATCTGCTGATAATATAGCCAGAGAAGCAGTTAATTTGGTTAAACGATGTTAAGCAAAGTTAATAATTGTTAAAGAGCTCCCTTTGTTAAATCAAAGGGAGCTGACTATCTATATACTTATATTTGCAATAGTATCATGTAATTGTTCAAAGAGAAGACCTATTATAAACCAGGCAGGAGCATAATCAAGGCGGATTAAACCATTCAAGGAAAATGGAGTATTGCTATAATCCCAGGGACATAAACCAGCGCTTTCTTTAATGGCCCATCCTGTGATGTATTCGATCATAAAAATGATTATGGTATAGATCCCCCCTCTTAATATAATCGGCCAATCCCTTATATAATTATGGACTGGTTCCAGGCTTATAGCAAGTCCATATATTGGAAACATCCAGAGATATGTCCAGCCCCTAAGTTTGATATCCCCCCTTAATAATGACCCCAGACCTGTCCAGAATATTTCGATACACCAGCCGCTAAAACCGTAAATTAAGAAACGTGTTATCATAATATTATCTTTTACCAATATATATTTTTTATCAAGAATTTAAAAATTTTTATATTAAACGAGAAATTTTGTTGTTTAAAAGTATAGTTAAGTTTGATATAATTAAGCAAAACGAGCAAATGAGTAGAGGGGATGTTATGGTTATGAAATATATTAGTACTAGGGGGAATTACCAGCCAGTAGAGGCTGCCCAGGCCATTAGACTGGGCATGGTACCTGCTGGTGGGTTGTTTGTACCAGAAAAGGTTCCTATTTTTAGCCAGGATACTATCTATAATATGAAGGATAATACTTATCAGGAGATAGCCTTAATGGTCTTAGAGGAGTTTCTAAGTGATTATCAGGAATCTGAATTAGAGGATTGTATTAGAAAAGCATATAATGAAAAAAATTTCACCTCTGATGGTATGGCTCCGGTGCTTAATTTGGATGATAATATATATATTATGGAATTGTGGCATGGACCAACAGCTGCTTTTAAAGATATGGCTTTACAGTTAATGCCTCATCTTTTACTTAAAGCCCTCCAGAAAGCAGAATTCAGTAAAGAAGTAGTTATTTTGGTTGCCACTTCTGGTGATACAGGGAAAGCAGCCCTGGAGGGTTTTAAAGATATTCCCGGTATCAGAATTATTGTGTTTTATCCAGCAGAAGGAGTTAGTAAAATACAGGAAGCTCAGATGACGACAACTACCGGTAGTAATACCTATGTTGTTGCTGTTGAAGGTAATTTTGATGAGTGCCAGAATAGTGTTAAAGAGATATTTGCTGATAGGGATTTTAATTCCTTAATAAGTAGGCAGGGTTATCAATTTTCTTCGGCAAACTCTATAAACTGGGGACGGCTTGTGCCGCAGATAATATATTATTTTGCTGCATATGCCTCTTTATTAAGAGATGATGTAATAAGTAAGGGTCAAAAGATAGATATAACAGTACCTACTGGTAATTTTGGTAATATCCTGGCTGCATATTATGCCTATAGGATGGGTTTGCCTGTCCATAAATTTGTCTGTGCTTCAAATGATAATAAAATACTCACTGATTTTTTAAGAACAGGTGAGTATAATCTTGAACGTGATTTCATAAAAACAATCAGTCCTTCGATGGATATATTGATTTCATCAAACCTCGAACGTTTTCTTTTTGAAATAACTGGACATAATGCAGATAAAATAAATAAATGGTATGATGATTTAAAGAATAAGGGCTGTTTTAAGATAGATGATCCTACGAGAAAAAAGATAGCAGGGATTTTTGTAGGAGAATATGCCAGTGAAACTGAAACAAAAAATACAATTAAAAAGGTATTTAGGGATTATAATTACCTTGTAGATACACATACAGCAGTTGGGATCAGAGTCTATCAAAAGTATAGACAAAATTTAGCTGAGGATATCCCAGTAATTATTGATTCAACTGCTAATCCCTACAAGTTTAGTAAGGCTGTTCTGGATTCACTGGAAACAGGTATTAATACTGTGAATGAATTTGCCATACTGGATACTTTAAACAAAATTAGTGGGCAGGATATACACCGTGCTTTAAAGGATTTAGATAAACAGGAGATTAAACATTATAGGAACTGTGATACTTCTAAAATCAGGAAAGAAATTAAGGATATTTTAAATATAAATTAACTGTATATCAAATATAACAATAGACCAGTTAATTATAACTGGTCTATTGTTTTTTTAATTGCTTGAAATTGTATTCTTTTTTACTTTAATTTTTTAAAAAGCACCGCAGCAGCAGCAGATTACAAGAATAATAAGGATTAAGCATAAGCAGTTGTTGTCTTTAAAGTCGCCCATATGTACACCTCCTTTTATCAATATGCATTTGTTAGATTATAAGTTTTATTAATCAGTATTACCTAAAAGCAGCAGGATTAAGATTAGAAAGAGAATGAAAGCACAATCATTGTAACAAACACTCATTGACTTTGCTGACCTCCTTTTTTTTGTTAATATAATGTATGATATTAATCCTCAAGTAGTGAATAATTTTTCTAATTTCTTGCAAAAATTAATTGGCTAGGTATATAATTATAGAAGAATATAATTTTTTACTAGGTGGTATTAAAGATGACTAAATTAAAGGATATTTATGATTCAAAAAGAAGGAAGCTTGCTGAAGAATATAACAGGAAAAAAGATAGGAATGATGTATTACTCCTGGTGGGAAATCTTTTGTTCTGGATATTATTTTTCTCTTTTTCATTGGAAATAAAGATTTATGATTTTATTTTTGTTTTTACTGATAGTATTGTTATAAATTTAGTTGTATATTTAGGCATTATTTTGTTTTTTTATGAATTGTACTCACTGTTAATAGCTTATTATTTGTCCTATCGTTTAAATGAGGGATATAGACTTATTAAGCAATCAGTAAAGGGATGGATTATTGATGATTTAAAAGGCCTGATTTTGAATATTATTGTTGTTTCGGTGGGGGGAGGTTTTTTTCTCTATTTAACAGCTAATTATCCAGAGAAGTGGTGGATTTTCTTTGCTCTGGGGTGTATTATGTTTCTCTTGATTGTAACTTTTTTATTTCCTATTGTTTTACTCCCTCTGTTTTTCAAACTGGAACCCTATCCAGCAGGGGAGTTAAAAGAGAGAGTAAAGGATTTTATAGAAGATATTGGGTTAGAAATAGATGAGATATACCAGATCAATCTCAGTAGTAAGCTTAATTATGCCAATGCAGCGGTGATAGGTTTGGGGAGTACCAGGAAGATAATTTTGGGTGATAATCTGCTTGATAATTATAGTGGTGATGAAATTGAAGCCATTTTAGCACATGAATTGGGGCATCACGTGCATCAAGACATTTTTAAAAATATCTTGATACAAACACTATTTATCTTTTTATTATCTTACATTATGTATAATCTATGGCCTTTAGTATTTACCTGGGTTGGCTATAAAAATATGTATGCTGTATATACCCTGCCTTTAATTTTAATAGTGTTCTTATTATTGTCCTGGCTTTTTTCACCTATTTCACTCTATTTCAGCAGGAAATTTGAAAGGGCAGCTGATGGTTTTGCTTTGAAAAAAATACCCAATCCCCGATATTTTGCTTCAGCCATGGCTAAACTGGCTGATACAAGTTTGTCAGCTTTAGAATATAATAAATATAAACTTATTTTTAAGGCCTCACATCCTCCGATAGGTGAAAGGATTGACCGGGCACTTGACTGTGGTGGGGTTGAGGATTGATTTATAATATAATTTATTTTTTTATTAAATTCTAAAAATAAAATATTTACTAAGAATGTGTGCATTTTTTTGCACACTTTTTTTAGTATAAAAATTGTGTTTCTATAATTAATGAAGAAAAAACTGTAAATCAAAATAAAAAGTTATTTGCTAAACTCTATTGAATTAAATAGTTTAATAAAAAAGCAAAATTTTAGGGGAGGATTATGGCATTTATTGTTGAAAAACATAAAATACCAGGTTAGTAAAACGGGAGAAAATGTTTTTAAAATTAAATTTTGAAAATTATTTTTTTTCAGTATTTCTGATATAACAACAGTTTTAAATATAAAATATTTTCTATAACATTTTATTCCGAAACCTGGTATAAGACTTGCAACTATAATAAAGCAAAGGGGATTTGAAATGGAAATTAACAAAAAGATTAAAAAACTGCTTAGTAATGAGGATAAAAAAAATCCTTTAACTGATCAACAATTAGCCTTAAAATTAAATGTTAGTCGTGAGAAAGTAACAGTAACTAGACAAAAATTAAATATTAAATCGTCTAAAGAACGATTGAAACCTTTTTTAGTTGAAGAAATACGTTCTATTATAAAAAAACAATCTAATATTTCTATTCGTGAACTAACTAAGGTTATTCAACAAAAGGGATATAATGCCTCACGTTATCTCATTGACCAAGAAATAAAGAAAATAAAAAGTCCATTTTATAAAAAGGAAAAGGAAATAGAAAATAAAGAAATAAAAAATAAAAAAAATGGTTCTAATATTGAAGACCCTTTCCAAACAGTGATTGGTTATAATGGAACTTTGAAACCTCAGATTCAACAAGCTAAGGCGGCAGTACTTTATCCACCATATGGATTACATACTTTAATTACTGGTGAGTCCGGAGTTGGTAAAAGTTATTTAGCAAGAAAGATGTTTGAATTTGCTGCTCAAAATAGAAAAATTTCCGAAAACAAATTTGTAGTTTTTAATTGTGCAGATTATGCAGATAATCCTCAATTATTATATTCACATTTATTTGGTCATGTCAAAGGAGCTTTTACAGGTGCTTCAAACGATAAGGATGGTCTTTTAAGTAAAGCTAATAATAGTATTTTATTTTTAGATGAAGTCCATCGTTTATCACCAGAAGGCCAAGAGATGTTATTTAATGTAATTGATAACGGCAAATATCGGAGGTTAGGTGAAACTGAAACTGAGCACAAAGTAAATCTTATGATTATTGCAGCTACAACAGAAGATATCGAGTCTAGTTTGTTAGCTACTTTTAGGCGTAGAATACCCCTAATAATTGAATTGCCATCATTAAAGAAAAGAGAATTGCAGGAAAAGCTTGATTTTATTAAGTTATTTATTGCCCGTGAAAGTAAACAAATAAAGAGGAAAATTATTTTAAAATATGAAGCTGTCAGGGCATTATTAGCTTATACTCCAGTTAATAATATAGGACAATTAGAGAGTAATCTAAAAGTTATTTGTGCTAAAGCCTATCTGTTTTTTGTTACTGAGGTTAAAAGTCAGGTGGAAATTTCGCTAGATATATTACCTTCAGAAATTAGAAGGAGTTTTCTTAATGAATCTGTAGATAGAGAGGAAATCAGGAATTTATTAAGAGATGATATTAAGGTTGAACCTGCCCTGGATAGAAATTTGATTACCTCTCAAGAAAAAAATATCTATAATGTAACTGAAGATATATATAAGTATATTGAGGAAAAGAATCAGGAATTAAGTGGAATTGGAATTCCACAGGAAAAGATTAATACAGAATTAACATTTAGAATAGAAGAGAAGATAAGTCGCTTATTTGACATGACTAAGGAAGATTTTTACAAGAACAAAAACATGTTGAAGGGAGTTATTGGTGAAAAAATTTATAATCTAATAAATGAAGTAATGGTTATGCTCCAGGAAGAATTGCCAGAACTTGTTTTGAATAGTCAATTACAGTATGCCTTGGCAATTCATCTTGATGCTGTTTGGCAGAGGATTAAGAGTGGTAAATTAATTAAGTATCCAGATTTAGAAAACATCAAAAAAAAACATCCACAGAACTATGCTGTAGCAGAGAAAGTAATCAATTTTATTAACAAAAGGTCTGATATTACTATACCAAGAGATGAAATAGGGTATATTACTATGTATTTAAATACTGTAACTGGCCCAGATGAGAGAGAAAATGATCAATCTGAGATTGCTATTATTATTGTTTCTCATGGTATGGTTGCTTCTAGCATGCTTAAGGTTGCCAATTATTTGTTGGGTGGTTCAAAGGTAAAAGCAGTTAATATGAGTTTTAATGAAGCACCAAATAAGGTTTTAAAAAAGTTAATTGCTTTGGTTAAAAAAATTGAGCATAGTAAAGGAATCTTATTATTAGTTGATATGGGTTCATTAACTGGTTTCGCTGAGATAATTGAAGAAAAAACAGGAATTAAAACAAGGGCTGTGGCTAGAGTAGATACTGTTATGTTAATGGAGGCTATTCGCTGGTCTAAACTAAAGGATATAAGTTTAAATGAATTAGTGGCCAGAATTAATCAATCAAATTCAACAAATTTATATAATAAGAAAAAGCATAAAGTATTATTAATTTATTGTATGACAGGTGAGGGTGTTGCCTTAAAGGTTAAAGATTATTTATTACACAGATTATTTAATTTAGAAAGAGAATATGAAATAATTACAACGGGTATTTATAACAAAGATCTTGAGGAATTTATAGCAGATATTGAAGCTGCAAAAGAACTTGTTGGCTTAATTGGAAATTTAAGACCCCAGTCATTTAATTCTAATATCTTTTTTAGCGTAGATGAGATATTTTCCGAAGAAGGCCTAGAGCGTTTCAAAGAAAGGGTAGGTGTACAAGAGTTTAAACAAGAGGATATAAAAATAGATAAATTAATTGATAAAAATATTATTTTCCCCTTATTAAAAGTAAATTCGAAGGATGAAGTAATTACATTACTAGCTGAAAAATTAAAAGAAAAGGGAGTGGTAAAAGATGGTTTTCTGGATGCAGTTAAAAAAAGGGAAGAATGGGGGGTAACTTATATTGGTTCTGGTATAGCTATACCCCATGCTGATTCCCAATATGTTAATTATTCGCAGGCTGCTTTGGCCATTATGGAAAATTCACTTGATTGGTCTGGGTATAAAGTAGAAGTTATTTGTATGTTTGCTATTAAAGATCTGGGGGTTGAGTGTTTTAAAGAGTTTTATAAAATTCTAAAAGAAAATATAGAGTTAATTAAATTTACTAAAGATATTAACTTAATAAAGGAGGCTTTGCTTAATGGATAAAATTCATCTTAATAGTGATTTGGTAGAGATAAATTTAGATCTTAATAATAAAGAGGAGGTGATTTCAAGATTAAGCGATCATATGTTGAAAAAAGGCTTTGTAAAAACAGGGTATAAAGAAGCTGTTTTAAAAAGAGAGGAGGAATTTCCAACAGGATTACACGGCGCTTTTATTGATTTTGCTATTCCCCATACAGAGTCAAAGTATGTTAATGAAGCAGCAATAGCAGTAGGGTTATTAAAAAATAAAGTTAGATTTTCTACTATGGAGGATTATGAAGAAGAGGTTGAAGTAAGTCTTGTATTATTACTCGCTATTCTAAATCCTTCTAAACAAATAAGATTTTTACAAAAATTAATAGAAATGATGCAAAATGAAAAAGTGGTAAAAGATTTGCTCCAAGTTGATGATTCGAATAATTTGGTTGAACTTTTAAAGAAAAACTTAGGGATATAAAAAGAGGAGAGATAAAAATGTTAAGAAAAAAGAAAATATTAGTTGCATGTGGTTCTGGTATAGCAACTTCTACTGTAATTATGGATAAATTAGAAAATGGATTAAAAGAAAGAGGTATTGATATTGAATTAGAACAAAGTAAAATATCTGAAGCAAAAAATTATATTGAAGATTTAAAACCTGATGTAATTGTAGTTAATGGACCAGTGAATACTGATTATGGTATACCAGCATTTAGTGGAGTGAGTTTTTTAACTGGAATAGGAGTGGATGAGCTGTTGGATAAAATTGAAAAGGAATTAAATGATTAAAAATAATACAGGAAAGGGAGGAGAATAAAAATGACAAATTTTATGAGTTTTATAAATTTTATTTTAAATATGGGACCAAGTGTTATGATGCCTATTATATTATTTATCATGGCAATGATATTTAGAATAAAGCTAAGTAAAGCAATTCGTTCTTCTTTAACAGTTGGTATGGGTTTTATTGCGATTAATTTAGTTGTTGGTTTAATGGTAGAGACTTTAAGTCCTGCTACTAAAGCGATGGTAAATAACATTGGAATACAATTAGATGTAATGGGTGTTGGTTGGCCGGCTTCATCAGCCATAGCATTTGGTACAACTTCACTTGTTCCTTGGATATTTGGATTAGGTATTTTGCTAAATGTACTTTTAGCAGCCTTAAATTGGACAAAAACTCTTGATATAGATTTGTGGAATTATTGGCACTTTATCTTTGCATCTGCTTTTGTTTATTCTGCAACCGATAATTTTGTTTTAGCGATTATTATTGGGCTTTTAACAGAAGTGATCGTTCTTAAACTAGCAGATTGGACAGCCCCAGTTGTTCAGGAATTTTTTGGAATGCCAGGTGTTTCTTTACCACACACTGAAACGGTTTCCTGGGCACCTATTGGATGGGTCGTTGACAGAATAATTGATAAAATTCCTGTTATAAAAGATTGGAATATTGATTCTGAAAAAATTCAGGACAGATTTGGTGTATTGGGGGAACCATTAATGCTGGGTACTGTAATAGGACTTGCTATTGGAATTTTGGCTTATGCACCGAATATGGCTGTAGATATGTCTAGCAGTATAAGCAAGATTATTAATACCTCGATAACTCTTGGAGCTGTAATGTTAGTTTTTCCAAGAATGGTAAAATTATTAATGACTGGATTACTTCCTATTTCTGATGGTGTTAAAGAATTTTTGAATAGTCGCTTCCCAGGTCGAAAATTATATATTGGTTTAGATGCTGCAACAGTAATTGGTCATCCTGCTAATGTTGCTACAGGACTTCTTTTAGTTCCAATAACGTTATTTTTAGCTGTAGTTTTAAGTATGATAGGAGTAAATAGAATGCTTCCGTTTGCAGATCTTGCCATATTACCTGTATTTGTATTATGGGCTACTGGTTGGTCAAAAGGGAATATATTTAGAGGGGTTGTAATTGGGACAATATTTGTGGCTGGATTTTTAATTATAGGTACATTCTTAGCACCTATGACCACAGATTTAGCTAAAACAGCTAATTTTAGTATTCCAGAAGGAGCAGCACAAATTTCTAGTCTGGATGTTGGTGGTCACCTATCACCATGGCTATTAATGTTACCATTTATAACTAAAATATTTGCAGAACTGGGAAATACGTTTACTATTGTTTCAATTGTTTTTGCTATTTTTGCTGTGAGTTGTTATGTTCTATTCTTTTATAAAGCCTTTAAAGGAGAAATCTTAAAAAATTAGAATGAATATTCAAGACTATTATTTTTTTAGGATGTGATTAGAATATTTTATCAATTTGTTTTATTAGCCCTAGGACCATATGGACGATATTTATTAGATTTTATTGTTAACCATCAATTGGTTATTGTTTCATTGGTATTTGCTGCTCTTTTGTTAGAACGTAGATTTAACTTAGAATAATAATGTTAAATTAATATATTAAAGTTGGAGGAATTTAAATGCTTTTAGAATTAGAAAGAGAAAAAATAGTGAAATATGGAGAAAAACTCGTTGCAAGTGGATTGACAAAGGGTACAGGAGGAAACTTAAGTATTTATAATTTAGAAAAGGGACTTATGGCAATTAGTCCAAGCGGCATTGATTATTTTGATATCAAATTAGAAGATGTTGTAGTAATGGATCTAGAAGGCAATATAGTGGAGGGATACAGAAAGCCTTCAAGTGAATATGAAATGCATAAGATATTTTATGAAAAGAGAAATGATATATTTGCATTAGTACACTGTCATTCTATATATTCAACGACTATTTCAATTTTAAGAGGAGATTTACCAGCATCACATTATATGATAGCACTGGCAGGAAAGAATGTAAGGTGTGCAGAATATGCAACATATGGAACAAAAGAACTAGCAAAAAATGCATTTAAGGCAATGAAAGACCGTTATGGAGTATTATTAGCTAACCACGGATTATTGGCAGGAGCAAATTGTATAGAAAATGCATTTAATACAGCAGAGGAATTGGAATATGTTGCAGAGACTTATTATAGGGCAAAATCAATAGGTAAGCCAGTAATATTGCCTGATGAAGAAATGAAAATAATGTTTGAGAAGTTTAAATCTTATGGGCAGAAAAAAATATAAGACATGAATATCGTTGTTGGGGCAACATCAGAATATAATTTCTGGAAGTGGTAAAGTGATAAAAATTATATTGTATCTTAATTCAGATATTCTGAAGTTGTCTCAAAATATTTTAAGAAACTGTTATGAGCAGTCCAGAGGGCTATCTCACTTTGAGACAGCCCTAATTTTTTTTCAAAAATAAAAAAGTTTAAAGAAAAGGGGTTTAAAATGTCTGTAGAAAAAAAAGTAAAAATAACTAACGAAACAGGATTACATGCCCGTCCTGCATCAAAATTTGTACAAAAAGCTGGAGGGTTTAATTCTGAGATTATAGCAATTTTAAATGATAGAGAGGTTAATGCTAAAAGTATCTTAGGAATTTTAAGTTTAGGGGCAAGCAAGGGGAAGGAAATAATTCTAAAGGCAGAAGGAACTGATGAAGAAATGGCAATCAAGGAATTAGTTAATTATCTAGAAGTAGAATTGCCTAAAGAAGAATAATGAGATAAGGAAGGACAGTGATATTATGCAAGGGATAGCTGCTTCACCAGGAATAGCAATTGGTAGAGTGTTTCTTAAAGCAGAAGATAATATAGAATTTAAGGAGAAGACAATAGATGATATTGAAAAAGAGTTAAAAAGATTAAGCATTGCTTTAGAAAATGCAAAAATTGAATTAAAGAAATTAATGGAAGAAACCAGTGAGAAACTTGGTCAAAAGGAAGCCGAGGTATTTGAGGCCCATCTGATGTTAGTAGATGACCTTGAACTTATAGAACCTATTAAAGAGAAGATTAAAGATGAAAAAATCAATGCAGAAGCAGCAATAGCACAGACAATTAACTTTTTTTCCCAGATGTTTGCTGAGCTTGATGATGAATATATTAAGGCTCGAGAGGCAGATATTAAAGATGTTGGGAAAAGGTTAATCAGAATATTAAGTGGACAGGGTAAATCAACTACAGAACTAGAGGAAAATACAATAGTTGTAGCCATTGATTTGAGCCCTTCTGATACTGCCCAACTTGATACTGCGAAGGTATTTGGTTTTGTAACTCAAGAAGGCTCAAGAACTTCGCATACAGCTATAATGGCACGTTCTCTGGGTATTCCAGCAGTAGTTGGGGTTGGTAAAGAACTTTCTGTCAGTATCAAGCAGGGGCGGCTTGTTTCTGGACAGACTATTATAGTGGATGGAAATGGTGGACAGGTATTTATAAATCCTGATTTTGAAACAGAACATGAATATCAACAAAAGAGAGAGAAATATCAACAGGAACAGGAAAGGTTAAAAAAATATAAGAACAAGGAAGCGCTTAGTAAAGACGGCAAAAAGGTAGAAGTCTGTGGTAATATAGGTAATATAAGAGATATAGAGTCTATTTTAGAATATGGTGGTCAAGGAATAGGGCTTTTTCGGACAGAATTTCTTTATATGGATCGGGATACTTTGCCAAGTGAAAAAGAACAATTTGAAGTCTACCGACAGGTAGCTGAAAAAATGGACGGTAAACCTGTAGTTATTCGCACTTTAGATATTGGTGGAGACAAAGAACTACCTTGTTTAAATTTACCTAAGGAGATGAATCCATTTTTAGGATACAGGGCCATCAGAATATGTCTTGATCAACCTGATATTTTTAAAACTCAATTAAAAGCAATTTTGGCGGCCAGTAACTATGGTAATATAAAAATAATGTATCCCATGGTCTCATCTGTTGATGAAGTAAAGTCGGCTAATAGAATTCTTTGGGAATGTAAAAAAGAACTAGCAAAAGAGGGTAAGGGGTATAGTCAGGATTTAGAGGTAGGTATTATGGTAGAGGTGCCTGCTGCAGTAATGGAGGCAGATATTATTGCTCAGGAGGTAGATTTTTTTAGTATCGGGACTAATGATTTGATTCAGTATACAATAGCAGTTGATAGGGTTAATGAAAAAGTAGCTCAAATGTATACCCCTTATCACCCGGCAGTGTTAAAATTGATAAAGAAGACTATTGACTCAGCCCATCAAGCTGGTATCTGGGTAGGGATGTGTGGTGAAGCAGCTGCTGATGAATTATTACTGCCATTTTTATTGGGAGTAGGCCTTGATGAATTTAGTATGAGTGCTGTCTCTATTTTAAGGATTAAGGAATTATTAAGTAAATGGACAGTTGAGGAAGCAGATGAAATAAGTAAGCGTGTTTTAAAATTACAATCTGCAGAAAAAATTAAAAAATTTTTGCTTGAGTTAGCGAGATGATGCAGTTTCTCTGCTTTTCCAATGCAGATATGATTATTGTTTCGGATAGACGATGTACTTGAAAGGAACAGCATGGACAAAGAAATATGAAGAAAGAGAATTTACAGATTATTATAGAGCAGGCTCTTTAAAACTTAGCGGAAGCTTTCAGATTTACAAATCACCTCTGTTGTAGTATAATAAGCATATAATAAGCATATAATAAGCATATAATAATGCTATAAAGCGAGGTGATCGGAATGATGAATATTAAGCCCTCTGCGGCAATTCGAAAAAACTACAATGAGATTTCTGAGCTGTGCAAGCGGTCGGGAGAACCGGTATATCTGACCAAAAACGGAGAAGGGGATTTGGTGGTAATGGATATTGAAGCCTTTGCCAGACGTGAAAGCATGCTGCGCCTTCGGGAAAACCTGGTTGCTGCGGAGGAAGGCAGGTTGAGCGGCAAGAAAGATTATTCCATTGATGAGGTGTCCAATATGATGAAGGACGCCATCAAGGAGGTATTGGATGGACAGCAAAGGTAAGTTGTATAAAGTGATTATCTCCGACGAGGCGGCTCAGATGCTGGTATCTCATTCCCGTTTTCTTGCACAGGTCAGTGAAACGGCAGCTCTGCAGCTTATTGCCGAGTTTGATGAAAAGGCAAAGTCACTGGAGAAATTTCCAGAGCGGAATCCATGGCTTTCTGATCCTTTGGTGCCATCGGGTAAATACCGCAAGCTCCTGATGGCGAATCGGTATTTGCTGGTTTATCAGGTGAAGGGCAGTACCGTATACGTAGATGCTGTGGTGGACTGCAGGCAAGATTATGGCTCGCTGTTGTAGGCATAAAATGAGTTACGTAAGGTGTGTGCGGAATTAGGGATATATAATCCCCGGCGGGTATATACTGATACTTTTCGAACAGACTCTTTAATGTACTGGATTGACATAGATATATATTTTACTTGCATCTTTTTTCACATCTGTTACTTCAAACTCATTTCTTTCTTGATTGTTATCAATATTCAGAGATATTTTCTCTCCAATCCCTGGAAGATTATCGGTGTTTTGTAGTTCTGCTATTTTAGGAAAATCAATTTTATTTAGATACACCTGTACTGTCATTTGAATTTTCACCTCTGTTTTTTAATATCTTGTCCATTGTGGAAAAAAATATTCTTAGGGTAAAAACAGGGTGGTTTGTCCAAAACCACCCTGTTTTTTGATGCAGAGAATTTAGTTTTGTCTGATAGTAAGGAATTATTCATAGACGTTTATTCCTAGTAATTCATCTAGATTTACAAACTGGTAGCCCAGCATTTGTAGTGTCTGAATGAATTCTGGTAATACTTCTGCTGTGGCACTTAGGTCATGGTTTTCTCCACCTGCTGAATGGAATAGTATTATAGTATCTTTATCTATGTTTGGAAGTGTGTTAATAAGGATTTGATCAACATCTCTATCTAACCAATCCCTTGAATCAACTGTCCAGTTAATTACCTTATAATCAATTCCCTTCATACGTTCCAGTAGGGTGGATGATACTGCACCATATGGGGGGCGTACTAACTTTGTTTTTAAACCAGTAATGCCCTCTAAGGTTTTTTCTGTTTTATCAATTTCAAGAGATAATTCTGCTGGTGATAATTTAGTTAAATCAACATGTGACCAGGAGTGACTGGCGACAATATGCCCCTCAGCTATTATTCTTTTCACTACCCCAGGATAGTTGTTTATTCTTTTGCCCATTAAAAAGAAAGTTGCTGGAACATTATATTTTTTTAGTATATCTAGAATCCAGGGAGTGTAGGTTCCATCTGGCCCATCATCAAAGGTTATTGCTATTTTATATTGATTGGTATTACCGTAGCGGTAGAATGTATCTGGAAAATCCCTTGTATAATAGGGCCCATTATATCCAGGGGAATCACCAGGAATAATCACTGGAATTTTAAGGGTTTGCCCAGGGTGTAGTTCTGTACTATTAATTTGATTAAATACAGTTATCTCTGTTGTTTCAATACCATATTCTCTGGCAAGTTTATAAATTGTATCTCCAGCTTTCACCTGGTAATAAAGTGGATATCTATATCTGACAGGTATATATAGTAATTGATGGGGATATAGTATCTCATTATTTATATGATTAGTCCGTGATAAGATATTAACTGGTATATGAATTTTCTGTGAAATTTTAAATAAAGTATCACCTGATTTTACACGGTAAGTACCTGCCTGATAAATATTTGGAATAATTAAAACTTGTCCATTAAAAATGGTATCTGGATTTTTCAGTTTGTTTAATGATGCTATTTCATTTTCTGTTATTCCATAGTAATGGGCTATTTGATATAAATCTTCACCTGATTTTACACGATGTACACTTAATGCCTGAGTATAAGTGGAAGTTACTGTTGTAAATATAATAAAAAATAGTATAATACTAATTCCTATAGTTTTACGCATTTTTTCACCTCCTTTAATTCTTTATTATTGTTTAAATTACTACATCAATCCTGTTTTTCCTACAAGAAAATAATACCATTGCATTTAATGACAGTAATCATTAGACGTTACTTACATTTGTTTTCTTTAAAAAATTATATGGTTTTAAATTATGCATAAGTGGTAGACTGAAAATTATTACGGTTGTATTAAGCTAGGATAGTCATATTATTGCTAACTTTATTATCGGTGTAACATTAAATTCCGGGATAGACTATAAATAATCTATCCCGGAATTTAATGTTTTAAAACTTCATTTTGCAGGTTTACTTGGTTTAGAAATAGTTGATAAGGCCTCTCCGGCTTCCATGTCAGACCTGGAGTTTACTGCTAAATCTCCTAATGATACAATCCCAACTAAATTATCATTTTCTACGACCGGCAGGCGGCGGATTTGTTTTTCAGCCATTAATGTAGCTGCTTCCTGGTCAGACATATCAGGTTGTCCATAGATCATATTTTTAGACATGACCTGGGTAACAGGGGTATTACTGTCACCATTATTGGCAACATTCCTAATAGCTATGTCCCTATCTGTTATAATCCCTACTGCTCTTTTCCCTTCACAAACTGGAACAGAGCCGACATTTAGATTTTTCATAATTGTTGCTGCATCTTTAACACTAGAATTTGGATTGACAGTTTGTACATTATTGGTCATAATATCTCTTAATTGCATTATTGATCATCTCCTTTTTTTCTTATGATATGTAAAAAAAATATTTTAATTCATAATAAGATGATATAAATTAGATATTTTTATATTATCCTAGAAAAAAATGTTAGATATAGAATTAATTTGTTTCTTGCTAAAATTTTCTTTATTTGTTATAATGATATTGGAAAGGTATGCGAACATTTGTTTAGCAAAATATAAAAATGAGGGATTGATATGATGTTAAGGTATTTGAGTTATTTGGAAAAGACAGGGATTGACGAACAGGGAATTGTCAGAGAAAAGGGGAAAGATGTTAATAATATTAGGGAAGAAATAATTTTTAATAGATTAAAGACCAAATTCTTTGCTAATCTTTCACATGAATTTAAAACCCCTTTAAATCTAATTTTTTCTTCTATAAAAATGATAGAGTTATTTCTTGAAAAAAATTCACATGCTTATAATGAGGGTTTAACTCCTTATCTTAAAAGTATTAAAAAAAATAGTTTTCGTTTATTAAAACTCCTTTCTAATTTAATAGATCTTACCAGAATAGAGGCAGATGATTTTAAACTCGACTTAAAAGAATGTGATATTATTAAACTTATGCATAAGCTTGGTGAGGAGGTTTATGACCAAATAAACAGGAGAGGTAGGTCATTTAGAATTAAAAGCCAGCTGGGTAACAGGGTTATTGTATGTGATCCTTCAATTATAGAGAGGATAATTTTAAACCTCTTATCCAATGCCTTAAAATTCACTAAAAAAGGGGACCAGATAATTATCACTATCTCTGAGAACGATAATTTTCTTATAATTTCAGTAAGGGATACTGGTATTGGTATAGAGAAGGACAAGCAGGCTCTAATATTTCAAGAATTTAGACAGGCAGATGAAACATTTAGCCGTATAAATGAGGGTAGTGGTATTGGATTGTCAATTGTAAAATCATTAGTGGAGCTGCATGAGGGGACTATTGAAGTGGATAGTATTCCAGGTTCTGGGAGTGATTTTTTGATTAAATTACCTATTGATTTAGAAAAAAATCATGCTAATAGGAGTGGGGATTATCAGATTGAGAATCTAATAGATAAGGTTGATGTAGAATTTTCCGATATTATCAGCTAACTGCTACAAAAAAGCACCTGCTTTATGGCAGGTACTCTAGGGCTAGTTTATGATAATCATCAGCTGATTTTCTTATATCTATAATTTCTTGTTCTTCTAGTTTCCGAATTATCTTTCCTGGGATACCGACTACTAAACTTCTGGGAGGGATTTTTTGATTTTCTGTTATTATTGCTCCGGCACTAATAATTGATTTTTCTCCAATTACAGCCCCATTAAGTACGATAGCGCCCATACCAATTAAACAACTATCTTCAATCTTACAACTGTGTAGCTTAGCCCCATGTCCAATAGTTATGTTATTACCTATAAGAAGGGGTTTATTTTTATCCACATGGAGTACGGCATTGTCCTGAATATTTGTTAAAGCCCCTATTTTAATCTGATTAAAATCTCCCCTGATCACTGCGTTGTACCAGACACTGGATCCCTTCAATATTTTTACATCACCGATGACCTGACAGCCTGCTGCTATAAAGACCTCATTTCCTATTTCAGGGATCTTTCCATTAAAGACCTGTAACATATATATCCCCCCATAATTTATAATTGAGATTATAATTACTTAAATCCTATTATATTTATTCTAGAAACCTAAGATAACTCCTTTATAATGATGAAAACTTAATAGTCAAATCTGGTATTAATTTTATTATAGGAGATAAAATAAAGGTAAAGGAATTCTGGAGACTGATTATATGAATAAATTTAGTAAAAACTACATTTATATATTAAGATGGAAAATGGATGAAGAGTTAGCAGAAGATGAGGGTGTGGAATGCAACCCATATTATCTGGGAGAGGACCTTGGTATTAACTATTCTAAAGAAAAAACACATTTCAAGGTATGGGCTCCAACAGCTAAATGGATAAAGTTGTTAGTCTATTCAAATGAAAATGATGAGCAACCGGAAATTACTAGAGATTTTAATAGAGATACCTGTGGAACTTGGGTAGCGGAAATCCCAGGAGATATGCATGGTTATTATTTTTTATACCGGGTTAAAGTAAAAGGAAAAATCAATGAAGTTATAGACCCCTATACCAGGGCGGTTAGTACCAATAGTAAAAAGGGTTTAATTGTTGATTTGAACAGAACAAATCCAGAGAACTGGGAAAATGATAGGAGGGTAGGATTAAAACAGCCACAGGATGCCATTATATATGAGGTTCATGTTAGAGATTTTTCTTCCTCTCCCAATTCAGGAATGATAAATAAGGGAACCTACCTGGCCTTTACAGAAAAAAATACTACAACTCCGGATGGATTTAAAACAGGGATTGGCCATTTAAAAGAACTTGGCATTAGTCATGTACATTTGTTACCAGTTTTTGATTTTGCTAGTGTAGATGATAAACAAAAGATGGATTATAATTGGGGATATGATCCCTATTACTACAATGTTCCAGAGGGTTCTTATACAACTGATCCGGCAGATGATACCCGTATAAAAGAGTTTAAGAGACTGGTACAGGAACTACATAACAATGGCTTAGGGGTAATCATGGATGTAGTATATAATCATACATATGCTACTGAAGATTCTCCTTTTAATCTACTGGTTCCTGGATATTATTATCGTTTTGACCTTTATGGAAATTATTCTAATGGTTCAGGGACAGGGAACGAAATTGCCTCTGAAAAACCTATGGTACGTAAATTTATTGTTGATTCTGTAAAATACTGGGCAAAAGAATACCATATAGATGGTTTTCGTTTTGATTTGATGGCCTTACATGACAAAAAAACTATCTCTGAGATTGAAAAGACCTTGCATGGTATAGATAGTTCGATTTTAATTTATGGTGAACCGTGGATGGGTGGTTTATCTTCACTGGATCATTCACAGCAGGTACATAAGGGTACACAGAGGGGAATGAAAATTGCAGTTTTTAATGATGATTTTAGGAATGCTATCAAAGGTGATAATGACGGTATAGGAACGGGATTTGTTTCCGGGAGAGAAGACCAGGCACATAATATTAAATGTGGTGTGACAGGTAGTATATTTTATAATGACTATATACAGGGTTTTACTGATCAGCCCAGTGAAAGTGTTAATTATGTCTCATCACATGATAATTTAACTTTATGGGATAAACTGAATAAATCAAATTTCCATGATAGTGAAGATGACCGAATTAAAATGGATAAGTTAGCCCAGGCTATAATACTTACTTCACAGGGTATTCCCTTTATTCAGGGTGGTGAGGAATTACTGCGGACTAAATTTGGCAATCATAATAGTTATCAGGCTGGTGATAGGGTTAATCAGCTTAAATGGGAGAGAAAGGCCATTTATTACGATGTGTTTAAATACTATCAAGGTTTGGTTACCTTAAGAAAAGAACATCCTGCCTTTAAGATGGAGAATGCAGTCCAGATCAGAAACAGTCTCTGTTTTTTGGATACCCCTCATAATACAGTGGGTTTCTGGCTAAAGAATCATGCTAATAATGATCAGTGGAGAAATATAGTTGTACTTTATAATCCCAACCGGGTAAGACAGGAGTTTTCTCTACCTGAGGAGGGAGAATGGCTGGTAGTTGTTAATGACAAAAAGGCTGGAACAAATGTCCTGGAGTCGACATTTGAAAGGGTAGTTGTTAAACCTATTAGTATAATAGTTTTGTATCAGAACTAATTACGATAATATTTGTTCCTCACCTTCCAGGCACATAATTATTACCGTGTGAATACAATAGTGTATGTTTTTCCTATTGGAAGGAGGGGGGCAGAGTGTTCCTATTTGAATATATGATGAAATTACTCATGGGGAACTCAAATACTCTCTTCATGGGCTTAATAGTAGTAATTTTTGGTTATTATGGCTGGTTATTATGGAGTATTAATGAACGGCTTAAGAATCATTTGATAGACTGGGATAGGCAAAATGATTCTCTTATTGATATGAAAGAAACTGTTGATAAACTTGATGATAGTCTTTATAAAGAATTAGTAAATAGGCTTGATGAGAAGAAGACGGAGATTGAAAAAATAAGGTTGGAGATAGATAAAAAATCAGATGATATGGATAGGTATTATAATGATATTATTGGTGAAATAAAGGAGTCTACTGATGAGATTAAGGAAATTATGATGATTTTAATGAATAACCGGGCCAGGGGGCTAAGGGCAGAAGAGACAGTTGATCTTTATAGAATGATTAAAGAAAAACAAGAAGCAGATAATTATAAAAAAAGCAATTGACTCTGGGGGTATAAGATTGAGTAGCAAAGAAAGGAAAACCGATGATTTTACATTACTAAAATTAAAATTAGAGGTTGCAGAAGAATTAGGTCTGGTAGATAAAATAAAAAAAGTCGGCTGGGCAGGATTAACTGCTGAAGAGGCAGGTAAGTTAGGAGGCTGTATTACCAGTAAAATAAAACAATTGAATAGTGATGAAACTTGAATATCAAGCCTAATTCAATTATAATATAGATGGATTTATGTTTTTTAAGATATTAAAGGTGTTTTGGGGGTAGCTATATGGAGTTAGCTATTTTAGGGGGAACCTTTGATCCGGTCCATTTAGGTCATCTCTTAATTGCTGAACAGGTTTTAAATAGATTTGACCTTGATAAGATAATTTTTATGCCTGCAGGTGTTCCTCCACATAAGAATAATAGTCAAATCCTTCCCTCACATCACCGCTTAGAAATGTTAAAATTAGCAATCAGGGATAATCCCTTATTTAACTATTCCCGATATGAGCTTGATAAAGAGGGTCAATCCTATACAGCTGATACCCTGCGTTACTTTAAAAATAAACAAGGGGTAGACAGGGTCTATTTTATTATTGGAGCAGATTCCCTCTTAGATATTTTTAACTGGAAGGAACCTGATTATCTTTTGGCTAATGCCTTCTTTATTGTTGCTCAGAGGCCAGGTTATTCTATTGATAATATCTTGAGAGAAAATGATTATTCTCCTTATTTTGATAGGATATTTATCATGAATAGCTTTTTTATAGATATCTCATCTACTTTTATAAGACAGGCTGTTAAAAACGGAGATTCTATCAGATATCAGGTTACTGAAGCAGTAAAGAATTATATTGAAAATAAGAAGCTATATCTGGAGGATTAAAGTGAATAGAGAAAAAACTATTGAAGTAATAAAAGAATGTTTGCCAGCCGCTAGATTTAAACATTCACTGGCTGTAGCTGTTACTGCCGAAAAACTCGCCTGGAAAGAAGGCCTGGCTGTTGATAAAGCCTATCTTGCAGGTTTACTTCATGACTATGCCAAGGGTTATAGTGAGGAAGAGCTAAAGCGGCTGGCTAGAATTTCATCATGGTATATTGATCAAGAAGAAATGTCCATATATCAGTTACTTCATGCCCCTGTTGCTGCTTATCTGGTAGAAAAAGAACTGGGAATAGATGATAGCCAGATACTTGAGGCCATCAGATATCATACAATTGGGAGTCCTGATATGGGTAAACTGGCTGTAATTATATATATTGCAGACTTTATTGAGCCCTCCAGGGATTTTTCAGGTATAGATAAGATAAGAAAAGAAGTAGATCAGGGACTGGATTATGGTATTCTGGCCATTACAAACCATATTTTAAGGTATCATCTTGATCATAATAGAGTGATACATCCTAATACATTAGCCTTAAGAAATGCCTACCTAAGGAGGATTTATGATGAGTAGTTTTAAACGTAGATTTTTGTTGTTTAGTGGATTTATATTATTATTAATACTTGGGTTTAGTATTGCAGTCTTTCTAAATACTGATTTCTGGGCCTTACAAAATAGTCCTTTTGAAAGTTCTAAACTAAATATACTGGTTGTGGGCTATGATTCCCTGGTTAATGGTTCACCAAGAGCAGATACAATTATTCTCGCCAGTATTGACTTAAAGACTAAAGATGTTGGTCTATTATCTATACCCCGTGATACCCGTGTTGATATTCCCGGACATGGTATGAATAGGGTTAATGCCTCTCATGCCTTTGGAGGTATAGAATTAACAGATAAAACACTGGAATTGTTTCTGGATGTACCAATTGATTATTATCTTGAGACAAATTTTAATGGTTTTGCTAAAATGGTTGATGCCCTTGGTGGAGTAGAGATTAATGTCTCACAGCCATTTCATTATGTTGATAAGGCTGGTGATTTATATATAGACTTGCCTGCCGGTCAACAGGTTTTGAATGGTGATGAGGCTCTGCAGTATGTGCGCTATAGGGAATCGATTGAGGGCGATATAGGTCGGGTGGCCAGACAGCAGAAGTTTATCAAAGCTATGTTTAAAAAGGTTCTGCGCCCCGATATAGTTATGAAACTCCCTGGTATATATACGGAAGTTAAGAAAACGGTTAATACTAATATTCCATTACAGGATATTAGTCCTTTTATCCATCTGCTTAAGGATATGGATATGAATGATTTTAAAACGGTAATGTTACCAGGTCAACCTAAATATATAAATGGGGCTAGTTATTGGCTGGCAGATGAGAAGGAATTAGACGTTGTGGTAAATAATTTGATCAGGAGTAAGGAATTTATCAGAAACAGCCGTATTTGTCTGGGGATATATAATGGAAATGGTCAGGTCGGTCTGGCTGGCCAGGTGTCTGATCAGTTGGGTAAATATGGGTTTGTGATAGATAGAATAGCTAATGCAGATCACTATAATTATCAAGAGACTAGAATAAAATACTATGATAGGACAAATGAAGTTACTGCCTTAAATATTCAAAAGGTACTGGGTGGTAAAGTTATCTATGAGAAATCCACAGAGGAGGGTGAAAAAGCAGCAGCAAATAAAGAGGATATTTCGATTATTATTGGTAATGATTATAATAAAGCATCTGAAGATGAAATTACAGGTTAAATTAAAATTTTAAGGGGTTGATATATTAGATGATAGATGATGGAATTAAAGGGATGGCTATACAGGCTGCTAAAGCAGCAGAGGATAAAAAAGCAAATGATATTCAGATACTGGATGTCAGGGAGTTAACAGTAATAGCAGATTATTTTTTAATCTGTAGTGGTAAATCTGTTACCCAGGTAAAGGCTATTGCTCGGGGAATTGATGAGGAATTTTCGGAAAAGGGCATTAATCCTAAAAAGACGGCTGGAATGCAGGAGGGACGCTGGGTTTTGATGGACTATGCTGACCTGATTATTCATGTTTTTCACGAGGAAGAAAGGAAATATTATGAGCTTGAACGTCTCTGGGCTGATGCCGAAAAGATATTAAGGAAATCTTGACAATCTTTTGGATTATTAATATAATTTATTTAATATGAAGACGATGAAAGAAAGTAGTAGATATATTATATATACCTAAAGAGAGCTGGTGTTAGCTGCAAACCAGTGGTATATGATATCGAACTCATTCTGGAGTTTAACTGGTGAATTAAATATAGCCAGTTGCGCTGTTAGCGTTATCAACAAATAAGTGGTGGATTATCTTTGTCAATAAGGGTGGTACCGCGGGTTATTCCCGTCCCTGTAGTGAGGGCGGGTTTTTCTATTTATATCTTGGGAGGTTGAGTTTAGTGAAGGGATATTATGATTTTAAAGAAATCGAAAGAAAATGGCAGAACACATGGGAAAAGGAAGGTATTTTTACGCCTGCTGATGAAACAGATAAAGAGAACTATTATGTACTGGAGATGTTCCCCTATCCCTCCGGCAATCTTCACATGGGACATGTGAGGGTTTATTCTATCGGGGATGTTATTGCGCGTTTTAAGGTGATGAATGGTTATAATGTCTTGCATCCAATGGGCTGGGATGCCTTTGGCTTGCCTGCCGAAAATGCTGCTATTAAACATGGAAATATTCATCCCCAGGACTGGACATGGGATAATATTGATAATATGAGAAAACAAATGAAGGCTATGGGTTTGAGTTATGACTGGGATAGAGAGGTTACTACAGCTAAAGAAGATTACTATAAATGGACCCAGTGGTTTTTTGTTCAGATGTTTAAGAAAGGTCTGGCCTATAAGAAAAAATCATCGGTAAATTGGTGTCCGGATTGTGAAACAGTCTTAGCTAATGAACAGGTTATTAATAATCAATGTGAGCGTTGTGATACAGAGGTTGAGCAGAAGGAATTGGAACAGTGGTTTTTTAAGATTACTGATTATGCTGAAAGACTGCTTGAAGACCACGAATTGCTGGAGAACTGGCCGGAAAAAGTTAAAGTAATGCAGAGAAACTGGATTGGTAGAAGTGAGGGTATGAAGATTAATTTTCCAATCAAAGGTCTGGAGGAAACACTTGATGTTTTTACTACCAGACCAGATACTATCTATGGGGCAAGCTATATGGTGCTGGCCCCTGAACACCCACTGGTAGACCAGTTGGTAGCAGGTACTGATAGAGAGGACGAGGTTAAAGAATTTGTTCATAAGGTTAAGAAACAAAAAGAGATGGAAAGGACATCACCTGAATCAGCCAAGATGGGTATGTTTACTGGTGCTTATGCTCTTAACCCGATGACTGGTGAGGAGATTCCTATCATGTTAGCTAATTATGTTTTGATGGGTTATGGTACTGGTGCTATTATGGCTGTACCTGCCCATGACCAGCGTGACCTTGATTTTGCTCTTAAATATGATCTACCTGTTAAAGTAGTAATCCAACCAGTAGATAGAAAAGAGAAACTTACTGTAGAAGAATTAGCAGGTGAGGCCTATACTGGTGATGGATGTTTAATTAATTCCGGTAAGTTTAATGGTTTGACAGTAGAAGAGGCCTTTAGTGCAATGGCCAGTTACATGGAAAAAGAGGGCATGGGTAAGATAGAGGTAAATTATCGTCTGCGCGATTGGTTGATTTCCAGGCAGCGTTACTGGGGTACACCAATACCTATTGTCTATTGTGATAAATGTGGGGTAGTTCCTGTTCCTGAAGAGGAACTGCCAGTTAAATTACCGCGTGATGTAGAGTTCAGCCCTGGAGGAGAATCTCCCCTTAATAAATGTGATGAATTTGTTAATACCGAGTGTCCAGAATGTGGTGGAAAGGCCAGAAGGGAGATAGATACCATGGATACCTTTGTGGATTCATCATGGTACTTTCTGCGCTATACTGATCCACATAATGATAAACTTCCTTTTACTAAAGGACAGGCAGAGAAATGGTTCCCTGTTGACCAGTATATTGGTGGGGTAGAACATGCTATACTCCATCTCCTTTACGCTAGATTCTTTACCAAGGTTATTTCTGACCTGGGTTTAACTGATGTTGTTGAACCATTTACTAACTGGTTAGCCCAGGGTATGGTTTTAAAAGATGGGGCTAAAATGTCCAAATCAAAAGGAAATGTAGTTGCCCCTAAAGATATACTCGGTAAATATGGTGCAGATACTGCCCGGCTTTTTATTCTCTTTGCTTCACCACCAGAAAAGGATCTGGAATGGAGTGACAAAGGTGTAGAAGGTTCAGAGAGATTTTTAAATAGGGTATGGCGTCTATTTAGTGACCATATTGAAGGCTTGAAAAATAATAGTGCTAAATTAGATAAAGAATTATTTACAGGGAATGAGAAGGAATTATACCGTGAGCTTCATCTGGCTATTAAGAGGGTGACCGAGGATATTGGTGTGAGATTAAACTTAAATACTGCTATCAGTGCTATTATGGAATTAACCAATGCCTGTTATCACTACTTAAATGAGGTTGAAGTTATTAATTATTCATTATTAAGTGAAACAATAGATAAACTATTGTTATTACTTGCCCCTTTTGCCCCTCATATGACTGAAGAATTGTGGCATGAACTGGGACATGATGGTTTTATCTCTCAACAGGCCTGGCCGGAATATGAAGAGGAAGCCCTGAAGAAAGATGAAATAACAATTGTTGTCCAGATTAATGGAAAAGTGAGGGATAAACTGAAGGTAGAGGCTGAAATAGATGAAGAAAGTCTTAAAGAAACAGTTCTAAAATCTCAAAAGGTTCAGGACTATACAACTGATAAAGAGATAGTTAAATTCATAGTAATTCCTAAAAAGTTAGTAAATATTGTTGTTAAGTAGCTTAATAAATCACTGTATTTTGATCGACAAAAAGATAAGCCCTCCTTTTGATAAGGAGGGTATTTATCAATGGTGAGGTGGGGTATTATTAGTTTTTTAAGTAGGATAAAAGAAAAATTTAGTCGTAAACCATTGATGTATTCCTCAAGGATATGTGAGGATTGCCAGGCAGCAAAGAAATTTTTTGTTGCTCATGAGATTTCTATACAGATCAAATATATAGAAGATAAGGGAATAAGAGAAGAACTAGCTGCAAAGTATGGTAAGGTTCTGGTGCCGACTATTATTATTGCTGGTAAAAAATTTATTGGCTTTGAGGATAATGAAAAAGAAATAAAGAAGAGACTCAAAATAGATTAAAAAAGACCACAGAGGGGAGAAAAAAATGCAGCCAGAATTGGAGGAAAAATACAATAAATTAAGAAATATTTTATTATCAATAGAACGTCTGGTGATTGGTTTTTCTGGTGGTGTTGATAGTACCTTATTGCTTAAGGTAGCTATTGATGTCTTAGGGAGAGATAATGTACTTGCCGTTACCTCATCTTCTGAAACACACCCCTTAAGTTCACTGGAAGAGGCTAAAAGACTTGCTAAAGAGATAGGGGCAGACCATAAAATCATTGAAAGTATGGAACTTAGTGATGAGAGATTTAGTAGAAATGATAAAGAGCGGTGTTATTACTGTAAAAAAATACTCTTTTCAGATCTTAGAGAGATTGCCCGGGATAATGGCTATAGTGTTATGGCAGATGGTTCAAATGCTGATGATAGTTTATATGATTATCGTCCTGGATTAAGAGCTATCAAGGAATTAGGGGTCAGGAGCCCTCTGCTGGAAGCAGGTCTTGCCAAAAAAGAAATCAGGGAATTATCTAAAGAGCTTGGCCTGCCTACCTGGGATAAAGCTGCTTTTGCCTGTCTGGGTTCGCGTTTCCCTTATGGTGAAGCTATTACCAGTGAAAAATTAGAAATGGTGGATAAAGGAGAGGCATTTTTAAAGAAATATGGTTTTTCACAATTGCGTTTAAGGCAGCATGACCAGTATACTGCCCGGATAGAGGTGCTGTCTGAAGATATGGATAAATTAATGGCTAACAGAGAAGAGATTGTTGGCAGTCTAAAAAAAATAGGTTATAATTATATTACGCTTGATATTGAGGGGTATCGAACAGGTAGTATGAATGAGTTGTTGTAAGATTTGTAATATCTTTAGAAAAGAGGGCATATAAATATACTAAATACAAATTAAGTTTCTTTCA
Organism: Iocasia fonsfrigidae; assembly: GCF_017751145.1. Lineage (GTDB taxonomy): Bacteria > Bacillota > Halanaerobiia > Halanaerobiales > DTU029 > Iocasia > Iocasia fonsfrigidae. The sequence continues at coordinate 1,377,135 of NZ_CP046640.1, forward strand.
GCTTTTTGCATAATTGAACGGGTAAAAGGGTACTACAGGCATTACGTATCTAAGCCGATTATTTATTTTAAAAAATAAATAAATTAGCAATAATTTGACATTTTTTAATTTTTGTGATATATTCTTATTATTGATAGTTAAAAAATAAATAGATAAATAAGGTGGAGAACAAGAGAAAACCTTATTGAGTGTTAAATGGTGAGGGACATGGCTTTTTTAATGTCTTGTAACTTAATTGACTCTCAATAAGGTTTTTTTATTTATAAATTTATACTAGGTGGTGATTAAAGTGTAAGAGATTTAAGTTATGTAAAATGTGGTTTATGTAAGTGTTTAATTATTTAAAAATTATTAGGGAGGATAACGAATGTTAAACATTGCTAAGTATTGTGCTGAATTTTTTGGAACAATGATTTTAGTATTGTTGGGTGATGGGGTAGTTGCTAATGTTTTGCTAAAGAAAACAAAGGGTGAAGATAGTGGCTGGATTGTTATAACAACAGGGTGGGGTTTGGCAGTGGCAATGGCAGTATATGTAACTGGATGGGTTAGTGGAGCACATATTAATCCTGCAGTTACAATAGGTCAAGCAATAATCGGTAAGTTTCCCTGGGTATTAGTCCCTGGTTTTGTAATTGCGCAAATATTGGGTGGTCTTGTTGGAGCATTATTAGTTTATGCTGCATATAAGGATCATTTTGCTGTAACTGATGACCCTGATCTTAAATTGGCTGTATTTTCAACTGGCTCTGAAGTCAGAAATTTCACCTGGAATTTTGTTACAGAGCTTCTTGGAACAGCAATGTTATTAATTGGTGTGTTGGGAATTACAAATGGTCATAACCAGATAGGGGCTTTGGGTTCTCTATTAATAGGCTTTTTAGTATGGTCAATTGGCTTAAGCCTGGGTGGGCCTACAGGTTATGCCATTAATCCAGCTAGAGATTTAGGCCCTAGGATTGCTCATGCCCTTCTTCCAATACCTGAAAAAAGAGACTCAGATTGGGCTTATGGATTAGTAGTTCCCGTCTTTGGGCCTATTGTAGGTGGAATTATGGGAGCCTTTGTATATCAGTTTTTCTTGCGGATTTGGAATTTAACATATTAAAAGTAGATAATATAGCTACTTAATTTGATAAAACCTAGGAGGGTTATTAATGGAAAAGTATATTTTATCGATTGACCAGGGAACTACCAGTTCAAGAGCTATTATTTATGATAAAAAGGGGAGGGAGGTAAGTAAATCCCAAGAGGAATTTAAGCAAATTTATCCCAGGGCAGGATGGGTTGAACATAATCCAGAAGATATCTGGCGTTCTGTCATAGATGTTATTCAGGAGTCAATTAAAAGGGCAGAGGTTAAACCAGGTGATATTGCAGCTATAGGTATTACAAATCAGAGGGAAACAACGCTTATCTGGGATAAAAATACTGGTAAACCTGTTTATAATGCTATTGTCTGGCAGTGCAGACGAAGTACTAATATCTGTCAGAGGCTAAAAGAACAGGGCTTAGAAGACAAATTTAAGCAGAAGACTGGTCTTTTGCTTGATCCCTATTTTTCAGGAACAAAGATTAAATGGATTTTTGATAATGTAAGTGGAGTTAAAGAAAGAGCGGCAAAGGGTGAATTGCTTTTTGGAACAATTGACAGCTGGCTTATCTGGCGGTTGACAGCTGGTAGAATTCATGTTACTGATTATACTAATGCTTCCCGTACTTTAATTTATAATATCCATGACCTTGGCTGGGATTCTGAATTATTGGCCATACTGGATATTCCAGAATCCATTTTACCTGAGGTAAAAGCAAATAGTGAAGTATATGGATTAACGTCAGCAGATGTTTTCTTTGGAGCAGAGGTTCCCATAGCGGGGATTGCCGGTGACCAGCAGGCAGCTTCTTTTGGCCAGTGCTGTTATCAGGAAGGAATGACAAAAATCACCTATGGAACCGGAGGCTTTATGTTAATGAATACTGGAGAAAGAGCTGTTAAATCAGAAAAAGGTTTATTAACTACAATTGCCTGGGGTATAAATGGGAAAATTGAGTATGCCCTGGAAGGCAGTATTTTTATAGCCGGGGCTGCAGTCCAGTGGTTAAGAGATGAAATGAAGATAATAGATGATTCTACTGATTCTCAATATTTTGCTGAAAAAGTTCTGGATACAGCTGGGGTTTATGTGGTCCCTGCCTTTACCGGAATGGGTGCCCCTTACTGGGAACCTGATGCCAGGGGAATTATAGTAGGGTTATCGCGCGGTAGCAATAAAAACCATCTTATAAGGGCTACCTTAGAATCACTGGCCTATCAGAGTAAAGATGTAATTGATGCAATGCTAGGTGATTCCAGTGTTTCTTTGAAAGATATTAAGGTTGATGGAGGTGCATCAGCCAATGACTTCTTAATGCAGTTTTTAGCCGACATAACAGCTACCTGTGTTGAAAGACCTATAAATACAGAGACTACATCTACTGGAGCATCGTTTTTAGCTGGTTTGGCTGTTGGTTATTGGACAGACAGACAAGAAATTATGCACTTGCGGGAGATAGATAAAAAGTTTAAACCCCATATAGATGATAAAAAAAGAAAAAGTTTGTATCAGGGCTGGCAGAAGGCTGTTAAGGCAGCATTGAACTGGAGTATTTAGTGTAGTATAAGCAAAAAACACCTTGTAACTTGATTCTAGCTTTGATATAATTTAATTAAATTAAAAAAATTCAAAAATGCATAAAATAAAGATGGTAGAGAATAAGAGAGAGCCATTTTTATTGATATGGGGGAAGGTGTTGTCCCTTCTCTAACTAACCATGTCAATAAAAATAGGCTCTCTTATTTATTTCTTTGTAAAAAAGGGGGGTTAATTGTTATGAAATCTATAGAGAAAAAAACAGATATTTTAATCATAGGTGGAGGGGTTACTGGTTCAGCTATAGCCAGGGAATTATCCCGTTACAACTTAGATATTAGCTTAGTAGAAAAAGAAAGTGATGTAGCAGTTGGAACCAGCAAAGCAAATTCAGGTATTATTCATGCTGGTTATAATGCAGCTGCCAGTAGTTTAAAGGGGAAATTAAATAGTAGGGCTAATCCAATGTTTGATAAGCTATGTAGTGATTTACAGGTCCCTTTTAAAAGGATTGGGTCCTTAGTAATTGCTTTTAATTCTGATGACCTCAAAATATTGAAATTTGAGAAAGAAAATGGGGAAAAGATGGGGGTCAGGGGTTTGGAAATAGTCAGTGGTGACCGTTTATTTGAAATGGAACCCCATTTGAATCCTGATGCCCAATATGCCCTTTATGCCCCTACAGCAGGTATAGTTTCAAGTTATGAATTTACTATAGCCTTAGCAGATAATGCAGTTTTAAATGGTGTTAAAGTAATGCTGGAGACAGAAGTAACGGATATAATTATAGATAATGACCAGATTAAGGGGGTTAAAACCAGTAAGGGTATAATTTATTGTTCACTGCTTATTAATGCAGCTGGTCTTTGGACAGATGATATAGCCAAAATGGCAGGTCATAATAATATGAAGATTAAGCCGAGGAAGGGTGAATATCATTTGTATGACAAAAGCTGGGGGAATATTGTAAACCATGTCTTATTTCCAACACCGGCTAAATCATCCAAAGGTATACTAGTAACACCAACTGTACATGGTAATTTGATGATAGGGCCTAATTCAGATGAGGTAGATGACAAGGAAGACCTGACTACAACATCTGTTGGATTAAATAAGGTGTTTGCGGGGGCAAAAAGGTTAATACCAGGCCTCAGTAAGAGGGATATAATTACCTCTTTCTCAGGTTTAAGGGCCTGTGAGGAGAGTGGAGACTTTATTATTGGATCCTCCAGTCAAATCAAAGGATTAATTAATGTAGCAGGAATCCAATCACCTGGTTTAAGTTCTGCTCCTGCTATTGCAGAAATGGTAGTTGATATGATTAGAGATATTAGTCAGGAAAATGATACTGGTTTTGAAATGCTATTAAAGGAGGATTTTAAAGAAAAGTTACCGGAAAGGTATGTTTTTAATGACTACAATTATGATAGCTGGCAGCAGATAGTTGATAGCACCCCTGATTATGGAGAAATTATCTGTCGCTGTGAACAGGTTACCAAAGGTGAGATTGTTAATGCCATTCATCGACCTATTCCAGCCAGGACTCTTGATGCAGTGAAAAGGAGGACCAGGGCAGGAACAGGGAGATGTCAGGGTGGATTTTGTGGTCCCCGGGTTTTAGATATAATAGCAGATGAATTAGAGATTTCACCACTTGAAGTTACTAAAAAGGGCAGAGGCTCAGAAATATTAGAAGGAAAAACTAAAGATATATTACTAAAGGCAGGTGAAGTTGATGAAACAGTATGATTTGGTAGTAGTAGGAGGGGGACCTGCTGGATTAGCGGCAGCATTAGCAGCAGAAAAAAATAATGTTAAAAAGATACTGGTTCTTGAAAGAGATAAGTACCTGGGAGGGATTCTGCAGCAGTGTATTCATAATGGATTCGGTCTGGAATACTTTAAAGAAGAACTGACTGGCCCAGAGTATGCAGCTCGTTTTATCGGCAGGTTAAAAAATAGTAATATTGACTATAAAACAGAAACAATGGTTATAAATATAACACCTGATAAATGTGTCACTGCGCTCAACAGACAGGATGGTATTATAAATATAGAAGCCAAGGCAGTTATTTTAGCAATGGGCTGTCGTGAAAGAACCAGAGAAGCAATATGTATACCGGGGGATAGACCTGCTGGTATTTTATCTGCAGGAACTGCTCAAAGATATATTAATATTGAGGGTTATTTACCAGGAAGAAAAGTAGTAGTTTTAGGCTCAGGTGATATTGGATTAATAATGGCCCGGAGAATGAAATTAGAAGGTGCAGAAGTAAAGGCTGTCCTGGAAATAATGCCTTATTCCTCAGGCTTAATTAGAAATAAGGTGCAGTGTCTAGATGATTTTGATATTCCTTTAAGGCTTAATCATACTATTATCAGAATTAATGGTAAAAAAAGAGTGGAGAGTGTTGTGACAGCAAAAGTTGACGAAAACCTGAAAGTAATTCCTGGAACAGAAGAGGAGATAGTATGTGATACAATCCTTTTCTCAGTAGGTCTAATTCCTGAGAATGAACTATCTAGAAAAACAGGGATTAAATTAAATAAGGTGACAGGTGGTCCGGTAGTAAATGAGATTAGAATGACCAATATTGCTGGTATATTTGCCTGTGGTAATGTTTTGCAGGTTCATGATTTAGTGGATTATGTAACAGTAGAAAGTGAGATTGCCGGGAAATCAGCAGCTCTATATATTAATAATAATATTAGTAAACGGGAAAATAGCATAAGAATTAATGCTGCTGAAAATATTAGTTATGTTATACCCCATCAAATTGAATATTTGGAGAAAAACCGTAAATTTATAAAACTATTTATGAGAGTCAGTAAGCCAGCAGAGAATGTTAACATAATTTTGGAGAATGGAGATGGTGTAAAAATAAACTCTTATCAGCAAGATATCGTTACCCCAGGCGAAATGATAAAAATAGTATTACCAGAAAAATTCATAAAAAATTATATCAGGGAAATCAATGTTGCTGTGAAAAAGGAGTGTGATCTCCATGTCCAGAACTAATATAGTATGTATTAATTGTCCTAAAGGGTGCCGAATGACTGTAGAGACAGAAAATAATCATATTAAAAATATTTCTGGTTATTCATGTCCTATAGGAGAAAAATATGCCAGGGATGAGTTTGAAAATCCAGTTAGGATACTTCCTACTACAGTCAGGGTTATAAATGGGGTTTTACCACTAGTATCTGTTAAAACAGAAAAACCAATAGCAAAGGAGTTGCTGCTGGATGCTATGCGAGAGATTGCTAAAATAGAAGTTGAGGCACCGGTATACTTAGGTCAGGTAGTTAAAGAGAATTTATTAGATACTGGGGTTGATTTGATAGCAACAAGAACTATCAGTTCTCAAAGAGGATAGGGGAGGAATTTTTAAATGTATCATTTAAAAAAATTTTTTAAACGCAACCCAGTAATTGCTGGTTTAAGGAAGGATCTAAGTCTTAAAATGATATTAAAGAGCTCTGTTATTGCTATCTTTCTACTTGATGGTAATATTTTTAGTCTACCTGATATAATGAAACAGGCCCGTAATAATGATAAATTGGTCTTTCTTCATATTGACCTGGTAGAGGGCATAGGGAGAGACAAAGTTGGGGTGAAATATTTAGCTAAAAATAATCTGTGTGATGGTATTGTGTCTACTAAAAGTAATCTTATTAGGGCTGCTAAAAAGGAAGGACTAATGGCTATACAGCGACTTTTCCTCCTCGACTCTGCTGCTTTAAAGGCCGGGGAGAATCTGCTAGGTAAAAATCAGCCTGATGCTGTAGAAATACTACCAGGTATAGCTGCCCCTTATTTTATTGATCATATTAAACATAAATTAAGCTGTCCAATAATTGCTGGTGGTTTAATTACTAAAAGAGAGGAGGTAGAACAGCTGATACAAAAAGGGGTTTTTGCTGTTTCAACAAGCAACCCCGGGTTATGGGATTGGTAAACCCTTAACTGACTCTCTTTCAATTAATTCAGTAGGTATTACAGATTTAGTCGCCTTTTTCTCTGGATTATCTATTCTGTCAAATAATTTTTTGGCTGCCTCCTGTCCCATACCTTCTTTATTGATATTGACAGTAGTTATACTGGGGGAGGTATAGGCAGTCACTTCGATATTATCAAAACCAACAAGAGATATTTCCTCTGGTATCTTATGTCCATATTTTTTGAAGGTTTGTAATAACCCCAGGGCAATTGCATCATTGGCGGCAAAGATAGCAGAGGGGAGTTCTGCTTTTAGAAATTCTTTAGCCAGTTTAACCCCCATTTTTTGATTGAAATTCTTATGTATTTTAATTATATCATTATTAATAGGTATATTATTATCCATTAATTCCATCTTATAAGCCTTAAATCTTTCCTGAAAACTTGGATGTGTCAGTGGTCCACCGGCATAGCCAAGTTTTTTATGTCCTTTTTTAATCAGATATCTTACTGCCTCCATAGTACCATTATAATTATCAGAGACGATACAATCCAGTAAGGGAGATTTCAGATAATTGTCTACCAGTACTGTTGGGAATTTCAATTTTTCTATAGCCCTAATCAACTCATAATTAATGTCAGCCCCGGCCAGTATAAGGCCGTCAACTTTATTTTGACTGATAATTGGAGGGATCTCTTTTTTATTCAGGTCAGCTAATTTAATGGTAGAAAAAAGTAGGTTATAATCATAATTTTCAACTTCAATTTCTACACCAGCGATAACTCTGGTATAAAAAGGGTTATTAAAGATCGGAATGTGTCTTCTGGTCATAATAAAGGCAATGTTATGACTTTTTAGATGGGCCTGACTGTGAAAAGAGAAATAATCAAGTTCTTTGGCTATATTGATAATTCTTTGTCTGGTTGCCTGGCTTACTCCGGGTTTATTATTGAGTGACTTGGATACAGTAGAAATTGATACAGCTGCTTTTTCTGCAATATCTTTAATTGTTACCCCCATGTTATCCATCCTTTGTAATAAAATTGGTCTTCTATTTCATATATTATACCATATTTCTTTATTAAATAAAAAATAGTATCGTTTAAATTATTTGAAAAAAAGAAAAAACAATGATATAATAAAGAAAATATTTTCTTAAATTATAGAAAGCTATCTTTGGTCCAATGATATCATCTTATGACTATGAGGAATATGCAGGTGAGGCTTATCTTCCCCCTTCAGGAGAGCATTTCTTTGGAACAAATATTATGGGGAAAGATGTGTTTACCCGGACTGTTTATGGGCTCCGTTCAACACTAATGGTTGGTTTTGTAGCTGGTACAATGGCTACCTTGATAGGTTGTATCATAGGTTTTCTCGCTGGTTATTACGGTGGGCGACTATTTGATGAGTTTTTGATGATGTTTACTAATATTTTTATTGTTATTCCGCAACTGGCCTTATTAATTGTAATCTCTGCATTTTTGGAGGTAAGGGGCACACTGGTAATGTCTGTTATTGTTGCAGCAACAGCCTGGCCCTGGCTGGCAAGGGCTGTCAGGTCACAGACCCTGTCACTTAGAAATCAGGAATATGTTAATCTATCCAGGATTTCTTCCCTGAAAGTCTCCAAAATTCTAAGGGAAGATATTGCTTCTAATATGTTTTCATATGTATTTATGGCTTATATCCAGCAATTTAATGGGACTATGCTGGCTGGCAACAGTCCAACTAAGGGGGTTTCACTCGGTCTTGTCATGCAAAAGGAGACAAATGGGATTCAGAAAAAATACAAATGCCCTGGTCTGATTATAAGAAGTTATTTGATGAGTTATTAGCAGGTATTGTAGCTAAACATGACCCAGGGACTGATTACTGGCCGGGTAGTCCTCATAGTCCTATAGGGGATAGAAATAATTTTTATAATTCCTGTTGTGGAGATGCCCATGTCTGGGATATCTGGCATGGCAAGAAACCCTTTGAATGGTATAGAAATTGTGAGCATCGTTTTAATAGTGAATTTGGATTTCAGTCATTCCCTGAACCAAAAACAGTGTATAATTATACCCTGGCTAAAGACAGGAATATTTCTAGTTATATTATGGAAGAACACCAGAGGAGTGGTATTGGTAATACAACCATCATCCAGTACATGCTGGACTGGTTTAGACTGCCGACTTCTTTTGATAACCAGCTCTGGCTTAGTCAGATCTTACAGGGTCTGGGAGTAAAGTATGCAGTTGAGCATTGGAGAAGGGGTATGCCCTGGGGTATGGGAACACTTTACTGGCAGTTAAATGATAACTGGCCGGGGGCCAGCTGGTCTTCGATAGATTATTATGGTCGGTGGAAGGCATTACATTATATGGCTTAATTTAGAAATTATTAAATAAGAATAAGGAGAGTGTTTAACAATGATAGATAAGTTCAAGATAATCGGGGATCCTTTACCTAATATTCCCTGGGAAGATAAACCGAATAATTGTAAAGAGATAGTCTGGCGTTCAAAAAAGAACCCTATTATCTACCGTAATGCCATTCCCAACTCTAACAGTATTTTCAATAGTGCAGTTATTCCCTTTAAAAATGGATTTGCTGGTGTATTTAGGGTTGATGATAAATCTCGTAATATGAATCTTCATGTTGGTAAGAGCAAGGATGGTATTAACTGGGAGATTGAGGCAGAACCTATTAAGTTTAATTGTGATGATGAAGAAATGGCTAATTCATCTTATAAATATGACCCGCGTTTATTGAAACTCGGTGATAGATATTACGTGAGCTGGTGTAATGATTATCACGGGCCAACAATTGGTTTAGGCTATACAAGAGATTTTAATGAATTTTATCAGTTGGAAAATGTCTTTTTACCCTTTAATAGAAATGGGGTGCTTTTCCCACGTAAAATAGATGGCAAATATCTGATGTTGAGTAGGCCGAGTGATAATGGTCACACCCCTTTTGGAGATATTTTTTTGAGTCAGAGTCCTGACTTGATTCACTGGGGAGAACACCGTTATATAATGGGTACTACAGATGGGTGGCAGAGTACTAAGATTGGGGCTGGACCGGTGCCAGTAGAGACTAGTGAAGGTTGGCTATTAATCTATCATGGGGTTCTGACTTCTTGTAATGGTTATGTCTATAGTATGGGGGCTGCTATCTTGGATCTTGAAGAACCTTGGAAGGTAAAATATAGAACCAAACCTTATCTTCTTTCCCCTCAAAAGGATTATGAATGTGTAGGAGATGTACCAAATGTTGTTTTCCCGTGTGCCAGTCTTTATGACCCGGCTACAGCCAGGATGGCAATTTATTATGGTGGGGCAGATACTGTTGTTGCCCTGGCTTATACTAAGATAGATGAATTGATTGATTTTATTAAAGAAAATAGCCTTAAGGAGGTTCTAAATGTCAATTAAGTTTAATCAGGAGAGAAACACCTTTCATCTTTAAGCTAAGGATACAAGTTATGTGATGGAGATTGTTAGTACTGGACATTTGTTGCATCTTTACTGGGGTAAAAAAATTAATACTGAGCTTGATTTAAGGTCTTTATTACCTGCGGGATTACGTAAAGGACATTTAAAATCAGAAAAGGCAAATAATTTTTCTTTAGATAATATTCCCCAAGAATATCCTGCCTATGGTCACACTGATTTTCGGCAACCAGCTTATCAAATTAAATTAGAAGGGCTCTACAGTTAGTAATTTATTTTGATTTTGATGAAGAGAAATTATTTGAGATTGCTAAAGAAGGTAAAAAACTGGGTCTGGAGTTATTTGTGTTGGATGATGGTTGGTTTGGTAAGCGTAATGATGATACTAGTTCTCTGGGAGATTGGTTTGTAGATAGATCAAAATTACCTAATGGTCTGGATTCACTTGTTAAAAAAATAAATGGGCTGGGACTTAGATTTGGACTCTGGTTTGAACCAGAGATGGTCTCTCCGGAGAGTAAACTTTATAAGAAACATCCAGACTGGTGTATTCATGTTAAGGGGAGAAACCGTTCTCAGGCCAGAAGTCAGTTAATTCTTGATGTCCATTTGAGGGGAATAATGATACAGCCTGGATGGTAGTTTCTAAAAATAGAGAAGAAGCACTTGCGGCTTTTTATAAAGTCCTGGCTGAGCCTAACCCCTCTTATAGGAGGCTAAAATTAAAAGGACTTAAAGAAGATGGGATTTATAGGCTTAAGAATAGCAAAAAACTCTATGGTGGAGATGAGCTAATGTATGCTGGTTTAAATCTTCCACATGGATTTAATGGTGTGCAAGAAGATGGAACTATTTTTAAAGGTGACTTTCAATCTATACTCTGGCATTTTGAGCTTGTAAATAGATAATCTTGAAATTGTTGAATTTGAAGATAAATATTAGTTTTAGGGTATTAAGATAATTCAATCAAGAGGGGTTTTAAGTGGATACAAATAAATTATTGGAGTTCAAGAAATCAGTTGAAAAAGAAAAAGATAATCTGTTCAACTTTTGGATAGAAAATGCTGTTGATGAGGAAAATGATGGTTTTTATGGTGAGATAGCTAATGAAGGTAAGGTTAATTATACTGCTGATAAATCACTAATTTTAAATACCCGTATTCTCTGGAGTTTTAGTAATGCCTACCGAGAAGATAAAAAAGAAGAGTATTTGGCGATGGCCAAGAGGGTTGCTAGCTATTCACTAAATAATTTCTGGGACCAGGAATATGGTGGGTTTTACTGGCTGTTGGATTATCAGGGAAAAGTGGCAACAATATCATGACCGTAGGATACAATGTCCGGGTTGATTAATGAACAGGGAAGGCCTTCTGATGAAGCCAAGGTTAATCCCTGGAAGTCTCCTTATCATAATAGTAGGGCCTGTTATGAGATAATCAATCGTCTTACTACAATTATGTTATAATACTATTTTTATAAAACATGGCTATAAAAGAAAGAGGGGGATTATTAAAATTAAATCAAAAAAGGAGATACTTATTTATCTTGAATTTGGTCATGAGGATCTACCTCGCTTGTCCGATTATCACTTTATTTTTTTTCTGAACTTTAAATATTAATTATCTAGGAAAGTATGATTGAGGGTTTACTCCAGCAGATAGTCCAATTAGCCGGTCTTTCTTTTGAGAAATTCCGGGTAGTCTTTTATCTTATTGTCAACCTAAAAAAAAATTAAGTTGACAATAAGAAGAAGAGGAGTTATAATATATACTAATTTAACTGTTATATATTACCTAAAGTTAATGATTTAAAATTTAGAATCCATATGAGGTGAATAAGATGAGTAAAGGAATATTTATTATTGGAACTGATACTGATGTTGGTAAGTCTGTAATTACAGCTGGTTTAGTATATTTATTAAGAAATAATGGTTATAATGCCTGTAGTTTTAAAGCAGTACAAAGTGGTGGAGTAAAAAAAGATGGGAAATTAATTGCTGAAGATGTTGAGTTAGTAAAACAACTTTGCAATTTAACTGAAAAACAAGAAAATATGGTCCCTTATTGTTTTGAACCTGCAGTATCTCCCCATCTGGCGGCACGTTTAACCGGAGTTGAGATTAAAAAGGAAAAAATAATAGAGGCTTATAATAATTTAGCACAAAGGTATGAATACATAATTGCTGAAGGAAGTGGTGGTTTAATAGTACCTTTAATTAAAAATGATTATTTTATATATGACCTGGTCAAAGATTTAAATTTACCGATAGTTATTGTAAGTAGGGCAGGTGTTGGAACTATAAATCATACTATTTTAACTGTTGAGTATTGTTATAAGTTGGGACTTGAAATAAAAGGAATACTTTTAAATAGATATACAGGGAAGGAATATGAAAAAGATAATATCAGAACTATAGAAAATTTAAGCGGACAAAAAGTGCTAAGTATAGCTGATATAAAGGATATAAATCATAATTATGATAAGTTAAAAGATGAGTTTGAAAGCAAGTTTGATATTAAAAATGTAATAAATATGTTTGAAAACTAAAAGATTCTGTTCGAAAAATATCAGTATATATCGCTGAGGATTATATTTTTTCGAACACAGACTAAAATTCAATTATATTAGGGAGTGTTAAGAATGAATAATTTACAAAAAAAGGACTTGAAATATATATGGCATCCTTGTTCACAGATGAAGGATTATGAAGAATTGCCACCAATTGTTATTGAAAAGGGGGAAGGGGTATTCCTATATGATACAGAAGGACATAGCTATCTGGATGCTATTTCCTCCTGGTGGGCTAGTCTGTTAGGGCATAATCATAAGCGTATCAAAGGGGCAATAAATGAACAGATAAACAAATTGGAACACATAATGTTGGCCAATTTTTCCCATGAACCAGCAATTGAACTTGCCGAAAAAATAGTTGCTAAAACCCCTGACCGATTAGAAAAAGTCTTTTTTGCTAGTGATGGAGCATCATCTGTAGAAGTTGCTTTAAAATTAAGTTTTCAATATTTTCAAGAAGTCGGCAAACCTCAAAAAACTAAGTTTGCCTCCCTTTCAAATTCATACCATGGTGATACTTTAGGGGCTCTGGCAGTTTCTGATTTAGGAATATATAGGGATGTTTTTAATCCTATATTATGTGACACTATTCAAATAGAAGGACCAGATTGTTATCGTTGTCAATTTGGGTTAAATAGGGAAAATTGCCAGGCAGAGTGTTTTAAAAAACTGGAAGAAACATTTGACGAATATCACGAGAAACTCGCTTCTATTATAGTAGAACCGATTGTACAGGGAGCAGGAGGAATGATGATCTATTCACCAGTCTATTTAAAAAAATTAAGACAATTATGTGATAAATATGATGTTTTATTGATTGATGATGAAATAGCTATGGGAATGGGCAGGACTGGAAAATTATTTGCCTGTGAACATGCCGGCATTTCGCCTGATATAATGACCATTTCCAAAGGAATTACGGCTGGTACTTTACCGCTTTCCTTAACTGTTATCTCTGACAAAATATATGATGCTTTTTATGATGATTATACAAAGGGCAGGTCATTTCTACATAGTCATACTTATAGTGGAAATCCGGTGGCCTGTGCAGTAGCCTGTGAAACATTAGATATATTTGAAGAAGAAAATATACTTGAAAAAAATAAAGAGAAGTCAGAGATACTTAAAGCTAAGATAGAAGAATATTTATTGGACCTACCTCAGGTTGGTGATTTTAGACATATCGGTATCTTAGGGGCTGTAGAATTAGTTAAAGACACAAAAAGGAAAGAACCGTTCAATTGGAAAGATAGAGTAGGTTTTGAAATTTATAAAAATGCTTTAAGAAATGGTCTTATTTTGCGTCCACTAGGTGATATTATTTATTTTATGCCTGCTTTTATTATCAATGAAGAAGAGATAGAGTTTATGGTTAAAACCGCCAGAAAATCTATTAAAGAATATTTTGAATCATAAGCATTGCATAATCAGACTAAGTGGAGGGAAATAGATGAACAAAACAAGGGAATTAACATTAATTAGTTTGTTAGCAGTGATTATTACAATTTCGGGATCCTTTAGAATACCTGGACCATTACCGGGAACAGAATTTCAATTATCTGCACCTATAGCAGTAGCCATTACAGTGGTATTTGGATTTAGGAGATACATAATAGCGGGTATTATAGCCAGTGCTATTAGTTTAACACTTGGAATTCATACTATAATTAATGTAATTATAGCTATGACATTCAGGTTTGTAGCAGGAGGGATTATTTACTTTTTTAAACCTGGGTTTATACCTGTTATAATTGCTGGGCCACTAGGGTCTATAACTGCCAGAATTATGCTGTGCTTATTTTTTGGAAATCCCCTTTTGGCCATGTTAATAGCAGGATTACCAGGTATGCTATATACTGCTATAACAGCCTGGCCATTAAGTAAATTACTAGCAAAAATAAAATATTGCACACCCTGGAGGGAAACAAGATATGAAGGAAGATCTCTATAGTATTAAAATGAGGTCTACCAGGAATACAAAGCATATTTCTGGTGCAGAAAGAATAATTTTAGAAAAGGATATGGGGTTATCAGTTAAACAACTAATAACAAGGGCTTTAGGCCACAGTAAAGGGAAGTCGGATTTTATAAATATAAAGATACAAAACATAGTTAAGCAAGATATTGAATATATTAATCCTTTAGATATAAGAACTGTTATAACAAATGATTATTTTGAAGGAAGGGAATGTGCCCTTAAAGCACTAAAAAAAAATGGTTTATCAGCCGAAACATCTCACTTGGTGTTTAATATGTTAAAGGAATGTCGTACTATGCGAGGGGCAATTCTTTTCGAAATAAATTCCAGAGAAAGACTTGAAGCAGATAAGAAGAGGGGGGTACGAGTTACTAATATAGATTGGAGTTTTAATGTAAAGCAAGAGCTAGATAAAGCATTAGCAAGAGCAAATTTGAATAATAGCCATGTTAAAGAAGCAGTTGCACTGGCAAGTAAAGTTTGCAGTGCCCCGGGTATTATTGCCGAGTTATGTTGGTCTGATGATCCAGATTATACTGCTGGTTATGTTGCTTCTAAAGATTTAGGCTATATGAGAATTACTAAATTAAAGCCTTTTGGTAGTAATAATGGTGGCAGGGTGTTTTGTTTTGATTCTTCAAAGGCATCAATAGAAAAATGTATAGAATATTTACAGGAGAAAATAACTCTGGTTAATAGGGTTCCTGTGATAAATAATAATATTTGCTATAGCCAATTTTTTTCAGTATAAGTGGGTGATAAAACTAATGGATTTTATAGATGAACATTTAAATCATATAAAAGATAAGGGTCTATATCGGGATTTTAAATTTTTTACTAGCTCACAAAGCAAATATACTTCAATAGATAATAGAAGAGTATTATTAATGGCTTCTAATAATTATTTAGATTTATGTGCTGATGACAGGTTAAAGGAAGCAGCAGAAAAAGCAATCTATACATATGGAGTAGGCTCAGGTGGTTCAAGATTAATTACAGGGAGCTGTAAACTCCATGATCAGTTAGAAAAAAAGATAGCAGATTTCAAAGGTGCCGAGGCTGCAATTATTTTTAATACAGGGTATATGGCTAATATAGGTACAATAACAGCGATTTCTGATCAGGAATGGATTATATTTAGTGATGAATTAAATCATGCCAGTATTATAGATGGATGTAGATTAAGTGGTGCTAAGGTTGTTATCTATAAACACTGTAACCTGGATCACTTGCAGGAAAAAATAAAGATTCATCAAGGTAAGAAGAGATTAATTGTGACAGATGGGGTCTTTAGTATGGATGGAGATATAGCTCCACTGGATAAAATAGTGGAATTAGCTAAAGAAAATAAGATTTTAACAATGGTTGATGATGCTCATGGTACAGGTGTTCTGGGAGACAATGGTGCAGGTTCGGTAGAACATTTTAACTTAAAAGGAGATATTGATATACAGGTAGGAACTTTTAGCAAAGCCCTTGCCAGTGAGGGTGGTTTTGTGGTCGGAAGTAAAAGCTTAATAGAATATTTACGACATAAGGCCAGGAGTTTTATCTATTCAACAGCATTATCTCCAGTTACTATTGCAGTTTCTTTGCGTTCTTTAGATATTGTGAAAAATGAGAGAGAGCCAAGGGTCAAGCTCCTTGAAAACTCAAAATGGTTTCAGGCAAAGTTAAGGAAGCTTGGCTTTAATGTCTTAGAAAGCAAAACAGCAATTATTGCCTTAATAATAGGTAATGCAGCAAAGGCTAGAAAATTAAGTGAAAAATTATTTGAAGAAGGCATTTTTATTACAGCAATTAGACCCCCAACTGTACCTGATAATACTAGTCGCTTAAGAATTACACTGATGTCTACCCATAATAGAAAAGATTTGAAATTTGCTTTAGAAAGATTAAAAAAAGCAGGAATGGAATTAGATGTTATTTAGTATTAAGTATTAAGTATTTAGCCAAAAACAATTTATGTGATGGTATTGTGTCTACTAAGAGTAATATTATCAGGGCTGCTTAAAACATTATAAACTATATGACTTTTTTAAAATGAATTAATATAATTAATATGGCTGCATAAGATTAAATAAAGTGTTTTTTTAAATCTGGATAGTTTAAAAAAGAAGGCTCACAATGTAAGAGGAGGTGGGTATTTTTTAGATAGAATAGTATTGTAATTAACAAATGAAGAAATGCATGCTTTACGATATAAAATGATGATGAGTTTATTCAGATTTTTATAGTTTTTAATAATATATATACAAGCATATCAATAAAATCATATTATATAATATATTATTATATAGCTTATTTTATGGTAAATTTATTTTTAATAGTTGCCCGATTAAATTGAAATGAGGGGTCTAAAATGGTGATAAATAGTAATCATTTTCATAATCATAAAGAAGTTGCTGATAAAATTAGGTCTGCTCTTGCTAACCATAAGGGGTTATCACTTGTCCGTATTGGTAATGGAGAGGCAATTGCTATTGGCCATGATTTATTTAATATATATTCATCAAGAAAGTATGCTGAATGGCTAGAATATGCGGGTATTAGATTGCCAGATGAAATTGTCCGCGATATGGTTTTAAAGGCTATAGCAGAGGCTGATATTGTTGGGTTTAGACCAGATGCAACAAAAGAAGAGGCTCAGCTAGAGAAGGTACTGGAATTATTTAATATTAAAACACCTTATATATGTACTGCAGTAATCAATTGGGAGTTATATAAAAATGAATTACTGGTAGATTTATTTAGAGATAAACGAGTCTTTCTGGTAGGAAGAGTAGCAAAAGAAGCTGCTAAAATTATGAAAAAGCAGGGATTTAATATCACTGATACCCTAGAACTGGAGGGATTTTATGATCTTAACCGGGTTTTCTATTATGCCAAAAATAAAGTTGACCTATATGATGTAGCGCTGATTTCTGCTGGAATTCCAGCAGTTGTTTTAAGTTACTGGATTGCTGATCGACTGAAAAAAGTAGCTATTGATTTTGGCCATGTTATGAATTATATAGTAGATAATAATTTTGGGCCTGACCAATTAGCTGTTGCAGAAAGGAAATGGAAAAATAATAAAAAAATTATTCCATTATATTTTTCTAATATTTTACTAATAAAGATGGAAAATAGTTCCAGGATATATCTATATCTCCATGGGTTTAAACATGCCATCCTAAATATTCCAGTTATGGAGAAATATAACCTGAATTTTATGGAACCACTTATTTTAGATGAAAATATGATTAAAAGGATACCGGATGGGCCAGAAATAAAGTAAAACAAATATTGGATAGCTATGATCCTGAATTGTTAAATTATTAGCTAGGAGAGGTATTAAAAATGATATGTTAGCAGATGATTTTAAGGCGATATATTAACATCAATTATTATAACTAATAATTGAAGGAGGGTTTTTATTGAATAAATTTGTTTTTTTATTATGTCCTCCATTATCTGGCTCGACAATGATTAAAGAATTATTTGAATCTAGTGAAGCTGTTTCTACTTTTTATGGTGAAGGGCAATTTTTTGCTGAAGCACATAATATTATCGGCCGTGGGGTGCCCAGGTGGGACCCAAATTTAAAGGTTAATTGGGAATTATTAAAACAGATTTTTTTCAAGTATTGGAATTTAGAAAAACCGGTATTATTTGAAAAGAGTCCTCCTCATTTATTAAGGGCCTTAGAAATAGAAAAGGTATTTACACCGGCTTATTTTATTATTAGTATTAGAAATCCTTACGCTCAAATTGAAGGTTTATGGAGAAGAAAATGGATGCCGTCACCTACTGCGGCTGCAGAATTATGGGTATTATGTGCCAGATACCAAATTAAAAATTTGAATACTTTAAAAAGCAAAATATTTTTTCGTTATGAAGACTTTACTGATAATATTGATCTATTTTTAGAAAAAATAAAAGAATTTATTCCTGAAGTTGGTGTTTTGAATAAGAATAAAGCCTTTCACGCCCATAACATTACTGGAAAGCCTCTTCATGGTATAGTAAATCTTAATGATCGGAAATTTAAGTTATTAAAACCAGAGGTTATAAAAGAAGTTAATGAAGTTTTTAAATTAAATGAAGATCTGTTAAAGTATTTTAATTATAATCTAATAGAAGTAGAAAAGTAATATAAATATGATTAGAAAAAGGGTCCTCATAAGTTGAGGCCCTTTATCAATAATATGCTATTTGGTTTAAATTAGCTTAAGGGTTAACTAGTTTTAACAATAAAAGTTAGGGTCCCCAGGCAGGTACAGGAAAATCAATTTGGTTATCAGTGATTTTGGGCAAGGCTGGGTGAGAACAAATGCAAATTATGATGTTAGGCTTTGGAGGTTTATTATTTTTATCATAAATTATCCCAGTTAAATCTTGATAAAACAATTCTGCATTTTGACCTGAAAAATTTTCTTCACGAATATCAGATAAAACATGATGAGGGTTTCTATTTTTGGGTTCATTGTAGGGTACAGCCAACATAAGTCTTTTTAACCATTTGGACGTAAATCCTAATTCTAATCCATTTGGTATATGCTCTAATACCTGGCTTGATACCACGTAATCATATGAGGGTATGATTGGAATATACTGGCGTAAATCGAGACATTTATAAGATATATTATCACCGGAGTAAACATCTTTTGCATATTTTATTGCTTCCTGGCAGCTATCTACCCCCATTATGGTTGAGTTTTTTATTTTAGATAATGTTTCACAACCGTGACCAACACCACAACCCAGATCAATTATGTCTATTGAATTATTTTTCATATTACTGGATTTCATATATACTAAATCATTATCAATTATCCTTTTAAAGAAAATGTACGAACTCCTGTGTCTAATATCTTCGTTAACATCATGGCTTATACCGAAAATGAGCCGTTCACCATTATTATAAATAATTTTTTCTGTCGGTGTGAGAGGTCGCCGCAAATTAAAATCATCTCCTTATTAAAGTTTTCCCCATTCTATATTTTCATTTCTGACTTTTTTCCCTTTTCTTGTCAAGTATAAATTTTGGTTAAATAACCAGGCTTCATTACCTACTTTAGGAGTAGCATGTCTGGGATGAAATAGGTGGATAGTTTTGGCATCAGTCTGCTGATAACTACAGCCATTTAACTGCAGCCTTTCTACAAAGTCATTATCATCATAGGCAATACCCGTAAAGTCTTCATCATAACCACCGATAGCGAAATATTGTTCCCTGCTAATAGACATTAGAAATGGTAAGCGGACATTTAACTCCGGGTAATTATTTAGGAAATTAATATCAAAATTACCATTATTATTATTAATATGGTTTAAAAAAGAACCATCCATATCATCCCAGCCTTTTGGTATACCGATTAATTTAGAGTTATCCAGGAGGGGAGGAATTAGTTTTTCTACAGCATTATTTAGATGAAACATTTCGGCACAGGAGATAATTAATATTTTTCCAGAAGACTGTTTAACAGCTATATTTATGGCAAACCCGGGAACTCTCCATTTTAAGTTTCCAACAAGGTTTCTCTGACCGGAGAAAATATATTTTAAATTAAGTTTGTCTTGATATTCTCTACATATATTTTCAGTTTCATCCTGCATAGCATCATTAATGACGATTGTTTCCAAATTAAAGGGTATATTCTGTCTTGCTATTGAAAATAACCCCCATTTTAGTAAGTGTGGTCTTTGAAAAGTGGTTATAATAATAGAAACCTGACAAATCATAATTTTACCTACCTCACTTTTAGGATATAAGAAGTAAGAGGTCAGATTACCTCCGACCTCTGAAATCCTACTTCTGAATCACACGAACCCACCTTTATATAAAATATCCCTGGTCTCTTCATATCCTAAAATTAGGTCATTAGAACTATATTCCTTCTGATTAATAAGCGGCATTTTTTCTTTATTATAATATTGGTTAATTTTGGGTATATTTAATTGGGGGAAAATAATAAAATATTCCTTATCATAGTTATAAGTATTTTCAACCTCATATTTAGAGATCAGGACTTCATGAATTTTTTCACCTGGTCTTTTACCAACAATTTTGATACTACTATTATTATCTCCAAGCTCATTTTTGATAACTTTTGCTATATTTAATATTTTAAAACCTGCCATTTTCATAACAAATGTTTCGCCACCGATACTACTTTCACTTGTTTTAAATAATAAACTGATAGCATCTTCTAAAGTTAAGAAAAATCTGGTCATATGGGGGTCTGTTATGGTAATTACACCACTGGTTTTTACCTGGTTTATAAAGTATGGAATTACACTACCATTTGTACCAAGAATATTTCCAGCCCTGATACAAATAAACCTGGTATCTGAAGAGAGTAAATTGGCGCGGATAATGAGTCTCTCTCCTAAAGATTTTGTCATTCCATAGACATTAATAGGCATTACGGCTTTATCTGTTGAAACATCAATTACTTTATAAACCTTATTTTTTATAGCTGCTTTAATTAGATTTTCTACCCCCATTATGTTTGTTGCTATTGCTTCAAATGGTTGTTTTTCACAAATGGGGACATGTTTTAAAGCAGCTAGATGAAAAATATAATCTATGTTTTTGGTGGCCTTTTTTAGAGCATTATAATCTCTTATATCTCCAATAATAAATTTAAGTTTAGAACTATTGAATTTGCGGGTCATTTCTACTTGAAGATATTCATTTCTTGAATATATAGTAATATTTGTGGGGTTTTTCTCTAATAACTGGCTGACTAGTTCATTACCCCAGGAACCAGTTCCACCGGTAATCAAAATATTTTTTCCTTCAAACATAGGCATCATCCTCAATATTATCTAAAAGTATTTTGTATATATTTTTTTATTTCTGATCATATATTCCTTTAATTGGACTATCATTTTTTCATAAGACGGGATAATTGCTATATAATCCCGCCGGGTATTAATTAAAGATTTATCACTTACAGGATCATCCTGTCTCTGGATAACTATATTTTTATTAAATACCTGTTTTATTATATTCAAAAGCCTATATTTTGTTATAGATTTGGCAGGAACTAAATGATATAAGCTAGTAACATTAGATTCAATCATATTATTAATAGAGATAGCTAGTTGTAAGGTAGTTAGCCCAGACCAGATTACCTGGGAAAAGCCCTTTATTTTCCCTGTTTGATTCATAAACCAGTGAAATAAACCACTACCATTTTCATTTAGTTCAGGTCCTATAATAGAAGTCCTAATTGTTAAATCTTTATTATTTTTAATTTCACCCAGGATTTTTGTTTGGGCATAAATACTTTTGCCATTCCTTCCTGCATTTTCTGTGTATTGACCTTCTTTTCCCGAAAAAACGCAGTCTGTACTTAAATGTATAATTTTATTTTTTTTATTTAAACAGTAGCTTTCTAGAAATTTAGGAAAATATGAGTTTAAAAAGATAGCATCAGCCGGGTTTTCTTTAGCCTGATTATTTAAAATACCAATACAATTAATAATAATATCCGGGGTTTGCTTATTAATTAACTCCTTCACCTTTCTTATATTTCTGACATCCATTAAAATAGAAGTGTTATCAAGTCTTCGAGTGTGACAGATATCTATAACTTCATATAAATGGGTTTCTTGAAGAATCCTTGTAATCATATGTCCAGCCATACCGTTTGCGCCAAAAATAATGATTTTCTTCAATTCTGTTCACCCCTATTTTTTAGATAGTAAAAAAGCGATAACTTTATCTGAAACATTTTTATCTATATATCCTTCAGGATAACTCCAATTACGATTAGAGTTATACATTAACTCTGCACATTTTATAATCCTTTCATAATTAATACCGGAAACAATATTACTGCCACATTCTACGGTTTCCGGTCTTTCGGTTGTATCTCTAACAGTTACAGTCGGTACCTTGAAGATACAACATTCTTCCTGGACAGTACCACTATCAGTAAGTACCAGTGCAGCGTTTTTTTCTAATTTTACAAAATCGAAAAAACCAAAGGGTTTACTATAAAAAATATCAGAATTTTGGATTAATAACTTAAATTTTTTTAGTTTATCTTTAGTTCTGGGATGAACACTGAAAATCATTCTAAAGTCTAACTGATTTTGTATTTTATTAATAGCCTTGATTATAATTTCTAGTCTATCTTTAATATCTACATTTTCAGAACGATGAATTGTAACTAAAATATAATTATTTTTTTCTAATTTTAGATCTTGCAAAATACTACTGTTTTTAATCTGATTTTTATAATAAGTTAATACCTCATAAATTGGATTTCCTGATAGAAATATTTTTTTCTTTTCAATACCAGTTAATAATAAATTTTCTCTACTTCCTGGTGTATAGGGGAGATTATAGGTAGCTATAGAGTCTATTACTTTTCTATTATTTTCTTCAGGAACTTTAGAGTCAAAACACCTATTCCCTGCTTCTAAATGAAAGACAGGTATTCCTGATTTTACAGCAGCAATGGCGGCCAGACCACTATTTGTATCACCTAAAATTAATACTTTATCTGGTCTTTCTATGTTAAGAATCTCTTCGATTTCACATAATATTCGGCCAAGCTGTTTACCAAAGGTTTTCTCTTTAATATTTAAATAATAATCAGGTTTTCTAATCTCTAATAGCTGAAAGAAAATATTATTCAAAGAAGTGGAATAGTTCTGCCCGGTATGTACAAGCAGATGTTCACATAATTTATCTAGTTTACTAATAATCAATGATAATCTAATTATTTCTGGTCTGGTGCCCAGAATAGTCATTACTTTCATGAATTCATATTCCCCCCTTATCTATTTGTTTTTTTAATAAGATTGTATGTATTATTGCAAGTTATGTGAATAAATTATGGTATGGATAATATATCATGTAATTAAAAAGCTGTTGACAAAATTAACTTTGTCAACAGCCTGAGTACAACACTGTCCGGGTTTGTTTTTATTATGAACTTATTTGAATGAAACCAACCAGGTGTTTAAAGGTAATTTTATAATGGAAAGATATAATTTAAGTAATTACCATTATTTAACATCAATAGAAACTACCCGTTCCCAGGGAATTAAAACCCTTGCATAAGGTCCATTTACTTGGGTAAAACCACCAGCATTATTATTACGGTTAGGGTTCCAGACACGGACATCGACCTGAGAAGGATCAGCAACATTAGCTGTTAATTCAATAGCTAGAGTTGTACCGCCAGCATCACCAGTATTGGTAAAGATAGTTGTTAACATGCCTCTTGCTAATTTCAGGAATCCATCTTCGTTATATTCTACTATTACTTCTTGATCCTGGTAATTAGCAGTTTCTAGAATTTCAGGAATAGTATTTAAAGTAGTACTAATAGTCATTTTGTTTCACCTCCTTTACTAGAGTGAAGATTTAGATTTACAGAGACAAAAGAAGATAATATTATCTATAAATAGGATATGCAAAAAAAATTTAAGTGTTAAGTATTTCTAGAGGATAGGATAAAATTGCATTATATTTTATCCAAATATTGGAGAAATCGGCAGTGAAGTATGATTTCCAGGAATATTGCACTGATTTATAATGGATTTCATATATTACTATAAAAGATAAATCTCAATGAAATAAGTAAGGAGGATATGTGTGAAGCTTTCTATTGGAATGATGGTAAAAAATGAATCAAAGTACCTGGAAGAATGTCTTAAAAGTTTAGAACCAATCAGGGCAGCAATTGATTCTGAACTGGTCATAGTAGATACAGGTTCAGAGGATAATACAGTAGAAATAGCAAAGAAATATACAGATAGAGTGTATTTTCATCAATGGAATAATAATTTTTCAGAGATACGCAATATAGTCATAGCTTATGCCTGGGGAAAATGGCTTTTTGTAATTGATGGGGATGAAGTTGTTGAGGACCCTGAACCAATTATTGATTTTTTCAAATCAGGTCAAGAAAAAAAATACTACTCAGTCTATTTAAAAATTAAAAATTATTCAAATCTGGAAGAAAACCAATTTACTTTATTTACAGCGCCGAGATTATTTCGCAATGATGGGGAGTTTCATTATGAAGGGGTAGTACATAACCAACCAGTTTTTAAAATACCTATCTGTATTACATTAAATACAACCATTAAGCATTATGGTTATCTGCTGACAAATATGGAAAATATTAAAAATAAATACAAGAGAACAAGCACAATTTTAAGGTTAGAGTTAGAAAAAGAGCCTGAAAACATTTATTACTGGTTTCAGCTATCAAAATGTTATGATATGTGTAAAGAGCATAGTAAAGCCTTTGAAACTATTAAAAAAGCCTATGATATTGCCAACAAAAAAAATATCAAACTGGATAATAAAATGTATGTTTATATTCAGCTGGCCAAAACTCAAGTATTAACTAATAAATATAGGGATGCTGAAAAGACTTGTCAAAAGGCTTTGCAGGTAAAAGACGGCTATGTAGATTTATATTATTATCTGGCCCTATCCCAGTTTAGGCTTGGTAAGAATGAAGAGTCTTTAGAAAATTTCCTTAAATATATTAATCTGGTCATCAATTTTGAGAAATCAGCTGGTTATCTTGACACTGCTATTGATAATGAAACCGTTAGTTTAATAAACGGAGTCTATAGCTATGTCATTGTGCTATGTGAAAGATTAAATAAATATACTGAAACATTGGAATTTA
Source organism: Iocasia fonsfrigidae (assembly GCF_017751145.1). Lineage (GTDB taxonomy): Bacteria > Bacillota > Halanaerobiia > Halanaerobiales > DTU029 > Iocasia > Iocasia fonsfrigidae. The sequence continues at coordinate 1,402,350 of NZ_CP046640.1, forward strand.
TAGATAAAATTGAAACAGAGAAAGATATAGAAAAGGTACTGGATAAAATAATAAAAATATATTTAGAATTAGAAGAATATGACAAGTTAAAGAATTATTATGATACTAAAATAAAAAGCAGTGATCTTAGAGCTAAATTTTTAACATTTCTTGAAAAATATCAGTCTGAGAGTGGGGATTTTGAAAAATATGAATTGGCAAAAGCCTTTAGTAAAGAAATAATAAGTAAAAGTAAGATTGAAACTGAAGAAAAACAAAAATTAGTCTTTTTCGTTAAAAAAGGTTTGGATAATTTTTTGGATATAGTTATAAATGGTCTGTCTGTAGAGTATGAAACAAAGAAGATTATTGTTACTGAAGTCAATCAAATAGAGAAATGGATGGAATGGGCTGATATCTGTTGGTTTGAGTGGTGCGATGATTTGGCCATATATGGAAGTAAATTAGAGTTAGCTAAAAAGCTAAAGATTATTTGTAGACTGCATAGTTATGAAGCTTTTACTAATTATCCTGCTCAGGTAAATTGGGATTATATCAATAAATTAATTTTTGTGGCAGGGCATCTGCAAAAATTTGTTGTAGATAATTATAAAATTGATAAAGAAAAAACAATTGTGATACCAAATGGAATAGATGCTGGGGGATGGACTTTTAAGCAAAGGAAGCCGGGGTTTAACATAGCTTATGTTGGATATATTAATTATAAAAAAGGGCCAATGTTATTACTGCATACTTTCAAGGCTTTATATAACATGGATAGTAAATATAAACTTTATATAGCCGGTAAATTTCAAGATAATAGAGATGTATTATATTTTCAACAAATGATCAAAGAATTCGGATTAGAGAAAAATTTATTTTTTGATGGTTGGCAAGGCGATATAGATAAATGGCTGGAAGACAAGAATTGTATATTATGCACTAGCGTACTTGAATCACAAAATATGAGTGTGATGCAAGCTATGTCCAAGGGCATAAAACCTATTATACACAATTTTGTTGGTGCTAAGTCAATTTATGAAGAAAAATATATTTGGAATACTATTGATGAAGCTGTGGAAATGATTATGTCTGAGGAATATAATTCAAAAGAATACCGGAGATTTATTCAGAATAAGTATTCTATTGAAGTCCAACTTAATAAGATTAAAACTTTATTATGAGAAGTTGTGATTAAACCATTCCAACTTTTCCAACTAACCAAGTAATTACTAATTGCTAACCAATAAGGTTCGCCCGTTAGGGCGTAAGATCAAATACGGAGAGATATTATGAGCAATCAATTAAATTTTGCCATTATAGGTTGTGGGCGCATCTCTAAAAAGCATATTGAAGGTATCATCCATAATTACCAGGAAGCGTTGCTAACTGCTGTAAGTGATATTGTTCCAGATAAGATGCAGCAGGCAGTAAACTATTATAGTAATTATCTGAGAAAATCAGTTTTTGATATTACTAAAAATCAGCTAAAAAAATATCAAGATTATCAAGAGTTACTTAATGATGAAAGGGTAAAGGTGGTAACCATTGCTACTGAAAGTGGTTACCACCCTCAGCTTGCCATAGATGCTTTAAATGCTGGCAAACACGTAATTGTTGAAAAACCCATGGCCCTTTCAACAGGTGATGCCGATAGAATGATAGAACTTGCTGAAAAAAAGAAACTGAAATTGGCTGTCTGCCACCAAAACCGCTTTAACCCAACTATCCAGAAACTAAGAAGGGCTTTAGACAATGGCCGTTTTGGCTGTTTGCTCTATGGAGTAGCCAGTGTCCGCTGGAACCGAAATGATGACTATTATAAGATGGATGACTGGCATGGGACCTTGGCTCTTGATGGGGGTATTTTAATGAACCAGTGTATTCACAATATAGATTTATTGCAATGGATGTTAGGAGATGTAGCAAGAGTCTATGCAGAAACAGATACCTTCTTAAGGAAGATTGAAACAGAAGATGTAGGGTTAGCAGTAGTAAGGTTTAATAACGGCAGCATAGGATTAATAGAGGGGACAGTATGTATTTATCCTCGTAATCTGGAAGAAACCTTCAGTATCTTTGGTGAAAAAGGGACAGTAAGGGTATCCGGTATAGCCATGAACCAAATTATAGACTGGAAGTTTGCTGATATTGAACCAGTAGAAGAAGAAAAGATAAAAACAACTAATTATGAGGTAGAGACTATTTACGGCTATGGCCATAATTTATTATTTAAAGACTTCATAAGAGCAGTAAAGGAAGACCGTAAGCCTTTAGTTGATGGGGAGGAAGGAAAAAAGGCGGTGGAATTAATATTAGGGATTTATAAATCAGCCAGACTCAGACAACCTGTTCAATTCCCATTAGGCGCTTATTCTACTACAAGTGGAGTGAACCGTAATGAAAAAAATTAGTACTAATATTATTCAGGGCAAAAATGTAGTTATTGGCGAGTTCACCGTTATTAAAGATGGGGTAGAAATAGGCAAAAATGTTACCATTGGAAACAATATTGTGCTTTATGAAGGTACCAGAATAGGTGATAATGTTAGAATTGATGATAATACAGTGATTGGGAAACAGCCCATGCGGGCTGTAAACAGTGTCTTTCAGGACCAGGATAAAAAAGCCCCGCCTGTTATTGGGAATGGGGCTTTAATTGGTACAGGTGTTGTCATCTATGCAGGTTCAGTAATCGGAGCTGATGTTTTAATAGCAGATCTAGCAACAGTTAGAGAAAATGTTTCCATAGGAAACAATACAATTGTCGGTAGGAATGTTGCTGTTGAGAATTGCTGTAAGATTGGCGCAAATTGCAAACTGGAGACCAATGCTTACCTTACTGCTTATTCAGTCCTTGAAGATGATGTCTTTATTGCCCCTAGTCTGGTAACTACTAATGATAACTTTGTAGGGCGCAGCCGGGAAAGGTTTAAGTATCAGCAGGGAGTAACTGTCAAAAAAGGTGGTAGGATTGGGGCTAATGCCACTATCTTACCAGGGATAACTATTAATGAAGAAAGCCTGGTTGCAGCTGGAAGTGTTGTTACAGAGGATACTCCGGCTAGAAAGATAGTAATGGGGGTGCCGGCAAAAGTATATAGAGATGTACCTGCTGAGCAGTTATTAGAAAATCAATAGTTACGAAAGGAGTATTGATATTTGAAAATACCTTTATTAGACTTAAGAGGTCAGTATCAACAAATAAAAGGTGAGATCAAGGCTGCTGTTAATAGTGTTCTGGAAAGCGGTCAATATATACTGGGGGAACAGGTAGAGAAATTAGAAAAAGAGATAGCCAGTTATTGTGGTGTAGATTATGCTGTTGGAGTTGCTTCCGGGACTGATGCTTTACTGCTTTCTTTAAAGGCTCTGGAGATAAAACCTGGTGATGAAGTAATTTTACCTACTTTTACGTTTTTTGCTACAGCTGGTGTTATTTCCCATTTAGGGGCAATCCCTGCCTTTGTTGATATAGACCCAATCTCATATAATATTGCCCCTGAAAAAATTAAAGAAAAAATTACAGACCAAACCAGGGCAATTATACCCGTCCATCTTTTTGGACAGCCTGCTGAAATGGATAAAATTATGGAGACAGCAGCAGATTATAATTTAAAAGTGGTAGAAGATGCCTGCCAGGCAATTGGAGCGAAATATCAAGGGATTCAGGTAGGGAATTTTGGTAATGCTGCAGCATTAAGTTTTTTTCCTTCTAAAAATTTAGGAGCTTATGGCGATGGGGGCATGGTTTTAACAAATGATAAATTACTGGCAGAAAAGATTAAAAGATTACGATTACATGGAGGAGAACGAAAATATTACCATCAGGAAATAGGTTATAACAGCCGACTTGATGCCATTCAGGCTGCCATTTTAAGAGTTAAATTGGAGTACCTGACAGAATGGACTGATAATAGGCAGAGGGTGGCTGTCACTTATAACAGTGCATTTAAGGAAAATAAATTAGATGGAATGGTTTCATTACCTGCTAAAAAAATAAGGGATAGTACTCATGTCTTTCACCAGTATGTGATCAGGACAGGGGATCGAGATAGATTAAAATTATTTTTAGAAAAAAATGGGGTTTCTACTGGCATCTACTACCCCTTACCTTTACATTTACAGAAATGTTTTAAAGGATTAGGGTATCAGGAAGGGGAGTTACCTGTTGCTGAAAAGATCTGTAAACAGGTTCTGGCTTTACCCATAGACCCAGGGTTAAACGATGAAGAAATATCTTATATAGTTAAGTTGTTTGCAAGTAAAATGAGGTGAATAAATATGGATTTATATAGAAAACTTGTTAATAAGCAAACCAGGATGGCTATCGTTGGACTGGGTTATGTAGGTATTCAATTAGCTGCCGCCTTTGCTAAAAAGGTAGAAGTAATTGGTTTAGACATTAATACTAAAAAAATAAATCAATATAAAACAGGGATAGATATTACCGATGGGGTTGGGGGTAACCTTCTTGAGAAGACTTCTGTCCTATTTACTACTGATGAAAGTAAGCTAAGTGAAGCCCTGTTTTACATTGTTACTGTCCCTACTCCGGTTAATTGTGATAAAACACCGGATTTAAGGCCGTTAATTGACGCAAGTGAAATGATAGGCAGAAATATGAACAAGGGGGCTTTTATAGTCTATGAATCAACTGTCTATCCAGGATTGACGGAAGAGGTCTGTATTCCCATCTTGGAGCAGGTATCAGGTTTCCAGTGTAAGAGAGATTTTAAAGTGGGCTATTCACCAGAAAGGATTAATCCCAGTGATCGGGTACATAAACTGGAAACTATTAAAAAAGTTGTAGCAGGTGTTGATGAAGAGTCTCTAAGTATAATTGCCAGGGTTTATGAATTAGTAATTAAAGCAGGTGTTCATAAAGCAGATAGCATCAGGGTGGCAGAGGCGGCAAAGATCATGGAGAATTGCCAGCGAGATATTAACATAGCTTTTATCAACGAAATAGCTATGTTTTTAAATAAACTTAATATTGATATAGAAGATGTATTAAAAGCCTCAAGAACTAAATGGAACTTTATCGATTTTACTCCTGGGCTGGTAGGTGGACATTGTATTGGAGTAGATCCTTATTATCTTCTTTATCAAGCAGAACAGCTAGGCCATCACTTAGAGATTATACGGTCAGGAAGAAGAGTTAATAATAGTGTGGTTAAATATGTAATTGATAATATTATTAAAAAACTGCTTGAAGCAGAGATAAAAATAAAAGGAGCAAGGGTTACAATTATGGGTATAAGCTATAAGGAGGATGTTCCAGATCTAAGAAATACTAGGGTAATAGATATTATCAGGGGACTTAAAGAATATGGCCTGGAAATAAAGGTGGTGGATCCTGTTATCGAACCGACTAAAGTACAGGAAGAATATAATATTAAACTTGAGAATCTAGAAGATATAAAGGGGATGGATGTGTTAATTTTTGCTGTTCCACATCAGGGGTTTAAAACCTTAAAGCTTTATGATTTAAAGAAAATGTATTCCGGGAATAGGCCGGTATTAATAGACCTAAAAGGTATCTTTAATAAAACAGAGGCCCAGAAGATGAAATTCCTATACTGGAGTCTTTGAAAAAAATAAGGGATTGTGGATAAGTTTTAAAGTAATTTTAATAATAACGTCCGAGAAAATTATAATTCTACCGCTTGTCGTTCCTTCCGGTGTCCTGCCTCCAGTCACTGTTACATATTTTTTACTCCGGCGTCCTGCCTACGTAAAAAATATAAAGTCGCTATAGAATTATAATTTTCTCTAGGATTGAAGGCTCAGTGTACATTGTCCATTGTCAATTAAAAACACTCACACTCATTATATACTTTGGATATATTTACATTGTCACTAATGGTTTAAAATTATCTGTTATAGCAATAATTTTACAAGCCTTTTGAGATAGTTCAACAGATACTTTCATCGTATGCTTATTTAGATCTCTATGACGGATTTGTACATAATTAAAGGGATTTCCAGTATATAGCTTAAATCCAACTTTAAGACATTTACGAAAAAAAGTTTGGTCTTCACCCCTATTAATATCATTAAATTTTACTTTATTAAATACATCTCTTTTGATTACCGGTGAGGGTCCTATGATCCAATTGTGAAAACAGTTTCTTACACCAATATTTGCTATTCCTAATATTTTTGATTCAGGAAAATGCATAAATCTTTCCACTCTGCCGATAATCTGGGTATTCACATCTGAAAAACAGTTAATTTGATCTATCAGGTAGTTCGGTCCATAATAATCATCATCATCAAATTTAGCAATATAATCTCCCTTTGATTTCTCAATTGCAAAATTTAAACAGGAACCAAGTGTAGTTGATTCATCTAATTGAAAAACCTGTACATTTTGAAAAGACTTACTGTAATCCTGCCATTTTTGTATATCCAAATTATTATTATTAAGAATAATTATTAGTTCTTTATCCTGATAGTTTTGCTGATTATAATTCATAAATATATTTTTGGAATATTCTGTTTTATTAGTAGAAGTTATAATTGAAACCAAACCAGTGGAGTTTAAATTTGTACGATCTGGAGGGGTATATCCAATTATTTTAAAAATATCATTAATATCCATTTTTTCAATCATTGCTCCACCTTCCATAATTGTTGATGATTTAAACAGATAACTTATTATATGACGCAATCTACATAAATGTGTGTCATAAAGTCTTTATAATATTTTTCTCTCATTAGAACAAATTGATTTTGCCAACTTATTTTAAAAGTAAATTTCTTAATGGTAAGGAAATTACTTGCAATGAAAAAATGCATAATTTCCTTACCATTAAAAAAATAGTTATCATTTCTTATAGATTGTATATCACATTTTATTATAAATGACATATAGTATTTTTAAAGAAAGTTAAAAAGGAGTTATCTAGCCATGAAAATTGTTCGAATAACAGGTGGTTTAGGTAATCAAATGTTTCAGTATGCTTTTTATCTGAGCCTTAAAGAAAGGTTTACAGATGTTAAGTTAGATATAACACCTTATATTTTAAGTAAATTTCATTATGGTTATGAATTAAGTAAGGTTTTTGGTATAAAGGCAGATTTAGCAATTAATGAGGAAATTGATTATTTGATAAATAATAGTGATTCAAAATTAAGTACTATATTTATTGAAAGGCAGTTTAATTTTGATAAAGAAGTATTTGAAATAAAGGGAGATGTCCTATATTACGGTTACTGGCAAACTGAAAAATACTTCAAAAGTATAGATGGAATTATCAAAAAGGAATTTGTTTTTAAAAGGCCGTTAGATAATAAAAATATAGAAATTGTAGATCAGATAAATGAAGTAAATTCAGTTAGTCTTCATATTAGAAGGGGAGATTATGTTAGTATTAAAAATGTTGCTCGTATATGTACATTAGAATATTATCAAAAAGCAGTAAAGTTGATAAAAGAAAAAATAAACAAGCCAGTTTTTTACATTTGTTCTGATGAAATAGAATGGGTAAAAGAAAATATAAGGTTAGAAGAGAATACAGTTTTTGTTGATTGGAATAAAGGTGAGGATAGTTATAAAGATATGCAGCTTATGAGTTTATGTAAACATAATATTTTAGCTAATAGTTCTTTTAGCTGGTGGGCTGCCTGGTTAAATAATAATAAAAATAAGATGGTAATTGCTCCATCAAGATGGTTTAATGATGAGACTGAGAATATAAGGGATTTAATTCCAGACGGTTGGTTTAAAATTGAGGTTTAGATATGAAAGTTTACTTTAGTATAGAAAATATAAAATATGTGAAAGAAGTGAGAGCAAATGATAAATGTTTTAATCCTGGCTGGAGGAGAGGGAACCCGTTTTTGGCCTTTAAGTAGGAGGAATAGACCAAAGCAATTTGTACAATTATTAGATAATCAGAAAAATATGTTACAGCAAACAGTTGAGAGGATTAATAACTTAGTACCTATAGAAAATATTTTTATTGCAACTAATACTGATTATAAGCAAAAAATTCAGGAACAAGTAAAGGAAATAAAGGCCGAGAATATTATTATAGAACCATTAAAACGCAACACTGCTGCTGCTATCGGACTTTCTGCCCTTTTTATTGAAAGCAAGTATCCTGGTTCTATAATGATTGTTTTACCAATAGATCATTTAATTAATGATGAAGTTAACTTTATTGAAACTATAAAGAGAGCTATTGAAGTAGCGTCATCTGGTGAAAAGTTGGTTACTTTGGGTATAAAACCAACTTATCCAGAGACTGGTTATGGTTATATTCATATAGGTCAAATTGATCAGGACTTTACATATCAGGTCTTTAAGGTAAAAAGATTTATTGAAAAACCGGATAGAGCAAAGGCAGAGACTTTTCTAAAGACAGGCAACTATTTTTGGAATAGTGGAATTTTCATCTGGCAAAACCAGGTTATTCTGGAAAGTATTAAGAAGAATATTCCTCAATTATATGATTCATTACAAAAAATAAAAAGAGTAATCAATACAGACTGGTTCGGAAAAGTGATTTTAGAAGAATTTAAAGAGCTTACAGCAGTATCTATAGATTCTGGTATTTTAGAGAAGGTAGATAATGTTTATGTATTACCCGGATATTTTGCCTGGGGTGACCTTGGAAATTTACTTGGCTTAAAATATGTTAAAGAACAAGATGAACGGTGCAATACTATTATTGGTAAGCATTTAGGGGTTGATACAGAAAATTCAATAATCTATAACCAGGATAAATTAATAACGACTATTGGTTTAAAGAATATGATTATTATAAATACCGAAGATGTTATTCTCATTTGTGATAAAAAAAGAGCTCAGGAAGTTAAGAAGATTAGAGAAAAATTAGAAAAATGTGGATTAATAGAATATCTGTGAACCTTCCCATCTAAATTGAATATAAGATTTAGATGGTGTTTTGGGTCTATCTATTAAATTGGAGTGAATAAACATGAAAAAAATTGCTTTTATACCTAGTAGAGTATTTTATAATAATAGTTTGTTTAATCTAGAGAATAAAACATTAAATCGGGATAATGTATTAATGCCTTTTTATATACTGAAGAATAGGTTGCAAGAAATGAATATTGATTTAAATACTATTGACTTATATAGTGATTATAAAAAATTAGATGCCGTTTTCTTTTTGAATTTAAATATAAATGAAATCAAAAAATGCCAGGCAAATGGTTTAGGTAATAAGTTAATATATATAATGTTAGAACCGCCTGTAGTAAGAGCAGAAAATTCTATAGAGGTTTTAAAAAAAATGGAGAATACTTTTAAATATATAATGACCTGGCAGGATGATTTAATAGATAATAGAAAATATATTAAAATAAATTATCCAGAATACTTTGGGGAAGTAAATATTCAAAAGGTAAATTTTGAAAATAAAAAACTCTTAACAAATATATCAGGGTACAAATTTTCAACACATCCTGATGAGTTATATAGTAAAAGATTAGAAGTTATAGAGTTTTTTGAAGAAAAATACTCTAATAATTTTGATTTTTACGGATTTGGTTGGGAAAGAGCTTTAAAAATGTATAAGAATTATCATGGAAGGGTTGAAGATAAAATAAAAACTTATAAAAAATATAAGTTTGCTTTGTCTTTTGAAAATATGAGGAATATTAATGGTTATATTACTGAAAAAATATTTGACTGTTTTAAAGCTAGAGTAGTTCCTATATATTGGGGTGCTAATAATATTGAAGAATTTATTCCTAAAGAATGTTTTATTGATTATCGGAAGTTTATGGATGTTGAGAAGTTATATAAATATATATCGAATGTAAATAAAGATATTTATAATCAGTATTTAAGAAATATTGAAAAATATTTAATTTCGGATGAAATTAAACAATTTAATAGTGAAAGTTTTTCTAATAAAATTATAGAAGTTATAAATCTTATTGAAAGATAAAAAAAGTGATGTTTTAAGATAATAATTTATGTAACGAGGAATCTTCTCTGGGGATTTTAATCTCCTTATCCAGAAGAGATTCCTTATTTATTTTGTAAACGTGTTCTTTATATTCAGGCTAGATAAAGCTAAAAAAGAAGAATACTTTGATGTAAAAATTACCATGGGCGAGGATATAATATAAATCACCTCATGGAAGATGCTCGCTTTATTCAATATGTTGATCTCTATGCTAGACTATTATCATTTAGGAAAAGTTAATTTTACATCTGAATGGTAAGCGTCAAAACGTCCCCACCTGGAAAAATTGAGGACATTATGATAGGCTAATTCTTATGAGGAATCCTGCATTCTTCCGGAATAGATTGAGACCAAGGTAATAATTCATCCAATTCATCTATATTTTGTAGATCAATGTTGGGTAGTTTCTCAAAAAGATATTTTAGATAAAAGAATGGTACTAAGTTGTTTGCTTTGGCGGTCTCTATGATACTGTAAGTAATGGCACTGGCTGTAGCTCCTTTTACCGACTTGGAAAATAGAAAGTTCTTTCTCCCAATAACAAAGGGCTTGATTGCTCTTTCTGCCCGATTATTACTGATCTCTAGTCTACCATCCAGGAGAAAGGCTTCTAGTTTAGGCCATTGATTGAGACAATATTTAATAGCTTTGCTGAGACCACTTTTAGGTAAAGTCTGTTGTTCCTTGATTTTTAGCCATGACAAAAAGGCCTCCAGAACTGGTTTGCTTTGTTCAAGGCGTTTTTGATATCTTTCTTCAGCTGATAAGTCTTTTAAGTCCCGTTCAATCTGGAAGAGTCGATTGCAGAAATTCAGACCTTCCTCAGCATTAGTTTTTAAGTGAACAGAGCCTTTAGGTAATGCCTTTAAGGCATCTGTGAAACCACGTCTAGCGTGAGCAAAACATCCGAGCTGGGTGACGTCCTGAACACTATTGTACCCAGCATAGCCATCGGTTTGAAGAAACCCACTGAATCCAGTTAAGAATTTCTTCGGATGTTCATTAGCCCTGGAAGGTTGATATTCATATAAGTAGATCGGTGGACTGGAAACTCCAGTAGCATAGAGCCACATATATGATTTGCTTTTAGCTGCTTTACCTTTTTCAGATAAAACCTGAAGTGTAGTTTCATCAGCATGTACGATATCTTCTTTTAATAAATATTCATATATTCTATCATATAGATAGTTAAGCCAGTTGTTGGCTCCATGGATTACCCAGTTAGCCAGATTTTGACGGGATAGCTCAATGCCAAAATTCTTAAATTGTTTCTCCTGTCTGTAAAGAGGTACTGCTTGAGAATATTTGGTATCCATGATATATGCCAGTAACGATGGAGAGAGAAAACTCCCTTTTAAAACTGGATTAGGCATAGGAGCAGTAATTACTGGAGTTGTGATATTTTCCTTTTCGCAATTTCTACAGGCATAAACATCACGAACATGTTCAACAACCTTAACCTGAGCAGGAATAATCTTTAATTCTTTTCTAATTTCCTTACTCATGACATGAAGTTGCTTACCACATTGCGGACAGATCTGCTCAGCTTCATCTAGATGATATTCAATGACTTCAACAGGGAGATCTTCGAAGGACTTTTTCTTTTTGTTTTTGCCCTTACGTCTTTTATATGTAATCTCCTCGAGTTCAGGTTCTTTGAGACTGACCTTAGCTTCCTGTTCAGCCTCATTGAAAATTGATAACTGATTAGAATTAAATTTTTCACTAGAAGCACCAAATCGTCTTTGTTGGTTTAAGCGAAATTGCTCCTCATACCAGTTTAATTTAGCTGTCAATTCTTCAATTTGTTGAGCCTGTCTTGCAATTTTATCTTCTAAAGATAGCTCTTGATTTTCTTCTTTATTAACTTGTATAATCGTTGATTTATCAGTAGTTTTCATAAGTCTATTATATCATTTTTAGGAGAAAAAAGATACTAAAATTAAGCATAAAAGCTCTGGTTTTACAATGTTTTTGAGGCTTTTGTCTAAAGTTTGTTTTAGATGATTATTCTTTCTTTAACGGCAGGATGAGCACCTTTTTGATGAATAGATAAACCATCAAGTAACCACCTGAATTGTCTTTCATCAATCATTACTGTAGAGCCAGTAGTACCATCAGGCCATCTGAATCTACTTTTTTCCAGGCGTTTGTAGTGTAACCAGAAACCATCATTATCCCATTCCAAAATCTTGAGTTTGTCCTGCTTTCTGTTACAGAAGACAAAGAGGTCATGAGAAAAGGGATTGAGCTTAAAGCTCTCCTGAACTATTAAGGATAGGCCATTGATTGATTTCCTAAGATCTGTAGGCCCCAGGGATAAATATACTTTATTGATATGATGCTGATTTAACATTGTTCTTTAAGAATCCTGATAAGAGTTTCAAAAGTATTAGAATCAAAACCTGGAACGACCTCTATGATCGCCTGACCTATAGTTATTTTTATGGTTTTAGTTTCAGAATTGTTATTTTCTGCTCGGGCAGGGAATACAGCTGTCCATTTAGTTTGACTAGATTCCTGTTCTTTCTTTTCCTTATTAAATTTATGAATATAGTATCTTAGAGAATTAATGTTTAGACCATTCTCTTCACACCATTTGGCAGCAGTTAAACTACTTGCTTTGTAATCCTGGATTCTTTCAATCCAGATTTCACGTTTGTTATTCATCTTCAAATAACCTCCCTCAGGGAAATTATCTCATAGATTTCGGCTGTAAGGAATGTGGGTTATATTTGACGCTTACATTTAATAGTGAAAGTTTTTCTAATAAAATTATAGAAGTTATAAATCTTATTGAAAGATAAAAAAAGTGATGTTTTAAGATAATAATTTATGTAACGAGGAATCTTCTCTGGGGATTTTAATCTCCTTATCCAGAAGAGATTCCTTATTTATTTTGTAAACGTGTTCTTTATATTCAGGCTAGATAAAGCTAAAAAAGAAGAATACTTTGATGTAAAAATTACCATGGGCGAGGATATAATATAAATCACCTCATGGAAGATGCTCGCTTTATTCAATATGTTGATCTCTATGCTAGACTATTATCATTTAGGAAAAGTTAATTTTACATCTGAATGTAAGGTAGAAGCAACCCTACCGTTTTCAAGCTGATTTTGTAACAAATTTTTATATCTTAACATAACATATAATATAATAAGGGTCTAACTTCGAGATTATATAAGGGGTGATGAGATACGAAAGCCAATAAGCAGCTCTATTAAATACTAAAATACTTTAATAAATTAAATTCACCAATATAATTTTTTAAATTATGGGAAGGGTTGGAGATAGCTGTGAAAAAAGTTCTGGTAACAGGGGCAGGGGGTTTATAGGAAGCTATTTGTAGCAGGATTACTTAAAGAGGGTAATAGTATAAAGAGCCTTTGATGGTTCTACCAGAAACTTTGTGCAGGTAAAATATATTGACAATTATTCAAGTATTAAATGACTTCAATCTTAAAGAGGGATATAGATGAATATACGAGATCTATTTATAAATGAAGGGATTACAATCAAAGAGGCTATAAAAAAAATAGATGAAACTGCCAATAAAATTCTATTAATAACCAGGGATACAGTATTAAAGGGTGTAATAACTGATGGAGATATCAGGCGCTGGATTTTGATGAATGGAGATTTAAATGAAAAAGTTAAATTAATAATGAACCATAATCCAGTCTATCTTATGTGTGGAGAAGAGTCTAAAGCTAAAGACATCATGCGGAAAAAACTGATTGAAGCAATACCTGTAGTAAATGAAAAAAAGGAAGTTATAAATATAATACTCTGGAAGGATCTTTATGATAAAGAATTAAAATCTTATAATTATATAAGCAGTCCGGTTGTAATAATGGCCGGTGGAAAAGGAACAAGGCTGGATCCTATTACCAAAGTATTCCCCAAACCTCTGGTTCCAATAGGGAATATACCAGTAGTTGAAAGGATAATAAATAGATTTATAGATTTTGGTTGTGAAAAATTTTATCTTACCATTAATTATAAAAAGAATTTAATTAAAGCTTATTTTAATGATTTAGATAAAAATTATGAAATTGAATATATTGAAGAAGAAAAACCATTAGGAACAGCTGGAAGCCTATATTTGCTAAAAGACAAAATAAAGGAACCCTTTTTTGTAAGCAATTGTGATATTTTAATAGGTGGTAATTACTATAAAATGCTTAAATTTCATCAAGAAAATAAAAATAAGATTACAGTTATAACTTCTCTTAAATTTTTTACTGTTCCTTATGGAGTAATAGAATTAAATGAGGAAAGCATTATCAGGGAAATAAGTGAAAAACCTGAATTTGATTTTTTAATAAATACAGGAATGTATATCTTAGAACCAGAAACACTAACTGATATACCTGTCAATAAATTTTATCATCTCACTGATTTGATAAAAAATTATATAAAAAAAGGGGAAAGGGTTGGAGCATATCCTGTAAGTGAAGAGTCATGGCTTGATATGGGCCAATTTAAAGAAATGAAAAAGATGCTGGAAAGCTTAGGTTTTTAGTGATGGAAGATATCTTGCTAATAGGCGGAGGAAAATATTGTAAAAGTGTAATAGATACAATAACTCAAGGAGATTTATTTATAAAGGAAGTGTTATCAATGTTTCAAGATAAAGAAAGATTAATTGTTAATCATTATAGAATTGCAAGAAAAAGTATAGTTACAAAAAGCAACACAAGAAAAAGGGAAGTTTTTTCAGAGAATAATTTAGCTGTTAAAAGGCCGGGAAACGGAATCTCACCAATGAGATGGGATAAAATGATTAAAGATATTGCTAAAAGAAATTATGAAGAAGATGAGCTGATAGAGGGATGAAAAAGGTCTGTTTAATTACTAGCACCAGAGCAGAATATGGTCTGTTAAGTCCTCTGATGGAAAGTATAAAGAGTGTTAGAGAATTACAACTGCAGTTAATAGTAACAGGAATGCATTTATCACCAGAGTTTGGCTTGACATATCAAGAAATAATTGAAGATGGTTACAGGATTGATGAAAAAATAGAAATTCTATTGAGCTCAGATACTCCCATAGGAATCTCCAAATCTATGGGACTTACTTTAATAAGTTTTTCAGAAACTTATCAGAGATTAAAACCTGATCTGATAGTTGTCCTTGGTGATAGATATGAGATATTTGCAGCAGTTAGTGCAGCCTGTATAACAAAAATTCCAGTTGCTCATTTACATGGTGGGGAAACTACCGAAGGTGCCTTTGATGAAGCCTTTAGACATTCTATTACAAAGATGAGCTATTTGCATTTTACCAGTACTAGTGAATATAGAAAAAGAGTAATCCAGCTGGGTGAACATCCTAATAGAGTTTTTAATGTAGGAGCAATAGGAATTGAAAATATTAAAAAACTAAAACTCCTTTCAAAAAAAGAATTAGAAAAAGATATTAATTTTAAGTTTGGGGAAAGAACTATATTAGTGACATTTCATTCAGTAACCCTGGAAGAAAATACTTCAAGGGAGCAATTCGAAAATATTTTAGATGCTTTTGATGAAATAGATAATTTAAAAATAATATTTACTAAAACAAATTCAGATACAGATGGAAGAATTATTAATAAAATGATAGATAAGTATGTCAGAAAAAACACAGAAAAAGCAATTGGTTTTACATCTATGGGCCAAATCAGATATTTAAGCACTATGCAATATGTTGATGCTGTTGTAGGTAATTCTTCCAGTGGTATTATTGAAGCACCTACATTTAAGGTTCCTACAGTAAATATAGGTGATAGACAAAAGGGTAGAATACAGGCTGAGACAGTAATCAATTGTAAGCCAATAAAAAATGATATAATAGCAGTTTTGAAGAAAGCCCTATCTGATGATTATAAAGAGGAGATTAGATATGCTAAAAATCCCTATGGAGATGGAAAGGTATCAGATAAAATTATTAATGTAATAACAGAATGGTCATTTAAAAATATAGATCTTAAAAAGAAATTTTATAATGTTACTATTTATTGAATACATTTCATATAAGTAGCTTAATAATTTTTTTTAATAAATAATCTCTACTGTAAAGTGAAATTATTTTTGCACTTTACAGTAGGATTATTTTTAATGTTTCTCTATTTTTTCCAATATTTCTGCCCCTACCTTATAAAATTTCAGTGGGATCTTTATATTTTAGGTTATTAATTTTATTTAAAGTTGATGTGCGACTTAAGTTATAAACTTCAATACTGTTTGCATATGCAAGATCAATTAAATATTTAAAATCCGCAAGTATTCGAGGAATACATTGGTAGAATACTGATTTTTCATCGCTTATACAAGTTTTTGACTCTCCTCTATGGATATATTCATGCTTATAAACCGGGATTTCTATTCCTTGAAGGTAAATAGGATTACAACCTAATATAATCGCAAAAGCAAGTACATGAATAGCAACTGTGTTACCCGGCGAATAATGATCTATAGTATGATATCGCTTTTGAATCAATTCCTGCAAAGTATCTCTTTCCGGATATATATCAATTAATTCACAACATATAAAACCACGAGAAAACTTACCCGGACAAGGTTGATGATTGAAATGACTTTGATCATAGGCAAACCATTTTACTTTTAAATTATTACGCAAAAAATCAATATCTAAATGTTTATTCCGATAGCATACCGAATCAGCAAATATAAAAACTGTTTCTGGAAATGAGTTAATAATATCTGAATGAAATACAGGGTCAGGAAATCCAGTAGTGGCGTTTACCCAATAATTAGCTTGAAATAGATCTTTCAAACGAATCGGACCGTCATTGCAAGTAAGATATATACCATCAAATTTTTTATATGGAAAATCCTCTATCGTTGGAGCTAATCCAGCCACCAAGCAAGGTTTGTTTTTTTCACGGTCAATGAACCAGTCATAGGATGAGATTTGCATTTTTTTCCTCCCTTTTTGTGAGTTTACTGTAATGATGTTTTTCATCACTAATATTTATTAATTATTATATTTACTTTTAACTAATTATGTTCATAATTTTGTCGAATATTTTGCCATATCTTACTGTAAATTACTATGGGTGAAGAGATTAACCATCCAATGGAAAATGCCCACTTTATTCAATATGTTGATCTCTATGCTAACTACTATCATTTAGGAAGAGTTAATCTTACACTTGAGTGTAAGGCTGAAGTAGCCCTACTGTTTTCAAGCTGATTTTGTAACAAATTTTATATCTTGACATAACATATAAGTAATAAAGGTCTAACTTCGAGATTATATAAGGTAATGAGACACGAAAGCCAATTTAATAAATTAAATTTCCCAATATAATTATCTAAATCATGGGAAAGGTTGGAGAATAGCTATGAAAAAAGTTTTGGTAACAGGAGCAGAGGGTTTTATAGGAAGCCATTTAGTAGAAGGATTACTTAAAGAGGGTAATAGTA
Source organism: Iocasia fonsfrigidae (assembly GCF_017751145.1). Classification (GTDB taxonomy): domain Bacteria; phylum Bacillota; class Halanaerobiia; order Halanaerobiales; family DTU029; genus Iocasia; species Iocasia fonsfrigidae. Next base: position 1,419,712 of record NZ_CP046640.1, read on the forward strand.
TAAGAGCCTTTGTATATTATAATTCTTTTAACACATGGGGATGGTTAGATACATTTCCAAAAGGCAAATTAAAGAAAATAGAAATATTTACTGGAGATATAAGAGATCCAAATGGAGTGCGAAAAGCGTTTCAAGATATTGACGAAGTATATCATTTAGCCGCTTTGATTGCAATACCCTTTAGTTATTATTCTCCAGATTCATATATTGATACTAATATAAAAGGAACATTAAACATATTACAAGCAGCAAGGGATTTTGGAACAAGTAGAGTTTTAATTACCTCAACATCAGAAGTATATGGGTCAGCAAGATATGTACCGATAGATGAAAAACACCCATTTCAAGGACAATCGCCATATTCAGCAACTAAAATAGGAGCAGATAGATTAGCTGAATCTTTTTATAGAAGTTTTAGTCTGCCAATAACAATAGTAAGGCCATTTAATACATATGGCCCAAGACAGTCAGCAAGGGCGGTTATACCAACTATAATAATGCAATTGTTGGCCGGAAAAGAAAAAATAAAACTGGGTTCTCTGACCCCAACTAGAGATTTTAATTATGTTAAGGATACAGTACAGGGTTTTATAGAAATTGCAAAATCAGAAAAGACGATTGGAGAAGAGATAAATATAGCTTCTCAGGAGGAAATATCAATAGGAGATTTAGCGGGAGAGTTAGTAAATCAAATAAATTCAGCTGCTGAAATAGTGTGTGATCAAGAAAGGATGAGGCCAGAAAAAAGTGAAGTAAATAGATTACTTGGCGCGAATGAAAAAATAAAGAGGCTAACAAAATGGAAGCCGGCTTATACATTCAAAGAAGGATTAGCTGAAACAATAAGCTGGATAAAAGACAATTTAGATAAGTATAAAGTTGATATCTATAATCTGTAACTACTCAGAAGTCAGCATTAAAAAACTAGTATATTTATTCGTTCTTACATTTGTTATTGAATTCTGAATAATTGAGGAGAAACTATGATCTAAAGGGGAATTATTATGGAGAAATTGATACCACTATCAGTGCCTAATTTTACAGGTAAAGAACTTGAATATGTGACCAGGGCTGTAGAAACAGAATGGGTATCAACTGGGGGAAGATTTATAAAAGAATTTGAAGAAAAAATAGCTAAATATTTGAAAATTAAAAAGGCTGTTGCCTGTCAAAGTGGTACTGGGGCTCTTCATTTAGCTTTAAGGCTTTCAGGAGTTGGAGCAGAACATGAAGTAATAGTACCTACACTTACCTTTATAGCTGCAGTTAATCCTGTTAAATATCAAGGAGCAGAGCCAGTATTTATGGACTGTGATGATACTCTAAATATGGATTTAGATAAATTAGAGGGGTTTTTTCAAAAAGAGTGCTGTTTAACTAAAGAAGGCTTAATTAATAAAAGAACCAATAAAACTATAAAAGCTGTGGTAATAGTACATATATTTGGAAACATGATTGATATGGAAAGAATAATGAAAATAGCTAGGAAATACAAATTAAAGGTTATAGAGGATGCAACTGAAGCATTAGGTTCGTACTGCACAACAGGAGAATACTCTGGTAAGTTTGCAGGAACCATAGGAGACTTTGGAGCATATTCTTTTAATGGAAACAAGATAATTACAACGGGTGGAGGAGGAATGCTTGTAGCTAAAGATATGGTTTTAGTTGAGAAAGCAAAATACTTGTCAGCTCAAGCAAAAGACGATCCCTTATATTATATACATGATGAAATAGGTTATAACTATAGAATGACAAATTTACAGGCAGCTCTTGGTATTGCTCAGTTGGAACAATTGGAAGAATTAATTGAGATAAAAATAAAAAACTATGGCCTTTATGAAAAAGAGATTCAAAAAATAGAGGGATTAGATTTATTAAGATTTAATAAAGGAACGAGATCAAATTATTGGTTTTATTCTTTAATGATAGATAAAGAAAAATACGGGTTTAATAGAGATGAATTATTAAAGAAATTATATCAAAGAAATATCCAGACTAGACCGATCTGGGGACTTATTCATGAACAAAAGCCATACCTAAAAGATCAGAGCTACAAAGTTAAAAGAGCTAAGTATTATATAGAAAGAGTTTTGAATATACCTTGCAGTACAAATTTAGATAAACAAGATATATTGACAGTTATTAATGCATTAAAGGATTTTAAATCTCAAAAAGAGAGATATAGTTGAATGTACAAGATATATATAAGGGAGAACCTGTAGGAGTATATCCTGTTAGCAAAGAGTATGGCTTGACATGGGGCAATTCAAGGAAATGAAAAAAATGCTTAAAAGATTAGATTTAAAGTAAAGGAGTAATAAATGGTGAATAATATATTTACGATAGGCTATTTTGCAGACGGTAAATGGGCTCATGAAGCATTCAAATTGTTAATAAATGATAAAAACATTGAAATAAAATTTATTTGTGTTAGATATGAAACCACAGATCTGACATTAAAGAACTTTGCTAAAAAATATAATATCGACTATTTAAAGCATAAAGACATTAACTCAAAAGAATTTTTAAATCAGCTAAAGAAATATAAGTGTGACCTGTTTGTATCAATGTCTTTTAATCAGATTTTTAAAAAAGAGATCATAAATACTCCTGAATTTAAAACCATTAATTGTCACGCTGGTAAATTACCTTTTTACAGAGGAAGAAACATATTAAATTGGGTGTTAATAAATGATGAAAAAGAGTTTGGAATCACAGTGCACTATGTTGATGAAGGAATTGATACAGGAGACATAGTATTACAGGAAACTTATCCTATAACAGATGAGGATGATTATTCAACATTGTTATCTAGAGCATATACTGAGTGTGCAAACATACTTTATAAAGCTATAAAGATTATACAAAGCCAGGATATTAAGCTAATGAAGCAAACAGATATACATCCAGTAGGTTTCTATTGTGGAAAAAGGAAAGAGGGCGACGAGATAATAGATTGGAATCAAAATAGCAGAGAATTGTTTAATTTTATCAGAGCATTATGTGAGCCAGGGCCAATGGCCAGGAGTACGCTAAGGGATAAAGTGATAAAAATAAACAAATCAAAGCTTGTTAAAAATGCACCTAACTATAAAGGGATTGTTGGACAAATAGTCGGTAAAAACCAAAGCGGATTTATAGTAAAAACAAAGATTCGACATTAGAAATAATAGAATATGAGTATGCTGAAAAAATAAGAATAGGGGATCGGTTAGCGTGAAAAAAACCCTTATAATAGCAGAAGCAGGTGTTAATCACAATGGTTCATTAGAAATAGCTAAACAGCTTGTAGATAAAGCCAAAGAAGCTGGCGCAGATATAGTTAAGTTTCAGACATTTAAAGCTGAAAAACTAGTCTCAAAATATGCTGGAAAGGCAGAATATCAAAAACAAACAACGGATGCTTGTGAAAATCAATATAATATGATTAAAAAATTAGAATTAGACTTAAACATGCATAAAGAGTTAATAGAATATTGTAAGTTAAAAGAGATAAATTGTTTATCATCCCCCTTCGATATAGATAGTATAAAACTTCTAACTAAATTTGGCATTGACATTATTAAAATTCCTTCTGGAGAAATAACCAACCTACCCTATTTAAAAGAAATTGGAAAGTTAAAGAAGCGAGTTATTTTATCAACGGGAATGTCAACACTTGGAGAAATTGAAAAGGCGTTAAATATTTTGATTGTAAATGGAACAAATGATGTTGTTGTTTTACATTGTAATACAGAGTACCCAACCCCTATGAAGGATGTTAACTTAAGAGCTATGAGAACTATTAAAGAAGCTTTTAAAATAGAAGTAGGATACTCAGACCATACATTAGGAATAGAGGTTCCAATAGCTGCAGTGGTAATGGGTGCATCTATTATAGAGAAGCATTTCACATTAGATAAAAGAATGGCAGGTCCTGACCACAGAGCGAGCTTAGAGCCCCATGAATTTAAAGCAATGGTTAATGCTATTAGAAATATCGAAAAGGCATTGGGAAATGGAATAAAGAAGCCATCGGACTCCGAGCTTCCAAATATTAATGTTGTAAGAAAAAGTATAGTTGCAAAATGCAATATAAAAAAGGGTGAAACTCTTTCAAAGAGTAATATAACTGTAAAGAGACCAGGAAATGGTATATCACCAATGAGGTGGGATGAAATGATTGGTAAGGCCGCAAAAAGAGATTATTTGGCAGACGAGATGATAGAGATATAAAAAAATTGTGTGATTACTGGTACCAGGGCAGAATATGGACTGTTAAGACCTTTGATGAAAAGAATAGAGAGCTACAAAGACCTTAAGTTGCAGTTAATATCCCCAAAAACAAATTGCAATATTTTGAAATAAATTTAAGGGGGAAAGGTTTCATGAGTAAAATCCTAGCACTTATACCTGCGAGAGCGGGTTCTAAGGGAGTAAAAAGTAAAAACATTAGAGAATTAGCTGGAAAACCACTTATAGCATATACTATTATGGAAGCTATTAAGAGTAATATATTTGAAGATATTATTGTATCTACTGACTCAGAAAAAATAGCAGATATAGCAAGAAAATATGGTGCAAATGTGCCTTTCTTAAGACCCAAAAAATTCGCTTTAGATGATTCGTCTACAATTGATGTAATTATACACTGTTTTAATTTTATGAGAAATATAGGGAAAGAATATCAGGAAGTTATATTACTTCAACCAACATCTCCATTAAGAAGGGCTCATCATATAAAAGAAGCTTATCAGCTTTTTAATAGTAAAAATGCTGATTTTATTATAAGTGTATGCAAGTGTGGACATCCACCACTTTGGGCTAATACAATGGATAAGGATTTAAAAATGGATAATTTCATTCGAAAAGAAGTAAAAAATATGAGGAGACAAGATTTACCCCAATTTTATCAAATAAATGGTGCTTTATATTTAGCAAAAGTCGATAAACTGATTGAAGAAAAAGGTTTTTTAGGTAAAAATAGCTATGCTTATATAATGAGTAGGGAAAATTCAATAGACATAGATACCGAAATAGATTTTAGATTTTGTGAAGTTATTATGGGAGCAGTTGTGTAGCCCAATTTTTGGATATTTTAATAACTTCTCATATATTATAAATTATTTAAAGTGGGGGACATTGAATAGAAAAACATTTAGAAGATGATATAAATTTATTAACTTATGGTGATGGTGTTACTGATATTGATATAAATGAAGTTATAGAGTTTCATAAAAGAGCAGGTAAGACAGTAACATTTATCATATAAAGAGCTTAATAATTTTTTTTAATAAATAATCCTACTGTAAAGTGAAATTATTTTTATACTTTACAGTAGGATTATCTTTTTGCGCTTTCTATTTAATCCAGTCTCTATATAGAATCAGATTTGTCTAAATCCTCTAAAACTGACATCTTTTTTTATATATAAATCTTTTGCTTGTTGTAATGAAAACTCAAATTTTTTATTATAATAATTAGTCATCAATTTTTTATTTGCTTCCAATAACGCTTTATGAAATTCATCATCGGTTAATTCAGTAAAATTTACTGCTAACAAATCAGAATTTACGTGTTTGTATTCATAAAAATCCTCAACATCTCTTAATAACCCTTTTTCAATTGCATAATAATAAAGTGGTGAACCTGGATAAGGTGTAACAGGCCTTATAGTTCTAAACTGGGTGCAATCATCATATTTTAATAAAAATTCTACTCCTTTATTTAATGTTTCTCTATTTTCTCCAATATTTCCAAATATAATGTTATAACCTGGGCTTATTCCAACTGCCAAAGTTGCCTCTATCCCCTCAACAATTTGTTTTGTTGTAAGGACTTTATTCATATTCTTTAATATTTGATCATCCATAGCCTCGATTCCGTAATTAATAAACACACATCCGCTTTTTTTCATTAATTTTAAAACATCTTTTTTTGCAAAATTTAAGCGTCCATTACAGGACCATTTTATATTCAAATTATTTTTTAGAAAATCATTACATAAGCTTTCTACTCTTCTAACAGAAGACATTAATAATTCATCACTAAAAATAATATAATTAATCCGATATTCTTTTTGTAGATATTTTATTTCATTTATAATTGACTCATTACTTCGTGGTCTGAACCCTTTATCCATTCTATAACAAAAGTTGCAATTAAAAAGACAGCCTCTGCCTGATAAAACGGGCATTACGAAATCCGTTCTACTGCTATGAGGTGGTCTAATTAAACGATAATATTCAATAGGAAATAATTCGTAGGCGGGAATAGGCAGCGTATCCAGATCTTTAATTAATGGACGCCTTTCAGTTACAATGATATCCGAACCATCTCGATAGGCTATGCCTTTTACCTGGCTTAAATCCTTTTTATTACCAACTGTTTCGAGAAGCTCAACCATTGTTTCTTCGCCTTCTCCAATAACTACATAGTCAGCTTGAGTCTTTTTCATAAAATACTCCGGCTCAGGGGAGGGACCATGCCCTCCCAATATATATATTGGTCTATTTTTTGAATTGTTGATTGCTTCAGATATTCTTAATAATTTTCTATATTGGTAATAACCGGCAATTATTCCTACTCCGATTACATCAAAATAATTATTGTTTAGATATTCTGTCAAATGTTCATCAGGATAGTGGTAATAATCTTGATTATAAATCACTATTTCATATCCTCTAATCTTTAAAACTGATGCTATATATGCTATTCCTTGTGGAAACCAATGTATATATGAATCATTATCATAAACAACTAATAAAATCCTCATTTTCCTCCCCTTTTATTTTTATTTACTCAATTTTACAGTAAAAAAAGTCGCTAAAAACAATTGATTGAGTTATTTACCTATAGAAATAAAATATCAGGCATTTGCTTATTGAAAACATTTTTATCTAATCTTTTCAAACTAGTTAGATTTGTTGTTACAAAGTCAACTGCACCCAGAAAATCATTATTCATTAAAAAATTTCTGATATCAATGTCATCAATCCCGATTTTTTTTCGAGTTTCAAATAAATTAACATTAACTACTGGATTTAACACACTCCATTCCTCATCAATTTGGATAATATTAATATTGCTTGCTGCAAATCCTGTAAACAGCCCTGCTTCTGCAGTCATAATACATGCATTTGCATGTTCACAAAGCGCCAATTCCTCTTCAAAGGGCATACTATGATCATATTCAAAATATAATTCATTTTCGATATTTAAAGATAAGAGCGGACAACCCAAATTTAAAACAAATATACCTCTCTTAATAAATTCTTGGGCCAGGTTAGATAAAACAGAAAAATTACTATTACGCTGCACTTGTTTATTTTTAAAATTCCTGGTCCGGATAATAATTTTTAGACCTTGATATTGGAGGAACTTTTTTAGACCGTCAATTTGAATCCTTGTTAATAAAGACTCTTCATCGCTAAAATTCATATATAAAGACTTATCCAATATCATCTGCTTTAGGTTATTAAATTGCAGTTTATACCACTTAAATGTATTACGCTCTGAAGCTTGAAAGGTTGAAACATCAAAAAATACGTAAACTCGAATATATTCAAATTCTGAAAAGTATTCACTCAATTTTTTTAGGCATTTTTCCTCTAAACCACTCTCAACATAATACTTTTGCTGTCTGTCGCCAAGATATTCCAGCATTGTTGGATACATATCATTTACCCACTTTGGATTAACTACAGCCAAATAATCAGCATTTGAAAACAAATACTTAAATTTATTTGGAGTAATTACAATAATTTTGTTATTATTTATATTTTTTTTATATAAATAGATTTGAGCGTTTCTTAATACAGCTGAATTCACTTCATTAAAATCAAAATTAATAACAATATTTTTAGAGTTGTTATTCATCAAAAAATCCTCTGAATTCACTTTATTAAAATCAAAATTAGTAACAATATTTTTAGAGTTGTTATTCATTAAAAAATCCTCCTTCACTAAACGTTTCTTCTGTCATTATTAATTAATGGACACCTTTCATTTAAAACGATATCTTGTTGATAACAATAAACTAACTTTTTTACCTTTTCCAGTGACTATATTAATTGGTCTTGTGAGCCTTTTTCAGGAAATATTCAGGCTTTAAAGAGGGTTCATTACTCTCCACTTTTACTGAAAACAACTATTAATCTGCTTAAAATTACTATATGCCACTTATAATAAAACGTGTATTGACTCACAGAGATTCCGTAAACGGAATCATATATTCTTTTATGTTCCGATTTTAAGTTAGGAACAAGTTTGCCGGTTTGGGTACAGGCTATATAATGTAATTTATTTTGTGTAATAGATGAGTAGAATGCTTCATATTAATAACTAAACCTTCGCGGTAGAATATTGATTATTAAATCTTACCTGAGGTCAAATATGACAGAGACTAATTTTAGTAAAGCAGTAGTAGGAAAAAGAAAGATTAATTAATTTAATAGTCAACAAAAATTTTAGGGATATTATCAAGGGTTATATTTGTTTTGCTGATTAATAGTATTAAGGAGATTATAGAATGAATAAATTAAGAATAGGTAACAGAATAATAGGGGATGGATATAAACCATTTATTATAGCTGAGATAGGTATAAATCATGAAGGAGATTTTAGTAAGGCAAAAACTATGATTAAAGATGCTTATGAGAGTGGTGCTGAGTGTGTGAAGTTTCAAATGCATATTATAGAAGATGAAATGACTAAGTCTGCTAAAAATGTAATACCAGGTAATGCCGATGAATCCATCTGGGAGATAATGGATAGGTGTTCATTAACAAAGGAGGAACATGTTAAATTAAAAGAGTATGTTGAAGAATTGGGTATGATATATTTATGTACTCCATTTTCTAGAGCAGCAGTAGATGTATTAGAAGAAATGAAAGTTTTGGCCTATAAAATAGGATCAGGTGAATGTAATAATTATCCTTTAATTGAACATATATCTTCATTTGGTAGACCAGTTATTTTAAGTACGGGGATGAATAATATAGAAAGTATATTAAAAAGTGTGGATATTTTAGAAAAATATGGGATTGAGTATTCTTTATTACATTGTACATCAATGTACCCTACTCCTTATGATAAGGTTAGATTAGGAGGAATAGATGATTTAAGGACTAATTTTCCTAATGCTATTTTAGGATTAAGTGATCATTCATTGGGTAATTATACAGCTTTTGCGGCAGTTGCTCTGGGGGCTGCAATTATTGAAAAGCATTTTACTTCTAATAAGGCCTGGTCAGGACCTGATGTACCAATATCACTTAATTCCAAGGAACTTTATGATTTAATAATTGGGTGTGAAGCAATATATCAAGCAATTGGTGGTAAGAAAGAAATATTACAGGACGAAAAGCCAACTATAGATTTTGCATATGCCTGTGTTGTAGCTATAGATGATATAAAAGAAGGAGAAAAATTATCTAAAGAAAACATATGGGTTAAAAGACCCGGAACTGGAGAGATAAAGGCCAAAGATTTTAACAATTTACTAGGCAAGCAAGTTAATCAAGATATATCAAGGGATATACAATTAGAATGGAGTATGATTAAAGATGATTAGGAAGATGGTGTTTTTGATAGGAATGCGAGCAGATTTTGGTAAGATGAAACCTCTTATTAATCTTAGTGAAGAGTCTGCTGATTTGTTTGTTAAGGGTATGCATACATTATAAAAGACATCTAAATGTATGGAAAATCTCAAGTGTTTTTGTCTTAGGAAGGATTGTTTATGAATAATAAGATCCAAAATATTGTAATAAATTTTGATTTTGGAGAAGTGAATAGGGCTGTGTTTCGAAACGCTCAAATCTATTTATATAAAAAAAATATAAATAATAAGAAAATTACCGTCATCACTCTAGATGAATTTAAATATTTATTTTCAAATGCTGATTATTTGGCTGTAATTAATAAAGAGTGGTTCAATATTAGTTATAGGACAGTATTGGAATATCTCGATGATAGACAGAAAAAATACTATGTCGATTCCGGTTTGGAGGAAAAATGTGTAAATAAATTACATGAATACTTACCAGAATTTGAATATATTCGAGTTAACGATTATTTTGATGTTTCCAATTTTCAAACTACGAAATGTGATCTTACTAATTGGTTAAAACTGCAATTTAATAACCTAAAGCAGATGATATTGAATAAATCTTTATATATGAATTTTATTGATGAAGAATCTTTGTTAGCCAAGATGCAAGTTAATGGTATAAAAAGATATCTTAATTATAACGGTCCCAAAATTATTATAAGAACAAGAGATTTTAAAAATAAAGCAATAGTTCATAATAGTAAATTTCCTATTTTTTATAACATGGCAAAAAAGTTAATCAAAAAAGAAATTTTTATTTTGAATTTAGGTTGTCCACTATTATCTTTAAATATCGAAAATGAATTATATTTTGAATATGATCATAATATGACCTTTGAAGAGGAATTAGCACTTTGTGAACATGCAAATGCATGTGTTATGACTGCAGAAGCAGGGCTGTTTACAGGATTTGCAGCAAGTAATATTAATATTATCCAAATTGATGGAGAATGGAGCGAGGGACATCATTTGATAAAAGTAAGTTTATTTGATACCCGAAAAAAAATCGGGATTGAAGATATTGATATTCGACGTTTTGTAACTAAAAATAATTTTTCGGGTGCAGTTGATTTTTTATGTAAAAAACTAGGTAACTTAAAAAGAATAAGTTTTGCATCTAGGAAAAATCAATTGCCTGATGTTTTATATTTATAAGAAAATAAAGAGTGTAAAACCAGGGAGGTTAAAATGCAAATTAAATCATATGATTGGTTTATTAATCGTGAAAATAATAAACCTTGTTTAGTGGCAGGAACAGCTCCAACTATCGTTAATTTTCCCTATAGAAGATTTAAGGGTATTTATATCACTTGTGGGGATGGACCAGTTCGTTTGAAAGATTTATTTCAACCGCATTATTGGGTAAATGCTAATAACATTTTTCCAGTCCCAGAATTACATTTAGATATTATTAACTCATTTTTGGAAACAATTTTTATCTTTGCAGACTCAGTAACATATTCGCGTCAACATATAAATCTAAGCTTTTTAGAAAATGAATTAAAAGTTAATTGGTTTGCTTATGATCAACGACATTTTAACCATCGCCCTTGTGGTACTAATCTTTTTTGCTGTGAATTACTAGATATATATCCAGATAGAGATACTTTACAGGAATTGATTCAAAAGCGATATAAAACTGTAAACCACTATTCATCAGGCGATACTGTTGCTATTCATGCACTTGCTTTTGCGATTATATTAGGTTGTAATCCTATTTATCTTCAAGGAATAGAAATCCCACTTTATCAGCATGAATATATCCATAGAGGAGAGTCACCAACTTGTATAAGTGATAGAAAATCAGTATTTTACAAATGCATTTCTCGAATACTTGCCGATTTTAAATATTTAATTGATGTTGCCTATGAAAACGATATTGAAGTTTATAACTTAAGTCACACATCAACTTTAAATCAAATTGATAGCCTAAAATATATGGATCCACTAAAATGTTATTCTAGGAAATGATTTGGAGACTCATATTGAAGAATTAATAGAAAAATTCAACAAAAATATGCACATAATTAGTTAAAAGAAAATATAATAAATAACAAATATTAGTGATGAAAAAATATATTAGTTGACAATATGCTGAAAATTAGGAGGATCAATACATGAAAAAATATAAATTATCAGATAATACATGGTCATATAAAGAAATTGAAGCAATAAATCGTGTAATTAAATCAGATAGATTTACAATGGGAAAAGAAGTTAAAGAATATGAAAAACAATTTGCGGAAAAAATTGGAAGCAAATATGCTGTTATGTCAAACTCCGGTTCTTCAGCAAATTTATTGGCTATAGGAGCATTGGTATATTCTGGGAAACTATTATCAGGCGATGAAGTGATTGTTCCTGCTGTATCATGGAGTACTACTTACTTTCCAGTTGCTCAACATAATTTAAAATTAAGATTTGTAGATATTGATGCAGATACGTATAATATTGATGTAACAAAGGTGGAGAGTGCAATAACAGATAGAACAAAAGCAATTCTTTCTGTAAATTTGTTAGGCAACCCAAACGAATATAAAGAAATTTTACAAATTTGTAAAAAACATAATTTAATTCTTATAGAAGATAGCTGTGAATCATTAGGTGGCAAGTACAAAGATAAATTATTGGGAACATTTGGTTTACTAGGGACTTACTCAACATTTTATTCCCATCATCTGTGTACAATGGAAGGTGGTGTAACAGTAACGAATGATGAAGAACTTTATCATTATTTATTATGTATTAGAGCCCACGGTTGGACAAGAAATTTACCTAATGATAGTAAAATATATTCTAAGAATAATGATGACTTTTATGAGCAATTTAATTTTATTATGCCCGGTTATAATTTGCGCCCTTTAGAAATGGAAGCAGCAATAGGAATAGAACAATTAAAGAAGTTAGACAAGATAATTGAACAACGGAAAAAGAATGCTCGATATTTTTTAAAGCGTATTAGAGAAGTAAATAATATTAAACCACAAATGGAAATTGAAGAATCTTCTTGGTTTGGTTTTGGAATGGTTATTGGTGAAAATTTAGATTTGCGTAAATGTGTTGTTGAGGCTCTAAAGAAAAATGATATAGAAGTAAGACCAATTGTTGCAGGGAATTTTACTAAGAACTTTGCAGTAAAATATTTGGATTATACAATTTATAAAAAATTGACAAATGCAGATATAATTCATCATAATGGTTTATTTGTTGGTAATCACAGCAAGAATATTCGAGAAGAAATAGATATACTAATTAATGTTTTGAAAGGAGTCTTAAATGATAGATAAATATGCTAAAATATTTATTGCTGGACGAAATGGAATGGTGGGTTCATCAATAGAAAATGGATTTAAAAAAAGGGGATATAAAAATATTATAGGCCTAAGTTCAAGTGAATTAGATTTAACTAAACAATTAGCTGTGAAAGAATACTTTTTAAATCAAAAACCAGAATATGTCATTTTAGCAGCAGCAAAAGTCGGCGGAATAATGGCAAATATGCAATCACCTGCTGAATTTTTATACGATAATTTAGCTATACAGAATAATGTTATACATTATGCTTATAAATATAAAGCAAAAAAACTTTTATTCTTAGCTTCTTCATGTATATATCCTCGTATGTCACCTCAGCCTATGAAAGAAGAGTATTTGATGGATGGAAAATTAGAACCGACCAATGAAGGATATGCAATTGCAAAAATTGCAGGTTTAAAAATGTGTCAAATGTATAATAAGCAATATAATGTAGATTTTATTAGTGTTATGCCATGTAATGTTTATGGAATAGGTGATAATTTTGATCTAGAAAAATCTCATGTTGTAGCTGCTTTAATCAGAAAATTTCATGAAGCAAAATTAAAAAAGAAAAAATTTGTAGAGGTTTGGGGTACTGGGAATGCCCGTCGAGAATTGATATTTAATGAAGATTTAGCAGATGCTTGTTTATTTTTATTTGAATCTTATACAGGAAACGATCTTTTTAATATAGGAACTGGTATAGATATTTCAATTAAGAAATTAGCTCATCTTATTAAACAAGTTGTAGGATATAAGGGAATTATTAAATTTGATATAACAAAACCAGATGGTATGCCACAAAAATTATTAGATGTTTCACGGCTAAGGGATGCTGGATGGATTTATAAAACTAGTTTGGAGGAAGGGTTAAAGAAGACATATAGTTGGTTTCTTGAACAGCAAGGCAATTAATATTCTATTCTCCCAAATTAGCTATACATTTGGGATGCTTATGTTTGTAAGAAAGGAATAACTATTACTTCTAGTTGAAGTACGACTGTTAGAAAAAATGTAAAAGCGACTAAATCTGACAGTTTTTTATAGGAGTTTGAGTTGATATATATTTTGATTTGATAAGGTGGTGAGTATATGAAGAGAGCATTAATAACTGGTATTACTGGACAGGATGGTTCATATTTGGCAGAGTTTTTATTAGAGAAGGGTTATGAAGTACATGGAATTATAAGAAGAACATCTGTATTGAATACCCAAAGAATTGACCATATATATCAGGATCAACATGGTAAAGGTGTCATGTTATTTTTGTATTATGGGGATATGGTTGACTCCAGTAGTATTAGCAGGTTAATGGCAAAAATAAATCCTGCTGAAATATATAATCTTGCTGCCCAAAGCCATGTAGCAGTATCTTTTGAAATTCCGGAATATACAGCGCAAGTAGATGCACTTGGAACACTGAGGCTGTTGGAAGCAATTAAGAATCTAGGGATAGAAACACGTTTTTATCAAGCCTCAACCAGTGAACTATATGGAAAAGCATGTAAGGTTCCCCAGAATGAAAATACACCTTTTTATCCCCGTAGTCCCTATGCTGTGGCTAAATTATACTCTTATTGGATTGTAAAGAATTACCGGGAAGCCTATGGTATGTATGCGGTTAATGGTATTTTATTTAATCATGAGTCACCCCGTCGTGGAAAGCATTTTGTTACCCGTAAGATAAGCAGAGCAGCAGCCAGGATAGCTAAAGGGCAGCAAAAAAAGTTATATCTTGGAAATCTAAATGCAAAACGTGATTGGGGATATGCCAGGGATTATGTAGAGATGATGTGGATGATGTTACAGCAGGAAAAACCGGAAGATTATATTGTGGCTAGCGGAGAAACTCATACAGTTAGAGAATTTGCAGAACTGGCCTTTAAATATGTAGGAATAGATTTAGAATGGTCTGGTAAGGGGATAGAAGAAAAGGGAATTGATAAACAAACTGGAGAGATAATAATTCAAGTTGATCCTAGGTATTTTAGACCAACAGAAGTAGATATACTAATCGGTGATTCATCCAAGGCAAAAGAAAAATTGGGTTGGGAGCCGAAACTAACCTTTAATGAATTGGTTAAAATTATGGTAGAATCTGATTTAAGAATTATTGAATAAAAGGGTATGTTAAGGGGGGATAAATAAAAAATTGGCTGGAAAGCAAAAATCGGTTTATGTGAAGCTATAATAATGACCTATGAGTATATATAGTGAAGTAAATGCAAGCAGATAATTAAAGAGACGAGGCAGGGTATTTATCATAATTCACTTGACAGTGAGAATGGTTTTCAATATAATTAGATTAAGAAAGGGATTTTTTATACTTAATTGAAAATTGTTCTCAATAATAATGGAGGGTGAGATTATGACATTAGCTGAAGTAAGAAGGGGAGAGAGGTTTAATATAAAATATATTCCAGATGATTTAGTAAGGGTACAGGCATTGAGGTTTGGTATATCTGAAGGTGCTGTTCTTTCATGTCATGAAAAGGTGCCGGGAGGACCAGTTATTATTAAAAGGAATCTTCAGGAAATAGCAGTTGGTAGAAACCTGGCCAGTAATATTATTATAGAAAAGGAGAATTAATATGGCCTGTCATCACAAAAATAGCCATCACAAATTAGACCTGGAAGACAGCAGTAAAAAACTTGTCCTGGTAGGCAACCCGAATGTGGGGAAATCTATCTTTTTTAATTACCTGACAGGTATTTATGTAGCTGTTTCAAATTATCCGGGCACAACCCTGGATATTACTAAAGGGAGGTATCAGGACTTTACTGTTCTTGATACACCTGGTGTTTATGGTGTTTCTTCCTTTAATGATGAGGAGATAGTGGCCAGGGATGTTATTATGGCAGCAGATATAGTGGTGAATGTAGTTGATGCTGTTCATTTAGAAAGGGATTTATTTCTTACCCAGCAGATAATTGATATGGGTATTCCTGTTATTATTGCCCTTAATATGATGGATGAGGCAGAAAAAAATGGTTTATCAATCGATATAGATAGATTAAGCAGTGAATTGGGTGTCCCAGTTATACCAACAACAGCTGTCAGTGGAAAGGGGTTATCTGAGCTTAAGGCCTCTTTAAATAGGGCTAGAGTAGGTGAGAGTATTTTTGAAAAGCATAATGAGTTAACAGAAAAGCTAGCTAAGATGAATGAAGAAACTACCTCTACAAGGGATGCCTTATTAATATTAGAGGGTGACCCACATCTGGCAGATAGATATAGGCTTAAGCCAATGAATTTTCGGGAAGAAATTTATAGAATCAGAAGAAAAAGGGTAGATCAAATTATTGATAATGTTGTCAGTGACCTCAATGATGGTAAAGGTGTTAAAGCTACTTTAAGTAGGATGATGGTTAATCCAGTAACAGGTGTTCCCCTCTTGTTGATTACCCTGTATATCTTATATCAGTTAATAGGAGTTTTTATTGCTCAGACAGTGGTAGGTCTTACAGAAGAGGCATTCTTCCTGGAAATCTATGAACCATTTATAAGGAATCTAGTCAGCAGGGTAATACCAGCTGCTTCTTTTACGAGTAAGTTACTTATTGGTGAATTCGGTATTTTGACAATGGCGGTTACCTATGTTTTTGGATTATTATTACCTTTAGTAATCGGGTTTTATTTCTTTCTATCTATACTTGAGGATTCGGGGTATATGCCCAGGATTGCAGCCCTTGTAGATAGGACCTTGACTTCTTTAGGGCTTAATGGAAGGGCGATTATCCCCATGCTGCTTGGCTTTGGTTGTGTTACAATGGCAACGATAACTACCAGACTGCTGGGGTCAAAGAGGGAACGTATTATTGCTATATTCTTATTAGGATTAGCTATCCCCTGTTCTGCCCAACTTGGTGTAATTGTTGGTTTGATTTCCCCCTTAGGAGTGAAGTATTTTTTGATCTATGTATTTGTTCTTCTGTTAGTTTATGTCTTATCAGGTACATTCCTGAATAAGGTTTTACCAGGGAAGTCAACTGACTTATTAATAGATTTACCCCCTTTACGAATACCTAGGATTGGCAATGTTTTAAATAAAACCCGCATAAAATCTTTTGCCTTTATTAAGGAAGCAGGCCCTATCTTTGTACTGGGTGCTGTGATAATTACTGTCTTACAGGAAACAGGTATTTTAATATATATACAGGAGCTGGTTGCTCCTATAACTATAGGTTGGTTGAGATTGCCCCCTGAGGTGGCTACTGCCTTTGTAATGGGTATAATTAGGCGTGATTTTGGTGCTGCTGGGCTTAATTCACTGGCTATGACCCCTTCCCAGACAACAGTAGCCCTTATTACGATAACCCTATTTGTACCCTGTATTGCAGCGATGATGATCATGGTTAAGGAGAGGAACTGGAAAGAGGCTACGGCTATCTGGTTTGGCAGCTGGTTTACAGCTTTTATTGTTGGTGGTTTGGTAGCATTATTTATTTAGTTTCTTTATATTTATTAAATTGAGGGGTGATTATTATCAATTGCACAGCAGATGGCCATCGTATTTGTCCACAATGTGCTTATAAAATAAAGGATCCGGAAGAATACCGCTGTCCCAGGTGTAATAGGTTATTATTATTAAAGTGTTCGGAATGTAAGAAATGTTCATTTGGAAGGAAATAATGATAAAGTTAATTAAGGATTAAGATTTTGTTTGAAATTATTATCTGCTGGGTTTATAATATGACAGAGGGGGTTGTCTTATGATTGAGAAGGGACAGATTATAAATACAAATGATAGTATGGCAACAGTGCGGATAAGGCGGCATTCTCTGTGTAGTAAATGTACTAATAAATGTGGTCTTGCTCGACAGGACAGTCATGAGGTTGATGAAATTGAAGTTGAGGTTGATAATGAAATTGGTGCCAGGGTAGGTAATCAGGTTAAGATAGAGATGGGTGAGCAGTCACTGGTTTTAAGTTCTTTAATAGTCTATCTTTTCCCTTTAGTTGCCTTGATAGCCGGTTATTTTATAGCTGCCTATTTTGCCTCTTATTTTACTACGTTATCTTCTGAGACAGCAGGGATAATTGGTTCACTTGTTTTAACAGTGGTTTCATTTATCATTTTAAGATATGCAAATAGGATTTTTGCCAGACACAGGGATTTTCAGCCTCATATAACAGATATTATTGGTTCTGACTAGTTTTAATAATAAAACCACCTTTTTTACAGGTGGTTTTTCTCTTAGACAGGGTAATACATTGTTAGGTAAGCTATGGTAGTTTTTTCAGTAATATTTGTATATATATGTTTTTGGTCTGCATTAAAATGGATAGAATTGCCGGTTTTTATTGTGTATTCTTTTTCTCCAGTAGTCAATTCCAGAATACCTTGATGAATAAAAATGTATTCTTCCACACCAGTAGTATGGGCTTCAGATTGGTGACTATAATGGGGTTCTAAGTCTAGAATATACATCTCTAATTTTCTCTGTTTGTCATAGGGGAATATGGGGTAGACACGGTATTTATTATTTTCATCAATGATTGGCTTAATCTCAGAAGGTGACACAATGGTGGTTTCTTGTTTATCTTCTTCAATGAAAAAAGAAAATGATACATTTAGACCTTTGGCTATCCGCCAGAGGGTATTTACTGTTGGACTTGATTTTCCCCTTTCAATTTGACCCAGCATTGATTTACTTACCCCTGTTAAGTCTTCCGCCTGGCTTAAGCTGTAGCCCTTGCTCTGCCTTAGTTTATGAAGCTTTTTTCCGATCAATAATTCAGGATTATTCATTTTATCTCCCCACTTTTATTTTAACGTATAGGTTATGTGATTTTGAAATTGCGGATAACTCTTTGTTTCCCTTGTCGTGTGCTCCAGCGTCCTGCTTACGCTTACTGTCAAGAAATTATCTTCCGGTGTCCTACCTCCAGACAATTTCTAGAGTCGTTCAACAAATATATTTGTCTGGTTAATAGCTTATTGACTAACTATGTGTAATAAATAGTTTGAGTGTTGTGCATTTTAACATACTATGATATAATATATTAATCATACAATATATTGTATAGAATACCATTATATTATACATTATAAAGGGGGTAGAAGCAAGTCATGGAAGTTGTTATAAGTGAAAAGATAAAAGATAGGGATAATTTTGTGGCTGGAGTAAGAAAAGGACTAACAATTGCTTTTGGTTATATACCAATTGCCATCGCTTTTGGAATACTTGCCCGTTCTAATGGGATACCACTACATATTATCATCGCTATGTCTATTATTGTTTATGCTGGTGCCAGTCAATTTGTGGCTGTCAAGTTAATAGCCTTAAATGCAGGATTATGGGGGATTGTTCTGGCCACATTTATTTTAAATCTGCGTCATTTTTTAATGTCTGCTTCAGTCTCACAGAGAATCAATAAAAAGACAGCTACTGGATTACTGGCGATTATATCCTTTGGTATAACTGATGAATCCTTTTCTTTAATATCATTAAGTGAGGAAAAGGTATTAGATGATAAATATGTCTTTGGTATTAATTTAATTGCTTATCTATCCTGGGTAGCTGGTACAGTAATAGGTGTATTTATGGGTACGACTTTACCAGAGATTATTCAATCAAGTATGGGAATAGCACTCTATAGTATGTTTATTGGTTTATTAATTCCTGCCTTAAAAAAATCCAGAAAGGTAAAAATTATTGCGCTTATTTCAATAGTCATAAGTTCTTTGATGTATTGGGGACCTTCTTTTGTTAGTTCTATTTCTGATGGGTGGAAGATAATCATTGCTACTATTACTGCTGCTGGAATAGCTGCTTTTTTCTTTTCAGATAAAGAAGAGGGGTGGAAAAGATAAATGAATTACTGGCTGTTAATTATTGCTATGGGGGCTGTAACATACATTCCCAGAATGATACCAATGGTATTTTTGCGTGATATAGAACCCTCCCCCTTTGTAAAGAGGTTTTTGAATTATATACCCTATGCTGCTTTAACTACCCTGATCTTTCCTGGAATATTATATTCAACTAATAATCTCTTTTCAGCACTTACCGGTGGTATAGTATCTATCATCACAGCTTTTTATAAGGAAAATCTGCTGTTAATAGTCTTTGCCGGGATTGCCAGTGCTTTTGTAATTGAGATAGTATTATTTTAATATAAATAGCTAAAGGAGGGATTTTTTGTCCCTCCTTTGGCTATATGAATATATTTTAGTAATAAAAAATCTCCATAGTAGAAATCAAAAATTAGGAAGGAGGTTTTTAACTTATTTTGTTAATATTGTTTTTGGTGTTATTAATTAGCATTTCTTTTGTAATTATGTCTACAGGTATTTCATAAACATCTGAATTTGGTTTTTGTTTTTTAATCAAATAATTAAAAAGTTCTTTAATTATTTGGTATCCTTGTTTTTTTTCACTTTGTGCAATTACAAAATCAACAACACCTTCTTTTAATAGCATTTCATTTTCAGGTACTAAATCATGACTAATTATTTTAATGTCATCTAATTTTCCTGCTAAGGATAGGGCATTTTTTATTCCGCCACTACAACTTCCTGATAAATATATTCCTTTTAGATTTGGATATTTATTACAGTATTCTAGTGTGATTTTAAAAGCGGTTTCTCTTTGGTCCTGATTTTCCTGTATATCTACAATGTTAATATTATGATTATTATTTTCTATATGTGAACAAAATCCGGATAATCTATCAGGATGACAGGATAGATTTTTTGAACTAATAATAACTGCAACATCTCCGCCAGAAGGAATTAACTTTTCCATTAAATCAGCAGCAACTCGACCAGCTTTTACGTGATCTTGTCCTACATAGCGAATTTCATTAATTCCCTCTAATTTTGAGTTGAAAGTAAGTATAGCAATGCCTTTATCAGCTAATTGATTTGCTTTATTAATTACTTGGGTATCATCAATAGGTAAAAATGCAATTCCTTTAACATTCATATTTTCAAATTCTGTTAAAATACTTATAAGTTCTGCAGGCTGTAAGGTGGTTAGCATTTTAACAATAATCTTTATTCCAAATGGTGCAAACTCTCTCTCGGCTTTCTTGATACCTTGTAAAAGCACTTGTATAAAGGGGTTATAATCAGGAGTTAGTATTACTCCTAATTTGACAGGGTCTTTGGAATTGACAAGTGCTTTTCCTAATAGATTAGGTTTATAATTCAATTCATCAATAATAGCTTGAATTCGTTGGCGAGTTTCTTTTTTTACACCAGGTCGGTTATGGATAACTTTGTCTACTGTTGACCTTGAAACATTTGCTAATTTCGCAATATCTTTCATTGTTACTGTCAATTTTATTTCTCCTTTATCAAATATTTACAATATTTATGATAACACAATTCAAAAGATATGTCTAGTTAGTCATATAAAAAATAATACTCGAGCACAATAAATATAAAAATTGTCTTGATTTACCCCTTATTTAATAAAATTTTATTTGACAAGAAGCTGTAATTGTAGTAAAATAACACCATAATAACACACGTGCTCATTATGATAATTAGCTAATTACTAACAAGGAAAACCATAGCCATCTTAATTACTATCTATAATTATACACGAGCTCAATATAATAAATTAGCTCATTTTATTATTTGACACAAAACAACAAATGTGCTGATATAAGATCTATAATAACATACGTGCTCAAAAAAATAGATTAATAGTTTTTTGGTGGCTTTTTCTTTGTGGAGCAGGGGCCTGGCTGTTTGTTTTGTGGATTGAATGATTGTTATTTAAAAATATAAGTGTAAATTTAATAATTATAATATGTGTGGTATATGTGGTATAAGTTAATTATTAATATTAAGACTACACAATATCTACAGAGATTAGATTTAGTCCATTATTATGTATATTATTACTTAAAATAAGTAGCTAAACGCTCATATTTCTTAAAGATATCTGTGGATTTTATTTTTTCTATAAGACAGATAAGATTATAAGAAAGTAAGATATGAGGTTATAAGGTTAAAACTAGAAACTGTGTGTTAGATAAAATAATGTATATATAATAAAGGAGGCAAAATATTATGAAATTTGGGACTTTATATGCTTATTGGAACACTGAATGGGACTGTGATTATGCGATATATGCTGAAATTGCAAAAAAAGTGGCTGAAATTGGATTTGACGTTTTAGAAATTAGTGCTGATCACATTTATAGGATGCCGGAGAGTGAGTTGCAAAAATTGAATGATCTAGCAGAAGAATATGGTTTAATACTTACTGCAAATAGTGGGCCATCTAAAGAATATGACCTTGCTTCATCGGATCCAGTAGTACGAAAACAAGGAATTGAATATTTTAAAACAATCTTAAAAAAAATGGAAATAATTAATTCAAAAATATTAATTGGAGCCATCTATTCATACTGGCCATCCGATTTTCTTGAGACTGATAAAGAGGCTGCCTGGGAAAGAAGTATTGATTGTTTAAAAGAAATTAGTAAAACTGCAGAAGAATTAGAAATTGAGATTTCTCTTGAGGTTTTGAACAGAAATGAAACATATATTTTGACAGATTGTAAAGAGGCAATTGAGTACTGCAATAAAGTAGGCAGCAAAAATGTTAAAATTCTTTTAGATACATACCATATGAATATTGAAGAAGATAATATTCCAGATGCAATCAAAATGGCGGGAGATTTGTTAGGACATTTGCACGTAGGTGAATGTAATAGAAAACTACCAGGAATGAATAATAGTATTGATTGGGATGGAATAGGTGAAGCTTTGAAAGACATAAATTACGATAAGGCTGTAGTTATGGAACCCTTTTTATTAAAAGGCGGTTCTGTTGGAGAGGATATTAGAGTATGGAGAGACTTAAGTGATAATGCTGATCAGGCCACAATGGATAAATATATTACAGATTCTTTAAGATTTTTAAAGAAAACTTTGGAATGATAAAGGAAATGGGGGTGAATTATGCCAGAAGTATTAATTATGGGGGAAATGCTTGTCGAAATTATGAGGCCTGATGTAGGTATTGAACTGTATAAACCAGGACTTTTCAAAGGACCTTATCCAAGTGGGGCACCGGCAATTTTTATTGATACAGTTGCTAGATTGGGACATGATACAGCAATTATTGGTGGTGTAGGAAAAGATGATTTTGGCAAAAGTCTTTTAGACAGATTTAAAAGAGATGGTGTGAACTGTGACTATGTATTGCAAAGTGAAGAACGAGCTACTGGTGTAGCATTTGTAACATATTTTTCTGATGGATCTAGAAAATTTATTTTCCACATGGGAAATACACCTGCAGTTGAAGCAAAGATGCCTGATGTAAGTAGATTAAAAGATGTAAAATACTTTCACATTATGGGATGTTCACTGATGAGTAATAAAGATTTTGCCCAAGAAATATTGAAGACTATGAGGGCTTTGGTGAAACAAGGTACTAAGGTATCCTTTGACCCTAATATTCGTAAAGAATTATTGACAGACGATAGTATATATGCTGTTGTTAACGAGGTTGTAACAAATACAAGTGTTTTTCTCCCTGGAATAGAAGAACTACTTATGATTACAGAAGAAAAAAATATCAAAGAAGCAATTAAAAAAAGTTTTCGAAATCCAAACTTAGAGGTTTTAGCTTTAAAAAATGGATCTAAAGGATCTACTATTTATACGCGGAATCAAGTTGTGGAAATGGGGGTTTATGAAGTAGAGCAGCTTGATCCTACTGGGGCAGGAGATTGCTTTGATGGGGCTTTTATAGCAGGTTTAGTAGATGGAAAGAATGTGCTGGATGCTGCTAAGATGGGAGCTGCAGCTGGTGCTATAAACGCTGCTGCTTTTGGACCTATGGAAGGTGACATTAGTATAGAAACAGTTAATAAAATAATAAAAGATAATAAGGTGAAAAAATGAGTAATTCATTAAGAAGTCTGATTGAAAAGAGGCACAGGGAATGATACTAGCATGAGACTAGCTGACGACTCTGCAGAAGATAAACTTTCAGATGAAGTAATTGCAAAAAGAGGTTCCATACTATATGGAGGATGTGAAGAGGCCTATCAAGAATTATTAAAGAATAATGCAGATATCCATCATTATGATCGATCAAAAGCAAAAGAGTTATGCAAATACATTAACAACTATGGTAAAATTGTCTTAGAAGGGCATTCAACTGATTATCAATCTTCAAAAAGTTTAAGAGAAATGGTTGAAGATGGTATTGCTATACTAAAAGTTGGACCGGCCTTAACGTTTGCTTTAAGAGAAGGTTTATTTACTTTAAGTATGATAGAAAAAGAATTAATTTCTCCAGAAAATAGAGCAGATTTTATGGAAACATTGGAAAAAGTAATGAGACACAGTCCTGAAAATTGGAAGAAACATTATTCTGGATCCCAAAAAGAATTAAAATTACAACGCAAATTTAGTTTTTCTGACCGCTGTAGGTATTATTTTGCTAAACCCGAAGTTATTGATGCCATTAATAAGTTGTTTGAAAATTTACAGTCAGTAGATATCCCGTTAGGTATGCTTCGGCGGTTCATGCCTATGCAGTATATAAAGGTAAGAAATGGGAAACTAGCATTAAATCCAAAGGAGTTAGTTTTAGATAGTGTAGTGGAATTGATTGAATCTTATAATTATGCTACAAAACATAATTATATGGTAGCAGAAATTTTATTAACTAGACAAGTTGTGTTTTAGTAAAGAAAGGAGGGGCCTATGAGCAGTGACGTAAAATTAGAGCTGAAGGGAATATGCAAAAGTTTTACACTAGTAGGTCATTATAAAATAAATACATTATAGAAAGTGAGGTAAGATTTTTAATGAAACAAGCATTTGAAAAAATATCAAAAAACAGGAGGCTAAAAATGAAAAAACTATTTATAGTATTTATGATTATTGGAATGGTTACTTTATTAACGATTACTTCTTTTGCTGAAGATAAGTATGTTATTGGTGTTACAATGAAGACTTTACAGGATGAATATTCTAGAAAACTTGGAGATGCTATTAAAGAACGTGCAGAACAATATGATAATATTGAATTATTGTTAGTTGATGCCCAAGCGGATTTATATAAACAATTGACTCAAGTAGAGGATTTTATAGTAAGAGGTGTAGATGTTATTGTTTTAAATCCTCAAGATGCTGGGGGAGGTTCATTGGCTGTTAAGAGGGCTAATGAAGCGGGGATTCCATTAATAGAGGTTAATACAGTTACAAATAATACAAATTATGTATCATATGTTGGTTCATCTGATACAGCAGCTGGAAAAATTCAAGGTGAATATATCTATAAAAGGCTTAATGGAAAGGGAAATGTAGTATTATTATATGGTAATATGGGACAATCTCCTCAAATTTTAAGGGAAAAAGGTTTAATAGAAACTTTGCTATCAAAACCTGACATTAAGTTAGTTTCTGCTCAAACAGCCAATTGGCAAAGGGCTCAGGCAATGTCTATTACAGAAGATTGGTTACTAAAATATGATGATATTGATGCTATTTGTGCACAAAATGATGATATGGCTATGGGGGCTTTAAGGGCTGTTGAAGCATTAGGTAGAAAAGATATTGTAATTGCAGGTGTAGACGCTATAGATGATGCATTAAAAGCAATTGACGAGGGCCGTTTAGATGCAACAGTTCTTCAAGATGCTATTGCCCAAGGATATAAAACAGTTGATGTTGCATTAGAAGTGGCTAAAGGTAATGAAGTAGAAGAGGAATATATCATACCATTTAAATTAATAACAAAAGATAATGTGAAAGAATATATTAAATAGTTTACAAAATATTCAATGGGAAATCCCTATTTAATTATATAAATATTTATAATATTAGGGGTTTCCCAAATGATTATAAATGAGTACTTTAAAGCAATAAATAAAGGTGTAACAAAAATATATTTAGATGAATTATTAATGTAAAAATTAATACTACAGGATTATTTGAAGTTATGGCAAAAGAGATTAGCAAACTTTTATTAAATACTGATATAACCTAGGGCCATATGCGGAAAGTTAGTCCTGCTTGGGATACTTAGTATTACTAAAAAGAGTACTATGGAAGGAATTGCATCAAAAAAGTATTGTAGATTATTTTAAAAAAATGAGAATTAATTAAGATATGTCTTGCAATGTTATGCTATTCATGAGCATTTTGAGAGGTGGTTTATTTTGAAAAGATCTGATTATATTTTAGAAGCGAAAAATATAACAAAAGTATTTAATAATACCAAGGTTTTAAATAGTGTGAATTTATCTGTGAAAAGAGGAGAAGTTCATGCATTATTAGGTGAAAATGGAGCTGGTAAATCTACCTTAATGAAAATTATTATGGGTGAGCATAAGCCTGACGGCAAATCAGAAATCTTCTTTAATAATCAAAAGGTGGATATAAAAAACCCTTCTGAAGCACTAAAAACTGGCATTTCAATGATATATCAAGAATTAAGCTCAATATCTGATATGACTATAGAAGAAAACATATTTTTAGGGAGAGAGATACTGCATAAAGGTTTACCATTTATAGACAAGAAAAATCTCTTTATGAAAACTCAAAAACTACTGAGTATGTTTGATCTAAATTTAAATCCAAACACAAAAACAAGGCAATTAAGTGTGGCCCAAAAACAAATGATAGAAATAATTAAAGCAGTCTCTTATGAAGCTAATTTAATTATTATGGATGAACCTACTTCTTCGCTCAGTGATAAGGAAGTAGAAAAACTTTTTGAGGCAATCAATAATATTAGAAAAAGAGGAGTTTCGGTAATATATATATCACATAAGTTAGAAGAATTATTTGAAATTGCTGATAGAGTAACAGTACTAAGAGATGGCAGTTATATTGGAACAGAGGAGACGAAGAATGTTTCTAAAGAAAAATTAATTGAAATGATGGTAGGTAGGAAGCTTGAAAACTTATTTCCCAAGAAGAAAGCTGAAATTGGGAGTATATATTTTGAAGTTAGAAATTATAACAAAATGAATATATTTAAAAATATTAATTTTCATGTTAAAAAGGGTGAAATATTAGGGTTTGCAGGTTTAATTGGTGCAGGAAGAACAGAGTTAGCTAGGGCAATATTTGGTTTAGATGAAGTTGATGATGGAGTTTTGATTTTAGATGGTAAAGAAATAAAAATAGATTCATCAAAAGATGCAATAGATAAAGGAATTTATATGCTTAGTGAAGATAGGAAAGAACTGGGGTTAGTTTTATGTAGATCAATTAAAGAGAATATTAGTCTTCCTCATTTCGATAAAACTTTTATAGATTTTAAATCTGAAAATACAAAATGTGTTGACGTTACAAAAAGAACGAATGTAAAAATGAATAATCTTGATCAAAAAGTAAAATATCTTAGTGGAGGTAATCAACAAAAGGTAGTTTTATCAAAATGGCTTATAAAAAAACCTAAAGTTCTAATTTTAGATGAACCGACTCGAGGAATTGATATTGGAGCTAAGGCAGAAATATATAATATTATTTCTGATCTAGCAAATGAGGGAATATCAATAATTCTTATTTCATCGGAATTACCTGAGTTAATAGCTTTAAGCGATAGGATATTAGTTATGAGTGAAGGTGAAATAACTAAAGAGCTAAAAAGAAATAGTTTTGAAAATGAAGCTTTTTCACAAGAATCAATATTAAAACATGCTATAGGAGGGGGACCAAATTAATGTTTGAGAATATACTTTCCGCAGATAAGAAATTATTATTAAGAAAATATGGACTATTATTAGGAATGATTATATTAATAATGGTATTGAGTTTAGTGTCAGATGCTTTTTTGAATTTTAGAAATATAATTAATATATCTAGACAAGTTTCTATAAATGGAATTATAGCTATTGGAATGACTTTTGTAATATTGACTGGAGGGATAGATCTTTCAGTAGGTTCTTTAGTAGCAGTTTCTGGTGTTATTGGTGGAAGTATAATAAGTCAACATCCTGATATGGTATGGCCAGCTATATTAGCATCTGTTTTTGTATGCAGTATTTTTGGGTTAATAAATGGAATTGCAGTTACTAAATTTAATATTGCACCGTTTATTATAACTTTATCTACAATGACAATATCTAGGGGATTTGCTTTAGTATATTCTAATGGTAGACCTTATATTTTTGATTCTGATTCTTTTTCTGTAATAGGAAATGAATATATAGGATTTGTGCCGCTCCCTGTTATAATATTAATTGTTATTTTTATATTAGCAATGGTATTACTTAGATTTACTAGATTTGGTAGATATGTATATGCTATAGGTGGTAATAAAGAAGCAGCTAGAGCTTCAGGTATAAATGTTAATAATGTAGTTACTAAAGTATACGTTCTAATAGGCGCCTTATCTGGTTTAGCAGGAATAGTTTTGGCTTCTAGAATAAACTCTGGGCAACCTGCTATTGGTAGTGGATATGAATTAGATGCTATTGCATCTGTTGTTATTGGTGGAACAAGCCTCAATGGAGGTATTGGGAAAATAACTGGTACGGTATTGGGTTTTTTACTGATAGGGATTATTAATAATGGATTAAATTTACTTAATGTTTCTTCATACTGGCAACAAATTGTTAAAGGGATTATTATAGCCAGTGCAGTCTTGTTTGATCAATATACAAAAAAAACTAATAGTTAAATTAACGTCATAAAAATTTTTGATTATTTTTAGAGAGTAAGAATACAGAAGATATATATATATATTGAATTTTATATTAAAGTAGTTTGATAGAATTTAATAAAAATAGTGAGAGACATAAAATGCTCAGCAGTTTAACTGTAGGTTTGATTTTGGGCAAAATGAAAGGAATGTAAATTATATGCCATTAATAAGCTCTACCAAATTATTGTTAAAAGCTCAGAAAGGTGGTTATGCTATAGGGGCTTTTAATGCTGAAAATATGGAGATGATTCAAGCTATAGTTGAAGCAGCAGAGGAATTAAGTTCTCCGGTAATTATCCAGACTACACCGTCTACGGTTGCTTATGCCAATGTAGACATGTATAGAGCTATGGTAAATACAGTAGCCAACGATGTATCTGTACCTGTTGTTATGCATTTAGATCATGGCAAAAGTTTGGACTTATGTAAGCAAGCTATAGAAGCGCAATACACCTCTGTGATGTTTGACGGCTCCACCTTGTCTTTTGAAGAAAATATGTTATTGACTCGAAAAGTAGTAGATACTGCAAAACCGAAAGGAATCCCGGTAGAAGCTGAGTTGGGAACTGTAGGTGGAAAGGAAGATGATCATGAGGTATCAGATAAAGATGCCCTCTATACAAATCCGAAGCAAGCCAAACAATTTGTGGACCGTACTGGTGTGCAGTCATTAGCTGTTGCCATTGGAACAGCTCATGGTTTTTATAAACAAGAACCAAGATTAGACTTTGATCGTCTTAAAGAAATACGAAAAGCTATAGATATACCACTTGTATTACATGGTGCATCAGGTGTATCTGATGAATCAGTAATGAAATCGATCCAACTAGGAATTTGTAAAGTTAATTTTGCTACTGAATTACGCGTTGCTTTTACTAAAGGTGTCAATAAAGTGCTTGAAGAAGCTCCAAATATATATGATCCTAAGAAATATTGTGCGGCTGGTCGAGCAGAAGTGAAAAAATTAGTGAAAGAAAAGATTATAATATGTGGCTCAAAAAAGAAAGCCCAGGCAAATGCCTTTATCAGTTAATTGATTAATTACTTGGGTATCTTAAACAGGGTTTTTATATTGAATTAGGAAAGTTGACTTATGAGTGCTAGTATAATATAATTATCAATATAAAATATCGATATCAATCATATAACTGGCGGAAGTGGGGCTAACCACGAGGGAGTATGGTTGTTGAAATGTCGACCGCCTGGGCATATTTTTTGCTCAGGCGGTTTATTTTTTATTAAAGGATTAATTGTGATCTATTGATAAAGGAGAATGACAGTGGCAATAGATAAAACAAAGATAGAAGAACATATACGCGGGATTTTAATGGCTTTAGGAGAGGATCCAGAACGTGAAGGCCTTTTAGAAACTCCTGCCCGTGTGGCAAGGATGTATGAAGAGATATTTGAAGGAATAAGCTACACAAATGATGAAATTGCCGAGATGTTTAATAGGACCTTTGAAGATGATCTATATATATCTGAATACAACAAGGAAATTGTAATGCTGCGGGATATTGAAATATTTAGTTTTTGTGAGCATCATCTTGCACTTATGTATAATATGAAGGTGGCTGTGGCTTATATACCTAATGGTAAAATACTAGGGTTAAGTAAGATAGCAAGAATAGCCGATATGGTGAGCAAAAGACTACAGCTTCAGGAGCGGATTGGATCGGATATAGCTGAAATAATGCAGAAGGTAACAGAAACAGAGGATGTTGCTGTCCTAATCGAAGGCCAGCATGCATGTATGACTGCCAGAGGCATTAAAAATACTAATGCAGTTACAGTGACAACAACTTTATGCGGGAGATTCAACACTGATCAGTGCCTAATGGACAAGCTTATGGTGCTGTATAATAAGATACTATAAATGTAATGGATAGAAGGAGAGATTTTGTATGACAGTGACAAGTCGTGCAGGCTTTGTGTTTCTTGTAGAAGTATTGATGAGTGTAACGGGTTTATGAATGGGGAAAAGTCTGGGTTTAAGTACTAGTGATTTTTTAGTTTATAGTAAGGGAGAATTAACATGAGTGATAAATTAAGCATAGCAAACAAGGTATGGGAATGGGGAAAACGAACCTATATAATGGGTATCTTGAATGTTACACCTGATTCATTTTCAGATGGCGGAAGATTTTTTGATATTGACGCTGCATCGGAGCATGTCGCTCAAATGGTAGATGAAGGAGCCCATATCATTGATGTAGGAGGAGAAGCTACAAGGCCGGGGTTTGCTGTGCCAATATCGGCTGAGGAAGAGGTCGAAAGAGTAATTCCTGTAATTCAAAGACTTTCAAAAGAGATCGATCTGCCGATATCAGTCGATACATACAAGGCTAAAACAGCAGAGCTTGCAGTTAAAGCCGGGGCCCATATGATCAATGACATATGGGGGCTGAAGAAAGACCCTGAAATGGCCGATGCTGCGGCTTCATGTAAAGTACCTATCTGCATTATGCATAACAGAACTAATACGGAGTATGATAATTTAATGGAAGATATTTTGTTTGAATTGGGAGAAAGTATTGAGCTGGCTATAAAAGCGGGTATAAAGGATGAAAATATTATTTTGGATCCTGGAATAGGTTTTGGAAAGACATGGGAGCAGAATTTAACGGTAATGAGAAATCTGGAGATGCTAAAAAAGCTTGGATATCCCATACTTCTTGGTGCATCAAGGAAAAATTTTATTGGTAAAACTCTGGGCCTGGAAGTGCATGAAAGACTGGAGGGCACCTTAGCAGTTATATCAATTGGCATTATGAAGGGTGTAGATATTGTAAGAGTACATGATGTACTGCAGAATGCAAGGACAGCGGTTATAACAGACAGAATAGTGAGGTAATTGCATATGGATAGGATAATTATTAAGGATTTGCAGGTATATGCTTATCATGGAGTTGCGCGGGAAGAAAAGATTAACGGGCAGATGTTTTTTGTTTCCCTGAAGATTGGTGCGGATCTGGAAAAAGCAGCAACGACTGACAATTTGAATAATACACTGAGTTATACCGAGATATGCAATACTGTGCAAATAATACTGCAATCCAGGAAATATAATTTGATTGAGTCCGCTGCCATGAGAATAATTGAGCATCTATTCAGGACATATACAAATATTAATGAGATATGGATTTTGTTGAAAAAACCGTGGGCGCCAATGGGATACCATCTCAAGTATGCGGCGGTAGAATTAGAACGCAAGCGTGGTGACAGAAATGAGTGGTATTGATGTTACTACATATATTGGATTAGGCTCAAATATCGGAAACAGAGAGGAAAATCTTAACCAGGCAGTGGATATGCTTAGAAATGCCGTAGGTATCAAGGTTACTGCGGTTTCTACATACTTTAATACCGCTCCTGTAGGCTATATGGAGCAGCCGGATTTCTTAAATGCAGTTGTCGAGGCATCAATAGATTTTACAGCGTATGAATTGTTGGAACTGTGCAGAAATATTGAGAAAAAATTGAAGAGGGAACGTATAACTCATTGGGGGCCCCGTACCATAGATGTGGATATTTTAATTTTTGGAGATCTTATTTTAGAGGATGAGATGTTAATCATTCCACATCCAAGAATGCATGAAAGAGAATTTGTGCTAAAGCCTTTAACTGAAATAGCTCCAGGAGTGATACACCCGGTCTGTAACAAGAGTATAAGCGAATTGTATAATGAAATTTTACTCAAGAGTAGATATGGATGAATCTTATAGTTGCGGTTGATCCAAATTGGGCAATAGGGTTTAATAATGAATTACTTGTTAAAATTCCACAGGACCAAAAATTTTTCTATGAAGAAACCATGGGAAAGGTAGTGATCATGGGAAGAAAAACCTTAGACAGTTTTCCAAACGGATTACCTTTGAAGGGCAGAACCAACATCATATTAACAAAAAACGCCAACTTGCAGGTGAAAAACACGTTGCTGGTTCATTCATTGGAAGAACTTTTGGAAGAACTTAAAAAATATAATAGTAAAGATGTTTACGTAATAGGAGGAGAAAGTATTTATAGGCTTTTACTGCCTTATTGTGATACGGCTCTTGTCACAAAAATATTCCGTTCCTTTGATGCCGATACGTATTTTCCTGATCTGGATGAGATGAGTGAGTGGAAAATTGTTGCTGACAGCGAAAAACAGATCTATTTTGATTTAGAATATATATTTCTAAAATATAAAAAAATTAAGAAAAATTAGGTGTGGTTATAAACTGCACCTAATTTTTTTGCTTTAACTTTTAAAGTTGAGTTTAATAATGTCACCGGGTAGAGAAGGAAATATAAAAAAACTAAATTTACACATTTACAAAAATACACATATATTATTTTATCTAGTCTATCATATTTAGTTTAACTTTAAATTCTTGGAGGAGCTTAATATGATTAAGAAGAATAGCAAAACTATAGTTGTTTTAGGATTGTCTTAATAGTTTTGCAGACTCCTATATATCTTTGGGGCAATGAGTGAGACAATAAGTAATTTAATAATATCACCTGGTAGTGATGTAAAAAGCCCTATCTGTAATGTTTTATTGATAGTAATGCTGGCGCCCACAACATAATTAAGTATAATATAAAGGTATGGTAAACCGATGATGTAAATAACGATTATACCAGTTAAACCAGCTATAATTGAACGTTTAAAGTTTAATTCTCCATTTTCAGTGAGCATTCCGATAACATATGCTCCTGCAATAAAGCCCAGTAAATATCCAAATGAAGGCTTAAGGATATAGCCTGGACCACCCCCTTCGGTAAAGATAGGGATTCCAATTAGACCTATAAATACATAAAGCAGCTGGCTTAAGGGAGCCAGTTTTTTCCCCAGTATAAGGCCAGCCATAAAGACAAAGAATACCTGTAGGGTTATAGGAACATAGGGTATAGGAATCCGGATAAAAGCCCCAATTGCTGTTAAAGCAGCAAAGATAGCCACTAAAACCATTTCTTTGGTTTTCATTATTTAACACTTCCTTTTTTAAAATTTACAGTTACGTATAATTCTGAAGACCGACAAATATATTTACTTACCTTGTCGCGTGCTACGGCGTCCTGCCTCCGCTTGCTGTCGAAAAATTGTCTTTCGGCGTCCATGCCTTCAGACAATTTCTAGAGTCGTCCAGTAAATATATTTGTCTGTTTTATGATGATTTGTTTTTGATTAATTTAGGATAGCCGTTAGACCACTTAAGTCCAAGGTCATTAATCATGACAATATCTTCTGCTGTCTTTCTGCCTGATGTTGTAAGGTAATCCCCTGTTAGCATCCCATTGATGCCTCCGATTAGGCCGAGTGCCTGTAGGTCCCTTAAGTTAGCTTCCCTACCACCGGCATAACGGATGTCTGTTTTGGGTAGGATAAACCTATATACCGCTATAGTCTGTAAAATATCCAGAGGAGGAAGGGATTCTTTATCGGCTAGGGGTGTTCCAGGAATGGGATTTAGGCTATTAAGTGGTACAGAGTCAACCCTAAGTTCTTTTAATAGAAAAGCCATTTCTAATCTCTGTTCTCTGGATTCACCTAGTCCCAGGATACCTCCACTGCAGACCTCTAGACCTGCTTCTTGGGCTATATGTATCGTTTCAATTCTTTCCTGATAGCTGTGGGTTGTACATGTTTTTTCAAAATAGCTTGGGGCTGTTTCCAGATTATGATGGTAGCGTTCAACACCACTTTCTTTTAGTTTAAGGGCTGCCTCTTTATTAAGGAGTCCCAGTGAAACACAGAGCTTGAGATTAGTCTTTTTCTTCACTTCTTTGATTATACTTATAATATTTTCAAAATCACCATCAATCCCTCGTCCAGTAGTAACAAGGGAGAAACGATCTGCACCAGCTGCTTCTGCCTGGTAGGCTGCTTTTAATATCTCTTTTTTAGATAAAAGCTGGTGTGTATTAATATCTGTTTGGTGGTAAATAGACTGAGCACAGAAGGAACAGTCTTCACTACATCTACTGGAACGGGCATTTACAATTGAACAGAGGTCTACCTGCCTACCTTTGAATTTCTCACATATTATGCCTGCCATTATAAGTAAAATATTAATGTTTTCTTTTTTAAGCCTGCTAAGATAATCGGCGTCACCTTTATTGATGTCTTTATCTTGAATAACCTTTTGACTTAACTCTAATATTTTATTGATATCTTTGATTTGCTAGCACCCCCTAAATAATACAGCTATAATAATAATATAAATATGATTATTTGTCAACCAAAATAATCAATTGGTTAACAATATACGATTATTTGTAAAAATAATAATTTTATTATATAATTTTAGAGAATATAAGTTTATATAATATAAAATGTTGGAGGAGAGTAGTATGCGGGAAAAACTATTTTTAGTCCTGGACAATTATAAAGAGAAGGCGTTAAAGAGAAGGAGCGATTATAATCTTTTACCACGACCTTTAACAGAGGATGAAGTTGCTGTTTTGATTAAAGGCTTAGAACTTGAGGGTCTTGATCAGGTGGAATATACAATCTTTGAAACAGAAAAGACAAATCAAATACTTATTAGATTTCTTTCTGAAGAGGTTAGAAGGGGTACTTTCCCTTCTTCATATGTAAAAGCAGAGGGGTTGGCTAAGATAGTTAAAGGTCAGTTAGTGTCACCATATCTTTCATCTAAAGAGGCTTTAAAACTTTTGAAAGAAATGAAAGGTGGGGCTGCTGCGGTACAATTGGTTAAGCTGCTTGAAGATGGGGTCTTTGTTAATGAAATAATTGAAATACTGAAGAATACTGTGCTAGTAAATAAAGAAGACTTTGAACGACTGACTAAAATGAGTTCTAAAATACCTGAAATAAAAAACTTAATTAGAAGTTGGGCAGAGAGGTGTTTTGCTGCTGACTGGAAATTACCTGAGTCTTATCAGGGTTTGTGTATTAAGATTGGTAATAATATTACTACCGGACATCTCAGTCCTTCAAAACATGCTGGTTCTAGAACAGACCAGCCGCGCCATGCCCAGTTTATTATGGAAGGCAGGGAAGATGAGGAGGATTTCCTTGATCGACTAGATAAACTGCATAATGAATCTGAGGATATTATCCTGGTAGCTGGTGTGGCCCTCGGAGAGGGTTCCTCCCGTAAGTCAGCAACATATACTGTTTTACAGGTCTTAGGAAAATCAGTTGTTGGTGAACCAGAGAAAAAACAGGGAGGGGTTGTAATAGCCAAAAGTATGGCCCCTATTTTCCAGAATTCTCTAATAGCTTCTGGTATTTTACCGCTTATTGCTGATACTGATGGAATTAATGAAGGTGATAGTCTGGAGCTTGATTTAAATAAGAAGAGGCTGCTGGTAAATGGAAGTAATGAAATAGAGATAGAACTGCCGGTTGAATATAAACTAAATAAGATTGCTGCTGGTGGTATGACTTACTTTGATGCTGGTAATGAACTGCAGAAATGGGCTGTGCAATATTGTAAAGATAATGATGTAGCTATTACAGATAAAAGTAATAAAAATGTAACAGATGTTAATACTGTACCTAGGCAGACCCTGGCCCAAAAGATAGTTACCCGGAACAGACTAGATGGTAAAAGTAGTATCATTCCTGGTGAGACTGCTGAGGTAAGAATCAGGGGGGTTTATTCACAGGATACTACCGGGCCGATGACAATAGAAGAGTATCAGTCCATGGCCGGGGGTAAGTTCGGCGCCGAATTTGTAGTTCAATCCCTCTGTCATACAGGTGAATGTCCTTCCAGTGAGGAAAGGGATAGACATCGTTTTATTGATCAGTTTATTACTGCCAGGGGTGGTGTTTGTCTTAAACCTGGTGAAGGTATTATTCATACTATTGGTAATAGATTTGTCCTCCCTATAGATGTTATAGTTGGTGGGGATTCACATACCAGAACCCCCAGGGGCTTATCTTTCCCGGCTGCTTCTGATATTGTTGCTGGGGCCATGAAATATGGTAAACAGGATTTAACCATGGACGAATCTGTCAGGGTTATTTTTAAAGGGAAACCTATTAAAGGGATAACAGCCCGTGACCTGGTATCTACCTTAGTAGTTTTCGCAGAAAAAACAGTTGGTAAAGGAATATATAATGGGAGAATAATTGAAATGGAGGGTTTAGAGTTTTTAGACCCTGATGAGAGATATATTATGACTAATGCAGTGGCCGAGAGGAGCGCCTCTGCTGGTACTATCCCTTCTGATGAAAAGACGATTGAGGCTATTAAAAAGAATTTAGCATACCTGAAATCCAGGAGTGATGCTGATAGCTCTCCTTCAGTCAGGGATACTATCAAGACTATTGAAGAATACCTTAAAGACCCGGTATTATTAAGGGCTGATGAGGGTGCTGAATATGCAGCAACTATTGAAATACCTTTAGATGAGGTTGTTGAACCACTGGTTGCTAAACCACATCATCCGGATAATGTTGCTTCTTTATCAGAAGTTGCTGGCACTGAATTAAATGAGGTCTTTATAGGTAGTTGTGTAGGCGGTGATATCGAAAGCATCAGGTCGGCAGCCAGGATTATTGAGGGACATCAGGTGCCACATGATATTAACTTTGTTGTTGGACCAGCTTCATTAGATATCTATTCTAAACTGGCTGAAGATGGGACTCTAACTAAATTAGCAGCTGCCGGGGCTACTATTATCATGCCGGGTTGTGGACTTTGTATGGGTAATAAACGTCGTATTGGTTCTGGTTCTACTGCCTTAACAACAACTACTCGTAATTACCAGTCCAGGATTGGACCGGCTGATTCGAAAACATACCTGGGTAGCGCCCATGTGGCAGCAATGGCTGCTGTACTGGGTAGATTCCCTACTGTGGAAGAATACTTTAAGATGTTTAAATAGATATTAATTAAGTTTTAATACTTGATGTTTATAGGGTATATATAAATGGTGCTTGAATTCAAGCACCATTTTATTATATTACTTTAATTTTTACTGTCTTTTCTTTTTATAAAGGTAATAGGCAAGTAATCCTATTAAGAGATAAGGTAAGGCTGCCCCTATACTGGCTATCATATTATAGAAGCTATTTGTCATTCTATGCAGGGCATTTTGCAGTGCTTTAAAAATTCCCCAGTCAGTTGGCAGGTTTTTAACTTCTTCAAATTCTACTTCAATGGTACTTAAATCAACCTGATTATCAAGGTATTTCATCCGTCCTTTTAGTCTTTCTATTTCTATGCGGACCCGGTTCAGTTCTTTCTCAATATTGAGTATTTCTTCCACAGTACTGGCTTTATCCAGTAATTGCTGATATCTTTTCTGCTGGGCCAGATAATTTTCCAGTCTGATATCTATGTCGATATATTCCTCGGTAACATCATTAGTGGAAATAGATTGGTAGCTAACACTGGCAAAATCTTCGCTGCTTAATTTCTCTAAGGTTGGATTAAAATTATCAGCAGGAACCCGCAGCTGGTACCAGCTAAAACGCCTGTCATTTGCATCTGTCCATTCCCTGGAGTCAGCTATATAAGTGTTATATTGCCTACTTAATTCGACAATATACTGGTGGGCCACTTGAATATCATCTATTTCAAGGTTTAGTCTGGCGGTTTTTATTATTTTACGCTGTTCAGTGCTAATTTCATTATCAGGGGCAGCTGCCAGGTTTTTATCCATTTTTATTTCCTGGGTAGCTATTTCCGGTGAGGATTGCCTGTAAATACCACCGTATCCATTACTATCTGAAGGATTAAAATAGTTCTGCTGATCGATATTATTACCCGGGTTATTCAGGACAAAAGTCAGGGCAATAACAGCAATGATAGCAATAGCGCTCACCAGCCCGGCCGGGACTCTAAGGGGAGTGAAAAAGTATTTTTTTAATCTATTAACTATACTGTCCTGTTTATTCTCTTTTTTATCTTTTTTATTGATTTTATTCATAATAGAAAGCAGGAGGTCTTCAGGTGGGGCGATATTTTTTAAGTTTGTCAGTTGATTGTAGTTTTCCTGATATTCGGCTAGCTCTGCCCTGCATTCTTCACATTCTTCAAGGTGTTTTTCTATGATTGTATATTCCTCTTTGTTTAGACTGTTATCAATATATAGGGGCAGTAATTCCTTTATTTTTTCATGTCTCATATCTCTTTCCTCCTTCTTGATATTTTTGATAGCTCATCTCTAAGCTTACGGCGAGCTCTGGATAATCTTGATTTGACTGTACCTGCTGGAAGACCAAGGATCTTAGAGATTTCATCATAAGTAAATCCCTGAATATCCCTGAGAACTAAAGACTCTCTGTATTCAATACTAAGCTTGCTTAAGGCTATTTCTATATCCCTAAACTGTTCATTTTGTATTGATCTTTCTTCAGGTTGATAGTTACTATTATTATCACTTACCCGTTCTGTTTCCTTTCTTTCTTCAGCAATACTATCAAGACTACTATGTTTCAACTCTTTCTGACGTTTCCTTAATTCATCCCGGCAGTGATTGCCGGCAATACTAAATAACCAGGTAGAAAAACTTGACTGTCCTTTAAATTTTTCTAAGTTTTGATATACCTTAATAAATATCTCCTGGGTAATATCGCTGGCGTCATCTAGATTGCTTAACATTCTTAGTACAGTATTATATACTTTTTTTTGATAACGGAGCACAAGTTCCTCAAAGGCACTTTCATCATTATTTCTGAATTTCTTGATAAGTTCTTTATCTGATATCTCCACTACCTTCACTCCTTTCTATTTATTTAGACGAAATTAATTTGTTTTTGTTCCAGAAAGCAAGCAAATAATATGTATTTCTATAATATATTATATCTTTTGATTTAGTATTTTACAATTGTAGGAAGTATTTTTATTGCGTATGGGATGGTTTACCACAAAGTTGCACTGACCCAGCACTCCCAGTATCACACATTAAGGTTGCAGTATCAGGCCATTGAGGTCAAGCTCGTGCTTCCCGAGAATTTCACCTGGGAGTAATTATACTGGGTAAAAGTTAAGTCCTTTCTCAGATGTTGTTTTATTGTAATATTTTATGATAAAATGAAAGTAATAAAATATAATTATAAAGTCCTGAATAAGTCAAATAAGTTAAAGAGAAAGGATGTGTCTATTAATGAAGATTGAAGTAAATATATTGCCTGATGGAGGATTGGATTTAGCTGAAGGATTTATGGGAGAAGAGGGGGGCAAAATATTATGCTAAAGGCAGTAATTTTTGATTTTGATGGTACTCTTTTTGATACCAATGATATGATTATAGAAAGCTTTACCTATGCTATTAAAAAAGTATTGGGTTATAATATATTACCAACTGAGATTTATAATGTCTGGGGACGACCTTTAAAAGAACAGATGGAGAGATTTGGAAGAAATAATTGTCAGGAGCTTGTTAACACATATCGTCATTATTATTATCAGATTAGTGATAAATTAAAGGTATTTCCTACTGGCTTAGAAACAATAGACTACTTGAAGGATCAGGGTTATTATGTTGCTATACTAACTAATAAAGGTAGGGGTGGTTTGATAAATGGGCTAGAAATGTTTAACTTAACAGACAAAATTGATATCTATTTAAGCAAAGATGACCTTAATAAACCCAAGCCTGATATAGAAGGGTTCAAAATAATCATGGATAGTTTAAAACTTAGACCAGAAGAGGTGTTAATGGTTGGTGATAGTCCATCAGATATTATTGGTGGAAAAAATGCTGGTATCAAGACAGTTCTGGTTTCTTATACCTGTTTTAAATTAAAAGAAGTGATGAAATTAAATCCAGATTATTTTATTGACCAGCTTAATGACTTAATTGATATAGTTGAATCAGACCAGAAACATTGCTTTTCATTGTGAATAATATCTTGATTTAAAGTTTCAATATGAATCTTTTGTTTCTTTATTAATAAGGAAACGGAAATTTCAGTTAAAATGGCTATAGTTTGCGTTAAAGCAGATTGTGGTCATTTATTTTTTGATATTGAGAAGATTAAAGGGTTTTATTAAAATTTTTTAATCTTTTTTTAATTTTAATCTAATTTTTTTAATGTAAAATATATATAATGTTATTAATTTTGTAGATTAGGATGTTTTTATAGTGTATGTTCGAAAAGCCGTTGTGATACAAGTCACTGATATTTTTTGAAAAAGACCCTTATAATAAAAAATAAATGCTATGTTTGATTGATAACAGTATAATATAAGTATAGAAATTATTATAGTGTAATACTAAAGATGAATTTAATTTGAAAATATGAAAATTTGTTTTTGGGGAAATAGAGTATAAGTGGAGAAAGGGGAGGTGATAGAGGTGAGGATTTTAATAGTTGAGGATGAATATCATTTGGTGGAAGTTTTACAGAAGGGTTTAAAAGAAGATGGTTATGCAGTTGATATAGCAAATGATGGGCAAGAAGCAATAGATTTAGCCACTGTAGTACATTATAATTTAATTATTTTAGATTTAATGATTCCTATCAAAAGTGGGATAGAAGTATTAAGAGAATTAAGAGAGGAAGGTAATAAAATTCCTGTTATAATTCTTACAGCTAAAGATTCATTAGAAGATAAGGTGTTAGGTTTGGATATAGGTGCAGATGATTATTTAACCAAACCTTTTGCTTTTGCTGAATTAAGAGCTAGAATTAGAGCTTTACTTAGAAGAAAGCTAGGAGAAAGTAATAATGTCTTAAAAGCAGATAATTTAGTATTAGATACTATTAGCCATAAAGTAAGTAGGGCAGGGAAAGATATTGACTTAACTGTTAAAGAGTATGCCGTTTTAGAATATTTAGTTAGAAATCGTGGACAAGTTCTTAGTAGAACCCAGATAGAAGAACATGTTTGGGATTACAGGTATGGTAATAATTCTAATATTGTGGATGTGTATATTCGTTATTTACGAAAAAAAATTGATCAAGGTTTTGATGAAAAGTTAATAGAGACTGTTAGGGGACGGGGCTATAGATTGAGAGTGGTGGAGTAATGATTAATAGACTAAAGAATTTTTTTTCAAGAATTAAGGTCAGGCTTACTTTCTGGTATATTATTATCTTAGCTTTAGTTTTAATAATATTCAGTGGAGCACTTCATTTGAGTATGAAAAATTATATTATTGATAGAGTAAGAAATCAACTACAGATCCAGGCAGAGATGGTTTTAGAAGAAGCTAAAGAAGAGGAAGAAGAAGATTATGATGAAATATTCTCAGATGAACTAGAAGAAGAATTAGAGGAGATGGTTTATAAAGATATTATTAGGGCTTTTTATAATCAAGCTGGAGAGCTGGTTTTAGGGGAAAATATTGAAAATGTAACTCCAAAAATAATTAATCCTTCTCAATCTAAATTTTTAATTAGAGGGAATGGTGATGATTTTGTAGTAGTAACTGTAGAAACTAAAGATAAACAAGGAAATATAGGGTATTTGAGATTAGCAAGTTCCTTAGCTGATGAAGTAGCCACATTAAATAGGTTGATAACTATATTGATATTCGGGATACCATTAACTTTACTATTGGCTAGTGGTGGTGGTTATTTCTTAGCCTATAAAGCCTTAAAGCCTATTGATCAGATTAGTAGGACTGCCCAAGCCATAAGTCATAGTAATCTTTCAAAAAGAATAATAGCCGAGAATGATAATGATGAAATAGGGCGCTTAACAGCTATTTTAAATGATTTATTAGATCGTCTGGAAGAGGCTTTTAGTAGAGAGAAGAGGTTTACCAGTGATGCTTCCCATGAATTACGAACCCCGATTGCTATAATTAGGGCACATAGTGAAGAAAATTTGAAAGAAGGGCGCTCTCTTAAAGAATGCCAACATGCCTTAGAGATTATTCAAAAGCAGACTGACTATATGAGTCACTTAGTAGGACAGTTATTATTGTTAGCTCGCAGTGATACCAAGGAATTATCTATTGAAAATGAGAATTTAGACCTGACAGAACTACTTGAAATAGTGGTTGAAGAAATGCAAGAGTTAGCACTTAGAAAAGGTATAAATTTAGCAATGAATATTGAACAGGGCCTTGCAATATATGGTGACCAGAGTATGTTAACTCAGCTCTTAATAAATTTTTTAGATAATGCTATTAAATATACACCTGGCGGAGGAAAGATATATATTAGTGCTAAAGTTCAAAATAATCAGATTAAGATTGTGATTAAAGATACTGGTATTGGTATTTCTAAAGAAGACCAGGCTTATATCTTTGATAGATTTTATCGGGCAGATAAGTCTCGTTCTAGAGCTAGCGGTGGTAGTGGACTGGGTTTGTCAATTTGTCAATGGATTGTTAAAATTCATCATGGTAGTATTAAAATTGAAAGTGAAGTTAATCAGGGAAGTACATTTACTATTTTTCTTCCACAAAGTAAATAAGTGAGTTGAGTATACCCTGCTTTATTTACAGTCAGTATATCCAGATTATGAAGATTTGAGGTGATCAAATTGGCTAGAATTATTCCAATATATTTTTTCGGTTTAGTTATAAATTCAATGATTTTTTTGATTTATTCAATTGTTTATATAATTCAGGATTATGGTGGGATAAATATTGATTTTAAAAAGGGAGTTAAATTTATATTGTTAAGTTGGTTAGTTTATCCTTTATTATTTTACTCTATTTATAAAATAATTTGTTATGATAATAAAAATATATTTCATTAGACAATTTAAAACAAGAATTAGAGGAAAGTTATTTTATTATAGAGACATTTAAATTGTCTCTGTTTTTTTTATTGTTTAAATCTAATAGCATAAACTAGAAAAAGTTGTTATTTTTGCAGGGTTATTACATAGGATTGTAGAATATATAAAAGAAGTGTAGCTAATAACATGGAGATATTCTTAGAATAAATTTATAGGATTGTTGCTACATAATAGTAAAATGTTGTAATAAATTAATTGTATATACATAAATCATGTGGGGGATATGATTTTTTATGAAGTATTTTGATACTACTAACCAGGATTGGTTTAATTATGTATCACAATCTGGCATGTCTAATGGTCTCATTCAATTTGTTTTAAAGACAGCCGGGAAGATAGATTACGCTTTGTTGAAAAAAGCTGTCTATCTTTCTTTTTATGCAGAACCAGTACTGGGATGCCGTTTTATGGAAAAAAACCAGCTTCCATTATGGAAGACTATTGATGAATTTGAAGTATGTAAGTTGATAATTACAGACAATGTTCAAAGGGCAGTTGATAATTTTCT
The DNA here is from genome assembly GCF_017751145.1 of Iocasia fonsfrigidae. Taxonomy (GTDB): domain Bacteria; phylum Bacillota; class Halanaerobiia; order Halanaerobiales; family DTU029; genus Iocasia; species Iocasia fonsfrigidae. Next base: position 1,463,423 of record NZ_CP046640.1, read on the forward strand.
TGCTGAAATTATTTTTTCACCTGAGGTACCTCAGGTCAAAACCTGTCTAATTCGTGGAAAACATGCAGATACCATTTGTATTAAGATAAATCATTCAGCCTGTGATGGGTCAGGGGCAAAATATTACCTTAATTTACTGACAAAAATATATACAGAACTAAAAAGGGATGAAGATTATATACCTGAACAGAGGATATATGATAGAAGTACAAAGAGACTTTATGAAGCTTTAGAAATTGATAATAAAGAAAGATTTTTTCAACCTGAAGTGGTAAATCTTACATCTACATGGAGTTTTCCAGCGGAAAATATTTCTGATCAGTCTGATGTATTTGTATATGATAATAGGAGACTGGCAGGAGGGGAATTAAGAAACCTGTATTACTACTCTAGAAAATATAATGTGACTATAAATAACATTATTTTAGCTGCATATTTTATATCTTTACTGGAATTCATTGATACTGATGATAAGTTTAAGGAGATACAATTTATGGTAGACCTAAGGCGGTATTTACCAGAGGTGTCGAGAGACATGATAAATAACTTTTCTGCAATAGTAAATGTTAATTTACCAGTGAATGCAAATAAAGGCTTTCTTGAAATGCTAAAAAACACTAATTCTGCTATGAAAGATCTTATGTCCCGAAAACCTGATATTCACGGAGCTATAGGTAGTGATTTGATGATGGAAGAAGGCTTTAACATTGTAAAAAATTTTATAAATGAGGATTGGAATACTATAAAGAAGACTGGTAAATGTACACCAATGATTTCTAATCTAGGTATTTTGAGTTCTAAGTTATTATATTTTGGGAACATAGCTATAGACGACATATATTTAATAACACCAGCTTTTCATTCGCCTGCCTTTATGCTGGGAATAGGTACATATAATGACTGTTTAACTTTATCAGCAAGTTATTATAAGGGTGGTATTTCAGAAGAAAAGGTCAAGCTATTATTGGATAGCGTTATTACAATTTTAAAATCTTTAAAAAGTGATTAGAACTAAAGGCCCTTACAAGAAAGTAAAAGCCCAAATAAATTCTTAAAAGATTTCATTTGAGCTTGAAAATATGATTAATTTAAGGAGAAACATGAATGAAAATAGATAAATTGACTAATATATTTTTTTCAGCTACTGGAACAACAAAAAAAATAATTAAATCTATATCTAAAGGATTAAATATCAAAGAAATTCGGGAAATAGATTTAACAAAATCAAATAATCGTGAAAGATTTAATCTGGAGTTTCAAAAAAATGAATTATTAATTATTGGAATACCAGTATATGCTGGAAGGGTTCCTGATTTTTTGATTTCAATATTAAAAAAATTAAAAGGAAATCAACCAGTTATATTAGTGTCTGTATATGGTAATATAGATGAAGGGTTAGCTCTTGAGCAGTTAAAAGATTTATTAGGAAAAAGAGGTTTTAAAATAATTGGTGCAGCCTCATTTATAGGTGAACATTCTTACTCATGTAAAGAATTTAGAATAGCTCATGGGAGACCTGATAAGCAGGATCTTAATCAAGCTAAAAAATTCGGGGAAAAAATATTAAGTAAATTTATTAAAAATAGTAACATTAAAGATATTCCAGAAATAAAATTAGATATCGATAAAAGTTTATTTTCTCATTTGTTATCTATAATTTTACCTATAATTTCTTTACCTCAATATGGATCTAAAAAGTTTATAAAAAAACCATATTTAAATACAAATAGATGTAATCATTGTCAAATTTGTGTTGAACTATGTCCTATGAAAGCTATAGATAAGAAAACATTGAAAATAGATGATAGTAAATGTATACGTTGTATGTCATGTGTAAAAAATTGTCCACAGGAAGCAAGAAAAATAGAATATAAAATACCATTTTTAGTAAAAAAGTTCTTTGAATTAAATAAAAGTAATGAACGTAAAACCCCTAATATTTATCTTTGAAATATTCGAGATGACTTATATTTATTCCTTGCTATTGATAGAAAATAGTCCTTTGATAACATGTATATAGTTCTATTGGCTTATAGAAAAGTGTTAAGGGGGGGAATTAACATATGTTAAATTTTAAAACATTAGAAGACACAAGCATTGAAATTTTACATGATGTTTTTGTAAAGGCATTTTCAGATTATCAGGTAGAAATTAATTTGCCTCTATGGAAGTTTAATAATATGCTACAAAGGAGAGGCTACTCTGCTCAAATTTCTGTAGGAGCGTTTAAAGGTACTGAACTAATAGGGTTTATTCTCAACGGAATTCGTAATTGGAAAGGTAAAACTACTGTATATGATTGTGGAACAGGAGTAATACCCGAATATCGAAAACAAGGTATTACAAGTAATATGTTTAACAAGGTTTTAAGCCTTCTTCATAATAATAATATTGAGCATTATTTACTTGAAGTAATTCAATCTAATAAACCGGCAGTTAATCTTTATAAGAAGCAGGGTTTTTTAATCACCAGGACTTTTTCATGTTTTCGACGCGAGAAGAATTTTATTAAAGATGTACCGATTTCTTCTGTAAAATATGAATCATATAATATTGATCAAATAAATTGGAAGTTATTTAAATCATTCTGGGATTTTAAACCGTCATGGCAAAATTCGATTGAGTCAATTATAGCAGTTTCTAATTCATTTGAGGTAATTATTGCACAAATTGCTGAAGATACTGTTGGATATGGGATAATTGATACAATCACAGGGGATATCCCTCAGTTATCAGTTCATATGGATTATTGTCGCCAAGGAATTGCTTATAATATTTTAAAAAGATTAATACAGTACACAGAATCACAAAATATAAATTTTATTAATATTGATAATAAATGCCTTAGTATCTTTAAATTTCTTCAAAACTTAAGGTTTGAAAATTTTATAGACCAGTATGAAATGATATTGAATATTTAAAAACAGAGAAGCAAGGGCTGCTTTTGCTTCAGATATGTTATCTATCTGCTTTATCAGAGTTGTACCCAAATTTACTATGAAATGAGGAGAAATATTATGTTTCAATCATTAAAAAAATTATTTGTGGCATTTTTTATATTCATATTAATTTTAGTTAATAGTGCTACCGGGCAATGCACTCAGAATGAAATGCATACCGGTGGCAGCGTGGTAAGTACCGATGAATTAGGTAATGCAAAAATTTCCGAATCACAGTCAATATTATTAAATCCAATTGAAGTCAAGCGTGATGACGGCTCAATTGTTCAATACTATCTTCATTTAAAAAACCCTAAGAGTCATACAAGGACACTCCTTGTTATTCTACAAGGATCAGATTGTAATAGTATTAGAAAAATCAAAGCAATCCCCAGGCTAAGGAAGGTGTATCTCGATGCCGACTTATTGACAGTTGAGAAATACGGAATCACCGAGGCTCTCAGTTATAGTGATGAAGTGGAACGAAAAGATTGTCCTGAGGTTTATCTTTTGCATGATCATCCGGAACAGCGTGCATCTGATCTCGATAAAGTAATTTGCACATTGCGTAAAAATTATCATTACTCAAAAATAATTGTCATGGGTGGTAGTGAAGGAGCGATAGTAGCAAATATTATTACTGCACAAGCAGATTATATCGATGCTACAGTGGTATTTGGCAGTGGTGGAAGGTTTTTTCTTGATGATCTTTTGTATAGTATGAAATTTAGTGGATTAAGCAAAGAAGAATTAAATAGAAACATTGAAGGGTTTAAACAGTTTGCAGAACATATTCTGTCACATGAACCCTTTGAACTTTCCATGAGCAATCATGGTTATTTGTGGTGGCGAAAAATGCTGTCACTTGATCAAGAAGAGTTGCTTGCTAAGATTGAAACACCAGTATTAATTCTTCAAGGTGAAGAAGATCAATCAGTATCGCCAACAAAAGCAACTGAGATGGTAAAATCTCTCCAGGCAAAAGGCAAGACTAATATCGATTACTATTTATATCCCGCTTATAATCATTCTTTAAATTTATCATCTGATGATAACTCATTTGAAAGGGTAATCGAAGATATAAAGAATTGGCTTAGTAATAAGGTGTTATAATGATATTGTTAATATAGCAGGAAAAGTATTGACATGGAGGGATCAGTTTGAAAATAAGGGAATTTTCTCGAAAAACAGGTTTAACTACATATACACTAAGGTATTATGAAAAAATAGGCTTATTACAACCAGAAAGAGATAATGCTAATCATAGAGATTATAATGAAAATGACCTGGATTGGATAGACTTGCTACAAAAATTGAAGAGTACTGGTATGCCCTTAAAAGATATCAAAGAGTTTTCTAACTTAGTTTTAACTGGAGATAATACTATTCCGCAAAGGATAAAAATTTTGGAGAAGCATCAAGAAAAGGTAATAGAACAATTAACTGAATTTAATGACTGTCTTGATAAAGTTAATTTTAAGATTAAATATTATAGGGGAGTGTTGAAAAGTAATATCAGGGAAGCGTAGCATAAAACCCTTGACTTAGAGTAAACTCTAAGAAATTCATAAGCTCTAATCAAACCCTCTTGCACAAGTTCGTCATGGAGCACAGACCTTTTAGATTGTGCAAAAATGTTCGCTTCCAGAAAAAATTGCAGTGCTATTGAACACAATTTAAATATTTTTGAAAGTGCTGAAGCTATAATTGATATATGTGAATCTAATAATTTAGCAAGTATCAATAGAAGTCCTTTGGCTATGGGACTATTATCTAGTAAATTTAATATAAATACAAAACTCCCCCAAAATGACGTAAGGGGTGCTGGTCATGAATGGGTACAGTATTTTGAAGATGGCAAGCCTAAACAGGAGTTCTTGGATAAATTGTCTTCAGCAAGGGAGATATTAACAAGTGGTGGCCGTAGTCTTGTACAGGGTGCTTTGGCCTATATCTGGGCAGTAGGTGATAACACTATTCCTATTCCCGGGTTTAGAAATGTAAAGCAGGCTGAAGAAAATGCACGAGCTATGGAATTTGGTCCATTATCTAAAGAACAAATTAATGAGATAGATTACATATTGGGACGAAAATAACTTGCGAAAAAACCTCTGGATATAAACCAGAGGTTTTTCTTGATGAAAACCTGGAGAATGCAGTCCAGAACAGATTAAGGAATGCCACGGTTAGCGGTTAAGGTGATTTCAAAAAATTATTTACGGAATCTTTGCTGAATACTAAAGAAAAGCCATGATGATTGTAATTTCATCATGGCTTTTCTATTTCCCTGGGGCTAAGGTTTTTTATTTCTTGGAGTAATTGCAACTACGTTTAGTTTCTTTCCTAAATTTTTTGTGTAAGTCTTTTTTCTTTTCTTAAGTTTTTAATCCATATTAAAAAGTTAAAGGGTTTTATTAAAATTTTTTAATCTCTTTTTAATTTTGGTCTAATTTTTTTAATGTAAAATATATATGATGTTGTTAATTTTGTGAATTAGGAAATTTTATAATAAAAGAATAAACGGCATGCACAGGATTTGATTGATTCACGGCATAAATAAATAGATTTAGCAGTGTATGTTCGGAAAGATATATAATTTCAGGTAGTATATATTGAATATTTTACAGTAAGGAGCGATATTATGAAGGATTATCAAGTAAAATTATCAGTAGTTGCACCAGTCTATAATGAATATGGTAATTTAAGACCATTAACTGAAAAGATTATAGAAGCAATAAGTAATGAGTTTGAATCCTTTCAAATTATATATATTGATGATGGGAGTGTTGATGGGAGTAGTGAGTTGCTTGACCAGCTAGCTGAAGAATATGAAGAGCTTAAAGTATATCACTTTACTGAGAATAATGGTCAAACCGCAGCTTTTGCAGCAGCTTTTAAAAAGGCTGAGGGAAGGTTGGTGGCTACATTAGATGCTGATTTACAAGTTGATCCAGCAGATATTATGAAGTTGTTAACTAAGATTAAAGAATATGATCTAGTCTGTGGAGTAAGGGTAGACCGAGAAGATACAATTATTAAGAAAATATCATCTAAGATCGCGAATGGATTTAGAAATTACTTGACTGGTGAAGAAATTATTGATACAGGATGTCCTTTGAAATTATTTAGGAGTGAAGTGGTTAAGGATTATAATTTATTTGAGGGAATGCATCGTTTTTTCCCCACTTTAGCTAAGATGAAAGGCTATAGTGTTGTAGAAGTCCCAGTTAAGCATTACCCTAGACATGAGGGTGAATCCAAATATGGTATTAGCAATCGTCTTTGGGTTGGTTTAAAGGATACTTTAGCTGTAAGATGGATGAAAAAAAGGCAGATAAGTTATCAGATTAAAGGAGAAGATAATTAATGCTGTGGATAGTTATAGGGTTAATTGGACAAGTAATTTTCTCTTTAAGGTTTATTATTCAGTGGTTAGCATCAGAGAAAGCTAAAAAAAGTATTGTTCCTGATGTTTTCTGGTATTTAAGCATTGCAGGTAGTCTTACATTATTAACTTATGCTATCCATCAAAAAGACCCAGTTTTTATCTTAGGACAGGCTGCAGGTTCATTTATCTATTTAAGGAATTTAGTCTTAATCAAGAAAAATAATGAAAGAGAGGGGGCTAAATATTAAAAGCACAAAAATTTCTAAAAAGAAAATGATGCTGTCTTTGCTAGTAATAGTTTTATTTTGTGGATTGATTTATATTCCCTCAGCATTTCATCGTGATTTACATTATCGTGATGAATTAAGATATGTAGAGGTTGCTCGAGAGATGTTAGTTAATCACCAATGGTTAGTTCCCCACTTGGGAGGAAGGTTTTATTCAGATAAACCGCCTGTTTATTTTTGGGTTTTAAACTTATTTAAGCTGATTTTTGGAAATTATTCAACCTTAGCTATGGTTTTACCTAGTATAATTAGCTCAACAATTGTTGTGATATTGACCTTTTTTATAGGCGGGTTATTTATGCAGGCTAGATATGCATTATTAGCTGCGCTGGTCTTAGCTACTAGTTTTTTGTTTTTTGGGATGTCGATTTTTGTCAGAATGGATATGATGATGAATCTATTTATTACTGGATCATTTTTAGTTTTTTTTAGGGGATATTGTAGTGAGAAAGAAATCAAAGGAAGATATTATCAATTAATGTTTTTCCTAATGGGGATTGCTACAGTAATCAAAGGACCAGCTGGGTTTTTAGACCCTTTAGTAGTTATTATAGTCTTTCTTTTATTGGAAAAGAATCTAAATGAACTAAAGAGAATGAATTTATTTAGAGGGATTTTAATTTTCTTTGCTGTAGTTTTATTATGGATTATACCAGCGGTTATCATTGGTGGCAAAGATTATGCTTATGATTTATTAATTGTACAAACATTTGGTCGTTCAGTTGATTCCTTTGCTCATCAGAGAGCTATTTATTATTATTTTACTATGTTTCCTTTAACTTTTTTACCATGGTCCTTATTCTTAATTAGTAGTTTTTTATGTTTTTTTAATAATATAAGAACTACAAGGAAAGAATTAAAATTTTTATTTTCTTGGTTCTGGATGCCTTTATTAATCTTTTCTATGCTTAGTGGTAAGTTAGATATCTATTTGTTACCTATCTATCCAGCAGCTAGTTTACTAGTAGCAATTTTATTTAGAGAAATTTTAGAGAATAAGGCAAATAAAAGGTACCTTACTATCCCTGCAGTTATGACTGCTATCTTGTTTGTAATAATGGCATTTTTAATGCCTAAAATAATAGAGGGTATAACAGTAAGGAGCATATTAAAACCTACACTTATTTCGATAGTATTATCTAGTATTATTGTATTATTTTTATTAGTAAAGAAGAGATATAAATTCATTCCTTATATCTTTTTAGTATTAATTTTTGTCTTTTGGTTGAATTTTTCTTGGGGAATAGTAACTCCTTTAAGTGCAACTTATACTAAAAAACCCATTGCTACTAAAATTGAAGAATTTAAAAAAGAAGGGGTAGATAATATTGTTGCTTATGAATATGGTCAGCCTGAATCTCTAGGTGTTTATACAGATTTTATTATTCCTGAAATAAAAGGAGAAGAGAATTTATTTAATTATATAAGAAACAAAAAAGAGGTTTTAATAATTATGAAGGTTAAGTATTGGAAGGTTATGCAAAAGAAATTGTTTAAAAATTTTCAACGAGTTTATTCATATAATGATTATTTGTTATTGTTAAAACAATAGTAAAGATAATAAAAAATTGATTTTTAATAATTTAGGGGGGATTTATGTTGATAAAAAGGGTTAACTATGATAAAAAACTCTTAATATATGTGTTATTATTGACTGTTATTGTCTTTAGTTTATATTTCTTTAATATTTGGAATTATGATCTATGGTCTCCTGATGAACCGCGTTACTCAGAAGTGGCTAGAGAGATGTTAGTGGAAGGGAATTGGATTATTCCTCATTTAAACCAAGAGATTTATTATGAGAAACCACCATTATTTTTTGGAATAATTGCAGCATTTTCAGCACTAGTTGGTAAAATGACTGTTACAACAGTTAGATTACCTGGGATTATTTTAGGAAGTCTGTTGGTTGGTTTATTAAGTTATTATTATGGAAGTAAGTTAGGTAGAAGAGTTGGAATATTAACAGGGATTGGATTGGCTACTACTGTTAACTATTTCTGGTATGCTATGAGAGTTAATCTAGATATACCACTTATTTTCTGTACTACTATAGCTATGATATTATTATATGAGCAATTAGAAGATAAGGACAGTTGTTGGAAATCTTGTTTAGCATTCTTGCTAATGGGAGCTGCTTCTTTAGTTAAAAGCCCAGTAGCCCTATTACCAGTAGTGGTTATTTTGATTTATGCAGCTCTAACTAAAGAATTAGCTAAGTTAAAGAATATTGCTTGGATCAGAGGAGTTTTATACTTTGCTGTTGTAGTAGGAACGTGGATTGCGTTAGTATTTAAAGTTGCAGGATATAATTATTTTAAGGTAACAGTATTAGAGCAGTTATTTGAATATTCTACTGGTACACAGGGGCATCCGAATCCATTTTATTATTACTTTATTAACTTTCCAATTGAGGCTTTGCCCTGGACTATTTTTTTGATTCCTGCTGCTTGTTATTTATGGAAGAAAAGAGATACTCTACCCAAAATAGTAGGGTTTAATTGTATCTGGTTTTTAAGTATTCTGATTATATTGAGTTTTGTAGGGAGTAAGAGGGGAGTTTACTTATTACAGGTATACCCTGCTTTTGCCCTTTTGATTGCTTGGTATTTTAGTGAGTTTTCTAAGAAAAATATAGAATCTTTAAAGGGACTAAAGATTCCAGCATTAATTTTTGGTATATTTATTTTGATAGTAGGGGTATTTTTGACTTTACAAGGACTCAATTTATTGGCAAAAGGTTTTAGTTCTGCAATGATACAAAAATATGGTTTTACTACTGTTATTAAATCCTTGTCACTGTTTTTAATTATTGAGGGGTTGCTTTTTATTTCTTTATTAGTTCAAAAAAGTAATAAAAAAGTATTTATAGTCACTGTAAGCTTTTCACTTGTATTAATTCTACTGATGAAAGTTATAATTATGCCAAAGGTTAATCTAGTTAAAAGTGAACGCTATTTAGCAGAAGATTTAGCTAGTTTAAGAATAGCTAATGAGGAAGTAGCATTGTGGGGTTCTCATAATAATGATTGTGGCTTTATTTTTTATAATGGAATTTACTATGATGATATCTTTGAGACTAAAGATGAAGTCAAGAAATTTTTAAAGCAAAAATCTAGTGTAATTCTAATAGTATCTGAGGCAGATGAATTTTATAATTACTTTAAAATTAAAGATAATTGGATAATCAAAGAATATATAATTGGAAGTAATAAGATGTTACTGATTAAGAGTAAAAATTAATAAATGCTATATTTCAAGATGGAGATGCCTTATATTTACTGCTGGCTATTGATAGAAAACCTTCCCTCTATTCCCTTCCTAGTACAGCTTAATGCTAGCAATTCCGGCAATATTCAGAAAAATGATATAGTTATGGTCTTATCAAATGGAAAAAAGATAATTTATAATAATAAAAAGGGCCAAGATGAAATTATAATCATCTTGGGTTTTTTCGTGATTTTAGCAAATAAAATCAACCTGATTATTAAGGTATTTCATCCTCCCCTATTTCTATGTGGATCCGTTAGTTCTATGACATCTCCACTACCTTCATTCCTTGCTATATTATTTAGACGAAATTAATTTATTATTTTACTAATTATGAGCGGCTACAGCTTTTAGTCATATTAATTTTGTGTAATATTTATTAGTGATGTAACGAAAATATAACATAAAAATAACATAAAACATGTATACAATAGAAAAATAGGCAAATATACTTGACAACAAAGTTACAAGGAACTATAATAAAAAACATAAATTGTGTAAATATAACATATACTTAACATGAATAAGGATTCAGAGGTGAAAAGATGAAAAAATACAATTTTAAAGATTCGAAAGTTATTAAGGAAATAGATTTACTTAAAAATCTACATTCCTGGTCAGCACAGGGAAATCTTGATCCGATTGTGGTAGAAAAGGCCAAGGGAATTTATTTCTGGGACTCAAACGGTAAAAAATATTTTGATATGTCTTCACAACTGGTTAATGTTAATATTGGCCATGGAAATATGAAAGTAATTGAAGCTATTCAAGAACAGGCTGAAAAGATGACCTATATGGGACCGGGATTTGCTGTTGATGTTAAGTCTGAATTGGCCAGTAAGTTATTAGATATTGCACCTAAGAATATGAAAAAAGTCTTCTTTACTATTGGAGGTGCTGATGCAAATGAAAATGCCATTAAAATGGCCAAGATGTTTACCGGAAGAGACAAAATATTTTCCAGGTATCGCTCATATCATGGGGCTACTTATGGAGCAGCTAATTTGACTGGTGAACCAAGGAGATTTCCTGCTGAACCAGGAATTCCTGGCTTTATCAAATTTTTTGATCCTTATTTGTACCGCAGTCCTGTTGACTTTAAAGATGAAGAAGAAGCTTGTAATTACTATTTAGAGCAGCTTACAGAACAGATTATTTATGAAGGAAGAGATAGTGTGGCTGCAATTTTTCTGGAAACCGTTACAGGTAGTAATGGGGTTATTATCCCCCCTGAAAATTATTTAAAGGGTGTTAGAGAGATATGTGATGAATTTGGAATTCTGATGGTATGTGATGAGATTATGGCTGGTTTTGGACGAACAGGAGAATGGTTTGCCTGTGATAATTGGGGTGTAGTACCTGATCTAATTACCTTTGCTAAAGGAATTACCTCTGGTTACCTGCCTTTAGGTGGAGTACTTGTCAGCCAAGATATAGCTGATTTTTTCAATGATACTACTTTGATGTGTGGGCTTACTTATAGTGGTCATCCAATGGGTTGTGCAGCCGGTATTGCTACACTTGATGTGTATCAAGAAGAGGGTTTAATCAAAAACAGTAAACTTAGGGGGAAGGTTTTAGGTGAAGAACTGGAATTATTGAAGGAAAAACATCCTTCAGTAGGTGATGTTAGGTATATTGGGTTGTTTTCAGCTATAGAACTGGTTAAAGATAAGGTCAGCAAAGAACCGCTGGTTCCTTATGGACAGGATCCTGGGAAAATAATGCCTTTGATCTTGTCTAAATTAATAAAACAGGGATTTTTTACCTATACACATGAAAATATTATTATTGTTGCACCACCATTAATTATAAAGGAAGAAGAAATAAAAGAAGCAATGCAAATTATGGACAGGGTCCTTAGTGAAGTGGATGAAATGCTAAAATAAGGGGGGAATATTAATGTCAGAAATTACTATGAAGCTAAAAGAAATTAGTGAGAGTCTTAATGATGAGGCTATAGCCTTTGCGCAAAAATTAATTCAAACTCCAAGTATTAGTGGAAATGAAAGAGATGTAGCTGATTTATTAATTGCCGAGATGGAGAAATTGGGTTATGACCAGGTGTTTAGAGACGATATGGGTAATGTTGTTGGAATTGTGGAAGGAAGTAAAGAAGGACCAACAATTATGTATAACTCACATCTGGATCATGTCAGCCCAGGGGATGCTAATAACTGGGAAGGTTATAATCCCTATGGGGGGGAGATAGATATCTGTGCAGTGGATGACCAGGATGGTAATAGTGATCAAGCAGAATGTATTCATGGACGTGCTGCCTCAGATGTTAAAGGTGGAGAAGCTGCCCAGGTTTATGCAGGTGCTGTTTTACTTAAGTTAAAAGAAGAAGGATATGATTTTAAGGGAAATTATATGTTTACTGGTGTAGTACAGGAAGAACCAGCAGAAATGGTTGGTATGGTCCATTTAATCGATCAGACATTTAAAGAAAAAGGTCTTACTTATGATGCAATGGTATCTTCTGAGGCTACATCATTAAAGCTGTACTGCGGTCACCGCGGAAGGGTTGAGATGTTGGCTACTGTCTATGGTCGTACTTCCCATGGTAGTGCACCATGGTTGGGAATTAATGCTATTTATAAATCTATGCCTTTAATTGCGAAGATAAAAGACGAGTTATATCCGTCATTACCAGAGGATGAACACCTGGGTCAGGCTTCATTGTCTCTGAATATCATTGAATGTTCACCAGGGGCCTTATCTATCGTTCCTGATAAATGTATGTTATCGATAGATAGACGTACTATACCGGGTGAGAGTGCTGAAACTGCTTTAAAAGAGATAGAAGGATTAATAGAGGAAATAGCAGCAGAGGATGATGAATTTAAAGCAGATGTAAAGGTTAAGTCAGCTGTAGAGACATCTTATATGGGTCGTGAATATGAAGTTGATAAAGAGATGTATCCATGGAAAATAAGTGAAAATCATCCTTTTTTACAAGCTGCTGCTTCTGCTCTAGAAGAGTTAGGTGAACCAGTTAAATATGGGTACTGGGATTTTGGAACTGATGCCAGTAAAACTGCCGGAATTGATAAAAAGCCTACTATTGGATATTCTCCAATGCAGGAACAATATGCACATACACCTTATGATAAGGTTAGAACCGATTTCTTGAAACGGGCTATGGTAGGTAATGCAGCTATTTATTTAAAAGTAGTTGAAGCTGGTGAAGAGGCCTTTGAGGAATTAGAATGGTAATTCAAAAATTTATTATGAAAGGTTGGTTAAAATGGTTGAAGAAGCATTGACTACTAATAGAGTTACTGATGTTGAGGAGTTAAGTTTGGCTGATAATGGTATGGTTTATACTCTGGATGATGTGCCTAAACCCTTTAGCACTGCTCTGGGACTGGGATTACAGCATGTCTTAACAATGTTTGGTGCTACAATATCAGTTCCATTATTACTGGCACCTGCCCTTGGGATGAGCGGAACACAACTGGCAATTCTGGTGGCGTCTGCTATGCTTTGTTCTGGAGTTGCTACTTTTATTCAGGTTAACTTTGGTACAAGATTGCCGATTATACAAGGGGTTTCATTTTCATTTCTTGGTCCATTTTTTGCGATTATAGCAGCTACTGCTGGTGGAGCAGTATCAATGCAGTATATAGCAGGGGCTATTATACTGGGGGCTTTAGTAGAGATGTTTATTGGTTTTAGTGGATTGATAGGAAAACTTCAGAAGTTTATATCACCAGTTGTGATTGGGCCCACTATTGCTTTGATTGGTCTAGCCCTGTATGAATCTGGTGCACCAATAGCTGGCAATAATTGGTTTTTAGCTGGGATTGTTATTGTGGGTGTATTTCTTTTTAATTTTGTACTTGGTAAAAATAAAAATCTGTTTTCTTTATTCCCGGTTCTGCTGTCAGTAATTGCTGCCTATGTGGTTGCTCTAGTGTTAACTTATACAGGGGTTTTTGGTCCGGAATCAGCAGGTTATGTTAGTTTTGAAACATTGCAAGCATCGCCCTGGTTTAGAACACCTGGCCAGATATTCATGCCCTGGGGAGCACCTAAATTTAGTTTGAGTTTCTTCCTGGTTGTTCTGGCTGGTTATTTAGCTTCTACTATTGAATCTTACGGTGACTATCAGGCTATGAATAAAGTCTGTCAGGGACCAGAACTAACTCCTCAAAGGGTCAGTAATGGTATCGGCTGTGAAGGCCTGGGTTGTCTGATTACAGGATTATTGGGTGGTTTTGCCAGCACTAGTTATACAGAAAACATAGGTCTGGTTGGTTTGACAAAAGTAGCCAGTAGGTATGTTGTTAATATTGGTGTAGTTGTTTTGATTTTGTTAGGTATAATCGGTAAGTTTGGTGGTTTTATTGCCAGTATCCCCATGCCTATAGTTGGTGGACTTTATATTACAATGTTTGGTTTAATTGCTGCTATTGGTTTATCACATACAGCCAAAGCAGATATGAGTTCACAGAGGAATCTGATGATCATTGGTTTTAGTTTATTTATGGGATTGAGTTTACCAACTTATTTTAGTGCCCATCCACTGCTATTTGAAAGTGCTCCCTGGTTATCAGATATAATCAATAGTATTGGTGGTACAGGGATGGCTGTTGGGGCTATTTGTGGCTTAATCCTTGATAATCTAATTCCTGGTACAGATCAAGAAAGAGGCTTGGAAGCAGAAGGAGAAGCAGCTTAGTAGAAGTTTAGATATTAAAATATAGGGAGAGAATCCAGTAGTGATTTATTATTAAGATTTACTACTGGATTCAATTATTAGATTGGAAAAATTAGAATTGAAAATATTCATTATCTATGTTGAAAATTATTTGGGGAGGCATGATTATGACTATATTGATCAAAAATGGTACTATTATTACGGCTATAGATAGTTATCAGGCAGACTTATTAATAGAGAACCAGAAAATTGCAATGGTTGGAACAAATATAAAGTATGATCCAGATCAAATAATTAACGCAGAGGGGAAATATATCCTTCCAGGTGCCCTGGATGCTCATGTCCATTTAGAAATGCCCTTTGGTGGGACTATTTCTGCTGACAGTTATGAGGCTGGTACAAGGGCAGCTGCTTGTGGTGGGGTTACAACAGTTTTTGATTTTGTTATGCAGAATAAGGGTCAGGGACTAATGGAAGCTATAAAAGGCAGAGAAGAGTTGTGTGCCCCTCAGGCATGTGTGGATTATGGCTTTCATGTAGCAATTACTGATCTTAGTGATGATGTAATTAGAGAATTGGAAGATGCGGTAGAGTATGGAGTACCCAGTTTTAAAACATTTATGGCCTATAAAAAGTCAGGTTTAATGGTTGATGATGGGGTACTTGCTTATCTATTGGAAAAATCTAAGGATATTGGAGCATTAATCTCAGTACATGCTGAGAATGCAGATATTACTGAGCGCCGTGTAGAAAAGTATTTGTCTGAAGGCAAAACTTCTGCCTGGTATCATTATAAAAGCCGTCCTGAATTTGTAGAAGCAGAGGCTGACAAAAGGATAATACATTTAGCTAAATCATTGGATGCCCCGGTTTATATAGTTCATCTGGCCAATAAAGAGGGGATGGAAGAAGTCACTAAAGCTCGTGATGAGGGCTATGAAATATATGCAGAAACATGTCCTCATTATCTGCATTTTACAAATGAAGTTTATAAGAGAGATGATGGTAGAAATTACGTATGTTCACCACCTATTAAGGGTAAGGAAAGTCAGGATTCCCTCTGGGAAGGAATTAAAAAGGGAGATATATCAGTGATTGCAACTGATCACTGCCCATTCCAGAGTGGAGAAAAAGACTGGGGTATTGATGACTTTAGCAAGATCCCTAATGGCTGTATGGGAGTAGAGAACCTATATCCTTATATGTTAAGTGAGGCCAATCAAGGGAGAATTTCATTTAATAAAGTTGTAGAATTGTGTTCTACAAATCCTGCTCAGATATTTGGTTGTGCTGACCGTAAGGGTACCATCGTTCCCAATATTGATGCTGATCTGGTAATTTATGATCCGCAAAAGAAATTTACTATTACTCAAGAAAAAATGCATTCAGATATAGACCACACTATCTGGGAAGGGGTAGAACTAGATGGTTATCCAATTATGACTCTTTCGAGAGGTAGAGTTGTATATCAAGATGGGGAATTTCTCGGGGAAGCAGGCTGGGGTAATTTTGTTAAAAGGAGCCTTAAACGGTAAGCTTGCAAGATTAAAATAGGCACTATTTGCATAATGGATTGTCATCAGGTATGTTGGGCCAGTGGAATATTATGCCAGACACCTAATTAATAAATAAAAAATATAAAATTCAAGTAACTGAAGAGAGTTAATATATATAAGTAGCACTTAAATATTGCACTTTTGCGTTCCAGCCAATTATATTAATTCCGCTTGTCGTTCACTCCAGCATCCGTGCCTTCGTTCTCTGTCACAACTTTTTACTTCAAAGCATAGAGTCACGCTATGAAGCAAAGCTTCAAGCCGTGCTTCTAATGTTCCGGCGTCCTGCCTCCACAAAAAGTTAGAGTCGCTCCATTAATATAATTGGCTTACACAAAGCATTAGTGTGAATAAATTAAATGAAACTTATATAGAAGGATGAATAATAAGAAGAGGTGATAGAAATGCGCAAGTTAACCTTCGATCTAGCTGAACAGGAAGTTGCAAGGTGTTTGTTGTGTTATGATCCACCATGTACACAGGCTTGTCCAGCTAATATTGATTCTGCCAGTATTATTCGTTCAATACGGTTTGAGAATTTCCCTGGGGCTCAAGCAAAATATAGGAAATTCGGCTTTCTAGATAAGACTTGTTCAGAGCTTTGTTTTGAGCAGAGAAATTGTGAAAAAGCCTGTATCAGGGGAAGATTGGATAGTCCTATAAAAATAAGCAGCATAAATAATTTTCTGTCTAATTTGGAATTAGGTATTTTAAAGAAGGTGAATAATGATGGCAGTTAAGGATTTATCAATAGAGTTTTGTGGAATTAGGTGTGAAAACCCTTTTTTTCTTGCCTCATCACCGATTTCCAGTAATTATGAAATGGTTTCCAGGGCTTTAGATGCAGGTTGGGGTGGATTGGTTTTTAAAACAGTTGGTTTTTTTGTAGCCAATGAGGTTTCACCTAGATTTGACCAGCTTAAAAAAGAAGGTAGGTCTTTTATTGGTTTCAAAAATCTGGAGCAGACTTCTGAAAAGGGTTTGGAAGAAAACCTGCTGGAAATGGAAAAAATCAAACGGGATTTTCCTGATAAGATCTTAATTGCGTCTATTATGGGACAGAGTGAAGAAGAATGGAACCAACTGGCAAAATTAATGACAGGGGTTGGAGTAGATATTATAGAATGTAATTTTTCTTGTCCCCAGATGGCTGATAACAAATTAGGAGCAGATGTAGGTCAAAACCCTGAACTGGTTAAGTCTTATACTGAAGCAGTTGTAGCCGGTACTGATCTACCAGTATTAGCAAAAATGACTCCTAATTTGGGTAGTATGATACCACCTGCCTTAGCAGCTATTGAGGGAGGGGCAAGGGGGTTGGCCGCTATAAATACTATCAAAAGTATAACTTCAGTAGATATTGAAAAAATGGCTCCTGCTCCAGTTATTAATGGTAAATCATCTGTATCCGGTTATTCTGGTAAAGCCATAAAGCCTATTGCCTTAAGATTTATATATGAGTTAGCCAGTTATCCTGACTTATATAATGTGCCTGTCAGTGGGATTGGGGGGATAGAAACCTGGCAGGATGCCCTGGAATTTATACTACTTGGTGCACGTAATGTCCAGGTAGGAACTGCTGTGATGCAGTATGGATATCGTATTATTGAGGATATGATCAGTGGATTGAGTTATTATCTGGCCAGTAATGGATTTGAGAGTCTGGAAAAACTGCTAGGGTTAGCCCTCGATAATATTGTATCTGCTGATAAACTGGATCGGAATTTTATTTTATATCCAGAGATAGATCAGAAAAAGTGTATTGGTTGTGGACGGTGTTATATATCATGCTGTGATGGTGGGCATCAGGCGATAAGCTGGTCAAAAGTTCGTCAGCCAGTAGTGATTGAAGAAAAATGTGTCGGCTGTCACCTCTGTAATCATGTATGTCCCAGTGGTGCAATTAAGACCGGTAAGATGGTTTTCAAAAAAGCTCTTGACTTTAAGGAAGATATTATTTAAAATTAATATTTAATGTGGATGCAGGGATTTATATCTTATTTTGAATAATTTGATCTGGAGAAAGGTGGTAAAGCGATTATATGAAAGCAGCAAGGTTTCTAACGCCTAAATCTATTTTTTATGGAGAAGGTGTCCTTGATCAAGCCTTAAAGGAGATAGTCAGTTATGGGAATAAACCCTTAATTGTAACAGGTAATTCTGCAGTAAGGCTTGGTTATGTTAAACGGGTTATGGAATTTCTTAGAGATTATAATATATTTCCTGTACTTTATAATGATGTAACTTCAGAACCTGATGATAAACATGTGGAAAAAGGATTAGAAATTTATGAAAATAATAATTGTGATTTCTTAATAGCTATCGGTGGGGGTAGTCCTATTGATGCAGCTAAAGCTATCGGAATTATGGTTGCAAATCCTGGGAAGATAAGTGATTATATGGGGCTGGATAAAGTTGAAAATAATATTCCAGCAGTCATAGCTATACCTACAACCTCAGGTACAGGTTCCGAAGTTACAAGATATACAATCATTAATGATACCTCAAGAGATGTAAAAATGTTGATAGCCAGTTTCTATATAATGCCAGAGATGGCCATAGTAGATCCTGAATTAACTATCTCTGTACCAGCTTCTGTCACTGCTGCTACTGGTTTAGATGCCTTAACTCATGCAATTGAGGGATATACTTCTGTTAAAAATCAGCCCCTTACTGATAATTTAGCTTTGTCTGCTATTAGAAAAATATCCAGGTATTTAAAGAGAGCTTATCTGGATGGAAATGATATGGAAGCCCGCAGTCAACTTATGTTGGCATCTACAGAGGCAGGACTTGTTATTAATAACTCTTCTGTAACATTAGTACATGGTATGTCAAGACCTATTGGTGCTTTATTTCATATTCCTCACGGTATTTCAAATGCAGTTTTGCTTGGTGATTGTATGAAATTTGCCTGTACTGGTAATCAGAAAAGGTTTGCAGAGCTTGCTAGGGCTATGGCGAATAATCGTATAGATGGTTCTGCTCCAGAACTGGCTATTAAGGGTGTGATGCTGATAAGAAGTCTTTGCAATGATGTGGGAATACCTAATCTACTGGAACTGGGTATTGAGAAAAATGATTACTTAGCTAATTTGGAAAAAATGGCTGAGGATGCACTGGCAAGTGGTAGTCCTGGAAATACATATCGTAGTCCAGATAAAGAAGATATAATATCAATTTATAAGAAATTACTAGATAGCTAATCTTAAAGTCTTAGCGGAGTATATTTCATTCCGTTCATTGTTCTTGTGCCAGGCCATTTCATAAGAAATCAAATTACTTATATCCATGGGAATGAGAAGGATATAATCAATATATATTACCAGATCACACAGCCACAGAAAAATATTTAGTTGAGTCTAGAGTATAATATTATGAGAAACAACCTTTATCTGGAAAACTATTTAATTAACTCTGTTATGCTTGTTAACATAAGTGATAACAAATGGATTAACTACAGCAGGTGAAGGAAAAGCAACCATGATGATGAAGTAATCCTCCTATGCTATAATATATTTGGCTTCGACAGTCAAAATATAAGCATAGGAGAAAAAACTTTGAATTCTTTAAGTGGTAAATATACTTACTATGCACTGGGTACTGTAGCTCATAAACACGGCATAATCGGTAGTAATCTCTGTGGTCAGGACATACAGTTTAAGGGAGTTATAGGTACCTCAATTAATTAAGCTTTTTGATCTGGTTGTGGTCAGAACTGGATTTGATGAAGATCCATCGGCTAAAAAATATATTGCATATACGCTGCACTTAAATTCATGAACCTAACCAAAGTCTGGTCAAGGTTCATCAACTTCTTAAACTCAAATAGGTTAGAACGCCAAGAAAGCTTGATATTTCTTGCAAAGTGAAACTCCAGAATTTCTATGTTAACCTCCTTATGTATGAATATCCTAAATATCTTCGGTAATGCTATAGTGATCTATGGCTTCGGTATGGGAGTCGAGGGGGTCGGTATCGCTACATTAATATCCCGCATTGTAGCAGCTATTATTATGATTGTACTTATTCGGATACCTACTTATGATACCCATATTGAAAGCTTTTGTCTGAAATTTGATTTTCAAATGATTAAACAAATTTTGTAGATTGGTATACCCAATAGTTTAGAGAATAGTATGTTTCAGGTAGGAAAAATACCTAAAGAATACAAAATTAACTATATAGAATTGAGGCACACTTGTGGAAATTGAAAATGATTTTTCAAAGGGCAGTATTACTAAAAATATTATGAACATGGCAGTTCCAATGATCCTGGCTCAACTGGTCAATGTACTCTATAATATTATCGACCGGATATTTATTGGCAGAATGCCAGGAGATGCCTTTTTAGCCTTAACAGGTGTAGGTATCTGTCTACCGATTATATCTATGGTGATGGCTTTTGCTAACCTATTTGGAATGGGTGGTGCGCCTTTATGTTCAATAGAACGTGGTCGTCAGAACTGTGATGAAGCAGAAAAAATTATGGGAAATTCATTTCTTATGTTAGTCTCTAGTGGCATTATTTTAACAATAATAGGTTTGTTAATAAAAAAACCGATGCTCTATTTGTTTGGAGCAAGTGAGATGACTTTCCTCTATGCAGACCAATATGTAACTATTTATCTTCTTGGTAATATCTTTGTCATGATTAGCCTGGGAATGAACCCTTTCATCAATGCCCAGGGATTTGGCCGTATTGGTATGATGACAGTAATCTTAGGTGCAATTATAAACATTATCCTTGATCCAATCCTTATCTTTAAATTAGATATGGGTGTACAGGGAGCAGCTTTAGCAACTATTATCTCTCAGTCACTATCTGCAATATGGGTTCTTGGGTTTCTAACAGGGAAAAAAGCAATTTTAAAATTAAAGAAAAGCAGTCTCAGACTCAAAAAAGAAAGAATAAAACGTATTATAGGTTTAGGGACCTCTGGATTTGTAATGCAATTTACTAATTCTCTGGTCCAGATAGTTTGTAATACTACTCTTCAACTATATGGCGGAGACTTATATGTAGGGATCATGACTATCTTAAATTCAATTCGAGAATTTATCACAATGCCGGTTCAAGGATTAACAACTGGGGCTCAACCTGTTATTGGATTCAATTATGGTGCCCGTGAATATAAGAGAGTAAAAAGTAGTATTAAATTTACAGCAATAACATCTATTACTTATACTACTTTAAGCTGGTTATTACTTCTGGGCTTCCCCGAGTTCTTCATCAGCATCTTTAATAATGATCCAGAGGTAATAAAAGCAGGAATTCCTATGATGCGACTTTTCTATGCTACTTTCTTTATGATGGCATTACAATTTACCGGACAAACAACCTTTGTAGCTTTGGGCAAAGCAAAACATGCTGTCTTTTTCTCAACTTTCAGGAAGGTTATTCTTGTAACTCCCCTTGTTATATTATTACCAGGATTTTTGGGGTTAGGAACAAATGGTATATTTATAGCAGAACCAATTTCACAGTTCATAGGTGGAACTGCCTGTTTTACCACCATGTTATTCACTATCCGGAAGGAAATAAAGAGAAATATCCACCGATCTATTGTTAAATAAGAGTTAAAATAAGGCCCAAAAAGTGAAAGGCATAAAAAATCTCCTATATTTTTAGAATTGGAAGTAGTATATTCCAAAATATAAATATAGATGGTATGTTAATATTTTTCTCTGGAGTAGAGGGCTTTTTAGGATTGTTTTTAATGTTATATTTCACAGTGGCTTTTGTAAGAAAGATTTTAAGATAATAAAATATTAAAACTAAAAAAGCGCACATTGTCTAACAAATCAGGAGTATTTTCGTAATTGCAAGAAAGCAAAATTATAGAATTAAAAGATAGAAATTATATGATTTTTGAGTTTAAATTAGAATATTAATAAAAAAAGCCATGATGATTATAATCATCATGGCTTTTCTTTAACTATTTTAATATTCGGATGATCTTTTTTACTTCTTCAGGGTCAAGGTTTTTTGTTTCTTAGAGTAAATGCAGTAAATCTTCTCGGTCTGCTCAAAATAAGATAGCAAATTTTTAAGTTCAGAATTATTCTGTTATTTTTTTGTTTTATTGATTATAAATTATGCAGAGCTAGAGGGTTATATTACGGTAGCAAGATATAATAATTAATCATAATAAGTCCTATGTCAATAATTATTATAAACTACTACAAATTACCCAAAATTACAAAATCCAATGCTGCAAATAACAATATATGTTATAATAACATAATAAGGAAAATAATAAAAGGAGTTATTAAGAAGATGATAGAAAAGAAATCTATTAAAAGAACATTGATATTACTTATATCACTAACCTTACTTATTACTTTAGCTGCCTGTAATGGGAGTGAAACCACTTTAAATCAGGATAAGGAGAAAAATGAACAGATAAGTAAAGCTAGACTGGCGAGAGAGGAAGCTGAGAGGGCTGAAAAAAGAGGACAGGAAGAATTTGTCCTGACAAAAGAGATATATAAAGAAGGTGATGGTAGTTTAAAGGGGACTGTTGAATATGATTATGATAGTCATGGAAATCTATTATCAGTAAAATACATTGGTAGTGATGATAGCATAGTAGGTAATATTGAATATAAGTATAATGACAGGGATTTGGTTATAAAAAGAGAGGTAAAAAAACATCCAGAGTATTTTGCAAATAAATGGATAGGAAACTCCAGTGCCTGGGGTATGGTTAAAGAGGTACAGGAATTCCCCCGTTATCCAAATGGTATAGCAAAATATACCTATAATGAAGATGACCAGCTTATTGAATATCTTGAAAAGGACAAGGAAACAGGAGAAAAATTACGGATTGTAAAAAAGGAATATTATCCAAGTGGTAATCTGAAATATGAATATGAATGGAGAAATTCTGGTTATGAAGGTGAGTTTTTCTATGAGGATGTATATATCAGGTATGCCTATGAGTGGACAAAAAGTACAGAAAAAAGGAATAATAAGGTGACTATATCTGAACATGTTTTTGATGAGAATGGTAATATTTTGTCAGATATTTCGATTACCAGAAATTCAGAGGGAGTTATAGTTGATAGATATAATTCAACAAGTGAGTATAATGAACAGGGTAACATTATAAGAGCTGTTGGTAATATTATTACTTTTGAATATGAGTATAATCATAAAGGTAATTTAATAAGAGAAATAACAAAAGATAGCACAGGAAATATTGATGATATATATGAATATGAATATGATGATAGGGGGAATGTGATTAAACTAAAATATAAAAATCCGAAATTATCAAGTTGCAGTGAAATTACTTATGATGAATATAATAATAAGATAAAAGCTATCAGGAAGAGGAGAGATGGTAGCATTAGAGGGATTGAAGAGTATGAATATATGAAAGTAGGTGAATTAAGTGATTGATGAGAAAGTAGTATCTAGTAAAAGGGTAGTATATGAAAGAAATGAGAATGAAGATGATGGAAATCCAAATGACCCAGGGGCATTTTATTTAGAGGATGAGGAAAGTGGTGAAAGAATTAAACTGATTGATTTTGATTGGGTAGAACGGGCTGGAGTTATAAAAAATAAAGAGATTGCCAAAGCAACGGCTGTCAGATACACAACCCTCTTCCGCCTGACAGATGAACAGGTGAGGTTTGATGCTACGGCAGGTGCCCTGGAGATAGTGGGTAGGGGGATGACTTATGCTGAGGCTTATAGTAATACTGCTGGTGCACTGGGGGAAAATATAGCCAATATCAGTGTAATGGCTTTAAGCTCTTATACCAGTTCATCTTTAGACTATATGTATCATGATTATTTTGATGATGAGACTGATGAAAGTGAAGAGCCTCATCCCAGTAATAAGGTTGATTTAAATGAAGAGAGGGTTCAAAAGGCTGCTGATAACCTATACCTCCAGACTTTATTATTAATAGGTGGGGAGTTTTTTAACCAGGCAGAACAGTATGCCCAGGAAACCCTGGTAAAGAAGTATTCCAGTCCTGATGCCATTGCTAATCTGATCAAGGAGATGGGAGCAGATGGTTTAAAAAGTACTAAAGCAATTAAAACCCTTATGTCAGAATATTTTTGTAACTGGGGTCCGGCAATCATTAAACTGGCCCCTAAGGTAAAACACGGTGGTTTTGCAACAGCAGGTGAATATCTGGCAGCCCTTAATAGAGAGCTTATGTTAAATCGAATATCAGGTAGGGTCAATATGATCCTTCTCTGTTTAGGGGTAACCCTGATGAAGGCAGGGCATCCCCTGTCAGTGATGCTCGGTGCTGCTGTTGTAGTTTCTGCTCAACCGGTCTCTATGGGGGTAAGAAAGGCAGCAGAGCATAAACTAAAGGAGAAAGAGAATAATAGTGCTCAAATAGATGAAACTAAACAGACAGATATCTGGGATGAAGTCCTGGACACTGTTTTTGAGGAATTCAAAAAGCAGTTTAACTTAGTAGAATTATTTAATGGGGTTAGTCAGATGTATCTCTTATGTGACCTTCATACAGATGACCCCAGGATAGCCGAATTTGAGATTGATGCCCCTGGTGGGATTGAAGGTTTTGAAATACTCTGGAGGGGCAATGTCAAAAGCCTTGCCAATTTAGATTTTAAGTGTTTAGCTAAACATGAAGGTATAGGGGATGTAAGTGAGTTTACCAATAAGATTAAAGGCTTATCAGTTTGTTATGGTACTGTGGAAAGTATTGGTGGAATGATGAACCGTAAATTTGAAAAAAAGGGAAACGAAGCGATTAACCAGCTGGACGATGATTTTGTAGCCTTTTTTGACCATAGGGGGATCAAGACCGCAGATGGACATCCTTTAAAAACCCTGAGTTTAATCTAACCCCGAGATTAATACATAAAAAGAAAACAAAGGATATAATGGACAAACATAATTTCTTATTTTTACCAGGATATACTATCCCTGAAGTAAAAGACCATTTGAAAGTAATTAATAAACACTTCCCTGAAAGGTATCTAAAGTTCTTGTTGGAACAGGGGATTAATATTGGTATTGATACCAGGGGTCGGGTACCTTTTCATCAGGTTCAGCATATCAGTATTATTGACAGACAGGCCGATAAATTTGGTCTAGGCCTGTGTTTTGAAGATAATAAAGGCTATGAAGAAATTTTGGAGTTAAGTCATAATGAGTTCTTTAAAGAAGAAGGCCTTTACGGGAATTTATTTAGTAAAAAAGAGGGTGATGGTAAGGGTGTCAACTATGACTATCTAATCTTTAAAGACGACCCTGATGTACTCTTACCCCATGTTTTTTTCAAGAAAAATAATGACAGACTATATGGGAGTTTAGGAAAAAACAAAGAAGAATTAAGCCCTCCAGAAGAGCCCTATCAATTTACAGCGGGCTTTGGTAAAAAGCAAAACTATAAAAAATCCAATGGTATGGGGGTAATTAAAATAAATGGCCATACTATTGGTGAAAATATTAGGTTTTTGAGAAAAAGCAGGTATCAAGGACAGTTCAAAGAAGAATATGAAGAAAATATCTACAAAGAAGGAACAGAGCAGCTAATGTTAAAACTCAGCTATAGTTTTACCCCTCACGGTAAACTAGATTTTAATTCCCTATTTGACCTCTATGATAAAACAGAACTAATCATCAAATATGGTATCCCTGGAGAAGGACCAGCAATAGAAAACATACTGGAGATAGATGATTTTCAGAATGGGGATTATGGGATAGAATTACCCAGGTATCATCTAATCTCAGGGACATTATATGCCAAACAGAAAAAGGAGTATTCTAATAATGAAATAATAAGCTGTGCGGGAAATGATATCAAGATAAACATCAACTCTGGAAAGGCCTATAATTATAAATTAAATCAGGAAGATGGAGAAGAGCTTTATAATCAAGCTGATAGGATTATTATTGGGGACAAGCCTATTGGCAGCGGGATTAATCTACATAGAGAAACAGAAGAAGGGATTATAGAGTATAGGGATGATGATCAAGTAAAATATGAGTTTTCTATCAAAAAAGACAAACTATTAATTGATTTACAAAACCACCCCCATATTAAAGAAATATACCGTGAAGAATTATCAAAAAATATTAGGGATAGTAAAATACTTGATGCAATATTAATAGAGAATTTTAAGAACGGTGATTATGGCTTGCACTTACCCTATGAACATATGGGAGAAAATTTTACGTTGCTGGTAGGGAGCAAAGCCCGGGAAGAGATAGAAATAAATCAACCCCATGATTATTATATATATTCCCAGAAAAGTTACTGTAATAATGAAGACTGTAAATTAAAAAAGCTCTGTCAGGAAAGGGGTAAAAATAGTCTTGGAAGTGAAGCCTGTTTCTGTAAACAGTATATATTTAATGAACTGGGATATAAAGCAATTAATGGAAAAGGTGACCTTTATATAGACGGCCTCAGGCTGGGTGAGATGAATATTGAGAAACTTACTTATATTGGTGGTCTGATCTCTGGATATACATTTAAAAAGGGTTTATATGAACTTGAGTGTAGATTTGAGCAAAAACTTAATAATGATGATAAGGTTGATGAACTGCTTATTAGTTATAAGGGGGGTATTAGGGGGAAAAATACAGGTGAATGGAATCATATCTTGATTAAAGGCTTTCAGAATGGTGATTATAATATCAATCTACCAGAGGTGGTTGTTTCATATCTACCTGGGAGTAATTATATTGGGTAAAAAAGGATTTCTATAGTTAAGACATTGTCAAAAACTAATACAGGAATAATTAGGAAAAAGTCTGCTATTTATAGACAGGCTTTTTTTGAATTTAAGCGACTTTTTAAACTAATGTTTTGCAATTTAAGGATAAGATAATACAGACTTATGACTTATTCTGAAAGACCTATCATAGTTTTAATTTTCTACTACTGGATTCCACTATCTTTTAAAATGAACAACAAGGTTTGCTGTTGTTAGATTTAGTCGTGTAGGAACAGTTTTTAACTAAAGGGATTCACCAACAAATTTATAGCCAATCCCCCAAACCGTTTGAATAAATTTAGGTTTTTTGGGATTGGTTTCTATTTTGTGTCGTAAATGATTTATATATACCATAATAGAATTATCATTAATAAAGCTATCACCCCATATATTTTGATACAGCTGTTCTTTGGAGAATACCTGATTGGGGTTTTCCATAAAAAATTTTATCATCATTAATTCCTTGGCTGAAAGAGAGATTTCTTTTTCGTTTTTATATAATTTATAAGTGTCTAAATTAAGTCTAAATGGTTCAATGATGATTTCTTTTCTTTGTTGTTTAAGGGAATTTAAATTTTTATTCCTGCGCAAATGTGCTTTTACATGAGCACAGAGAACAGCTGGATTAAAAGGTTTGGTAATATAGTCATCTGCTCCTATTCCTAATCCCAGGATTTTATCATAGTCTTTAATTTTTTTTCCTGTTATAAGAATAATAGGAATATGAATGCCATCAGTCCTAATTTTTTTGATAATATCTAATCCATCAATGTCCCCAATCATTATATCCAAAATAATTAAATCAAATGGTTTTTGAGCCATTATATTGAGAACTTTCTTACCACAATTTGCTTCAAAAATAATCATATTTTCTCTACTAAGAGTTTTCTTAATAATTTTTCGAATGTATTCTTCATCATCTGCAATTAGTATTTTTTCTTTACTCATAAGGTTAACCCCCTGCTTTATATAAAATTCAAATAATTATGTAACAAAAACTAAAATTAAATCTTAATAATTCTTAAGAAATTACTTAATAAATTTTAAGTTTTTTAAAGATTATTTTAAGTTTTATATTATAGTATAAAACCATAAAGAAACTTTAATTATTATTATATAATATTTTAAAGATTTTGTCATATAAGAGTCTTTCATAGGTTATTGTCAAACTTTTAGGAATTTATAACTGGAAGTTTAATGATTGAAATTTAAATTTTATTTCGAGAAAGCTAACAGGAGAATTGATATAATTGTTTATATATTAAACTTATTGGGGGCTTCGGAATGAAATTTATAAAAAGAATTAATATTTTTAATACCATTGAGAGTACTAAAATGATGATTTTCTTAATTATTTTTGTTTTTTTGGTCTTAATTTTTTTAGGGAGGATGATTTATGTAAGTTATACTTACTATCGGGATACTATGGTAATACAGCAAGAACAGCACTTATTAACAATTGCTAAATCTACTGCCAGGAATTTGGAGTTGTTTGTTGTTGGAAAAGCAGATAATCTAAAAATTATTGCTGGCAACCCCAAATTTCAAAAAAGACTAAATGTTTTTGTGAAAGATGGTATTGCACAGCCAGATATTTCTTCTATAAAAGCATTTTATGAGGTTCAAAAAAAAGAGATTCAGTCAGTTGCTTTATATGATGATAAAGGTAAACTTATCTATCATTGCTCAGGTGGGGCAAGTGTTAAAATTTCTGAACAGCTTTACAATTCTGTTGATTCTGGCAATGACGATGTAAATTATGTTTTGAAAACACAGCAGTCTTATATTGGTAGTGTTTATCAGGGAATAAGGGGAGATTTTGTTTTTAATATTTTACAGCCTGTCTTTTATAAGGAACGATTTATAGGAATCTTAGTTGCTACAATAAATTTAAATACCCTTTATAATCATCTAGTTAAACCAGTAAAGGTGGGGAAAAAGGGTTATGTAATGGTAAAAGATAAAAAAGGAATTATCTTAATGCATCCGGTTAAAGAACAGATTGGGACACATGTCATTATAAAGAGGAAAGAGAAATACCCTGGCTTAAATTTTACTGAATTAAAGAATTTGATAAAAAGGCAGTTAACAGGAAAAGAAGGGACGGCAGTCTATCATTCATACTGGTGGCCTGACAGTAAATTAGTTATGGTTAAGAAATTGACTGGCTTTGCTCCAGCTCATATTGGTGATGATTTTTGGATAGTAGCAGCTCCCATGTCTTATGAGGAAATTGCAGACCCGATAAAGGAGAATTTACTTAGTACTTTGCTGATAGCTGGAGGATTTATAATTATATTTTCAAGTTGTATTTTTCTTATTATAAAAATACAAAAAAATAAAGAAGCACTGGAAATAAAAACAAAATATTTAAAGGAATTAAATGAAAAAGCTGAAGAATTGAGGAAAAGTGAGGCACAGTTGCAACATTCCCAGAAGATACAGACAATAGGTACTCTAACAGGCGGTATTGCTCATGAATTCAATAATCTACTGACCCCTATTCTTGGTTACGCAGAACTGATGTTAAAAGATTTATCCCAGGAGAACTACTGGTATGAAGATATCAATGAAATCTATGAAGCAGCAAAAAAATCCAAAGAATTAATAAAACAGATTTTGATCTTTAGCCATAGAGATAATAATAAACACTATAAGCCTGTAAAAATAAATGAATTGATAAAAGAAACACTGAAATTAATGAAATCTATTTTACCTTCTAACATAGATATAATTGAAAACTTTGAAGATTGCGGATACATTCTGGCTAATCCTACTCAAATAAATCAAGTTATTTTTAATCTCTGTACTAATGCCTATGATGCTATGAAGAAACAGGGTGGTTTATTAGAAATAAGCATGCATTTAATTGATAAGGATGACGAGAATATATTGAATAATGAAGATTTTTCAAGCAAGAAATACGTAAAAATTTCTGTAAAAGATACTGGTTGTGGTATGAAAGAAAAAATAATGCATCAAATCTTTGATCCGTTTTTTACTACAAAAGCTGTGGGTGAAGGGACGGGTCTGGGTTTATCTGTTGTCCATGGTATTGTAGCCAGTCATAATGGTAAAATTTTTGTCGAAAGTAAAATAGGAAAAGGAAGTGTCTTTAATGTCTATTTTCCACAAATGGAAGGGCAATATGTAGATTTACAAAACAATAATAATATTGTTTTAAAAGGTGATGAAACTATTTTGTTGATTGATGATGACCCTAGTATAGTAAATATGATGAAAAAGAGATTGGAAAAATTAGGTTATAAAATAATTGCCCAGACAAATAGCTTAAAGGCTTTAAAAATTTTCAAGAAAAACCCTCCTAGATTTCAATTAATTATTACAGACCAGACCATGCATCATTTAAATGGGATTGGAGTAGCTGAAAAGGCTAAGGCTATATACCCTGAGATCAAGGTTATCCTTATGACCGGGTTTGTTAATGAGCCAGTGAAAGATTATATTAATAGTCCACTTATTGATGATTATATAATCAAACCGGTCTTACTTAATGAACTTAGTCAAAAAATAAGAAGGGTCTTAATGGTAAACCAGCAAAACGATTAGGAATTTGGAAAGGAGGTAATTAATGGATACAGAGCAGATAAGAGAAAAAATTGTTCACTTGAATTCTAAGGCGGAAAAAAATCAGGTAATAAAATTCTTAAAGCAACAAAATTTAAAGTTTGATAAAGATATAGAATATACAGTCGCTTTATTTGACCCCCAAAAAATGATTGGAACAGGTTCCTTTAGTGGCAAAATTTTGAAATGTATTGCCATAGCCCCAGAATACAAGAGCTTGGGGTTGGCTAATAAAATTATAACACTTTTACTCCAAGAAGAGTTTCGGCGGGGAAATATTCATTTATTTCTTTATACCAAGCCAGAGAATAAAAGGCTGTTTTCTGAATTAGGATTTTACAAAATTTCAGAGCTAAATTCCAGGATAGTACTGATGGAAAATAAAGCTGCTGGAATAAAAGATTACCTGACAGAAATTGTTCAGTATAAAAGGGATACTGGAATTGTTTCCACTATTGTAATGAACTGCAACCCGTTTACCCTGGGACATCAATATTTAGTTGAATATGCTGCTTCAAGGAGTGATCAGCTACATATTTTTATTGTCTGGGAGGACAAATCTATTTTCCCTCCTGAATTGAGATATCAATTAGTGAAAGAGGGTGTTAAACATTTAAGCAATGTAATTGTACATAAAGGAAGGGATTATATTATTTCTGCAGCGACTTTCCCCTCATATTTTATAAAAACATACCAGGAAGTAGTTGAGACACAGGCGGCTCTGGATTTGAAAATATTTAGTGACCATATTATACCAGCCTTAGGGATAAGTAAACGTTTTGTTGGTGAAGAGCCTTTCTGTCCAGTAACAAGGACTTATAATAAAATAATGAAAAAAATATTACCTGAAAAAGGTGTTGAAGTTGTAGAAGTTTCTAGATTGTCTATTGGAAGAGATATTGTTAGTGCCTCAAAAGTGAGGGAATATATTGGACAGGGGGAATTTTTAAAAGTAAAAAAATTAGTTCCGGAAACTACCTATAATTTTTTGATTTCAGAGAATGCAAAAGATATTATTCAGCAGCTGCAATCAGGCTATTAAATTAAGGAAAGGGTGTTAAAAATGAAAATTAAGAATGCAGGGATGGCTGGAACACTGGAGTCAAGTGATATTAATATTTTAATAGAGAATAATGATCAAAAGGGTATTGAGATTGATTTAAAGAGCATAGTCCAAAATCAATTTGGAACACAAATAAAAAAGGTGATTCAGGAAACCCTTGAAAACTTGGGAATTACTGATGCTATTGTTCATGCAAATGATAAAGGTGCATTGGATTGTACAATAAAGGCAAGGGTTTTAACAGCAGTTTATCGAGCTGCTAATAAAACAGATTATAAATGGGAGGAATTTTAAATGCATTCTTTAAGAAGAACTATGCTGTATGTTCCGGGGAATAATCCAGGAATGATACTCAATGTTCATATCTATGGAGCTGATTCGATTATGTTTGACTTGGAAGATTCTGTTTCATTGAATGAGAAAGATTCCGCTAGATTTTTGGTCTATAATGCTTTAAAAACCTTTGATTATAGAAATACTGAAACGGTCGTTCGTGTAAATGGTTTAAACACTCCTTTTGGAAAAGAGGATCTTGAGGCTATTGTCCGGGCTAAACCGGATATAATCCGTCTCCCCAAAACGGAAAAAGCAGAAGATGTACAGGAGGTGGATTACTTAGTAACTGAAATTGAAAATAAAATTGGTTTGGAGTCTGGAAGTATAAAATTAATGGCGGCAATTGAGAGTGCTCTTGGGGTAATTAATGCTAGCCAGATTGCTACTGCTAGTGCGAGATTGCTTGGGATTGCTCTTGGTGCTGAAGACTTTGTAACTGATTTAAAAACTACTCGTTCAATGGATGGGATTGAACTGCTTACTGCTAGAAGTCAGATTTTATTTGCTGCCCGGGCAGCAGGAATCAATGCTTTGGATACGGTTTTTTCCGATGTTAATGATGAAGAAGGTTTAATAAATGAAGTTAAATTAATTAAACAATTGGGTTTTGATGGCAAATCAATAATTAACCCGCGGCAGATTGAACCAGTTCATAAAATATTCACACCAACAACAGAAGAGATAGAAAAAGCGACCAGGGTTTTAGGGGCAATTAAAGAGGCGGAAGAAAAAGGTTCAGGGGTTATCAGTTTAGATGGAAAAATGGTTGATAAACCAATTGTAGACAGGGCTCGACGAACAATAGACTTGGCTAATGCTGCCAGGGTATATATCTAGAAGGAGTGTTTTAGATGATTAATAAAGTAAATAGAGAGATTCCTCAAGAAATAGAAGGCTTGGAAAAATTATTGCCTTTTCGAGGTTTTAAGGGTCAGATAAAAGATATACAACGATTGAAAGAACGGCAGGTTTCGGAAAACAGGAAGAAGTTTTTACCTAGTATTGAAAAAGCTATCCTGGAAACAGGGCTTAAAGATGGAATGACTATTTCTTTTCACCATCATTTTAGAAATGGAGATTACATTATCAATATGGTAATGGAGGTTATTGCCAAATTAGGGATTAAGGATATTGTTTTGGCTTCAAGTTCCTTGACAAAGATACATTCCTCTCTGATTGAACATATAAAAAATGGAGTTATTAGGCGAATTGAGACCAGTGGTTTAAGGGGTGAACTAGCAGTTGCAATATCAGAGGGTTTAATGGACATACCGGTATGCTTACGTTCTCATGGGGGAAGGGCCCGGGCAATTTCTACTGATGAATTACATATTGATGTAGCATTTTTGGGTGTTCCTTCTTGTGATGCATATGGCAATGCTAATGGTTATTCTAGAGAAAATTCTGCTGCCTCAGCCTGTGGGTCATTAGGGTATGCCAAAATAGATGCTCAGTATGCAGATCAGGTTGTTTTGATTACTGATAATATTGTCGGATATCCTAATGTGCCATTTGCTATCCCTCAGTCACAGGTAAATTATATTATCAAAGTTGATTCTATTGGGGATCCTAAAGGAATTATGTCTGGGGCAACACGTTTTACTAAAAACCCTAAAGATTTATTGATTGCTAAACATGCTGCTGATGTGATTGAAGCATCTGGTTATTTTGAAGAGGGATTTTCTCTACAGACTGGTTCCGGTGGTGCGTCTCTGGCGACAACCAGATTTTTAAAAGAAAAAATGATAAAAAAGGGCATTAAAGCCAGTTTTGCTTTAGGAGGAATTACCGGTCAAATTGTTAATTTACATGAAGAAGGGCTTATAAAAAAGTTACTTGATGTTCAGAGTTTTGATCTTAAGGCAGTAGAATCACTTAAAAATAATCGTTTTCATTACCAGATTGATGCTTCCTATTATGCCAATCCTGATAAAGAGGGGAGTGCAGTAAATCAATTAGATATTGTTGTTCTCAGTGCTTTAGAGATAGATAAAGATTTTAATGTTAATGTAATGACAGGTTCAGATGGAGTGCTCAGGGGAGCTATCGGGGGCCATTGTGATACAGCAGCTGGAGCCTCTGTTGCTATTGTTGTAGCCCCGCTGATGAGAGGCCGGATGCCTACTATTTTGGATAGGGTGAATACTATTGTTACTCCTGGAAATACGGTGGATATTCTGGTAACAGACCAGGGGATTGCAGTTAATCCTTTAAGAAAGGATCTCTTAGCTAATCTTAGTTCAGCTAAAATACCTATTTATAGTATTGAAGAATTACAGGAAAAAGCTGAACGTTTAGTTGGTAAACCTGAACCGATCAGGGTAAAAGACAAAATTGTAGGTGTTGTAACTTATCGAGATGGTTCAGTTATTGATGTTGTCCGTCAAATTGATAGGGAGCGACAATTTTAATTATGAATATGATAAGAGAAATTAGTTTGCAGGAACTACTTCGTGCACGGGAGCTAAGGGCAGCTAGGCAAAAAGAGTTGATTAATAAATATCAGGCCTGCCTGATATCGTTTATGGTTAATACGCCAGGGAAATTCAAATTAACTGTTTTAAGCAAGAAAATTCATGATGAAGGAAGTAAGGTTTTAAGGGAAACTTTTGAGAAAGAATATATTTTTCCTATCTATCAGGAAGTTCATAAAAAAGCAACAGGAATAGAGAGTTTCATTCTTGTAAATATGGATGAAATAAAATTGAAAAAAATTCTTGTAGAAATAGAAGATAATCATCTCCTTGGCCGGCTGTTTGATTTTGATGTAATCAATAAAGAGTATCAGAATATTAGCAGGCAAACAATCAAAAAAAGGGGTAGAAGATGTTTGTTATGCAAAGATCAGGCAGCAGTTTGTGTTCGCAGTCAGAAACATTCATATGAGGAACTGCTGGAAAAAATTAATACAATAAGTAAAGAATATTTCAATATGATGAGTGGATGATTAATATATTTTGTTGGTATACCAGGAAATTATGTGTTTGTTTAATATAATATATATTCATTGGTTTAGACCATAAAAGAATGAAGGGAAGGAGGGATTTTACTAATATAATAGATGGTTAATAACCATTGATATATAAAGTTAGGCTATTATTAAATAATAGCCCTATCAAATCTAAAATGGGAGTGTGAAAAATGAAAACAAAAAAAAGCATAATATTGGGTTTGTTTTTATTACTAACTTTAACGTTAATTTTTTCCGGGTTAAGTTTAGCCAAGGAATATCCACGAGGGACAATGGAGTTTATTGCTCCTGCTGGGGCAGGTGGAGGTTGGGATTTGACGATTCGTACAGTAGGAAAAGTATTGAAGGATTCTAAATTAGTGACTGTTCCAATGCCTATTACTAATAGACCAGGTGGTGGTGGTGGGGTAAACTTAGCATATTTAAATGGTAGTAAGGGAAGTGACAGGA
Source organism: Iocasia fonsfrigidae (assembly GCF_017751145.1). GTDB lineage: Bacteria > Bacillota > Halanaerobiia > Halanaerobiales > DTU029 > Iocasia > Iocasia fonsfrigidae. The sequence continues at coordinate 1,498,663 of NZ_CP046640.1, forward strand.
TCATTTCAGTTTATTCCCCACCATTGATTTTGATTAATCTTAATGGTTCTACAAATTATAGTTACCGGGATACTACACCGCTGGCCCGCTTGATTACAGATTATGGTGTTTTTGTTGTAGCTAAGAATTCTAAATATAATACTATCAAGGAAGTAATGGATGCCCTAAAAAAAGACCCTAAGAGTGTAAAAATTGGTGGAACCTCTTCTGTTGGAAGTATGGATCATATTCAATTTTTATTGATAGCTAAAGCAGCAGGGGTAAAAAACTTAAAGGATATAGATTATATAAGTTTTCAGGGTGGTTCGGGCCCGGCCCAGCTCTTAGGTGGACATATTGATTTACTGTCGACAGGCTTAGGTGATGTAAAAGCCTTACTGGATAGTGGAAATTTAAGGGCACTTGCTCAAACTGGCAGTAAACGTGTAGGGAAAGGTGTTTTTGCTACGATTCCCACTGTTAAAGAACAAGGCATTGAGGCGACATTTGAGAACTGGCGGGGTTTATTCGGAGCTCCTGGAATGCCTGAATATGCTCAAAAATACTGGCGCGAAACGATAGCCAAGATGGTGAAAACACCAGAATGGCAAGAAGCATGTGTGAGAAATAATTGGACTCAGTCCTATGCAGATGCTGATGAATTTAAAGCCTTTTTAGATAAAGTCAATCAGGAGTATAAAAGTATTTTAAAAGAAATAGGAATGTTAAAGCAATAAGTTATAACTAATGTGGGATTTAGAGGTAAGATTTTTTTCTTGCCTCTTACTTCCTACATCCTATTTCTTAACACATACTTAGATGTATTTAAACAATTCTGGAGGTGGATAAAAATGAATATAAGGGTAATATCCGGTCTTTTGGCAATAATTATCGGCTGTATATATAGTATTTTAGCTTACAATTTACCTAGGGCAACAGTTGGTAATCCAATAGCTCCTATATTATTTCCATTAGGCCTGGGAGTAACAATGCTTATTTTCGGCATTATTTTGTTTATAAAAGAGAGTAAAAAAGAAAGGGGATTAGCTGAAGAAAAAAGGAAGAATCAAAGAAAAGTCATATTAAGTTCTGGAAAATTAGTCATTATAACCTGTTTATCCAGTATTATCTATGCTTTATTATTTGAAAGAATTGGTTATGTTTTATCTACTCTTTTATTTATGGGTTTGATTTTATTTGCAATAAATGGAAAGGAAAATTGGAAAATAAATGTCCTGGTAGCGGTATGTTTTAGTGTTGGAATATACTTTATTTTCTTAAAATTATTGGGGATTCCACTACCTTCCTTACCAGTTTTTGATATTTAATTGGAGAGGTGAAAATAAATGGATGTAATATTAAATAATTTGATAGTAGGTTTTCAGACTGCCTTAACTCCAGGTCACCTATTTTGGATTACTATAGGGGGAATATTGGGTACAATTATTGGGATGTTACCTGGTTTGGGACCAGCGACAGGGGTAGCAGTTTTATTACCGATGACTTTCTCAATGGGACCGGTTACTTCATTGATTACAATGTGTGGAATATATTATGGGGCTATGTTTGGTGGCTCTAGGAGTTCCATCTTGATTAATACACCTGGAGACGGTGCTGCTTTAGCAGCAACATTTGACGGATACCCTATGTCTCAGCAGGGAAGAGCAGAGGCTGCTCTGGCAATGTCAGCCATTGCCTCTTTTATTGGAGGAATTATAGCAACGGTTTTTATGACTTTAGTAGCGAACCCGGTAGCAAATTTTGCTTTGAGATTTGGTCCAGCAGAATATTTTCTATTGATGGTTACTGCTTTATCAGCAACAGCCTCCATGTCTAAAAAAAATTTAGTACGTGGTTTTATTTCAATGATACTTGGTCTGATGATTTCTACAGTTGGTCTGGATTCTCAGTCTGGAATTAACCGTTTTACCTTTGGTGTTCTGGAATTACAGACTGGTATTGATTTTCTGGTAGTAATCATTGCGATTTATGCCTTAGGTGAAGTATTCAAATGTTTCAAAGAAATTCATGAAGGCAAGAAAAAAGCCCAGACTAAGTTTGGTAAGATCTGGATAACAAAAGAGGATTGGAAAAAAAGCTGGCTACCAATTCTTAGGAGTACACCATTGGGCTTTTTTGTGGGGGCTTTACCGGGAGCAGGTGGAACCATGGCTTCACTAATGGCTTATAATAATGAAAAACAGCTGGCTAAAAATCCGGATGATTTTGGAAAAGGGGAGATTGTTGGCCTGGCTGCTCCTGAAGCAGCTAATAATGCTGCCTCTGTGGGGGCTTTGATACCAATGTTGACCCTTGGAATTCCCGGTTCAGGAACAACAGCTGTTATGATGGGGGCTTTATTGATGTTGGGTTTACAGCCTGGTCCTCTTTTGTTTACACAACATCCGGATATTGCCTGGGGATTAATTGCCAGTATGTTTTTAGGCAACATGTTGCTGGCAATAATTAATATACCACTGGCAGGTTTATTAGTAAGGGTACTCTCAATCCCCCCTAAAATCTTATACCCGATTGTATTAGGTTTAGCTTTTATCGGCACCTTTGCAATTAGTAATAGTGTTATTGATTTTTACTTACTGGTGATTTTTGGTTTGATGGGATATTTTATGAAAAATGCAGGGATTCCTACAGCACCTTTAATTTTGGGGGTTATTGTCGGTAATAAAATGGAAATATCGTTTAGGCAGGCACTAATTATTTCAGATGGTAGTTATAGGATTTTTGTTGCTTCACCAGTAGCAATTGTTTTGATTATCTTGACAGTAATTTCTGTTGCTTATCCATTTTTGAAAGATTATTTTAAAAATACTAAAGAAATTACCGCCTAATGTGTAATATTAATAATGAGATATAAAAAACATTCTAAAATTGCAAGTTGTAAATCTAATTCTATTATTTTTTACATTCTTATAAGTTGGTGGTCAAATGAGTAATCAAACAATCAGTACTAATAGCCTTTGTAAATATATCAGTAAATCTGCTGTAGAAGCGATGTTATATGAAGTTTCAGCAAGTCCCAAACCAGGGCTGGTTGATAGGTATAATTCTGGCGCTCACCAGGACATGGATTTTTTTACATTTATGTCTAGCAGCGCTGCTCTTAACTATTATTTCTATAGGTGTGCAGAAAAGGGAGTGGCTTTTGCTAATCAAGATGCCAGGAAGTTATTAGAGCACCTAAGGGGCATAGGAAAAGAAGCAGAACGAGATATGTATCAAGCTACCGGGGGAGTAAATACCCATAAAGGACTTATTTTTTCTTTAGGGATTATTTCTGCAGCTGCGGCAAGTTGTTTTTTTGCTGAAGGTAGTTGGCCTCTATCGTTGGAAAGAATTTGTAAGAAGATTTCACAGATAACTAGGGGTATTACAATAAGAGAGCTAAGCAGTGCCAAACTAAGTGATATAAAAGAAGAAAAAAATTTAACAGCTGGTGAGATACTCTTTAAGCAATATAATATTAAGGGAATTCGGGGAGAAGTAGAAAAAGGTTTTCCAACAGTTAGGAAAACTTCTTTTCCCTTCCTTTTGAAGTATTTAAATAAAAACCAGGGAACAATTAATGACATTTTAGTACAGGTCTTACTATATTTAATGACAGTAACGGAAGATACCAATATAATTGCTAGACATAATTTAAAAATGCTTCAATATGTAAAGTCTTGTGCCCTTCAGGCCCTGGATTTAGGTGGGATTTTTACTAAAGAAGGTAAAAATTATTTGCAGCAAATGGATGCTGATTTTAGGCAAAAGAATATTAGTCCTGGGGGTTCTGCTGATCTACTTGCTGTTACAATTATGTTTGTTTTTTTAACGCAAGATATGATGGGAGGTTTAATGCAAAAAGAAAGGTAATTATTAATTATGATTTAGGAATCGATGATGTTTTAGCCCTTGTGCCGGGCATTTCCTTTATTGGAGATAGATGATTTTCAAAATGCTGATTATAATATAAATCTACCAGAGGTGGTTGTTTCATATCCACCTGGGAGTAATTATACTGGGTAAAAAAGGATTTCTATCGTTAAGATATTGTCAAAAACTAATACAGTAATAATTAGGAAAAAGCCTGTTATTTATAGACAGGCTTTTTTTGGAATTTAAGCAACTTTTAAAACCAGTGTTTTGCAATTCAGAGATGTAATAATATAGACTTATATACTATGTCGATAGAGGATTTTTTGGATATTTATTGAATTATTATATATATAAAGAATATACTAGCGGACTTTTTACTTAATCTAGGAGGCTAAATAAATGATAACAGGAGAACTAAAAAATAAAGTAGATAAAATATGGGAGATATTTTGGACAGGAGGGATAACCAATCCCCTTTCAGTTATAGAACAGTTTACCTATTTGCTGTTTATCAAGGGCTTAGATGATAAACAGAATGACTTAGAGCAAAATGCATCAGTAATTGGAATTGAAGCCAAGGAGATATTTAAAGAAGATGAACAGGATTTAAGGTGGAAGAATTTTAAACAATTAGCTGCCAAGGAAATGTACAATCTTGTCTCTAAAAAGGTTTTTCCCTTTATCAAGAATTTACATGGTGATAAGGATTCTGCCTTTTCCAGATATATGGATGATGCTATTTTTATGATACCAACACCACAGATGTTGGAGAAGATAGTAACAAATATTGATACCCTGCCCATGGAAGAAAGAGATGCTAAAGGGGACTTATATGAGTACCTTTTATCCAAAGTAGCAACCTCTGGTACTAATGGGCAGTTTAGAACACCAAGACATATTATTAAAATGATGGTTGAACTGGTTAATCCAACTCCATCAGATATTATAGTTGATCCCGCAGCAGGGACAGCCGGGTTTCTGGTGGCTGCTGGTGAGTATCTACAGAAAAACAATCAGGATCTCTTTACAGTCCAGGAACTAAATCAACACTACCATAATAATATGTTTCACGGTTATGACATGGATAGGACTATGCTCCGGATAGGTGCCATGAATATGATGTTACATGGGGTTGAAAGCCCTCATATAGAGTATCAAGACTCCTTATCTGATCAAAACAAAGATGAAGAGAAATATACCCTTTTACTGGCCAATCCGCCATTTAAGGGGTCATTAGATTATGAGTCTGTATCAGCAGACTTACTTAAAGTAACCAAGACTAAAAAGACAGAACTATTATTCTTAACCCTGATGCTGCGTATGCTGAAAAAAGGCGGCCGCTGTGCTACAATAGTTCCTGATGGTGTCTTATTTGGCAGTTCCAGGGCTCACAAGGCAATCAGGAAAGAGATTGTAGAGAATCACCATCTACATGCAGTAATCTCAATGCCCAGTGGTGTCTTTAAACCCTATGCAGGGGTTTCTACTGCTATCTTAGTCTTTACCAAAACAGGGGCAGGGGGAACAGATAAAGTCTGGTTTTATGACATGAAAGCCGATGGCTATTCATTAGATGATAAACGTCAGCCGATAGAAGATAGTGATATAGATGATATAATCAAGAGATATCATGCACGGGAGAATGAAGAAGATAGAGAGAGGACAGAGCAGTCGTTTCTGGTTTCTAAGGATGAAATTAAAGAAAATAATTATGATTTATCAATAACTATATATAAAGAGATTGAATATGAGGAAGTTGAGTATGAAGAACCACAAGATATTCTTTCCAAAATAAAAAAATTAGAAGATGAAATTATAAATATTATTGATGATTTGGAAGGAATGATATATTAATGCATAAAAAAAAATCTATTAAAGAACTATTTACTTTTTTAAAAAAATCCAAGATAAAAGCAGGTGAAGGTTTAGAAGAAGGGAAGTATCCTTTTTATACTTCTAGTAATACCCTAAGTAAATATCTGAATTATTATGAGATTGAAGATGAATCTTTGATTTTTGGAACTGGTGGGAAAGCTAGTATTCATTATTCTGAAGGGGAATTTTCTACTTCGACAGATTGTTATGTGATACAACCTAAGGTTGTGGATGAAATAGATTTAAAATATGTGTATTATTATTTGTCTGGTAATATGAGAATATTAGAAGAAGGTTTTAGAGGTGCTGGATTAAAGCATATTTCAAAAAAATATCTACGGACAATTAAGATTCCTATTCCACCACTCCAAACCCAAAAGAGAATAGTTGAAGTTCTAGATAAAGCTAAGATATTAATTGATTTAAGGAAGAAACAAATTGAGCTTATGGATAGATTAATAAAGTCTATTTTTTTTAATAAATTTATTCAAAGAGTAGATGAATATAAAAGTTGGGATGTTGTAGAGATACAAGATTTAGCATTAAAAAATAAGGATAGTATGCGAACAGGACCTTTTGGAAGTAATTTAAGGCACTCAGAGTTTGTTGATGAGGGTATTGCTGTTTTAGGAATAGACAATGCAGTTGATAATGTTTTTAAATGGAAAGAAAGAAGATATATTACAGAAGAAAAATATATGGAGTTGAAAAGATATACAGTTTTTCCAGATGATGTACTTATAACAATAATGGGAACAACAGGAAGATCAGCAGTAGTTCCTAAAGATATACCAAAAGCTATAAACACAAAACATTTAGCCTGTATAACAGTTAATAAGGGAAAAGTATCACCATATTATTTGTCATATTCAATTCATTCTCATCCATATATTCTTAAACAAATTAATTCAAAAAGCAAGGGAGCAATAATGAATGGATTAAACCTAACAATAATAAAGGAACTTAAAATACCATTACCACCAATTGAATTACAGAAGGAATTTGGGAAATCTTATCTTGAAATACAAGAAAAAAAGAAACAATTTGAGAACATTCTTTTTTTGTTAAAAAACAACTTCAATAGCTTAATGCAGAAGGCTTTTAAAGGAGAACTCTTCAATTAATAAAGTAAGATATATTATAAGATTAGGAGGAGGGTAAGATGCAATCCAATTTTGCTTTTTTAAAAAAACATAAGATGTATAATGTTTTTTCCGGGGCCTGTATAGAAGCAGAAAAGAGTTTAGTTATCTCATATGCTACTACCGCTATCTTGACCCGCAGGGCCCTGGAGTTAGCGATTAAATGGCTGTATAGTTTTGATGAAGACTTAACTGTTCCCTACCAGGTTAATTTATCATCTTTAATACATGACCACACCTTTAGGGCAGTCATCGATACCCGCTTATTCCCTATGCTTAGGTATATACAGAAGTTGGGTAATAAAGCCGTTCATACCAATAAAGCTATTACTAGAGAACAGGCAGTCCTGGCCCTTAAAAACCTATTTGAGTTTATCTCCTGGATTGATTACTGTTACTCTGATGAATTAAATACCTCTGAGTTTGAAGAGGGCCTTCTCCACGACAGTGAAGAAGAGAAAAAGACCCGCCAGGAACTACAGGATTTATATGAACGGTTAAGTTCGAAAGACAGGAAACTGGAAGAAGTAATCGAAGAAAATGAAGCCCTCCGCAAGAAAATGACTGCTAAGAGGGTAGATAATGAACAGCAGCGTGACTTTGCAGTAGATGAAATAAGCGAATTTAAGACCCGTAAGATGTATATAGATTTAGAAATAGAATTATCCGGCTGGGATGTTGGGAATGACTGCCTCGAAGAAGTTGAGGTTGCTAATATGCCGAATGGTTCAGGGCTTGGTTATGTAGACTATGTCCTTTATGGTGATAACGGGAAACCTCTGGCTTTAATAGAGGCTAAAAAAACAAGTGTTGACCCCAGGGTAGGCAAGAAACAAGCCAAACTCTATGCCGATTGTTTGGAAAAAGAGTATCAGGTCAGGCCAGTTATCTTCTATACAAATGGCTTTGAATATTATCTCTGGGATGATGTAAGTTATCCAGAGCGGAGGGTAGCTGGTATCTATACAAAAAATGAATTAGAATGGCTGTTCTTTAAAAGGGAAAATAAGCAGTCTTTAAAATCACCTCAGATTAGAGATGAGATTACTAATAGACCATATCAAAAGATGGCTATCCAGGCTGTCTGTGAATCATTAGCAAGGGGCCGCCGGAAGGCATTACTGGTTATGGCGACTGGTTCTGGTAAGACCAGGACAGCGATTTCCATAGTAGATGTTTTATCTAAGAAAGGCTGGCTAAAGAATGTCCTCTTTCTGGCTGACAGGGTAGCCCTGGTCAAACAGGCCCAGAAAAGTTTCCGGAATTTGCTGCCAGAATTATCACTCTGTAATTTGCTTGATAACAAGGACAATCCTGAAAGTAGAATGGTTTTCTCTACCTATCCCACGATGATGAATGCTATTGATGCTACTAAAAGTGATGATGGTTCAAAGTTATTTAGTTCTGGACACTTTGATTTAATTATTGTTGATGAATCACATCGGAGTATTTATAAAAAATATCAGGCTATCTTTGACTACTTTGACGCCATACTTTTAGGTCTTACTGCTACACCTAAAAATGACCTGGATAAGAATACCTATGAGGTCTTTGACCTGGAGAATAATGTACCGACATATGCCTATGAATTAGAAGAGGCTGTGAATGATGGATATCTGGTACCATACCATACTGTTGAAACCAGAATGAAGTTTATGGAAAAAGGTATCCATTATGATGATCTTAGTGATGAAGAGAAAGAAAAATTTGAAGAGACTTTTGATGATGATATCAGAGATATTAGTGGTGATGAGTTAAATAGTTTTCTATTTAACAATAATACAGTAGACACAGTCCTGCAAGACTTAATGGAGAAGGGGATTAAGGTTGAAGGTGGCGATAAGTTAGGTAAGACGATTATTTTTGCTAAAAACAAAAAGCATGCTGATTTCATAGTTGAGCGCTTTGATGCTTTATATCCTAGCTATAAGAGTAGTTTTGTAGAAAAAATTTATACTGGTTTACCCTATGTTGAGACTGTTCTTGATGATTTCTCAACCAAGGACAAACTGCCTCAGATTGCTGTCTCAGTGGATATGTTAGATACTGGGATTGATATACCTGAAATAGTTAATCTAGTGTTTTTCAAAAAGGTTCGTTCAAAATCCAAGTTCTGGCAGATGATTGGACGGGGGACCAGACTCTGTGAAGATCTTTTTGCTGTTGGTAAACATAAGGAGAAATTTAGGATTTTTGATTATTGCTCTAATTTTGAGTATTTTAGGGAAAATAAAAAGGGTGAAGAGGCCAAAATCACTAAGTCTTTGACCGAAAAATTATTTAATATTAAAGTTGATATTATTAAACAACTTCAACACCTTGAATTTCAAAGAGATAATTTTATTAACTATCGAGCAGAATTGATTGCTGAATTAGTAAAGAATATAGCTCAAATTGATCAAAGTTCTTTTAATGCTCGCATGAAGATCAAGTATCTACATAAGTACAAGGAAAGGGATACCTGGAATGATATTACAGAGCAAAAAGTTCGTGAAATAGAGGAGCATATTACTCCGTTAATAAATCCCATAGACGATGATGAATTAGCTAAACGCTTTGATTACTTAATGTTAACTATAGAATATGCTGACCTTAAGGGTATTTTAGCCTCAAAACCTAAAATGAAAGTAGTTACAACAGCAGAGAGATTATCCCGGATTGGTAATATTGAAGTAGTTAAACAGCAGGAAGAATTGATACTGAAGGTACAGACTGAGCAGTTCTGGGAAGATGCTGATATTTTTGACTATGAAATGGTCAGAAAAGCCTTTAGGGACTTGATAAAGTTTATTGACACAAAATCCCGTGATATTTACTATACAGATTTTACTGATGAGGTCCTGGAAGTTACAGAAAATCCTGGTGACTTTTCAGTTAATAACCTGCAGAACTATAGGAAAAAAGTAAACCAGTATCTTAGAGAACATCAGGATGAATTGGTTATCTATAAAATAAGAAATAATAAAGCTGTTACTGAAAATGATCTTAAACACTTGGAAGATTTATTATGGCATGAACTCGGTTCAAAAGAGGATTATGAAAAGGAATATGGTGATGAACCACTCTTAAGATTTGTATCTAAAGTAGTCGGCCTGGAAGTAGCAGCAGCCAATGAAGCTTTTTCAGAATTCTTAAGTGATGAAAGCCTTAATTCAAATCAGATGGAGTTTGTTAAGCTTATTATCAATTATATTGTGAAAAACGGAATCATGGATAAAGAAATCCTTAATGAACACCCTTTTAATAAGTTTGGCAATGTTGTTCATTTGTTTGAAGATAAAATAGCAACAGCTAAAAGAATTATTAAAAAGATAGATGAATTAAACGCCAGGATTGATGTTGGTTGAATTTTCTTAATGACATACCTTAGGTATTCTTACTAAAACTATGTGGTGGTGAAAGAAATGAAAATATTAATAACACCTATGGCTGCAATGGCTGAAACAAGTGGACCTTTTTCAAGAACTAAAATAATAGCTAATGCATGTTTAAAAAAAGGACATGAAGTTGCACTATGTGCTGCGGAAGATGTTAATTATCAACCTATCAAAGGAGTTAAAAACTACTATGCACCTATTCCCTCACCATTTGGTTTACCTATGTTTTTAGGAAAGAATTTATTTAAATTAGCCCAAAGATTGGGAATTCAAAAGAGAAAAACAGTTCATAGTTATGAAGAAGTACTTCATATAACTGGAGCTATAAGTAAAACTCATTTTAAAAAAGATGTTAATAGTATTCAAAAAGCCATTAAAGAATTTGATCCTGATATAGTCTATGCAGAATTTAGGATTGCAGCAATAGTAGCTGCAAAACTTACAAATAAAAAAGTAATAACTAGTTATAGTTACCCAGTACAAGCTTCATATGCCAGTAATACAGAGTATAGTAAACATGTAAACCAATTATTAAGAGAAGATAACTTGCCCGCAATAGAGTCAGTATTAGAAATATTTAATTGGGGTGATTTAAAAATAGTACCAAGTATATATAAGTTAGAACCAATAGAAGATGAGGGTGTAATATTTGTAGGAGCTTTAAATTCATATAGTGAAAATTTTAGTGGTGTCAAAAAACGAGATAAGATAGTTGTTTATATGGGGAATGGGACAATAACTCCCAAACGACAGATAGAAGTGATGAAAGAGACTTTTTTAGATTCCAGTTATGAAGTATATATTGCAACTAAGCAATTAGCAAGTTTTAAAGAAAAAAATATAACTGTTGCTGAAAGATTTGATTTTAGCAAACTAATGCCTGAAACTATAGCTTACATAAATCATGGTGGACAAAATAGTATTGTAGATGGATTAGTGTATGGCGTGCCTCAAATAGTTTGTCCAGGTAAAATATTTGAAAGGAAATATAATGCCCAGTCAATTGATAAGATAGGAGCTGGAAAGATATTATTAGAGAAAGAATTTAAATCTTCTAGTATAAAAAATATAATTAAGGAATTTAATCAGACTAAAAAATATTATAAAAATGCTAAGAAGTTAGGAGAACAATTAAAAAAATTTGGAGGAGCAGAAAAAATTGTAGAAGTAATAGAAAAATTACATAACGGTGGGTACATTACCTAATAAAATATTGTATTCTCGGGATTGGAAAGACAGTAAGCTGATAATAAAGGCTATAGTCATTTCTTTAAATATCAAAGTCTGGAATAATATAAAGACATCCTTAAATGATATCATTATTAAAAACTATTGCTGAAGATACTGTTGGATATGGAGTAATTGATACAATCACAGGGGATATCCCTCAGTTAGCAGTTCATATGGATTATCGTCGCCAAGGAATTGCTTATAATATTTTACAAAGATTAATACAGTACACAGAATCACAAAATGTAAATTTTATTTATATTGATAATAAATGCCTTAGTATCTTTAAATTTCTCCAAAACTTAATTTGATAGACCAGTATGAAATGATATTAAATATTTAAATATCATTGATTTGTGTAAATAAGAAAATGATATGAATGAAGGGATTGAAAACATATGAGAAAATTCTATTATTTTTTTTTATACTGATATTTGCTGTGGCCATTCCGGTTTTAGCAGATGAATCTGGCGTAGAAGTCAGGTATAATATTAAAGTTAAAGAAGATTATTTCGATGTAAAGGCAGAACTTACAGGTGTATCACAGAATGAGGTTATTATTGCTTTTGAGGAACTATTTGATTGTGTTGAGGATTTGAAATTTTATAATGAAGATGATAAGGCATTAGATGTTAGTATTTTGGATAAAGGAGTTTATAAAATAAACTTAGCAGGGTCGGAGAATATTAATTTGTACTATAATTATAGACCTGATGAAGTGGAACACGATTACCATTACCCCACTCTTATTTCAAGTTATCTACATATTCCTGGAGAGAGTTTTTTCATCAGGCTTTATGACCGAGAAAGTCAAATTGGCGATTATAGCGATTCACTGGTTAAAAATTTCAGACTAAAAATAGAAGAATTACCTGCCGAATGGGATCTTTTAACAACTTATCCTGTTGATGAAGAGGGTTATATTTTAATACATACTTATGAGTCATTACTGAGTGCTGGTGATTATGATAGATATACATTTTCTATAGGAGTCAGTAAGGTAATTATTGCTGTAGATAGTGAGAATAAAATTTCTTTTGAAAACTATATTGACGAAATTGAGGATATATTTGAAAATTATTATAATATTTTTGCTAAGGTACCAGGCAACCAAAACATTATTGTACTTAATCAAAGTAGGAAAGAATTCAATGAGTATTCATCTTCACTGGGTGGCCAGGCCAAAAAAGATAATGTAATAATTGAAATAGGTGGAATTAATGATAATAATATTGATAGGCATAAGGCATCAGTATTGGGTCATATTGGCCACGAAGTTATGCACCTCTGGGTGCCATGGGGATTCAATATAGCTGGCGATTGGTCCTGGCTCTGGGAAGGGGTAGCAGAATATAAAAGTTACCAGGTGCTTCAGGACTTAAGTTTGATTTCAAATGATGAATTTGAGAAAGCATTGCTGGAAAGACGGCTTAAAAATTATTATAGAAATGAATTAAAAGATAGTATAGATTTAATTACTGTCTCTACTGCTCAGGAAGGTCAGCCTGGTTATAGTTCTATGCTGTATGATAAAGGAACGCTACTTATTTATTTGCTTGATCAGGAATTGCATAAAAAGGGTAGGGATATAAATGATTTTTTAAGTGAATTATATCAGGAATATGGAGTAACTAATAAGCCACTGGGAAATGGTCAACTAGTTTCTTTTATTAATGCATATCTGGGGGATAATACTTTTACTGAAAAATATGTTACTGGGACAGCACCAATTAGTAGATATTCTATAGGTCTGTGGTTTAGATATCAGGATATTGTATTGCGGTCTTATCTGGGAACACCACCATTTCCATATCCCTGGGATTTAATTGTTGTTCTTTTTATTTTGATTTTTGTTTTTACATTGATATGGCTTATTGTAAAAAAAGTTAGAGACTAAAAGTTTTCATTTTAGCTGCAGGATGTTATTTTAAAGATTTTATTTGTTGAAAATATGATTAATTAATTGAGGAAATATAGGGGGTGATAAGAGCTTATGGGAAAATCTTTATCTGAAATGACATTAGAAGAACTTTGGCAATTGTTTCCGATAATTTTACGCAAACATAATCCTGAGTATAAAAAATGGTATTTTAATGAAAAAGAGAAGATTAAAAAAGCAGTTGGCGTGAATACAATTGAACGAATTAATCATATCGGGAGTAGCGCAGTTGCAGGATTGATTGCAAAGCCAACAGTAGATATTTTGTTAGAAGTTGATTGCAATAGTGATATTGATAATTTAAAATTAAGGCTAAAAAATGCAGGTTGGATACTTATGGCATCTGAGAATGAACCCGATTTAAAAATGTCATTTAATAAAGGGTATACACCAGATGGATTTGCTGAAAAAGTATTTCATCTTCATGTCCGATTTTTAGGAGATTGGGATGAATTATATTTTAGAGATTATCTTATAATTCATAAAGAGGTAGCTAAAAAATATGGTGAACTCAAACAAAAACTAGAAAGACAGTATAAGCATAATAGAGACGGGTATACAGAGGCAAAAACAGAATTTATTAAAAAATGGACCAAGCAAGCAAGACATGAATTTCCTAATAGATATATGCCATAAAAATTAATAAAACTAGAAGCCAATCCATATTATGAAGAATATAAGAGTTATTACAATAAAAGACTAAAAAGAAACAGCTTGCTGTCTGCTAGTAACGGATAGTTTTAAATAAATTGAGCTGTATGAGGGGAAACTTTCATGTACGGTTCTTAGGGGAGGAAGAGGGAGGGATCAGTTTGAAAATAAGGGAATTTTCTCGAAAAACAGGTTTAACTACATATACACTAAGGTATTATGAAAAAATAGGCTTATTACAACCAGAAAGAGATAAGGCTAATCATAGAGATTATAATGAAAATGACCTGGATTGGATAGACTTGCTACAAAAATTGAAGAGTACTGGTATGCCCTTAAAAGATATCAAAGAGTTTTCTAACTTAGTTTTAACTGGAGATAATACTATTCCGCAAAGGATAAAAATTTTGGAGAAGCATCAAGAAAAGGTAATAGAACAATTAACTGAATTTAATGACTGTCTTGATAAAGTTAATTTTAAGATTAAATATTATAGGGGAGTGTTGAAAAGTAATATCAGGGAAGCGTAGCATAAAACTCTTGACTTAGAGTAAACTCTAAGAATTATAATATTGATAATAATTGATAAGGAGTTGAAATAATGCAGGAGTTTACAAGAAAGATTGGAGAAATTAAAGTAAGTGCAATGGGGCTGGGTTGTTGGGCAATTGGTGGTCAGTTTTTCTTAGATGGTAAAGCAGATGGTTATGGAAATGTTGAGAATGGGGAATCTATACGTGCTGTCCGTCAGGCATATGATCTTGGTATTACTTTTTTTGATACTGCTGATGCATATGGTGCTGGTCATAGTGAAGTTTTGTTGGGTAAAGCCTTAAAGGGAATCAGGGATAAGGTAGTGATTGCCAGTAAATTTGGTAATCTTTATAATGAAGAAACCAAAGAAGTGTCTGGTGTGGATTACAGTCCTGGTTATATTCGAAAAGCTCTGAAGGAATCTCTACGTCGTCTACAGACAGATTATATTGATCTTTACCTACTACATATCTGGTCACTGCCAGAAGAAGAAGCAGAGATAGTTGCTGAGACTCTTGACGAACTTGTGCAAGAGGGTTTGATTAGAGCTTATGGATGGAGCACAGACCTTTTAGATTGTGCAAAAATGTTCGCTTCCAGAAAAAATTGCAGTGCTATTGAACACAATTTAAATATTTTTGAAAGTGCTGAAGCTATAATTGATATATGTGAATCTAATAATTTAGCAAGTATCAATAGAAGTCCTTTGGCTATGGGACTATTATCTGGTAAATTTAATACAAATACAAAACTCCCCCAAAATGACGTAAGGGGTGCTGGTCATGAATGGGTACAGTATTTTGAAGATGGTAAGCCTAAACAGGAGTTCTTGGATAAATTGTCTTCAGCAAGGGAGATATTAACAAGTGGTGGCCGTAGTCTTGTACAGGGTGCTTTGGCTTATATCTGGGCAGTAGGTGATAACACTATTCCTATTCCCGGGTTTAGAAATGTAAAGCAGGCTGAAGAAAATGCACGAGCTATGGAATTTGGTCCATTATCTAAAGAACAAATTAATGAGATAGATTACATATTGGGACGAAAATAAGATGTTCTCCCAATTTATTTAACTATATTGATGTTGAAAGCTTAAATTAGCCCCTTTTAGCATAAGATAAAGAAGAACAAAAAGCCTTAGCTCAGGATATTGCTAAGGCTTTAAAGGCTGATACAGTCGAAGAAAAAAATCTGTATAAATATAATTCATTGTCCATGGTGCTCTTCAGCATCTTCTTTAGTTTCATGAACTGTACCACGTGGATGCTCAGGTGGAGCATATATAGAGTACAATTTAAGTGGTGTACGACCTGTATTTATCAGATTGTGCCATTTACCAGCAGGTATAAATATTGCATAGTCATCATAGACTTTTGCTCTAAAATCTAACTGATCTCTTCTATCACCCATCATAACGAAACCTTGCCCTTCTTCAATGCGTATGAATTGATCAACGTCAGGATGCATTTCTAAACCTATGTCATCATCTGGATTGATGTTCATTAAGGTGAGTTGTAAATATTCTCCTGTCCATAAAGCGATACGAAAATAGTCATTTTGCTTAGTAATTTCTTCAATATTAACCACAAATGGACATGGACCATAGTCTTTTAACCTAGTACGTCTTAATGGGTGACGTGGGTTAAATATATAATCATTATGCATATTGTTCATTCCTTTCATAGGTTTTTTAATATAATATGTTATATGTTTAGGATAAGTTCAAAGACTTATAGATGCCCTAAAATTCTCGCTCATTCTAACAAAAACAATTTCATTTGGACTAATGAAATATCCAATGATAGTTACAAATGTAGTATGGTTACTGAATGATATTTGGGGATAGGCCAGTGAAATAACATTTACTAAATAAATAGGTATAAAGAAGGAGTAAGGGTTTGTTTTGAAGAATATAAAGGAAGGCTTAAGAGAATATTTGACTGAAAGGAGTATTAAAAATGAAAATATTTTAGCTGATGCCTTAAATAATCAGGAGATAGCCGGGGCGGGTATAGATGTATTTGAAATGGAACCACCTATACCTGGGGAACATTCTTTATTAAATTCAAAAAGATGGCTGGGATAAAAATACGGCCATCTATGCAATAGAGGATTGGTCTTCTAAAAAATAATTTTACAATAAATAAGTAGGAGTGACAAAATTTATGAATAATAATTTTGTTGAAGTAAGTATATATCAAGTTAAACCTGATAAGACAAAAGAGTTTGAAGAGGTAATAAAAGAAATGAAAACTTTTCTTGAAGAAAATAGCGAGTTAATAAATTTTAAAGTAATGAAGAGAACACATCGTATAAAAGATTATGATTCAATAAAAAAAGGTGAACCCCCAGTAAAAATAAAAAGAATTATAAAATCAGTGAAATATGCTTTATATTGGGAGATGAATGATGAGGAAATTCATGGTAAGTTAACCAAAGATATTTTTCAGGAATTCCGAAAAAGGTTAAATAAACTTCTTATAGTACCTGAAGATAAATATTTAGGAGAAAGAATTATTTAAAGAAAATAGCCATCGATCACATACCGCTGAATGTTTAAGATCTTTTATAGTAAACTTCTATAAAATCTGGTTAAGAGGAGAAATCTATGAGTTTTTATAATATGTTTGAAAGTTTCCCAGTTATTAAAACTGACCGATTAGTTCTTAGAGAAATTGATTTAAGTGATGCTAATGATATCTTTGCTTATTTTTCTGATGATGAAGTTACCAGATATTTAGACTTTAGCAGTATTAGTGAAGTTGACATGGCTAGAAAGTTTATCCAAAGAATCTCTGATGGATTTATAATGAAAGAAATTATCAGGTGGGCAATTACTTTAAAAGATCAAGATAGAGTAATTGGAATTTATGACCCAAGGCCGCGGGCCCGCGGTACGATCATATAACAACAATGAGTTTACGGTTCCACTCGTAACGTCGCTTCACCCAAATTGCTGAGCCTAAGCCAAATCTGGCTAAGGCTCAAAAACTTGGTAAACTTGGTTCGTTATATGACATTGTGTATTGTATGTAGAATACTATATTCGAAAAAAGAGGGAGAAAGAATAATGGAATTTACAGAAGTAATAAATAAAAGAAGAACAATTAGGGATTTTTCGGATAAAAAAGTTTCAGATGAAGTAATATTTAGTTCTTTACAGTCTGGCCTTAAAGCACCAAGTTACAATCATTTAAAACAATGGGATTTTATCTTAGTTAAAAAACAAAATGTAAGATATGCACTAACTCAAACTGAGCAAATGGTCGAAGAAGTAACAGATGAATTAAAACAAACTTTTGATAATTATGATAGTCTAAGCAAAGAAATGTATCTAGATGCAATTCCAAAGCAAAAAAGAATGTTATTAGAGGCTCCAGAAGTACTAGTTGTTGTTTATAAGCCTAAGACAACAATAATAGAAAGCAAAAAAATATATGATCTTAATGGACTAGCATCAGTTTGGTGCTGTATAGAAAATATATTGTTAACTTTAGCATATAATAATGTTTTTGGGGTTGCTTTTATACCTAAAAATACAATGGCTGTGAAAAAGATTCTAAATATACCAAATAAATTAGAAGTTGCCGCTATAATTCCATTTGGATATAAATCTGAAAATGCTAAAATTGTTCCACAGAAAGAAGTTGACATAGAAACAAAATTGCATATAAACAAATGGTAAATAAAATATTTGTTTAAAATTTATGATTAAAAATCCATGCACAACCTCACATAACAAACAGGAGTATTTCCACAATTGCAAGAAAGCTGCTACTTTTATTTTAGGGCCAATAGCTGATAAATTAGAGGAAGCATTATTATTTTTAAAGGAAAAGGTTAGTTTAGATAAAAACATTTAAATTTAGGACTAAGAGAGAATTTGACTGAAAGGGGTATTAAAAATGAAAATAGTAATGTTAGAATCAATAAGTATTTCAGAAAAAGAATTGAGAAAATATCGAAAAAAGCTTGAAGATGCAGGACACCAATTAATTGTTTATCAGGACAGGGTTGAGGATGAGAATCTTTTGATAGAAAGGGCCGGGGATGCTGATATTTTGATTATTACTAATCTGCCCCTTTCTGAAAAAGTAATAAACTCTTGTCCAAACTTAAAAATGATTTCAGTAGCATTTACTGGGGTTGATCATATTGATATGAAAGCCTGCAAAGCAAATGATGTACTTGTATGTAATTCTTCGGGTTATGCCGATCAGGCAGTTGCAGAGCTGGTATTTGGAATGATAATTTCTATTATGCGAAATATTAAGTCTTGTGATGATGTAACCCGGTCTGGTGGTACCAGATCAGGTCTAATAGGTAATGAAATAGCTGGCAAGGTATTCGGAATTGTAGGAATTGGATCTATTGGACTTAAGGTTGCTGAAATAGCTAAGACATTGGGCTGTAAATTATTAGGCTATGCTACTCATCAGAGGGAAGAAGCCCTGAATTTAGGTGTTGAATATCTAAGTTTGGATGAATTAATGAAAAAAAGTGATATTGTTAGTCTGCATGTACCTTTAGTAGAATCTACTAGAAATTTAATAGATAGAGAAAAGCTATCTTTAATGAAAGAAAGTGCAATTTTAATTAATACATCCAGAGGGCCTGTTGTGGATAGTAAGGCTTTAGCTGATGTCTTAAATAATCAGAAGATAGCCGGGGCGGGTATAGATGTATTTGAAATGGAACCACCTATACCTGAAAGACATCCTTTATTAAATTCGAAAAATACAATATTGACCCCACATGCAGCTTTTGCAACAGAGGAGTCTTTTGTAAAAAGGGCAGCTATAGTATTTGATAATATTGAAAAATACCTGGCAGGGAGTCCACAAAATGTTATAAATCTTATTGAATAACCACTAAAAAGCAATTGTTTAGAGTGATTATTTTTAATGGATGTCATTCATTTAGCTGATGGGCAAAAAAAGAACTTTGCAGCAAATTAATGTAATATTCCACGCTAACTTAGATAACAATTGTAATTCTGTAAGTTTATGTTTCCCAAAATTAGGAGAAAACTGCTATATCAATATCACTATATTCATTAGGATTACTTTGCTTACTGTAAAAAAGAAAGAAGGACAAATTCATGGAGTTATCAGAAGTAATAAAAAGGAGAAGATCTGTTAGAAAGTTTAAAAATATTGAGATTAGTCCTGACATAATTAACGACCTATTGGAGAGTGCAAGTCTTGCACCTGAAACAGATGTTAACAGTTATTATTTTGGCGTTATAAATGATAATAATATTAAGAATAAATTAGCAAAAGCGACTTTATGGGCGGAATGGATTGCAGAAGCACCAGTAATATTTGTATGCTGTGTAGATATTAGTTTTGATATAGGAGATCAAAGTGATGATAATTATGGGGTCGTAGGTAATAAGTTGAGATATAATGATGAAATAGTTAATTATCTTAGAGAACATAAAGATCGTAAAGTATGTAAGACATTACTTCACTCTACTCCTGTATATATTGCAGCTCAGCATATAATATTGACTGCAGTTTCTCATAATTTAAGAGGTTGTCTTGTAGATTATATGGATATTGAAAAAATAAATAAAATATTAGATTTACCTGATCATATTACATGTCAAGTGCTAGTCCCGATAGGGTATTCCGATGAAACACCAAAAAAGAAAGGCAAATATAACAAGAAAGAAAGGGTCTTTTATAATAAATGGGTTAAATAAAATAAAGGATTATTAAAAGAGTTGTTAGTGCAATACGTGAAGTCTATAATTATTTGACATTTGTCTGAATGTGATAAAGACTGTTAAAAACAAATAAAACCTCTGGAGATCTTTATTCCAGAAGTTTAATCTGATAAAGGAGATGTATTATTTTCAAGCCAGGTAGTTAACTCATTCTTTGATAGTGTACCTGATGATAGTTGAATCATTATTTTGTAGGTTTCTTTTTCTGAAGCAACAATTTCAAAACCATTTCTTTGTAGGAAAATATCCATAGCTACAAGGGCGATTCTTTTATTGCCATCTATGAATGGATGATTATTACATAAATGAAAGCCGTATGCTGCAGCCATTTTCATTAAGGTATCGTGTAAATAATCACCATCATAAGTTGCTTTAGCTTGTTCAAGTGCAGAGTCTAGTAATTTTTCATCTCGAATTCCATAAGTACCACCATAGATTTGAATAAGTTGATCATAGAAATATAGTATTAGTTCTTTTGGAATAAATATTATGTTTTTCATTTTGACAATTCCTTTAAAGTATTTTTATATTTTTTGTTAGTTTTGTTAAAAGCATCAGCCCATATTTCAAATTCAGGATTGTATGGAGTTAAAGTAAAGCCATCGTTTTTTTCTATAACATGTAGTTCTTCGCCTTCTTTAAGATTATATTTTTCAATAAGTTCTTTTGGAACAGTAAACCCAAAACTATTTCCGACCTTACGTAATTTTATGGATTTCACATTTATCACCTCAATAATATTATAACATTTGTATTACATAATATGCAAGAAGGAAAAAAGAAGTATATGAATAAATAACAGGATTTTATTAAAGATGTATCGATTTCTTCTGTAAAATATAATATTGATCAAATAAAAAGGTATTGAAAATATTACAACAGTAAGGTAATCTTTATTGACAATAAAATTTTTTTGTATTATACTCTCCATAAATGCTAGGAGGGAATAATAATGTATCATCCAAGATTAAAAGGCAGACATTATGAAATGGGAAAAAAGATGGGAAATGTATTCAAAAAATATAATACTAAGTTTCCTATTAATCTTGATTCATTTCAAATTGAATTTGGTAAAGAAAGTGGGAAACTACTAAAACAGTATTTTCCTGAAGCAGCAGCTGAGATTAAAGGAATTACAGATGTAATAGATTATAATAATGAATTATTTACTGCTTGGATTATGTGTATGGGATGTTGTCTTGATATTGATGATGGAAATTCCGTGGAAGTTAAAGGATGTACGGCATTTAGCTTTATGTATAATGGAGATATTTATTATGCAAGAAATAGTGATCTTCCGCCATTTTTAAGAAAGATAAGTAAGAGTATATATTATAGACCGGAAAATGGAAATGAATTTATTATGAATACATCTTCTTTTATAAATGGTGAGGAAGGTATAAATAATCATGGATTGGCTGTTGCAATGACTTTCGTCAAGCCTAAATTAGATGAGATTAAACCAGGCTTTAATTCTGTTTTTTTGGTTCGTTATATATTGGAAAAGTGTAAAACAATAGATGAAGGTATTGATGTTTTGAAAAGACTACCGATAGCTTCGAGTTGTAATATACTTTTGGCAGATAGAAATGAAAAAATGGTAGTAGTAGAATCTAATCCCCTTGAACTGAATATAAGATATCCGGAAAAAAATAAAGATGGTGAAAGCTTTATAATAACAGTAAACCATTTTACTTCAAGAAAGATGAGGAAACATAATGCAAGTAATTATAATATATATCGATCTGAAACCAGGTATAAAACAGCATATAATGCTTTAAGGGATATGGACTATATTGATGGAGTTAAACATGCAAAGAATATATTGAGCGGTGAATATGGTTTTATGTGTCAGTATGATAAAAAATTAGATTTTGATACTATTTGGTCATCAATATTTGATATTAAAAATCTAAATATATATATAGCAGAAGGTAATCCTCTAAGAGCAAAATTTAAAGAGGATAAAAGGTTGTTGAAAGATATAAAAAACGGCGCCGCCTAAATATTTAATTTAATATATCCCTTTCGATGGTATTAAAGATAAAATGTGCAATAAAGATTATTTATATAATTGAAGGATGGTGATAATGTGAAAAAGTGCATTGTAATTACTGGAATAGTTTATTAAAAAATAAAACTTAGGAGGATTTTTATGACTATTCCAGATGAAAAAATATACCCACGGACCAATGACTTTGAAACAATATATTTGAAAGGTACAATTACAAATCCCAATATTATAGTTGGCGATTATACTATGTATAATGATTTTGTGTCTGACCCTACGCAATTCGAAAAGAATAATGTGTTATATCATTATCCCATCAATAAAGATAGATTGATTATTGGCAAGTTTTGTTCCATAGCGTGTGGAGCAAAGTTCCTTTTTACAAGTGCTAATCACACTCTTAAATCACTTTCAACTTATCCATTTCCATTATTCTTTGAAGAATGGAATTTAAATAAAAAGCATGTTAAGTCTGCATGGGATAATAAGGGCGACATTGTAATTGGTAATGATGTTTGGATAGGATATGAAGCAGTTATCTTATCCGGTGTTCATATTGGGGATGGTGCAATT
This sequence comes from Iocasia fonsfrigidae, assembly GCF_017751145.1. Taxonomy (GTDB): domain Bacteria; phylum Bacillota; class Halanaerobiia; order Halanaerobiales; family DTU029; genus Iocasia; species Iocasia fonsfrigidae. The sequence continues at coordinate 1,521,581 of NZ_CP046640.1, forward strand.
ATAGGAACACGAGCAGTTGTAACAAAGGATATTCCTCCATATACAGTTGTTGGGGGTGTTCCTGCGAAAGAAATCAAAAAGCGTTTTGATGAGGAAACAATTAATAAATTACAGCAGATACAATGGTGGAATTGGTCTTTTGATAAGATAGAACAATTTTTACCCTATATTATGAATGGGGAAGTTGATAAGTTACATTTTTAAATAATTTCCCATTGAAGGGGTAAGGTATGGAGAAGGGTTCTTAAGTAGGAGCATGAGGTTATCCTGCTTTAAAGAAAGGACGAAATTAGATTTTTTTAAGTTTGAATCATAATATTAACGAAAAAAGCCATGATGAAATTAATTTCATTATGGCTTTTCTTGTGCGCCTAGCATGGGAGCTTTCTTGTCGATACAAGTCCGATAAGGGGGTTGATAGATAAAATTAACGTTTTGGGAACAAAAATTATATTTTTCATTTAGATAATTCCTTAATGTGTTTCTATATTTGTTATTAGTTTTGTCAAAAGCATTAGCCCATTTTTCAGGATTAAACGGTGTTAAAGTAAAACCATCATTATTTTCTATAAGATGTAATTCTTCGCCTTCTTTAAGATTATATTTTTCAACAAGTTCTTTTGGAACAGTAAAACTGAAACTATTTCCAACTTTACGCAACTTAATAGATTTCATAAATATCACCTCATTAATATTATAACATTTGTATTAATATGCAAAAAGGAGAAAAAAACCTAAGTGCGGTCGCACTAAGGCCTAGAAACGTTGTAAATACGCATCACGTTATCTGGTACGACTGAGCAATGGTATATAGTTTAGTAGGTGGAAATCCTACCTGATAAGATTAAGCCAAATCATCAGTAGCGAGTCTTGGAGTCAATAAAGTGATTTATTGATTTAAGTGTAGACAGTTAGGTAATAGGCCTGAAAGTGATTGAGCCTCGAAATCGTACAATTGGGAAAGGCTGACAGTTTCAGATATCTGGAAAGCAACATTTTATGAGACATTAATGGCTAGTTTCTTAAAACCTCCCCGGGGTCTAAGAGCCAGGCATGTTATACAATGACTATATGATAACTCAGGAGACCCTGCAATTCTTCTGAAAAGAAGTATAGCAAACAACTGATAAAAAGGAAGAATGCTGAAGGTTGCAGGGAGTCGGACAGTTTTCATAGTATTGATGAAGCCGGGTAATGCCGGTGGAGAAAAGGAAAACTGCACGAAATCGTATTTGTTAAGGACACATTAACCACACACAGGGGTGGATAAATAATGTCAACAAAATTAGCAAAGATAGCAATAAAAGCAAAACAAAATCCAAAGACAGTATTCACTTCACTGTATCACTTACTGAATGAGGAATTACTGCTGTTATGTCATCAAGAATTGGAAGCTGGTAAGGCAACAGGTGTAGATGAAGTAACTAAAGCAGAATATGAGGAGAACTTAAAAGAGAATATAAGTGCTCTTGTGAAAAAATTAAAAACACACTCATATAGACCCCAGCCAGTAAGAAGGATATATATACCCAAAGGTAAAGGAAAAGGAAAAGTAAGACCTCTAGGGATACCAGCATATGAAGACAAGCTAGTGCAGCTGGGATTAAAGAAGATACTGGAGCCGATATATGAAGCCATATTTCTGGACATATCATATGGATTTCGACCAGGACTAAGTTGTCATGACGCCTTAAAGAAGCTAAACATAGTAATAGAAAAGCAGAAAATCAGCTATGTGGTAGATGCAGATATAAAGGGATTCTTTGACAATGTAAATCATGAATGGTTAATGAAATTTATAGGAGTAAATATAGCAGATCCGAATATAAAAAGGCTGATAGTAAGGTTTCTCAAAGCTGGAATAATAGAAGATGGGGAACTCACAGCAACTGAGCAGGGAACACCTCAGGGAGCAATAATATCTCCATTACTGGCAAATATATATCTTCATTATGTACTAGACCTATGGTTTATGGGGATAATTGGCAAACATTATCGTATCAACGGTGAAGCTGAGATAGTGCGATACGCTGACGATTATGTATGCTGCTTTCAATACAAAAGAGCAGCAGAGATATTCTTTCATGTACTAAAGAAAAGACTAGCAAAATTCGGTTTAGCACTGGCAGAAGATAAATCCAAGATAATAGAATTTGGTAGATTTGCAGCCAGTAACAGCAGACGATTAGGTAGAGGCAAACCGGAAACCTTTGACTTTCTAGGTTTTACTCACTACTGTAGTACAAGCAGAAAAGGTAGATTTAGGGTAAAACGTAGGACGATGAAGAAAAAAATCAACGCCAAGATAGTAGAATTCACAAGATGGATAAAGCTAAGGAGGAATATGTTGACGACCAACGAAATAGTAGATAAGGTTAAATCCAAGTTGAGAGGACATTATCAATATTATGGAATAACAGATAATAGTAAGTCTATAGATAATTTTAGACAGGCAATTATCAGAATACTATTTAAATGGTTGAATAGAAGAAGTCAGAGGAAAAGCTTTATATGGGAGAAATTTAAGAAATATATAATTGATAAACACATACCAAAAGCAAGAATATGTGTAAATATATATGGATAGTTTTGATTTTATGTGAGATGGAGTGAGGAGCCGGATGCCCGAATTGGGCCCGTCCGGATCTGTGAGGGTTCGGCATCGTGAGGTGCCTTCTACTCGACAAATAGCTAGTTGGGTAGAAATAAAGAAGAAAAAGAGCAATTATAATGTGGGTAAAAAAATAAACTTCGCAACAAATTAATGTCTTGAAGTTTTATCATAAATTATTTCACCGTTTTTCATTATATTATTAGCTAAATTAGTAGGATCGCTGTTGTTAAGCTGATCAGTAGAGTATGGAATAGCTTCAATTGACTCATCAATGTTCCAGGTTAATTTAGATAGTAATTGCAATTCTTTAAGTTTGTGTTTTCCAAAGTCAGGAGAAAATACAGCTAAGTCTATGTCACTATATTCATCAGGGCTTCCATTTGCCCATGAACCATAAAGAACTACTTTACTTACTGTTATATGTTTTTCTAAGGTCTTTATATACTCATTTATTTTGTTTTTAGTCATAGCTTTGTTTCTAGCCATTTGAATAACCTCCTTGTCTTACCAAGAAGTTCAGAGGAATATTTGTAATCCAAATTTTTTAATACTTCAAGTTCTTGATCGGGATATCTAGTGGCAATATTAAGTGGATTTAATTCATGAATTATATTTAGAAGTTCTTCAGAAATTTCATTATCCAATTTTGTTAATTTTACTAATCTAGCTAGATTATGAATACGGGGTGGCATTTCTTGAATTTTGTATGAGTAAATAGCTTTTAACATTTTTTCTATTGTTTGGTGGCACATGAAACCAACATATAGATATCTTTTTGATTTAAGCATTGCTTCAGCTGTTTCCAGATCATATTTTGCAATGTCGGTCCAATAGTTTTCGTTAGACATGAGACTCAGTCCCTTGCTTATTGTTAATTTAATTATAACATGAAAAGAGACAAATGTGAATTATTTGCTAATTATTAAGGTTTGTTATATATTATAACCAAAAGAAATAAGTGTAAACGGGCTACATCAGATAACAAATCAGGAGCAGGAATTTATTTTGCAGATTGATAAGGTAATTGATAATAAAAATGATAAGGAATTAAATAAGCTTATTCTTGAATTAACAAACAGAGCGGAGGAATTCAGAAAGAAATATGTTTTGCAAAGAGTAGGAATATTATAAATTATTATAAATAATATCTGGATAAAATTTAAATCTTTTCTTTCTTTAAAAATAGTATTATAATGGTTATATTCTGCTTTATTTCAAACAAATATAATTTATACTATTTAATCAAGAAAGAAGTGACCTAACTTTGAATCCTATGTTTTCTGACAAAGACTTAAAATGGTTAATTATACCATTGGTGATAGAACAATTTTTAGCTGTAACTGTAGGTATGGCAGATATTATTATGATATCAGGCGCAGGAGAAATTGCTGTTTCAGGAGTATCTCTTGTAGATACAATTAATATTTTATTGATTAATATATTCGCAGCTTTAGCTACTGGTGGGGCTGTTATATCAGCACAATATCTAGGTAAAAAAGACCGGAAAACGGCCTGTATTTCTGCAAACCAACTTTTATTAGTCTCAGGAACTATATCTATCGGTATTATGTTCTTTGCTTTAATTGGTAATAAAATTATTCTGAATGTGATCTTTGGGCAGGTTGATTCTGCGATCATGAAAAATGCCCAGATATACTTCTTCCTTTCTTCATTGTCATATCCCTTTTTAAGTGTCTATAATAGTTCTGCAGCACTATTTCGTGCAATGGGAAACTCTAGAATATCTATGTTTACCTCCTTATGTATGAACATCATAAATATCTTTGGTAATGCTATATTGATTTATGGCTTTGGTATGGGAGTCGAGGGGGTCGGTATTGCTACATTAATATCCCGCATTGTAGCAGCTATTATTATGCTTGTACTTATCCGGATACCTACTTATGATATCTATATTGAAAGTTTTTGTTTGAAATTTGATTTTCAAATTATTAAACAAATTTTGCAGATTGGCATACCCAATAGTTTAGAGAATAGTATGTTTCAGGTAGGAAAAATATTAGTCATGAGTCTAGTTGCCAGCTTTGGTACTGTAGCTATTGCTGCTAATGCAGTATCTAATACAATTGCTGGATTTGCAGTTATACCAGGTATGGCTACAGGACTTTCTTTAATTACAATTATCGGTCAATGTGTTGGTGCTAATGATTATAAACAGGCAGTCTACTATACAAAAAAGATTATGAAAATAACTTTTGCAGCTCTTGCTATTATAAATTGTTTTATTATTATTTTTGTCCCTGCAATTGTCAGTATATATAAGTTAAGTGATGAAACTACAAACCTTACTATACAAATCATACGATATTATAGTATTTGCTGTATCTTTATTTGGCCATTATCCTTTACCTTACCAAATACATTAAGAGCTGCAAATGATGTGAAATTTACAATGATTATTGCAATTATATCTATGTGGACCTGGCGAATTGGGTTTAGTTATATTTTGGGAAATACCTTTGGACTTGGCGTATTTGGTATCTGGGTTGCAATGACTATTGATTGGTTATTTAGAGGAATTTGTCTTACAGGAAGATTTTTTAAGGGTACTTGGAAAGATAAAGAGATTATTTCTCGTATTAAATCTGATACTTTCTAGTTTTTTTAAGTTACAGAAGGTTTGAACATAGGGTTGCTTTGAATTATCTAGCAAAGCAAGAATAAAATCTAATGAGAATGAGATTTTAAAATAATATAGGAACAAAACAGGGAAAGAATCAAAAATCTTTAGTTTGAAAGGGTGTTAAAAATATATATTTCTAAAAAAATTCATCTTATAATTGCATTAATATTAATAGTTATATTAAGTGCATTTTTGGTAATGAAGGGAGATTATCTTTTTATGAAAAAAATATATAGTTCAGAAGTAAAATCCGAACTTGAGAAGACAGTTTTAAATAATCAGCCTTTTACAAAAGATGATATTGTATCACTACCAGCTCCTGTACAGAGGTATTTTAGATATTGTGGTTATATAGGTAAAAAGAAGATGTCAAATGCTAAAATTGTTTTAGAGGACGTTGACTTTATAAGTAACGGTAAACAGTTAAAATTAAGATCAGAACAGTATAATTTTGTTTCTGAACCTGCACGAATAGCGTACCTGAGTTCAAAAGTTATGGGAATAATTCCATTTGAGGGTAGAGATAAATATCAAAACGGGAAAGGTTCTATGATTGGGAAACTGATGAAAATAATAACTCTATTTGATGTAACAGGACCTAAGATGGATCAGTCTGCTTTAGTTACTTTTTTAGCTGAGGCACTTATTGTCCCTAATGTTGCACTACAAGATTATATTAAATGGGAAGAAATAGACAGTAATAAGGCAAAAGCAATTATGAATTATGGTGGAATAAAGGTTGAAGGAATCTTTACTTTTAATGATAAAGGCGAATTTATTAAGTTTGAGACAAATGATCGTTATATGGATAAGGGTAATGGGGTAATAGAAAAAGAGAGATGGACAGCTAAAGTAGAAAATTATATAGAAAAAAATGGTATCAGAATTCCAGGCAGAATGAAAGGCATATGGAATTTAAGTAAGAACGACCTGGTATATTTTGATGGTAATATTACTGAAATAAATTTTGATAATAGTAATGTTTGAAAAATGAAATAATATCTTTACCCTTCATAGAGTCATTACCCCCTCTAGTTTAGATCCTAATATAAAAAGGAGTAAAAGTTATAGCTGTAGATCAATCTGTTAAGATGCTTAATAAAATTAGAGATAAGTTTGGAGATAAAGGAGATATCGAATGTCGAGGGGGAAAATTTGAAGAGTTGCCTATAGAAGGTGAATCAGTCGATTACGTTTTTGCAAATATGTTTTTACATCATGTAAGCTCTCCTACTAATACTGACTTATGTTAGATTTATAATTTATCTGAGAACAGGAGCATTATCGGAGACGTCGCGAATCTCAGGGACGTATGTGAAAGTGTCAGCTGAGCAAAACAAATGAGAAAAAGGTGGGGATGAACATGAATTATGAATGGTTGGATGAATATTTATTATCAAAATTAGGAGTTACTAAAGATTTTAAAGAAGAATGGGAATGGGATAGGTATCTGTTAAATGGTAAGATGATTGCTGCAATATGTACTGATAAGACAGGCAAAGAGATAATCACATTAAAATGTGAACCATCATTTGGTGAGGAACTACGTATTCAGTATGAAGATATCATACCTGGCTATTATATGAATAAGGTTCATTGGAATTCTGTGTACTTAGAAGGTGAAGTCCCTGATGAAGTAATAAAGGATATGATTGACCAATCATATGAATTAATATTTAACAAATTAAGTAAGAAGATGCAAAATGAAATAAGGAATGGTGATAAAAATGATTGAATCAAGATGTGGAATTTTGTGTAGTGAATGTAGTTATAGCGAGGAGATGGATTGTAAAGGTTGTATTAGCATTAAAAAGCTTTTTTGGGGTGAAAGTTAAAGTAATTCATTAAGGCCCGTACAACTTTAAAGGCCTTATTTGTCTGATTACGGAAGTGAGTATTCTTGAGGAGCCCGGTGTGGTAGTTCCGCACGCCGGGATCTGAGCGGTGGTGACTGGGCAACTGGTAATTCTACCGTAACGCTGTAAGATGATATAATTTCAGAGTATAGAATTAGGGTCTATAAAATGTAGTTAAAGTTATCAAAATAGCTATTAATTTAGTAAAGATTATTTATAAACAATGAGAAGACAAATTTGAAGTTGGAGGTTTATCGTGAAAAAATGGTATGATGAGGAATATGAATGGGAAATCGAGGTAATAGGGTTTCTGCGTGGTGACCACACAGAGCGGTATTGCCGAAATGGCGAGGAAGTCGGGGATAAGTATACCTGCACCTATGGCTGTCCTGTAAATGCAAATGGACAGGGTATTTGCTCCAAAGCAATGATGATTATGTTTCCAATCATGGAGGCTGTCAGAAGTGGTGGAGATTTAGAGAATATTGGCGGAACTAGCAAATATAGCAAAGATATTGTATGTCCAGATGGTTGCGTTATATTCAGGCTGACGGCAAAGAAACTTGGGAATGAGAATTTTTATAAGGGAAAGTTTTTCGATTAGCTTTAATTTTTATTGTATTCAGTTGAAGATAGTCGAAATATTCATTTGATAGGTTGATTGATGAGGTATATCAATAATATATTAGGCCCCTACTTCGGGGAGCTATTGATTGATATATCTAGTTGGAAATATGGTTTTGTTTTCTATTTTAAATAAAAAAATAATTTGAGGAACATTAGCAGATAAAAAGCTAGGAAAATGTTGCATTTTAATGTTTATATCTACAGCTTTTATTGATATAATAGAAATATAAAGGACAAAGGTTAGGAGGTAATAGCTGTGGCTAATCAGAAAATAAGTATAGATATTGATAATTTAATCAAGAAAATCAGTCAGGAAATAGCTGCTGAAGAAATAATCTTATTTGGTTCACATGCTTATGGAATACCAAATGAAGACAGTGATATAGATTTATGTATTCTTTCTAAACTAAACGGTAAACGCAAACTAGATCTAATGAGAAAGGCCAGAAAAGCAATTATACCTCTTACTTCAAGACCGGTAGATCTCCTGGTCTATGATCAGAATGACTTCTATGATAGAGCAAATATCGCTTCAACTCTGGAGTTTAAGATAAAAAATGAAGGGGTTAAAGTCTATGGACAATAGGGAAATAGCTCAGGAATGGTTTGAATTAGCTGATTATGATTTACAATCAGCTGTTTTCTTACTTAAAATGAAGCCCAAACCCCTAGAGATAATGGCATATCATTGCCAGCAATCTGTAGAGAAATATTTAAAAGGATTTCTGGCTTTTCATGGAGGTCAAATTAAAAAAACACAGACTTAATATTCTTAAATAAGGAATGTCAGAAATATGATGCTTTATTTAAGAATATTATAGATGAATGTATAAATCTAACTGATTATGGAGTTCAGGTGAGTCCCTTTCATATTGATATCGAAGAAGAAGATGTTAAATTGGCCATAAAAGATGCCAAAAAGATAAAAATTTTTGTTTTGGCTAAGATAGCTGATTAGGAAAAATTATGTATAGGATAGATTTAAAAAATAATATTAGTAGCTTGCACCCTGGCATCTCATGATCCAGGGTTTAATTGTTTTTGATCCACTTTATTTCATAACCAAGAATATCTGCAATTTCCTTTACTTCACTGTATTTAATAGTTTCCTGTCTAATCTTATTACTTAGATTTTGCAGTGTTTTATTAATATTATATCTTTTATTCAACTCTTTTGCCTGTCCACCCAGATTTAACTATTATTGCCTTTTAATATTATATCTTCTGCTTTAAAAAAAGTAAAATACTTTAAGTAAAATAGATTCAAAAATAAACTTGACAATTTAAAGTAATTAGTTTCATATTAAATTATAAACTGTAATTAAATTATAAAGAGGAGGCTGATAAATTGGCTAAAAAATTATTAAGTGGAACAATACTTGGAGACTATTGTTAGACGAAATACTATGATATTTTATAATTTTATAAACATGACATACTGTAGTCGGGTTTAACGTGATATATTTAATGTATAAACAAAAATCGTTACAAATAATGGAGGAGAGGGAATGAAAAACAAATTAATTTATGAAAATTGCTATATATATGTTCTGGATACTCTATCTGATTGGGAAATAGCATTCTTAACTGCGGAATTAAATAGTCGTCGATATTTTAATAAAAATAAAAAGACAGAACTTATTATGATTGGAAACACTTTAAAACCCATAAAAACAATGGGTGGAATAACTATTACACCTGATAAGGATATTAATAATATCGAATTCCAGGAAGGAGATATACTTATCCTTCCTGGAGCAGATACTTGGATGGATGATAAAAACAAGGAAATATTAAATATAGTGTCAGATGTGATTAATAGGAAAGTCATAATTGCAGCAATTTGTGGTGCTACAGTAGCATTAGCTCAAATTGGCTTATTAGATAATAGAAAGCACACAAGTAATGATAAGGATTTTCTGAAAATGTTTAGCCCTAATTATAAAGGGAGTTCTCATTATATAAATGCTCCAACAGTGGTAGATGATAATTTAATAACTGCTACAGGACTTGCTCCGTTGGAATTCTCATACGAAATATTTAAAAAGATAAATGTAATGAAAAAGGATACATTAGAAGCATGGTATCAATTATATAAAACTAAACAACCTAAATATTTTTACAGTTTAATGGAAACATTGAAATAATTGTAAGCGCCAATTCTAGCACACATTCACAGCAAGCAATTATTATGAGATAATCTCCCTGAAGGGAGGTAATCTACAAATGAATGATAAAAGAGCATACTGGATGAAACACTATCAAGCTTATCAGTTCCAAAATGGTGTAAAAAAATGGCATTCCTGCTAATACTCTCAGGTACTGGATTAAAAAATTTAAAGATGAAAATAAACAGACAAAACTTAGAAAGACTCAGTGGGTGTCTGTTGCTTCTGCCCCATCAATTGCTGATCAGTTTCAACATCTAAAGGTTACCATTGGTAATTCAACAATTGAGGTGCCAAAAGGGATTGACCCAACTACATTTGAAACCATAGTCAGGATTCTTAAGGATCAATGTTAAATCAACATCATATCAATAAGGTGTACTTAGCCCTAGGGCCTACTGATCTTAGGAAATCAATCAATGGCCTATCCTTAATAGTTCAGGAGAGCTTTAAGCTCAATCCCTTTTCTCATGACCTCTTTGTCTTCTGTAACAGAAAGCAGGAAAAGCTCAAGATTTTGGAATGGGATAATAATGGTTTCTGGTTACACTACAAACGTACACTACAAACGCCTGGAAAAAAGCAGATTCAGATGGCTTGATGGTACTACTGGCTCTACAGTAATGATTGATGAAAGACAATTCAGGTGGTTACTTGATGGTTTATCTATTCATCAAAAAGGTGCTCATCCTGCCGTTAAAGAAAGAATAATCATCTAAAACAAACTTTAGATAAAAGCCTCAAAAATATTGTAAAACCAGAGCTTTTATGCTTAATTTTAGTATCTTTTTTCTCCTTAAAATGATATAATAAATTTATGAAAACTACTGATAAATCAACGACTATACAAGTTAATAAAGAAGAAAATAAAGAGCTATCTTTAGAAAATAAAATGCAATACAGGCTCAACAAATTGAAGAATTGACAGCTAAATTAAACTGGTATTGAGGAACAATACGTGAAGTTTATTGTTAGGCGACATGTGGCTTTCTTATGGATGCATCATTAAAAAACAAATTTAATATGGTGTAAAATATATATGTATAAAAATTACTAGTAATGAGGTGATTATTTATAATGATTATTGAGACTAAGAGATTATATTTAAGAGAATTAATCCCTGAAGATAAGACTAATTTAATGAAAGTCCTATCTGATCCAGAATCAATGGTATATTATCCTCACCCATTTAGTGAAAAAGAAGTAGAAAACTGGATTTACTGGAATATAGAAAATTATAAAAAATATCAGCATGGATTATGGGCAGTTATAGTAAAAAAGGGTAAAGTTTTTATTGGAGATTGTGGTATCACAATGCAGAATATTGGAAATGAAACTGTACCAGAGATAGGTTTTCATATTATTAAGGAATATTGTAACAAAGGATTCGCAACAGAGGCTGCTATGGCTTGTAAAGAATATGCTTTTAAAACCTTAAATTTTCCTAAGATATTTTCATATACAACAATTAAAAATGTTCCATCTCAGAAAGTAGCTGAAAAGATTGGTATGCAGAATTATAAATACTTTGATAAAAATGGAGAAAAACAGATTGTTCAAGTTGCATATCTGAATTAACTATAAATATTATAAAGAAGAACTTTTGATAGTTTATAGCTAGGGCTTGCCACACGTCGCCTAACAAATCAGGAGTATTTCCGCAATTGCAAGAAAGCAAAAGCCCAAACAAATTTTTAAAAGATTTCATTTGAGCTTGAAATCTTGAGTTTACTATATTATCTAGCGGACGAGTAAATTCGAGACTTGGAGGATAACTATTATGATTGATATTGTATTTAGCGAAAGTGCTTGTGGAAGTCTTAAAGTGGCACAACACTATGGCAAAGGAAAATATCAAGATGGGTGTATTGGCGTTTTCGTTAGTCACACTGATGGAAGCAAGCCAACCAAAGAGGAAGTTGAAACTGCCAGGCGAGAAGCAAAGGAAAAGGCACGCTTGGCGTGGGAGAGTGCTACCCCTTTGGGTGGTAAAACAACAGACATCTATGGATTCAATTTGGTGTTAAGCATCGGAGATATTTCGGAAAATCAGCCTGGTATCAAGCGCAAACAGACGTTGGAACACTTATACAGCGTTTATCCGAATAATGAGGGGCATCAGGCAGCAGATGAAATACTTAACAGGGCAAATGAAGATCTAAAAATGGTTCAGGAACGTGCAGTAGCAGGAGAAGTCCTTCGAATCTGGTACAGCAATCAGCCTGATGAAATGTGTGGATTTTATTGGTTCATGGGGCAGTTGAATCAATGGAAAGTGCATGGCGGACAGGTTTTTATCGTCAAACTCCCAGAATGGGAAGTTGACAATAAAGAAAATATTGTACGAAAAAATAGCTGGGGTGAAGTGGCTCCGGAAGAGTGGCATCGGTATCTTGCCTTGCAAAAGTCTGTGGTAGCAGTATTTATACAAAGCTGTGCATCTCATTGGAAGGAGCTTCAAGTAGAGAACGCACCTTTACGAGCCATACTGAATGGACAGTTGGTTAGTGCGTCAGAAAAACTTTATGACGACTTTATTATTCAGGAAATCGCAGCAGAAGGCGAAGAATTTCAGGAAGCAATGATTGTTGGACGAGTACTTGGTAAATACCAACTTGGGATTAGTGATTCATGGGTAGCATTCCGTATAGAAGAAATGCTTCATGAAGGAAAACTTGAGGTTGTAACTACGTTTACTAAAGATATGCCGAGCTATCATCGAGTGTTGAAAAATGTACTCTCAAATTATAAGCATATATAGGAACATAACAAATTTCAATTTGTTTACGCAACCTTAGAATCAAAAAACTTTTCAAAATGCTCAATATGCCTCAGGTAACAATCTTGAGTACTACTACTAAAATTCCTTAATTTCATGTTTTGAATCATTTTTTCTTTAAAATCTGTCATTAAAACCCCCTATGTGTTAGGATAGTTGTCGTACGGAGTAAAATCTGTGTATAATAAAAGTAACGACAATAAATCCTAAGGAGAATTAATATGCCCCAAAAAACATATTCAAAAAAATTAAAGGAATCTGTATTCAAAAGACTTGCTCCACCGAATGCTGAGAAAGTGCCTGATTTAGCTAAAGAGTTGAATATTCCTGTAAATACTCTTTACACCTGGAGAGCCAAAGTTTTAAAGGAAAGCTCTCCTACCAGTAAAAAATCACGTAAATGGACATCTAAAGATAAATTCCAGGCTGTTTTAGAAACTGCTAGTCTTTCTGAACTTGAAACTTCTAAATACTGCCGAGAAAAAGGTATTCATGTTGAAGAATTAAAGAACTGGGTTAAACAATGCCAGAATGCCAATGATACTAGCTTTGAAGATCCAAAAGAACTAAAAGATAGTCTTAAAAATAAACAGCATAAGATTAAAAAACTTCAAAAAGAATTAAGACATAAAGAGAAAGCTCTGGCTGAAACTGCAGCCTTACTGGTACTAAGAAAAAAGGCAGATGCGATTTGGGGGGACCACGAGGAAGAATGATCAGTACCTCAGATCGCAAAAAAGCAGTAAAGCTGATCAATGAAGCAAAAGAAAATGGTGCTCGATTAGAACCAGCCTGTCAAGAGCTTGGTATTAGCTCTCGCACCTATCAGAGATGGACTCAAGATGATTCAGTTAAAAAGGATCAGAGACCATTAATAGAAAGAGATACTCCTAAAAATAAATTAACTGATGAAGAACGAAAAGAAATAATTAAAGTAGCTAATAGTAAAGAATTTGCTGATTTACCACCATCACAGATAGTTCCTAAACTAGCTGATCAGGGTAAATATATTGCTTCAGAATCAACCTTCTACAGAGTATTAAATGAAGAGAAATTAAATACTCATAGAAGTAAGTCTAAAGAACCAGTAAAAAGAGAAATTCCAACTCATATAGCTACTGCTCCAAATCAGGTATGGACCTGGGATATTACCTGGATCAATGCTTTTATCAAGGGAAAATTCTTTAAGCTTTATTTAATTGTTGATATGTTTAGCAGGCTCATTATTACTCATGAAGTCTGGGAAACAGAAAATGCTGAGTACTCTAAAAAACTAATTAGAAAAGCTATTCTATCTCAAGGTCTAGCGGCAAAAACTAATGATAAACCACTGGTACTGCATTCTGATAATGGCAGTCCCATGAAAGCAGCAACATTTATAGCAACACTAGAAAAGTTAGGGGTTCAAAGTTCATTCTCAAGACCAAGAGTTAGTAATGATAATCCCTATTCTGAGTCACTATTTAAAACAATGAAGTACAGGCCTGTTTACCCTAATAGAGGCTTTAAAGATCTACTTGAGGCTAGAGAATGGGTCTCTAAGTTTGTTCATTGGTACAATCATAAGCACTTACACAGTGGAATTAATTTTATAACGCCCTATCAGAGACATTATGGGCTTGACATAAATATAGTTAAAGAACGCACTGAAACATATGAAAAAGCAAAGGCAGTACATCCAGAAAGATGGTCAGGAAATCAGAGACTGGTCTCTTCCTGAATATGTAACATTAAATCCTATGAAAGAAGATGAAGTTAAAAAATACCTCAATCAACAAAGCTCCTAACTGGAGTCCTGAGAAATGGATATTCAAAGATTTTTTTTAACTAAATACGACAACTTACTTGACAAACTCCGAACCACATCTCCTTTGGATAATTTGTAAGATTATTTTATACGAAGATGTGGTTATATCAAATACATATTGAAAGATTAGTATGATTTCAATTGGGGAAAGCCACTGCGTAGCAGTTTTGTTCAACATGGGATTTAAGATTCCGCTACGTTTCATCCAAATTCATTCGGTAAAGGTGGTCGCCCTAAACCTCATGAACTTCTTAAATCCCTGGTACGTTAGGCAAAAGACCATGAATATAATACAGGAGTGTGAAAGATATGAGTGAGGGTTCTATAATTTCTGAAACAAAGGAACCAATTACAATAAATAGTTTATACCAAGATTTAATAAAACTTGGGGTTAATCGTGGTGATATCTTATTAGTTCATTCATCCTTATCAAGTTTAGGATGGGTATGCGGTGGTGCACAATCTGTTATAACTGCAATAATGAATGTCTTAGGAAAAGAAGGGACATTAGTTATGCCAGCTCATAGCGGAGATTGGAGTGATCCAGAAGAATGGAAAAATCCTCCTGTTCCCAAAGAATGGATAGATATAATATATGAAAATATGCCAGCATTTGAACCTGATAAAACACCAACAAGAGGAATGGGATGTATTGCAGAATTATTTAGAACATTTCCTAATACATTAAGGTCAGATCATCCACAAGTATCATTTTCTGCTAATGGTAAGTATGCAAAAGAAATTGTTGAGGAACATTTTTTAACACCACAGTTAGGTATGAAATCACCTCTAGGAAAGATATATGAATTAGGAGCAAAAGTTCTATTGTTGGGAGTGGGATATGATTCGTGCACTAGTTTTCATCTTTCAGAATCATATATAGAAGAAATGCCCATGAAACGCGTAGGCACTGCAATGTTAGATAAGGGCAAAAAAGTTTGGAGATGGTTTGATGACTATGATTATAATTCAGATGATTTTGAACTAATTGGGCAAAATTTTGAAGAAAATATTATAGTACATAAAGGTAAAGTTGGTAATGCAAACTGTAAGTTATTTGATATAAAAGATGGGGTGGATTATGCAAAATCATGGTTAAGAAAATATAGATTTTCTAAATAGATATTAGATTAAGAGTTTTTATGGATTTAAACGTGGGCCATGGTCCATCGCCTAACAGCAAGGTTTACGGTATGTGAAATATTTGCGTGGATAAAAAAATGAAAGGTTGGTAATAATGTTGTGGGAAAATATAAAGTAGTCAATTTATCTAAAAGTGAGATGGATGATTATTTATGTTGTCTAAAAACTTGGGATGAGGAATTTTATTCAGCAAGAAAACGGAGATGGTATAATAAGAAGGTAAGAAAAGGACTTTGTGTAAAGATTATTAAGGATGAAAAAGAAAATGTTCTAGGAATGGTTCAATATTTACCAGCAGAAGAATCATTTGTTGAGGGAGAAGATGTTTATCTTATCCAATGCATATGGATTCAAGGATATGATAAGGGTACTGGAAATGTTCAAAAAAGAGGTTTAGGTACATTACTTCTTAATGCTGTTGAAAAAGATGTAAAAGATAAAGGAGCAAATGCACTTATAGCTTGGGGAATGTCATTTGAAGAATGGATGCCTGCTTCTTGGTATATAAAACATGGATATACTGAGATTGATAGGGATGGAATAAGAATATTAGTTTGGAAAACATTTAAGGATGATGTTGCAAAACCTAAATTTATTAAACCAAAAAAATTACCGGATACAATTAAAGATAAAGTTTTAGTTAATGTATTTAATGACGGATGGTGTCAAGATCTTAATATTGAAAGTGATTTAACTAAGAAAATTGTTAAAGAGTATGGAGAAAAGGTTGTATATAAAGAATATGATACATCTGATAAAAAAGTTTTAAAAGAATGGGGTATAGATAATGCTATTTTAGTGGATAAAGAGTGGCTTACATTTGGACCTTATTCAGTTGAAGAGCAATTGCGAGAATTAATAGAAGAAAAAATAAAGCAGCTGAGACTTCTTTTTTAAAAAAAGCAAGGAATTTACCTCTAAACTATTAGCCTGTTGTTTAAGAACCCACTGTTCTCGTTCAATACCCTGGCATTTAGGACAATGCCTATTACGACAGGTGAAGCAAAGGGAGAGAGATTTAAAGTAACTTGAGGTTACCTGAGGTATAAAGTGAAATTAAAAGAATTTATAATGATATTTTGCAATAACTATTTACACAAATTTAATTACGCTCCTTATATTAACGAAAAAAGCCATGATTATTATAATTTTATCATGGCTTTTCTTTAACTATTCTTATTATCCGAATGAACTTTTCTATTTCCTTAGTATTAAGACTTTTCGTTTTTTGAACTAAATGCAGTAAATCTTCTCGTTCGGCTAAACAGGATAGTAAATTTTCCAGTTTAGAATCATTCTCTGTTAATTTTCTGAGTTTGTTTAGCAAATGATTTTGCTCTTTCCCAAAAAACAGGTATTCTAGAGAGATAGGTGGTTTAGAGGAATTATTTAGTTATCTTGAGTTGATAACATTTTTAAATCCTAATAAACTTGAGGAGTATTTATCCTTTTATCCTGGAATTCTTATTTGGCATAAAATTGTACAACACTCAATGGAGGGATAGTAATGTGTGATACATTGGTTTATTTTAAAAACAGAGAGCATTCTTATTTTGCCAAAAACTCTGATCGCGATCTGCAAGAACGACAAATAATATATTTGTCACAGGATCCAGCAAGAGAGTTGAGGAATAGACCCTATGAACTAGAACTGGAAAAGTATAGACAACCTTTCCTTCGCTTGAAGAGTATTTTTTGTGAGTATAAACACCCCTATACTGCTTTTATTTCCAGGCCCACCTGGATCTGGGGGGCCGAAATGGGTGTTAATCAATATGGGCTTGCCATTGGCAATGAAGCGATTTTTTCCAGAGAAAGGGTTCCAGAAGATGGTCTATTGGGTATGGATATTTTAAGGTTGGCCTTACATAACTGTCAGAAGGCAATAGAGGCAGTAGATTTCATTACCAGGTTAATTGAGCTTCATGGTCAAGGTGGTGATGGTGGTTTTAAAAGCAGCCTAAAATATTTTAACTCTTTTCTAGTTAAGGATTTTACAGAGGCTTATATCATCGAAACATCTGCCAAGAAATGGGCTGTCAGGAAGGTAAAAAGTAAAGCGGCTATCTCCAATAAATATAGTATTGAGAATGATTATACTTCAACTAATCTGAAAAATACTGATATCAATTTCAGAAAGGAATATGAAAATAAAATTATGTCATTTTTTACTAAAGGGGCACAGAGAAAAGATTATGTACTGGCCCAATTGGAAAGTCAGGACCTGGACTTGTTTAGTTTAATAGAGTTATTAAGAAGTCATAATGGTCAAGGCACGATTAAGAGAGGAATGAAGTCAGTTTGTATGCACCCGGGATTAATAATAAAATCAGAGACCACCTCATCTTTAATAGTTGATTATCTAGATGATAAATTTTTTATCTGGTTTACAGGTGCACCTAATCCCTGTGTCTCTTTGTATAAACCTTTTGCCTTTACTTTACAAAATGCTAATCAAAAATATCTTCAAGATCTCGATACGGCAATTAGATTTAATCATAAGTGGAGGGTGTTTTCTCAAAAAATGATAGGCAATTATAATTGGTTTATTAATAATGTTAAAAAAGAACGGGATGAAATTGAGCAGGAATTTATTTTGCAGATTGATAAGGTAATTGATAATAAAAATGATAAGGAATTAAGTAAGCTTATTCTTGAATTAACAAACAGAGCGGAGGAATTCAGGAAGGTAAGCGTCAAAACGTCCCCACCTGGAAAAATTGAGGACATTATGATAGGCTAATTCTTATGAGGAATCCTGCATTCTTCCGGAATAGATTGAGACCAAGGTAATAATTCATCCAATTCATCTATATTTTGTAGATCAATGTTGGGTAGTTTCTCAAAAAGATATTTTAGATAAAAGAATGGTACTAAGTTGTTTGCTTTGGCGGTCTCTATGATACTGTAAGTAATGGCACTGGCTGTAGCTCCTTTTACCGACTTGGAAAATAGAAAGTTCTTTCTCCCAATAACAAAGGGCTTGATTGCTCTTTCTGCCCGATTATTACTGATCTCTAGTCTACCATCCAGGAGAAAGGCTTCTAGTTTAGGCCATTGATTGAGACAATATTTAATAGCTTTGCTGAGACCACTTTTAGGTAAAGTCTGTTGTTCCTTGATTTTTAGCCATGACAAAAAGGCCTCCAGAACTGGTTTGCTTTGTTCAAGGCGTTTTTGATATCTTTCTTCAGCTGATAAGTCTTTTAAGTCCCGTTCAATCTGGAAGAGTCGATTGCAGAAATTCAGACCTTCCTCAGCATTAGTTTTTAAGTGAACAGAGCCTTTAGGTAATGCCTTTAAGGCATCTGTGAAACCACGTCTAGCGTGAGCAAAACATCCGAGCTGGGTGACGTCCTGAACACTATTGTACCCAGCATAGCCATCGGTTTGAAGAAACCCACTGAATCCAGTTAAGAATTTCTTCGGATGTTCATTAGCCCTGGAAGGTTGATATTCATATAAGTAGATCGGTGGACTGGAAACTCCAGTAGCATAGAGCCACATATATGATTTGCTTTTAGCTGCTTTACCTTTTTCAGATAAAACCTGAAGTGTAGTTTCATCAGCATGTACGATATCTTCTTTTAATAAATATTCATATATTCTATCATATAGATAGTTAAGCCAGTTGTTGGCTCCATGGATTACCCAGTTAGCCAGATTTTGACGGGATAGCTCAATGCCAAAATTCTTAAATTGTTTCTCCTGTCTGTAAAGAGGTACTGCTTGAGAATATTTGGTATCCATGATATATGCCAGTAACGATGGAGAGAGAAAACTCCCTTTTAAAACTGGATTAGGCATAGGAGCAGTAATTACTGGAGTTGTGATATTTTCCTTTTCGCAATTTCTACAGGCATAAACATCACGAACATGTTCAACAACCTTAACCTGAGCAGGAATAATCTTTAATTCTTTTCTAATTTCCTTACTCATGACATGAAGTTGCTTACCACATTGCGGACAGATCTGCTCAGCTTCATCTAGATGATATTCAATGACTTCAACAGGGAGATCTTCGAAGGACTTTTTCTTTTTGTTTTTGCCCTTACGTCTTTTATATGTAATCTCCTCGAGTTCAGGTTCTTTGAGACTGACCTTAGCTTCCTGTTCAGCCTCATTGAAAATTGATAACTGATTAGAATTAAATTTTTCACTAGAAGCACCAAATCGTCTTTGTTGGTTTAAGCGAAATTGCTCCTCATACCAGTTTAATTTAGCTGTCAATTCTTCAATTTGTTGAGCCTGTCTTGCAATTTTATCTTCTAAAGATAGCTCTTGATTTTCTTCTTTATTAACTTGTATAATCGTTGATTTATCAGTAGTTTTCATAAGTCTATTATATCATTTTTAGGAGAAAAAAGATACTAAAATTAAGCATAAAAGCTCTGGTTTTACAATGTTTTTGAGGCTTTTGTCTAAAGTTTGTTTTAGATGATTATTCTTTCTTTAACGGCAGGATGAGCACCTTTTTGATGAATAGATAAACCATCAAGTAACCACCTGAATTGTCTTTCATCAATCATTACTGTAGAGCCAGTAGTACCATCAGGCCATCTGAATCTACTTTTTTCCAGGCGTTTGTAGTGTAACCAGAAACCATCATTATCCCATTCCAAAATCTTGAGTTTGTCCTGCTTTCTGTTACAGAAGACAAAGAGGTCATGAGAAAAGGGATTGAGCTTAAAGCTCTCCTGAACTATTAAGGATAGGCCATTGATTGATTTCCTAAGATCTGTAGGCCCCAGGGATAAATATACTTTATTGATATGATGCTGATTTAACATTGTTCTTTAAGAATCCTGATAAGAGTTTCAAAAGTATTAGAATCAAAACCTGGAACGACCTCTATGATCGCCTGACCTATAGTTATTTTTATGGTTTTAGTTTCAGAATTGTTATTTTCTGCTCGGGCAGGGAATACAGCTGTCCATTTAGTTTGACTAGATTCCTGTTCTTTCTTTTCCTTATTAAATTTATGAATATAGTATCTTAGAGAATTAATGTTTAGACCATTCTCTTCACACCATTTGGCAGCAGTTAAACTACTTGCTTTGTAATCCTGGATTCTTTCAATCCAGATTTCACGTTTGTTATTCATCTTCAAATAACCTCCCTCAGGGAAATTATCTCATAGATTTCGGCTGTAAGGAATGTGGGTTATATTTGACGCTTACGTTTATTAATAATGTTAAAAAAGAACGGGATGAAATTGAGCAGGAATTTATTTTGCAGATTGATAAGGTAATTGATAATAAAAATGATAAGGAATTAAGTAAGCTTATTCTTGAATTAACAAACAGAGCGGAGGAATTCAGGAAGAAATATGTTTTGTGTAAATAAGAAATTGGATTACCCATCGATTATTTTCAGTATGTAGTCTTGATAAAGAATAGTCGAGCGTCTAAACCCCTGAATTAATTGAGTTAATTAAGTAAAATGAATGAAGGATTGAAAATATATGAGCTTTCCCTGGCAGCAGCAGTAAGTTTATCAATAGTAGAGAAGCAATCTACTTTTAGGTTGTCTACTTATTTGAGGAACAAGTTATTAATAAACCTTTTACTGATGATGATTTTGAAATTTTTTTAAAAAGAGCAAGAAAGATTTTTCCAAATTATTAGAGTTAGAAACTAGTGTGAAATGACCATAGTTTGCGTTAAGGCAGATTATGGTCTTTTTTGGATTCGGCCAGGTTTCAATTTTACTACAGCGAGATTTATCGACTTAGTCGGTAGTTGTTGAATTTATTAGGAAAAAATAAAAATAAAAATAAAAGAAAAATATAAAAAATTTGAAATTAAAGGAAATTTGTTATATACTAAAACAAACAAATGTTCAAATTTCAAACTTAAGGTATATTTCATTAATATTTTTTATTAGGAAAGGGTAGGTGGGTTATTTATGTTTATAAAATTATTTTGCGGTGGTGATGGTAATTTTTTAATTGTTAAATTTAATTACTCATCTTTAATTGTAGAGAAGTTGAAAAAAATAAACGACAGTAGATATATAAAAAGCAAAAATTACTGGCAAATACCTGGTGATAGAAAAGTACTAAAAAAATTGTTTTTCTTATTTAAAAATGAAGAAGTTAAATTAGATGAATCATTACTAAGGTTTAAAAATTGTAATATGATCATTAATAAAAAATACAATGATTTATTAAAGGAATATACAAAAGTTATAAAATTATCAGGTTATAGTACACATACTTATAAGAATTATCTATGTCATTTAAAAAGATTTATTCTATATAGCGAAGGTAAGCTTATTTCTATTAGGCAGAGGGATATCGAAAGTTATTTGTTATATTTACTTGAAATTAGGAATTGTTCCCATTCTTATGTTAATCAAGCTATTAGTGCTATAAAGCTGTTTTATAAAAAGGTATTAAACGAAAATCAAATAGATATTAATTTGACCAGACCTAAAAAAAAGAAAAGACTCCCTAAGGTACTCAGTCTAAATGAAATAAAAAAGGTTATTCAAATAACTCATAATTTAAAACATAAAACAATATTGGTATTTATTTATTCTTCAGGTTTAAGGGTAAGTGAAGTAGTTAAAATTAAGATGAATCATATTGATATTGAAAGGAAAATGTTAAGAGTCCCTCAAAGTAAAGGTAAAAAAGATAGATATACAATTTTATCTGATACGGCTCTTTTGTATCTTCGAGCATATAGATCAAAATATAAAATTTATGAATGGTTATTTCCAGGACGGGGAGAAAAACATTTAAGCGTAAGGTCTGTTCAAAAAATCTTTAAAAAAGCAGTTAGTAAAGCAAATATAAAAAAAGATGTATCTGTTCATTCATTACGCCACTCATTTGCAACACATCTTTTAGAAAACGGTACTGATATCAGGTATATCCAAGAGTTTTTAGGTCATAAAAGTACTAAAACTACAGAAATATATACCCATGTAAGTAAAGCACAATATAAAAAGATTAAAAGCCCATTAGACCAACTACTAAAAAATCAGTGAAAATATAATGCGTTATTAAACAAGAGTAAGACTTTATTATTGACAAATATATAAAAGTTGTAATACAATTTATATAAATTAGTAAAATATTGCAATAAGACACTTCAGCCAAAGGATATCTTCACGAAATACGTAAAGATAAATCTTTACGAAATTCGTTATATATCTAAATTTTGTATTTATACGAAATACGTAAAGATAGTAGTTATGTGAAATCGTAAGTATAATATTTATATTGGAGGTTTATTTATGAATTTATGGAATTCTAAGTTAAGTTGGGCTATTTTAATAATAGCAATTTTAGGAGATTTTATAGTTGCTTATGTATTGTCGTTCTATTATCCTAAATATAGCCATACTAAACAAGTTATGAGTGTTTTGGGTAATCCTCAAAGTCCTGTTTCAATAATTTATAATATTTGGTTAGTAATTTTAGGATTATTATTTATTTATTCTGCTATAAATTTTTATATTGTTTTTTCTTCAGTGTCTAAAAGTTATGCAATGATAGGATTTATTTTACTATTGATTTTTGCAATAGGTGCTGGTATTTTATCTGGTATATTTAGTGTAAATGTAAGTAAAGAATTAGAAACTCTTGCTTCTAAAGTTCATGGAATTGGGTCAGGATTAGGATTTATAGCTTTGACATTTATTCCGTTAATAGTATGTTTTCTTTTGTATAAGAGTAATGATAATACAACTGCAATAATATCACTTATTTTTTTCTTAATTAGTCTTGTTTTATTTGTTTTATTTGTAGTTTCAGAAAAAGAATCGTATCAAAATACTATAGTGGGTTTAAGTGGACTTTGGCAACGATTATTACTGGCAAGTATGTATATGCCATTATTAATCATTGCTATTAAGTATATTATGAAAGATAGTGTTAAATAACAAGATAATGAGTGACTTCACATAACAAAATATTGCCGGTTCCGCTGTCGCTGCACCCAAATTCATGAATTCAAGCCAAGTCTGGCTAGAACTCATGAACTTCGGCAATACGGAGACGTTAGATGAAATTGAAAATTAAGTTAGTGGAGGTCTATAAAAAATGCAAAAGAGATATCAAATATTTCTTAGTTCGACATTTTCAGATCTAGTTCAAGAAAGAAAGGCAGTAATTGAATCATTATTAAATGCTAAGTACATACCTGCTGGCATGGAAATGTTCTCAGCTTCTAATAACGAACAGTTTAAATATATAAAAAAAATTATAGATAACTGTGATTATTATGTTCTAATTATAGCAGCAAGATATGGGTCAATTAATCCGAGTACTGGTATTAGTTATACAGAACAAGAATATGAATATGCCTTATCAAAGAATATTCCTGTATTAGCTTTTTTGCATAATGATCCTTATAACTTGCCAAGTGATAAAAGGGATGATGATAAACGAGAAAAACTAGAAGCTTTTAGGAATAAAGTTTCAAAAAATAGAATGTGTAAAATGTGGAGTACTGCAAAAGATCTGGTTTCATCAGTCTTAATTAGTCTTACAGAAGAGACTTCCGAAAATCCACAGTTAGGTTGGATTAGAGGGAGTTCATATGATACAACGGAATTATTAGAACAAATTAATAATCTGAGAATTGAAAATGATAATTTATCACAAGAATTAAAAGAATTACAAAAACAAATAAAGGCAAACAAACCGAAAGTTGAAAATTTAGCTTGTAGAGATGATGTTTTTGAAATTAAAGGTTCAAAATATAAACCTCCAAGGGATAGTTTTAGTAAAGGACGATATTTATCACACACTGTTGAATTAACTTGGGATGAAATTTTCAAGGCGATAGGACCTTTCTTGGTATCTGCAAAGAACTATTTATCATTTTCTAGTGATTTGAAAAATAGCATTAATTCTGCTTATAATACAGCTTTTTCAAGTATAAAGGATGATTGTATTCAAACAATAAAAGTTCAACTTTCTGCATTGGGATTAATAAATGTGAGAGCAGCAAAGTCTACTAATGGGGGATTAAATGAGTTCATTAGTTTAACAGAAAAAGGAAGTGCATATTTACTTAAATTAAAATCTATAAAGAAGAAAAAAACAAAGAATGAGTAGCTATGAAAGCGATTTTCAACTTCATCTAACAGCAAGGTTTACGGCTCCACTATCGTTTCGCCCAAATTCCAGTGCCTAACATAAGAGCTATATAAGGCACTGAAACTTCGTAAACCTGCGGGACGTTATGTGAAATCGTAAGTATAATATTTATATTGGAGGTTTATTTATGAATTTATGGAATTCTAAGTTAAGTTGGGCTATTTTAATAATAGCAATTTTAGGAGATTTTATAGTTGCTTATGTATTGTCGTTCTATTATCCTAAATATAGCCATACTAAACAAGTTATGAGTGTTTTGGGTAGTCCTCAAAGTCCTGTTTCAATAATTTATAATATTTGGTTAGTAATTTTAGGATTATTATTTATTTATTCTGCTATAAATTTTTATATTGTTTTTTCTTCAGTGTCTAAAAGTTATGCAATGATAGGATTTATTTTACTATTGATTTTTGCAATAGGTGCTGGTATTTTATCTGGTATATTTAGTGTAAATGCAAGTAAAGAATTAGAAACTCTTGCTTCTAAAGTTCATGGAATTGGGGCAGGATTAGGATTTATAGCTTTGACATTTATTCCGTTAATAGTATGTTTTCTTTTGTATAAGAGTAATGATAATACAACTGCAATAATATCACTTATTTTTTTCTTAATTAGTCTTGTTTTATTTGTTTTATTTGTAGTTTCAGAAAAAGAATCGTATCAAAATACTATAGTGGGTTTAAGTGGACTTTGGCAACGATTATTACTGGCAAGTATGTATATGCCATTATTAATCATTGCTATTAAGTATATTATGAAAGATAGTGTTAAATAACAAGATAATGAGTGACTTCACATAACAAAATATTGCCGGTTCCGCTGTCGCTGCACCCAAATTCATGAATTCAAGCCAAGTCTGGCTAGAACTCATGAACTTCGGCAATACGGAGACGTTATACACAATAGTGGCAAAGTAAGAGAGATTATTAAGCCCAGTTTTCGAGGGACAAGTTATTAATTCTCTGAAATTCTTTAGTGTTATTTGTAACAAGAATGAGGTTTTCGGATAGAGCATGTGCTCCAATCATTAAATCATACGCACCTATTATATTACCTTGTCTTTCTAAGTTGGCCCTGATTCTTCCATAATTTTCAGCAGCTTTATCAGAGAAAAATAGAATTTCTATAGAAGAAAGAAATCCAGCAAGTGCAAGTCTATTTCTTTCTGTATATTGACTTTTTTCAACACCATATTCCAGTTCAGCTAAAGTTATAGAAGAAATACATATATCGCCAACATCTAAGGTATGAAATTTATTTATAACTTTCTTAGGTTTTTCTTTTATGATATAAATACATATATTCGTATCAAGCATATACTTCATTAGAGATCATCTCTATCTTGAATTTTTGGTTGATTACGTTCATTTAAAAAGTCGTCAGAAAAGTAATTTAAACTAGTTTCTAGAGAATTCCATTTGCTATCTTTAGGAATTAGGAGAACAATGTCTTCAAACTTTTTTACATAAACATCAGAACCATCAAATCTATATTCTTTTGGAAGACGAACAGCTTGACTTCTACCGTTTTTGAATAATTTAGCAATATCCATAAAAATAATCACACTCCTAGTATAATATAGTCATAGCATAAAGCTATGCGGTTTTTTATATCAAAGTTGGTTTAAGGATTTTAACCTCCTATCTTCCAACTTGATTACATTGTATTTTTATTCATTTTATCGTGTACAAACGGCTCCTCTAGACACCAGACTTTTCATAAGGTATATTTATATATTGAATAGGAGTATGAATGGTCACCTCCTAGGGAAAACAGCTACGACTGTTTGATACCTGTAATTAAGTCAATTAATCCATTCAATAGCTATTTATGATTCGGCTGGTTGGGAGCCTTTGTGCTATACCTGTATCACATGCTAGGCTGTGTAACTATTGTCTGGAAATGGATGCCTATTCGAAAGGAGCATATTAAATGTCTTATAAATTTAATCCTTATTTATCTGTTGGTATTGATGTTGGTGCTGACTTCAGCATGATGTCTATAGCTTTGCCTAACCAACAGTTATTAGGAAAACCGTTTAAAATTATTCACAATAGATTAGATTCTCTTTCTTCTGCTGTTTCAAGAATAAAAAAAGCAGAAGAGTTGAATTCATTGAAAGCACGCATCTTTCTTGAATCCACTGGGATCTATCACTTCCCACTCTTCTGCTACCTCAAAGAAGCTGGATTTGATGTTTTTGTCATCAACCCGCTCATCTCTAATTCTAGCAGAAATTTGAACATTAGGAAAGTGCATAATGATAAGTTTGATTCAAAAAAGGCGGCTCTTTTAGGATTAAATCCTAATCTCAAGGTTTCATTGATTCCAACAGACCTGGTTCTTAATCTAAGAAACCTTACCCGTGAATACTTTAATCTTGTGGATAGTCGTTCCGCTTATGTCAATAAACTTCTAGGACAACTAAGACAAGCTTTTCCACAGTTTCTTGGAATCTTCTCAAAAGTTACTGGAAAAACTTCTCTGATGATCTTGCAGGAATATACTACACCACAAAACATCTTGTCTGCCAACAAAGAAAAGCTAATTGCTTCTATTGCAAAGATTTCTAGAAAAGGTATTAGTACTGCTACTAAGAAGTATGAAAAATTAACTAAGGCTGCTAGAGAAGCCTCTGTATTCGGTCATGCTGTAGACAGTAACTTTTATCTTATTCAACACTATATTGGCTTCATACAAAAGTATGATGCTGAAATCAACCATTTGCTGGAACAGATGCACCAGTTTGTAGACACCCATGAAGATGAACCCTTTGTAAAACAAATTCATCTTATAGAATCATTTAAAGTTGCTGGCTTCCTGAGTGCAGTCACTCTTATGTGTGAGATTGGTGACTTCTCAGCCTTCCAGAAACCTAAGCAGTTGTATGCCTACTTTGGTCTAGATCCAGAAGTAAAGCAATCTGGTAACTTTAATGGTACGAATGTCAAGATCTCTAAAAGAGGATCTAGGCTAGCACGTAGAACTATATTCACAATGGCATTACAATCAATATCTAGAGACCGTAAAGGCAGAGATACTAATCCTGTTTTAAGAAGTTATTATCTCAAGAAATGTCAATCTAAACCCAAAATGGTTGCTCTGGGAGCTGTTATGCATAAAGTTTGCAACATCATATTTGCAATATTGAGAGATAACAAACCTTTTGAGATTAGAACTCCAGAAGAGCATTGTCTGAAATATACCAAGTTTAAACTACAAGCTGCATAAAAATACTCAGAAATATAGTTTTACATTTTTTAACTTTTTCACTAATTGATCAAGTTCTATTTAAAGTTACCTATTTTTCTGAAAAAACTTTTTTAATTTTTTTCAATTTAGCTATTGACTTTTCTTAGCTGGACTTAAATTAATAGTATTAGTATATATCATAGTATATACCATTATTCATTGTTTTGTCAATAAATTATTGGTTAATTACGGGGGCGCCACTACAGCGTATAACATGGGATTTAAGATTCCACTACGTTTCATCCAAATTCGTTCATCAAGGGCGTCGCCCTAAGATTCACGAACTTCTTAAATCCCTGGTACGTTATACGCAATACCAGACATAAAAAAAGAAAGAAGTGATATAGTGGAAATAACATTTAAAGAATTATCTATGAATGAAATTGATTTAGTAAAACCATTATGGCAAAAATTAAATGAGCATCATATACAATGTTCAGAATTCAGAGAAGAGTTTAAACAAAATAATTTTGAAAAGCGCATTAATAAGATAAAAGATAATAAATTAAAAATCATGGCAGGATATAATGATGAAAATAAAATAATTTGTTATTCAATAACTTCTATAAGTCCTGACAATGTGGGTGAAGTTGATTCAATTTATGTAGAAGAAAACTATAGAGGTAATGGAATAGGGAAAAAATTGATGGAATTATCTTTAAAGTGGTTAGATGAAAATGGAATAGATGACATTTTTATATTTGTTGCAGTTGGCAATGAAAATGCCTTGGACTTCTATAATGAATTTGGTTTTAAACCAAGAGCATATAAATTAAAAAGACTTTCTTAAAGTTGATTACGTAAGCAGTCTGGTACAGCGTATAACATGTGATTTAAGATTCCACTATCGTTCCATCCAAATTCATTCACCAAGCGCGTCGCGCTAGGGTTCATGAACTTCTTAAATCCCTGGTACGTTATCCGGTACGACTGAGCAATGGTATATAGTTTAGTAGGTGGAAATCCTACCTGATAAGATTAAGCCAAATCATCAGTAGCGAGTCTTGGAGTCAATAAAGTGATTTATTGATTTAAGTGTAGACAGTTAGGTAATAGGCCTGAAAGTGATTGAGCCTCGAAATCGTACAGTTGGGAAAGGCTGACAGTTTCAGATATCTGGAAAGCAACATTTTATGAGACATTAATGGCTAGTTTCTTAAAACCTCCCCGGGGTCTAAGAGCCAGGCATGTTATACAATGACTATATGATAACTCAGGAGACCCTGCAATTCTTCTGAAAAGAAGTATAGCAAACAACTGATAAAAAGGAAGAATGCTGAAGGTTGCAGGGAGTCGGACAGTTTTCATAGTATTGATGAAGCCGGGTAATGCCGGTGGAGAAAAGGAAAACTGCACGAAATCGTATTTGTTAAGGACACATTAACCACACACAGGGGTGGATAAATAATGTCAACAAAATTAGCAAAGATAGCAATAAAAGCAAAACAAAATCCAAAGACAGTATTCACTTCACTGTATCACTTACTGAATGAGGAATTACTGCTGTTATGTCATCAAGAATTGGAAGCTGGTAAGGCAACAGGTGTAGATGAAGTAACTAAAGCAGAATATGAGGAGAACTTAAAAGAGAATATAAGTGCTCTTGTGGAAAAATTAAAAACACACTCATATAGACCCCAGCCAGTAAGAAGGATATATATACCCAAAGGTAAAGGAAAAGGAAAAGTAAGACCTCTAGGGATACCAGCATATGAAGACAAGCTAGTGCAGCTGGGATTAAAGAAGATACTGGAGCCGATATATGAAGCCATATTTCTGGACATATCATATGGATTTCGACCAGGACTAAGTTGTCATGACGCCTTAAAGAAGCTAAACATAGTAATAGAAAAGCAGAAAATCAGCTATGTGGTAGATGCAGATATAAAGGGATTCTTTGACAATGTAAATCATGAATGGTTAATGAAATTTATAGGAGTAAATATAGCAGATCCGAATATAAAAAGGCTGATAGTAAGGTTTCTCAAAGCTGGAATAATAGAAGATGGGGAACTCACAGCAACTGAGCAGGGAACACCTCAGGGAGCAATAATATCTCCATTACTGGCAAATATATATCTTCATTATGTACTAGACCTATGGTTTATGGGGATAATTGGCAAACATTATCGTATCAACGGTGAAGCTGAGATAGTGCGATACGCTGACGATTATGTATGCTGCTTTCAATACAAAAGAGCAGCAGAGATATTCTTTCATGTACTAAAGAAAAGACTAGCAAAATTCGGTTTAGCACTGGCAGAAGATAAATCCAAGATAGTAGAATTCACAAGATGGATAAAGCTAAGGAGGAATATGTTGACGACCAACGAAATAGTAGATAAGGTTAAATCCAAGTTGAGGGGACATTATCAATATTATGGAATAACAGATAATAGTAAGTCTATAGATAATTTTAGACAGGCAATTATCAGAATACTATTTAAATGGTTGAATAGAAGAAGTCAGAGGAAAAGCTTTATATGGGAGAAATTTAAGAAATATATAATTGATAAACACATACCAAAAGCAAGAATATGTGTAAATATATATGGATAGTTTTGATTTTATGTGAGATGGAGTGAGGAGCCGGATGCCCGAATTGGGCCCGTCCGGATCTGTGAGGGTTCGGCATCGTGAGGTGCCTTCTACTCGACAAATCATAATAATTGGGAGGTTTTTTGAATGCAATTAGACCCTATGGGATTTTTAAGCTATACACATTTTGATGATGACCATAATAAAGGAAAGTTAACAAAGTTCGCTGAGCAACTAAGTGGAGAAGTAAGAGCACAGACTGGAGAGGAATTTATAATATTTCAGGACAGAAAAAGTCTTAATTGGGGCGATAATTGGAAAAAACAAATTGAAGATTCATTAAATGAAGTTACATTTTTATTTCCTATAATAACTCCAAGTTATTTTAAAAGTAGTCCTTGTAGAGAGGAGTTAGAATTATTTATAAATAGAGAAAAAAGACTAAGAAAAAGAAATTTAATTTTTCCTATATATTTTATTGAAACAGAAGAACTCGAAAATAAAGGAAGAACAAATGATGAGTTAGTTAAAGTAATATCTTCAAGGCAATATGAAGACTGGAGAGCTTATAGATTTGATAATTTCAATACAAAAGAAGTAAATAAACAATTTGAAAAACTTGCAAGAAGCATTAAGATTAAATTAAAAGACATTAGTACAGCTGATGATAAAAAACTAATTTCTAAGTCATTTGAAAAGAAATCTAATAATAATATGAAAAGCAGAAAAATGTCGAGAAATAATATTTCACCATATGATTATATTACTTTGCTTCCAGATGATTTACATATTCAGGAAACTTTGTATGCAAATATTAAAAGTAATGAAAATGATGATCTTTTTATTAAAGGAAGATATAAAAAAAATAATAATAATGGATTATATGTAGCTTTATTAACCTATGATATAGAGAAGAAGAAATGGAAAAAAGTTTTTGATAAAGATATAGAGCCTTTTACAGCAATTAATAGTTATACCAATAAAATGCTTGATAATAATAACGATGTTCTAATAATTACTACTAAGGCAGGTAGTGGTGGATTTCTAAGTTATACTGTTATTGGGTATAAAGAGAATGAGTTCAAAATATTATTGCAAAGGAATAATATTTTTCAAGGACAGTTGAGAATATTAAATAATCAACTTATTGAAAAGAAAGGTAAACAAGCTATTCTTTTTGAATGGAATGGGACGTATATATTGGGAACACAATTAATAACCGAACCTCATATTCCATATTCACTTGATGATAAAAGAATAGCATACTCAATAGACAAAGAAGAAAATGTACTTATTCAGGATACTAATGTTACTTTATATAGAGGACAAAAATTATACCTAATTCGTGAAAATACGGGTGTAACTGAAAGAATTTTATATAGAGCTGGAGGAGCTTTAACATATGAAGAAGAGTATTTTCTGGCATGTAAAATTGGAAATACTCAAATTTCAATTATTCCTTCAGGGTATAATTGGGACAAGTCTATAAATATAGAAGTAGAAGTTATTGATAGGTAAGACCTTATGACTTCGGATAACACAGTATTGCCAGTTACACTCCTGGCGTCGTTTCACCCAAATCCATCAACCCAAGTTAGGAGCTAACTAAGGGTTGATGGACTTCGGCAATACATAAACGTTACACGAAATACCTGTGTAGCTAAAAATAATTTATAATACTCATATTTAAGCTTAAATGAACATATTTATAGTAAATTGAATAATATTGTGGTATAATAAATATAGTCATAAAGATTATAGTGAACATAATAAAGAAAGGGTGACTATGTTTATGATGTCGTTTAAAGATAAAAAACTTGTTAATGAGAATATACCAATGAATATTGTTAGGTTAATAGGTAAAATAAATGAATATAAAGGAAAACAAGATTTATATATAAATCAAGCACCACAAGCATTAGAAAGATTAAAAGATGTAGCAATTATACAAAGTACGAAAGCATCAAACAGTATTGAGGGAATAGTTGTTACAGATAAGCGTCTAAGAGCTATTATGAAAGATGATACTAGGCTTCAAGACCGTTCTGAAGGAGAAATTGCTGGTTATAGAGATGTATTAAATACAATACATACTTCTTTTGATGCTATTCCAATTAATTCAAATATTATATTACAATTACATAGAGACCTTTATAGGTATATTTCAGCTGAAGGTGGCAAATGGAAAAATCAAGATAATATAATTGGCGAGATTTTACCCACTGGGGAAAAATTTGTAAGATTCAGACCAGTATCTGCTTCTGATACACCTAATTATATGATGGGATTATGTGACTACTTAAATAATGAAATGAAGGAAGAAAAAATAGAACCATTGATTTTGATAGGAACATTTATTTTAGACTTTTTATGTATTCATCCATTTAATGATGGGAATGGTAGAATTTCAAGACTACTGACATTATTATTACTATATAAGTACAATTATATAGTTGGAAGATATATTAGTTTAGAGAAAATAATAGAGGAAAGTAAAGCTAGTTATTATGAAACGCTTAATCAATCATCAATAGGCTGGCATAAAGGCAATCATAACCTGTTTATATGGTTAGACTACTTTTTAGGAACTTTATTAGCAGCTTATAAAGAATTTGAACAAAGAGTAGGATTAATAAAGAGTAGAAGTGGAAACAAGAGCGATAGGGTAGAACAAGCAATAAAGAGTGTATTAGGAACCTTTACAAAAGAAGATATAAGAAATGCATGTCCTGATGTTTCAGAATCTACAATTAATAGGGTTTTTAGCAAATTAAAAGAAGAGGGAATAATTGAAGTTCTGGGAAAAGGAAGAAATGCAAAATGGAAAAGATTAAAGTGAAGACGTCCGGTACTTCGTGTAACAAGATATTGCCGATTTCATTCCTAACGTCATTTCATCCAACCAAATTCAGCAACCTAAGTTAAGAGCTAACTAAGGTTGCTGAACTTCGGCAATACGGTTACGTTAAGTGAAATTGGTCTTTTGATGATATATTATAAACATTTATTTATAGTAATAATGGAGGTATATTTATGAAATTATATTTAAAAAATCTTACTAAAAACAATTCTTTTTTGAAATTACTCAAATATTCAGTAACTATCTCTACTTTCTTAATAATAGTTGATATATTAAACTTACCATCAAAATATTTGATATTTCAAAATGTAGGACCTATTATTTTTGGTGCGTCCGTTCTGATTTTAGTTATAATAGGATTGGAATTGAAATTTTATGACACTTTTAAAATGGCTTCAATAAACATTTTGGATGTTCTTTCTTTTACTTTAATGATATCAAGTTTAATATATGGAGTTATTATTGCTTTATATAATAATTTAAGTATGTATAAAATGATTATTCTTATAAGTGTAATATGTTTTTTTATTATTATAATGATTATTAGGGCTCTTCGCTTAAAAATAAATATAGAAGAAGCAGAGAATTATCAAACTAATATTCTTGATCTGAAAGAAATTTTCACTGGAGATTTTGAAAGAAAAGAAGATGAATCAATATTAGTAAATGAAAAAGAAGTTGATTATGATTTATTAGAAAGAGATAATATAATTAATCAGTTATATAGTGCTATTTTACGGTCTAATCCAAATGGAAAATTTGTAATTAGTTTAGAAGGCGAATGGGGTAGCGGGAAAACAACTATAATTAATAATGTCAAAAGAAAACTGGAAAAAGAAAATCGAAATATTATAATGATAGATGAATTTGACCCATGGTCATATCATGATCAGAAAAGTCTGTTTTATAATATGTTTGATATTATTATTAGAAAATCAGGATTAAAATATAGTACTTTAGCAACCAAAAACATTGCTGAAGAAATATCAAAAAATATCTTTGGTATCCCAAAAAATGGACGTATTTTCAGAAGTTTATTTAATTATTCAACTGATATAAATATTCTTAAAAATAAAATAAACGATTATCTTAAATTGTGTGGAAAAAAAGTCGTTTTCTTTATTGATAATATAGATAGAGCTGAGAATGAAAATGTTGTCTTGCTTTTTAAACTAGTTGGTAATGTATTAGACTTTGAAAGGGTGACATATATACTTTCTTTTGATAATTCCCAAATAAACAAGATTTTTAATAATTTAAATATAGATTATCAATATTTAAAAAAAGTAATTCAAATGCAAATACGTGTACCAAAAGTAAATAAAAGTGTATTAAAGAGGGTATTTAAAAAATGTTTAGATAATTTGCTTATTAAGTATGGTGAAAGTGAACAAAATCTCAACTATTATAATTCAATAATTGAGTGTATGAGTAGACAAAATAAAGATGTTAGAGATTTTAAGAGATTTATAAATTCTGTTGTTAGTGTAGTATTTAATGAGCCAAGTTACTTAAATAAAAGAGACTTAATGATTATCGAATACATACGTTTATATAATTTGCCTTTATACCAACAAATATATCAAAATAGAGTATATTTTATCTCTCATGATAAAATCCAAGATGGAGAAACCTATTCCTTGTCTTTTAATAAAGAACAGTTTAATGATAACGCTAAAAATTATTTAGATGAACTTCTTTCCCATGAGAATAATTCTAGTTATATAGATATTTTGGCAGAGATTTTCCCTTATGTAGATAGGTACAAAAAAGGACAAGCTTTAGAATATGATGGTATATATTATTCTGATGGTTTATATTCTGAAATCACAAAAAAACGAAGAATATGTAGTGCTAAATATTTTGATTTATATTTTACTAATACAATTAATCAATTTATTTTAATAGGAGAACTTGTTGAGGATTTCGTTGGAAATTTAAATAAAATAAAAAGTTATAATAATTGTTTAGAATTATTTAATGATTTCTTAGAATCAGCACATCCTTCTTATCATAAAGAAGTATTTGAGCGAATGCAATTTTATATAGAAGATTTAAATTGTAGTGCTTGTTTTAATTTAGCTAAAATATTATTTGAAAAATTTTACGACATAGATGATACGAATGCATTTTTTGCTCTTAATGCACAATCAAGGGTTGCTGTTATAATATGGGAGTTACTTCAAAATATAACTGATAAACAATATAATGAATTTATAAACACAATAGATGGAGAATATGGAAAGATGGATGTAATATATCAGATATTGTATTGGTTTAAACATGATAGGGAAAGAAAAAATAAAAAGGGAAGAAAAGAAAAGATGAAAGAATTATACAAAAATATGGGTGATGATATAATCAATAATTGTATAGATATATATGATGATTTATATTATAACAGAGATAATGTACGTAGTCTTTGTAAGCTTTATGAAGATGATCCTACTACATTCAAAGCATATATTAAGAATATAATTAATGAAGATAACATATTTAGATTAATTTATGATATTATTACATTATCATATGGGCAGAAATATAAATATACAATTAAGAAGGAGAATCTAAATCTTCTTACAAGTGAAAATGAAATTAATGAGGTACTAAAAAATGTTGAACCACGAACAAGTGACCAAAAATTTATACTTGATGTATATAAAAATTATAAAGAAGGAAATACAAATGAATGGGGCGAAGAAGGGATAATTACTGATGAATTAGTAAATATAGAATTATAATTTTACAGATAATAATAACTTGTGTGAGTGACCAACTTCACTTAACAGCAAGGTTTACGGTTCCGCTATGCTTCACCCAAATTTCTGAAACTAAGCCAAGTCTGGCTAAGATTCAGAAACTTCGTAAACCTGCGGGACGTTCTACGAAATGCTAAATCAAGAGGTGATAGAGTTATGAATTCTTATATAAATGATGAAGTGTTAAAATCGTTTAACTATATTAATGATGAAGTAAAAAAAGAAAATCTTGAGGAAGAAGACATTTTTAGAGCTATTGGAGAGCTAGATAAAGAATATAAAGATGACCCTTTTTATAAGTTAAATGTAAATGGTTTTATAGCAAATATTGGTATAGATACAAAAAGTGAAAAAATATTAAACTATGCAATTAAGAGAATAAAAAGAACTATTGATTCATTTGATGATCATCGTAAAAATAAACTAAATTATGATATTGGAAATCTAATTCTTACTAAAGGTGATATAAAATATCCAAATAAAAATATTGAAAATTTATTGGAAGAAGATGAATTAGTTGAAGCTATGAGTATTTTTAACAAAGTTCAAAAATCATTTGATGATAGTTACTCAAGAGCTAATACTAATATAGGAAATATTTTAGATTATTATGGAAGAAACTCTGAGGCTATATTTTATTATGATAAAGTACTAGCTGTTGATCCTAACTTTGGGATGGCATTGGGTAATAAGGCAGAAGCAATCTATTATTATTATAATTTATTGCCAGAAAGAAAGAAACAAACAGAAATGTTGTTTTTATCTAGAGATTTATTTGAAAGAGCACTTGATGATAATAGGATAGAAAATCAAGGTAATACAACAGCGGTTTCTATTTTTGAGTCTAGACTTAATCATTTAAATAATATTATTAAATGCAATAATTTAAAACGAAATAATACGAAACAAGTCAAAGATAAGTATAAAAATTTCATATTTAAGAAGAATTTATTTTTAAATTATCATTTTGGATTAAATATTTGTAAGGATTGTAGTTTTAAGGATGATATATTTCCACCATTAATATCAAATTTGAAGGAAGACAGAAAAAATGATAACCACGTATATGGTGAACGGATAGGATATTCTATAAAATTATTTAACCAAATTATTGAGGATTTTGTATCAGTAAGATATTTATATTATATGGTTAATCATATAGAGGATAAATATAACCAAATTACAAAGTATATTTCTACATTAGATTACAATCATAATTCTATTAACTACGGTGTGTTAAAAACTGCATCTGTTAAGTTGTATAATGTCCTAGATAAGATAGCTAATTTCATCTTTGTTTATTTTAAAATAGAAAAAAATGAAGATACTTATTTTAGTTCATTAACAAAAAGTAATTTCAAAAAAATTATACAAAATACTGGGAATCGTCAATTATTAGCTTTACATAGTCTTTCTAGAGATTTTCAAGATGGAAATATATACTCTAGTTTAAAAAATCTTAGAAATAAAATGGTTCATGAGTTTATAGATATAAAAGAGATGGATATAGAAACTGGACATGACAAAAGATACGATTCTTACCATATTTCACCATGTGAGCTTAATGATAATCTTGAGTTACTATTTTATATAATAAAAAGTGCAATTATATACCTTAGTCTTTCTTTAGAATGGGAGAGTAAAGAAGTAATGTCTAAAGATCAAGTTGGAAATTTATCTATGTGGTCGCAAAAAGATATCTTTGGTGAAAATTATTAAAAAAATGACGCACTTCGTAGAACATGTGCATTTACGTTACGGCTAAAAACCAGCCTACCTTACGGACATTGCCTTTGTCATGATTTTTGCAATTAGGCATTATATGTAGGATATGCAAAAACCCTGCCAACCCTAGGTTTATTTATGTGGTTGGCTAAGTCCGGGATGGACAACGTCGTAAATGCCAGGGACGTTATATGAAATCGAAACTCAAAAACTTACAAACAAAAGAGGGGGTTATTATTGTGGTGGTAAACATGAAAATTGATAATATAGTATATCATCCAGATAGTGTAGAAAAAGTATCGAATTGGATATACAAAGAATTTGTTGAAGAAAAAGGAGAAAAGTCTC
Organism: Iocasia fonsfrigidae; assembly: GCF_017751145.1. Lineage (GTDB taxonomy): Bacteria > Bacillota > Halanaerobiia > Halanaerobiales > DTU029 > Iocasia > Iocasia fonsfrigidae. The sequence goes on from NZ_CP046640.1 coordinate 1,559,816, forward strand.
TAGAATTCGTCATAGAAAGGTTTAAAAATAGAAATATAGATGAATTTCCTATTTCATTTATTGCTATTGTTAATGGAATGTGTGCTGGAGTTATTTCTATTTTTGATAATGACTTAGGTACAAGAGAAGATCTAACACCATGGCTTGCTGGATTATATGTTGATGAAAATTTTAGGGGAAATAAAATTGCTGAAGCATTAATTAATACTGTATTTAAGAAGTGTAAAGAGATGGGTTATACTAAAATTTATTTAAGAACAGAGCATACAGCAGAGTATTACCAAAAAAGAGGATGGACATTTTTAGAAAATACAGTTGATGAATATGGGGAAGAAACAACTGTTTTCTACATGAGTTTAAAATAATAGACTAGATAACTCACAGGAGAGTTTCGACATCATATAACAGCAAGGTTTACGGTTCCACTATCGTTCCACCCAAATTCCAGTGCCTAACATAAGAGCTATGTAAGGCACTGGAACTTCGTAAACCTGCGGGACGTTATGTGAAATGTGGCCAGATAGCAAATTTTGTTGGCAGGAAAGGAGAGAGCTGATAATGATAGGATTATTTTTACCAGGATACGCTTGTACCAGCTATATTTGGGAACCATTAGAAAGAGAAATATATAATGATTTTAGTGGTAAGATTATAGATTGGCCTACAGAAACAAAAAGATATGATAAGATTGAAGATTTTACAGAATGGATTATAAAACGCATATCTATCAAAAGAAGATATTGAATATATAGTTGGCCATAGTATGGGAGGATTGGTTGCATTAAATGTTGCCCGGAAGAGAAGTGAAATTAAAAATATAATTTTGCTTGAATCGTATTTAAATACTCCTTCACCATTCTTTAGAAATATTGTAATGGACAATACATCAGATGAAATTAAAGGCAAAATATTAAATATGTTAAATAATGAGAAGAATAATTACTCAGAAGTCTTGAAAAATAAGTTAAGAGATTTAAATATGATATCATCCCTCAAAGATATAAATTGTAAGGTAAACTTAATATATGGAAATAGAGGAATAAATAATAAAAACAAAATAATATCTGAGTTGGATTTACCAGATGATCTTATATCTAGGCAAAATATAAATATTATAAGTGATTCTTGTCATTTTCCTATGGTAGAAAACCCAGAAGAAACAAAAATAATATTAAAAAAGTTAATAACGTAGGTGTATGGCCACACTACACATAACATGGTATTTAAGATTCTACTACGCTGCATCCAAATTCATAAACCTAAGGGCAGTCGGTGCGCCAAGAAAAGAGCATATCATATAGTAGGTGGGATTCCTACTGAGGAAGGTTTAGCAAACCACTCATAGCGAGTTTTGGACATTTATTGGGTAACCATAGATGTTAAGCGTAAACAGTTAGGTAGTAGGCGGTAAGCATTTAGCTGAAGGGATTGAGCCTCGAAATCTTGGAGATTGGGAAAGGCCGATGCTGTCGACTGAGCAGAAGGCAACATTATTGTATTCGATAAGCGAGAATACAATAATACCCCGGGGTCGGAGACCTCCGCATGCTATACATAGATATGATATTGTTAACTTGGGAGGCCCTGTAATTTCTACGCAGAGAGATAGGATGTAACCAAGCGATAACAAAGTAAGGACATCTAATATTACAGGGAGTCGGATAATCGCATAGTACCGAGGAAGCAGAGTAATGCCTGTGGATGGGAAGGCGATTACACAAGATTAATCTTAAAAGGGAAACACATTCTATACACAGAGATAGGTGAAAATGTGGAAACGAAACTTGCAAGAATAGCTGAAGTAGCTAGAAATAGACCTAATGAAAGATTTACATCACTAATACATCTAATTAATTATGAATTGATAGTCAAATGTCATCATGAACTAGCTGGAAACAAAGCAGCTGGAGTAGATGAAGTAACAAAAGCGGAGTATGGAAAGAATCTTCCAGGGAATGTTAAGAGCTTAATAGCTAGAATGAAAAGATGGGCATATAGGCCATTACCTGCGAAAAGGGTATATATTCCAAAAGAAAATGGGAAGAAGAGACCGCTAGGGATTCCAGCATACGAAGACAAACTAGTTCAAAAGGCACTATCAAAGATTCTAAATGCGATATATGAAGAAGACTTTCTTGAATGTTCATTTGGTTTTCGTCCAGGAAGAAACTGTCATGATGCCTTGAGAATATTAGGAAGAATAGTTAACAGAGATGATATTAACTATGTAGTTGATACAGATATTAAAGGATTCTTTGATAATGTAGACCACGGGTGGATGATGAAATTCATTGACCATCGAATTAAAGATCCTAATATACAACGACTCATATCGAGACTTCTTCGGGCTGGAGTCATGGAGGCAGGAATAAAATATAACACTCCACAAGGAACACCGCAAGGTGGAGTCTGTTCTCCAATTATGGCGAATTTATATCTACATCATGTTGTTGACCTATGGTTTAATAAAACAATGCGTAAAGAGTTAAAGGGTAAAGCTTACATGGTGAGATACGCAGATGATATAATATTTTGCCTACAGTATAAAGAAGATGTAAAATACTTCTATAAAGCAATGAAAGAAAGAATATCCAAATTCGGTTTAGAGTTATCAGAAGAGAAAACTAAGATAGTAAATGTATCTGCTGATGATGACAATGACACATTTGATTTTCTTGGATTTACCCATTATATGGGTAAATGTAAGGATGGAATCAAACGACTAAAGAGAAAGACAAGTAATAAGCGACATCATCGTAGTATAATGAGATGTAAATCCTGGCTAAAATATAATAGAACTCTTCCAGTAAAAGAACTAATGAGGAAGTTAAACAGAAAACTAACAGGAACATACAACTATTATGCAGTATCAGATAACAGCAAAAGTATTGATAGCCTGTATGATGAGGTTCAAAAGCTAGTTTATAAATGGTTAAACAGACGCAGTCAAAAGAAAAGCTTTGACTGGGAGAAGTTCGAAATATTCTTGGAGAAATATCCTATTGTCAAGCCAAGAATAAAAGTAAATTTATATAGATTAGGTGCTGGTGCTAGTTATGTTAGGTGAATAATCGAGTGAAGAGCCGTATGCCTAAATAGGGCACGTACGGTTCTGTGAGGAGTTGGGGTTGTAAAGCCCCGCTTACTCGACCCCTAAGATTCGGGAACTTCTTAAACCCCTGGTACGTTAGGCGAAAGAATCAATTAGTTTCTTTTAAATAATGATTATGGTAATATAGAAAAATGAAATGATAAATTTGTAGAGAAGAAGGTGAAGTCATGAAGATATTTTTGCGCATGCATCCCAAGAATTGTTTATCCTTTGTACAACTATAAAATTAATATTGTACAGAGGAGTGTATATTAAATGAATAGATTAAATAAGCCTGTTATTACTAGAAACAATCAAAGAAATGGAGGATATGTCATTCTTTATCCATGCTAAGATTTTTGACGACTTGTTAATTGTTGCACAAAAACAAACGAATTGTTTTATACTAAAGACAAGTGAAGGGCTCATAGTAATAGATGCTATTTGGCCGGCAAAAGAAGCTTTTGGGGCAATTGTAGATGCAATTAAAAATGTAGGGTGGAATCCTGATACAATAAAAAAACTGGTTCTAACACATGGACATGTTGACCATACAGGATGTGGGAGATGGTTTGTTGAAAAATATCATGTTAATACATATCTTTCTAAAGTAGATGACAATTTTTGGAGAGAAAACCCAACAAAACCTGATAGACCGGAAACGTGGAAAGATTATAATATTGATACTTATATTTATGATGGTGATACCATAACATTAGGTGATAAAACAATATATGTTTATGACACGCCGGGTCATACTCCGGGAGGATTAAGTTACATATTTCCTGTTAAAGAAGATGGAGAAATACATATGGCTGCATTATGGGGAGGTACAACACCACCGTGGACAAAGGATGAAGTGAAACAATATGTCAAGTCATTAGATTACTTTATCAATGAAGCAATGTGTAAAAAAGTAGATGTGGCTTTAAGCAATCATATAGCTATGGATAACGGCTTGGAACGAATCATGTATTCAAAAGCAAGAATGGACTATATGCCCAATATTTATATTATAGGGCAGGATGGATTTCATAATTTTTGTCAGGTATTTCGTACACTGAGTTATGAGATGCTGGAAAGATTATGAGCAATATGATTATAATGAGATAATACATTTAGGTGGACTTCATTTTATCAATATAATAAGAAGTTGTTATTGGCTGTTGCCATTGATTTCATCGCCTAACAATATATTGTCGGTTCCGTTCCTTCGTCAGTGCGCCAAGCAAAGAGCATATCATATAGTGGGTGGGACTCCCACTGAGAAAGGTTTAGCAAACCACTCATAGCGAGTTTTGGACATCTTTTGGGTAACCATAGATGTTAAGGGTAAACAGTTAGATAGTAGGCGGTAAGCAGTAAGTTGAAGGGATTGAGCCTCGAAATCGAACGCAAATTGGGATAGGCTGATGCTGTTGATGAAGCAGATTTATAATAATGATTCTTTAAAACAAATTAGTTCTGGATTTTTCTCTATTATTAATGGAATTTCAAGTTTACGAAATGAATTAAGTGATGCCCATGGCAAATTAAAAAAGGGATATTATAAACCAGAATATAGGCATGCTATGTTAGCAGTAAATAGTTCCAAAACGACTTCTGAATTTCTTTATAGTAGTTGGGAGAATAGGAATAAGAAAAATTAAAAGCAGCCGAACATCAGATAACAATATATTGCCGACTCCATTCCTGGCGTCATTCGTCCAAATCCATCAGACCAAGATAGGAGCTATCTAGGTCTGATGGACTTCGGCAATACGGTTACGTTAAATGAAATTGGTCGCAAAATACCGTGCATGCTTGGTATCGACTTGTGACAATTAACTGTTTAAGCGTTATTTTATGCATGTATTAGGTGAATATTTGATTAAATAATAAAATATTGGGAGTGATTTATATTAGCAAAGATTTTAATAACCCTTGTGTTTAAGATTATTAACCCTATCAAAAATAGCCTGAATTTCTTTTTTGGAGAGGATAACAGGGAGTTTTTTCTGTTTTTTAACTTTGGGAATATACTTAATATCCCAGTGTTGATCAAGGGTTGACTCAAAAAAGAAGCGCAGAGCACTATATGCCTGATTAACATATCCTGTACTTAAATTTCTTACATCAATGGCATGAGCAAGAAATTCTCTGATATGATCTGAATTAAGAGAATCAGCATCAGAATCAAAGAAGTTCTCAAAATGTTCAATATGTCTGAGATAACAAACCTGGGTTCTACTACTGAAATTTCTTAACTTCATGTCCTGAATCATTTTTTCTTTGAAAACTGTCATAAACCACATCTCCTTAAAATTTTTTATTCTATTTTACATAAAGATGTGGTGAAATTAAATAGACTTATTTGAGGATTATATGTTATGCTAGGAAAAAGCCACTGTGTCAGCAGTTTTGTTCAACAAAATATTGCCGATTCCATTCCTGACGTCATTTCGTCCAAATCCATCAGACCAAGATAGGAGCTATCTAAGGTCTGATGGACTTCGGCAATACGGTTATGTTACACTCAATTTGCCTAGAAAATAAAAAATAAAGTTGGTGAGGATGTTTGTTAAAATTCCATTGGATATACCGTGATTTTATTAAAGCCAATAATATTTGTAATGACGAAAGTATGTGGGTAGATTCTATAATAAAAATATATTTTAAAGTACATTGGAAATTATTAAATGATATTCATTTTACTCCAAAAGGTTTTTCATCAAAGAAAGAAATATTGTCCAAGATTGATCAATTGGGAAAATGTTATTATAATAATTTACTTTTAGAACTAGAAAAAGCAGAAGAATTTGAGGATAAAATTATTGAGCTAGCTGAAAATATATTGAATAAATTTGGTGAAGTAGTTATAGATAAAGATATATATATTATTGTTGGTTTAGGAGTATCAAATATATATTCTATAGAGCATACCGGACAAGAAATAACTGTTATTTGTTTGGAATCTGTAAAAGATGATATAAGTAAAATTAGATTTTTATTATCACACGAATGTCATCATTGGCTAAGACAATCATTAATGAAAAATAATATCTTTGAGTCTTGTATAGGGGAAAGATTAACGACAGAAGGATTAGCATCTTTATTTACTGCACAATTATACCCAGGGTTTAAAACGTCTGAATATTGTTACGTACCTCAAGAAACAGTTGAGTGGGTTGTGAAAAATAAAGTGGAGATAGCAGAAAAGATAGTTGATAATCTTAAATATAATGATTTAAGTAATCCACTATTTTCTCGTTATCCACATAAACAAATCAATAATAATATGCCGAAACGGTCAGGGTATGTATTTGGATTTCTTAAGGCAGAAGAATATTCAAAGCGATTAGGTGAAAATGCAGTGGAGCTTGTTGGGGTAAAATGGGAAAAGATGTTCAGTGCGAGTAGTTGAGAGCCCGGCAAACTGCGTCTAACAAAATATTTTCGGTTCCGTTCCTTCGTTACTGCACCCAAATCCAGCAACCCAAGTTAAGAGCTAACTAAGGGTTGCTGGACTTCTGAAATACGGATACGTTAGCTGAAATACTTTACTAGCTGATTGGAGAAGGTTGAGATTATGACAAATATGATTTATAAAGCAACTGCATTTACGGAAGATATTAACGGTGGCAATCCAGCTGGAGTTGTATTAAATGCAGATTCATTGAATGAAGAACAAATGCTAAATATAGCAAAAAAAATAGGTTACTCTGAGACCGCTTTTATAATGAAGTCTAGTAAGGCTGATTTTAGAATTAGATTTTTTACACCGGTTGATGAAGTAGATTTGTGTGGACATGCTATTGTTGCAACTTTTAATTTATTGAGGGATCTAAGCATTATTAATATTGGCGATTATATACAAGAAACAAAGGCAGGAGTATTGAAGATTAAGATTCAAGAAAGATGTATTTACATGGAACAGAATACACCTGAGTATTTTGAATTAATACATAAGGATGAAATTGAGAATTGCTTTAAAAGTAGTGTCAAGAATTATATAAGTGATATGCCAATACAAGTTGTATCAACAGGACTTAAAGATATTATTTTACCAGTTAAGGATTTAAAGACATTATTTTGTTTAAAACCCAATATTCAAAAGATAGAAGAAATTAGCAAAAAGTATAATGTAGTAGGAATTCATGCTTTCAGTTTAGATACCATAAATGGTTGCGAAGCACATACGAGAAATTTTGCACCAAGGTATGGAATAGATGAAGAATCAGCAACAGGAACATCAAACGGTGCACTGGCATGTTACTTGATGAACTATTTAAGGAATAAATTTAATGGTAACTTCACCATAGAGCAAGGATACAGTATGAAGAGACCTTCAAAGATTAAAGTTCAATTAAAATATGATGGTAATAAAATTAATGAGGTTTATGTTGGAGGAAGTGCTGTGATAATTTCAAGTAATAGGTATTTCCCGTAAAGTACTTCAGCTAACATGGGGTTTAAGATTCCGCTGTTGCTCCATCCAAATTCATTTACCAAGCCAAGTCTGGCTAAGGTTCATGAACTTCTTAAACCCCAGGGACGTTATCTGGTACGACTGAGCAATGGTATATAGTTTAGTAGGTGGAAATCCTACCTGATAAGATTAAGCCAAATCATCAGTAGCGAGTCTTGGAGTCAATAAAGTGATTTATTGATTTAAGTGTAGACAGTTAGGTAATAGGCCTGAAAGTGATTGAGCCTCGAAATCGTACAGTTGGGAAAGGCTGACAGTTTCAGATATCTGGAAAGCAACATTTTATGAGACATTAATGGCTAGTTTCTTAAAACCTCCCCGGGGTCTAAGAGCCAGGCATGTTATACAATGACTATATGATAACTCAGGAGACCCTGCAATTCTTCTGAAAAGAAGTATAGCAAACAACTGATAAAAAGGAAGAATGCTGAAGGTTGCAGGGAGTCGGACAGTTTTCATAGTATTGATGAAGCCGGGTAATGCCGGTGGAGAAAAGGAAAACTGCACGAAATCGTATTTGTTAAGGACACATTAACCACACACAGGGGTGGATAAATAATGTCAACAAAATTAGCAAAGATAGCAATAAAAGCAAAACAAAATCCAAAGACAGTATTCACTTCACTGTATCACTTACTGAATGAGGAATTACTGCTGTTATGTCATCAAGAATTGGAAGCTGGTAAGGCAACAGGTGTAGATGAAGTAACTAAAGCAGAATATGAGGAGAACTTAAAAGAGAATATAAGTGCTCTTGTGGAAAAATTAAAAACACACTCATATAGACCCCAGCCAGTAAGAAGGATATATATACCCAAAGGTAAAGGAAAAGGAAAAGGAAAAGTAAGACCTCTAGGGATACCAGCATATGAAGACAAGCTAGTGCAGCTGGGATTAAAGAAGATACTGGAGCCGATATATGAAGCCATATTTCTGGACATATCATATGGATTTCGACCAGGACTAAGTTGTCATGACGCCTTAAAGAAGCTAAACATAGTAATAGAAAAGCAGAAAATCAGCTATGTGGTAGATGCAGATATAAAGGGATTCTTTGACAATGTAAATCATGAATGGTTAATGAAATTTATAGGAGTAAATATAGCAGATCCGAATATAAAAAGGCTGATAGTAAGGTTTCTCAAAGCTGGAATAATAGAAGATGGGGAACTCACAGCAACTGAGCAGGGAACACCTCAGGGAGCAATAATATCTCCATTACTGGCAAATATATATCTTCATTATGTACTAGACCTATGGTTTATGGGGATAATTGGCAAACATTATCGTATCAACGGTGAAGCTGAGATAGTGCGATACGCTGACGATTATGTATGCTGCTTTCAATACAAAAGAGCAGCAGAGATATTCTTTCATGTACTAAAGAAAAGACTAGCAAAATTCGGTTTAGCACTGGCAGAAGATAAATCCAAGATAATAGAATTTGGTAGATTTGCAGCCAGTAACAGCAGACGATTAGGTAGAGGCAAACCGGAAACCTTTGACTTTCTAGGTTTTACTCACTACTGTAGTACAAGCAGAAAAGGTAGATTTAGGGTAAAACGTAGGACGATGAAGAAAAAAATCAACGCCAAGATAGTAGAATTCACAAGATGGATAAAGCTAAGGAGGAATATGTTGACGACCAACGAAATAGTAGATAAGGTTAAATCCAAGTTGAGGGGACATTATCAATATTATGGAATAACAGATAATAGTAAGTCTATAGATAATTTTAGACAGGCAATTATCAGAATACTATTTAAATGGTTGAATAGAAGAAGTCAGAGGAAAAGCTTTATATGGGAGAAATTTAAGAAATATATAATTGATAAACACATACCAAAAGCAAGAATATGTGTAAATATATATGGATAGTTTTGATTTTATGTGAGATGGAGTGAGGAGCCGGATGCCCGAATTGGGCCCGTCCGGATCTGTGAGGGTTCGGCATCGTGAGGTGCCTTCTACTCGACAAATAGCAGCTTGTTTGTATTTTTTGAATGTTATTTGAGAGGGGGCTTGCTATGATTAAAGATAAATACAAAGTTACCAAAGAAGAAAGTGAAAAAGTATTTATAAATTATTTTAAGGTAGAAAACGGAAATGAAATACTCAGCACTTTACCTAGTAAAGAGAAGAAAAAAGTTATTGTTTTAAAATACATAATGAAAAATTTTGAAGCAAGTAAAAAATATGATTATAAGCAAATTAATCGAAAGTTAAAAGAGATTTATTCTGATTATGCTACTATTAGAAGACATTTAATTGATTATGGATTTATGGAAAGAACTAGAGACTGTAAATATTATTGGGTAAATGAGCGAATGTAAATATGAGGTGATATAAATTGAGTTCAGGTTGGGAAGCTGATGATGTAATAAGTGTTATCGATAGTTTGAAGCAAAATTATGGAGAAGAAGCTTTAGAAATTGTTGAAAAAGCTTTATATAAATCTGCATATGATTATGGGAAAGAACTTAGAGAAAATGATTATCCTAATATTAACCCGAGTAATTATGTCAAACATTTTTTAGAAAATGACTCCGAGGAAATAGAAGTAATATTAGATTCTAAGAATAAGGCAATTATAAAAACAAATAAATGTATGATTGCTGATATTTTTCAGTCATTAGGAAGACCAGAAATAGGTTCTAGATTTAAGTGTAAACAAGATTTCGCTATAGCCAAGGGATATGATCAAAATATGGAACTTATTATTTCAAAATCTTTTATGCAAGAAGATGATTGCTGTATTCACGAATATGTAAAGAAAACCGATAAATAAATTAAGGCATACAACGGGGGAGTTGCGGCTACATCAGATAACAAAATATTGCCGGTTCCATTCCTGACGTCATTTCACCCAAATTCATGAACCTAAGCCAAGTCTGGCTAAGGCTCATGAACTTCGGCAATACGGATACGTTATCTGGTACGACTGAGCAATGGTATATAGTTTAGTAGGTGGAAATCCTACCTGATAAGATTAAGCCAAATCATCAGTAGCGAGTCTTGGAGTCAATAAAGTGATTTATTGATTTAAGTGTAGACAGTTAGGTAATAGGCCTGAAAGTGATTGAGCCTCGAAATCGTACAGTTGGGAAAGGCTGACAGTTTCAGATATCTGGAAAGCAACATTTTATGAGACATTAATGGCTAGTTTCTTAAAACCTCCCCGGGGTCTAAGAGCCAGGCATGTTATACAATGACTATATGATAACTCAGGAGACCCTGCAATTCTTCTGAAAAGAAGTATAGCAAACAACTGATAAAAAGGATGCTGAAGGTTGCAGGGAGTCGGACAGTTTTCATAGTATTGATGAAGCCGGGTAATGCCGGTGGAGAAAAGGAAAACTGCACGAAATCGTATTTGTTAAGGACACATTAACCACACACAGGGGTGGATAAATAATGTCAACAAAATTAGCAAAGATAGCAATAAAAGCAAAACAAAATCCAAAGACAGTATTCACTTCACTGTATCACTTACTGAATGAGGAATTACTGCTGTTATGTCATCAAGAATTGGAAGCTGGTAAGGCAACAGGTGTAGATGAAGTAACTAAAGCAGAATATGAGGAGAACTTAAAAGAGAATATAAGTGCTCTTGTGAAAAAATTAAAAACACACTCATATAGACCCCAGCCAGTAAGAAGGATATATATACCCAAAGGTAAAGGAAAAGGAAAAGGAAAAGTAAGACCTCTAGGGATACCAGCATATGAAGACAAGCTAGTGCAGCTGGGATTAAAGAAGATACTGGAGCCGATATATGAAGCCATATTTCTGGACATATCATATGGATTTCGACCAGGACTAAGTTGTCATGACGCCTTAAAGAAGCTAAACATAGTAATAGAAAAGCAGAAAATTAGCTATGTGGTAGATGCAGATATAAAGGGATTCTTTGACAATGTAAATCATGAATGGTTAATGAAATTTATAGGAGTAAATATAGCAGATCCGAATATAAAAAGGTTGATAGTAAGGTTTCTCAAAGCTGGAATAATAGAAGATGGGGAACTCACAGTAACTGAGCAGGGAACACCTCAGGGAGCAATAATATCTCCATTACTGGCAAATATATATCTTCATTATGTACTAGACCTATGGTTTATGGGGATAATTCGCAAACATTATCGTATCAACGGTGAAGCTGAGATAGTGCGATACGCTGACGATTATGTATGCTGCTTTCAATACAAAAGAGCAGCAGAGATATTCTTTCATGTACTAAAGAAAAGACTAGCAAAATTCGGTTTAGCACTGGCAGAAGATAAATCCAAGATAATAGAATTTGGTAGATTTGCAGCCAGTAACAGCAGACGATTAGGTAGAGGCAAACCGGAAACCTTTGACTTTCTAGGTTTTACTCACTACTGTAGTACAAGCAGAAAAGGTAGATTTAGGGTAAAACGTAGGACGATGAAGAAAAAAATCAACGCCAAGATAGTAGAATTCACAAGATGGATAAAGCTAAGGAGGAATATGTTGACGACCAACGAAATAGTAGATAAGGTTAAATCCAAGTTGAGAGGACATTATCAATATTATGGAATAACAGATAATAGTAAGTCTATAGATAATTTTAGACAGGCAATTATCAGAATACAATTTAAATGGTTGAATAGAAGAAGTCAGAGGAAAAGCTTTATATGGGAGAAATTTAAGAAATATATAATTGATAAACACATACCAAAAGCAAGAATATGTGTAAATATATATGGATAGTTTTGATTTTATGTGAGATGGAGTGAGGAGCCGGATGCCCGAATTGGGCCCGTCCGGATCTGTGAGGGTTCGGCATCGTGAGGTGCCTTCTACTCGACACATTTGCCCGAATGTTGATAATGACTGTTACAAAAAAACAGAAAAACTTCCAGTTCATTTTATCCCAGAAGTTTAATCTGTTAATGGAGATGTATTATTTTCAAGCCAGGTCGCTAAATTTTTTTTTGATAATCCACCTGATGATAATTGTATCATTATTTTGTAGGTTTCTTTTTCTGAAGCAATAATTTCAAAACCATTTCTTTGTAGGAAAACATCCATGGCTATAAGAGCAATTCTTTTATTCCCGTCTACGAATGGATGATTATTACATAAGTGATAGCCGTATGCTGCAGCCATTTTCATTAAGGTATCATGTAAATAGTTACCTCCATAAGTTGCTTTAGGTTGTTCAAGTGCAGAGTCTAGTAACCTTTCATCACGGATACCGTAGGTGCCGCCATAGGTTTGAATAAGTTGATCATAGAAGTAGAGGATAAGTTTTTTTGGAATGAATATAATATTTTTCATTTAGATAATTCCTTTAAAGTGTTTTTATATTTTTTATTGGTTTTGTCAAAAGCGTTAGCCCATTTTTTAAATTCTGGATTATATGGTGTTAGCGTGAACCCATCATTATTTTCGATTACATGTAAATTTTCGCCTTCTTTGAGATTATATTTTTCTATAAGTTCTTTGGGAACCGTAAACCCGAAACTATTTCCAACTTTACGCAATTTAATATATTTCATATTTTATCACCTCATTTATATTATAACATTTGTATTACATAGAATGCAAGAAGGAGATAAGAATTAAATGGCTAAATATAAAAGAAAAGGCAAACGATCAGATAACACAGTGTTTACGTTCGCCAAAAACCGGCGACCCTACGGGACATTGGCTTTGTCATGACTTTTGCAATAGGGTTTAAGCGTAAGGATGAGCAAAAGTCCTGCCAATCCTTCTGTTAATTTATGAAAGCAAGGATGCCAGGAATACCAACGTCGTAAACACAAAAACGTTATACGACATATGAGCAAGTGAAGATCAGATAAGGGGGGCAAACATGGGTAATGATTTATGGTCTAGTAAAATACAGGGGCCATTAACTTTAGATTTAAGTCGTGAAATTAGATTTAGAAATGATAGAAAAGAATTATTATTAGACTTATTAGGCTTGGAAAATGGAATGACTATAGTAGATGTTGGTTGTGGTCCTGGGGCTTTAACAAGAAAGTTATCTAGTTGGTTAAGTGAGAAAACTCATATAATTGGTATAGATAGAGATGTAGAATTTATTAAATATGCAGCTGAGAAAGCTAATAAATATGGGTACACCAACATTAAGTACAGGGAAGGAGATGCATTGATCATACCTTTAAAAGATAATAGTGTTGATGCATGTACTTCTCATACTGTTATTGAACATGTACCAAACAAAGAATTTTTATCTGAACAAAAAAGAGTTTGCCGAAAAAATGGAGTAGTATCTGTTATGTTTAGTGCTGCAAAAAATGCTATATCAACTACTCCGTATATGTTCCCTGAACAAACAGCAAGAGAAAAAGAATTATGGGGCATATTTGATGAAGCTTTTAAGCAAGTAAATAAAGAACATATAAATAGGAATTTATGGGTGGGATTTAGTAAGCTACCAAAATTATTTGAAGAACTAGATTTCAAGAATATAATAGTAGATGGAATTGCTATGCCTACAGTAATAGATGATGACAGGAACAGCGTAGAAGAGAAGTTGTTTATTGTTAACGTAAGAGAAAAGCAATGTTTAGAAACTTTAAAAATAGGAATAGATTTATTAAAAAATAATGTAAACAAAAAAGAAGTTAATGAGCTGGAAAATCTAATAAAAGAAAGATTTAAAAAAAGAAAAAGCATAATAAAAGAAAAAATAAAAAAATGGGAAGTATATATTGCCTTTATTTATATTGTTCGTGGTACTGTTAGTTAAAACCGCTCATACGTCGTATAACAATATATTTCAGGTTCCATTCCTACCGTCATTTCACCCAAATCCCTTCGTTAAGGGCAGTCGGTGCGCCAAGAAAAGAGCATATCATATAGTAGGTGGGATTCCTACTGAGGAAGGTTTAGCAAACCACTCATAGCGAGTTTTGGACATTTAATGGGTAACCATAGATGTTAAGCGTAAACAGTTAGGTAGTAGGCGGTAAGCATTTAGCTGAAGGGATTGAGCCTCGAAATCTTGGAGATTGGGAAAGGCCGATGCTGTCGACTGAGCAGAAGGCAACATTATAGTATTCGATAAGCGAGAATACAATAACACCCCGGGGTCGGAGACCTCCGCATGCTATACATAGATATGATATTGTTAACTTGGGAGGCCCTGTAATTTCTACGCAGAGAGATAGGATGTAACCAAGCGATAACAAAGTAAGGACATCTAATATTACAGGGAGTCGGATAATCGCATAGTACCGAGGAAGCAGAGTAATGCCTGTGGATGGGAAGGCGATTACACAAGATTAATCTTAAAAGGGAAACATATTCTATACACAGAGATAGGTGAAAATGTGGAAACGAAACTTGCAAGAATAGCTGAAGTAGCTAGAAATAGACCTAATGAAAGATTTACATCACTAATACATCTAATTAATTATGAATTGATAGTCAAATGTCATCATGAACTAGCTGGAAACAAAGCAGCTGGAGTAGATGAAGTAACAAAAGCGGAGTATGGAAAGAATCTTCCAGGGAATGTTAAGAGCTTAATAGCTAGAATGAAAAGATGGGCATATAGGCCATTACCTGCGAAAAGGGTATATATTCCAAAAGAAAATGGGAAGAAGAGACCGCTAGGGATTCCAGCATACGAAGACAAACTAGTTCAAAAGGCACTATCAAAGATTCTAAATGCGATATATGAAGAAGACTTTCTTGAATGTTCATTTGGTTTTCGTCCAGGAAGAAACTGTCATGATGCCTTGAGAATATTAGGAAGAATAGTTAACAGAGATGATATTAACTATGTAGTTGATACAGATATTAAAGGATTCTTTGATAATGTAGACCACGGGTGGATGATGAAATTCATTGACCATCGAATTAAAGATCCTAATATACAACGACTCATATCGAGACTTCTTCGGGCTGGAGTCATGGAGGCAGGAATAAAATATAACACTCCACAAGGAACACCGCAAGGTGGAGTCTGTTCTCCAATTATGGCGAATTTATATCTACATCATGTTGTTGACCTATGGTTTAATAAAACAATGCGTAAAGAGTTAAAGGGTAAAGCTTACATGGTGAGATACGCAGATGATATAATATTTTGCCTACAGTATAAAGAAGATGTAAAATACTTCTATAAAGCAATGAAAGAAAGAATATCCAAATTCGGTTTAGAGTTATCAGAAGAGAAAACTAAGATAGTAAATGTATCTGCTGATGATGACAATGACACATTTGATTTTCTTGGATTTACCCATTATATGGGTAAATGTAAGGATGGAATCAAACGACTAAAGAGAAAGACAAGTAATAAGCGACATCATCGTAGTATAATGAGATGTAAATCCTGGCTAAAATATAATAGAACTCTTCCAGTAAAAGAACTAATGAGGAAGTTAAACAGAAAACTAACAGGAACATACAACTATTATGCAGTATCAGATAACAGCAAAAGTATTGATAGCCTGTATGATGAGGTTCAAAAGCTAGTTTATAAATGGTTAAACAGACGCAGTCAAAAGAAAAGCTTTGACTGGGAGAAGTTCGAAATATTCTTGGAGAAATATCCTATTGTCAAGCCAAGAATAAAAGTAAATTTATATAGATTAGGTGCTGGTGCTAGTTATGTTAGGTGAATAATCGAGTGAAGAGCCGTATGCCTAAATAGGGCACGTACGGTTCTGTGAGGAGTTGGGGTTGTAAAGCCCCGCTTACTCGACCCCTAGAACTCAGGAACTTCTGAAATACGGATACGTTATCCAAAATTTGGTCTAGTTTAAAATTTGGAGGTTTATAATGATAAAATCAAAGCTAAAAGATATGTTATATACTAGAAACAGTTTTTTAATTTTTGTTGAGTATTTTAAAGGTGAGGTACCCGATTATACATTTGATCAGTTATTAAATATTACTGAAGGAGAAATAAATGAGTATGGTAAGGATATCGTTAAACAGAACATAGAAGACAAAGAATTAAAATCTTATTTTAAAAAATTAAAAATAAGTCTTTTAGCTTATATGCAATTCCAAGATCTTTTTTCAATTTCATTTAATTCTAAAGATTACTTTATAAATGAGGATATTCTATTACAAAATAAGTACTGTTATTATGAAAGTTTATTTTATTTAAGGCAGAGTATATTAAGTTTGTTTAATTTAAACATTTTGTCAACTATTACATTATTACGACCGTTTATAGAACTTTCTATCTTTCAATTATATTGGACATATTCTTCTAAAGAGAAGGGATTTAAGTCATATTACAAATGGATTAAAGGCAATAAAGAAAAGCCTCCATTTAGAAACTCATTGGAATATGTCATTAACAAAAAGTGTTTAACCTTTCCAAAATTAAAAAATTTATTAGAAAATAGTGAAAAGATACTAAAAAATTTGTATTATAAATTTTGTTCATATACTCATGTTCCAGTACTTTCTGAATCATTAGCAGCCAAAGCAAGAGGATTTTCAATTCCAGATTTAGAAGATTTTCTTTATGCTTTACACCAAACTAATATTTTATTACATCATATTATTGTTCTTTATGTAATATGTAATCCTATGATTCTTTTTCCAGTAAAAATATATAAAAAGTTTGGTTTTAATCCGCCTTCAAATCTTTATGCAGATAATTGTAACTTTAAAATAATAAAAAAATATTTAGGAGAAAAAAGGACAATATATTTGAAAAATGCTTTAGGAGAATCTGAGTTTGTAAAGGGGAATTTATTCTATTATAATTCTAAACCTGATTTAACATTAACAGAAATAAAAGATAGTTGGAAAGATATTTATTCTGACTTAGAGATCTCTACCGATTCACTCGATGAAATGTTAGTAAAACATAAAGTTCAATCAAGAGCTTTTAAATGGACTTCTAATTATATTAAGTATGAAGAATATATGAAAGAAGAAATCAAGAAAAAAGAAGATAATATGAATTATAAATTGAAAGAAGAAGAGTTTGATAAATTTTATAATATGTAAGCGACGACCAAACTTCGGATAACAGAGTATTGCCGGTTCTGCTATCGCTGCACCCAAATTCATTCGGTAAGAGCGGTCGCTCTAACCTCATGAACTTCTTAAATCCCTGGTACGTTATCTGGTACGACTGAGCAATGGTATATAGTTTAGTAGGTGGAAATCCTACCTGATAAGATTAAGCCAAATCATCAGTAGCGAGTCTTGGAGTCAATAAAGTGATTTATTGATTTAAGTGTAGACAGTTAGGTAATAGGCCTGAAAGTGATTGAGCCTCGAAATCGTACAGTTGGGAAAGGCTGACAGTTTCAGATATCTGGAAAGCAACATTTTATGAGACATTAATGGCTAGTTTCTTAAAACCTCCCCGGGGTCTAAGAGCCAGGCATGTTATACAATGACTATATGATAACTCAGGAGACCCTGCAATTCTTCTGAAAAGAAGTATAGCAAACAACTGATAAAAAGGAAGAATGCTGAAGGTTGCAGGGGGTCGGACAGTTTTCATAGTATTGATGAAGCCGGGTAATGCCGGTGGAGAAAAGGAAAACTGCACGAAATCGTATTTGTTAAGGACACATTAACCACACACAGGGGTGGATAAATAATGTCAACAAAATTAGCAAAGATAGCAATAAAAGCAAAACAAAATCCAAAGACAGTATTCACTTCACTGTATCACTTACTGAATGAGGAATTACTGCTGTTATGTCATCAAGAATTGGAAGCTGGTAAGGCAACAGGTGTAGATGAAGTAACTAAAGCAGAATATGAGGAGAACTTAAAAGAGAATATAAGTGCTCTTGTGAAAAAATTAAAAACACACTCATATAGACCCCAGCCAGTAAGAAGGATATATATACCCAAAGGTAAAGGAAAAGGAAAAGTAAGACCTCTAGGGATACCAGCATATGAAGACAAGCTAGTGCAGCTGGGATTAAAGAAGATACTGGAGCCGATATATGAAGCCATATTTCTGGACATATCATATGGATTTCGACCAGGACTAAGTTGTCATGACGCCTTAAAGAAGCTAAACATAGTAATAGAAAAGCAGAAAATTAGCTATGTGGTAGATGCAGATATAAAGGGATTCTTTGACAATGTAAATCATGAATGGTTAATGAAATTTATAGGAGTAAATATAGCAGATCCGAATATAAAAAGGCTGATAGTAAGGTTTCTCAAAGCTGGAATAATAGAAGATGGGGAACTCACAGCAACTGAGCAGGGAACACCTCAGGGAGCAATAAATCTCCATTACTGGCAAATATATATCTTCATTATGTACTAGACCTATGGTTTATGGGGATAATTCGCAAACATTATCGTATCAACGGTGAAGCTGAGATAGTGCGATACGCTGACGATTATGTATGCTGCTTTCAATACAAAAGAGCAGCAGAGATATTCTTTCATGTACTAAAGAAAAGACTAGCAAAATTCGGTTTAGCACTGGCAGAAGATAAATCCAAGATAATAGAATTTGGTAGATTTGCAGCCAGTAACAGCAGACGATTAGGTAGAGGCAAACCGGAAACCTTTGACTTTCTAGGTTTTACTCACTACTGTAGTACAAGCAGAAAAGGTAGATTTAGGGTAAAACGTAGGACGATGAAGAAAAAAATCAACGCCAAGATAGTAGAATTCACAAGATGGATAAAGCTAAGGAGGAATATGTTGACGACCAACGAAATAGTAGATAAGGTTAAATCCAAGTTGAGAGGACATTATCAATATTATGGAATAACAGATAATAGTAAGTCTATAGATAATTTTAGACAGGCAATTATCAGAATACTATTTAAATGGTTGAATAGAAGAAGTCAGAGGAAAAGCTTTATATGGGAGAAATTTAAGAAATATATAATTGATAAACACATACCAAAAGCAAGAATATGTGTAAATATATATGGATAGTTTTGATTTTATGTGAGATGGAGTGAGGAGCCGGATGCCCGAATTGGGCCCGTCCGGATCTGTGAGGGTTCGGCATCGTGAGGTGCCTTCTACTCGACAAATCTTCCCCCCACACCCCCTTAAAATCTATTGGGGGTGGAAAGGATTTTTTTATTTCTAAGATGACTGAATTTGATTGATAAATACATTGTTATAAGATACGATATATTCAAAATATTATTCTGCAGATAACAACATTAATAATGTTATAAATGATACAGTGCAAACCACCTACTACTAATCTTTTTTTGGTTTCCAATAACGAGAACCATCTCTAACGCGACATAATAATCCGTTATCAACAAGTTCTCTCCTCATTAAAAAATAATCATCAAAGGTGTGCCATTCATCGCATATAGCATTAATTTCTTTTTCTGTATAATTACGGTTAACTTCAAATTTATCTGCTAAATAACTAAGTGTAGCAAATCGGAACTTCTTTTTCGAGGATAGCTGAGTTATTTTTCCTGAATCATCAAGAAATCGTTTAATGTCAAGTTTTGGATTATCCATAAAAGTATTTTTCCTTTCTCTATCTTTTTTAATCTTTCTTAATTTTCTTTGCTAATGTATTGAATATACTCATCTATAGGCATCAATTCCATATTTAAGTTAGCTTGCGTTTCTTCGGATACCGATAAATTACTAGCTAATTCATAGCCTGCTGTAAATACAACATCTAGATACTTTTTGATAACCTTTACTACAACAGGGTCCTTGCTTCTTAAAAGCATACCACAATTTCTATACACTTCAAGTATTGGATTTCCTGTTTTCATTACAGTTCTCATAGTTTCAAAATTATTTTCACCTGGAAATCCAGAATTAGATATAATTACAATCTTCGGCAATTTGTTTTGATTATTTTCCATATCATAATTCCCACTACTTTCTACAACAGTTGGTCGTTTAATAGGGATAAGTCTATCTATGAAATTCTTTAAATAAGCTGTCATATTCCATGAATAAACTGGTGTAGCAAAACAAACAATATCAGAGGATAAACAAGTTTGAAGAAGATTATCCATATCATCCCTATAAATACACTTCCCAGGGGTTTTATACCAGCATGAGAAACATCCGGCACAATGATTCACTCTTTTCTCACTTAAAAATATGTTTTCTACTTCAGCATCAGCTTTTTTTGCACCTTTGAGTAAAGCCTCAGCAATAACATGTGTATTGCTATTTGCTCCTCGAGGGCTTCCATTAAATACAGTTATTTTCATATAATTAACTCCTTCAATAAATTTATTTGTTTTTTTACCATTTCTTTTGACATAGCCAATATTGAAGATGATGTCTTTAAGCTGTCCATAAAATAAATAATATGTGTAGCAACAGCTTCTCTATCAAATTCTTTAAACTCTTGTGTTTCTTGACCATATGCAAGAATCATTTTAATTATATTTACACTATCTTTAACCCTTTGATTTAAACTTTCTCTTTGATCAGGTTCTGCAAATGCAAATTCATGAATTGCAAAATGAAGTCCATTATTTTCGCTAAAGATAGATTCTATTTCCTGATGAAAGTAAGCATCTATAATTTTTTTAGCTGGGACTTTTTTCTTTATATTTTCTTTCACTATTGAACGGTTATTATTTAAATCAGTATCAAGCATCTCAATGAAAATTTCTTTAGTAGAAGAAAAATATCTATAAACACCTCCCCGACTCATCTGACATTTTTCACATATGTCTTTCATTGTAACAGCGGTATATCCTTTTTCTGAAAACAAATTGATTGATTTTTCGATAATGAATTGTCTAGTTTTTTGTCCTTTAGTTAGCATAATACAAATCCTTTCTCTTGAAAACGACATGTCTGTCTTTAATTAATTATACGACACAAGTGTTGTTTTTGTCAATTGTTTTCTTAAAAATACTTTCTAATTAATATTTAGTGTGATTAATTTACTGTGTTAGGATGGATTTAAAATTATATATTTATCAAAACATTTAAAGATCAAAACCGTGGAGGGGAAGACATCAAATAACATGGGGTTTAAGGCTTCACTATCGTTCCGCGCAAATTCATTCGATAAGGGCAGTCGGTGCGCCAAGAAAAGAGCATATCATATAGTAGGTGGGAATCCTACTGAGGAAGGTTTAGCAAACCACTCATAGCGAGTTTTGGACATTTATTGGGTAACCATAGATGTTAAGCGTAAACAGTTAGGTAGTAGGCGGTAAGCATTTAGCTGAAGGGATTGAGCCTCGAAATCTTGGAGATTGGGAAAGGCCGATGCTGTCGACTGAGCAGAAGGCAACATTATTGTATTCGATAAGCGAGAATACAATAATACCCCGGGGTCGGAGACCTCCGCATGCTATACATAGATATGATATTGTTAACTTGGGAGGCCCTGTAATTTCTACGCAGAGAGATAGGATGTAACCAAGCGATAACAAAGTAAGGACATCTAATATTACAGGGAGTCGGATAATCGCATAGTACCGAGGAAGCAGAGTAATGCCTGTGGATGGGAAGGCGATTACACAAGATTAATCTTAAAAGGGAAACATATTCTATACACAGAGATAGGTGAAAATGTGGAAACGAAACTTGCAAGAATAGCTGAAGTAGCTAGAAATAGACCTAATGAAAGATTTACATCACTAATACATCTAATTAATTATGAATTGATAGTCAAATGTCATCATGAACTAGCTGGAAACAATGGCAGCTGGAGTAGATGAAGTAACAAAAGCGGAGTATGGAAAGAATCTTCCAGGGAATGTTAAGAGCTTAATAGCTAGAATGAAAAGATGGGCATATAGGCCATTACCTGCGAAAAGGGTATATATTCCAAAAGAAAATGGGAAGAAGAGACCGCTAGGGATTCCAGCATACGAAGACAAACTAGTTCAAAAGGCACTATCAAAGATTCTAAATGCGATATATGAAGAAGACTTTCTTGAATGTTCATTTGGTTTTCGTCCAGGAAGAAACTGTCATGATGCCTTGAGAATATTAGGAAGAATAGTTAACAGAGATGATATTAACTATGTAGTTGATACAGATATTAAAGAATTCTTTGATAATGTAGACCACGGGTGGATGATGAAATTCATTGACCATCGAATTAAAGATCCTAATATACAACGACTCATATCGAGACTTCTTCGAGCTGGAGTCATGGAGGCAGGAATAAAATATAACACTCCACAAGGAACACCGCAAGGTGGAGTCTGTTCTCCAATTATGGCGAATTTATATCTACATCATGTTGTTGACCTATGGTTTAATAAAACAATGCGTAAAGAGTTAAAGGGTAAAGCTTACATGGTGAGATACGCAGATGATATAATATTTTGCCTACAGTATAAAGAAGATGTAAAATACTTCTATAAAGCAATGAAAGAAAGAATATCCAAATTCGGTTTAGAGTTATCAGAAGAGAAAACTAAGATAGTAAATGTATCTGCTGATGATGACAATGACACATTTGATTTTCTTGGATTTACCCATTATATGGGTAAATGTAAGGATGGAATCAAACGACTAAAGAGAAAGACAAGTAATAAGCGATATCATCGTAGTATAATGAGATGTAAATCCTGGCTAAAATATAATAGAACTCTTCCAGTAAAAGAACTAATGAGGAAGTTAAACAGAAAACTAACAGGAACATACAACTATTATGCAGTATCAGATAACAGCAAAAGTATTGATAGCCTGTATGATGAGGTTCAAAAGCTAGTTTATAAATGGTTAAACAGACGCAGTCAAAAGAAAAGCTTTGACTGGGAGAAGTTCGAAATATTCTTGGAGAAATATCCTATTGTCAAGCCAAGAATAAAAGTAAATTTATATAGATTAGGTGCTGGTGCTAGTTATGTTAGGTGAATAATCGAGTGAAGAGCCGTATGCCTAAATAGGGCACGTACGGTTCTGTGAGGAGTTGGGGTTGTAAAGCCCCGCTTACTCGACCCCTAAATCTCATGAACTTCTTAAACCCCGGAAACGTTATATGACATTGGACAAGCGATATTAAGGGGGTAATTATATGGCAAAACCACGTGTGTTTATTAGTAGTACATACTATGATCTTAAACATATTAGAAATGATTTAGAGAAATTCAGGTAGTGTCAAAAAATCTATGAAAAAGTGATGTTGGAGACAGACTTTAGTCTTTTAAGTAATTTTTACTGGTTGGATCGTTGCATAACCCTTGATAAACACCATCCAAATGCTGCTGGTAAGTAGCGAGGGTGAAGGGGATGGATATAAAGAGCATAGCAAACTAGCCAACCCTCGTACTTCAATTTTAGCATTTGTCTGGTTCGGTTTGTAAAGGGTTCGCTTCGCCAATGCTTAGATAAAGCTTTTAGCTGCCTCGGGTTCTGCTAAATAGATATAAAGATTAAGCAGAATGCTGTTGCTCGTAGAGTATATGCTCTTGAGCTAGTTCAATCAACTTGCCCCATCTTGCAGGCATGTTAGGCAGATTAATAAGCTGAGGTACAGTTACAGGTACTTTTTTTTCTAGAGCTGAATGTGGTCTTAAGAAATTGAAGTATGCTGCAAAAAGGTTCACGTATGATACTGATCCTTTAGAAGACTTAAAACCACATCTTGATCTGTAGCTTTTTTTAAAAGTTCTATTGAGTCTTTCAATAATTTGTTTTAGAGGTCGATTTTTCTTTGAGACAGGGTCGTCATTAGTAAGGCCGATAACCTGGGTGATATCAAAATTAATACCCTGTTGATAGAAATAATGTTTAGCCAGAAGATAGATAGGATTACCGTCAACTACGAAGTTGAGGTTATCAGGGATAGTATCCATCTTAGTAAGGACATCATTAATAGCTTTAATTGCAGAAGGTGTATCTCTATTAGGTGAGACATGGTAAGATAGAATAATCTTTTTCACAGCATCAAAGAAGAAGAAAATATACTGCCACTTGCCATAAACCTTAATGTAGGTTTCATCACCACAGAAAGAGTCAGAAAGCTCATAAGGATAATTATCTAAATAGGGTTTAACTAGATAACCAACTGAATCAGCATAGTTAATTACAGTTTGATGAGAGATATTAACATTATGAACATCTTCCATGATAGCAGCTACGTTGCGAGAAGAAAGACCATAATTAACATAGTAAGTAAGGATTAACCCCAGAGTATGTGGTGAAGAATGTATTCCTGAGATATCAACTTTAGGTAAATCTGGAGACTCCTTGCTCAATGGTTGAAAGTCAAAGTCAAATTCTCTGTAAATGTATCTAACTTTAAACTTATGGGGATATTTTTTAAAGTGTTTTTTCTCTTCTTTACTCATGGATCTAAGGTTTTTAAGATAAAAAGATCAGTCATCATTCTTGCATTTGTAGATATAGAAATTCTTACGCTCTTTAATTTGTTCTAGAGTACGAGAGCAATGGGGACACTTAAAGATAACAGTTTTAGAAAAGCGATTTTTATCATTAAAATTAGTCTTACAAATTTTACAGAGATATTGACCACGACCACCAGTATTATCATAAAGATAAATATATGGGGCACCACATCTTGGGCAGGTCATAGACTCAGGAACTTTGTATTTGGCGTTACGTCGTCTGACAGGTTTAAGAGGTTTACCATGTTCCTGTTCGTAAGCAATTATTAGTTCTTGGTAATCAAGCTTTTCCAGGACTTCAATAATGGGTAAATCATCAACTTGAAGATGATGATATTTCTTGCTGATGGGAATCTCATCTTTGGGCATGAAGTCTTTACTAACAAGTAAAGTCAAGAGATAGCAAATAATATGATATTGAATTTGAATATAAGTAAGTAAGACATTAATAATTTGTTTCAAAGTTTGTCACCCGCCTTTTGTTTTTTGGTTAATAAAGGTAAATATGCAACCTAAATATACCTCAAAAAGAGGGGGGTGACAAGTTTTTAAACTCAAATCCCTACAACAACAGGGTTTTGACAATATATTTTAAAAGATTTTTTGACATTACGGAAATTCATAAGGGAGTTAGGGTATGAAGCTGTAAAAAATGAGGGAGGGGATATACCTTATGGCAAGAAAAAAACTCTTGAGGATTATTGTTATAGAGAAATCAATAATGTAGATATCTTAATTAATATTATTGGAGGAAGATATGGATCTGCATCTAAAGAGGAACCCTATTCAATTTCTCAAAAAGAATTGAAAGTAGCTCATGAATTAAATAAGCAGATATATATTTTTGTACAACAAAGTGTTCTCGTTGAATATAAAACTTATTTAAAAAATGAAGCAAATGAAAATTTTATGCCAGAATATGTTGATAATATTCAAATATATAAATTCTTAAAAGAAGTTTATAATTATCCCACTTATAATACAGTGGTAGGATTTTCAAAAGTAAGTGATATAACAAATTATCTTAGGTCACAATGGGCAGGACTATTTCAGAGATTTTTAGAAGATGAATCTAGAAGAGTAAATTATATGCTTAGTAAAAATTTAAAATCTACTGCTGAAACTCTTTCGCAGCTTATAGAATATACTACGCGAGAACGGGATGAAACAATAAAGAATATTATGGTTCAAAGCCATCCTGTATTTACACAAATATCTCAGAAAACAAATATTCCCATAAGAATATTTTTTACTAATAGAAAAGAACTTGATACATTATTAAAGTCATTTGGTTATGAAGAGGTTGAGATATTAGAAGGCGATGTTTTTGAAATAATGTATAAAAAGCAAAGTTCAGGAGAGAAGAGAATTTTAAAAATAAATCCAAGTATATTTGATAATGATGGGGAATTAAAGCCAGTAAAACAAGGAGAATGGAATAAAACATATGTTGAAATTAACGTGGAAGAAATTGAGAATGTTGATGAATATTTTGATGTGCCATTTTAGTCCAACGCTCATATAACAGCAAGGTTTACGGCTCCACTATCGTTTCGCCCAAATTCAAGTGTCTAACATAAGAGCTATGTAAGACACTTGAACTTCTTAAACCCCTGGTACGTTACACGAAATATCTATGTAGATAAAAACAAATTATCATACTCATATATAAGTTTAAATGAACATGTTTGTGGTAAAATGAATAATATTATGGTATACTAAACATGGTCATAAAAGTTGTGGTGAGCATAATAAAGAAGGGGTGACTATGTTTATGATGTCATTTAAAGATAAAAAACTAGTTAATGAGAATATACCAATGAATATTGTTAGGTTAATAGGTAAAATAAATGAATATAAAGGAAAACAAGATTTATATATAGACCAAGCACCACAAGCATTAGAAAGATTAAAAGATGTAGCAATTATACAAAGTACGAAAGCATCAAACAGTATTGAGGGAATAGTTGTGACAGATAAGCGACTAAGAGCTATTATGAAAGATGATACTAGGCTTCAAGATCGTTCTGAAGGAGAAATTGCTGGTTATAGAGATGTATTAAATACAATACATACTTCTTTTGATGCTATTCCAATAAATTCAAATATTATATTACAATTACATAGAGATCTTTATAAATATATTTCAGCTGAAGGTGGCAAATGGAAAAATCAAGATAATATAATTGGAGAGATTTTACCTACTGGGGAGAAGTTTGTAAGATTTAGACCAGTGCCTGCTTCTGATACTCCTAATTATATGACGGGGTTATGTGATTACTTAAATAATGGGATGAAAGAAGAAAAAATTGAGCCATTGATTTTAATAGGAACATTTATCCTAGACTTTTTATGTATTCATCCATTTAATGATGGAAATGGTAGAATATCAAGACTACTAACATTGTTACTATTATATAAGTACGATTATATAGTTGGAAGATATATTAGTTTAGAGAAGATAATAGAGGAAAGTAAAGCTAGTTATTATGAAACACTTAATCAATCATCAATAGGCTGGCATAAAGGCAATCATAATTTGTTTATATGGTTAGATTACTTTTTAGGAACTTTATTAGCAGCTTATAAAGAATTTGAACAAAGAGTAGGATTAATAAGAAGCAGAAGTGGAAACAAGAGTGATAGGGTAGAAGAGGCAATAAAGAGTGTATTAGGAATCTTTACAAAAGAAGATATAAGAAATGCATGTCCTGATGTTTCAGAATCTACAATTAATAGGGTTTTTAGTAAATTAAAAGACGAAGAAGTCATAGAAGTTTTAGGTAAAGGAAGAAATGCAAAATGGAAAAGACTTAAGTGAAGGTGACCGGTACTTCGTATAACACAGTATTGCCAGTTCCGTTCCTTCGTCACTGCACCCAAATGCATGAACCTAAGTCAAGTCTGACTAAGGTTCATCAACTTCGGCAATACCTATATGTTATATGAAATCGAAACTCAAAAACTTACAAACAAAAGAGGGGGTTATTATTGTGGTGGTAAACATGAAAATTGATAATATAGTATATCATCTGGATAGTGTAGAAAAAGTATCGAATTGGATATACAAAGAATTTGTTGAAGAAAAAGGAGAAAAGTCTCTAGAATTCGTCATAGAAAGGTTTAAAAATAGAAATATAGATGAATTTCCTATTTCATTTATTGCTATTGTTAATGGAATGTGTGCTGGAGTTATTTCTATTTTTGATAATGACTTAGGTACAAGAGAAGATCTAACACCATGGCTTGCTGGAAAATTTTAGGGGAAATAAAATTGCTGAAGCATTAATTAATACTGTATTTAAGAAGTGTAAAGAGATGGGTTATACTAAAATTTATTTAAGAACAGAGCATACAGCAGAGTATTACCAAAAAAGAGGATGGACATTTTTAGAAAATACAGTTGATGAATATGGGGAAGAAACAACTGTTTTCTACATGAGTTTAAAATAATAGACTAGATAACTCACAGGAGAGTTTCGACATCATATAACAGCAAGGTTTACGGTTCCGCTACGCTGCACCCAAATCCATCAGACTAAGATAAGAGCTATCTAAGTCTGATGGACTTCGTAAACCTGCGGGACGTTATGTGAAATCGTAAGTATAATATTTATATTGGAGGTTTATTTATGAATTTATGGAATTCTAAGTTAAGTTGGGCTATTTTAATAATAGCAATTTTAGGAGATTTTATAGTTGCTTATGTATTGTCGTTCTATTATCCTAAATATAGCCATACTAAACAAGTTATGAGTGTTTTGGGTAGTCCTCAAAGTCCTGTTTCAATAATTTATAATATTTGGTTAGTAATTTTAGGATTATTATTTATTTATTCTGCTATAAATTTTTATATTGTTTTTTCTTCAGTGTCTAAAAGTTATGCAATGATAGGATTTATTTTACTATTGATTTTTGCAATAGGTGCTGGTATTTTATCTGGTATATTTAGTGTAAATGCAAGTAAAGAATTAGAAACTCTTGCTTCTAAAGTTCATGGAATTGGGGCAGGATTAGGATTTATAGCTTTGACATTTATTCCGTTAATAGTATGTTTTCTTTTGTATAAGAGTAATGATAATACAACTGTAATAATATCACTTATTTTTTTCTTAATTAGTCTTGTTTTATTTGTTTTATTTGTAGTTTCAGAAAAAGAATCGTATCAAAATACTATAGTGGGTTTAAGTGGACTTTGGCAACGATTATTACTGGCAAGTATGTATATGCCATTATTAATCATTGCTATTAAGTATATTATGAAAGATAGTGTTAAATAACAAGATAATGAGTGACTTCACATAACAAAATATTGCCGGTTCCGCTGTCGCTGCACCCAAATTCATGAATTCAAGCCAAGTCTGGCTAGAACTCATGAACTTCGGCAATACGGAGACGTTAGGCGAAAGAATCAATTATTTTCTTTTACATAATGATTATGGTAATATAGAAAAATGAAATGATAAATTTGTAGAGAAGAAGGTGAAGTCATGAAAATATTTTTGCGCATGCACCCCAAGAATTGTTTATCCTCTGCGCAACTATAAAAATAATATTGTACAGAGGAGTGTATATAAATGAATAGATTAAATAAACCTGTTATTACTATGGAAACAATCAAAGAAATGGAGGATATGTCATTCTTTATCCATGCTAAGATTTTTGACGACTTGTTAATTGTTGCACAAAAACAAACGAATTGTTTTATACTAAAGACAAGCGAAGGGCTCATAGTAATAGATGCTATTTGGCCTGCAAAAGAAGCTTTTGGGGCAATTATAGATGCAATTAAAGATGTAGGGTGGAATCCTGAGACAATAAAAAAACTGGTTCTAACACATGGATATGTTGATCATACAGGATGTGGGAAATGGTTTGTTGAAAAATATCACGTTAACACATATCTTTCTGAAATAGATGATAATTTTTGGAGAGAACACCCAACAAAACCTGATAGACCAGAAACGTGGAAAGATTATAATATTGATGTTTATATTCGTGACGGTGATACCATAACGTTAGGTGATAAAACAATATATGTTTATGACACACCGGGTCATACTCCGGGAGGATTAAGTTACATATTTCCTGTAAAAGAAGGTGGAGAAATACATATGGCAGCATTATGGGGAGGTACAACACCGCCGTGGACGAAGGATGAAGTGAAACAATATATCAAGTCATTAGATTATTTTATCGATGAAGCAATGAGTAAAAAAGTAGATGTGGCTTTAAGCAATCATATAGCTGTGGATAACGGCCTGGAACGAATCATGTATTCAAAAGCAAGAATGGACTATATGCCCAATATTTATATTATCGGGCAGGATGGATTTAATAATTTTTGTCAGGTATTTCGGACATTGAGTTATGAGATACTGGAAAGATTATGAGCAATATAATTATAATGAGATAATACATTTAGGTGGACTTAATCATCAATATAATAAGAAGTTGTTATTGGAAGTAGCCATTGATTCCATTGCCTAACAATATTTCCGGTTCCGTTCCTTCGTCTCTGCACCCAAATCCATCAACCCAAGTTATGAGCTAACTAAGGGTTGATGGACTTAGCAAATACGGTTACGTTAGGCGAAATCCAACTAGAATAGAGGTGTGATAATGTTAGCTAACAAATTAAATTATGGTGATAAAATAGGAATCATTGCACCGTCAAACCCAATTACCGATGATTTAAAAGACATTTTCTATAATGGCATAAATTTTATCGAGAAACTTGGCTTCAAAGTAGAAATATCGGATAATATTTTTTCGAATTCTATGAATTATTCTGCTACTCCTCAAGAGAAAGTTGATGATCTGCATGACATGTTTATGAATGAAGATATAAGAGCAATTATTTGTGCGCAAGGAGGAAATACAAGTAATTCTTGCTTGAGTTTGATAGACTGGGATATTATAAAAGGAAATCCTAAAATATTTACTGGAATAAGTGATATCTCAGTATTATTAAATGCAATCTATAAAAAAACCGGATTAGTTACATTCCATGGTAATGATGTAATTTGGGGTTTTGGAAAAAATCCAAGTAATTATGATAAAGAAGAATTTATAAATAGATTTGTCTTATCTAAAAAGGAAATATTACCGTCAAACAAGAAAAGAGAGGAATTATTAAAAGGAAATGCTTCTGGAAAATTAGTTGGAGGTAATTTGCGTTGTCTTTTAAAGTTATCAGGAACAGAATATTTCCCTGATTTCAAGGATAGTATTTTATTTATTGAAGATATAACTGAAGAATTAGATAGCCTTGATTCTTTATTAACCCAAGTAGAGCATATAGGGATTTTTGAAAAAATTAATGGAATAATTATAGGTTATATTGATGGAATAGACAATAATGATAAGAAACCAACTAATTTAGAAGAGATTTTATTAAAAAAGATAGGGGATAAAAATATACCTATATTAAAAGCACCAGATTTTGGACATAATTGCTTTAATTCTGTATTACCTATTGGAGCCGAAGTAAATATTGACACAAATAAAAATGAAATTAAAATAATTAATAAATTTCTGACGTAGGAATACTATGAAAGCAGTTGGACTTCGCCTAACAATATATTTCCGGTTTCGTTCCTTCGTCTCTGCACCCAAATCCAGCAACCCAAGATAGGAGCTATCTAAGGGTTGCTGGACTTCGGAAATACGGATACGTTAGACGACAGTGCGCCACGAAGGCATATATATGCTGCAGGAACTGCAGCATATATAGGGCCGTGCTATACAAAAGATGAGGGTGGGCCCCTCGGAACCGCCATACAGGTGGAGGTTTCAAACTACCTTAAGCTGCTGTAGCCAAAAGCTATGGTAGTGAGCGTTAAGGAAAAGGCAGAGCTAGACTTTGTCAGGTAGGTGCTATGGAGACGAATAAAAGAGAACCACTGAATAAAGTGTCGAAAGCGTAGGGATGTCATCAAAACCAGGGGGGAGTCGTTAATCTGGGATAAATCTGGAGGAAACCTGTTTACTGTCCAGGTGGTGACCGGCATGAAGGTGGCGTGAACATAGTACAGGCTTTTGTATGGAACGTGGGAACCTACGATTCTGATGTTAAAGGAAAAATTCAAGTGGAGACTCCACAAGAATGAAAGTACCGATGCAGAATATAGGGGCGGAACAGTTAATAGTAATGATGAAGCTTCTGTAATGGAAGTGGAGTAAAGGAATTGTGTTATTCAGTTTTGAACGTTAGTCAACCAGGAATGGGAGGAGCTAAATGAACAAAGCAAAGTCGTTTAATATTCCAAAACAATTAGTATATAAAAGGTGCGGCAGGAATTGATAATCAAACAATAGAACAGTTTGAAGAAAATCTAAAGGATAACCTTTACAAGATATGGAACAGGATGTCTTCTGGTAGCTATTTTCCATCATCAGTAAAAGTGGTAGAAATACCAAAGAAGAATGGTGGAATAAGAAGGCTAGGAGTACCAACAGTAGAGGATAGAATTGCTCAGATGACAGCGAAGATATTCTTTGAGCCAATAGTAGAACCATACTTTTACGAAGACTCCTATGGGTATAGACCTGGGAAATCAGCAATAGATGCTGTAGGAATAATTCGGAATGGAGGCAGAAATAATACACAAGCAATTAAAACAAAGATTAAGAGAATGTAAATTAGAACTGCATCCTGATAAAACAAGAATAGTGTACTGTAAAGATGATGACCGTAGGGAAGAGCATGAAAATATAAAATTTGATTTTCTTGGATATACATTCAGACCTAGGAGGTCAAAGAATCGTTATGGTAAGTATTTCATTAACTTTACACCTGCTGTGAGTAACAAAGCATGTAAAGCAATGAGACAGGTTATCAGAAACTGGCGGATACATCTTAGACCAGATATAGAATTAATAGATATATCCAGAATGTATAATCCTATAATTCGTGGTTGGATAAATTATTACGGTCGTTATTATAAATCTGCATTATATCCGGTATTAAAACACTTGAACAGAGCTTTGGTGCACTGGGCGAGAAGAAAATACAAGAAGTTGACCAGGCATAGACGGCGAGCAGAACGCTGGATGGGACGTATAGCAAAGAAAATGAAAAGATTATTTGCACATTGGAAGATGGGAATATTACCAACGGCTGAATAATGGGAGCCGGATGAGCCGAGAGGTTCACGTCCGGTTCTGAGAGGGCCTGAGGGTGGAATTCCCTCGGGCTACTTACCTATGCCTAGACTGTAGAAAATGGGAGTTGTTTTAAATGAATAAACAAGAAGAAATAAAATTTTTTAATAAGAATGCAAAATCTTGGACTGATGATCAAAATAGTATTGATGTAGCAAAAGATTTTATTGATAGATTAAAAGTTGAAAACGACACAGTTTTAGATGTTGGAGCAGGAACAGGAATATTATATAGGATTCTTAAAAAAGTGGGGATTAGCAAATATATAGGAATTGATATTGCAGAAAATATGATAAAAGAATTCACAAGATTACACCCAGAGGCTGATGTTAGACAAGCAGATTATGAATCGAGAATATCCCTAGACGAAAATTTTGATATAATAATTATATTTGATAGCATACCACATTTTAAAAAGTTAGATAATGTATTTGATAATTCATACAACAATTTAAAATCAAACGGGAAATTTATAATAGTACATTCTAAGACAAGAGAGGAATTAAAAAAACATCATAAAAAAATAGGTTATAAACCAGTAAGAGAACCAATTCCTAATGATGAGACACTAATATCCTTAAGTAAGAAATATAATTTTAAAAATATAAGAATAGAAAATAAAAGTTATTTTATGTTTATATGTGAAAAGGAATAGGCATACAATCGTCTAACAAAAAGTTTGCGGTTCCACTCCTGACGTCGTTGCACCCAAATTCCTGAACCTAAGCCAAGTCTGGCTAAGGCTCAGGAACTTCGTAAACTCGGTTACGTTAGACGAAATAACCCTAGTGGGAAAGGACTGTTAAAAATAAAAGATTGGTTTAATCCAAATGACGATAGCAAAACAATTATCTCAGCCCAAGAACACATAAAAAGTTCTCATGGATATCAGAATTACAATATTAAGTTAGGTAATACTACATTATTATTTGAAACAGGCATAGCTATACCATATATTGAAGAAAATTATGACACATCTATATTAATAGATAAATTACCTGGATTTTTATATAATCCAAAATGTTTAAAATTTAAAAATAATGAAGATCTTAATTTGATTCAAGGAGGATATGGTTCGCCTGCCGCAATTGATACACTAGAAACTATTATTGCAATGGGTACAAAAAGAGTTGTTATCTTTGGGATGTGTGGAGGAATTGGGAAAGATTTAGAGGTAGGAGATTTAATAATTCCTAAAGAAGTAATTAGAGAAGAAGGAACTTCTTATCATTATTTAAAAAGTGGGATTAATTCTGAACCAGATATAGAATTATTGCATAAAGCTGAGAATTTTTTTACAAAACATTATGAGAAAAAAACATTTACTGGTAAGACAGTTAGTACAGATGCAGTTTATAGACAAACAATAAATAAAGAAAAGAGTTGGAGAGAAGAAAGTATTTTAGGAATAGATATGGAATCATCTGCTTTGCTAGCGGTTTGTTCTTATTATAAGATACCTGCAGTATCTATACTTATAGTATCAGATAAACATAATTTAGATGATAAAGAGGATTGGAACTGGGGTTCTAAAAGTTTCAATAATGATAGAAAAAAGGCTATTGATTTGTGTATTAAGTTTGTGGCGGGTTACATCGTCTAACAAATCAGGAGTATTTCCGCAATTGAGCCAAAAAGAAAACCCAAATCAATAATAATAAATATGATTTGAGCTTTTCAAATCTGCTAAACTATGAGATACAATTGAGGAAATACTTTGTTGAACGAAGCTGCGGCGCTCAAGATATTAATCTATGGATTTTTAATAAATCTTCAAATCATTAAAATTAAATAAAAGATATAAACATAAATAAGAACCCAAGAAATAACAAGAAAAAAACTAAAAAATAGCAACCCAGGGATGCAAGTTCCCCCTCCCCATAAAGTCAATTTTTATAAAATTTAAGAATTAGATCTGGAGGGCCTTTAAAGTTTCTGGGTAACTCATCTTCAGTAACAAATTTATGACAACCACATACAGGACACTTTTTAATTTCAAGACCGAGTTTTTCAATAAGCTGATCAGTAGAAAGTCTAATATATTCAATAATCTTTGTACTGGTAAGTTTTTTACATAAAAGAAGTTTGGTCTTTCGGTTTCGACTGCCCATAATACCAAAGTAACGGATCTTTTTGAATCTCTTTGGTAGGATATGCATAAGAAATCTTCTGATAAATTCAAAGACATGGAGTGTCATAAATTTCTTTTTATTTTTATGCTTATAATCTTTATACGTAAAAGTGACCTGATGATTCTTCACTTTAACAATTTTGTTATTGGCAATAACAACCCGATTTGTATATTTAGCAAGATAGTTAACAACATAGGAAGCATTTTTAAAAGTCTTTTCACAAAAGACAACCCAATTTTTATTGTACAAAGTATCAATAAAACCCTGATAACTTCTATTATCATTTAAAAAATTAATATCACCATAGAAATTAATATTACCTGCTAACACTTCTTTTTTAAAGAAAGCCAGAAATTTACCTCTGAACTTTTTAGCAATAACTTTAACAGGCATAAAGAAATTATTTTTTGACTTAATCCATTGATTAATAGATGATAATCCCCCTGCAGGTATGATACAATGTAAATGAGGGTGAAAAGAAAGAGTCTGTCCCCAGGTATGCAAAACAGCAGTAATGCCGATTTGTGCACCAAGATATTTTTTATCAAGAGCAAGTTCCTGCAATGTCTCTGAAGCGGCCTTAAAGAGAAGCGAATAAAAAATTCTTTGATTTTTAAGAGCAACAGAATTAAAATCAATCATCAGGAACAGTAAAAACAACATGAAAATACTTTTCATTAAGCATATTAGCCTGTTGTTTAAGAATCCACTGTTCTCGCTCAAGGCCCTGACATTTAGGACAATGCCTGTTACGACAGGAATTATATGAGATGCTTAAGTGACCGCATTCTACACACTTATCAATATGTGCACCCAAAGCAGAAGTACGGCAGTTAATCAAAGCCTGGATAACATTAAAGGCATTATGGTGGACAGGAAAATTCTTTTTAAACTCATCCCAATATTGGATTAAAATGTCCTGAATCTCAGGCATTTTTATCATAGCTTAAGGTATCAAGGGGGCTTTTTATCTTAAGCACTATTGTATCTCTTAAATGGAGATACAAGCTAGTTGTTTTGATGCTGGCGTGTCCCATGAGTTGTTGAATATATACAAGGTCAACGCCAGCATCAAGCAAATGAGTAGCAAAACAATGTCTCAGTGTATGAAGAGAGGCCTCTTTTGCAATACCCGCATCAATTCTGGCTTTACGAAATTCTTTCTGTGGTGTTCTGGAACTCAAATGAATCTCAGGATTTTGTCCCGGGAAAAGCCAGTATTGAGGTTTATATTCTCTGTAATAATCACGTAGAATATCAAGATTAATATTTGACAAGAGGGTATGTCTATCTTTATAGCCCTTACTCTGATTAACAATAATTTTCATACTGTAACTATCAATATCTTTAACTCTCAATCTAACAACTTCTGAAACACGCAACCCACCACTATAAATAGTATAGAAGATAGTCTTGTGTTTAAGATTATTAACCCTATCAAAAATAGCCTGAATTTCTTTTTTGGAGAGGATAACAGGGAGTTTTTTCTGTTTTTTAGCTCTGGGAATATACTTAATATCCCAGTGTTGATCAAGGGTTGACTCAAAAAAGAAGCGCAGAGCACTATATGCCTGATTAACATATCCTGTACTTAAATTTCTTACATCAATGGCATGAGCAAGAAATTCTCTGATATGATCTGAATTAAGAGAATCAGCATCAGAATCAAAGAACTTCTCAAAATGTTCAATATGTCTGAGATGACAAACCTGGGTTCTACTACTGAAATTTCTTAACTTCATGTCCTGAATCATTTTTTCTTTGAAAACTGTCATAAACCACATCTCCTTAAAATTTTTTATTCTATTTTACATAAAGATGTGGTGAAATTAAATAGACTTATTTGAGGATTATATGTTATGCTAGGAGAAAGCCACTGCGTTAGCAGTTTTGTTCAACAAAATATTGCCGACTCCATTCCTGACGTCATTTCGTCCAAATCCATCAGACCAAGATAGGAGCTATCTAAGGTCTGATGGACTTCAGCAATACGGTTACGTTATGCGAAAGACCCCCAAGTAAGTGTATGTATTGTACGTTATGTATGTGATTTTTTAAAAAAAGGACGTGAATAAAATGGAGGTTAAAATAAGAGAAGCAAATTTTGAAGACTATAATGAAATTAAGATACTAATGAATCAAGTTCATAATTTACACTGTCAAAACAGGCCAGACATTTATGTAGATACAAATGAACCTTTAAAAAAAGAGGAATTCAAAGAAATAGTTAATAATAGTAATAAGATTGTGCTTTTAGCAGAATGTCAAGACAAGGTTGTAGCCTTAAGTATAATTACGATTAAAGAACCTTCTGAGAATCCTATATTAGTTTCTAGAAAGGTTGCATACATGGAAGATTTATGTGTTCATAAAGATTATAAGAGAAGAGGAATAGGAAAGATGGTTTATAATGAAGCATTAAAAAGGATAAAATTGCTTGATATAGATAGTTTAGAATTGATGGTTTGGTCTTTTAATAAATCAGCAATAAAGTTTTACGAAAATATGGGAATGAAGCCACAATATTTAAAAATGGAAATGAAAATAGATTAAAATAATATATGAGACATTTAGTATTTTGTACAATCTAGTAAAAATGATTATGTAAAAGCATATGGGGGTAGGGGGTCCATCACATAACATGGTATTTAAGATTCCGCTACGCTCCATGCAAATTTCTTCACCAAGCCAAGTCTGGCTAAGGTTCAGAAACTTCTTAAATACCTGGTACGTTATGCGACATGCTAGGAAGAGAGGAAAACAAATGAAAAGATTAGATACTTATTGTGGATTATATTGTGGTAGTTGCGAAATATTTTTAGTTAATCAGAGAGACTTAGTAGAAGAAACTGCAAAAAAATGGAAAACGAACTCAGAAGATTTATATTGTAACGGATGTAAGAAAGATACTAATTCAGTATTTTGTAAAGATTGTCAAATTAAATTATGTTCAGAAAGCAAAGAACTAGATTATTGTTTTCAATGTGAAGATTTTCCCTGTGCTGATTTAATAAAATTTAAGAATGATGAAAATCCACATCATTCAATAGTCTTACATAACCTTAATAATATAAAAAAAATCGGAACAAAAAAATGGTTAAAAGAGCAGGAAAAAAGATGGAGTTGTCCAGAATGTGGAGAAAAATATTCCTGGTATGATGAAAAGTGTTCAAACTGTAACAGATATGTTAAAAGTTGTATTGATGATGAAAAAGAAATAAAATTAAAATATTTATGGAGTGAATAAATTGAGTAATGTTGACAAGAGAAATAAATTAGATGAACAAATATTTTCTTATAGAACAACAAAAGATGGTAAGATTTTTATTTATTGGTATGATAAACAAGTAAAAATATTAAAAGGTAAGCAGGCAAGTAAGCTTTTGTTAAAAATAAGTAGAGCAGATAAAAAAGAAAAACAATTATTGCTGGCAAAAATTACAGAAAACTTTAAAAAAGGAAATGAAAAATAAGTTGATAGAGTATGAACGGTCGCACGATCGCATAACACAGTATTGCCAGTTCCACTCCTAACGTCGTTTCACCCAAATTCCTTCGTTAAGGGCAGTTGCCCTAAAACTCAGGAACTTCTTAAACCCTCGGGACGTTAAATGGAAGTGGTCATAAGCAAGGATTTGATACCTTTTATGCTTTTAGAACAAAGCACCAATACTCAGGTAAATTTAACAAAGAATTTGAAACCGATATGCCTGATTAACATATCCTGTACTTAAATTTCTTATATCAATGGCATGAGCAAGAAATTCTCTGATATGATCTGAATTAAGAGAATCAGCATCAGAATCAAAGAACTTCTCAAAATGTTCAATATGTCTGAGATAACAAACCTGGGTTCTACTACTGAAATTTCTTAACTTCATGTCCTGAATCATTTTTTCTTTAAAAACTGTCATAAACCACATCTCCTTAAAATTTTTTATTCTATTTTACATAAAGATGTGGTGAAATTAAATAGACTTATTTGAGGAATTATATATTATGCTAGGAAAAAGCCACTGCGTCAGCAGTTTTGTTCAACACAGTATTGCCAGTTCCACTCCTGTCGTCGTTCCACCTAAATTCAGGTACCTAAATAAGAGCTATCTAAGGCCCCCTGAACTTCGGCAAACCTATACGTATATGAAAGAATGAGCCTGTTTTTTAGTGGATAATGATTGGTGAATGTAAAGTATTGATTATAAATTAAGGAGTCAAATGACATGCAGAATTTAGTGGTTCGAAGACCAAGAATTGAAGAGATAGATTCCATAAATGAGTTTTTTGAACTTGTAATTAGGGATACATTTGAAAGAAATGGAATTGCTGATTTAGTAGAAACTTTGGAAGGAGAGATAGAGGATAAAAGAAAATGCTTAAATCAAGATATAGAAAGTAAT
Source organism: Iocasia fonsfrigidae (assembly GCF_017751145.1). GTDB lineage: Bacteria > Bacillota > Halanaerobiia > Halanaerobiales > DTU029 > Iocasia > Iocasia fonsfrigidae. Next base: position 1,599,346 of record NZ_CP046640.1, read on the forward strand.
GGTGAAAAAAGATATTTTCTTATAGTTACAATAGATGATATGATAGTTGGTTCTATTGAGTATGGACCATCTAATGATTTAATAATTACATGTACGAATGGAGAATTAAAAGATCTAGTAGAGATAGGAACAGTTTTTGTGCATCCTGAGTATCAAAGAAAAGGTGTAGGAAATATTATGTTAATTCATATATTTAATGAATTAAAGAACAAGGGAATAAAAGAGTTTTGTTTTGATAGTGGATATAAAATTGCACAGAAGATATGGATTAAGAAGTTTGGAGGTCCAGAGTATTATTTAAAGAATTATTGGGGAGAAGGTGCTGATCATATGGTTTGGAGATTGAAGGTAAGTGATGTCCTAGAATAAAAAATTTGAGTGTGTCGTTCTAAAGATAATTAATCTAATGGGGACGGCTCATTCCTTCGCAATCCCATTACGGCTAAAAACCAGCCTACCCTAACGGGACATTGTCTCTGTCATGTCTTTTGCATTAATTATGCATGTAATATATGAGCAAAAGCCATGCCAGCCCTACGGGACGACAACGTCGGGAATGCTCGGGACGTTAGGCGACATACCAAATTAAAATAATTACAATATGGAGGAATAATTATATGAGTAAAATATTATTAGCAGGAGCAACTGGATACTTAGGTGGTTATATATTAAGTGAGCTTTTAAGACAACAACATGAGGTAAGAGTTATCGTCCGAAATAGGACAAAATTAGAACAAAAAAATTATGAAAAAGTTGAAGTAATAGAAGCTGAAATAACTAAGCTAGAATCAATCAATAATTGTTGTGATAATATTGATTTTGTTATCTCTACAGTAGGAATTACAAAACAAAAAGATGGCCTTACATATATGGATGTTGACTATCAAGCTAATAAGAATTTGTTAAAAGAAGCAAAGAAAAGTGGTGTAAAAAAATTTGTTTATATTTCTTTATTAAACGGGCAAAAACTTAAAAATCTAAAAATATGTGAAGCAAAAGAGTTATTTGTAAATGAATTAAAAAAATCTGGTATTGATTATTGTATCATTCGACCAAATGGATTTTTCTCTGACATGTCAGAGATTTTTTATATGGCACAAAAAGGACGTGTTTATCTATTTGGTGATGGAAAATATAAAGCAAATCCTATACATGGTGAAGATCTAGCAGTAGTATGTGTAAACTCTATCGAGAATGCAAGAAAAGAGATAAATATAGGGGGGCCTGAGACATTATCGCAAAATGAAATTGCTAGTATTGCTTTTAACATTGCAGAAAAAGAAATTAAGATAACATATATACCTAATTGGATAAGAAAAATTATCTTATTCATTATAAGAACATTTACTTCTCAAAAGTTTTATGGATCAATAGAGTTTTTCTTAACTGTCTTATCAATGGATATGATTGCTCCAGAAAAGGGTAAACATACTCTGGAAGAATTTTATGGGAATTTAAAAAATAATCATATGTAAGATATTATAAAAGATAATTTGGTACGATCGCTTAACAATATATTGCCAGCTCCATTCCTAACGTCGGACATGATATAATGAAAAAATACAATATCAAATTCATTAGACTGTGTAGACAGGCGGTTGGTTAAATGGACGATGTGTAAATTTAAAAGATTTAGGACACAGAAAGAGAGCAGAAAGATGGCTATCTGAAGTGCAGAAGAGAGATCCTAATTTATTTGCACACTGGCAATACCGGAATAGAAATATTAATATGGGTTGAATGATAAGAGCCGGATGAAGAGAGACTTTCAAGTTCGGTTCTGTGAGAAGCTTGAGGTGAAAATCCCCTGGCTTACTCGATTTGTAACATTGCACACTAATTATAGAAATAGAGTTTATTTATATTGTACGAGGTGTAAGGATATGATAAAAAAGGAAGAATGCATAAAAAGATACTTTAATATGTGGTTAAGTAAAGATGGTTCATGTCTTAATGAGATATTTGAGTTTAATGTTGTATATAGTGAATGTTATGGTCCTGAGTATAGAGGAATAAGACAAATTATCCAATGGTTTGATGATTGGAATGAACGGGGAACTGTTATAAGGTGGGATATAAAGCAATTTATACATCAGATGAATCAAACTGCTGTAGAATGGTATTTTGAATGTGAATTCGCTGGGCAAATCTCTAGGTTTGATGGGGTATCTATTATTGTATTTAATGATAATGGAAAGATTATTGATATAAAAGAGTTTCAATCGAAAGCAGAGCATGAATTTCCTTACGGGAAATTATGAATATAATCTTATGGCTATTTAGTGATTAATAAGAGAGATATATAAGCCTCCTACATAAGGGGGTTTTATTGTTTTATGTCTAGTTTCGTCGAAGTTGAAGGAATTATAAATATCATGATGAAGTAGATAGTAAAAAAGACTTAGTAAGGGGTTGATTCCTACTATATGCTTATTGTTTAATGAATAATCAGAAATAGTCAATTAATATGAAACTCTAATTAATCCTGACAAAGGTTTGGGGCCTACATAACTTTTAGCTTTTCATATCTTTGCTATCCTTGTATCTAATGAAGGTGACTTGATGGTTTGATATTATTGATTAACTATATAGTAATCTATATTTTACTTTTACGCAATGCACATAAGAAAAAAATATAGGTACTTAGATGCAATACGTGAAGTCTATTGTTATATGACATTCTAATAACGTCTGCTATTTTTATAAAAAGGATGAGGCAAGATGCAAAAAAGATTAATCAAAACAAGTATAATCTTAATGGTTATTCCATTAATTCTAAGATTAATATTATTTCTTTTTTTTAACAATTATGCTCGGTTAAATATATTCTTACACTATATTTATTATGAATTTATGTCTTGGACAAGAATCATAATAATTATAGTTTTAGTTGATATTCTTATAATCTTATTTATAGAGTTATCAAAAAAAGATATAAGTACAATTAAAAAGATGGCATATCATGTATCAAGAGTTATAATTATTATAATGTTAATTTTATTTATAAGAATAGGACAGATGAGTATAGATATAGAGACATATCTGTCTGGTGAGATTCAAACAAAACTAATTAGAATTGCTGACATCGAATTATCTGATGGAAGATATGAAGAAACAGAATTACCATATATAATAACAAGTTATAACGATGCTTTTTTTTCCTTATATAAGAAACTAGATAAAAATTTAATGATAAAAATGAAAAACGGATATAAAACTTTACAGACATTTGAAATAGGTTATATAGAAACTTATAATAGTAAAGTTATTTTACAAATAGATGAATATAGATAATCAAAATATTTTAGTGGGTTGAGACCATTAGAACGTCATATAACAAAATATTTCCGGTTCCGTTCCTTTGTCTCTGCACCCAAATCCATCAACCCAAGTTAGGAGCTAACTAAGGGTTAATGAACTTCTTAAATCCCTGGTACGTTAGACGAAATATTTTAAATACTTTAATACTACTGATCGTTTAAAATAAGGAGGAGAATAAAACAATGGATGAAAATATTAAATGGCACCAAGCTATGAAAATAGAAAGAATACTAGATAATATTAGAAATAATAATATGAAGGGTTTTTATGTGAAGACTCGGGAAGATTTGATTAACAAAATAAAGGAACTTGTTTCGGAGAGATCTGTCGTTGGAGTTGGAGATTCAATGACATTATTTGAAACTGGCATTATAGATTTATTAAGAAAAGAAAATTATATATTTTTAGATAAATATAAAGAGGGCTTAACAAGAGCTGAAAAAGATAAACTTTATTCAGATATTTTTAGTGCTGACACTTTTTTATGTAGTACAAATGCAATCACAGAAAAAGGAGAATTATATAATATAGATGGGTACGGGAATAGGGTATCTGCAATGTAAGCGTCAAATATAACCCACATTCCTTACAGCCGAAATCTATGAGATAATTTCCCTGAGGGAGGTTATTTGAAGATGAATAACAAACGTGAAATCTGGATTGAAAGAATCCAGGATTACAAAGCAAGTAGTTTAACTGCTGCCAAATGGTGTGAAGAGAATGGTCTAAACATTAATTCTCTAAGATACTATATTCATAAATTTAATAAGGAAAAGAAAGAACAGGAATCTAGTCAAACTAAATGGACAGCTGTATTTCCTGCCCGAGCAGAAAATAACAATTCTGAAACTAAAACCATAAAAATAACTATAGGTCAGGCGATCATAGAGGTCGTTCCAGGTTTTGATTCTAATACTTTTGAAACTCTTATCAGGATTCTTAAAGAACAATGTTAAATCAGCATCATATCAATAAAGTATATTTATCCCTGGGGCCTACAGATCTTAGGAAATCAATCAATGGCCTATCCTTAATAGTTCAGGAGAGTTTTAAGCTCAATCCCTTTTCTCATGACCTCTTTGTCTTCTGTAACAGAAAGCAGGACAAGCTCAAAATTCTGGAATGGGATAATGATGGTTTCTGGTTACACTACAAACGCCTGGAAAAAAGCAGATTCAGATGGCCTGATGGTACTACTGGCTCTACAGTAATGATTGATGAAAGACAATTCAGGTGGTTACTTGATGGTTTATCTATTCATCAAAAAGGTGCTCATCCTGCCGTTAAAGAAAGAATAATCATCTAAAATAAACTTTAGACAAAAGGCTCAAAAACATTGTAAAATCAGAGCTTTTACGCTTAATTTTAGTATCTTTTTTCTCCTAAAAATGATATAATAAACTTATGAAAACTACTGATAAATCAACGACTATACAAGTTAATAAAGAAGAAAATCAAGAGCTATCTTTAGAAGATAAAATTGCAATACAGGCTCAACAAATTGAAGAATTGACAGCTAAATTAAACTGGTATGAGGAACAATTTCGCTTAAACCAACAAAGGCGATTTGGTGCTTCTAGTGAAAAATCTAATTCTAATCAGTTATCAATTTTTAATGAGGCTGAACAGGAAGCTAAGGTCAGTCTCAAAGAAGCTGAACTTGAGGAGATTACATATAAAAGACGTAAGGGCAAAAACAAAAAGAAAAAGTCCTTCGAAGATCTCCCTGTTGAAGTCATTGAATATCATCTAGATGAAGCTGAGCAGATCTGTCCGCAATGTGGTAAGCAACTTCATGTCATGAGTAAGGAAATTAGAAAAGAATTAAAGATTATTCCTGCTCAGGTTAAGGTTGTTGAACATGTTCGTGATGTTTATGCCTGTAGAAATTGCGAAAAGGAAAATATCACAACTCCAGTAATTACTGCTCCTATGCCTAATCCAGTTTTAAAAGGGAGTTTTCTCTCTCCATCGTTACTGGCATATATCATGGATACCAAATATTCTCAAGCAGTACCTCTTTACAGACAGGAGAAACAATTTAAGAATTTTGGCATTGAGCTATCCCGTCAAAATCTGGCTAACTGGGTAATCCATGGAGCCAACAACTGGCTTAACTATCTATATGATAGAATATATGAATATTTATTAAAAGAAGATATCGTACATGCTGATGAAACTACACTTCAGGTTTTATCTGAAAAAGGTAAAGCAGCTAAAAGCAAATCATATATGTGGCTCTATGCTACTGGAGTTTCCAGTCCACCGATCTACTTATATGAATATCAACCTTCCAGGGCTAATGAACATCCGAAGAAGTTCTTAACTGGATTCAGTGGGTTTCTTCAAACCGATGGCTATGCTGGATACAATAGTGTTCAGAACGTCACCCAGCTCGGATGTTTCGCTCACGCTAGACGTGGTTTCACAGATGCCTTAAAGGCATTACCTAAAGGCTCTGTTCACTTAAAAACTAATGCTGAGGAAGGTCTGAATTTCTGCAATCGACTCTTCCAGATTGAACGGGACTTAAAAGACTTATCAGCTGAAGAAAGATATCAAAAACGCCTTGAACAAAGCAAACCAGTTCTGGAGGCCTTTTTGTCATGGCTAAAAATCAAGGAACAACAGACTTTACCTAAAAGTGGTCTCAGCAAAGCTATTAAATATTGTCTCAATCAATGGCCTAAACTAGAAGCCTTTCTCCTGGATGGTAGACTAGAGATCAGTAATAATCGGGCAGAAAGAGCAATCAAGCCCTTTGTTATTGGGAGAAAGAACTTTCTATTTTCCAAGTCGGTAAAAGGAGCTACAGCCAGTGCCATTACTTACAGTATCATAGAGACCGCCAAAGCAAACAACTTAGTACCATTCTTTTATCTAAAATATCTTTTTGAGAAACTACCCAACATTGATCTACAAAATATTGAACAATTAGATGAATTATTACCTTGGTCTCAATCTATTCCGGAAGAATGCAGGATTCCTCATAAGAATTAGCCTATCATAACGTCCTCAATTTTTCCAGGTGGGGACGTTTTGACGCTTACTCTGCAATGATTTTTGGCCCTAAACAAGTTATTATTGTAGCTGGAAAAAATAAAATAGTTAAAGATTTAGAAGAGGCAAAAAATAGAGTTAAGAATATAGCAGCTCCTATTGATGCAAAAAGGCTTAATAAAGATACTCCATGTACAAAAGTTGGATATTGTGTAGATTGTAGTTCGAAGGATAGAATATGTAATAATATAACAATAATAAAAAGACAGCTTAAAAAAAACCGAATTAAAATTATTATAGTTGACGAAAATTTAGGATACTAAAATACTTCGTCTAACATGGCATTAGAAGGTGAAAAAAATGGATGTAAATAATCATAACAGTAAAGCTTGGGATTATAGTGTTGATTCAGGTAACATTTGGACTCAACCAGTAAATAAAGAAGTTATGGAAAAGGCAAAAAGGGGAGAATAGGAAATATTTCTATCTCCAACAAAAAGAGTTCCAAGAAGTTGGTTATGCATTCGATAAATGGATGGAAAGGACATTTCCAAAAAGATATGCGGATGATGCGGTAATACATTGCAAAACCAAGAAGGAGGCAGAAAAATTATACATTCAATTAAAACGAAGGTTGAAAGAGTGTAAGTTAGAACTGCATCCGGATAAAACGCGCATTGTATATTGTAAAGATGATGACCGTAGGGAAGAGCATGAAAATATAAAATTTGATTTTCTTGGATATACATTCAGACCTAGGAGCTCAAAGAATCGTTATGGTAAGTATTTCATTAACTTTACACCTGCTGTGAGTAACAAAGCATGTAAAGCAATAAGACAGGTCATCAGAAACTGGCGGATACATCTTAGACCAGATATAGAATTAATAGATATATCCAGAATGTATAATCCTATAATTCGTGGTTGGATAAATTATTATGGTCGTTATTATAAATCTGCATTATATCCGGTATTAAAACACTAGAACAGAGCTTTGGTGCACTGGGCGAGAAGAAAATACAAGAAGTTGACCAGGCATAGACGGCGAGCAGAACGCTGGATGGGACGTATAGCAAAGAAAATGAAAAGATTGTTCGCACATTGGAAGATGGGAATATTACCAACGGCTGAATAATGGGAGCCGGATGAGCTGAGAGGTTCACGTCCGGTTCTGAGAGGGCCTGGAGGTGAAATTCCTCCGGGCTACTCACCTTGTCCTGACAAGGAGTAAAATTACAATCGTGGTAACACGGTGACGATGGCTTACTCCCTGTGATGGGGCAACGGTTACGGTAAGCTGTATACGGGAGGAACCGTACGTGCAGTTTGACGAGGGGTCCCAGTCGAAAGACTGGTCCTACTCTATTATACAAAGCATCAACAAAATCCTGATAATTTTTATCACTATTAAAATAATCAATATCAGCATAAAACTTAATATTACTAGCTGAGACTTCTTTTTTAAAGAAAGCAAGGAATTTACCTCTAAACATATTGGCAATAACCCTGACAGGAATAAAGAAATTTTTTTTGGACTTAATCCATTGATTATTAGGTGATAATCCCCTTGCAGGTATGATACAATGTATGTGAGGATGAAAAGAGAGTGTTTGTCCCCAGGTATGTAAATAGCACATTGGGGTAGAGGAGAGCATATTTAATGGCTGGTAACATATGGATTGCTCTAAATTTAGATGAAAAAGAATTGTCAAATCAGAATCCTGATTATTCACATATTGCATTTAATGTTCTTTCAACAGAGTATCCAAAATTAAAAAAACGACTTATGGAAGCAGGAGTAAAAACATTTAAAAACAATACATCAGAAGGTCATTAACATGAAAGGGGATTAAAGTATGAATAATAAAACAATAATAAAATGGACAAATAGAATCGCACTTTTAGCTATTATATTACTTATTTATTGGATATTTATTTATACCTCTATAACCGTATTTAGCTTGAAAATATTTAAAGAAAATATTACTGAGTTTTTTTACTTATCAATATTAGGTATTATTGCAATATTAATTGGAGCTGTAATTGTAAATATAATGTTTAATTTAACAAGCATTTCAGAATCATTGACAAAATCGGAGCATCATAATTTTAACAGTAAACGTAAAAAGTTATCGATAGGTTTATTAATATTATCTTTTCCTTTAATTTTTGGAGTCCTTTTTTATGGAGATTATAGAACTACATTAATTAGAGAAAAGAAATTGATAAAAGCCGCTAAATATTCTATTGTAAATAATGAAGAAACAACTGAAAATTTTTTGGATTATTCATTTAGTGAACAGTATATTCGAAAAACGGCAGAAGGATTAGAATTTATTGCAAAACAAGCTGAAAGTTTTCCATCAATAAGTATAATAATAAAAGATACTATTCATGAGAAAGATGTTTTTTTAAGATTTACAAGATACTATAATAAAAATAAAAGTTATTCAAAAATTGATTACATTTATGCTTGTTCCCCAGAAGAGCAAGAATATTTAAAATCTGTATTCGATGATAATAAAAATAGACATTTATTTAGTGCTTCTGATGGTAATTATGAATTATATTATCCTTATCAAAAAGGTAATAAGGTAATCATTTTATATTTTACCGATAGAAAACAATATGGAAAATATGGTTCATAAATAATTTATAAAAGATAGAAGTTAAGTACATATAAGTTTAATTAAATATTATTTATGTAAAGCGAAAGCACTTGTCGCTTCACCCAAATTCATCAACCCAAGTTAGGAGATATCCAAAGGTTGCTGGACTTCGGAAATATGGTTACGTTATTGGAAATTAGCTTTTACTGTTACATATGAAAGGAAAAAACAAGATAAAATAAAAAACCAGAGGAGCGATTTTTATGGACTTAGGATTAAAAAACAAATTAGCATTTATTACTGGAAGTGCTCGTGGATTAGGAAAAGCTATTGCAGAAAAACTTGCGGCTGAGAAAATAAATATTGCAATTACCGATATTAATGAAAAAATAGCAGTATCGACAGCTGAAGAGATATCAAATAAATATAAGGTAGAGACTATAGCTTTAAAACATGATGTTTCTTCAGAAGAATCAACAAGACAAGTTGTAAAGGCAATAAAAAATAAATTTTCTAGAATTGATATTCTTGTTAATAATGCAGGAATAACCAAAGATGCTCGACTTATGATAATGAAGCAAGAAGATTGGGAAAATGTATTAAAAATAAATTTAACAGGAGCTTTTATTTGCACCAAATTAGTATCAAAGCAGATGTTAAGACAAAAGTCAGGAAGTATAATAAATATTGCAAGTGTGGTTGGTCTTATGGGAAATGTTGGACAAGCTAATTATTCTGCATCAAAGGCTGGTTTAATTGGACTGACAAAGACAACTGCTAAAGAAATGGCTGAAAGAGGAGTTAATGTTAACGCTATTGCACCAGGATATATTGAAACAGACATGACACATGAGCTTCCAGAAGAAGTTTCATATAAAATGTTATCACAGATTCCAATGAAGGCATATGGGAAACCAGATGATGTGGCAAATGTTGTTTTATTTCTAGTATCTGATTTAGCTAAGTATGTAACAGGACAAGTTATTAATGTAGATGGTGGAATGGTAATGTGAAAATAATAATTAGAGGAAAACCAAGCTAACTTCATATAACAAATCAGGAGTATTTCTGCAATTGAGCCAAAAAGAAAACCCAAATCAATAATAATAAATATGATTTGAACTTTTCAAATCTGCCTGAGATGCAATTGAGGAAATACTTTGTTGAACGGAGCTGCGGTGGTTTACACTTAATACTATGGGGTTTTAATAATTTCACTCTTACTAAAAACTATATATTTAGTGATATAATAATTTAATTTCAAGAAATAAAAAAAACCTAAAAAATAGCAGGATAAGGGTGCAATCTCCTCCTCCCCATAAAATTATTTTTTTAAATTGATTAGGTAATGAGGTTATATATTGTTGGTGGGTGTCACCTAATTCTGAATGGAAACCTTTAGAAGATCTAATTAAAATAGTTTCAAAATATTTACCATTTGATTTATATGACTAATATATACCAAAGAATGTTGTGCCTAAATTTATTTTAAATACATTAATTACTGTTCTATAGTATTAGAAGAAATATATCTTTAAAAATAATCCCTATGTGTTAGCTACATTAGGTGAATAATCAAGTGAAGAGCCGTATGCTTAAATAGGGCAAGTACGGTTCTGTGAGGAATTGGGGTTTTGTATAAACTACGTTTACTTGACCTGTGAAATGCCTAGCGTAAAATAATGAGAAGGAAGGAAAATTTGATGAAAATTGGTCCAGCATTAACACTGAAAAAAGATTTTGATCAGGGAAAAAACGTAAGTATAAAAAAAGCAAAAAAGATATTAAATGAATCTAAGCTGATAAATAAACTTTTGGCTGAACCAAAACAAAAACCAAGGACTTTTGTTGGTCTTAGAGCATATGAGTGGCGTTTATTAGAGCTTTCAGAAATTCCCTATACATATACATTAGACAAAGTAAAAAAATGGCTGAATATGCTTATAGAAAAATCTTATATCAAAGAAGGTTTCTCTCTAACTGGAGATAAAGATGGTCTGCTTTCCTGCCATAACTCAATGATTACCACAATTCTTATAAAGATGAATTATGATGATAAAGATTTGATAGATGCAGGAATAAACTGGATAATAAAATATCAAAGTACTAATAGGGGAGAAGAATGTGAATGGACAGGAAAGAATCTTAGTGATCTTGATTTGATTGTAGAACTAGCTAAAAAAGATTTATTTGAATTGGCTGGTTTGAAGATGGATTTAGAAGAAAAACTGAATATATCTACAGATATTATTACATATAGTGGATTAAGAAATTTTGCGAAAAAAGAAGGTTTTAAAAAGGCTGTATTGGATGAGCAGGTGATTATAATGTGAAGCAAAAGGAGAGAGATCTAAAGTAACTTGAGGTTACCTGAGGTAGAAAGTGAAATTAAAAGAATTTATAATGATATTTTGCAATAACTATTTACACAAATTTAATTACACTCCTTATATTAACGAAAAAAGCCATGATTATTATAATTTTATCATGGCTTTTCTTTAACTATTCTTATTATCAGAATGAATTTTTCTATTTCCTTAGTATTAAGACTTTTCGTTTTTTAAACTAAATGCAGTAAATCTTCTCGTTCGCACTAAACAGGATAGTAAATTTTCCAGTTTAGAATCATTCTGGGTTAATTTTCTGAGTTTTGTTTAGCAAATGATTTTGCTCTTTCCCAAAAAACAGGTATTCTAGAGAGATAGGTGGTTTAAAGGAATTATTTAGTTATCTTGAGTTGATAACATTTTTAAATCCTAATGAGTATAAACACCCCTATATTGCTTTTATTTCCCGGCCCACCTGGATCTGGGGGGCCGAAATGGGTGTTAATCAATATGGGCTTGCCATTGGCAATGAAGCGATTTTTTCCAGAGAAAGGGTTCCAGAAGATGGTCTATTGGGTATGGATATTTTAAGGTTGGCCTTACATAACTGTCAGAAGGCAATAGAGGCAGTAGATTTCATTACCAGGTTAATTGAGCTGGTTTTAAAAGCAGCCTAAAATATTTTAACTCTTTTCTAGTTAAGGATTTTACAGAGGCTTATATCATTGAAACATCTGCCAAGAAATGGGCTGTCAGGAAGGTAAAAAGTAAAGCGGCTATCTCCAATAAATATAGTATTGAGAATGATTATACTTCAACTAATCTGAAAAATACTGATATCAATTTCAGAAAGGAATATGAAAATAAAATTATGTCATTTTTTAGTAAAGGGGCACAGAGAAAAGATTATGTACTGGCCCAATTGGAAAGTCAGGACCTGGACTTGTTTAGTTTAATAGAGTTATTAAGAAGTCATAATGGTCAAGGCACGATTAAGAGAGGAATGAAGTCAGTTTGTATGCACCCGGGATTAATAATAAAATCAGAGACCACCTCATCTTTAATAGTTGATTATCTAGATGATAAATTTTTTATCTGGTTTACAGGTGCACCTAATCCCTGTGTCTCTTTGTATAAACCTTTTGCCTTTACTTTACAAAATGCTAATCAAAAATATCTTCAAGATCTCGATACGGCAATTAGATTTAATCATAAGTGGAGGGTGTTTTCTCAAAAAATGATAGGCAATTATAATTGGTTTATTAATAATGTTAAAAAAGAACGGGATGAAATTGAGCAGGAATTTATTTTGCAGATTGATAAGGTAATTGATAATAAAAATGATAAGGAATTAAGTAAGCTTATTCTTGAATTAACAAACAGAGCGGAGGAATTCAGGGAGAAATATGTTTTGTGTAAATAAGAAATTGGGATTAAGGTACTATAGTCTAAATGAAATAAAAAAGGTTATTCAAATAACTCAGAATTTAAAACATAAAACAATATTGGTATTTATTTATTCTTCAGGTTTAAGGGTAAGTGAAGTAGTTAAAATTAAGATGAATCATATTGATATTGAAAGGAAAATGTTAAGAGTCCCTCAAGGTAAAGGTAAAAAAGATAGATATACAATTTTATCTGATACTGCTCTTTTGTATCTTCGAGCATATAGATCAAAATATAAAATTTATGAATGGTTATTTCCAGGACGGGGAGAAAAACATTTAAGCGTAAGGTCTGTTCAAAAAATTTTTAAAAAAGCAGTTAGTAAAGGAATATAAAAAAAGATGTATCTGTTCATTCATTACGCCACTCATTTGTAACACATCTTTTAGAAAACGGTACTGATATCAGGTATATCCAAGAGTTTTTAGGTCATAAAAGTACTAAAACTACAGAAATATATACCCATGTAAGTAAAACACAATATAAAAAGATTAAAAGCCCATTAGACCAACTACTAAAAAATCAGTGAAAATATAATGCGTTATTAAGCAAGAGTAAGACTTTATTATTGACAAATATATAAAAGTTGTAATACAATTTATATAAATTAGTAAAATATTGCAATAAGACACTTCAGCCAAAGGATATCTTCACGAAATACGTAAAGATAGTAGTTATGCGCAATAACTCCAAGTGGGTTTAATAAGTAAAAAATAAAGTAGGTGAGCTTATGATAAGAAAATGTAATAACAGTAATTATCAGAAGATAATTAACTTAATAAGTAGAGAACCAGCTTTTAATCTTTTTATAATAGCAGATATCGAAAGATATGGGGTATCAACAGATTTTATTGATTTATGGGGAGATTTTTATAATAATAAACTAAATGCTGTCTTACTCAGATATCATGCTAATTACGTTATTTATAGTAACATTGAAAATTATGATATTAATGGTTTTATAGATATAATGGAAAGTCAAAAAGAATTTAAGGTACTTTCGGGAAAAAAAGAAATAATAGATGTTTATAAAAATAGAATAAATTTTAGTAAAACAAGAGATACATATTTTTTAAAATTGGAGGAACGAAATTTTAATTATAGTTTTATTAAGAAGAATACTGTTAAAATTGAAAAAGCAACCGCAGATGACGCACAAGATTTGTTTGAATTAAGTAAAAAGATAAAAGAATTTGAGATACCCAATTCAGTAGAAGATATTAGAAAAAGATTAGAAGATAAGTTTGGGAGAACCTATGTAATTAGAAAAGATAATAAAATAATTTCTGCAGCATCAACAACAGCAGAGTGTTCTTTTTCAGCAATGATCGGAGGAGTTATGACAGACCCTAGTTTTAGAAAGAAGGGATATGCTTCAATTTGTATAACTGAGCTTTGTAAAGAGTTATTAGATGAAAATAAGACAGCGTGTCTATTTTATGATAATCCTACTGCGGGTTCTATATATAGAAAAATAGGCTTTAAAGATATTGGTTCTTGGGATATGTGTGTAAGGTAGAGAGTTACTGCGCATAACAATATATTGCCGGTTCCATTCCTGACGTCATTTCACCCAAATTCCTTCATCAAGGGCAGCCGGTGCGCCAAGAAAAGAGCATATCATATAGTAGGTGGGATTCCTACTGAGGAAGGTTTAGCAAACCACTCATAGCGAGTTTTGGACATTTAATGGGTAACCATAGATGTTAAGCGTAAACAGTTAGGTAGTAGGCGGTAAGCATTTAGCTGAAGGGATTGAGCCTCGAAATCTTGGAGATTGGGAAAGGCCGATGCTGTCGACTGAGCAGAAGGCAACATTATAGTATTCGATAAGCGAGAATACAATAACACCCCGGGGTCGGAGACCTCCGCATGCTATACATAGATATGATATTGTTAACTTGGGAGGCCCTGTAATTTCTACGCAGAGAGATAGGATGTAACCAAGCGATAACAAAGTAAGGACATCTAATATTACAGGGAGTCGGATAATCGCATAGTACCGAGGAAGCAGAGTAATGCCTGTGGATGGGAAGGAGATTACACAAGATTAATCTTAAAAGGGAAACATATTCTATACACAGAGATAGGTGAAAATGTGGAAACGAAACTTGCAAGAATAGCTGAAGTAGCTAGAAATAGACCTAATGAAAGATTTACATCACTAATACATCTAATTAATTATGAATTGATAGTCAAATGTCATCATGAACTAGCTGGAAACAAAGCAGCTGGAGTAGATGAAGTAACAAAAGCGGAGTATGGAAAGAATCTTCCAGGGAATGTTAAGAGCTTAATAGCTAGAATGAAAAGATGGGCATATAGGCCATTACCTGCGAAAAGGGTATATATTCCAAAAGAAAATGGGAAGAAGAGACCGCTAGGGATTCCAGCATACGAAGACAAACTAGTTCAAAAGGCACTATCAAAGATTCTAAATGCGATATATGAAGAAGACTTTCTTGAATGTTCATTTGGTTTTCGTCCAGGAAGAAACTGTCATGATGCCTTGAGAATATTAGGAAGAATAGTTAACAGAGATGATATTAACTATGTAGTTGATACAGATATTAAAGGATTCTTTGATAATGTAGACCACGGGTGGATGATGAAATTCATTGACCATCGAATTAAAGATCCTAATATACAACGACTCATATCGAGACTTCTTCGGGCTGGAGTCATGGAGGCAGGAATAAAATATGACACTCCACAAGGAACACCGCAAGGTGGAGTCTGTTCTCCAATTATGGCGAATTTATATCTACATCATGTTGTTGACCTATGGTTTAATAAAACAATGCGTAAAGAGTTAAAGGGTAAAGCTTACATGGTGAGATACGCAGATGATATAATATTTTGCCTACAGTATAAAGAAGATGTAAAATACTTCTATAAAGCAATGAAAGAAAGAATATCCAAATTCGGTTTAGAGTTATCAGAAGAGAAAACTAAGATAGTAAATGTATCTGCTGATGATGACAATGACACATTTGATTTTCTTGGATTTACCCATTATATGGGTAAATGTAAGGATGGAATCAAACGACTAAAGAGAAAGACAAGTAATAAGCGATATCATCGTAGTATAATGAGATGTAAATCCTGGCTAAAATATAATAGAACTCTTCCAGTAAAAGAACTTATGAGGAAGTTAAACAGAAAACTAACAGGAACATACAACTATTATGCAGTATCAGATAACAGCAAAAGTATTGATAGCCTGTATGATGAGGTTCAAAAGCTAGTTTATAAATGGTTAAACAGACGCAGTCAAAAGAAAAGCTTTGACTGGGAGAAGTTCGAAATATTCTTGGAGAAATATCCTATTGTCAAGCCAAGAATAAAAGTAAATTTATATAGATTAGGTGCTGGTGCTAGTTATGTTAGGTGAATAATCGAGTGAAGAGCCGTATGCCTAAATAGGGCACGTACGGTTCTGTGAGGAGTTGGGGTTGTAAAGCCCCGCTTACTCGACCCCTAAGGTTCAGGAACTTCGGCAATACGGTTACGTTAGGTGAAAGTGTGTACTAGTTATAGATTTGGAGGGGGTATATGCATATGGAACTTAGAGCTTGTAATATTGAAGATTTAGACGATTTACGTGAGTTATCTATTAGAACTTACAGCGAGACATTTGGTGCTATGAATACCGAAGCTAATATGAAAGAGTATTTAGATAGGGTTTTTAATAGAGATGTATTGAGTGAAGAACTGATGAATGGTGATTCGAAGTTTTTCTTCCTGTATATTGACAATAAATTAGCTGGATACTTGAAGTTGAATGAATATATGGCACAGACAGATATAAATGATTCAGAATCGATTGAGCTTGAAAGAATATATGTCAAGAAGGAGTTTCAGGGAAGTGGTTGTGGAAGTTTCTTGATTGAGAAGGCTATAGACTTGGCCCTAGAGAGTAGAAAGAAGTATATATGGTTAGGTGTTTGGGAGAACAATGCAAAAGCATTAGGTTTTTATAAGAGGAATGGATTTTATCAGTTTGGTCAGCATTCATTTGTAATGGGAGATGATGAACAGACAGATTATGTTTTACGTAAGGATTTATTATTTCAGTAAATATATAGATTAGAAGCAAGATAAAGAAGGCATCACGGCGAAGTCTAAGTGGACCTTATGCTTCCGTACACACCTTCACCTAACAAAATATTGCCGACTCCATTCCTGGCGTCATTTCGTCCAAATCCATCAAACCAAGATAGGAGCTATCTAAGGTCTGATGGACTTCGGCAATACGATACGTTATGCAAAATATGCCGTAGATTGTATTAAATGGAGGTCAAAAATATGTCGCGAGCATCAGCAATTATATTAAAAGATAATAAAGTTGCACTCATTGAAAGAAGAAATGGTATACATGAACATTTATATTACATATATCCTGGTGGAGGAGTAGAAAAAGGAGAAACTATTGAGGAAGCTACAATCAGAGAAGTTGAAGAAGAAACAGGTTTAGTCGTAACTATCGAAAAACTTATAGCAGAAGTAATATTTAGAGAAAATGTTCAATATTATTATTTGACTAAAATTATTGGAGGCAAGTTTGGTGAAGGAAATGGACCAGAAATGAGAGGATTATATGATGAATCTCATGGTACATATAATGCAATTTGGATGTGTGTTGAAGATCTTCTAAAAAACCCAGTATATCCTGAATGTGTTAGTAGAATAATAGTTGATTCTTTCAAAAAAGGTTGGCCAAAAGAAATAAAAAAAAATAAAGATAATGATAAAATAGCAAGAAGTAATTAAAGGGTGATAAAAATGGAACATAATATGAAATTATTTGAGGAACCATTTGAACTAATAGCACAAAGAAAAAAAGTTATTGAAATTAGGTTAAATGATACAAAAAGACAAAAAGTAAAAATTGGAGACTATATTACTTTTTTGAAATTACCAGAATGTGAAGAAACTATAAAAGTCAGAGTTGTTGGACTGCTTCATTATCAGTCCTTTGAAAAGTTATATAAAGATATACCATTTATTCTTTTTGGAAGAGAGGAAAAATCTTTGGAATGGATGATAAAAGGAACATATGATATATAGTAAAGAAAAAGAAAATAGATATGGGGCATTAGGAATAAGAATAGAATTAATCGAGTGATACTACGTGGGGACGGCATACTTCGCATAACAGCAAGGTTTCCGATTTCGCTCCTACGTCGCTGCATCCAAATTCATTCGGTAAGGGCAGCCGCCCTAAACCTCATGAACTTCGGCAATACGGATACGTTATGGGAAATTCTATTTTAGAAGATTGTGAAAGTATAATAATATTAGATGAATAAACTAGGAGGTAAATCATGAAACGATATAACATATTAACATTAGAATTTAAAATGGGAGAGGATATAAATGAAGTACATCCATTATTAATACAAGAAGGAGAAGAGTTGATTTTGTGTGATGCAGGTTATCCTAATCAAATAACACAGATTGAGTCAGAATTAAATAGATTTGGATTTGGTATAAATGATTTGACAAAAGTATTCATTTCACATCATGACCACGATCATATAGGCTCATTGGAGTCATTGAAAAAGAGAAATCCTTCTATAAAAGTGATATCATCAAAAATTGAAAAACCATTTATTGATGGTAGTGAAAAATCGCTGAGATTAATTCAAGCAGAAGAATATAATAAAACATTGAGTAAAGAAAAAAGAGAGTTTGGAGAGCAGTTTGTTAATTACCTTGCGACTATCAACACAGTAAGTGTAGATATAACTGTAAAAGAAGATGATTATATAGCTAATGGAGTAAAGATTATTTCTACTCCAGGTCATACTCCAGGACATTTATCAATATTGTTAGAAGAAGAATCAGTTCTATTTGTTGGTGACGCGTTAGCTTATGAAAATAATCGATTTATTATAGCTAACCCTGAATTTACGTTAGATATTGATGAATGTATGAATAGTATAAGGAAGATAAAAAACATGAAAATTCAAAAAATGATTTGCTATCATGGCGGTTTAGTAGAATCAGATATTTCAGACTCATTAAGTAAGTTACTAAAATAGAACTTCCCATAACAGAGTGTTCCCGTGGACGGCTAAAGATCAGCCTACCCAGGGGACATGCCTTCTGGTTACGATGTTTGCAGGTGTTACTGATGATTCAAACCGGAAGTAAATATTATCGTACCAGGCCTAGCGGCACAGGCACGTCGGGAACACTCGGGACGTTATGTGAAATAAGCTGCAGTTGAAATAAGAAAATAGTAATACGAGGGTGTATATCAAAAAAGCAGGCACCTCCTCGGACCTCCTACTTTTTTGATTTAATATTAAAGCTTATAATTTTTAACGGAAATGCTTCATTTATGAAATAATTTTCAAGATTATAATTGTATTAAATTGAGTGTGGAATAATGGATAGATTCTAATTTAAACCTGAAAAAATTATAATAATTTGGGAAGTAGGTTTTATGTCATGAAGAATACTTTAATTAAAATAGCAAAAGAGTTAAATAAAGAGCAAATTACTTGGGCGATTGGAGCTTCTGTATTGTTAAATTTTTACAAACTTATAGATAATCCAAATGATATTGATATTATAATAGAGATATCCGATATAGAAAAAGCAAATAAAGTATTAAAAAATATTGGACATAAAAAGACTTGTAAAGAATCAGATTCTTATTCTTCAAAATATTTTTTCGAATATGAGATTAATAAAATTGATATTGATGTGATGGCAGGGTTTGTTATTAATTACGGTAGTAATAAACAATATCTATATGAATTTAATAAAAAATCCATAACAGACATTTTAAATATAAATAATGTAGAAATCCCATTAACATCCTTAGAAGATTGGTATGTTTTATACAGTTTGATGACTAAACGAGAAGATAAAGTGAAATTAATTGAAAAGTATTTTAGAGAAAATGGTATTAGAAATTTTGAGATTCTAAAAAAACATATGTCAAAAAAAGATATACCTAAAGAAGTGAAAGAAAATATTACAAAATTATTAAAAATAAACAACTGAATTACTTATAATTATTTGAATACTGTAATATCTTATATTCAATTCTATAATTTTTCAAAAAGTGTACAAAAACTTAATAGTTTTGATATATTGAGAAAGTATATAAAGAATAGGTAAGAAACGGAAAATAAAAATAATTACGGAAAAAGCGCAGTACAGATCAGGTCCCTCCTCGGACCTCCCAATCTGTCCTGCTTGGCAGCTTACTCACATAACATGGGGTTTAAGACTCCACTATCGTTTCGTCCAAATTCCTTCATCAAGGGCAGTAGCCCTAAGATTCAGGAACTTCTTAAACCCCTGGTACGTTATCAGAAATCGAGGGTAGTTAGGTTAAAATCGGGTAGTAAAAATAATCAATTTAAAGGATATAGAAAGGACGACATATGGAGCTATATAAGTAAGCGTCAAATATAACCCACATTCCTTACAGCCGAAATCTATGAGATAATTTCCCTGAGGGAGGTTATTTGAAGATGAATAACAAACGTGAAATCTGGATTGAAAGAATCCAGGATTACAAAGCAAGTAGTTTAACTGCTGCCAAATGGTGTGAAGAGAATGGTCTAAGCATTAATTCTCTAAGATACTATACTCATAAATTTAATAAGGAAAAGAAAGAACAGGAATCTAGTCAAACTAAATGGACAGCTGTATTTCCTGCCCGAGCAGAAGATACCAATTCTGAAACTAAAACCATAAAAATAACTATAGGCCAGGCGATCATAGAAATCGTTCCAGGTTTTGATCCTAATACTTTTGAAACTCTTGTCAGGATTCTTAAGGAACAATGTTAAATCAACATCATATCAATAAGGTGTACTTAGCCCTAGGGCCTACTGATCTTAGGAAATCAATCAATGGCCTATCCTTAATAGTTCAGGAGAGCTTTAAGCTCAATCCCTTTTCTCATGACCTCTTTGTCTTCTGTAACAGAAAGCAGGACAAGCTCAAGATTTTGGAATGGGATAATGATGGTTTCTGGTTACACTACAAACGCCTGGAAAAAAGTAGATTTAGATGGCCTGATGGTACTACTGGCTCTACAGTAATGATTGATGAAAGACAATTCAGGTGGTTACTTGATGGTTTATCTATTCATCAAAAAGGTGCTCATTCTGCCGTTAAAGAAAGAATAATCATCTAAAATAAACTTTAGACAAAAGGCTCAAAAACATTGTAAAATCAGAGCTTTTACGCTTAATTTTAGTATCTTTTTTCTCCTAAAAATGATATAATAGACTTATGAAAACTACTGATAAATCAACGACTATACAAGTTAATAAAGAAGAAAATCAAGAGCTATCTTTAGAAGATAAAATTGCAAGACAGGCTCAACAAATTGAAGAATTGACAGCTAAATTAAACTGGTATGAGGAACAATTTCGCTTAAACCAACAAAGGCGATTTGGTGCTTCTAGTGAAAAATCTAATTCTAATCAGTTATCAATTTTTAATGAGGCTGAACAGGAAGCTAAGGTCAGTCTCAAAGAACCCGAACTTGAGGAGATTACATATAAAAGACGTAAGGGCAAAAACAAAAAGAAAAAGTCCTTCGAAGATCTCCCTGTTGAAGTCATTGAATATCATCTAGATGAAGCTGAGCAGATCTGTCCGCAATGTGGTAAGCAACTTCATGTCATGAGTAAGGAAATTAGAAAAGAATTAAAGATTATTCCTGCTCAGGTTAAGGTTGTTGAACATGTTCGTGATGTTTATGCCTGTAGAAATTGTGAAAAGGAAAATATCACAACTCCAGTAATTACTGCTCCTATGCCTAATCCAGTTTTAAAAGGGAGTTTTCTCTCTCCATCGTTACTGGCATATATCATGGATACCAAATATTCTCAAGCAGTACCTCTTTACAGACAGGAGAAACAATTTAAGAATTTTGGCATTGAGCTATCCCGTCAAAATCTGGCTAACTGGGTAATCCATGGAGTCAACAACTGGCTTAACTATCTATATGATAGAATATATGAATATTTATTAAAAGAAGATATCGTACATGCTGATGAAACTACACTTCAGGTTTTATCTGAAAAAGGTAAAGCAGCTAAAAGCAAATCATATATGTGGCTCTATGCTACTGGAGTTTCCAGTCCACCGATCTACTTATATGAATATCAACCTTCCAGGGCTAATGAACATCCGAAGAAATTCTTAACTGGATTCAGTGGGTTTCTTCAAACCGATGGCTATGCTGGGTACAATAGTGTTCAGGACGTCACCCAGCTCGGATGTTTTGCTCACGCTAGACGTGGTTTCACAGATGCCTTAAAGGCATTACCTAAAGGCTCTGTTCACTTAAAAACTAATGCTGAGGAAGGTCTGAATTTCTGCAATCGACTCTTCCAGATTGAACGGGACTTAAAAGACTTATCAGCTGAAGAAAGATATCAAAAACGCCTTGAACAAAGCAAACCAGTTCTGGAGGCCTTTTTGTCATGGCTAAAAATCAAGGAACAACAGACTTTACCTAAAAGTGGTCTCAGCAAAGCTATTAAATATTGTCTCAATCAATGGCCTAAACTAGAAGCCTTTCTCCTGGATGGTAGACTAGAGATCAGTAATAATCGGGCAGAAAGAGCAATCAAGCCCTTTGTTATTGGGAGAAAGAACTTTCTATTTTCCAAGTCGGTAAAAGGAGCTACAGCCAGTGCCATTACTTACAGTATCATAGAGACCGCCAAAGCAAACAACTTAGTACCATTCTTTTATCTAAAATATCTTTTTGAGAAACTACCCAACATTGATCTACAAAATATAGATGAATTGGATGAATTATTACCCTGGTCTCAATCTATTCCTGAAGAATGCAGGATACCTCATAAGAATTAGCCTATCATAACGTCCTCAACTTTTCCAGGTGGGGGCGTTTTGACGCTTACGTAGATTAAACCAAATTCTTTCCGATGTATTATGGGGATATTTAAAAAATAAAGATAAGATGAATTATATTAAATTCAAATAAGGTTTTATAAAGTATAGACGTGGGCGCCTCAGCCATCAGATAACAGAGTATTCCCGTGACGCCAAAAACCGGCTACCCTGTCGGGACATGCTCTCTGTCATGACTTTTGCGAATTGCGGCAAAAGTCATGACAGGCCTTTGGCACGAGCACGTCGGGAATACTCGGGACGTTAGCTGACATTGATATACTATTTTTTTGCGAAGTTGAGATGGAATTTATGGTATATGAAAATGGTACATAATAGATATACGCGAAGGTCTAAAAATAAATTGAAGAGAGAAAGGTGTAAAAATGCATACGATTAAAAGTAATTACAGGGATAATTATATTGACTATTTGAGATTAATTACAATTGTGGCAGTTGTTATTTTGCATACTGTATTGACATATAGTGGCATAGCTAATTGGCATTATATTGAGGAGCAAGAAATGAGTGACTTATCTAAGTTGATCTCAGCATTAGTTGTAACTTTTATAAATGGATATTCCATGGGTTTTTTGTTTCTTATTGCCGCTTATTATACAGCAAAATCATATGCTAAAAAAGGAAAAAAAGAGTATATTACTGGTAGATTATATCGATTAGGATTACCAGTCTTATTATTTGTCTTATTTATTTATCCATTAACAATGTATTTGTTATATATTGCGGGAGAGAAGAAAGTACCAAAAGATAATTTTTTGTTATATCTTAAAGAATATATAACTACGGGTCAGTTTTTAGATAGTTCTGGACCTTTGTGGTTTGCATTTGCATTGCTTATTTTTTCTATAATTTATGCTATGATAGGAAAAAAACGAGAAGTAAGTGCTAAGCATTTACCTAATACGAGTATAATAATTTTAACGATTATTTTAGTTGGAACAGTTAGTTATTTAGTTAGATTAGTCTTTCCAATAGGGTTTGAATTTTTAAATATGCCACTTAGTAACTTTGCGCAACATATTGCTTCATTCATAATTGGTATTAAGGCATATCAATATGGTTGGTTTAATCAAGTAAGATATAAAGTTGCAAAAAGATGGTTAATAGGAAGTATCGTAATAGGTATTATTAGTTGGCTAGCTCTTATTGTGCTAGGTGGTGTAATTGAACATGGTGATTATATATTAAAGGGTAAACTAAATTGGCAGAGTTATGTATATGCTGTTTGGGAAAGTTTCATAAGTTTCGGTATGTCTGTTGGATTAATAGGATTCTTTAGAGAGAAATTTAATACAGAAAGTAGGTTGATGGTAATATTATCTAAAAATAGCTTTAGCGTTTATGTTTGGCACACGTTAGTTTTAGTAGCTGTGTCACTACTTATGAGAGATCTTGTTATATATCCCCTAGTGAAAATGATGCTAGTAGCTGGTACTACCTTATCATTATGTTTCTTGTTATCACACTATGTATTTAGAGCATTACCTATGCTTAAGAAGATAATGTAGTTTTGATTAAGGAAAATACACTAGAAAATGCTACACTTTAATATAAGCTTTAATTATTTTAATGGTGAATTTTCCGTATATCAACATCAGCTAACAATGAGTTTACGGCTCCACTATCGTTACACCCAAATTGATGAACCTAAGCCAAGTCTGGCTAAGGCTCATCAACTTCGTGGACGCGGCCATTAATGCCGATAATCTAGCAAGGTGAAAGTCCTTGTATCATTAGTTGACCGAATTAGATGATTAGCATATCCAACGTACGGTGAGGTAACGAACCGTGATGATGCTTGGGGTGTAAAAGTCGCAGTGGCCTTATACTACGCAGAGAGGATAGGTCAGAACAGTCTGAGCGACGAGCAAACCTGGGGGTTTGAAGGAAGGAAACGAATACTGCAGCCTCGAAATCATTACCCTTCTGAAACTGTTGAAGGGATAAATGCCTAGCGTCGACCTGTTTCCAAGTCAGGGAAGACCATGCTTTGTAGGAAGAAACGGTTAAAGGCACTACAAAGGCAGCCGGGGTATGGGTTCTTACACCCAGGGAAAGATTATCGGAGTAACGACGGGAAAATCCTACTTCCAGCTGGGATTCGTCATAACCAGCAAAGACGATGCTTATAGGGGTACAACCTAAAAGTAGAGAGGACTTAGGATTGTCGCATGAGCTTATAGTAGCTATGAGAACTAGGTAATACTAGTTTAAGTAATGAAGGGACATTACTCCAGGAGAGGTAACACCTCAAATGGGCAAAGGGGCTCTCGGTAGATGACGGACATTTAAAGGAAATACTGTCCAGACACAGTGCTGGGATATCAGTATCAACCTCAATAAATGTCGAGCTTATAATCAAACTGTATAATTAATGAGAGTACGTAGGCGAATACTTAAATCTGTAATTATATAGGAAGGGTTATTAGGGAAAGTTGTCGCTGCCAACCGGATTCGGGAAAACCGACCGTCCGGGATGAGAGGGGGGCTCTGGGGAACGTGATTTGATGACTTATTTACAATAGGACCAACGTAAATACCCGATGGTAAGGGACACAGAGAGTGAAGAGAACCGATATCAGGTAACCTTTGCTACCTGGCTATCTTAGGAAAAGTGAAGGTCGTTGAATGCTTTGAGTAATTTAAGTTAGCAGATGTGCGCACCCAGTTTCTACCCGACAAATGCCTGGCACGTTATGTAACATTTCTGGCTATAAAATCATTTTGAAATCATAGAGAGGAGAGAAGAGATTAGATGAGTAGAGGGTTAGAATTAGAGGAGGTAGTTTTAATTGGGAGGACATTTGAGGAATACTATAAGATGTTTGCATTAGAGGAGTTAAATTTAGCAAAAGAAAAAATTTTAGATGTTGCTTCTGGTGTTTCTTCGTTTGGAGCTACGGCTAGGGAAGATGGATATGATGTAATAAGTAGTGATAGAATATATCAATTTAGTGCTGATGAAATTGAGGATAAATGTTCTAATGACTTAGTAGAAGTTATGGATAAGTTAAAGGGGA
The DNA here is from genome assembly GCF_017751145.1 of Iocasia fonsfrigidae. Lineage (GTDB taxonomy): Bacteria > Bacillota > Halanaerobiia > Halanaerobiales > DTU029 > Iocasia > Iocasia fonsfrigidae. Next base: position 1,624,990 of record NZ_CP046640.1, read on the forward strand.
TAAAGGAGCTATATAAGTGGAAATTTTTTAAAAACATAGACCATTTGGAAAAGCATAGAGAAAAAGCATATAAGACCTTTATAAAAGATTTTTCCCAAACTAAAGGTGTTAACTATAAATTTGTTGAGTATCCAGGTAGTAATTTTAGAGATAAGGAGTTTAGTATATCTTTGGTATCTCATTTTTTATTTATGTATGATGAGCATTTAGATTATGATTTTCATAAAAGAACATTAAAGGAATTAATAAGAATTACTAAAAAAGAGATTAGGATATTTCCATTAGTAAATTTAAAGAGTGAAAAATCAGATTTTGTTCAGCGGATTATGGAAGATAAGGATTTTGCAAAATTTCGCTTTAAAAAGGAAGATGTAGATTATGAATTTGTAAAAGGTGGAAATCAAATTTTGAAAATTGTTTTGTCGGAGGAGGAATAAATTATGGGGCAAATTAAGGTGTATGGTTTAGAGAAATATTTAAATCCAATTAAAGAAGATTTGTCAGAGATAATTCATTCATGTATAGTTGAGGTATTTGAATATCCTGAAGATAAAAGGTTTCACAGATTTTTTCCAATGAAAGAGGAAGATTTTTATTTTCCATCGAGTAGAAGTGAGAATTATATGATAATTGAAATAAGTATATTTGAAGGTAGGAAGAAAGAAACTAAGAAGAAATTAATAAAACTATTATTTGAGAAAATAGAAAAAGAATTAGAGATATCTCCTAAAGATATTGAGATAACAATTTTTGAAACACCTGCATGTAATTGGGGAATAAGAGGAAGTACAGGAGATGAATTAGTGTTAAATTATAAAGTAGATGTTTAAAGAGAAAGGTCAAGAGCACGCCAGAAACATCACATAACAGCACCTTAGCGACATCCCAGTTAGGAACATAAATAAGAGATAAGTTGACTTATGTAAGATATATAGGGTTTATCAAGATTAGGAGTATTACATGGGACGTCGCGAACCTGCGGGACGTTACACGACATGCTAAATTCTGTTTTTTATAAGATTGTATAGCTTTTAACCTCTCTAACAATTAAATCAACAATATTAAACTGAATAATTAAATAAATTATTAGATGATAAAATGATAAATAAATATATAATGGAAATTTTAGACTCTAAATTTTTTGTTTTTAAGCAGGTATGTGGTTTAGAAGTATTTAAATAGGTAGGCTAATACTTTAGAGAAAATAAGAGAACTAATGATAGATAGAGAAGAAAAATAATTTTTTAAAGTCATTAAAAATTGATTAAAAATTGAAATGAAACTTTTAAAACATTTGACAATTTGATAAAGAATTAGTATAATTTTTATTGACTAGTTATTCGATAAAAATTATTTTGAAAGGAGTGGAGATATGTCTCCAAAATTAGTTAATGTTGAGCAAAAAAGAAAAGAAATCATTGAAGGTACATTGATGGCTTTGTCTAAAAAAGAGTTGAGTGAATTAAAAATAGCTGATATTGCTAAAGAAATTAATATGGGGCAGAGTACTATTTATGAATATTTTAAGAATAAAGATGAACTGATTAAACAAGCATTGGAATATTTCTTACAAGAGTTATATATTCCAGAAGAAAATGAGGAACTAACTGTTTTAGAAGAATTTGAATTGATTTTAGAAAAATTCAAAAGGCAAATTAAAGAAGAAAGAACAAATGAAATCAATATTCTGATTGATGTTTTTTATCAAGGGATTAAAGGAGATTTTGAAAAATTAGGAGAAGTATATAGCGATTATATTGATTATATGGTAGAAAGGATAAATCGAGATCAAAAGCGAGGAATAATTAGAGAGGATATTGATCCTCAAGCTTTAATTTCTTGGGTAGGAGCTACTTTTGATGGATTATGGATTCAAAGTTTATTAAGACCAAAAGATTTTGATGTTGATAAAATTTTCAATTCCTTTTTAAAAGCAATAGAAATTTATATTAAAAAAGATTAAATTTTATGCTTATTTTTGAACGATTATTCGTTCAAAAATGCATTAAACTTAATAGTGGGAGATATTAATGAATTAAATTAAAGATGAGATTTCATTTTTCTTTGGTGAAAATCCAAAAACTTTTGATGTTATAGTAATAGGATTGGTTTCAATTTTACTTGGTATTTTTCTAGCCTTTTTTGTGCCAGTAATAAAAGAAACAACAAATATGCTTCAAAAAGCAATTATTGTTTTAATAGCAACCGATGATCTCGGGGGTGTAATTGCTAATTTTACAAAATTAACAAATAATTTTCATGCTTCAAGTCATAAGTTAAGGCTATTCTTTTACTCATTACACATTTTACAACCATTAATTATATTTATAACTTTTAAAACATCGATAAGTTTCTTTATCTTTTCATGGCTATATCCTGTTTTAGCAGCTTTGTTAGTAACTGAAGTAATAAAGGATGATTATAAGAGTACTTTTGCTAGTGTATTCTGGTTAATAGGTATAGTTGTTTGTATTTAATAATAAATCCACCTGTAATAGTATTATGGTTTGCGATTACTTTTTTGACTAAATTAATTTTAGGTTATTCGATTAATCATTTTCCTGAAACTAACTAAAAAGCTGGATGATTAAATTTACCAAAAAAGGAGGAGAATTATGAAAATATTAATTCTTTATTTTAGCGGAACTGGTAATACCTATTTTATTGCCAATATGATATATAAAAAGTGTAAGGAAGATAATTATAAAATTCAGCTATCATCTATAGAAAATTTTTCGCCTGAAAATGTAAAAGGATATGATATTCTTATCTTTGGTTTTCCAATCTATGCTTGTGATATGCCATTATTTTTGCAGGAATATGTAGATCGAATGTCCCTTCCTAAAAGTAGAGGAGTTATGTTATTTTCCACTTTTGGATTTTATGCAGGTAATTCTTTAAGAAGAACAGCAAAAAAATTTAGTGATAAAGGTTTCATTCCATTAGTTTCAGAAGAAGTTAAGATGCCAGGATCAGATGGTTTAGCTTTCATGAAAAAAGACTCAAATTTTGTGAAAAAAGTTCTGTCAAAAAATTATTTAGAAAATCCAATTATTAAAAATTATGTGAATAAGATTTATAATTTTATTGATAAAAATACTGATAAACTAAAGCAAGAATTAAATAGAGAAGATTTAGTAATGTCAAAATTAAAGGCAAGAGGGGTAGTATTAGATTCTTTTGTAAAAATGATTTATAATCCTGGTGAAAGATTTATTAAGAATAGGTTTTGGGTTGACAATAAATGCATTAAATGTAGACTCTGTGAGAAAATTTGTCCTGCTAATAATATAAGGATTACAAATAATGAAGTTATATTTTCAAATCAATGTTATTTATGCATGAGATGTATTCATCAATGTCCAGTTGAATCAATACAGATTGGGAAATGGACTGTAGATAAATTTAGGTGGCAAGGACCTAATAATGATTATAAGCCTGCTAAACTATTGAATAAAACGTAAATTAGTAATAATTTAAGCTAAAAGAAGGTAAGTTAATTTAGTTAGAATTGATCAGCTAATAGCTAGTAGTATAAAAAATATAAGATATTTTGATTAGGGTAGTACCAATACAAAAGGAGGGATATAATGAAATTTTATGAAGCTAAAAAATTAAAGTCACAAAATGGTGCAATGGATTCTGTAGCACAACTAGATATTATGAAAGGAATGAAGCATATCCTGAATGATGAGATTGGAAGTATGAAGGCTACCAGTATACTCTTGAAAGCATTTTTATGGGATCCAATCTTTAATAAACCAGGCTGGAAGCCAGAACTATTTGATTTACCAAATGAGGAAGTTAGACAGACTTATGAAAAGAAATTTAAAGATTTAACTCCTTTTATATGTTTGTTTAATAGATTAAAGAAAAATTATAGGATGGAACAAGTCCAAATTATTATAGCAAAATTAAGTGTTCCTGCTTCAGTACCTTATTTGGCAAAAACTTTTAAACCAAACCCTGATATAAAAGATATTGATAAATTTAGACAAGATATGACCGATTATCTTGGTAAAGGAACCGGTTTTGAGTGGACAGAAAAGGTATCAGCAGATAAAAAGGAAGTGATTTATAAATTTACAAGGTGTGCCTATATTGAAATTCTTCGAGCATATGGAATGGAGTATGCAGCATCAATGGCCTGTTATTGTGATCCTATTATCTTTGATAATTGCACCCCTGAACTATATTTTAAGAGAGACCACTTTATCCAACGCCTTAGAGAGGGTTGTGATACTCCCAGATCTTTGGCTACAGAACTTATTGTTCGACCTTTTTCTACTACCATTTTTACGGCACTGGCTTTGAATTCATCATCATAAAACCTATTTTTGTTTCCCATATTAACACCCTTTCATGATTTAATTATACAATCACGATCCGGTGTCCGTCAAAGTGGGAATGAGTCAATAAGCCTCCTATATAGGGGGTTTTTTATTGTTTTATGTCTAGTTTCGTCGAAGTTGAAGGAATTATAAATATCATGATGAAGTAGATAGTAAAAAAGACTTAGTAAGGGATGGATTCCTACTATATGCTTATTGTTTAATGAATAAGCAGAAATAGTCAGTCAATATGAAACTCTAATTAATCCTGACAGAGATTTGGGACCTACATAACTTTACTTTTAGCTTTCATATCTTTGCTATCCTTGTATCGAATAAAGGTGACCATGGTTTGATATTATTGGTTAACTATATAATAACCTATATTTTACTTTTGCACAATGTGCCTAAGAAGAAAATATAGGTACTTAGTGCAATACATGAAGACTATAACATCTGTTTTTATTGGTATGGAAATTACGATCTTAGCTGTTCTCTTCTTTCTTTTTGAATATTTCTTGTAAAAAAATGGTTAATGTGACAATAAAGTATTTAAATTGGAATCTAGAAGTAATTAAAATAGGATTGTGTACTGCTCACATCTTATGATATTATATATCTAAGGAATACATTAATTATTTTGAAGAGGAGGTTAAAATGAATTGTAAAATTACTGTTTTAAAGACAAGTTTTAATAAGGAATTCGTTGATGAGTATGTGGAAAGTAAAAGAAAATTGACACTGGGACCATGTGAAGTTTTTAAAAGAAGGTCAAGAATTCATTGTAAATCCTTGGGTTGGGCTACCAAGTGGGTTTTGTCCATGGGCATGGGATGATATTTACAAATCCCTAGTAGGATTTGCAGCTGACGGCAATTTTGGAGAATGGTATGAGGATAAAAACATTATCATTGCATGCTGTACAGATGGAACAAGGCCGGTTTATTTCAAAATCGAAAAATTAGTAGATTAAATTATGTAACTACATATACAAATTGAAAAAGTATCATAATAGGTTGATTGAAATTGAAAATAAGGTAGAACAGAATATTAATATGTTACAAAAAGATAGCATTTTGCCTAAAGCATATTGGAACTCTTTTGCGATAAATAAGATAATTGAATATTTAATAAATCTTAGGGCAGATAGCCTGAAAGAGGCAATAAATTTATTTGAAAATGAGTAAGGTATATTGAACAAATTGAAAAGGTAGATACAATGCATAAAAATATAATGGGTGAACTATATAAAGTAAAATATTCAGCTAGAAGTTCACAAATTGCTTCATGGATTAACTTTTTAAGTAAATAAAATGATAATATTCTAGACTAGTTTAATAATATAATTATTTTGAAAATTGAGTCATTCTTAGTTTTTTGGATACTATTTGTTCTGCTTGAAATATCATAAAATTAAAAGATAAAAATTATATAATTTTTCAATCTAAATCCGAATACTAACGAAAAAAGCCATGATGAAGAAAAATTTCATCATGGCTCTTCTGCAGTATATGGTAAAGTCTCACCCTTAAACCACTTATTTCAAGTTTAATAGTACTGGCTCTTATTCTGTTTTTATCCTGCAGGTACTGGAAAAAAACTGATGATAGGCTCAGGGAACTTTTCGTGAAGGTAAAGAAAGAAGACGATGAAAAAGAATTGTTTAAACTCTTAAATGAGATGATTAAGTACAGTTTTGGTATAAGTCTAAAAGCAGTTTCCAGGGAAAAACTTAAAAACATTATAGATGAGAAGGAACTTTTAAAAGTCCTGCTGCAGGTTATGGATTATATGGAAAACATGAAGGGTATACAGGATAGAGAAGGTCTTAGTCTTAAGGATAAGATTAAGGAAATATATCAGAAGATACGCTAGAATCTATTTTCTGGATGATTCCTGAAATGAGCTGGGATATAACTTCCAGGGACTAAAACAAGGCGAAAAAGGTCTCCAATTCATTTGGAATCTTTTTTATCATCCTTATTTCCTTTTACAGCCCTTTACCCATTTAGGATTGGTAAGGGTGGAATATCACAGGAAGATTTTTTAAGGGTACCTGGAAAGATAAAGAGATTATTTCTCGTATTAAATCTGATACTTTCTAGTCTCCAATACTAACATTACAATTTTAACAGCAGTACTTGCATCAATAGTAATAATCATTGTTCTCTATAATATAGACTTTTCAAGAATAGAAACACTGGACTTAATCAATAGTTATTATCCAAAAGTAAATATAAATATTATTGTAAAGTACAAAAAATAAAATGGAGGATCAAGATGAAAAAAATTTTATTAGGATTAATTTTGTGATTGGATGGATTATTATTTTAGAATTGAAAAGGATGATAAAAATGATTCTATTTTAATCATTCCATATGGAATATATAATGAGGAAGTTTTTAGTTCTGAACCTGTGGATGTAAAATTAAATAATGGGACTAAAATTAGGATTAAAATGGGATTAGGAGCAATTTATCCCTATGGTGAAGGTGGTGCTGAACCTTCTAAATTTATAAGTGTTTGGATTGATAAAGTAAAGGTAATAAGTAAACAAAATTTGTTTATTACTGATAAAGGGACTTCTCTTAAAATTGAAATTACTAAAGATGGTTATTGGTTATACAAATTTGATATTAATTGGTTTAAAGATGAAGAAAAGATTTCAAGTGAGTTTATTCCCAAAGAGAATTATCCAACTGAAATAGATTTGATAGAATATCCAAAAAATAAAATAAAACCCAAAGATGGTGAAATAGCTATTTTACATTGTGAAAACGAAGAATTAAAAGATATAATACTACAAGCTGAATTAAGAAGAAATCATAGTTATGTAGGCTATGCTATTCAGCCTCCAGATGAATCAATTTCAATTGAAGAATTTGATGTAGAAAAGAGAAAATATAGTACTAAAATATATCAATATGAATATTCAGGGTATCTCAGACATTTTGTTGCTGATATAGATAATGACGGAAAAGAAGATTATGTTTATGCATTATATTCGAGAACACATTATAGAGATGGAGATGTTTATTTTATTTTTGATGAGGAACAAGTTATTGATAAACCTTTTACTGATGATGATTTTGAAATTTTTTTAAAAAGAGCAAGAAAGATTTTTCCAAATAATTGGGTAGAAAGATATTTGTCATTTAAAAATAAAATTGATCCCTGGTGGTCACCAATTAAAAATCCCAATTTTGGATTGAGATATACATGTTTTTGGCCTTTTATTTATGAAGATAAGTTTTATTTCATTTTGGGTTCAAGAGAAGAAGTTTATAATAATTGGTTTGCTGTATTAAGAATAGATGGTGAAGATTTAATAGAAGAACTAATAGTTCAAAAAGTAAAACCAAATTATTAGAGTTAGAAACTACATATAAATATATCATAGTGTCAAATGACCATAGTTTGCGTTAAGGCAGATTATGGTCTTTTTTAGATTCGGCCAGGTTTCAATTTTACTACAGCGAGATTTATCTACTTTAGTCTAGGAAAAATAACTAAAAATAAAAAAACTTCAAGAAAAAACAAGGAAATAATATCCTCCTGTTGAATTACAAAGATAAGAAAAATCTATATAAAATAACAGGAGTGTAAAATGTGCAAGAAATACTATCTTATGGTTGTCGCTTTAATAATCTAAAAACAGAAATAACTATTGAACCTTTAAATAATGATTTAACAGGTTATGAAACAACCCTAAAAAAGGAGTTTATCAGGAAAATCTCTTTTGATTACTATAGTAATGTCTATATCATTAAAGGTTATTATCCTAATAATGACGTTGATGAGTGTTTTAAAGGAGTAGAACTAGAAAGATGGGCGAGTTTAAAAAATAATCATAAAGACGTTGTTAAAAAAATAAGGATCAGATGGGTCAGGGGAGAATATGTTGACAGAGAAATAGATTTTAATGCTTGTGCTATAAAATATAAAGAAGAAATAGATAAGATAAACCATCATTTTTATTTATTATTAGTAGATGTAGATAGGGAAAGAGAAATTGCTTATAATAATATAATAACAGTTAACAATAGTGATCTTTTATATATTAGCATGAAACCCTATAGAGAAAATGAATCCCTTAATTCCGTACTGAGAAAATTAGATAATAAATATACATCTATAAGTGACCTCAAAGGTAATTATGCTTTATTGAACAATCTAGCAAAACAAAGATAGTAACTAAGAAAAGTATTATAAGTGAAGAATATTGGAAAATGGAATTACTAATATCTTCTTTAACCACAAAATTCAAGTCTGTCTCCTTTGAACTAAATGTCAATTTTAATAAAGCTGCTTATGATGGGCTAGTTAACAATGGTAGACCCTTAAATATATTAAGGAGAATAATATCAGTACTAAGTAGGCATATAAGTAACGAGGCAATAAAAGATGTAGAAAAAACAAAGAAAAATTTAGATACAAAAAAAGTGCTTTCATCCAGGCAACTAAAAGAAGGTGTAAGAGAAATAATCAAGAGAGAAGACCTGATTATACAGCCCAGGCTTAATTCCATACGTATTTGTAAGAATAATAATGGTGGTGGAACAGGTATGACAACAATAAGCCAAAAGTCAGAACCCAGAATAAAATGGGGTGAAGAGGTCGATACAGGATATTCAAGATATTTAAGTCAAAGAAATGGAATAGTAAACGGGCAGGAGACTAAAGAAGAAAAAAGTAATAATGATAATAAAGAAAATAATAATATGAATAATAACAGTGATATAAAAAATGAAGATACAATAATAAATTCAAATGATAATTGGGATTGGGTACCTGCCAGTTTAATAAATAATGCCAGTTATATAAATTTATATAAACATACATATACCAAGGAAGATTTTAAATTGACTGTCAAAGATGTTGCATTGATAGCAGGGGAGAATTTTTTAACCAGGGGATGGCACTGGGCAGGAACCGCTGCCAAAGACCTTGGTAAGACTGCTTTGCAAAAAGGTAAAGCAGGATATTCATTGACTTTAGGAGATACTGAAGAAGTATTTGGCGCATTAATTGAATTAGGTAAAAATGATTATAAAGAGAAGAAAGATTATCTCTGTGGTAGGGATATTCCCCCAAAAGCAGATTATATGATAGTTGCCTATAGAAAGGTTAGCAGAGGAAGTTCTGACTATATAGATAAGAGTTTTATAAAACTTGATACTGTAGAATTTTATTATAGAAATGGTGATAAGATAAAACACATTGATGATGATGGAGGATATGGATTTACTGGTATTGTTCCATTTCTAGATAACTTTGATAAGCTTTTTAATCAGGGAAAATGGTATCCTGAAAGAAATGATAAACTTCCTAAAAACGAAGCTAATGAGGAAAAGCTGACTCAATGGACTGCATCAAAAAAGGAATGTTTAAATTTTAAAATTTCGAATCAGGGTAGTGAAGATAAGATTAAAGATATACCCTTGGAGATATATGATAGGGTGGTAAAGTTAAAGAATGATGCTAGTCATATAAATAGATATAAACATACATATACCAAAGAAGATTTTAACTTGACTGCCAAAGATATAGCAATGGCAGCAGGAGAAAACTTTTTAACCAGAGGATGGCACTGGATAGTAAATACTATAAAAGACCTGGGGAAAAAAGCTGCAATAACAGGACAGGAAGAATTCAAATTAACTGTAGGAGACACTGAAGAGATTTTTGGTGGTTTAATCGAATTAGGTAAGAATGATTATAAAGAGAAGAAAGATTATCTCTGTGGTAGGGATATTCCTCAAAAAGCAGATTATATAATAGTTTCCTATAAAAAAGTCACCAGAGGAAGTTCTGATTATATAGATAAGAGTTTTATAAAACTTGATACTGTAGAATTTTATTATAGAAATGGTGATAAGATAAAACACATTGATGATGATGGAGGATATGGATTTACTGGTATTGTTCCATTTCTAGATAACTTTGATAAGCTTTTTAATCAGGGAAACTGGTATCCTGAAAGAAATGACAAACTACCTAAAAATGAAGCTGATGAGGAGGGGCGGACTCAATGAGAAAGAAAATATTTTTAAAACAAATTATTATGGTAATTTTGGTTTTAATTATCATCTTAGGGGTTATTTATTATATCAAAACTATTAGTGAGCCTCAATTTAAAATAAACCTTAGTCCTAATACTCAGATATTTTTTTCTGAGAAAAGAAAGGAATATTATGTTGTAGATAATGGAAATAAAGTTTATATTAGTATTACAAGAGATAATTACCCGACAATTATTAATGAATTTAATATGAATAATAGAGGTATTGTAGCATTTTCTATAGACAGTTTTGATTATTCAAAATACACTATAGTAGCACATCATTTAGTTTTTGTTTCTCCAGATAATAAAGTAAAAGCTCGAAGGATATATGGTATTATTGATGAAATGGAATGGATTGATAATAAAACACTTAAAGTTAATGTTGATCCTATTAAAAATGGAGAGAGTATTACATATATAAAGGATCCGTTTAATTTAACTATGTTTGAAAAAGTCATAGAAGAAGGAAAAGACCTTATTAAATGGATCAGGCTTAAGGGTTGGAGATGATAGATAAAAATCATTGAGTTATAGAGGTATAAAGAAAGATGATTAACTTGATATAAATTTAATTTAGTGATTAATAAGAGATATATAAGCCTCCTACATAGGGGGTTTTTTATTGTTTTATGTCTAGTTTCGTCGAAGTTGAAGGAATTATAAATATCATGATGAAGTAGATAGTAAAAAAGACTTAGTGAGGGGTGAATTCCTACTACATGGTTATTGGTTAATGAATAATCAGAAATAGTCAGTTAATATGAAATTCTAATTAATCCTGATAGAGATTTGGAGCCTACAAACTTTTAGCCTTTCATATATTTGCTATCTTTGTATCTAATAAAGGTAACCTGATGGTTTGATATTATTGATTAACTATATAATAACCTATATTTTACTTTTGCGCAATGCGCCTAAGAAAAAAATATAGTTACTTAGACGCAATACGTGAAGTCTATTGTTATGTGCAATACCTGAAAGATTTTCAGGAAGGAGGTGGATTTACCTAGGAAGAAAACTATAAAGACTTGTGAAGTAAAAAAGATTATAAAGAAGGGGATGTTTGCTATGGCAAATAAAAACAGGATATTTATAAGTTTTGCTATTGAAGATGAGACACTAAGGGATTTTTTAGTTGGACAGGCACGTAACGAGAAATCTCCATTTAAATTTGTTGATATGTCAGTGAAAAAACCATGGGATTCTTCATGGAAAACAAAGTGTCGCACAAAGATTAAAGGTTGTGATGGTGTTTTAATTATAGTAACAAAAAGTAGTAAAAAGGCAGATGGACAACTCTGGGAGATAAAATGTGCAAAAGAAGAAGGGATTCCACGTAGAGGTATCTGGGGTTATAATGATGATAAACCAGCAACTTTACCATCAGAATTTGATGGAGTTCGTATAGTGAAATGGACATGGACAAATATAAAAAATTGGTTAGACACACTGTAAAAGTAAGGAGGACAAGATTATGAGGAAGGCTCTTGTTATAGGAATTAATGACTACCCAAATTGTCCACTATCGGGTTGTATTAACGATGCAGTTCAGTTAGCCTCATTATTGGAGCGTCACAGTGATGGTTCACCAAATTTTAGCGTTCGTAAAGTATTATCTGATTGCAATGAGATTAAACGTGGTACTCTTAAAAAGGAAGTAGATGATCTTTTTTCTGGCGATCCAGAAGTTGCGTTATTTTATTTTTCAGGTCATGGGTATTTAAATTCATATGGCGGCTATATTGTAACACCTGATTTTGAGAACTATGATGAAGGTGTTTCAATGGATGATATCCTTAAGGCTGCAAATCATTCTTCAGCTAAAAATAGAATAATTATTCTTGATTGTTGTCATGCAGGTGCGATGGGTTCCCCGGCTATTACTGAGGGACGTTTTTCTGAGCTAGCTGATGGTGTTACTGTTCTAGTGGCATGTCGAGAAAAAGAAACTGCTATGGAATCAGAAAAATCAGGTGTTTTTACTTCTCTTTTATTAGACGCTCTTCATGGTGGTAGTGCGGATCTTCTAGGTAATGTATCTCCTGGTAGTATTTATGCTTATGTTGATAGAGCTTTAGGACCATGGGCGCAGCGACCAGTATTCAAAACTAACGTCTCAAGATTTGTATCTTTAAGAAATGTTTCTCCACCTATTGACCCTAACATATTAAGAAAAATAATTATACACTTTCCAAGTCCCTATGATGAATATTGTCTAGATTCATCATATGAAGATACTGAACCTAACGCTGATACAAAACATGTTGAAATATTTAAAGAATTACAAAAGATGGAGAGAGTAGGACTAGTTGTACCAGTAGATGAAGATCATATGTATTATGCTGCAACCAATGAAAAATCCTGTAAACTAACTGCTATGGGTGTTCAATATTGGAAACTTGTTCAATCAGGAAATGTGTAGTCACTATCAGGTATAAACTGTGGATATTAAATATTTTTTAGGATTACTATGTGAGTCGGGTACTGCACATAACAGCAAGGTTTACGGTTCCGCTACGCTTCACCCAAATTCCTTCATCAAGGGCAGGCGGTGCGCCAAGAAAAGAGCATATCATATAGTAGGTGGGATTCCTACTGAGGAAGGTTTAGCAAACCACTCATAGCGAGTTTTGGACATTTAATGGGTAACCATAGATGTTAAGCGTAAACAGTTAGGTAGTAGGCGGTAAGCATTTAGCTGAAGGGATTGAGCCTCGAAATCTTGGAGATTGGGAAAGGCCGATGCTGTCGACTGAGCAGAAGGCAACATTATAGTATTCGATAAGCGAGAATACAATAACACCCCGGGGTCGGAGACCTCCGCATGCTATACATAGATATGATATTGTTAACTTGGGAGGCCCTGTAATTTCTACGCAGAGAGATAGGATGTAACCAAGCGATAACAAAGTAAGGACATCTAATATTACAGGGAGTCGGATAATCGCATAGTACCGAGGAAGCAGAGTAATGCCTGTGGATGGGAAGGCGATTACACAAGATTAATCTTAAAAGGGAAACATATTCTATACACAGAGATAGGTGAAAATGTGGAAACGAAACTTGCAAGAATAGCTGAAGTAGCTAGAAATAGACCTAATGAAAGATTTACATCACTAATACATCTAATTAATTATGAATTGATAGTCAAATGTCATCATGAACTAGCTGGAAACAAAGCAGCTGGAGTAGATGAAGTAACAAAAGCGGAGTATGGAAAGAATCTTCCAGGGAATGTTAAGAGCTTAACAGCTAGAATGAAAAGATGGGCATATAGGCCATTACCTGCGAAAAGGGTATATATTCCAAAAGAAAATGGGAAGAAGAGACCGCTAGGGATTCCAGCATACGAAGACAAACTAGTTCAAAAGGCACTATCAAAGATTCTAAATGCGATATATGAAGAAGACTTTCTTGAATGTTCATTTGGTTTTCGTCCAGGAAGAAACTGTCATGATGCCTTGAGAATATTAGGAAGAATAGTTAACAGAGATGATATTAACTATGTAGTTGATACAGATATTAAAGGATTCTTTGATAATGTAGACCACGGGTGGATGATGAAATTCATTGACCATCGAATTAAAGATCCTAATATACAACGACTCATATCGAGACTTCTTCGGGCTGGAGTCATGGAGGCAGGAATAAAATATGACACTCCACAAGGAACACCGCAAGGTGGAGTCTGTTCTCCAATTATGGCGAATTTATATCTACATCATGTTGTTGACCTATGGTTTAATAAAACAATGCGTAAAGAGTTAAAGGGTAAAGCTTACATGGTGAGATACGCAGATGATATAATATTTTGCCTACAGTATAAAGAAGATGTAAAATACTTCTATAAAGCAATGAAAGAAAGAATATCCAAATTCGGTTTAGAGTTATCAGAAGAGAAAACTAAGATAGTAAATGTATCTGCTGATGATGACAATGACACATTTGATTTTCTTGGATTTACCCATTATATGGGTAAATGTAAGGATGGAATCAAACGACTAAAGAGAAAGACAAGTAATAAGCGATATCATCGTAGTATAATGAGATGTAAATCCTGGCTAAAATATAATAGAACTCTTCCAGTAAAAGAACTAATGAGGAAGTTAAACAGAAAACTAACAGGAACATACAACTATTATGCAGTATCAGATAACAGCAAAAGTATTGATAGCCTGTATGATGAGGTTCAAAAGCTAGTTTATAAATGGTTAAACAGACGCAGTCAAAAGAAAAGCTTTGACTGGGAGAAGTTCGAAATATTCTTGGAGAAATATCCTATTGTCAAGCCAAGAATAAAAGTAAATTTATATAGATTAGGTGCTGGTGCTAGTTATGTTAGGTGAATAATCGAGTGAAGAGCCGTATGCCTAAATAGGGCACGTACGGTTCTGTGAGGAGTTGGGGTTGTAAAGCCCCGCTTACTCGACGTGCGCCAAGAAAAGAGCATATCATATAGTAGGAATCCTACTGAGGAAGGTTTAGCAAACCACTCATAGCGAGTTTTGGACATTTATTGGGTAACCATAGATGTTAAGCGTAAACAGTTAGGTAGTAGGCGGTAAGCATTTAGCTGAAGGGATTGAGCCTCGAAATCTTGGAGATTGGGAAAGGCCGATGCTGTCGACTGAGCAGAAGGCAACATTATTGTATTCGATAAGCGAGAATACAAGAACTCTTCCAGTAAAAGAACTTATGAGGAAGTTAAACAGAAAACTAACAGGAACATACAACTATTATGCAGTATCAGATAACAGCAAAAGTATTGATAGCCTGTATGATGAGGTTCAAAAGCTAGTTTATAAATGGTTAAACAGACGCAGTCAAAAGAAAAGCTTTGACTGGGAGAAGTTCGAAATATTCTTGGAGAAATATCCTATTGTCAAGCCAAGAATAAAAGTAAATTTATATAGATTAGGTGCTGGTGCTAGTTATGTTAGGTGAATAATCGAGTGAAGAGCCGTATGCCTAAATAGGGCACGTACGGTTCTGTGAGGAGTTGGGGTTGTAAAGCCCCGCTTACTCGACCGCTAAGGTTCATCAACTTCGTAAACCTGCGAAACGTTATCTAAAATCTTGCGTGAGATAGTTTACTATGTATGTTATAATGAAACCATAGTAAATAATTGGGGGTATTCAAAATGAAATGGAAAGGTTTAAGAGAAAAATATCCTGATAGTTGGGTACTTTTTGAAGCTGTACAAGCACATTCAAATGAGGGAAAACGTATTATCGATGATATAGCTGTTCATGATACTTATAATGATAGTGATGAAGCTATTAAAGCATATCGGGAATTTCATAAAAAAGAACCTAAAAGAGAATTATATGTTGCTCATACTAAGAAGCAGGATCTTGAAATACAGGAAAGAAAATGGTTAGGTGTTCGTTTATGACATTCAAAATACAAATAAAGGATAATCTACCATTTGTACAAATGAAAGTACAATATAAAGATAAAGAAAAGATGTTAAAAAATGTATTGGTCGATACAGGGTCTGCAAGTAGTATTTTAAAAGGAGAATTGGTTAGAGAAATTGGAATTAAACCTGAACCTGAGGATATTCTCGGTAGTGTAAGAGGTGTTGGGGGTTCAGAGTTTGTTTATATAAAGCGAGTAGATTTATTATCGATTGGAGATATAATAGTAGATGATTTTAAAATAGATGTTGGCGAGATGGATTATGGATTTGATATTGATGCAAT
Source organism: Iocasia fonsfrigidae (assembly GCF_017751145.1). Taxonomy (GTDB): domain Bacteria; phylum Bacillota; class Halanaerobiia; order Halanaerobiales; family DTU029; genus Iocasia; species Iocasia fonsfrigidae. Next base: position 1,641,091 of record NZ_CP046640.1, read on the forward strand.
AATAGGTATGGACTTTTTACAAAAAACAGGAGCTATTATTGATTTACATAATTGTAGTATAAGTAGATAGAACAAGATGAATGTGAATTTTGAAAGCCGCAAGACTTCAGATAACAATATATTGCCAGTTCATTCCTGACGTTATTCACCCAAATTCAGGTGCCTAAGATAAGAACTATCTAAGTCTGCTGGACTTCGGCAATACGGTTACGTTATATGACATTGAACCGGGGGTATATGAAAAAAACAAGCCAGTAAAGGACTTAAAGTAAAAAATCATATTTTCGTTTTCCATGAATTATCCGGCGGATCTCAACTTCTAATGTGTTTTCTTTTACCACATAGAAGACTAAATAGCTTTGAATAACTAAAATGCGATAGCCTTTAAATTGGAGAAGAGTATCTTTAGGCGTCGCCCCCATATACGGAAAGTCTTCTAATTTAGAAATAGTATTTTCAATTTGATCTAGAAATTTCAATGCTGCATTAGGACTATCTTCTTGAATATACTCTATAATACCTATTAAATCTTTTCGTGCAACAGGAAGATAGTATATACTATATTTTTTACTCATTTAGCTTAGCTCTCATTTCATCCATTACTTGTTTGTGGGGGATTTTGTTTGCATTTGATTCACTTTCGGTTTCAGCTTCTCCTAATTTTTGGTATAATTCTAGTAGAGCCTTTTGTTTTTCATATAAAGCTTGACTCATAACAACCATATCACCTTTACCATTTTTGGTTAGGAATACTGGTTCGCCTTCTTCATGGCATAATTCTGATATTTGTTTAAAATTATTTCTCAAGTCAGAAACTGGTCTAATATTAGGCATAAAGATAACTCCTTTATCATTAAGATTGTTATTATTATATCACAATTAAGATAAAATATAAATAAAAATAGAATTTGAAAGTGTAATGTATAACATGAGATTTAAGATTCCGCTACGCTGCATCCAAATTTATTCGGGAAGGACGTCGCCCTAAACCTCATGAACTTCTTAAATCTCTGATACGTTATACGCAAGTGCGACCAGCCCCCGCCATAACAGGGACTAAGCTATATCCTAGGCTGTCTAAGTCAACAAAAAAAAGTTGACCTTTGGACTACCTATTCTATTTGAGGTAACCCTACTTATGGGTGCATTGCTGGTAACGGTTTTGTGCTGAGCCATAAGGACAATGTGAACTATCCTGCTAGCCTTAAAGTAGGTGATTGCTAGGGTAAATATACTGCTAAGGTTAAATTAATTGAATTACTGCAAGCTTCGTAAAACGTGAATAGTGAAATTAGGCTGAAACACTATGACCAAAAGGTGTGAGATGGGGTCAAGTAAGTTTTCGTGTTGCTTGACAAATAGACCAATGTCTCCGGAGTAAAGGTAGAACCTAAGGTAGTATGAATTGGCTAAGATATAGAACTGGGTAACCCCAATATGTTCCTGAGAAAATGATATCTCAGGTAGGTCAATAGATTTATGATACAATATATAGTGGGTATGGGAAATAGGAAGAAGCGAAGGTCATCTTGTAATGAGGTGAATAAGGGTTCAAAATTTGTCTTACTCTGAAAGGAGGCAGACGTCCTATGGGTCATTCAAGGCAGTAAAGGTGAGAAACTTTATGAATATGGCAAGCCAAATAACTCATTAGAGTGGGCGACCATAGACCAAAACAAGTGACAATTCCAATGGAAATAATCTTCCTGAAGATTGTCAATGTAGAGGGTTAATAGACTTCGAACCCGAATCGCCAAAGCAATAATGAAAGAATTAATCAAGTAATTATTGTTTGCTAGTTGCCAGGACTAGTTTTGAAGGGCTTGAGCCGTATGAGTTGAAAGGCTCATGTATGGTTCTTATGGGGGAAGGGAGCCGCAAGGCTCCTGACCTACCAGACTCCAGCTAGACTGCTAACTAACGAAAGGAGTAAAAATGAAAGAAATAATAACACCATTTATAGAAAATCCAGTAGAATATGCCTTTGCATATGTACTTCTAGTAATGATTATTTGGTTATTTATCAACATAAATCTGAGAATTGAAAAAATTGAGGTTAAAAATATTGATCGAAATGACGTTTTTTTAACTAAATGCGGTAAATTATTATTTTTATTGAAATCTGAAAAAGATAATAAAGAAAAAATTGAGAAGATTATTAGTGAAATGGTTCCATATACTTCTGAAACATTTATGAATTCATTACTCTCGTGGGAAAGTGAAAGAGATAAGATAATAATAGAAATCCAAGATAAGATGACGACGCTAAAAAGAGAACAAGAATTGTTTATCTATAAAGATGACTTAACGACTTTAAAATTGTTTAGAAAAGGCATTTTTATTTCTGGGTTAAGTAATTATATAAAATCATTCATTTTTTTATGTTTTATATTATTATTGATTTTGATTTCTTTTGTCGCAATATTAGAAGCTTATACCAACGGGACTTTTGCAGGAATACTTTTTATAAGTCCATATTTTTGTTTTATTTTATGGGTTATTACTTTTTGGGAAGTATATGACACTCATAAAATAACAAAAAGTGTTTCTTTTGATAGAGTAGTCTGGTTTATATTATATTCTTTATTAATCTTCATTGGTATTATTATAATTGCACTTCGCATAAGATATGAAAATAATTTAGTTTACATATTTGGAATAATAACTTATTTAGTTTTGTATTACAAAGTACTTGATCTAGGTGAATTTTTTGAACTAAAGAAAGAAAAGCTGGATATCGCCTAACAAATCAGGAGTATTTCCGCAATTGCAAGAAAGTAAAAGCCCAAATAAATTTTTAAAAGATTTCATTTGAGCTTGAAAATATGATTAATTAAAAATATGCAATTGAGGAAATATCTTGTTGAACGAAGCTGCGGTGATTTACACTTAATACTATGGGGTTTTAATAATTTCACTCTTACTAAAAACTATATATTTAGTGATATAATGGTTTGCCCACAAAAAGGTCATCTCTCGCAGCAAGGCAAATTTTTTGAGTCATCTAAGGCCCGTATCCATTCAAAATAAGGTTTCCTAATCCATGGGACATCCTGACCCAGGATTAGCTCACCACGTCCTGTGCTTCGACCTTATTTTGAATTCCTACGTGCCAAGATTCCTTACAAAAAATTTGCTATTTGCTCAATATAACCTTTTTGTGTTTGAATCATATAATAATTTGATTTCAAGAAATAAAAAAAAAAAAACCTAAAAAATAGCAGGACAAGGGTGTAATCTCCCCTCCCCATAAAATTAAGTTTTTTTAAATTGATAATTTGAAGCAGGTGGTGACTTAATATTTTTTGGTAATAGTTCTTTTAGCTTGAATTTTTAGTACAGCCACAAACAGGACATTTCTTAAGATTTAGCCCAAGTTTCTCAATAAGCTGGTCTGTTGAAAGCCTGATATATTCAATAATCTTTGTTCTGGTTAGTTTTTTACATAACAGTAGCTTAGTATTACGATTTCTACTGCTTATAATACCGAAATAGCGGATTGGTCTGATTACGGAAGTGAGTATTCTTGAAGAGCCTGCTGCGGTAGTTTCGCACGCCGGGATCTATGCGTGGTGACTGGGTAACCGGTAATCCTACCGTGACGGCGACATACTAAGATAGTTAAGGAGACCTTAAATGATGAATGATATAGATTATATAAAAATAAAGTATAGCAGTTCTTTGGATTCAGTAAAAGTTGATGTGGATTTATCAAGTAGTGATGAAGGTACATATTTTATGGATTATGGTGTACAGAATATGTATGAGGAGATAAAGGGACATGCTGAGATTTCGAAAAAAGATTCCCAAAGGATAAATGATATTATAAATAATAATAAAATACCAATTATAACAAAAGGGTTATTTGGTTTGGATGGACATACTGTTGAAATATCATTAAAATATTTAGGTAATGAGGTTATATATTGTTGGTGGGTGTCACCTAATTCTGAATGGAAACCTTTAGAAGATCTAATTAAAATAGTTTCAAAATATTTACCATTTGATTTATATGACTAATATATACCAAAGAATGTTGTGCCTAAATTTATTTTAAATACATTAATTACTATTCTATAGTATTAGAAGAAATATATCTTTAAAAATAATCCCTATGTGTTAGCTACATTAGGTGAATAATCAAGTGAAGAGACGTATGTCTAAATAGGGCAAGTACGGTTCTGTGAGGAATTGGGGTTTTGTATAAACTCCGTTTGCTTGACCTGTGAAATGCCTAGCGTAAAATAATGAGAAGGAAGGGAAATTTGATGAAAATTGATCCAGCATTAACACTGAAAAAAGATTTTGATCAGGGAAAAAACATAAGTATAAAAAAAGTGAAAAAGATATTAAATGAATCTGAGCTGATAAATAAACTTTTGGCTGAACCAAAACAAAAACCAAGGACTTTTGTTGGTCTTAGAGCATATGAGTGGCGTTTATTAGAGCTTTCAGAAATTCCCTATACATATACATTAAACAAAGTAAAAAGATGGCTGAATATGCTTATAGAAAAATCTTATATCAAAGAAGGTTTCTCTCTAACTGGAGATAAAGATGGTCTGCTTTCCTGTCATAACTCAATGATTACCAGTATACTTATGAAGATGAATTATGATGATAAAGATTTGATAGATGCAGGAATAAGCTGGATAATAAAATATCAAAGCACTAGTAGAGGAGAAGAATGTAGATGGACAGGAAAGAATCTATTTACAAAATACGGTGGTTGTATGAAGAAAACACCCTGTTTTTATGGTGTAGTAAAATCTATGATTACACTTACTGAGTATAAAAAGAGATTCGATGTTTCTAAAGAAGTTCAAAATAAATTAAATCAAGGATTGGAATATATACTTGATCATAAAGTGTATAAAAAGCTTTCTACAGGAGAGCCAATAGAATCATCAATTATAAAGAACTTTTATCCATATACATATAGATCAAATATTATAGAAATTCTATCATTACTTAAAGCAAACGACTTACTTGATGATGAAAGGTGTAATGATGCTATGGATGTTTTACGGCAGAAACGAAGAGATGATGGATTTTGGCAGGCTGATACATCTTATATGAAAACAGCTTGGGTGGATTTTGATAAACCCCAAAAACCTGGTCAGTGGGTTAGTTATGTTATTAAAGATATTTTAAATGAATAATATTAATAAGATTTCTTTAATTTGGGGGCCGTAAATGACGGCACTTCACCTAACAAATCAGGAGTATTTCCGCAATTACAAGAAAGCAAAAGCCCAAATAAATTTTTAAAAGATTCATTTGACTTGAAAATGTGATTAATTAAAAATATTCAATTGAGGAAATAACCTATTGCATGAAGTGCGGCAGTTACGTTTAAAGCTATGTGGTTTTAATAATTTTACTATTACTATACTATATATTTAGTGATATAATAATTTGATTTCAATATAGAGTCAGAAGGACTGGATAGCGCATTGTAAAAGATGCAATCCTATTAGGTTGGGAAAAATTACCAGGGAGGAAAGAATTGTGTTAAAAAAAATAAAATTATTACTTTTTGCATTATTGGGTGTTATATCTTATACAATAATATTTTTTATTCTAAGAATTGGTCTAAAATATATTCCTAGTTTTTTCTTATGGAGTGATTATAAATTAATTTGCAATATTTATAGCATGCCTATGTATTTTATAGATGTTATATATTACATTTTTGGAATGATAGTTACTACTCATGGAATTATTAATCTTTTTCTAATTTCTAAGGAAAATCATAAAGCTCAAAATATGAAAACAAGAAAGCCAGAAAAATTAATAAAAACAGGTTTTTATTCAAGAGCAAGGCATCCTATGTATGGAACTTTCATGATTATTAATTTGGGTTTGTTTCTTTCGATTCGTTCTTTGTGGAGTATATTAATAATAATTTTATTTTTTACAATTAAATATATTAGTACTGATTATGAAGAAAAAAATGAATTAATAAAAATATTTGGAAACAATTACAAAGAGTATAGAGAGGAAGTAAGTAATAAGTTTTTCCTGCCTATTTACAAAGTATACATAATTATTAGTGTTATTTTAACAATAGTTGGTATTAGTATTTTTATTTGGTAACTTTGTCTAACATGTCTTTCAAAGATATGGGAGAAAAAACCACCATGATATTGTGAAGAACCAACGCGACTATAGTTAGTCACTGGTGTGGCTTATATTTTTTATTGTTTGGATTTAAGAACATAAACTAGAAAAAAATGTTATTTTGGCAGGGGTATTGCATAGGACTAGAATATATAGACAGGAAAAAAGAGCTAAAGTTCAATATGTTTGTATATAGAAATATTACTGAAATATGTTCGGTAATATAATCATAAAGATTATATTTGTGAAATAAAGTAATATTTCGTTATGCAACTTCGCATCAATATATTGCTGGTTCTGTTTGTCTCTGCACCCAAATCCACGAGCTTAAGATAGGAGAGATATCTAAGGTTCGTAGACTTCGGCAAAGCTTATTATTTCTCAGGAAAAAAGATTGGAAAAATTAATTATCTGCAGTTTATTCGTCCCATTATATCAAACCTAAAAAAAGAAACGAAAATAGAAAAAAGCCATGATGAAGAAAAATTTCATCATGGCTTTTCTTTTACTATTTTAATTATCCGAATGAGCTTTTCTATTTCCCCGGGGCTAAGGCTTTTTGTTTCCTGGAGTAATTGCAGTAAATCTTTCCGGTCTGCTAAACAGGATAGTAAATTTTCCAGTTCAGAATTATTCTCTGTTAGATTTCTGAGTTTGTTTATTAAATCGCTTTGCTTTTTACCAAAAAGTAGATATTCTAAAGAAACTTCAAATATCTCGGCCAGTTTCTTTATTTTATTTATATCAGGTATGTTAACATCATTTTCATATAGTGAAATTGTAGATTTTACTACCTTGAGTTTTTTCCCTAAATCTTCTTGTTTAAGTCCGTTTTTTTTTCTGAGTTTACATATTCGTTTTCCTAGTGTCATATATTTTTTACTCCTTTAAAATGAAATCTTATTTAATTAACTAAAAGTTTATAAAAAATAAACTAATTCCTAAAACCACTTGACAAACTCCTAATTAATGTTGTATAATCTAATAAAAGTTCATGTAAACAAAACTAAAATGCATAATAACAATATAGTAGTTAATGTTTTTTATATTTAATTAATAGCCATAGTATAAGAAACTATAGTTAACTTTTAATTTTTTGCTAAAGACTCAGCTAAATATTTAATTACATCTAAACATATACATAATTTTAATCACAGTATTTATTTAACACTATACCTATGCAAGTATCTTTATTTATCTCTTAGTAACTCATTTTAATTAGAAAGGGGGTATTAGATATAAAAACAGAGAACAGTCCTCAGCTGTTCTGCTAAATGATTTTCATTTAATAATTATACCATATGGACATGTTTTTGTAAATTTGTGGTAGAGGTGTTTGTGGTGGAGTATGGTTCCCGGGAGGGGTTGCTGTGCAGAGAGAGAAGAAGCGGCAGGGAGTTTTACCAGAATATCAACCGGGAGATAAAATCTACAAGTTATTCAATCACGAGATAGTAATAATAAGGGGAAGAGATGAGGAATTTATTATTAGAATTGCCAGATTGGAAAAAGAATAGCTAAGTTTGACCTGGGGCCCTGGGCCGGGAAATTTATTTCCTGGTCCATTTTTTTTATGTTTAAAATGTGAAAAGATATCTTAAAAGGAGGAGTAATTTGAAAATGATTAAGAGAGAAAGATTTTTTGTCTTATTTGCGTTGCTTATGGTTCTGACTTTTAGTTTTTCAACTGTTCTATTTGCTGAGGAGTATAATATTGCTGTTATTGTCAAGGCTACTGATTCTGGTTTTTGGCAGGATCTATTTACTGGTGCAGAAGCAGCCGATGAAAAAATGGATAAGGTAAAAATTACTAAACATGGGCCGACCTCAGAAGCTGATATTGCAGAGCAGGTTGCTATTTTAGAAAATGTTATTTCAAGAAGGCCTGATGCAATTGTAATTGCTTCCACCAGTTCTGATGCTACAGTACCTTCTTTAGAGCGGGCCTATGATCTGGGTATCAAAATTATTACAATTGATAATAAAGTAAATACTGATAAAATTAATTCCCATCTTGCAACTGATAATATTAAAGGAGGAAAACTGGCAGCAAAAATGTTTGTAAAATTAGTCAAAGAACATGGTAATTCGATTGCTGCTGGTAAGGTAGGTATAATTAGTTCTATGGCTGGTGTACAGGTTCTGGCTGATCGTGATAAAGGATTTATCACAGGATTGAAAGAATATGCCCCTGCTTTAGAATTACTGGAAACACGTTATGTTAATAACCGTATTGCTGAGGCTTTATCAACAACAGAAGATATTCTTACAAGTAATGCTGAAGCATTAGTTGGTTTCTTTGCTGATAATAATCATACTGGTATAGGGACTGCCAGGGCAATTGAGGAAAGAAAATTAACAGATAAATTACCTGTGGTAGCTTTTGATGCAGATGATGATGAAAAAAGGGCCCTTCAAAATGGTTCTATTGATTGTTTAATAGTTCAGGATCCATTTGGTATGGGCTATAAAGGGGTTCAATTTGCAGTAGATGCGATTGAAGGAAAAGAGCTTCCTAAATATGTGGATACAGGTGTGGTAGCTGTGACAAAAGATAATTTTGATGACAATGAGATTTATTACTTGTTAAATCCAAAAAAACGTGCTGAAGCTGTTTTAGCTGAGTAAAATAACAAAGTTGCCCCCGCCATATAAAGTGGGGGTGATACTATAACTGAAAAAAGGAGAGAAAATAATGAAATTTACAAAGAAAGAAGTTGCCAAAACAATTGATCATACTTGTTTAAATCCTGCTGGGAGAATTGCAGATATTCAAAAATTATGTGAAGAGGCTGCTATATATGGTTTTGCTTCTGTAGCAATTGGACCTGATTTTGTAAAATATGCTAGCAAAAAGCTGGAAGGAACAGATGTCAAAGTTGATGTCGCTGTTGGCTTTCCACTTGGGTATAATACAACTGCTACCAAGGTGTTTGAAACAAAGGAAGCAATAGACAATGGAGCAACAGAGGTTGATATGGTAGCTAATTTAGTTGCTGTTAAGGATAAAAGATGGGATAAAGTAAAAGATGATATTAATCAGCTTGCTGATGTCTGTGGAGATATTACATTGAAAGTTATTTTTGAAACCTGTTATTTAAAAAAGGATGAAATAATTAAGCTGGCAGAAATATGTTTAGAGATTGAAGGAGTGGACTATATAAAAACCTCTACTGGTTTTGGCCCTGAGGGAGCTACTATGGAAAATGTGAAATTAATGAAGGAAATAGTAGGCAATAAAAAGATGGTTAAAGCTGCAGGAGGAATAAAGACACTTGATGATTATAAAAGTATGATAAATGCTGGTGCCTCAAGGATAGGGAGTAGTTCTGGTCTGGAAATATTGGCTGAGATTGATAATAATATAGTTTGAATTGTTGTACGGAAGGAGGAAGTTTAATTGGCACAGGAAGTATATGCACTGGAAATGCAGAAGATAGTAAAATCTTTTCCTGGAGTAAAAGCCCTGAATGGGGTAGATTTCAGGGTAAAAAAAGGAGAAATACATGGATTAATTGGAGAAAATGGAGCAGGGAAATCAACTCTCCTTAAGATTTTAATGGGGGTTTATCAAAAAGATGCTGTTAGTGGTGATATATTAGTAAATGGTAAGAAAGTTAAGATTAATAATCCTATCATGGCAGAGGAATATGGGATGTCAGCAGTTTATCAGCATTTAATGCTTGCCCCTCAGTTATCTGTAGCGGAGAATATTTTCCTGGGACAGCAGCCTGGCAAATATGGTGTTCTTGATTGGAACAAAATGCACCAAGAAACAGAAAAGATATTAAATTCTTTAAAATTAAATAATATTAACCCTCAAGATAGGCTAGGTGATCTGACCAATGTTCAGCAGGAAATGGTGGCCATAGCAAAGGCCCTTTCTCATCAAGCAAATATAATGATTTTTGATGAACCTACAGCCTTATTAGCAGAAAAAGAGACAGCAGAATTACACAGAACAATGGAGGATTTAAAGAAAAAAGGGGTTTCCATTATATATGTTAACCACCGTCTTGATGAAGTTTTTGAGGTTTGTGACCGGGTAACTGTTCTTCGTGATGGACAATATGTGGGCACCAGGGAGATAGATCAGGTTACTGAGGATGACCTAATAGCCATGATGGTTGGTCGTGAACTTGGTGATTTATACTATAAGGAAGATATTGAACGAGGTGAAAAAATCCTCGAAGTTAAAAACTTGAATAGTGGTCAGCAGGTAAAAAATGTTTCTTTTGAACTCTATAGAGGAGAGGTTTTGGGTTTCTTCGGTTTGATAGGTGCCGGGCGAACAGAGCTTGTTAGAACTATTTTTGGAGCAAATAAAGTTGATTCTGGAGAGATTATGGTTAATGGGGAAAAAATAAATATTAAACAACCTATTGATTCAATAGATTCTGGAATTGGTTTAATACCTGAAGATAGGCAGAGACAGGGCCTGGCACTTCCGTTAAGTGTAAAGGATAACTGTAGTCTTATTAGTTCTAAGTATTCAAGTAAAGCTGGTATTTTAGATATCAATTTTGAAAGAGAACAAAGCAAGAGGAATATTAGGGAGTTAAATATTAAAACCCCCTCCATAAGGCAGAAAGTTAAATGCTTGAGTGGAGGTAATCAACAAAAAGTTGTCATTGCCAAATGGTTGAATATAGATGCCTCTATCTTATTTTTTGATGAATCAACAGTTGGTATTGATATAGGGGCTAAAAAAGAAATATATAAATTGATGGCTGAATTGTTAAAAAGAGGTAAAGCAATTGTATTTATTTCCTCTTATTTACCGGAGTTACTTGGTGTTTGTGATAGAATAGCTGTTATTTCTGAAGGTGAGATAACAGGGATTTTAGATAGGCAAGAAGCAAGTGAAGAAAAACTACTTCAGTTAGCTACATTATAAGAATGATAAAGGAAGGTGTCTTAAGTGGGAAATGAGATAGTTCAAGAAAATAAAATAATCAATTATTTAAAAATAAATGTTTCTAAAGCGACATTGTTTTTAGTTTTATTTGTAATGTGGGGGGTTTTGTCTATTTTAAGTCCTTACTTCCTCACTTATAATAATATTTTTAACCTGGTAAGACAGACCTCTGTAATCGCTGTTGTTGCTACGGGGATGTCATTTGTTATTATTTCAGGTGGTATTGATCTTTCGGTTGGTTCTATTGTTGGGGTAAGTAGTATAATTATAAGTTTATTGATGGTAAACGGTGTACCTGTCTTTGGGGCTATGATTATAACGCTTTTAATAGCGATAGTATTAGGGGCAATAACAGGTATATTTATTTATGAAGGTAAGGTGCCACCATTTATAGCCAGTCTTGGTATGATGAGTATGGCCAGAGGTCTTGCTCTGCTTTTGAGTGGGGGTCAGATTATTACTGGACTACCTGGAAGTTTTATTAGTTTCGCGCAAGTGACTGTGCTGGGACTGCCGATGCTTTTTGTTGTTTTAATCATTGTTGTTGGGATTTCATTTTTTGTATTATCAAGAACCCGTTTTGGCCGGAATGTATATACCATCGGAAGTAGTGATGAGGTGGCTCGCCTTTCCGGTGTTAATATGCGCATCAATTATTATGCAATCTATATGTTAAATGCATTTTTATCTGCAGTTGCTGGTATAATGCTTACTTCCCGCCTTTCATCTGGTATTCCTACTTCAGGTAATATGTATGAATTAGATGCCATAGCTTCTGTAGTAATTGGAGGAGCCAGTCTTAATGGTGCAGAAGGCTCTGTATTTGGGACAGTAATTGGCGCGTTAATTATGACAACCCTCCGCAATGGTGGAAACTTACTGGGGGTTGATCCATTCTGGTTGAGAATAGCTACTGGTCTTTTAATTGTTCTGGCAGTGTTATTTGATCAGGTACGTAAAAAACAATAGTCAGGAATCTAAATACAGGAACGCAAAAATCATATTACTGTAGAGAAGAATTTGAAGAAAGCAGTAATGAAAATTAAAGAGGGGGGTTTGGCAAATGGGAGAATATATTTTAGCTCATGATCTTGGTACAAGCGGAAATAAGGCAACTTTATATAACAGTGCAGGAAAGCTTGTTAGTAATCATTTGTCTGAGTATGAAACTTTTTATCCAGATGTAAACTGGGCTGAACAGAATCCTGATGACTGGTGGAAAGCAGTATGTAAGTCAACAAAAAAATTGATTTTCGAAAGTGGAATAAAAAAAGAAGAAATTGCGGTGATAAGTTTTAGCGCTCAGATGATGGGTTGCCTGCCTTTAGATAAAAATGGGGCTCCTTTATGCCGTTCTATTATTTGGGCAGACCAGAGAAGTGTCAAGCAGGCAGAAAAGTTAAGAGATAATATCGGCGCAGAAAAGGTATATAAGATAACAGGCCATAGAGTTAGTCCAGCTTATTCTGTAGAAAAAATAATGTGGATGATGGATAATCAGCCAGAGATTTACGAAAAAACATATAAATTTATTCATGCTAAAGATTATATAGTCAATAAGCTGACTGGTGAATTTGTAACTGATTATTCTGATGCCTCGGGAATGAATCTCTATGATATTAATAAAAAACGCTGGTCAGCTGAAATTATTTCTGCTATCGGTCTGGATAAAGATAAATTACCGGAAGTAAGATCTTCATTTGATGTGATAGGAAAAGTTAGCAAGGATATTGCCGAAGAAGTTGGCCTTAAAGCCGGCACACCAGTGGTGCTGGGCTCAGGAGATGGAGCAGCAGCTGGAGTAGGAGCTGCAGTTGTCAGAGAGGGAAATGCATATAATTACCTTGGCTCTTCATCCTGGATAGCGCTTGCCACTGAAAAACCAATTCTGGATCCAGAACAGCAGACTTTCAACTGGATCCACATGGATCCCAAGATGTATATGCCCTGTGGAACGATGCAGACAGCTGGTGCCTCATATAACTGGTTAAAAAACACTTTATGTCAGCTAGAACAGCAGGCGGCTCAAGATTTAAATTTGAGTGTTTATGAATTAATGAATTTATCTGTAGAAGGTGCGAAAGCTGGGGCAAATAATCTTTTATATCTACCCTATCTAATGGGAGAAAGAAGTCCTCACTGGAATTCAAAGGCAAAGGGGGCTTTGGTGGGTCTTACTTTAAGACATACTAGAAAAGATATAATTAGAGCTGTCTTAGAAGGTGTTACTTTTAACTTGAAAATAATCAGTGAAATATTTGAAAATGAAATAGATTTTTCAAAAATCAGGGTTATTGGTGGAGGTGCCAAAGGTAGAACCTGGCGCAAAATAATGGCCGATATCTATAATAAAGAAGTGTTAATGCCTAAAATTTTAGAAGAAGCTACTTCTCTGGGTGCAGCAATAGCAGGGGGAGTTGGGGTTGGTATTTTTTCGGGAGTAGAAGTTGCTGAAGAATTAAATCCTATTATTGAAAAGGAATCACCAGAGCAAAAAAAGGTTAAAAAATATCAAAAGCTTTACCCGGTATTTAAAGATGCTTATTCTTCTCTGACAGGTGTCTATAATAGTCTATCAGAGATTGATTAAACTTTAAACTTATTAATATAGATTCTATATGTAGATAAATTGGAGGGTTTTAAAGTGCTTTATAGAAAATTGGGTAGTTCAGGTTTAGAAGTATCAGTTCTAGGATTTGGCTGCTGGCCGGTAGGAAACGACTGGACAGAGGCTAATGATAAAAGTTCAGTTGAAACAATTAGAGAGGCAATGGAACTAGGTATTAATTTCTTTGATGTTGCTCCGGTTTATGGATTTGGTCATGCCGAAAAGGTATTAGGTGAGGCGATCAAAGGTAAGAGAGATCAGATATATATTGCCAGCAAATGTGGACTGCGCTGGGATGATTCTAAAACTATAACTCGTAATCTTTCTCGCGAGAGTATTTTAGAAGAGGTTGATTTAACTTTGCAAAGACTAGATATAGAGTATCTGGATCTTTATCAGCTACACTGGCCTGATCCTAATACTCCTTTAGAAGAAACTATTTCAACATTGAATGAACTTAAAGAAAAGGGGAAAATCCGCAATATAGGACTCAGTAATTATAATGTATTTTTGATTAAAGAAGCCAAAAAATATGGAGAAATTGTGAGTGACCAGGTCTTATATAATATGATAGATAGAAATTCAGATCACTATCATGATTTAGCATTAAATTATAGAACTGAAGCGGAAATACTTCCATATGCAGAAAATAATAATCTTGGTGTAATCCCATACAGTCCACTCTGTCAGGGGCTTTTAACTGCTAGTTTTGAAATCGAAAAACTTGATAATGGTGATGTGAGAACAGCCAATTCAGAACTTAGAGGAAAAAAACTGCAGAAAAATTTAAAAAAAGCAGCCGAAGTTCGCCAAATAGCAAAAGACTTAGGAAAACCTATGGTACAGCTGGTTTTAAACTGGATGGCTGCTAAAAAGGGTATTTCGACTATTATTGCCGGGCCAACAAATGTAGAAGAAGTAAGAGAGAATGTAAGGGCTTTTGACTGGGAGCTTAAATCTGAGGTAATAGAAAAAATAGATGAAATTTTACAAGCTTAAAATATTAAAAGCTGTTTGTTATCAAAAAATTGGGATAATAATTTATTTGAAAGGGGTAGAATATTTATGAAACGCAAAGGAATTTTAAACCGTGAAGTCAGTAGAGTTATTGCCAGTATGGGCCATGGACAATTTTTATTAGTTTGTGATGCTGGCTTTCCAATTCCCCAAGAAGCAGATTGTGTTGATTTAGCAATAAAAAAAGGTCTGCCAGATCTGCCTACAGTTCTTAGCACTATTAATAAAGAGTTTATCAGTGAGAAAGTGATGTGTGCACCCGAAACAAAGAGTAATAATCAACCTTTATATGATGAATTAAAAAAGATATTTAAAGAAGTAGATTTTGAAGACATATCCCATGAGAAAATTTTAAAGGAGATAGCTTATGAGGCTCGAGCAATTATACGAACTGGAGATTATAACCCATGGGGAAATATAGTTTTGCAGGCAGGAACTGACCCTTATGCCTGGTTTGAAAAAGAAGGCTTAAAAATGCCTGATTTCTATAAGCAGAGAATTAAAAATATAGAAGAGGCTGATAAGAGAGATATGTTTTATAAGAGTGAAAATAATATGGAGGTGTATTATGGAACTTTATGTTGACAGTGCTAATGTAAAAACAATCAAAGAATTAAAAAAGTGGCTGCCAATTGATGGTGTAACAGTTAATCCATCAATTATTTCGGCAGAAAGAAAGCCATTGTTTAAATTGTTAGATGAGCTATTAGTATTAAGTGATAAATACCTGCATGTACAGGTTATATCTGCTCTAAAAGAAGATATTATTAAGGAAGCAGAAAGATTACATAGTATCTCTGATAAAATAATTGTTAAGATACCTGTTAGCGAACAGGGCCTTGCTGCTATAAAAGAAATTGATACAGCTAGAATTAAAGTTACTGCGACAGCTATTTTTTCTCTTACTCAGGCCTTGTCTGCGGCCAAAGCCGGTGCTAGTTATTTAGCTCCTTATGTAAGTCGTCTTGATAGTATCGAACAGTCTGGGGTTAAGTTAGTAAAAGAGATGAAATATATTATTGATAAACATCAATATTCGGCCAAAATAATTGCAGCAAGTATTAAAACTTCAAATCAAGTTAAAGAATTACTTAAAACCGGTGTAAGGGCAATGACCTTAAGTCCTGAGATAATGCTTCAGTCTCACAGACACCATTTAACAGATAGAGCAGTGGCTATCTTTAGAGAAGACTGGGACAGTGTATATAAAAAATTTGAACTTGATTCAGAAGTGAAATAAAATTTATTAAATTATAACCAATCCTGTTAGAAATTCTAACAGGATTGTATATTGCACTTTTCCGTTTCAGCAATTATATTAATTCCGCTTGTCATTCACTACGGTATCCGTACCTTCGTTCTCTGTCACAACTTTTTGTTCCGGCATCCTGCCTCCACAAAAAGTTAGAGTCGCTCCATTAATATAATTGGCTTACACAAAGCATTAATGTGAATAAATTATATTTTTATTTGTGAAAAATATAACTAATATACTTGTATCTGATATATTAAAATGTTATACTAAGACTATCGTAAATACTTTAATAAAGTGATGAAGGTGGTAAATATGAGTGGGAAAAGAGTAAGCAATATGGCAATAAAAAGGATTAATCGGAATCGTATTTTTAGATATGTTAATAATAATGATCGTGTTTCCAAACCTGATATATCAGTAGAGTTAGGAATTAGTATGCCAACAGTTCTTCAAAATATTAATGAATTAATAGAAAAAGGTCTAGTTCAAGAAGTTGGAGAATTTAAGTCTACAGGTGGGAGAAAGGCAGTGGCTATTGCCTCGATAAAAGATGCTTATTATGCCTTAGGAATTGATATTACCCAAAATCATATTGGTCTTGTTTTGACTAATTTATCTGGTGAAGTATTAAGACATAGGCGCATTTATTATCCATATACTCATAGTAAAGAGTATTATAAGGAAATGGCTAATATTGCTCTTGAATTTCTTAAAAAAGAAGGGATTTCAGATAATGAGTTTCTGGGAGCTGGAATTTCAATTCCCGGTATTATCGATGATAAGAAAGAAAGGATTGCTTATTCCCATGCTCTTAGTGTTTCAGATATTGATTATGATAATTTTTCTGAGTTTATTCCATATAAATGTGTTTTTATTAATGATGCCAATGCGGCCAGTATTGCCGAAATGTATCATATTGAGAATAGGTTTAATGCAGTATATCTTTCACTTAGTAATAGTGTTGGTGGTGCAATTATTGAGGAAAGACGGCCGTACCTGGGGGATAACATCATTAATAATATGAATGATTTATTATATTTGGGAGATAACTGGCGGGGTGGTGAGTTTGGTCATATGACATTGATACCAGATGGAAAACAATGTTATTGCGGTAAAAAGGGCTGTTTTGATGCTTATTGCTCAGCTAAAGCCCTTGTTAAATATACTGATGGTAAATTAGAAGAATTCTTTAAAAAACTTGAAAAGGGGGATGAAAAATTATATCAAATCTGGGATGAATACCTTTCTTTACTGGCAATTGAGGTAAATAATTTGAGAATGGTTTTTGATTGTACGATAATTATTGGTGGTTATGTCGGAAGTTTTATTGAACCATATATTTCGAAATTAAGAGAGAAGGTAGCTAAATTAAATACATTTGAGTCAGATGGCTCTTATCTTAAACCCTGTCTTTATCCTGTTGAAGCATCTGCTTTAGGTGCTGCGCTGCAACAAGTAGAGTCATATATTTGCAAAGTTTAAAAATATAATACATCTAAAAGCTATTTTGTCTCTTTAATATGTTTATATAGGTTTTTAAATTATTGAAGGGGTATTTTTATACAATTTTTGACTTTGGAACTGAAATTTCTACATATTAAAATAGTAAAATTGTTGACACAGTTTAAAATAAGTGTTAATATATAAGTACTTATTTAAGGAGTTTAATAAAGATAATATTAATGTATTTAATAATTAAAAAATACTAAAGAATTATCCTTATTAAAATGAAGTTATAAGTCCTGGTAAAAATGGAAGAGTATTCAGGTAATTGAGAGGAGGTGTTGGTTTAGCTACATAGTTGGTAGGTATGTATTTTGGTTTGTAATTTGACATGTGATCATGATTACAATGAATTAAAAAAATGGAGGGACATTTAATGAAAAAATTTAGTTCATTTTTTATGTTGTTTTTGTTGGTTTTTGCTATTTTATTTACTTGTGTTTTACTTGATACTGCTAAAATCGTTGCTGCACCAAAATTTCGCGTAGGAATGACTGTTCAGGATTTAAGTAACCAGATTTGGGCAGCAACGGCTGCTGAACTTAAAAAAATAATTAAGGCTGAAGGTGGAGAATTTACTGTTGTTGATAGTTCTAACAATGCCGGTAAACAGGTAAATCAGATCGAAAATTTTATAGCCAGTGGTGTTGATGCCTTGATTATTCACCCGGTCGAAAAGAATTCAGTAGAGAAACCTTTAGCCAGGGCAAGAGAAAATGGAGTTAAAGTATATTGCTGGGATGAAAATATAGAAAATGCCGATTTATGCTGGCTAATTGATAATTATAAGATTGGTAAGATGGTTGGTAAATATGCAGCAGACTGGATTAACGAAAAACTTGGCGGAAAAGCCAAGTTGGGATTTTAAATTATCCGCAAATTGAAATTTTACTTGCAAGAGGAAATGGTATTGTTGATGGCTTAAAAGAAAATGCACCCGGAGCAGAAATTGTGGCAGAATCAAGTGCTATTAACCCTGTTGAAGGCATTAATAAAACTGAAACATTTTTGCAGGCTCATCCAGATATGAAAGTTATTTGTGCCATCGGTGGTGGTGGGGCAGTTGGAGCAAATGAAGGAGTGAAAGCTGCCGGTAAATTAAGTAAAGATTTTGGTATTTTTGCTGTTGATGGAACTGATCAGGAATTAGAAGCAATGGTTAATGATGAAGCTATCCGAATGTCAGTTTTAAATACCGGTAAACCACCAAAAATGGCAGAAGTAATTTATGGGTATTTAGAAAAAATGATGGCTGGAGAAGAAGTTCCACATATTGTTTATAGGGAAATGATTCCAGTTACTAAGGAAAATGTCGATAAATATATTCAGAGCAATAATTAAAAATATTTTTAAACAGACAGCTCTATTAATCTAATAGGGCTGTCTGTAAAAATAAATAAGGGGAGTTATATCATGAAAGATAATACTATACTCCAATTAAAAAATATTACTAAAAAATATCCGGGTGTTGTAGCACTTGATAATGTTTCACTGGATATCAAAGAAGGTGAGGTTCATGCTTTAGTTGGAGAAAATGGTGCAGGAAAATCAACTTTAATTAAAACCTGTACTGGTGCAATAACACCAAATAAAGGGAAAATAATTATAGATGGCAAAGAATTTACTAAAATGTCTCCTAAAAGTTCTGAAGAAAATGGAATTTCTGTAATCTACCAGGAATTTAATCTTGTTGGAGAATTAAGTGTTGCTGAAAATATCTTCTTAGGGAATGCCATTAGAACTGGTATAGTAATTGATGAAGAAGCGATGGTTAAAAAATCTAAAGAAATTTTTGATCAGCTTAATATTGATATTAATCCTAAATCCCTGGTAAAAGAGTTAACAGTAGGTTATCAACAGATAGTTGAGATTGCTAAGGCCTTATCTAAGAAGGCTAGAATTTTAATTATGGATGAACCATCTGCCCCTCTGACTAAATCAGAGTTGAAACACTTATTTGTTATGATAGATAAACTTAAAGAAAGAGGAGTAACAATAATATATATTTCTCATAGATTAGATGAGGTTTTTCGATTGGCTGATAGAGTTACTGTTCTCCGAGATGGAGTGGTAATAGATAGTCTTTTGACTTCAGAAACAAATGTTGATCATTTGATAAGTTTAATGGTTGGCAGAGAGCTTAAAGAAACCTTTCCCAGGAGAGAGACAGAGATTAGTGATGAAGTGCTATTGGAAGTTAATCATCTAACAGGGAATGGTGTTAAAGACTGTTCTTTCAAGCTTTGTCGAGGAGAGGTTCTTGGCTTTGGCGGTTTAATTGGGGCTGGCCGTACAGAATTGGCAGAATTAATTTTTGGAGTTAAAAAAATAACAGCGGGAGATATGATTTACAAAGGGAAAAAAATCTCTCCTAAATCACCCCAAGAAGCTATTAGTTATGGGATAGCATTAGTACCAGAAGATAGAAAACAGCAGGGGGCACTTTTAGATTTAGACATTAAAGGTAATATTGTAATGTCTATTCTTAAAAAAATCTCATCTTATTTTGTAGTTAATAAGAATAAAGAGATTAGTATTTCTAAGGATTATAAAAATAAGTTGAATATTAAAACACCAGATCTAGGACAAAAGGTTAAGAATTTAAGTGGTGGTAATCAGCAAAAAGTTATTCTGGCGAAATGGCTGGCTTCTAAACCGGAGCTTATTATTTTGGATGAACCTACCAGAGGAATAGATGTTGGGGCAAAATTTGAAATTTACAAATTAATCAATGATTTGGTTTCTCAAGGAAAGACAATTATTTTAATTTCCTCAGAAATGGAAGAATTGATTGGAATGTCAGATAGGATAATAGTTTTAGCTGAGGGAGAAATTACAGGTTCTTTAGAAAAAAGTGAATTTAGCCAGGAAAAAATATTAAATTATGCATCCAAAATTGAAAGAGAGAGTGATTTTAATGAACCTCAATAAAATGAGGAAGTATGGAATATTTGTAGCACTACTAGTATTAATATTATTTTTTACTTTAACTACAAATGCATTTTTAACTTTTGGTAATCTAATTAATGTAACAAGACAAATATCTATGCTAGGAATTACTTCAGTGGGGATGGCTTTTGTTTTATTACTAGGTGGTATTGACCTTTCTGTTGGTTCTCAAATTAGTCTGGTTAATATTATTGCAGCCTGGTTTATGGCTAAGGCAGGTTTAAATCCTGTATTTGCAATTTTAATTGCACTGACAGTTAGTACTTCTGTAGGTTTTTTAAATGGTTGGATAATTGCTAATATCAAAATGCCACCTTTAATTGTTACTCTGGCTAGTTTGACTATTCTTGAGGGTTTAGCCTATATTATTTCTGGTGGCATACCAATTTTTGGTTTCCCAAAATCTTTTTCTGTTATTGGCCAGGGCTATATTAGTTTTATACCCGTTCCAGTTATTATTATGATTATAATTATGCTAATTGGTGCTTTTATTTTAAATAAAACCTATTTTGGAAGGTATTTTTATGCAGTTGGTGGTAATGAGGAGGCTGCTGAACTTTCTGGAATAAATGTTAAGAGAGTTAAGTATCTGGTCTATAGTTTGTCAGGTTTATTTGCTGGAATTGCTGGAATTTTGATGTTATCAAGGACTAATTCTGGTCAGGCAATTGCAGGTAAAGGTTTTGAACTGGATGTTTTAACAGCTGTTGTTTTGGGAGGAGTCAGTATTAATGGTGGTTATGGTAAAATGTTTCATGTAATTGCTGGTGTTTTAATAATGGGGGTTTTAAGTAATGGCCTGGTATTAATGAATGTCAGCCAGTATTATCAATTAGTTATTAAAGGACTTGTGTTATTATTTGCTGTAGGCTTTGATAGTTACCAAAAATATGTTGTAAAATCATCATAAAATAAATTTATTAATTATAACTTATATAATTATGTACTTAAGCATCTTGCATAATTGATTGTTCCCAGACAAAAACTCCGCAACGAATTTAGTATTAGGCAATTATGGGCTGTTTTAAACTCCCTACGGTCAAACAGCAAAACAGCCTTTTCCATAATTACCTTTACTAAATTCTGCAACATTAAACTGTTCTTGTATGGTCTATTTAAATAGGGAGTGCCCTAGGTGCTCCGTTTTAATCGTCTGGATAACAATTCAATTATGTAAAAGTTCTATTATGAAAGAGCCTTACTTAAATAGAGGTAAATTAAATGAATATTAAAAATAAAAGATTGCTGAAAAATAGTAAAACTAATTTTAAGTAGATTAATGAGCAAAATCAAGAATTTAATTGTAGTAAAAATTGATTAATGAAAGATTAAAGGAGAGTAGAATAAAATGAGTGATAAAATGAAAGTAGCAGTTATGACTGGAATTGGAGGAATGGAATTAACAGAAAGGGATATTCCTAAACCCCAAAGAGACGAAGTTCTGGTTAAATTAGAATATGTAGGAATTTGTGGTTCTGACCTGCATTATTATGAACAGGGAGCAATTGGTGATTATGTAGTTGAACCCCCTTTTGTTCTGGGGCATGAACCAGGTGGGATAGTAGTAGAAGTTGGAGAAGATGTAAGCGATTTAAAACCAGGTGATAAGGTAGCTTTAGAGCCTGGAAAAACCTGTGGTCATTGTGAGTTTTGCAAAACTGGCAGATATAATCTGTGTCCAGAGGTAATCTTTTTTGCCACACCACCGGTTGATGGAGTATTTCAGGAGTATGTGGTATATCAGGCAGATTTTTGTTTTAAATTACCTGAAAATGTAAGCACGTTAGAAGGTGCGCTTATTGAGCCGCTGGCCGTAGGTTTTCATGCTGCACTACAGGGGGAAGCACAGATTGGTCAGACTGCTGTTGTTATGGGGGCAGGGTGTATAGGGCTTGTTTCGCTGATGGCTCTAAAGGCAATGGGGCTTTCCAAAGTATATGTTGTTGACATTATGCAGAAACGTTTGGAAAAGGCCTTAGAATTGGGTGCAACAGGTGTAATAAACGCCAAAGAAGATGAGGTAGTAGAAAAGCTACAGGAATTAACTGCTGGTGTAGGGTGTGATCTTGCAATTGAAACAGCAGGAACTGAAATAACTACTAGGCAAGCAATCCAGATAACTAAAAAAGGGGCTAATATTGTACTGGTTGGCTATAGTAAGAGTGGAGAAATGACACTACCAATGAGCTTAGTGTTAGATAAGGAGTTGACTTTTAAGACTGTATTTCGTTATCGTCACATTTATCCCATGGCTATTGAAGCTGTGGCAGAGGGTAAGATAGATTTAAAGGGAATTGTAACAGATGTTTTTAAGCTGGATGATGTGCAGAAAGCAATGGATTATAGTGTTCAAAATAAGGCAGATATTGTTAAAGCTGTTATTAAAATTGCCGAATAACAATACAGATAATAAACTAGTGATTATTATAAGTGCTTTTATTTTAAAGGGGATGGGACGATGGCAGTAGATATTATGACGATGGGTGAAATGTTAATTGATTTTGTGCCTTTGAAAAAGGGTTTATCTTCAAAAGAAAATGAGGGCTTTTTAAGAATGCCTGGGGGAGCACCGGCTAATGTTGCAGTAGGTATTGCCAGATTAGGTTTGAGTAGTGCATTTGTGGGGAAAGTAGGTAGAGACCCTTTTGGGGGATTATTAATCGAAACGTTAGAGGATAATGGAGTTGAAACTAAGGCTATTATCCAGACTGATGAAGCTAAAACAACTTTAGCCTTTGTAACACTCGATGAGACAGGTGACCGTGATTTTACTTTTTACAGGGATCCAGGTGCAGATATGTTATATCAATGGGAAGAGGTTGACCTTGAATTATTTAAAACAGCTAAGATTTTTCACCATGGGTCAATTAGTTTAATTAATCAACCAGTAAGAGATACAACTTTAAAAATGGCTCAAATGGCTCAAGATATGGGAATAATGGTTTCTTATGATCCGAATTTAAGAAGGCCTTTATGGGAAAATGAGCAGACAGCAAAGCAGTGGATCATAGCAGGCCTTAAAACAGCCGATCTAGTAAAATTATCTGAAGAAGAGTTAGAATTTATAACAGATGAAAAAGAAATCAATTTAGGAGCCAAAAAAATTATGGCGCATGGACCTAAATTAATTTTTGTGACCTTAGGAGCTAAGGGGAGTTATTTTTATGATGGTAAAAACAGTAAAATTGTTCCGGGGTTTAAAGTAAAGGTTCAGGATACAACCGGTGCTGGTGATGGTTTTGTAGCCGGTGTTCTTTTTCAGTTGATCAAAAATAATGTTAGTGATTTAAATCTATTAAGTGAATCTATGTTAGAAAATATGGCACTTTTTGCAAATGCAGTTGGTGCTCTAACAACCAAAGAGAAAGGAGCCATATCTTCTCTACCGAAGTTGGATTCTGTAAATCAATTATTAAAAAGTAAATAAAAATTAGATATACATAATATATAATGAAATAAAAACAGAATCGGCTGTTAAACAATTCATATTCGTTTACTTGCGCTAAGTTTTATACTGTATTATAATGAAACAGAAAACGTGTAATAGTATTTTTTAATATAGGCGGTGAAAATAATGTGTATAAATAAAAAGAAACGAAATGATGTTCTGCTCCATGCAAGGTCAGTAGTTTTGAGTACCGCTTGCATGGAGTAAACAGGTGCTTATCTATGCTGGCTTTGCAACTTGAAGATTAAAATTCAAGGAGTGAGTCTGCATGAAATATCTTAATGCAACCATGGTTCTTCCTGATAGCTTGGTCGAGGAATTGCAAGAATATATTCAAGGTGCTTATCTATATATCCCTTCAAAAAAAGACCAGCATAAAAAATGGGGAGAACTTTCAGGGTTACGAATAGAATTAGATGAACGAAATGAAAGAATCCGGCAAGACTTCTCTAAGGGGTTATCTATTGAAGATTTGGCTGAAATTTATTCTCTTTCTGTTCATACTATAAGAAAGATTATATATAGCAAATAATGTATGGGGGCCGTAATATATGGCCCTCATATTTATGTATAAAATGTTTCTGTAAAGTTTAGTATATTGAGATGTCTGTGCTATTTTGATAGTATTTGTTCAAGGAGGTGGATACGATGCTTAAAAATAATTGCCCTGTGCAATTCGGGTATTCAGATGTAGATATTACTCCCGATTGGCCAGTTGAGTTGGTGGGCTTTGACCGCATTGATAATACTTCTAAGGGGGTATGGCATAAATTAAAGGCTCAAGTTCTTATTGGCAAATCAGCAAAAGAAAAATGCTGTTTGATAACGATTGATAGTCTTGGGTTTACTGTTGCTTTAACCAATAAACTCCGCGACCTTATTGCCAATGAAATAGGTCAATCACGAGAAAAAGTCATGGTTTGTTTTTCTCATACTCATTCTGCACCTAATGCTGGTATTGATGAAAGATACTATACCTTTGTTTGTAAGCAAGTTCTTTCAGCTGTAAAAAAGGCCCAGTCTACAACCTCTACGCTTAAAGTTGGCTGGGGAGTAGCAGAAGGTGACATTGGGCTTAATCGTCGAGGTCAGCAATCTATTGTAGATAAACGATTAGGTGTTTTGAAATTTTCTGATAATGCAGACATTCCTAAACTGTTATTGCTACGAGTTTCCGCCCATGCAAATGTTTTATGTAGTGACAATTACAAAATATCAGCGGATTATTTTGCTACAACAAGAGATTTGCTTGAAGCAAGATATGGTTGCAAGGTGATGATGATACAGGGGGCTGCTGGTGATATTCGTCCAAAATATCAACAAGAAAATGCAGAATATCTGGAAGTCCACGGGTTCGAGGCGTCCATGAAATCCTATTCAGTAGAAGAAAAGCAAAAATATTTTCAACAAAGTATAGCTGCATTGGAGCAGATGGCACAGTCTATATATTATTCTGTTGATAGCATTTGGAAGCAAGTACACCCAGTTTCAGTATATCGACTGGCTATGTTTTCTGAAAGCCATGTTTTTAAGGCAGATGTTCCAACAAAGGAAAAAGCAATTGCTATTGCTAACGAAGCTCAAAAAGAAGCTGGTATAGACGGTACGAGTTGGTTATTTGAGGTGGATAGGCTCAACAGGCAAAATGTTCATATACAAAAGGCAGATATTGAAATTCAGTATTTTGTCTTAAATGATGGCTCTTTATGTGGTATTGCAAATGAGGTAATGTGCGAAATTGCTTTAGATATTGAAAAACAGGCCAAAACTCCACTCTTGTTTTTTAGTGGGTATGTAAATGGAACAAGTAGCTATTTACCTACAGCACAAGAATATGATAAGGGTGGTTATGAAGTCCTTTGGTCAAATTTAATTTACTATCAATATCATGGACGTGTAATGCCGTTAAATAGAGAAACCGCTAAAAGTATTTCTGAAATAGTGGCAAATACATGGTCAAGATTTTTGGGAAATGGCATATTGATATAAATAATTTAATCTTAATTTATGTGGAAGTTCTTGATTCCTAAGTTGCTTTTTGCTATAATGAGCTCGTACATTTATAAAATCAAGGTATCAACCTTGGACTGGTTCGAGACCCTCCCAGTATAAAAAACTAAGGATTGAAAATACAGAATGATTAAAACACAATGTTACTTGTGTTTATTTAGCGCTGTTATCCTTAGGGAGACAGCGTTTTTTGTATTTAGTTCTGTATTATTTTTCTTAGTGACTAAGAAGAAAAGGAGATTGGAGAATGAATGCTAAAAGAAAGGTGATTATTGATTGTGACCCGGGAATTGATGATGCTCTGGCCCTTATGTTGGCAGTTGCTTCACCAGAGTTGGAAGTATTAGGGATTACGATTGTATCTGGAAATGTTTCTGTTAAAGAGGGGGCAGAAAATGCACTGAAGGTATTAAGACTGATGAATCGCTTAGACATCCCTGTTTATTTAGGAGAGAATACCCCTCTTAAAAGGGCATATATCAGTGCTCAGGACACCCATGGAATGGATGGTTTAGGTGAAACAAATTATGCTGCTGTAAATGAGGTAAGACCGAAAGCCGGTGCAGTAAAGTTTATTTGTGAGACCCTCTACCAGGATGAAAAGGTATCTATTATTGCCTTAGGACCTTTGACAAATATCGCCAAAGGACTCCAGCAAGATAGGGAGGCTTTTAAAAGACTGGATGAGTTTATAAGTATGGGCGGTAATTATAGGAGTCATGGCAATTGTTCACCAGTTGCAGAATATAATTATTGGTGTGACCCCCATGGGGCCAGAGAGGTCTATGAAAAACTAGACAAAAGGATTCATATGGTTGGTCTGGACGTAACAAGAAAGATTGTGCTGACTCCAAATATATTAGAATATATGCAAAGGCTTGATCCCCATAAAGGTGAGTTTGTAAAAAATATAACTGGCTTTTATTATGACTTTCATTGGAAACATGAAGGGTTAATTGGCTGTGTAATAAATGATCCTTTAGCAGTGGCATATTTTATTAATCGTGAATTGTGTAGTGGTTTTGAGGCCTTTACAACTATTGAAACAGAGGGAATAAGTATGGGGCAGACAATAGTTGATACCATGGGTTTCTGGAAAAAGAAGGAGAATAGTTATGTTTTGACAGAAGTAGATCATCATGAATTTATGAAGACTTTTTTAGCTAAAGTTTTTGGAGCGGATAAAGCGGAAGTTGGATCTGTTTTAGAAGAAATTATGAAGTAAGAACAGGAGGATTATTATAATGAAAAGAACAGAGGTATTGCCGATATGTCTTGTTGCCCTGGGGGCTGTTTTAAATTATATTGGGGGAACTATTGCTTTGGTTTTGAGATTGCCAGTTTATTTAGATACAATTGGAACCATCATGGTAGGTGGACTGCTAGGGCCCATCTATGGAATCTTTCCAGGTTTGATCAGTGGGATTATTAGTGGGATATCTACAGATATATATGCCCTGTATTTTACACCAGTACAGATTATTACAGGAATAATGTCCGGTATACTGTTTCAAACTGTTTATATGAAAAAATGGATGCTTCCGCTTGGAACACTGGCCATAACAATCCCGGGGACTATAGTAAGTTCTAGTATTGCAGCATTTTTATTTGGAGGGATTACTTCCTCTGGTTCATCAGTCATTGTTCAGTTACTACATAAATTTGGATTCCATATGACAGTGAGTGTATTTATAGTCCAAATTTTTACTGATTATTTAGACCGCCTTCTGGCAGTGGTTCTGGTCTGGGCAGTTCTTGCTGCTATGCCAGTTGATTTAAAGGCTCATCTCAAAGGAGAGGAATATAGTGGACCGCTATAGTAGAATAATTAATAAGAACTGTAGAGAGATTGTCTTGCTTAAGGGATATCCTTGTGCCTGGGGAAAATGCACATTTTGTGATTATACTGAAGATAACTCTAGGGATTTGCAGGAAATGATCGAAGTAAATAGTAAAGTGCTTTCTCAGGTGACAGGGGAGTTTGGGGTATTGGAAGTTATTAATTCTGGAAGCTGTTTTGAAATACCAGAAAAGACCTTAAGGCTGATTCGTAGTATTATAAAAGAAAAGGATATTAACCAATTATTTTTAGAAAGTCATTGGATCTACCGTCATAAACTCCAGGAAATGAGGGATTTTATGGGAATACCCATTATCTTTAAAATCGGTGTAGAGACTTTTGATAATGAATTTCGTCAAAAGGTTTTGAACAAACAGGCAGATTTTAAAACACCCCAGGAAGTTCGAGAGTATTTTGATTCCCCCTGTATCATGGTAGGGATCAGAGGACAGAGTAAGGAAATGATTGATGATGACATACGTATCCTTAAAGAATATTTTGAATTAGGTACAATTA
Organism: Iocasia fonsfrigidae; assembly: GCF_017751145.1. Classification (GTDB taxonomy): domain Bacteria; phylum Bacillota; class Halanaerobiia; order Halanaerobiales; family DTU029; genus Iocasia; species Iocasia fonsfrigidae. The sequence continues at coordinate 1,669,278 of NZ_CP046640.1, forward strand.
ATGTATATACCAATAATACCACTGATGTGAGACGGGATGAAGAATTAGTAAAATGGTTTATGGAAAAATACAGTTATCTAGAAGAAGACCCTTCTCTTGAAGTTTTGTATTTGAATACTGATTTTGGAGTAGGGGACTAAAGTCTTTGGGCTGTGGTGTAATTTACTAATAATATTAAAGAAAAGGGGGAATAGAAAAAGCATTGGCGATTATTTGTTGAATCCCAAGATAAAGTAAAATAAAATTAGGATAATATAGGTTGGAAAATAAAGTAATAATAGGTTACCTGATGTATAAATCCCTATAATTTCTGCAGGAATTGAAGTATCAAAACTAAATATTGATATTATTGTTAAGAAGAAACTTACTGGAATTAGTATATTTTTATAATTATTTATTTTAAACCATTCAGCTACTGAAAAGACAGAAGCAAAATAAAAAATTGCTAATTTTATTGTGGTGGCAATTAACCAGATCACAAAAATAATAATTTCATTACCTGTTGTGGTTAGTTTGGTCAGGTCATAAAAGGGGAAATCCATATTTTTAGTTAAATCAATTTCAAAAACAGCAATAGAAATAATAAATAGAATAACAATTATTAATTGAATAAATAAATTGCTTAGTATGCTTGCTTTAAGGGCTTTATTTTTATTCTTTAAATAAGGTGTAAATAATAATAAAAGGGTTAAAATCAGTCTAAACCAATCAGCTGAAACTATACTTCCTCTAATTATTGTTTTAAGATCAAAAACCACTGGTTTTAAACGATTAAAATCAAATAAGTTAGTATTAAAAGTTGTAATAATAAGTATAATAATTGTACCAGATATCATTATAAACATGGCAATTACACTTATTCTAGTTAAACTTTCAAACCCAGTACAAGTTGCATAGCTTGCTAATACTGCTAAAGCAATTGATATTATTATAGGAGAGGTATTGGGCATTACAACTGTAACAAAGGCGACAATTTCATATAATATTAAGGTAGTATCAAATAAAATTATTAAAACAAAAGGTAAAATGATTATTCTTCCTAATATAGAACCAAATAAAGACATGCAGTCCTGAATAACACTTTTGTCGGAAAAATCAAAACTTAACTTTAAAAGAATATATTGAATAACTCCTGTACTAATTCCTGCCAAAACAGCAGAAGCCCAACCTAATTTTTCTGATTCTGCTAAGGTTCTGGGGACTATTAAAACAAGAGTAGGGAGTACTATTGCCAGGCTCAGCCAGAAGACTTGATAAGTACTTATCTTTTCTTTCACTTTTTTCCACTCCAAGTATGAATAATTATATGTACTTATTATTAACAAAAGACATATAATTAATAACTTTTACTTTCAATCAAAATTTTATTATATTAATATTTAAATTTAAAATTGTACAAAATAATGCTATGTAGATTTTAAGGGGAATCTAATATGCCTCAAATATCTAAAAGTCAATTGGCACTATTATTTATTAACATAATCATACCAGCTGCTCATATCCAAGTTCTATCTGTAAGTGTTAAGTATGCTAAAAATTCTGCGTGGATTGCTGTATTAGCAGCATATTTAATCATTGCTATTCTTAGTTTAGTAACTATAAAATTAATAGAGTTATATCCTCAGGATAGCATTTTAGATTTTAGTTCTAAAATTATGGGTAAGACGATAGGAAAGCTGTTCAATATTATTTTATTTTTCTATTCTTTTTTAATAGCATCATTTATGTTAGAACAATTTTCAATATTAGTTACAACTATGGTTTATCGGATGACACCAGCTTATATTTTAAGAACTGGTATTATGATTTTAGCATTATATTTGGTCAGTTTGGGAGTAGAGGTAATCTTTAGAGTAAGTGATATCATATTTATAATAGTTGTTTTATTTACAATAGTTATTGGTATAGGTTTGTTAAAGGAAATTGATTTTAAGATGCTATTACCAATATTCACCGTTGATCTTAAGAATTTTATTAAAAGCACAATAATGCCCATGGTTTTTTTCGGCCAGATTATCATATTTTTGTTTTTTCATAATTTGCTTGAAGATTTATCAAGTATAAGTAAAACTATCCAATTAAGTTTGTTAGTAGGCAGTATATTTGTATTTTTATTTGTATTAGTTGATTTAATGGTTTTTGGGGCAGACTTAGCTTCTAGAATGCTTTTTCCTCCTTATATGTTAATTAGATTTATTAATATTGAAGAAGTACTAGATAGAGCAGAGGTTTTTATGTTAACCTTATGGATTGCTTTATCCTTTATTGAGACGGCAGTTTATTTTTGGATTAGTAATCAAGCTATAATTAAGGTGTTTAATTTAAAATATCAAAAGCTAAACATAATACCGTTAGCTATTATTTTACTAGCTCTTACTACTGTAATGTGGAGAGAAAAAGGAATAATTGGTTTTCAGCAGTATGTTCAACTTGGATATGCTTTTAGTATCTTAAGTGTTCAATTATTTGTTCCAGTCTGTCTATATTTAACAGCACTCTTTAGAACTGGAAAAGGAGGTAACTAGTGAGTAATAATTTTAAAAAACCTATACCTGTAAAAGAGGTGAAAAAAAAAAGCTTAAAGCATTGCGAGAACGTTACATAAAAGGAGAAGATATTAATAATGTAGAGATAAAAGCAAGTTTAGATAAAAACTTAGTTTATATTCAAAGTATCTTTGATAAAGCAAGTGATTTAGTAGTTAAAAGATTTCAAATTGGAATTAACCATCCGATAAATGTAGCAATTATTTATATTAGTGGGATTAGTGAAAAAAAAGTTATTAATGATAATATTTTAAAAAATTTAATGGTTAATTCTCGTAAGCAAAATCTTAAAGAAAATATAACTACTACAGGGATTAGGAATATTATTTTAAATACTTTATTACCTGTAGCAGGAGTAACAGTTAAAGAACATTCTGATGAATTAATACAGGCATTACTTAAGGGAAAAACTATTTTATTGGTAGATAATTTATCTGAAGGCTTTTCCTTAAGCACAAAAAATGAAGACTCCAGGGGGCAGGAGCCAGAGACTGAGACAGTTGTTAGAGGACCAAAGGAAGGGTTCACAGAGGATTATAATACCAATATCAGCTTAATTAGGCGTAGAATCAAGACTCCTGACTTAAAATTTGAAGACTTTGTAGTGGGTAGAGTGAGTAAAACAGATGTAGTCATAGCCTATCTACAAGGTGTTGTTGAGCAATCATTAGTAGAAGAGGTTAGAGAGAGAATAAGAAGAATTGATATAGATATAATCAATGAAAGTGCCAATATTGAACAGTTAATTGAAGATGATCCTTATTCTCCTTTTCCTCAAATTAATAATACTGAACGGCCAGATGGGGTAGCTTCAGCATTGAATGAAGGACGAATAGCTATTATAATTGATGGAACCCCTTTTGTATTACTTTTACCCTCAGTCTTTATTCACTTTCTACAGTCTGTTGGGGATTATTATGAACGTTTCTTGTTTTCCAATGCTATTAGATTATTAAGGCTATTAGCTTTTTTTACAGCCTTATTGGCCCCTTCAGTCTATGTTGCAATTACTACATATCATCAAGAGATGATTCCAACTCCTCTGCTAATAAGCATCGTAGCTTCTAGAACAGGAGTGCCTTTTCCTTCCGTTTTAGAGGCATTATTAATGGAAATAAGTTTTGAAGCTTTACGTGAAGCAGGATTACGTTTACCAAGACCTGTTGGTCAGGCAGTAAGTATTGTTGGGGCTTTAGTTATTGGGGAAGCAGCTGTACAAGCTGGACTTGTTTCCAGAGCAATGGTAATTGTTGTAGCTTTAACAGGAATTGCTTCTTTTATTATTCCAGCTTATAATATGGGAATTTCTATTAGACTACTTAGATTCCCAATTATGTTTTTAGCAGGAAGTTTTGGTATGTTTGGTATAACCTTTGCTTTTTTAGCTCTGTTAATACATTTATCAAGTTTGCGTTCTTTTGGTATCCCTTATTTATCTCCAATAACCCCTATTAATTTATCAGGATTAAAAGATTCTATTTTTAAGGTGCCGGAATGGATGAAGAATAAAAGATCAACCTTTATTGTGAAAGAGGATAAGAAGAGAATTAGGTCTAATGCTAAACCTGGTCCTTCTAATAAGCAGGGTGAAGATAATGCTTAAAAAATTAATTTTAAGTTTATTAATAATAATTATTATGTTAAGTGCTGGTTGTGCTAATAGAAAAGAGGTGGATGAATTAGGGATTATTAATCTTACAGCAATTGATAGAGATCCTAAAACAAATAAATACGAAATGGGAGTACAATTAATTTCTCCACAAGGAACTATGTCCGAGCAAGGAACCCAGCAGCAAGTCTGGACTATTGCTGCTACAGGTGATACTTTGATGAAGGCTGCTAAAAATCTAAGGTCACGAGTTCCCAAAAAATTAGTCTGGTTTCATAGTAATATAATAGTGATTGGGGAGGAATTGGCTAAAGAGGGTATTGATAAGACTATTGATTTTTTTGCCAGTAATCCTGAAATTAGATATAATAGTTGGGTTTTAGTCTATAAAGGAAGGTTAGGTGAGTTATTTAAAATGGCCCCCAGGTTTGAAAATTCTTTAGCTCAGGCAATGGAAGGAATAATAGATAATCGGGAAGAATGGTCTAGTTTCTATACAATTAATTTAAAGGATATGTTAATTAGATTAGCTAATCCTCATTATGATGTAATAGCAGGTATGATGACTGATTATGTTCCTAAACTTCCTACAGAGGGTACCTATGAGCAGGAAAATTTAGTAAGTAGTCTTGATCCAGACGAGAAGCAAATATTGGCACTTAGTGCTATGGGGGTTTTTAAAAATGGTAAACTAAAGGGTTGGTTTAATCAGGGGGATACAATGGGTTATTTATGGGTAACTGGAAAGATGAAGCGGGGTACAATAGTAGTACCAGTCAAAAAAAATGATAAAGATAGAAGTATGTCAGTAGATTTTCTTACAGCTAGTAGTAAGCTAAAACCAGTACTTAAAAAAGGAAAGTTAAGTATGGAGTTAAAAATTAAGACTGATGTAGAGATTTCAGAGAAAGTATCGAAATTTGATTTAACAAAAAACGAAAATGTTAAAAAAGCAGAAAAGTTAATAGCAGAAAAAATCAAAGAAAAAATTAAAGGGGCTTTAAAAAAGGCCCAAAAGGAATATAAGGCTGATATTTTTGGTTACTCTGTAGTAGTCAACAGAAGATATCCTAAAGAATGGGAAGAAAAATATAAAGACAAATGGGATGAAATTTATCCAAATATTGTGACAAACATTGATGTTGAAGTTACAATTAAGCGTTTAGGAATGTTATCTAATCCAATAGTCGAATAAAAATTAATAGGAGCGATTAGATTGAAAGTAATAGCACTAACTTTGTTTTTTATTATTGTAATGTATTTTCAGATGAAAAATCTAATTAAAAATAAAGATTGGAAAGAACTCTTTGTCTATTTGTTGTTAATGGGGGTTGGAATTTTATATAGTTATGGAATTGTTCTTGGATGGAAACTACCTAATCCAACAATTTTTTTAAATAAATTGTATAAACCATTTTATGATTATATATTTGAAAACTTATTAGCACAAAAGGGATTATCTGAAAATTTCCATTTATACTTTTCTTCGGTGGGTTTTTTTATCCAAGGCTTATTGACAAGTCATATATGATATGATACTATTTCTATTAGGTGAATATAAAGTATCCTTTAAACTAGTCCAGAGAGGCTAATAAGGAGATGAATCTACAGTTAGGATGGTGTTTTTTAGACCTGAGCTGTGGTTAATTCTGTATACCAACTCCTTGTCAGATTTTCTGGCAGGGGTTTTTTTGTATATTGGGATATATTATTTTGACAATAAAAATCTGGTTTTTACGGGGGGATTTTATGATCAAGGGAAGACTTGTTCTTGAAGATGGGAGCATCTTTGAGGGAGAAATATTTGGCTATGGGGAAGATACAGGTGGTGAGATTGTTTTTAATACCAGTATGACTGGTTATCAGGAAATATTGACTGATCCATCTTATAAGGGTGAAATAGTGACAATGACTTATCCTTTAATCGGGAATTATGGGATAAATACTGATGATTTTGAATCAGCTGCCCCTCACGTCAATGGGTTGATAGTAAAAGAGGTATGTCCTGAACCTGAAAACTGGCGCCTGGATAGTAATTTAATAGACTACCTGGAGCGAAATAAAGTTACAGGTATTTGTGGTATTGATACCAGGGCATTGACCAGGAAGTTAAGAAGTGAGGGTACTATGAGAGGTATAATTACTAAAAAAGATGATGATGATACTGCTCTAATTAATAAGGCAAAGGCTGTTCCTGCTCTATCAGGAAGGGATCTGGTAAGTACTGTTAGCAGTAAAGAGGTATACCAGCTTGGTAAAGATAATAAGTACCGGGTTGTACTTATTGACTGTGGAGCCAAGAAAAATATTATTACTTCTCTTGTTAACAGAGGCTGTCAGGTAACAGTTGTTCCAGCCTGGACAACTGCTGATGAGATATTAGGTTTAAATCCTCATGGTATTATGCTTTCTAATGGCCCTGGTGACCCTCAGGATGTTCCCTATCTTGTAGATACTGTAAAAAAACTATTGGGAGAGAAGGCAATTTTCGGTATCTGCCTCGGTCACCAGATACTGGGTTTGGCCTGTGGTGCAGAAACCTTCAAATTAAAGTTTGGACATCGAGGTGCCAATCACCCTGTTAAAGATTTAGCTAGCAATAGGGTTTATATTACATCACAAAACCATGGGTTTGCCCTTGATAATAATTCAGTTAAAAGGCTTGATATAGATATAACACACCTTAATGTAAATGATGGTACAGTTGAAGGCTTATCTCACAAGAAATACAAAGCCTTTTCTGTGCAATATCATCCAGAGGCCTGTCCCGGGCCAGAAGATTCTAATTATCTTTTTGATAAATTTATTGCCCTGTTCTAGCAAAGCACACTCAAAATCTAGGAGGTTATAAAGATGCCCTTAAGGAAAGATTTGAAGAAGGTAATGGTGATAGGGTCTGGTCCGATTATAATCGGTCAGGCGGCTGAATTTGATTACTCCGGCAGTCAGGCCTGCCGCGCTTTAAAAGAAGAAGGTCTGGAGGTTGTACTTGTTAATAGTAATCCTGCAACCATAATGACTGATGAGAATATGGCTGATAGGGTTTATATTGAGCCGCTAACAGTTGAGGTGATAAGTAAAATACTTCGTAAGGAAAGACCTGATGGTCTTCTGCCAACCCTTGGTGGACAGATTGCTTTGAACCTGGCGATAGATCTGGCCGAAACAGGTATACTGACCGAATTGAGAGTAGAATTATTGGGCACTCCTCTAGAAACAATCCAGCGGGCAGAGGATAGGAATACATTTAAGGAATTAATGGATGAAATAGGTGAACCTGTTTTAAGCAGTAAGACTGCTGAAACGATTGTTGAAGCGAAGAAAATTGCCAATAATATTGGATATCCTGTTATCATCCGTCCGGCCTATACTATGGGAGGAACAGGTGGGGGTGTAGCTCATTCACCAGCAGAACTGGAGGATATAGCGGCCCGGGGTTTTAAACATAGTTTGATTGGTCAGATATTAATAGAACGGAGTATTAAGGGCTGGAAAGAGATAGAATATGAAGTAATGAGGGATGGTAATGATAACTGTATTACTGTCTGTAATATGGAAAACTTTGATCCAGTGGGGGTTCATACCGGTGATAGTATTGTTGTTGCCCCCAGTCAGACCCTGACTGATAAAGAATATCAGCTTCTGCGTTCTTCAGCATTGAAAATAATTAGGGCCCTGGGGATTGAGGGTGGATGTAATGTACAATATGCCCTTGACCCAGAGAGTTTTCAGTATTATATTATTGAGGTTAATCCCCGGGTAAGTCGTTCCAGTGCTCTAGCATCTAAAGCAACAGGATATCCGATTGCCAAGGTTTCTGCCAGGATTGCCCTGGGATATACCCTGGATGAGATAGAAAATGCTATAACTGGCAAAACAAAGGCCTGTTTTGAACCGGCCCTTGATTACCTTGTTTTTAAAATACCGCGCTGGCCTTTTGATAAGTTCCATTATGCTGACCGCGGTCTGGGTACACAAATGAAAGCAACTGGAGAGGTTATGGCTATTGAGCGTACTATAGAATCAGCCCTCCTGAAGGCTGTACGTTCTCTGGAGATAGGGGCCTATGGGTTAAAACAATCTGCCATAGAGTCATTTAGTGATAAGAAGTTAAAGGAAAAACTACTGGCTGCTGATGATGAGCGCTTATTTGTTCTGGCTGAGGCCTTAAGAAGGGGTTATAGTGTAGATGAACTCCATAAATTAACAGATATCAGCAGCTATTTTTTAAGTAAATTAGAAAATATCATTAATTTGGAAGAAGATATAAAAATTGAACTAACACCAGAATTATTGGAAAGAGTGAAAAGGGTTGGTTTTTCTGACAGGGAGATTGCTACTTTATCAGGTAAAAAAGAGGAAGAAATAAAATATATACGTGATAAACATGCTCTAAAACCGGTTTATAAAATGGTTGATACCTGTGCAGCAGAATTTGAGGCTGTTACACCATATTATTATTCATCATATGAAACTGTAAATGAATCAATCAGAACGAACCGAGAAAAAGTTATGGTCCTTGGTTCAGGGCCGATTAGAATAGGTCAGGGGATTGAATTTGACTATTGCAGTGTACATTCTGCCTGGACCCTTCATGAGGAGGGTTATGAATCTATTATTGTTAATAATAACCCGGAGACTGTAAGTACAGATTTTGATACTTCAGATAGATTATATTTTGAGCCTCTAACTAAGGAAGATGTAATGAATATTATCGAACAGGAAAAGCCAGCCGGGGTTGTAGTACAGTTTGGGGGTCAAACTGCCATAAACTTAGCTCATCCACTAGCAAGTGAAGGTGTAGAGATATTGGGGACATCTGTTGAAGCGATAGATATTGCTGAAGACCGTGATAGATTTATAAAACTCTTAAAAGAGCTTAATATCCCTACACCAAGTGGTGATGTAGCTGCTTCCTTAGAGGAGGCTAAAAAGATAGTCTATAATGTTGGCTATCCTGTTTTAGTACGCCCCTCCTATGTCCTTGGTGGTAGGGCGATGGAAGTAGTTTATAATGATAATGAACTTATAGAATATATGAGAAATGCAGTTAAGATATCCCCTGAACATCCGATTCTTGTTGACAAATATATTACTGGTATGGAGATAGAGGTAGATGCAATTTCAGATGGCCGGGATGTAGTAATACCCGGGATTATGGAACATGTGGAACGGGCTGGTGTTCACTCTGGTGACAGTATAGCTGTTTACCCTACACATTCATTAAAAGCAGAATTAAAAGAAAAAATAGTAGATTATACTATCAGGATTGCCCGGGCTTTAAAGATTAAGGGTCTAATAAATATCCAGTTTGTTGTAGCCAGGGATAATATTTATATTATTGAGGTAAATCCCCGTTCCAGCCGTACAATACCATATTTAAGTAAGGTTACCGGGGTTCCTATGGTTAAACTGGCCACAAAGGCTTTACTGGGAGTATCCTTAAAAGAGATGGGTTATTCAACAGGCCTTGTCAGGGAAAAGAAACATATTGCTGTTAAGGTACCGGTATTTTCTTTTTCCAAATTAACAAAAGTTGATACAGGATTAGGTCCAGAAATGAAATCAACAGGGGAGGTTCTTGGTCTGGATTATTCATATGAAAAGGCCTTATATAAAGGATTAATAGCTGCTGGTATTGAGATACCCCAAAAAGGAACAATTCTGGCAACTATAGCCGATAAAGATAAAAAGGAAGCGATTAAATATATTAAAGATTTCACAGCACTGGGTTTTAATATTATTGCTACTGAAGGGACAGCTGATGCCCTTAAAAAGGCTGGTGTAAAGGTTGAAAAAATAAATAAAGTCTCAGATGGCTCGCCACATGTAATTGATTTAATCAATCAGGATAAGGTTGATTTAGTTATTAATAGCCTTACCAGGGGTAAGATACCAGCCAGGGATGGATTTCAGATCAGAAGGAATGCAGTTGAAATGGGTATTCCCTGTCTAACATCACTAGATACTACTGCGGCGATTTTACATGTTCTTCAGGAGATAAAGGCAGGAGAAGATATTGAAGTACAGGCCCTGCAGGATTATATAAAATAAGCCTAAACGATGATCACCAAATAAACTAATTAGCTATCATTTTTTAGAGTTACATGAATATATATGTATAAAGTGATAGCTTAAAGTTAGAGGTGATCAATTAATGGGTATTAATATTGATTTTGCAAAAAGGTTTGCTGCTGATTTGGCAGTCAAGCAGGTTTTAAAGTACATTGAAAAGTCCCCAGAGGAAAACTTTTTGCATATTCTTGATATAGCAGAAAAATTGGTCAAGCGTGATAACCATAAACAGGCCGTACAGGCTATGAGGGAAAATTATGAAGCAAATCCAGTTATTAAACAATATATTAAAAAACTAAGTGATATTGCTCCTGCTTATAGGGATGGCTTATTGATGAATTTCTTTGTTAATGCCGTGATTTTAGGTATACCATACCAATACGAATTATCTGAAGAATTGGGAACAGCAGTACCCTGGACAATATTAATAGATCCTACCAGTGCCTGTAATTTAAACTGTAATGGTTGTTGGGCCGGGAAATATAATAAGAAGGATACCCTTGAATTTGAAGTTGTAGATCGGGTCATTGTGGAAGCCAAAAAGCTGGGGATATATTTTATTGTATTATCTGGTGGGGAACCTACACTTTATCCTTATCTCTTTGATATCTTCAGGAAACATGATGATGTTGGTTTTATGATGTATACAAATGGCACTTTGATCGATGATGAATTTGCGGATAAAATATTGGAAGTTGGTAATGTAACACCAGCTATCAGTCTTGAGGGTTTTAAAAATCAAACTGATCAGCGCAGGGGAGAAGGAACCTTTGCGAAGATAATGGATGCTATGGACCGTCTTTCTGCACGGGGTATTATATTTGGTGCCAGTGTTACAGCTACCAGGGATAATGTGGATACTTTATTTGGGGATGAATTCATTGACTTAATGATTGAAAAAGGCGCTATTTATATGTGGTCATTTCATTATATTCCGATTGGGAGAAATCCTGATTTTAATTTAATGCTCAAACCAGAGCAGAGATATAATCTAGCAGATAGGGTGACTGACTTGAGGAATAATAAACCACTTTTTGTTATGGACTTCTGGAATGATGGGACATTTAGTCAAGGGTGTATTGCTGGAGGTAGAAGGTATTTTCATATAAATGCTAAAGGAGAAGCAGAACCTTGTGCTTTTGCACATTTTTCTGTGGATAATGTCAAAGAAAAATCATTAAAAGAAATCCTGCATAACCCCTTGTTTAAGGCTTATCAAAAGAGACAGCCATTTTCTGCAAACCTGATGTGTCCCTGTCCAATTATAGATAACCCCCAGGCCCTGAGGGATATTGTAGAAGAGTCTTCTGCTCTACCAACCCATGAGGGTGTCCGGGAGATATTTGCAGCTGAAAATGCGGAAAGGCTTGATCTAATATCTAATGAATGGCATTGTATTTCTCAGAAAATACATGATAAGAGAATGGGTATAGAAAAGTCTAGAGAAGGAAATTTTTAAAATTTTTTTAAAAAAAAGAAGGAATTTTAAATTTAGTATTGAATATGTATATATAAAGATACTAAACCGATTTAGTTTTGATAGATATAATCCTGAAAAAACTGTCGAAAATCATCAACTTTATAGTTTCTTTTTAAGTTATATTAATTATTTTTTTAAATAACTACTAAACCGTTTTAGATAGGCATGGGGGTGCTGGTTTTGGCGACAATAAAGGATATAGCAAAAATCGCAGGAGTGTCAGTTACAACAGTATCCAAAGTAATTAATGAATACCCGGATATTGGGGAAAAGACAAGGGAAAAAGTAATCAAGGTAATAGAACAGGAAAATTACCGTCCTAATGCTATTGCCAGGAGTTTGTCAACAAATAGGTCCAATACAATAGGTATATTTTTTACTGATCATTTAAATAGTGGGCTTAGACATCCTTTTTTCCGTGATGTTATCTATGGTATTGAAAAGGTTTTTTTTCAAAAGGGTTATGATCTGGTTATGTTTGCTCACCGTTGGGGCGATCGCTTCAGTTATACTGAAAAAAGCAAGAATAGAAATGTTGATGGAGCAATTTTGATGGGGATGCCGAGGACTGACCCTAATATTGATCGATTAATTAACTCTAATATTCCGACAGTTTTTGTTGACCTTGACATAGTAGGTAAGAAGGCCTCTTATGTTATTTCTGATAATGTGCAGGGAGCAAAAATAGCTGTTGAACATTTATATAATCTAGGTCATAGAGAGATCGGGATGATTATGGGACAGTGGATTACTAAAGCTGCCCAGGACCGTCTGATTGGATTTCAGCAGAAAAAGGATGAACTAAAACTTGATAATAATAATAAATGGATTATTGAAACAGAGTTTAGTGAAAAGGGTGGATTTCAGGCCATGAAAAAAATTCTATCTTTAGATGAAAAACCGACTGCAGTATTTTGTCAGGGTGATGAAATGGCCATAGGTGCTATGGCGGCCATTGAAGAAGAAGGGTTTAGTGTTCCAGATGATTTTTCACTTGTAGGATTTGATGATATTGAAATAAGCCGTTATGTGCGGCCTGCCCTGACAACAGTGCATCAGGACAAGTTGCTTATGGGGGAAAAGACTGCTGAACTTTTATTGGATATTATAAATGAACAAAAAAGTTTTTTTCCTATTGTATTACCTACTAAGTTAATTAAAAGAGATTCCTGTAAAGCAATTGATTAGTTTGATATTGGAGTGAGGTGATTGATGAAGAGTAAATATAGAATTGTGATAGGGTAGCAAAAAATAATTTGAGGTGATAAGATGCGGAAATTAAAAACTTTAGCTTATTGGTTTATCTTGCCAGCGGCACTTGCTATGTTGTTTGTACATATATTACCGATGACCTGGGGGATTTTGATCAGTTTTAAGAAACTGGATATTTTTACAATTCGCAACTGGATTTCGGCCCCCTGGATTGGTTTTCAAAATTATATTAATGGTTTTAATCCAGTTACTACAGTTGGTCAGAGGTATATAAGTAGTTTATGGAATGTATTGTACTATGGTGTTGTAACCATCTTAGGTGGTTTTGTATTATCACTTATTGCTGCATTATTATTAAATAGGGATTTCTTTGGTAGAACTTTAGTAAGGGGACTGATCTTAATACCTTATATTACACCAGATGCGGTTGCTTTTAGTTTCTGGCGGTTTATGTTTCAAAACAGAATTGGTATTATTAATGAGACATTACAAAATCTGGGTATTATCCAGGACAGGGTTATGTGGTTAGTAGGTTCCAATAGTTTATATGCTGTTATGATAGCGGCCATGTGGAAAGGCTGGCCTTTTGGTGCACTGATGTTATTGGCCGGGCTTCAGACTATCCCTCGGGAAATGTATGAGGCAGCAATGATTGATGGGGCATCTGTCTGGCAGAGATTTAGGTATATTACTATGGCATATTTATCACCAGTAATAAAAACAATGATGATTATGAATATACTGTGGAATTTTCATGCCTATAACCAGTTTGTAACACTACTTGGTTCAGACCCGGGGAAATATGCTGAAGTTCCTAATACCTTAATTATGCGCCAAACTTTTAGTTTCTTTAAGTATGGTATAGGTTCAGCCTTGTCTGTTTCTTTAATGGTAATTATGTTAGTTATTACCCTGTTATACTTATATATCTTCCGGATTAGGGCAGAAGAGTAAAGGGAGTGATTTGATGAATAATGTAAAAGATATGACTATTTCCGGGAAGACACTATTCTATTTGGCAATAATAATTATGGTAGCCCTTGTTTTGGCTCCTTACTTGTGGATGTTATCGGCTTCATTTAAGAGTGATCTGGAGATTCAAGGGATGAGACCAAGCTGGATACCCCAGACCTTTACTTGGTCAAATTATACTGAAATGAATAAAACTGTGCCAATTTTAAAATTTTTCAAAAACAGTCTTATTATTTGTACAGGTGCTATGTTTATTGCTACGCTTGTTTCTGTTATGGCAGCATATGGTATTTCCAGGTTTAGATTTTACGGCAGGAACCTTTATACACTAATTGTCTTATCCACCCAGATGTTACCTGGTATTCTATTTATTATACCATATTTTGTAATGTTTAATTGGATTAAAGCTTTAACAGGTATTCCTATGGTTAATACCTATCACGGTATGATATTTACATATACATCATTTGCTATTCCTTTTGCTACATTAATGATGAGAAATTACCTTGATTCAGTACCACAGAGTATTGATGAACAGGCCTTGATTGATGGTTGTAATAGATTTCAGGCCCTTTTTAGAATTATTATACCACTTGCTAAACCGGGTATTGCTGCTGTAGCAATTTATGCCTTCATTATGGGCTGGGGAGAGATTTTATTTGCGACAGTGTTAACTAATTCGGCTACAAGGACTATTTCCTTAGGTTTGTTACAATACATTAGTCGAAATCAGGCTAAATGGGCTCAAATGATGGCAGCCTGTATTGTTTCTAGTATACCTATTATTATTCTCTTTACGATTTTCCAGAAACATATTGTGCAGGGTTTAGTAGCTGGTTCAACAAAAGGTTAATAAGTTTGTAAAAATCTTTTATCTTAATCTAATAAGATAAACTTATCTATAAAATGGAGTAAACCGGTGAACTTATCCGGTAAGGCTCAAATATTTAAAGGAGGTGATTTGCAGGATATTTATATCTGATCGGTTTTATGGGAGTAGTTTTTTAAATTCTAAAGGGGGTATTTTTAAGTGAAAAAGTTAGTAGTGTTATTAACAATCGCAACGATGCTGGTTTTTGCAGCAGTAGCTAGTGCTACTGAAATTACATTCTGGGCTATGACTAATGGTCCTTCTGAAGCACATTATGAATGGATGGCAAAGACTGCTGCAGAGTTTGAAGCTGAAACAGGTATTAAAGTTAAATTTGAAGAAATAGGTTGGGATAGTTTAAATCGTTTAACAAATACGGTTATTACTGGCGAGGGTGCTCAGGTATTTCAGATCGGTAATACCTGGCAGGGCTTATTTGCTGCTACTGGTGGTGTTCTTGAATTTGATCTGGATGATTTTGATGAATTTATGGGGGCACCTCTGGCAAGTGCTACATATGATGGTAAGGTTTATGGTATACCGTGGTTTGCTGAAACAAGGTGCTTATTCTATAACACGGAAATGTTCAAAAAAGCTGGTATTACTACTCCTCCAGGGACATGGAATGAAGTTATGGATGCTGGTCAAAAGATAATTGATAAGTATGGTGAAGGTAGTGCTTTTGCGATTGCTGGAACAAGTGCCTGGGATTTAATCCATAATTATGCCATGCTCTTATGGTCATTTGGTGGAGAAATGTTAGTAGACGGTAAGGCAGTTTTTAATAGTCAGGCAGGTTATGATGCAATTGATTACTGGGTAGGTTTACTTGATAGTGGTCTGGCTGATCCTGCGTGTGCTGAGTATAACCAGCCCCAGGCTAATGCAGCCTTTAACAATGGTGATGTTGCTATGACTATTACTGAACCATCCCAGATTCCTGTTATTGCTGATGAGAACTCAGATTTACCCTATGACATTGTTCAACCACCTGCAGGTCCTGCTGGTAGGGGTGCATTTGCCGGTGGTAGTAATATTGTAATTAGAAAAAATGCCCCGGCAGAAGAAATTGAAGCAGCTAAGGCCTGGGTTCAATTCTTGATGAGAAAAGAAAATCTAGTTTCCTATTGTAAGGATCAGTGTAATTTCTTACCTACAACCAAGGAAGCCTTTAATGATCCATACTTTGCTAGTGGTAAATTGGTAGTATTTAAAAAGACACTTAGTTATGCTAAGGCTTATCCAACATTAGCAGAATGGGGCGAAATCGAAACTTCTATCCAGGGTAATTTCAGTAATGTATTAACTGAATGGGTAGAAGGTAACTATGATGAGAATTCTGCTGAAGAGTATTTAGATGCAGCTGCTGCAGAAGTTAATCTTATACTTGGTAACTAAAAATATCAGGGAAGGGTTTATCCCTTCCCCTTTAAATATTTTTAGTTTTTATAACTGGAAAAAAGAATAATTACAAGAGGTGATATTTCTTATGTCTAAGAAAGGTCTCTTTTTTTTGTTAATTTTATTATTTTTGATAATAGTTGTTACACCAATATTAGCTGCTGATCAGTTTCCTATATATTTCAATATAGATTCCAATATTACTATTGATGGGCAATTTAATGATTGGCCTATTACAATACCCTGTATTATCAATAGTGATACTCAGATAACTAATGGAGAACGTAAATCAGCTGAAAATTTTAATGGTCTAATAAATAGTTTTTTTGATAATAAAAATATGTATATTTCTGCAATAATAAAAGATAGTACTCCATTAATGAACAATTTTAAAGGGAATGATATCTATCAGGGTGATTGTCTGGAAGTATATATTGGATTTCATGACAAAGTACATAGTTCTTACCAAAATGATTATCAATTTGGTCTATCACTAACTTCAGGAGGGATTGAAACCTGGCACTGGACAAAAGGTGAGGAATTGACTGCTTATGATGTAAAGATAGTAACAACAAAAGAAGGATATCAATTAGAAGCCAAAATACCATTATCTAATTTTGACATACAAACTGTTAATCCTGGTCAGACTGTCTGGTTTGATTTTGGCTTAGATAATGGTCAAGGAAAAGATACACGTTCTACACAGATGATTGCTTTTGGAGATGGTACTGGATGGCAGACGGCAGAGGTTTGGAAAAAAGCCTATCTTACTAAAGATGAAAAAATCTTTAACAAACCATACATAATTACCCCACCTTCCTTTAAAACTGAAAAATACCATCGAATTTATGTCTGGTATAAAGGTGAATTTTTAAATGACCTTCCGGAATTTAAATCTAAATTTGAAGTTGACAACAGGGCTGGATATGTTTTTAAACCTGATAGAGAAGTTAATTTATCTGTCTCTGCTAAAATTGATGGTTATGAAATAAATAAGGTAATTAATGTAGAAAAATCAAAAGAGGAGTTTAAGATTGTTATGCCGGTAAGGGATATAAAAGTAAATCAAGTAGGCTATTTACCTGATTCAAAAAAATATTTTATATTGACTGATAACTCAGGTGAATTAACTGAAAGAAAGTTTACTATCTTAACTTCATTATCTCAGGATGAAGTTTTTAGTGGCAAAATAGTTGGACCTATAGAAGATAAAACTACTGGTGATATTCTCTATTATGGTGATTTTAGTGAATTAAACAGGCCTGGAATGTATAAGATCAAGATAAATGGTTTTGAAAATTCCTACGTTTTTAATATTAATAATAAGATTTACAAAAATTTATTCTATGAAACTATGCGTTCATATTACTTACAGAGATGTGGCATAGATCTAAATGATGATATTTCCAATATAAACCATCAAGCCTGCCATCTTGATGATGCTTATTTAAAAACAAACCCTGATGTAGCTAAGGATGTAACAGGAGGTTGGCATGATGCTGGTGATTTTGGTAAATATATTCCACCAGCAGGAGTAACTGTAGCTCAATTATCTTTGATGTATCAACTAGCTGGTGATAAAGTTTCAAATATATGTCTAGATATTCCTGAGTCTAACAATGAAATAGCTGATGTTATTGATGAACTAAAATATGAATTAGACTGGATGTTAAAGATGCAGGCAGAAGATGGGGGTGTTTATCATAAGGTTACACCAGCAAATTTTGCTGGGATGATACTTCCCGATAATGATACTAACAAACGATATGTATATGAAAAAGGGACTGCTGATACAGCAATTTTTGCAGGTGCTTTAGCACTTGCAGCCGATACTTTAAAGGATATTGATAGTAATTATGCACGGAGATTGAAAACTGCTGCTGTAGCTGCGGCAGAGTTTTTACGCAATCAGGAGTTTGATTTATGGCCTTCAAATGATAATACTGGTGCTTATACTACTAGTAATTTGTCAGATGAAAAATTTTGGTGTTATGCCCAATTATATAAATTAACCGGTCAAAGAGAATATCTAGATCTAGCTGCTGACTATATAGATAAGGTAAGAGAAATTGCACCTATCAGTTGGGATAATACATCTGCACTGGCTGTTTATGCACTATTAAGTTCTGATAATCTTCCAGATGACTTAAAAAATAAATTGCAAGATAGATTAATACAACATGCTGAGATGATAGTCAGTAAAGTCAATAGTAATGGTTATCCTACTTCATTGGGAGAGTCAGAGTACTACTGGGCTTCCAATAAGGTTGCTTTAGCATATGGGGTGAATTTAGTTTTAGCTAATCAATTTAACTCTGATGAAAGATATATAAATGCTGCCCGTAAACAAATTGATTATATATTGGGGATGAATGCCTTGAGCAAATCCTTTCTTACTGATCTTGGTACTGATGATGTTAAATATCCCCATCATCGACTGGTAATTGCCAGTGGTCAATTAATACCCGGCTTACTGGTTGGAGGACCTAATAATAATGCAGATGATGGTCTATATGATAAAGGTTTGAAGCAAAAAGGTTATCTTGATGATGAAGAGGCTTATTCCTGTAATGAATATGCGATAGATTATAATGCTCCCTTTGTCTTTTTAACTGGATATTTTATTAAAGAGTGGTAGGAGATAATTTAACTATATAAGGAGGTAATAATAAATGGGTTATGGTTTTTTTGATCAGGATAAAAAGGAATACATAATAACAAATCCGTATACCCCAACACCCTGGATTAACTATCTGGGAGGTGGAGATTATGGAGGTATTATCTCACATACAGCTGGTGGGTATAGTTTTGATGGGGATCCCCGCTATAAAAGAGTGCTTCGGTATCGCTATAATGCTATTCCTGAAGACCAGCCTGGTAGATATATCTACATCAGGGATAATAAAAGTGAGAATTATTGGTCTGCTAGCTGGCAGCCAGTAAAAAGGGATTATGACTACTATAAATGCCGTCACGGGCTCGGCTATACAGCAATAGAACAGAAAGTAGATGATATTAAAACAAGTATCACCTATTTTGTACCCGGTAATCATTCAATGGAGATTTGGTGGTTAAGGGTCAAAAATGATAGCGCACAGCAAAGGGATTTAGGTCTTTTTACCTATGCTGAATTCTCCTTTTTTGATGCGGTTAAAGACCAGCAGAACCTGGATTGGACTCAGCAGATTCAACAGGGTGATTTTGAAGATAATATAATTTACTGGAATGCCTTTATGAAGTACTGGGATTATATATTTATGACCAGCAGTATGCCAGTATCTTCCTTTGAGACAAGTAGAGAGGCTTTTATAGGTAGTTATCGTGATCTCAGTAATCCTGTTGTTGTGGAAAGAGGGTATTGTGATAATAATGAAGCACGCCGTGCTAATGGTGCAGGTGTATTAAATAATAATATTACTTTAGAGGCTGGTGAGGAAAAAGAGATAATATATCTACTGGGAACAACCCCTGATAAAGATATCTCAAAAAAAGAGATTGGTAACTTTTTGAAGGTAGATAGGGTTAAGAGTGAATTTTTTAATCTTAAAAAATATTGGGATAAATATTTGAATAAGTGTCAGGTAGAAACACCTGATGATGAAATGAATCTGATGCTTAATACCTGGAATCCTTATCAGTGTAAAACTACTTTTAACTGGTCCCGCTTTGTATCATTATATCAACTTGGCATAAATAGGGGAATGGGATTTAGGGACAGTGCTCAGGACATTTTAGGTGTTGTCCATTCAATTCCAGATGAAAGTAAGGAACTAATTATAAAATTATTAAAATGCCAGCACAGCAAGGGGAATGCCTATCACCTATTTTATCCCCTAACAGGGGAGGGTAGTATAGGGGAAGCTGGCGAAGATGGTAGTGTGGACTGGTATTCTGATGACCACCTCTGGGTGATTTTATCTGTTACAGCTTATATTAAAGAGACTGGTGATCTTGCTTTTCTGGAGGAATTAGTACCCTATGTTGATAGTAAGAAAAAAGCATCTGTTTTGAGACATTTATGTCAGGCTCTGGAGTTTACTGAGAGTCATAAAGGCAAACATAATCTACCCTTAGCTGGTTTTGCAGACTGGAATGATACAATAAACTTAGACCACGGTAATGGAACTGCAGAGTCAGTCTGGACAGGTATGCTGTATTCATATGTTTTAAAGGAAATGATTGATTTATTACAATATATTAAGCAGGAAGAGCTGGCAGATAAATACAATGATTATTATAGAAAACAAATTGGAGATATAAATAAGTGGGCCTGGGATGGCTCCTGGTATCTACGGGCTTTTGATGATAATGGTCAAGTAGTTGGTTCCAGTAAATGTGAGTCTGGAAAGATTTTTCTTAACCCTCAGTCCTGGTCAATAATGGCAGGTATTATTGCTAAAGAAAATCGAAAAAAATTATTAGAGAGTGTTAAAAAATATCTTAATACAGAATATGGGGTTGTTCTTTTATATCCAGCTTATCATGAATATGACAAGTCTAAAGGGGGGATAACTACCTATCCACCTGGAGCCAAAGAGAATGGGGGTATCTTTCTGCACACAAATCCCTGGGTAATGATTGCTGAGGCTATTGAGGGTAATGGAGAGCAGGCCTATCAGTACTATCGTCAGGTTTTGCCCCCCTGTAGAAATGAGATAGCTGATATTTATGAAGTAGAGCCCTATGTCTATTGTCAAAATATATTAGGCAAGGAACACCCTCAATTTGGTCTGGGGCGTAATTCCTGGTTAACAGGTACAGCTGCCTGGATGTATAGGGCTGCAGTTTATTATATTTTGGGTATCAGGCCAGATTATGATGGTTTGATTGTTGACCCTGTCTTGCCTTCAGAGTGGAATGGTTTTAAAGTCAGGAGGGTTATAAGGAATAAAATACTTAAAATTGAATGTATTAGGAAGGGAGAGAAATCAATAGAAATTAATGGAGAGAAAATATCTGATACTAATAAAATAAAATATAGCAGACTTAATAAAAAAGAAAATAATATAAGGGTATATTTTAATTAAAGAGATTTTAATAAGAGAGGAGAAAAGACTATGAAGTTCGGTTATTTTAATGATGAAAATAAGGAATATGTTATTACTAGACCAGATACTCCATACCCCTGGATAAATTATCTGGGGTCTCAGGCATATTTTTCTCTACTGTCCAATACAGCAGGGGGCTATAGTTTTTATAAAGATGCCAGCAAATTAAGGATAACACGTTATAGATACAACAATATACCTCATGATGTAGGTGGTAAGTATTATTATTTATTTGAAGATGGTGAATACTGGTCTCCTACCTGGGCTCCTGTCAAGAGAGAACTTGATAAATATGAATGCCGTCATGGTCTGGGTTATAGTAAAATCACAGGGGAATATAATGATATTAATACAGAAATACTCTATTTTGTACCTGAAAATGCTAACTGTGAAATACATCGTTTGAAGATTAAAAATAATAGTAATAGAAAACGTTCGCTAAAGTTGTTTTCTTTTATTGAATTTTGCCTCTGGAATGCCTTTGATGATATGACTAATTTTCAGAGGAATTTCAGTACAGGTGAGGTTGAAGTAGAAGGAGCAACTATTTATCATAAAACAGAGTATCGAGAGAGAAGGAATCACTATGCCTTTTTTACTGTAAATAGTGAAATTGATGGTTTTGATACTGATCGGGAAAGTTTTATGGGGTTATATAATGGTTTCCACGAACCGGCAGTGGTTAAAAATGGTCAGTCGAGTAATTCATTAGCCAATGGTTGGTCTCCAATTGCTTCACATTCTATCAATATGGATCTTGAAGCCGGTGAAGAAAAGAGTTTTATCTTTCAACTGGGTTTTATAGAGAATAAAAAAGCAGAAAAGTGGTCTGCCCCTGGTATTATTAATAAGACAAAGGCCTATCAACTTATGAGGGATTTTGATAATGATAAAAAAGTGGATAAAGCCTTTAGAGAACTTAAAGATAGTTGGGAAAGCTTACTTGATAATTATCAGCTGAAGTCTGGTGATGAAAAACTCGATAGAATGGTAAGCATATGGAATCAGTATCAATGTATGGTAACCTATAATCTATCGCGCAGTGCTTCATATTTTGAGTCTGGTATAAGTAGGGGAATGGGTTTTAGGGATTCAAATCAGGACCTCATTGGTATAGTACATATGATTCCTGAGCGGGCCCGCCAGCGAATATTGGATCTGGCAGCAACTCAATTTGAGGATGGGAGTGCCTATCATCAGTTTGAGCCTCTTAATAAAAAGGGGAATGATGCTATTGGAAGTGGGTTTAATGATGACCCTTTATGGCTAATACTTGGGACAGCATCTTATCTTAAAGAAACTGGTGATTTTGATTTCTTAAATCAAAAAGTGCCCTTTAATAATGGTAAGGAGGCAGTACTATTTGATCACCTTAAGGCCTCTTTTATGTATATAGTTAATAATCGTGGTCCACATGATCTACCACTTATAGGACATGCTGACTGGAATGATTGTCTTAATTTGAGCTGTTTTTCAGATAAACCAGGTGAGTCTTTCCAGGTATTAAGTAATAAAGAGGATAGTCAGGCAGAATCTGTTATGATTGCCGGTATGTTTATTACCTTTGCTCCGGATTATATAGAAATTTGCCGCCAGAGAGGGGAAGAAGAGTTGGCCAGGGAGGCTCAAAACTATGTTGAGGAGATGAAAGAAGCTATCAAAAAGCACGGTGTTGATGAGAACTGGTTTCTACGGGCCTATGATTACTATGGTAAAAAGGTAGGTAGTGTTGAAAATGAAGAAGGTCAGCTCTATATTGAACCACAGGGTTTTTGTATTATGGGTGGTATAGGTCTTGAGGATGGTTTGGCCAGAACAGTTCTGGATTCAGTCAAAGACCGGCTAGATACAGATTATGGTCTTGTTTTAGTAGATCCTACTTATAAAAGTTATCATATAGAATTAGGGGAGATTAGTTCATACCCACCAGGATATAAGGAAAATGGGGGTATTTTTTGTCATAATAACCCCTGGATAATGATAGCCGAGACTATGATCGGTAGGGGTGACCAGGCCTTTGAGTACTACAAGAAGATAGCACCTGCCTATCTTGAAGAGATTAGTGAAGTCCATAAAACAGAACCATATGTGTATGCCCAGATGATTGCCGGGAGAGATGCTGCAACACATGGAGAAGCTAAAAATTCCTGGTTAACAGGTACAGCTGCCTGGAATTTTGCAGCTATTACACAATGGATTCTTGGTATCAGGGCTGACTTTAATGGTTTGAAAATAGACCCATGTATCCCTAAAAACTGGGATGGTTTTGAAGTAAAAAGGGTTTTCAGGGGTGATATCTTTAAGATAAAAGTAAACAATCCCGAACATGTGAGTAAAGGTGTCAGGGAGATTAAGGTTGATGGTACTCGAATTAATGGCAATCTTCTTCCAGTATATCAAGATGGTGGAGAACATGATATAGAAGTAATTATGGGTTAACTTAATGTATTAAGGGGAAAACAGGATATTTGCTTTAAAATTGATTGTTCTAAATCTGAAATGCAGTATAAAAAGTTTTATTTTTATACTGCATTTTTTTACATAATATGATATAATTTAGCTGTGTAATTACATAATAAATATTTAAGTTTAAAGAAATTTACGGCTTAACAAATGAGAGGTGTTATCTAGTGCTTGGTAAATATCTGGAGAAAATAGAATTTTCATCTTATGATGATTTTGTAAATGATTATAAGATTAAAGTTCCAGATAACTTTAATTTTGCTTTTGATGTTGTGGATAAGTATGCAGAGGAAGAACCCGAAAAAACTGCTATTGTCTGGTGTAATGATGAAGGAGAGGAAGAGACCTTTACCTTTAAGGAACTGAGAGATTACAGTAATCAGACTGCTAATTATTTTAGAGCTTTAGGGATCAAAAAAGGGGATGCAGTAATGCTAATCTTAAAACGGCGTTTTGAGTTCTGGTTTAGCATCCTGGCTCTCCATAAAATTGGGGCTATTTGTATTCCTGCTACCCATCTACTTACCGAGAAGGATATTGTTTATCGAAATAATGCAGCTGATATAAAGATGATTGTTGCAGTAGGAGAGGAAGAGGTTTTACAGAATATTGATAAGGCAGCAGTTAAATCCCCTGGTCTACTAAAAAAGGTTATGTTGAATGGTTGCCGTGATGGATGGCATGTTTTTAATGAGGAAATTAAAGGATATTCAAGTTCTTTTAACAGACCACAAGGTGATAGTGCTATTTCGAATGATGATATTATGTTAATATATTTTACTTCTGGTACTACAGGGATGCCTAAAATGGTACAGCATAATTTCGTATACCCATTAGGTCATTTAATAACAGCAAAATACTGGCAGAATGTCCGCAATAATGGATTGCATTTAACGGTTGCTGATACTGGCTGGGCCAAAGCAGTCTGGGGGAAATTATATGGGCAGTGGTTGGTTGGCAGTGCTGTGTTTGTCTATGATTATAATACAAGATTCAATGCAACTGATTTGTTAGGAATGATAGAAAAATACCGGGTTACAACCTTTTGTGCCCCTCCAACTATCTATCGTTTTTTTATTAAGTCTGATCTCAGCAAATTTGACCTTAGCAGTCTGGAATACTGTGTTGTGGCAGGAGAGCCTTTAAACCCCGAAGTATATAATAGATTTTTAGAAGAAACAGGCCTTGAATTAAGAGAAGGATATGGACAAACAGAACTGACTGTTACTCTAGGAACATTCCCCTGGATGGATGTTAAACCAGGTTCAATGGGAAAACCTGCTCCTGGTTATAATATTGAGCTGCACGATCGAGAAGGAAATGTCTGTGGTGTCGGGGAAGAGGGAGAAATTGTTATCCGTACAGATAGGCAAAAACCCCTCGGAATGTTTGGGGGTTATTACCGGGATAAAGAATTAACACAAAGGGTCTGGCATGATGATATGTATTATACCGGGGATGTGGCCTGGAGGGATGAAGATGGTTATTACTGGTTTGTAGGGCGTGCTGATGATGTAATTAAAAGCTCTGGTTACCGAATTGGCCCCTTTGAGATAGAAAGTGCCCTTATTGAACATTCTTCTGTCCTTGAATGTGCCATAACAGCTGTTCCTGATGAAATTCGTGGACAAATTGTAAAGGCCAGCATTGTTCTGGCTAAGGGTTACCAGGCCAGCAAGAAACTGGCCAGGGAATTACAGGATTATGTTAAGAAAATAACTGCTCCATATAAATATCCACGTATTATAGAATTTGTTGATGAACTTCCTAAAACAATTAGTGGTAAAATAAGAAGGGTAGAAATAAGAGCTAAAGATAATTAATAATAGGCTAAGAAGATGACTGTAATAATAAAGCAAGGGGAAGAAATTTCCCTTGCTTTTATTTTTAGTTAAGGAACTTGGATTTTGAGATTATGGACAACTTTGAAGACCGACCAATATATTTACTTCCCTTGTCGTTCACCACAGGCACTCCGTATCTAAGCAGAACGCACAAGAAAATTAATGTTGTACTACGGCGTCCTGCCTTCGTTTACTGTCGAGAAATTGTCTTTCGGTTCACTGACTCTTCTTTTTATTACGCATGGTTGAGTCAGTATCAGGCCATCGAGGCCAAGTTCCATGCCTTCAGACAATTTCTAGAGTCGTCCAGTATATATATTGGTCTGGTTTATGATAAGTAGCTAACTGTTTTCTTTTAGATATGAAATACAACTTAGAATTGAGTTTTCTACCATATCACTTACAGCCTGGTCAGTATAGAAGGCAGTATGTGGTGTTA
Source organism: Iocasia fonsfrigidae (assembly GCF_017751145.1). GTDB lineage: Bacteria > Bacillota > Halanaerobiia > Halanaerobiales > DTU029 > Iocasia > Iocasia fonsfrigidae. The sequence goes on from NZ_CP046640.1 coordinate 1,695,238, forward strand.
TAATTACATTGGGATAGGATTTTAATATGGCCAGTTCTCTGTTACTTAAGACCTGGCATTTTAAATCGTTGTAATAAAGGTCTGCTTCACCCTCAATTACATCTAATGCAGCACCACTAATCTTTTTATTCTCAAGGGCTGCAATTAGCTCCTTTGTATTAATTAGTGAACCGCGGGCGGTATTGATAATATAGACACCATCTTTCATAATTGAGAGGGATTCTTTATTAATAAGGTGAAAATTCTCTTTGGTGGCAGGAACATGCATCGTAATAATATCACTTTCTTGAAAAAGTTCATTTAAACTGACATACCTGGCAGACTCTTTTATGTTTTCCTGTGGATGTAAGTCATGGGCAAGGAGCTTACAAGCAAAACCACTTAAACATTTTATCACCCTTTGTCCAATTCTACCTGTACCAATGATACCAACTGTTAAGTTGTGTAGCTCCTTACCTTGAATCCCTTTTAGTGAATAATCCTGGACATTGCTTCGCTCCATAATTCCTTTCATTTTTCTCAGTACCATTAGAATTAACATAACCGTATATTCTGCTACACTGGCTGGGGAATAACCTACATTTCCTACTCCGATTCTATATCTTTTAGCACTTTTAATATCAATATGGTCATAACCAATTGTCCTGGTAGAGATGAATTTTACCCCTATTTGATGGAATTTTTCTATTAATTCCTGATTAATTCTGCTTGTGATAATACTGATACAGTCACAACCTTCTGCTAGCTCAGCATTTTCAATCTTAGGTTCATCTTCACATAATTTCATTTCAACTTGATACTTTTCACTAAATTTCTTGAAATATTCAATCTCGTCTTCACGGCAACTATATGCTAGAATATTCATTTTTTGACTCCTTTATTTTTAGATTTTTAATATAAGGTTCTTTCATAATAGCCCTTTTGCATAATTGAATTGTTTCACCACATATACTCCAATTATTATAAATTAATGTTGTCCAGACGATTAAAAATACTGTTTTCTATATAATATCAAAAAAAGTTAAGTTTTTCTATGTTTAAAAAAAAATAAATTTTAAGCAGGAATCAAAGGTTTTATTATGAAATATATAGTAAAAATTAGAAAAAGGGTGGTATAATGAAGATTAATAGTTTGAGCAGGGAGCAGATTGTTCTGGCATTATTAGTAGTTGTGATTATTATAGGAATATCTATTCTGTTGATCAATGAACAGTTAAGTAAAGCTGTAATAGTATCAACTGTGAGTGAAAAAAATGTCATTAGTAATGAAATAAATGAGCAGAATGAGGTTTTATTATCAAATAACACGGTGGAAGAGGTTGAGAAAGAAGATCAAAGGATAATTATCCATATAGCAGGTGAGGTGAAACAATCAGGTGTATATGAACTGCCAGGAGATGCCAGGGTAATTGATGCTGTTATGGCAGCAGGTGGTGAGACATCTTATGCTGATCTTGACTCAATGAACCTGGCTTCACCAGTGTTTGATGGTGAAAAAATCTATGTACCTTCAATAATAGAAACAAAATTAAGTGATGAGTCTTATGCCAGTGGAAATAAGTTAAGTAGTACTGGGGCATCATCAAATAAAATTAATATTAATAAAGCTAGTAGTAAAGAACTGGAAGAATTACCCGGGATAGGCCCCAGCAAAGCAAGTAGTATCATAGATTACCGTGATGAAATTGGGAGATTTTCTGATCTTGAACAATTAACAGCTGTTAGTGGTATTGGGGAGAAGACCCTGCAGAAGATTAAAAATAAAATATCAGTCAGGTGAATGGTATGATGAGAAGACCTTTTTTGCTCTGCAGCTTTTTCTTTTCTGCAGGAATTATCACTGCTTATTATTTGTCTTGGATTAGTATATTATTAATTTTTCCCTTGATATTAGTGATCGCTTTTTACTGTAGAAAAATTAAACTACTTATTATTTTTATAATTGTATTTATTTTAGGTTTTTCCTGGATATCGTGGCATGAATATATCTATAGTAATGACGCTTCAATAATATCATATAATGGACAAGATAATGTTGATATTTTGGGAGTAATCAAGGAAGACCTTAGAGCTTTGAGCGGGAATAAGGTCTACTTAAAACCATATTTTGCTGATGGAAATAGAATTAAATATGGTTTAATAGAATTAGATAAACGTTATTTACCTCATGCTGTTGAAGATGGGGATTTGGTATCAGGTGTTTTTAATCTGTCCTTTCCCAGTAAGGCTATGAATCCTGGAGGGTTTTCTAATTATAATTATTTAAAAAGGAGGGGTGTTTTTTCTAAGGGCTATTTGTCATATAGTTTTACAAAGATAAGTAGGGTTAATGGTGGGATTCTAAAGGTGATTATAAAGGCAAAAAGGGCTTTTATTAAACTTATTAATCAGACAATGGATTTCCCCTATAATGAGGTTTTGAAGGGTTTATTGCTTGGTGAGAAGAGTGGTATACCAGCAGAATGGACTAGTAATTTCGAATTATCTGGGGCAAACCATTTATTAGCTATTTCTGGTCTACATGTAGGTGTTATTTCCTTAATTTTTCTAAAAATACTTAAGCTCTGCAGGCTGCCGGTAATTAGTAGAAACATAATAATTACTTTATTGATGATATTTTATATAGTATTGACAGGTTTTAGACCTTCGGTTTTAAGGGCTGGTATTTTAGTAATCACTTTTCTCTGGGCAGTTGTTTTCAAACGCAGTGGTGAAGTATTTAATCTAATAGGTCTTTCTTCGATGATTAATTTAGTCATTAATCCCTATGATTTATTTAATGTAGGGTTTCAATTGAGCTATATGGTGTTAAGTTCTATAGTATTATGGACTAATCTATTAAAAAACAAATTGCCTAATTTGCTAGCCCTTTCAATTGCTGCTCAACTGGGGGCAAGTCCATTAATTGCTTATTATTTTAATCTATTAACACCTATTGGTGTTGTAACAAATCTCTGGGCAATACCCTTAAGCGGAATTATTGTTTCACTGGGTATTACAGGGCTATTATTAGGTATTATTAGTCCTGTTATAAGCTGGTTAATAAATAGTTTTATATCTTATTTGCTGTTTGTCTTAAATTGGGGTACGTCTTTTATGGCAGGTATACCCTTAGGACATTTAGAGGTAGCTACCCCATCAATTGTGATTACTATTTTATTTATACTATTTATTCTCATAATGCCGATTTTTTTAAAAAAAAGATATATTCCCTTAAATATTAAAAAACAAAAAAAGATCATCTTATATTTAATTTATGTAATGCTATTTTTCCTGTCTATAGAATTAGTAATACCCTTTTTTAATAATCATTTAGAAGTCACTTTTTTATCAGTTGGTCAAGGAGATAGTATTGTAATTAATGTTGCTAACAGTTATCATCTAGTGGTTGATGGCGGTGGCAGGGCAGGTTTGGCTTCTACCCAGGGGCAGGTGACAGTTCTACCATATTTAATATATAAGGGAATAAAAAAAATTGATGTATTATATATTACACACTTTGATGGGGATCATGCCCTGGGTATTATTGATTTAATTGGTCAAAGAGAGATAGGCCTGCTGGTATTACCTGCCTGCTTTGATAATAATGACCTGGCCAAAGAAGTCATAAAAAAAGCCTGGGCATATAATATTCCTGTTAAGTTAAGTAGCAGGGGGGATTTATTCAAATTAGGTAAATGCAGCCTGACAGTTCTGAATCCATTGCAAGACCTGAAATTTCCTGACCGTAATAATAACTCTGTTGTCCTCAAAGTAAATTATGGTAATTTCTCCTTATTATTAACCGGTGATTTAGAAAAAGAAGGTGAATACCGTTTGATTGAATCAGGTGATTTTATTAAAAGTAATGTCTTAAAACTTGGTCATCACGGAAGTGCTGGCTCATCATCAGAGCTTTTCTTAAGAAAAGTAGAACCTGATTACGCTGTTATCTCAGTAGGCCGGAATAATTATGGACACCCTGCCCAGGAGGTTTTTGATAGAACAAATAAATTTAATATTAAAACACTAAGAACTGATAAAAGTGGAGCAATTACTATTACAACTAATGGCAAACAGTATAAAATAAAGAGCTATAGATAGAAGATAGAGTTACTTGTTTTCTTTTATCAGCCTGGAATCATCGGATAAGCAGTGCATTCCAGCTAGTTTGATTCCAGCTGCCCCCAGGGGAGCGGTTATAATAATTGCCAGTACTGCTAAAGCCAGGATAATATCACCTGATTTCACTCCTGCGGCAAGTGGAACAGCACCAATGGCTGCCTGAACAGTGGCTTTTGGAGTATAGGCAATCACACAAAATAATCTCTCTTTAAGATTAAGTTCAGTTCCACTGATAGAGATTAAAACACCAATGCCTCTGGCTATTAGTCCAGTAAAAATAATTAACAGACCAATTAGGCCTGATTCGAGAGCCAGGTGTATATTTACTTCAGCCCCTACCAGTACAAAAAGCATTATTTCAGCAAAAACCCAGATTTTATTGAACTTAGCTGCCAGGCGGTTGGCCAGTAAATTGTATTGTTCCTGTAAGATATAACCTATGACCATGACACCTAATAAAGAGGCAATAGGGATAATCCCTGCCAGGAAATCTTCCAGACTGGTCATTATAATAGCAGCACTTAAAATTAATAAAACCTTTTTGGTATCCCTGATATGATATTTTTTAAATAAATAAAGCAGAAGAAAGCCAATTAGAATCCCAAGAATTATACCTGAAGCAATAGATAGAGGAATACTTAAGATTTTTTTAGTAATATGTAGTTGTTTGCCTCCATAAAGCCCTAAAAAAGTTGAAAAAATAGTAATAGCAATAACATCATCAATAGAGGCACCTGTCAGAATAAGGGTAGGGATTCCTTTATTACTCCCTCGATTTTTATCCATTAAATCCAGCATCTGGGGGACAACTACAGCCGGTGAAACGGCTGCGATAATAAATCCTAGCATACCTGCCTCTATCCAGGAGAATTGCAAAAAATAAGTAGCCGTTAGAATTATAGTTCCCCCCTCCAGCAGTCCAGGAATAAAACTGAGTTTTATTGCTGGAACACCTATTTTTTTAAGGGTCCTTTTTTCAATACCTAAGCCTGCCCTGAGTAATATAACAATAAGGGCGATTTTTCGAAGGTCAGGTGAGATATTTAAAATGTTTTGTTCAATTAGATTAAAGCCGTAGGGTCCCAGTAGTATTCCTAATAATAACATACCTAATAAACCCGGTAATTTCATTTTATCAAAAGATTTGTTAAAAATAAGACCTAGCATCATTATTAAAGCCAGACTAAGTGCCATAATTATTACCCCTTTCAATAGCTTATTTATGTAAAAAGGCTCCTATTCAGCAGTAAAACCTGAATAGGAGCCATTAATTGTTAGAAACAATGGTTACAGGTGGTGCTCCATCACCTTTAGTATTTAGATATAGTTTATACTAGGCTTGTTATTAAGTCAAGGAAAAATTTATAAAGAAATACTAATCTATTTATAAAGAATTATTTATGAAATTCATAATTCCTTCATAATTAAATGTTAAGATTAAATTACCAGTAAGGTATTTTATAGTTTAAAAATAAACCGTTTTAATCGTCTGGATAACAATTCAATTATGGGAAAAGTTCTATTATGAAAGAGCCTTAAATATGAAAAATTAAATTTATTGAGTTAAGGGCTAATAAGCAGTAAGTATAGTATGATGTATGGTTAAGCGGAGATAATAAGAAATTGATAGAGAAAAGGAGGGATATAAACAATGATGGGTTTTGGTCAAGGTTGGAGAATTGGTGGCTATGGCATGCACAGTTTTGGGGGGATTTTTATGATGATTTTATTCTGGATTTTTATTATTATGGGAATAGTATATTTGGTAAAAAATTTTACTAATAATAACGCTAACAATAATAACAGTAATAATTGCAATACTGGCCAGAGAGATAATGCTGTTAATATAGCACGGGAAAGATATGCCAGAGGTGAAATTAGTAAAGAGGAATTAACTGAAATTATCAATAATCTTAAATGAAATATTTGCTGGATAATAATAACAGCAAATTAAAATGAGCGGTTAAAAACCGCTCATTTTTAATGGGTTGACTTTTATAAAATATTATATATCAGTTCAGATTAATACTGCTGTTGATTACCCTGGGTTCCGGCGAGAGAGTTTTCATATGCCTCTACCATCTTTCTTACCATATGACCTCCAAGGGCACCAGTATCACGGGTAGTCATTTCACCATAATAACCACTTTGAGGTATCTGGATTCCAAGTTCTTGAGCAACCTCATACTTGAATTTCTCCATTGCCTGTGCTGCCAGTGGATTAACAAGGGTATTATTTCTTTGTCCTACACCTGCCATTAAATTTCACCCCCTTTATGTCTTGCAGTATTATTATTTTGTGTTAATGGGGAGCTGGTCATACTAGTATTTTCTGGGATAGCTGGGTGAGTAAATCACCCAGCCTTAATATATGATAATCTACCTGTCAGAATTATTTGCTATCTTATCCTCAGCCATTTTTACCATTTTCTTGACCATGGTACCACCTAGCTTTCCTACTTCACGGGTGGTCATATCTCCCCAACCCTGCTTATTAATCTTATCAATAAGTCCTAGTTCATTAGCAACTTCATACTTGAGACTGTCAAGGGCATCACGGGCAAGAGGATTCAAGATTCGCTTTTTGCGGCTCAAAAAGCCACCTCCTGACAAGTAGTACATGATTATAATTTGCTAAAAAGCAAAAAGATATGTTAATATAATATTGGTAAATCTTAAGGGCACGATTATTTAAAAACTATATTATAAAGGAGAACTTATTAATGAAAGATATTAAAGAGATATTAAATAAATCTATAGATGAATTAAAGCCTATTTACCTTATATATAGTGAAGAAATTTATTTATTAAATAAATTTAAAGAAGCTTTTACAAAAAAATATATTCCTGATGAGATTAAGGATTTTAATTTAACGGTTATTAAAAACACAGAAAATCTACCAGTATTAGTAAAGAATCAGGCCAACACACCACCATTTATGACAGAAAAAAGATTTATTATAATTGAACCTGGTGAATATTTTAAAAATAAAAATTCAGAGGATAGATTTTTAATCGAATTATTTAATAATTTCCCTCAAACTACTCAACTGCTTTTTTTAATTAATGGTAAGATTGATAAGAGATTAAAGGTTGTTAAAGAAATTAAAAAAAATGGAGAGATTATAGAATTAGAATCACCTAAATATAAACAACTGGATAAATGGATAGAGCGGGAATTTGCAAGATATAATAAAAAAATCGATAAAAGGTCTATTAATATGCTGGAGAATATGTTCCAAAATAATCTCCAATTATTAGAGAATGAGATAGGAAAGATTGTACTATATAAACATGATGAAGAAAAAATAAATTATAATGATATAAGTAATATTATTAGTAAGGATAGATTATTAGAGGATAATTTGATTTTTGCTTTTACAGATGCAATTATTGGCAGGAATAATGGAAAGGCTATTACTATTTTAAACGAAATGCTCAATGATGGTGCAGTTCCTTTGAAGATTTTGAGTACAGTTATCTGGCAGTTAAGGTTATTGTTGTCTGTGAAAGAATTAAAAAAGAAAGGTAAGGATATCAGGGATATTTCCCGGATATTAAAGGTACATCAGTATCCTGTCAAAAAGTGTTATAGTAAAGCAGATGTCTTTACTGATGAAGAACTGGAAATTATGTTGGAAAGGTTTATGGAAACAAATTATCAGATAGTAACAGGAAAATATGAGGCTGCTCTGGCCCTGGAGATGGCAATAGTAAAATAAAAAAAGAGGTTTATTCTTTTTATCAAGAAGAATAAGCCTCTGTTTTATCTTAAGAAATTTTATTATACATTTTGGTTAAACGGGATTTTTTGCGGGCGGCATTGTTTTTGTGGATTATGCCTTTGCTTACAGCTTTATCTATTGTTTTAATTGCAGTCTGTAATTTATCTCCTGCTGTAGAAGAATCCCCTTCTTCTACTGTTTTTTCAAAATCTTTAATGTTGTTTTTGAGTTTATCTTTCCATTCCCTATTGCGAATTGTTCTTTTTTCAGCAGTTTTTACCCTCTTTTTTGCTGATTTAATAATAGGCATGCACACTTCACCTCCCTTATTTCATAACAAACTATAAGAAATCAAATTATAAGTAGTTTTTAAAATACAGCAATTTTTATTTTAACATGAGTTTTTTAAAAATGCAAGTTTTGTATATAAAAATATTTAACTGGTTAAAATATAATTGAAAAAGGGGGTGATAGTTTGAGAGGCTGGATAGGAGCAATAGTAAGATTTATTGTGTCTGCACTGGTATTATTAGCAGTAGGCTATGTAGTACCTGGATTTAGTATGGTTGGATTTGGTAATGCCCTGATAGCTGCTATTGTAATAGCCTTGATGGGTTATGTTATTGAAACATTGTTTGGTGATAATATTTCACCACAGGCCCGCGGGGTGGTAGGGTTTATCACTTCTGCTGTAGTGATTTATTTGACTCAGTTTGTTGTTGAGGGGTTAACAGTGACTATTTTTGGTGCTTTAATTGCTGCTTTTGTAATTGGGCTGGTTGATGCATTTGTACCGACTGAATTAAGATAAAGGGGATAAAGATGACTAATCAGCAAGTGATTTTTGAAAATAATCGGGTTTATTCGGATCTTGCACTTGATGCTCATAGTTTAGCAGTAGAACAAACAGGTGGGGAAGTACAGGGAGTAAGTGTTCAGGAAGAACAGTTAGAAAATGCGCTGATAACCCGGATTGAGGTTATGAATGAGCAGGGTGCTAAGGCTATCGGCAAGCCCATTGGTAAGTATATAACAATAGAATCAGATGGTCTCAAAGGACAAAATAGAATGGTTCATGACCAGTTGAGTGAAATATTTGCTGGTGAATTAGCTTCATTAGCAAACCTGGAAAATATTAGACCTCATCCCAATCTGGAGCCGACTATATTTATAGTTGGTCTGGGAAACTGGAATGCTACACCTGATGCATTAGGTCCACAGGTTCTTAACCATCTTATGGTTACCAGACATCTTTATCAGGAAGCCCCTCCTGAATTAAGAAAGGGGCTGCGGCCTGTCTGTGCCTTATCACCAGGTGTCCTGGGTTTGACAGGTGTTCAAACTGCTGAAATAATTAAAGGTGTTGTAGAGATGGTTCAACCTAACTTGATTATTGCTATTGATGCCTTATCTGCCCGCAGTACTGCCAGGTTAGCCAATACTATTCAGATAAGTAATACTGGGATAGCACCTGGTTCAGGGCTTGGTAAAAATAGAATGGCAATTAATCAAGAAACAATGAATATTCCTGTTATAGCAATTGGTGTACCAACAGTTGTACATGCTATAACTATCGTTAATGATGCTATGGAGGAATTATTAAAAGGAAATATCTTTTCTCCTGCTGAAAGAGAGAGGTTTAGACATATTGATGAAGCAGAAAAAAAGAGAACTATAGGGAATATACTGGGACCATATATGGGTAGTTTGGTAGTATCTCCTAAAGGTGTAGATGAGTTAATTCTCGATCTTGGAAGAATTATTGCTGGAGGGATAAATGTAGCCCTTCATCCTGATATTACACCTGATAATTTATCGCTTTATTTATAATATGTATTGTAAGAATTCAGGGAAGGTATTTATACCTTCCTTTTTTTCAACTTATTTTTTCTTTACTATTTGGATAATTTTATATATAATTATAAATAAAATATAGAAACATTACTCGATAAATTGAAGGTTATGTAAGCGAGGGGGAAGTAATGACAGTAGATATAGTTACTATGGGAGAGATGTTAATTGATTTTGTGCCTTTAAAAAAAGGCCTGGCCCTTAAAGATAATGAAGGCTTTTTGAGAATGCCAGGTGGGGCACCAGCCAATGTGGCTGTTGGAACGGCTAAACTTGGTATTAAAAGTGCTTTTCTGGGTAAAGTTGGGGCTGACCCTTTTGGTGATTTACTTATTGATACCTTAAGGGAGAATAGTGTTAATGTTGAAGGAATAGTCCAGAGTAATAAAGCAAAAACTACTTTGGCTTTTGTAACCCTTGATGAAAAGGGGGATAGGGATTTTACTTTTTACAGGGACCCTGGTGCAGACATGTTATATGACTGGGATGAAGTGAATTTGAAACTGCTTAAAAAAGCAAGAGTATTTCACCACGGCTCCATTAGTTTAATTGATGAGCCTGTACGCAGTACTACCTTAAGGATGGCTGAAACTGCTAATGATAATGGTCTTATTGTTTCTTATGACCCTAATCTGCGCATACCTCTGTGGCCTGATTTAAAACAGGCTGAAAAATGGATAAAAGAAGGCCTGAAAACTGCTGATTTACTTAAAATATCAGAAGAGGAACTGGAGTTTATTACAGGTGAATCTTCCCTTAAAAAGGGTGCCCGGAGAGTAATGGCAGAATATAATGTGAAGTTGATATTTATAACCCTTGGTGCAGAGGGTAGTTATTTTTATAATGGTTTGACAGAAGGGATGGTATCAGGTTTTAAGGTAAATGCCCAGGACACTACTGGAGCAGGAGATGCCTTTACAGCAGGAATCCTTGCCCAGCTTATTAATGAGGATATTGATGATTTATCCAGGCTGGATAATATTACTTTAAAAGAAATGCTTAAATTCAGCAATGCTGTTGGGGCTATAACAACTACAGGTAAAGGTGCTATTTCATCATTACCTAATTTAAAAAGTGTGAGAAAATTTTTGAAAAAAACCAAAATATAACTATTTAAAATGATACTTAAATAAAAACCCTGAGAGATTATTACTCCCAGGGTTTTTTCTATTATTTTATAATCATGATAAAAACTTAAGTTATATCTACCAATCTATCATCATATTAATTTTAATAGGAGGAGAAATGACATGTCCTATAAAAAGATAGATCTTAAGGTGATAATGGTAGTAATCATGTTATTACTTATTTTTCTTAACCTATTAAAATATCATATGATGAGTGATGTAGTAGTTCCAGTTTGGTCAAGCCATGATGTAGAATATTATGATAGAGAAAAAGATAATAGGAGTTTGATTACCAGGGTGAAAGACTATCTTAGTCCTGAACAGTTACTCTATAGATTAACCAGGATAAGGGTCAGGGCTCCTATTACCTATTTAAAGAGGGAAATCCCTTTGCTGGCTTATTATACCCCAGAGGAATTAAAAACACCTAGACAGGTGGTCTATAACCCTGGAGATAATAATAAAATAGTAAAACTAAAATTTGACTTAAGGCAGGGGGAAGAGATAAGTAGTCAGCAGGATAACAGTCAGTCAATTGATGATTTAAGAGGGATGGAACCTGATAATAAAATTAGGGATGATCAGAAAAGGCCTTTAATAGCTATTTATCATACACATACTTCAGAAACCTATATTGATGATCCGAGAAAGCAGGATAATAATGGCCATGTTTTTCCAGGCGAGATTGGTAATGTTGCCAGAGTAGGTAGTGAACTGGCAACATTACTGGCAGAGAGATATAATTTTCGGGTTATTCATACAACCAAGGTTCATGATGAGCGTTATAGTATGTCGTATTATAATTCACGAAAAACAGTTAAGGAGCTGTTGGATAATAACCCTGAAATAGATTTGTTATTGGATATACATCGTGATGGGATTAAACACCTACCTTCACGGGAAACCATTACTACTGTAGTAAATGATCAAAGGGTGGCTAAAGTGATGATTGTAGTTACTAATGGTAAATTTGATTTTGCCCATTTAGACTTGAAAGACCATCATCAAGAGTGGGAAAAAAACCTGAATTATGCCAGAAGATTTGCCAATAAAATAGAAGAGATGTATCCTGGGTTATTGAGCAGGTTAGAAATCAGGGATACCACTTATAATCAAGATTTACATCCACGGGCTTTATTATTGGAAATAGGTGATTATAGAAATACAACCCAGGAAGCTATTAGATCAGCAGAACTACTGGCAGGTGTTATTGTGGAGATGTTTAGATGATATATATGTAATATTGTTGATAAAAAGATATGCCAATGTTATAATTAATTGAAGAAATTAGATGTGTTGAGGAGGAAACGATAGGTGAATAGTGAGCATATCAGGAATTTTTGCATTATTGCCCATATTGATCATGGAAAATCAACCCTGGCAGACCGTCTTCTTGAATATACAGGTGTTTTAACTGAACGGGAGATGAAAGAACAGGTTCTCGATAAAATGGAACTTGAAAGGGAACGTGGTATTACTATTAAGGCTCAGGCAGTACGGCTTGAGTATAATGGGTATCAATTAAATCTAATAGATACCCCCGGACATGTGGATTTTTCATATGAAGTTTCCAGGAGTCTGGCAGCCTGTGAAGGGGCTATACTGGTAGTTGATGCCTCACAGGGGGTAGAAGCCCAGACTCTGGCTAATATATACCTTGCACTGGAACATGACCTGGAGATAATACCGGTTATTAATAAAATTGATCTGCCGAGTGCTGATCCAGACCGTGTTAAGGCCCAGTTGATTGATGTTGGTTTGGAGATAGAGGATACGATCTTGACCAGTGCCAAGGAAGGGACTGGTATTAAAGAAGTGCTAGATGCTGTCATAGAACAAGTACCTGCACCGGAAAATACATTTAATAAGCCTCTGCGTGCTCTTATCTTTGATTCTTTTTATGACCCATATCAGGGGGTAATTGCCTATGTGAGAATAAAGGATGGTAGTATCAAACCGGGTCAAAGGGTTAAGATGATGTCAAATAATAGGGAATATGAGGTTGATGAACTTGGTATATTTATCCCTGATATGAAAAAAACAGCTAGTTTAGAGGCTGGTGAGGTTGGTTATATTATTGCCGGTGTGAAAGACGTTAAGAATTGTCGGGTGGGGGATACAATTACCTCTGCAGATAATCCAGCATCTGAACCACTACCAGGTTATCAAAAAATAAAGCCAATGGTTTATAGTGGACTCTATCCAACTGATAATGCTGATTATGGTTTATTAAAAGATGCCCTTGAAAAATTACAGTTGAATGATGCCTCTCTGACCTTTGAAGCAGAGACCTCAGAGGCCCTTGGTTTTGGATTCAGAGTTGGTTTCCTGGGTCTATTACATATGGAGATTATTCAGGAACGGTTGGAGCGGGAATATGGCCTTGAACTTGTAATTACTGCCCCAAGTGTGGTTTATCGTATTACAGACCAGCAGGGTGATATGATTGAAATCGAGAATCCTGCTGAATTTCCTGAACAAAACGAAATTGAAATTATCGAGGAGCCTTATGTGAAGGCAGAGATTTTTTTACCTGATGAATATGTGGGACAGGCTATGGAACTCTGTCAGGAGAACCGTGGTGAATTTAAGGATATGCAGTATATAGATGAAAATAGGGTTAAATTATATTATGAAATTCCCTTGAGTGAAATTATTACAGATTTTTTTGATCTTTTAAAATCAAAAACCAGAGGATATGCTACCCTGGATTATGAATTTATAGGATATAAGCCTTCACAGCTGGTAAAACTGGATATATTGCTCAGCGGTAGCCCGGTAGATGCTTTATCAACCATAGTTCATCAGGAAAATGCGGGCAGCAAAGGACGTTCACTGGCACGAAAACTGAAGAAACTTATTCCCAGGCAGATGTTTGCAGTACCAATTCAGGCTGCTATTGGCAGTAAAATTGTGGCCCGGGTTAATATTAAAGCACTGAGGAAAAATGTTTTACAAAAGTGTTATGGTGGTGACATAAGCAGAAAGAGGAAATTGCTTGAAAAACAAAAAGAAGGCAAAAAAAGAATGAAGAGGGTTGGACAGGTGGAAATTCCCCAGGAGGCATTTATGGCTGTCTTACAGCGGGATGATGATGAATAATAATGACCTGCAGTTATCCTATCAAAAACCCTTTGCTCTTTATGTTCATATACCTTTTTGTTCAGAGAAATGTAATTACTGTGATTTTTATTCAGAGAGATATAGTCATTCTGCACTAGAGGGTTTTTATCAAGGAATACAGCGAGAGATTGAATTATATACCAACTTAATTGAGCGGCCAGTACTTAAAACTATATATAGGGGGTGGTACCCCCAGTTTAATTAAACCGGCCTATTTGGTCGGTTTAATTGAAAAGATAAGACAACATTTTGATCTTGCTATGGTAGAGGAAATAAGTATAGAAGTAAATCCAGGCTCGATTACAAAGGATAAATTATTAAAATATAAGGAAGCAGGGATTAATAGAATTAGCCTGGGGGTTCAGTCTTTTAATGATAATGAGTTGAATTTTCTGGGTAGAAAACACACAGTCGGTCAGGCTTTAGAAGCAGTTGAACTCTTACAGAGGGTTTTCCAGAATTATAATCTTGATTTAATATTTGCTATTCCTGGACAGAGTCTTAAGTCCTGGCAGGAGACCCTAAAACAGGTTTTATCATTTCAGCCACCACATCTTTCTATTTATAATTTGCAGATTGAAAAAGGTACTCCTTTAGCTAATATGTTAGAAGAGGGAGAGATAAAGGTTGTTGATGATACTTTGGATGCTGAAATGTATCTTCTGGCCAGGGAATTATTTAATCTTCATGATTTTAAACAATATGAGATATCCAATTTTTCTAGAAAGGGATTTGATTCTATTCATAATCAAATTTACTGGCATTATCAACCCTATTTAGGGATAGGGCCTGCTGCTGTAAGTTTTGATGGTAGGATTCGTTTTGCTAATAAAGCAGATTTGCCAAAATACATTAATAATCTTACCAATAGTGTTTTACCAGTCGAGAATATAGAAAGGCTGTCAATAAAAGAACAAATCTCTGAAATGATTTTTATGGGTTTACGCTTGACAGATGGTATTTCATTAGCAGAATTTACTGATAGGTTCACAGTAGACCTGCTGAAGCTTTATCAATTGGAAATAGAAGATTGTTTGAGCAAAGGGCTTATTGAAATAAAGGACAAGCATATAAGGTTAAGTGAAAAGGGTCTATTGTTAGGTAATGAAGTGTTTATGAAATTTCTTAAGTGATTTTTATAATTCTAGAAATTATGAACTTTGAAGGCCGACAGATATATTTGTTTTCCTTGTCGTGCGCTGAGGTGTCCTACCTTCGCTTACTGTCAAGAAATTCTCCTCCGGCGTCGTGCCTACGGATAATTTCTAGAGTCGTCCAACAAATATATCTGTCTGAGTTAAGGTAGCTAAGTAATAATTTTAATTCTGTAGCGGCTCTAACTTTTTGTGGAGGCAGGACGCCGGAACAAAAAGTTGTGACAGAGAACGGAGGCACGGATGCCGGAGAGAACGACAAGCGGAAGAATTAAAATTATTCTCGATCAATTTAGGATGACGTAGCCACTTTGTTCTTACTAATAAGGTAAGGGATATTTTTCATTTTGGAAATACAATGTTGACAAAATTGTGTTAATATGTTATTTTATTATTAGTAATTAGCACTCTTTATAATTGAGTGCTAACAAAAAAGGGGGCCAGCCGATGGTTGAAGAAGTTGAAAGGCGGAAAAAAGAGATACTTAAAGCGATTATTCATGAGCATATTTTTACTGCCGAACCCGTTGGTTCACGTACCCTGGCCAAATCATATGAACTAGGTGTAAGTTCTGCAACAATCCGGAATGAAATGTCTGATTTAGAGGAACTAGGTTATCTTGAACAGCCCTATACATCTGCTGGACGGATTCCTTCTGATAAAGCCTACCGTTTTTATGTCGATACACTTATTAATGATAGAGAGAATCTGAATCTAGAATTAATTAAACTACTTAATAATTTTAATTATGAAAGACAGGGCATTCAGCAGATAATGTCTAATATGGCTAAGATGTTATCGAGTGTTACCCGCTACACATCAGTTGTCAGCGAACCACAGATGAAAAAAAGTAGAATTAAACAGATCCAGTTAATACCAGTAGAAGGGAAGAGGATTTTAATAGTTCTGATAACAAACACAGGAATTGTGCATAATAAAATTGTTAAATTAAAGCAAGATCTTAACCCAAGACAACTTGGGTATTTAAATGAGTATCTATTTAATAATTTAAAGGATAAGCGGATAAAGGGTATAAACAATCTTGTTTTGCAGGAACTGGAAAAGAGATTAATTAAAAGACTGGATTTATCTCAGGAAATAATTGAATTAGTCTACAAAGGATTAGAGATGGTATCTAAAGAGGATGATTTTAAAATATATTTAGGTGGTACTTCTTATATCCTTGAACAACCAGAGTTCAATGATTTAGATAACCTAAAAAAGGTCTTAAATATACTTGATCATGAAGAAATGCTAAAAGACCTTTTAGTTACTATACCCAATAAAGAACTTGAGGTAATGATAGGTCATGAAAATAAAATTGAAGAAATGAAGAAATGTAGTCTCGTTTTTGCTTCTTACACTGTTGGTGATATGGCTTCTGGAAAAATCGGTGTTATAGGTCCTACCAGGATGGAGTATTCCAGGGTAATTGCTTCAGTTAATACTGTAGCAGAACTAATGGGTAAGATTATATCAGAATTAAGTGGGTGATGATAATGGTAGAAAAAAATGCTAAGAAGAAAGATGAAGAGGTATTGGAACAGCAGTCTGAAACTGAAAAAGAGGATTTAGAAACTAAAACGGTTAGAGAAGGGGATATAAAGATAGAGGAAGAAGATGGGTTAGAAGAAAACATAGAGGAAGAAGTAATAGATGTTGAGGAGTTAGAAGAAGAAATAGCAAAGCTGC
The DNA here is from genome assembly GCF_017751145.1 of Iocasia fonsfrigidae. GTDB lineage: Bacteria > Bacillota > Halanaerobiia > Halanaerobiales > DTU029 > Iocasia > Iocasia fonsfrigidae. Next base: position 1,712,014 of record NZ_CP046640.1, read on the forward strand.
AGGAAGAGAAAGATGCCTTTTTCAATCAATTACAGCGTCTACAGGCTGATTTTTCTAATTATAAAAAGAGGGTTGAGAAGGAGAAAGGGCGAGCTTATCAGCAGACAAAGATAGAACTTATTGGTGAATTACTTCCTGTAATAGATAATTTTGAAAGAGCTCTTGCCCAGGAAGATAATGGTGGTGAATTCTATCAAGGTGTTGAAATGATTTACCGGCAGATAATAACTTATCTGGAAAAACAGGGAGTAAAGGCGATTGAGGCTGAAGGAGAACAATTTGATCATAATTATCATGAAGCAGTAATGCAGGTTGAAGATGATGACTATGAATCTGGAACTATTATTAAAGAAATACAGAAGGGGTACATAATGGAAGATAGGGTAATTAGACCTACTATGGTGAAGGTGGCTCAATAGGTTTTTAAATATAACTAAATTTGAGATTTAATTTCTAAAGACTTAACAGAATATAACATTTATAAGGAGGAATTTGAAATGGGTAAAATAATTGGTATTGACTTAGGAACAACTAATTCATGTGTGGCTGTAACTGAGGGGGGAGAACCCTCTGTCATACCTAATGCAGAAGGTAATAGAACTACTCCTTCTGTTGTCGCAATTTCAAAAAAGGGTGAACGTCTGGTAGGGGAAACTGCTAAGAGACAGGCGATTACAAACCCTGATCAGACTGTTAGCTCTATTAAACGACATATGGGAACTGATTATAAAGTTAATTTAAATGGTAAAGACCAGACTCCACAACAGATATCAGCTATGATTTTGCAGAAACTAAAACGTGATGCAGAAGAATACCTTGGTGAAGAGGTTACAGAAGCAGTTATTACTGTTCCTGCATATTTTACTGATAGTCAGCGTCAGGCCACCAAGGATGCTGGTAAGATTGCAGGATTAGAAGTCAAGAGGATAATAAATGAACCTACAGCTGCTTCTCTGGCATATGGTCTGGAGGATGATAAAGAACAGACCATTCTGGTATTTGATCTTGGTGGTGGGACATTTGATGTATCTATTTTAGAACTTGGTGATGGTGTGTTTCAGGTTGTGTCTACTAGTGGTAACAATCACTTGGGTGGTGATGATTTTGATAAAAAGGTTATGGATTATCTGGCTGATGAATTTAAGAAAGAACATGGTGTAGACCTGCGTAAAGATAGAATGGCAATGCAGCGCTTGAAAGATGCTGCCGAAAAAGCGAAGAAAGAATTGTCATCAGTGATGACTACTAATGTTAATCTACCTTTTATTACCCAGACTGATGATGGCCCAAAACACCTGGATGTAGATATAACCCGGGCTAAATTTGATGAATTAACTGCTGACCTTGTTGAGAAGACAATGGAACCTTCACGAAGGGCTCTCAAGGATGCTGATATGTCACCTTCTGATATAGATGAGGTTATACTTGTTGGTGGTTCTACCAGAATTCCAGCTGTTCAGGAAGCAGTCAAAAAATTAATTGGTAAGGATCCCCATAAAGGTATTAACCCTGATGAAGTTGTGGCTATGGGTGCTGCTATTCAGGGTGGTATTATGGCAGGGGATGTAAATGATATTGTCTTATTAGATGTTACCCCATTATCTCTTGGTATTGAAACACTTGGTGGTGTTTTCACTAAATTGATTGACAGGAATACTACTATACCTACTGAAAAGAGTAAGGTTTTTTCAACTGCTGCTGACAATCAGACCAGTGTGGATATTCATGTTTTACAGGGTGAAAGGAAGATGGCCAGTCATAATAAGACACTGGGACGTTTTCAGTTGACAAATATCCCGCCAGCTCCCAGGGGAGTTCCGCAAATAGAGGTAACCTTTAAAATCGATACTAATGGTATTGTTCATGTCTCAGCTAAAGACCTGGGGACAGGTAATGAACAAAATATCACTATTAAATCATCTACTGGATTATCTGATGAGGAAATAGACCAAATGGTAAATGAAGCTGAGGCTCATGAAGAAGAAGATAAAAAACGTCTAGAAGAGATTGAAGCCAGGAATGAGGCAGACAGCCTTGTCTATCAGACAGAAAAGACTCTTAAAGATGCAGGGGATAAGGTTGAGCAGTCTGTAAAGGATAAAGTTGAGCAGGCTAAGGATGACCTTAAAAAGGCTCTTGAAGGTGAAGATATAGAAGAGATTAAAAATAAGACAGAGGCTTTAACCAATGAATTGACTGAATTAAGCAGTCAACTCTATGCCCAGGCTCAGCAGCAGGCAGAGCAAGCAGGTCAGGACCCAGCAGGAGATACTGGTGATGACAATACTGTTGATGTAGATTATGAAGAAGTGGATGAGGAAGATAATGAATAAATACTAACATTTTGAACAATGAATTAATATAAATAGTATATGGGTTCAAAGTATAGTTATATGTTTAATTTGGTTGTTGCTTGAGGGGGGGGATATTTCCCCTCTTTTGACTGTTTAATATTATTAAGAAATTATATTTTTTTGAGATTTTGGATAACTTTAAAGGTCGACCAATATATTTACTTACCTTGTCGTGCACTGCGGCGTCCTGCCTTCGTTTACTGTCGAGAAATTGTCTTCCGGCATCCTGCCTCCAGACAATTTCTAGAGTCGTCCAGTAAATATATTGGTCTGGTTTATGATAAGTAGTTAACTTTGTATAAGAAGTGATTCTAAGAAAACATTAATGATTGTTGATTAAGTCTGGATGGCCGTTAGCCCAATTTATTAATATAAATATTTAAATAGGTTTGTAGAGTAATTTTGTTTAAAAAAGGTGGTGTTAAGGTGGCTGAGAAAAGAGATTATTATGAGATATTGGGTTTGAGTCGTGAGGCTGATGAGAGTGAGATTAAAAAGGCCTATCGTAAGAAGGCCAGGAAATTACACCCTGATGTTAATAAAGATGACCCCAATGCGGAAGAAAAGTTTAAAGAACTATCAGAGGCTTATGAAATATTGAGTGACCCTAATAAAAGGGCACGTTATGATCAGTATGGTCATTCCGGGATAAATGATAATGATTTTAATTTTGATGACTTTGCCCGTGGTGGTTTTGGTGGGTTTGAAGACATGTCTGATATTTTTGATATGTTTTTTGGTGGTGGTATGGGAGGTAGACGTCGTGGCCCACAGAGGGGTTCAGACCTGCAGTACCGTTTGACTATAGATTTTGAAAAGGCTGTTTTTGGTGGGAGTGAAGAGATAAGTATACCCAGGACTGAGACCTGTGATACATGTCATGGTTCAGGGGCTAAACCAGGTAGTAAGGCTAAAACCTGTCCACAGTGTAATGGAAATGGCCAGGTCAGGACTTCACAGCAGACACCTTTTGGTCATTTTACCCAGACAAGGGTTTGTGATAAATGTGGGGGTACTGGTAAGGTTATAGATAATCCCTGTTCAAATTGTCATGGTCAAGGAAAGGTCAGGAAAAGGAGAAAGATTACAGTTAATATCCCTGCTGGGGTCTCGAATGGGAATAAATTAAGAATGTCTGGTGAGGGTGAGGCTGGTGATCATGGTGCAAGAAATGGTGATTTATATATTGTAATTCAGGTCAAAGAACATAAAATCTTCAAACGCAAACAAGATAATATTTATTGTGAGGTACCAATTAATTTTGTTCAGGCTATACTTGGTGATGAGATTGAAGTACCTACACTGGAAGGGAAGGTTAAGTTTACTATTCCAGAAGGTACTCAACCTGGTACTACTTTTAGATTGAAGAACAAAGGTATTGCACATCTTAATAGTTACGGTAGGGGAGATGAGTACATTAAGGTAAAGGTAGTGATTCCTAAAACCCTTAGTGAAAAACAGAAGAAGATCTTAATGGAATTTGCTGAGGAATCTGGTGAAGAGATTAATCCTGAACACAAAAGCTGGCTGGAGAAAGTAAGGGATGTTCTTGGGGTGTGATAAATGAACTGGCAGGAAGTAAGGGTTGAAATAGCTAAGGAGGCAGCTGAGGCAGTTGCCCATTATCTACAGGAAAATAGTAAACATGGTGTAGTAATTAAAGAGAATGATGAATATATGGAAATTACTGCTTATTATCCAGCTGATGATAGTTTTTCAGAAAATCTAAGGGATTTAAAGGAATGGGTTAAAAATTTGAAGAAATTCGGTCTTGAGACTGGTAAAGTGAAGTACCAGTTACAATTAACAGCAGAAGAAGACTGGTCTACAAGCTGGCAATCTTTTTTTAAGTCGCTTTATCTGGGTGATAGGTTTTTAATATGTCCTGGTTGGGAAGATTGTGATGATAAAGAACGTATTATTATTAAAATAGACCCGGGTATGGCTTTTGGAGTAGGTAGTCATGAAACTACAGAATTATCTATACAACTCCTGGAAAAGTATATAGGTAATAAGACAGTTAAAATGCTCGATATTGGTACGGGGACAGGGATATTATCTATTGTTGCTGCCTATCTTGGTGTTAATAATATTTTAGGGATAGATATTGATAAAGCAGCAGTTAAGGCTGCTAGAGAGAATATTGTAATAAATAATGTTAGTGACAGTGTTACGGTAATCCAGGGGGATCTTACTGAGAGCTTAAGTGTTAAATTTCCATTGATTATCGCTAATTTATTACCAGATATTATAGAAAGACTCTTAAAAACAGTCGTTTCTTTAATGGAAAAAGATGGTCTTTTAATATTATCAGGAATTATTAGTAATAAAGAAGATAAAATTATAAATTTAGCCCGTGGAGAGGGATTAACAGTGATTGAGCAATGTTCCTTAGGGGAATGGGTTAGCCTGGTATTAAGGAAGGATTGATATTATGCACAGATTTTTTGTAGATAAGGATGATATTGATGGTAGTGTGGTTAGAATCACAGGAAGTGATTTTAACCACCTTTCTCATTCACTAAGATTAGCCCCAGAGGATAAGATAATTGTCTCTAATGGGGACGGCTGGGATTATCTTGTTGAACTACAAAATTTTAGTGATCAATCTGTTAAAGGCAGGATTATAAATAAGGAAAAAAACCGTTCTGAACCTTTATTAGATATAACAATAGCCCAGGCTATTCCTAAAAAGACTAATATGGATTATATTATTCAAAAATGTACTGAACTTGGGGTGAAAAATTTTATACCCCTGGATACTACTAGAACTATTGTTAAGTTAAAAGGGAGAAAAGAAGAAAAGAGAGTAAATAGGTGGCAGAAAATAGCCAGAGAAGCTGCTAAACAAGCCGGCAGGGGTATGATACCAACTGTTGCCAGGGTACATAAATTAAGGGATTTAGTAAAATATAAAGATAAATATAATTTAATTATCATACCATGGGAAGAAGAGAAGTCTTGCTCACTTATTAACCTAAAGGACAAAATAAGGGCAGTAGATAAGAGGGTACTAATAATTATTGGTCCTGAAGGGGGGTTTTCTGCTGAAGAAGTAGCAAGTATTACTAAGATAGGTGGAATATCAATTACTTTGGGACCTAGAATTTTACGGACTGAAACGGCTGGTTTAGTTACTGCTACTGTAGTACTATATGAGACAAATGATTTAGGGGGAAATTAATATGGCAACAGTAGCCTTCCATACACTGGGGTGTAAAGTTAACCACTATGAATCTGAAGCTATGATGGATCTCTTTAAAGATAAGGGCTATCAACTTGTTGATTTTAATGATAGGGCTGATATATATGTTGTAAATACATGTACTGTTACTAATGAAGCAGCCCGTAAATCGAGGCAGCTTGCCAGGAGGGCTAAGAGAAATAACCCGGTAGCAACTGTAGTAATGGTTGGTTGTTATACCCAGGTTTCACCGGATGAGGTTAGTAATATTGAGGAAATAGATTTAGTAATTGGGACTTCTAAGAGGCTTGATATTGTTAGAATGGTTGAGGAAGTGAGGTCTAACAGTAATTTCACTGCGGAAATAGTTGATTGGCAGGAACTCAAAGAATTTGAAGAACTAAGGGTTAATACCCTGACAGAAACCACAAGAGCCTATGTTAAGGTAGAAGAGGGGTGTAATCAGTTCTGTACTTATTGTATCATACCTTATGCCCGGGGGCCGGTTCGGAGTAGGGAGATAGATTCTGTCCTTGAGGAGGTAGAAGAACTTGTTAATGGTGGTGTTAAAGAAATAATATTAACAGGTACCCATCTAGGGGCATATGGTTATGACTGGGGGGGGAATGATAGTTTAGTAAAATTATTAAAACGTTTATCTGCTGTTGATGATTTAGCCCATATCAGGTTGAGTTCTATAGAGGTGACAGAAATAAACGATAATTTATTAGCCCTGATTGCCAGAGAAGATAAACTCTGTTCCCATTTACACCTTCCTTTACAGAGCGGAAGTGATTATATACTTAAAGCTATGAAAAGACCTTATTCAAAACGAGAATTTAATGTGGTTGTAGATAAGGTCAGGAATAAAATAGAAGATATTGCTATAACTACTGATCTTATTGTAGGCTTTCCAGGTGAAGCAGAAAAGTATTTTAAAGAGAGTTATGATTTTGTTAAAGAAATTGCTTTTAGTAGGCTTCATGTTTTCCCATTTTCAGCCCGGCATGGTACCCCAGCTGCCAAAATGAAAGGCCAGTTAGCTGGGGATATAAAGAAATACTATAGTAAGATGATGCGTCAGTTAAATAAGGAATTAATGCAACAGTATCAACAGGAGTTTATTGGTGATATAAGAAGCCTTATTATTGAGGAAAAGAGGGATTACCAAACAGGTAAACTTACAGGTATGACTGATAATTATCTTAGGGTATTATGTGATGGTGATAATGAAATGATGGGAAAACTGGTAGATGTAAAGTTAATTAATAGTTTTAATCATGAGAATCTTATTGGTAAAATTGTAATATAATAGAAAACTGTATCAAAGAAAAGCAGGAATTCTTTTTTCTATAGCGAAATATAAATTAAAGGATGGTGATTAATAAATGAGTGATTGTATTTTTTGCAAGATTGCAAGTGGTGAGATGGATACTAAATTACTTTATGAAGATGAGCGGGTGGTTGTTTTTAGTGATATTGATCCACAGGCACCAGTACATTTGCTTATTATACCTAAAAAACATATATCAACTTTATTGGATATTTCAGCAGAAGATCAGGATTTAATTGGATACATATATATGATTGCTGCCAAATTAGCGCGTGAAAATGGTATTGCTGAAGATGGGTTTAGAGTGGTATCTAATTGCAATGAAGATGGTGGTCAATCAGTTTATCATATTCATTTTCATTTACTGGGTGGACGCAGTATGCAGTGGCCTCCAGGTTAATATAATCAATATATGGAGGTTTAATGATAATATTTTCAGGGAGGTGAAAAAGATAACCTCTTTAAGAGAAAAATTACTTGATGATATGAAAACTGCTATGAAGTCAAAAGACAAGGAACGTTTATCTGTGATAAGGATGGCTCGGGCTGCTATAAAAAATGTAGAGATTGATAAAAGAAAAGACCTTGATGATAATGAGGTAGTGGAAGTTATTGCCCGCGAAGTAAAACAAAGAAGGGATTCAATTAGAGAGTATGAAAAGGCAGGAAAAGATGATATTGTTACGGGTTTACAAAGGGAAATAAAGGTTCTGGAAAAATACCTGCCTGAACAGCTAACAGAAGAAGAGATTGCAAAATTAGTAGATGATGTAGTTAAAGAGATTGGTGGAGATGATATGTCAGATATGGGAAAGATTATGGGGGCAATTATGCCGAGGGTAAAAGGCCGTGCTGATGGTAGAATTGTCAATAAAATTGTACAGAGGAAATTGAGTTAAGGGTGAGGCCAGGATTTCCTGGCCCTTGTTTTTATAACTTTAAAGACCGACAAATATATTTACTTCCCTTGTCGTGTGCTGCGGTGTCCTACCTTCGCTTACTGTCTAGAAATTCTCCTTCGGCGTCCTGCCTACGGATAATTTCTAGAGTCGTCCAGTAAATATATTTGTCTGTATTATGATAACAAGTTTAGTGTAAGAAGGATTCCTATAGTAAAAATTAATAATTATTCTCGATCAATTTAAGATGACGTAGTCATTTTATTCTCGTATTTTTTTAGGATTTAGCAAAATAATACTAATAGTTTATCTGCTGCAGAAAGGTGGTGATAAATGGATGAGAGGGGTCAAATATGTTTTGGGTTTGATGGTATTATTTATTGTTTTGTCGGTTTTATCTGTCCAGGCTGTTGATAGGACAGAAATTGTCTATAAGATACCTATTACGGGTGAGATAGATAGGGGTTTAGTATATTTGGTAAAAAAGGGTATTAGTGAGGCGGAGGCAGAGGGTGCTGACCTGCTTATTTTTGAGATTGATACTTTTGGTGGGTATGTTGATTCAGCTATAGAGATAAAAGACCTTATCTATAATTCCAGGATCAAAACCCTTACTTTTGTTAAGGGTAGGGCCTGGTCTGCAGGGGCTTTGATTACCCTGGCAGGTGATATAGTTGCAATGGTACCTGGTAGTAGTATCGGGGCTGCTGAGACAAGACCTAAGGAAGAGAAATATATTTCTGCCCTGAGGAAGGAATTTAAAGCAACAGCTGAAAGTAGGGGGAGATACCCAGAAATAGCAGCTGCTATGGTTGACTCTGATCTTGAGATTGAAGGATTAATTGCTGCTGGTAAATTACTTACATTAACTGCTGATGAAGCAGTAACACATAATATGGCAGAATATAAGGTGGGCAACCTTACAGAGTTATATGATATAATGGATTTTTCACCAGCCCGGATTCTTTCTGTGCAGGTTAGTTCAGCTGAGAAATTGGCCCGTTTTATTATAAATCCCAATATTAGTACTGTGTTATTAACTATTGGTTTGATAGCATTAATTGCCGAAACCTTCATAATGGGGTGGGGGATAGCAGGGACAGCTGGTCTTCTCTCCCTGGGGCTGGTATTTAGTAGTTATATCTATTTAGGTGTTGCTGGTTGGGGAGTAGTTGTTTTGCTGGTAGTTGGTTTAGTATTGTTAGCTCTGGAGGTATTTGTTGTCCCCGGATTTGGTATTACAGGAATAAGTGGAATTCTTGCTATTTTAGCGAGTTTTTATTTCCTCTTTCCTACGCCGACCACGGCTTTATTTGCGGTAGCAACAGTTCTTATACTATCAATTGCAGCTGCTATAGTTATTTTAAAGCTGTTTGGCGGCAGCCAGTTCTGGCAGAGGATTTCTCTTGGTGAAAGTCAGACTAAAGATTTAGGTTATATTGCTCAGTATGATAAAAAAGAATATCTGGGTAAGACAGCCTATACATTGACACCTTTAAGACCAGCTGGTCTTATAGAGATCGATGCTAAAAGACTTGATGTTGTAAGTGATGGTGGTTTTATTGATAAGGATGTTAAGGTTAAGATAATAAAAATTACTGGTAACCGTGTTGTAGTTAAACAAATTAAGGAGGATGAGTAATTTGACTGAAGTGTTGGCGATACTACTTATAGTTCTTGGTATAATCTTTTTGTCGGTTTTCTTTTATTTTATCCCTCTGGGATTATGGGTTTCTGCTGTAGCAGCTGGTGTACGGATTGGTTTTTTTAACCTAATTGGAATGAGGTTAAGGAGGGTTGTACCTTCATTAATAGTAGGGCCTATGATTAAATCACATAAAGCAGGATTAAAACTAGGGAGTGATAAACTGGAAGCACACTATCTGGCCGGTGGTAATGTAGACCGTGTAGTAGATGCTTTAATAGCGGCTCAGCGTGCTGAAATAGATTTGAGTTTTGAAAGGGCAGCTGCTATTGACTTAGCTGGTAGGGATGTACTGGAGGCTGTACAGATGAGTGTAAATCCTAAAGTAATTAAAACACCGGTTGTAACAGCTGTGGCTATGGACGGGATTCAGGTTATGGCTACTGCCCGTGTAACAGTCAGGGCCAATATTGAACGGCTTGTTGGTGGTGCTGGTGAGGAAACAGTGCTGGCCAGGGTTGGTGAAGGTATTGTCACTACTGTTGGTTCTGCTGTTACCCATAAAAAGGTACTGGAGAATCCGGATTCTATTTCAAAAACTGTCCTGGGGAAGGGTCTTGATTCAGGTACTGCTTTTGAAATTCTATCTATTGATATTGCAGATGTTGATGTTGGCAAAAATATTGGTGCTCAACTGCAGACTGATCAGGCTGAAGCCGATAAAGAGATTGCCCAAGCCAAGGCTGAAGAACGAAGGGCCATGGCTGTTGCTCAGGAACAGGAAATGAAAGCTAAAGTACAGGAAATGCGGGCTAAGGTTGTTGAGGCTGAAGCAGATGTACCAAGGGCTATGGCAGAAGCGATGCGTTCTGGTAATATGGGTGTTATGGACTACCTTAATCTACAAAATATTAAGGCTGATACCGGTATGAGAGATAATATCTCCAAATTAGGAGGTAATTCCAGTAATAGCTCTGAAAAAAAGATAGATGATGAGGATAAATAAGGGGTTGATCTAGATGGATGATATCTTAGGTGCTGTTATCTGGATAATTATTATGGTAGTGGGTTTCTACCTTAAGGGGAATAAGAATAAATCGGAAAATAAGCATAATACTAAAGAAAAAATTGGGAATAAATTGAATGATTTCTTTAAAGGAACTGTTGATGAAGAGGATGATTATCTACCAGCTTATATGGAATCTAAAGGGAGCACTATGCTTGACTCCAAAGTTGCTGAGGATGGTATAGATGAGAAACCAGTAGGTATTAGTGAAAATAGTAGTAAGAAAAAAAATACTAAGGTTGCTATTAAGGACTTTACCCAAGCTAAAAAGGAAGATAAGCCTCAGGGGTATAAGACTGCCAAAAAGGAAGATTGTAATTATGATTTGCAGATTAATAGAGAAAGGGATATTATACAGGGGATAATATTTAAAGAAATATTAGATAGTCCTCGGGCTTTAAAACCCTATCGCCCAATTTATTATCGTAGAAAATAACTACAAAAACCCCATTAACCATTGTAAGTTAATGGGGTTTTCCCTGTTTAAACTAATCAATTTTGTTAATAATAATAGGCAGGGGGTTATAGTAGTGTTTACTCATATTATTAAAACAATATTTATTTATTTTGCAATGCTTGGTATAATTAGAATGATGGGTAAAAGAGAAATAGGTCAATTGTCTCCTTTTGATCTAGTAGTTGCTATTATGATTGCTGAATTGGCTATTTTTCCAATTGAAAATGAAGAATTAGGTATTATTGAAGGCCTTGTACCGATTGTAATTCTGGCATTTTTGGAGATACTGTTGTCTATTCTTTCTTTAAAGAGCACTTTTATAAGGGGATTAATAAATGGAAGGCCTGAAATATTAATAAAAAATGGTAAGATATTGTATAAGGCATTAAAAGGGACTAAATATAATGTTAATGACCTTTTACAACAGTTGAGAACAAAAGACATCTTTGATATTGATGAAGTTAAAGTAGCTTTGCTGGAAACATCAGGTGATATTACAGTACTTAAACAGGGGGCTAAATCCCTTAGGATGCCTGTTATAATAGATGGTAAGATATCTTATAATAAAGAACTTGTTAATATTAATAAAGAGTGGTTGCAGAAAAAACTGCAGGATATAGGAGTAGATAAATCTCAAATCTTACTGGCTACTATTGATGAAAATAAAGAATTAAAGATATATCAAAGGAATGGTGATGATCAATAAAATGGGGTTTTATAATCAATTTGCTAGTTATTATAATGATGTTTTTCCTTTATCAGTAGAAAAATTAAATTTTTTAAGTAATAAGTTTACTGATACTGATGATGGAAATAAAATTCTAGACATTGGTACTGCAACCGGGAGTTATGCAATTGCCTTAGCAGAAGAGGGTTATCAGGTTTCTGCCGTGGATCTTAATCATGAAATGATAAAATTAGCCCGCTTGCGCGTAGTTAATAGTAATTTAGCAGTGAATTTTAAAGTTGCTGACATGTTAAAACTTGATAAACTATATAGTGAAAATTATTTTAATGGTATTTATTGTATCGGAAATGTGCTTGTTCATCTTGATACAAAGAAAGATATTAAAAAAGCCCTTGGAATTATGGCAAAATTATTAAAACCAAAAGGTGTTGTTATTATTCAGATTATTAATTATCAACGAATCTTAAAAAATAATGTTACACAGTTACCAGTGATAATCAACGAAGACAAGGGGATTACTTTTAGCAGGAGATATTTACTGGAAGACAGTAAAGACAAGATTAGATTTATAACAAATCTGAGTATAGATAAAGGAGTAAAAAATAGTTATCAAAATACTATAAAGCTGTTACCATTACTGCCTGATGAATTATTGGATATTTTGGGTGAAATAGGTTTTCAGGATGTAAAACTATATGCTAGTTTTTCAGGGGAAGGTTTTAATGAACAGGCAGTACCATGTATTGCTGTAGGACGATTGTAAGATTTTTAATATGTGTTATAATATAAATTAACCTAGCATTATTCTCCTTTTTTATGCATAAATTTTTAATGCAGGGGAAGGGGGATAATAATGGATAAAATAAAAAAGCAATTTTTAGATATCTTTGATCTATCGCCTGAAATTGTTCTTGATTTACCATTAATAATGCTGGTAGGTCAGCAGAAATTATATATAGAAAATCATAAGGGAATAAAAAATTTTGATAATGATAAAATTAAAATCAGTATCAATAAGGGTTATCTTATTTTTTCAGGAAAAGAATTAGTTGTTGAGGAGATCAGGGAAGACTGCCTCTTTATTTCGGGAAATATTGTAATGATTCAATATGAAAAAAGGGGAGGGGCTGTCTAGTGCTCAAATATCTGATTAGGTTTATTAAGGGTTATTTAGTAATAGATATTACAGGTAATGCTTTGGAGAGATTTATTAACCAGATGATAGCCCTGGATATTTTTATATGGGATTTAAGAAGGATTAAAAAGAGTCATTACCGTGCTAAGATATATACCGTTGATTTTAGCAAACTAAGGTTACTTGTAAAAAGGAGGAAATGCCGGGTAAACATAGTCGAAAAAAAGGGATTACCTATCCTTTTTTTCAGGACTTATAAACGGAAATTTCTCTTAATAGGTTTTTTAATATTTATACTTCTGTTTTATGCTGGCTCATCTTTTTTATGGTTTATTGAAATAGAAGGCTTAGAGACTATTGATAGAGAGGATATAATTAATATTCTTGAACATAATGGTATAAAACCAGGTATTTATAAAAGGAATATTAATCCTATAGATCTGGAGAGGGAGCTTCTAAAAAATGAATCTAGACTGATCTGGGCAAATGTAAGGTGGCAGGGAACCTGCCTTAATATCAGGCTTGTAGAAAAGAAAACGGTTTCTAAAACAGCTAAGGGTAACGTAGTAGCAGCTAAAAATGGGGTTATTAATGATTTTATTGTATTAAAGGGAAGAGGAATTGTTAGTAAGGGTGATACTGTTACTGAGGGCCAGCCTTTAATTTTAGCTGGAGAAGGGGAAGAGAGGGCACATGGTATTGTCAGGGCATATGTATGGTATACAGCAGAAGCACTGTGCCGGTATAATATAAATGAGGTAATTTTTACTGGAGAAAATAGAAAGTTTTGGGGAATTAAAATTGCTGATAAAACTTTCTGGTTGAAGCCGATAAAAGCCAATTTTAATAATTATAAAAGAAAAAGAGAAATAAAAACAATTCCAAAATGGAGGAATATTAATATCCCTCTAGAATTAATAATAGAAGAGCATAGGGAGATCAATTTTATATCAGAAAAATTAAGTAGGGAATCTGCGATCTTTCTGGCTAAAGAAAAGGCTTTATATACTATATTATCAGATATTCCTGCTGATGCAGTAATTCATAGTGTACAGTCAAGGGATATTAGTCTTGATGATAAGACAGTTAAAATAAAATTATTGGTCAAAGTAGAAGAGGATATTGCAGATCTACCAGGTATAGATAAGGAGGGTTTTAGTGTCAAAGACTGAAAAAACAATTGTATTTGATGATTATCAAGTTCTCCAGAATCTTTTTGGCAATAATGATAATAATCTTAAGATAATTGAAAAGAAAAATGGGATTAAGATTATTGCCCGTGGTAATTCTATTAAAATTAGTGGAGAACAAAGTGAGGTTGAACAAACTGAAAATATAATAAAAAAGCTTAGTGAGATTACTCAAAATAAAACAATTACAGAGCGTGAAGTTAAATATGCTGTAGAATTATTAAAAAGAGATGAGGGAATTGATTTAACAGATCTATATAGTGATGTGTTACAGGTCAGTTATCGTGGGAAGAAAATATCTATTAAGACATTGGGGCAGAAATTATATATTGAGGCTATCAAGAAGTCGGATATTGTTTTTGCTATTGGACCTGCTGGTACAGGTAAAACATATCTGGCTATGGTTATGGCGGTTAAATATCTTTTAAACAAGGTGGTAAATAGGATTATTCTTACCAGGCCTGCTATAGAGGCAGGTGAAAAACTAGGTTTTTTGCCTGGGGATATGCAGGATAAAGTTGACCCTTATTTGAGGCCTTTATATGATGCTTTATATGATATATTAGGTCCTGAAAAAGTTGCCCAGTATCTAGAAAAAGATATTATAGAGGTTGCACCACTGGCTTATATGAGGGGGCGAACTCTTGATGATTCATTTGTAATCCTGGATGAAGCCCAAAATACTACCCCTGAACAAATGAAGATGTTTTTAACCAGGATAGGTTTTAATTCACAGGCAGTAATAACAGGTGATATTACTCAGGTAGATTTGCCAGGGAATAAGAATTCTGGATTGAACCAGGTCAGGGAAATATTGCAGGGTATTAAGGGAATAGATTTTGTCTATTTATCTAAAGAAGATGTTGTAAGGCATGAATTGGTAAAAAAAATAATTCAGGCTTACGAAAGGCATGAGGACAGGAGTTGATTATGCTTAATCATAGTATTATAAATAAATGGTGGAAAAAACTCTCTAAAAAAAGTGCTTCTATTAGCCCACACAGCAAGAAAATGTTTTGGGGGATCTCCTTTATTATAGTTATTATACTAATTTTAACTATTGATCTTTTTCCTAGTAATGTCAATTTAGAAACTGGACAAGTTAGTAAGCGGGATATTGAAGCCCCGATGACAATAACCTATGTTGATGAAGAAAAAACTGCTGAACTAAAGAGCATTGCTGCTGAATCAGCAGGTAGGGTCTATGAAGAAGATCGAAATATTGAAAATAGAATTGAAAAAGATATTAATGGTCTTTTTAAACAGATAAAAGAACTCAGGGATGAGGAAACAGCAGTTGATGAAGAAATGACTGCTGTAGATGGGAAAAATAGAGAAGAGTTAATTAAAGATATTGAAGCCAATTATCCAGTAATTACGCTTGAGACAATTGAAATTCTATTAGAAACCCCTCCAGATCTTTTTAATGAACTGGAACAAAGGTCTGTCAATACCATAAAGCTTAAGTTAAAGGAGCGTATTCATCCCGAAGACCTACCTGAAATCAGGGAAGAATTAGTACAGGAAGTAATGGCCATGGATCTTAATAAGGAATACCGGCTTGTTCTGGCAAATATTGTGGAAACAATGATCAGGCCTAATATGATATTTGATGAAGAGGCCACTAAAAAGAAACAGGAAGAAGCAGTTAAAAAGGTTGTTCCCTACAAACATACGATTAAACAGGGTGAAATGATTATCAGGAAAGGAGATATAGTTACTAGTGAGGATATAAAAGAATTAGAAGCTCTTGGTCTACAGAGACCACAAATAAATTATCTTTCGATATTTGGTATAGTAACAATTATTCTTACATTAATTGTTATGGCCTGTCTGTATTTCTATAAATATCAACCTGACGTCTGGGAGGCACAGCCTAAAATAATTTTATTGCAGTTATTAGTAATAATTGTGTTAATAATAGCCAAAATAATTGATATTATACCAGCAGTTAATTATTTTCATCTGCCTTATCTGGTACCAGTTGCTATTGCTTCAATTCTGACAACTGTCTTAATCAGTACTGATGTTGCAGTTGTTTTAACAGTGTTTATTAGTTTTCTGGTAGCAATTATTTTTAATAATGATTATAATATAGCGCTCACTGGGTTTATTGGTGGTTTGGTTGGTATTTTTAGTGTTTCAAAACTGAGCCAACGTAATGACCTGGTAAGGGCAGGTTTTAATGTAAGTGCGGTTATGGTAGTACTAATTATGGGTTTGACTTTTAATAGCCCTTTCAGGGGATGGCTTGATCTATTGGGTTATATTTCAGCTGGGGTAATTAATGGGGTTTTAGTGGCAATTCTGGCTAATGGCCTTTTGCCTTATCTGGAAAATGCCTTTGGATTGACCTCATCTGTTAAACTGCTTGAATTATCTAATCCCAGTCATCCATTAATAAAGAGACTTTTGGTGGAGGCTCCAGGAACATACCATCATTGTGTAATTGTGGGTAATCTGGCAGAAACAGCAGCAGATAATATTGGTGCAGATTCCCTCCTGGCCAGGGTTGGTGCTTATTACCATGATATTGGAAAGATGAAAAGGCCATATTTCTTTATTGAGAACTATTATGCAGCAGATAATCCACATGATAAACTGTCTGCTAATCTTAGTGCTTTAATAATCAAGTCTCATGTAAAAGATGGTGTGGAACTGGCCCGGGAATTTAAGCTCCCTGAATCTATCATAGATATTATCAGACAGCATCATGGTACAAATCTTATTGCATATTTTTATCAGCAGGCTATAGAGGAAACCAGTGAACATGATAATGTTGAGGAGAGTGATTTTCGTTATGATGGACCTAAGCCTCAGACCAGGGAATCAGCAGTTATCATGCTGGCTGATATTGTTGAGGCAGCTATTCGCTCCAAAAACTTTAATAAAAATAATCACAACCGGATAGAGGGATTTGTCCGGGAATTGATTAGAAATAAATTGATTGAAGGACAGTTAGATGAATCTGACCTTAGCCTTAAAGAACTGGATATAATTACGGAGAGTTTTGTTAAGGTGTTAACTGGTATTTATCATCAAAGAGTAGAATATCCTGATAGTCTATTAAAAGAGATGAAAAGGGTTGATAAGAGTGATAAGGATAGAGATAAATAATAAACAGGATTTAGTAGAGCTTGATAATAACATTTACAAGCTTTTCCAGGAGATAGCTGAACGGACATCTCAAATAGAGGGATATAATCAGGGTGAGATTAGTTTTGCTCTGGTTGATAATAAGATTATTAGAGAATTAAATAAAAAATACCGTAATAATGATCAGGCAACAGATGTCTTATCTTTTCCTATGGATGAGGAAATCTGGGGGGATATAATAATTTCAACAGAGAGGGCAGCTGCCCAGGCTAAAGAATATGGGCATTCCTTAAAAAGGGAACTCGGTTATTTGGCTGTTCATGGTATAATGCATCTTCTAGGATATGACCATAAAACACCTGGTGAAAAAGCAGAGATGCGTTATAAGGAAGAACGTGTTTTAAGTGAGTTGAATCTTCAGCGCTAATAAGGTTAGGTGATTCTTTGTGCAGTTTCATAGTTTAAGTGATAGTTTTAATTATGCCTTTGAAGGGCTGATTCATGCCTTTAGAACCCAGCGTAATATGAAAATTCATTTTATAGTAGCATTTATAGTACTCTTTGGAAGTTTGTTTTTTGAAATAGGGAAAATACAATTAGTATTGCTTTTTACGGTGATTAGTTTTGTAATTGCTATGGAGCTTATTAATACAGCTATTGAGGTTGTTATAGATATGATAAGTCAGCAGTATTCTTTAAGGGCTAAAATTGCCAAAAATGTTGCAGCAGCGGGGGTGTTTATGGCTGCAATTAATGCGGTTATAGTTGGTTATTTGATCTTTATTGATGATCTCAGGTCTTTGAGTTTTTCTTTGATAAATGATATTCAACAGGAAACAGCTCACTTAAGTTTTATAAGTCTGGGTTTATTAGTAATTATAATTATAGCATTAAAGGCAGTGGGAGAAAGCGGCACACCTCTTCAAGGTGGTATGCCGAGCGGTCATAGTGCCATCTCCTTTCTAATAGCAACTATCATAGTATTTTTGACCATGGATATTGTTATTGCTTCCCTAGTTTTTTTATTGGCTTTACTGGTTGTCCAGAGCAGGCTTCAGTCAAGGACTCATACGATGTTAGAAGTGGTAATTGGAGCGGTGATAGGAATATTGCTAGCTATAGTAATATTTAAACTTTTTGCTTAGTTATAAGTGTATGTTCGAAAAGGTATAATCCCCGGCGGGGGTATATACTGATACTTTTCGAACAGACTCTATAAATAACTTGGATTATTGAGGTGTATTTATGATTATATATTTAGCAAGTCTCTTATTGCTTTTTGCTTTATCTGCATTTTTTTCAGGTTCGGAAACCGCTCTTATGTCGGTGAATAGAGTTCGAATCAAAGAACTTAGTAATCATGGTGATAAAAAAGCAGTTCTGGTAGATAAATTATTAAAAAAACACACAAGACTTTTAGCTACTATTTTAATTGGGAATAATTTAGT
Organism: Iocasia fonsfrigidae; assembly: GCF_017751145.1. Taxonomy (GTDB): domain Bacteria; phylum Bacillota; class Halanaerobiia; order Halanaerobiales; family DTU029; genus Iocasia; species Iocasia fonsfrigidae. The sequence goes on from NZ_CP046640.1 coordinate 1,730,509, forward strand.
TAATATTGCTGCTTCTGCTATTGCAACATCTGTGGCAATTAAACTTTTTGGTAATAAAGGGGTAGGGATTGCTACCGGTGTAGTGACATTAATAGTTTTGATTTTTGGAGAGATAACTCCTAAATCAATTGGCAGTAAAAAAGCGGTAAAATACTCTAAATTAGCAGCCCCGTACCTTTATTGGATGGAAAGGTTTTTGTCACCAGTTATATCATTTTTTGTTTATCTTATAAAATTAGTCGTAGGTGAAGCTAATCCTTTATCATCATCTTTTTTAAGTGAAGAAGAAATCAGACGTTTTGTTAATGTTAGTGAAGAAGAGGGAGTAATTAAAAAGACAGAACGGAAAATGATAAATAGTATTTTTGAATTTGATGATACTACAGTTAGGGAAGTAATGATACCGAGAATAGATATGGTTTGTGTTGATGAAGGTATTGAACTGGATGATTTTATTAGATTAGCTGTTCAAAAGGGTCATTCTCGTATCCCAGTTTATCATAATACAACTGATAAAATAAAGGGATTAATATATGTTAAGGATTTACTTGAATTATTAATAACTAAAAAGAAAGATTTTGTAATTAATGATTTTCTTCGTCCCGCTTTTTTTATTCCTGAGAGTAAGAAGATTAATGAATTATTAACTGAGATGAAAAAGAGGAAAATACATATTGCTATAGTTTTAGATGAATATGGTGGTACAGCAGGTTTAATTACTATAGAGGATTTAATAGAAGAAATCATGGGTGATATCCAGGATGAATATGATCTGGAGCCAAAACAGATTGAGTTTTTAAATGATAAGGAGATGATAGTAGACTCAAGGATAGAAATAGATGAATTAAATGAAATACTACCTGAACCATTGAGTGATGAAGATAATTACAAAACTATTAGTGGTTTTATACTTTATTACCTTGGTTACCTTCCAGATGAAGGAGAAAGGATTGTTTTAAATGATGATTTGCTTATTCAGGTTGAAAAAACTAGTGAACATAGAATAGAGAGATTAAAAATTATTAGTACTAGCCCTTTTAATGGCTTTGATGATAGGGAGTGATCAAGTGTTTAAGAAGATAAGAAATTTATTTTTAACTGGTATGGTAGTTGTTTTACCCCTGGTGGTTTCAAGCTATATAATTTACTTTTTGTTTAGTATTATTGATACAGGTACAGAACCATTGATAGAGTTGATTTTTGGGCGTGATATACCAGGTGTAGGAATTATTTTTACCTTTATTATTATTTTATTGATTGGTATTATTGCTACTAATGTTATTGGAAAAAGGATAATTCAATTTGGGGAAAAGATGCTGCTAAAGATACCATTTTTTCGTAATATATATATTAGTATTAAAAAGGTAATGGATGCTATTTTTACAAGACAGCATAGTTCTTTTAAAAAACCAGTATTATTTGAATATCCCAGGAAAGGCCTTTATCAAATAGGTTTTCTTACTAAAGAATCTTCACCATATTTTGATTCTATAACAGGTGAAGAACTATATAATGTTTTTTTACCGACTACCCCTAATCCAACTTCGGGAATGTTTGTTATGGTTCCCAAGAAGGATGCCATAATTCTTGAGTTAAGTATAGAGGAAGCCCTTAAACTAATAATCTCAGGTGGTATTCTTGACCCTGAAATAATGTCTTTTGCTAAGGCGAGGTAAGGTAAGGGATAAGGAGAGGTGTTTATGTTGAAAAAGTCAGGATACATATTATATACAGCGGTTATTTTGATTATACTGCTTAATATTATTTTGTTTCTTCGTATATTGAGTGTATTTTATTTCCCTGGTGAAATAACGCCGTTAGATAGGGCTTCCCAGGGGGCTCAATCTGTAATCGAATATAGCGAAGAATTAGCAAAAAGTTATGGTGTAGACGAACAGAAGTCGGTTACTGATATATTGGCCAGGTTTAAATATGAAGTTGAAAAAGCAAATAATGCAGAAGAACTGGCCAGTTTAATGGTAGACTACGGCCGACAGACACAGGATATAATTTTTCGTGAACTTCAACAAAAACGGATTGATAAGGTTTTTAAGATTATTAACAGCCAGAACTTACCCAAAAAAGGGAAAATAACGATAGCCAGGACAGCTGAGCAATTAAAAATATTAGATCCTGATCAAATATTGACCAATAAAACCAGGGAAAAACTTGAAGGACTTACTTTTAATCAGACTATTGAGATTCAGATCAAGGATGGGAGGGCAAGTCTTGTCTCCACTGGTGATTTTTTTAATCAGGTAGATTTTCTACAGACAAAGCTTGCCTCTCTGGAAAGGCAATTAAAGTTGATTTCGCAAAAAGCTGGTTATGAGCCGTTAAATGGTAGTGGGATAATAATCAATGTTTATGATAAGGACAATAATCTTGAAAAAATGGGTATTGTTCATGATGCTGATATAAGAAATATTATCAATGAATTGGTAATTGCTGGTGCCGGGGGTATTGAAGTGGGTGGACAGAGATTAACTGTCCACTCGGCAATACGCTGTGTCGGCCCTACTATTCTGGTCAACAATAAACCGATCCCTGTTAATCCAATTATTATCAAGGCTGTTGGGGAGCCGAGGACTCTTGCCAGTAGCCTGGATATTGTTAGAAAACAGTTGGAGAATTTTGGTATTGAAATTGAGGTCGTAGCTGAGGATAATATACGTCTCAATGGCCAGAAAAATTATGAGAGGTGATAATATGAAGAAAGCAATTGTTGTCTTATTAATTATATTTTTAACGGTTTTCATCTTAACTGCCTGTGATTCTCCTACTGATGAACTGGCATCAGAACCAGAGAAAAAGATAGAGGATGTTATTACTCCGGAAGATAAAGAAGATGGAGAATTAATAGATGAGACAGAAGATAGAGAACAAGATAAATTAGCAGAGACTGAAAATGATAGAGATAATCTTGCTAGTGAGAATATTGAAGATGACCGTAGTGACAGGGACAGCTCGGTAGTGATGGAGGATCAGCAAATTGCATATCTATCCCCGTTTACCGGGCAACCAATAGAAGAAATAAAGAGGGAAAGGGCGATAATGGCTAGTATTGAAAATACCCAGCCTGCTCGTCCACAGTCTGGTCTAGAGGATGCTGATATTGTCTATGAATTTCTGGTAGAAGGGGGCATTACCAGGTTTCTTGCCCTTTACTGGGGGAAGATACCGGATAAGATTGGTCCGGTAAGAAGTGTAAGACCTTATTTGATCAGGACTTCACAGGATTATCATGCTTTATTATTACATGCGGGAGCTAGTCCAGCTGGTTTTGCTCTTCTGCAGCAGGAAAATGTTTTGCACCTTGATCAGATCTATAATGGGAGTTATTACTGGAGGAGTAGTGATAGAAAAGCACCACATAATCTCTATACTGGTGGTGACATAGTAAAACCTTATTTGAGAAATATTACTGGTCAAAAATATACCTCCCGTTTTAATTTCCAGAATGTTAGTTTGATTAATCCGGCTCAAATAAAGGCTAATATAATCAGAATAAACTACTGGGGTGATAATAGACTATTATATAAATATAATGAAGATAGGAATATTTACCTGAGATATTACTCAAAATATAATATTCCTCATATGACTGATACTGGTGGACGCTTAAAAACCAGGAATATCATTGTTCAATATGTAAAAACAAAGGTAATTGATGAGCAGGGTCGTCTGGAAATGGAACTTGAGGGCAGGAATAAAGCCCTGGTTTTTAAGGATGGTATAGTAATTAGTGGTTACTGGGAAAAAAATAATGATGAGTGGGCAAGGTATTATAATGAAACTGGAAATGAAATAGAATTAAATCCTGGAAAAACCTGGATAGAGGTAGTGCCACTATCCTGTAGGGTAGAGTATGAGGAGTGATATTAAGATAAATGGCTTTTAAATCTGGTTTTGCAACTGTAATTGGCCGTCCTAATGTAGGCAAATCAACACTTATAAATACTATCATAGGTGAGAAGATAGCTATAACATCTCCAAAGCCTCAGACTACGCGCAATAAGATTCAGTCTATTTATACAGCAGAGGAAGGACAGGTTATTTTTGTTGATACACCTGGAATCCATAAAGCTAAAAATAAGTTGGATGAATATATGCTTGAACAGGTTTTTAAGAGCCTGGAAGGTATAGACCTTGTTATTATTTTGCTGGATGCTACCAGCCCTTTTGGTCATGGGGATGAATATATTCTCCAGCATAGCAAGGCTCAAGGTCTGCCTTTTTTGCTTGTTTTAAATAAGATTGATAGTTTGAGTAATAAAATGTTGGCCAGTAGAATAACTCATTATGAAGAAAAAACCGGTAGAGAGATTATACCGATTTCTGCTAAAAAGAAGAGGAATTTAAATACACTCTTTGAGGAGATATTTAAATTGCTGCCAGAAGGACCTCAATATTATCCCGAAGATATGATTACTGACCAGATTGAACAATTTATTATTGCAGAAATGATTAGGGAGAAAATATTTTATCTTACCAGAGAAGAGATACCTTATGGTGTAGCAGTAAAGATTGAAGAAATGACAGAGAGAAATAATGGTATGATATATATCAGGGCATATATATATGTGGAAAAGAAATCACATAAGGGAATAATTATAGGTAAAAATGGTTTGATGCTTAAAAAGATTGGACAGAAAGCAAGAAAAGATGTTGAAAAACTATTGCAGACTGAGGTTTATCTTGATTTATGGGTAAAGGTATTAAAAGATTGGAGGGATAAGCCGGAGTTAGTAAAACGCATGGGTTATAAGGAGTGATGATAATGGAAGAGAAAATAAAGGACTATTTACCTACTGGTTATAATAACCTGGAAAATTTTTTTGATGAAGCCTATCCGGCAGATATTGCTGATTTTTTAATGTTACTTGATAGTGATGAAAAGGAATACATCTTAAAAAATAAGGCTAATATTTCATTAATTATTAATATTATAAGTTATCTTGATTATGAGAACCAGAATATTGTCGCTAAATTGATGAATGAAGAAAAGCTCTCCACTATATTATCCAGGATATATGTTGATGATGCTGTAGATTTTTTGGGGTCTATGCCTGTAGGAAAAGTAAAAAAGATCCTAAATTTAATGAAGGAGCAAAAGGCATCAGAATTACAGTCTCTGCTTGGTTATGATTATGAAAGTGCTGGTGGGTTAATGACCACTGAGTACTTGGCTTTTTATAATGACATGACTGCGGATATGGTCTTACAAAAGTTAAGGAAAATTAGTCCTGGTGCTGAGATGATTTATTATATTTATGTTATCTCAAGAAAAAAGGAATTGCTGGGGGTTTTATCAGTCAGACAGTTGTTGGCTGCCCAGCCTGATGAAAACTTAAAAGACCTAATGACAGAGAATGTAATTAAGGTTGGAATAAATCTTGATCAGGAAGAAGTAGCACATGTTTTTGCAAAATATGACCTGTTGGCTGTGCCAGTTGTAAATAAAAGGAACCAGTTAATGGGTATAATAACTGTAGATGATGCGATAGATGTTATTGAAGATGAAGCAACTGAGGATATTTATAAAATGGCAGCTACCGGGGATATTCACGGTGGACTACTGGCAGCAGTGAAAAAACGAATACCCTGGTTGTTAATCTTATTAGTAGGGGACCTTTTATCTGGTTCTGTAATTAAAAACTTTGAAGAATCCTTACAGGTGGTTGTTGCACTGGCTTTTTTCATACCTGTCTTGATGGATATGGGAGGGAATGTAGGAACACAATCTTTGACTGTTGTGGTAAGGGGACTGGCTACCGGAGAATTACATTTTGCGAATTTCTGGCGCCATCTCTGGCAGGAAGTGAAAGTGGGATTTGTTATGGCTGTAATCCTGGGTTCAATGTTATCACTTATTGCTTTTTTCTGGCAGGGAAATCCCTTGCTTGGTCTAATTGTAGGGGGTTCTATGTTTATGACTCTCTTAACAGCAGTAACAGCTGGTACATCTATACCATTTATCATGGAGGCCTTTGGGGCAGATCCGGCAGTTGCTGCAGGACCGTTTATTACAACATTGATAGATATATCTGGTTTATTTATTTATTTTACAATGGCAACTATACTAATGGAAAAATTAATATAATAGCAGGAAAAAAATAAAATATGAAGAATATAATATAGAAGAATATAATATAAAAGTGAGAATTAAGGAGTGAATAATATGGCTATTAAACCGCGTGATATGGCAAAAATGATTGATCATACTCTATTAAAACCAACAGCCACTGTTGAAGATATAAAGAATCTATGTGAGGAGGCAGAGGAATATGAATTTGCTTCTGTCTGTGTTAACCCAATATTTGTACCACTAGCTAATAAACTATTAACTGATAGTTCGGTTAAAGTTGCAACTGTAGTTGGTTTTCCACTTGGGGCCAATACTTCTGAAACCAAGGCCTTTGAAACCAGGAATGCTATAAAAAATGGTTCCCAGGAGATTGATATGGTTATCAATATGGGGGCTTTTAAATCAGGTGCCTATGATCTGGTGCAGGCAGATATTAAGGCTGTAGTTGATGCTACCAAAACTGCTGGTGTTAGTTCAGATATTATTGTGAAGGTGATACTGGAGACATGTTATCTTAGTGATGATGAGGTTGTTCAGGCTTGTAAGATCGCCAAAGAGGCCGGGGCTGATTTTGTTAAAACATCGACTGGTTTTGGGACAGCTGGTGCTACTGTGGAGGATGTTAGTCTTATGAGAAAGACTGTTGGCAGAGAGATAGGTGTCAAGGCATCAGGGGGAATAAAGAATTATGATCTTGCCCTGGATATGTTGGATGCTGGAGCCAATAGAATTGGTGCTAGTTCTGGTGTTGCTATTGTTACTGGCTTAGGCACAGCAGAAGAAGAAAAACAATAAAAATGGCTGTATTTAAAACTGAAGCTATTGTATTAAAACAATATGATCTGGGAGAAGCCGATAAAATTATTACCTTTTATACTAAAGATAATGGTAAGGTGAGGGCAGTTGCCCGTGGTGTTCGTAAAGGCAAGAATTCTGGCCTGCTGCTTCCTTTTAGTTATAATTACCTGACTGTTTATCAGGGGAAATCATTGGATAGAATAAATCAAATAAAAAACCTTTTTTCATTTTCCCCACTGCGAGAGGATATAACAAAGATGGCTTATGCCTCTTTTATGGCAGAATTAGTTGAGAAAGTAGGAATGCCAGCCGACCCTGATGAGGCCCTTTTTTCCCTGCTGCTTACTACATATCATCAGCTCTTAAAGGCAGCTGAAAAAGAGATAAAATATATTAATATTACTTTTAAAGCCCGTATTTTAGGTCTTTTGGGTCTAAAACCAGAACTTGATTCCTGTGTTTCCTGTAAAGAGAAAATCCCTGTGGGTGTAAGAAATACCCTTATTTTAAAACAGGGGGGCCTGGTATGTGAAAATTGTTATTGTCAAGAAGAGGGTAAGGGATATCAACTGTCAGGGGAGGCTTTGCAGGTCTTTAAGCGTTTCTTTAAAACTGGGTTTGAGTTGAGCAAATTAAAGATCTCAGGAAAGGCTTTTAATGAACTGGATTCTTTTATTGATGATTATATGGTCTATCATTTAGATATTCATTTGAAGTCAGTTGGATTTTTGAATATGATTAAAAATTTAGGTTAAACTTTTAATGAGGTGATATAATGGAAAACCTGGAGAAAATAGACTTAATCAGGCAAAGAATCGATGTTAGTTATGAAAAAGCATATCAGGCCTTGCAGGAAACGGATGGTAATGTAGTAGAGGCTTTAATAAAATTGGAAAAGGAAGGGGATGGCCAGAAAAAATTCAATCTTGATACTGATCTTTTTCATGTAAAAGGGCAGGATTTAATCAATAAGATCAAGAATATAATAAAAGAAGGCAATGTAAATAAAGTAATTGTAAAAAATGATGAGAAAACCCTGGTAGAGATACCGGTTACTGCTGGAGTAGTTAGTCTGGTTTTGTTTCCTTATTTAACATTACTAGCTGGTGCTACTGCTATGTATAAGGACTACACCCTCGAAATTGAAAGAAATAAAGAGGAAGAGCAAAATATAAATCAGCCAGAAAATGGTGAATAAAAGTTATTGTAGTGAATTATCTTGTTTGGCCGGGAAAGGTTTTACCTCATCCTTATTTCAGGATGGGGTTTTTATATGATCATGAAAATGAGAGGATGGGGTAAATATGAATTTTCAGGATTTAATTAATCTGTTAAATAAATTCTGGGGTGAGCAGGGTTGTGTAATTGAACAACCCTATGATACTGAGGTAGGTGCTGGAACAATGAGCCCGGCAACTTTCTTAAGGTCATTAGGTCCAGATAAATGGAATACAGCTTATGTTCAGCCGTGTAGAAGACCAACTGATGGAAGGTATGGTGATAACCCCTTTAGATTACAGCGCTATTTTCAGTACCAGGTGATTATGAAACCTTCACCTGAAGATATTCAGGAATTATATCTTGATAGTTTAGAGTCTCTAGGTATTGATCCTTTAAAACATGATATTCGTTTTGTGGAGGACAACTGGGAATCACCTACACTAGGTGCCTGGGGTCTTGGTTGGGAGGTATGGCTTGATGGTATGGAAATAACCCAGTTTACCTATTTTCAGCAGGTGGGGGGTTTTGAAGCAAAACCAGTTACAGCAGAAATAACCTATGGTCTAGAAAGGTTAGCTATGTATCTTCAGGAAAAAGAAAGCCTTTTTGACATAGAATGGGTTGATGGAATGAGTTATCGGGATATATACCTCCAAAATGAAATTCAGCAATCAACCTATAATTTTGAGGTTTCTAGTATCAAAACATTGTTAAAATTGTTTGCTCTCTATGAAGAGGAGGCAAAAAGGGCACTGGAAAATGATCTTGTATTACCAGCTTATGATTATACCTTAAAGTGTTCTCATACTTTTAATCTTCTTGATGCCAGGGGTGCTATTAGTGTAAGTGAAAGAACAAGATATATTTCCAGAGTAAGGGAGCTTGCCCATCTTTGTGCTAAAAAATATCTGGCTATTAATGTAAAAGGAGTTGAGAAAGATGTCTAGAGACCTATTATTTGAAATAGGCACAGAAGAACTACCTGCTAACTATATGAGTACGGTCAGGAAAGACTTTAAAAATCTGACTGAAAAAACATTTGAGAATAAAAGGCTTGTTTTTGATGATTGTCAGGTATATTCAACACCAAGGCGATTAACTCTTTACATGAAAGGTTTAACTGAAAAGCAGGAAAATAAAAGTGAATCCCTCAGAGGCCCTGCCAAGAGTATTGCCTTTGATAAGGCTGGCAAACCAACTAAAGCTGCTCTTGGTTTTGCCCGCGGACAGGGGGTAGATATTGATGAACTTATTATCAGGGATGGTTACCTCTATCTTGAGCGTGTTATTGAAGGCAAAAAAACAGTAGATATATTAGCTGATGTTTTTTTAAGTATTATTAATAAAATGAATTTTCCCAAGGCTATGCGTTGGGGAAATAGTACAGAGAGGTTTATCAGACCTATCAGGTGGTTGTTATTATTATTCGGTGAGGAAAAAATTGATTTTTCTTTTGCTGGAATAGAATCTGATAAAAAGACCTATGGACATCGGTTTTTAACTGATAAAGCTATTACTATAGATAATCCAGCAGAATATTTTTCTAAACTGGAAGATGCCTACATAGTTGTTGACCATAATAAAAGAAAGGAGTTAATATTAAAACAAATAAAGGATTTATCCCTTACTGAAGGAAATGTTCTTGTAGATGAAGAATTACTTTCTGAGGTAATAGAACTTATAGAATACCCAACTGCTTTTTTCGGTAGTTTTGATAGGGAGTATTTAAAACTACCAGAAGAGGTATTAACAACTTCAATGATGGAACACCAACGATATTTTCCTGTAGTAGATAAAAACAACAATTTATTACCCTATTTTGTGTTTGTTCGAGATGGTGCAGAGGAGTATATTGATGAGGTACGATATGGTAATGAGATGGTTTTAAGGGCCAGATTGGCAGATGCCCGTTTTTTCTATGATGAGGACTTAAAGCTCAGCTCAGTAGATAGGCGGGAAAAACTTAAAGATATAGTTTATCAGGAAAAACTGGGTAGTATGTATGATAAGGTGCAACGTATTAAATCTATTGTTTCAAAAATGGCTGTCTCTTTTGAACTTACTGCTGAACAGATAGATATTTTAAAAAGGGCAGCAGAACTGAGTAAAAATGATCTGGTTACTGAAATGGTCAATGAATTTTCAAAACTTCAGGGTATTGTGGGGAAGGAATATGCCCTGGTAAATGAAGAGAGTTGGGAAGTTGCTGAGGCGATTTTTGAACAATATCTACCCCGTTATGCTGGTGACAGCCTCCCTGAGACTGTTTATGGGCAGATAATCAGTATTGCTGATAAAATTGATAGTATTGTAGGACACTTTAGTCTAGGTCACATCCCGAGTGGTTCACAGGATCCTTTTGCTTTACGACGTCAAGCTTCAGGTATAGTAAAAATTATCATTGAAAAAGACCTGAATCTTAAACTTGACACCTTAATCAGCTACACTTTTGAGGTTATGAATAAGCAGGATGAAAAACTATTACAGGAAATAAAGGATTTTCTAGTACAGAGAGTTAACAATATATTAGAAGAAAAGGGTATCAGATATGATATTATTAAAGCTGTCATAGCGGTCAATAATAATGACCCAGTGGATCTTATGGATCGGGCAGAGGCAGTTATGGAATTGAGGGAGGATAATCCTGCCTTATTTATTGATCTGGTTAGAGGTCTTGTGCGGGCGAAAAACCTTGCCAGCAAGGCTGAGAAGGGATATAACATAGATAAGGGCTTGTTAAAAGAAAATGCTGAACTTGATTTATATAAGAGTTATCTGGAGTTTAGTGGTGAGATAAATACAATGTTTAGCCAGGGAAATTATCTGTCTGGTCTAAAGAGATTTGTAGAATTGAAGGCGCCTATTGATAATTTTCTTGATAATGTAATAGTGATGGTTGAAGATGAAGATATAAAAAATAATCGATTGGCATTATTACAAAAAGTGAGCGCTTTGATTACTGGGGTAATGGATATAGATAGTATTGCTTTAGATTAGGTTATAACTTTAAAGGCCGACAAATATATTTGTTTCCCTTGTCGCGCACTACGGCGTCCTGCCTTCGTTTACTGTCGAGAAATTGTCTTCCGGCGTCCATGCCTCCAGACAATTTCTAGAGTCGTCCAACAAATATATTTGTCTGGTTAATAGATTATTGATTAACTATGTGTAATAAATAGTTTGAGTTAAGAAAGCTGATGTTTTTGATTAAGTCTGGATGGCTGTTAGGTTACTTTGTTCAGGTAATAAGTAGTCTTTGGAGGGGAGGAAATATGTTAAAAAGGGTTGATATTGAAAAAAGAGAAGCAGAGATACTTTCTCCTTATGCCTTTTTAAGTAAGAATAGTCAGGGCAGGCTTAAGGAAGAGCCTGAGTGTGATATTCGTACTGTTTTTCAGCGTGACAGGGATAGAATAATCCATTCCAAGGCTTTTCGCCGTTTAAAACATAAAACACAGGTTTTTATTGTGCCAGAAGGGGATCATTATCGAACCCGTTTAACCCATACATTTGAAGTTGCTCAGATTGCCAGGACTATTGCCCGTAGCCTTGGTCTTAATGAGGATCTTACTGAAGCAATGGCCCTCGGGCATGACCTGGGACATACCCCTTTTGGACATGCCGGGGAATCAGCTCTTAATGATATTTCTAATCTTGGTTTTAAACACAATGAACATAGTTTACGGGTTGTTGATTATATTGAATCTTTAAACTTAAGTTTTGAAGTAAGAGATGGTATTTTAAAACATACCGGGGATGAGATACCTCTGACCCTGGAGGGAGAGGTTGTTAGAATAGCTGATCGTATTGCTTATATTAACCATGATATAGATGATGCCTTAAGGGCTGGGGTTATAAGTAGAGAAGATCTGCCGCTCAAAGAGATTAATCTTCTGGGAGAAACTCACTCAGAGAGAATAGATACTATGGTCAGGGATATGATAAACTCAAGCTGGGAGCAGAAAGTTATTAAACGAAGTCCAGCAATAAAGGATGCTACGGAAAAGCTAAGATCTTTTTTATTTCAGAAGGTTTATATTGGTTCAGCAGCCAAAAAGGAAGAAGAAAAAGCTAAAAGATTGGTACAACATTTATATGAATATTATTTATGTCATATAGATGAAATCCCTGAACATTTTAAAAGTAAAGAAAAAGGAATAAGAATAAGTAATGAACAACTGGTAGTAGATTATATTGCTGGTATGTCAGACCAGTATGCTATGAATAGATGGAAGGAATTATTTCTTCCCTTCCCCTGGATAGATAAAAAATAAAAATATTTGCAGGAGATTGTGGATTTTTAATGAATTAATGAATATGTAAAAAAGATTAAAGCAGGAATTTTTCCTGTTATGACGAAACTTTAATTAGGGTGAGTTAAATTGCCTGGAATAAATGATAGTTTTATTGAAAAATTAAAAGACAGGGCTAATATTGTTGAGCTGGTTTCAGATTATTTATCTTTAAAGAAAGCTGGCAAAAATTACAAGGGACTTTGCCCATTCCATCAGGAAAAAACCCCTTCATTTAATGTTGATCCTGAGAAACAGTTGTATTATTGCTTTGGCTGTGGCGCTGGTGGTGATATTATTTCATTCTTGATGGAGATTGAAAATACTACTTTTATAGAGGCGGTTAAGGTTATAGCCAGAAGGGTAGGATTAGTTATCCCTGAAGAGAATCCTTATGAACAACAACAGACAAAGGCAAGGGATAGGGTTTTTACTATTAATAATCTTACTGCTCGTTTCTATAATTATCTATTATTAAATGACCAAGCGGGAAAAAATGCCCTGGCTTATTTATATAAAAGGGGGTTTCAGGAAGAAGATATAAAAAAATATCAACTGGGCTATGCACCTGACAGCTGGCATGCTTTATTAAAGTTTCTGGTCTCTAAAGGATATCAGAAAGAGGAATTACATCAGATAGGATTGATTTCAAAGAGTAAGGGTAATTATTTTGATAAATTTAGAAATAGGGTGATATTCCCTATTTTTAATGTAAGGGGAGAGGTTCTTGCTTTTGGTGCTAGGGTAATAGATAGTGCTGACTCCTCTAAACCAAAGTATTTAAATTCACCAGAAACCTTAATCTATAAAAAGGGGGAAAATTTATACGGATTAAACTGGGCTAAAAATTCTATTCGCAGCAATAATTATTCTATAATAATGGAAGGTTATACAGATGTTCTGACAGCACATCAATATGGTATTGATAATGCTGTGGCCTCACTGGGGACAGCACTGACAACTGAGCAGGCAAGATTGTTAAAGAGGTATGCTTCAACAGTATATATTGCTTATGATGCAGATGCTGCCGGAGCCAGGGCTACTATGCGCGGTCTTGACATATTAAAAAGTAATGGTTTAAAGGTTAGAATTGTTAGTTTGCCTGAAGATATGGACCCTGATGAGTATATTAAAAAGGAAGGTGGAGATGCTTTTAGAAATTTTTTGAAGGAATCCCTTCCTTTAATTGATTTTAAAATAAAGGAACTTGTTAAGAACAGGGATTTTTCTCAAGTGGAAGAGCGAATAGATTTAACAAGGAAATTAATATATTTACTGATTAATATAGATGATAATATAGAACGTCAGGTATATGCCGATAAAATTGCAGAGAGATTTGCAATAGATAGGGCGCTTATTAAAAAAGAGCTTAATAAGGGTTTGCAGGAAAAAGATACTAAAAAAAAGGATAAAAATTATAAAAACAGATATACTAAAAAGGATAATGAGACAAATACCCCTAATAATATAAATAGAATAGAAACAATTATTATTAAACAATTGATTGATAGGCCTGATATCCGGGAAAAGGTGCTTAAGTATCTTGAAACAGATTTTTTTTCCAGGAATAATAGGAATATTATAGAGTATATTTGCAAAAATCCCCGTTTTGATGTTAAAGAAGATATTAATAAGCTACAGGATAAAGAATTAAAAAAAAGGATGCTTGCTTTTGCGGTTGCTAATAATAATAGCAATATAATTAACAAATTTGGGGTGATTTTTAGTAAATTTATTTTAGAGGTAAAAAAAAGATTATATGCCAGGCTTCAAAATAGTGATAATATAGAACTTGACGAATTAAATATCCTGTTATTGAATTTCAAAAAGTTGTCTGCTTATAATAGGAAGGAGGGATTTTGAGTGACTGAAAAAAATGAACTCAATTCTATAAAAATTGCTGAGGTTAAAGAACTAATAGAAAAAGGTAAAAAAGAAGGAAGCTTAACATATGAAGAAATAATGGATGCCCTTGAAGAAATAGACCTTGGCTCTGATGAAATCGAAAAAATTTATGAGCTGTTTAATGAAATGAATATAGATATTCTTGATAATAATAATGATGATGAAGATAAACAGGAAGATGATGAAGAACATTTAGATATTAGTATACCTGATGGTGTTGGGATAGATGACCCGGTAAGAATGTATCTAAAAGAGATAGGTAAGGTTCCTTTATTAACTGCTGAGGAAGAGGTTAAACTTGCCAAAGGTATGGAGGCAGGTGATGAGGCCTGCAAAAGAAAGCTTATTGAAGCCAATCTACGTTTGGTTGTAAGTATAGCCAAGAAATATGTTGGCCGTGGTATGCTATTTCTTGATCTGATTCAGGAAGGTAATATGGGTTTGATTAAGGCTGTAGAAAAGTTTGACTATCGCAAGGGATATAAATTTAGTACTTATGCCACATGGTGGATTAGACAGGCGATAACACGTTCTATAGCTGATCAGGCACGAACAATACGTATACCTGTCCACATGGTTGAAACTATAAATAAATTAATCAGGGTTTCACGGCAGTTATTACAGGAAATAGGTAGAGAGCCGACACCTGAAGAGATAGGTGAAGAAATGGATATGTCTGCTGAGAAGGTAAGGGAAATAATGAAGATTGCCCAGGAACCTGTTTCACTTGAAACCCCGATCGGGGAAGAAGAAGATAGCCATCTTGGTGATTTTATTGAAGATGAAGATGCTCCTGCACCAGCGTCAGCTGCATCCTTTATTTTACTTAAGGAACAGTTAGATGATGTTCTTGATACCTTAACTGATAGAGAAAAAAGGGTTCTGGAATTGAGATTTGGTATTGAGGATGGACGTCCAAGAACCCTGGAAGAGGTTGGTAAGGAATTTGGTGTAACCAGGGAAAGAATTAGACAAATAGAGGCAAAAGCATTAAGGAAATTGAGGCACCCTAGTAGAAGCAAGAAATTAAAGGATTACTTAGATTAAAAAGGGTAGTAATAGAGAGCAAATAAAAGAATATACAGGTTTTTTATATTTTAAATTACTCCTATGGAATTAAATAGACACTTTGCATGATTGACCGTAAACTTATTATATCATATAATAAGTTTTGCGCGAATAAAGATAAACTTTCTGGATAAAACAGATTATTGTAGCGGGATGTAAAGGGCCCATAGCTCAGCTGGTCAGAGCAACCGGCTCATAACCGGTCGGTCCCAGGTTCGAATCCTGGTGGGCCCACCAATGAATATGCCACCTTGTTCTAGTATACTTATAGAACAGGGTTTTTTGATTTATAGATATAATATTATTGATTCACCAAAAAAAGCAATTTGAATATAATAAAGGAGAGGGTATGATGATAAAAGTACAGGATATCCTGGATAGTTTATATAAACTTGCTCCTGTAAGCCTAGCATTTGACTGGGATAATGTAGGACTTCAGCTTGGCAGCAGGACTCAAGAGATTTCTTCTGTTTTACTCTGTCTTGATGTAGACAATAGTATATTAGATGAGGCCCTGGGGAATAACTGCCAATTGATTATTTCTCATCACCCTTTTTTCTTTAATTCTTTAAAAAATATTGATCTGGATTCTAAGCAGGGTAATATAATTAAGAAGTTTATTAATAACGATATTAGTTTGTTGAGTTTTCATACAAATCTTGATATTGCTGTTGAGGGCTTAAATGATTATCTGGCAGAAAAACTTGAGGTTTATAATTGTCAGAATCTTAAAGTCCTTAATTATGAAAAACTATATAAGTTAATAGTCTATATACCTGAGTCTCATTATGAAAGGGTTAAGATGGCTATTTTAGATGCTGGTGCCGGCTGGTTTGGTAATTATAGTCATACTTCTTTTTCTACTGAAGGTAGAGGAACTTTTAAACCGTTGCCAGATAGTCAACCTTATTTAGGTAAAAAAGGGGTTATAAATACGGTAGATGAGATAAGGTTTGAAACAATTATAAAAGAGGAAGATCTAGAGACTATCTTAAAAGTAATGATTAATGAGCATCCTTATGAAGAAATTGCTTATGATCTATACCATTTGACTAATAAGGGTAGAGAAGATGGGATTGGTAGGATAGGACGCCTTAGGAAGGCATGTACTTTAAAAGAGTATCTTGATTTTGTAAAAAGGCGCTTGGGATTAAAACAACTACGTTTTGTTGGTGAAAATAACAGACACATACGTACAGTTGCTCTCTGCTGTGGAAGTGGGTCTGATCTGATTGAGTCTGCCAGTAAAGCAGGGGCAGATTTATATATAAGTGGGGATATAAAGTATCATGATGCCCAATTGGCTGAGCGACTAGATATGGCTTTGCTAGATGCTGGTCATTATGAGACAGAGATTATTGTTAAAGAGTTATTACGTGAATATTTATCTAAAGAAATAAAAGGGATTAACTATCTTGTTTCCAGTGTTAATACAAATCCCTGGAAATACAGGGGATAGATTATATCTTTAAAAGGGAGGGTAAATCATATGATTATGTTCTTTCATACCTGTATTAAATGTGGAAGATTAATAAATCCCGAAAGGTTAGAGGTCCTCCCTGAGACCAGAATTTGTAAGGATTGTGCAGAAAAACTTGGGAGTGATATGATTATTAAAGATACTAAGATAGGAATGGACCTTGATACCTATAAGGATTTACTTGGTGCGATCAGGAGTTAAGGTATGAAACCTTGACATTGATTATATACAGTGTTATACTAACAATGAATTATTTATATCGAACAAAAGTACTAGGTTGATTTTAAAATAGCATAAGTTGACCGGGTGATCGCAACTATTATTATAGTTGAGGAAAGTCCGAGCTCCATAGGGTAGGATGCTGGATAACGTCCAGTGGAGGTGACTCCCAGGAAAGTGCCACAGAAATAAACCGCCTGTTAATTTTTTAGCAGGTAAGGGTGAAAAGGTGAGGTAAGGGCTCACCAGTGTTCAGGTGACTGAACTGCTAGGTAAACCCCATCTGGAGAAAGTCCAAATAGAGAGAACTAAGGTGGCCCGCCTGTTCTCCGGGTAAGGACGCTGGAGATATCAGGTAACTGATATCTTAGATAGATGATCATCCCAGACAGAACTCGGCTTACAGGTCAACTTATTCTATCTACATCAAAAAAGAATAGTTGTGTTAGGCTTGGGGGCGAAAAGATGGTGGGTAAAAACCTCATAGAAGACTTTTTGGAATTTTGTCTAAGCTTAGATGCCTCAGTAAGTAAAGAATTTATAATGGACAGTATTCATAATTTTGCTGTTAACCATTTTCCCATTATTAGAAGCGGTTTATTCTTAGAAAAAGAAAAAAAACTTACTATAATTCCCAAAAATAATTTTAATACAAGTGAAATGCCTCCCGAGCGGTATTTACTCAAAGAAATAAAGGCTAACAGGGGTTTGATAATTGAAGAGCTAAACAATGAATATAAACTGTTTCCTGGACTTGAAGAACAGGATAATCCTTCAAATATAATAATACTCCCTCTTTATGATGGGGCTGATTATATTGGCTTTTTATTTTTTTATACAGGCACAGTTGTTGAACTGAATAATTTAGAAGAAAGTGTTTTGTTATTAACCGGTAAATTTTTTTCTATTATACTAAATAAAAATATATTATACAATAAAATGGAACAGAGACTGGCTGAATTACTTACCCTACAAAATGTAAGCGATTTTGTTAATTCAACCCTGGATTTTGAAAAATTAATTGATATTACTTTAGATGCCATAGTAGGTTTAATTGGTCTGCGTTCCTGTTCTATTACTGTTTTTATAGATAAACTTTTTGATGATGTATTTTCACGTAAACAAAAGGCTTTAATTGCCAGTATGGAAAATAAAAAAGAAATCGTAATTGACCTTAATAAGGGTATTTATAAGAAATTGGCCAGCAAAAGGTCACTAATTTCTGGAATGGTAGAGATTAATGATGGAGATGACATATTTTCTTTTTTCCCCTCAAAAGAGATAAGTAATAATACTAGATACCAATATATTGTTTTGCCTATAAATAAAGGAAATGAATTATATGGTTCTATCAATATTTTTGACCCTACCTTGGAACATCTTAATAACATCCAACATAATTTTCTTGAATCTTTTGTTAATCAGTTTAGTATTGCTCTACAAAATGCCAAATTATACCGCAAACAGGAAGAGATGGCAAATAAGGATGGTTTAACTGGTTTATTTAATCACGGCTATTTTCAGAATAGATTAAGTCTTTTACTAAATGAAAAAAGTAAATGGCCTATTTCACTGCTTCTTCTTGATATAGATGATTTTAAAAAAGTAAATGACCAATATGGTCATTTGATTGGAGACAAGGTTTTAAAGGAACTGGCTGTTATTTTTAAAAAATATACCCGTGATGGTGATCTAGTTGCCCGTTATGGTGGTGAAGAATTTGCTATTCTATTACCTGAAACAGATCTAGCAAAAGCGGATGCTCTGGCTAATAGGTTAGTGAAGATAATCGATAATAATAAGATTAAACTTGATAATGAAAGATTACATATAACTGTGAGTATGGGTGTGGCAGAATATACCCCTGATCAGTCTAAGGAATATTTTATTGACACTGTAGATCAATTATTATATCAAGCAAAAGACAATGGAAAAAATAGGGTTGAAACCGCCGAATAAATTTTGTACAATTATTGTATTATTTTAAGGGAAAATTATTATAATATAAATAACAAATAATAATGAGGTGTTAAAATGAAGAAGGGGAATGTATTAGATGCTGTAGAACGCCTGAATTCTACACTAAGCAAAGTGGCAGAATTTGATGTCTCAGATGTAAATCTAAGTGATAGAGTCCTTGATAATCGGATCATTACCCTTGAGGGATATCTTAGATTCCTGGAGAGTGAGGGGATTCCCAAGATTGAGTTGATTAATAAGTTGTTAAAAAAGCAAAACGGAGAAGGTGAGTTAGATGACAGACCAGATCTACTATAAAGTTCAGTACCCACTTAAAAAGGCAATCAATATTATTAAAAGAATAGACCCTGATGATCCCTTTAATGGTAAGGAAATAACAAGAGAAGAACTGGCAGAGATTGATTCATTTCTACGCCTGTGGAATTCAGAAGGCAAGCAGAATTTACAGGATGTAATTAGTAAATTAAAGAAGATACAATAACAGATATGATGATCAAATTTATGGTGATAATGTCAAGGGATAGATTCTTCAATTTTTCCTTGACATTTATCTTTTAGCCCTGTGATTTTAACCAGGGCTGATATTTTAAGTTCATTGAAAACTCTATTAAAGTATGTTAAAATAAACTTCGAGTTTATTATTTAAGGAGGGGTTGTATGGCTGGTCATTCAAAATGGGCTAATATAAAACATAAAAAATCGAAAGAGGATGCCAAGAGGGGAAAGTTGTTTTCTAAATTGAGTAAAATGATCTCTTTAGCTGCCCGTGAAGGTGGCGGTGATCCAGAGATGAATTCTGATTTGCGTCTAGCTATTCAAAAGGCTAAGGATAATAATATGCCGAATGATAATATAGAAAGGGCTGTAAAAAGAGGTACAGGTGAACTTGAAGGTGTAGATTATGAAAAGTTTGTCTATGAGGGCTATGGCCCTGGTGGTGTTGCTTTATACCTGGATCTTATGAGTGATAATAGGAATAGAACAGCTGCTGAAATTAGACATCTGCTTAGCAAGCATGGTGGTAATCTAGGTGAATCAGGTTGTGTAGCCTGGATGTTTAAACGGAGAGGCCAATTAATTGTTGATTTAGCAGAGATTGATTATGATGAAGATGAAGTAATGCTGGAGGCATTAGAAGCAGGTGCAGAAGATGTAAGTGTAGAAGATGGGATGGTAACAATATTTACTGCTCCTTCTAATTTTGAAGAAAGCAGAAAGAAACTTGAAGAGGTAGGTTTAAAGTTTTCTGCTGCAGATATAGCAATGATACCTGATAATACGATAGAACTGGACAAAGTAACTGCCAAAAAAAACCTCAAGTTGATGGATGTCCTAGAAGACCATGATGATGTACAGGAGGTTTACTCAAATTTTGATATTCCAGATGAGATCATGAATGAAATATCAGAAGAAGAGTAAGGTCCAGGACACTGATTTTTCAGTGTCTTTTTGTATATTTTTTGGGTTTATGGGTAAAATAATCCTAAAAATATACAGGGGATGGAATTCATGCGTAAGATAACAAGACAGGTTTTGTTAGTTTCTTTTTTAATCTTTGCCATTATGCTTATCTGGAATGAAGTTGATACTAATCATCATAATAATTCTTTAGATACACCGAATATTAAGCTGTCTAAGTTACCTGATGATATTGCTGAATCATTATCACTACTAAGGGAAAGGGCTGCAGAAATGAAGGATGAAGTGGTAAGAAATTATGATTTTAGTCTGGATATTGTTTTTCTTAGCAAAGATAAATATATTAATGCCAATACTCCTTTGATCTTACAAACATATTATAAAGATAAGAATAAATTAATACATAATATTACTGATATGCCTGATGATTTTGTAGGCTTATCAGTAGGTGAACTAAATTCTATTAGTGGTGATTGGACGGTTAAAGAGTATGTTCCTGATAAGTCATTGATTTTATATAGGAGAAGTGTCTCACCGGGAGTTCAATCTAATCATTTTAATCAAGAGAATATTATTATTGGTTTAAAAGATGGCAAAATAGCAATATATACTGGTAATAAAGAAGCAAGGGAATTGGAGAAAGTAACTGATATATCTGTTCTTGATTTGCCTGATAACGAGAGGAAAATTCTGGAAAAAGGAATTCAGGTTTACTCCCAGGAAGAGTTATTAACAATCCTTGAAGGTATGAGGAGTTTTATTCAGGATTAATAGCTATAGTTATTACATTTTATAGTACATATATCAGCAATGGGGTGGTTTTTTTGCTAATAATAGGTATTGATCCAGGGTTGGCTATTGTGGGTTATTCCCTGGTGAAAAAGGAGGGCAACCGTTTTTCAGTTCTTGATTATGGTGTAGTCAGGACACCTTCCAGTGACGACAACATTAATCGTCTAAAAAAAATATATATTTCACTGACTGATATAATTAAGGAATATAAGCCAGATGAGATGGCTGTGGAGGAATTATTTTTTAATAAAAATGTTAAGACAGCTATCAGGGTTGGTCAAGCACGTGGGGTAATACTTTTGGCAGGGGCACAGGCTGATATAGTAGTGGCTGAATATACACCATTACAGGTTAAACAGGCTGTAGTAGGTTATGGACGTGCTGCTAAACAGCAAGTGCAGGAGATGGTAAAGGCTCTATTGAACTTAGAAACTGTCCCCAGACCGGATGATGCTGCTGATGCCCTGGCTGTGGCTATTTGCCATGGTAATAGTCAGGGAATAAATAGTATGTTGTAAATAAAACAAAATGGGGGAATAATATTGATAGGATATCTGGATGGACAGGTACAATGGTATAAGGGTAATACCGTTATAGTTAATATTAATGGTATAGGGTATTATGTTGAGGTAACAGATGCTGCTATAATTCCTGAAGTAGGTAAAGGGATTAAATTATATATTTATACCTATGTTAGAGAAGATGCCCTATCCCTCTATGGTTTTAAAGAGATTGAGGAGAGGGAACTTTTTACCACTTTACTTACAGTCTCTGGAATTGGTCCTAAAGCTGCCCTTAATATATTAGCAACCCTATCTTATGATAGTTTTATAAATTCAATTTTGACAGAAAATCTGGCTGTTCTGAAACAGGTTTCTGGGATTGGTCCTAAAACAGCCCGCCGTTTAATACTGGAATTACAGGGCAAAGTTGGAGAACTGGCTAATAATCTTTCACAGGGCATTATAAAATCTTCTGATGATGAAGAAATTTATTTAGCGTTACAGGGACTGGGGTATTCTCCTCAGGAAATTAAGCAGTCTCTTTCAGGGATGGAGTTTGCTGAAAACACTACTATAGAAGAAAAAATTAAAAAAGCCTTGACCCGGCTGGGGAAGGAGAGATAGCTTATGGAAGATGAAAAGAGAATTATTTCAGCTGATAGGATCCCTGATGATCTTCCCCTTGATAACACTTTAAGGCCGGGAAAACTTAAATATTATATTGGACAGAGTAAGGTTAAAGAAAAACTGGAGATTTTTATTGAAGCTGCTAAAGCACGTGGTGAAGCACTTGACCATGTACTACTTTATGGTCCACCTGGTTTAGGCAAGACTACTCTGGCTAATATTATTGCCAATGAATTAAATGTTAATATACATACAACCTCAGGTCCGGCAATTGAACGCCCGGGGGATCTGGCAGCTATTTTAACAAATCTTCAAGCTAATGATGTCCTTTTTATTGATGAAATACACCGTTTAAATAAGGTGGTTGAAGAGGTGTTATACCCTGCTATGGAAGATTTTTCACTGGATATAATAATTGGTAAAGGACCCAGTGCAAGATCGGTAAGATTGGATTTGGCTCCTTTCACTCTGGTAGGGGCTACTACACGGGCGGGTTTATTAAGTTCCCCATTACGGGATCGTTTTGGGGTAATTAATAGATTGGAGTTTTATAATAAGGAAGAACTGGCCTGTATTATTGAAAGGTCAGCCAGGGTTCTGGGGATAGAGATAGCCAGACAGGGTGCCCTGGAGATAGCCTGTAGATCTCGTGGTACCCCTCGTATAAGTAATAGATTATTAAAAAGGGTCAGAGATTATGCTGAGGTGAAAGCAGAAGGGGATATAACACCGGTAGTGGTTGATAAGGCTTTGAAATTAATGGAGATTGACAGCCTGGGGTTGGACAGTACGGATCACAGACTCCTGCGCTCTATCATTAAGAAATTTTCTGGTGGACCTGTTGGCTTAAATACTATTGCTGCTGCCATCAGTGAGGAATGTGAAACCATTGAGGATGTTTATGAACCTTTTTTACTGCAGATCGGATTTATTGAGAGAACACCCCGGGGAAGGGTAGCGACTTCATTGGCTTATGAACACCTTAATATAAAAAGGGATGAGGATAGTGATAGTCTTTTTGGGTAGTAAGTGTTTGAATGTGTTTTTAAGTTGTATATAATTTTGAAGACCGACAAATATATTTGTTTCCCTTGTCGTCAGCTCCGGCGTCCTGCCTTTGCTTACTGTCAAGAAATTGTCTTCCGGCGTCGTGCCTTCAGACAATTTCTAGAGTCGTACAACAAATATATTTGTCTGATTTATGATAATTAGTAACTTTGTGTAAAATATATTTTGTTTTTATGGTAATAATAATTACAATACTTGTAAGGGGTTTAGAGTCATGGATGTGAATGAGTTTGATTATTATCTCCCTGAAAAACTGATAGCTCAGCAGCCTGTACCAAACAGGGATGAATCCCGCTTGATGGTTTTAGATAAGGCAACAGGAGAGATTGAAGATAGAATATTTAAAGATATTATTGATTTATTAGACCCCGGTGACCTCCTGGTTATGAATAATAGTAGGGTTATACCTGCCAGGTTGTATGGGAAAAAGGTTCCGACAGGTACTGATATAGAGGTCTTACTCCTGACAGAGAAAGAGGAAGGGGTCTGGGAGGTTCTGGTCAGGCCGGGAAAAAGGGTGAAAAAGGGTGTTGAAATATCATTTGGGGATAATGAATTAATGGCTAAGGCTGTTGAGTATACTGAATTTGGTGGTAGGATAATGGAGTTTTCCTATCAGGGTAAGTTTAATGAAATCATTGAAAGACTGGGGGAGCTTCCCTTGCCACCCTATATTCACGAGAAATTAGCAGAACCTGGACGGTATCAAACAGTATATGCTAGAAAACCTGGGTCTGCAGCTGCACCAACTGCTGGTTTGCATTTTACACCACAATTAATTAAACAGTTGGAGGAAAAAGGGATAGATATTGCTTATATTACCCTCCATGTTGGGCTTGGTACCTTCCGACCTGTTAAGGTTGATAAGGTTGAAGAACACCAGATGCACTCTGAATACTATGAACTTGATGCTGCAACTGCAAGATTAATCAAAGAAAAAAAGGAATCAGGTAAAAGAGTTATATCTGTGGGGACTACTGTTACCCGGACACTGGAGACTATAGCTGCCAAAGGGGAAATTGCTGCTAAAAAAGGGTGGACAGATATTTTTATTTATCCCCCATATAAGTTTAAAGTAATTGATGGTTTAATTACTAATTTTCATCTTCCCAGGTCTACCCTGTTAATGCTGGTAAGTGCTTTTGCGGGGAAAGAGAAGGTCTTAACTGCCTACAAAGAGGCAGTTAACAGGGAATATCGTTTTTTTAGTCTGGGGGATGCAATGTTTATTAAATAACAATTATTCTGTATTATAATTAAAGTGTAAGGGATGTAGATTTGGTATGTCATTTAATTTTGAGTTATTACATCAAGAGAAAGAAACCGCTGCCAGAGTGGGAAAAATTACTACAGTACATGGTGAGATAGAAACACCAATCTTTATGCCGGTAGGGACACAGGCGACTGTTAAGTCTATGACACCTGAAGAATTATGGGAAATAGGTTCACAGATTATTTTAGCTAATACCTATCATTTATATTTAAGGCCTGGTTCAAAATTGATTGCTGAGGCTGGAGGACTTCATGAATTTATGCACTGGGATGGACCTATATTAACAGATAGTGGAGGATTTCAGGTTTTTAGTTTGTCAGATTTAAATGAGATAACTGAAGAGGGTGTGTATTTTCGTTCACACCTGGATGGTTCGAAACATTTTATCTCACCAGAGATATCTATGGAAATACAGCGGGATTTAGGTTCAGATATAGTGATGGCTTTTGATGAGTGCCCGCCCCATCCGGCTGATTATGATTATCTAGCAAAATCCCTTGAAATGACAATTCGCTGGGCTGAAAGGTGTAAAAAAGAGATGCAGGATACAGAACAGGCCCTTTTTGGGATTGTTCAGGGTGGTGTTTATCGAGATTTAAGAAAGGCGAGTGTTGAAGCCCTGCTTGATATTGGTTTTCCTGGATATGCTATTGGTGGGTTGAGTGTCGGGGAAAAAAAAGAGGAGATGCTTGAGGTTTTGGATTTTACTGTGCCTGTTATGCCTGAAGATAAGCCTCGTTATCTAATGGGGGTTGGGACACCAGAGGATTTACTTGAAGGTGTTAAACGGGGAATTGATATGTTTGACTGTGTATTACCAACAAGGATTGCCCGCCATGGGGCTGTTTTTACCAGTCATGGTCGAATTACAGTGCGTAATGCTGAATATGCCAGGGATTTCACTCCCTTGGATGATGAATGTGACTGCTATGTATGTCAGAATTATACCAGGGGATATATTAGACATTTGATTAAAAGGAATGAAATACTGGGGGCTAGGTTGACTACCTATCATAATCTTTATTTTCTAATTAATTTGATGGAAGAAATGAGAGATGCTATTCAAAGAGATAGGTTTATGGAGTTTTACAGGAAATTTTACCAGAAATATAAAATTTAATTAAGACTTTATGCAGGATTTTTCTTTTTACTGTTGAATAATGAATAGTGGAGTTTTACCTTTAAGGTACAAAAATAAAATATAGGAGGAATTTTCATGGAAGTTTTAGTGAGTATTTTACCCTTTGTCGTAATCTTTGGTGTCTTCTGGTTCTTTTTAATCAGGCCGCAGCAGAAAAAACAAAAAGAACATCAAGGAATGGTTAATAATTTACAGCCAGGTGATAATATTATTACTATTGGTGGAATTAAGGGCAAGATAGTAAAAATCAAAGGTGATAATATCAGGTTAAGGGTATCATCTAATGTAGATATTGATGTTATAAAACAGAGTATTGGTCGTATGAATCCAGAGTTTGATAAGATTGAGGAAAATAAAGAAGAAAAAGAGGAGTCTGCTGAGAATTAATATATAGTTGGGGTGAAGTCATGATTGATAGTGGAGATATTAAGGAGTTTTTACAATCGTTAGTGATTGCAGCCATACTGGCTTTTTTTATAATTACTTTTATTGCACAATCTTTTGTAGTAGATGGTCAATCTATGGAACCTACCCTACATGATGGAGAGAGGTTGTTTGTCAATAAGTTTATTTATCGTTTTCATCCACCGGAAAGATTGGATATTATTGTTTTTAAACCTCATGGTGCTCCCAGGAATAAGTTTATCAAACGGGTAATTGGTTTGCCTGGTGAAACAATATATATACATAATGGTAGGACATTTGTTGATGGTGAACCCCTTAAAGAGGATTATATTAACGAAAAAATGCAGGGGGAATATGGACCATATCAGGTGCCAGAGGGTCATGTTTTTGTAATGGGGGATAATAGAAATCATAGTGCTGATAGTCGTATACCCTCATATGTAGGTTATGTAGATTATAAATCAATTTCTGGTAAAGCCTTCTGGGTCTACTGGCCATTAAATAAGATGAGAGTTATTAGGCATAAGGAAAATACATAGTTAGGGGGATATACTAAATCATGAGGTATAAACAAAAAAGAATTTTAAAACTTGTTTTTATTGTAGCCATTATTCTTTTTTCTTATTTTTTATATCACTTTTATGGTATAAACCTGGGCCTTGATCTTGAGGGTGGTTCTCATATTGTGCTACAGGCTGAACCAACTGAACAACGAGAGATCAGTGATGAGGTAATGAAGGTGATCAGTAATATTATTGAGCGCCGGGTTAATCAGATGGGACTAGCAGAGGCTCTAATCCAACGAGAAGGTAGAGATAGGGTAATTGTTGGTTTGCCTGCTGTTGATAATCCCAATGAGGCAATAAAAACAATCGGTAGAACAGCTGTCTTAACCTTTAGGAATGCCCAGGGGGATGTTTTGATGACAGGTGATGCTATAAAAAGTGCTAAGGCTGGTTATGGTGGGGCATTTAGAGAACCTGTGGTGAATTTTGAACTAACTCCTGATGGTTCTAAAAAGTTTGAGGCTATAACTAGACAATATTTGGGACAGCATATTGCTATTTATCTTGATGATGAGGAATTGATGAATCCTGTTGTTAATGAAGTAATAAGGGGTAGTGGAAGTATTTCTGGAAACTATAAAAGTGTTGAAGAGGCGCAAAATGATGCTGTTTTAATAACTGAAGGGGCTTTGCCTGTACCCGTCAAGGTTGTACAATCACGTATTGTAGGGCCAACACTTGGAAAAATTTCTATTCAAAAGAGTATAACTGCAGGTTTGTTTGGTTTATTACTTGTAGGAATTTATATGCTTATCTATTATCGTTTTCCTGGTTTACTAGCTGCTGTTATTCTGGCTATCTACGGGCTTATACTATTGGGAACTCTTGCTGGACTGGGGGCAACACTGACTTTACCTGGTATAGCTGGTTTGATTTTATCAATTGGTATGGCAGTTGATGCAAATATCATTATCTTTGAGCGGATCAAGGATGAACGCAGGAGTGGTAAAACACTCAAGGCCTCAATAGATGCTGGTTTTAAACGGGCATATACTACCATTATTGATGCAAATGTAACTACAATAATTACAGCTTTAATCCTGGCTTATTTCACCAGTGGTACTGTACGTGGGTTTGCTGTTACACTGGGTATAGGTGTTATTGTTAGTATGTTTACTGCCTTTTTTGTTACCAGGAATGTAATAGATTTATTTGCTGATACCAAACTCCTTAATAGTGGGGCTGCATTCGGCTTGAAAGGGAGGAAATAGTATAATGAATATACTTGGAAAAAGAAAAATATGGTATACAATTTCTCTAGTTATTCTAATAATTGGCTTATTATTTATCTCTTTTAAGGGAATGAATTTTGGGCTTGATTTCAGAGGTGGAACCCTACTGGAGTTTAAATTTGATCAAGAGGTAAGTAATGAGGAGGTTAGAACCCTCCTGGCAGATACTGGACTAATTGAAGGGGCTAAAGTACAGCAAACAGCTGAAGAGGGGATCAACGGGGTTCTGATTAGAACAAAAGAATTAAGCCCTGAACAGATTACTGAAATTCAGGATATTTTAAGTCAAGCATATCCTTCAACAGAGGTATTAAGAACTGATATGGTAGGTCCTTTAATCGGTCAGGAATTAAGGGTAAAGGCATTATTGGCTTTATTATTTGCTTCAATTGCTATAATAATCTATATAAGCATTCGTTTTGAGTTTCGTTTTGCAGTAGTTGCTATTTTAACACTCTTACATGATGTTTTTATTACTTTAGGGGTTTTTGCGGTTATTGGTAGAGAGATTAATACAGCCTTTGTGGCTGCCTTATTAACAATTATTGGTTATTCAATAAATGATACTATAGTTATTTTTGATAGAATAAGGGAAAATATGAAATACTATCAGCGGAAGATGTCTTTTGTTGAACTGGCTAACAAGGCGGTAATTGATACACTTCCTAGATCAATTAATACTTCAATCACTACCTTGATTACTATTCTGGCTGTGTATTTCTTTGGTGGTGCTTCTATTAAAACATTTATGCTGGCATTATTTGTAGGAATGTTTGCTGGTACTTATTCATCTATCTTTATAGCAAGCCCATTACTGGTAACCTGGCAAGATAAAATATCTGTTAAGTAGGAGATAGGATAACCCCCTTGCTTAAAAATAGGGGGTTTTTATATTTTCATTATAATGTGGAATGACTTTGAAGACTGACCAATATATTTACTTCCCTTGTCGTGTACTACGGCTCACTGACTCTTCTTTTTATTACGCATGGTCGAGTCAGCATCAGGTCATCGAGACCAAGCTCCTGCCTTCGTTTACTGTCGAGAAATTGTCTTTCGGCGTCCATGCCTCCAGACAATTTCTAGAGTCGTCCAGTAAATATATTGGTCTGTTTTATGATAAGTAGTTAACTTTGAGTAAGAATTATTATAAACTTCTTGATTAAATCTGGATGTTCTAAAAGAGGAGTAGACATTTTATGGTTTTTAACTTACCTAAACAATATCAACATTTCCAGAGATATCGAAAGATTACCCAGATTTTATTGAAGAATGGATTGGGGATATTAGTAGACTGGTTAGAATTAGATAAATACCTTCCGTTTAAAGAAAGATTGAATAGGGATGAAAACAGCTTAAATAAAAAGAGTTTTGCTGCCAGGGTAAGACAGGTATTACAGGAACTGGGTCCTACTTATATTAAATTCGGACAGCTTTTAAGTACCAGGGCTGATATTTTACCGCCTGTTTATATTAAGGAATTAAGAAAACTGCAGGATAAGGCAGAACACCTTTCTTTTTCAGATATGGAAAGGGTTTTGATCGAAGAACTGGGTGATCATTATCAGGAAAAATTTCTTGAAATAAATAAAAAACCTCAGGCTACAGCATCAATTGCCCAGACCCACCGGGCAAAATTAAAAGACGGCAGTGATGTGATTTTAAAGATACAGAGACCAGGTATTGAAAAATCAATCAAAACAGATCTGCAAATTCTGGCCAATCTAGCTGGCCTCGCTACAGAAAAAGGGCTTTTTCCACCTTTCTTCAAGACAGATAGATTAATAAACGAGTTTAAGGAGAGTTTGCAAAAAGAACTTGATTTTAAACGGGAACTTTCTAATATGAATAAATTTGCAGCTAATTTTGGGCAAAATGAGTTTGTAATAATACCTACCGTTTATGAAGAACTTTCCGGTAAAAAACTCCTTGTCCTTGAAGAAATTAAGGGTATTAAATTGAGTGAAATTGATGAACTACTTAACCCTGATATAGATGCTGCATTTATAGCTGAGATAGGTGCTAAAGCTTTAATGCAGCAGATATTGCTCGACGGATTTTTTCATGCAGATCCACACCCGGGTAATATTTTTATAGTTGATAGAAATAAACTGGCCTACATAGATTTTGGTTTGATGGGTCAATTGACAGCTGAAGACCGGGATAAGATGGGAATATTGTTTGTGGCAGTACTTAAAAAGGATATTGATATAGTAGTTGATATCTTGATAGATATTGGTGACCTTGATCCTAATCTAAATATAAGGAAATTTAAACTTGAAATTCAGGACTGGTTTAATAGGTATTATGGTGCAGAACTGGCAGAAATAGACTTTCTTGGGATTATAGATGACCTGGAAAGGTTATTATACAACCTAAAGATTAGAATGCCAGAGGAATTTTTTCTCTTATTCAGGGCGATTGCAGTAAGCCAGGGGGTTGCTTATAAATTAGATCCTAATTTTAATATAATTGAAGTGGCCAATGATTTTCTTATTGAATTATTAATTAATAGATTTCAACCCAAAAAACTTTTTAGTAGACTTCTTAATAAATTATGGGACTATCGTCATGCTACTAAAGATATTCCTGGAAGAGTAAGTAAAATTATCAATAAGGTAATTAGTGATGATTTAACAATTAATTTTAAACACAAGAATCTCGAAGGTCTTAGTAATCAACTTGATATTGTGTCAAACCGGCTGTCAATAAGTATGATTATTTCTGCTTTGATAATTGGCTCATCTATGATAATTCAGACAGATATGAAACCTGTTTTATTCGGGATCCCCCTACTGGGGTTCCTTGGTTATAGTGTAGCAGGTATTATGGGTTTATTCCTGGTTATTTCAATTTTTAAATCCGGTCGTTTTTAATGTAAGTATTAAGGAGGTATTATTTTGACTAGATTCTGGAGTGAAAAAACAAGAAGAGTAGAGCCCTACGTCCCTGGTGAACAGCCTCTTGATAAGAAGTATATTAAGCTAAATACTAATGAAAATCCCTACCCACCATCACCAGCAGTAAAAGAGGCAATAGTTTCTAATGTCAGCAAACTGAGTTTATATCCAGATCCAGATTGTACTGCTTTAAAAGAGCTTATTGCCCCAAAAGAGTCTCTTAATATAGAAAACGTTTTTATTGGGAATGGTTCAGATGAGGTTTTAGCTTTTTCCTTTATGGCTTTTTTTGATCCTGATAGTACAATATTATTTCCAGAAATAACATATAGTTTTTATCCAGTCTATAGTTCATTATTTAATATTAATTATAATTTTATATCTATGAAAAAAGATTTTACATTCCATAAAACCGATTTTTTTCAGAAAAATGATGGTATAATATTTGCGAATCCCAATGCCCCTACAGGGATTTATCTGACCCTTGACAATATTGAAGAAATACTTCTAGGAAACAGGGATAGTTTGATGATAGTTGATGAGGCTTATATAGATTTTGCTGGCGAACCTTCAGCAGTAGCTTTGATTAAAAACTATGATAACCTCTTAGTAGTTAGGACCTTTTCTAAATCACGTTCTTTAGCTGGTTTGAGAGTAGGTTATGCCCTGGGACAGCCCTCCTTGATAGAAGGGTTAGAACGGATAAAGAATTCAATTAATTCTTATACAATAGACAGGCTAGCTCTGGCTGGTGCACAGGCAGCATTAGAGGATGAGGATTATTACAAAGAGACTATTAAGATGATTATAAGGACAAGGAATAATACTGCAGATAAATTAGAGGACTATGGTTTTAAAGTGCTGCCTTCCAGTAGTAATTTTCTGTTTGTCAGCCACCCAGATTATAATGCTGAAGACCTGTTTTATGTCCTGAAAGAGAAGGGTGTTTTAGTTAGATATTTTAAGCAGAATAAAATTGATAATTACTTGAGGATTTCTGTTGGGTCAAGTGAAGAAATGAACACATTTTTAAGTGTAATTCGAGAATTATTGGAGGGATTTTAATGCAAAAAAAAATAATCTTAATATTATTATTTGCATTAGTAGTGGCGGCTTTTTCAATCCAAAACGCTGGCTCTGTTTCTATTTCAATACTTACCTGGCACTACGAGGTTTCTCTTGCTATTATTGTACTGGGTGCTATTGCCCTGGGTGTAATAATTATGGGTTTATTTTCTTCATTAAATCAATTAAGATTAAAAAAAGAAATCCGCCATCTCTCAAAAGAGAAAGAGCAGTTATCTCTTGAAAACAAACAGCTAAAGGATAGTTTAATATTGAAACAAAAAAAACAAGAGAGAGATAATCAAGTTAATGATAAGGGTAGTATTGTTGATGAAAAGGGAGAATAACGGGAAAGAAAATTGATTGCTAACTTGACAAAGTTATATAAGTAAGATAAAATTTTATTAATACCATAATAAAGGAGAGATGAGTTGAGATGAGTACTAAGGGTTTTGAGATTAGAGATTTAGCTGAGGCGGCTTTACTGGTAAGCATTGGTTTTATTCTTCATGCCTTTTTTCCGGCTATTGTTATGGGAATGAAACCTGATTTTTCACTGGCTATGATGTTTATTGTTTTAATAGTAAAAAGGGATTTAAAACTGGGGTTTCTAGTAGCATTAGCTACAGGTATTTTTACTGCACTTACAACAACTTTCCCGGGTGGACAATATGCTAATATAATTGATAAGTTAGTTACTTTTGCTGCAGTATCTGCTATTATAAGATTACTTGCTGATAGTTTGGATAATCGAATAGGAGTTGGTATTGTTACAGCAGTAGGTACTGTAATCAGTGGAGCAGTTTTCCTTGGATCAGCTGCCTTGATAACAGGATTACCAGGGCCGTTTTCTATACTATTTTATACAGTAGTACTTCCAGCGGCAGTAATTAATGCCGTAACTTCTGTAGTCTTATATATGGCCTTTACCTATAGTAGGGGTTTTGTTAGTAAAAAAGATACAAGTATATAGTATTAACTTTAAAATAAATTGTAATTTTACTCCCCTCTGCATGAAAGAGGGGGTTTTATTTTGTTCTTAAAACAACAGGAAATAGCAGTTTTGTGTTGAATAAATAATTGTGGTGATAAATTATGCAAAAGGCAATGAGGTTATATTTGAGTGATGAATATAATCAAGAACTTAAGTTAGATCCATTATTGGTTCAGATACTGGCCAAACGAGGTATAAATAATGAAGATGCGGTTCAAAGATTTCTTTATAATGGACTTGATGATTTATTTGATCCATTAGGAATGAAAGGTATTAAGAAGGCTGTCCAGAGAATACTAAAAGCCATTAATAATAAGGAAAGAATTATTGTTTTTGGTGATTATGATGTTGATGGGATTACATCTACTGCCTTATTAAATCTCTATTTTAAAAAGAAGTTTAATACAGTTGTCGATTATTATTTGCCTAACCGACACAAAGAAGGTTATGGTCTTAATCTTCCGGCTGTAAAATCCTTTGTAGAAGATAATTATGATTTGTTAATAACTGTTGATTGCGGTATTACAGCGGTTAAAGAGGTGGCTTATGGGATGGATAACGGTTTAGATGTTATTGTCACTGATCATCACCAGCCAGGTGAAGAGCTTCCGGAGGCGGTTAGTGTAGTAGATCCCTATCAACAAGATGACCCCTATCCTTTTAAATCACTGGCCGGTGTTGGGGTGGCTTTTAAATTATGCCAGAGTCTTGAGTTTTTATCTTCTGGTCAAAGAATTAATGAAACTCTGAAAAATTTAATGGATATTGTAAGTCTGGGAACAGTAGCTGATATTGTGCCCTTGCTGGAAGAGAACAGGATAATAGTCAAAAAAGGTCTTTTATTAATGGAAGATAGCAAAAATATTGGTCTGAGGGCTTTAATAGATAGAGTTGGATTAAAAGGTAGGAGCTTAACACCTGGTCAGATAGCCTACATTATTGCCCCGCCATTAAATGCTGCTGGCAGGGTAGAGGATCCGGAGTTGGGTATAAAACTTTTGATTACAGATGATATTAATGAGGCAGAAGAGATAGCTGACAGACTTGTTCAATTAAATAGTGAACGCCAAAAAATAGAGGGAGATATACTCAAGGAAGCTGTCAATATGGTAGAGGAGGAAATAGATCTCAAGAAAGAAAAGGCAATTGTTCTTCATTCTACCGACTGGCATCATGGTGTTATTGGAATAGTTGCCTCAAAACTGGTGGAACGTTACTACAGACCAACTATTTTAGTTGCCTGTGATGAGGGGATAGGTCGGGGTTCATGCCGTAGTATAAAGGGTTTAAATATTTATCAGGCCTTAAGTAATTCCTCTGATTATCTTGAGGAATATGGAGGGCATGCTATGGCTGCTGGTATTACTATTAAACAGGATGATATAGTTAAATTTAGAATGGGATTTAATGATTATCTGGATAGTATTTTAGATGATGAAGACCTTATTCCAGAATTAAATGTAGATGCTTTACTAACTGGGGATGAAATCAATAAAGAATTATATAATAAACTAAAAATACTTGAGCCCTATGGTGTAGCTAATCCGAGGCCCAGGTTTCTTATTAACAGGGTTGAATTAGACAAACTGTATCAGGTTGGCAAAAGTAAGCAGCACCTCAAGTTTACTCTTAGTAATGGGGTAGAAGGGATTGGTTTTGGCTTTGGCAGTATTTTGCCTGATTTAAAGGGTAAAAAAGTAGATTTGGCCTGTCAAATTGATATAAATAGATGGCAGGATAAGGAAAAAATACAAGTAAATCTCGAAGGGTTTA
Organism: Iocasia fonsfrigidae; assembly: GCF_017751145.1. Classification (GTDB taxonomy): domain Bacteria; phylum Bacillota; class Halanaerobiia; order Halanaerobiales; family DTU029; genus Iocasia; species Iocasia fonsfrigidae. Next base: position 1,765,318 of record NZ_CP046640.1, read on the forward strand.
GTATCAGGGAGAAAGCAAGCCATTATCCAGTTAGTTTTGAATCAGGCAACTGGGAGATAATAGATAAGAGAAACTGTCTTGAAGTCTTTGATTACCTCAATAACCTCCTGTTTGAGCAGAGAAAGGTCGCTGTTTTTTTAAATAATTCACAACTTTGTAGAAAATATATAAAAAGGCTTGCAGATGTAAAGGTATTTTCAGCTGGCAGCAAAAAAGAAGTAGATAACTTTAAGAGGCATGATTCTGGCAGTATTTTGTTTTTTAATAATCTTAAAAACCTTGAAAATATCAGAATAAGTGATCTTGTATTTATTTCCCTGCCATTTTCTATGGGGGAGATGGCTAATATAATTAAAAATTTTATTTTTAAGAAAAGAGTAATACATCTGCTTTATGGTCAGCGGGAATATGACATAAATAATAAAATTATTAAAAATAGACTGCCTGTTGATAAATACCTGAGAAAACTGTATTTGTATTTAAGGTCATTTGCTTGCCAGGAAATTTATATTGAAGACCTTAATAAGGCTATTGTACAAAATGAAAGTATATCAACTAATAAAATATTATTGAGTAAAGGGATTACTATCTTATCTGAAATAGGATTATTGAAGAAAAAGAATGGAAAGCTTACTCTATTACCGATTTCTGGGGAAAAATTGGACTTATCTGATTCGATAAGTTATAATAATAATATTGATATTATAGAAAAGTTCAGGTTGTTTTCCAATCTAGCATTTAATGATAATGTTTTTAAGTTAGTATATTATTTAAAAGAATATATTGGGGGGAATAGCAATGAATCTTAAGGAGACAATCAGGAATATACCTGATTTCCCTAAAGAAGGTGTAATTTTCAAAGATATTACTACTATGCTCAAGGATCCTGCTGCTTTTAAAGAAGCTATTGATCACATGGCAGAAAAATACAAGGATTGTGATATAGATTATGTAGTAGGTATTGAAGCCAGGGGATTTATTTTAGGTGCACCAATAGCCCTGGCTCTTAATAAGGGTTTTATCCCTGTTAGAAAGCCAGGCAAACTACCTGCTGAGACAGTTGTAGCTAGCTATGAACTGGAATATGGAACTAACCAGGTTGAGATGCATCAGGATGCTATAACAGAGGGTGATAAGGTTCTGATTATAGATGATCTACTGGCTACAGGTGGTACTGTAAGTGCTGCAGTTGATTTAGTAGAAAGACTGGGTGGAGAGGTTATTGGTATAGGATTTTTGCTTGAGCTATGTTTTTTAAAAGGAAGGGATATATTAAGTAATTATGATGTGTTTTCTTTACTACAGGAATAGAGGAGAGTCTTAATGGAATTGGATGAATTGCTGAAAAAGATAGAATCATATATAGACAATCCAGATATAGAACTTATCAGAAAGGCCTATAATTTTGCAGAAAGAGCTCATAGGAGGCAGAACCGAATATCTGGGGAGCCGTTTATAGAACATCCACTGGGTGTTGCCTTAATACTGGCTGATTTAGGTCTTGATATTATTTCAATTGCCGGTGCCCTTCTTCATGATGTGGTAGAGGATACAGAGGTTACAAGTGATGAGATTGAAAGGGAGTTTGGAGGAGAAATTGCCCTGCTGGTTGATGGTGTAACCAAATTGACCAGAATAAAATTTAAATCTAAAGAGGAACATCAGGCTGAGAGTCTACGCAAAATGTTTATTGCTATGGCTGAGGATATCAGGGTGATTTTAATAAAATTAGCTGACCGGCTTCATAATATGAGAACCCTGGCTTATTTAAGGAAATATAAACAGATTCAAAAGGCTACTGAGACAATAGAGATATATGCACCACTTGCCCACCGTCTTGGTATGTCCAAAATAAAATGGGAATTGGAAGATCTTTCTTTCCGTTATTTGGATAAGGATATGTACTATGAGGTAGCCAAAAAGGTAGCTGCTAATCGTGCTGAAAGGGAAAAAGACATTAAAGATGCGATAGATTATCTGAGTAAGAAATGTGCATCCCAGGGCATAGCAGCCAATATATATGGTAGACCTAAACATCTGTATAGTATTTATCAAAAAATGAAACGCAAGGAAGTTGATTTTACTGAGATATATGATTTAACAGCAATCAGGGTTATTGTAGATTCTGTCAGGGAGTGTTATGAGGTACTGGGTATGGTTCACGAAATATGGAAACCAATTCCAGGTAGATTTAAAGACTATATAGCAATGCCTAAATCAAATATGTATCAATCCCTCCATACAACGGTAATTGGTCCTAAAGGTGATCCCCTGGAAGTACAGATCAGGACACTGGAGATGCATCGAACTGCTGAATATGGTATCGCTGCCCACTGGCGTTATAAAGAAGGGAAAACTGGTGATGAGGCCTTTGAGGAGAAACTTTCCTGGTTGAGGCAGTTACTTGAGTGGCAGAAAGATCTGCAGGAACCACAGGAATTCATGGAGGCATTAAAGATAGACCTGTTTGAAGATGAGGTTTTTGTTTTTACCCCTAAAGGAGATGTTATTTCTTTGCCCAGGGGAGCTACACCGGTTGATTTTGCTTATTATATTCATACCGAGGTAGGTCACAGTTGTGTTGGTGCAAAGGTTAATGGGAAGATTAAGCCACTGGAATACAGGTTGAAGAATGGTAATATTGTAGAAATACAGACCTCCAAAACCAGTAATGGCCCCAGCCGTGACTGGTTAAAATATGTTAAGACCTCAAAAGCTAGGAGTAAGATAAAACACTGGTTTAAACAACAGGAAAGAGACCAGATTATTCAGCGTGGTAAGGATTTGTTAGAGAAGGAATTAAAAAGACGACATATTGAACTAAAAGAACAGGAAAAACAGGAAGAGCTAGTCCGTATTGCTGGTAAAATGGGTAAAAATAATGTTGACGAATTACTTGAACTTGTTGGTTATAATCAGATTAATACCCAGCAGGTTATTAGTAGATTGAAGGCTGTTCAAGAAGATAATAATATAAAGCTTGAAGATATGAAGGGATTAACTAAAAGGGTTGTAAAAAAATCAGCTGATAAGGGTGTTAAGGTAAAGGGGATAGATGATCTGCTTGTCAGGATTTCAAAGTGTTGTAATCCGGTTCCCGGGGATGATATTACTGGTTATATAACCCGGGGTAGGGGTGTATCTATTCACCGTTGTGACTGTCCAAATTTACAGAACTTAATTGAGCATGATCAGGAAAGATTAATTAATGTTAGTTGGGATGAGGAACGTTCTGAATCCTATGAGGTTAACCTTGCTATAGAAGCAGTAAATAAAAAGGCTTTGTTAAATGATATTACTTCTCTGATAAAAGAAGAACAGATTAATTTATTATCGGTGATTGCACGTACAGATAAATATAACCGGGCACATATAAAATTAGTACTGGAATTAAGTAGTTTAGAACACATGAGGGATATAATTTCTAAATTAGGTGATATTTCAGGGATATTATCAGTTGAACGGGCCAAACCAACTTAAGGAGTTGTTTTGATGAGGGCTGTTATACAACGAGTTAAGGAAGCTAAGGTTAGTGTTGATAATACAATAATCGGGAAAATAAATACCGGTTTATTGGTCTTTCTCGGGGTTGGTGAAGGTGATAATAAAGAAGATGTTGATTATTTAGTAAAAAAGATAATAAATCTAAGGGTATTTGAAGATGTAGATGGGAAGATGAATCTGTCTGCTAAAGATACCAATAAAGAATTGTTAGTTGTTTCCCAGTTTACTTTGTATGGGGATTGTCGGCAGGGAAGGAGACCAAGTTTTTTTACTGCTGCCAGCCCTAAACAGGCTAAAAAACTATATGAATACTTTGTTTTAAGGGTTCAAGAGACAGGACTTAAAGTAGAGAGTGGACAATTTCAGGCTATGATGGATGTCGCCCTGGTAAATGATGGTCCAGTAACACTTTTACTTGATAGTAATAAACAATTTTAGATTAAGAGGTGTTATATTATGCAGGTAAAGAGGATCCCGGTAGGTTTTAATAAAACTAATTGTTACCTTATAAAATTAGTTGATACTGATGGTTTATTGGTTGACCCTGGTGGAGAAGGAGATAAGATAATTAAGGAAATAAATAATATGGATATTTCAATTAAAAAGATCATCTTAACACATGGCCATTTTGATCATATAGCTGCTTTAGCTTATCTAAGGGATAGCCTCCAGGCAGAGGTATATATTCACAAATTAGATAGTGAAATGCTAGTTGATCCTTCTAAAAATCTTTCTTCATCATTTGGTTCTGATATAGAAACAGTTCCGGCTGATCATTTATTAAAGGATGGTGATATGATTAATGGATTTAAGATAATCCATACTCCTGGACATACTCCGGGAGGGATTTGTTTATATCATAAAGAAGAAGGTATCCTTTTTAGCGGTGATACTATCTTTGCCATGGGGGTAGGGAGAACAGATTTTCCTGGTTCCAGTACTAAGGATTTACAGAATAGTATAGAACAGATCAAGAATAATTTGCCGGTAGAGACTGTTATTTACCCTGGTCATGGACCACAGACGGTTCTCGAGGATTTTATGAATTATTATGGCTAATTTTACCATACTGATATATTGACAAGTATAGTCTAATAAGATAAAATTAAAAAGAATTCTAGAAAGGAGTGGAATGATGTTAAAGAGCTTACGGAATTATAGTAAAATTATTATTATTGTTATTGTTGTTGCTATGGTTGTTACCGGTGCTTTATTAGGGTATGGCAGGTATCTTAATAAACCAGCTACAACAAAGGCTCAATCTCAATATGTTGCGCAAGTAAATGGCAGTAATATTTCTGAAGAAGAATATTATTATATTATGCAGAATCAAACTGCAGGGGCGAATTTTGAACGTTCACAGATAGTACCGTTTAAAGTAAGGGTTCTGGATTCTATAATTGAAACTGAGATACTTTTACAGGAAGCGGACAAAATGGATATCCAGTCAACTATAACTGAAGAAGATGTACAAGATTATTATGATACCTTCTTAGAAAATAATGAAATGACTGAAGAAGATTTAGTTGCGGAGCTGGGAGAAAATACGAAACTGACTGATTTTAAAGATTATATTAGGAATAGCTTGGAAAAGAATGATTTAATTAATCAGGTTATGGAAAGAAGTTATAGTAATGTTACTGTTACTGAGGATGAGGTAATTGAGGCTTATGAAACAATTCAACCCCAGGTTATTATGGTTAGGTTTGGCGAAGATAAAGATGCAGCCAGAGCTAAAATAGAAGAAGCCTATGCTGAGCTTAAGGCAAGCAAAGATTTTGCTGGGGTGGCTGATGAATACTCTGACCTGGTTGTAGGTGAGGGTAAACTTGGTAATATAAACCGTGATAATGGTTATTTTAGTGAAGAGACTAGTAATGAATTGTTTAATCTGGACAAGGGTGTTGTCAGCGATATTATTACTGATGATAAGGCCTATTATATTGTTAAGGTATTAGATAAGAAACTGGCTGAGGGAGAAGATTATCAGGCAGAAAAAGAAGAAATAAAAGAACAATTGTTAAAGAGCAAACAAAATAAGGCTTTTGCTAACTGGCTTGAAAGTGTTAAGGCTGAAAGCGATATCCAGATAAATGATCCACAATTAAGTGGATATAAATATTTATCACAGGGGAATTATCAAAAGGCTGTTGAACAACTTGAACTTGCTCTGAAGACTTATCCTGTACCAATGACCTATCTATATCTTGCTGAGGCTTATAAGGCTAATTCAATGATAGATAAGGCTGATGAGACATATAAAAAGGCTGTTGAGGCCTTCCCTGAAGATTGGGAACTAAATCTTTTATATGGTAATTTTCTTGCCGGGAGAGATGAAGTAGAGACTGAAGATGCCTTAGCTAAAATTGATGCAGCATCAAAACTAGCTGGTGATGATATAATGGCCCATTATAGGGTTTTTATGGTTTACAGCCAGTTAGGTGCAGATGAAAAGGCTGATGAAGAGGCAGCAATAATAAAGGAAATACAGGAAAAAATAAAAGCTGAACAGGAAGAAAATATTGAATCATCAACTGATGATAATGATACAACTAATGAATAATAAGGGTGATTAGATGAAACTTAAAGCACCACGGGGGACAAATGATATTTTGCCCCCCGTTTCTTTACAATGGCAGTATATTGAAGACTTAACAAAAAAAATACTACATAACTATAATTATCATGAGATCAGGACCCCTATTTTTGAATATACAGAATTATTTCAAAGGGGTATTGGTGAAGTGACAGATATTGTGGAAAAAGAGATGTATAGCTTTACAGATAAGGGTGGTAGGGGTATAACTCTTCGACCAGAAGGAACTGCTTCTGTTGTCAGGTCTTTTATGGAAAATAAGGTATATGGCCAGGCACAACCAACAAAGTATTATTATCTTGGACCTATGTTCCGCTATGAAAGACCGCAAGCAGGTAGATTTCGTCAGTTTCATCAGTTGGGGATAGAGGCCTTTGGTTCCAATGACCCGGCACTTGATGCTGAAGTAATAGCCTTGGGACTTAATATATTAAAAAAACTTGGTTTAAATAACTTAGAGGTATATCTAAATAGTATTGGCTGTCCTGAATGCCGTGTTAAGTATATAGATAAGCTGAAGGCATATTTATTAAAATATGAGGATGAACTCTGTTCTGACTGCCAGCGCAGGTTACAACGTAATCCTTTTCGTATCTTGGACTGTAAGATAGATAATGAGATTATTAAAGAAGCACCTATAATTACAGATTATCTCTGTGAGGAATGTAATCAGCATTTTAATATGGTAAAAAAATACCTTGATTCTATTGAGGTTAAATATATAGTAGAGCCAACCCTGGTAAGGGGTCTTGATTATTACACTAATACTGCCTTTGAGGTTAAATATACTGGACTTGGCGCCCAGGATACTATTTTTGGTGGTGGGCGTTATAATGGGCTTGCTGAAGAGATTGGAGATAAGGCTATACCTGGCATAGGGTTTGCTATTGGTCTGGAGAGAATACTTTTGACTATTGAAAGACAGGGTATTAAACTGCCTATTGAAGAAAGCCTTGACCTCTTTATTACTACAATAGGTGAAAAGGCCAAAGAGGCTGCTTTTGGATATATATATAAACTAAGGGAAGTCGGTTTGAAGGTTGAAATGGATTACCTGGGACGAAGTGTTAAGGGGCAGATGAAATCTGCTGATCGTATGAATGCTACCTATACCATTATTATTGGTGATAATGAGCTAGATAATGGAGTTGCTACAATAAGGAATATGAAATCTGGTGAAGAGCTTGAAATAAAGCTGATAGAGATGACAGAAAAAATGCAATCAATGGTTTAGAAAGGGGAAGCTTGTTATGGGTGAAGTAAAAAAGGGATTTAAGAGAACCCATCACTGTGGTAAATTATCTCTGACAAATGCAGAGGAGACTGTTACTGTTATGGGTTGGGTTCAGAAAAGGAGAGATCATGGTGGGGTTATTTTTATTGACTTGAGGGACCGTTCAGGTTTTGTACAGGTTGTATTTAATCCTGATATAGATGAGGAGTCATTTCAACTGGCAGATCAACTGCGTTCAGAGTACGTTGTAGCTGTTAAGGGAAAGGTAGAAAAAAGACCAGAGGGTAATATTAATCCTGATCTCCCTACAGGTGAGATTGAGCTTAATGGCAGGGAATTAATAATTCTTGATAAAGCAAAAACTCCTCCTTTTATAATTGATAATGATATAGACATAAATGAGGATATTAAACTAAAGTACCGTTATCTTGATCTGAGAAGACCTAAAATGAAGGATATTATTGCCTTGAGACACCAGGTAATGAAAGCTACCAGGGATTATCTTGATGAAAATGAATTTTGGGAAGTTGAAACCCCTATACTGGGTAAGAGTACTCCTGAAGGTGCCCGGACATATCTGGTGCCCAGTAGGATTAATCCTGGTAATTTTTATGCACTGCCACAGTCACCACAGATCTATAAGCAGTTATTAATGGTTTCTGGGGTGGAAAAATACTTTCAGATAGCCAGGTGTTTTCGGGATGAAGATTTAAGGGCAAATAGACAGCCTGAATTTACCCAGATTGATATTGAGATGTCATTTATTAACGAAGAAGATATCTTTGAAATGGTAGATGGCCTGATGAGGAGATTATTTGCAATTAAAGGTATAGAACTACCAGCAAGATTACCAGTCATGAGCTATCAGGAGGCTATTGATAATTATGGTTCAGACAAACCTGATCTGAGGTTCGACATGAAAATTAAGGATATATCTGATTTAGTTATTGATAGTCAATTTAAGGTTTTTAGTGGTACTGTTGCAAATGGAGGTCAAGTCAGGGGTATTAACTTTAAGGGTGGGGCATCTTCGCCCAGAAGTAAAATAGATGCTTATACTGATTTTGTTAAAATATATCAAGCAAAGGGTCTGGCCTGGATAGCACTTAAAGAAGGCAGCTTGAAATCACCTATTACCAAGTTTCTCACTGATGCTGAGATAGATGGTATTAAACAAAGAATGCAGGCTGAAGAAGGTGATTTGCTCCTGTTTGTTGCTGATAATCCTTCTATAGTGGCCAGTTCACTGGGGAATCTGCGCTTGGAAATTGCTAAAGAAGAAGGTCTTGTTGACCAGGAAACATATGAATTTGTTTGGATTGTGGATTTTCCATTACTTGAATATAATGAGGAAGAGGATCGCTATGATGCAATGCATCATCCGTTTACCTCGCCACTTGACGAAGATATTGCTTTATTGGAGATGGAACCAGAAAAAGTGAGATCGAGAGCCTATGACCTGGTCTTAAATGGTGAGGAATTAGGTGGTGGAAGTATTCGTATTAATAATCGTGAACTACAGGAAAAAATATTTAAAGTCTTAAATATTGGTGATAAGGAAGCAGAAGAAAAGTTTGGATTTTTACTGGAGGCCTTTGAATATGGTACTCCTCCACACGGTGGAATTGCTTTTGGACTCGACCGTTTAATTATGATCCTTGGTAAAACAGAGTCTATTCGGGATGTGATAGCTTTTCCTAAAACTCAGAAGGCGACTTCTCTCTTAACAAATGCTCCTTCAAGAGTTTCTGAAAAGCAGTTAAGGGAGTTAGGAATTAAAGTAGACTAAATAATATTTGTTTTTTGTTTATCAAAAACCGATATTATATCATGGACTGCATTAGAACCTCTTGAAATAATAATACCGGTAATTATGTAATCTATTATTGGTTGACTAATTCCTATATCAAATTTTTGTAAGATACCTATGTGTGTTGAGATACATAGGATTATTCCTACTACGGCAGCTGCGATCCGGCTGCCATTTTTATTTTCTCCTCCTTTAATAAAAGGCATGGCACCTTTAATTGCATTAGTTACCACTTCAACAATAACAGCCAGCAAGGCAATTGTTGTCAGGGATTCGGCAACCATTTGATTACCCCCTTTCTTATTATAAAGATATGTACAAAAAACTCTTAATATTACTCATTCTTTTAAGCATTTTCCTGTTTTTACTAGTGGCCAATATGCTTGCAATGACAGGGTTTTTATGATAGTATATATTTAAATTAAGAGTGGTTGTTCTACTGTGTGCGTGATGATTATACAATTTTTGACCAACACCTACACATAGGGAGCCTGGACTCTATCTGCGGCGCATATGCCTTTTTGCAGGACATGTAAACCAGATAGGAGGGCACCCACCTGGAAGATAGGGATCAAAAACAGTGATCACACGGCATGGTGGAACATACGAAAAACTAACCATTAAGGTTAGTTTTTTTATAGGCATAAGATACTATAATTTGTATAATTATAGATAAATATATATTATAAAAAACTAGTTATTATAGATTAGCTAGTAATTTGCTTAAAATAGTATTATAATTAGATTTGTAATTATTTTAAGGTGGTGATAAGTATGATAGATAAGAAAAAATTAAGGGAAAAATATTTAGCTAAACGCAGCTCACTTACAGCCGGACAGGTTAAAAAGGCCAGTGATAAAATAGCCGCTAAATTTCTGGATATAGTTGATAGAATAGCTGCTGAAAGGATTATGCTCTATTATTCCTTTAGAAATGAAGTCATTACCCATGATATTATAGATAAATTATTGGTTCAAAATAAGGAGGTTTTTCTCCCTTATACAGTAGTGGCCGAAAAAGAGCTCCAAATAAGTCGGATAAATGATATAAAAGAAGATTTGATTGAAGGGGTTTATGGGGTTATGGAACCAAGGAAAAAAGAAAATCAATCTATCAAAGATTTAGATATAGTTGTAGTTCCGGGAATGGTTTTTACTAAAAAAGGGTATCGATTGGGTTATGGTGGTGGTTATTATGACCGTTTTCTATCCCGTTTATCAGAAATTACCCGGACAATTGGATTTGTATTTGATAGTTTTCTGCTGAATGAACTTACACTTGAGGAGCATGATTTACCAGTTGAAATGATTATCACTGAAAAAAATATTATTGATTTCAGGGGTGATGATTATTAATCTCTTTGAACAAAAACAATCTGAGGAGATGGCAGATAAACCATTGGCTTTTCGCATGCGTCCCCGTACACTTGATGAGGTTTATGGTCAGGAAGAGATTATAGGTGAGGGGAAATTGTTAAATCGGGCTATTAAGGCAGACCGTTTACAATCACTAATTTTTTATGGACCTCCTGGTACTGGAAAGACAAGCCTGGCTTATGTGATAGCTAATCATACTGAGGCAGATTTTATTCGTTTAAATGCTGTAACATCTGGTGTGAAACAATTGCGTGAAGTAATTAAACGGGCAGCTAATAATTTGTCATTACATAATCAAAAAACAATTTTATTTATAGATGAGATTCACCGTTTTAATAAATCTCAACAGGATGCCTTATTACCTGCTGTAGAAAAAGGGACGATAATAATGGTAGGGGCTACAACAGAAAATCCATATTTTGAGGTTAATTCACCATTATTATCACGTTCCAGGATATTTAGTTTGAAACCACTGCAAGATAAAGAAATTATCTCTATCCTGAAAAGGGCCCTTAGTGATAAAGAACGGGGGTTGGGTGACTATGAAATAGGTATTGGAAAGAAAGAGTTGGAATATATAGCTGACTTAGCAGCTGGTGATGCAAGGACTGCCCTAAACGCCCTGGAATTAGCTGTCTTGACAACCCCTCTTGATGAAGATGGTCTAATAACAATAAATAAAGAGGTAATTGCTGAATCACTACAAAAGAAAGTTTTAAATTATGATAAAAATGGTGATAATCACTATGATAATATTTCAGCTTTTATTAAGAGTATACGTGGTTCAGATCCTGATGCAGCATTATTTTGGTTAGCTAAGATGATAGTGGCCGGTGAGGATCCTAGATTTATTGCCAGGCGCGTGATTGTTCATGCTGCAGAAGATATTGGGCTGGCTGACCCTGCGGCATTAGAGATAGCAGTGGCGGCTGCTCAGGCAGTTGAACATGTTGGTTTTCCAGAGGCACGAATACCCCTGGCTGAAGCAGTTCTTTATCTAGCCACAGCACCTAAGAGTAATTCAGTAGTAAGAGCTATAGATACTGCAGTGAATTATGTGCAGAATAACCCTACTGGTTCTGTTCCATTACATCTGCGAGATGTCCATTATCAAGGGGCAGAAACCCTGGGACATGGTAAGCAATATAAATATCCTCATGATTATCCAGATAATTATGTTAAACAACAGTATCTACCTGATGGTTTAGATGGTTTAGAGTTTTATCAACCTGGAACAGAAGGTAAGGAGATTGCAATAAAAGAAAGAATGATAAAACTGTATAAAAGAAATGTTGGGCGGACAGATGAGTAATATCTTTCTTTGGTATTATCAAAAGGAGTGATAGGGGTGGAAGAATATTTTTATACAGCAGCCAGTAGGATTGAAGTGATAAATAAAGTAAAAGATAGTAAGTTTTTTGCTAGTATAGCCCCTATAAATAATGAAGAAGATGCGAATGACTTTGTTAGTAATATTAAGAACAAATATCATGATGCTAGCCATAATGTTTCAGCATATAAACTGGGTACTGGTGATCAGGCAATAAAATATTCTAATGATGATGGTGAACCAGCTGGATCCTCTGGGCCTCCTGTATTACAGGCTATTGAAGGTGAAGGTCTTAGTAATACCGTGATAGTGGTAACACGGTATTTTGGAGGTACTAAATTAGGTATAGGTGGTTTGATAAGGGCCTATGGTAATAGTGCCAAACTTGCTATTAAGGAAGCAGGCATTAAAAAGCTTGAACTATTTGATAAACTTATTATTTCAGGAACCTATCAATTAATCGGTACTATCCTGGGTCAGATTGAAGCAGTAGGTGGTCAGATATTGTCTACTGATTATAAAAATGATGGTGGAGATATAAATGTTTTAATCAGACCTGTAAATTATCAAACACTGGAAAAAAAATTGATCGAACATACTGGTAATAAAGTGGATATAAGAGTTGTTGAAAGGGTTTATTTATAAGATTTAGAGGAGTATTTTTTAAGTATTTGGGAGAAATTATTGACAGTTTGTAACTACTATGCTAAAATAGTATTAGAAAGTTGATAAGATTACTAGGAATTCATACAGGGGTGACAGTTATGAAGATTTCTACCAGGGGAAGATATGGTTTGAGAGCGATGATTGACTTAGCTGTACATGAGAACATAGGGGCAATCCCTTTAAGAGAGATTGCTGAAAGGGAGAAAATATCTGAACAGTATTTAGAGCAGTTGTTTGCTAATTTGAGAAAATCAGGACTTGTTAAGAGTGTGAGAGGAGCACAGGGGGGTTATCTGTTAAACCATCCAGCTGAAGAAATTACAGTTAAGGATATTATAACAGCACTGGAAGGTCCGATTGCCCCGGCTGAATGTGTAATAGATGATAATGATTGTGATTATAATAGTAATTGTGTTACACAGAAACTCTGGATACAGGTTAAGGAGAAAATTGATGAGTTTTTTGATTCAGTTACTTTAGCCAGCTTAAAGCGAGATTATCAAGCTAATCAAGGGAATTTTATATACCATATCTAAGGGGTGATAATAATGAACAAGATATATTTAGATAATGCAGCAACAACACCTGTTGCAGAGGAAGTATTTGAAGCCATGAAACCATATTTTACTAATTCTTATGGTAATCCATCAAGTGTTTATACAACTGCTCAGGAAGCTGCTATGGCTGTAGGTGAAGCGAGAGAAAGGGTTGCACGTTTACTTGGGGCCAGTAGTGATAGGGAGATTATTTTTACTTCAGGAGGCACAGAGGCCGATAACTTGGCTATTAAAGGGACTGCGATGGCTCTTAAGTCTAAAGGGAACCATATAATTACATCAAAAATTGAACACCATGCTGTATTACATTCCTGTCAATACCTTGAAAAGTATCTTGGTTTTGAGGTTACTTATCTGGATGTTGATAAAAAAGGGTTTGTTGACCCTATTGATGTGAAGGAGGCAATTAGAGACGATACCATACTGGTTACAATAATGATGGCCAATAATGAAATAGGAACTATAGAACCTATTAAAGAAATTGCTAAAATTACACGGGAAAAAGATGTTTGTTTCCATACTGATGCTGTGCAGGCAGTTGGTCAAATTCCAATAGATGTTAATGATTTACAGGTAGATTTATTATCATTATCGGCTCATAAAATTAATGGCCCTAAGGGTGTGGGTGCTCTATATGTTAGAAAAGGTAGTAAACTTACACCTCAAATGTCAGGTGGTGCCCAGGAATGGAAACGCAGAGGTGGTACGGAGAATGTACCGGGTATAGTAGGTTTAGGAAAGGCTGCTGAATTAGCCTTAGAAAATATGGATAATAAAAATAAAAGAATTAAGAAGTTGAGAGATAGATTGATATCAGGTATAAATAAGGAGATTGATGATGTTATTTTAAATGGTCCAGAAGGTGAAAAACGCTTACCCAATAATGTTCATTTCTGTTTCAAATATATTGAAGGGGAATCTATTTTATTAAATCTTGATATGTTGGGTATTGCTGCTTCAAGTGGTTCAGCTTGTACTTCTGGTTCTCTTGATCCATCACATGTTCTTCTGGCTATTGGACATCCACATGAAATTGCTCATGGCTCATTAAGACTTACCCTGGGAATTAATAATACTGAAGAAGATGTTACTTATCTACTTGAGGTATTACCGGGAATAATACAGAAAATCAGGGATATGTCTCCATTATATAGTGTATAATTGACATAATCGTTCAATGAAAGGGGAGGTTATAATGTATTCTGATAAAGTAATGGAACATTTTAATAATCCGCGTAATGTTGGTCAGATAGAAGATGCTAATGCTGTAGGTGAGGTAGGGAATGCAGTCTGTGGAGATATTATAAAACTCTATCTTAAAATAAAAGATGATGATGTTATTGAAGATATAAAATTCAAAACCTTTGGTTGTGGGGCAGCTATTGCTACCAGTAGTATGGTTACCGAATTAGTCAAGGGCAAAAAAATAAATGAAGCCCTCCAGATAAGCAAAAATACTGTTGCAGAAGCCCTTGATGGTTTACCACCTGCTAAAATGCATTGTTCTAACCTGGCTACAGATGCCCTTAAAGATGCTATAAATAATTATCATGGCAGCAGTAAGAGCAAAGGAGATAAATAGTTCAATATTAGATAACAATAAATATTTGTTTAAATAAGAGAATAAAAGGGTCCAGGGGTTATAAGTTAACCCCTGGATCCTTTTACTTTGAGTAAAAAATTGCTTTATCATATTTGATGATTATAATTTTCTTTATTAAATGAATAGAGTATATTATTTTTAGAAATTTTTTGCAGAACAGCGATATGATTCTAAAGACCTATTAAATCTTTTTATATATAAAGATATAATAGTGATTGTGTTTGTGTAAATTTATTAAATTTGCTATAATTTCATTTTTTTTATTCATAATGCGGAGTACCTGTGGTATTTTGTTTTAATATGATTTTTAATTATTTAACCATATTATTAACTGGAGTATAGAAACTTAACACAGATCTATAAAGGAGATTTTAAAATTGTATAATAAGCGATTTGAACTTGTTTTTCTATTTTTAATAAGTATAATACTATTGTTATTAACTGCCTGTGATTCAGCTCCAGCTGATGATATTTTAATTAATAATTTTAGAGAACATAGAAGTGATTTCAAGAAATTAATTACTATGTTTAGGCAGGATAAAGAATTGGGCTATATTTCTCAGAAAACAATCTCTCCTATGGATGCTATCAGTGAAGAAAGGAAAAAAGAGTATAGGGATTTATTAAAAGAATTAAAGATTAAGCAGATAAAAAGCTATGATAAGAATGAAAATATTGCATTTAATGTCTATGCGGTAGGTCTTAGTGTAACAGGTGCAGCCAAGGGCTATGAATATTGTGAAAAGCAAATTCCAGCACATTTAGAGGTGGTAAGAAACCTGGATGAGGATTACCAGAAGGAGAGAGAGAAGGATGAACCTTTAGCATATTACAAATTTAGACATATTGAAGGAAATTGGTATTTATATTATAGTGTTGATGATTAGGTTCAAAAAACCTTTTTGTTCATAGTTGTCTTGACGAGCAGAATTAAAGAGGGTATGAGGGGAGAGTGGAAAAAGTTAAATTTTAGTTTAGAAAAAAGTATTATTTATATTTATAAAAAATCAAAAAATTGAGAGGTATATATTATGTTGTTAATTTTATTCTCGTTATTAAGTTGTTTAGTTGGAGTAAGTATATTAGTTGGAATTAAGATTCTTATTGGGTTTGAATTGACTTCTTTAAGTTTGTTTTTTATAATTCCTGTTGGCTCAATAATTTCTGGTGCGATAATGACTTCTGGATATTCATTAGGGATAAAACGATTAAATATAAAACCTGCCAAGAAACAGATTAAAGTACTGGTAATAATTGCTGTTTTAATGTTTTTTCTTGTACAATTTGGGTATTATCAGGTGACTTATATAGATGATGATTATAGTTACAATTATAGGTTCAAAGGGAGTCATGTTAGTGAATTCTACTTTAAAGATACAAACCAAGAAGTAAACTTTTTTAACTTTTTGATTGATAAAGTAAATTCTCAATCAATAAGTTTTAGTCATAAAAGGCATACAATAGGAAATGTAGAAGGGAATAAGTTTGTAAACTGGTTATTTTTTGCGTTGGATTTTTTCGGTTTTTTATTTGGCGGATATGTTGTATACAGTGCTTTTATTGAATCTGCTATTTATTGTAAAAAGTGTAGTAAATACATGAAAGAAAAGGAATTACTAAAGATTGTTGATAATATTCAGGAGCAGATTAACAATATTATAGAGTATTGTGATGAAAAAACTGAGAATTCATCAAGAATTATGGAAATTATTGATTCAAATCCATTTGAAAGAGAGAATACTAGTGAAATCTTTGCCAATGGAATATTACATTATTGTCAAGAATGTCATGAAGGGTATTTGTGTTTTGAATTTTATATAATAAATGAAAAAGGTAAGTATAATCATAATGAAGAATCTGATGTGAAAGTAAGACTTAGCAGTAATACAGTTAGTGAAATACTTAATAGTATTTAATTGTTAATTTTTATAACTTTATTTATCTAGAACATTTTATGGTTTCAAGTATCCAAGATTAAAATTAACATTATAAAATACATAAAAGGCTGAAAAGATAGGAATAAAGGGTTATCCGTTAGATGTACATTATAAATTGGTGAATAATATAGATGCTAGTATTACAAAAAGTAAAGATTATAATAATAATAATAATAAAGTTGGGATCCGATTGGGGAAAAACATTTGATAAAAGCTGGTGTTTTAAAATATCAAAGAAAAGAACTTTTTCAAGCAAATAATATGGAAAGGGAAGAAATTAGAATAAACAATTTTTTTGAGTAAATCGTTAGGTTTAAAAGAAAAGTTAGACTAGATTAGTTAAAGAGGGGATAGATATTAAATTTGATTTAGGGATTATCTATCGGGCTTTATTGTTTAACTTGTCAGACCTAATTATAGTATTTTTAATTTTAAATCATTTTACTAAAAAGGAGAGTAATGTCCCTAAATTAAGGTGGAATAAATTAAAATTAAGAAAGATATCTTTAGATATTCTTCTTATGGGTATATTTCCCTATTTGTTCTTTTTAAGCCAAACTTTTTATAATATATTTATAAACTGTTTTACTAATTTTAGTATAGAGCAATTAGTGAGTATTAGTTTAATAAATACAAATATATATATACCTGTACTTTCACTGCTTAGTGTTTTTTGCTGGCTTAGACCTGTTTTTACTTATAACTATACTAAAAATAATTTTATTAGAACAAAGAAATTATTATTTAACTGTGCTTTAATTTTACCTTTATTAGTATTAAGTTTATTAATTCCACTAATATTTTTTAAAAATATCCTGAATTTATTTGTTCATGACCTAAATATGATTGATACGGCAAGAAAGGTTCTTAATTATTATATTTTTATAATTCCCCTTCTTTTATTCAAAGGTATTATCTTTGTTTATTTACAATCAATAGCTAAAAAATTAAAGTTGGCGGTAATTTATATAAGTAATATGTTATTACTTATTGTACCTTTATATATAATGTGGCGTTTTCATATTGAAATTGAATTTAATGGTTGGTTGTTTTTAAATATTGTAATTGCATCTTTGATGTTTATTATTTCTTTAATATTTTTTATCACTGAATTAAAAAGTTTAAAGAATAAAATAACTTTAATATGTCCGTTAAAATAATAAAAAAGTATATTGTTTTATTCTTAATTGAATCAAAAGAGGCAGTAGAGGTGATATTGTGAAAAGTAATATTAAGATGATTTTCTTCTTAATTGTATTTATTATTTTAATACAATTATTTAATTCTATTATAGTATATTCTTCAAATAAAAGTATTAATAAAGATATTAACTATGAAGAAGTATTAAGTATTGATTTAATTACGAATAATTCAAAAATAGATTATTCTTTAAGGAATAATGGTAAAAGCATTTTAAGAAGGGCAGGTATTGAGACTTTTACAGTTGATGATAAAGAGAAAATATATCTATCTAATTTTGCTACAGGAAAGATTATAGTCTATTGCAAAAATAAATTTGAGCAGGAAATTGATATCTCTAATTTTTATCAACCCAGGGATATAGGTATTAATAATGATTTATTATACATATTTGAGGATCAGGGTAAAATAAGAGAGATTTTTCTTGAAGATGGACGTGAATTGAATGAATATGATATCCCAACTATGATTAAAATGGCAATTCAGGAAAGAAATAAATTTAACAAGACTATGCCTATAAGATTAGTCAATAACTATCAGGATAAACAAATATCTGTTTTATATGATACTAATTTTCTTAATTTATTTAGAAGTGGAGAAAAAAAAGAAATAAATATGGATAAATTTAAGCTGGATTTAAAAGGGCAGATATATAAACAGTTGATAGGGATTGATGAGCAGGGATATATATATATCCTGGGAACAGAGGTGAGAGATAAAAATGACAAAATTGAAATCAAAGAACGAATTTATAGGTTTAACAATACTGGAAAATTATTTGGAATAGCTGATACTGTTGATGAAAAAAATTATATTGTTCCATTTAAGTATTTAGATATTAATAAATCGGGGGATGTTTTTCAATTATTGGTAAAAAAGAATAAACTTAAGGTTTTTAAACTTAAATTTAAAGAAAACAGTGACTTGAAAGTACTAGAAGCGGCTAATAATACACAAGATATGACTACTATTGATAATTTTTCTTCAGTGGAAGATAAGTATTTAGCAGTTAGAAAAAATTTGTATAATAAAGCTATTGAACTTATTAATTTAAAATGGACTTATGACCCTAAATCTAATACAAATAAACTAAGTGATGTTGTAACACCAATTTATTTAAAAAAAATAAAAGAAAAACGAAAAATGACGGGAATACCGTATTGCTGGGGAGGATATGATTCCCTAAAAACTAAAAGCAAGAGTCAAAAATGGGAAAACTTTGTAGATGCAGTTAGCAAAGGAGCTATTGTGGGTAATGTAGGGGTTACCCTTAATTATGTACCTCGAACAACTGGTCTGGATTGTTCAGGACTGATATCAGTTGTTTTAGATTTGGATTCTAGAGAGCCTTCCTGGAAGTTTCTTTACAGCAGTCAATTGGCCGAGAAAATTACTTATAATCAATTAGCATTAATGGATATGCTTGTTAAGAATGGACATATGTTTTTTTATGTTACTAAAAATAATTATGGAATAACTTCTATTGAAACAAATACAGTGGGCAGCCAGTGGAAGGTTAAATTTTTCAATTGGTCCTGGAGGGCTTTAAGGGATATGAATTATAGTGCTAGGAGGTATAAAGGTTTAGCCAGAAGTATCTCTAAGAAATAAGGTAGGGATATTGATTTAACCTTATACATGAAATATATAAAAAAAATAGGGGGAATATAAATGTTTAATAAAATAAAAGATTTATTAACTAACAATATAAAAGTAACCTTAACTGTATTGTTACTTATAATGGTTCTTGGTGTATTAGCGGGGAAAAATATGATCTTAAGTAAAGATCAAGTAAGTGAAATGGTGATGAATCAAAAACAGGATAAAAAAATAATTCGTGTTACATCAGGGTTAATAAAATCAGATGATAAGATTGCCGTTAGATTTGCCAAACCACAAGTGTATAAAAGATATGTAGGGGAGACAATCAAAAATAAGGGTATATTTACTTTTATTCCTGAATTAAAAGGGGAAGTTTATTGGAGTGATGAACAAACAGTAGTTTTTAAACCAGAAGAAAAGTTAGTAAAGAATCAGGATTATACAGGATTTATCCACTTAGATAAATTGTTTCTTAATTTAGAAGAGGTTTCTCCAGTAAAAAAAGGAATTGAGTTTAAAACCTTAGGACAGTATTTAGAAAGTTTAGATGGTGAATTTGAATTAACAGGTAGTAGTAATCAAGGGAAAGCCAGGTTTGTTGCTAGGCTTAAGCTGGCTGAAAAGGAAGATAAAGATGTAGTCAAAGAAGCGATAGGGTTTACAGGCTCTAAAAGGATGGATTTAGAAGTTAAAACAGCTGATAATTACAATTTCACACTGGTTTCAGACCTGCTGACTCAGACTGAAGAGGATCAAAACTTTTCCTTAGTAATCAAGAAAGAAAAGTTAGGATTACATAAAGATTTTAAACAGAGTTATCTTTTACCAGCAATAGGTCCCTTAAGGATATTAAATATTGAGGAAGAAAAGGTTGATGATCATTCCAATATCAGGATGATTTTTTCAGATGACTTGGCTAAAGATTTAAATTATGAAGCATATTTAAATGTAGAACCAGGACTTGATTATGAGGTAAATGTTGACGGTAGGGCCTTAATACTAGCTGGTGAGTTTAAAGCCGATCAAAAGTATAGAATTAAAGTATTTAAAGGAATTAAAGGGAAATTGGGCAGTAAATTAGCTACTACTAAAAATGTAGACTTTACAGTCAAAATTTCTGATATAGAACCTAAACTTAGGTTTGCTCAATCAGGAATGTTTTTAACGACAGCTAAAAAACAAAAAATAACTTTTCAGACTATGAATGTTAGACGAGTTACAGCTAAATTAAAGAAAGTTAGTTCCCATAATCTAATTGAATTCATAGAACGGCATTCTTATCGTCCCAATAGTGATAGTTATGATGAATATGATGAACGTTCATTTCAATGGGCAGGGGAGGTAATAGAGGTTAAAAGCCTTAAGATTGGTGAAGAAAAGAATAAATGGATTACTTCCCAGCTTGATCTATCATCAGCAATAGAAGAAAGTCAGCCGGGATTATATATTGTACAGCTTGAATTTGATGAAGATGATACCCTATATATGCCGAAAGATTGGGATGACTATGACGCTGAATCTTATGTTAGATCAAATGGGAGGAAGACTAAACATATTATTCTCAGTAATTTAGGGGTAACAGTCAAAAAGACAGCTAATAAGACCTATGTTTTTGTAACAGATCTATTAACAGCCCGGCCGGTAGAGAATGCAATAGTTAAGCTGAAAGATGAGTATGATGGTACAGGTGATTATAATGACAGATCCGATGATGATGGTGATTATGGAGACGATGATGGAGATAATTATGATGATTATGATCATGATGCTGAACTGATAGAAGTAGCAACCACTGATGAAAATGGGATTTGTGTCTTGAATAAAGAAGCCGAGTATTTAGTGGTAGAAAAAGGACGGCACTTATCTATTTTAGAGTTTGGTGAAACAAAATTAGATAGTTCATTATTTAATACAGGTGGTATTAATAATGAAGCTGGTATTAAAACATTTATGTATACTGATCGGGGGGTTTATAGACCAGGTGATAAAATTAATCTATCAGTAATTGTCAGGAATGAAGATAATACCTTCCCAAGTAATCATCCAGTAACTTTAAAGGTATATAACCCTAAACGCAAATTAGTTTATGAAGAGACCAGTCGAAAGGCTGAAGATGGTTTTTATACTTTTGCTTTTGCTACTAAAAAGACAGATTTAACTGGAAATTGGGAAATGAAAGCAGAAATTGCTGGTCGGTCATTTTATAAAGAATTAAAGGTTGAATCAGTAGTGCCTTACAGAATAGAGGTCAATATTGAGCCGGAAAAGGAAAAATTGAAATTAAGTGATTCTAAAGTTAATTTTTCTTTATCTTCTAAGTATTTATTTGGTGCCCCAGCTCAGGGCTTAGATAGTAAGACTATAATTAAAATTGAGCCTTATGAGGTGAGTTTTGATAGGTTTAAACATTTTACTTTTACTAATTCCGGTCAGTATTTTAGTCCAATTAGTAGTGAAAAATTTAATAAAGAACTTAATAAAGAGGGAAGAACAGATATAAGTTGGAAATTACCAGAAATTCATGATGTACCTTCTGCCTTGAGGGTTAATATTAATAGTAAAGTCTTGGAGAAAGGTGGGAGACCAGTTCCGGCGACTAAATGGATTCCCATTGAAGTTTATGATCGCTATGTAGGAATTAGGGAATTAGAAGACAGTGATTTAGAAATTGGCAATAAAGTAAACTTTGATATAGCACTGGTCTCTAAAGATGGTGAATTAATTGCTGGTGAAAAATTAAAGTACAAGATTTATCGAATGCGTCGTTATTGGTGGTGGGAGTATGATGACCGAGATTCCTTTAGAAAGCATTTCAAGAATGATAGCTATACTGAGGTAATTGCTCAAGGTACTTTGACTTCTAAGGAAAATCTGGCTTCTTTAGAATATGAACTTGATGATTATGGGGAGTTGTTTTTAGAAGTAGAAGATGTCAATGGTGGTCATAAGGCCGGTTATTTCTTTAGATCTTACTGGTGGGGAGATAGTGGGACAAAACAGAGTGCTGATATTGTGACATTAAAATCTGATAAGGAGGAGTATTATCCAGGAGAGATAGCTAAAATTGTTCTTGATACCCCTAAAGAGGGTAGGATTTTATTAGCTGTAGAGAAGAATGGGCAACTATTTGATAAGAGATGGGAAGAGATTAAAGGGAATCAGACTATTCTTGAAATACCAATCAAAAAAGAGTATATCCCTAATGCTTATGTATTTATTTCAGTTTATCAGCGGCAGGACAATGGAAATGATCTGCCAATTAGGATGTATGGGATAAAATCACTCAAGGTAAATAAGAAAGATGCGCGTTTGAATTATATACTAAAGACTCCCGAAGAAATCAGACCTAAAGAAGGGTTTAAAATTGAAGTTCAAACCCAAGATCAGAGGGCCTCACAATTTACAATTGCAGTGGTGGATGAGGGATTACTTGATATAACTAATTTCAGAACCCCTGATCCTCTAGCTTATTTCTTTCAAAAAGAGCGCTTGATCACCAAGACTTTTGATACCTTTTCTGACATTATCGGTTTGGATTGTGGTTATATCTATAATGTGTTTTCCATTGGTGGCGGGATGTCTAAAAAATATCAAGAGAAACAGTTACAGGCTGAACAGACGGACCGCTTTGAACCGGTTGCTTTATTTAAAGGTCCATTAAAGACTGATCAATCAGGTCATGCAGAAGTTGATTTTAAAATGCCAAACTATATTGGCAGTGTAAGGGTTATGGTTATTGGAGCTAATAAAGGAAACTATGGGCAAGTAGAGAAGAATATACCTGTAAAAACAGAGTTGATGTTAATGCCTACTTTACCAAGGGTATTAGGTCCCGGAGATAAGATTAAAGTGCCAGTTACTGTATTTGGGATGGCAGATGATTTAACTGATGTGCAGGTGACAATGAAGGTAGAAGGGCCAGTTGAAATAATCGGTGATCAAGTAAAACAGCTTCATTTTAATGGTGTAGCTAATAAGGATATAGAATTTGACCTGAAGGCTAAAGATGGTGTTGGTGAAGCTAAAATAGAATTTACGGCTGTAGATAAAAAACATAATTACCATAGTGGGAAGGCAATTAATCTGGCAGTTAGACCTTACAATCCTTACACATATAAGGCGAGCAAACAGGTAATTAAGGCTGGAAAAGAAGTTTCTTTTAAGGTTCCTAATAAAGGAATTGAAAATACTAATTATGCTCAAGTCAGTTTGTCTAAACGCAGGAGCCTTAATCTCAATCACCGTTTAAAATGGTTAATTAGATATCCTTATGGTTGTATTGAACAAACAACTTCCAGTGTTTTTCCCCAGCTTTATTTGACAGGGGTTTTACCAATAGGCAGGGAGCGAATTGAGGAAATTGATAAGAATATTAATGCAGCAATTAATCGCTTTAGAAAATTTCAGTTAGCTAATGGTGGATTCTCTTACTGGCCTAATGGAAATCATGCCAGCTTATGGGGTACTAATTATGTAGGACATTTCTTAATTGAAGCCCAGGCCCATGGATATTCTGTTCCAGATAATATGTTTACTGACTGGCTAAAGTATCAAAGGGAGCAGAGTAAAGATAAAGAGGGTGGACGTTTAACCAGGGCTTATCGTTTATATTTACTTGCTTTAGTTAACAAATCACTTGTTAGTGAAATGAACTATATGCGGGAAAATGAATTACATAAAATGAATAATACTGCTAAGTTCTTTTTAGCAGGCGCTTATAAAATAGCTGGTTATGATAAGATAGCTAACAAGTTGATTGCAGATTTAGATTTTAAAGTTGAAGATTATCAGGAAACTGCTGGAACTTATGGGTCAAGTTTGAGGGATAAAGCAATTATGTTGGATATTATGACTTGCTTTAAGAAATATGATACAGGTTTAGTTTTATACGATGATATTGCTAAAGAATTATCTTCAGAGGATTGGTATTCAACTCAGACTACTGCTTATTCATTACTTGCCACCAGTAAGTATTTAATTGCCTTAGATGATCAAGATGATGGTTTAGAAGCAGAAGTTATCTCTGCTAAAGGGGTAACCAAGCAAGTTAATACAGCTGAAAAGATTACTAACCTTCCTGTAACAGATAGTTATGGTAAGGAGGTAAAAGTGAGAAATAATATGGAAACACCTTTATTTGCTATTTTAGAATGGGAGGGGATTCCTTTAAGAGGTGAAATAGAGCCATCAGAAAAAAATCTAGCTTTACAGGTAGAGTGGTTAGATGAGGAAGGAAATAAAATTGATCCTGGTAATTTAGAACAAGGTACTACTTTCTGGGGCCACTTTACAGTAGATAAAACAGTGGATGAAGAGATTAATGAGATGGCTTTGGTTCAGATATTACCAGCGGGTTGGGAAATAGAAAATATCCGTTTATCAGATTCAGGTTTACCTGAATGGATGGATGATTATGATTTGGATAATGAAGAATATATGGATATTAGAGATGATAGAATTAGATGGTTCTTTGATATGGGGGATTATGATTATGACTATGAGTTTGTAGTTAAGATTAATACTGTGACAGTAGGGGAATTTTACTTACCGCCAACAGTAGTAGAGGCAATGTATAATAATAAATATAAAGCTAATACAGCAGGAACAAGAGTTAAAGTTCTAAGTAGGGGAAGTAATTAATGAATAAGATAAAGCTTAAAAGGTCGATTTTAATAAGTTTAATTCTGATTATATTGATAAGTGGAGGGGTATGGCAGCTAAGTAGGCTGCCTGTCCCTCTGTTTCCGGATGACTATAGTACAGTAGTAGTTGATGAATCAGGTGAATATTTACGGATATTTTTAAATTCTAAAGACCAGTGGATTTTTCCGCCAGTTGAAGAAGGGATTCCTAAAAAATTAAAGGTATCAGTAATTAACTTTGAAGACAAGAGATTTTTTAATCATATAGGGATTGATTTCCTGGCGGTAGCTAGAGCAGTTGTTCAGGATTTAAAGGCCTGGAGCAAAGTGAGTGGAGCAAGCACAATTACTATGCAGGTAGCTCGTTTGACCAGGGCAAAAGAAAGAACAATTAGTAACAAACTAATTGAAATAATACAGGCCTTAAAAATAGAAAATACGTATAGTAAAGAAGAAATTTTACGATTATACTTGACCCATGCCCCCTATGGGGGAAATATAATCGGTTATAAAGCTGCTTCTTTAAGGTATTTCGGTAAAGAACCTGATCAGCTTACCTGGGGTCAGGCTTCCCTATTAGCAGTGTTACCTAATAGTCCAGGTTTAATTACACCTACTAGAGGTAGGGAGAGATTGAAACAGAAAAGAGATGGTTTATTAGATAAATTAAAGGCCAGGGGTATAATTGATGATATGACCTGTAGATTGGCTAAAGCTGAGGAGATTCCAAATCGAGAAGTTCCTTTTAATTTAGCAGCACCTCATTTAACCAGGAGTCTTAAAAATAAGTTGAATCAGGATCTGATTAAGACTACAATCAATAAAAAAATGCAGATTCAGGTTAATTATCTTGTTAAAAATTATATGGAAAAGATGAAACAAAAAGGGGTCAATAATAGTGCGGTATTAATTGCTGATACTAGAACCGGGCAAGTGAAGACCTATATTGGCTCTAATGATTATTTTGATCAACAACATTCCGGGAAGATTGATGGGGTGCAGATTAAAAGATCCAGTGGTTCAATCTTAAAGCCATTCTTATATGCCTTAGCTATGGATGAAGGATTAATTATTCCAGAGAGTAAGATAGAGGATATTCCTGTTAGTTATGGGGCATATTCCCCATATAATGCTAATCACCGATTTAAAGGAGTAGTTACTGCAAGAGAGGCCTTAATTAATTCCTTAAATGCCCCCGCGGTTAGTTTATTGGATGACTATGGGGTTACAGAGTTTTACAATTTTCTTACTGAGGCGGGGGTAAGCACATTATTTAGAGATGCTAAGGGATATGGCCTCCCTTTAATTTTAGGTGGAGCAGAAGTTAAGATGTGGGATATGGTAGCTTTGTATAGGGGGCTAGGGAATTATGGTAGGTTTTCTGGATTACATGTTTTAGCTAAGGGTAAGAATGGGGAGTTAAAACAACTAATTAGTAAAGGTTCAGCATATTTAACTTTAAATATTATTGATGATCTGAAACGACCAGGTTTAGAATATTTTTGGCGGGATTATTCTTCTAAATGGCGAATTGCCTGGAAAACAGGGACTAGTTATGGGAATAGAGATGCCTGGGCTGTTGGGGTAAGCCCTGAGTGGACGATTGCAGTCTGGATAGGTAATTTTGATGGCCAAGAAAATGAGGAAATAAGCGGGTTAAATGCAGCAGCACCATTATTTTTTAGTGTTTTTAATGCCTTACCCAAAAATTATTATCAGGATTTTTTTGCTGAACCCGAAGGAGATTTAAAAAAAATAAAAGTATCAACTAAAACTGGTTATCGAATTAGAGATAAGATTATTAATGAAGGATTAGGAAATTTAACAGATGCTTTAGTCTCAAAATCAGCCCAGCCTTTGATATATTCTCCTTATGAAAAGCTTATTTATACTAATCGAGCGGGGACTTATGAGGTTTGTTCACTGTGTTGGGATAGAGATGACTTAGCCAAAAGTTTAAAATTAGTTTATCCACCCCAGGTAGTAGCCTATTTAAAAGAGAGAGGGAATGAGGTTTATACCACTTTACCTCATAAGCAGGATTGTCCTAGTGTTAGTAATGGTAATCCAATTGAGTTTATTTACCCCCAACAAGATAGTATAATTTCAATTCCCAGGGGGGCAGATGGAAAGTACCAGAAGGTAAACTTTAAGGTAGCCCATACTGGTAAGAATAGTAAGTTATTTTGGTATTTAGATCAAGAATATTTAGGGAGTACTACTGGAAAACATCAGAAGTTATTACTACCAGAACATGGGAAACATACCCTTCATGTTGTAGATAATGAGGGTCATCATCAGGAAATAAGTTTCTATATTAAAATTAATAATTAGGATTTATATTTGAATTTCCTTAACCTCAAAAAGCCCTTGACAGGAAGAGATAGAGATGTTAAGATATATCTTGTCGCCGCTAAAAGCGGTAAGTTGTTGGAACTATTAAGTAGTTGCATGATAAAAAGATTATTTCAAAAAAAAACTACTTGACAGTAATCGACAGAGATGATAAGATGTAAAACGTCGCTGTTAACAGCACTTGGAAAATGATTTTTGAAATAAAATAAAAGTTCTTGACAAGTGAGGTTAAAAGTGATAAGATATAATTCGCTGACAGATAATAAAAAGTCAGTGAGATAAACAAATTAATGTTCCTTGAAAATTGAACAACAAGCAATGACGCAAGTGCGAGCCTTTTTTAAATAAAAGGCAAGTATCCAAAAGAGTTCAAAAGTATTCAAAGAGTCACAAATAATCTATTAAAATTTTTAATGGAGAGTTTGATCCTGGCTCAGGACGAACGCTGGCGGCGTGCTTAACACATGCAAGTCGAACGACCCGCCTTAACAGAATCCTTCGGGATGAAGATAAGATCCGGGTAGTGGCGGACGGGTGAGTAACGCGTGGAGAACCTGTCTCTCAGTCAGGGATAACCTGGCGAAAGCCGGACTAATCCCAGATAGCCTTAAGAGTAAGCATTTACACTTAAGTAAAGGTGCCTAGGCATCGCTGAGAGGTGGCTCCGCGTCGGATTAGCTAGCTGGTGAGGTAATAGCTCACCAGGGCAACGATCCGTAGCTGGTCTGAGAGGACGATCAGCCACACTGGGACTGAGACACGGCCCAGACTCCTACGGGAGGCAGCAGTGGGGAATCTTCCGCAATGGGCGCAAGCCTGACGGAGCAACGCCGCGTGAGTGATGAAGGCCTTCGGGTCGTAAAGCTCTGTCCTTAAGGAAGAACCGTCAATGCAGGAAATGGCATTGACCTGACGGTACTTAAGGAGGAAGCTCTGGCTAACTACGTGCCAGCAGCCGCGGTAATACGTAGAGAGCAAGCGTTGTCCGGAATTACTGGGCGTAAAGGGTACGCAGGCGGATAGGCAAGTCAACTGTGAAATATACCGGCTTAACCGGTAAGGTGCATTTGAAACTGCCTATCTTGAGTGCAGAAGAGGAGAGCGGAATTCCTAGTGTAGCGGTGGAATGCGTAGATATTAGGAAGAACACCAGTGGCGAAGGCGGCTCTCTGGTCTGCAACTGACGCTGAGGTACGAAAGCTGGGGGAGCAAACGGGATTAGATACCCCGGTAGTCCCAGCCGTAAACGATGGACACTAGGTGTTGGTGGTTCGAATCCATCAGTGCCGGAGTTAACGCGATAAGTGTCCCGCCTGGGGATTACGGTCGCAAGACTGAAACTCAAAGGAATTGACGGGGGCCCGCACAAGCGGTGGAGCATGTGGTTTAATTCGATGCAACGCGAAGAACCTTACCGAGGCTTGACATCCCGTGACCATCTATGAAAGTAGAGTCTAGTCTTTGACTACACGGAGACAGGTGGTGCATGGCTGTCGTCAGCTCGTGTCGTGAGATGTTGGGTTAAGTCCCGCAACGAGCGCAACCCTTATCCTTAGTTACCAGCAAGTGAAGTTGGGGACTCTAAGGAGACAGCCGGTGAAAGCCGGAGGAAGGTGGGGATGACGTCAAGTCCTCATGCCCTTTATGCCTCGGGCTACACACGTGCTACAATGGTCAGTACAGAGGGGAGCGAAGCTGTGAAGTGGAGCAAATCTCAGAAAGCTGATCCCAGTTCGGATTGCAGGCTGAAACTCGCCTGTATGAAGTTGGAATCGCTAGTAATCGCAGGTCAGCATACTGCGGTGAATACGTTCCCGGGCCTTGTACACACCGCCCGTCACACCACCCGAGTTAGATGCACCAGAAGTCATTTGCGAATGCCAAAGGTGTGTCTGGTAAGGGGGGTGAAGTCGTAACAAGGTAGCCGTACGGGAACGTGCGGCTGGATCACCTCCTTTCTAAGGAGAATGCGTCAAGCTTGTTGTTCAACTTTGAGGGAAGATTTTCTTCCTGAAAGAAGGGCCTATAGCTCAGTTGGTTAGAGCGCACGCCTGATAAGCGTGAGGTCGGTAGTTCGAATCTACCTAGGCCCACCAAAATCTTCATTTTAAAGACGCAAGGAAGATTTTGGTGCTAGGCCATCGAGGCCGTCGCACCATACTAGAAGTTTGAGGTTAGAGAAATATCCAACTTCCAAAATGGGGGTATAGCTCAGTTGGGAGAGCGCCTGCCTTGCAAGCAGGAGGTCAGCGGTTCGAATCCGCTTACCTCCACCATCTTATGAAGTTAGAAGTAAGAGGTTGGAGGTTAGATTAAAGCAAAAACCTTAAACTAAAAACATTCTAAAAAACTGTTCTTTGAAAACTGCATACAGGAAAAGACGAAGGTACCAGAAAGATTCCGAAAGGAATGTTGAAGGTACTACAATTTTCTAAGAAGAAAGATTAAGCTAATAAGGGCTTACGGTGGATACCTAGGTACCTGGAGCCGAAGACGGACGTGCCAAGCTGCGAAAAGCCGCGAGTAGCTGCTAAGAAGCGTAGATACGCGGATATCCTAATGGGGAAACCCGACGGTCGAGAGGGCCGTCATCATATAGTGAAAGAAGTAGCTATATGAAGGGAACCGGGGGAAGTGAAACATCTAAGTACCCCGAGGAAAAGAAATCAAAAGAGATTCCCTAAGTAGCGGCGAGCGAAAGGGGAAGAGCCCAAACACATTTAATGTAAGGCTACAGCCGTTGTTAAATGTGGGTTTAGGATAATCAAGAGTGAGACTGTAGAATCACAAAGGCAGTTGAATCTTTAGCCGAATGACCTGGGAAGGTCAGCCAGAGAGAGTAAAAGCCTCGTAGGTGAAAAGGAGAGACACCTTAGATTATCCAGAGTACCACGGGACACGAGGAACCCTGTGGGAAGAAGGGAAGACCATTTTCCAAGGCTAAATACTACCAGGTAACCGATAGTGAACAAGTACCGTGAGGGAAAGGTGAAAAGAACCCCGTGAGGGGAGTGAAATAGAATATGAAACCGTAAGCTTACAAGCAGTGGGAGGACTATTAGAAAGTCTGACCGCGTACTTTTTGTAGAACGGACCGGCGAGTTATTCTTAGTAGCGTAAGGTTAAGCCAGAAAGGTGAAGCCGCAGCGAAAGCGAGTCTGAATAGGGCGCAAGTTACAAGGAATAGACCCGAAGCCAGGTGATCTACCCATGACCAGGGTGAAGCGGGAGTGAGAACCCGTGGAGGCCCGAACCAGGTGATGTTGAAAAATCATTGGATGAGTTGTGGGTAGGGGTGAAAGGCCAATCGAACCTGGAGATAGCTGGTTCTCCTCGAAATAGCTTTAGGGCTAGCCTCAAGGAATAAAACTAGGCGGTAGAGCACTGATTGGACTAGGGGCCCAACAAGGTTACCGAATCCATTCAAACTCCGAACACTTAAGTTTATAAGCCTTGGGAGTCAGACTACGTGGGATAAGCTTCGTAGTCGAAAGGGAAACAGCCCAGACCACCAGTTAAGGTCCCAAAGTACAGACTAAGTGGGAAAGGAAGTGAGGTCGCAAAGACAACCAGGATGTTGGCTTAGAAGCAGCCATACATTTAAAGAGTGCGTAATAGCTCACTGGTCGAGCGTCCTTGCGCCGAAAATGTAACGGGGCTAAAGTCTGTCACCGAAACTGTGGATGTGTAAATTGTTCACGAAGTCTATTGTTAACTAAAGATAGAGATATAGAGTTACATTTAGTCAAAAGTAACAAAAAGAAATTCAAAACGAGACTTTTGACCAAATGACTCCAGGCTAAAGTCTATTTAGCAAAGCAGTAGATTGCGTGAACAGTTTACACATGGTAGAGGAGCATTGTATAGTGGAAGAAGCTGTACCGTAAGGAGCAGTGGACGCTATACAAGAGAGAATGCCGGTATGAGTAGCGAAAAGAGGGGTGAGAATCCCCTCCGCCGAAAGTCTAAGGTTTCCTGAGGAAGGCTCGTCCGCTCAGGGTAAGCCGGGACCTAAGCCGAGGCCGAAAGGCGTAGGTGATGGATAATTGGTAGAGATTCCAATGCCGCTATTAATCGTTTGAATGAAGTGGGGACACGGCAAGAAAGACAAAGCACACGACTGGAGGTGTGTGCAGAAGCCCAAGGTAGGAATAAAGAGGCAAATCCCTTTATTTAACTATCGAAGGTGATCTGGACCCGAGAGAGGGGAAGTTGTCAAACAAGCTGTCAAGAAAAGCCACTAGTGAGATTAATAGTGCCCGTACCGCAAACCGACACAGGTAGACGGGATGAGAATTCTAAGGCGCGCGAGAGAACCCTTGTTAAGGAACTCGGCAAAATGACCCCGTAACTTAGGGAGAAGGGGTACCACGAAAGTGGGCACAGCAAAGAGGCCCAAGCGACTGTTTAGCAAAAACACAGGTCTCTGCTAAGTCGTAAGACGAAGTATAGGGGCTGACGCCTGCCCGGTGCTGGAAGGTCAAGGGGAAGTGTTAGGTGAAAACCAAAGCATAGAACCTAAGCCCCAGTAAACGGCGGCCGTAACTATAACGGTCCTAAGGTAGCGAAATTCCTTGTCGGGTAAGTTCCGACCTGCACGAATGGCGTAACGACTTGGGCACTGTCTCAACAAGGGACTCGGCGAAATTGTAGTACCAGTAAAGATGCTGGTTACCTGCGACAGGACGGAAAGACCCCGTGGAGCTTTACTGTAGCCTGATATTGGGTTTTGCTAAAGGATGTACAGGATAGGTGGGAGGCTAAGAGCTTGGTACACTAGTATCAAAGGAGCCGCAAGTGGGATACCACCCTTTCTTTAGCGGAATTCTAACCAGAGGCCATAAACTGGTCATGGGACATTGTCAGGTGGGCAGTTTGACTGGGGCGGTCGCCTCCAAAAAAGTAACGGAGGCGCCCAAAGGTTCCCTCAGTGCGGATGGAAATCGCACGAAGAGTGTAAAGGCAAAAGGGAGCTTAACTGTGAGACCAACAAGTCAAACAGGTACGAAAGTAGGGCTTAGTGATCCGGCGGTATTGAATGGAAGAGCCGTCGCTCAACGGATAAAAGTTACCCCGGGGATAACAGGCTTATCTCCCCCAAGAGTTCACATCGACGGGGAGGTTTGGCACCTCGATGTCGGCTCGTCGCATCCTGGAGCTGAAGCAGGTTCCAAGGGTTGGGCTGTTCGCCCATTAAAGCGGTACGCGAGCTGGGTTCAGAACGTCGTGAGACAGTTCGGTCCCTATCCGTCGCAGGCGAAGGATACTTGAGAGGAGCTATCCCTAGTACGAGAGGACCGGGATGGACACACCGATGGTGTATCAGTTGTTCCGCCAGGAGCATAGCTGAGTAGCTAAGTGTGGAATGGATAAACGCTGAAAGCATCTAAGCGTGAAACCAGCCTCAAGATTAGGTATCCCACTCGCAAGAGGTAAGCCCCCTGGTAGATGACCAGGTTGATAGGTTGGAGGTGGAAGTGTGGTAACACATTAAGCTGACCAATACTAATAGGGCGAGGGCTTAATCTTAACTTTAAAAATTATTTTCCTGTATGCATTTTTGAAAGAATAGTTAAGTTATGATTCTAAAGTATTATTTGATATTAATTATTTCTCATAAATAATTTTTTTAACGCTTTTATTCATTACGAAAAGGAAAGAATTTAAACTCACTTCGTTCAGACAAAAATTCTTTTAATCCTTTTCTTCAATCATAAAAGCTAAAAATTATAATGTTCGTAATAATTAATATCAAACAATAGAAATTGTTATCTTGACAAGAGAAATAAGTAGGCTATAATATTCAATATATCATAAAAAAGCAGCTAAATTTTCGGTGGCAATTGCGGAGGGGAAACACCTGTTTCCATTTCGAACACAGCAGTTAAGTCCTCCAGCGCCTATGGTACTGCAAGGGTGACTTTGTGGGAGAGTAGGTCGCTGCCGATTTTATTTATATTTATATATCGTTTACTAATATGTGTTCCCCGATAGCTCAGTTGGTAGAGCAGATGGCTGTTAACCATCGAGTCGCAGGTTCGAGTCCTGCTCAGGGAGCCATTTTTTTATTTGCAATATATTAAATAATAGAGATTTAAACATCTGTTTTGTAAAAACGGGTGTTTTTTATTTTACTGAATAATAGATATATGGTAGAATTATAGATGAACTTAATTAGGTGAGGGGTTATAATAATGTTAGAGGAAACCTGGTTACAGGAATTATCAGAGTTATTATATAATAGTAGATATCAGCTGTTATATTCTGTTTTACTAATTTTAATAATATCTCTTCTTAAATGGCTTGTAAACAAGTTTATTAATAATAACGTAAAAGATATTACTATTCGCTATAAATGGCGTAAAATGACAACATATTTATCATTTATTATTACCCTTGCTTTAATTCTTCCTATATGGTTGAAGGGTTTTAAATCTTTTTTAACATACCTTGGTTTATCTACTGCCGGTCTAGCAATTGCCTTGCGTGATTTGATTGCAAGTTTTATAGGCTGGGTATTTATATTTTGGAGAAGGCCTTTTTCTATTGGAGATAGAATAGAGATAGATGGAATGGCTGGTGATGTTATTGATATACGTCTTTTTCAGTTTTCTTTAATAGAAATTGGTAACTGGGTGGATGCAGATCAGAGTACTGGAAGAGTGGTACATATTCCCAATAACAAAATATTAAGTTGTGATATTTCCAATTATACTGCTGGATTTTCACTTATCTGGAATGAGATACCAGTTTTAATCACCTTTGAAAGTGATTGGGAAAGGGCAAAAGAAATTTTATTATCAATAGCTAGAGAGGAATCAGATGATGTTGAGGTTAATAGAACTAAAATTGACCAGGCAGCAAAGAAGTTTTTGATATACTATGGGAACTTAGAACCTATTGTTTATACCAGGGTAAGGGAGAGTGGTGTTTTACTTACTATAAGGTATCTATGTGAACCCCAGCAGCGAAGGAATTCAGAGGGTGTAATCTGGGAGAACATATTAAAGGTTTTTTCACAAGTTGAAAGAATTGAACTTGCTTACCCAACACAACGTTTTTATTTAAAAAATATTAAAGAAAGACAAGGGATAGAAATAAATGATAAATATAGAGAAGGTGATGAAAATGGAAATTAACTTTACATCTGTAGGGTACATAAGGAATAATTATAATAATTTGAATAATATACCAGGACAACCCTATAGTGATGAAGAAGGTCATTATCTGGAGATTAATAAAGAATATCAGAGTGGGTTAAAAGAGTTAAGTAGGTTCAAGTATATTTATGTTATTTTTTATTTGCATAAGGCAGCAAAAGAGAAATTAAATGATATTGATCATAAGTTTAGGATAAAAAAAGAAGGGCAGGATATAGGTGTATTTGCCAGTAGAGAACCTTCACGACCGAATAATATTGGTCTTAGTATTGTTAGATTAATACGAATAAAAGAAAATATAGTTTACATATCTGGAATAGATGCTTTAAACGGGACACCTATCATTGATATTAAACCATATATTGTAAAGCTTGATAACCATGAAGATGCTAATAAAGGATGGATAAAAGAGGAGTTAATTATGGATAAAAAGATTGAATTATACACTGACGGTGCTTGTTCAGGTAATCCTGGACCAGGTGGATATGCGGCTTTAATCATTAAAGATAATGAAGAGATAATAATTAAAGGATATCAACCGGAAACAACAAATAATAGAATGGAATTAATGGCAGTAATTGAGGGACTAAAAGAAATTAATAAAAATACTTCTGTTAGATTATTATCAGATTCAAATTATGTATTACAGGGACTTGAAGAATGGTTGGAGGGGTGGAAAAAGAGGGGTTGGAAAACAGCCAGTAATCGGCCTGTTAAGAATAAAGATCTCTGGATGGAATTAGATAACTTGTCCAAATATTATGAATTGGAATTTGTCAAAGTAAAAGGACATTCCGGAAATAAATATAACGAGAGAGTAGATTCACTAGCTAAAGAACAGATAGAGTTAAATAATAAATGATGATAAAAGAGAGAACCCGTTTGGAAACGGGTTCTTAAAGTGATTAAATTTAGGTTTTTCGCTGACAGTTTGGGCATAATCCATAAAATTCAGTACGGTGACTATATACCTTGTATGGCGTTTCCTCAGTTATTTTTTGGTTTAGTTCATTATTCAGTGGCATATCCAGGTCAAAGACACCTCCGCATTTTCCGCAGGTAAAATGATAGTGGTTTTCCGGGTTGCCATCAAAGCGGCTATAAGAACTGCCAAAATCAAGTACCATAATTTCACCCATATCAGCTAATAGCTTAAGATTACGGTAAACTGTTCCTAAACTTATATTGGGAATATCTTTTTTAACCCTTTCATATATCCAGTCAGCAGTAGGGTGTGTATTTGTACTTCTTAATGTCTTGAGTATAAGACGGCGTTGTTTAGTCATTCTGTGTTTAGGTGACTTCATAGAAACTCCTCCAATTAATAATAATTATTATTATTTATTTTATCAATAAATGCGATATAAGTCAAGTAACCGCAAGCTTGACGTGGAAAAAAATATTTGATATGATTAACTAAAATTTGTAATTTGTGAAGGAAGGTTTGGTAGATATGGTGGAAAAGACAAAAAGGATTTTAACTGGTGACAGACCTACAGGCAAACTACATCTTGGTCATTATGTAGGCAGTTTACAAAATAGAGTAAAATTACAATATGATTATGATACCTTTCTAATTATTGCAGATGTACAGGCTTTAACAACCAACTTTGAAAAGCCTGAAAAACTATCAAAAAATGTACGGCAGGTTGCTAAAGATTATTTAGCAGTGGGGATTGATCCTGATAAAACAACAATTTTTGTTCAGTCATTAGTACCGGAGATAGCTGAACTTACTGTTTTTTATTCAATGATTGTAACTGTTAATCAATTACGACATAATCCAACTATTAAATCAGAGGCTGAGCAATACGGTTATAATGATATGACTTATGGTTTTTTAGGTTATCCAGTTAGTCAAGCAGCTGATATCACCTTTTGTAAAGCCGATCTGGTTCCAGTAGGTTCTGATCAACTTCCACATGTGGAACAGACAAGAAGGATTGCCAGGAAGTTTAATCAGTTATACGCCCCTGTTTTTCCAGAACCAGAGGCTTTAATTAGTGATTTTCCTCGTTTAGTTGGACTTGACGGGGAAAATAAGATGAGTAAGAGCTTGGGAAATGCAATTTATCTGGCAGATAATGCTGAGGAGGTAGGTCAGAAGATTATGCAGGCCAAGACTGATCCAGCACGAATTCGCAAAGATGATCCAGGACATCCGGAGGTCTGTACGGTTTATGAATATCATAAGGCCTTTAACACTGAAGAGGCAGCTGATATTGAGGAAATGTGTTGTGCTGGAACGATAGGTTGTGTGGCCTGTAAAAAAAATCTTGCTGCTAAAATAAATAAACTATTAAAACCAACCCGTCAGAAGCGTCAAAAATATGAGGAAAATGAGCAGTTGCTTGATGAAATTTTATTGGCTGGAACTAAAAAAGCCAGGGATATTGCTCAGGATACGATGGCAGAAGTGCGTGAAGCAATGCAATTAGATTATTTTTCTGTATAATTTCTAATTTTAATTAGTATTTATATAATAAGGCTTTGATCAGAAAGGGGTTATTGAATGAGTAAACTTCGGGTAGGGCTTTTATTTGGTGGGCGTTCACAGGAACATGAGGTATCCATTATGTCTGCTCGATCCGTTTTTTCAATGCTTGATAAAGAAAAATATGCGATTATTCCATTTGCTATTACTAAAGATGGGGTATGGCTTAATTCTGAGCGTTCACAGAGGATATTAGATGATGATAAAATAAGCAGGGTTTTTAATGATACAGATAATTCAATAAAAAATAGTTTAGCTACTTTCCTGGAGACAGACCTGGATACTGTATTTCCAGTATTACATGGACCTTATGGTGAAGATGGTAAGATACAGGGACTGCTTGAAATGCTTGATATTCCATATGTAGGGGCTGGTGTAACAGGGTCTGCTGTAGGGATGGATAAAGCAATTATGAAAGATATTTATGCTGCAAATAATATTCCTCAGGGGAAATATATGGTGGTTTATTCTTTTGCCATTGATTCAGGTAAGATCAAGGATGAGATAAATAGTAAAATTTCCTGGCCTTGTTTTGTTAAACCCGCTAATATGGGTTCAAGTATTGGTATTAGTATGGTGCATAATTCATTAGAATTAGAAGAGGCCCTAAATAAGGCAGCAAAACATGATCATAAAATAGTTATTGAAGAGTATATTAAAGGGCGAGAACTGGAGTGTTCAGTCCTGGGAAATGAGGAGGTAATTGCTTCTCTACCAGGTGAAATTAAACCTGGGCATGAATTTTATGACTATCAAGCTAAATATCAGGATGAATCAACAGAATTAATGATACCTGCTCATTTAGATGATGATATTATTGATTCTCTTAAAAAGATAGCAATGAGGGCATTTAAAGCAATAGATGGGCGGGGGCTGGCTAGAGTTGACTTTTTTATTAAAGATAATAATGAAATTCTGGTAAATGAAATTAATACCATTCCTGGTTTTACCAGATACAGTATGTATCCTAAATTGTGGGAGGCTAGTGGAATAAAATATAGTGACTTAATAGATAAATTAATTAATTTATCACTTGAATGGCACTCTTAGCATATAGGGTTGCCATTTCTTTATATATTTTTAAATAGATATTGCAGAAAATGGTTACGTAACAATAAGTTATTTGAAGGGGTTTTTTTATGGTATTAGAAATAATGCATATTGATATGGATGCTTTTTTTGCTGCTGCAGAACAACTTGATAACCCTGAACTTAAAGGAAAACCGGTTATTGTTGGGGGAACAAAATTAAGTAAACGTGGTGTTGTATCTACAGCTTCTTATGAAGCCCGCAGATATGGTGTTCATTCTGCAATGTCTATAGTTGAAGCTAGGAAATTGTGTCCTGATGGTATTTTTCTACCAGGTAGGCGACAGAGGTATGCTGAATTATCAGAAAGGGTTTTTGCGATCTTTGCTAAGTACACACCATTAATTGAGAAACTTTCTATAGATGAGGCTTTTCTTGATTTGACAGGTTGTCATCGCCTTTTTGGTAGTTCAGTTCAGATCGGTAAGGCTATTAGACAAGAGATAAAAGAAAAAATAGGTTTGACGGCTTCCGTTGGTCTTGCTCCCAATAAATTTCTTGCTAAACTTGCCTCAGAAGTTGATAAACCAGATGGATTTTATATTATTAAGGAGGATGAAATAGATGATTTTTTACTCAATTTACCAGTTGGGAAAATATGGGGTATAGGTGAAAAAACAGCTGATATTCTGCTTGAGCGGGGGATTAAAACTGTTGGTCAATTACGACAGTTGTCGATAAATTTGCTCTCATCACTCTTTGGTAAAGCAGGAGAAAGGTTATATTATCTGTCCCGGGGAATAGACAGACGGAGTGTCGAGGTTAATAATGAGTTGAAATCTATTAGTTATGAGGAAACATTTCAGGATGATCTAAGTGATAAGCACAGGCTGTATGCCCGTTTAGCGGTTATGTCTTCTAAAATAGCCAGGCGACTCAGGATGTATAGTCTTCAGGGAAGTACAGTTTCTATAAAGGTACGTTATGGTGATTTCAGGACATATACCAGACGACTGACCATGGCTGTACCTACATCTGCCGATGATACAATATATTCTACAGCTAAGAGACTGCTTAATAAAGAAGGATTGTTAAATAAACCTATTAGATTACTTGGGGTTGGAGTCAGCAATTTTTCTACCGGGGATAAGAAACAACTCTCACTTTTTTCTGATAGAATTAAAGAAGAAAAGCTCTCCAGAACTATTGATGGGATAAAAGATCGTTATGGTGATAGTATTATTAAAAAAGCCAGAAATCTGGAGTAAATTAAGTGATTGTTATTTTAAGAAGTTGTAGCCAATAGTATTTAATTATTGGCTGCTAATATAATATTTGTAATATATAAGTAGCACTTAAATATTGTACTTTTGTGTTCCAGCCAATTATATTAATTCCGCTTGTCGTTCATTGCGGCGTCCTGCCTCCACTCACTGTCACATATTTTTCACTCTGGCGTCCTGCCTACGTGAAAAATATAGAGTCGCTTCATTAATATAATTGGCTTACACAAAGCATTAGTGTGAATAAATTAAATGAAACTTATATAGATTGGGAGGTATTAATGTGAGAAAAAGAAGAATGATAAATGTATTTATCGTCACTGTATTACTGTTGATTACTATAAGAGGGTTAAGCTTAGCGGCTGAGATAAATGGAGAAATAGCTGATCTTGAGTTTGATTATACTTATAGTAAACTTGACAATGGTTTAGAGATTTATGTTTTTGAGGATCATACAGTACCACTGGTTAATTTTAGCCTCTGGTATAAGGTTGGAGCATTTCATGAGAAAGAGGGTATAACTGGTATATCACATCTGCTGGAACATATTATGTTTCTGGGAACAAATACACTAGAAAAGGATCAAATTCATAAATTGGTTAAGACAGCGGGTGGTAGTAATAACGCAGGGACTAATTATGAGTATACAGTATATTATGAAGAAGATCTCCCTTCTAGTAAACTGGAACTGGCAATGGCTATAGAGGCAGATAGAATGAGGAATTTAAAAATAGATAAAGCTGAATTTCTCAGGGAAAAGGAAGTTGTTAAACAGGAAAGGCGTATGAGGGTTGAAAATGATTTCTTTCAGTCTTCAATGGAAGAGATTATGGCTATTGCTTTTAAAAAGTCTCCCCTACACCATCAAATAGTAGGTTGGATGGAAGATATAGACAATATTACAGTTGAACAGCTGCGTGATTATTATAAGATGTATTATGCACCAAATAATGCAATTATGGCTGTTTCAGGGGATGTTGATCCCCAAGAGGTTTTATTAATGGCCGAAAAATACTATGGGAATTATCAGGCAAAAGAGATTGATAAACCAAAGTTAATTACTGAAGAGCAGCAAGAAGAACGGGTTATTAAATTAAGTAGACCTACCCGGGTACCTTATATTGTAATGTTATATAAAATACCAGAGGGAAATCATCAGGATATGGTGGCGATAAATGTTTTGCTGGACATTCTTGTTAATAATTCAACATCAAGGGTCACTAAAGAACTCGAACAGAGAAAACAACTTATTCTAGCTGCTGGTGCCAGGGCAAGCTCATATTCTATCCCTGGTTTTGCCCAGGTGATATTAGTGCCGACCAGCACAGATGAAATAGAGTCTGTTCAGAAGGCCTTTGAGGATGAACTTGAGAAACTGATAAATAATGGTGTTAGTGAAGAGGAAATAGAGATAGTTAAAAGAAAGGTTTTAAAAACAAATGTCTTTGCCAGTCGAGATATGACTGATCTTACTAATCTGCTTATAAGTGATGTTATTAAATTTAATAATCCTGAGCAATATAATAAAGAAATAAAACTACTTAATCAACTAAGCAGTAAGGATATCGTTCAGGTAGCAGAGAAATATTTTGTTAAAAATAAAAGAACGGTAGGTTATATTATACCTGATAATCAATAAATTTAAGAGGTGAAATAAAAGATGAAGAGTAAGATTATTATTCTGAGTTTTTGTCTACTTGGATTGCAGCTTATTGTGTTAGGCAATATTTCGGCTCAGGTGGAATTTAGTCAGGAATTATTTGAGGAACTTGCTGAGAACACCAATGAAATTCCCTGGATAAAAATTCCTGACTATGAGAAAATAGTTCTGGATAATGGTATGACGGTTTACCTGGCTGAAGACCATGAAATGCCTGTGGTGCAGATTTTTGGTTATATTAAGGGTGGAATCAGTCAGGAAACAATAGAGCTAGCCGGAATATCTCAATTCTTGGTTAGAATGATGAATACAGGTACGAAAAACTACAGTGAAGAGGAATTTGCTTATTATAAAGAGCGTTATGGGATTAACTTTAGTGTTTACGGCAGTAATGATTATTTTGGATATAGGGGAAATGCACTTATTTCTGACCAGGAGGAATTGATAAAATTAGCTGCTGAGGTTTTACAAAATCCCAGCTTTGATACACCATATTATCAGCGGACAAAATATTTTTTATATAATAATTATCAGCAGACCAAGGCTGATGATGATTATTTGGCAGCAGTAAATTTCTACAAAAATCTTTATAAAGACCATCCCTACGCATATAGTAGTGATGTTGATTTATTATTATCAACTCTGAATAATATTACTCCTGCTAGTCTGGAGGAATTTCACAAACAAAATTTCACCCCCTCTAATCTTATACTTGGGTTGGTAGGTGATATAGATATTGCGGAAATAAAGAAGATGGTTAAAGATTATTTTGCTGACTGGCAGGGTCCAGAGGTGGTTTTACAGGAAGCAGAACTCAAACCAACTCCAGATAACTGGGGCAAAATAATTTTAATTGATAAACCTGATGCTACACAGGCTAGGATAAAGATGGGTTATCTCTTTAAGGATAATAGTTTTTCAGAAAAAGTGGTTTTTGATATTGCCAATAGTGTTTTTGGTGGAGGAGATTTTGAAAGCCGTCTGATGGAAAAACTGCGGTCTGAAATGGGTTATGTATATAATATAGGTTCTTATGTAAAGTATAATAAACTTGCTGGAGATTTTATAATTGATACCAATGTAAGGCCCCAAAAAGCCTGTGAAACGATTGAGATGGTCAAAGGTATTATGAATTCTATAAAAGATGGGAGTCAGGCAATAAAGGATAAAGAAGTTTATAAGATAATAAATAGGTGGAATGCACATTATCCTCAAAATTATCGATATATTGAAGATGTCTTTATTTCTATTATCTATAATATTGAGCTGATGAATAGGGATGTTGATTATATTAATAAATATGTTGAGGAATATAATAAGGTGAATGGTCAACAGGCCCAGGAGGTTTTTGTAAAATATACCTATCCAGAGAGGTTTTTAACAGTAATAGTTGGTAAAAAAGAAGATATTTTACCTGCTTTTAAAGAAAAGTGTATTGATGTAGAAGTAGTGAGTATTAATTAGTTTTAGGATATATAAATAAACCCTGTAGTTTTCTGGACTACAAGGTTATAATATTGAGATATGGACTTATCTTACTGTGATAGGTCCTATTTTTTTTTGTCTTTTTTAAAGATATTTAACCACCTTAAAAAAGATGGGAGTTTAAAACCTGCCCCAATAGTCTTGGTATACTCCTTACTTGTATCTTTATCTTTGGTCCAGGCGAAAAAGAAATTAATTTTCATTAAAATATTCCCCTCCTTTTTTCATCAATATTATATGTAGTAAGCCACTGAATGGTTAACAATAAAATA
This sequence comes from Iocasia fonsfrigidae, assembly GCF_017751145.1. Lineage (GTDB taxonomy): Bacteria > Bacillota > Halanaerobiia > Halanaerobiales > DTU029 > Iocasia > Iocasia fonsfrigidae. The sequence goes on from NZ_CP046640.1 coordinate 1,808,114, forward strand.
TATTTTTATAAAAACAATATATTTTTATAAAAAATAAAGGATTTTTAATGTAGATAACGAATATAAGAAGTGAGTGGTAGAAAGTGGTGCATAGTGGTGGATTAGTGGTAAAGGGGGTGGGCCACATGTTTATGGGTGAATATCAACACAGTATGGATGCCAAGGGACGTGTTATTATCCCTGCAAAATTCCGTGAATCACTGGGAGAAAAATTTGTGGCTACCCGTGGTTTAGATAATTGCCTTTTTGTATATCCTATGCATGAATGGTCTATTTTAGAAAAAAAATTAACATCTTTACCCCTGACCAGTAAAAATGCTAGAACATTTGTCAGGTTTTTCTTTTCTGGTGCCACTGAGAGTGACCTTGATAAACAGGGTCGTGTTTCTATACCAGCTAATCTACGAAATTATGCTGATTTAGAAAAAGACATAGTAATAATAGGTTTAGCAAATAGAATAGAATTATGGGCTAAAGAGAGATGGGATACATATCTTGATTCTGCAGAGGATTCTTATGAAGATATAGCTGCTGCTATGGAAGAATTAGGGATTTAATATATGTTAAAACTGAGGAAGTGTAAGTAAAGTGGAATTTACTCATGAACCAGTACTTTTAAAGGAAACAATAGAATATTTAAAATGTCAGAAAAATGGTGTTTATGTTGATGGCACCTTGGGGCGGGGTGGTCATACCCGTGCAATTTTAGATGAAATAGCTGGACAGGGGACAGTGATAGCTATTGATAGGGATACAGAAGCTATAGAGGCGGTTTCCGGCAGCTTTGATGACCAAAATCTCGAGTTGGTACATGGTAATTTTATTAATATTCCGGAGATATTGGCCAATAGGGGTCTAGAAGCCGTTGATGGAATGGTTTTTGATCTGGGTGTATCATCACCTCAATTTGATAATCCGGAACGTGGTTTTAGTTATCAATATAATGCCCCATTGGATATGCGTATGAATCTAAAACAGGATTTGACAGCTCGGGATATTGTAAATAAGTATTCTGCTGAAGAACTAACAAGTATAATCAAGAAATATGGTGAAGACAGGTGGGCTTCAAGAATAGCAGATTTTATTGTTAAATTTCGACAAGATAACGAAATTATCACCACCCATGAGTTAGTGAAGGTTATTAAGGCTGCCATTCCGGCAAGTGCCAGAAGGAGTGGTGGCCATCCCGCAAGGCGTACTTTCCAGGCCTTAAGGATTGCAACAAATGATGAATTAAAACAACTTGAAGATTTAATCAATAATGCTGTTCCTTATTTAAAATCAGGGGGCCGGATATGTATTATTAGTTTTCATTCTCTGGAAGACAGGATTGTAAAATGGGGGTTTCGTGAGCTTGCTAAAAAGTGCGACTGTCCCCCTGATTTCCCTGTTTGTGTATGTGACCGTGAACCATCAATAAAAATTATTACTAGGAAGCCTGTTAGGGCATCTCAAACAGAGATAGATAGTAACCCCAGGGCAAGGAGTGCTAAATTGAGGGTTGCTGAAAAGTTCTAAATTGGAAGGTGGGTGAATAAATTGTTACAAACCAAACCTAAAAGTGATTATAATTATGGTTATATTAATAATAAAAATAGCAGCAATAATAAAAAGACCAAAAATAGCATTGATTTTAAAACAATTATTAGTTTTATATTGATTGTGACTATTATTGCCCTTATATTAATATCATATATCTGTCAGTCTGTTAATATAACTCGCCTTAATTATACCCTTACTAAACTAAGTAAGGAGTATGATAAGATACAGGAGGAAAATCATAAGTTAAATATTGAATTAGCCCGAAATAAATCTCTAGCCAGGATTGAAAAACTGGCCAGGAATGATTTGCATATGAGTGAGCCGGACAGAGTAGAGGTTGTGGTTTTAAATAAAGAAGAAGAGATTAAGAAAGATACAGTGCCAGAACAGAAGAAAACATATTTTGCCCAGGTTTTAGGAAAATTTTTTAATAAGTCTGTTAAGGCTGAGGAATTGGATAATTAGGGGGAGTAAGATTGGCAAATCTACCTCATCTCAAAGTAAAAAAAAGGATAATTGCGCTGTTTCTTATATTTTTTTTACTTATCATTATTTTAGGACTGCGTCTTTTTTGGATACAGGTGATCTCCAGTGAGAAATATCAGGAGAAAGCCCTGGATCAGAGATTACGACAGCTTAAAGTGGAGCCGAAACGAGGAATAATATATGATAGAAATGGTCGGCAACTGGCAATTAGTGCAAGTAGTGAAACCTTAGTAGCTATACCAAACGAAATAGAAGAACCTGAAAAGACAGCCCGCAAGCTGGCCCAAGTGCTGAGTATTGATTATGATTATATCTATGAAAGGATTACCCGTAGGGCTAGTGCTGTTTATATTAAAAGAAAGTTAGATGAAACCCTTGCTCAGCAAGTTCGCCAACTTGACCTTAAAGGGATTACTTTTACTGAGGAAAGCAAACGGTATTATCCCAAAGATAATCTAGCCAGCCATTTACTAGGTTTTGCTGGAATAGATAGTCAGGGATTAGATGGTTTAGAATTATCTTATGACAAATATTTAAGGGGTATACCTGGAAAGATTCAATCTGAACGTGATGCTCGTGGTGAGTCAATACCAGATGGTATTCGAGAGTATGTCCCTCCGCAAAATGGTTATAATGTTTATTTAACAATTGATGAGGTTATCCAGTATATAATAGAAAGGGAGCTTGATAGGGCTGTAGAGGAATTTAATATATCTGGTGGTACTATTATTGTTATGAACCCTAAAACTGGGGAGATTATGGCCATGGCAAATCGCCCTGATTATAACCCCAATGATTTTGCTAATTACCCACAGAAATACTGGCGTAATCGGGCGATTTCAGATATATATGAACCTGGTTCAACTTTTAAGATAATTACAACAGCTTCTGCTTTAGAAGATGGAGTGGTTAATGAAAATGATGTTTTTGTTGACCCTGGATATATAAAAGTAAGTGATCGACGTATTAATTGTTGGAAAGCCGGTGGACACGGCCGGCAGACCTTTGCAGATGTTGTAAAAAATTCATGTAATGTTGGTTTTGTTCAGGTTGGCATGCGCCTTGGCAAAGAATCATTCTATAATTATATAAATTCTTTTGGTTTTGGTAGTGAGACATCAATAAAATTGCCAGGTGAGGCCAAGGGATTATTATATGATTTTGATAGTATTGGTCCAGTTGAATTAGCAACCATGAGTTTTGGTCATGGTATTTCTGTTACTCCCATACAATTGATTACTGCAGTATCAGCAGTAGCCAATAATGGTATGTTATTACGTCCGAGGTTTGTCAAGGAAATCAGGAATGCTGATGATGAATTAGTGGAAGAATTTCAAGCAGTTCCAATCAGACAGGTTGTTTCGGAAGAAACAGCTCAACGAACCCTAAAGTTATTGGAAAGGGTTGTTGCTGAGGGGACAGGGATAAGTGCAGCTATTGAAGGTTATCGAATTGGTGGTAAGACAGGTACTGCCGAACATTATGGAGCCCAGATATATGATTCATCATTTATTGGCATCTTACCAATTGATGACCCCCAGATGGTTATTCTAACGGTATTATATGACCTGAAAGGCTTTCCTTATTATGCCAGTCAAACGGCTGCCCCTATTTTTCGTAATGTAGCCCAAGATATCCTGAGATATCTGGAGATACCACCTCAAATTATTCCAGAAGAGGGTGAAGAAGAAAAAAGGAATGTTACTGTGCCTGATGTTGAGGGCTTAACTGTAATTGAGGCAGAAAGAATATTGAGAAAAAATAAATTTGATGTTAAACTTATAGGTGGAAGTGATAAAATTATTAAACAGATACCTTTAGCTGGGGCTGATATACTTGAGGGGAGTACTGTTCTGTTGCTTACTGAGCAAGCCCAGGGTATCGAAAAGAAATATTATGTTGCTGTCCCTGACCTTAGTGGTTTAACCGGGGAAAAAGCAGCTAATCTACTGGCTGAACTGGGTTTAGTTTTAGTACCTTCTGGTGAAGGGGTAATTATTAAACAGGATATTGAGCCAGGGGAAAGAGTGCCCGGTGGGAGTAAAATCTCTGTTATTCTTAAGGAAGATGGGTAAATTTACCGATAATTGGTTAAAATATATTTTGGGGGTAAGGATATGAAGATAAAAGAATTATTAGTTAATGTACAAGTGGAAAAAATAACTGGTGATGAGAATATAGAGATTAGCGGTATGGTATATGACTCCCGCCAGGCTAAACAGGGGGATCTTTTTATCTGTATAGACGGTTTCAGGTATGATGGTCATAATTTTATCCCTAAGGCTGTTCAAAATGGGGTCTGTGCAGTAGTAATTGAAAGGGAAGTAGATGAATATATTCAAGGAATCACATATATAAGGGTAAAGAGTAGTAGGGAGGCTATGGCTTCTCTGGCTGCTAGTTTCTACAACTATCCACTTGATAAACTGCAGCTAATAGGTGTCACTGGAACAAATGGGAAAACAACAACTACTTATCTCATTAAATCCATACTTGAACAGGCCGGGCTGAAAACTGGTTTAATTGGAACAATTAAAAATATTATTGCTGATAAGACATTACCTGCTACCAGGACTACACCGGAGTCCCTGGATCTATATCAATTATACGATAAAATGCTTAAAGAGGGGATTACCCATGTAGTAATGGAAGTATCTTCACATGCTCTTGACTTAAAAAGGGTCAAAGGAATGGAATTTGCAGCAGCTGTTTTTACAAATATAACCCAGGATCATCTGGATTATCATAAATCAATAGAAGAATATTTAAAAGCCAAGTGTTCTTTGTTTAAACAACTTACAGATCAAGGAACTGCTATTATTAATATCGATGATAATTATAGTAATCAGGTAATTGAATCTGCCAGTGCTAGAGTGATAAGCTATGGTATAAATAAAAAAGCCGATCTCAGTGCAGAGGATATTCAGCTTTCACCTAAAGGGGCATCTTTTTTGATTAGGGGTAGGAAGAATATTCCTTTATCGATCAATTTAACCGGGGAGTTTAATGTCTATAATACATTAGCAGCAGTTGGTGTGGCAGTTGCTTTTGATATTGATGATGATAGTATTAAAAGAGGTCTTGAAGGGATACCAGGTGTTGCCGGGAGATTTGAACTAATTAACGAGAGTCAAGGATTTTCTGTTGTAGTAGACTATGCCCATACACCTGATGGTATGGAGAATGTATTAAAAACTGCCCTTGAGTTTGTTAAAGGAAAGATAATTGTGGTTTTTGGTTGTGGTGGTGATCGTGATGAAGGTAAGCGACCGCTAATGGGTAAAATGGCAGCCAGCTATGGTGATTATGCGGTTCTTACTTCAGATAATCCTCGTTCAGAGGACCCCCTTACTATACTGGCGGCGGTTGAAAAAGGGGTTTTAGATTATGATAGTGAAACCCCATATATAGTGCTCCCAGATAGGCGAGAGGCTATTTTTCATGCTATTACCAGGGCCTGTGCCAATGATATGGTTATAATATTTGGTAAGGGACATGAGACATACCAGATATTCAAGGATAAAACAATTTCATTTGATGATAGGGAAGTAGCTCGTGAGGCAATAAAGGAAAAAATGGCAGATGATAAAAAATGAAGGATATGGAACTAGGGGAAATTGTCAAGGCGGTAGAAGGTGTTCTTGTCCAGGGTAATAGAAATAAGAAAATCAAAGGTGTTTCAATTGATAGTAGAACCATTAAGGCAGATGAATTATTTATTGCTATTCCTGGCGAGAAATTTAATGGTCATGATTTTATAGATGATGCAGCGGTTAATGGTGCTGCAGCTTTTATTATAAGTGATGAGGTAGAATTGCCTGAGAGAGCAGCCTATATAGTAGTAAATGATACAACAGAGGCATTACAGCAGCTGGCTGCATATTATCGTCAGCAAATTGATGATTTGACTGTTATTGCTATTACAGGAAGTGCCGGGAAAACTACTACCAAGGATATGATAGCTGCTTTATTAGCCAGCAAGTATAAAGTTCATAAGACTCAGGGCAATTTTAATAACTATTATGGTCTACCCCTAACCTTACTTGAGCTGCAGGGTGATGAAGATATTGCAGTCCTTGAAATGGGGATGAGTTCTCTGGGGGAAATTAGTTTATTGACCAGTATTGCTTTACCACAGATAGGTGTTATTACAAATGTAGGTGAAACACATCTGGAGAGCTTGGGGACTATTGAGAATGTTGCCCAGGGGAAAAGTGAGTTGATTGCTGCTCTGCCTGAAGATGGAATAGCTATATTAAATTATGATAATTCTTATGTTAGGGATATGAAATCTGTTTTTAAAGGTGAAAAGATTATTTATTATGGGTTTAATAAAGCTGTTGATATCTCAGCTAGTAATATCAGGATTGATAATAAGGGGACATCCTTTTTAATTGAATATCAGGATGATAAAAGGGATATTTTAATTGATAAACCCGGACGGCATAATGTCTATAATGCTCTAGCAGCTATTGCGGTTGCCCGGGAACTGGCTGTTGGCTGGAATAGTATTAAAAAAGCACTTTTATCTGTAGACTTATCATCTTTAAGGTGGGATGTCCAAAAGAAAAAGGGTGGTATTACAATTATAAATGACAGCTATAATGCTAATCCCTTATCAATGGAAGCAGCTGTGGATGCTGTCTGTGAAAGTGCGGAAGATAGGGTTATCCTGGTACTTGGTGCTATGCTGGAACTGGGGAGCAATGAAAGTAGGGCTCATCTGGAACTTGGGAAAAAAATAGCTGATTCTGCTGTTGATGTACTAATAACAGTTGGTGAAATTGCACAATTAATTGCCCGAGGTGCAATCCAAGGTAATATGAAAAAAGAAAATATACATATATTTGATAACAATAAACAGGCAGCAGTTTTGTTGAATAATATTCTTGTAGGGAATGATACTGTTTTGGTTAAAGGTTCCCGGAGAAATAAAATGGAAGAGATAGTAGAAATTATTGGAGGTCAGGGGGGGTAGGATATGCGTTACTATCTGGCAGTTATTTTTCCTTTTTTTATACTTCTATTATTAGGTCCAACCCTAATCCGTGTGCTTGAATTTCTTAATTATGGGCAGCAGATCAGGGATGAAGGGCCTAAATCACATCTTAAGAAAAAGGGAATACCTACTATGGGTGGTATTCTAATTATACTGGCGATTCTGATAACAGCTTTATTAATATTGGATTTATCTTCATATATTATATGGGCATTAATCATTACTATTGGAATGGGCTTACTTGGTTTTCTTGATGATATAATAAAAATCAGGAGTAGACGTTCTCTGGGATTAAAGGCCCGGGAAAAATTGATTGGTCAGGTATTATTTGCTTTATTACTGGCTGTTTATGTATATTTATATACAGATCTAGGAACATTTGTTATTCTGCCTATAAAAGGGGGATATATCAATCTAGGCTACTGGTTTTTCCCTTTTGTAATATTTACTGTAGTTGGTACTGCTAATGGGGTAAACCTAACAGATGGCCTTGATGGGCTGGCATCAGGTGTTACTTTGATTGTAGTTTCTTCACTGGCTGTTCTGATTTCTGCTCTGGGATATGGACAACTGACACTTTTTGCCTTGATAGTTGCCGGGGCTTGTCTGGGTTTTATTTGGTATAATAGTTACCCTGCTCAGGTTTTCATGGGTGATGTTGGTTCACTGGCTTTAGGTGGTGCTGTAGCAAGTCTGGCAGTTTTATCACAGACAGAACTTTTTTTGTTGATTATTGGGGGTATTTATGTTGTTGAAACCCTATCTGTGATGATACAGGTTAGTTATTTTAGGTGTACTGGTGGAGCTAGACTTTTTAAAATGAGTCCACTCCATCATCATTATGAACTGGCTGGCCTGGCTGAGTCCAAGGTTGTAGCCAGGTTCTGGATTCTTGCCTTAATCTTTGCTCTGATGGGGCTGGCTAGTTTTTATGTGATTTAGTATAGTTTACCATATCTTTATGCTTTTTATTTAATAATAATTCAGGAAAAAATAAAGGAGCTTATATTATGATAGAAGTAGCCGGAAAAAGAATTGCTGTTATAGGACTCAGCCGTACTGGTATTGCTACTGCTACCATGTTAAATGAACATGGTGCAAAGGTTATTGCTTCTGATGTTAAAAGTAAAGAAGAGCTGGAGAAAACAGTTAATATACTAACAGAAAAAGGGATAGAGTTTGAACTGGGAGGTCATGGTGAGAAGTGTCTGGCCTGTGATCTGCTGGTGGTAAGTCCTGGTGTACCTCTTGAGCTGCCTTTTTTTAAAAAAGCAGCAGCTAAAGGTATTCCTATCATAGGTGAAATAGAACTTGCTTATCATTTTACAAAGGCCAGTATAATTGCTATTACAGGTACTAATGGAAAGACTACAACTACAAGGCTTCTAGGGAATATTATGGAGAAATCAATGCCCGGTCAGGTGAAAGTAGTTGGTAATATTGGAGTTCCTATGATTCAGGAGGTTGTTGGGCTGGATAGTGATGACTGGATTATAGCTGAGATTAGTTCATTCCAGTTAGAGACTATTAAAGAGTTTAGACCATATATTAGTCTTTATTTGAATTTCACCCCTGATCACCTTGATAGACATAAGACTATAGAAGGTTACTGGGAAGCCAAGAGGAGATTGTTTATGAATCAAAGGGCTGGAGATTATGCTATTATTAATGATGATGATCCAGCAGTAATAAGGGCTGCTGAGGGTTGTAAAGCCTGGAAGTATCTAATTAGTACCAGTAATTGTATTGCAAGAGGAGTATATTTAAAGGATGGGCAATTATTTATCAGGGATAAGGATAAAACAGGTATTCTAAAGGAAAGTATTATTTCGGTTGATGATATACCACTGAGGGGCAGACATAATGTTATGAATACTGCTTTTGCTATCACGGCCGCACATCTGGCAGGTGTTGATAAGGATGATATTAGACAGGGTATTCTTAATTTTTCTGCTGAAGAACATAGACTGCAGGAAATTGCTGTTGATGATGATGGTACACTTTATATAGATGATTCTAAGGCTACTAATCCTGATGCAGCCATTAATGCCCTGAATTCTTTTTCTCAGCCTCTTATATTAATTGCTGGTGGTCAGGATAGGGATGCTGATTTTTCTGAATTTGCCAGGACTGTTTATGAAAAGGTCAGGGTACTTGTTTTGTTAGGTGAGACCAAGAAAAAGTTAAAAGAAGCAGTATTAAAAAAGGGTTTTGATAATATAAATATACATGAAGCGGTAGATATGAAAGAGGCTGTTAGCTTAGCTTTTAATGAATTAAGGGCTGGTGATTGTTTATTGCTTTCTCCTGCCTGTCCCAGCTGGGATATGTATCTAAATTACAAGGAAAGGGGCAGGGAGTTTCAGAGAGAAGTTGACTTGAAAAGGGGAGGATAATTTTGCAGGAAAAGCAGACCCCAGATTATATTGTTTTGTTTGTAATCATTACTTTAATGACACTTGGTATAATTATGATTTTGAGTGCCAGCTCTATTAGGTCTCATGCCATGTATAAAGATAGTTATTATTTATTTAGACATCAACTTGTCTGGTCTTTAGTGGGTATTCTGGCCATGATATTTTTTATGAATATTGATTATCATATCTATCAAAAAAATGCTAAACTAATATTATTAATTACAATTGCTGGTTTAATACTGGTTTTAATTCCTGGGGTTGGGCGTGTAGTCGGGGGCTCAAGGAGATGGATTGGTTTTAGTTTTTTTCAGGTTCAGCCTTCTGAATTAGCCAAATTAGGTGTTGTAATTTATTTTTCTCAGTATTTTACAAGAAAAAAGGAGCACCTGGATTCTTTTAGCAGGGGTATTATACCCCCCTTAATAATTTTGGGACTTATCTTTGCTTTAATATTACTCGAGCCTGACCTTGGAACAGGTGTGACAATTGCCGGCACATTTTTTATTATGCTTTTTGTCTCCGGGGTACGTTTATCGCATTTAATGATGCTTTCTTTATCAAGTCTCCCCCTGCTTTATTATTTTATAATGAGTGAGGATTATCGTCGCGAGAGATTATTATCATTCCTGGACCCCTGGGGAGACCCTCTTGATACTGGTTATCATATTATCCAATCATTACTTGCTTTAGGTTCTGGTGGTTTCTTTGGGGTAGGATTAGGGCATAGCAGGCAGAAGTTTCTTTATCTTCCAGAACCAGGAACTGATTTTATTTTTGCTGTTCTGGGAGAAGAACTTGGTTTTTTAGGTGGATTATTTGTGTTGGGATTGTTTTTTCTTTTTGTCTGGCGGGGTTTAAAGATAGCTTCATCAGTACCAGATATGTTTGGTTCTATGCTGGCTGTTGGCTTAACAACTATGGTTATTATTCAGGCGGTTATAAATATTGGTGTAGTAACAGCATCAATGCCTATTACAGGAATAACATTACCGTTTATCAGTTATGGTGGTACATCACTGGTTATAATGTTATCCGGGGTAGGTATTCTGTTAAATATTTCAAAGAGTGCGGTTGATTGAGGTGAAAGAAATGAAGGCTATAATTACTGGAGGAGGAACTGGCGGGCATATATATCCTGCCCTGGCAATAGCCAGGGCATTAAAAGAAAAGGGTTGGGATATATTATATATTGGTTCAAAGGGTGGTCTGGAAGGAAGAATTGTTCCTGATGAAGGCTTTAGTTATCAGGAAGTTGAGGTGTTACCACTCCCACGCAAACTAAATATAGTATTATTTAAGGCAATACTATTGACCTGCCGGGGTTTTTTTCAAGCCAGGGGTTTGATTAAAGAGTATAAACCTGACATTATCCTGGGAACAGGTGGTTTTGTAGCTGGGCCAGTTGTCTTGGCTGGTAGTCTTGGTAATATACCAACTATTATCCATGAACAGAATGTTTATCCGGGTTTTACTAACCGTTTATTGTCTTATAGTGTTGAGCAGATAGCCCTTAATTTTGCTGATGCTGAAAGGTATTTTTCAAAAAAGGTTAAAAACAAACTAGTTGTTACAGGTAATCCAATAAGAAGGATTATAACTGAGACAGATAGGGAGAAAGGCCTTAAAGCTTTTAAACTTAATAAAAATAAAAAAACCATCTTTGTTTTTGGGGGGAGTCAGGGTTCTGCAAGTATAAATCAGGCTATGTTTGAGATATATTATAAATTAAGGAATAATGACTGGCAGATTATACATATTACTGGAGAGAAGAATTATCAGGATATTATTAATGAATTAAATGGCAGGGGATTAAATCCTGTCGAAAATAAGAATATTAGAATCATGCCGTATCTTAAAGAGATTGAACTGGCTTATGCTGCTGCTGATTTAATAGTATACCGGGCAGGAGCAACAGGATTGGCCGAGATTACTGCCTGTGGTATACCGGCAATTTTAGTGCCTTATCCCTATGCTGCTGGTAATCATCAGGAGTATAATGCCAGGAGTCTGGCAGACCATGGTGCTGCCATTGTAATTGCTGATGATAAATTAACTGGGGAATTATTATTTAGGAGGATAAGCGAATTGATAAATGATAAATTCAAATTATTAAAAATGAGTAGAAATAGTAAGAAACTTGCCCAGTTACAGGCGACAGAAAAACTTATTAAGGCAATCGAGGATTTAGTAGGTTAGTTTAAATAAAATGTACAGGCTAGGATGCACAAAGTGTTTTCAACTGCATATATTAAGATGTGGTGGAGAAAAGGGGTGATTTTCATGTTTAAATCAATTGAAAGTATTCATTTTATTGGGATAGGCGGTATTTCTATGAGTGGTATAGCTAAATTATTGTTAAGGCAGAGGTATAGGATTAGTGGTTCTGATCTTGAAGATTCTCACCTGCTGGCTGAATTAAGAGAAAGAGGAGCCAGGATATATATCGGCCATTCAGCTGCTAATGTCGGAAATCCTGACCTTGTTGTTGTCTCCAGTGCTATACCAGAGAATAACCCAGAGTTAGATTATGCAGTATTTAAGGGAATACCAGTTATTAAAAGGGCTGAAATGATAGCTATGATTATGGAGGATAAAAAAGGTATTGCTATTTCGGGTACACATGGGAAAACAACGACAACATCTATAGTAGCCACTATGTTAAAAGAAGGGGGGTTTGATCCTACTGTTCTGGTTGGTGGAGAATTAGGCACAATCAATGGTAATGCCTTTCTAGGTGACGGCGATTTTATGGTCACTGAAGCAGATGAAAGTGATGGCTCTTTTCTTTATTATAAACCACAGGTTGTGGTAGTTACTAATATTGAGATGGATCATCAGGATTATTATGACAGCAAAAATAAATTACTGAATACCTTTGAGGATTTTATGAAAAACATCCCTGAAGATGGTGAACTTATAGCCTGTGCTGATGATGACAATGTATATAGAATTATTAATGAAGACGATCAGCAGGCCCTTACATATGGAATTAAAAGAGGGGTATTAAGGGCTGTCAGTCTCCAATTATTACCTTTTGGAAGTATCTTTAAACTTATGTTTAATGATTGTATAATGGGGGAAATCAACCTACAGGTCCCGGGTAGACATAATATTTTAAATGCACTGGCTGCTACTGCTGTTGGTCTTTATGCTGGAATGGAATTTTCCAGTATTAAGGCTGGAATTGAAAAGTATACTGGGGTAAGACGTAGATTTGAAAAAAAAGGATTAATAGATAAGGTACTGGTTGTTGATGACTATGCCCATCACCCGACAGAGATAGAGGCAACCCTTAAAGCAGCCAAAAATACAGGTTATGAACGTGTAATTGCTGTATTTCAACCACACCGTTATACACGGACAAAGCATTTAATGAAGGAATTTAGTGAATCTTTTGAGCTGGTCGATCACCTTATTGTAACAGATATTTATTCTGCTGGTGAAAAGGAAATACCAGGTGTAGATGCCAGGGAACTGGCAAAGCTAGCTGCTCAAAATCTGGATTTAAAGGTAGAATTTATTGCTAGTTTAGAGGATATTGCAGTTTACCTTGAAAAGGTGATCCGCCCTAAAGATTTAGTGCTAACAATTGGTGCAGGTGATGTTTATCGTGTGGGCGAGATGTTCATTGATAGAATGAAAAAACAACGTGAAATGGCCTGAGCAGGGGGTTTTTTAAATGGGACAGGATAGGTTTCTTATTTTTATAATAACTGGGATAAGCCTTATTGCCTTATTTTCTTTTTCAATGTCACCTTTTTTTCAGGTAAATAGTATTGAGTTTGATGGACTTGAAATACTAAGTAAGAATGAAGTAAATAGTCTTGTTGATAATTATTATGGTGAAAATATCTGGTTACTGAATAAGGTGTCTATCAGGAAAATATTAGAGCAAACCCCTATGATAAAACATGTTCAGGTTGAAAAAGTCTTTCCAGATAATATTCATATAATAGTAGAAGAAAGGGTTCCGCTGGCTAAAATAAATAATAATGGTAAATATCTTTTGTTTAGCAGTAGTGGATATATTATAGAAGAAGGTACTATAAATATGCGGGTTAAAGTACCAGAGGTAATAGGGGCAGGTTATTCCTTAGACCAGAATAATATATCCTTTACACCGAAATTAGAAAATATTGTACAGGCCCTTGCACAGGTAGATAAAGAAACAAGAGGATTAATTAATAAAATAGTGTGCCAGGATAAGGAAATTACTGCTTATCATAATAATATACCTGTGTATTTAAATGATTACCAGGAATTAAATAAGAAATTTCGTATTCTGGAATCAATCTTTGATAAAATATTACAGGAAGATATAGTAGTAGATTATATAGATTTATCGCTGCTGGAGAAACCTGTTATTAAACTAAATAATCAATAAAAATGGATTATAAAAAAAGGAGTTTAAAGATTAATGTTGAATTTATTGTTTAGAGTTATTATTGGGGAGGAGGTTTATATTTGTGACAAACCGTAGAGTTGTGACTGGACTTGATATTGGTACAACTAAAATATGTGCGATAATTGCTGAGTTAACAACAGAGGATAAAATAGATATAATTGGTATTGGTCTGGCTCCTTCCCATGGGTTACGGAAAGGAATTGTTGTGGATATTGATGAGACAAGCAAGGCGATCAGAGAGGCCTATCAAAAAGCCGAAAGAATGGCCGGAATCAGTATTGAATCTGCCTTTGTTGGTATTGCGGGTTCACATATTTCTTCTCTTAATAGTCATGGTGTAGTTGCAGTAACAGGGGAAGAAAAAGAGATTAAAGCAAGTGATATTGAGCGGGTTATGGAAGCTGCTAAAATAATTCCTTTGTCTGCTGAAGAAGAGATAATACATGTTTTAGCCCGGGAGTTTATCGTTGATGGTTGTTCTGGCATTAAAGACCCTCTTGGAATGTCCGGGGTTCGGCTGGAAGTTGAAACACATATAGTTACCGGGTCCAGTACATCTATACAGAATCTGGTTAAGAGTGTTCACCGGGCAGGTTTAGATGTAGATGATATTGTTTTAGAACCACTGGCTTCAAGTGAATCAGTGTTAACTATTGATGAGAAGGAATTAGGTGTTGCTTTAGTGGATATTGGTGGTGGTACTACTGATTTGATTGTCTTTCATGAAGGTAGTATCTGTTATACATCCATTTTACCAGTGGGGGGCAACCATGTCAGTAATGATATTGCAGTTGGACTTAGAACTCCAATTGGAGAAGCTGAGAAGATAAAAATTACTGCCGGTTGTGCTTTAAAGAGTATGGCTGATCAAGAAGATTATATTGATGTAGTTACTGCCAGTGGTAAACAGACACAACAGGTTCCACTACTTTCTCTCTGTGAAGTAATAGAGCCGCGTATGCAGGAGATATTTAGTCTTGTTAAACGGGAATTAGAACAGGTTGGTCCCAGGGATCTTACACCTGGTGGGATTGTTCTGACAGGTGGGGCATCTTTATTGTACGGTTCTGATGTTTTAGCATCTGATATTATTGGCCTTCCTGTCAGGCAAGGAGAGCCAAAACATATTAGTGGCTTAACAGATGTAATAGATAATCCTGTCTATATAAATAGGGGTGATAAGGTTCCTAAAGCTATATTTTCAACTGCTGTTGGTCTGGTTGAATTTGGTGTGAGATATTATCAGCCTAGTAAAAAACAGTTTAATAATGAAATAGTCGGCAGCCTTTTTGCTAAAGTGAAAAATTGGTTAAGTGATTTTTTTTAAAATTACCCTACTAATAGATATGACACTTAATTATTTAACAATATTATGGCATTAAATTATGTATTATTCAAGGGGGAGGTAAATTTGTTTGATATCGGAACAGAGATAGAACAATTTGCAAATATAAAAGTTGTTGGAGTTGGTGGTGGTGGAAATAATGCTGTTAATAGAATGATTGAGGAAGGTCTTGAAGGTATAGATTTTGTTGCTATTAATACTGATGCCCAGGCTCTGCTGGCTTCTAATGCTGGTAGAACTATTAGAATTGGTGAAAAAATCACCAAGGGTCTTGGAGCTGGATCAAATCCGGCTATTGGTAAGGAAGCTGCCGAGGAGACCAGGGAAGAGGTGGCTCAGGCACTTGAAGGTGCTGATATGGTTTTTGTCACTGCTGGAATGGGTGGTGGTACTGGTACCGGGGCAGCCCCGGTAATAGCTGAGATTGCCAAAAGCTTAGGCGCTCTCACTGTAGCTGTAGTTACTAAACCTTTGACTGTTGAGGGCCGTAAGCGAATGGAAAAAGCTGAACTGGGTATTGAGAATCTCAAATCGAGTGTTGATACCTTAATTGTTATACCTAATGACCGTTTGCTGGAAGTGGCAGAAAAACAGACCAGCTTGATGGATGCCTTTAAAATTGCGGATGATGTGTTACGTCAGGGTGTTCAGGGTATATCTGATTTAATTACTATTACTGGTATTATTAACCTTGATTTTGCTGATGTGAAGACAATTATGACTGATGCTGGTTCTGCCCTGATGGGTATTGGACGGGCTCAGGGTGAGGAAAGGGCTGCTAAAGCAGCTAAACAGGCTATTGAGTCACCACTACTGGAGGCATCTATTGATGGTGCTAAGGGTGTGTTGTTAAATATTACAGGTGGTATGAATCTAGGTATTCATGAAGCCAATGAGGCTGCTAGAATTATACAGGAAGTGGCTGACCCAGAAGCAAACATAATACTTGGAGCAGTTATTGATGAAGATTTTGAAGACGAGGTACAGGTAACTGTAATTGCAACTGGTTTTGAAAAAAAGAGGGTTGTTGAGCAAGAGAGAGAAGATTATTCTGATGACTTTGATATTGAAGATTTTTCCGGAGAAGACCTTGATATTCCTGCTTTTTTAAGGAGACAACAGGGTTAGTTTAAATATATAATAATTATTACTATTGTATAAAATCTATTATTTCTCGATACTGTTTTTAAATGGTATCGAGTTTTTTGCTTTTTTGACTATTCGACAAAGAATTTTAAAATAGCTGGTAATATTTTTTTCTCTGTCACATATATATAAGTAATGATGGGATAGTAGGTGTAAAGAATGGTAATTTATGCTGATATTACATTTGTTAATAATTTTTTAATGACACTTGCTATTATTTGGGCAGTAGGCCAATTAATGGACTTTAAAATAAATTTTTTTATGTTACTATTGTCAGCTCTAATTGGTAGTATATATACTTTTCTGGTACTATTAATACAAATGTGGTCTCTGCATCCTTTTTATAAGGGAGTATTACAAATTGTTTTAAATCTTACTGTAGCTATAATCATGATTAAAGTTGCTTTTAATTATTCTAGTATAAAGACTTTTTTAAAAGCAGTTGGGTATTTATATCTCGTAAGTTTTATTAGTATTGGTACAACTCTATCTTTATTTTACATCTATGGAGGGTCTTTTTTCAGTTCAAGCAAATTAATTATAGCAATTATCACTGGTTTAATTGTGATATATATGCTGGGTAAATACGGTTGGAATATTTTGCAGAGCCATTTATCTCCTGAGGAATTCTATCTTTCGGTAAAAATATATCTAGAATCACAGGTGTTTACTTTTACCGGTCTACTTGATACTGGTAATATGCTCAATGACCCCCTGACTAATGTACCAGTAGTTGTTGTTTATCTAGGTGATATTATTGATGTTTATCCAGCAGAGATGCAGCAGAAGCTGATATCCAATATGGTTAATAGTATGGAGATTATTAATATTTTTAATGAATTTAATAGAGGTAATCGGATTAGAATATTGCCTTTTTCTGATCTAGGACAAGAGCATGCTGTTCTTGTGGGAGTAAGACCTGAGATGGTTGAAATAGATTATAAGGGGGAGGTTATAACGACAGATAAGGTTGTATTGGGGATGAGTGATCATATTATTGACCAAGATGGTGTTTATCAGGTCTTAATCAATCCGAAAATCCTTAAAATTTAGTGTAGAAAGGAGAGGAGATTATGAAAGGGATTTATTTCAAGGTAAAAATTAAATTACAATTATATTGGATTTCACTATTGCGAGGTTTGGGTTTGTATCGTTCACCTGTTTATTATCTGGGGAGTAGTGAGACTCTACCAGCCCCATTAGAGGATAATGAGGAAGCATATCTCCTGGAAAGATTAGCTGAAGGTGATGATAATGTAAAACAGCTTTTGATTGAGCATAATTTACGTCTGGTTGTGTATATTGCCAGGAAGTTTAATAATACAGGAATCGATATAGAGGATTTAGTTTCAATCGGCACGATTGGCTTAATTAAAGCAGTCAGGACTTTTGATGTAAGTAAAAATATCAAATTAGCGACATATGCTTCACGATGTATTGAAAATGAAATACTTATGTATCTCAGGAAAAACAATAAAAAAAGGAGTGAGGTTTCTTTTGATGATCCATTAAATATTGATTGGGATGGAAATGAACTAAAACTTTCTGATATTATGGGTACAGAGGGTGATATAATATATAAAAATATTGAATCGGAAGTAGACAGGGAATTACTTAAGGATGCGATGAAAAGTTTAAGTAGACGAGAGAGAAAGATATTAATCTTACGTTTTGGTTTATTAAAATCAGGTAATACCAAAACCCAGAAGGATGTTGCCGATATATTAGGTATTTCACAGTCATATATTTCTCGTCTGGAGAAAAGAATTATCAGGAAGCTTAAGAGAGAGGTTGCTAGGATGATTTAAATAGTAGATAGCTTATATTTTATGATGATTTTTACTTTAATAGGAAATAAAAAAGGAAGGGTATATGCTCTTCCTTTTTTATTTCCTATTATTACATGTATAAATAAGATATGGCTGGCAATAATGTTAATGGAACATATTGGATTAATAAGGTTATATATTGTTCTGTTAATTAATAGAAGTGGGGGGATATCTATTGGGTAACAAGGTAGAAATTAGCGGTGTTAATACCTCTGAATTGCCAGTCTTATCTAATAAAGAGATGAGGGTATTATTTAAGGATATGCAGAATGGTAATGAACTAGCTAGGAATACAATTGTAAGTGGTAATTTAAGGTTAGTGTTAAGTGTTATCCAGAGATTTAATAATAGGGGAGAAAATGTAGATGACCTTTTTCAGGTTGGTTGTATTGGCTTGATGAAGGCTATTGATAATTTTGATTTGAGCAAAAATGTGAGGTTTTCTACCTATGCAGTTCCAATGATAATTGGGGAAATAAGACGTTATCTAAGGGACAATAATCCTATAAGGGTTAGTAGGTCTCTGCGGGATACGGCCTATAAAGCATTACAGATAAAAGAGAATCTGAAAAACAAGAATTCTGAAGAACCATCTCTAAAAGAGATTGCTAGAGAATTGGGTATTCCCAGGTCAGAAATAACCTATGCGCTTGATGCTATCCAGGATCCTATATCCCTTTTCGAGCCAATTTATCATGATGGTGGTGACCCTATTTTTGTGATGGATCAGATCAGTGATGAAAAATCAGAGGATGAAAGTTGGTTAGAGGGTATTGCTGTACGTGAAGCTTTAAGGAAACTAAATGAAAGAGAGAAATTAATCCTTTCTTTCAGGTTTTATGAAGGTAAAACCCAGATGGAAGTAGCGGATGAGATTGGTATCTCCCAGGCACAGGTTTCCCGTCTTGAGAAAGCGGCATTAAAACGTTTAAGACGGCATGTTAAGGAGGAAAAATAGTATGAATAAGCTCAGGATATTTTTACTATTAATTATAATTACTATTGTATTAACAAGTTTAAATGTGAATAGTGCTTTCCTTATCAGGGAGTCCAGCGAGTTAATCAATGCTTATAATAATAATAATTTATTACGTCTCCATGTAATAGCCAATAGTAATTCTGTCCGTGATCAGTATATCAAACGGCTGGTTAGAGACAAAGTAATAAATTATTTAGCAGAATCCAGTGATAAAGAATTAGTATTATCAGACCTGGAGTCAGTAAAAAAATATATTGAAGGGATTTTACATGAAGAGGGGTTTTATCAGGGTGTAAAAGTGGAAACTGGCAAGTTTTATTTTCCGGAAAGAACCTATGATGAATTGACACTACCAGCAGGTGAATACAAAGCACTTCGTATCATTCTAGGAAGGGGTGAAGGGGCTAACTGGTGGTGTGTCCTGCTACCACCGCTTTGTATAGATAAAGAGCAGTCTATTGATCATTCAAATCACTTAGAATTTAAATTTAAGGTGTTTGAGTTATTTAAAACTGCTACTAGGAAAATAAAAATAAGTAATCCTCTGGGTAGTGATTCTGATGCTTCCTATTTATTCACAGATTTATTATCTTCAGCATATAATAATTTTGATAATATTATAGGGAGTGATCCGGATGTTGAAGAATTCCGAATTGAAGATGAAGGATGTTATTGATGTTAAGAATGGTAAAAAACTTGGTTATATTGATGATGTTGATATAGAATTAGAACAGGGTAGGATAAGGGCCTTTATTATTCCCTCACACAATAATAAAATTTTAAGTTTTTTTTCTAAAAAGCAGGATCTTATTATTAATTGGAACGAGATCAAAAAAATTGGAGAAGATGTGATATTGGTTGAATTAAAGGACGACTTAAGTGTTTAAAAAAGGCCTAATATGTGATATACTAATAGTGTCAATCTTATAAAAACGGTTTTAAGTTCAGGAGGATTTCAAATGAAATGTCCCTATTGCCAGCATTTAGAAAGTAAAGTTATTGATTCCCGTTATACAGAAGGACATACCTGTATAAGGAGGCGTAGGGAATGTCTGGAGTGTGCTGAAAGGTTTACCACATATGAAAGACTAGAGGATGTTCCCTTAATGGTTGTCAAAAAGAATGGTGAGAGGGAATTGTTTGATAGAAATAAGCTGTTAAAGGGTTTGATGAAGGCCTGTGAAAAAAGACCTATCTCACAGGACAAGTTAGATATGATGGTTTCCCATATTGAAAAGGAACTACGCAATGATATGAAACAGGAGGTTACCAGTGTTGAAATTGGGGAACTGGTCATGGAGGCCCTTAAAAAAATTGATGAAGTAGCTTATGTTAGATTTGCTTCAGTATATAGGCAGTTTAAGGATGTTAATAAGTTTAAACAGGAATTAGAGAGATTATTAGAGGGGGACTAGTATGTTTGCCTGGCGGGAGGATGGTGCTCTCAAATATCTAGTAATTGAGGAGTTTATGGATAGGGGAGTTAAGGTGTATTTTACTTCACGACTTGGTGGTGTGAGTTCAGGGGATTATCATAGTTTAAACCTGGGCCTCCATACTGCTGATAGCAAAGAAGATGTCCTGGAAAACAGACGCCGGCTTGCCGAAGCACTTAAGATTGATTGTCAGGATTTTGTTGCTGCTCAACAGGTACATAGTAATAAAGTAGTAATGGTAAATAAAAATAATTCTGGTCAGGGGGCTTTTTCTTATGAAAGCAGTCTTCCAGGTATAGATGGTTTGATTACTGCTGACAGGGGTTTGCCTCTCATATCTTTTTATGCAGACTGTGTACCATTATTACTTATGGATCCTGTTAAAGGTGTAGTAGGATTGGCTCATGCTGGTTGGCGAGGGACAGTAAAAAAAATAGGTGTCAACACAATTTCTCTGATGAAAGGGATCTTTGATTGTCAGCTAGATGATATATGGGTTGGGATAGGGCCGGCTATTTCCAGGGATTATTATCAGGTTGATGAGAGGGTAGTTGCTCAGGTGAAGGGTAATTTCCCCTGCTGGCGAGATTTATTGTCAGACCAGGGAAAGGACAGGTATCTTTTTGATTTATGGGCAGCCAATAGAGCAGTTTTCCATTCTTTGGGAATACAGGACAAACAGATTATTTTGAGTAATTATTGTACTGCAGCTAATACTGACCTGTTTTTTTCTTACAGGAAGGAAAAGGGGAGAACTGGCAGGATGGCTAGTATTATATATTTGTAAGTAAATATGATTAATTAAGTATTTTAATTTAGGGTAGGTTTTCTATGGGCAATAATAATATTTATTATCTGGCACAAAAGAAAAGCAATTATAAAAACCATCAATATAGGAGAGATAGGTTTAACAAAAGAAGATTTTTAATAGCTGTTTTTTTATTAATTGTTTTTATACTTTTTATCTATTTTATTGGCTTTTATAACAGGATTGTTATAGTGAGGGCTAGATATGGTGAACTTGTTGATGGGTTTACTACAAAGGCTTTGATTGTCAGGGATGAACAGGTTTATTATTCACCAGTGTCTGGCAATATAGAATTGAATTTAACAGAAGGTAGTAGGATTTCCTATGGACAGAGAGTAATGAGAGTGGGGGACTATAGTTTAATAAACCATTGGGCAGGTATAATAAGCTATGCGACAGATGGATTGGAAGATTCTTTAGGATTTGAGTCCATTAACGAACTTACCCCTGACAAATATAATAAATATAAGCGTAACTATAAACAATTAGTAAATGGCAATTATCTAAATAAAGGGGAACCTGCTTTCAGGATAATAGCAAATAATATGTATCTGGTTTTACAAGTTACAACTGAGGAGATAGAGCGATACTGGCTTAATGAAAAGGTTTTTTTTAAAGCCCCTGATATCAAAAAAGGCCTTATAGATGCCAGAGTTGTTAATAAGATGGTTTTTGATAAAAAGGCTCTAATGCTTGTAAAACTGATACCATTTGTACCTGAATGGTTAAATAATCGGTGGGTAGAAGTAGAGTTTATTAAAAATATATATCGTGGTATAATTATTCCCTATAAGGCTCTATTTAAACAGCCTGAAGGGGAGGGTGTATTAGTGTATAATACCAATAATGGTAAGATAGAATTTAAGAAAGTAAAAGTATTGGAAAGAACAAAGCAAGGACTTATAGTTGAGGGGATAGAGGTTGGTGAGAGTATTATCGAAAATCCTTCTTCTGTAGATTACGGAAAAGGGGTGTAATAATTATGGCAGTAGAAAGATTGGCTACTAGATTAACTGAAGTAAAGAGAAGGATAAATTTGGCTGTTGATAGGAGTGGCAGGAAGTCTGGTGAAATAAAACTGGTGGCTGTCAGTAAGAATCACCCAATAGATAAGATTAAATACCTAAAAGAACAGGGAATAAGTAATTTTGGAGAGAATAGGGTACAGGAATTACTGGATAAGGCAGCTGAAATTGATAAAATATCCTGGCATTTTATTGGACATCTTCAGCGGAACAAGGTAAAATATTTAATGAGGATGCCAAACTGCCAGTTGATACACTCATTGGACAGCTGGCGTCTGGCCAAAGAAATTGATAAACAAGCCAGGAAAAATGAATGTATTATGCCTGTTTTGGTACAGGTAAATGTTGCTGAGGATGAAAATAAATTTGGATTTAAATTAGAAGAGGTAGAAGAATTTTTAAAAAAGGCTGCTGAACTTAAAAACCTTGTTATTAAGGGGCTTATGACGGTAGTTCCCTATACAGATGACCCTGAACTGAGTAGACCTTTTTTCCGGAGACTGGCTGATTTAAAATCAGACCTGGTACAGAAGGGATATGATTTAGAGGAATTATCAATGGGAATGACTAATGATTTTGAGGTTGCTATTGAAGAAGGTGCTACTATAGTCAGGGTGGGAACAGCTTTGTTTGGTAAAAGAGGTGACTATCAATGAGGTTTAAAGAGATCTGGGAACGAATACTTGATTTCTTCGGGCTGGCAAATGGCCAGGAAGAAGAATACTATGAAGAGCATAATGATGAACGGGTTATAAGTATATACAGGAAGAAACAGGGCTTTAGTATTATGATCTACCACCCTGAATCATTTAATGAGGTACAAAATCTTGTTGATGAAATCAAGGCTAAAAAACCAATAATCCTTAATCTTGAAGAATTAGATAGGGAACTGGCCAGACGGATTATTGATTTTATGAGTGGAGCTGTCTATGGTATAGGTGGCAATATCCAGAAGGTTGCTGAATACATCTTTGTCTTTACTCCTCATAATATAGATATTGATAGTGGGGTCTTAAAGGAAAGTCGTTCACTTTTTAGTTAAGTATAATATTTGGAGGTGCTAAAATAATGTATTTATTAGTATTTCTGGTCAATACCACATATAAGGTTATTTTCTGGTTAATACTTATCAGGGCCATTTTGTCCTGGGTAAGGCCGGGTGTTCATGACCCTAACTGGCGTAAAATATTAAGTTTTATATATAGTGTAACAGAGCCTATTTTAGGTCCGATACGCCGATTGATTCCTACAGGTAATATTGGAATTGATTTTTCACCACTAATTGCCATGTTTTTATTATCTATCTTGCGTGGTTTTATAATTAATCTTTTATATAGTATTGGCAGCAATTTCATGTTTTAGGAACTAAATATATAAACTATATCTTTAGAAGGAGTGTCCAGTTCTAGATGCTTGATAGGGAAAAGTTGAGTTCACATTTGCACCGGGGGGAAGAACAGTTACTTGCCGGACATATATTTGATAAAATTGAGATGGTTTTAAAGAGAAAAAGTGAAGAATCTACTAATTTTTTGAATCCATATGAATGTGAGATAGCAGAGGGTTTACTTCAACAGATTTATGAGGTGAATTACCTGATAGATGGGGGTTATCAGGGTGCTGAGAGAAATAGGGTTACTGTTTTTCCTGAATATTTATTCCCTGAACATGTGGATCCCCAGGTTGAAATTTTAAAAATAGAAGGAAATTTCAAGTTTCAGCCAGTAAATCACCGTGATTTTTTAGGGGCCCTAATGGGGTTAGGGATTAAAAGGGAAATGATTGGTGATATATTAATACTAAAGGAAATGGCCGAGGTAGTTGTAGCGGCAGAGATGGTAGAGTTTATTATAACGAAACTAACTAAGGTTCATCAAGTTCCTGTAGAGGTTATGGAGATTAAATCCAAAGAATTAATTTTACCATCAAATAATACTAAAGAGATAAAAACAACGGTAGCTTCTATGCGACTGGATGCCGTGGCCAGTGCCGGATTTGGGGATTCCCGAAATAAGATATCCAGGGATATTAAAAGTGAAAAGGTTAAGTTGAACTGGAAAACAGTAGCAGACCCTGCCTGTAGTGTTGAGATAGGGGATTTAATCTCGATCAGGGGTAGGGGCCGGGTGAATGTTGTGGAAAGAATTGGTTTGTCTAATAGGGGGAGAATTAAATTATCATTGGAAAGATATACTTAGGGAAAGAGGGGTGTAGTGATGCGGTTTTCTCCACTAGATATTTATAATAAAGAATTTAAAAAATCTACCTTTGGATATAATGTGAAACAGGTTAACGAGTTTTTAGATGAAGTTGGTATGGCTTATGAAAAACTTCTTAAAGAAGTTAATTCACTTCAGGATGAAAATGATAAAATAAAAGAAAAATTGGCTGGTATTGATGAAATGGAAAAACGACTAGAGAAGATTATGCTTACTGTTCAGGATACTTCTCAAGAACAAATTAAACAGGCTAAAAAAGAGGCAGATATTATTATTAAACGAGCAGAGATTAAGGCAGAACAGATAGAGAAAGAAGCCCGTAATAAAGTACAGAAGGAATATCAGGCTTTACAGGACCTTAAAGAACATAAAGACCTTTTTAAGATTCGTTTTAAAACACTGCTGGAAAGTCATTTAGAGATGATAGAAGAAGATGAGGTAACATTACCAGGGTCTGAAGAGGATATTGCTGTTAGCCGTTTAGACCTTGACGAATAGTTTTTTATCCTTTATAATAAAGAAAAATATTTACTGATTGAAAAACAATGAACGAGAGAGTAATAGATAGTTAGATTTACAGCGAACTGGAAATGGTGAGAGCCAGCAATTTGAATTATCTATGAAGATCACTCAGGAGTTGGTATTCTGAATACTTAGTAAGGGTACCCGTTTAGTCAGCGTTAATGATTATTAAGATAATATCTATCGAGTTTTGACCCTGATAGGTATTAATTAGGGTGGTATCGCGGAGTCCTTCGTCCCTTAGGGGTGTTAGGGCTTTTTTTTATCATGAAATTATTTTTTTGAAATTGTGGATAAGTTTGAAGACCGACAAATAAATTTACTTCCCTTGCCGTGCACTACGGCGTCCTGCCTTCGTTTACTGTCGAGAAATTGTCTTCCGACGTCGTGCCTACAGACAATTTCTAGAGTCGTCCAGTAAATATATTTGTCTGTATTATGGTAACAAGTTGACTTTGTGTAAGAAATATTCCTAAGTAAAAATTAATAATTATTGATTAAGTCTGGGTGGCGAAGCCATTTTATTCTTATTTGTACTAATTTTAGGTTATATATACAGCACTCCCATTTAAATATATAATATGGTTGTTAAAGAAAGGATGGATTATTATGAGTAGGTTTGAAGATTTGTCAGATTTACCGGTAAGTGAAAATGAGAAACAAATAGCAGAACACTGGGATAAGATTAATCTTTTAGAAAAAAGCATTTCTTCCCGGGAGGGAAAAGATAGTTTTGTATTTTATGAAGGTCCTCCAACAGCTAATGGGAAACCAGGTATTCACCATGTTTTAGCTCGTGCCTTAAAAGATGCGGTATGTAGGTATAAAACCATGCAGGGATATCAGGTCAGGAGAAAGGCTGGTTGGGATACCCATGGTTTACCTGTAGAAATTGAAGTTGAGAAACAGCTTGACCTTAATAATAAAACTGAAATAGAAGATTATGGGATAGGTAAATTTAATGAGAAATGCCGTGAATCTGTTTTTAAATATGAGGGTCTATGGCGTGAGATGACTAAAAGGATGGGTTATTTAATTGATTTAGATGATCCCTATATAACCCTGGATAATAATTATATAGAGACAGTATGGTGGATCCTTGATAAATTTAATAAAGAAGGAATGATCTATGAAGGTCATAAAATACTCCCCTACTGTACCAGATGTGGAACAGGTCTTGCTTCACATGAGGTAGCCCAGGGCTATGAAGAGATTAAATCTGTTACAGTTTATGTTAAATTTAAAAGAAAAGATAAAGATGAATACTTCCTGGTCTGGACCACAACCCCCTGGACCCTGGCGGCTAATGTTGCCTTAACAGTAAATCCAGCTATGACTTATCTAAAAGTTAATCATAATGATGAAGAAATACTATATATTGAAAAAACTCTTGCTCCTAAGGTACTTGAGGGTAATTATGAAATCCTCGAGGAATTAAAGGGTAGGGACCTGGAAGGTATTGAATATGAACAATTAATGCCTTTCCTTAAACCTGACAAAAAAGCCTTTTATGTTACTCTGGCAGACTATGTTACAGCCGAAGAAGGTACTGGTATAGTTCACACTGCTCCTGCGTTTGGTGAGGATGACTATCAGACAGGTCTCAGGTATGATCTTCCAGTAATACAGCCGGTAAATGAAGATGGTAAATATATAACAACTCCCTGGGAAGGCATGTTTGTTATGGATGCTGATATTGAGATATTAAAATGGCTGTTTGAAAAAGACAAGTTATATAAAAAAGAAAAACTGGCCCATAACTATCCCCACTGCTGGAGATGTCATACCCCATTACTTTATTATGCTAAACCAAGTTGGTATATTGCAATGACAGAATTAAAGGATAAATTGATAGAGAATAATGATGGAATAGAATGGTATCCAGATTTTGTTGGGGAGGGTAGATTTGGTAACTGGTTGGAAAACCTAAAAGATTGGGCTATATCCAGGAGTAGGTACTGGGGTACTCCCCTAAATATCTGGACCTGTGAATGTGGTCATAAAACAAGTATCGGATCCCGGAAGGAATTGGTAGAAAGAGCAGTGGAAGATATTGATGAATATATAGAATTACACAGACCCTATGTAGATGAAATCCATCTGAAGTGTGATGAATGTGGAGGCATGATGACAAGAGTTCCTGATGTAATTGACTGCTGGTTTGATAGTGGGTCTATGCCTTTTGCGCAACTGCATTATCCTTTTGAGAATAAGGAGTATTTTGAAAAGAATTTTCCGGCTGATTTTATTTGTGAAGGTATTGACCAGACCAGAGGGTGGTTTTATTCCCTACTGGCTATATCAACCTTTGTTACTGGTAAATCATCATATAAACGTGTACTGGTAAATGACCTAATCCTTGATAAAGAAGGTAAAAAGATGTCCAAGTCCAAAGGGAATACAGTTGATCCCTTTGAATTGTTTGATAATTATGGTGCTGATATTTTAAGATGGTATCTTTTTTATGTATCACCAGCCTGGACGCCAACTAAGTTTGATGTAGAGGGTCTAAAGGAAATAGACAGTAAGTTTTACAGGACTATTAAAAATGTCTATTACTTCTTTAAACTATATGCCAATACTGATGAATTGAATCCAGCTGATTTCTTTGTAGAATATAAAGATAGACCCCGGCTTGATAAATGGTTGTTATCCAAGTATAATAACCTGATTAAAACTGTGCAAAATTATATGGATAAATATGACTTAACAAATGTAGTCAGGTTCATTCAGCAGTTCGTAGATGATGACCTCTCTAATTGGTTTATTAGACGTTCCAGAAGGAGATTCTGGGCATCTGAACTGGATACAGACAAGAAATCTGTCTATAATACTACCTATGAAGTATTGGTAGGGATATCTAAAATGATTGCCCCATTTTCACCGTTTATTGCTGATGAGCTTTATCAGAAACTTACTGGTGAGGAGTCAGTTCATCTAGCTTATTATCCAGAACTTAATCAGGAGCTAATAGACAATAAACTTGAAGAAAAGATGGATCTGGTTAGGAATCTTGTTACTTTGGGAAGAGCAGTACGGGAAGAAAATGACCTCAAAGTCCGCCAACCTATTCAGCAGGTCCTGGTTGATGGTAAATATGAAGAATTAATTGCAGATCTGGTACCATTAATGAAAGAAGAGCTAAATGTTAAAGAGGTAGTCTTTACTACAGAACTCAGTGAGTATATGGATTATAAAGCAAAACCAAATTTCCAGGTAGTAGGTCCAATACTGAGGAATAAAATGAAATTTTTCGCTCCTGCACTGGCTAAGTTAGATGCTAACGAAATAAAGGATAAAGTTGATAAGGGTGAGACGCTTACTGTAGACCTTGATGGAGAAGAATTTGAGGTAAAACCAGATTATGTAAACATTGAAAACAAAGATAAAGAAGGATTTGCTGTTGCCATGGATAATAATCTCTTTGTTATCCTCGATACAACACTAACTCAGGAATTACTTGATGAAGGCTATGCCCGGGAATTTGTCTCCAAAGTACAACAGATTCGTAAGAATAATGGTTATGAAGTTATCGATAATATCAATATTTATTATAATGGTGATGAAGAAATATCAGCTGCTGTTAATTCCTTTGAGGATTATATTATGAAAGAAACTCTGGCTGTAAGTATTGAATCTGTAGATGAAGAACTTGATATATTTGACCTTAATGAACATGAAACAGGTATAAGACTTGAAAAGATTGGATAAAGTTTGTTCTATTTAATACAGATAAATAAGTTGAAAATATATGAGGCTGTAAATAGGTATTTATTCCTGTTTAGAGCCTTTTTTCTACATCATATAATAAAGATTATTTATAAATAAAGTAAGGGAATATTTACTCTATACTAATGTTAATTTATTCAGCCGGCCTTAGAGTAAGCGAAGCTGCCTCACCTATGATTAATGATATTAATAGTAGTAGACATATTATACGAGTAAGGCAATCTAAAGGACATAAAGATAGAATTACATTATTATCGGATAAAGCACTTGCTATATTGCGAGAGTACTATAATGAATATAGACCTAAAAATGGTTGTTTCCTGGAGCAAATTCAAATAAGCATATAAGTGTGAGAACAATTCAAGCAGTATTTAATAAAGCTTGTAGAAACTCTGGTATTAAAAAGAAAGCAACTGTATATTGCTTAGACACTCTTTTGCAACTCACTTGTTGGAAAGTGGTGTTGATTTAAGATATATTCAGGAGTTACTGGGACACCAAAGTAGTAAAATGACAGAGATATATACTCATGTAAGCAGTACTAGCATTAATAAAATAAAAAATTCACTTGATGATATTATTGATTAACTATATAATATACCTATATTTTACTTTTGCGCAATGCGCCTAAGAAGAAAATATAGACACTTAGACGCAATACGTGAAGATTATTACGTTATCTGCAATACCAGCCTAGTTAATAAATCTAATGGAGGTACACAATGAATACGTTAATTATAAGTGATTCCCCAAGAAAAGAAGGAAACACTGAAACATTATTGTCATTTCTTGAAAAGGAATTAATAAATCATAGTATTTCTGCAAATTTTATTAGTTTATCAGGTAAGAATATTAAACATTGTTTACATTGTGACAAATGTAATGAAATTAATAGTTGTATTCAAGATGATGATTTTAATAATATATACAAGTCAGTTTTAAGAAATAAAGGTTTAATTATTGGGAGTCCAGTTTATGTAGGAGCTCCCACTTCATTAATAATGGCTTTAATACAAAGAATGACTTATGTTTCATTTAATAATAACGAAACACTATCTAAAAAGATTGGTGGACTGTTAGCAGTTGCAGGAGAATAAACTGTTTAGTCGATTTTTATCTAGTTAATGAAATGGTAATACCAAGTTCAAATTATTGGAATATAGGTACAGGGGTTAATAAGGGTGATATATAAGTGATAAAAAAGCAATTTTATATATAAAAAGATTTGCAGAAAATATTGCTTAGTTGTTAAAGAAACTTGAGGAGGAAGTTTAGTGAAAAAAGGAGAAAAATTATTTGTAAGAATAGATTATAGAAATAATAATAAAGAATTTAGAACCAATGATTTTGAGGAACATATTAATTATTTGAAAAAAGTTGCAAGGGAAAGATTTTTCATTGGAGGCGGATTTGAGAATGAAAAAGGTGGTATGGTAATTTTTAAAGCCAATGATTTGAAAGAAGCAAAGGAAATAGCAGAAAATGATACTATCATAAAAAAAAGTTTATATACTTGTAAGATATATGAGTGGAATTTATTATTACTGTCGGAGCAAATAGAAGAATATTAGAGGAAAATCGCTCGGCTGGTACAGCAGATAACATGGGATTTAAGATTCCGCTACGCTCTATCCAAATTCATTCATCAAGGGCAGTCGGTGCGCCAAGAAAAGAGCATATCATATAGTAGGTGGGATTCCTACTGAGGAAGGTTTAGCAAACCACTCATAGCGAGTTTTGGACATTTAATGGGTAACCATAGATGTTAAGCGTAAACAGTTAGGTAGTAGGCGGTAAGCATTTAGCTGAAGGGATTGAGCCTCGAAATCTTGGAGATTGGGAAAGGCCGATGCTGTCGACTGAGCAGAAGGCAACATTATTGTATTCGATAAGCGAGAATACAATAACACCCCGGGGTCGGAGACCTCCGCATGCTATACATAGATATGATATTGTTAACTTGGGAGGCCCTGTAATTTCTACGCAGAGAGATAGGATGTAACCAAGCGATAACAAAGTAAGGACATCTAATATTACAGGGAGTCGGATAATCGCATAGTACCGAGGAAGCAGAGTAATGCCTGTGGATGGGAAGGCGATTACACAAGATTAATCTTAAAAGGGAAACATATTCTATACACAGAGATAGGTGAAAATGTGGAAACGAAACTTGCAAGAATAGCTGAAGTAGCTAGAAATAGACCTAATGTGAATTGATAGTCAAATGTCATCATGAACTAGCTGGAAACAAAGCAGCTGGAGTAGATGAAGTAACAAAAGCGGAGTATGGAAAGAATCTTCCAGGGAATGTTAAGAGCTTAATAGCTAGAATGAAAAGATGGGCATATAGGCCATTACCTGCGAAAAGGGTATATATTCCAAAAGAAAATGGGAAGAAGAGACCGCTAGGGATTCCAGCATACGAAGACAAACTAGTTCAAAAGGCACTATCAAAGATTCTAAATGCGATATATGAAGAAGACTTTCTTGAATGTTCATTTGGTTTTCGTCCAGGAAGAAACTGTCATGATGCCTTGAGAATATTAGGAAGAATAGTTAACAGAGATGATATTAACTATGTAGTTGATACAGATATTAAAGGATTCTTTGATAATGTAGACCACGGGTGGATGATGAAATTCATTGACCATCGAATTAAAGATCCTAATATACAACGACTCATATCGAGACTTCTTCGGGCTGGAGTCATGGAGGCAGGAATAAAATATAACACTCCACAAGGAACACCGCAAGGTGGAGTCTGTTCTCCAATTATGGCGAATTTATATCTACATCATGTTGTTGACCTATGGTTTAATAAAACAATGCGTAAAGAGTTAAAGGGTAAAGCTTACATGGTGAGATACGCAGATGATATAATATTTTGCCTACAGTATAAAGAAGATGTAAAATACTTCTATAAAGCAATGAAAGAAAGAATATCCAAATTCGGTTTAGAGTTATCAGAAGAGAAAACTAAGATAGTAAATGTATCTGCTGATGATGACAATGACACATTTGATTTTCTTGGATTTACCCATTATATGGGTAAATGTAAGGATGGAATCAAACGACTAAAGAGAAAGACAAGTAATAAGCGACATCATCGTAGTATAATGAGATGTAAATCCTGGCTAAAATATAATAGAACTCTTCCAGTAAAAGAACTAATGAGGAAGTTAAACAGAAAACTAACAGGAACATACAACTATTATGCAGTATCAGATAACAGCAAAAGTATTGATAGCCTGTATGATGAGGTTCAAAAGCTAGTTTATAAATGGTTAAACAGACGCAGTCAAAAGAAAAGCTTTGACTGGGAGAAGTTCGAAATATTCTTGGAGAAATATCCTATTGTCAAGCCAAGAATAAAAGTAAATTTATATAGATTAGGTGCTGGTGCTAGTTATGTTAGGTGAATAATCGAGTGAAGAGCCGTATGCCTAAATAGGGCACGTACGGTTCTGTGAGGAGTTGGGGTTGTAAAGCCCCGCTTACTCGACCACTAAGATTCATTAACTTCTTAAATCCCTGGTACGTTATCTGAAAGATGAGGCTAGTATGGTTAATTAAGAATGTAAATGATTTTTGAAAGAGGTGAATGATCATGATTAACAAACGAATTAACTACTCGGTGCAGTTAATATAATCTGGTAGCAAATTGTACCGGTAGTTTTGAATTTGTTATCAGTTAACTGTACTGCTTTTCATATTAATATTTATCAAAAAAAAATGAAAAGGGGTAAAGAATGAATTTAGAAAAATTAAAAGAGAATTGGAAAAGAGAAGAACAGTATTCGTTTAAAGGTTGGGATTTTTTCCATATAGAAAAAAGATGGGAACATGAGCAAATTCCCTGGGATTATAAAGATATTCTCCTGAGATATATTAAGTCATCAGATAAATTATTAGATATGGGTACAGGTGGCGGGGAGTTTTTATTGACTCTAAACCATCCATATAAATTTACAAGTGTGACAGAAGCTTATCCGCCTAATGTAGAGATGTGTAAAAACAAATTATCTCCGTTAGGAATTGAAGTAAGACAGGTTTTTGATGATAGTGATATTCCTTATGAAACTAATAGCTTTGATATTGTTATTAACAGACATGAGGCATTTAGTGTAGATGAGATAAGTCGTATATTGAAAAGCGGTGGATATTTTATTACACAACAAGTTGGTGGGAAGAATAATAATGACTTATCAGAAAAATTAATTGATGGATTTAAACCACTTTTTCCAAAACATGATCTGAAAAATAATATTAAATTATTACTGAAAAATGGATTTAAAATAATACTATCAGACGAGACATTTCCTAAGATAAAATTTTATGATATTGGGGCACTGGTATATTTTTCAAAAGTAATAAAATGGGAATTTCCTGATTTCTCTGTAGATTCTTGTTTTAAAAATTTATGTAAATTGAAAAAAGAATTAAAAGAAAAAGGATATATATCAGGGACAAGTCACCGTTTTATAATAGTTGCACGAAGTCAAAAATAAAATAAAAATATTGATCAGGGTGATGGTTGATGTGTCCTACGTGGGGGCCTCATCCATCAGATAACAGCAAGGTTTACGATTTCGCTCCTGTCGTCGCTTCATCCAAATTTATTCGCCAAGCGCAGTCGGTGCGCCAAGAAAAGAGCATATCATATAGTAGGTGGGATTCCTACTGAGGAAGGTTTAGCAAACCACTCATAGCGAGTTTTGGACATTTAATGGGTAACCATAGATGTTAAGCGTAAACAGTTAGGTAGTAGGCGGTAAGCATTTAGCTGAAGGGATTGAGCCTCGAAATCTTGGAGATTGGGAAAGGCCGATGCTGTCGACTGAGCAGAAGGCAACATTATAGTATTCGATAAGCGAGAATACAATAACACCCCGGGGTCGGAGACCTCCGCATGCTATACATAGATATGATATTGTTAACTTGGGAGGCCCTGTAATTTCTACGCAGAGAGATAGGATGTAACCAAGCGATAACAAAGTAAGGACATCTAATATTACAGGGAGTCGGATAATCGCATAGTACCGAGGAAGCAGAGTAATGCCTGTGGATGGGAAGGCGATTACACAAGATT
Organism: Iocasia fonsfrigidae; assembly: GCF_017751145.1. Classification (GTDB taxonomy): domain Bacteria; phylum Bacillota; class Halanaerobiia; order Halanaerobiales; family DTU029; genus Iocasia; species Iocasia fonsfrigidae. The sequence continues at coordinate 1,842,090 of NZ_CP046640.1, forward strand.
AATCTTAAAAGGGAAACATATTCTATACACAGAGATAGGTGAAAATGTGGAAACGAAACTTGCAAGAATAGCTGAAGTAGCTAGAAATAGACCTAATGAAAGATTTACATCACTAATACATCTAATTAATTATGAATTGATAGTCAAATGTCATCATGAACTAGCTGGAAACAAAGCAGCTGGAGTAGATGAAGTAACAAAAGCGGAGTATGGAAAGAATCTTCCAGGGAATGTTAAGAGCTTAATAGCTAGAATGAAAAGATGGGCATATAGGCCATTACCTGCGAAAAGGGTATATATTCCAAAAGAAAATGGGAAGAAGAGACCGCTAGGGATTCCAGCATACGAAGACAAACTAGTTCAAAAGGCACTATCAAAGATTCTAAATGCGATATATGAAGAAGACTTTCTTGAATGTTCATTTGGTTTTCGTCCAGGAAGAAACTGTCATGATGCCTTGAGAATATTAGGAAGAATAGTTAACAGAGATGATATTAACTATGTAGTTGATACAGATATTAAAGAATTCTTTGATAATGTAGACCACGGGTGGATGATGAAATTCATTGACCATCGAATTAAAGATCCTAATATACAACGACTCATATCGAGACTTCTTCGAGCTGGAGTCATGGAGGCAGGAATAAAATATGACACTCCACAAGGAACACCGCAAGGTGGAGTCTGTTCTCCAATTATGGCGAATTTATATCTACATCATGTTGTTGACCTATGGTTTAATAAAACAATGCGTAAAGAGTTAAAGGGTAAAGCTTACATGGTGAGATACGCAGATGATATAATATTTTGCCTACAGTATAAAGAAGATGTAAAATACTTCTATAAAGCAATGAAAGAAAGAATATCCAAATTCGGTTTAGAGTTATCAGAAGAGAAAACTAAGATAGTAAATGTATCTGCTGATGATGACAATGACACATTTGATTTTCTTGGATTTACCCATTATATGGGTAAATGTAAGGATGGAATCAAACGACTAAAGAGAAAGACAAGTAATAAGCGACATCATCGTAGTATAATGAGATGTAAATCCTGGCTAAAATATAATAGAACTCTTCCAGTAAAAGAACTAATGAGGAAGTTAAACAGAAAACTAACAGGAACATACAACTATTATGCAGTATCAGATAACAGCAAAAGTATTGATAGCCTGTATGATGAGGTTCAAAAGCTAGTTTATAAATGGTTAAACAGACGCAGTCAAAAGAAAAGCTTTGACTGGGAGAAGTTCGAAATATTCTTGGAGAAATATCCTATTGTCAAGCCAAGAATAAAAGTAAATTTATATAGATTAGGTGCTGGTGCTAGTTATGTTAGGTGAATAATCGAGTGAAGAGCCGTATGCCTAAATAGGGCACGTACGGTTCTGTGAGGAGTTGGGGTTGTAAAGCCCCGCTTACTCGACACCTAAGATTGAGAAACTTCGTAAATGCCTGGTACGTTAAGCAACATATCTGCTATTCTGAAATATCTTAATCATATTATATAAGGAGATGATAGCATGAAAAAATATGATGATATTTTTTTATCGTTAGTTGATGATTTTTCAAATCATAAGTTGGTAGAAGCTGTTCTTTTATCTGGTTCAAGAACTACTGATAATTTTGATAAGAATTCTGATTATGATTTATATATATATTCTAATAAAGAAATTCCTTTTGATTTTAGAAAAGAAATGTCAAATAAGTATTTTAATTATGTTGAATTAAATAATACGACTTGGGAAAAAGAAGATCAAGGATTTTTTAAAAAGATTAATATTCCAATTGATATTGTTTATAGAAATTTAAAATGGATAGAGAATGTATTGGATGATATAGTAATTAAATGTCAGGCTTCAACAGGATATACTACTTGTTTTTGGGCAAATATTATTAAATCAGATATTTTATATGATAGAGATGGGAAATTAAAAAAATTACAAAATAAGTTTGATATTGATTATCCAGAAAAATTAAGAAAAAATATAATTGAAAAAAATTTTCCGCTTCTAAATAAGATAATTCCAGCTTATACTAACCAAGTTGAAAAAGCTTTAAAAAGAGACGATTATATTAGTGTTAATCACAGAATTACTGGTTTTTTTGAAAGCTATTTTGATATAATTTTTGCAATAAATAAGACACTTCATCCTGGGGAGAAAAAGCTTTTGAAAATAACAACAGAAGAGCTTGATTTTATTCCTGAAAATATGGAATCAGATATAAAAGAATTATTTAATAATTTATATAAGCGAGATTTTAATATTTTAAATAAACTAAATGAGATTACTAATAAATTAAAAGATTTATTGGTAAAGTTAAACTTGATTTAGTTGTATAAATGAAGTGATTATGTATTAAAATAAATTAAGAAAAATAAGTAAGGTTAAGGCTCAATGGGGTATTTATTAGCAGTTATTAGGGAATCTTATTCAAGAATTAAAGCTGTATATTATAGAGGAAAAGGGGGCAGTGAACTGCACCCCTTTATTAATATAAATTTTTTATTGACCATAATTATTACCTGATGAATGTGAAGCTCCATATTTATTTACACCAGTTTTTTGTGCCATTGTAGGTTTATTCTCACTTAATCCAGAGATTGGATTGATTTTCTCTTGACTATTTACACCATGATTTGTATAGCTCCCAGCAGTATTTTGAAATTGATCTGGATTGTATTGACTTTGACCATATTGGGCAGTGCTATATTGAGAAGAAAAATTCTTTAGAGTATTAGATTGGTCTTGCTGTGATAGTTGACTGCCCAGACTTTGAATCATTTGTTCTGAGTTTGCTAACCTTTGATTAATATGGTTTAGTGTATTATTGAGTTCCTGTCTAACCTGTCTTAAATTATTCTGTATTTGCATAAATTGATCCATTATTTCACCCCCTTATGTTTGTATATTTTTATTATTTACTATAAATAAAAATAATATTAAAAATCGTATATTTTTAAAGAAGAATTAGGGTTGAAGTTTTATATGCCCTTGGAAAGAATGAGAAGGCTCAAGGGACTATCCTGATTCTTTTCAAGTTATTCATGATAGGCCGGGGAAATTATCAATTTGCTAATTAAATTTTACATGTTTTTTTAAAATGTATATTAACAAAAATAAAGTAGACAATATTATATCACAGATAATATTTTTAGATATCATCTGTGATTTCTAGTAATAGTATGATTTAGGATGCAAAAGGGGGAGTTTTCTTTCATGTTAAATAAAAGAATTATCAAAATAATTTTAATATTATTGGTTTTAGTTTCAGGGTGTGCTGCAAATGAGGAATTGGGTAATAATGCTGGTGAAGGTATTGACAATAATGAAAGTATTATTAAAATCCAAGAAAAAGTTTATGCTTATTTTCCTATGTTAGAAGGAATGCATTATGAATATAGGGGGGAGGGGATAGAATATGCTGCTTTTATAAGAGATGTTATGTATGTTGATCCCCCCTTTATACAGGTGCATAATAATAATGGAGGAACAACTATTGCGGCAATTTATAAAGTTGAAGAAAACCAGATTGCTCTAATCAGACGTGAGGAAGAATTCTACAGTGATAAAAACCTGTTATCTAAACTGGATAAAGATGTTAAAGTAGAAGAAATTGTATTGAAAACACCTATAAAAAAGGGAAGCAGCTGGGAATCAAATAATAAAAAAATGGAAATAGTTGAAACTAATATGGAACTGAAAGTGTCAGTAGGTACATTTTATGATGTGATTAAAATAAAGAGTCACGCCCTGAATGGAAAAAGTGAAATGATTAATTATAGTTATTATGCCAAGAATATGGGACTAATAAAACGTGAAAGTGTAGGTGAAAATTTTAATGTTATTTCAGAATTGAAAGCTTATGAAAACCTTAAATTCAAATAATTAATTACTTTATGATATTGAAAGTTATGATAATTATTTTTATAAAGAAAATAGATTAATCACTAAGTTTTAAGAAGACTACTTAAATATAAAAGTAGTCTTCTTTCAGTAAATACAACTTACAGATATTAATTTTAAATCTATATTGACAAAGTATAAAAAATAAATTATAATTATAGTCAGTAATTTAGTAGTTTACTAAATTACTGACTATATTAAGGAGGTAATCATGCAAATACCAACTAGTTTGAAGCACAAACCAGTTATTGTAACTGAAAACTATGAGAATGTTGACGGTAGAGCTGCTTATCATTCAGATGCAAAGGGGCTTTCATTAGGATTAGCTCAGTGGAATGATAGAGGGAAAGTAGATATTTCAGCTAAAGTATGGAGGCATACAGGTAAAAAGTGGTCAAGACAGTCTGAAGAATTACCACTTCATAGAGTGTTGGATATGGCAATTTTAATCTGCAGGGCACAGCAGCATTTTAGAGAGGCCTACCGCTATGAGAAATTATATGATATTGAAAACCCTGTTATAGATAGAGTAGGTTTACAGGGTGATGCCATGACAGTCGCTGTTTGTAAAGATAATGAAAAGATTGATGAGGATATTCAATTATTTAATCAGGCTCTTAGTGATGATGATGAACTTATAGGTGAACGGTTACGTACTTTATCAAGGATATTAAAAGAAATGGGATATTAAATTTAATAGTGAGAGGAGTTTTTCAGTCATCTAAACTGTGACAATATATCATTGTTTATATTCTTGCTAATTTATAATTATGTACAAGTAAAGAAAACTAATAATATAAGCGGCAGCCCATAAGCTGTCGCTTTGTTTTTAAATGAACAATTTTTATTAAATTCTTGCTCAGTTAATAGCTGTTAATTTTAAACTTAAGGAAAACTTACAGATAATCTATCTAAAAACTTCGGGAAATTTCAGGCAGTTCTAGGTATTGATCTTAAGGTTCCAGAAGGTGATTTACTTTATAATGATTTATTTAAATACATTTCCACTTTCTGTTGTATGACTTGAGCCGTTTCTTCGGCAGATTGTTTTTTGCTAAAGAATTGCTTAATTTCTTTATTAATAATCTGCTCAACCTGTATGTCATTAAGATTAGCTAAGAAGCTTTTTATTTGATAAAGGTTTTATTCTGCTAATTATTCCAAACTCAGTATTTTGAGCAAATGCCTCAGCTTCATATGTAATCTTGATAACTTCCTTAGGTTGTTCTTTAGCATTAGTTAACAAAGAAATTGCTAAACCTGAAAACAAAACAATACCTATAAGTGACCAGATAAAATAATGTTTTTTAAAGTTCACAATATTTTGCACCCTTTCCATTATATGTTTTTTATGATTGAGCAGGCCGGCAACACCATAAGGGCAGTTGTATCCAGCAAAGATGTCAAGCATCTTGAGCATGGTATTTCCATACTTTTTATACTCTTCTGGTTCAATACAGGATAATACACGGGTATCACAGGCTGTTTCAGCATCCTGACGTATTTTATTAAAGGTAAACCAGACTGACTTTGGAGAAGGATTTATTACAATGTTTTCTTGCGGTCGAGTATTTATTTTGGTTTTAGTATTGTTGGAATAAATAGAGTTTGAACTCATGTACCGTATACGGGGAGATTGTATTTCTTCTATCTTCTGCTGATTGTGGGTAAAAAAGTTAAAAATACTTAGGTTGCTTTCTGGGGCATAGGGTATGATTAATCTTATTAATAGAATCAACCAGATTAAATAATGCCAGAAGGCACTGATTTTTTGTTTAAATATTTTTTTTACAAAGAGAATTACTAGGGCAGTCATAGTCCCCAGAAAAGACATCGTCAGTATTACATGAAATACCTTAAAAAGAATCATTTTTCATCGTCTCCATTTTCACTTTCATTTAATATATTTTTTAGTTCTTCAATTTCCTGACTTGATAATCTTTCATTTCTTAAAAAATTAGCCATTAATAACTGGAGTGAACCATTATAAACCCGGTTCAAAAAGCTTTTCGTTTCTTCCTTCATACAGAGTTCTTCTTCATATAAGGGATAATAAATATAGGGATTATTTTTTTCTACATGTACTACACCTTTTTTCACAAGTCTTCTAAGTAAAGTATGTACAGTTTTTCGACTCCACTTTGTTTCCGGTATGATCTTATCAATTATTTTCGCAGCGGTAAGTGGTGAATTTTCCCATAAAACCTTCATAACCTGCCATTCAGCATCTGATATATTCGGTAATTTTTTATTCATTACTTTCTCTCCTTTGAATATGTTATTAGATTTGTAATCTCAAAATGTCAAGCATTAAATTAAAATTTCAATTTAATTTCTACTATTGATTGTAGCTTATATCTCTATTAACATTGGTAACTAATTATTTTCAAAAAAGGTAATTCCTATAAAAATACTTGTAATTCATATTAAATTATATTATGATATTTTTAATAGTCTGCTGACTGGAAATAAGCCAAAGCAATTAGAAATGTCCTTGATAAAGTAATTTTGAATCTAAAATGACTAAACAGTATAAGTTTATTTTGGAGGTAATAATCGTGGTAGAAATAATTAAAAAGCTAAAACATCAAGTGGTTCAGGAAGCAAGAGAATTATCTAAAAGTAAGAATAGGATTGCAGAAAACAAGATACAATTACGTGGCCTGGAACAAATAAAATGGGCTTGGGATGCTGGTTTGAAAATAAACAGTATTATCATAAGTGATAATGAGGATCCAGCAGATTATAGGGGGATTCCATGTCCAATCTACCAAACTTCTAAGGGAATTTTAAAAAAGATTACTGGAACTAATTACTTAATTGAGAGTGTGGGAATTGCTGAAGGCCCTCCAATTAAAGGTGAGCTAGATGAATTTGTATTATTGTTGGATAATGTAAAAGACCACGGGAATATAGGAACTATTATTAGGTCTGGCATGGCATATGGAATTAAGGATTATCTGACCACTAGTAATGACCTTGATCCCTATATGCCTAAAACAATTGATGCTTCTCGTGGGACTAATTTCAAAGTATTTTTTAGAAGACATTCTCATCCCCAGGAGGCAGTTTCTTATCTTAAAGAAAAGGGGTATCAGATAATAGCTACTAGTCCACATGGGAAGTCATTACAATCAACCATTAAACTGGATAAAAAACCAGTTGCATTAGTAGTAGGGAATGAAACATCAGGGGTTTCTGATGAAGTCCTAAAAGCAGCTGATCATATTGTTCAAATACCTATGTATACAGGAGTAGAATCACTTAATGTAGGAGTGGCTACAGGAATTAGTATTTATGAATTACGCCTTAAGGAGGTTTTAACCATGTTAGCAGATAAAATTATGGCAAGTCTGGGGAGAGAAATCAATGTAACATCACAACTTATTAGAAAAGCATTTAATATTAAATTAAAGGAAATAAGTGAATATACTGGGGATCATGTTATATTTTTAATGGTACTTAAACGAGAATTTCAAATGAATGAGGAGCAAATTGAAAAACAATTTGGATACTTTAGGAATAGTTTAAAAATATTTCTTAAGCCCTTATTTGAAAATAATTTAATAAAAAAAGAAAGAGATGAAATTGAAATTACTAAAACTGGTGAAGAGTTATTAGCTAAGTTGTGGCCTATTCATGAAAAAACAGAAAACATATTATTACAGGAGTTTACCGAAAAAGAAAAGAAAGAATTGAGAAGATATTTAGGGAAAATTCAACAAAACTGTATAAAAGTAATGAGATATAAAGCATAAGTTACAAATGTTTCTCTTTTTCTTTGTTTAGTTTAAGGATTAGGGTTTGCAGGATTGTCGATAATTTTGAAGTCCAACAAATATATTTACTTCCCTTGTCGTACACTAAGGAGTCCTGCCTTCGTTTACTGTCGAGAAATTGTCTTTCGGCTCACTGACTCTTCTTTTTATTACGCATGGTCGAGTCAGTATTAGGCCATCGAGGCCAAGTTCCATGCCTCCAGATAATTTCTAGTGTCGTCCAGTAAATATATTTGTCTGGTTTATGATATTCTAAATAACTTTGAGTAATAAATATTTTAAAATAAAGAAATTATTTTTTGTTGATTAAGTGGATGGTGAAGCACTTTGTTCTCTGAAAGAATTCGAGCAAATAGTGGAGTGGAGGAAAGGGAGTAATATTTGACTTTAGTAAAGCTTTATATTATAATATGACTTAAGATTCATATGAACATGACTTCATGTTCATAAAATATATACTTATAGATAGAATAAAAGGAGTGCGGTATATGCCTAAAGAGACGTTTTTTAATCTGGTTAATGAAAAAAAAGAAAGGGTAATAGAAGCAGCTATAGATGAATTTGCTCTAAGGCCGTATCATCAAGCCAGGATTACAGCTATTGCAGATAATGCCAGTATAGCAAAAGGTAGTTTTTACCAATATTTTGAGGATAAAAAAGACCTTTTCAAATATATAATTGAATTGTCAGTTAATAAAAAATTGAAGTATATTAATTTAGATATGATAAAAAATAAGGATAAATATAGTTTCTTTCAATTATTAAGGGAGGTATATTTAAGCGGCTTTCGTTTTGCTAAAAGACACCCTAAGTTACTTGCAGTTGCCTCAAAGCTAGCTAATAATAAAGAATTATACCGTGAAATATTTGGTGAATATAAAGACAAGAGTTTAGAATTTTTTTTGGAATTACTTGAGCAGGGTATAGTTGAAGGTGCAATAGATTCAAAAATTGACCCTGTATTTGTTGCCAAGATGTTGACTAATATTAGTTATACATTAAGTGATTTTATATATGAAGATGGTGAAATAGATTTGAATAATATAGATGAATCCATGGAAATTATTGATAAAATGCTTTATTTTATTGAAAATGGTCTCAAGAAAAGAGATTAATAGGGGGTCTGTAAAAATGGCTTTATTGGAATTAAAAGCAGTCAAAAAGATATATCAGCAGGGGAAAATTGAGGTGCCTGCTCTAAGGGGAATTGATCTGACGGTAAATAAGGGTGAATTTACTACTGTTTTTGGTCCTTCTGGTTCAGGAAAGACTACGATGTTAAATATGATTGGCTGTCTTGATAAACCCAGCAGTGGTGAAATAAACTTCAATGGTCAGAATCTTAAAAAACTGGATAAAAAAGGTCTGGCTATGCTCAGGAGATATAACATTGGGTTTATCTTTCAAAGCTATAACTTAATTCCTGTTCTGACAGCCTATGAGAACGTAGAATTTGCCATTAGATTAGTTGATAAACACAGTAAAAAAGAAATTAGAGAACGGGTAATGAAAATACTGGCAGATGTTGGCCTTGACGGCTTAGAAAACAGGAGACCTAATGAGTTATCAGGTGGTCAGAAACAGCGGGTAGCAATAGCCCGGGCCCTGGTAAAAGAACCAAAGCTAATTCTGGCTGATGAACCATCTGCCAATCTGGACTCCAAAACAAGTGAAGAGGTACTGGAGGTAATGGTTAAGATGAATGAGGAACTGGGGACTACCTTTATTTTCTCTACCCATGATCCCCAGGTGATGGATTATGCCCATCGTATGCTGGAAATTCGAGATGGTTTAATATCCCAGGATAAAAGGGGGGAAAGTTATGTTTCTGACTAAACTGGCTTTTAAGAATTTGGTACGCCACCGTAATCGAACCCTGATTACTGCCCTTATTATTGCTTTTGCGATATTTTTCTTTATTTTAATGGATTCTTTGATTGGTGGTATGACTGAAATGTCTTATGAGAACATTATTGAATATGAGGCTAGTCATCTCCAGGTAGTAAGTCATGAGTACCGGGAAGAGGAAGATGAACTACCTTTGAAAAACCTGTTGACTGTTGATGAACAGCTAATAGGTGTAGTCAAGAGGGTTGCAGGGTACCAGGCTAGTTTAGCAGAGTTGAATTTTCAGGCCAGGTTAAATGATGGGATTAATGAACTCCCTGTAATAGGCAAAGGGGTTAATCCTGATAAGTTATTAGATGTATTTGAACTGCAGGATAAGTTTGTGGAAGGTTCAATTTTTTCGTCAGGGGAGTACAAGGCCGTTATGGGAAAGAGACTGGCTGATTTGCTTAAATTAAAACAGGGTGATTATATTACACTGCTGGTGAAAGATAAAAATGAAACCTTTAATACAATTGATGTAGAGATATCAGGTCTGCTTCATACAGGTAATCCTAAGGTTAATAGTAGTATTGTTTATCTTCCCCTTAATATTGCTCAACAGGCCCTTAATGTCGATAATCAGGTGAGTAAGCTAATAGTCAGATTAGAAAATAAAGATTTGGCCGAAATCTCCGGCCATCTGCTGGCAGAAAATTTAAAAACTTTAGATAACAACCTTGAGGTGATCTTATGGGGAGACCTGGAAGCGGTATCAGTAGCCGGGGCTAAGCAGATGGGGAATCAAATGATTCTAGCTATTATATTATTGATTGCAGCAATTGCTATTATTAATACAGTAATTCTGGCTGCCCTGGAAAGAATGAAAGAGATCGGTATGATGAAGGCTATGGGTTTACAAAGAAAAGAGATTATTTATACCTTTGTTCTGGAATCAACTGGAATTGGTATGCTGGGAGGTTTAATTGGTTTATTATTAGGGGGTATTGGTGTCTGGATATTTTCAAAATATGGAATAGACTGGGGTGCTATGATAGGTATGGATATGTCTGCTTTTGGGATGCCAATTATCGGGAAAATGTATGGTGTCTGGAATCTAGGGACTTTTCTACTGGTCTTTGGCTTTGGGGTATTTGTATCGTTGTTGTCCAGTATTTTACCAGCTTATTGGGCAGCCAGTAAAGACCCGGTTGAGGCTATTTATCATCAATAAGGGGGTAGAGAAATGAGCTTTCTTGCTAAAATTGCCTTTAAAAACCTGTTTAGACATAAATTAAGGACGATTGTCTCCATTATGGCTATTGTTTTTGCGGTTATGATTGTTGTTTTTGCCAGAGGGTATATAGTTGGCTTGATAGATTCAACTTTTGCTGATCATATTCAATATAATTCTGGACACATCAAGATAGTTGCTCAGGAATACCAGCAGCAGGAGCGTATCCTGCCCCTCATTTATCCGGTGGATGGCTTTAATGGTCAGGAATTGAATGGGATGATTGAAAGTTTAAAGGAAATTGATGAAGTCGAGAGGGTAGTCCCCAGGTTAAAGTATGGGGCTATGGTTAGTACAGAAGATGAATTAGTAACCATGATCGGCTGGGGTGTTGACCCAACTCAAGAAATTGAGTTTACTGATATTGAGGATAAACTGCTTAAAGGCAGAATGGTACAAAAAGGTCAGCTGGAAGTCGTTATGGGAACAGCCCTGTTAAAAAAGTTAAATCGTCAGCTTGGTGATAAAGTAACTATTTTATCCAATACAGCCTTTAACTCTTTAAAGGGTGTTACCTTCAAAATAGTTGGCAGTATAGAAACAGGGATTAAAATGCTTGATGAAATTGTCTTCTATCTACCTCTTGACCAGGCTCAAGACATATTATATATGGAAGATCAGGTGACCGAACTCTTGCTGGTAACAGAGAACAGGAACCTAGTTGAACAGGTATTACCTGATGTTAAAGATTTACTGACCAGGAACGGGGCTGCAGATAGGTATCTGGCCCTGGGTTACAAAGAGACCAGTGACCTCTTACCCTACATGGAAATGGCTAAGTTAATTTATAATCAGATCTATATCTTTCTGGTACTATTAGCCTGTATTGTAGTTGTTAATACTATGATCATGATTGTTAAAGAACGGACCAAGGAAATCGGGATGATGTCTGCCTTGGGACTGGAAAGTAAGGATATTTTATGGCTCTTTATTATCGAGGGTGGAATTATGGGGGTTATTGGTAGCTTTTTTGGGGCTTTATTTGGTTCACTGCTCAATGCCTATCTATCTGTAAGGGGTATTGATTTTAGTTCTGCATTGACTGGATTTAGTTCAGATATTATAATCAAATCAATTATTTATCCAGTTTCTTCAACCGGAAATACTATCTATGCCTTTGTGTTAGGTGTTATTATTGTTACTATCGCCTGTATTATTCCAGCCCGTAGGGCGGCTAAACTAGAACCTACTGAGGCTATGCGATAAGATGTAGGAATTACTATTATTACTAAAAAGAAAAGGGGCTATTAAAAGGTGAAAAACATAATTTTACTATTTTTTTGTTTTTTTACGGTAGTTGTTATTATTACTCCTGTTAGTGCTATTACTGCTGAAGAGATTATCAATCAAAGGGATAAAAACGAATATCTTGAAGCAGCTAGAGTAGAGTCAGAGATGCTTATTGTTAATGGTAATCGGAAAATGTCCAAGACAATGGAGTCTTTTATTGAGGGGAATAATGCTTTATCCCATTTTACTAATCCACGTGATAGGGGAACTAAGTTTTTAAAGAGGGGTGATGACCTCTGGATGTTCTTTCCTGATGCTGAAGATATAGTAAAGATCTCCGGTCATATGCTTAACCAGGGTATGATGGGTAGTGATTTTTCATATCAGGATATGATGGAATCTGATAAATTGACAGATTTATATAATTTTGAACTGATTGGTGAGGAAGAGTTGCATGGACGTCAGTGTTATGTTTTAGAGGGTATAGCTAAGGAAAATAAAGAGGTTTCTTATTATCGACGCAGGTCCTGGATCGATAAGGAGAGATTTATTGGTCTTAAGGAAGAACTATATGCCCAGAGCGGTCGTTTATTAAAAATAATGAATGTTAATAGGGTTGAGCAGATAGATGACCGCTGGTATCCAATTGAATCAGTAATGGAAAATAAACTGAGGAAGAATACCAGTACTGATTTTATTATTAAATCAATAGAATTCAACCCTGGAATACCTGCTGGAACCTTTAGTCTGGAAAATATGCAGTAATTAGCCCTGATAAACTACTAGAAACTGTTCGAAAAGTATCAGTATATACCCGTCGGGGATTATATATCCCTTCACTCAACGGTAACACCTTAACTTCGCTTAGGGATATATAATCCCCTGTTTATACCTTTTCGAACACACACTACTAATGAAATATCTATCATAAGAAAGATTAGATGAAGGGATGATATAAATGCATGAAACTCCTATTTTAATAATAGTTCTCTCTCTAGTCTTTGTTTTTTCTACACAGTCGTGTGCAGTTGAGGTCGGGGGGGAACTTAAGGTTTTATTATCAGGTGTATTACAGGATGATGGAAGCCTTGATAGTGAGGTTATAGAGAGTTTAAATCTGGAGTTTTTTCTTCCGCGAATAGCTAATAATGAGATCCGTTATGAATTTAAAATAGATAAGCCCTTACAGGATTTACAGGAGGGGGAGGAACTTAGTTATTTTGCCAAAAAACTCTATCTTAAACATCGTTTTGATGGCTTTCACTTGACATTAGGGCGGCAGCCTGTTTCCTGGTCTTTTGGTTCTCTGCTTAATCCCGTAGACTATACTTTGGGTTCAGTTGCTCTGGATGAAGAGAATAATAGCAAATATACAGATGCCCTGGAAATGTATATTCCACTTAACTGGAATTCCAGCCTAGCTATTGTGAGTTCTTTTCCTGCTGGGTTTAGCAGTGATTTTGATAAGATGAAATGGGGAATCAGGACCAGGGTAGGGGTAAGTGGTTATGATTTAACTATAAATTATGTACGGGAACCAGAGTTAATATTTGATGAAAATCCCTTTAATGACATTATAACAGGGGTATCCTCAGTTATTCCTAAAAAAAGGGCTGGTTTTACAATCAAGGGTGATTTGAAAGACTTAGGGGTCTATGGCTCTTATGGGCATTATTTTGATGAAGGAGTAGATGGGAGTAATAGTTATCTGCTGGGGGTAGATTATAGTTATAATCTCAACTATTATACAACAGTTAATATGCAGTTAGAATACCTGGCAATTGAGTTAAATAGTCTGGAAACAGTACAGGACTTATTATCAGGGGTGGATATTTTAAATGAGAGAATTAATTTATTAACTGGGAGTATGACCTATCCTATTGATGATTTTTCTTCAATATCATTGACAACAATGCTAAATCTGGATGATAGTAGTTTTGTTTTAATACCTGGTTATCAAAGTACCTTGCCTGGTAATCTTGACCTTGATATTAGTTCTTCAATTTTCCTGGGTGAAGAGGATTCCCTTTTCAGAGCTAAAGGGTTAATGCCTAAAGCTGTTACAACAATAAGTTTGAGTTATCCATTTTAACTGGCAATTAATAAATTAAACCAGGATTTCACAAATACTTGACTTTAATACTTAAATCTATTATTATAGTAATAATATAATTTATTTTGTCAACAATTTAATTATGTAAAAGTGTTATTATTAATTAGTAAAAAATAAAAAGGAGAGAAAAATAGTGAGCAATATATTCTCAGAACGCATAATAGATGTTCCTAAGTCATTTATCAGGGAAATATTAAAAGTAGCTGTAGAACCAGATATAATATCCTTTGCTGGGGGGCTGCCCAATAGAGATCTTTTTCCAGTATCAGCTCTTCAGGAAGCAAGTAATGATGTTTTTGATTCAGCAGGAAAAGAGGTATTACAATATAGTAATACAGAAGGATACCTCCCTTTAAGGGAATATATTGCCCAAAGATATGAAACAAAAAAAGGTATTAAGGTATCCCCTGAAAATATACTTATTACCAATGGTTCACAACAGGGATTAGATCTCCTTGCTAAGGTATTTTTAAATCAAGGGGATGAAATTATAATTGAGGAACCTGGGTATCTAGGAGCTATTCAGGCTTTTTCTATATATAGTCCATCATTTAGAACAGTTCAACTCTCTGATGAGGGTTTAAATATACAGGAACTGACAGGGGTACTTAATACGTATAATCCTAAATTAATGTACACAGTCCCTAATTTTCAAAATCCTTCAGGTATTTCTTATGCAAAGTCTAATAGGGAAGCTGTAGCCAGTCTTATCAAAGATAAAGATATTTATTTAATAGAAGACGATCCCTATGGTGAGCTGAGGTATATCGGGGAGGATATAATCTCATTTAAAAAAATATTACCAGAACAAACTATACTGTTAGGGTCTTTTTCAAAAGTAGTGGCCCCTTCCTTTAGAATTGGTTGGGTTGTGGCCCCAGATTTTATTATGGAAAAACTTATTATTGCCAAACAGGCCTCAGATCTACACACTAATTATATTAGTCAGAGGATTCTAGATCAGTATCTAAGTGACAATGATCTTAATGAACATATTTCCTTGATTAAAGATACTTATAACAGACAGAGGAAAGCAATGTTAAATAGTATTACAAAGTATTTCTCTGATGAAATTAAATGTACTAAACCTGAAGGGGGAATGTTTTTGTGGGTAACCTTACCAGATGACATACCAGCTATGGAATTTTTTGATCTGGCAATTCAAAATAAAGTTGCCTTTGTACCAGGTGACCCTTTCTATATAAACAAGAAAAATACTAGTACTTTAAGGTTAAATTATTCATGTGTAGATGAAAAGAACATTGAAATGGGAATAAAAAGATTAGCTGATACATTTGCCAGAGTAATAAAGTAAAAGTTTACTATTGATGCCATCATAAGCATTGAGCTGTTAAACAATAAACATAAAGAAAGAGCTGAGACTATTGAAAAAAATATTAGTCTTTTTACATGTATTTGTTAGTCTAGGAGCTTTATATGGTGGTATGGTTGCCATTAGAAATCCATATAATCCTTTAGGGGCTTCTGTAGAACTTTTAGAAGTGTCTCCCTTTAGTAATTTCTTTATTCCTGGTGTTATTTTATTTGTAATAGTTGGTCTTGGTAATATATTTGCTGCACTCTGTTTAAAATATCAATTTAAATTCAGCTTATTGATTAGTAATCTTTTAGGTTGGGCGCTAATCGTTTGGATTATAGTGCAGTGCATAATGATGAGAACAGTTAATTTTTTGCATATAATCTATTTTGTAATTGGATTAGTTGTGGTACTAATTTCAATAAAGTTAATCTTGGATTCGATAGACAACTGAAATTCTTTATTAAGAGCATGTTGAAAAGGAGTTAGAAAAATTAAAATAATTTCTAAAAAAAAGAAGGAGATTTTCAAAAGATAACGAATATAATAATAAATGGAGGAAATATTCGGGAATATAAATATCTATAATATAATACTTTAAGTGTATATGGCTATAATTATAACAATTAAATATTAAAAGCTTTTTAGTAAAATATAAGTTAATAAGGAATATTTAAAACTATAAACTATATATATAAAATATAAAGTGATTAGTTAATTATTTTACTTAAAACTAAAACGGTTTAGTAAGTCGAATACTGTAAATGAAGTGGAAATAATGTAGAAAAAAGGGACTGGCATATGTTCTTAATTTTACCAGCAATTAGGATATTATTCATTTATTTTATACCAATAATTCTGGAATTTTATAGTTAAGTTAAAAGATTTGAATATTTTTATATTATGGATTAGATGATTGCTCCCTTGGTTAGCTTGAGGAATTTGCTGAGGACGTTTCCTATATAACTACTATATATAAATTATTAGTTGCTTACTCTTGCTCGAAACTAAAGCGATTTAGTAAATCAAATACTGTAAAAGAGGTGGAAGATATGCAGAAAAAAAGGACTGGCAGATACTAAATATAAATTATAAGATGATAAGCAATTTTCTTACTTAAAACTAAAACGGTTTAGTAAATCGAATATTGTAGAAGAGGTGGAGATTGTGTAGAAAAAAAGTACTGGCATATGGTTTTAATTTTATTAGCAGTATTTGCGATACTATTTATTCATCTTATACCGATGATCTGGGGATTTACGTTTAATTTTAAGAATTTGAATATTTTATATATAGGGCTTGCTTTCGCAATGTTTGTTATAAAAGCAAAATTTTGATTATTAATAAAGTTTGGAAACAAAGTTTTTCATTAGTTAAAAGAAATTATGTGTCTTTAAAATTATGGATAACTTTAAAGACCGACAAATATATTTACTTTCCTTGTCGTGTGCTATGGTGTCCTACCTCCGCTTACTGTCGAGAAATTATCCTCCGGCGTCCTGCCTGCGGATAATTTCTAGAGTCGTCCAGTAAATATATTTGTCTGGTTTATGATAATTAGTTAACTTTGTGCAAAAAGTGGTTTTAAGAATAAATATAATTGTTGATTAAGTTTGGATCGCCAAACCACTTTGTTCTACTATCCTTGATTTTACTTAAATAAAATTGCTTGTGAGAATTGAGGGAGATATGGCCTTCTCCTGGTTTTTAAGTTTTATATTATAGGTCTATACTATGAGAAATTCAAAATATGTAATTATCTTTATCTTTATCATTTGCTAAAAATTAAAGGGGGGGAGTTCAAATTTAGTAATATAGCGGCAAATGTAAAGATATTATAGACTGCTTTTATCTATGGGCTTAAAGGTAATTTTAAGATTAAGGAAATAAAGAGACTTATTCTTACTTATCTGTTAAGCAAAGATAAATCAGTCAATATATTAAAACTAGAAACAGAAAACGAGGAGGATCTACATGAAAAAATTTCTTATTGCTATGTTGCTTGTTTTAGCTTTAACTGCTTCTGCATTTGCTGCTTCTTTTGCAGATGTGCCTTCAAGTCACTGGGCATACCAGGCAGTTAATAAACTTATTGCTTCTGGTATTCTTTCCGGATATCCAGATGGGACTTTCAAAGGCCAGAATAATCTGAGCCGTTATGAAATCGCTGTTGTTGTGGCCCGTGTTCTTGAGGAAATTGAAGCAGAACAGGCAGCTTTAGCTGACAAAGTTGAAGATGCTGCTAACAATTTGAGTATTGGTGAAGCTCAACAGGTTAATCAGATCGTTAAATCGCTTGTGGCTAAAAACACTGGTGAGGAATTAAGTAATCAACAGGCTGACGAAGTGCGCAGTATAGTCCAGGCTCTGACTTATGAATTCAAGCCAGAACTTACTGACTTAGGTGTTGCTGTTGATGAGTTAGACAGCAGATTAACTGCTGTAGAAGCAGATGTTAAGGGTTTGAAAGCAGATAAACCTAAAATTACTTTCGGTGCCTGGGGACGTGCTATTGTTGCTCCAGGGATGGAGCCTGATGATGGAGACACTCGTCCTCAACAGACTGTATCCTGGGGTTGGGATAACGCCCGTATCGGTTGGACTATGAAAGGTGAAAGTGCAGATGGAAACATAGGTATCCATATTGATAGCAATGCTGATGGCGGTGGATTTGGCCACCAGGACCAACAGAAAGTATGGGCAAAACCTTCTGAAAATATTACTCTTGAAGTAGGACCATCAGTATTTTTTGATAAATTACGTGGTAATGCTGCCTATGGTGCCTGGAACTGGATGCGTTTTAACACACAGGACGATGAAGATGCTATCTTCGTTCGTGGTAAAGCAGGTAAGGGAGACGGAAAGACCCCTTATCGCAGCGCTGAAGCCCAGGATGGTATAAATGGTGGTGCCCTAGTTCATTATGATAAAGACAATTTAACTTTATATGCTTCCTTTGATCAGAGTGATGGTGGTACTGTTGTGGCGGAAGAAAAAGATTCTAGTGGTACGGTTATTCAGAAGGAAGTAAAAGAAAAAGAGTATACTACTGCTAAGATGTTTAAACGTGGTCAGTATGGTGTTGGCTATGCTACTGATTTTGGATTGGTCCGTGCTCAGTACATAGGAAAAGCAACATATGCAAAAGACCCAAGTGATGATGAGATGGAGGAATATGGTGTTTTTAATGCTGCAGTAAGATTTGACAAGCTGGCATCTGATTTCACCCTTGACGTTGGTTTGTTTGTTCCAACTGATGATCCTGAAGATTGTGGAGAATATAAAGGGTTAAATGCTTATGCTAATTATACTGGTGTAGATAAGTGGACTTTGCATAGTACAGTTCAAACCAAGTTTGATAAAGCAGATGTAGATGGTGATGAAGATTTAGCTTTTCAACTTGGTTTTGGGGGCGACTATGACTTAGCTGATGGTGCCTATACTATTAATACCGATTTACGTTATTTCAATGAAAACTGGATGTACGATGAAAAGAGATTTGAAGAATATGGGGGAGATGGCGATCAAATTGGTTTCTTAGTAGGTATTGCTAAAAACTTAGAAAATGGTAAAGTTGGTATAGGTCTGGAATACACTACTCATTCATTCAATGGTCATGATAGTACATATGATGGAGACGAGGAGAACTGGGCATTTCCTATCGTTGTTGAGTACTCGTTCTAAGCAGTACGTAGTGTAGTAATTAAGGTGTTATAGTCTGCGAGAGTAGACTATAACATCTTTTTTTTATAAATACACTGGTGTGTTTGTCTGATCTCTCAGATTCCTTAGCCAGTTCTAGTTCTTCCAGTAAGCAATTCCTTAAATTGCTTATTTTCAGTCCCTAAGTTGCTAACATATTTTTAGAAAAACGATATAATCTGTTTTTTGAAATCATTTATTTTTGTGATATACTAAGATATGGGAATTTTATAAATTGATTATTATATTTCCTGCTTTGCTAAGGTTGAGCAAAATACCATATATACAGGTAGGTGAAGATATGATATGTTATCTTATTATTCAGATAAAAACATTGATATTTTTGAAATAAAAAAATGTCTTAATGTTATGCAATCGGAAAAAGCGCATTTTCATCATGAATTATCTATTGCCTTGATTGATAGAGGAGGTACTTCAGTAAAATTTGAGAATAAGACTTATAATTTCACTGCAAAAGATTTAATAATCTTCCCCCCTGGATTGGTTCACTGTTGTAACCCTTATAGTTTAGAAAACTGGGGATTTACAATGGTTTATCTTGATTATGGCTGGTTTAAGGGTATTTTCAAACTGGAATTTAAGGAAAATGAGGTGTTTAGTTATAAGTTGAGTAGGGGTGAATATTTGAGACTGAAAAACAATCTCTTGTTTTTAGAAAAGAGGGTTGATTATATAAGTAAGAAAAAGTGTTTAATAAGAATATTGGAAAAATATCTAATTCAAAATATGAGAAAATTTAATGATATTAGAATTGATTTATTAGAGAAAGAGAGGATTAAAAGGGTAAGGGAATATATTGAGGACAATATTAACCAGAAAGTAACCTTAAATGAATTATCGAATTTTTCCGGTATAAGTAAATATCATTTAATGAGAACATTTAAAAAAATGTATAAGGTATCACCACTTACTTATCAGAGGAATCTAAGGTTTAATCTTGCTAAAAAAGGGCTTAAGGAGGGTGGGGATATTTCAAAAATTGCGGTTAGTTTAGGGTATTATGACCAGAGTCATTTTACTAATGAGTTTAAAAAATTTTCAGGGACGACTCCAGATGATTATAGAAAGAATTTGTGTATATAAGTAGCACTTAAATATAGCACTTTTCTGTTCCAGCCAATTATATTAATTCCGCTTGTCGTTCGTTACGGCGTCCTGCCTCCACTCACTGTCACATATTTTTCACTTCGGCATCCTGCCTACGTGAAAAATATAGAGTCGCTCCATTAATATAATTGGCTTACACAAAGCATAGTGTGAATAAATTAAATGAAAATTTTTATAGCAAGTTTTTACAATACTATTTCTTTTCAAGGCCATATAATGAACAAAAAACAGGGAGTGAACGAGATGGAAAGAGATAGTATAAACGGATATTTACTGGCTTTTTTTACAATTTTAATCTGGTCAACGACATATATTTTTACTAAAAATCTATTACAGGAGTTAACACCATATGAGATATTGTTTTATAGATTTGGTTTAGCCTATCTTATTTTATGGCTTATATCTCCTAAATTTGATTTAGATCTAAGTCTTAAAAAAGAAGTTTTCTTTTTCACCCTGGGGTTACTTGGTGTAACGGCTTATTATTTATTAGAAAATATAGCCTTGAAATATACCCAGGCCTCAAATGTAGGCTTAATCGTATCATCAATTCCAATGTTTACAGCGGTAATTGCTCATTTCCTGCATGAGGATGAATTATTTCATAAAAATATAGTCTATGGGTTTATACTTTCCATGTTCGGCATTTTTTTGGTTATTTTTAATGGTAAATATATTTTAGATTTAAACCCAGTTGGAGATATTTTAGCCCTATTATGTGCAGTAATATTTGCAGTGTATTCTAATCTTTTAAAAAAATTAAATAGTGGTTTAAGGAGGATTCTGATAATACGAAAGATATTTTTTTATGGTTTAATAACAATGACTCCTGTTATAATTTATAATAATATTGAGATTCAGTTCAAAAAATTACTGGATATCAATATCCTGGGTGGTTTTTTGTTTTTAGCTTTACTGGCATCAATCTTAGCCTTTATTATGTGGTATAAAGCAATTGAGTTACTTGGTACCATAAA
The DNA here is from genome assembly GCF_017751145.1 of Iocasia fonsfrigidae. Taxonomy (GTDB): domain Bacteria; phylum Bacillota; class Halanaerobiia; order Halanaerobiales; family DTU029; genus Iocasia; species Iocasia fonsfrigidae. The sequence goes on from NZ_CP046640.1 coordinate 1,863,365, forward strand.
GACAAGTAGTTTTATATACCTGGTTCCCTTAATAACAATGGTATCATCATCTATATTTCTAAAGGAAGAGATCAATATTATTATGATTACAGGGGGAGTTTTAATTTTGTTTGGGGTATATTTAAGTGAGCGGAAAACAAGTAGTAGAAAAGGGCAAAAAAATTGGTCTGTGTAATGTTCAATACATTCTTAAGGTTAAGAGCTTTAAAAAAATATGAGATGGGAGAGGGAGAATATTATCTTAAGAAAAACAATTCTAATTTTAGTTTTACTGTTGATTTCTATGATGATTTTATCTGGCTGTGTTAGTTATGATCATCTTAGCAAACACAGTATTACACAGGAAAATGATTTCACAAATTATTATGTGTTTAAAGAGGGTAATGATAATAAAGATAGTTTGATTATATTTATTGGAGGTAGTGGTTATAGCTCTGTTTTGGGCTTAAAGGAATATGGAATATGGAAAACAATCACACTTGCTTATGACTTACAGAATAAGCTGCTTTCTGATTTTGATATTTTAGTTCCAGAAAAAAAGAATATTAAAATGGGGAAAAATCATGAAAATGAAAGAAGGGTTCTGGAAAACTATACCCTGGAACAGCGAGTCTCAACTGCCTCTCTGGTAATTGATAAGTATTTAGAAAATAAGCAATATAAGGAGATTATTTTGCTGGGATTTTCTGAAGGGGGTTATATTTTACCTCGTATATATTTAAATTTAAAAAGTAAAGAGAGGATATCTGGTTTAGCAGTCTTGTCTGCTGGTGGTTTATCCCAGTATAATTCCTTGAAAACACTTAGTGAAAAGGATTATTCATACCCTGAAGGATACAAAAATGAACTTAAGCGTTTAGAAGAAGTGGTGGAAGATATAAAACAAAATCCAGATACTATTAATAAAAGGTATTTAGGTTTACCATATAAAAGATGGTCAAGTTTTATGTTTTATCGTCCTTTAGATGATCTGCTAAAAATAGATATACCGATTTTTATGGGACAGGGTGAGATGGATATGATGTCGCCTGTGGATAGTGCTAGAAAGGTAAAAGAGGAGTTTGAAAAAATGCATAAAGAAAATCTTACCTATATTGAGTATAAGGATAAAGGTCATGGCTTTAATGGGGAATTTGAAACTATTATTAAGGATATAGAGGATTGGTTTAGGAAAGAAATCAGGTAATCTGATATTTATAGTTAAAATAAAAGGAGAGATGTGATGAAATATAAGTGTGCTTTGTTTGTAGTTGATAACATGGAAAAAGCCAAAAATTTTTATATTGAGATTCTGGGTCAAGAGATTAAATATGATTTTGGGGAAAGTGTAACCTTTGAAGGTGGTTTTGCAATACACGAAAAGGAGCACTTTAGTTATCTACTCGGAGGGTTAGCAATACATAAAAACCCCAATAATTCAGAACTTTATTTTGAGTATGATGACCTTGAACAACTCGAAAATAAATTAGAAAAAGAAAAAGTAGAATTTATTCATCAAGTAAAAGAACAACCCTGGAGACAGAAGGTGTTAAGGTTTTATGATCTCGATAAAAATATTATCGAGGTAGGTGAATCCCTAGAACATCTAGTTTATCGATTATGGAATGAAGGAAAAAGTTATGAGGAAATAGCTGAAATAACAGATATGGATAATGAATTTGTAGAAAAATCAATCAAAAAATTTTCCGGGAGATAAATATCCTAAAATGCTGTAAGAATGGTATTATAAAGCAGGTTAATATGTGAAGGGGGGAGGGGATATGTCAATCAGCCTGGCAGTTCCAAATGATATTATAGAGATTATGGAGTTGGTAAAAAGCTGTATCATTGATCTGGAAGCACATAAGATTTATCAATGGAATAAAAATTACCCTACTGTAGATCATTTTGAAGGGGATATAGAAAATAAGTCATTATATATTTTTAAAGATGGAGGAGTAAATCAGGGAATTATAACAATTAATGAAACCCAGCCCCTTGAATATAAAAAACTAGACTGGTTAATTGATGATAGCAGAGTAATGGTTATCCATAGATTAGCTGTAAAACCTATTTTTCAAAGACAGGGAACTGGGCAAAGGCTTATGAATTTTGCAGAAAATTTTGCCTTTAACAATGATTATGATTCAATTAGATTAGATGCCTATAGTGGTAACCCGAGGGCGATCAAGTTTTATGAAAATAGAGGATATAAGAAAATTGGCCAGGTGTTTTTTCCAGGAAGGACTCTCCCGTTTTATTGTTATGAAAAAATAGTTCGCTAAATAGTAAGGTATTGTGTGTAAAAAATAACGGTAATTAAGTAGAGATGAGGAAATTATAGAGACCCTCTTGCTGGTTTTGAGCAACATTTTGCAATATATTCTCCTAAATTAATGTTATTATCTAAGAAATAAATAATTTAGGGGGAAATGCAATGAAATGTGTAATTCTTATTAATGAGGAACTTCCGTTAGGGCTAATTGCCAATACTTCGGCAGTTTTAGCAATGTCTATAGGAAAAAAATATGATCATTTAATTGGTTGTGATGTTGAGGATCAGGACGGGGTTATTCATCCCGGTATTACCCAAATACCTATTCCATTGTTAAAGGGAAATGATGAATTATTAAAAACCATAAGAACGAGAATTTTAAACAAAGAAGTGAATGATGTCTACATGATAGATTTTTGTAATATGGCCCAGAAATCAAAAAACTATGACCAATATATGATCAGGATGAAAGCAACCCCAACAGAAAAATTATCATACCTTGGAATTGGTCTATGTGGTCCTGAAAAAGCAGTGAATAAACTCACAGGTTCTCTTCCCTTATTGAGATAGGTATGCTTAAGATTTTATTAATGATTATATCAATACTTCTTTATTCCAATTTGAACATAGAGGAATTTTATTTGTGATAGATTAAGGTAAAAGTAAGATATAAAGTTATGGTTGTTGATGATGAAAGAGAAATCAGGAGTTAATATCACGTTATTTACAGAAGAACAGACTATTAGATAAATATTCCAGCACACAGATTCTATCTATAATTTATTTTCTAAAAATGATATAATATATAAAAAGTTTATTAAAACTACTCTGGATTATAAATTTTTTTCCTGAATGGGAAAGGGGTAATAAGTTGAAGGTATTTCTCACTTTAAAACTAATGATCATTGTTGTCTGTCTAGTGTTGGTTAGTGGTATAGTTCTGGCGGAAGGTTCTTTAAGTGGTAAATGGGAAGGTGCGATTGTTGTTGATGGGCAGGAATTAGGTATTACTATTCATTTCAAGGGAGATGTGGATGATTTGCGGGCAAGTATTGATATACCGTTACAGGGGGTTAAAAACTATTCTCTACAAAATATTAAAATAGAAGGCAAAAAAATATATATGGAGCTCCCTTCCCAGGTAACAGGGAAATTCTCCGGTAAATTGCAAGGGGAACAGATTAGCGGGGAGTATAATCAGGGTATGGCCAGTGGTGATTTTTACCTACAAAAAAAAGTTAACCAGGGAGTTGAAAAAGAAGAACAGAGTGAGAAAGAATTAACAGTAGAGGAAGTTAGTCTGGAAGTTGATGATGGTGTTCTCTACGGTACTCTACAGCTTCCCGGTGGTGAATATCTATTAGAAAGCAAAAAGCACCCTGTGGTATTAATTATAGCAGGTTCTGGTCCTACAGATCGTAATGGAAATTCAATAGTTAGTGGAGAAAATAATTCCTTGAAAATGTTAGCAGAAGGACTGGCTGAAGGGGGAATTGCTTCTTTACGTTATGATAAAAGGATGATTGCAGAAAGCTCAGGGATTAATACTTCAGAGGCTAAATTGAGATTTAATGACTTTATAAATGATGCAGTGGGATGGATTAATAAATTGCAACAGGACAGGCGTTTTTCTGATGTGTATGTACTAGGTCATAGTCAGGGTTCATTGATTGGGATGGTTGCTGTACGTCAAAGCAATGCAGACGGATTTATATCTATCGCCGGTCCTGGCAGGAATATTGCTCAGATATTAGAGAGACAGTTATCATCTTCTTTGCCCGGGGAACTAAAACAGGAATCTTTTAGGATACTTAATTCCTTAAAATCAGGAGAGACAGTAGCAGATGTTGATCCTAAATTAAATAGTTTATTTCGACCTGCAATTCAACCTTTTTTAATCTCATATATGAAATATGACCCGTTAATAGAAATAGGGAAATTATCTGTTCCTGTATTAATTGTTCAGGGTACTAGAGATTTGCAGGTAAGTATTGAAGATGCCCAAAGATTGAAGGAAGCTAATAGTACAGCAGAGTTAGTAATTATTGAGAATATGAATCATGTATTAAAAGAAGTATCAGCTGATCCAGCTGAAAACATTGCTGCCTATAGTAAATCAGATTTACCTTTAGCTGATGATTTAGTAAAAGTAATTAATGAATTTATTAAGTGATGAGAATTATATTAGGACTGGGTTTACTAGAATAGGGTTATTATAGAAGGGGGAAGGAATATGGGTAAGTTAATTGATACTAAGTTGAGTGATTTTAAATTAAGATTTGCTGAGATAGGTGATGTCTCCCTAATATTGAGATTTATCAAGGAATTAGCCGAATATGAAAAAATGTTAGATGAGGTAGTAGCAACAGAGGAGGTTTTAAAAGAATCTCTGTTTGAAAAAAGGATAGCTGAGGTTATTATCGGTGAATTTCAGGATAAACCGGTATCATTTGCTTTGTTTTTTCATAATTTCTCTACTTTTCTGGGGAGACCTGGTATTTATCTGGAAGATTTATTCGTAAAACCTGAGATGAGAGGAAAAGGCTTTGGTAAAATAATGCTTTCTTTTCTAGCTAAGCTAGCAGTAGAAAGAAAATGTGGTAGAATGGAATGGTGGTGTTTAGATTGGAATAAACCGTCAATTGATTTTTACAAACATTTAGGTGCAATTCCTATGGATGATTGGACAGTATATAGAATATGTGATGAACAATTAAATACCTTAGCAAATCATTTTGATGAGTAGAGTAGTATTTTAGGTATTTACAAGTCTGAGTTTAAAGATGCAAAATACTTATATAAAGGGGAGAAATTGAAGTATGAAAGAAATATTTCCTGATCCAATTCAGAAATTACCTGAAGCAGATATACCTTTAGATGGAATTAAAGCATATTTGTCTCAGGGGAAAGATCATCAAATTCTTTTTATGAAATTTGAAAAAGATGTAGAATTACCTGAACACTCCCATCAAAGCCAATGGGGGATTGTCCTTGAAGGAAAAATAGAATTAGTTATTGATGGTGAAAGAAATATTTTTGAAAAAGGAGATAGATATTTTATTCCGGCTGGGGTTAAACATCATGGGAAAATATTTGCTGGTTATACTGATATAACTTACTTTCACCAAAAGGATAGATATAAAGTTAAAAGTAGGTGTTAATAAGTCTACAATTACTATTATAATAAGGAGAACAAAAAAATGAATAATACAAAAAAATTATATATTCTATGGACAAATGCAGACCCGATTACTTCTGAAAAAATGGTTATGATGTATGCTATTAATAGCAAATTAAATAACTGGTGGCAAGAGGTATCTATCATAGTTTGGGGAGCAACAGCCAATCTTATTGTAGAAAGTGATTTAATACAAGAAAAAATAAAACAGGCCATTCATGTAGGTGTTAATATTTCTGCCTGTAAGGCCTGTGCCGATCAATTAGGGGTGTCAGATACTTTAGTCGAACTGGGGATTGAACTTAAGTATTGGGGAGAAGATCTAACAGAGATATTAAAGGCAAATGAAAAACTATTAAATATTTAAGAGTTAAGAAGAAAGGGGTATTTTAAATATGCAGTATCCTGAACCTACTGTCGGGGCGGTAATTTTTAATCCAGATAACAAAATTCTTCTCTGCAAATCAAATAAATGGAACAATAAATATGTAATTCCTGGTGGTCATATTGAATTAGGTGAAAAAATGGAAGAAGCCTTAAAGCGTGAAATGTTAGAGGAGACTGGTCTTGAAATATATGATATAAAATTAATAAGTTTAAAAGAAAGTGTTTATAGTAAAACCTTTCATGAGGAGAAACACTTTATCTTTATTGACTATATATGCAGAACAGATTCATATCAAGTCGAGTTGAATGAAGAGGCCCAGGCCTATGTATGGGTTTCCTGGAATGAAATTGATGAATATGAGTTGGGGGGATTTACTGAATCCTTATTAAAAGAATTAAGGAATAAGGAAGAATCTATACATAGAGTAGACATATTATATGATTATTAAGGTGATCTTTTAAAGAGTATATCTATGAAGAATTTGGTTTTGAAGCAGTAAATGAAACCAGGGATTTACCGGGGAAATGGATTATTACGAAAGCTGATATATAAAAGGACATTTGTCACACTGCAATTATTAAATGAATAATATATATAAAACTAACAGGGGGTGAGTCGTGTGGCAGAAGATGTTAAGGGTAGAAGGCACAGAGGATTTCGTGGTGATAGTTTTATAATTGTTATAGTAGTAATTTTGCTATTAATAGGTGTTTTTTAATTTGGTATTAACTTGTAATAAAAATATACTATGAATAATATATAATATTTTATACTAAGTAAATGTGTCACAGGACTTAATATAATATATCAAGGGCTAACCTGTAGGGTAGTCCTTGATATTTTTAAATAGAAAAGTGAATTTATGTAAACTATTTATTAATAAATGAACTGTTTGTTATTTTACTATTTAACAGAGGTGATACAGATGAATAAAAGCGAGGTAGTAATAGAGGAGCTATTAGATTTCATTTACCATAGTCCAACATCTTTCCATACTGTAAAAAATTCTGCTGATATACTTAAACATAATGGTTTTTCAGAACTTAAAGCTAATGAAAATTGGTACTTAGAAAGGAATAAAAGGTATTATTTAAATATTAATGATTCTGCACAAATTGCTTTTGTAACAGGTAGTGCAAGTTTAGATAGGTATGGTTTTCGAATAATTGCCTCACATACTGATTCACCAGGCTTTCGTATTAAACCAGAACCGGAAATGCTTAATTTGAAAAAGTATCTAAAATTAAATACAGAGGTTTATGGTAGTCCAATATTAAATACATGGTTAGATAGGCCTTTGGCACTAGCTGGTAGGCTTAGTATTGCTACAGACAATCCCTTTTTTCCTGATACAAAGTTAATTAATGTTAAAAGACCAATTTTAACTATACCCAATCTTGCTATCCATTTAAATAGGGATGTCAATAAAGGTGTGGAGATAAACAAACAAAAAGGGCTTATGCCTTTGTTGGCTATGGTTACTAATAAATTTGAAGAAAAGGACTTCCTGTTTAGATTTCTCGCCAAAGAGAAGGATATCAGGATAGAACAGATAGTTGATTATGATTTATTCCTTTATGAATATGAACGGGGAAGAGTAATGGGAATGAACAATGAGTTTATATCTTCAAGTAGGCTTGATGACCTTGCTCTGGTTTATGCAAGCATTAAGGCTTTAATTGATGTAGAAAGAAATAAGGCCAGTAGAGTTATGATATTGTTTGATAATGAAGAGATTGGTAGTATGACAAAACAGGGGGCAGATTCACCCTTCTTTACTAATGTTTTAGAACGGGTAGCCATTAATCTGGGATATAATAGGGAAGAATTCTTTTGTGCATTGTCTAATTCATTTATGATTTCAGCAGATATGGCCCATGCAGTTCATCCTAATTATAATGAGAAACATGACCCTACAAATAAAAATTATTTGAATAGTGGTCCTGTTATAAAGATTAGTGCTAATCAAAGATATACCTCTGATAGTGATAGCATTGTAGTGTGTAAAGAATTGTGTAGGAGAGCACAAATACCCTATCAGATCTTTGTTAACCGTTCTGACCAGAGAGGGGGCTCTACCATAGGCCCGGTATCTGCAACTCAATTACCTATCAGGTCTGTCGATATTGGAAATCCTTTACTGGCCATGCATTCCATTAGAGAACTGGCTGGTGTAGACGATTTTTTAAATATTGTTAAATTGTTTAATTTCTTTTACGGAATATAAGATAGGGTTATGTTCTGAAGAAGTAAAATTACATAGTAATAAATTAACAAAGATTCCTAAAAAATATAGGTATAATTTTACTGTCTGTTATAAAGATTAAGTATATAAATACAAAAAAATTATAAGAGATTAAGTAAAGGAGATTGTAGTAAATAGTGAAGCATATTAATAAAACAAAGGATGAATATCAAAAAGTTGTAACAGGAAATCAGGCCCCTACAGCAAAGTTTGCGAATTTTATTAAAGCCTATATTGTAGGGGGATTTTTTTGTGTTATTGGACAGGGGTTATGGCATATCTATATGTTTGCTAATCTTTCTCAAGAAGATGCAGGGGTTTTAAGTACAATTACAATGATTTTTATTGGGGGGTTATTGACTGGAATAGGGGTTTATGATGAGATAGGACAGTTTGCAGGTGCAGGTTCAATAGTCCCTGTAAGCGGTTTTGCCAATGCAATGGTGTCACCGGCAATGGAGTTCAAACAGGACGGGTTGATTCTGGGATTAGGTGCCAAGATGTTTGATGTTGCAGGTCCGGTGCTGGTTTATGGAATGGTGTCTGCCTTTGTAATAGGCTTATTAAAAACAGTATTAGGGGGATAAATAATATGGCTGAAAAATTACAGGGCCAAACAATAAGTTATAAAAACCCACCACATATTATAGCCCATGGTTCTATAGTTGGTCCAGAAGAGGGGAAAGGTCCACTGGGAGATAGTTTTGATCTGGTTTGTGAAGATGTAAAATGTGAGGAAAAAACCTGGGAAAAGGGAGAGAAGAAAATGGTTGCTGATCTTATTGAACTTACTCTCGGTAAAGCCTCAATCTCAGCCTCAGATGTAGATTTTCTAATAGCAGGTGATCTGTTGGATCAGATAATTACTGCTAATTTTGTTTCCCGAGATTATGATATCCCTTTTCTTGGTATTTACGGGGCTTGTTCAACAGCGGTTGAGGCCTTAGCATTGGGGAGTATGAAGATGGATGGTGGGTATGCAGACTGTATATTATGTTTTGCCTCAAGTAATTATCAGACAGCAGAAAGACAATTCAGGACACCATTGGAATATGGGGTCCAGTATACAGGTAATAATCAGTGGACAGTTACAGGGGCAGGTGCATATCTTTTGGGGTGGATAGGTGGAAAGGTCTGGATTACCCATAGTACTATTGGTAAGGTGATAGACCTGGGTATTAAAGATGCTAATGATATGGGAGCTGCTATGGCCCCGGCAGCAGCAGATACTATTTTACAGCACTTTACTGATTTAAATAGAGGACCGCAGGATTATGATATGATTATAACCGGTGATCTAGCAGGAATAGGGAAGAAAATTTTGACCAGTCTATTAGAAGAAAAGAATATTAAAACCGGGAATAAACTTCAGGACTGTGGAGCGATGATTTTTGGTGGTAAGAAAAAATATGGGGCTGGTGGTAGTGGATGTGCAGCATCTGCTGTTATAATAGGTAGTGTAATTATACCACAAATTATAAGTGGGAAATTAAATAGGGTGCTGGTTATTGGAACGGGTGCATTACTGAGCCCCTTAAGTGTTCTGCAGAATGAATCGGTTCCAGGGATAGCCCATGCAGTAGTAATAGAAAAGATACCAGAGGAGTGATAGGATTGGGTAATTATTTTACAGCCTTCTTAATTGGTGGATTAATCTGTGGATTGGGTCAGGTTTTTCTGGATAATACAAAATATAAACCTGCCCACTTATTGGTTGCTTTAGTAGTCCTAGGCGCGGTTTTTACTGGTTTAGGGTGGTATGAACCACTAATAAAGTTTGCTGGGGCAGGTGTAACTATTCCTGTTTCAAATTTTGGTAATATCCTGACTAAAGGTGTTTTAATGGAAGCTGGCAGAGATGGTTTGTTGGGATTGTTTAAAGGCTTACTTGAAGTTGGTAGTGCTGGAATAAGTGCTTCGGTTATTATTTCTTTTTTTATGGCTGTTATATTTAATCCTAAGGCTTGAGTAGTAATATATTTTAACTGTAAGATTAAGATATTTATTTTTAGATATTAATAGGGTATAATAGGGTTATATAAGTTATTAAACAATTTATATAAGCAGCATTATGAAATTGGAAAGGGAAGGGAGAACTAATATTATTGGTTTCTTAAAGTACAAACATAAGGATTTTGTAAATAAAACTTCTATCAAGATTAAGTCTGGGATAGGGGTTTTTTCTTGACATTGGTAGATAAAAATGTTATAGATAGATGGACAGAAAAAATATTAAGGGGGTAAATTATATTATGATCTCTTAGTGATAATTTTAAGTAAAATTGGCAGCAAAAGTTAAATATATAAAAAATATATATCAGGAAAGGATAATGATAGTTTTATTATGGAAGATAACATTGTATTAGAAGAAAAACCAATTAAAACATCTTTTTATTATGGTTGGATTGTATTAATAATTGCAGCTTTATCTTACTTTTTTTCTGGCCCAGGTCAGACATATTCTATTTCAATTTTTATTGATCATTATATTGATAAATTTAACTGGAGCCGGTCTTTGATCTCCAGTCTTTATTCAATGGCTACCCTGGGTTCAGGTTTAATTATGACGGGGGTTGGTAGGTACATAGATAAACTCGGCCAGCGTAAAATGTTAACGATTGTTCCTTTTGTTTTTGGTCTGGCCTGTTTCTGGATGAGTAGTGTTTTCAACCCAATTATGATCTTTATAGGTTTTTTATTTTTGCGTTTATTAGGTCAGGGTTCAATGACTTTAATTCCACAGACACTAATACCACACTGGTTTAAAAACAAAAGGGGATTTGCCTTAAGTATAATGGGGCTTGGAGGTGTCATTGCTTCCAGTTTGTTGCCTCCTTTAAACAACTGGATGATAGGGAGTCAGGGATTGAAATTAACCTGGTGGTTCTGGGGTATTCTACTTATTTTCTTAATGACTCCACTGGGATGGTTTTTTATTCGCAACAAACCAGAGAATATAGGTTTAACACCTGATGGTGTTGAAAAAGGTGATTTTAGAGCAAAGATAACTCCCCGGGTTTATATGAGTAATGACCCATGGACCTTAAAACAGGCAATGACTACCCGGGCATTCTGGTTTATGATTTATTGTATTGTAGTACCTTCACTGGTTAACACAGGCTTAACTTTTCATATGGTATCTATAGTTACTGAAAAAGGTTTTTCATCAGGTTTTGCTGCTTATATTTTAAGTATTTCTGCAATAATACGTTTCCCAATTACTTTTTTAGCAGGATATTTGTTAGATAGGATAAGGGTTCATATCCTTAAAGCTGTTAATTTTTTTCTTCTGGCAGGGGCATTATTTTTAATCTTACAGGCTGATAGTAAAATTACCTTAATAATATATGCCCTGGTTCATGGTGTATTTATGGTTTTTGATAATGTAAGTACTGGGGTGCTCTGGCCGAATTATTTTGGCAATAAGTATTTGGGAAGTATACGTGGATTTACGATGACAGCGATAGTAATAGGTTCATCATTAGGTCCTCTGCCTTTTGGTATAGCCTATGATTATTTTGGCGGCTATAAGGAGGTAATGATTATTACGATGATTTTACCAATACTTGCTATCATAGCAGCATTTGTTTCTCCACCACCAGAGTATACGGCAGAAAAGGGTGAAAAATAAAAAATGGATTGTAAAATATGTAATAATAAAACGCTGGATATACTGGAATTAGAGTCAATATATTATTATTGTCCCAAATGTAATCTAATCTTCATAGATGAAATCTCAATCCTTGATAGTATTGAAGAAAAAAGTAGATATGAAGAACATGAAAACGGCCATGAAAACCAGGGCTATGTAAGAATGTTTGAGATTTTTATTAAGCAGGTAATTGAACCATATATAAGCAAGACCGGATTAGTACTGGATTTTGGCTGTGGTCCAGGACCTGTTCTGGGAGCTCTTTTAAAAGAGAGGGATTTTACTGTTGACCAATATGATCCATATTTTTTTCCAGAACGGGTTTTTGAGGGTAAAAAATATGATTTAATTACATCTACAGAGGTATTTGAACATTTAAAAGAACCTCTTCAGGAAATGAATAAGTTATATGAACACCTTAAAAAAGATGCTTATCTGGCTATCATGACCTCTTTTCATCCAGGGATTGATGATTTTGCAGACTGGTGGTATAAAAGAGATCCTACCCATATTACCTTTTATAATAGTAATACATTTAAGGAGATTGCCCGGAAATATTCTTTGGAGATAGTGTTTGAGGATGGGGATAAATATTGTTTGTTTAAAAAAAGATAGAGATATTAAAAAACCTCCAGAAAATAGTCTGGAGGTTTTTAATTAGAGATATACTAATTTCTGTATTAAAGTATATGATAATGTATAGGCTATACAATGACAGTAAAATCATTGTAGGGGGTTTCAGTAATGAAGATAATAATCGAAGTAATTTTACAGACCATTCTAGCTTTTTTTGCTATACTTTTTTTTACTAGACTAATAGGGAAGAAACAGATAGCAGAGTTATCTTTTTCTGATTATATTAATGGTATTACCTTTGGTTCAATTGCTGCTACTTTAGCAACTGATACTGCTCAAAGGACCTGGCAGCATTTTATCGGTTTGTTTCTTTTTGCATTCTTGACATTTTTGATGCAGTATATAACCCTAAAAAACAGAACAGCCCTAAAGGTTATTGAGGGTGAGCCTACAGTTCTGATACATAAAGGAAAGATTTTAGAAAAGAATATGAAGGAAACAAGAATAAATATAGGGGATTTATTATCTGAGTTAAGGCAGAATAACATTTTTGATATTAGAGATGTGCATTATGCTATTCTGGAGACAGATGGGAAGTTAAGTGTTCTGCCTAATGCTGATAAGAAACCACTTACTCCCAGTGATATAAAACAGACCGGTCAGGAAGAGGCAGTCAATTCGGAACTTATAGTAGATGGAAAGATAATTAAACAAAATATAAAGCAGCATGGACTAAATAGTAAGTGGTTAAGGGAACAATTAAAAAATAATAATATTGAAAAGGTTGCGGATGTTGTTTATGCTGCCTATAATCCCGTAGATGGTAGTCTATATTTTGACCTTAAAAAAGATAAACTGGGCAAGGATAAATTAGATATAAGTGATATAGAATAACTTATAATTTTTCTTTTTTGTATAAGTAGTAAAGTATAGCAAAGGAAAAAATGACAAAAATTATAGTAGACAATAATTTTAAAAGAATATTCATAGCCTCCTTTATGATGATTTTTTCTTTATTATACCTAGTTTTTTATATTTGATACTTGTAAAAATAAAATTAACTATTTACTATAAATCATAATCTTTTGGATTACGATTTTTTTAAAATCTGGCTAGCAGAGACATTTTGTTCAGGAAATTATGCAATTTTGAAATTGTTGATAACTTTAAAGACCGCCCAATATATTTACTTACCTTGTCGTGCACTATGGCGTCCTGCCTTCGTTTACTGTCGAGAAATTGTCTTCCGGCGTCCATGCCTCCAGCCAATTTCTAGAGTCGTCCAGTAAATATATTGGTCTGGTTTATAATAAGTAGTTATTTTTGAGTGAAAAGTGGTTCTAAGAAAAAATTAATAATTAGTAACTAAATCTGGCTGGCGAAGCCATTTTGTTTTTATACAATAGACGTTATTACAATTTTTTTAATTTGTTTTTAATCTAACCTTGTTATAATCTCTATAAAGTTATTTATGTATATTCAAGGGGGGATGGTCTTGTATATAAAGGATTTTATGATAAGGAATATGACCTCTGTTTCTGATTGTGACACATTAGAATATGCTATTGAGTTAATGCAAAAAGCACAGATGAATGTATTACCGGTGGTAGATAATGAAAATATTTATTTGGGTAGTATTTATAGTAGGAACCTACTTAAAAATATTTTGCCAGAGGAATATGGGTATCTGGAAAGTGTTCGATTATTACATAATGTAAATCAAGCTGCCAATAATTTGCATGAAATACGTAGGAAATTAGTTAAAGATTATATGTCTAAAAAAGTGATTGCCCTTAAGGATTCAGATGAGATGAAACATGTAGCCGAGATAATGTTAAAAAATAAGGAGTCTGTTTTATTTATCACCAATAAAATTGGTAGACTGAGGGGTTACATTAATAGAGGGGATTTGCTTTATTATTTGTTGAAAGCAGGTGAATAGATTAAGATGGGTAGTTTAAAATCAGTAGAAGACCTACAAGGATTACAAGACTGGTTTGTATTAAATGGGGTCAGTGATATTGACCTATATATAATTGCTCTATTAATATTTCTGGCTATGTTGATAGTTCTATTAGTAAAAAAAATGCACATTCCCATTGTAGTTGGTTATGTTTTTCTGGGCATGTTGTTAAGTGTAAGTGTTGTCAACTGCTTGCCTTTTTTATCGGCTGAGGTTAAAAGATGGTATGCCTTTTCGGTTGAGACATTTGATTATATACCAGACCTTGCCCTAGCTTTTATAGCTTTTACAATAGGAAGTGAATTATCGATTAAAATCCTTAAAAACTTAGGGAAAAAGATTATTCTAATAGTTTTTTTTGAGTCAATAGGTGCTTTTCTGTTAGTTTTTCTAGCTTTGTTGGCCATAGGCCAACCGTTTTATCTGGCAATAATTCTTGGTGCTATTGCATCAGCTACGGCTCCGGCGGCAACGGTTATGGTTTTAAAGGAATATAATGCCCAGGGTTCATTGACTTCAACTTTGTTAGCTGTAGTAGGGATTGATGATGCCTTGGCTCTTACTTTATTTAGTTTTGCTGAACCTATTTCATTAATTAAGATTTCTGGTACAGGTAGTTTATCACTGAGCAATGCTTTTTTTATACCCTTATGTGAAGTATTAGTCTCTGTTCTTTTAGGGGGAATTATTGGATTTATTTCTATTAAATTAATAGTTAAGTATGAAGATAAAACTAAAAAAATATTAATTCTGGCAGCAACGGTAATTGGAACTTCTGCTATTTCAGTAATATGGGGGATATCTCCTTTAATTAGTAATATGGCAGTTGGTTTTTCTTATAGAAATTTTGTTGACAAAAACCCTGGTATCGCAGAATACTTAGAGGTTTTTACAATCCCACTCTATGCCATGTTCTTTATCTTAGCAGGTACTAAAATCAGGATCATGGCTGTCAGCTCAATAGGGTTTTTAATAATGGCGTTAGTTTATACCCTGGCCCGCATGATTGGCAAAGTAGGTGGGGCTTCTTTAGGGGCTTATCTGGCAGATGCTGAACCAAAGATAAAGAAATATATTGGGATGGGATTATTATCTCAGGTTGGTGTAGCGGTAGCCCTAGCATATACTGTTCAAAAAGACTATGCTGCTTTTCCGAAGATAGGATTGATGGTTTTTAATATACTTTTATTTACGACTGCTTTAACTGAGGTTATTGGCCCATTGATGACCAAATATGCTGTGATTCATAGTGGTGAAGCCAGCAATTAATTTATAGTTTTACTTATGTAAGGATTAAAAATTCTAAATTTAACACTATACCATTTTGAAATTTTAAAGGAGTATGAATTTTAATGAATGATAAAAAAACAGAACAATTACAGATTAATTTACCAGTGGAAATAAAGGAATGTCTGTTAAAAGAAGCAGCAAGTAGAGGAATGTCTGATGATGAATTAATTAATAAGATATTAGCTGATTATGCAGAAAAACACAAGGACGAGAACGTTGATAATCTTCTTAACAATGAGAAAAGTGAATATAAAGAAATTATTGATGAACTACTTGAAATACTGCGTAAATTTTAGTTTAATTATAAATAAAATACCAGTATTATTTAAGGGTGTGTTAAAAAATGCGTATTTTACTTGTTGAAGATGAAGAGGATTTAGCTGTTACTATTCAAAAAAGATTAGTGAGTGAACATTTTATAGTTGATATTACTTATAATGGGGAAGATGCTATTGATCAAACTATAGCAAATGATTATGATTTGATAATATTGGATATTATGTTACCAGAAAAGAGTGGTTTAGAGGTTCTTGAAGAATTAAGGGAATGGGAAGATAATACCCCTGTTTTAGTTTTAACAGCCCGGGATAGTTTGGAGGACAAGGTTAAAGGTTTAAACATGGGGGCTGATGATTATCTAACAAAACCATTTGCTTTTGAAGAACTACTGGCTAGAATTAAGACCTTATTGCGGAGGGGGGTGCGAGAAAATAGTAATGTAATAAAAAATGGTAACCTGGTAGTAAATACGGTTGAATACCAGGTCTACAGAGGAGATAAAAGGATTGATTTAACCTCTAAAGAATATTCTCTCCTGGAGTATTTATTGCGTAATAGGGGATATCCTTTGACAAGAGGGCAGATAGAAGAACATGTCTGGGGTTACATGAGTGGCAATAATTCAAATGTTGTTGATGTTTATATACGTTTTCTTAGGAAAAAAATAGATGATGGGTTTTCTGAGAAGTTGATAGAAACAATACGGGGCAAGGGCTATAGAATGAGGGTAATCAAAGATGAAAAATAGGGATGTCTATAAACGTATTTCTTTAAAATCTATCCTGACCATCTGGTATATGTTGATACTTTTGCTTGTCTTAACTATTTTTAGTCTATTTTTATATTTTCATATGAAAAGCGAATTATATCAGGAAGTAGCCAGTTTTTTGCAAATTGAGGTAGCTAGTATTAATAATGAGTTAAAGGAAGAGAATATAGAGGAACAACAATTTGTTGATCTATTTAAAAATTTTAATAACAAATATAGTACCCTGGCATTTTATAGTGAATCAGGCCGCTTACTTTTAGGTGATTTGGAAAATAATATTATAAAGAGAAAGATTACAGGTTCTTCCTTTTATAAAATTGTAATGGGTTCAGAGTATAAGTGGGCTATTATCTGTAAACCAAGGATTGTTAAAGGAGAGATAGCTGGTTATACAGTATTGGCCAGGGCATTAATGCATGAGGAAAAAACCCTGAAAAAATTACTTGCAATTATATTTTTTGGCTTGCCATTAACACTATTAATTGCCAGTGGTGGAGGGTATTTCTTGGCCAGGCAGGCACTCTTACCGATAGATAAAATATCTCATACTGCAAGAAAGATTAGTCACAGTAATCTTTCACGTAGAATTGAAATGGGTACAGCAAATAATGATGAAATTGGCCGGCTATCAAATACACTTAATGAATTATTAGCAAGATTAGACAAGGCTTTTTACCGGCAAAAACAATTTACAGCAGATGCCTCACATGAACTACGAACACCTATTGCTGTTATTCGTGCTCAGGTCGAGGAGGTATTAGATAAGAGAAAAGTTACTAATGAGGAGTATCACGAAGTATTAATTGCCATCAAGAAACAGGTTGAGCATATGGGTAATTTGGTTAGTCAAATGTTAATGTTGTCCAGGGCCGATGATAATCAGACTAATATAGAAAAAGAATCTTTTGATTTAGACTTCTTAATCAGTGTCCTTATCGAAGAAATGCATAGTATTGCTCAGTCGAAAAATATTGTCTTAAAAAAGGAGTTAGCAAATGCAAATGAGCCACTCATAATTGAGGCTGATATGAGTTTAATTACACAATTATTACTAAATTTGATAGATAACGCTATAAAATATAGTTATTCTGACGGAATAGTTATTATTAAGGCTAATATGATGTCTAAATATGTCAAGATTGATGTGATTGATCAGGGACCTGGCATCTCAGCAGAGCACCTTCAGAATATATTTGAACGTTTTTACCGGGTAGATAAATCCAGGTCAAGGAAAGAGGGAGGAAGTGGTTTGGGTTTATCTATTTGCCGCTGGATTGTAGAAGCCCATAATGGAAAAATAACAGTGGATAGTCAAGTAGGTAAAGGGACTAGCTTTTCGGTTTATTTACCAAAATAATAAATTGTTGAGTATTTGTTATATTATATTTAGGGATTTCCTTTTTTAACAGCCACATTGAAAAATATTTTTTCAATCATATAAATTAAAAGTTGCCGAACGTAGTGAGGTTAATTCAAAGGGGTGTGATTACTTTTGCAGGAAGAGTTAATTGAGAAACTTATCAATATTGAAGAAGATGCCCGAAAATTGAAAGCAGAGGCAGAGGATGAAATTGATAAACTTGAGCAAAAATATCAAGAGCGCATGTCGCGTGAAGAAAGGGTAAGGATTAGAGAAGCCCAAAATAAGGGGGAAAAATTACTTGGAGATACGGTTGAAGAAGCTGTTAAATATGCAAACAGGGTAAAAAAAGAGTCAGAGAGAGAAATAGGTGAGAATGAAGAGAGATATTCAAAGATAAAGGATTCATTACTTAATAAATATTTTAAAATAATAACTGGGAATAAGGGTGTATAAAATGGGATTAGCTGTGCAATATCCGGTAATAAATGCTAAAATCAGAGCCTTAATAAGTAAAATGCTAGATAATGAAGATTACCGTAATATTATCAAGCTATCTTCTGTTCAGGATATCTTTAATTATTTATATAATAATACCTATTATCATGATAAACTTGCAGAGTTATTTGGGGTTGAAATCCACAGGAGGAGATTTGAATCTACTTTAAAGAAAACCTTTATAGATGATTACCATGTAATAATGAGGTTTTTGAAATCAGGTAGTAGGGATTTCTTTAAGCAATTTTTTGCTAAGTTTGAAATTGAAGATATTAAAATGTTATTAAGGACAATTTTAATTGAACATGATGAGGAATACTTAAAAGAAGGTTTAATTTATCTAGGAAATATTGGGGAAATAGACATTAAAAGTCTTACGGCTATTAGATCCTACCAGGACCTGTTGACAGTTTTTGAGGATACAATCTACTATAATGTTCTTAACAGATTTGCTGATAGGTATGAGAGAGACCGCAATCTATTTCCTGTAGAGATGTCCCTTGACTTTCAGTATTTTTCCAGACTTGAAGAGTTGGGGAAAAAATTAGGGGGTAGTGATTATAGGTATATCGAGGATTTGATGGGGACAGAAGCTGATTTATTAAATATACAGTGGATCTATCGAATTAAGAAATACTATAATCTATCTTCCGGTGAAATATTGAACTATCTTATTCCATTTCATTATAAAATTAACAGGGATAATTTTAAAAAGATGAGCCAGGTAGTTAAAGCTACTGATATGGAAAAATATATTAGATATAATAAATATCAAGAGGTCTTCAGAAAAGCCATAACAGGTAATAGTGATATATTTGGAAAATACTATTTAGCTTTCTTATTAAAAAAGTCAATTAAAGTAAAATCTACTAGTTTTTTTAATATAGGTAATATTATCGCCTATTTAATTATTAAGGAATGTGAGATAAGGGATATTATTACTATAGTTGAAGGGGTTCGCTATTCCCTGTCAACAGATAAGATAAAAGAATATTTGATTAGGGATGGTGTTTAATGAATGGCTATTGCTGCAGTAAAAAAATTTCAGATAGCTGGTTTGAAAAAAGAGATCGACTTGATCTCCAGGGAAATAATTAAAAATGATAATATTGAACTTATTGAGAGAGAGAGTTCAATCAAAAATTTCAAGTCTTATCTTAGGGATAATCCTTATAGCGATTTGTTAAATGAAATAAAGGAGATACTGGATATATTAAAGATTAATAGTAGTAATTCAGGGGTAGGGTTTGCTGACTTTAAGAATTTAAATCTGGAAAATATAAAAAAATATATAAACCCTCTGAGGAAAAGAATTAATAGATTAGAGCGTCTGGAGAAAAAATTCGATCAGGAAGAAGACAGATTGAAGAATCTTAAGCATCATGTCTATCTGATGAGAAATATGGATATTGACCTGGGTGAATTAAAGGAATTATCATATATTTCATTGATATTTGGAAGTATCAATAAAGAGGGTTATCATCGTCTTATTGAAAATATAAATGACCTGCCTATTCTTGTTTTAGAGGTAAACCGGGATGATGAAAAGGTTTGGTTTTTTACCTTTACTAAAAAAGAGCATCATGAAAAGGCCTTAAATATCCTTAAATCCGCTTATTTTGAACAGATTAAATTGCCCCCCAGGGTTAAAGGGCAGCCTAGATATATTTTAAAGAGAATAGAGCATCGATTAGGTAGAATAACTATTTTGCGTGAACAGATAGCCTTAGAATATAAGAAAATGAACCACCGCAGTTCAGAACAATTAATTACTTATCTAGCACGTTTAAAATTTTATAACAAAATTAAAGACATAGCTAATCAATATTATAGTGAATCAGAACATATATTTATTCTGACTGGTTGGATTAGTGCCTATCGTGAGAATGATTTTGCAGAAGAAATAAAAAGTAAATATAAAGATGTGCTTTATTTTAGTAAGGATATTTCTCCAAAGAGCGAGGAAAAGCCGCCAACAATTATGAAAAATCCCGCCTGGGTTAAACCCTTTGAATCTCTGGTAAAACTCTATGGTGTTCCTGCTTATAATGAAAAGGACCCTTCATTATTCCTGGCAATCACGTATATTCTTATGTTTGGTATGATGTTTGGGGACCTGGGACAGGGTTTTGTTTTTACATTCCTAGGGTGGTTAATATATAGTGGTAGATTATCTATAAGCAGTAGAGATAATTCTTATTTGTTCATAAGTCTTGGGATTTCCTCAATGTTCTTCGGCTTATTATATGGTAGTATTTTTGGTATGGAAGATATTATACCAGCATTATTGATCAGGCCGATGGATAATATTATGACCTGGTTAGGTATAACAGTAATTTTAGGTATAATATTGTTGATTATAAGTATGTTGTTTAATCTTAGTAATTCATATCAAAGAAAAGACCTGGCAGAGGGTGTTTTTTCACGCAATGGTTTTAGTGGTTTGTTTTTCTATCTCTTTGCCTTAGCATCACTGGCATCTTTATTGATGAGGGGAAAGTTGATCTTTTCACCGTTGTTCACCCTCGTTTTGTTGATAGTTCCTCTGTTAATGATATTTTTTAAAGCCCCCCTGGCAAGTATGGTTAAAGGAGAGGGTTGGGTTATTCCTGGCAAAACATTAGAGTATTTTCTAGAGTCTTCTTTTGAATTATTTGATACACTATTAGCCTATATGAGTAACACCATTTCATTTGTCAGGATAGGTGCTTTTACCTTAAATCATGTTGGTTTATCAATGGCAGTTATAATTTTATCAGAAATGATGAGTAAAAATATAAGTAGTCTATTGATTTTAATAGTAGGTAATCTTGTAATAATGGGATTGGAGGGTTTAGTTGTAGGGATTCAGATTCTTAGGCTTGAATTCTTTGAACTGTTTGGTAAGTTTTATCGTGGGGATGGAAAAGAATTTGCCCCAGTTAGAATTAATGATTGATGATTTGCATTTATTTATATTAAAAAACTATAAGAAAAGGGGAGTTTAAAATGACAACAGGATTAATTATTGGTTCTTTAATTGTATTGGCAGTCTTAGGTGGGGGTTTTTCTGTTTATAAGTTTAAAGTAAGATGGCTTAAATATGCTTATTTTGCTTTTAATATCACCTTATTAGTCTTCTTATTTTTCTGGGGAGTTAGTTTGGCATTTCCACATCTGGTTTATGCAGCTGAGGCTAATGAAACAGTTAGTTCTGGTAATAGTTTGGGTTATCTTGCTGCTGGTCTATCTGTGGGTATTGCTTCAATTGGCGCTGGGATTGCAGTTGGTATTGCTGGTTCTGCAGCAATTGGTGCTATTAGTGAAAAACCAGAGATATTGGGTAGGGCACTTATTATTATAGGACTGGCTGAAGGTATTGCTATTTATGGTTTGATTATATCTATTATGATCCTAGGTAGGTTATAGGAGTAAAAATGAAGATATTTTGTATTAGTGATAATATAGACACCAATATTGGTCTGCGCTTAGTAGGAGTGGATGGATTAGTTGTTCATGGGAAAGAAGAGGTAATAGAGGTAATTAACACTGTGAGAAACAATAGAGATATCGGTATATTACTTATAACCAGAAAACTTGCTAAATTAGTTCCCGATATCATAGATGATTTAAAATTATCAGCTAATTTACCTCTTATTATTGAAATACCTGATCGGCATGTAAAAAAAGATGAAGATAATGAATATATTACTAAATATGTCAGGGAATCAATTGGTATTAAAGTATAGAATATATTGGGGTGTATGCCTATGGATATTGAAAAAAAAGTGATGGCAATAAGAGGGGAGATTATAGATGAAGTAGAAGAAAAAAAAGAAAGACTTCTTCTTCAAGAAAAGGAAAAATGGGATCAAGAATACAAGGACTTTCAGGATAGACTTAAGTTAAAGGAAGAAGAAATAGAACTCTATTATAAACAAGAAGCCCAGAAAAAGCGGGAACAGATAATTTCAAGGGCCATTTTAGATAGGAAAAAGGTCTATAGAAATAATATAGATCAATGTATTGCTAGGTTTGAGAAAGAACTGGGGAAACAACTCCAATCATTTCGTTCAAAAAAGGAATACATAGAATTTTTGATTAATTCTATTAAAGAAAGTATCAAATTATTAGAGGGTAGTAGTTTTATTATAAATATAAGCAAAGAGGATATTAATCTAAGTGAAAACTTAATCAAGAGATTGGCAGTGGAATTACCTGATTATCATTTTACAATCAAAGAGAATCAAACTGCGATGTCAGGTGGTGTTATTGTTAAGACCAGTAATGGTAATGAAATAGTGGAATATACCTTTAATAGTTTAATTAAAAATTATCAGGAGAAGATAGCGTTGGAGATACAGGAGAATGTTTTTTTGCAGTCTAAGGCTAGGAGTTGATGTTAGAAATGAAAAAACAGGGAGAGATCTCTTATGTAAATGGGCCTGTTATTAAGGCTAGTAATATGACAGGTTATTTGATGAGGGAATTAGTATATGTTGGTGAATCACAACTAATAGGTGAGATAATTGAGTTGGAAGGTGAAAATGCTACCATTCAGGTTTATGAGGAAACAACTGGCATGAAACCAGGGGAGCCTATTTATTCTACAGGGAGACCCCTATCAGTACAACTAGGACCAGGGATTATTGGTAATATTTTTGATGGAATACAGCGGCCTTTACCAGATATAGCTAAAAAAACAGGACCCTTTATAGCCAGGGGTACAAATGTTAATTCCCTTGATTTGGAGAAAGAATGGGATATTAGTTTACTGGTAAAACCTGAAGACAGTCTGAGACCTGGTCAGGTAGTTGCTGAATTAAAGGAAACCAGTGTTATTGTACATAAAATAATGGTTCCTCCAGGTCTTAAGGGTGTAGTGAAAGAGGTTGTGCCAGACGGTAGATATACTGTAGAACAGGAAATTATTAAGCTGGAAGGAGAAAATAATGAAAGACATTCAATAAAATTATATCAGGAATGGCCTATTCGCCAACCCCGTCCATATTATGAAAGGATATCAATAGGACAACCGCTACTTACCGGGCAGCGGGTATTTGATACCTTTTTCCCTTTAGCTAAGGGTGGTACGGCAGCAATACCAGGCGGTTTTGGCGCTGGAAAAACAATGACTCAACACCAATTAGCTAAATGGTCTGATGCAGATTTGATTATCTATGTTGGTTGTGGGGAAAGGGGGAATGAAATGACAGATGTTTTAGAAGAATTCCCTGAATTGGAAGACCCTGCTACCGGTAAATCTATGATGGAACGAACTGTTCTGATAGCCAACACATCGAATATGCCTGTTGCTGCCCGTGAGGCTAGTATATATACTGGGATTACCCTGGCAGAGTATTACCGCGATATGGGGTTTAATGTGGCCTTAATGGCTGATTCTACTTCGCGCTGGGCAGAGGCTTTACGGGAGATATCAGGAAGATTAGAGGAAATGCCGGCTGAGGAGGGTTTTCCTGCTTATTTACCAACTAGATTGGCTGAATTTTATGAAAGGGCAGGTTATGTTAAAACCCTTGACCAGCAGCGGGAGGGTTCTATATCATTGATCGGGGCTGTTTCACCACCAGGTGCTGATTTTTCTGAACCTGTTACTCAGAATACTAAAAGATTTGTTAGGTGTTTCTGGGCCCTTGATAAATCACTAGCCAGCTCCCGCCATTTTCCGGCTGTTAGCTGGTTGGAGAGTTATAGTGAATACTTGGATGATTTAAAACCCTGGCTGCAGAAAAATGTAAGTGAAGATTGGCTAGAATTACGGAATAGGGCAATGACTTTACTTAAAGAGGAAGCCAGGCTACAGGAGATAGTAAAATTAGTAGGTGAAGATGTCCTGCCAGATAATCAACGATTAATACTGGAGATTGCCAGGTTAATTAAGGTAGGTTTTTTACAACAAAATGCCTTTAGTAAAATAGATCGTTACTCTACCCAGGAGAAACAATACTGGATGTTAAAGATTATTTTATATCTCTATGACCAGGCCTTACCATTAATAAAAAAGAACATTCCAGTGAGTAAATTAAAAGACGAAGGATTATTTAGCAAAATAATGAAGATGAAAGATAGTATTCCCAATGACAAAATAGAGGAATTTAAAAAGTTAAAAGATGAGATAGAAGGCTTTTATCAAGAAATATGGAATAACTACCAGAGTTAGTGGGGGATTACAATGTTAATAAAAGAATATAGTGGTTTAACACAAATTAATGGCCCTCTTGTAATTGTTGAAGGTATAGGAGATGTGGGATATGATGAAATGGTTGAAATAACCCCTCCAACAGGAGAAACTAGAAAAGGCCGGGTTTTACAGGTAAGCAATCATAGGGCTGTGATTCAGGTTTTCGAAGGGACAAATGGCTTAAATATTAATGAGACAAGGGTAAAGTTTTTACAGCATCCCATGGAAATACCTTTGTCAAAGGAGATATTAGGTAGGGTGTTTAATGGTGTAGCAGAACCACTTGATCAGGGTGGACCTGTTTTTGCTAAGGAAAAATATAATGTAAATGGAGAACCAATTAATCCCTTTGCCAGAAAATATCCGCGGAATTATATCCAAACCGGTATTTCAGCTATAGATGGCTTAATGACTTTAATTCGCGGTCAAAAATTGCCTATCTTTTCTGGAAATGGTCTGCCACATAATCAACTAGCTGCCCAGATTACCAGACAGGCCAGACTGGGTGATCAGTTGGAAGATTTTGCTGTAGTATTTGTTGCTATGGGGATTAAACATGATGAGGCAGATTATTTTGTTAAGAGTTTTGAAGATAGTGGTGTTTTACAGAATGTAGTAATGTATATTAATTTAGCTGATGATCCCTCTGTAGAACGTATTATTGCCCCGCGGGTTGGTTTGACAGCTGCTGAATATCTTGCTTTTGAAGAAGATATGCATATACTTGTTATTATGACAGATATGACAAGTTATTCTGAAGCCCTACGTGAACTTTCTTCAAGGAGGGGCGAGGTTCCAAGCAGAAAGGGATATCCTGGTTACCTATATAGTGATCTGGCTGGTTTATATGAACGTGCTGGTATGATCAAGGGCAAGAAAGGTTCTATTACCCAGATTCCAATACTTACTATGCCTAATGATGATATAACCCACCCTGTTCCTGATTTGACAGGCTATATAACCGAAGGTCAGATAGTATTACAGCGTGATTTATATCAAAAGGGGGTCTACCCACCTGTTAATATTTTACCATCATTATCAAGGTTGATGAAAGATGGTATTGGTGAGGGTTATACTAGAGAGGACCACCCTGGGATTTCCAGTCAATTATATGCAGCCTATGCCCATGTCCAGGAAGTAAAAGCCCTGGCTTCAGTAATTGGTGAAGATGAGCTGTCAAAAAGGGATCAGATGTATCTGGAATTGGGTAGGACTTTTGAGGATGTTTTTTTAAATCAGGATCGTAATGAAGATCGTAGTATTGAGCAAACCTTAAATCTTGCCTGGGAGATTGTAGCCAATTTACCTAAAACAGAATTAGATAGGGTCTCGGCTGATATGATAGCTAAATATTATAGGGGGAAAGAAAACAATGGAGAAACTTAATTTATCTCCAACAAAGAGTAATTTAACAAGTATCAAAGGGTCTTTAGAATTTGCTCAAGAGGGTTATGAATTATTAGATAAAAAAAGAAATGTACTTATTCAGGAGATGATGAAAAGGATAGATGAAGCACGGGAGATACAATCAGAGATAAATGAATATTTTTTTGAAGCCTACCAGGCACTGCAATCTGTTGATATTACCCAGGGAATTAAGACCGTAGAAGAGATTGCTACTGGTATAGATTTTATTGATAATATAAAAATAAGGAGTTATAGTGTAATGGGGGTTGAAATACCAGAAGTTGAGGCCTTATCAGAAGAAATAAGCCCACATTATAGTTTTTATAGAACAAATATGGCTTTAGATAGGGCTTATAAGAACTTTCAAAGGGTAGTTTCCCTGATAACACGTTTAGCAGAGATTGAGACATCTGTCTATCGCTTAGCTACTTCAATAAAAAAGACGCAAAAACGGGCAAATGCCCTTGACAATATTTTGATTCCTCGTTATAAAAATACTGTAAAGTTTATACAGGATACTTTAGAAGAAAAAGAAAGAGAAGACTTTTATAGGGTTAAGATGTTAAAAGGTAATTTATAATCTGGTTTTTAGAATTTCAAATATAAAACCCTGAAGATACTATAATATAGTATCTTCAGGGTTTTATATTTTTTAATGTGTTTCTACATCACTGGCACCATTGTTTCTGAAATGTGAGGCTATATCATTAACTTTATCTTCTTCTGTTTCAACAGCAGCAAGGATCTTACCGCTTTTTACTTCGTTTTCATAATAGTTTCCTCGTTCTTCTGGAATACCCATATCAACAAGTCCACCTGCAATACCTCCGGCAGCTGCGCCAGATAGCCCTGCTGCAATTGGGCCTACTGCTAGAATTGGTCCTATACCAGGTATGGCCAGTGCTCCTACACTGGCTGCTAGGCCTGCCAGGCCACCCAGGGCACCACCAGTTGCGGTTCCATTAGTAAGGTTTTGGTTCATATAACCAGTATCATTATTTTCTTCATCCCGGGCTACCATTGAAATCTTATCCTCACTTATCCCGGCTTTTTTGATTTGTTTTAAGGCCTGTTCTGCATTTCCTTGCTTATCAAACACACCAATAACTGTCGACATATAAAAACCTCCTTTAAATTTGTTTATTAATATAATAGCCTTTATTATATTTTTTTATTCTGTTTTAAAAAATAACTGTCAATATGCTTACGAAAATAATAATTAGTTATAAAGCTTTTTTATTGGAGGCTTTTTTGATATAATACCTATAAATAAAGAAATAATGAAAAAGAAGTTGAATTATAGAGCTAATAAGAAAAAACAGGTAATAATACTGGAATTAAACTATTAATACAATTAAATGGTTTGGGTGGTATATATGTGTAACAATGTATTGGATATATTGATAAAAGAATTTGTTAAAAAATACCCTTTACGAAACAGAACAAAAATAAAGTGGAAGGAACCTTTAATAGCCTATGCCAAAGCAGATGATAAGATGTTTTTACAGCTTAAAGAGGTGGTTAGTGCTTCACATGCACTACCTAAGGATTTAATGGATGATGCTGCTACTGTGATTGTATATTTTATACCATTTAGGAAAGAACTGGTCAGGACTAATGCTGTAGAACAGTCAGCTTCAAAGGAATGGGCAGAGGCCTATATCGATACAAATCAATTAATTAGTGACCTCAATAATTATATAAATAAAATCATAGTAAAAAGTGGCTATAAAACCAGTAGTATACCAGCAACCCATAACTTTGATCAGGAAAGTTTATTAAGTGATTGGTCACACCGACATATTGGTTTTATTGCTGGATTAGGTAAGTTTGGGCTTAATAATATGTTGATCACAGAAAAAGGGTGTTGTGGTAGAATTGGGAGTATAATTACAAATTTACATATCACACCTACTGAGCGAAAAGAAGGGGAATATTGTTTATATAAAGCTAAAGGTGTTTGTAAAATTTGTATTTCAAAGTGTGTTAATCAGGCTTTACAGTTAGATAGTTATGATAGACATCTCTGTTATGAAATGAGTCTCAGTAATGATAGAAAATATAATGGGTTGGGAAAGACAGATGTATGTGGTAAATGTCTTATTGAGTTACCTTGCTCTTTTACTAAACCGCTTAAGTAGTGATAATTAGAACATGGTTATTCTTGCCCATTCCATGTCTATAAACCGTTTATACATAAAATAGGAAAAAACAAGGAATGAGCTTATCTCCGCATACCACACACTTGTAACACCATAATTGAAGTATTTTACTAAAATATAACAGAGAGGCACAAATATTGTCCAGAGTCTTAATGAAGTAATCAACATAACCCCTTTTGTATCCCCTGTTCCGCGGAGAGCGCCACTAATTATTATCATAAAGGCAAGTAATGGTTGATTAAAACCTGCAATTTTCATAGTAAAGGTTGCTGCGTTTATTAGCTTGGTATCACTGGTAAAGAGAGTTAGAATGGGAACAGGAAAAACAAAAAAAATAATCCCCATAAGAATACCCCAGATTATTCCCATAAATCCAGCTGCTTTACCAGTTTGCAATGATTTTTTAGGATTTTGTTCACCCAACCGTTTACCGACAAGGGTTGCTGTAGCTATTGATATACCTATAGCAGGCATAAATGAAGCTGATTCTATGTTTATTAATATTCTGTATGCTGCTTCAGATGTTGTATCAAGTAGGGAGATTATGATACTATTTACAAAAAAGGCAGCTTGCATAAAAAATTGTTCCAGGGCTGCAGCATAACTGAGATTCCATAGGGGTTTTAGTATAT
Organism: Iocasia fonsfrigidae; assembly: GCF_017751145.1. Classification (GTDB taxonomy): domain Bacteria; phylum Bacillota; class Halanaerobiia; order Halanaerobiales; family DTU029; genus Iocasia; species Iocasia fonsfrigidae. The sequence goes on from NZ_CP046640.1 coordinate 1,892,199, forward strand.
AAGCTGATAGCTTTAAATTACTCAATTTGATTTTAATCTTGTTTTTCCCTTTTATTAATATTATAAGATACAAAATTGCTGCTATTCCGCGCGCAATAGAAGTAGAAAGGGCTGCCCCTTTGATACCTAATTCCGGGAAAAAGGAGTAACCTGTCATTAATATATAATTCCCTATAATATTTAATATATTGGCGATTCCTGTGATAAACATGGGTGTTTTAGTATCACCGGCTCCACGCAGACTGGCTGCAGCAGCAAAAGAAATAAACATAAAGAACTGGCTAATGGCTACATTATTAAAATAGTCAACACTCATTTGATATACTAGCTCTGAGACTGAGAAGATATTAAGTATGCTTTCGGAAAAAATAAGGGCTGTTAGAAAAATTAATATCCCCAGGAAAAAATTAAGGCTCAGGTTTTCCCCGACTATTTTATTTAGTCTTTGATAATTTTTTTCTCCATAGCTTCGGGCAACCATAGCGGTGGCACCGGCATTAAATGATGTAAAAACATAGATTAATGTAAAAATAATTTGATTGGCAAAACCAACTGCTGATAAACCTTCTTTACCTATTATATGGCTAATCATTAGTGTATCTGCCATTCCCACTAATGTATTTAAAGCCATTTCCAGTATAGCAGGGAAAGCCAGTATGCTAATATTTTTGATTATGTTTTTATGCCTAATAATTGTTTTCATAAGATTACCTCTTCAGATGTAATATATTACTATTTTTATAAATTTGTTTTATCATAACACAAAAAACTAAAGAGGGGAAGGGTTTTTTACTAGCTTGTATAAAATATGGGTTAAAAGAAATAATAACAAAGTCAGGTAGGTGTAGTAAATGGAAGAAAATGATAGAGATATTATAAACAAAATCGATAAATTAGCTGAGAGAATGGAAAATATTAAGATTGCAGAATATATTGAACTGGTACGTTCCCCTAGAAGGATGCTTTTTATTAATTTTATTGCAGGTTTAGCCAGGGGTCTGGGGATTGCTATTGGTGCTACTGTTCTCGGAGCCCTTTTTCTGATATTTCTCTTTGATTTAGCACAATCAAATATCCCTATAATTGCAGAGTTTGTTGCAAAAATAATTAAAATTGTTGAAACCTATCTTTAGAACCTTATATACTTATATATTAAGAGTAGTTTTTAAATCTTGTTTTAATTAGCAATCTATAATAAAATAAACAGAGACAGGGGTAGTTATATTATGCTGTATTTTTCAATCTTATTTATATCAATTTGTGATCAATTAATTAAAGTAATAATAAGTAAAAATCTGTATATCACTCAATCTATACCAGTAATCAATAATTTTTTTCACCTTACTTATATTCATAACAGGGGGGCTGGTTTTGGAATACTAGCTGGTTATAAAAATCTATTTATTTTTTTATCTATTATTATAATTGTTTTATTATTAATATATAGAAATAATTGCATAAAAAACAATTTCTTTGACCTGGCCATAGGTATTATCATAGGAGGGGCTTTAGGAAATTTAGTAGATCGTATCCGCTTGGGATATGTAATAGATTATCTTGATTTCAGGATTTGGCCTGTTTTTAATCTTGCTGATACAGCAATTGTGACTGGTACCTTTTTATTTATTATATATTACTGGGGAGTAGAAAAGAACAATGAATAATAAAATTTATAGGGTAGAAAAAAGTGATTTCTTTAATATGCGTCTCGATAAGTATTTAGCTTTAAAGAATAAAGACCTTTCCCGTTCATATATTAAGAGATTAATTGATGAGGAAAGGGTTACTGTTAATAAAGGGCTTACTAAGGGAAGTTATAAGATAAGAAAAGGTGATCTTATTGAGTTGAAATTTCCTGAGCCAGTTGAAATGAAAATTAAGGCAGTTGACATGAATTTAGATATAATCTATGAGGATAGTGATATTTTGGTAGTTAATAAACCACCGGGTTTAGTTGTTCATCCAGTACCTGGCAATTATAATAACACTTTGGTTAATGGTCTGCTTTCATACACAGATGACCTATCAGGTATTAATGGTATCAAGAGACCTGGTATTGTTCATAGACTAGATAAAGATACTTCAGGGGTGCTTATTGTAGCTAAAAATGACCAAAGTCACCGTAATCTTGTTCAACAGTTTAAGAATAGAACAAACAAAAAAATATATCATGCCCTTTTAAAGGGTTATCTTCCACATGATCAAGGTATAATCAAGGCCCCCATAGGAAGGGATAAGTTTGATAGAAAAAAGATGGCTGTTGTCAAAGAAAACAGTAAAGAGGCAGTCAGCAGATTTTCGGTAATTGAGAGATTTGATAACTATACATATGTAGAGGTAAAAATAGAGACTGGTAGGACACATCAAATCCGGGTTCATTTTGCTTATTTGGGCTATCCCATTGTTGGTGACCTTAAATATGGTAAAAAAATAAGGGATAAGAAGTTACTGTTTGTTACTAGGCAGATGCTGCATGCCTATCAATTAGGTGTTAAACACCCTATTGATGGTAAATGGATGGAATTTAAGGCTGTATTACCAGATGATTTTAATAATATACTTACTGTTTTAAGGGAAAAGTCTTGATCGAGTTTGAAGAATTAAATTTTTTCATTTTTTTGTTTTTGTGATAGAATTATTTTGGGATCTTCTTTTTCTAAAATGTTTTTTATTCAAAAACATTTTATTAGAGAATAAAGGAGATCCCATTTTTTATGTAAAAAATTTATATTAATTTTAAATTATGTCAAAAGGTATAAATAGGGGATGTATAATCCCCGGCGGTATATACTTATACTTTTTGAACAGACTCTTTAAGGTTTGAAAGTTATTAATTCGGACTATATTTTTTAGTTGCTGAATTCAAGTTAGATATTTTTTGGGCAAAAAACTAAATGTTAATTAATTTTAACTATTTGTTAAATTTAAGATAAGTTTATTGTTTCTCTAACCTCGTTAATCTCCTTTTTACGATTTCTAAAAATTCCTGTTAACATCAATGCTATAGCTCCATCACCTGTTACATTACATGCGGTCCCAAAACTATCTTGAATTGCAAAGATTGTAAGAACAAGTCCTACTCCAGATTGGTCAAAACCAAGTATACTTGTTATTAATCCTAAAGAGGCCATAACTGTTCCACCAGGTACTCCAGGTGCTCCAATTGCAAATATACCAAGTAATACTATAAAAGTTATCATTATAGAGACTGGAGGAATATAACCATATAAAAGCTGAGATACTGTCATTACAAAGAACGTTTCTGTAAGTACTGAACCACATAAATGAATTGTAGCTCCTAAAGGTATGACAAAGTCAACTATTTTTTTATTTAATATTTTTGATTTACTAGCACATTTTAGTGCAACAGGAAGAGTTGCTGCACTTGACATAGTTCCAACAGCAGTTAGATAGGCAGGCAAATAATGTCTAATGACTTCTAAAGGGTTCTGTTTTGAAATAAATCCACCAAGTAAATATAATAAAGTAAGCCAAATAAAATGTCCGACAAGAATAATAAAGATAACTTTGACAAAGACTGGTAAATGTTCAGTTATAGTTCCTTCATAAGCAAGACTAGAAAATGTTCCTGCAATAAAGAAGGGAAGTATAGGTATTATAATTTTATTAACTATACCCAATATCATATTTTGAAATTCATTTAGTATTTTTTCAAAAGTAGACGATTTAGTCCAAGCAACAGATAATCCTAAAAACAATGCTAATACTAAAGCGGTCATTACTGGCATAACAGCTGGGATTTCAAGATTAAATATTATTTTAGGTAATTCTTTTAAATTTGAAGCCTGACTATTAATATTTAAATGTGGAATAATAGAATACCCGGCAATACATGAAAAAGAAGCAGCTCCAACTGAAGATACATAAGCTATTAATACTGCTGTTCCTAACATTTTACTAGCATTAGATTTAAGATTTGCAATAGAAGGAGCGATAAATCCAATTATCACCAATGGAACAGAATAAAATATTATTTGACCTAAAATATTTTTAATAGTTAAAATAATCTGCATAACTTCTTTAGATGCAAACAATCCCAGAATAATTCCCAAGATTACCCCTAAGATTAATTTCATAACTAAATTGGATTTAATTTTTTTTAACATATTAACCACCTCATTATTTTTAATTATCATTTTGTCAAAAATTATCAAAAAATTTCAAATGTTACAAAAAACATAATTCAAACTTATTTACTTAAGCCTTCATTATTTCAACTATAGTTTCATCAGTTTTTGATAATCCTTTTTTACAGAGTATTGCTATATTCTTAATAGTTTCTTCTATACTGTTTCCAATAATACCTACTTTTAAAGGAATGATAACATTATTATAAGCCATATAAGAAGCAATAACAGCTTCTCCAGCTGATGTAGAAAGTTTAAGTGAACAACTTTCCTTAGCACCATCACAAAGCATACCAGTTATATTGGCAAGCATGTTTTGGGCTGCACCTTCAATTTCTTTTTCTTTACCACCTAAAAGCCAGGTTATACCAGCACTAGCTCCTATCCCTGCACCAATAGCGCATCCACAAATAGCAGATAGTTTACCAGTATATGCTTTTATAAAATTATTTATTGCATGTCCAAAAAATGTTGCTCTAATAAGTTTTTCTTGAGAAGCATTTACTTCTTCGGCTACAACAAAAATAGGAAGTATTACTCCTAAACCTTGATTTCCACTACCTCCACTAGTCATAATAGGGCAATTTCCTCCACCCATTCTTATATCTGCCCCTGCTGCTGTTAAAATTCTTGCTTTAATAGAAGCATCATTTGCTATTTTACCTTCCTTCTGCAGTTTCAAAAGCGAAGCTCCCCACCGTAAGCTGTTTTTTTTCTTTAGCCCCTCTTGAGCTGCTTTTTTATTGATATCAATACCTTCAAGTATAAAATCAAGTTCTTTTATGTCAATTTCTTCAGATATTTTTTTGATTTCATTAAAGGTCATCTTTTTTAAAAATTCACTAGAAATGGTTTTGTCACCTACAGATTTATCTTCAAATACCTTTTCCCCATCTATTTCAATAAACTTTATATCAGTATGCCCTCCTTCTAAAACTACTTTAACATTATTTTTTTCACCTTTAAGCTCGACCTGAACAAATACATCATTTACATCTAATACAGGAATTATTTTGATTAACTTTCTTTTTAAAATGTTATTAGCCTTTTTAATATAAGTTTTATTAACATCAGCAAAAATACATAAGCTATTAGCAGAATTGCCACAAACAAGGCTTAAAGCTGCTGCTAAATCCAATCCGGTTTTATTAGTATTAGGAATAATAACAGATTTTCCGTTTTTAAATATATTAATACTTACTTGAATATTAATTGTCGTTATATCTTTTTCAAGATTAATATTTCCAATTTTCTTTTCTAGATGTTCTTTAGCAATTGCCGTAGCAAATGCAATTGCTACTGGTTCAGTACAGCCTATTGCAGGAATTGTTCTTTGTTTAATGAGGGTTAATAGTTTTTTCTGATTTTTATGATTATGATTAATCATATTTTTGATCCTCCTTTTTCTTTATTACATTAATATTTATTATAAATTACTTAGCTATAAGCTCTATTTCCAATAATGAATCTTTTGGTAATTTGGAAACTTCAATACATGATCGAGCTGGTGGATTGGAAAGAAAATATTTTTTATAAATTTGATTTACTTTTTCAAAATACTTCATATCAGACAGAAAAATTGTTGTTTTAATTACATTATCAAATTTATAACCTGCATAAGCTAAAATTTCTTTTAAATTTTTCATTACTTGAATAGTCTGTTTTTCAATATCTTTTTCAACCATGGAACCAGTTTTGGGGTTAATTGGAATCTGGCCTGAAGTAAATACAAAACCATCCACCATAATTGCTTGAGAATATGGTCCAATTGATTTTGGAGCCTTGTCAGATTTTATTTGTTTTTTCATTAGATTTTACCTCCTGTATAATATAATTAAGTTTATTTACCAACTGTAACACTTGTAGTCTAGATTATTTTTATTCTAGATTATATATAGGTTGAAAATTAAACTTTTTTGTTGCACAGAAATATTCTTAGAAATATTCTTTGTGCTTCATTAAATCAACCCCTTTCTAGTATTATCATGATAAAAAATAAAATTTAACGATGATTATTTTTTATCATGATAATAACTTATCTTTATAATAACAATTTATTATAAAGATGTCAATACATTTTTTGATAAATTTTAGAAATTTATTTTAATTTATATGGTATTTCAAAGAGTCTGGTTATTATGTAATAAACTCTATTTGATAATAATATATTGACAAACAAATAATTTATTGTTATTATAAATTAAAGTTTCAATAATAAATTTTTATTAGATGAGGTTTCAAAATGTTGAGTTTGTTAGAGTTAGAGGAGGAAAAAATGGATAATATTTTGGATAAGTATAAAACTTTGGTTGGATTTTTGGCAGAAGTATTAGGTGAAAGTTATGAGATTGTGTTACATGATTTGAGTAATTTTGAGAATTCAATAATTGCCATTGAAAATGGTCATATTAGTGGAAGAAAGAAAGGAGATGCATTGACTGATTTAGCATTAAAGATTGTAAATGATGAGAATAATCTTAAAGAAGAATACTTAACTAATTATACTGGAAAAACTAAAAAAAATAAGAATTTAAGGTCTTCAACTTTTTTTATACGGAATGATAAAAATAAAGTAATTGGCATGCTTTGTATAAATTTTGATGTAACAAAACTTATTTATGCAAGGGATATGCTTGATAAATTAATTAATGGTGATAAAAAAATAAATAAAATCACTGAAGAAAAATTTCCAGAGAAGTTTACAAATTCTATTGAAGAATTAATGCACTTAATTATAGAAAATAGCATTAAAGAAATGTCAATTCCCCCCAAAAGAATGACAGCAGATGAAAAGAAAGAGATAGTCAAAAAACTTGATAATCAAGGAGTTTTTTTGCTTAAAAATTCAGTTACAGAAGTTGCTAAAGAGTTAGAAACTTCTGAAGCTACTATTTATCGTTATTTAAATAACTAAGACAAATTATTTAATTCTGATAAATATTTTAGAATTTTTTGTAAAGAGGAAAACAGAGCAAGATAATCACAAGCAAAATAAATAGAAGCCTTGACAGGATATACAATAATCTGATATATTTGTATAAAATAAAGGGTTTCTTTAAATTAGTCCTGTGAGGCTAGTAAGAAAGACGGTTTGTATAGATACTTTCTTGCCTACGGGTCAAGAATTTTTTTGTTTTCAGGGACCTATTTAAAAGGAGAGATCTATGGGGAATAAACTAAAACTTAAGAAAAAAATTATTGATGCTGAGGGGATTAGAAGGGCATTAACAAGGATAGCCCACGAAATAATTGAGAAAAATAAGGGTGTGCAAGACCTGGTTATTATCGGAATCAGAACCAGGGGAGTTCCTTTGGCCCGGCGGTTGGCTGCCAGGATAGAAGATATTGAAGGTGTAGAAGTTTCAGTAGGTATCCTTGACATTACACTTTATAGGGATGATTTATCAATGGTTGCTGAGCAACCTATTGTTCATAAGACAGAAATACCATTTGATATTACAGGAAAACAGGTCATTCTAGTTGATGATGTTCTTTATACTGGAAGAACAGTTCGGGCAGCACTGGATGCCCTGATTGATATCGGGCGCCCCAGGGTTATACAACTAGCTATTCTTGTTGATCGAGGTCACCGGGAACTGCCGATTAGAGCTGATTATGTAGGTAAAAACTTACCTACATCACAGGATGAAGTAGTAGATGTTAATTTAAGAGAAATTGATGAACTTGATAATATATTACTAATGACAAGAAAATAGTTATACCCTTGAAATTGGTCCAGTGAGACTAATAAGGGGAGAATTAAACCTTCTGCCTTAATTAGTCGGGCTGAAGGTTTTTTTAGGTAATTAAAATCAAAAATTTTAAAAATGAGAGGGGATTTTATAATGAATGTTAAACGAATATTTCTAGGACTTGAACTTTTTGCTATCTGTTTTGGGGCTACGGTCTTAGTTCCACTTTTGACAGGTATCCCTACATCGATTGTTCTATTTACTGCCGGTATAACTACCCTAATTATGCATTATTTTGGGAAGGGTAAGTATGGTGCCCCAATAATATTTCTCGGTTCCAGTTTTGCCTATATAGTACCAATTAATCATGTTCGTGATGAGTGGGGGTTTGCGGCTGTTTTTTTTGCTTTAGGTATTGCAGGGATAATGAAGGTGTTATTTTCTAGAATCGTAAAATACTTTGGTAGTGAATTAATTTCTAAAAAATTATTTCCCCCTGTTGTCTTTGGCTCAATGATTGCTTTAATAGGTCTTACTCTAATAGAGGATGGTCTGGGGATGGCAAGTGAAAACTGGCTGCTGGCTTTAATCACTTTGATTACAGCTGCGGTACTAATGGTTTTTGCTAAAGGGATACCCAATTTATTTTCAGTTTTGATTGCTGTGCTTGTTGGATATATTGCTTCATTATTTAGCGGTTCTGTAACAGTGGAAATAAACTACCTGATAGGTTTACCTGCCTTTACTAAACCTGAAGTGAACTGGCAGGCTGTTTTTTATATGCTCCCTTTTGCCCTGGCACCAACGATTGAGCACTTTGGAGATATATTTGCTATTACTGAGGCTACTGGCAAAAAGTATTATGAATCACCAGGTATTCACAGGACAATGCTGATAGATGGAATTGGTACAATGATGTCATTTTTGGGGTCTGTTCCGAACACAACCTATTCAGAGGGTGTTTCTGCTGTAAATCTTCTTAAGATTAAAGATGATAAAGTAGCCAGAAATGCTGGTATATGGGCACTGCTCTTTAGTTTTGTTGGACTACTTAGTGCTTTTTTACAGTCAATACCAACGGCAGTTATCGGTGGGGTTATGGTTATACTCTTTGGTAGTATCATTACAATTGGTTTAAAAAGTTTTGTAAAGGGAAAGGTTGATTTTGGAAACCCTAGAAATATCTTAATAGCCTCTGTTATGTTTGTGTTTGGTTTAGGTGGGGTAAAAATATGGGTCTTTGAAGAAGTTGGACTGGCTGCCTTGTTAGGTTTAACTCTACAGATGCTTTTCTTGATTTATGATAAGATTACTGGAAACGGTGAAGATGATGAGGGAGATTTAGACCCTCTGACAGTAGATGTATAAAGGATGTATAAATGATGTAAGATAAAAACTATAATTAATAACCTGATTAATCCCTGGAGTCATGTAAAACTAAAACTTCAGGGATTAGTCTTTTTGGGATTGTAATTAAGGTCATCCCAGAGCTTAAGGACTGCTGCATCCTGTTTTTTAGCTTCGATCATAATATCAAATTGGTAATTACTTGCCAGTTTAATAAATTCAATAAAATCATCTGCCTTAATATAATCAGCATGGCTTAATGGTTTCTCTTTACTCCTGGGGCTGGAGAAGTGAACTTTTGGAGGCCTATTTAGTATATTCCAGGTGTCAAAAATTTCTGCTAAGTAATCTTCTAGATTTTCCCCCTGATTATAGCAATTATGGTGATGGACATCGAGTACCATTGGGCGATTTATGGTTTTACAAATAGTCAAAACATCACTAATAGAATATGAGGTATCATCATTTTCCACTACCAGTCTATTTCGCACATTTTGGGGTAATTTATTAAAGTTTTTAATAAATCTTTCCATAGATTTTTTTTTATCCCCATAAACCCCACCGACATGTGTGACCATTACAGCATTTCCATCCAGATTCATGGCAGTAAGGACTTTATTGTGATATATTAGGTCACGTACTGAATTAATGAATTTCTTTTCACTCTTTGTATTAATCACAGTGTATTGACCAGGATGGCTGCTGACCTTAAGGTTATGTTTTTTAATGATATTTCCTATTTTTTCAAATTCCCCAGCAAGCTCTTTTTCATAATTCCAGATTTGTCCTGCCGGGTGATTGGCCAGTGGTATTAATTGAGATGAAAAACGGTAGAGTTTAAACCCTTCTGCTATATTATGCCAGAGTAGTCTTGTTGTATTTTTCAGGTTTGAACGAGCTATTTTTTCAATTCGATAGATTTTACTATCTTTATCCTCCAGCTTCTGAAACTTACCAAGAGGGACTGTCCTGGCTGTTGAACAATTCTTTATTATAGAACTAATACAGGCATAGCCAAAATCTATTTTATGATAAATGTTTTTATTCATTTATTGGACCACCTTATTGATAAATGATATATTATTATGTGCCTGGAAAAGAGATATAATACTTTAAAAAAATTTTAAACTATCAACAATAATATTTAAATAGAATGAAATAATTATTATTAATGATAATTATTTAAAGCTTGTATTTTAAATGGAATAGATGATATACTTTAAAGTGATATACTTAATAAAGGAGTGAGCGATATGAATAGAGAAATAAATATAAGAGAGGATGTTTACTGGGTAGGGGTTAATGATCAGGAGACCAGTATTTTTGAGTCCTTATGGCCATTACCCAATGGGGTTTCTTATAACTCATATTTAATTGTAGATGAAAAGGTTGCTTTGATAGATACCGTAAAAATTACATACCATGATTCTTTTATTGATAAAATTAAAAAAATACTGGGTAATAAAAAAGTAGATTATCTAATAGTTAATCATATGGAACCAGATCATTCTGGGTCAATCAAGGCTTTAAAAAAGGAATATCCAGAAATACAAATTATAGGAAATAATAAAACTGCTGCTTTTCTGGAAGGGTTTTATGGATTAACTGATGACATAAAAATCATCAAAGATGCTGAAGTATTAAAACTAGGTAAACATGAACTAAAGTTTCATCTAACTCCTATGGTACATTGGCCTGAGACGATGATGACCTTTGAAAAATCTGAAGGAATTCTTTTTGCTGGGGATGCCTTTGGTGGTTTTGGAGCCTTACAGGGTGGGATATTTGATGATGAATTAGATATTAAGTATTATGAAGATGAAATCAGGCGTTATTATACTAATATAGTTGCCAAATATAGTCCAATGGTTCAAAAGGCTTTTGAAAAACTGGCTGATACGGATATCAAGGTAATAGCTTCTACACATGGTCCTGTCTGGAGGAGTAATCCTGACTATATTATTGATGCATATGATAGACTTAGTAGTTATCAGGTAGAAGAAGGTGTAGTAGTTGTTTATGGCTCAATGTATGGCAATACTAAAAAAATTGCAGAAAATATTGCCAGATGTCTTGCTGAAAATGGTATCAGACAGATCAGGCTATATGATGCTGCTAGAACCCATCTTTCATACTTGTTGAGTGATATATGGAGGTTTGAGGGGTTGATTATAGGTTCCTGTACTTATAATACGGAACTATTTCCCCCGGTGGCAGGATTGACCTCTGCCTTATTAAATCGTAGAGTAAAGAACCATAAATTAGGTATTTTTGGAACATATAGTTGGAGTAGTGCAGCCAAAGATAGTCTCCTGGAATTTGCTGAAAAAGCTAAACTGGATTTAATAGAACCAGTCTTTGAAGCAAAATATGCCCCTGCTCAAGATGATTTGAAACAAGCCAGTCAATTAGCCCAAAATATGGCACAGGCATTAAAGGGCTAGGGTGGTGTTTTATGAAGGTTTATGCTATTGGTGATCTGCATTTATCCTTTGCTGAAAAGGCAGAAATAGGCAATTTAGAAAGTGCTGTTGTATATAAACCTATGGATATATTTGGCGAAAAATGGAATGCACATTATCAAAAGATTTATGATAACTGGTCCAAAAAGGTGGTAGATGATGATTTAGTATTAATACCAGGTGATATTTCATGGGCAAGTGATCTTTCAGAACTGGAGTATGATCTAGATTTCTTAGAATTACTACCAGGTAGAAAGGTATTAGTTCGTGGTAATCATGATTATTGGTGGCAGGGTATTACTAAATTGCGGGGTTTTATGCCAGATGATATATCTTTAATTCATAATGATAGTTTTGTGCTAGGTAATATTGCTGTCACTGGTACCAGGGGTTGGATTGTTCCTAATAATAATAGTTTTTCTGACCATGATGAAAAGATATATAGACGGGAACTTACTAGATTAGGGATGGCTTTAGAGACCATCCCTGCTAGTATAGAAAGGGTTATTGTTATGCTGCATTATATGCCGGTTAATGAGGATCACGAACGAAATGAAATTATTGAGCTATTACAGAAATATAACGTTGAGCAGTGTGTATATGGTCATTTACATGGAGAGGAGTCTCATAGGCTTGCTTTAAAGGGGAGAAAGTGGGGGATTGACTTTTTGTTGGTTAGCTCAGATTATATTAATTTTAATCCAATTTCTATAATATAAAATTGGATATATTTAATTATTAAAAAAAATAATTAAAATTTTCAAAATTAAAGGAATTAGACTTATTTTATAGAATATTTAAAGTAAGTATGATAAAAGAGGGTTTTATTATTAGGTTTTGAAAAGTGATCCCCCGGGATTACAAGGGCATAAGAGAATAAGATTTCCTGGAATAACACTTTTTCTTAAAGAATAAATTAGAAATACCTGGTAAAAGATATAAAAGATATATAAAAAAAGTCTTTTTATCAGTTATAATTAATCTTAAGAAAAAACAGGAAGGGTTGGTGGTTATATTGAGTAATACTCAAAAAATCAGAAACTTATGCTTGATTTCCCATGGAGGGGCTGGAAAAACTACTTTAACAGAAATGACTCTCTTAAATGCAGGGGTGATAGATAGTGCTGGCAGTATTGAAAATACTAATACACAAGCTGATTTCACCCCAGAAGAAAAGAAACATCAATTTTCTATTAATAATTCGTACTTTTCATTTTCATGGGGAGATAAATTTGTAAATCTTATAGATACCCCTGGATATGCAGACTTTAGGGGAGAGGTTGCCGGGGCTTTAAGAATGGTTGAAGGTGCAGTATTATTAATAGACGGAACAGCTGGTATAGAGGTAAATACTGATTATGTCTGGGCAATGGCTGAAAAGAATCAATTACCACGTTTTATTTTTATCAATAAAATGGATAAGGATGGTGCTGACTTTAATAAGGTCTTTAATGAAATAAAGGATGCTTATCAGGGCAATTTCATACCATTGACAATTCCTGTTGGTGAAGGAGAAGGATATAAAGGCATTATAGATCTTCTTCAAGAAGTGGCTTTTTCCGGTGAAAAAGATGTAGATAAGATTGAAATACCAGCAGAATTAACTGATACTGTTGAAGAATTAAGAATGGAACTCCTGGAATCTGTTGTTGAACTTGATGAAGAATTAATGGAAAAATACTTTGCGGATGAAAAAATTAGTGATAAAGAATTAATTAAAGGGCTGGTTGCTGGTGTTGCTTCAGGTGAGATTATACCTGTAATGGTGGGATCAGCACTTAAAAATTCTGGTATTAAAAAACTATTTGATCTCCTTATTAATTTGGTACCATCTCCTGATGCTAAGGGGGTAATAGAGGGTGTTTGGCAGGGTGAAAAGGTTGAAGTAAGTATTACTGTAGATGAACCTGCTGTTGCTCTGGTAGCTAAGACAATGGTTGACCCTTATATCGGTAAATTATCAATTTTTAAGGTTGAATCAGGCACACTGACAAAAGATAGTGAGGTTTTTATTCCTCGTGCTAATGAGACTGCTAAGTTGAGTAAATTATACCGCTTAAATGGTAAGGAACAGGAAACTGTAGAAAAATTGACAGCTGGTGAGATCGGAGCGGTTGCTAAAATCGACCTTTTGGAGACATCAGATACTATGGTAGAAGGTATTAAAATGTCATTAAAAGATATTGATTTTCCTGTACCAATGTTAACCCAGGCTGCTTTACCTGCCAGTGAAGGTGATGATGAAAAAATGTCAGCTGCCCTTAACAGGATAAGTCAGGAAGATGTGACCTTTAAGGTAGAATATAATAAAGAAACCAAGGAACTATTAGTTACATCAATGGGTACAGTACATCTGGATGTTATCAAAGATATTTGTCAGAGGAAATTTGAGGCATCTTTTATCACAAAGGTTCCTAAGGTAACATATAAAGAAACTATTCAGAAAAAAGTTGAGGTTGAAGAAAAATATAAAAAGCAATCAGGTGGACGTGGTCAGTATGGTCATGTTTTCTTGAGGATGGAACCCCTGCCGAGGGGTAAGGGCTTTGAATTTGATGAAGAAATTTTTGGTGGGGCAATTCCTAACCAGTATATTCCTGCAGTTGAAAAAGGTATTGTTGAAGCCAAAGAAACAGGTGTTGTAGCTGGTTATCCTGTTGTTGATTTTAAAGTAGTTGTATATGATGGTTCATATCACCCGGTAGATTCATCAGAAATGGCCTTTAAAATAGCCGCTTCTAAGGGTTTTAAAAATGGTATGCAGAAGGCTAAGCCGGTATTATTAGAACCAGTTATGCAAGTAGAAGTAACTGTACCTGAAGAATATATGGGGGATATTATGGGTGATTTTAATTCCCGTCGAGGAAAGATACTTGGAATGGAACCAATTGATAGTAAACAGGTTATTAAAGCCCATGTACCACAGGCTGAAATGTTTAGCTATGCAATTGACCTTAAATCAATTACTGGTGGGCATGGTAGTTATACTACGGTGCTTGATCATTATGATAAGGTTCCATCTAAAATCGAAGAAGAAATAATCCAACAACGTCAGAATGAAGAAGAATAAAAGATCTATAAAAATAATTTAGTTTTAGATGACTCCTGTATTTTACGGGAGTCATTTTTAATTTAGATGAATTTTTTTGTGTAATGTTAATTTTATTATATATCACTAGGAACTATGTAATTCTAAAATTGTGATAATTTTAAAGCCCAACAAATATATTTACTTCCCTTGTCGTGCGCTGCGGTGTCCTACCTCCGCTTACTGTCTAGAAATTCTCCTTCGGCGTCCTGCCTACGGATAATTTCTAGAGTCGTCCAGTAAATTATATTTGTCTGGTATAAAGTTGTTAGTTAATAAAGTACATTAGTTTTATGGTGCAAATTACCTAAAAAAGTAAATTTATGCTGTTTGTAATGGTAATATATGTTATAATGTTACTTAACTAAAAATACCAAAAGGGGTTATTAAGAAGATGATAGAAAAAAAATCTATTAAAAAAACATTGATATTACTTATATCACTAATCTTACTTATTACTTTAGCTGCCTGTAGTAATGATGAAACTACCTTAAATCAGAATAAGGAGAAGAATGAACAGATAACTAAAGCCAGGCTGGCAAGGGAGGAAGCTGAGAAAGGGAATTCAAATAATGTAAACTACAAAATGAAATTAATTCAACTACATGAAAAGTCAGAATTTGTCTTGACAAAAGAGATACATAGCAATGGAGATGGTAGTTTAAAGGGGACGGTTGAATATGACTATGATACTCATGGAAACCTATTATCAATAACATACATTGATAAAGATAATACAATAATAGGTAATATTAAGTATAAGTATAATGACAGAGATTTAGTTATAGAAAGAGTGGTAAATAAACAGCCAAATTACTTTGCTAACAGGTGGGTAGCAGGGTCTTGTGCCTGGGGTATGGTTAAAGAGGTGCAGGAATTTCCACGTTATTTTAATGGTATAGCAAAATATAGCTATAATGAAGATGACCAACTTATTGAGTATCTTGAAAAAGATAAAGAAACAGGAGAAAAATTGCGGACTGTTAGAAGAGAATATTATCCAAGTGGTAATCTGAAATATGATTATGAATGGAGGGAAACAGGATATGAATGTGAAATATTTTATGATGATGTATATATCAGGCATGCCTATGAGTGGGTAAAAAGAGTTGAGAGAGAAGAAGGAAAGAATACTATTACTATAAAACAGGATTATGATGAAAAGGGTAATATTATAAAGGGGATTACTATTATTACTGATTCTGATGGTAATGTTGTAAGTGAGTCTGAAGACAATTATGAATATGATGAAAAAGGTAGGAATGTGAGGTTTAGTTGTGAGATTATAAGTATTGAATATGAATATGATGAAAAAGGAAATGAAATAAGGCAAGTAAAAAGAGATAGTGCGGGTAATGTTGACGATATATATGAATTAGAATATGATGATAAAGGTAATATGATTAAGTCAATAACTAAAAATCCAGATGGTTCTATTTTTAGTTATAGTCAAAGTTATTATGATAAATATAATAATAGAATAAAAATTATCAGAAAAAAAGATGGAAATATAGAAAAAAAGTATGAATACGTATATAAAATAATTCCTTAGGAGGAGAGGCTAAATGATTGATGATAATGTGATTTCTAATAAGAAAGTAGAGTATGAGCGTGACAGAAATGACCCTAATGATTCAGGTAAATTTTATTTAGAGGATGAGGAAAGTGGTGAAAAAATTGAACTGATTGATTTTGATTGGGTTGAAGGAATGGGTGTAAATAGAAATGAGAAGATCGCCGAAGCAACAGCCCAAAAATACACAACCCTTTTTCGCCTAACAGATGAACAGGTGAGGTTTGATGCTGCGGCAGGTGCCCTGGAGATAGCAGGTAGAGGGATGACTTATGCTGAGGCTTATAGTAATACTGCTGGTGCGCTGGGAGAAAACATAGCCAATATCAGTGTAATGGCGCTAAGTTCTTATACCAGTTTATCTTTAGACTATATGTATCACGATTATTTTAATGATGAGAATGATGAAAGTGAGGAGCCTCATCCCAGTAATAAGGTTGATTTAAATGAAGAGAGGGTTCAAAAGGCTGCCGATAACCTATACCTCCAGACTTTATTATTAATAGGTGGGGAGTTTTTTAACCAGGCAGAACAGTATGCCCAGGAAGCCCTGGTAAAGAAGTATTCCAGTCCTGATACCATTGCTAATCTGATCAAGGAGAGGGGATCAGATGGTTTAAAAAGCGCTAAAGCAATTAAAACCCTTATGTCAGAATATTTTTGTAACTGGGGCCCGGCAATCATTAAACTGGCCCCTAAGGTAAAACACGGTGGTTTTGCAACAGCAGGTGAATATCTGGCAGCCCTTAATAGAGAGCTTATGTTAAATCGAATATCATGTAGGGTCAATATGATCCTTCTCTGTTTAGGGGTAACCCTGATGAAGACAGAACATCCTCTGGCAGCACTCCTGGGTGCTGCTGTCCTGGTCTCTGCTCAACCGGTCTCTATGGGGGTAAGAAAGGCGGCAGAGCATAAACTAAAGGAGAAAGAGAATAATAGTGCTCAAATAGATGAAACTAAACAGACAGATATATGGGATGAAGTCCTGGATACCGTTTTTGAGGAATTCAAGAAGCAGTTTAATTTAGTAGAATTATTTAATGGGGTTAGTCAGATGTATCTCTTATGTGACCTTCATACAGATGACCCAAGGATAGCCGAATTTGAGATTGATGCCCCTGGTGGGATTGAAGGTTTTGAAATACTCTGGAGGGGCAATGTCAAAAGCCTTGCCAATTTAGATTTTAAGTGTTTAGCTAAACATGAAGGTATAGGGGATGTAAGTGAGTTTACCAATAAAATTAAAGGCCTATCAGCTTGTTATGGTACTGTGGAAAGTATTGGTGGAATGATGAACCGTAAATTTGAAAAAAAGGGAAACGAAGCGATTAACCAGCTGGACGAGGATTTTGTAGCCTTTTTTGACCATAGGGGGATAAAGAGCGCAGATGTAATGAGGAGGATAATTACTGATATTTTTCAAAAATGGGAATGGGACCCCTATGAACACAGTTATAAAGAAGTAATAGTAAAAGAAGGAGATACCCTTGAAGATATAGCCCATGATCATTTTATAAGTTGTGAGGCCCTGAGAAAGGCAAATAATCTTCATGAGAATCAGAATATCAAAGAGAGGGCAACCTTAAAGATTCCCCCATTAACCAAGGTTCCATATGAAATAAAACAAGGTGATAGTTTAAGTGAGATAGCTGTAGAATATGATACAGATGTAGCCACACTAAAACGCCTTAATAATCTAGAGGGGGGTACAATCTATACAGGAGATATTCTCCTGGTTCCATTTGAAATTGATTGGGCCTATGAGGACCGCAGATGGACATCCTTTAAAAACCCTGAGTTTAATATAACCCCGAGATTAACACATAAAAAGAAGACAAAGGATATAATGGACAAACATAATTTCTTATTCTTACCAGGATATACTGTCCCTGAAGTAAAAGACCATTTAAAAGTAATTAACAAACACTTTCCGGAGAGGTATCTAAAGTTCCTGTTGGAACAGGGGATTAATGTCGGTATTGATACCAGGGGTCGGGTGCCTTTTCATCAGGTGAGACATATCAGTATTATTGACAGGCAGGCCGATAAATTTGGTATAGGCTTACGTTATGCTGATAAAAGCTATAAAAAAATTTTGGAGTTAAGTCATAATGAGTTCTTTATAAAGGAAGAACTTAATGATAAATTATTTAGTAAAATAGATAAAAATTTTGAATATGACTACCTGATCTTTAAAGACCCTGATGTACTCTTACCCCATGTTTTTTTCAAAAAAAATCATGACAGGCTATATGGGAGTTTAGGAAAAAACAAAGAAGAATTAACTTCCCCAGAAGATCCCTATCAATTTACAGCAGGTTTTGGTGAAGAGAAAAACTATAAAAAATCCAATGGTATGGGGGTAATTAAGTTAAACGGTCATACTATTGGTGAAAATATTAGGTTTTTGAGAAAAACCAGGGGACAGCTGAAAGAAGAATATGAAGAAAATATCTATAAAGAAGGAACAAAGAAACTAATGTTAAAAGTTAATTATACTTTTACCCCCCATGGTAAACTGGACTTCAACTCCTTATTTGACCTCTATGATAAAACAGAACTAATCATCAAATATGGTAGCCCTGGAGACGGGCCAGCTATAGCAAACATACTGGAGATAGATGATTTTCAGAATGGGGATTATGGTATTAAATTACCCAGGTATCATCTAATCTCAGGTACATTATATGCTCGGCAATATAACCAATATATTAATAATGAAATGATAAATTGTGTGGGTGATAATATAAAAATAAATTTAAGTTCTGGTAAGATCTATAATTATAAATTAAATAAGGAAGATGGAGAAAAGATCTATAATATGGCTAAGGGTATTATTATGGGAGACAGGCCTATTGGTCAGGATATTAAACTGATTAAAGAAACAGAGGAAGGAATTTTAGAGTATAGGGATGATGATCAAGTAGAATATCGATTTTCTATTAAGGAAAATACGCTATTAATTGAATTAAAGAACCACCATTCTATAAGAAAAGCCTGGGGAAATATGCAGTCAGTTAACTCTATTTTAATAGAAAATTTTAAAAATGGGGATTATGGTTTGCGTTTGCCTTATGAGTACCTGGGAGATTATTGTGCACTGATGGTAGGTACCAGGGGAAGAGAAGAGATAGATGAAGGGCGAGATTACCATTTATATTCCCAGAAAAGCTACTGTGATATTAAGGATTATAAATTAAATGGACTTTACCCTGAGGGTATTAATAATAATGGTGAAGACTGTTTTTCTAAACAATATATTTTTAATGAACTGAGATATAAACTTAGTAATGGAAAAGGTAACCTCTATATAGATGGTTTTAGGATGGGTGATTTGGATATTGAGAAATTGGTCTATGAAGGAGAACTGAGTTTTCGTTACAGGTTTAAAAAGGGTTTATATACACTTGACTGTAGATTCAGGCAAAAACTTAATGAAAAAACATATCAGGTTGATGAACTGATAATTAACTATAGGGGAAGACTGAGGGATAATTATTTAGGTAAATGGAAACTGATCTTGATAAAGAATTTTAAAAATGGTGATTACAATATTAAGTTACCCGGGGTAATTGTATCACATTTACCAGGTAGTAATTATATAGCATACTAGGGAGGTGATTGAGATTAATAAATATTTTGAATTTGATTTAGAAAATACTAGGGATTTTCTAAATGATGAGGAAAAAGAAAACAGAGAGGGAAAATTAAAGCTTGGTGATAATTTTATTGGGAAGGAAATTAAAAGTAGTAATAAGGAATTATTTGATTGTGAGGATTGTTATGGTAACAAATATGTTTTAAAGGATAATAGTGATTTGCATATCTATAGCAGTAGCAAATCAGGTTCTCAAATACATACATTGTTAATTCATAAGTTTGAGGATGGTGATTATGGCTTATGGTTGACTAAACAGGCCCCATATTATTATGAAGATGGAAAGATAGTAAATTATTTTACTACTGAGGAAGCTACAGTGGGAGAGATAACTGCTATTAATAAAAATAAATATCTTCAGGAAGAGAATAGGATTATGGATGATTTTCTTTGGATTTATGCAGGTGATGATATAATATTTCCCAGTGAAGTTGAGGAACAACAGGTTAAACAGGGTGAAGGGAATAGTGATGGTGTTGGTAGTGAAGCTGGTATAGTAGCTGCTGGGGGAGCTGTCGATACAAAGAATGGAGAAGAAGGAGAAAATAAAAAGGGAAAGGATTCTATTGTTGATATTGGAAAAGATGGTAAGTTATATGTTTGTCATGGTGCTATCTTAAAATGTAGTAAAGGAACTGTCCCGTGTACACTTAATGTAATCGATAAACATCAAGTATATCTTAAGAGTAAACCTATAGCAACTGTTGATGATAGTAAACCTGTCAATATATCAAGTTTTGCTACCTGTAAAAGGCATGATTCTCCTCCATGTACACCAAAACTAAGTGGAAAATGGAAGGGTGGGAAAGAAAGTGTCTTAGTTCATGGTGTTCCTGTTTTACTGAAAACTTCAACTATTAAGTGTGCTTATGGGGGAACAATAACGATAATTAACCCTGGCCAGGGTCTTGTCAGTGAGTAATTAAGGAAGAAACCTGATATTTATAGATGGGTTTCTTTTTTGTTAATGTGGGATTGTCCTTGACTGATAAAGGGTATTAATATATAATGTATTAAAATCTAGTTATATTGTAATCTTACTTTAAAAGTTGATTTACATAATACAAAGGACTAAAAGTCTTATTAATATTGGAGTTGGGATCACTATTTTGAGGTGATCTGCCAATAAATAATTGATATATTAGGGGGCTATATTTATGGAGAAGTCAGTTGTAGAGAAGGCGAAAGCACATTTTGCTGCATTGATTGAGGATCAATTTGAAAGAATTGAGCAGATGAAAACTGTCAAGGATTTTGTTGATTATGATAATCTGGACAAAATAATAATTGGTGTTGTTGGTGGTGATGGTATTGGACCATTTATTACTAAACAGGCTCAGCGTGTTCTGGAGTTTTTACTAAAAGAGGATGTAAAAAAGGGTAGGGTTGAATTTAAAGTAATAGATGGTTTGACTATTGAAAACCGTGCTAAGTGTAAACAGGCTATACCTGATGATATTTTAGAAGAGCTTAAAAAATGTCATGTAATTTTAAAGGGGCCGACTACTACCCCGAGGGCAGGTGACCAGTGGCCTAATATAGAAAGTGCTAATGTTGCTATGAGAAAAGAACTGGATCTCTTTGCTAATGTACGTCCGGTTAAAGTCCCTGAGGAAAATATCGATTGGATTTTCTTCCGCGAAAATACAGAAGGCGCTTATGCCCTGGGGAGTGATGGTATAAGGGTAAATGATGACCTGGCTGTAGATTTTACTGTTGCTACTTATGAGGGGTCATATAGGATTATTAAGGCAGCCTTTGATTATGCTAAAAAAAGCGGTATGAATAAGGTTACTGTAGTTACTAAGGCAAATGTTGTTAAAACTACTGATGGTTTATTTTTAGATATTGCTAAAGATATTTCTAAAGACTACCCGGAAGTTGAGTGGGATGACTGGTATATAGACATTATGACTGCAAAATTAGTTGATGAAAAACGCAGGAGTCAGTTTAAAGTAATGGTGCTTCCTAATTTATATGGAGATATTTTGACTGATGAAGCCGCTGAATTTCAAGGTGGGGTTGGTACTGCTGGTAGTGCTAATCTTGGTAAAAAATATGCGATGTTTGAGGCGATTCATGGCTCTGCACCAAGAATGGTAAAAGAAGGTAGGGCTAAATACGCTGACCCCAGTAGTATAATCAGGGCAGCCGGGATGTTGCTTGACCATATTGGATATACAGATAAAGCACATAGACTACAAATGGCGCTTGATATTTGTGGTGATTATGAAAAGAAATTAGTACTAACAGGTAGGGATAATGGTGCTACCGGTGCTGAGTTTGCTGATTATCTTATGGAAACAATTAGAGATGATAATATAGAGAATAAATGGAAAGAGTTTACTGATTAATAAGGTTTAATTTATTATAGGGCAAAGTTGAGCCTGGTAGGGGTTTGTTTGGTGATAAACTGAACATATCTTTGCCAGGTTTATTAATACTCTTTAATTCCTTGAATTTAATATTTATATATGATATAATTATATAGAAATACTTATACATAAAAAAATTAACCCCACATAGGTTCACGTGTGAGGCTTAATTATTCTTATAATTATGAAAAATTTGTAAATAATGCATATAAAATCTAAATATATAGAGGTGATTTATAAAAGGTAATTTTTAAGGGGGTAATTATTTTGGAGAAATTTGCTGTGTTGGGAGCAGGAAACGGTGGTCAGGCTATGGCTGCATATCTTGCATTAAATGGGTGTAAGGTTAATCTTTATAATCGAAGTAGGGAAAGACTGGAACCAATTATTAAGAAGGGTGGTATATTTCTTAGTGGTATCTACCAGGGCTTTGGCAGATTAAATAAAATTACCGATAACATAGAAGAGGCCCTTAGTGGTACTGATATAATCATGGTTGTTACACCTGCTGTTGCCCATAGATATCTGGCAGAAAAAATGAGTCCTTATCTTAGGGATGGACAGAAAATAATTCTTAATCCAGGTCGGACCGGTGGTACCTTAGAATTTTATAATATTTTAAAATCTAATAATTGTAATGCTGATCTTATTATATCTGAAACCCAGACATTTTTGTATGCCAGTCGTGTTGTAGGACCAGCCCGGGCAAAGATATTTGGTGTGAAAAACAGGGTTGCCATAGCAGCCTTTCCAAGTAATAGAACAAGGGAAATTATTGATAAACTTTATAAAATTTTACCTCAATTTTCACCAGTAGAAAATGTGATGAAAACAAGTTTAGATAATATAGGGTCTATCTTTCACCCGGCCCCTACATTACTTAATATGGCCTGGATTGAATCTACTGATGGTAATTTCTCATATTATCAACAGGGTATTTCACCAGCTATAAGTAAGATAATGGAAAAAATGGATCAGGAGAGAATGAATGTGGCTGAGTCACTGGGTATAAGCCCTATTAGTGCCTTAGACTGGCTGCGAATGTCCTATGGGGCAAGGGGGAAGAGTTTGTATGAATTACTACAGAATAATAAGCAGTATGAAGGGATAGGGGCTCCAGAGGAGATTAAACATAGATATATATTTGAGGATGTTCCTATGGGTCTTGTTCCAATTTCTTCACTGGCTAATTATTTTGGTATAAGTACACCTACCATAGATATGATTATAGAGCTGGCAAATCTTGTTTATGATACTGATTTTAGGAAAATAGGCAGGACTGTTAAGTCTTTAGGTTTGCTTGGTTTGAATAAAAAAGAGATAATTGACCTGGTGAATAAAGGTAACATCAGTAATGTTGAGGTACATCCAAAACTGCGTAGGACTTTATATAAGGGTCTAGATAATATAATTTACGGTCAATTTGCAGAATACCAGAAAGAGGTTGAATGAATTGAAAAAACTAATAATTGGTGCTTCTGTTGGTAATTGTGTTCATGTTGCTGGAGTTTTAAATTTTTTGCGACTTGCAGAAGAACACGGCTATCGAGCCAAATTTCTGGGGCCGGCTATTTCTATTAATTATTTGCTTAATGCTGTCGAGGAAGCCTCACCAGATATGGTAGCTGTAGGTTACAGGTTGACCCCTGAAACAGCTTATAAAATATTAAAGAGATTAAAAGATTCTGTGGAAGAAAGGGGTCTAAGTTCTTACAAATTTGTTTTTGGAGGAACCCTACCAGTTGCTCGTAAGGCTCAAGAGGTAGGGTTTTTTGATGCAGTCTTTAGTGGTCAGGAAGAAATAGAAGAAATTATTGCCTATCTTGAAGGCAAGTCACTTAGTGATCGAGATATTTCTTATGGGAAAAACCTCCTGAATAGAATAGCTCTTAAAAAACCTTATCCTTTATTAAGACATCACTTTGGTTTGCCCTCTGTAGATGAAACGGTAGATGGTATTAAAGAAATAGCTAAGAGTAAGGTTCTGGACATAATATCTCTAGGGCCTGATCAAAATGCCCAGCAGTCTTTTTTTAGGCCTACCGATATGGATGAAGATGAGAAAGGTGCTGGTGGGGTTCCGATCCGGACAAAAGAAGATTTAATAAGGCTCTATGATGCCAGTAGAACAGGGAATTATCCTTTGATGAGGTGTTATAGTGGGACAAGGGATGTCTTTCAAATGGCAGATCTTTTGCTCGATACGATAAATAACGCCTGGTGTGCTGTTCCCCTTTCATGGTATAATAAGCTTGATGGACGTGGTCCAAGGGGGTTACTAGCATCAATCAAGGAAAATCAGTTATTGATGAAATGGCATGGTGAGAGGAATATACCTGTTGAGGTTAATGAATCACATCACTGGAGTTTGCGTGATGCCCATGATACCATTGCTGTAGTAATGGCTTATTTAGCTGCTTATAATGCTAGAAAAATGGGAGTAAAAACATATATTGCTCAATATATGTTTAATACTCCTAATGGAACAAGTGCGGATATGGATATTGCGAAAATGATGGCTAAAAAAGAGTTAATTGAAAATCTTAAAGGAGAAAATTTTCAGGTTTTAACACAGGTTAGGGCTGGTTTAAGTAGTTTTCCAGCACAGCCTGATAGGGCTAAAGGTCAATTGGCTTATGCTACTTTTTTAGGGATGTCTTTAAGACCAGATATTGTCCATGTTGTTGCCTACTCAGAAGCTGATCATGCTGCTTGGAGTAGTGATGTTATTGAAAGCTGCCAAATTGCCCGTCAGGTAATAAATAATTTAGTGTATAATTATCCTGATATAAGTCATGATCCAGGAATCATTAAACGAAAACAAAAATTATTATCTGAAAGTAGGGTGTTATTAAATCATATAAAAAATTTAGCTGATAATGGTGTTGCTGATCCCTGGTCTGACCCTGTAACTCTTACCCGGGCAATTAAATCTGGCCTTATTGATGCACCACACTTAAAAGGTAATTCTGAAGGGGTTGGTTTACTTAAGACTAAGATAGTAAATGGAGCCTGTTATGCCTATGATTACAAGAAAAATAAGATACTTAGTGAATTAGATAGAATCGAACAATTAAAGGGGGTTTCAAGCAATGGATACTTATGAGCCATTTTTAAGGAATTTTATCCTCTTTTCTGAGATGAGTGATAGTGATCTTATTGCAATCAGCGCTCTACTGGAGAGTAGTAGTTCCCACAATGGAGAAATAATCTTTATGCAGGGTGATATAGGGAATAATGTTTATTT
The DNA here is from genome assembly GCF_017751145.1 of Iocasia fonsfrigidae. Classification (GTDB taxonomy): domain Bacteria; phylum Bacillota; class Halanaerobiia; order Halanaerobiales; family DTU029; genus Iocasia; species Iocasia fonsfrigidae. Next base: position 1,917,792 of record NZ_CP046640.1, read on the forward strand.
CATAAAAAAGGGTAAGGTTAAGGCTGTAAGAAACAACGTAAATGGTGATGAACAGATACTCGAAATACTTCAGCCAGGTGATGTTTTTGGGGAAGTAGTTTTATTTGGTATAGATGAATACCCTGCTACTGCTATCGCCCTTGATGAAGTGGAACTTGTCTTTTTATCAAAAACGAGATTTAAAGAATATTTTACTGCCAATCCACAGATAGCCTGGGGGATGTTAAGGGTCATGGCTAAAAAATTGTACAGAGCGCAGAGAAAAATAGAGAACCTGGGATTAAAAGACACCCGGGCCAGGGTGGCTACCTTAATTATTGATATGTTGATTGACTTTGGGGAGACAGAAAATGAATTAGTACTGGACATCAATAGGCAGGAAATGGCAAATTATATTGGGACCAGCAGAGAGACTGTTAGCAGGGTCTTAAGTGATTTTAAAAATGAAGATATTATAGAGGTTAATGGCAATAGGATATTTATCAAAGATTTTAGTGCTTTAAAGGAATGGACATAAGCCTGTTGGGTAATAGTATAAATTTAAGGGGTGATAATACTGGAGGTAGTATTAATTATACTGGCAGGTATTTTAATTACAATTCCTGTCAGGTTTTCAGCTTTATTTTTTTTAGCGTGGTTTGGACTAATCCCCTTTATATATGCTATCTCTGGTGATAAGCCCTCCCAGGGGTTTAAAAAAGGGGTTTTTCTGGGCATAATAATTGTTCTGATGACATCATATTGGTTATATTACCCACTAAGGTATTATAGTGGGTTGTCTCTGATGTTCTGTCTTATTATATTATTGAGCTTTTATTTGCTGCTTGCTGTTTTTTACGGTCTATGGGCCTGGTTTTATTTATACATAAAGAGAAATAGGTCTATAAATCCTCTCTGGCTGGCGCTTACCTGGACTGCCTTTGAGTATATTAGATTTAGAGTATTTCGGCCGTTTCCCTTTGCTTTTATTGCTTATACACAGGCATCTTTTAAACAATTATTACAATTTGCTGACCTTGGTGGAGTATTTTTAATAAGCTTTATTGTTATTTTAATAAATGCTTTTTTTTATAAGTTCTTTATTGAAAGAAAGAAAGGGAATGCTTTATTTATTATTATAATTTTTATAATTATTTTTTCTTATGGAGGTATTAAATTATCAAATTATAAGAACCAGGATTATAATTATATAAATCTAGGAATTGTTCAAACAAACCTGGATCCGGTAGAAAAATGGAAAACAGCAAACATTGAATCAAATATAAATTATCTTGTAGAAGAGTCCAGGAAAATAAATGATATTAATTTAATTATCTGGCCAGAATCATCACTTACCTTTGACTTTATTAGAAATGAGTATTACCGGGAAAGATTTGTAGGATCATTAAAGGGTATTTCTTTTCCTCTTTTAACAGGGAGTCTATCAATTATAGATGATGACTTCAAAAAATATAATAGTGTTTTTCTTCTTGCAGCAGATGGTAAAATAATGGGGAGATATAATAAAATAAAACTCCTTCCCTTTGGTGAGTATATTCCTTTCAAGAAATTAGTTGAAAAAATAACTGGCTATACTAACTCTCCCAACTACCCGGGAGGGGATATCAATATTCTGAACTTACCGTCATTTAGCTGGCGGACAGTTATTTGTTCTGAGATTCTCTATCCAGATTTTGTTATGAAAGGGATTAAGGAGGCAGATTTGATTATAAATCAGTCCAATGAGGCCTGGTTTCAGAGTAGTAATTTGAGCCGACAGATGTGGACAACTGCTGTTTTCAGGGCTGTAGAAAATAGGAGGGCTGTAGTGAGATCGGGTAATAAGTCCTTTGGAGGTGTTATTTCTCCAGCTGGTATAAATATTAAGAAGGTCTATTCAGGTGATATGTCAACTGTTAAAGCTGCTGTTCCTTTAAATCGGGAAACTACATTTTATCAGCTGTATGGTGATTTTATTGGTTATATATCAACCCTGATTCTGTTGATACTATTTTTGTTAAAGATTGTTTTAAAGTATCTCAAAAACAAACAGTAAATCTTTATTATTGACTCTGTGTCTAAATATAACACAGGGTCTTTTTATATTAGGATAATGTGATTCCAAAATTGTAATTAAAAACTTTGAAGCTCGATAAATATATTTACTTCCCTATGAAAAGAAAATGTCTAAAATTGCTATCATGTATACAGTCAAGATTGAATAATAGTACATATGAATAATATAGTGTATTAATAAGGGAGGCCAAAAAATGTGTGGAATTGCTGGTTGGATTGATTGGCATAGGAATATAAGTGATAATTTAGATATTTTAGAGGAAATGCAAGAAAGTCTTAGCCATCGTGGTCCTGATGATAGTGGTGACTGGTATTCAAATAGGGCAGGATTTGCACACAGGAGATTAATAGTAATTGACCCTGAGGGGGGCAAGCAACCTATGCTGGCTCAACAGGGCAGAAAAACCTATGTCCTTGTCTATAATGGTGAACTATATAATACAGAAGATCTTAGACAGATACTTCTTAATAAAGGTTATAATTTTAATGGGCATTCAGATACAGAGGTTTTATTACAGTCCTATTTAGAATGGGGAGAAAGATGTGTTGATTACTTTAACGGGATATTTGCCTTTGCTATCTGGGATGTCTGTGAAGAAAAATTATTTATGGCCAGGGATCGGATAGGTGTTAAACCACTTTTTTATGCTCAATTAAAAAATGGTCTTGTTTTTGCATCAGAAATAAAGGCTTTATTAAAACATCCTGAAATAGAACCCTGTATAAATGCAGAGGGGCTGGCAGAGGTATTAATTCTAGGCCCAGGTAGAACACCTGGTAACGGTATATTTAAAGGTGTTATGGAATTGAAACCTGGTTTTTCTTTGACATACCAGAAAAACAGTCTGAAACTCACTAAATACTGGGAACTTGTGAGTAAAGAACATACAGATACGCTAGCTGAAACAGTGGAAAAAGTCAGGTATCTTTTTACTGATTCTGTAAAACGCCAATTGATTTCAGATGTGCCGATCTGTACTCTACTATCAGGTGGTCTAGATTCCAGTGCTATTAGTGCTGTAGCCAGTAGAGAGCTGAAAAAAAATGGCTATAGGGGGTTAGCTACATATTCTGTTGACTATGAGGGTAATGAAAGGTTTTTTAAGGCAAATGATTTTCAACCTGAAACTGATAATTACTGGGCGGCTAAGGTAGCAGATAACATTAACTCCAAGCATCATAATGTAGTGCTGGATAATCATCTTTTAAGTGAAAAATTAAGGGAGGGTGTTTATGCCAGGGATTTACCGGGGATGGCTGATATTGATGTTTCCCTGTATTTACTGGCTAAAGAGATAAAAAAGGATTTTGTTGTAGCAGTATCTGGTGAGTGTGCTGATGAGATATTTGGTGGTTATCCCTGGTTTTACCGGGAGGAAGCCCTGGGAGCCGGTATTTTTCCCTGGTCAAGGAGGTATAGAGAACGGATAGCCTTATTATCAAGGGAAGTCAAGGAGAGAATTTCCCCTGAAGAATACCTGTTTGAGAGATATCAAGAGGCATTAGCTGAGGTTCCTGTCTTAGCAGGTGAAGATGAGAAGAACGCACGTATGAGAGAGATGTTTTATCTTAATTTGACACGTTGGATGCCTGTTCTATTGGATAGAAAGGATAGAATGAGTATGTATACTGGATTAGAAATCAGAGTACCTTTCTGTGACCATCGGCTGGTAGAATATCTCTGGAATATACCATGGGAAATGAAGTCTTATGGCGGACAGAGAAAGGGATTACTCCGTGAATCCCTTAAAGGTATTCTTCCAGAGTCGGTTAGAAATAGACCTAAAAATCCTTATCCCAGGACCTTTAATCCGCTTTATTATCAGGAAACAAAAGCCTTGTTAATAGATATATTGAATAATAAAAATAAGCCACTACATTCTGTGATAGATATAGAAGCAGTACTTAATCTAACTGAGAAGAAAGGGGATTTTGATATCCCCTGGTTTGGTCAATTAATGCGTTTACCTCAGCTTTTTGCTTATCTTCTACAATTAAATATCTGGTTGGAAGACTATCATGTAAGAATATCTTAGCCCGGTTTTTAGTTCTTTAGTTTATTGATAAGTTCTTTAGCTGGATTGGCATATAGGGTCTGGTATTCTTCATAATATACCAGGCCTGGTTTAGCTCCCTTGGGTTTCCTGACATTTTTTACTTTTGTATAATCAACAGGTACATTTTCTGACATTCTCCCTTTACTATAATAAGCAGCTATAACAGCGGCTTCATTAACTGTTTCCTGGGGTATATTGTCATTTGTATGGTTTCGAATTATTACATGTGAACCAGCTATTTCCTTGACGTGCAGCCAGATGTCTTCACTATGTGCAATTTTTTTGGTCAGCCGGTCATTCTGATAGTTGTTACGACCGGCTAAAATATGATAACCCTGTGAAGATATAAATTTATAAGGTGGTAATGGTTTGTTGCTTTTCTTTTTTTGTTTGTTTTTCTTCTTTTCTTTAAGATAGCCCTCTTTGATTAATTCCTCTCGAATTTCTTTCAAATCACTTTGAGATTCAGCCTGCTCAATGTTCAGGGAGACTTGTTCTAAGTATCTTTCTTCATGTCTTAAAATACCCAGTTGTTTTTTAAGGTGTTTAATGCTTTTTTTAACTTTATTATATTTCTTATAATATTTCTGCGCATTCTGAGCCGGTGTTAAAGAGGGATCAAGGTCAATTTTAATTTTACTTTGTTCTACATCAAAATAATTTACTAATTCAATCTCTTCTAATCCCTTTTTTAGCTGATATATGTTAGCTGTAATCAATTCACCATATTGCTTATACCTATCTGCGTTAGCAGCATCCTCTAATCCATTATGGTATTTCTTTTGTTTTTTTCTGTTTTTAGTCAGGTATTTATTAATAATATTATTCAGTCTATCTTTAAAATTATCTAGCTTATTATTGGTAACTTCATTGGAATAATAGTAATCAAAAAGTTCGCCGGTACCGGGATAGGTATGATCCTTTATATTTTTCTGGTGGAGTAAGGGATAGGCAGATAGATAAGAAATATTATTATGCTTATCCAGTCCTACAGCTGGTCTAAATTTCCCCTGTTTAACTTCTTGAAAGATTGATAAAAAACTGTTTTTAATTCTTTCTCTATCTTCCTTACTAAGGGTTGAATAATCGATTTTAAAGTCAATACCTGCCCTAAAAATAATTTCTTTTGCCATATAGGGTCCAATACCCCGGTAATTGTACATAATTGCCTTATCTGCCCGGTCAGAAAAATCATCAGGTATATATGAAAAAAAATCCTCTTTACTAACAACTGTTGGGTCAATTTTGTCCTGTCTCGGTGGATATTGATAATCTAAACCAGGATATAATTGACGCTGTTGGCTCTGCTGTTTGTTTATCCGTTTTAAAGCATCAAGGATTATACCATCTTCATTAATCAGTATTATATTACTGTATTTCCCCATAACTTCAGTAATAAGATAATATTTTTCCTTTCTTAATTTTATATGAAAAATAAGTATTCGTTCGAAATCAGGTTGCTCTATTTTATCAATAATACCGCGGTGGAGATATTTGCGTAATAACATACAGAAATCGGGTGCCTTAAGGGGGTTTTCATAATCCAAATTACTAATATGAAGGCGGTTGTAAGCAGGGTCTGTTGAAATAAGCATTTTTCTATTTTGGTTCTCACACCTGATAGTAAAACTAAGGGTATCATTATTTATTTGATATATTTTATCTATTCTTCCCCCCAGAATATTTTCTGTTAAATCGTTTTTAATAGCTGTCAGCATAATACCATCAATTGACATGATAAATCACTCCTTTAACTAATTATAGTATAAGGTATATCTATATATCAGTCAATTAAATAGATTGTTCTTTTTATTAAGCCCTGTGAATAGTATTAAAATGATAGAATTGCTAAACACAGGAGTGATTATTATGTTAGCAGAAAAGGAGTATTACCTCTTAAATCAGGAAGAACTTATTGATTATTTTGGATTTTCCCTAACAGATGGTTTATCAACAAGAGAGATCAGAAAAAGGCAGCTACAGTATGGTAGAAATAGATTAATTACATCAAACAGCAAGGGAATCGTATCTATCTTTATTGACCAGTTCAGAGATTTTATGATAATTGTTTTAATGGCAGCAACCTGTTTATCATTTTTAATGGGTGAGATAAGTGATGGAATTACTATTTTTGCTATTATAATTATTAATGGGATTATGGGTTTTATTCAGGAATATAGGGCAGAGAGGTCATTGGCTGCTTTAAGTAAACTGGCTGCACCAGAGGCCAGGGTTATTAGAGATGGCAGACTTGAGGAAGTGGCTGCTGAGGAATTAGTACCTGGTGATTTAATTGCTTTAGAAACTGGAAATCGTGTCCCAGCTGACTGCAGATTATTAGAAGCAGCAGCTCTTCAGGTAGATGAATCCCTCCTTACTGGTGAATCAATAACAGTTGCTAAATCAACAGGGAAATTATATGCAGCTGGTCTTAATATCACAGAACAAACAAACATTTTATTTATGGGAACAACAGTTACCCGGGGCAGGGCAAAAGCAGTAGTAGTTAATACAGGTATGGATACTGAAATGGGCAAGATAGCAGACCTGCTTAATAATGAAAATGATAATATGACACCACTTCAAAAAAGATTAAAGCACCTTGGTAAATGGCTGGTAATTATGAGTCTATTACTTACTTTTTTGATAGTGATTGTTGGTATTTTAAAGGGGCAGTCCATTTATCAAATGTTTCTGGCAGGTGTCAGTCTGGCTGTTGCTGCAATACCAGAGGGTCTGCCTGCTATAGTAACCCTTGTTCTAGCCCTAGGTGTACAAAAAATGATCAATAATAATGCAATTGTTCGCAAATTACAATCGGTGGAAACACTTGGTTGTGCCACAGTAATCTGCTCTGATAAAACAGGAACCCTTACTAAAAATCAGATGACCTTAAAGAAGATATATTTGAACCATAGAATAAACAACTTTAATCCCGACAGTGAGCTTAAAGGACTTGAGAATGTATTAAAAATTGGTGGTGTTTGTAATACAGTACAGCTCAAGGAAGCAGAAAATAATAGTAAACTTAATCGAGTAAAGGAGTTTTTTATAGGTAGTAAGATACCGGAGTTTCTAGGTGACCCCACAGAAATTGCTCTGGTAAGGGCTGTTTATGACTATGGGTATAGTTTTACTTCTTTGAAAAAAGACTATCAGATAAAAACAGAGGAGGGTTTTGATTCTAGACGAAAACGAATGTCAGTTATTGTTCAAATGCCTAAAGGTGATACTGAATTATGGATCAAGGGAGCCCCAGAACTTATTTTACAGAGGTGTACCTATCTTGAAGTCAACGGAAAGAAAGAAAAAATGACTGAACAGTTAAAAAGAGAGGTACAGCGGGCTAATGATTCTATGGCCAGAGATGCCCTGCGTGTTCTAGCTATAGGATACAGAAAAGTAAATAATAGAGTAGCTAAAAATAGAGCGGCAAATTATGAAAAAGATTTAACTTTGCTGGGATTAGTTGGTTTAATTGACCCTCCCCGTGAAGAGGCATACCAGGCTGTATTAAGTTGTCATAAGGCAGGTATAAAACCAGTAATGATTACTGGAGATCACAAGATTACTGCTCGTGTTATAGCAGAAGACCTTGGTATTATTCCAGGAAGAGGCAGGGTTATTACAGGTGAAGAGATCAAGGGAATGGATGATAAAACACTTAATAATATTACCAGAGATGTAATGGTTTTTGCCCGGATATCCCCCGAAGATAAGTTGAGGATTGTCAGGTCGTATAAAGAAAATGGTGAAATAGTTGCGATGACAGGTGATGGAGTTAATGATGCCCCAGCAGTAAAAGAAGCAGATATTGGGATTGCCATGGGTGAACAGGGTACAGATGTGACCAAAGAAGTGTCATCACTTATCCTGGGTGATGATAATTTTGCTACGATTGTTAAAGCTATTGCTGAAGGACGGAAAATATATAATAATATCCGAAAATTTATTCGTTATTTACTGGCCTGTAATACTGGTGAATTGCTGGCTGTTTTTCTTGGTATCCTTATGGGGTTACCTATACCACTATTGCCGATACAGATATTATGGGTGAATCTGGTTACTGATGGACTGCCTGCTTTGGCACTGGGGATGGATAATGATAGTGATGATGTAATGGAAAAACCACCCCGGGATCCAGAAGAGAGTATTCTGGCAGGTGGTATGGTAGCTCATCTTATTAGTCAGGGTTCATTGATTGGTATTAGTACAATGACAGCATTTTTAATAGCCATCTATCATCTGGAAGTTGATCTCAATACAGCTAGAACTATGGCTTTTTCTACACTTGTATTTTCTCAATTGTGTTTTGTATTTAGCTGTCGTTCAGAAGATTATGCTTTCTGGCAGCTTTCCCCGTTTTCTAATATCTATTTACTTGGGGCTGTATTACTGTCATCTATAATGCAGCTGGGGGTAATTTATTCTCCATTTTTGTCCAGATTCTTTAAAACCAGCATATTAAATATAGAACAATGGATTATTGTCTTAATTCTTTCTTCCTGGTCAACTATTGTCATTGATCTGATCCGGGGTATTTTCAGGAAGAAAAGGTAAAAGAGATTTTATTAGCGATTTTAGATTTGATTAAATAATAACTTTGTTAACCTCTTAGTTTTTCTATTATAAATACTCTATAGTATTGTTCTTCTTTTTATCTGGTTAGAGAGAATAATTAATGTATTTGTACTACCATATCTTTGTATTTGGTATATTAATGATTCTAAATCATTCACTTCTTTAAAAATTGCATATACAACCATAGAATAAGACCCTGTTACATGATGGCAGCTTATTACGTTGGAATGGTTTTTAATTAACTCCATAAATTCTTTTCGTTTATCAATATCTATAGAAACATTGATTAAAGCACGGATGTTTTTGCCTAATTTAGCAGGGTCTATAATTGCAGTATAGCCTTTAATTACTTTACTGGTCTCTAATTTTTTAATTCTTTCTGAGACAGCAGGGGCAGTTAATCCTACTTGCTTACCAAGGTCTTTCATAGATATACGGGCATTTTCCTGTAAAATTTTTAAAATTTCATAGTCTATCGAATCCAAGAGAACTTCCTCCCCTATATTTAAATTAATTATATAAAGAAATATACTTATACAATTAATTATAACATATAGTATAAAAAATATAAATAATATATTTTAAAGGAATTATCTAATACACTTAATTTTATAAATACTAATTTGAATATAAAAACTCGCTAAATAAAATAAAGCTAAAATATTATATACTAAAATAAATGAAGTAAATATATATTAATCTTTATAATTAAAGTAGTATTAGCAAAAATATTTACAAAGATTAAGTTAAGTGTTATTATAAAAATGTAAGATAAATTTACTTAAATTAAAGGGGGCTTTTATAATGGCAGAAAAAACCTTAAATCCATTTGAAATTGTTCAATTACAAGTTAAGAAGGCATGTGATGAACTGGGAGAAAATGAAGCAGTTAGGAAAATTTTGAGTGTACCAGAGAAAGTAATGGAGGTTAATATTCCAGTTGAGATGGATAATGGTACAACGAGAATATTTACTGGATACCGGGTCCAGCATAATACATCTGCTGGGCCAACTAAAGGTGGAATCCGTTTTCATCCTAAGGTAAATAAAGATGAAGTTAAAGCATTAGCCACCTGGATGACTTTTAAATGTAGGGTTATGGATTTACCATATGGTGGTGCCAAAGGTGGTATAATTGTTGAGCCCAAAGAATTATCTATCAGAGAACTGGAAAGGTTAGCCAGGGGTTATGCCAAATCTATAGCTCAAATTATTGGTGAAAGAGTTGATATTCCAGCTCCAGATGTGAATACTAATGGACAAGTTATGTCCTGGATGGTTGATGAATATTCACTTTTAAGAGGTGTTGGACAAACTTTACCTGCTGTATTTACAGGAAAACCAGTTGAATTTGATGGTTGTCTAGGAAGAACAGAAGCGACTGGATATGGTGTTGCTATTATAGCAAGGGAAGCTAGTAAGTTAAAAGATTTAGAGATGAGTGGAGTAAGATTTGCAGTACAAGGTTTTGGTAATGTAGGAAGTCATACCGCTATGTATGCCGAAGAAATGGGCGCAAAGGTAGTAGCAATATCTGATATAGATGCTTGTTTAATTAATGAAAAAGGTTTAGATGTAAAAGCTTTAATGAAATATATGAAAGAAAACCGAACTATTTCAGGATATCCAAAAGCAGATGAAATAAATCGGGATGAAATATTCAAGCAAGAGTGTGATATTTTTGCTCCATGTGCTCTGGAGAATGCTATAACAACCAGAAATGTTGAGCAAATAAAAGCTGATATTATTGTTGAAGGGGCCAATGGACCAACTACACCTGAGGCGGAAAATGAATTGTTAAAAAGGGGTGTATTAATTGTTCCAGATATATTAGCCAATGCTGGTGGTGTTACGGTTTCATATTTTGAATGGGTACAAAATCTTCATAATTATTACTGGTCATTTGAAGAAGTACAGGAAAAGCAAGAAAGAAAAATGGTAGCAGCTTTTAAATCTGTAGTGGAAATGATGAAGGCTAAGAATGTGGATATGCGAAAGGCTGCTTATATGATAGCCATTGAAAGATTGGCTACACCAATGCGACTGCGGGGTTGGTTTAAAGATGGGACTTATAAACGAGCATAGTAATTTAAACTATAATTATAATTTAATGAAAGAGGTGAAAAAGTGGGTAGAGAGTTATCTAAAAAAAATTCAAATATTTCTCCTTCTGTTACCCTGGCTATTTCAGCCCAGGCTAAAGAAATGATAGCAGCCGGGGAAGACGTAATAAATTTTGGGGTTGGAGAACCAGATTTTAAGACCCCAGAAAATATAAAGAAAGCTGCTATGAATGTTATTGAAAATGGTAATATTGGCTATACAGCAGCATCAGGATTGCCGGAGTTAAAAAATGAAATATGTAAAAAATTCAAGAAAGATAATAAGCTTGATTATAAGCCAGATAATATTATAATATCATCTGGAGCAAAACACTGCTTATATAATGCTTTTCAAGCTATCTGTAATCCAGGGGATGAAGTTATAATAGCTGTACCGTACTGGGTAAGTTATCCTGAGTTAATAAAGATGGCAGGTGCTAAACCAGTGATGGTTGAAACTACTGAAGAGGAAGAATTTAAATATACAAGAGAAAAACTGAAGAATGCTGTAACTAATAAAACAAAGGCAATCCTACTAAATAGTCCTAATAATCCAACTGGGACAGTTTATGAAACCGATGATTTAAGGGTTATTGCTGAAATTGCTATAGAAAACAATATATATATAATAGCAGATGAAATATATGAAAAATTAATTTATAAAGGTGAACATGTTAGTATTGCTTCTCTTGGTGATGAGCTTAAAGAGTTAACTATAGTAATAAATGGTGTATCAAAGTGTTATTCTATGACTGGATGGCGAATAGGTTATGCAGCAGCCAATAAAGATATAGTAAAAGTAATGTCAAATATTCAAAGCCATGCAACCTCTAATCCTAATACTATTGCCCAATATGCTAGTATTGAGGCCTTAAGTGGGCAGCAAGCCTCTCTTGATATAATGAGAGCTGCTTTTATGAAAAGAAAAAAATATATGTTTGAAAAAATTAACTCAATAGACAATTTGTCTTGTCTTAACCCTAGAGGGGCATTTTATATAATGATGAATATTTCAGAGCTTATAGGAGAAAATTTCAACGGTTATCAGATAGATAATTCAATGGATTTTGCAAAATACTTATTGGAAAAAGAAAAGGTAGCAGTTGTACCAGGTATAGGATTTGGTAGAGAAAACTATGTACGGTTATCTTATGCTACATCTATGTCAAATATTAAAGAGGGATTAAAGCGAATTGAAAAGGCTTTAATTTAAATTACTTAATATTAAAATACTTTGTAATATATAATCTCTGTAAACTGAATACTTTTTGAACAGCACTTTAAATATTTTATAGAATTTAGTATAATTAAATATATATCTAAAAATAAAGACCTTAAACAATAATTTAAGCCAATATAATTAAGGTCTTTATTTTAGTTTTTTGTTAAAAATATATATTAAAAATTCAAGGTTAGAGGTGAAAAAATGGATGTTAATAAATGGCTTAAGACAGTTTCGGGAGAAGTGGAAAGGGTTAATAAAATTTCTAAAGAATACTATAATAAATATGATATAAAACAAGGATTAAGAAATTCTGATGGCACAGGAGTTGTTGTTGGTTTTACTAAAATTGGTTCTGTCCATGGCAGTAAATATGTTAACGGTAAAAAAACACCTGTTGATGGAAAGTTGATATACAGAAATATAGAAATTAATGATTTAATTAAAAGCTTTAAAGAATTTGGATTTGAATGCACTGTATATTTACTATTATTTGGCAAATTACCATTAAAAAATGAACTAGACAATTTCAATGAAATTTTGGATGGTTATCGAAGAATGCCACCAGCTTTTACTGAAAATATGATCTTAAAAAGTCCTAGTAATAATGTTATGAATAAATTACAAAGGAGTATATTAGCTTTATATTCCTATGATCAAGACCCTGATAGTCTGGAAATAGATAAAATTTTATTGCAAAGTATAAAATTAATTGCTAGATTTCCAACGATTATTTCTTATGGGTATCAAGCAAAGTGCCATTATTTTGATAATCAAAGTTTGTATTTGCATAATCCCAAGAAAGGTATTGGAACAGCTAAAAATATTCTGCATATGATTAGAGCTGATAACCTTTATACTGCATTAGAAGCAGATATATTGGATTTGCTATTAATATTACATGCAGAACATGGTGGAGGAAATAATTCTGCTTTTACAACCCATGTTGTTTCTTCAACTGGAACCGATACTTATTCAGCAATAGGAGCAGCTGTAGGAAGTTTAAAGGGTCCTAAACACGGTGGTGCCAATTTAAAAGTAGTAGAGATGGTTAATGATATTAAGGCACATATTGATTATACGGATATGGTGCAACTAAAAGATTATTTAATTAAAATATTAAAGAAAAAAGCCTTTAATAGAAAAGGTTTAATCTATGGTATGGGACATGCAGTTTATACTAAATCTGATCCTAGGGCAGTGATCTTAAAAGAAAAAGCTGCAGAATTGGCTAAAGAAAAAAATCAAATGGACGAATTTGATTTATATTGTAATATAGAAAAATTAACAAAAGATATTTTTAAAGAACTTAAAGGAGAGGATGCAGAAATATGTGCTAATGTAGATTTATATTCCGGGTTTGTTTATAAACTTTTGAACATACCTAAAGAACTATATACACCATTATTTGCTACAGCTAGAGTAGCCAGTTGGTGTGTTCATAGAATAGAACAGCTTGTTAGTGACGAGAAAATCATCAGGCCGGCTTATAAATCATTAAAGAATGATGAATCTGGAATGTATTAAAGTTATATTAAGTGAAAATGGAGAAGTGTATAATTATTATAATAATGTTGAGAAGCTTGTTTAACTTAATATTATTAAGTATAATAATATTATTTTTTGAAAAACAAGGAAATATGCTAATATTCATTTGATATATACTTTACATTTTTTTTATATAATATTAAAATAATAATATATTGTTGATTTAATTAAAAATTTCTCGAATATTTATGGGATTTGGGGATTGAAAAGGAAATTAAGAATATTCTCAATGTACTAAGATTGACATTAATTTATGTTTCTAGATAAAAGAGAGTAAGTCTAAATGCCTGTAGTTTGCCAAATCTATAGGGGAGTATTTTAGTCAATTAAATTGGGTTATTAATTAATTTATGTTTTTTGAATATAAAATAATATAAGAATATAAGTAGCCAAAAGGCGTCTTTATAATTTCATCAAAAGATAAATTAATGAAAGATAAATTACATTTGATAAATTATGGTTCTAGATGCTTTTTGGTCTTTTATTTGACGTCAACATTTGATTATTGTAATATAGCAGCTAGTCTGTTATAAATAATACTTATATAGAGAGGGGGTAAGGACTGGTAACATACGAATAATTAATATTACTAAAATAAGGAAGGAATGTTGTAAACGATGAAAAAAACTAATGAATTACCTTCAATGTTGCAAGTTTCTATAGTGTTAGTTGGGTTTTTGGCATTAGCATTTATCTTTACAAGTCTGGGTATAGAAATACATTTAGCAATATTTGCTGGATGGTTTTTAGCGATAGCAGTAGGGTTAAAATTAGGTTTTTCCTATAAGGAAATGGAAAAAGCTGTTATTGACGGCATATATAATGGGATGGATGCCATAATTATTCTTCTGGCAGTAGGTGCTTTAGTAGGGACCTGGATTTCAGGAGGAATTGTACCTAGTATAATTTATTATGGATTAAAGGTAATTCATCCTAATATCTTTTTGCTAGCCACCTTAATTATTTGTAGTCTTACTTCTCTATCTACGGGTACTTCCTGGGGAACAGCAGGAACAGCAGGTATTGCTATGATGGGGATAGGAGCTGGATTAGGTATACCTGCTCCTATGACAGCAGGGGCAGTATTATCGGGTGCTTATTTTGGGGATAAACTTTCTCCATTATCTGATAGTACTATTTTAGCTTCTTCAATGTCTGATGTTGATGTCATAGATCATGTAAAAGGAATGTTTCCGGCTTCTATAGTAGGATATATTATAGCAGCTTTAGGTTTTACAATTGCAGGGTTTACTGTTGGTGGTGGATCTGCAGATTTAAGTCGGGTTAATGAAGTTATAAATGCAATTGAAGGGATGTTTAATATCAGTTTGATTTCTTTACTACCAATGGTAATTGTCATTGCTTTACTGGCTATGAAAAAACCATCAATTCCTGTGATAAGTTTTGGAGCTGTTTTAGGTATTATTTGGGGAGTGCTTTTTCAGGGATTAAATTTTGTTGATGCAATAGGAACAGCCTGGACTCAAATTCCTAAAGATACAGGACTTGAATTTATTGATAATATTTTAAGCCGTGGAGGTATGAATTCCATGCTCTGGTCTGTTGGAATAATACTTTTTGGATTAGGTTTTGGCGGCCTTCTGGATAAGACTGGAATTTTAAAGGCTATTGCCAGTAGAATAGAAAAGGGAATTAATTCTGGCGGTTCATTAACGGTTACGACAATAATTGTGGGCTTTCTTGGGAATCTATTTGGGAGTGCAATGTATGTTTCATTAATTTTGACCCCCAAAATAATGCAAGAAAAGTATGATGAACTTGGCTATGATAGAAGAGTTCTATCGAGAAATACTGAGTTTGGAGGCACTCTTACTTCAGGTATGGTTCCATGGAGTGATAACGGGATTTACATGGCTGGAATTTTAGGTGTAGCTACTCTTGATTATTTACCATATATGTGGTTATCTTTTGCTTGTATTGCGGTAAGTATTTTTTATGGATTTACAGGTGCCTTTATGTATAGGACTAATAATGGGGTAACTGAATAACTTAATTTAGATACAGATTAAAATACTATAATTAGTATCCCCCAAATATAAATTTACAAATAAAAAAGTGGGGGATATTAATTAAATTAATAATAATCTTTAAAAGTCTGTGTTCAAAAAGGGTATAAATAGGGGATATATACTGATACTTTTCGAGACTTTAAAATGTACTTAATTATAGTTATTTATTAAATATAAGTAAAATTTTTTATGATGGGAATATTACCAGTATATTAATCAATATTTAAGTGAAGGGGATAGAGTATGAAAAAAATACATTTTATAACAACTGGTGGAACTATTGCTTCTTCTGAAGGGGAAAAAGGGTTGGAACCTACTTTTAATGATGAAGAATTGTTATCTTATATACCTGAAATAAGCGAACTGTGTGATATAAGCGGAGAACCAATCATGAATATTGATAGTACTAATATGAGACCTGAAGGAGTTAAAAAGATTGCCCAAACAATTTACCATAATTACGAAAAATATGATGGTTTTATAGTAACTCATGGAACTGATACAATGGGATATACTTCGGCATTATTAACATATATGTTATCCAATATTAAAAAACCAGTCATTGTTACTGGTTCACAGGTGGCAATAGGACAGCCTTATACAGATGCTAAAAAAAACATTTCTGATGCAGTTAGGTTTGCCCTTGAACAGGTTCCAGGTATATTTGTTGCTTTTGATGGTCGAATAATTAATGGTACAAGGGCTGTGAAAATAAGAAGTAAGAGTATGAATGCCTTTGAAAGTATTAATATGCCTTATGTTGCGTATATTAAATTGGGAAAGATTACTTATGATAGAGATAGTAAAGAACATCGTAATAAATATGAGATAATGAATATTAATCCTAGTAAACCTTTTAGGTTAGAAACTGAATTATGTACAGATGTTTTTCTATTAAGATTATATCCTGGTATTGATCCGACTATTTTTGATTTTATAAAGGAAAATTATAAAGGAGTAATTATTGAAAGCTATGGTGTTGGTGGTATCCCAAATTTGGATGGTTATAATATTATTGAAAAAGTAAAAGAACTGATAGGTGCAGGTCTTGCTGTAGTAATAACAACACAATGTATGGAAGAAGGGATTAATTTAGATGTTTATGAAGTAGGACGAGATTTGGCAGAAGCTAATAATATAATTACTGTGGCAGATATGAATACTGAAACCATAATTGCTAAATTAATGTGGGCCTTAGGAAATTTTAGCGATCTTAATGATGTGAAATGCTTTATGGAAACAGCGATGTTTGGAGATATGAATATTGAAGAAGAATAAAGAAATGACTGTCAGTTTTAAAGAGCTGACAGTTTTTTGATTAATTTTATAATATAAATTAATGTTTTAAGGTAGTAGTAGAAAAGGGCAGATAACTTCTTGTCAAAACTACTCTGGTGTGATATTATTAATGAAAGTTAACTATTTTAGGGGGATATAGATGAGTGTAAACTTAATTAATATTGGATTTGGAAATATTGTAGCTGGAAATAGAGTAATTGCTATAGTAAGTCCTGAATCTGCTCCAATCAAAAGAATTATTCAGGAAGCAAGAGAAAGAGGAATGTTGATTGACGCGACCTATGGCCGTAGAACCAGGGCAGTAATAATTACAGATAGTGATCATGTTGTACTCTCTGCTATACAACCTGAAACCGTCTCACATAGGTTAAGTGATCATGAGCAGGGGTAAGTGGACAGGGAGGCATTTCCAATGAGACAGGGGCATCTTTTTGTTGTTTCAGGTCCTTCAGGTGCTGGTAAAGGAACAGTATTAAAAAGATTAATAAATGAATATGATAATCTTGAGTATTCTATCTCTGCTACTACCCGTCATTCCAGGAAAGGTGAAGTAGATGGCAAAGATTACTTCTTTTTAACAGAAAATGATTTCTTTAAATTAGTTGATGATGATAGGTTTATTGAATGGGCCAAAGTACATAATAATTATTATGGTACCCCCAAAGATTATGTTCTGGAGATGATAGAAAAGGGTAAAGACATAATCCTTGAAATAGATATTCAGGGTGCTAAACAGGTGTGTGAATCTTATCCAGAAGCAATTTTTGTCTTTCTAGCCCCACCTTCTTTAGAGGAATTAGCTAGAAGATTAGATCAACGGGGTTCAGAGAATAGGCATACTAAAGAGGTTAGACTTAATAATGCCAGGGAAGAAATGAAAGAAAGAGAAAATTATGATTATGAAATTATTAATGATAAAATAGATCAGGCTGTACTTAAACTCAAATCGATTATTATTGCTGAAAACTGTAAAATAAAATAAGGGGATGATAAAAAATGATAATATACCCATCTCTAGATGATTTAATGAAAAAAGTTGATAGCCCTTACTCACTTGTAATTCTGGCCGCCAGGCGTGCAAGGCAGTTGAACCTGGGTGGGGCTGGACTACTGGAAGAATATAGGTCAAAGAAGGCTGTTTCTCAGAGTCTAGAAGAAATTGATCAAGAAAAAATAAAATATAGGACAAAATATAAAAAAGACATAAAATAAGGGGGAGACTGGGCTTTGAAAAAGGAAATACTCCTTGGAATTACTGGTGGTATAGCTGCTTATAAGGTGGTTGAAGTGGCAAGCAGGCTGACCAAAATGGGTTATTCCGTAAATACAGTTATGACTGAGGGAGGGACGAAGTTTGTTGCTCCTCTTACTTTTCAAAGTATTACCCATAACCCTGTACATACTGATTTGTTTTCACCACCAGAGCACTTTAATGTTAAACATATTTCTCTAGCAGATAGGGCTGATTTATGTCTGATAGCCCCTGCAACAGCAAATTTTATTGGCAAATTGGCTGGTGGAATTGCTGATAATCTTTTATCTACCATAATTATGGCTACTAAGGCCCCTGTTTTAATAGCACCATCCATGAATGTTAATATGTATCATAATTCAATTTTCCAGGATAATATATCTTATTTAAAGAAAAAGGGATATGAAGTAATTGACCCAGATAAAGGATATCTTGCCTGTGGTTATCAGGGTGAAGGAAGATTACCTGAACCAGAATTATTAGTAGATTTAATTACAGGGCGGTTAAGTGAGAAAGATTTTGCAGGCAAAAAGATACTGGTGACAGCAGGACCTACCAGGGAATACCTGGATCCAATCCGTTTTCTCAGTAATAAATCATCAGGAAAGATGGGTTATGCCCTGGCCCGTACAGCAGCCAGGCGAGGGGCGGAAGTAACCCTGCTTTCCGGGCCAGTAAATTTAACTCCTCCCTATGGTGTAGAGACAATTTTCATCGAAAGTGCTAGTCAATTAGCTGAAGAGGTTAAGCTGCATTCGCAAAATTATGATATAGTTATTATGGCAGCAGCAGTTGCAGATTTTAGACCTGCAGATTACCAGAAAGAGAAGATAAAAAAAGGAAAACAGTTTGATAATTTTAAATTAAATATGATGCGGAACTCTGATATATTAGAAGGTATCGGTAGACATAAAAAAAAGCGTCAAATACTGGTTGGTTTTGCTGCTGAAAGTGAAGACCTGCTCAATAATGCCCGTGATAAAATGGAAAAAAAGAATCTTGATATGATTGTAGCTAATGATATTGCAGGGTTTACCAGTGACCAAAATAGTGTTACAATTATTACTAAGAAATATGCTAAGGATATACCATTGATGAAAAAAACAGAGATTGCTGGTATAATTTTTGATGGGATTAGTGAATTACTAAAGTAGAGGGCAGGGGTGGATTAACCCTGTCCTTCTAAAATGTTTTAGTTAGTAATTGAAAGTGATTTTTATTAGGAAGGATGGTTATTATTATTGATCCTGTTGCTTTTTATATTGGCTCACTTGGAATACGCTGGTATGGGGTCATAATTGCTGCTGCTACCCTGATTGCTATGTTTTTAATAAATAGAGAAGCTGCTCAACAGGGGATAGCTAGTGATTTTTTCCTTGATTATTTTTTGATTACTATACCAGCAGCAATAATAGCTGCCAGATTGTATTATGTTGTTTTTAATTTTAAGATATATAAAGGTAATATAAGGCGTATTTTTGCCTTTCGTGAAGGTGGAATTGCTATACATGGTGCAGTACTGGCTGGACTGCTAGTTTTAATAATTCTAAGCAGAAAAAGAGGGGTGTCTTTCTGGCAGGCAGCCGATATTATAGCCCCTGCCCTTGTTCTGGGGCAATCGTTCGGCCGCTGGGGGAATTTTATCAACAGAGAGGCATATGGTGGAATTGTAAGTAAGGAATTTATAAGTATTTTCCCTGATTTTATTGAAAGGCAGATGCATATAAATGGTTACTATCACCACCCGGCTTTTTTATATGAATCCAGCTGGGATTTGCTTGTATTTATCTTTTTAATATCTATTAGAAGGAAAGAATTTATTAAAAAAGGTGATTTATTCTTGTTATATCTGATTACTTATTCTCTGGGGCGTTTTTTTATCGAAGGAATCAGAACCGATAGTCTGATGTTAGGTCCCTGGCGTATTGCTCAGTTAGTCAGTATATTTGCCATTGTTTTAGGGGGATTATTAATTTATATACGACATAAGAAACTAATTAGATAATATTGTTTTTCTTATGACTTAAAAAATAACGGAATTAGATGGTTTGACAGTATTATTTTATTATGCTAAACTAAAAATATTGTTTAAATTTCCAAAATAAAGTTTAATCCAAGGTGGTGTATAATCTTGACAGAGAGATATTTTTTCACCTCTGAATCAGTAACTGAGGGTCACCCAGATAAAGTGGCAGATCAGATATCTGATGCAGTGTTAGATGCTATTATAAGTAAGGACCCTATGGCCAGGGTTGCCTGCGAGTCATTTGTCACTACAGGTTTAATCCTTGTTTCTGGTGAGGTTTCAACTGATTGTTATGTAGATATTACTGAGATTGCCAGGAAGACTGTTAAGGAGATTGGTTATAATAGGGCTAAATTTGGGTTTGATGGTGATACATGTGCTGTTTTAACGGCTATTGATGAGCAGTCTCCTGATATTGCCCTGGGTGTTAATAAAGCAATAGAGTCTAAGATGGGAGAAGAAGAAAATCAATTGGGTGCTGGAGATCAGGGGTTAATGTTTGGTTATGCCTGTAATGAAACAGATGAACTAATGCCCCTTTCTATAACCCTGGCCCATAAACTTGCCAGAAGACTGGCTTTTGTTCGTAAAGATAAAATAATACCGTACTTAAGACCAGATGGCAAAACACAGGTTACAGTCGAATATATTGATGGGGCCCCGGTTAGAATAGATAAAGTAGTTGTTTCTTCCCAGCATCATCCAGAGGTAGATAATAAGGAAATAAGTAATGATATTATTAAACATATCATCAAAGAGGTTATTCCAGAAAAATTTATGGATGATAAGACTGAATTATTAATTAATCCTACAGGTAGATTTGTTATTGGAGGTCCTCATGGTGATACTGGCCTGACCGGTAGAAAGATTATTGTTGACACATATGGTGGTGCTGCTAGACATGGTGGTGGGGCTTTTTCTGGAAAAGACCCGACCAAGGTTGATCGTTCTGCTGCATATGCAGCCCGTTATGTTGCCAAAAATATAGTTGCAGCAGGATTAGCCGCTAGGTGTGAAGTTCAGCTTGCTTATGCTATTGGTGTTGCCCGACCTGTTTCTATTATGGTTGATACATTTGGAACAGGTAGGATAGATAATAATAAACTAGATAGTCTGGTAAAGAAGGTGTTTGATCTTAGACCAGAAAAAATTATAGAGGTTTTAAACCTTCGCCAACCAATCTATAAACAGGTCGCTAGCTATGGTCATTTTGGAAGGGCAGACCTTGATTTGCCCTGGGAGAGAATAGATAAGGCGGCTGTTTTAAAGAAAGAGGCTGGTTTATGATATAGGCTTTTAATACCGGAGGTTATCCTTCGGTGTTTTTCTTAGAATAAGAGGTGATAGAATGGGAGATAGGTCAGAAAGTAAGGTTATTAATTTAAGTGCAGCATTTAAGGGACTGCGGTATGCGCTGATAATAAGTTTACTTATCTCAACAATACTTATATTATATACCATAGAGATTGATCACCTTAGAGAAGCCATTTCCAGTATAAGCTTTAAAATGATTATTCTGTTGATGGTTTTATTATTGACAAACTGGTTGGCTGCTGGAGTCAGGTTAAAGGTAATGGTTTTAACAGTTGGAGGTAATATTAGTCTTTTGGAAGGTATAATTATTTATCTGGGAGGCTCTTTCATTTCCAATGTTACTCCCTCTGCAACTGGTGGTGGTCCATATCAGATCTATATATTACATAAAAAGGGACTGACTGTTGGTCAGGGTACAATGGTTATTGTAATTAATTTTATTCTTAGAATTTCATTTTTCAGTATTGCAAGTTCTATGTTTCTATTATTTTTTAACAAATATATATCACCAGGGGTTATTCCATCTTATATTTTTTATATTGCCTTGGGTGTTGGTATGTTAATAACTATTTCAATCCTGGTACTAAGTCTTGTTCCAGGGGTAATAAATTATATTCTGGACTTTTTATTTAAAATCCAAAAAATAAGGACACTTGTTAAAAAGAGTTATCGGATAAAAAAATTGTTGGCCAGGGCCAAAAGAGAATTAAAGGAATTTCACCTTTCCCTTGAATTGTTATGGAAGAACAAAATCAGGCTATTTTTAGTCTGTTTATATACTATTCTTTATTGGAGCTCATTATTTATGATTCTTCCGATTTTGTTGATTGGTCTTGGTTTAGAACCTTATTTTTTAAGGTCTTTTATTATGCAGACTATTTTCAACTTAGTAATACCGTATATGCCTACACCAGGAGCCAGTGGTATTGCTGAGATTGGTTTTGCTTCCTTATTTGTTTCTTTTATTCCTAAAGGACTAATTGGTTTGGTAACACTGGTCTGGAGATTTATTATCTATTATTTAGTATTAATCCTAGGTGGTTTTTTTGCCTTGCGGGAATTAGGCTGGCAGAGGGGAAAAAGGAATGACTGATTATGTGAAAATAATTGTTGATATACCCTTATCACATCTGGATAATAGTTATGATTATCGGGTGCCAAAGAAATATAAGGATATAATTAAAATAGGGCATGCAGTCAAGGTAAGGTTCGGCAACAGGATGGTAGTTGGTTTTGTAATAGGCTTTAGTAATACTACTGACCTGGATAAAGATAGAGTTAGGGATATAAGTTCTATTATAACAAAAGAAGAGTTATTTAATGAGGAAATGCTGGAATTATTTAAATGGATGGCTTCATATTATAAATGCCTTCTGGTTAAAGTAATAAAATCAGCTATTCCCACTGGTGTAATAACAGGAAAAGTCAAAAAGAAAAGGGTCCGATTTCTTAGCTTAAATCAAAATCAGGAAGAGACTGATAGAATAATAAATGAACTGAGGAAAAAAGCCCCTAAACAGAAAGAGATTCTGGAGTTTTTATTAGCTAATGATGAGTATCTAAGTACAAGTCAACTGGCAGAGCGGGTTAGTACTTCAGCAGGGACTGTGAGCAGGTTGATAAAAAAGGGTTATTTAAAATATGAGGAGAAGATCAGTAGAAGAAGACCGTATTTTAAGAAAAGCAGTCCTGGCAGCAGCAAACCGGAATTAACCAAAGAACAGCAAGAAGTAATTAACAAGATATTAGTTAATATAAAAGGGAATAAAACAGATAGCTATTTATTACATGGTGTTACTGGTAGTGGCAAAACTGAGGTATATCTGCGTATAATAGAAGAAGGTCTCAGTAGGGGTAAGGGTGCTATAGTACTTGTCCCTGAAATTTCTCTTACTCCCATGATGGTCAGGATATTTTATCAGCGTTTTGGTGATAAAATAGCTGTTCTTCACAGTAATTTATCACTTGGGGAACGTTATGATGAATGGAGAAGGCTGTATTATGGAGAGGCTTTAATAGCCATTGGGGCAAGATCAGCGGTTTTTGCTCCAGTAAAAAACTGTGGTCTGATTATAATTGATGAGGAACATGAGACATCATATAAACAGGGTGAAAACCCTTATTACCATGCACGTGAAGTAGCCTTAAAAAGGGTAAAATTAAGTGGGGGGGTAGTGATTCTTGGTTCTGCTACTCCTTCATTGGAGAGTTATTATTATGCTCAAGAGGGTAAATTTAAATATCTGGCTTTGACCGAGAGAATCAATGCAGAAGAAATGCCACCTGTTAGTATTATTGATATGAGGGAAGAACTAAGAAACGGTAATACCTCTATCTTTAGTACCAGTCTAAAAAAGGCAATCAACAATTCACTATTAAAAAAAGAACAGGTCTTAATTTTTTTAAATAGAAGGGGATATGCAAATTTTATACTTTGCCGGGAATGTGGGCATGTTATAAAATGTAAAAACTGTGATATATCACTTACCTATCATGAATCTGAAAATAGTCTGCGCTGTCATTATTGTGATTTTACTAGTATTGTTCCCCGAAACTGCCCTGCCTGTGGTAGTGTGTTTATCAAAAAATTTGGTATTGGTACTGAAAGAATCGAAGAGGAGTTAAAAAAGGAATTTACCGGTGCTGTTATTGAGAGAATGGATGTTGATACAACTACCAGAAAGGGGTCACACTATGAAATATTAGAGCGGATCGAAAAAGGGGAGACAGATATACTGGTAGGTACCCAAATGATTGCTAAGGGACATGATTATCCTAATATATCTGTAGTAGGTGTTATTACAGCAGACAATATTCTTAATTTACCTGATTTCCGTTCGGGAGAGAGGACCTTTCAATTGCTGACTCAGGTTGCTGGAAGGACTGGACGCGGTAGTAAAAATGGTGAAGTTATTATACAGACTTATACTCCAGAACACTATAGTATTATCGCAGCCAGTAAACATGATTATTTACAATTCTATAATCAAGAGATAAATTCAAGGAAGAAACTCTTTTATCCCCCCTTTTCACAACTGGTAAATATTATTATTCAGGGTTATCAAGAACAAGGAGTAGTTAAAGCCGCTGAGCAACTTAATGTCTTTCTAAAAGATTATCAGCAATATATCAAAGAAATATTAGGGCCTTCACCTGCCCCTATAAATAAACTGCGTAATCGTTACAGATGGCAGATTATTTTAAAAATACAGGGATGGGCAAAGAGGAATTTTATCCTGGCAGAAACAAGGAGTAAATTTCTACCCGAACAGGATAAGGAGATTGGTTTTATTATTGATGTTGATCCTATTAAAATGTTATAATAAAATTCTGGAGGTGAATTATATGGCTATTTTACCGATTAGAAAAGTTGGTGATCCGGTTTTAAGGAGTAAGGCCAGAAAGGTCAAGGAAGTTACAGAAAAAACAAGGGAATTAATAGAAAATATGGCTGAGACTATGTATGATGCCCCTGGTTCAGGTTTGGCTGCACCACAGGTTGGTATCTTACAGCAGATTATTACTATTGATGCAGATGATGGCAGAGGCTTAATAGCATTGATTAACCCAGAAATTCTTACTGTTTCAGATGAAAAGATAATTATGGAAGAGGCTTGTCTGAGTGTCCCGGGTGAAAAAGGGGATGTTATTCGGCCTAGACGTGTTACAGTAAAGGGTTTAAATAAAGATAATGAAGAAATTGTAATTGAAGCTGATAAATATTTGGCTAGGGTTTTACAGCACGAGATAGATCATCTAAATGGTATATTATTTATTGATAAGTTAGGAAACAGTCTGAGGTGATATGATGAAGGTAATTTTTATGGGGACACCTGATTTTGCTGTATATAGTCTTGAAAAACTGGCAGGTGATCAGGAAATAAAAATTAAAGGGGTTGTTACACAACCTGATCGAAAAAAGGGCAGAGGGATGAAATTACAATCCTCTCCAGTAAAAAAAACAGCCTTGAAGCTGGGTTTAAATCTTTTGCAGACAGATAATGTTAATAGTCCTAATTTTATAGCAGAACTCAAAGAATTAGAACCTGATATAATTGTTGTGGTTGCCTTTGGACAAAAATTAAGTAGTGAATTCCTTGCTATACCGAGCTGTGGATGTGTTAATTTACACGCCTCATTATTACCACAATATAGAGGCTCCAGTCCGATAAATAAAGTGATTATAGATGGTAATACTATTACTGGTGTTAGCACAATGTATATGGATGAGGGCTGGGATACTGGTGATATAATATATAAAAAAGAAGTACCAATAGAGAAGGCTGATACTGCCGGCACCTTACATGATAAACTGGCAGTGGCTGGTGCTGATCTTCTGCTGAAAACTATTCTTGATATTGCGAAAAGAACAGCTCCCAGGGAAAAACAGGATGATAGTCTGGCCTCTTTTGCTTATAAGTTAGTCAAGAGTGATGGTGAGATAGACTGGAGTAAAGAGGCCAAATCTGTTTATAACCATGTAAGGGGAATGAATCCCTGGCCCGGGGCTTTTACTCATTATCAGGGGGAATTAATTAAAATCTGGCAGGTCAGTATTGTTGAAGATAATAAATATATTAATAATGATAAATCAGTAGGGGAAATACTGGTTGCTGATGAGCAAAATGGTTTACTTGTTATGACAGGAAAGGGACTAATTAGTCTAGAAAAAATTCAGCTAGCAGGCAAACAGAGGATGCTGGTCGAGGAATTTTTACGCGGCTATGATTTATTGCCGGGGAGTAAGTTTAAATAAAGATGGTTTTCTTATTTTAAGTATCTTAAGAAGGGGGTTAAGAAATGTATTTTCCACTTTTTTATGATCCAACAATTATTATAATAATACCTGCCTTTTTGTTGGCCATTTATGCTCAGTATAAGGTTAAGGGGACATTTAACAAATACAATAAAATTTACTCTAACTCTGGTTTAACAGGGGCAGAGGCTGCTCGCAAATTGCTGTCTAAACAGGGAATTACTGATGTGGCAGTACAACAAATTGAAGGTAGGCTTGCTGATCATTATGACCCTCAAAAAAAAGTTTTAAATCTATCAAGAGAAGTATATGGTAATAATTCTCTGGCTGCTATTGGCGTGGCTGCTCATGAGGCTGGGCATGCTATTCAGGATGCTAGAGATTATAGACCACTTAAAATTAGGGCCAGTTTAGTTCCAGCTGCTAATATTGGCTCAAGTATGGGGTTGCCATTAGCCCTTTTTGGTTTTTTTATCAGGGCAGATTTTATGATTATGCTTGGTTTAGTATTATTCCTGGGTGCTTTTTTATTTCATTTAGTGACCTTGCCAGTTGAATTTAATGCCAGCAATAGGGCTATTAACTTACTAAGTAAAAATAAGTACCTAACAGGAAAAGAACTACAGGGTGCTAAAAAGGTTTTACGCAGTGCAGCCTTTACCTATGTAGCTGCAACACTGGTAGCCCTGGCTAATTTATTAAGAATCTTAATGCTATTTGGTATGGGCCGGGATGATTAAAGGAGAATATATAGTTAATGACTATCCGAAGAGATGCACTTACTATACTTGAAGAAATAAAAGATGGTGCTTATTCAAATATTGTACTTTCCAGAAGACTGCCCCGGATCCTTGATAAAAGGGACAGAGCTTTACTGACAGAAATTGTTTATGGGGTATTACGATATAAAAATAGACTGGATTACTATATTATTAAATTATCAAATAGACCTCTAAAAAAAATAGACAGTGCTGTTTTAACTGCCCTTAGGATGGGTATATATCAGCTGCTTTTTCTTGAACGGATACCTGATCGGGCAGCTGTTTATGAGACAGTTAATGCCTTAAAAGGTCTGACACATCAAGGTGGTATAAGATTTGCTAATGCTTTATTACGGGGGTTTATTAGAAAAAAAAAGCAGGTATTATTTCCTGATAAGGAAAACGACCCTATATCATACCTGGTTCATTATCATTCACACCCCCGCTGGCTTGTTGAATTATGGCTTAAACAATATGGTTTTACCCGCACATTAAAACTGTGCAGCTTAAATAACCAGCCTCCAGGTCTATATATCAGGATGAATACTTTGAAAATACATTCCAGAGAATTTATACAGACCTTTGTAACTGACCAAATAGGGTTAACAGCAGAACCGGTCAATGGTTCATACCAGTTGAAGGGTTTTAATTCTATTACTGAACTGCCTTTATTTAATGACGGAGGATTTATTATTCAGGGTCCTGCTGCTACTCTGGCCGGATTATTACTGGGGGTTAGACCAGGTATGCGTGTTCTGGATATGGCTGCTGCCCCTGGTGGTAAAACCACTCACCTGGCTGAGTTAATGGATAATCAGGGTAGTATCATTGCCCTGGATATCTATCAACATAAACTAAAATTGATTGAAGAAAATTGTCAGCGTATGGGTGTAAAAATTGTCAAAACTGTTAAGAATGATGGTAGGGAATATAGGGATAATAAGAAGTTTGATATGATTTTGGTTGATGCACCGTGTTCTGGCCTGGGATTGATTCGTCAGAAACCGGAGATAAAATGGAATAAAAGTCAACAGAATATTAAAGAGATTATTAAAATACAGAGGGAATTACTGCTCAATGCCGTACAGTTAGTTAAAAAGAATGGTTTGATATTATATACTACATGTACCCTTAATAGTAGTGAAAACCAGGATATAATAAATGACATACTTTCTGCCCACCAAAGAAAACTGGAATTAATTGATTTAAGTAAAGATTTGGCAGAACTGGGACTGGCCAAAACATATCCGGTTGATAGTAATGGCTTTCTGGAAATGTTTCCACCAGAAAGTATAACAGAGGGTTTTTTTATGGCCAAACTTAAAAAGGTAAAATAGAAGGGATTTTTAATGAATAAGCAGGATTTAAAGTCTTTAAAAAGAAATGAATTAAGTAAATGGTTTGCTAAAAATGGTTTTCCAGCTTTTCGAGCAGAACAGGTCTTTAACTGGTTGTATAAGAATGGTATTGACTGTTTTGAAGATATGTCTAATTTACCTGCTGATTTGATTGACTATTTAAAGGAGAAAGCATATTTTGAAAGGCTTATTAAGGTTGATACTATTGAGGCTGAAGATGGTACTATCAAGTATTTATGGGGTTTATCTGATGCAGAGCAGATAGAGAGTGTATATCTGCCTTTTGCTGATGGGAGAAATAGTATCTGTATTTCCAGCCAGCTAGGTTGCCAGATGGGATGTAGTTTTTGTGCAACCGGTAAAAGTGGGTTTATCAGAAATCTTACTACAGGTGAGATTGTTGACCAGGCATTTCAGATGCAGAAAGATATAAGTAAAGCTGCTTATGGAGAACCTAGAATCTCCAATATAGTTTTTATGGGTATGGGGGAACCATTAGAAAACTTAGAGGCGGTCATGAAGGCTGTTAATATATTTAATGATGAAAAGGGTTTTAATATTGGTATGAGAAAAATTACTATTTCAAGCTCGGGTATTGTTCCTGCTATCAGAAAATTAGCAGACCTTGAAGCACAGTTAGTACTGGCTATTTCATTAAATGCCCCGGTAAATAGCCTGCGTAACAGACTTATGCCGATTAATAAGAAATACCCTTTAGATGAACTATTATCAGCAGTACGTTATTATATTAATAAAACTAATCGTAGGGTTAGTTTTGAATATGTTTTAATAAATGGGATTAATGATACAATAGAAATGGCAGAGAAAACGGCTGATTTACTAAAAGGCTATTTGTGTCATGTAAATCTAATTCCTTTAAACCCGGTTGTTGGTTTTGGTTTTCAGGGACCTGGCAGGGAAAATATGATTGATTTTAAAGGAATTTTAGAAGAGAGAGGAATTGAGTGTACTATTAGACAGGAAAGAGGTTCCGAGATACAGGCTGCCTGTGGACAGTTGCGTCACCTTAATAAATAAGGGGTGGATAAGATGCAATACAAGATTTATACAAATATAGGTAAGGTTCGGGATGATAATGAAGATAGCTATTTGGTTAAAATGGAACCATACCCTTTGATAGCAGTTGCTGACGGCATGGGGGGGCATAGTGCTGGGGAGGTGGCCAGTAAACTGGCGGTTGATTTTATAAATGAATATAATTTTGTTTTTCAAAATAACCTTTTAAAGGAAATAGAAGATAGTATTAATGCCGCAAACATGAATATTCACAAGCTTGGAAATCAAAAGCAGGAGTATCGTGATATGGGTACAACTCTTTCAATGGGTATAATCTACCAAAATTCTTTATATATTGGACATGTAGGAGATAGTAGAATATATCTTTTCAGGGATAATACTGGCAAACAACTAACCACTGATCATTCCCTGGTAAATCAACTACTTAAAAATAATCAAATAACATGTAAAGAGGCCTTTAATCATCCACAACGACATATAATTACCCAGGCATTGGGTACTTCTAGTAACTTAAAGGTTGAGACCAAAAAGGTTTCCTTACAGAATAATGATATCCTGTTATTCTGTACTGACGGTTTAAGTGATATGGTTAAATTTAATATTATTGAAGAGTTGTATCAGAGTCATTCTAATCTAAAAGAGTTAAGTAATAATTTGGGAGAAAAGGCCCTGGAAAATGGTGGTAATGATAATATTACATTTATTCTCTTCCGGGTATAATATGGGGTGTAAGCATGCTGGAAAAAGTATTAAATAAACGTTATAAAATAATAAAGGAACTGGGTAAGGGTGGTATGGCTATTGTCTATGAAGCCCAGGATGATCTCCTTGACCGCAAAGTGGCCCTCAAGATGTTACGTCCTGAATATATAAATGATAAGGATTTTGTAAAGAGATTCAGGCATGAAGCCAAGGCAGTTGCCCGTTTGTCACACCCAAATGTAGTTAATATTTTTGATATTGGACAGGATGGAAAATATCATTACCTGGTGATGGAGGATGTTGATGGTTATAACTTAAAGGATATTATTAAGGAAAAAGGTAGACTGGATACCTTTGAGGCTTTGGATATAGCCCGGCAGATATGTGCTGCCTTAATAGTCGCCCATAACAATAATATTATTCATTGTGATATTAAGCCTCATAATATTTTATTAACCCCTGATAAACAGGTAAAAGTAACTGATTTTGGTATTGCCAGGGCAGCAACATCATCCACCTTGACAATAACTGATACTGTTGTAGGGAGTGCCCATTATTTTTCTCCTGAGCAGGCCAGAGGTGGAGAAATAAAGAGTTATTCAGACCTATATTCACTGGGCATAGTAATCTATGAAATGTTGACAGGTCAAGTTCCTTTTAAGGGTGATAGCCCGATTTCTGTAGCTTTAAAACATATCCAGGAAAAACCTAAACGACCTGGTCTGATTAACCCTGATATACCTGAAGAAGTTGAAAAATTAGTAATGAGGGCTATTGCTAAAGAACCTTCAGTTAGATTTCAGAATGCTGATGAGATGAAAAAGAGTATTAATAAGGTCATTGCTAAGCTAAAAGATAATATTAAACCAGCTAATTTTGTTGCTTCAGATAATGACGAGACCAAGGTTTTAAAAAGAGTAAAGGTAGATAGTAGAGATAAGGGGATAAAAACGGGTAGTGATGAGAGGGAATATCTAAGTCAGCAAAAAGAAAGAGGAAAAATAGCCTGGGTTAAATGGATCGTGGCATTAGTTATCTTTCTAGCAATTACAGGGATAACTATGTTTATCTTTTATCAACGCTATATGGATGTTCCAGTTGTTGAGGTTCCAGATATTATTGGTATGAACCTTCAGGAAGCAGCTAAAGAGGCAGCCCAGGTAGGGCTGCAGATAGAGGAGCAAAATGAAGGGGTTAACCACCCGGAAATTCCAAAGGGGGATATTATTTCTCAGTACCCGACAGGTGGTGAAAGAGTCCGTCAGACCAGGGTTATTATGGTTACTGTTAGTAAAGGACCTGCCAGATTAAAAGCACCTGATTTTCTGGGGTTAACCTTAAGAGAGGCCCGGGTTATATTGGATAATAATAACCTTATCATGGGGAAGGAAGAGTATATCTATTCCAGTGAGATTACAGAGGGGGAGATAGTTAACCAAGATCCTGAACCTGGTGAAGAGATTGGGGTAGAAGAAGAAATTGACTTCATTATCAGTAAAGGTCCAGAACCAAACCGGGTAATAATGCCAGAGCTTCTGGGGTTAAGTAGGGAAAAAGCAGTTGAAAGAATTGAAGCATATAATCTTACTCTTGGTGAAATAAATGAGGAGTATAGTAAGAGATTTAAGGAAGGCCAGGTTGCCAAGCAGCAGTATAGTTCTGGCAATGAAATTGCCGAAGGAAGTAAAATTAATATTACAATTAGTAAGGGGCTGCTCAACGAAGATAATGCTGATGTTCACTCAGGGGTATTTAAAATTCAGTCAGTCCCTGCTGGCCCGAGGAATCAAGAGATAAAAATAATTATCTATGATAACAATGGAAGTGATCTTATATATAATAAAAAACATCAACCAGGGGATTATATTGCTTTGAACTTTAATAGTGTTGGTCCAACAATATTTGAGGTATATACTAATGATCAATTGTGGCAAGAGTACAAGCTGGGATATTAAAGGGAGGAAGCAATGAAAGGTATAGTGACTAAGGCTGTTGGGGGATTTTTCTTTCCAGCAGACAGTAATCAGAAGATATATCAAACTAAGGTTCGCGGAAAAATAAAAGATAAGATCTATCCAGGTGATCTAGTGGAGTTTACTGATGGGGTTATAGAAAGGCTTTATCAACGAAAAAATCTTCTTTTTAGACCTAGTATTGCCAATGTTGATCAAGTACTTATTATGTTAGCCATGGATCAACCAGCTTTTGATAGGAGGTTATTAGACCGTTTTTTGCTAATGGTTGAAGATATGAGGCTGAAGCCCCTTATTATCATTAATAAAATGGAGCTAAGTATGAATAAATCCCCAGTAGAGGGTTTTGAAGATTATTTTCAGGCAGGTTATAAAATATATTTTATAAGTGTAAAAGAAAAAAAAGGTCTTGATATCTTAGGTAAAACACTAGATGAACATGTTAATGTTTTAACAGGACCTTCAGGGGTAGGTAAATCATCTTTAATTAATGAAATGACTGATGCAAAACTGGCTGTTGCTGAACTTAGTCCTAAATTAAAACGTGGTGTTCATACTACTAGACATGTTGAATTGCTACCTGTTAATAAAGGTGGCTGGTTAGCGGACACACCTGGTTTTACTTCATTATCTATTAAGCATATAAAACATCAGGAATTAAGGTATTTTTTCCCCGAGTTTAGTGATTATCTGGATAAATGTCAGTTCAGGGGATGTAGTCATACACATGAACCAGGATGTGCTGTTAAAGATGCAGTTAGTAATGGTTTGCTTTCCAGAGATAGGTATAAGTCATATCAATTATTTTATGAAGAAATAAATAAGTAGGGAGTGTATGCGATGTCATTATTTTCACCGTCAATTCTGGCAGCAGATTTTAGTAATTTACGGGAAGAAATTAAAAAAGTTGAAAAAGCTGATTTCCTCCACTTAGATGTAATGGATGGTAGATTTGTTCCTAATATAAGTTTTGGGCCAGGTCTTATTAAAGCATTGAGACCTTATTCATCATTGAAATTTGATACTCATTTAATGATTGTTGAGCCTGAAAAATATATAACTACCTTTGCAGAAGTAGGTAGTGATCTCATTACTGTCCATGCTGAGGTAGTTACTCATTTAGACCGGGTGATTTCACAGATAAAAGATAAAGGCTGTAAGGCAGGTGTAGCATTAAATCCGTCAACCCCCTTAAATGTACTGGAATATGTTCTTGATAAAATTGATTATATTTTATTAATGACTGTAAACCCTGGATATGGCGGCCAAAGCTTTATCCCACTAATGTTTCAAAAGATAGTAAAATTAAAAGAACTTATTCAGGAAAGTAATCTGGATATAAAAATAGAAATTGATGGTGGGGTTAATTTAGACAACATTAATGAATTGTCTAATGCTGGGGTAGATATATTTGTGGCTGGTTCGGCAATATTTAAAACAGATAATCCAGCTGATACCTTAGCTAAAATGCGTGAAAAGACTAAATAAAGGGTGTTTATTGCAGGATTTTTAACTTTTTTGATGAATATACTTAAATGGGGAGCCTAACTGGAGGGCTGAGAGGATACTCATATCGACCCACTGACCTGATCCTGGTAATGCAGGCGAAGGGAAAAATCTTTACTGCTCCTCTGGTTTTGCTTACTAAAATAACAGGAGGAGATTTTTTATGCCAAATAAAAGGGTAAGAATGATGACAGAGATGGGGCTTGCTGTTGCCCTTAGTGTTGTCTTGAATTTTTTTCGATTATGGAAAATGCCTCAAGGAGGTTCAGTAAGTCTGGAAATGATGCCTATTCTAATTATTGCCCTGCGCTGGGGTGGTTTTCCCGGTATGTTAACTGGTTTCATCTATGGCTTAGCCCAGCTTATGTTTGATGCCTATATTGTTCACCCTGTACAATTACTGCTTGATTATCCGGTAGCTTATATGTTACTTGGTCTAGCTGGTTTTATTGTAATTAAAAATAGGAGTCAGCGGTTATTTTACTGTACAGCCTTTGCAGGTGTTTTAATTGGTGGTTTAGGACGGTTTTTATCACATCTTTTATCAGGGGTAATATTTTTCGGCCACTATGCACCTGAAGGGCAGAATGTCTGGTTATATTCTACGATATATAATGGGAGCTTTATATTACCGTCTTTGATTGTATCTTTTATTATTATTATTCCATTATATAAGGCACTGGATATGAATTAGTTATATTTTGTTCTTATAATAAAGGGAGATAAAAATGCGTGATTCTGCAGTTATAGTATTAAATGGGAAATTAATAGCTGGTAGTAATGAGTATAAAAAGTTAATAGATTTTGAGGATAGGATTGTAATTGGGGTGGATGGTGGTAGTTTATTATTGGAAGAGATAGGTTTTCTACCTGAGCTTATTATTGGAGATTTAGATTCTCTAACAAAGTATAAAATTAAGGAATATAAGCTAAAAGGAATAAAAATCATAGAATATCCCCGGGAAAAAGATGAGACAGATGGGGAACTGGCAGTTGATTACTGTTTGTCCAATCACATAAATGATCTTATTATTACTGCTTCTTTGGGGGGAAGATTTGATCAGCAGTTAGCCAATGTCTTTTTGCTTGAATATGCTTCCAAACAGGGTATCAATGCTATTATAAAAGAACCAGGAATTGAAATAGGCATTGTTAAAGGGAAAAAGAAATTTAATGATAAAAAAGGTATGGGATTATCATTACTACCTTTAAGTAGACAGGTAACTGATGTAGATATTTCAGGGTGTAAATATAAGCTGGATAAGGCCAGGTTAATTAGATATAAGACACGGGGTATTAGTAATCTAATAGAGAGTGAATCTGCCAGTGTAAGGATTAAAAATGGGGTATTGGTCTATATCTTGCGTAATAATACATAGAGAATATTGTTATATCCTGACCCTTTGTTTAATAGTATTAAATGAGGATTTAAACAGGGGGGGAAATAAGTTGAATATAAAATTAGGTGATTTTGTTGTCAGAAAGGAAGAAAAGAATGACCTTTTATTCCAGGTTACAGGTTTTGATGGTGATTTTGCCTTATTAAAAGGGGTAAGGATTCCTATTATAACGGTTTGTTCACTTAATAAATTGATTAAATTAAATAGAAAAAGAGAAGGTCTTAAAGCACTCAGGCGTGTAAAATAAAGGGTAGTTAATCATTAACTACCCTTTATTTATAATTTCTTAAATTATGCAGGATTTTTATTTGATATTTAGAATTTATAATATATAATTAAATATGTAACTTTGAAATTGTGGATAACTTTAAAGGCCGACAAATATATTTGCTTTCCTTGTCGTGCGCTACGGCGTTATGCCTACTCTTACTGTCGAGAAATTGTCTTTTGGTGTCCTACCTCCAGACAATTTCTAGAGTCGTTCAGCAAATATATTTGTCTGGTTTATGATTGTTTATTGTTTTGATTATGAAAAAGTTTTAGGCTATAGATGAAGCCAGTTTATTATTACATACTCAATGAAACAGGAGGGGGCGTTTTGTGAAGATATCATTTAAAAGATATTTTTGGTTTTTATCTATCTTTATAGTGTTATTGTTATTAAGCTCCGTAACATTTGCAGTATCTGATTATGAGGAATATGTAGCTAAACTTAATCTTGATGATTTATATGATGAATATGGCGATAACATTTATAAACTTGATGGTAATGATTATTTTGTTAAGATATTAGATAATTTAACAAACAGGCTTGACACAAAACTTCATTTTGAAATACATTATGTGGATTCAGATGTGGTAAATGCTTATTACATAGGTGATGGGAAGGTTGTTTTATTCAGGGGATTATTAGATAGACTGGCTAATAGTGATCAGCGTGCAGCGGTTATAGCACATGAGATGGGGCATGGAGTTAATGACCATATTGATGGTCAATTAAAGAGTGTCATTGGGCTTGGTATTGGCAGCTGGTTACTGGACCAGATTGTTGGTAAGGATTCTTCAGATAATACTTATAATTTATTAAAAAAATTTGGGCTGACATTGATTAATAAGGGTTATTCCAGGGAAAACGAAGAAGAAGCAGATTTGTTTTCTGTAAAATTGTTAGATAAATCAGGTTATAATCCCAGTGGTGCTGTACAAGTAATGCAGATTTTGGATAGACTTAATGGTAGTTATAATAGTGAATTACTGGAATTATTACAAACCCATCCTAACCCTCAGACCCGTATAGAATATATGACAAAAGAAATAAAAAAGACTACTGGTAAAAAACCTGAATACCTTAGTGGTGAGTACCTAGATCTTTATTTTAATGATTAGCTCTAATATAATTTTTTAACCCTGATTCTATTTATCAGGGTTATGTTGATAAACAAAGCTTTAAAAAAGGGTGATTATAAAATGAGACAGATAGACAAAAAAGAGATTGTATCAGCAGTGGCTCAACTTGTACAGGAAGCAAATTATTTCCTCGGTGATGATATGCTTAAAGCCCTTCATGATGGTAAAAGGGAAGAAGAATCTGTGATAGGTCAGGATATTTTCGCACAATTGCTGGAAAATGCTGGCATAGCAGCAGGAGAAAGGGTGCCTGTTTGTCAGGATACAGGTGTAGCTGTAATTTTTCTGGAGATCGGTAATGAAGTATATATAAATGGTAATATTTATAATGCTGTTAATGAAGGTGTCAGCAAGGGGTATCAGGACGGGTATTTAAGAAAATCAATGGTTAAATCTCCTATTGACAGGATTAATACAGGGGATAATACCCCTGCTGTAATTCATACCAGGATAGTTCCAGGGGATAAACTAAAGATAATTGCTGCTCCTAAAGGAGGGGGTAGCGAAAATATGAGTAGACTGCAGATGTTAAAGCCTGCCGATGGTATTGAAGGGGTTAAAGAGGTAGTTATCAATGCTGTCAGGGAGGCTGGCGCTAATCCTTGTCCACCAATTATAGTCGGGGTCGGTATTGGTGGTAATTTTGAAAAGGCTGCTCTAATGGCCAAGGAAGCCCTACTTAGACCAGTAGACGACAGTAGTGAAAACCCAGTGATTGCTAGGCTTGAACAGGAATTATTAAAGGATATAAATAAACTGGGAATCGGGCCACAGGGGTTAGGTGGAAAGAAGACTGCCCTGGCAGTTAAGATAAAGGAATATCCCTGTCATATAGCCTCATTACCAGTAGCAGTCAATATCAACTGTCATGCGGCCAGACATAAAGAAATTGTATTGTAGGAGGGATATTATGGAGATAAGCACACCACTGTCAACAAAGGATATAGCAGGCTTAAAAGCTGGTGATAGGGTTTATATTAGTGGTACGATATTTACGGCCCGTGATGCAGCACATAAGAGGTTGGTAGAATTAATTAAAAAAGGGGAAGAACTACCTATACCACTTAAGGGACAGGTAATATATTATGTTGGTCCAGCACCTGCCAGACCAGGTAAAGTAATTGGTTCAGCTGGACCAACTACAAGTTATCGGATGGATCCCTATACACCAGTGTT
Organism: Iocasia fonsfrigidae; assembly: GCF_017751145.1. Lineage (GTDB taxonomy): Bacteria > Bacillota > Halanaerobiia > Halanaerobiales > DTU029 > Iocasia > Iocasia fonsfrigidae. Next base: position 1,955,355 of record NZ_CP046640.1, read on the forward strand.
ATTAGAAAATGGTTTAAAAGGTATGATTGGTAAAGGAGGCCGTTCAACTGAAGTTAAAGAGGCTATTTCTAAATATAAAGGGATTTACTTTGCTGCTGTAGGTGGGGCAGCTGCTTTGATTGCAAATTCTATTAAAAAAGCTGAAATAGTTGCCTATCCTGAACTTGGTCCAGAGGCAATTCACCGCTTAGAGGTAAAAGATTTGCCTGTTTTTGTAATCAATGATATCTATGGTAATGACCTCTATGAAGATGGGATAAAATCATATTGTAAATAAATATATACATCAGATTAAAAGTTGATAATGATGACAGAGCAGGTAAAATATTATATAATTAGGTGAAGAAATTTAAATAATTATAATTCTAGGAGTGATAACAGATGTCAATTTATGATGAAGCCCTGGATATGCATAAGAAAAATCGGGGAAAGATAAGCATTAAAAGTAAAGTTGCTGTGAAAAACAAGCATGACCTTAGTATGGCATATTCACCAGGTGTAGCTGAACCATGTAGAAAGATTGAAGAAAATAGAGATGCTATTTATGAATATACTAATAGAGGGAATTTTGTGGCAGTCGTATCCTCAGGGACAGCAGTACTGGGGCTTGGTGATATTGGTCCTGAAGCTGCTCTGCCTGTTATGGAAGGTAAGGCTGTTTTATTTAAAGAGTTTGCCGGGGTTGATGCCTTTCCAATTTGCGTTGGAACAAAAGATGTTGATGAGATTGTTAAGTTTGTAAAATTGTTGGAACCAACCTTTGCTGGAATCAATCTGGAGGATATTGCAGCACCGGAATGTTTTGAAATTGAAAATCGTCTCAAGGAAGAAACAAATATGGCTATTTTTCATGATGACCAGCATGGGACTGCTATTGTAAGTTTGGCTGGTCTTATAAATTCCTTAAAACTCATTGAAAAAAAAATAGACGATATAAAAATTTTAGTGAATGGTGCAGGAGCTTCAGCTACCTCTGTAACTAAATTGTTGTTAAAAGAGGGTGTTCAAAACATAGTTGTTTGTGATAGTAAGGGGGCTATTTATGAGGGAAGAAAAGAAAGGATGAATCCTGCTAAAGAAGAACTGGCTGCCCTTACTAATCCTGATAAAATTAAAGGTGAATTAGCTGATGTAATCAAAGATGCTGACGTATTTATTGGTTTATCAGTTGCCAATGTCCTGAGTGAAGAAATGGTTAAAACTATGAAAGATAACCCTGTAATATTTGGTCTCTCTAATCCAACACCTGAAATTGCACCTGAATTAGCCCAAAAAGCTGGGGCAAAGATTATTGCTACTGGTAGGTCTGATTATCCCAACCAGATAAATAATGTGCTGGCCTTTCCAGGTGTTTTCAGAGGTGCCCTTGATGTTAGAGCAAAAGATATTAATGAAGAGATGAAATTAGCTGCAGCACATGCCATTGCTAATTTGGTAGGGGAAGACCTGGCTGCAGATTATGTTGTGCCTGCTCCATTTGATCCCAGGGTAGCCCCTGAGGTAGCAGCTGCAGTTGCCAGGGCAGCAGTTGATAGTGGTGTGGCCAGGGTAGATATATCTGCTGAAGAGATAAAAAAACATACCAGGGAATTAAGCTCTATTACTTAGTAGAAATATATTAAAAAATAGTATATAAATTAAAAGAGTAATTCTTATTTTACTAAGAATTACTCTTTTATAAATAATAATAATATAGAGATGTATATTAATATGCCCTGTTAACCTTTCCTGATTTCAGGCATTGAGTACAAACCTTTATTCTTTTGGGACTTCCATCAATAATAGCCTTAACCTTTTTCAGGTTGGGTTTTTGTCTCCTGCCGGATACCTTGGTAATATGTCTACCAACGCCTCCTTCTTTTTTGGCCTTACCACGTCTAGTGATATTGTTAGCCTTGACACTACCTTTACCGCAAATTTCACAAACTCTGGCCATCCTACTCCACCTCCTCTTATTAACAATGTAATATTTATTTAAATTGATTTTGCGTCCAAAACATATTTTATCATAGGTAATAAAGAATAAGCAAGTAGAAAAGCAGGATTTTTCTAGTTATTTATTGAATATATTAAGTATTATAAATAAAAGAGATAGTGAAAACTCTTTTATTCTTGCATAGGAAAATATAATATAGTAGAATAGTTATGAAAAGAGGTGAAAGCATGGAAAAGGAATGGACAAATGACTATGGTAAAATAACAATAGCTAAAGAGGTTATTGCTAAAATAGCAGGTCTTGCCGCCATGGAATGCTATGGTTTAGTAGGTATGGCCTCCAGTAAGGTGCAGGATGGAATTGCCCATTTACTGGGATGGGAAAACCTTAGTAAGGGGGTTATTGTTGAAGTTGAAGATGATAATGTTAGTTTAGAACTAAATATTATTGTTGAATATGGTACCAATATTCACCAGGTAGCACATAATATAATAGAAAGGGTTAATTATACCCTTGAAGATAAAGTCGGAATAAAAGTTACAGAAATAGAGGTCAATGTACAGGGAGTGAGGGTTGGTAATGCAGGTTAATGAAAAAGTCAGAGGATTTATCAAAACTATTAATGGAGATAAATTTAAAGAGATGTTACTTTCTTCCCTGATGTGGTTGAAAGAACAGCAATCCTTAATAGATTCTTTAAACGTTTTTCCAGTTCCTGATGGTGATACCGGTACAAACATGTATCTTACCTTTCTTGATGCAGTTAAAGAGGTAAAAAAAATTAAAGAAAATGATGTAAGTAAGATTAATGAAGCCCTTGCTAAAGGCGCATTAATGGGAGCCAGAGGTAATTCTGGTGTTATTTTATCTCAGTTATTACGGGGGTTCTCCCTGGCAAATAAAGACAATAAATTAATGGACAGCAGTCATCTGGCTGATTCCCTGAGAAAGGCTTCGGAAATAGCCTATCAGGGGGTATTAAAACCAGTTGAGGGTACTATCTTAACTGTTTCCAGAAAGGCTGCTGATGGTGCTGAAATGGCCTATAAAAAAGAGCTCGATTTGGTAGCTGTACTGGAAAATACAATTGCCTATGCGCGTGATGCTCTGAAAAAAACACCCCAGATGCTGCCTGAACTAAAGGAGGCAGGGGTTGTTGATGCTGGGGGACAGGGGTATCTAACGATTCTGGAAGGACTCTTAAAGGGTTTGATAGGGCAGAAGGCTTATGAACATAAAGATCTGGAATTAATTCAGGCAACAGAGAAAAAAAATATAAAACAGAACTTAAAATATACTTATTGTACCCAAGTGCTTATTGAGACTAATAGTAAAAGGAATATTAAGAAGTTAAGGAGTGAGCTGGAGGATTTTGGTGATTCTCTCCTTGTTGTTGGTACTGATAATATTATAAAAATTCATATTCATACCAATCACCCAGGTGTAATCCTGGAATACGGTCTTAAAATAGGTTCATTAAATGATATCAAGATAGATAATATGCGACTCCAGAGTGAAGAAAAGATACGCCAGGAGGAAAAGAAACAAAAAAAAGAGTTTATTTCCAGTCAGGGAAAAGGTATTATTGCTGTCGGCCAGGGTGAAGGTATCAAAAAAATACTACATGACCTGGGGGTCGATATTATCATTGATGGTGGACAATCAATGAATCCAAGTACTAATGATTTTTTGAAGGCTATAGAGGATATAAATAGTCTTGAATTGATTATTTTACCAAATAACAAAAATGTTATTTCTGCTGCCAGACAGGCTGCTTCACTAAGTGATAAGAAGGTTGAAGTAGTACCTACTAAATCTATCCCTCAGGCAATTAGCAGTTTGCTTGTTTTTAATGAAGAGGCGGTTTTAAGTGACCTTAAAGATGCAATGATAACTGAGATGGAGAATGTTAAGACAATAGAGATTACAACTGCTGTTAAGGACTCTAAAGTAAATGGACTTGAAATTAAAACTGGTGATGTTATCGGGTTATTTAATCATGATATTAAACTACATGGTAGTGATTATAATGAGGTTGTTATAGGGATGATTAACGAAATACTGGATGATGAAGAACTGCTTACTATTTATTATGGTGAAGAGGTAAGTAAAGAGGAAGCTATTGCCTTAAAGGAACAGATATTTAATAATTTTGATTTTGATGAAATAGAGATATATAATGGCAAACAGCCCCTCTATCCCTTCATTATATCACTTGAATAGGGGTGTGAGAATGAAGATTGGTCTTCTAACAGATAGTACTTGTGATTTGAGCCAGGAATTAATAGATAGATATGAGATAGAAATCGTACCACTAACACTCCATTTTGGGGAAGATATTTTTCAGGATATGTTAGAGTTAACAGGTGAGGATTTTTTTAAGAAAATAAAAGAATCGGAAGAACTACCGACAACTTCTCAGCCGTCTATTGGATTTTTTGTAGAGAAATATCAGCATATGTCCCAAAAATATGATGTTATTATATCTATACATCTTTCAGGTAAATTAAGTGGTACCTGTCATTCTGCCCTGATGGCTGCTGAACAGGTAAGCGGGGTTCAGATTGAAGTTATTGATTCTCTGTCAGCCAGTCTGGGTATAGGATTTCTTGTTCTACTGGCTGCAAAATTAATAGAGGTAGGTAGAGATCTTAATGATATTATTGAGATATTAAAAAAGGCAAGAGATAAAATTAGTATATATTTTACAGTTAATGACCTCAGTTATTTAGAAAGAGGCGGAAGAATAGGTAAAGCCCAGGCTTTTTTTGCTTCGGTTTTAAATATTTACCCGGTTCTTAGTATCCCAGGGGATGACGGAAGGATATTGCCCTATGAAAAAATCAGAGGCAAAAAAAGAATTGCCAGGAAACTATCTAGATTAGTAAATACAGAATTATCAGCAGCCAACAATGGCTGGGTTGCTTTTATTCATGGACTTGATGAGCTGGATAATTATCAATTTTTTAAAGAAAGTGTTTTAAATAATATATCTAAGGCTAATGGAGAATACCTTAATTTTTCAAACTGGATAAGCCCTGTCCTGGGCTGTCATACAGGACCTTCTGTTTATGGAGGAGTTGTCATAAAAGGGGATTTTCTTGAATTATGAAAAATGAACTACCAAAAAGTGTTCAATTTATCAAAGGGGTCGGCCCTGCCTATAAAAAATTACTGGGGAAGTTAAATATCACAACTGTAGAAGATTTGTTGTATTATTTCCCTCGTGATTATCAGGATAGAAGTAAATATGTTCCTATGAATTCTGTTAAACCCGGGCAAGAAATTACTATTAAGGGTAAGGTTTTAAAGATTTATGAACAGAAGATCAAGCGGGGATTAAGAATTCTAAAGGTAACTATTAGTGATGGTAGTGATTGTATAAATGGTACATGGTTTAATCAGTCATACTTAAAGAAAAAGTTTCAAAAAGGGAAGGAATATATTTTTAGTGGTAAACTATCTGATAAAGCCTGGGGCTTCGGAAAAAAAGAGATTAATAACCCTGTCTTTGAGGAACTTGAGAGTGGGGAAACGATACATACTGGACGGGTAGTACCAATTTATGCGTTAACAGAGGGTATAAGTCAGCAGAAATTACGGGAAATTATGTATAAAGCCTTAAGTGATTTTGCCTGTCATGTAAATGACCTACTGCCCGATTATTTGATTAAAAAATATAGATTTCCTGATACAACAACAAGTCTCTGGGGATTGCATTTTCCCAGGGATAGAAAACACTATATTGCTGCCAGAAAGAGACTGGCCTTTGAAGAACTATTTTTGCTACAGTTACTGGTTTTACAGCGGAAAAAGAATCTTACTGGAGTTAAAGGTGTAGAACATAAAGGGGAAATCAATACTCTGGATAAATTTAAGGAGATATTACCATTTGAACTTACCACTGCCCAGCAGAGGGTCTGGACTGAAATTAAGAGAGATATGGCTAGACCAGTACCAATGCAGCGTCTTCTGCAGGGAGATGTTGGTTCTGGGAAAACAATAATAGCTGCTATGGCTTTAGTGGAGACTATGGCTAATACTTATCAGGGCATAATGATGGCCCCTACAGAGATACTTGCTGAACAACATTATCTAAAATTAAAACCATTATTAAGGGATCTAGGATTTAATGTTGTATTATTGACCGGTAGCTTAAAAGAGTCTGAACGCAGTAGGCTAAAGGAGTTAATAAAAAATAAAGAAGTAGATTTAATCATAGGAACACATGCCCTTTTTCAGGAAGATTTAGAATACTATAAAATAGGCTTAATTGTTATAGATGAACAACATAGGTTTGGTGTAGAACAGAGGTTTAAATTAAAGGACAAGGGTGATAACCCTGATTTATTAGTCATGACTGCTACACCAATACCCAGAACACTTGCTCTTACCCTATATGGAGATATGGATTTATCGATTATTGATGAACTACCGCCTGGACGCAGTCCTGTAATTACTACCTGGAGGACAGAGAAAGCCCGCAGCTCAATCTATAGTTTTGTAAAAGAGAAAATTAATAAAGGTCGACAGGTCTATATAGTTTGTCCATTAATTGAAGAATCTGAAGAAATAGTCGCTGTATCAGCAATGGAGATGTTTAAAACCTTAACTAAAGATACTTTTTCCCAGTATAGACTTGGTTTATTACATAGTAAAATTACGCAGGAAGAAAGAAAAACTGTTATGAAAGACTTTCGAGAAGGGAAAATAGATATACTGATCTCTACTACAGTTATAGAGGTTGGTGTTGATGTTCCTAATGCCTCAATAATGATAATTGAGAATGCTGAAAGGTTTGGTCTTGCCCAGTTACACCAGTTAAGGGGTAGGGTAGGTCGTGGTAAATATCAATCCTATTGTATTTTGATTGCTAATCCCAGGACCGAGGAAGGTACCAAGAGATTAAGTGTTATGACCGAGACTGATGATGGATTTAAAATTGCTGAAGCTGATTTAGAAATAAGGGGTCCAGGGGAATTTTTTGGTATTAGACAGCATGGACTCCCTGACCTAAAGGTTGCTAATATACTAAAGGATAATAGGATACTAATTACTGCCAGAGAGGAAGCAGAGGGACTTATTAATAATAATGGAATTTTAAAATACAAGTATCCATGCTTATATAATAAGTTACTAAATCTAGAATTAAAAGTATAAAAGGAGTTGGTTGATAAACCAACTCCTTTTGGGAGAGGAGAAATTGGAGGAAGAGTTTTAAATGGGGAGGACTTAACACTTACTCCTTATTTAAATCCTCATCCCCTAAATGGAACTACTATTAGTATAACTTTCTTTTTATGTAATATACATAAATTAAAAAATATTTTTTCTAAATTATTAAAGAGCCTGTTCGAAAAGTTATTGCTTATACTCCGGTGATTATATATCCATTCACTCACTGCCCTCTTCTATTATAAACGCATTGTTGAGGCCAGTACTAACGAATCGACTTGCACCACAGGTACTCCGTATTTGACTTGAGCCCACAAGAACAGTTTAATGTTGTGTTGCAGCGGTAGCACCTTAACTTCGTTCCGGGAAATATAATCACCTAAAACAATTCTTTTCGAACACATACTTAAATCAAAAGGAGTGTTTTATGCGTATCATTGCAGGAATTGCTGGTGGTAGAAAACTAAAATCTATTAAAGGCACCCCAACTAGACCAACTTTGGACCGGGTTAAAGAGTCCTTATTTAGTATTATTAATTTCTATATACCTGCTGCCCGTGTACTTGATTTGTTTGCAGGATTTGGTAGCCTCGGTCTGGAGAGTTTAAGTAGGGGGGCCAAAGAACTGTTACTAGTAGAAAAAAACAAAAGAAATATACAGGTTATTAAGGATAATATAGAGAGATGTAATTTCTCTGATAAAGCGGTAGTACTCAGAGAGGATGTTTTTATATTTTTACAGAACATCAGCAGTAATTTTGACCTTATTTTAATGGATCCCCCTTATGGAAAAAACTATGCAGCTAGAGCTCTGGAGTTGATTATAAAAAATAGAGTGATAGCCCAAGATGGCATAGTAGTTGTAGAACATGGTGTTGAAGAAGAAATGAAAGAATACCAATCTCTTGAGTTTATTAAATCTAAGTCATATGGTGATACAGGTATAACAATATATTCTGCAAAAGGGTGATAAAATGACTAGTAAAGTGGTTTATCCCGGGAGTTTTGACCCAATTACAAATGGACATCTTGATATTATAAAAAGGGCCTGTAGTGTGTTTGATGAAGTTATTGTAGCTGTTTTTCATAATCCCCAGAAAAAACCCCTGTTTTCAATGGAAGAAAGAGAAAAATTCCTCATTGAAGCAACCAGAGGGATAGATAATGTAATTATAGATAAATTTGAGGGTCTAACAGTTGATTATGTTAAATCAAAAAAAGCTATTGCAATTATTCGTGGACTGCGTGCTGTATCTGATTTTGAAGGGGAATTTCAGATGGCATCCTTAAACAAACAGATTGATGGTGAGGTTGAAACAATATTTTTTATGACAGATACGAAATATGCCTTTTTGAGTTCAAGTGTTATAAAAGAAGTAGCCCAATTTGGGGGTAATATAGCTGAGCTTGTCCCTGAACAGGTGGAAGAAGAACTAATGAAAAAATATCATATTTATAAATAATTTTAACTTTGATTTTTTTTATTATTGTATTACATTTTACCCATGGAAGTGAAAAAATATAATTTTAATCTTTTTTAATATATTTAATAGCAGCGCAATTACAAGTGAACAGATGATAATTCCCACAAAAATTATCAAGGTAAATAACCAGCCATTATGAATATTGAAACCCTGTACAAAAGGAGCAAAGGTTGTTTCAATACGTTCTCCAGAAAAAGTAAAAATAAATATAGTTAGAATAGCAGCCAGTATACCTTGTAATATCCTTGAAAAAAAATAGGGTTTAAGGCTAATATCAGTACCATTAACCATAGTAGCTACCTGGGCATGGACAGATAGACCACTCCAGGCTATAATGGCATTGGCTATGATTAGTTGATGAATCAAAGGTGCTTGAGCCTGGCTAGCCAGATTAGAACCATTGGTAATCTCAAAAAAACCGCTTATTAATGGTAATATCATGGCTTCGGTTAATCCTAAAGGCCGTAGTAAGATGATTATCAGTCCCCCAATAGCATCAAGAAAACTGGTAACAATGAAGATTCTGGTTACAACTGAAAAAAGGATAATAAAACCGCCCACCAGAAACAGGGTGTTGATCGATTCTTTTATCGAATCACCCAGTAATTCACCAAATGTACGCCCATCATTTTTTTTAGCGGCTATTAATTCAGTAACTGCATAAGAAAAGATATTTTTCCTTCTACTTCTGTGGTTATTTTTATATCTTGTATTTTGTATTTTACCTTCTGTTCCTTTATAGAATCGTAATAGGATGCCGATAATAATACTGGAGATATAATGAGCTGCAGCGATTATTATGCCTAACTCTGCCTTGTGAAACATACCAACTGCAACAGCCCCAATCATAAAGAGGGGATCTGCAGTGTTGGTAAAACTTACCAGTCTTTCGCCCTCAGTTTTAGTACAGAGATTTTTTCTTCTAAGGTTACCGGTTATTTTTGCTCCTATCGGATAACCGGAGGCCAACCCCATGGCCATGGCAAAAGCCCCTACACCCGGGACCTTAAAAAGCGGCTGCATAAGGGGTTCAAGTAATGCCCCCATAAAATGTACTACTCCAAGCCCCATTAATATTTCTGCTATTATAAAAAAAGGTAGCAGTGAGGGAAAGACTACATCCCACCAGACTTTTAGTCCCTCTAAAGCTGCATTGAAAGCATCTTCAGAAAATACAATAATAAAAACAGTAATCAGGATAGCAATTAATGCTGATATAATTATCCTTTCATTTTGTTTATCTCTCATTAAGATTAACCCCCTATATAAATTTGCTATAGTTAATAATTATTTTTCAGCAAAGAGGATTATAACTAATAGAGATAATTAATTTGAATTTATACAGGAATTATTTTAATCCTAAAATTAATAAGAAAATTAACATATGTATAGGTATTTAAAAATGCCAGTAAAGCTTTTATCCAGATAATTAACAATAATTTATGAATTTATAGAGTATTAATATAAATAGAACAATAGATTTTAAAGAAAAATTATGGAAGTCTGTTTTACAGTAGATTTATTCATAAAAAATAAAAAGATGTTTACTTTCCAGTTAAAAAGGATTATAATAGAAAATATCTAATAATAATAGGGATGCGTTTATTTACAATAATATTGTAAATAATAACATTTAAAAAATTAGTTACGAGGGGGAATTATAATGTTGAGTAAGATAAGTATAATTATATTATCATTGTTTTTACTATTTACTTTTTCTGTTCTGGCAGAAACGCCAGATATTATGCAAATTTTGACTGGAGGGCAAATAATAGATCAGAATGCTGAAAGTACTGTTCCTTTTGAAGCTATTGAAGCTATTAATGATATTGTAGTTAATGTAAAATTAAACTCTAATGATGAAGAATTTCGTTTTATTTTTGATACTGGTGCTGGAGTAACAACGATAAACAAAAGCCTTGCTGACAAACTTGGTTTGGACAAGATAGCTGAGGTATCTGCTGGAGATGGTTTTCAATCACAAAATATATCTCTGGTGAGCTTAGATAGTATTGTTCTGGGAAACACAGGGGTAAAAGATTGTGGAGCAGCCATCTTTGATCTGGATAATGTATTTGATTCAATAGATGGAATTCTTGGGAGTAATTTTTTGAAGAATTTTATTGTGAAAATTGATTACCAGTCTAAATTAATTTCCCTTTACACAAAATCAGATCTAATTAAGACTTCAAATTATGATTATCATTTAAGACTAGATAAAGATCAGACAGGTTTGATTTCAACCCCATTAACTTTTGAAGGGCTTGAAAAACCTATTTTCTGTGGGATAGATACTGGTGATTCTAAAGATATATATTTAAATATTCCGACAGGTTACCTTTCTCAATTTAAGCAAAATTTAAGTTCTCCATTGATTGAATCAGAAGGCGTTACACATGGTGGATTATTTGGTGAATCTAAAAGCCTGATTGGACGTCTTAAACATGTCCAGTTTGGTAATTTACAGCTTTCTAATCTACTAGTAGACTTTGATGACAGTGATCTTTCTTTTGGAACGATTGGCAATAGTTTTCTATCTAATTTTAAGGTGATTATTGATTATCCCAAAAATTATATGTATCTTAAAAACGTTAAGGGGAAAAAGCTGAAGACTAATATCTATGATTTTGGGTTTTCATTACAGAAAGTTGAAGATAGTAGCTTGCAAATAGTCAGTCTGTGGCCAGGGTCTTCTGCTAAAAAAAGTGGCTTAAATATTGGGGATAAAATTATCAAAGTTACTACCAGGGATGGTAAGAGAGTTCCTTTAGATAAGAGTGAGATTAAAAAACATGATTTGTTATACTTACTTGTAAAACAGGGAACTAAGGAGAAAAAAATAATTATTAAAAAACAATTTTTATTACCTAAGCTAATTATTTCATCCCAATGATTTATATTTAATAAAATTTATGATAGAATCATCTAGAAGGTTTTTTAAATCTAATTATGATAATAACATATATAACATTTATTATACATAAAATGTTCATATTTAAACTATATTGCAAGGAAGATGATTACTATTAAAAAAAATAATTTAGCATATTATTATTTAACTATAACAGTTAGTGCCTGGGGGAGTCTATATGTAGCCAGTAAATATGTGCTTGATAAGATACCTGTTTTTACAGTCTTGTTTCTGCGTTATTTTATTGCAGGGATTGTTCTGTTTTTTTTCTTTAGGAAAAACGGCTCAGAAAAAATAGCAAGAAAGGATTATAAATATGTTTTTTCCATTGGCTTCATAGGTTATTTCCTGGCAATAGGGGCACAACTTGCAGGGACAAAACTTTCCAATGCCTCATTTGCTTCACTAATTAACTCAATGAATCCGGTTTTTATCATATTGTTTGCTGCCCTGATACTTAATGAAAAATTAACTATCAATAAGGTGATTTCTGTGATGGCAGCTATTTTAGGTACATATATTATTACAGGTGGAGGAAATGCTACAGGGCAAATATTAGGTATTCTTTTATCCTTTGTTTCTGTTATAAGCTGGTCACTTATGACAGTGATAGTAAGAAAAGTGACTCAAAAATATGATTCTTTTACTATTACTACCTATGGTATAATTATAGCTATGTTTTGTACACTACCTGTTTCAATTTATGAACTCCATGTAACAGCTGATTTTGATTTTGTTCTGGAGTGGAAAGTTATTTTCTCTCTTATATATATAGGTGTTGTCTGTACAGCCATGGCACATATGTTGTGGAATAAAAGTATATCAATGATAGAAGCGGGAAGGTGTTCACTCTTTTATCCCATACAGGCAATGGTATCAGTTCTATTGGGATGGATTATACTGGGCGAAAATATTGATATCAAATTTATTTTTGGTGCTGTTTTTATAGTTGCTGGTGTTTTGTTTAGTATTCTTGGTAAAAAGAAAGAGATATTATATACTGAGTCTTTAAATTCCTGAAAATTGTTTTTTGAAAAGTAAATATCTTATATTTTATAACAATCTCTGTTGAACAAAGAGATTGTTTTTTTATATAAAAATTATAATAAATTTTCTTATAGATACAAAAACTAAGCTGAAAGGGGGTTCTATATGAGTAAGGAATATAACTACGAATTTGCGATACTGGAAGAAAAATTAACACAAGAGGAGAGATCTGACAAGAGGAAGATAGCTGGTAGAGAAAATGATGCTGCATTACAGGTAGAGGAGTTAATAAAAAAGGGAAAAAATGCCTTAATGAAAATGGTTAGACTTGATCAGGACCAGATTGATTATATAGTCAAAGAGATGGCTATGGCGGGTCTAGCCAATCATATGAAACTGGCTAAACTTGCTGTAAATGAGACAGGTAAGGGTGTTTATGAGGATAAAATAGTGAAAAACCTATTTGCTACAGAATATATATATCATAGTATTAAGTATATAAAAACTGTTGGTGTTATTGATGAAAATCAAGAAGAGGATTATTATGAGATCGCAGAACCGGTAGGTGTTGTTGCTGGTATAACACCTGTTACTAACCCTACCTCTACTACATTATTTAAATGTCTGATTGCTATTAAAGCACGAAATCCAATTATATTTGCTTTTCATCCTGGTTCACAGCAATGTAGTGTTGAATCAGCCCAGGTAATGAGGGAGGCAGCTGTTAGAGCTGGGGCACCGATAGATTGTATCCAGTGGATTGAAAAACCTTCTATAGAGGCGACCCAGTTTTTAATGAAAAATGATGGTATATCTTTAATATTGGCAACAGGTGGTTCATCTATGGTAAAGGCTGCCTATAGTGCGGGAAAACCTGCTCTAGGGGTAGGTCCTGGTAATGTCCCCTGTTATATTGAAAAAACAGCTGATATAAAACGTGCTGTTACTGATTTGATTTTATCTAAAACCTTTGATAATGGAATGATCTGTGCTTCAGAACAAGCTGTTATTATAGATGATGAAGTATATGAAGATGTGACGGCATATATGCAAAAACTCGGCTGTTATTTTGTTAATGAAAATGAACTAACGAGATTAGAGGATATTGCTATTAATAAGGAAAAAGAAGCAATGAATCCACAAATAGTTGGGCAATCTGCCTATAATATAGCCAGCATGGCAGGTATAGATGTTCCTCAAGATACAAAAATTCTTGTAGCAGAACTGGCTGGGGTTGGCCCTGATTACCCCTTATCCCGGGAAAAACTAAGCCCGATACTGGCCTGTTTTCGGGTCAGTGGTTATAAAGAAGGGATAGAACGGTCCATAGAGATGGTTAATTTTGGTGGTTCAGGTCATTCAGCAGTTATTCATTCTAGTGATGAAATGGTAATTGAAGAGTTTGCTGAAAGGGTTAACACTGGCCGTTTGATAACAAACCAGCCATCCAGCCATGGTGCTATTGGTGATCTCTATAATACAACAATGCCGTCCCTTACTTTGGGCTGTGGTTCCTTTGGAAGAAATAGTACTACAGCAAATATTACTGTAGTAAACCTGATTAATAAAAAAAGGGTAGCGAAAAGAAGGTATAATATGCAGTGGATTAAAATACCAGAGAAAATCTATTTTCAACCTGGTTCAGTGCAGTATCTGGCTAAAATGCCTGATATTTCACGGGCCTTTATTGTAACAGATAAGACCATGACAGAATTTGGTTATGTAAATAAAGCCCTTTATCACCTCCGCAAGAGAGATGGTAGGAATTATGTCCATTCTGAAATTTTTGATGAGGTTGAACCTGACCCTACTGTACAGACAGTTGAAATGGGTGTGGAAGCTATTAATACTTTTAAGCCTGATGTAATTATTGCCCTGGGTGGTGGTTCAGTAATAGATGCTGCTAAGGCTATGTGGCTGTTTTATGAACACCCGGAAACCGATTTTGCTGATTTGCGGATGAAATTTATGGATATCCGCAAAAGGGTTTTTAAGTATCCAGAATTAGGCAAAAGAGCAAAATTAGTTGCCATACCGACTACATCTGGAACTGGTTCAGAGGTGACTTCTTTTACAGTAATTACAGACCCAACCAACGAAACAAAATATCCACTAGCAGATTATGAATTGACCCCTGATGTTGCCATCATTGACCCTGATTTTGTTCAGACCTTACCTGCCAGTGTAACCGCAGATACAGGGCTTGATGTCTTAACACATGCTATTGAGGCATATGTATCGGTGATGGCCTCTGATTATACTGATGGTCTGGCCATGAAAGCTATCCAACTGTGTTTTGATTATTTACCGCAGGCATATAGAAATGGTGAAAACCAGGAAGCACGGGAAAAGATGCATAATGCCTCCTGTATTGCAGGGATGGCTTTTACCAATGCCTTTCTGGGAATAAATCATAGTTTAGCCCATAAACTCGGTGGTGAATTCCATATTCCCCACGGCAGGGCAAATGCCATTCTATTACCCCATGTAATCAGTTATAATGCCTCTAGACCTACCAAGTTTAATTCTTTTCCAAAATACGAGTATTATATTGCTGATGAGAAATACTCAGAGATAGTAAAATACCTGGGTTTACCCTGTAGTAATACCCATCAAAATATTGGGTGTTTAATCCATAATATAATTGAACTATGTAAGGAACTTGATATGCCACTTTCAATTAGAGAATGTGGTATAGCAGAAGATGAATTTATGGGGGTTGTTGATGAATTAGCAGATAAAGCCTTTGAAGACCAGTGTACAACTGCTAATCCAAGAATGCCTCTGGTAGAAGAATTGAAAGAGATCTATATCAGAGCATACCATGGGTATCAGGGATGAATGGACTATAATATTATTATAGATTTTTAAACAAGGCCTTCTAAGAAATTAGAGGGTCTTTTTGCTTATATTTATATGTTTTGTTTCTATAGCCAGGAAAAAAATAAAAGGAATTTCAAATTATTAATTGAAATATTATAAATATACAAAAATAGATTTTACTTTTGAGGAATTTTTTAATAAAATACTGTTATTAAGTGTTATAATATTATCTATTAATTATAATTACTATTATTTGATATTTCGTTTGGAATAATTGGAGGGTAATTATGAAGCAAAGTAGTCTATTGATTATTGATGATGATAATGGCTTGCGGACCAGTTTAGCTGCTTTTCTAGGGAAAAATAATTATAAGATTATTACTGCTAAAAATGGCGAAGAGGGTATAAAACAGGTAGAAACTCATGACTTTGATCTGGTATTACTTGATATACGTATGCCTGGTATGGATGGAATAACTGCCCTTAAAAGAATTAAAAACCTATCTCCTTATGTTAATGTGATTGTAATAACTGGCTTTGGGAGTGTTGAAAGTGCGGTTGAGGCAATGAAAGAAGGGGCACTCGATTATATTACTAAACCATTTAATCTCTCTGAACTTAAAGAAAAGATTGAAAAATACCTGAGAATAGAATATTTAGTTATTAAGAATAAAATGGCTCAGGAAAATGAAGAGAAGGAAGAAAAAGTAACAGGGTTTAATGATATAATAGGGAAAAGTTCTGAAATGCAGGATATATATAAATTAATAAAAAAAATAGCTCCCAGTGATGTGACTGTTTTGTTACTTGGTGAAAGTGGTGTAGGTAAAGAAATGATTGCTAAAGCCATCTATCAAAACAGTCAAAGAAAAGAAGGGCCGTTTGTAAAACTGAACTGTGCAGCAATACCAGAACATTTACTGGAATCTGAACTTTTTGGCTTTGAAAAAGGGGCCTTTACTGGTGCCAGTCAACAAAAAAAAGGATTGTTTGAACTTGCTAATAATGGAACAATTTTTCTTGACGAAATTGGTGATATGAGTTTAGCAACACAATCCAAGGTTTTAAGGATATTACAGGAAGGAGAATTCCAAAGAGTTGGAGGTGTAAAAGCCCTGAAAGCTAATGTCAGGGTTATTGCTGCAACTAATATTGATATTCAACAGGCAATAGACAGAGGAGATTTTCGTGAGGATTTATATTACCGACTTAATGTTGTAAAAATTAATATACCACCACTAAGAGAAAGAAGAGAAGATATTCCATTACTAGTAAATGAATTTATTGATTATTATAATAAAAAATATCACAAGAAAGTTCAAGGTGTGACACCAGATGCACTCCGATTACTAATGTGCTATGAGTGGCCGGGGAATGTCCGTGAATTAAAGAATGTCTGTGAACAGGTTATAGTTCTTACTGAAACTGATATAATTACAGCTGATGACCTGCCAGATGAGATTAAGGATAAAGGATTAAATTTTGATTCCAGCAATTCCCCTCAGACCCTTAAAGATATTACTAAAAATCTCACGACAGAGATTGAAAAGAAAATAATTCTTGATACCCTGGAAGAAAACGATTGGAATCGTAATGACACTGCAGAAAAATTAGGAATAACACCCCGTACACTATATAACAAAATTAAAGACTATAGCTTAGATAAATGAAGGTGATTAGAAAAATGAAGTTAAGGAGAAAAATAATTTTAGCACTTATTATTATAACATTTATACCTATGTTTGTTTCTTCATATTATGTAATTAATAAAGTTAAAGAACAAAATAAGCAAGAGGTTGATTTAAAAATAAATGAGACACTTCAGGGGGTAATTAATGAACTGAATCAACTTAAGGATGATTATGGAAAAAAAGTAACGGATTTTGCCCGGTCTGAGAAAATAGCACTCCCCACTTACATTCTGCATAAGTATGGAAATTATAGGTATCTTGATGCATCTAATAAGGAAGAACTAACTCAGTCTATTGTAGATAGTACTTTGCTTTTTAATCTGGCTTTGAATTTTAATGTAGCTGAGGTTAGGAAATTAGATAAAGATTTAATAGTTGCCCTGGAGAATCAGCGTCAGATAGGTGAAAATTTAATACCTGGTTCTTTACGTGGGGAGATCAGTGATATTAACAAAGTGGATTTTATCCGTCATGAAAATCGTTTTTTATTACAGGCTCAAGCAGCAATAATCTGGAAAGAACAGAAGGTTGGTATCTTATTAATTAAAAAATATATTGATGAAGACTACCTTAATACTTTAAAGAAGACTCAAGGGGTAAAAATAGTTATCATAAACGATCAAAAAGTCCTTGTTAGTACCCTTCATCAGTCCCTATTACCGGCTAATTTTTACCGTTTAAATGATAAATCAGATGGGGTAATCAGAAATATCGAAATACAGGGTGAATCCTATAACTTTTTTCATAAAAGTATAGAGATCGAAGGTGATGAGGCAACTATACTTGTTGGCTTATCGACCAGACCCAGTCTGGATAGAATCAATAGTATAAAATTGATATTATTACAGACCAGTTTTTATATCTTTATTATTGTCTTTTTATTAATCTTATCTATTACTAAAAAGTTTAGTTCTTCTTTTAATGAAATGCTAATAGTTACTGATAAGTTAAAAAAGGCTATTTTGAAAAAGAAATAAATATTAATAGTAATGATGAATTAGGGGTTCTTGCTTCAAATATTAATGAACTAGCTGATATGTTAGGAAATTACAGGGAAAATCTTAATCAAAAACAGGAATTTGAGGAAAATGTCTATGATAGTATTCGAGAGGGTATGATTATTATAGACAAACAGGGTACAATTCAATTAATTAATAAAGCCATTGCAGATTTACTAGCTATTGATTGTGAAAAGTATATAAACAAAACGATTTTTGCATTGCCGGCTTTTGATGAGCTGCGACAGGACTTCTGGGAAATAATTGAAGAGAAAGGAAGTTATATAAAAAATGATTTTTCTCTTCAAAATAATGAATCTACAATTTTATTAAATCTCAAGATATATCCATTAAAAGAAAAAGATATTAAAACCTGTGGGGCTGTTATTTTAGTAGAGGATGTTACTAAAAAAATAGAGATGGAAAAACAATTATTACTGAATGATAAATTGACCTCTATTGGCAGGTTTACTGCAGGGATTGCCCATGAAATTAATAATCCTTTAGGTACTATAGCTAATTTTGTAGAGACCATACTAATTGATGAAAAAGATGAAACAAAAAGGAATTACCTGGAGAGTATTCGTTCGGAGACAAACAGGATTTCTTCTATTGTTAAGGGTTTATTAAATTTTTCGCGACAGTCAAAAGCAGAATTTGGTATTGTTGATTTAAGAGAGGTAGTAGAATTATCTTTAAAGATCTGTCAATACCAGAAGGAATATGAACAATATGAGATTATTCGTGAGTTTAAAGAGGAACTCCCTTATGTAACTGGTAATTTCAACCAATTACAACAGGTTTTTATTAACATGATCTTAAATGCCTTTGAATCAATGGAAACTGGTGATACATTAACTATATCAATGCAGAACAGTCCTGATAGTGAGACAGTTAATGTTTCATTTATCGACACGGGAAGTGGTATTGAATCTCAGTATTTACAAAAGATATTTGATCCTTTCTTTACGACTAAAGAAGAAAGACAGGGTGTAGGATTGGGATTATCAATTAGTTATGGGATCATCAAAAACCATGGGGGAGATATTAAAGTTGAAAGCACTCTAAATAAAGGTAGTATCTTTACTGTTTCACTGCCTATATATCTGTAACAGTGAATAAAACCCGGGGCTACCGGGTTTTATTGTTATATATACAAAAAAAATCGGAAATCAATTTCACTTTAGTTCTACATTATAGGAAATAAATTTCCGATTTTTTTTATTAATTATATATTTTTTAAAATACTCAGTTAAAATATAATATAAAATCAAACTAAATTTTTACTGAAGAAATCCCATTATACAGGTATTAATTAGTATATAAAAATAGAATTTAATTAAAATTTCATTATAAAAACTATTGTTGGCATATAAAATGCAATATATTATTTGCGAAAAAATAAAAGGAGGAATTATGATGATCAAAAAAATTGTTGTAATGATGATGGTTGCAGTCTTAGTTTTAGGATTAGCTAGTTTTTCCTTTGCTAAATCCCATGAAGGAATTAAAGTTGGTATTACTTTTATGACTACCAACAATCCTTTCTTTGTGGCAATGCTTGATGCTGTTAAAGATGAGGTAGAGGGTGAACTTAATGGTCAGGTGATTGTATCAGATGGTCAGTTTAATGTGGCCAAACAGTTATCTGATGTAGAGGATATGATTGTTCAAGGTATTGATCTCTTACTATTTAATGCCGTTGACTCAGATGCCGCAGAACCTGCTGTTGAAATGGCTAAAGAAGCAGGAATTCCAGTTGTTTGTCTTGATGTTGATGCAGCAGGTCCACGGGATATGTTTATAGGTTCTGACAATTATCAAGCAGGTGTTTTAGCAGGTGAATATACTGCAGAACGTCTGGGAGAGGAAGGAAAGGTTGTTATTATTAATGGTACACCGATTACTTCAGTACGTAACCGCTATAAAGGTTTTAAGGATGTTATAGCAAAATATCCTGACATTAAAATTGTTGCAGAACAAAATGGAGAAACTAATCTTACTAAATCCTTAGAAGTTATGGAAAATGTTTTACAGTCTCAATCAGAAATTGATGCTGTTTTTGGTATCAACGACCCAACTGCTTTAGGTATTTTAGCAGCTGTTGAGTCAGCAGGTCGTGAAGATGAAATGTTTATCAGCGGTGTAGATGGTTCCCCTGATGGTGTTCAGGCTATACTTGATGGAACTGCCATGGCAGCAACTTCTGCGCAAAATCCGGCAAAAATTGGCCGTCTTGGTGTTGAATATGGCTTAAAGATTCTTGATGGTGAGGAAGTTCCAGAAATTTTACCGGTTCCAGTAGAGTTAATAACTATTGAAAATGCTGAGGGATTCAGCTGGTAGAATAATTTGCTTAATTAACCAGGAAGGCCTTAGCGAGGCCTTCCTGGTTATTAATTTTTTTTAGTGATAGGGGGTGCTTTCTTTGGAAAATATACTGGAAATGAGAAATATCAATAAATCTTTTTATGGGGTACAGGCTTTAAAAAATGTAAATCTTAATGTTCATAAAGGTGAAGTCCATATTCTTATTGGTGAAAATGGGGCAGGAAAATCTACTTTGATGAAAATTTTATCTGGTGCTTACCAGAAAGATACTGGGGAAATAATTTTCGCTGGTGAAAAATTAGATATTTTAAGTCCACTTGATGCCCAGGAAAAGGGAATTAGTATTATATATCAGGAATTTAACCTTATACCTGGTTTAAGTGTTGCTGAAAATATTTATTTAGGTAGAGAAGCATTAAATAATGGTTTAATAGACTGGGATACCTTATACAATAATACCCAGAATATACTGAATAAATTAAAAGCAGATATTAACCCTAAAACACTTGTGAAAAAACTTAGTGTTGCTGAGCAGCAGTTTGTTGAAATTGCCAAAGCCCTTTCTTTTGGTGCAAAATTGCTCATAATGGATGAACCATCTGCCACTTTAACTCCCAGGGAATTAAAAAGGTTGTTTGCAGTAATTAGAGATTTAAAGGCACAGGGTGTGTCAATAATATATATATCACATCACTTGGATGAATTGTTCGAAATTGGGGATAGTGTTACTGTTTTAAGAGATGGTCAATGGATTGTCAGTGATGATATCAACAAAATGAATAAAAATAAGATAATTAAATTAATGGTAGGTAGGGAATTAACTGACTCTTATCCACCCAGGAATGTAACACCAGGAGAGGTTGTTTTAGAGGTTAAAAACCTCAGTCGTAAGGGAGTAGTTGATGATATTAGTTTTGAACTTCGAAAAGGAGAGATCCTTGGTATAGCTGGTTTAGTTGGTTCAGGTAGAACAGAACTAGTAAGACTGCTATATGGTGCTGACCCAAAGGATAGCGGGGAGATTATACTAAATGGTAATAAAATAAATATTAATTCTCCTAGAGATAGCATTTCAACAGGGATCGGCCTTTTGCCTGAAGACCGCAAACAACAGGGGCTGGTATTAGAACAATCAGTTAAAAATAATATTACTTTAGCTAATTTAAGTAGGCTAGTAGATAAAATGTTGATTAATAGTAATCAAGAAATGAGAGAAGTAAACAACTATATAGATGAATTGGGTATTAAAACTCCAAGTTCTACAATTTTAACCCAGAATTTAAGTGGTGGAAATCAACAAAAGGTTGTTCTGGCTAAGTGGTTATTTACTGATAGTGATATTTTAATATTTGATGAGCCTACTAGGGGTATTGATGTAGGTGCTAAATATGAAATATACCTATTGATGAATCAATTAACTGAACAGGGAAAATCAATTATTATGATTTCTTCTGAGTTACCAGAGATTATAGGTATAAGTGACCGTGTAATAGTATTACATCAGGGGAGAATTACTGGTGAATATAATAAAAAAGAATTTAATCAGGAAAAAATAATGAAAAGTGCAGCAGGGGAGGTAAGTTAAGATGACTGAAAAAGAAACACATAATAATGAAAACAACTTGTTTTATAAGATTAACAATAGTTATTATAAACCTGAAATCTATGCAGGAATTGGTTTGGTATTACTAGCTATTTTTCTATCTTTTGCTAGTCCATATTTTCTTGAGGCTAGAAACCTTATTAATCTGGCCCGTCAAATTTCTCTTTATGCTATTATAGCTGCTGGAATGACTTTTGTAA
Source organism: Iocasia fonsfrigidae (assembly GCF_017751145.1). GTDB lineage: Bacteria > Bacillota > Halanaerobiia > Halanaerobiales > DTU029 > Iocasia > Iocasia fonsfrigidae. The sequence continues at coordinate 1,977,494 of NZ_CP046640.1, forward strand.
TTTTAACTGGTGGTATAGATTTATCTGTTGGTTCAATTGTAGCAGTTACAGGTACTTTTATAGCTGGATTTATTAAAAGTGGTATACCTATCTTGCCTGCGATTTTATTAGGTATAGGTATTGGTGTGTTATTTGGTCTGTTTAATGGTTTTATTGTAGCTAACACAAGAATACCAGCAATTATTGTTACACTGGCTACTATGTCTATTGGTCGTGGGACTGCTCTATTATATTCTAATGGCTATCCAATTTCCGGTTTGGCCGACAGTTTCAAGACCTTAGGGAGAGGATATCTAGGACCATTACCAATTCCTGTTTATATAATGATTATTATCTTTATCTTTGCTTATGTAATTCTAAATAAAACTAGATTTGGGCGTCATGTTTATGCCTTAGGTGGTAATGAAGAAACAGTTCGATTGTCTGGAATTAATATACGGAGATTAAAGATGAAGGTTTATATTATCTCAGGTTTAATGGCTTCTATTAGTGGGCTTATACTTGCTTCCAGGCTTGGCTCTGGCCAACCATTAGCTGGAGATGGTTGGGAACTTGATGCTATTGCTGCAGTTGTAGTTGGTGGTACAGATATAGCCGGGGGACGCGGAACAATTATTGGTACATTAATCGGGGCATTTGTAATCGGTGTTTTAAATAACGGTCTTAATTTGTTAAATGTTTCAGCATATTTGCAATTAGTTGTTAAGGGTTTTGTTATTATCGGTGCTGTTTTTGTCAGGGCTGGTAGGGTTAAGTATAACTAAAAGGGTGATTTTATGGATAAAGGAACTTATCTTAAGGCTAGAAACAGGGCTTTAGAGTATTTTTCTAAGGCCGGGATTATTTTGACAGATAAAGAAAAAGAGAATATTGAAGTTGCTGATTTTGGATTAAATCGTTTAGAAGAGATAGGCTTACAATTAGTGACCTATATTAATACTAAACGGGTTTGTGCTAAAGAGTTGATTTTATTTCCTGAGCAGACCTGTCCAGAACATCAACATCCTTCTTTGGGAGATTTACCGGGGAAGGAGGAAACCTTTCGCTGCCGTTGGGGTAAGGTATATTTATATGTTCCTGGAGAAGCTGAAACCAATCCTTCCTGTATACCTCCGGCAGGGAATGAAAGATACTATACGGTTTGGCATGAAATAGAATTAAATCCAGGTGAACAGTATACTATATATCCTGAAACACTCCATTGGTTTAAAGCAGGCAAGGAAGGTGCTGTTATCTCTGAATTTTCTACCAGAAGTGTAGATGAAAAAGACATTTTTACAAACCCTGATATTAACCGTATTCCTGATTTAGAGGAATAATATCTTTTAAGGAGGCGACTATTAAGTATGCCAGAAATAGTATGTATAGGTATCCTGGTAGCTGATTTTATTGCCAGTGTAGTAAAAAAACTACCTGAACGTGGGAAACTTGAACTTGTTGATAATACAAGTTTATTTACTGGTGGATGTGCAACAAATACAGCTATTGCCCTGGCTAAACTTGGAATTGATGTAGAAACTATGGGCATGGTCGGGGACGATATTTTTGGTGAATATATTATTAAAGAATTAAAAGATAATAAAGTAGGTATTAAAGGAGTAAAAAAGAATAAAAATAAAGAAACTTCTACTACAATTGTAATGGTAGATCCGGACGGGGAGAGGAGGTTTATCCATAATACTGGTGCCAATGGGGAACTTAGATTATCTGATATAGACTGGGAGATTATTAAAAAAACCAGCATTGTACATGTAGCAGGTTCTTTTCTACTTCCTGCTTTTGATGGGGAAGAGTGTGCTCAATTTCTTAAGGAATCTAAAAATTTGGGTATTACTACAACACTAGATACAGCCTGGGATTCCCGGGGTAAATGGATGGATTTATTAGAAGATTCATTACCCTATGTTGATTATTTTTTGCCCAGTTATGAAGAGGCTGTTATGCTTTCCGGGAAAAAAGATGAGGAAGAGATTTGTAATTATTTTTTAAATATGGGTGTAGGTACAGTAGGATTAAAGATGGGGAGTAAAGGTTGTTTGATTAAAAATAAAGAAAATAAAATACATTGTCCTCCCTTAAAAGTCAAGGCAGTTGATACTACTGGTGCTGGTGATTCCTGGGTTGCCGGTTTTTTGACAGGTCTGTATAAAGGCTGGCCACTTGAAAAGATTGGTAGATTTGCTAATTCAGTAGGTGCTTCCTGTGTTCAATCGATCGGGGCAAGTACTGGTATTAAATCATATGAAGAGACATTGGAAATGTTAGTTAGGGGGGAATAATTTGTTAGTAAGTTTAAAAGAAATTTTAGCAAGGTCAATTGAGGAAAAATATGCTGTTGGGGCTTTTAATGTAACAAATCACCAAATGGTTGAGGCTATAATAGAAGCAGCTGAAAGTACGGATGTACCAGTTATTATTAATATTGCAGAAGTCCACTTTAAGTACCTTGATTTAAAAAAATTTTTACCCTATCTAAAAAACAGAATAGAGGCTTCTTTTGTCCCAATAGCACTTCATCTTGATCACGGCTTAAGTTTTGAAACTGTTATAAAAGCGATCAGGTTGGGATTTTCATCGGTTATGATTGATGCTTCAAGTCTTCCATTTGAAGAAAATGTGGCTTTAACAGCCAAGGTTGTTGAAGCGGCCCATGCAGCAGGGATCAGTGTTGAGGCGGAGTTAGGGCATGTTGCTGGTGGTGAAGGTAATTTAGATGGTGGAACTGAGGTTAACCGTGATACCTTTACACATCCCGAAGAAGCAAAAAAGTATGTTGCCAAAACTGGTATAGATGCCCTGGCAGTTGCCATTGGAACTGTACATGGACCATATAAAGGTCAACCAGAACTAGATTTTGATTTATTGGTAAAGTTAAGAAAAGAAGTAGATATACCACTTGTATTACACGGTGGTTCAGGTTTAAATGATAGTGATTTTCGTAAAGCCATTGAATTAGGTATCAATAAGGTTAATTTTTATACCCAAAATTCTATTCAGGCAGTTGAAGCAATATATAGACAAATACGGGATACGAAAGGAAAGATAGGTTTTCCAGAACTTACTCTAACTGCACAGTCAGAAATACTAAAACAAACAAAAAAACAAATAGAGTTATTTGGAACAAAATCACTTAATATAAAAAATAAATAATGATGTGATTTTTTCAACAGTGTTTTTCTATGTAAGCAGAGAAAAACACTGTTGTTTTTTTTGAAATGGAATAATTTAGTCTATTCTTTGAAAATTAGGGAGAAAAAATATAATTAAAGAATATAAATGTATATTGACAACATACCTAACGTTTGGTATAATATCTATATAATTAATTTGGAGGAAATAATAATGAGTACTAAAGACATTCTTATTCAAGAAGCCAGTAAACAATTTCTTAAAAAAGGTTATGAAAAAACCAGTATTAATGATATTACTGCCGCGTGTAATATTACTAAAGGGGCTTTTTACCACCACTTTAATAATAAAGATGAAATATTTATGATTGTTTTTGATAATATTTGTGCTGAAATAAAGGAATGGTATCTTAATAGGTTGAAAAACAAATCCTCAATTGAACAATTTATTAAATCATTTTTTAATTATGATCAATATATAAAAAATAGTAATTTTTTTAAAAATATTAATGTCAATATTTATACTGTGATTGCTGATGGCGTTAGAAGGTTTCCTGAATTGAAGTCAAAAATTTATACAGCTCTCTATAGTATTTTACCTATCTTTAAGCAAAGGATAAAAACTGCTCAAAAACAAGGAGTTCTTAAAGAGGATTTTGATCCAGAAGTTTTTGCCTTTATAATTATCAATCTTATTGAAGGTGGTATGTTTATATCTACACTTACCGGTGATAATGTATCAATTGATAATAAATGTGAAATGGTTGCAAACACAATCTGGAATTTAATAAAAAAATAGATACAGGGGTTTATAAAATATTTGGAATTGAAGATGGTATGTTAATATGCAAAAAGAGGAAAAATAATTTGATAAACATACTGACCGTTTAGTATAATAACAAAGTAAATGATAGGCTCGTAATCTATATAAATGATTGTAGAAATAGATTATTTATATTGTTTAAAGAATCTCTGACAGACCTATATATGTATAAATTATTTAATAGTATTATACACATCTTTAAAGAAAGGTTAAAGACCGCACTGCAATAGGGGTAGATTGAGACAGATTTTAATTTAGAGGTCTTTTCCTTTATTTTTATTAATTTTATAGAAGGTACTTTCTTTATTTCTACTCTTATGGGTGATGAACAATCACTTGATAAAATAGCTGAAATGATTGCCAGTAAAATCTGGGATCTAATCAAAAGGCAACAGGAAGGTTGTGATTAAAAATATAACAGTAAAAAAATTTTATAAACAACATACCTGACGGTAGGTATTGTTATTGATTAGTACAGACATACATTAGTCCTTAAAGAGGAGATTAATAATTATGACAATAAGAAAGTACAACTCTATAATACTATTTATTACAGGATTCTTCCTATTCATGTTCACAAGAAGAAGTGAGCTATTTCCAACAATTCAAATAATGATAATAATTGCGCCAATTTTTATTTTGCGATTCATAAGGATTCAAAGTACTAAAAAAGGAATACTTTTGACATTCCTGGGATTCTTTTTAAGTTTGAACATAGCTCTCTTTGGACTTTTTGATCTGAGTGGTTCCTTAATGGAGATATTATTTAATACCGTTAGAAGCACAATTATTGCCCTAATGTATTTTGTACCTTATATGGTTGATAGACTCATATACCCAAAATTTAAAAAATATCCAATAATATCTTCTTTAATATTTCCGGTATCTGTAACAGCAATTATGTTTTTATTTTCATTGGAAGGTCCAATAGATGGAACTGAAGCCAAGACCATTTTCTCATATGGTCCATTAATTTTTCAGCAGATTAATTCAATAACAGGACTTTGGGGATTCATTTTCATATTTTCCTGGATTGCTACAACTATCAATAATCTATGGGAATATAATTTTGAGATAAAGAAAAGTAAAACAGTACTAGTTGTTTTTGCTTCAATTTTTTTAGTCAGCTTGTTTTTTGGAACCATTAAGGTCAATACTACAAATCAATATGAAAATACAGTAAAAATTGCTGCAATAATTCTACTTCCAGAAGACGGGAAAGCCGTTTCAATGGAAAAAATAATAGAAGAAAGAAATACATCATCATTTAATAAAAGGTTGCTTAAAATTGAACAATTAACAAAGACCGCATCCCAGAAAGGTGCAAAAATAATTTCATTTCAAGAGTTTGCTATGTTAATTAATGATGAAGATCAAGATTCATTAAGGAAGGAATACAAAAGAATAGCAAAAGAAAATAATGTATATTTAAGTATTACTTACGGATATTTCTCCAAAAAAGAAAAAGGTGAAAATAAACATCTTCTTATTAATAATCAAGGAGAAATACTATTAGATTACACTAAAAGATATCTTTTAGGATTTGGAGATATTGGAGAGACTGCTGTCTTCAAAAAGGGTGTAGAAATCATTCAATATACAGATACTCCTTATGGGCGACTTGCGATTTCAATTTGTAAAGATATGAATTACCCAGCTTACATAAGACAGGCAGGAGAAGCAGACGTAGATATAATGCTAAATCCTTCATACGATTTTCCGAAAAGCACATCACCTTCTTATTACGATAGGGCAATTGAAAATGGTTTTTCAATCATAAGACCAACCTACAATGGGATAACTTATATGGAGGATTATAACGGAGAAATCATTGCTATGATGGATTCAGATAAAACAGAAACAGGTATTTTGTACGCAGATCTTCCAATTAAAGGGGTCGAAACAATTTATTATAAAATTGGAGACTTGCTTGGGTGGCTTTCTTTATTTGGACTTTTTGTATTAATCTTTATTAGTATTAGATTAAAGAACAACTCCTAATTTGATTGCCAGTACAATCTGGGGTTTAATAAAAAAATAGGAGGTGATAAATAAATTTCGAAGACAAATATCCATTAACCATACCTAACGTTCAGTATTGTTAATGCGATTTTCCGATTTAGATAAAATAATGATAGGAGGAGATGGTATGATAGATAACCTTTTTAAATGCTTAGCAAGAATAACTACCAAAAAGCCGGTTACAATATTACTTATTACAGGTATTATAACCGTTATTATGTTAATCCTCGCATCACATTTAAACTTGGAATTAAGTTGGGTGGCTCTGGCCCCCAAAGGGGACCCTTCACAATTTGAATATAAAAAGATATTAAATAACTATCCCTCTGCCAGTAAAATTTATATTACTATAAGAGATAAAAAAGGGAATCCTGAGGAAGCTGCTAGAGTTGCAGCGGAGAGATTAAAAAAATTGGGTAAATATGTAGACAATGTAGAATATAAAGCTAATATAGAATATATGCTTAATAATGGTATGTTGCTTTATAAAATAAAGGATCAGGAAAATATTACTTCAATACTAAAAGACCCTAATTTCACAGGATTTCTAAAAAACCTGAATGATTTATATGATAGGAAATATAGGGAGAATAGTAATAATATTGAAGATGATAAAGATGATTTGGCTAGATCCTTCTGGGGATTAAAAGAGTTTTTACAGATATATGATCAATCTCTGCAAAATGGTATAACAAATAAAGCATATGATAGAGGAATTAATCAATTATTAATTGGTGACCCATATATACGTTCTATTGGTGGGAATACATTACTAATGACAGTTCAACCAACCTTTGGCGTTATGGATTATCAGAATCTCAAACCAGGGGTAAATGCTATTGAAAATGAGATTAAATCAATAGAAAAGGAATATCCAAATTATCAATATGGTTTAACAGGTATGCATGTAATTAGTAGAGATGAACTGGTCACAAGTTTCAGGGATTCCAATATAGCTATGACTATTGGTTTTGTTTTGATAATTATAATCTTGATAATAGCATTTAAAATGTGGCTTTCACCTTTGTTATCTATTATTCCGCTTATAGTTGGGATTATTTGGGACATGGGATTCACGACAATTATTATTGGTAGATTAAATATTATGACTGTCTTTACTGCAGCTATGTTAATTGGTCTAGGGATTGATTTTTCAGTACATATTTTAAGCGGCTATACTGAGGCCAGGAGTAATAATAAGTCTGCGTATCAGGCTATCTATTATTCTTTACAGAAGACAGGTCCGGGAATATTAACTGGAGCACTTACTACCTCAGCAGCATTCTTTGCTTTGACAATCAGCTCTTTAGGTCTGTTAGTAGAACTTGGTATTACTATGGGTATAGGTATTTTAACTATTATGCTGGCTGTTTTCTTTATTCTACCCTCTATTTTATATCTATGGGTGAATAAGCAAGGGAAAACAAAAACTGTTAAGCATGGAAGTTTTAAGATAATTGGTAGGTCAGCAGTATTTTTTAACCGATGGAAATATCCAGTTATGATACTGATATTATTAATAAGCATTTTGATGGGATGGTATGGTGAGAAGACCAATGTATATTTGAATCTCAAAAAAATAGAGCCTCATGGTCTGGATTCCATTAAAGTTATGGATGATATTTCAGATAAATACGATATGAGTAATGATGCGGTTATGTATACGACTAATAATCTGCTGGATACCTATAATTTAGCAGAAGAGTTAGATGATAAGCCCCAGGTTGATACTGTAAGTACGATAACTGATTATCTACCACCTGAAAGCATTCAAAAAAAACGATTAAAAGAGTTAAGGAAAACAGGCATAAATGCTTTCATCGATAATCCACCGGTCTATCATAATATTGATAAAGGAGAATTGCTAAAGCAGTTTGAGCGTTTGAATGACAATATGATTGAAATGGGGCAGTTGTCTTTTATGGCCGGTATTGATGAAATTGTTACTGTTACTGATCAAATTACAGGAACTCCCGATCAGGCAGGAATTCTACCTGCTATAATCAATAGGCTTAAAGAAGAAGGGTATAAGCATGAATATTTAAGTGATTCAGCGGCTTTGTTTTATCGGCTTTTTTCTGAGAAAAGTAAGATTATGAAAGTTTCAAGTTTGCTAACTATAGTAGATTTACCTGAAGATATCAGAAATAGGTTCCTGAATAAAAAGGGGGATTCATTTCTGACCAGTGTTTATGCAAAGGGGAACCTCTGGGATAATATCCAAAAACCCTATGGCAAAAATTTTATTTATATGTTAAGAGATAAGGTTCCCCAGATAACAGGCTCACCAATATTTTTACGCATTCTATATGACACATTATATAGTGAGGTGCCTGAAGCCTTGTTATTAGTAGGTATTACAGTTTTAATACTTTTATTATTCCATTTTAAATCTATTAAATTGGCTTTGATTACTATTTTACCACTCATAGTAGCTATGATAGTAACAGTTGGTGCAGTACATTTATTAAAAACTGAACTGGATATCTTCAGTGTACTGGCTTTTCCTCTTATTATAGGGATAGGTATTGATTATGGCGTACACTTTGTTCACCATCTGAAAATCAGGGGAGAGGGCTTAGAGGAATCCTTCAGTAGTGTTGGTCGAGCAGTATTTTTGACTACAATAACAACCATGGCTTCATTCGGAACACTAATGATTGCTAAATATAGGGGAATTTTCCGAATGGGCGTAACTATGTTTATAGGAGTAGCTTTATGTTTTATCTTTGTTATTCTATTGATACCTATCTTTACTGAAAACAAACAGGAAAATAGGGAAGAAAAAAACAAATTTTAACTAGGAGGTAATTGAAATGAAATTAAATTTAAGAGTATTTAGTCTGATACTGATATTAGTTTTTGCTATGGGAGCAATGGCTACGGCTGCAGATATTAGCGGTAATGAAATAATGAAAAAAGCAGATGAGAATATGAATTATGGTAGTTACAAGGGGAAAGGTAAAATGATAATTCATACAACTAGTGGTGATGAAAGGGTTTTAAAGATGGAGATGTGGGGCCAGGGAACTGAAGAATCAATTATGAAATACTATGAACCTCAACGAGTAAATGGTGTTACATTTCTTTTCCTTCATAAAAATATTTGGTCATATTTCCCCAGAACCGGTCGGGTACGCCATTTAGGAGAACATGTGAAGAATCAGAAGATGATGGGTAGTTCATTTAGCTATGATGATTTTAATGGTAAAATCTTTGATGATTATCAGTCAAAATTAATCAAAGAAGAGGAATTTAACAATGAAAAATGTTATTTTGTAAAAGGTGTGGCTAAAAACGCTCAGGCAGCTTATGATAGTTTTGAAGCCTGGGTTGCAGAAGATGGATTTAGACCACTAAAGGTTAATTATTTTAAGGATAACCAGCAGGTAAAGGTAATGAACACTGAAAGTTTTCAGAGAATTAATGGTGAATTACGTCCCAGAAAAATTGTAATGAAAGACTTAGAGGATAATAATACGACTAGCTTTGAATATTTAGAGATGAAGACCGGAATTAAATTCAGACCTGATTTCTTTAATGAAAGAAACCTGAAAAGAATATCCCAGAGTTAAGGAGGCCATAATTAGGATGAGAAATAGAGTAATAGTAGTATTATTAATAATACTACTCTTTATCTCACTACAAATTAGGGCAGCTGATTTTTCTTATAAAGCTATGTTTGAATCTTATCTGGAAGACTACCGGGAAGATGGGGAAGAGTATTTTACTTCATTGAATGAGTTTAATCTAAAAATTGATACAGGAACTTTTAATTATACGTTGCATCTTGATGGTAGTGTACTGTTTAATGACAAGGGGTTTAAGGATTTAAATGAGCTTTCAATAAAGTGTAAATCAAAATTAAATAAATTATTCCTGAATTGCTGGTTTACAGAGGGGCAGCTTAAATTTGGTAAACAGCGAATAGCCTGGGGTTCTGGTTATTTCTTTAATCCTACAGACTTGATTAATCCCCTAAAAGAAGATGATAAAGGGGAGATAAATCCCCGTGATGCTACTGAAGGGGTATATGGCAGATATTATATAGGGGCTGCTACCCTGGAAGCTGTAGTGATAACTGATTTTCAACCCCTGGGACCGGATACAGATAAAGAAGCTGCTAATCTTGCACAACAATACAATCCGTTATTAACAGGGGAAGTAGATTTACCAGAAAACTTTTCTGAGGAAAGGGAACTTGCTGTAAGGTATTCAACACTAATTAATATGTTTGACTTTTCCCTGTTATATTATCAGGGTAGGGAAGATTATCCAGTAGTAGAGCTTAACCCAGCATCAGCTAAACTTTTACTTAAACATCCCCGAAAAGATGTCATAGGAATTAATTTATCAGGTACAGTCGGTGATATTGCTGTCTGGAGTGAAGCCAGCTATTCCAATCCTGAAATAGGGGACAATTACTTACAGTCAATTATCGGGATGGATTATACTTTTGAAAATGGGATACATCTACTGGGAGAATATTACTACGATAATAGTTTTTCTAATTTTGTTTCTGACCAGGAAGTTGATATAAAAGATTTTATTTGTCTTGAGGCTGATTATAATTTGACTGATTTAATAAAAATAGAAGCTGATTATTTAACTCCTATTAATTCAGATTATTATCAGATATATGGAAAACTAACTTATCCTATCCGACAAAATCTTGAACTAGAGACTGGCTTTAATAAAAGTGGCAATAAAGAGGGAACAATTTTTGAAAATAATAGTTTTTTCTCTATAAAAGATAAAATATACTTTAAAATAAAATATTATTTTTAATTCTTCATGGATTTTAAAGAAAAGGCTTTTGAGGGGACAAAAGGAAACCTTTCTGTGTCGTTTTATCATTATAATTACTGTCAGAAGCTAGTGAGGAGAAACCAATATATAAGATTTTAAAAAATATTGGAGTTACTCAAAAGGAAATTAAAGCTTTACTTTTCAAGCAAACATTGTTTATATTTTATGCCATTGATAGTAGGTATTACCCACAGCCTGGTAGCAGTAACTATTTTAGAGAAGTTATTAAGTACAAATTTAACAATACCAATCTCTATAACTATTATAATCCATACCTAATCTATATGGTCTATTATATATTAACAGTAAATTCTTATAACCAGATATTAAGTGAATAGTAAAGAATCAACAAAGTTATTTTTAACTAATATTCAGTTATAAATTAACAAATTTTTACTGATAAATATTGACATATTATTCTATGTAGTCTATAATAAAAATTAGCAAATTTAAATAAGGAGAATTAGTAGATGAAAATAGTTGTTTCTTAACTAGAAGCTAATTTAATAAATTTGGAATTTTGTAGCCAAGGGGTTAGTATGTCCTTTTTGTTCTTATTCCTATTTTTTGTTAAGAGCAATTGTTTTATATCAATATATAATAATTTCGGAAAAACAATAACTATATTTTATAGTATGTATTTGATATTATTATATTATCTATTCTGGTTTAGATTCAAAGACCTGTAAGGGAACAGTATGTTCTTTTACAGATCTTTTTTTATGGAGGAAAGGGAATTAAATTTATTTTAGAGAGATTTTTATAGCAATTAAAAAATGGAGGTTATTACTATATGGAATATAAGCTGTATGTTGATTATAAAAATATTGAGTGGTTGAGAAATAGTTTTTTTGATTTTTCACAGGGGGTTTTTGGTATCTCCTTTAAAGAATGGTATGAATATGGTTTCTGGAATGACAAATATATTTGCTATTCGTTAGTTGATAACAGAAAGATGATTTCAAATATTTCTATATCAAAAATAAAAGTTTTTATAGATGGTAGTTTAAAAAATGCAATTCAATTAGCTACTGTAGGTACTTTAAAAGATTATAGAGGAAAAGGGCTTTCCAGATGCTTGATGGAAAGAGTACTAGCTGAATATGAAGATAGATGTGACTTGTTCTTTCTCTCGGCAAATAATTCGGTAATAGATTTTTACCCTAAATTCGGTTTCCGCCGTATAATAGAATGCAAATATACAGCTAGGAAACCAGTTATTCGGAATAAAGGTACTGCCAGAAAAATGAACTTAAAAGACAAAGACGATCTGACTATAATTCTGAACAGATCTCAGGGGAATATCCCATTAAGTAATATTTTTGAAATATCAGATTATACCCATATCTTGATGTGGTATTTAGTGAATTTTTACAAGGAATGCATATGGTATATTGAAGACAAAGGGATTGTTGTTATATGTAAAGTACTAGACCGGACCTTACATGTCTTTGATATATTAAGTAAAGATAATTTTCAATTTCTTGATATTCTTGTTTATCTGACTACAGAAGAATTTGAACTGATCAGGTTTCATTTTACACCTGATAAGATGGGAATAGAGGTTAATAGTGAGCCTATTATGGATGATGACCCTTTCTTTGTACAGGGTAGTTTTAGCCTGAAGGGAAAAGAGTTTAAGGTTCCTCAATTGGCACAGACATAAATTGGAATGGGGAAAAAGGTGAGATGTAATCGTAGCTGTACTCTTATTCTATTTTTGCAAAAAATATCAAGTTTTATGAGAGGTTATCTGATATACTGTTCTTTGCTTTCAACCTGGTTTAGGCTGGTATATGCTGCAATTTTTGGGGATTTATTAGTTAATCTTCTTGAAGTTTCACATATCTTAAGTAATCCTGTATATTTAAAAGCCTTTGGAGCAGAGCAACTTAATGCCCAGGTGATATTACTACTTAATACATTTAACAATGGATGGGATGTAAGTTTTCTAATCTTTGGTCTACATTTATTTGTCCTCGCTTAGTTGGTATTCTGGTAATAATTTTATCTACAGGATATTTAGTAGATTCCACTGGGAAAATTATTTGTTCTAATTATAATCTGTCAGTTGCTATGTATACTTTTGCTATCCGGATGACCGGTAATATTCATGATGCTGAAGATATTACACAGGAAATATTAATAAAAATAATTACCAGACTGGCTACATTTAAAGGAGAGAGCAGTTTTCGTACCTGGTTGTACCGTATTGTCTCAAATTATGTTTTAAATATGAAGAGAAAGAAACAGGAATACCTTTTTCCATCATTTGAGGAACATAGAAAGTTACTGTTACATTCTCCTGACATGGAAGTAAATGATTTTTATGGTAGTGATATAGAGCAGAAGGTATTGATTAGAGAAACATAGATCCGCTGTCTCATGGGGATGATTCTTTGCCTTGACAGAAAACAGCGGCTAGCTTTTATTTTAGGGTCTATTTTTTCTACAAATTCAAAAATTGCTGGAGAAATAATAGGAATTAGTCCGGTATATTATCGAAAGTTATTATCAAGAGCCAGGAGCCAATTGAAGTCTTATTTAGATGGGAGGTGCAGCTTATTAAATAAAAATGGCAGTTGTAAATGTGTTCATAAGACTAATGCTGCTATCAAAGCTGGATATATCAATCCAGACAACTTACAATTTGAAGCAGGATATGTAAAGAAAGTAAAGGATTTTGTAAAACAGTATTCCCGTGAGGCTGAAGAGACATTAACTATACGTTTTGAGCAATTATTTAAAGAACAACCATTCTGGGAATCCCCAGACTATAAAAAATTTCTAAATCAAAAGATTAAAACAATGGAAATGGCCTGGAGAAATTTAAATAAATAATTAAAGAAATCTAGTTATAAAACAATACTTTTTTTAGAAAAACAGATGGTTAATATGGAAACTGCTTACTGGCAGGGGGTTTACCAGTAGAAATCTCTAAAAGATCTTGACAAATATAAGTCATCATTTCTGCTTTATCTTATGAACAAACGGGCTGTAAATGGCCCGGTTTCATAAATTGCATAACATTAGAAATATTTTACTATGAATAAAGGGAGGATAAAGAAAAGCATGGACACTATTTTTACTTATTTCCTGTATATTCTAACAGCTATTTTATTAATCATATCATATAGAAAAGATAAAATAAAAACTAAACTGGCCTTAAAAAGGGCAAGGAAAATTTTTTTATCTGTTCTCCCACAACTCCTCTCCATCCTTTTTCTTGTTAGTTTTTTACTTGCAGTCTTTGACTCAGAAACTATACAAAGTATTATTGGTGTAGAATCAGGTTTTAAAGGTATGATTCTTTCTTCAGTATTTGGAGCTATTGCTTTAATTCCAGTTTTAGTTGCTTTTCCTGTTGCTTCAGAATTAGTGAAGAATGGTGCAGGATTAATGCAAATAGCAGTTTTCATTTCTACACTTACCACGGTCGGCTTTGTGACAATACCTCTGGAAATTAAATTCTTAGGAAAAAAAGTTACCTTGTTGCGGAACTCTTTATTTTTTCTGTTTGCTTTTTTCGTAGCTTTTATCATTGGAGTGGTATTATCATGAACAAAATAATTAAAAAATATGTTTTTTTTCTTATTGTTGTAGCAATTAATCTGTTGACAATGTTTTTCTATCCACAGGTAGAAAAGGATACCCTGATTTTTACAGGTGAAAATTTCATCAACTTTTTGTTTATGCTGACACCTATTTTCATTTGTATTGGACTGTTAGATGTATGGGTAGATAGAGAGACTATGATAAAAATTATGGGAGAGAAGTCAGGCCTTCCAGGTATTTTTGTAGCTTTCCTTTTAGGAGTGGCTACGGCAGTTCCTCTATATGCCTTATTTCCAGTCGCAGGAATGATGTTGAAGAAAGGTAGTAAGATAACAAATGTCCTTATATTTATCTGTTCCTGTGCCAGTATCAGAATACCATTATTGCTTTTTGAAGTTTCCTCTATGGGATGGAAATTTACTATAATAAGGTTTATCGTAAATATATTTGTGGTCATGATCATTGCTTTTATAATCGAAAAAGTATTAACAGAAAAAAACAAAAAGTCAATTTATGATAAAGCTAAAAATATGTAATAATTACTTATGTATTAAAAATTTTCCTAAGTATATAAGAAAGTTTAAAGAGATTAACCCATTTTAGAATATAAATATATACTAAAATGGGATTATTTTGAGTTACTAGAATTTATTATTTTAATTATATTGTATAAATCTTTTTTATTAATATGACAGTTTTCAAGTAAAGAATTTGTAAATTCCATAGGGTTAGCTGATGAATAAAAATCTTTGTTTTTTTCTATTTCTTTTAATATTTTTTTATATAACTTTAAATCATCGACTTCTAGAAGATCCTCATAATTTTTTATATTGTCTTTCATTAATATTACTCCTTTTTGTGTTTTACAATACCAAAAATAGATATACCAGGTTTAATTTCAATTAATTCATATTCCTGGGCATTTATCCAGACATGACCTTTTTCATCCATATCAACTTCAAGTTCAGGTGCACCTTCTATTTTGAAATTTTCTAATCTATATGGGTCGATAAATATAAATACTGAATTGATCTGGTAGGCTGATATATCATTAACGTCTGTTAAATTGGCCTGGTTTGAAGCATTAATTAGAAATTTAGCAGAAGTATTTTCGATTGTATTACTATTTGACTTTTCCTTAACCATGTAAATCACCCTTTTTATATAAATATTTAATAAACAAAAATAATTTAAAAAATTTAAAAATATATTATCCTTTAGTTATTTTTTTGTCAGTATATATATAGATATTATCGTCATTAATATTATTAACACCATTTATTTCTATTTCGCCTTCCTTATTCAAAAAGATGGAGATTAAAATTTCATCTAATGAAGGAGGCTCAACAGATGAATCTGATTGATTAAGAAAACCTAACCCTAAAATAGTACCAAGGTTGTATTGGCATAAAATGGTTTTATTGGCATTGCATAAGTTGCCCTGGTTGGAAAAATTAAGGGCTAGGTATTTTTTTTTATTCATAGTAAATCACTCCATGTAATTATTAATAATTTTCTTTAATTTTTCTTCTTTTTGTTCTTTAGTTAAATTACTGTTGTGACCTATACTATAAAGTTGTTTCATTAAATCAAATGGGTTTATATTACGAACATTGTTATTAATGGTTATCTTATAATCACCGGCCTTAACTATACTTTTGGGACTCCCTTTTTTTTTGTCTGAACTATTAAGACTATGGGTTCTAACCCTACCATCATTAAGCTGATTTTGATTCACAATACTATCCCCCTATCCTCTAAAACTTGACTATCGTTTGTTCTTTTTTGTTTTGGTCAGCTATATCTTTTGCTATTTTACGCTCTCCAGGTTTAGAATCTTTTTGTAATTCTAGTAATCTCCTGGTATCTTCCCCCATATTAATATCACTATCTTTTTCCACAGAAATACTAAAATTTCTATATTTAGGGTCATTATCATCATATTCTTGGGCATCAATAAATACTCTTCCCTCCCTGGTAATTCTGATAGAAGAAGGAACATCATTATCTGCCTTTTTATTTAAGATCATAATCCAGTTTTTATTTAACATTTTTTATTCCTCCAATCTTTTTTAGTTATTAGAAACATTAATTTTAACTGTTGAAAAAGACTGAGTTATTACCGAATAAGCAGAGATAGTCATGTTAGATTGTTGATTATAGTTAATTTGATCTACTATATCTGATTGCATGAAAAGATCACTTGTATCTGTTTGTTTCTTTTGAATACTATTTTGCTCATCGGTGATACTATTCTTTTTTTCGGTCACATTATAACTATTATTTTGATCTGACATAAAAAAACCTCCTGTTAAAACATATTTATAGTATAGTTTGTAAATAAGTTAGGAGCCCCTTATGTTAAATAAGAGGCCCAAATTATTTATTAGTGACAGTGATCTAATAATTCATCATTATCCTGATTGGTAGAGAATCCAAACAAGGCTTCAAGTTCAATGAAGAATTGTACAGCAAAGGCTACCAATATTTGTTGTGCACTTTTATTTACAGCTTTTTGATTGATAACACTGGCTATAAATACATCACTCATTATTTTCTTACCTCCTTTTTAAAAAGTCATGGATTTGGTCTAGATAAAATCATCAAATAGAGAACATAATATTGCTAGTTTCTTTTCTCTGCATTCTTCCTGATTAGCAGAAGACAGACATTCAATTGCATCAGAAGGTTTAATTATTTTGGGATTAATTCCTGATTCAATACCATGACCTTCTACATCGATATTCAAAGGGTCTGCCATATCTATTCCTAACATATCATCCTTATTTGAATTTAACTTAATACCATCCTTTTCAAGTTTGATTTTCAAGGTTACTACTCCTTTCCATTATATTAATAGAATAATAGTTTTAAATTGATTAACTAACAAACTAACTTATCATTATCCTGATTAGTGGCAAATCCAAATAGGGCTTCAAGTTCAATAAAGAATTGTATAGCAAAGGCTACCAGTATTTGTTGTGCACTTTTATTTACAGCCTTTTGATTAATGACACTGGCTACAAATACATCACCACATTTTCCAGTGATTTTACCGGGTTTTGTCATGTTTTTTCCTCCTATACTTAATTTTGCTATTATATTATGAAAGATCAATTAAATGTGTGATAATCTACTTTGATTTACATAATAAAAGTGTTAAAATAATTATAAAGATTAATATTTAAGGGGGTATTACATAATGCTTGCCTATATAGTGGAGGTTTATGTTAAAAAAGAACATATTGAAGGCTTTAAAAAAGCAACAATTGAAAATCATTACAATACTGTTAAAGAAATAGGTAATTATCGTTTTGATGTTCTACAGAGCAAAAAAGACCTGGGGCATTTTACTTTATATGAGGTTTATGAATCAGAAGATGCTGTTTCTGCTCATAAAGAGACTCCACATTATTTAAAATGGCGGGAGACTGTTGCTGAGTGGATGGTAGCACCGCGTAAGGGAATCAAATATGATGTAATAACACCTAAGGATGCAGGCCAATGATAAATTCATTTAACTTTGCAGGGGTACCAACCATTAAGTTTGGAGCTGGTAATTTTAAAAAACTGGCTGACTTAGTATTGAATTATGGAGACTGTGTCTTGTTGCTTACTGGTGGCGAATCATTAAAAAAATCCGGTAGATTAGCGGCTTTAATGGATATGCTGGTAGAGAAATCTATTAATCCTTTTGTTGAAAGTGTAAAAGGGGAACCATCACCTGGCTTGGTTGACGAAATTGTTGGTAAATATCGGAACAAATCTATAAATTCAGTAGCAGCTATTGGAGGGGGAAGTGTTCTTGATACAGGTAAAGCGGTCTCAGCCCTCTTGACTAAAGGAGATTCGGTAATGAATTATCTGGAGGGGGTAGGGGTAGGGAAGGTCCATGATGGAGAAAAAATACCTTTTATAGCTGTACCGACAACCTCTGGTACTGGGAGTGAAGCCACCAAAAACGCAGTTTTAAGTAGGGTAGGAGATAATGGTTTCAAAAAATCTCTGCGCCATGATAACTTTATTCCTGATATAGCATTACTTGATCCAGAATTAACCCTTAACTGTCCGGCTGATATAACGGCCGCCAGTGGTCTGGATGCCTTAACACAGCTTTTAGGGGCTTATACCTCTATTGAGGCTTCTCCCTTAACAGATTCACTTACATATCAAGGGATAAAATATGCTGTCGAAGCAATAATACCTGTCAGTACGTCCCAGCCGGAAAACCTGGAGCTAAGAACAAAAATGGCTTATGCCTCACTTATTTCTGGTATTGCACTGGCTAATGCAGGCCTGGGGATTGTTCATGGACTGGCTTCTCCTATTGGTGGTTTTTTTGATATACCCCATGGTGTTGTCTGCGGAACACTCCTGGCTGAAGCAACAGCATTAAATATTAGTTTACTACAAGAGAAAGGTGGTAGTGAAGCAGATAAATATTTGCAAAAATATGCCCGGGTAGGGGTGTTATTTAGTAATTGTGAAAATGAGTTATCCCTTTTAATTAATAGAGATAAGTACTGTGAAATTCTGGTTAATAAACTCAGGGACTGGATAGATAAACTGGCTATCCCTCGTCTGAGTGAATATGGAATTAGTGAAAACGATTTAGAGCGGATTATAGAAAAGGCCGGGATAAAGAATAACCCTGTAAAATTAAGTAAAAAACAGATAAGGAATTTGCTTAAAAAAAGGCTTTAAAATAAAACATACCTCCATATCTATCTTAATAAAAATATTATAGGCTGATAATAATATAGATAGATATGGGGGTAACAAAATGAAGAAGATTGTATTTTTAATGCTTATTTTCTTCATCATAGTAAATGTTTTTCTATTAAACTATATTGTTAAAGCAGAATTCTTAAGTGACAGGATAATTCAGAGAATGGGAATACATGGTGATAACCATATTGAAGCCTTCAAAAGGATTGATAAGATTAACTCTGACTTATTAAAGGGCTTTTATAAACTAAGAAATTATCAACCTGCCTGGTGTAAGGAAACGAGAATATATCAAATTACTTATGATCTGCTTACAATTATTAAAAATTCTTATCAAAATGGTTTAAATCCAGATGATTATGCCTATACCTACCTTTATTATTTAATTAAAGGCCTTGAAGCTGATATAAATAATGATAAAGTGGAGCTGGATAGATTGCTTAAGCTCGAACTACTACTAACTGAAATATATTTTAAATTCAGTAATGACCTCTTATATGGTGTTAGTAAACATAAGGGATATGATCTGGGGTATCAAGAAATAGACCTCCCTGTTTTACTAAATAATGCGCTTGAAACAGATAATCTAAGGGAAACAATCAAAAATCTTGATCCAATACAACCGCTTTATACCAGAATGCAGCTTGCTTTAAAGCGCTTATTAAAGATATTTAATGATGGTGGCTGGCCGCTTATTAGTGACAAAATTGAGTTAAAAAAAGGTGTTTGTCATCAGGCAGTTCTCGACTTAAGAGAAAGGCTGTTGTTATCGGGTGATCTTAAACCTGAGAACAATCATGCAGGGTTATTATTTGATGACAAATTAGCAGAAGCAGTTGCTTTATTTCAGTTAAGACATGGTTTGCCTGCAAGCGAAATCCTGGATCAAAAAACCCTGACTGCTTTAAATACAAGTGTTGAAGAGAGAATCAGGCAGTTAAAAATAAATATGGACCGTTTAAGATGGCTTCCCCAAAAGAGGGAAGATATATATATAGTAATTAATATCCCTGATTTTAAATTAGAGGTTATGAAAGACTATTCCAGTATATTTGAATCAAGAGTAATTGTTGGGGATAAAAATAATCAAAGCCCACTTTTTAGGGATGAAATAGAATATATAGTAATAAATCCATACTGGAAAATAACTGATAATATCGCTAAATACGAAATATTACCAAAATTAAAGAATGATCCTGCTTATTTAGATAGGAATAAAATAAAAATTTTAGAAAGCTGGCATAATGATAGTAAAATAGTCTTACCAGAGAGTATAGAATGGCACAACATTTCCCCTGAAAAGTTTACTTATAAATTACGTCAGGAGCCTGGAATATTCAATTCCCTGGGACAGATTAAATTCATTTTTCCAAATAGTTATCAGGTTTATCTGCATGATACACCATATAAGTATTTATTTAATTATCATGACAGGGCCAAAAGCCATGGCTGTATCCGGGTAGAAAAACCATTTTCTTTAGCATCCTGTTTACTGGGCAAGGACTGGAATGAGGAAGAAGTAGCTGAAATTATCAGACTCAATAAAAGAAAGGTTATTAATCTCAAAAAGAAAATCCCGATATATTTAGTATATTTAACATCATGGGTTGATGAAAATGGTATAATACAACACCGTGATGATATTTATAATCTAGACCAAGAATTATATGAAAAACTTAAAATATGATTCAAACACAAAAAGGTTATATTGAGCAAATAGCAAATTTTTTGTAAGGAATCTTGGCACGTAGGAATTCAAAATAAGGTCGAAGCACAGGACGTGGTGAGCTAATCCTGGGTCAGGATGTCCCATGGATTAGGAAACCTTATTTTGAATGGATACGGGCCTTAGATGACTCAAAAAATTTGCCTTGCTGCGAGAGATGACCTTTTTGTGGGCAAACCAAAATATGATAAAATATAATATAATAAGTAGATTGTAGGGATTTAAGTAATGAGATAATTAATTTTAAAGGAGAAGATAAAATGAGTGATGAAATGAAATACTCTAAAGGTGAAGAGATTACTAATGCTATTCTTCATGGGATTGGGCTGGGACTGGCAATTGCTGCTCTTGTTATTTTGATAGTATTTGCTAATCATTACGGCAATACCTGGCATATAATCGGTTTTACAGTTTATGGTAGTACTCTGATTATTTTATACCTGTCATCTACCCTCTATCATAGTTTTCCAGCAGGAAAGTTAAAGAGAATATTCAGGATATTTGACCATTCATCTATATTTTTGCTTATTGCTGGTACATATACTCCTCTGACTCTGATTGCTTTACAGGGAACTCTGGGATGGACTTTTTTTTGTATAGTATGGAGCCTGGCTATCCTGGGAATAATTTTTAAGATATTCTGGATTAATAGGTTTAAATTATTTTCTACTGTTTTATATATATTGATGGGTTGGTTGATTATAATTGCTATTAAACCGTTATTAACGGCTTTAAATAACAAAAGTATTATTTTTTTGATAATTGGTGGAGGATTTTATACAGTTGGAACGATATTTTATTCCTGCCGAAGGATTAAGTATAATCATGCTATCTGGCACCTTTTTGTTCTAGCAGGCAGCATCTGCCATTTCTTTACTATTTTTTATATACTCTAAAATACTAAGCATAATAATCCAGAACTTGACTAAGGTTTATTATTATGTTATTGTATGGTTGAATATTTATCAAAAAATAATTAGCATTTAATCAGGGGGAGATTATAGGTGGCAAGAGTTTATCCATTTAAAGGTTATTGTTATAATGAGGAGAAAGTAGGAGACTTAAATAAGATAGTTACTCAACCCTATGATAAAATAGATCAAAACAAGCAGGATTATTATTATCAAGAGAGTGATTATAATATAGTAAGGCTTATTCTGGCCAGGGAAGAGGGGGAACAGGATAGGTATCAGACAGCTGCCAGTTATTTGAATAAATGGGTTAAGGAAGATGCCCTGGTACAGGATAAGGAACCTGGATTTTATGCCTACTGGCAGGAATACAAAGTTGAGGGTAAGAAATATATCAGAAAGGGTTTTGTAGGTCTAGGTAAACTGGAAGGAGAAGAGGGTGTCAAGGCCCATGAAAATACCCTTGAAGGACCAAAAGCAGATAGGTTAAATCTTATAAGGGCTACAGAGGCAAATTTTGGGCATATTTTTATGCTCTATTCAGATCCTAAAAAAATAATCCTGGAACTGCTGGATAAGGGGGTAGCAGAACGTTCTCCTGCTATCAAAGTTAATGATGAAGATGGTAATACACACCTACTCTGGAAGATAACTGACCAGGTAATAATTAAAAACATTCAAGAAGCTATGATGGATAAGACCCTATATATTGCTGATGGTCACCATCGCTATCAAACTGCTGTTAATTATCGAAATGAATGCTATGCTAAAGGATGGCAGTCTACAGATAATGAGGGGTTTAATCATAGATTAATGACTTTTATAAACATAGATGACCCGGGATTAAACATACTGGCAACACATAGAATGCTCTATGGTCTTAGCAATTTTAAAATTGAGGATTTTATAGAAAAAGCCCGTAAAGATTTTATTATTCAGGAGTATGATCATAAGGATGATTTATTTGCAGTCCTGGATGATAATGAAGAACATATTTTTGGCTTTAAAGCCAGGAAAGATCAAAGATATTATAGTTTAAGACTTGAAGATAATACAATTATGGAGAGATTTCTTGCAGGACGTTCAGCATACTGGAAGAATCTTGATGTTGTTATTCTTCATAAGATAATTCTGGAACAATATTTGGGTATTGATGAACAGGCCCTTGCTGCTAAAAGTAATATAGATTATGTGCGTTATCGTGAAACTGCTTTAAATAAGTTAGCAGAAGGAAATTATCAGGCTGCTTTTATTTTAAATCCAACAAAAGTAGCTGAAGTGAAAAATATTGCAGATGAAAATGAAAGAATGCCGCAAAAATCAACGGATTTTTATCCAAAATTGCTGACTGGATTGGTAATAAACCGCTTGAATATCAAGAAGGATTAATAATCATTCTGGATAATAAATAATTTTTTAAGTAAAATAATAAAGTAAAAAAGTATTAAAAACACCCCTTCCAGGCAGACGGGGTGTTTTTCTCAAAATAAATTACAATTTTTTGAAATGGGTCTTAATGCCTAAGCTATATATATATATCTTGCCTTATAAAATTAGAAAAGATATAATTATTAAAGGGTGATACTTATGCAAAAGAGACAGCTACATATTAAATATGGAAACAAAGCTAAGGAGATGGTTTATGACCTGCTGGATAAACTGAATATAGCAAGTGATATTGACAAAAGAAATAGCCTGATTGGAATCAAACCTAATCTTGTACTGCCAAGCCCTTCAAATAAAGGGGCAACAACTTCTCCAGATTTAGTAGAGGGTATTATCAGGTATTTGCAGGATAATGGATATAATAATATAGTAATTCTGGAAGGTGCCTGGGTAGGTGCCAGTACTGAAAAAGCCTTTGAAGTCTGTGGTTATAATGAACTTTCCAGAAAATATAAGATACCTTTAATAGATTTAAAAAAAGACAAATATAAAGAAATCGATGTTGAAGGCCTATCACTAAAGGTATGTCAAAAGGCCTTAGAAATTGATTATTTAATCAACCTGCCGGTTCTCAAAGCCCACTGTCAAACACACCTGACCTGTGCCCTGAAAAATTTGAAAGGGTGTATACCGGATCCAGAAAAAAGGAGATTTCACCGTCTAGGTTTACATCAACCTATTGCGTTTTTAAATAAAGTCCTGGAGAGCAAGCTGGTAATAGTTGATGGAATAATTGGTGATCTTACATTTGAAGAAGGTGGTAACCCTGTCCAGATGGATAGGATTATTATTGGACAGGACCCTGTTTTAATTGATACATATTGTGCAGCATTGATTGGTTATAGTAAAAATGATATATCATATATTGATATTGCAAATGAAATTGGTATTGGCAGTTCTAATCTAGAAGAAGCAGAGATTATTGAACATAATCCAGGATACAAATCAGATAAAGATTTTTATCATTCCACTCTGGTAAAAAAACTTGCCAGAAAAGTAACAGAGGATAAGTCCTGTTCTGCCTGTTACGGCAGTTTAATTCATGCCTTAAAACGCTTAGAAGAAAAAGGCATAAAACCAAAAGAAAAAATATTTATCGGCCAGGGATTTAAAGGACTTTCAGAGTCAGGTATTGGTATTGGTAATTGTACATCAGGTTTTAGTAAGAATATTAAGGGTTGTCCACCTAGTGCAAAAGCAATTATCGATTATATTATCAGTCAACAATAACAGGCTATGTAATGTAATACTTTTATTTTGCAATCTGGTATATATTACTATATAATAATAAAATAATGTCCATTAAAATTACAAGGAGGGACATTAATGGACAGAAATCAGGAAATGAAGATAGGCTTAGCCCTGGGTGCAGGGGCTGTCCGCGGTTTAGCACATCTGGCTGTTCTTGATGTATTAAAAAGAGAAGGTATTCGCATAGACTGTATTGCTGGTTGTAGTATAGGTAGTTTGATTGGTGGTGTTTATGCTGCTGGTTTACCAGTTAAATACATCAAAGAGCTTGCCCGTGAGATTGATTGGGACCATATTACCGATATAACCTTCCCCCGCCATGGTCTTGTTAAAGGGGATAAATTTTTGTCCTTTCTGGAGCTAATAACCCAGGGTAAGAATATTGAGGACTTAAATATTCCTTTTGCTGCTATTGCCTGTGATATTGAACAGGGAGAACACATAGTTATAAAAGAGGGGTCACTGGCAAAGGCTATCAGAGCAAGTACATCTATTCCAGGTATATATGTGCCCTTTAAACATAAGGGGCGTTTACTGGTAGATGGTGGTGTTTTAGACACCATCCCAGTTTCAACTGTGCGTGATATGGGTGCAGATATTGTGATTGCTGTTGATGTTGGAGTAAAAAAAGTCAATGATAGTGTAAAGAATATTTTTGACATCTTATTTAATACATTTGATATTATGCAGCATGAACTGGAAAAACATAAAACACTTGCTGCCGATATAATTATTAGACCAGATTTAGCTGATTGTTCAGGTTTTGACCTGGATCAGGTAGATAAATGCCTATCGGTTGGTTATAGTGCTGTTGAAGATATTTTACCTGATTTAATAAAGCTAATTAAGGAGAGGATTTAATGTTTAAGAGGAACGGTTTAGCCAGCAAGTTATTTGGTTTATTAATTATTTTTTTTATTATAATTAATTTTATACCTGCTAATCAGATGATTATGGCACCAGGGATTGCCCAGGAATTGTCACCAATGGTTACTGTTGAGAATGGTTATAAAAATGAAAGCAGGGGGGCTTTTATGCTTACTGCTGTTTCAACCCAGCCGGCTTCCCTCTGGGATCTTATATATGTTTCATTAAAAAAACCCAGGGGTGTAGAAATAGAACCAATGGAGAGGCATATTCCACCTGGTATGGATATGAACGAATATCTTAAAATTATGAAAAGGTATATGGAAGACAGTAAGCTAAAATCCCAAGCTGCTGCTTTTAAAGAAGCAGGTTTTGATATTACAATTAAAAAGCATGGTGTGGTAGTTGAACAGGTGCTTGAAGATGGTTCAGCTAAAGGGAAATTGAAACAAGGAGATGTGATTATAGTTGTTGATGACAAGCCTATCAAGGATGACCAAGATACAGTTGATTTTATACGGGAACATCAGATAGGCGAAGATGTAGAAATAACTGTTGAACGAGATGGTAAAGAAATTGATTATACTATGAAAACAGTTGAAACAGAGTCTAATCCTGGTAAGGCTTCGATAGGTGTCATGATATTTACAAACTATTCTTATGATTTCCCAAGAAATGTTATATTTAAAACCGATAATATTGCTGGTTCTTCTGCTGGAGGGATGTTTGCCCTCGAAATATATAATCAGCTTCTGGAAGAGGATATTACCAAAGGACGGAGAATTGCAGGTACTGGGACAATTGACCTTGAGGGAAATATTGGTGTTATAGATGGTATTGTACAAAAGGTTATTGCTGCAGAAGAAAATAATGCTGAAATATTCTTTGTTCCAGTAGAGAATTATGAAACGGCAGAAAAAACCGCTACTAAAATGAAAGTAGTTTCTATTGAAACCATAGGTGATGCTATTAATTATTTACTTAATAATTAAATATTACCTTTACTTTACTTTTATCAGTGGTGTTGTAAAATCCCGATGACCTTTACGTTCTCTTTTATTTGGATATAATAGTGAATAAATATCACTGGCCATAAGATCATAACTAAGTGATTTTATTAGGGGGTCATTACTTTTAGTATTAATAGACCTTAAAAAGCGGGCAGGTTTTATTATTACAGGCAGTGAGGATTTACCAGTTAACTTTGAAAGTATTTTTTCACCCTGTTTATTTAACCCCAGTATCCGGAGATATTGGGGTCCTTTTTTGTCTAAAAACTCAAAATCTTTCTGTCTTATATCAAATAAAATATGTAGTAAATTGCGTTCTATCCTGGTTCTGGTAAAAGACCTGGTTTTAATATTTTCAATTAACTCTTCTAAATCACCTGCCTGGTGTGCGGCCTCATATATCCTGTTCTCAAGCCCGGTGTTTATTTCTGCAAATTCAATAAGGTCATCTGGTCTCAGTTTCCTAAGTGTTGCTAAAATTATTGCTCCTAAATACTCATTTTTGATTGCTATTTTTTGATTTTTAACCCACTTTTCCAGAATTTGATAGCTCTCTGCAGGAAGATAATCAGTAATAGCTGAAAGGCCCTGATTAAGAAAGCATTCTCTGATAGCTGTAGCACTGGAAATCTTATTGTTAATAGCTTTAGCATGGTAATTTTGCCCCTGTCTTTTAATAGTCAGAGGGGTTAAACTGCTATTGAGTTGAGATATTGCTTTAATATATTCAATTCCTAAAATGTTATTTGGTTCCATAATAATTTCTGTAATTTCTTTAATGTTAGATTGATAATTATTACTACCCTTTAGTTTCATAAAGTCAATAAGTGCTTTTTCCCGGGCATGTGGATAAGATAGACCGATAGTCAGGTATGATTTTATCCTTTCAATAAAATACTCATCTTCGTTTAATAGTATACTGGCTATTTCTTTTAAGGGTTTTAAATTACCACTTTCACTACCAAAGACAATATTTTTAACTATATTTGTATTACTGAGTAGTTCTACAGCACCTCTTGCAAAATACTCTGCACTCCTTATTCCATATACTAATGGTAGCTCAATAATCAAGTCTACTCCATTTTTGATAGCCATATGAGTTCTGGCCCATTTGTCCAGTAGAGCAGGCCTCCCCCGTTGCATAAAATTCCCGTTCATAACACAAATAACTCCATCACTGTTTGTTATTTCCCGCGCCTTTTTTAAATGATAGAGATGCCCATAATGAAAGGGATTGTATTCGGTTATAATACCTAATATATTCATCGATAAACCACTTCCTGACTAAACAATTAAATACTATTTATAAGATTGATTAATATATCTTAATTTTTTGATAAGTTTTTCTTTTGATTTTACAAAGGATAATTGCTGTTATTGTAGTATTATATAAATGATATCAGAAAAATAATCATTATACAAATTATACTAGGGAGAAAAACTTATAAAAAGGGGATGTGTGAATGGATTTATTAACTACTTTTAAAAAAAGGGCTAGAGAGAACAAAAAGAGTATTGTTCTGCCTGAAGGTACTGAGCCAAGAGTAATTAAGGCTGCAGCCTCAATACTTAAAGAGGGATTAGCGGAACTTATTATCCTGGGTAAAGAAGAAGAGATTATGAGTATTGCCCAGAAAGCAAGGGTAAGTATTGATGGTGCTGTTTTAATTAACCCTGGAGAGTCAGAATTTATTGAGGAATTTACAGATATCTTTTTTGAATTAAGAAAACACAAAGGGATTTCAAGAGAAGATGCGAGTAGACAAGTAGTTAATCCCCTCTATTTTGGTACTATGTTAGTGCATACTGATCAAGCTGCTGGAATGGTTGCTGGTTCCATAAATGCGACTGGTGATGTATTAAGACCTGCCTTTCAGATTATTAAGACTAAACCTGGTATTTCAGTAGTTTCTGGTGCTTTTATAATGAATGTGCCGGACTGCCAGTATGGCAGTGATGGTGTTTTTCTTTTTGCTGATTGTGCAGTAAATCCGGCTCCTGATGCAGAGCAGCTGGCTGAAATTGCTGCTTCATCAGCAGAAACAGCTGAAACTCTATTAGGGCTAGAATCAAGAGTAGCTATGCTTTCTTTTTCTACAAAGGGTAGTGCTAAACATGATAATGTAGATAAAGTAGTAGCAGCAACAAAAATAGCCAGAGAAAAAGGAGATTTAATCATTGATGGAGAATTGCAGGCAGATGCTGCCTTGGTTGACTCTATTGCCCAGACAAAATCACCTGATAGTGATGTGGCCGGGAAGGCAAATGTCCTTGTTTTTCCTGATCTACAGGCTGGTAATATTGCTTATAAACTGGTACAGAGGCTGGCTAATGCTGAAGCAATTGGTCCAATATTACAGGGTATAGCTAAACCAATCAATGATCTATCAAGAGGTTGTTCGGTGGATGATATTGTAAATCTAGTTTCTATTACATCAGTTCAGGCTGAATAAAATCGGGGAGTGAAAAAAATGAAAATTTTAGTATTAAATAGTGGGAGTTCTTCTGTAAAATATCAACTAATAGACATGGATAATGAGTCAGTCCTGGCTAAAGGGGTAGTTGAAAGAATTGGTATTACTGATTCTGTTCTTGAACATGAACCTGCAGACAGAGAAGCAATTGTTATTAAAGAAGATATACCAGATCATGCTGCTGCAATTAAAATGGTAATTGAGGCCCTGTTAAATGAAGAACATGGAGTTTTAAATGATATTGATGAAATTAATGCTGTAGGCCACCGGGTAGTACACGGAGGGGAAAAGTTTGCTTCGTCAATTTTAATTGATAAAGAGGTTATTAAAGAAATAGAGGATGTTTCTGATCTAGCACCCTTACATAACCCACATAATTTGACCGGTATAAGGGTTTGTAATGATCTGTTAGAAGATAAACCACAGGTAGCTGTGTTTGATACTGCTTTTCATCAGACAATGCCCAATAGGGCGTTTATGTATGCCCTGCCATACGAATATTATGAGAGATATGGTATCAGGAGATATGGATTTCACGGAACATCACATAAATATGTGGCCCAAAGGACTTCTGCCTTAATGGACAGACCACTTGAGGATTTAAAGATAATTACCTGTCATTTAGGCAATGGAGCCAGTATTACTGCTATAGATGGTGGTAAATCTATTGATACCAGTATGGGTTTAACTCCCTTAGAAGGACTTATGATGGGAACCCGTTGTGGTGATATTGATCCAGCAATTATACCCTTTGTTATGGAAAAAGAGGGTTTAACGATGGCAGAAATGGATAGTATAATGAATAAGAAGAGTGGACTTTTAGGTGTATCTGGTATTAGTAGTGATTCAAGAGATGTTGAAGCAGCAGCAGGAGAGGATAATAAAAGGGCAGAAATTGCCCTTGAGATGTTTGACTATAGGGTTGCCAAATATGTAGGGGCATATGTTGCTGCTATGGGAGGTGTAGATGCTATCGTATTTACAGCTGGTATAGGTGAAAATCAAAAAAGAACCAGAGCAGATGTAATTAATAATCTTAAATTCCTTAATATAAAATTAAATAAAGAAGCAAATAATTCGAGAGGAAAAGAGATATTAATCTCAACTGAAGACTCCAGTGTCAAGGTGTTTGTAATACCTACTAATGAAGAGCTGATGATTGCCCGGGATACTCAGGAAATAGTGTCTGCTTTATAAAAATGTGTTTTGATTAAAATTAAATGATGTGGTTATTTTGTTCTTGACAAGTATATATAAGTTTCTTATAATTAAATATGGTCGCAAATTAAAGGTGGAATTAATCATGTTAATTGATTTAAGCAGTCTAAAGGAAGTGGGGAGTCGTAAAAGTATTGATAGAAAGATAGAACTCCCTGATCTTTCATATAGAGAACAGGAGATAGGCATACCTTTTCCCTTAGATCTTAAATTAGATATGTATAACACTGAAGATTCTTATACCCTAACAGGGAGCCTGGCGGGAAATCTTGTCTTAACATGTTCACGTTGTCTGGAGAGATTTGAATATAAGATAGATATTAAGATTAATGAGGAACTAATGAAAGATGAGATAAATAATATTAGTGAATTTGATATAAGTAGTATCTTAATAGAGCACATATTATTAATCATCCCCATTAAACCTATTTGTTCTCAGGACTGTAAAGGCCTCTGTGTACAATGTGGTCAAAATCTTAATGAGGGAGAATGTGATTGTGAAAAGGATATTATAGACCCTAGAATGGCGAAACTTAAAAAGCTTTTTGATGATAAAGACAATGAGGAGGTGTAAAAAATGGCTGTACCAAAGAGAAGAACTTCGAAATCTCGTAAACGCAAAAGACGTACTCACTGGAAATTAAATGCTCCTAATCTTGTGGAATGCCCACAATGTCATGAATTAAAATTATCTCATAGGGTATGTCCAGAATGCGGCTATTATAAAGGGAAAGAGGTAGTAGCAAAATAATTGTGATGAATTTATAAAAGGTGACCGTTTAGTGGTCACCTTTTTTCATAGTAATCATAAATAATATAGTAAATAATTTTTTTCTTGAAATAGTACCATGTATAGCTTATAATATAAGAGACAGTGTTAGTACCAGGTCATAATAGGTGGTCATAAATGAAGATATCCAAAAGAGAAAGACAGAAATTATTAAAAAAGACATTAAGTGCTAATCCTTTATTAACTGATCGTGAATTGTCTGAGAAATTTGGAGTAAGTATTCAGACGGTCAGATTAGATAGATTGGAGCTTGGTATACCTGAAGTAAGGGAGAGGACAAAGTCAGCTGCTTCAGCTTATGCCCGACTGAAATCTGTTAATGAAGGCGAAGTTATTGGTGAATTAATTTCACTTGAACTGGATAAGTCTGCTGAATCACATCTTATTACCACCAAGGAGATGGCTTTACAGAGGAGTGAAATTGTACGTGGGCATTATCTGTTTGCTCAGGCCAATTCACTGGCTGTTGCAGTTATTAATGCTAAAGCGGTATTGACTGGTAGTGTTAAACTCAGGTTTCATAATGTTGTAGAGATCGGTAATAACATTAAAGCCAGGGCAGTTGTGAAAAAGAAAATTAATAATAAATACTTTATTGAAGTAAACATTTATAATGCTGATGAAATTGTTTTTTCTGGAGAATTTATTATGTTTGCACAAATGGAGGGATAGACTATGAGAATAGTAATTGATGCTATGGGTGGTGACCATGCCCCCCAAAAAATAGTTGAGGGTGCTGTTTTAGCCTCTCGTAAATATTCTGATATTGAATTAATATTAACCGGGAGGAAGGAAATATTAAATAAAATATTAGAAAATAATCATTCTCCAAAAAATATCACAGTCATTAATACATCTGAAAAGATTGATATGAATGAATCACCGGCCAGAGCAATTAAGAAAAAGAAAGATTCGTCAATTGTAAAGGGTTTAGATCTTTTACATAAAAAAGAAGCAGATGCCTTTGTCTCTGCTGGTAATACAGGGGCTGTTATGGCTGGCAGTCTTTTTAAACTAGGGAGGATTAAGGGGATAAAAAGACCATCAATTCTTGTTAGTTTCCCTTCAAAAAAGGGTGAAACAATCCTGATGGACAATGGTGCTAATGTTGACTGTAAACCCATCAATCTATATCAATTTGCTATTATGGGACAGATATATGCTAAGTATGTTCTGGGGATTGATAATCCGAAAACAGGTTTATTAAGTATTGGTGAGGAAAAGGCAAAAGGAAATCAGCTGGTAAAAGAAAGCTATGATTTAATTATTAATGCCCAGGAAATTTCTGATTTTGTCGGTAATGTTGAAGGTAGAGATATATATAATGGTAGTTGTGACCTGGTAATTTGTGATGGTTTTGTTGGTAATGTTGTCTTAAAGACTACTGAAGGAGTGGCTTCTTTAATGTTTAGTCTACTTAAAGATGCCTTCACTACAAACTTAAGGGCAAAACTAGGGGCTTTGTTGCTTAAACCTTATCTTGCAAAGCTAATAAATAAAACTGATTATAGACAATATGGTGGTGCTCCATTATTGGGGGTTAATGGGGTAGTGATTATCAGTCATGGTAGTTCTGATGAGATTGCTATTATGAATGCAGTTAAAGTAGCCAGGGAAACAGTCATTCAAAATATTGTAAGTAAAATTGAAAATAAAGTTAATGAGGATGGTGAAAAATAAATGGCACGCAAGGCGACTATAACAGGGTTAGGAAATTATATCCCCCCTAAGGTTTTAACTAATAAAGATCTTGAGAAAATGGTAGATACTTCAGATGAATGGATAACTACGAGAACAGGAATAAAAGAAAGACACATTGTTGAAGATGATGTTTCAACCTCTGATATGGTTTATGTAGCTGCTCAAAAAGCCCTTAAAAATTCGGGGATGAAAGCTGATAAACTTGATTTGATTATTGTAGCTACTGTAACCCCTGATATGCCTTTTCCCGCAACAGCATGTTTAATTCAGGAGAGACTTGGTGCAGAAAAGGCTGCAGCTTTTGATCTGGAAGCAGGTTGTTCTGGATTTGTATATGCCTTAAGTGTGGCTACTCAATTTATAGAAACAGGTGTTTATGGAAATGCTTTAGTAGTTGGGGCAGATATACTTACTAAGATAACAGACTGGGAAGACAGAAGTACTTGTGTATTGTTTGGTGATGGTGCTGGAGCAGCTATCCTGCAGGCGACAGATAAAGGGGGAATGTTGGCCTTTGACCTGGGATCTGATGGTAGTGGTGGTAAAAGTCTATATATGCCAGGTGGTGGTTCTTTAAGTCCTTCTTCAGAACTAACAGTTAAAGAAAGACAGCACTATATCAAAATGGAAGGTAATCAGGTATTTAAATTTGCTGTAAAAATAATGGAACAATCCTCAGTAGATGTTCTCAATAAAGCCGGGTTAAAACCCGAAGATGTTAATCTGTTTATACCCCATCAGGCCAATACCAGGATTATTAATGCAGCAGCTAAAAGGTTAAAACTTACTGATGATAAGGTCTTTGTAAACCTTCCCAAGTATGGTAATACCTCATCTGCTTCAATACCACTTGCTCTAGTTGAAGCAAAAGAAAAGGGACTTATCAATGAAGGAGATATTATTGTTTTAGTAGCCTTTGGTGCTGGATTAACCTGGGCTTCTACAGTAATTAAATGGCATGAGGAGGGGCTTTAAATTGAACTTTAGAAATAGGCTAACTGAGATATTAGAAATAGACCTGCCCATTATCCAGGGGGGGATGGCCTGGGTAGCTACTGGAGAACTAGCTGCTGCTGTGAGTCAGGCCGGGGGGCTAGGTGTTATAGGAGCTGGTAATGCCCCTGCTGATGTAATCAGAAAAGAGATCAACAAGGTAAAAGAGAAAACCAGCAAACCATATGCTGTAAATATCATGCTCCTTTCACCTTTTGTTGACGATATTGTTGATCTGCTTATTGAAGAAAAGGTACCAGTTGTTACTACAGGTGCAGGGAATCCAGGCAAATATATTGAACGTTTTAAAAAAATTGGGACTAGAGTTATTCCAGTTGTTCCCTCAGTTGCCCTGGCCAGACGAATGGAAAAAATCGGTGCTGACTGTCTTATAGCAGAAGGTACAGAGGCTGGCGGGCATATAGGTGAACTAACAACAATTTCTTTGATTCCCCAAATAGTAGATGCAGTGAATATACCTGTTATTGCTGCAGGTGGTATTGCAGATGGTAGGGGAATGGCAGCAGCTATGGCACTGGGGGCAGAGGGTGTACAATTAGGTACCAGATTTGTCTGTTCTAAAGAGTGCACAGCACATGAAAACTTCAAAAAGGCTATTATAGATGCCAGGGATAGAGATGCAGTTGTTACTGGGCGGGTAACTGGTCACCCAGTAAGGAATTTAAAGAACGACCTTACCCGTGAAATACAAAAATTAGAACGCAAAGGCGCGAGTAAGGATGAAATAGAAGAACTGGGAACAGGTAGATTACGTCTTGCTGTTAAAGAAGGTGATATTAATCAAGGAAGTGTTATGGCTGGACAGATTGCCGGATTAATCAATGATATTCAACCAGTAGAACTTATTATTAATAATATTATAGAAGAAACCGAGGGAATATTAACAGACCTGGGAGGTAAAAATAATGAAGCGTAAAACAGCCTTTCTTTTCTCTGGACAGGGTTCACAATATGTTGGTATGGGGCTTGAACTTATAAATAATTACCCTCCTGGTTTACAAATCATGGAACAGGCCGAAGAATATCTCGCTCTTCCATTAAAGAAAATGTGTTTTGAAGGACCAGCAGAAAAATTAAACATCACTAAGAACACTCAACCGGCTATTTTTACAATTAGTTATATTATCTATAATTTTCTTATGGAAAATGCTCTAAAGCCTTCTGCTGTAGCAGGACATAGTTTAGGTGAATATAGTGCTTTAGCGTCTGCCAAATCTTTTTCTTTTGAAGATGGTTTAAGACTGGTTAGGCAGCGTGGAATTTTAATGGATGAAGCAATGCCTGTTGGTTCAGGAACTATGGCTGCTGTTATTGGACTAAATAGTAATTTGATTACAGAGATATGTACTAATATTGAAGGGGTCTGTGAAGTTGCTAATTACAATTCCCCACAACAGACTGTTATCTCTGGTGAAGAAAAAGCCATTAATGAGGCTGTAGAAAGTTTAAAAAAATTAGGCGCTAAAAAAGTTGTTAAACTTGATGTTAGTGGACCATTTCATTCATCATTAATGAAACCGGCCAGAGATGAATTTGCCAAGATTGTTAACGACATAGAATTTAAGGAACCAGTCTATCCAGTGATTGCCAATGTGACTGCTGATTATATAAAAGATGCTAAAGAAATAAAGGGACTGCTACTGGAACAAATAACAGGTAGTGTATACTGGGTAGATAGTATAAAAAGATTAATAGATGATGGTTATAATACCTTTATAGAGGTAGGACCAGGTAGGGTATTAAAGGGTTTAATGCGTAGCATAGACCGTTCGGTTGATGCCTTTAATGTTGAGAGTTTTAAAGATTATGAGAAATTAATTAAAAAATTATAAAAAAGAAAGGGTGATTCATTAATGAGAATAGATGGCAAGGTTGCTCTTATTACTGGAAGTTCACGCGGTATTGGTGCTGCAACAGCAGTCAAACTGGCCAGTGAAGGTGCTGATATTATTATTAACTACCCTTTTGAAGCAGAGAAAGAACATGCTGATAAGGTAGTAGATAAAGTTAATTCACTCGGTCGTAAAGCAATATCTATTATGGCAGATGTCTCCAATATTGAACAGGTAAAGACTATGATCAAAACTGCTATCAAAGAATTTAGTAAAATAGATATATTAGTAAATAATGCGGGCATTACCCGGGATAATCTTATAATGAGAATGAAAGAAAAAGACTGGGATGCTGTCATGAATGTTAATCTTAAAGGTGTTTTTAATTGCACAAAGTCTGTTATCCGTCCTATGATGAAACAAAAATCAGGAAAGATAATTAATCTTGCTTCTGTAGTAGGTATCATGGGAAATCCTGGTCAGGCAAATTATTCTGCTTCCAAGGCCGGAGTTATTGGCTTTACTAAGACTATTGCTAAAGAAGTTGCCGCCCGGGGAATTACCTCAAATGCTGTGGCACCTGGTTTTATTAAATCACATATGACAGAAAATCTCTCTAAAGAAGTGCAAGATAATATGCTGGCTGCTATTCCACTTAAAAAATTTGGTAGTCAGGAAGATGTGGCTAATATAATCTGTTTTCTGGCATCATCAGCAGCAGATTATATTAACGGTCAGGTTATTAATGTTGATGGTGGTATGGTAATGTAAATAGAAAGGAGGTGAAATAATGGATATTTTACAGAAAGTAATTGATATTGTTGTAGAGGAACTGGCTGTTGATTCTGAAGAGGTTACTCCTGAAGCATCTTTTATCGATGATCTGGGGGCTGACTCCCTTGATGTTGTAGAATTAGTAATGGCATTTGAAGAAGAATTTGATATTGAAATTCCTGATGAAGAGGCTGAAAACATTCAAACAGTTCAGGATGCAGTTGATTATATTGAGGAAAATTTATAGGCCTAATAATATGGTGCTGGTCCCCACTGAGTTTCAAAGGGGGCCTAAATCCACTTTTTTAAATCATTCTACCCATAAGGGAGGTTAAGGATAATGAGCAAACGTGTTGTTATAACAGGTTTAGGTGTTGTTACATCCCTTGGTATGACAGTTGATGAATTCTGGAATAATATTATTAATGGAAAGTCTGGTATTTCCCGGATTAGTAAATTTGATACTGAAGAATTTCCAAGTAAAGTTGCTGCTGAGATTAAGGATTTTAAAATAGATAAATATATTAACCCTAAAGAAGCCCGAAGAATAGGTATGTTTTCTCAATATGCTATTTATGCTGCCTATGAGGCTTTAGCGGATTCAGGTATAGAAATTAATGATGAAATTGCTGATCAGATAGGTGTCCTGATGGGTTCTGGAATTGGTGGTATTGAAGTCTTTGAAGAGCAAATTGAAAGAATGGTAAAAAAAGGTCCAAGGCGTGTAAGCCCATTTTTCATTCCAATGATGATATCTAATATGGCTGCTGGTCATGTTTCTATTTATACCGGAGCTAAGGGCCCCAATAGTAATGCTGTAACGGCCTGTGCTTCAGGGACCTCTGCTATTGGTGAAGCAATGGAGATAATAAAACGCGGTGATGCTAGTGTTATGATAGCAGGTGGTACAGAAGCAGCTATTACTAAATCTGCTTTAGCAGGTTTTGGTAATATGAAAGCACTAACAACGATGAATGATGAACCAGCTAAGGCAAGTAGACCATTTGATGCTAAAAGGGATGGGTTTATTATTGGTGAAGGTAGTGGTATTGTCATTCTGGAAGAACTTGAACATGCCCGGAAGAGAGGGGCTCAGATATATTGTGAACTCTTAGCTTATGGTGCTTCAGGTGATGCCTATCATATCACTCAGCCTGCACCTGAAGGAGAGGGTGCAGCAAGGGCGATGGAAATGGCTCTTAGAAAGTCAGGTCTTAATAAAAACAAGCTAAATTATATTAATGCCCATGGTACCTCTACACCACTAAATGATAAAAATGAAACAATTGCTATCCGGAAGGTCTTCGGGGAAGACGCAGACAAATTAATGATTAGTTCCACAAAATCAATGACCGGTCATTTATTAGGGGCAGCTGGTGGTGTAGAATCAGTTATCTCTGCACTGGCGTTAAAAAATAAAATAGTTCCTCCAACAATTAATTATGAATATCCAGACCCTGATTGTGACCTTGATTATGTACCTAATGAGGCCAGGAAAGTAAAGGAATTGAAGACAATAATGTCTAATTCTTTTGGCTTTGGCGGACAAAATGCCTGTCTTGTTTTTGGTGCCATATAAGATCTTAAAAAGGAGATAATTCAATGGTATCATTATATAATGAAGATATTATTTCTGATTTAGAAAAAAAGATTAAAATGAGTTTTAATGATAAATTATTATTACAGAGGGCTATTACCCATAAATCATTTAGTAATGAAAATAGCCATCTCGATTTAAGGGATAATGAAAGACTTGAGTTTTTGGGTGATTCAGTCCTCAGTATTGTAATAAGTACTTTTATTTTTGATAATTTTCCTGATTATCCAGAAGGAGAACTGGCCAAGATGAGGTCTGTTATTGTCAGTGAGCCTATTCTTGCCATGCAGGCAAGGAAAATTCAGCTGGGAAAATATCTATTGTTAGGTAATGGCGAAGAATTATCAGGTGGTCGTGAAAGGGATTCTATTCTTGCAGATGCTATGGAGGCTTTAATAGGGGCTATTTATCTTGATTTAGGTATAGATATGGCCAGGAAATTTATTATTAGTAATTTTAATAAGATTATTATTGATGTTGAAAAAGGAAAGTATATACAGGACTATAAAACTATCTTACAGGAATTACTCCAGAAAGATGGTTTTGGTAGACCTATTTATCAGGTAGTTGATGAAAAAGGTCCTGATCACAACAAATCTTTTGTTATAGATGTACTTTATCAGAATAAAAAAATAGGCTCTGGTAAGGGTTCAAGTAAAAAAGAAGCAGAACAAAATGCTGCAATGGCTGCCTTGAAAAATATGAATATTATCTAATCTTACGGGATATTTTTTTAATATATCTCATAAAGATATATTAAAATATCCTGGAGGTAGATAGTATGAATAGGTTTTTTAGAAAGCTGGAGAGATTTTTTGTTAATCTCTTGCTAATTACTTTAATAGTTATAATTAGTTTTCAGATTATTATGCGGGATGAATCAACTTATCAACATATTAAAAAGCTGGAGTACACAGTAAAAGGGCTTTTGAATACAGGAAATACTGTTGAGGTTACATCTATTAAGGAAATGGAAAGGAAGGCTTACCTTACCATAGACCTGTTGCATGATTACTCACTACCACAGGTTTATTTAGTTCAGAACGGGCTGCGGGTGGCTGACTTCTCTGATGGAGTTGTCAAAATAGAAGTAAACAGTGGTGATCTTATCAGTATTGATGCTACTCTATTAAAAAAAACCTTATGGTTTGAAATTACTTCTTTATCAGCTTCGATAAGTAATCTGAAACCTGGTCAACAGTTTAGAGTATCTGGTGATATTAAGAGCTTGGGTGTTATTGAGTTTTATAATAAGATTTAATTATATTCTTTCTTGATAATAAAAATAATATATGGTAAAATAATTTAAATTAGTAGAACACCTGCCAGTACAGGTGTTAATTTTTTAAGTAATATTATTTCTAAAATATATTTATTTGATTATGAGGTGTTAACATGAGGGGTATTAGAGGGGCTATATCTGTTGAAAAAAATACAAGAACTGCAATTCTTGAAAATACCAGTTTACTCCTAAAAGAAATGATTGCCAACAATAAATTATCAGAAAATGATATAATCAGTATCTTTTTTACTGCTACTGATGACCTTGATGAAGTTTACCCAGCAGTTGCAGCCCGCCAACTGGGGTTTGCTGATATTCCATTACTATGTTATCAGGAAATGAAGGTTAAGGATTCACTAGAAAAGTGCATTAGGGTTTTAATGTTTGTTGATTTTGACTGTGCTTTACAGGAAGTAAAACATGTTTATCTAAAAAAGGCTAAAAAATTGCGGCCTGATTTATTAAATCAAGAGAATAGATTAGATAAGGAGAGATGAGAAAATGATAATTGTTATGAAAGATAAGGCTAAGGAAAAAGAGATTAAACAGGTTGTCGACAGGGTAGAAGAATTAGGTTATACCCCACATCCATCACGCGGGGCTAAAAAAATGCTGATTGGCATTATTGGTGATTTAAACCGGGAAGAATTAATTGATTCACTTGGTGCCTATCCAGGTATTGATAAACTTGTTCCGATTATGGAACCCTATAAATTGGTAGGCAGATCTTTTAAAGACAATACTAGTATTATTGACCTTGGTGATGGGGTTACAATAGGTGGTAAAGAGATATTGGTTATGGCTGGTCCCTGTGCTGTTGAAAGTGAAGAGCAGATCATAAAAACTGCTGCAGCAGTAAAAAAATCTGGCGCTAAGGTCTTAAGGGGTGGTGCTTTTAAACCCCGTACTTCTCCCTATAGTTTTCAGGGTATGCAGGAAGAAGGACTGAAACTGCTCAAAACAGCTTCAGATGAGACAGGCTTAAAAGTGATAACTGAGGTAGTTGACCCTAGAGATGTTGAATTGGTTGGTAATTATACAGATGTTTTCCAGATAGGTGCACGAAATATGCAAAATTTTTACCTATTAAAAGAAGTAGGTAAATCAAACAAAGCTGTTTTATTAAAAAGGGGTATGAGTGCTACCTATAAAGAATTTTTGATGGCTGCGGAATATATTATGTCTGAGGGCAATTATAATGTGATACTTTGTGAACGTGGTATTCGTACTTTTGAGACATATACAAGAAATACACTTGATCTGGTAGGTATTCCAGTACTTAAGAAACTCAGTCATCTCCCTGTTGTTATAGACCCTAGTCATGGTACAGGACAGTGGGAACTTGTAACACCTGCTGCCAGAGGGGCGGTTGCTATGGGGGCAGATGGTCTTATTGTAGAGGTACATCCGGAACCTACTAAAGCCCTCAGTGATGGGCAGCAGTCTCTGAAATTTAGTAAATTTACTGCTATGATAGATGATTTAAGTCAGATTGCAAATGCAGTTGGTCGTGAGATATAATTATGAAGATAGGGATAATTGGACTAGGTTTAATGGGTGGGTCACTGGCACTGGCCTTAAAGAAATATAAGCAGGATATAACTATCTATGGCTATGACACCAATGAAAAACACCTTACTTATGCCAAGGAAAAGAAACTTATTGACCATACTTTGCTAGAAGATAATCTACAAAATGTTTCTATTATTTTTGTCGCAACACCTGTCCGTTCAATTGTCAAGGTAATTGCTGATTTATATAATATAATTGATTTAGCTAATACTATTGTTACTGATATGGGAAGCAGCAAAAAATTCATCTGTCAGGATATAAAACAGAGATTCCCCCTGCTGCGTTTTGTTGGGGGACATCCTATGACTGGTAGGGAAGTAAGTGGCCCAGAAGCAGCCCTGGCTGATCTCTTTCGAGATAAAAACTATATATTAATTAATAATAATAACCCAGGGGATCTTGCTCAGATAGCTGAAATAATCAAAGGAATTAGGAGTAAAGTTATAACCCTTAATCCTAAAAAACATGATAACCTTATCTCCTTTACAAGTCATCTACCACAATTTCTGGCTACTGCAGTAGTAAATCTTTTAAATGATGTAGTTGCGGAAAACCCGGAAGTAATTGATTTAATTGGACAGGGGTTTCTTGATTTTACCAGGATTGCAGGTAGTGATCCCCAGATGTGGACAGATATACTTATTAGCAATAAAAAGGCTGTCTTAAGAAGTATAGCCAGGCTTAAGGGTAAAATAGCTGAATTTGAAGAAGCTATTAAAATAGAAGATGAAGAATATATCTATGAGTTGATTAAAAAAGGCAGAGAACAGAGGAAGAAAATAGAGGTTTAATGACTTTAATGATTAGGAGAGAATTCAATTGAATCTCAAGACAAGAAAATGTCATAAATTAAAAGGCGATTTAACCATACCCGGTGATAAATCCATCTCACATCGGGCAATAATCTTTGCTTCACTGGCTAAAGGATATTCAAACCTTATTGGTTTGTTGGAAAGTGAGGATTGTCTTAAAACTTTAAATGCCTTTAGATTGATGGGTGTACCAATTGAGAGAAACTCTAAAGGCAATTATACTATCAAAGGTGTAGGTCTCAAAGGGCTCAAAGAAGCAGACAGGGTTATTGATTGTGGTAATTCAGGGACCAGTATGAGATTATTGACTGGTTTATTGGCTGCACAGGATTTTTATACAGTTTTAAGTGGTGATACTTCATTGCGAAAGAGACCAATGGATAGAATTATAAAACCCTTAAGAGAAATGAAAGCAAAAATATGGGCAAGAAGAGACAATTATGCCCCCCTTAGTATAAAAGGTAGTCAGCTAAGTGCTATAAACTATACTCTACCTGTAGCAAGTGCTCAGGTTAAATCGGCCTTATTATTGGCAGGACTATATGCAGATGGAAAAACAATATTACGTGAGCCAGGTCTTTCCCGGGATCATACTGAAAGGATGTTACAAGGGTTTGGGGTTAATTTAAAGAAATCAGGTCTGAGCATAGAATTAGACCTACAGAAAGATAGATTAGAGGGACAGGAGATAGTCATACCTGCTGATATTTCATCAGCTGCCTTTTTTATTACTGCTGCTTTAATAATAGATGATAGTGAACTATTATTAAGAAATGTTGGCATTAATCCCAGTAGAAGTGGTTTCCTAAAGGTAGTTAAAGATATGGGGGGGGACTGTCAGCTTATCAATAAGCGAGTGGTTAGTGGTGAACCAGTGGCTGATATAATTGTTAAAAGTAGTAAGTTAACAGGGGCAAATATCAGTGGTGATCTTATTCCGACTTTAATTGATGAATTACCTATTATTGCTATTCTGGCAAGTAGGGCTGAGGGTAGAACTGTTATCAAAGATGCTGCTGAATTACGGGTTAAAGAAAGTGATAGAATTACTAATATGATCAGTATATTATCCAATATGGGAGTAAATGTTCAGGAACTTACAGACGGTATGATTATTAACGGTCCAGTTGAATTAAAAGGTGGGTTTGAAGTGGATAGTTCAGGTGACCATCGGATAGCAATGACAGTTGCTATTGCCGGTTTGCTGATTGATGAGCCAATCTTAATTAACAATAGTGATTCTATCAAAACCTCTTTTCCAGAGTTTATCGATTTATTGAACAAGTGTTCTATTACATAGTTTACAGTTTTGACTGATTAATAGAATATATTTACAAAGAATTGTTTAAATACCGATAATTTTATCGGTATTAATTTTATTTTTAAATAAATATTCCTTTTATTAAATCAAAAGAAGGATTTTGAAAAAGAATATAGAATAGAATAAGCGAAAGAGGTGATAGATTTGGTGGGGACAATAGCTATTGATGGTCCGGCTGGTGCCGGTAAAAGCACTATTGCCAGGATACTAGCTAAAAAACTGGGGTATAAATATATAGATAGCGGTGCAATATATAGAGCTATTACCCTTCTGGCTATTGAGCAAGGTGTTGAAGCAGAAGATGAAATTGGCTTAAATAGAATAGCAAATAATATTAAGATAGAATTTTCACCCCCTGATCAAAATGGAATAAATCGAGTAATACTTAATAAGGTGGATGTAACAGACAAATTAAGAGGGGGTATTATTGATAAGAATGTCTCCAGGATCGCCCGTGTGAAGGGTGTCAGGGATGCCCTTTTGATTATACAGCGGAGGCTTGCTGAGGATAATAATATTGTTATGGATGGAAGGGATATTGGTTCCAGGGTTTTACCAGATGCTGAGTTAAAATTATATATAACAGCATCTATTGAAGAAAGGGCACAGCGACGTTTTACTGAATTAAAAGAAAAAGACATCGATGTAGACTATGAGGATATAAAATCAGAGATATATAAAAGGGATAAGCTGGATAAAGAACGCAAGATATCCCCTTTAGTTAAGGCAGAAGATGCCTTTTTGCTGGATACTACTGATATGTCTATCAATGAGGTTCTTGCCAAAATTATTGAAATTAAAAAAAAGGTGGAGAGGGATGAGGATGTTTCTTTATAGTGTTGGATATACTGCTTTTAAACTATATTTTAAGCTGGCCTATAAATTCAAAATAAATGGTCAAAATAATATACCTGAAAATGGTCCTTTTGTGGTAATGGCTAATCATATTACCCTATTTGATCCACCTATTGTAGCCTGCAGCCTGGAACGCAGAAAAACTGTGCATTTTATGGCTAAGCAGGAGCTTTTTAAGAATCCCTTATTTGGGTATATCTTAAAAAAGGTTGGTGCCTTTCCAGTAAAAAGGGGAAGGGCAGACAAAGGGGCAATAAGAAAGGCCTTCAATATTCTTGAAAATAGAGGTGTTCTAGGTATTTTTCCTGAAGGTAGTAGGCAAAAACCGGGTAAACTGGGTAGAGCTAAATCAGGCTCTGTTATGATTCCTATCAAAATGAAAGTGCCTATCCTGCCGATGAGTATTAAAATTGAGAAGCGTGAAATAACTGTTTCTATTGGTAAATTATTTGAACTAGATAAATACTATAATAGAAAAGTACCACGTAATGAATTAAAAGAGGCTGGTGATATTATAATGGAAAAAATAAATCAGCAGTTATTACTTTCGTAGTTTTTTTTTATTTTTTTCATTATTAAAGCAGGATTCTAAGAATTAATGAAGAAATCATATAATTGGTATGAATTATATTTAATTAATAATGGGTATACTATTTTAAGTATCATTGAGTTGCTGTTGGAAGGTTTGTTCTTGTTGGATTGGAAGGAGGTGAAGGGTCTGGAGGTTTATACTGCCGAGGAAGCAGGATTTTGTTTTGGGGTTAAACGGGCAATCGAAATGGCAAAAAATGCCGCTGATGATGAAAGAAAACTTTCTGTCTATACCCTTGGACCCATTATTCACAATCCACAGGTTGTTGAAAAATTAAAGGGATTAGGAATTGAACCAATTAATTCCATAGATGATATAGATGAAGGAATCATTATTATCAGGTCACATGGTGTAGCACCTGAGATTATTACTAAAGCAAAAGAGA
This sequence comes from Iocasia fonsfrigidae, assembly GCF_017751145.1. Classification (GTDB taxonomy): domain Bacteria; phylum Bacillota; class Halanaerobiia; order Halanaerobiales; family DTU029; genus Iocasia; species Iocasia fonsfrigidae. Next base: position 2,021,989 of record NZ_CP046640.1, read on the forward strand.
AAGGTTTACATATACTTGATGCAACATGTCCTTTTGTAAAAAAGGCTCAGCGGTATGCACAGCTACTCATTGAAGAAGATTATCAGACTATTATTTACGGAGATCATCAACACCCTGAAGTAGTTGGTATCTATGGTGCTACAGATAAAAAGGCTGTTATTTTAGACAATGTTGCTGACCTGGCTAGGATACCTTTGAAAATGCAGAGTTGGTCTAGTAGCACAGACAACAAAGTCTCCTGATTCTTTTAAAGAGTTAGTTTCATCAATTATTATTAGGGTAAAAGAATTAAAGGTTTACAATACAATTTGTAATACAACAGAAACTAGGCAGCTAGCTGCTGCTAAATTAGCCCGTAAGGTTGATTTAATGTTTGTAATAGGGGGGCATAACAGTGCTAATACAAATAGATTAGCTGAAATTTGTAAGGACACTGGAACCCCTACTTTCCACATAGAAACTGTTGAAGAAATTAACCAACAGTTAATAGATGGTAAGAAAAAAATAGGTATTACTGCAGGGGCATCGACCCCAGATTGGTTAATCAAGGAGGTTATTGAGGCTATGAGTGAAGAAGAAAAGAAAGATGTACAGCTTGACGAGACTATTGAACAAGAAGATAATAAGACAGCAGCTGTCTTAGAGGAAGAAACAAGTGAAAGTGTTGATGTTGAGGTGACTGAGGAAACAGGGGATAACGTTGAGGATAAAGATCAGCAAGAAATTGATTATAGTGTTAATGATATTGCTGATTTAAAGAAAGGGCAGACTGTCAAAGGAACAGTAACACAAATTAAAGATGATGGTGTCTATGTAGACGTCAATTATAAATCTGATGGATTTATCCCATTAAGGGAATTAAGTCATAAACCTGTATCTGACCCTAATGAAGTTGTAGAATTAAATGAAGAAATTAATGTAATTATACTTACCCTTGAAGATGATGAAGGTAATATGATTCTTTCTAAAAAACGTGCTGACTATGAAAAAGCCTGGGAAAATATTATGGAAGTATATGAAAATGATGAAGTAATAGAGGCTAAGGTTAGCAAGGTAGTTAAAGGTGGTTTAGTAGTCGATGTTGGTTTAAGGGGTTTTATACCGGCTTCTCATGTAGCAATAGGGTATGTAGAGGATTTAAATAAATATGTAGACCAGACCCTGAGATTAAAGGTTATTGAAGTTGAAAGAAACAATAATAATGTAGTTCTTTCAGCCAAAAAAGTACTTGAAGAAGAAAGGGCAGAAATGAAAGAAAAGACCCTTGATTCTCTAGAAGAAGGTCAAGAGATTGAGGGTACGATCACTAAATTGGTAGATTTTGGTGCTTTCGTTGATTTAGGTGGTGTAGAGGGATTACTTCATATATCTGAGATGTCCTGGGGTAGAATAGAACACCCTTCTCAAATATTTGAAGAAGGCCAGAAGATAAAGGTGAAAGTACTTGGTGTAAATAAAGAAGAGGAAAGAATTTCCCTTGGCTATAAGCAATTATTACCTGATCCCTGGGAAGAATTTGTCCGCAAACATTATGAAGGTGAAGTTGTGACAGGTACCATTACAAAAATAGTAGATTTTGGTGCTTTTGTAGAGATAGAAGATGGTGTGGAAGGCCTAATTCATATATCCCAACTCTCACACCGCCATGTCAAAACCCCTGATGAGGTTGTATCTGTAGGGGAAGAAATACAGGTTAAAATAATTAATATTAGTGAAGGACAGAAAAGAGTTGGTTTAAGTATTAAGGAATTAGAAGAAAAGCCCCAGTCCCAAAAGGAAGTAAAACCACAAGCATCTGCTAAAAAAGGAGAAACTGAAGAAGAGGGTAGTGGTGTAACACTCGGAGATATATTTGGCAGTATGTTTGATGATGATAATGAATAAATAAAAATATAAAATAATTTTAAACCCCATCACAGCTGTGATGGGGTTTTTGCTGTTTAACAGTATTCTTCATGAATATAGAAATAGTAATCAGGGAAGGCTAAGGGTAAAGACTTTTATGGAGGTGTATGGATATGACAATAGGTGTTATTATATTAGTTATTACAGGATTGTTAGTCTACTTTGGGGCAGCCCATCGAGTCCTGGACCGCTTGCATTTAACTGATTCTATGGCACTGTTTTTTATTGCCTTAATTATTATTGGTAGTTATTTTGAACTCACTATCAGGCGTTCACCCTTACTTACTATTAATATAGGTGGTGGTCTTATCCCCATTGCTCTGGCTTTTTATGTCCTGTATAGGGCAGATTCCAGTAAGGAATTAATCAGAGCTATAGTAGCAGTTGTTCTAACTGCCGGAGCTATTTATGGTATAAGTTATTTTTTTAGGGATTTTGGACATGGTAGAGATATTATAGACCCCTTATATCTCTATGCAGTTAGCGGGGGTATAATAGCCTATATTTTAGGTAGATCAAGAAGGGCTTCATTTATAGCAGGTACCCTGGGGTTTTTATTGTTTAATCTGTTTACATATTACAGGGTCTTAACAGGTAGGATTGTTTCTCAGGTGCGTATAGGTGGTGCTGGTGCCTTTGATAGTATCATTATTTCTGGAATTCTAGCGGTTTTACTGGCAGAAATAATAGGGGAATCAAGGGAACGATTACAGGGCGGACCTGCCGGAGAAAAAAACAGGGGGGATAGCAATGAAAAATAATAAAGTATATGCAGGATATATTTTCTGCCTGCTTTTATTCTTTTTTCTTTTTCCTACAGTAGTGCTCGGAGATGATTTTATTGGACATAGGGAAGAAGATACAGTAATGGTTTATGATGAACAGGGCAATTATGTTTTTGCAACTGCTATGGGTGTTAGTAGTGGAGATCGATATATTAATGAGGATAATATAGAATTTGAAGTTAAAAGCATTAATGGTAAAAGGGCTATTGCCCAAAACAAAGGAAAAGTTGATCTCTTTCAGGGTCTAAACAGAACAGAACTTACCCCACTGGCAGCCCAGGGAAAAAAGTTAATTGGAATATACTTTACACATAATGATGAGAGTTATCGACCTGGGCCTGAGAGTATTGAGGGCCAAGGAGAAATACATGATATCGGCTATCAATTAAAAAATGCCCTGGAAAAAATGGGAATACAGGTAATAATAAAAGATAATCTACACCTGCCCCATGATGGTGCAGCCTATGAGCGGTCCAGGGCATCAGCTACAGATTTAATAAAAAATAGGCCTGATGCTATTTTTGATTTACACCGTGATGCAATACCCCAGGCACATGAATACCTGGCCAAGATTAATGGACAGTTAATAAGCCAGGTACGGTTAGTAGTGGGGAGACAGAACCCCAACCTTAGTGTTAATGACAATTTTGCTAAACAATTAAAGGCAGTTTGTGATGAAAAATATCCAGGTTTAATTAAGGGTATATTTTATGGTAGTGGCAATTATAATCAACAATTGTCAACCCATTCCCTATTACTGGAATTTGGCACCCATGTTACAACTGAAGCCCAGGCTGCTTCAAGTGCTACAATGATTGCTGATTCTATAAATAGTCTTCTTTACGGTGATAATATTAGTAATCAGGAGGGTAGGAATATTGAATCAAAAAATGCCTATAAAACTATAGCCTGGATAGTGACTATTCTATTTGTTGGTATTCTTGCTTTTTTATTTATAAATGAAGGGAGCTGGCAGGGAGTAGTAAACAGGATAAAATCTTTTCTGGGGAGAGAGATAATAGATAGAGGAGAAAAATAATGTTTAAATATGGTGAACTTTTAGTAGTGAGTTTTTTACTGGGCACCCTGGCCCGTGCCTTTATGCTGAGGATTGATTATCGTCAGTTCCCTAGTTTCCCTCATTCCTATGTAATTCATTTGATCCTTGGTGGGATAGCTGCTGCCCTGGGGGCTCTGGTAGTACCAGTACTATTGGAGAAAGAATATATTGCCATTACCTTCTTAACCCTGGCTGCACAGCAGTTTAGAGATGTTAGAAATATGGAGCGAGAGAGTCTAGCCCAGATTGAAGAGAATGAGCTTATTCCCCGTGGTAAGGCCTATATTGAAGGTATTGCTAAATTGTTTGAGGCTAGAAATTACCTTGCATTAGTAACTGCTTTAATAACAAGTCTGGTCTACTTTTACTTTAATTGGTATTTAGGGATTTTAGCTGGTTCTCTATCTGCTTATCTCCTTCATTTGTTTATGAAAGGCCCAACTGTTGCTGATATAGCAAGGGTTGAATTAAAAGAACTTACAATTAAAGGTTATAATATTGGTGTAGATGATATTATAATAATGAACATAGGCGAAAAAGAGGCCCTTGAAAAATGGCAGCAAGAAGGCCTGGGGATTAAAATCATACCTAAAGATGAAAATGCCCGTACTACCCTATCAAATTTAGGTCAGAGACAAGCTATCTTACATGACCTGGCTGTTTTAATGGGGGTAAAATTAGATAAGGGCATGCAGCAATTTACCCCCTTGGCCAGACTTGATCTTAACTATGGTACTTTAAATATAATTTTTCTACCTCAGGAACCGGACTGGGAATTTATTAAACAGGCCATTGAAAAGATACCTGTACTGGAAAGTTCTCAACAAAAACCATTAAAGTCTAAAATAGGACGGAAAGCAGCTGATTGATTTGGAGGGTTGGACATGGAAGTGGGAATAACCGATAAAATAGTAGCTGTTATTACCTTAAAGAATAATGATTATAAAGTTGGTGGTGCCTTACCAATATTTTATACTGATACAAAAGAGGAACTGGAAGAGATAAGTGTATTACTGGCACGCATTACCCTTGGTATGGTACATGATCTGGGAAATGGGGTTAAATTGGTTATCAAACACTAATTTTCAGAGGAGTGTTAAATTGTCAATAATTTTTTGTTGTCAGGAAATGAGTTTGTTGTCTTATTTTGCTGTAGAGGCTTATTTACATCAGAGCTGTAAGCCCTCATATGAAGAGATTATGACTGTAATAGAAGAGAAATATACGATAATGAATAAACCTGCTGCTGGAGAATTAATTAGGTTGACCAATAACACCTATCTGTTGGAAGTAAAAAAATACTATGAAATTGTCAGGAAGGCCCTGATTGGTTATAATAAAATATTTACTAATGACTGTAAAATTGTCTTTTTGAATTTAAATAAATATGAAAATTATTTGATTAAGACCGGCTATTTTTTAAAGAAACTAAAATTAAATTATTTATCTAAAAAAATAATTACTTATGGTCTCAAATACTCTGCAGCTGAACTATTAAAGCAAAGCTGGAAATTAGAGACCTAATATTAGTAAGTGAGTGATTAAATGATTATTATCTATCATTGTTATGGAGGTGCCCATTCATCTGTTCTGAGCGCAGGAATACATACCAATAGATTGCCTGTGGACAGGGTTCCTAGCAGAAAAGAAATTCTTAAACTTCCTTATTTTGATAAAACAGAGAGTCAGGAAATTGGTATACCATTTTATTTTGGAAAGGATGAATATAATAATAAGGTATATATTCAGGGCATGGGTAGGGCAGAAAAAATAGTGCTTAATACTTTAGATAGCTTCTTAGAAGAAAAAAAGATAAATAAAAATTTAGTATATGTTCAAAACACACTTAAAAAAGTGAATATTCTTGTCAGAATTGGTGGATTTATGTCCCGAGGGCTCGACATGGTCTTCCCTGGTAGATTGTTGACTGTTTATGGACTACAACTGGCTTATCCTAATTTTATTGGACTGGTAAGGACTGTAAAAGAGGAAATATCTATTGCTTACAAAGATAAAATATGATATTATTCCTTACAGGAGGTCAGTTGGATGCTGGAGATAGCAGATGTAATAAAAGATAGTATTGCTGACGAAATGGGGTTAGCTAAAGGAGACCTGATTTTAGAAATAAATGGAGAATATATTAATGATTATATTGCTTATCAATATATAACAGCCGATGAAAGATTGGATATATTAGTAAAAAAGCTGAATGGTGAATACTGGGAGTTAAATATTAATAGAACTCCCGGGGAGGAACTGGGAATAATACCTTCAGGGATAATCTATGATGATTTAAAACTATGTCAGAATAATTGTCTCTTTTGTTTTGTGAAACAGCAGCCCTCCAATATGCGAGAGTCATTGATGCTTAGAGATGATGACTATCGTTTTTCCTTTTTACAGGGTAGTTTTATTACCCTGACAAATCTATCAGATGAAGAATTCGGAAGAATTATTGAACTAAAACTGAGCCCTCTAAATATATCTGTACATACAACAAATCCCAGCTTAAGGATTGAAATGATGAAAAACCCTGCTGCCGGTAAGATAATGGAGCAGCTTAAAAAGCTGGCAGCAGCTAAGGTTGAATTTAATACCCAGATAGTCCTCTGTAAAGGTATAAATGATGGTCAGGAACTAGACAGAACCATTAGTGATTTGATCAGCCTTTATCCAGCTGTTAAATCAATTGGGATTGTACCTGTTGGTTTAACAAAATACAGGGATAAGCTGAGTAAACTTCTTTCTTATGATAAGGTCGCTGCCCGAGAGGTAGTAAAACAGGTTCAGAATTGGCAGGGGTTAATTAAGAAAAGGTATTCTAGTAATTTTCTCTATTGCTCTGATGAATTATACCTTTTAAGTACTTATAAGTTACCAGTATATGATGATTATAATGGTTTTCCACAACTGGAGAATGGTATTGGTTTAACCAGGCAATTATGGCAGAAATTTAAATCCTTAACCAGTACTTTACCTGAAAAAATATCAGACAAAAAAATAATTGGTATTATAACAGGTTTACTGGGAGCAGAGGCACTTAAACCAGTAGTTAATAGGCTTAAACAGATAAATAATTTGTCTGTAAGTTTAATCCCTGTTAAGAATGATTATTTTGGACAAGGTGTTACAGTTACGGGCTTATTAACAGGACAGGATATAATAAAAAGATTAAAGGATATAGATATTAAAGAAATTATTATTCCAGGTATTGCTTTAAATGAAGAGGGTTTTTTCCTGGATGATATAAGGTTAGAGGATATTAGAAAAAAATATATAGATAAAAATATTTATGTTTGTTCAAATATTGAAGAATTAGTGGAGGTGGTATCAGATGGCTAAACCAGTTGTAGCGATTGTAGGAAGACCGAATGTCGGTAAATCAACCCTCTTTAATCGTTTGGCAGGTAATAGAATTTCTATTGTTGAAGGAGAGCCCAATATTACCCGTGATAGGGTTTATGCGGATATATCCTGGTTAAACAATGCATTTATCATGGTCGATACAGGGGGATTAGAACCTTCAAATGATGATTTGATTAAAAACAAAATAAAATATCAGGCTGAAATTGCTATGAATGAAGCCGAGTTAATTTTATTTATAGTAGATGGTAAAAGTGGAATTACTACCATTGATCAGGAGATAGCCCAATTACTGAGAAGGACAAATAAGAAGGTTATTCTCGTGGTTAATAAGGTGGATGATTTTTCTAATGCAGAACAGTTAAAATGGGATTTTTATTCCCTGGGGTTTGATGAACCAGTATCAATTTCTGCAGAGCACGGTAAAAATACAGGTGATCTACTGGATATTATTGTCGATAATCTACCACATATACCAAATGATAATGAGAGAGATGACCTCTTAAATATTGCAATAATTGGTAAACCTAATGTAGGAAAATCATCCCTGGTTAATTATATTGTTGGTGATGAGAGGGTAATAGTAAGTGATATTCCCGGTACTACCAGAGATGCTATTGATACTATAGTAGAAAAAAATGGTGTCAAATATAATTTAATTGATACTGCTGGCCTCAGGCGCAAATCACGTGTTAAGGAAGCAGTTGAATACTATAGTGTCCTGCGTACTATCAGGGCTGTTGAAAGGGCTGAGGCCTCATTAATGTTAATTGATGCCACAGAGGGTATTACTTCACAGGATAAAAAGATTGTAGGCTATGCCCATGAAAGTGGTAAAGCTATAGTGATAGGGGTAAATAAATGGGATCTTGTAGATAAAGATAATAAATTAATGGAAGATTATAGAGATGAGATTTATTACCAGTTAAAATTCCTTAATTATGCCCCGATAACTTTTATTTCTGCCCTTACAGGTGAACGGGTAGATGAAGTGATTAAACTACTAGAATATAGTATAGACCAGAATAATATGCGAATTAAGACAGGTGTTCTTAATGAGGTTCTGGAAGAGGCTATTTTATTAAGGGAACCACCTGCTGTAAAAGGAAGGAGATTAAAACTCTACTATGCTACACAGGTAGGAATAAAACCCCCTACTTTTGTATTATTTGTAAACAATCCGGACTTAATGCATTTTTCATATCAAAGATATTTAGATAATACTTTAAGAAAGGCCTTTGGATTTATTGGCACATCAATTAGAATAAAATTAAAGTCAAGGAAATAGAGGTGATCTTTTGTTAGTCTTATTTATTATTCTCATTTGTTATCTAATAGGGGCAATACCCTTTGCCTTTATTACCACCCAGTTAATTACAGGTAAAGATGTTAGAAAATATGGTAGTGGAAATGTTGGTGCTACTAATGCATCGCGTTTATTAGGATTTAAGTTTGGTGTTTTGGTGGCATTGTTAGATATATTTAAAGGATATATAGCAGTCCTGATTGCTAATTTTTTTCTGGTTGATATGCCGATTTATTATCTCTTACTGGCTTCACTGGCTGTGATAATTGGCCATAATTGGTCTGTTTTTCTAAAGTTTTCTGGGGGAAAAGGGGTTGCTACTACTGTTGGTGTTTTGTTGAGACTGTTACCGGTAGCCTTTTTGATTTATGCCCTCATCTGGATATTTGTTATTATATTATCCAAATATGTTTCACTTGGTTCAATAATGGCAGCAATGTCTTTACCCTTGACTTTCTTTTTCTATACAGAAGAAGCAATATATATTGTTTTTGCTATTATAATAGCCCTCTTTGTTATTGCCAGGCATTACTCCAATATTCAGAGACTACTTAAAGGGGAAGAAAGAAAAATCAATTTTTCATTGTTAGTAAACAAAGGTGATGGCTGATGAAGAAAATCACTATTATAGGAGGAGGAAGCTGGGGAACAGCTATTGCCCAGCTTTTAGCAGATAATGGACACCAGGTGTTGCTTTATCTCCGTGATAAGAAACAGAAATTTAATATCAATCAGAGAAGGCGTAATGCAAAATATTTTCCACAGAAAGAATTGTCCAAAAATATTACTGCAACCCTGAATTTACAGGAGGCGGTAAATCTTACCGAGATAATTTTTTTTGCGGTTCCAACCTATGCAACCCGTAAAGTTGCCCAAGCCATTAGACCCTTTATAACAGATAAAAAAATAATTGTTTCAACTGCTAAAGGGATCGAAGAAGATACTTTTTTAAGGAATTCAGAGATTATAAAAGAAGTACTGGATCTGCCGGTAGTTGTACTTTCAGGTCCCACACATGCAGAAGAAGTAATTAAGGGCTTGCCGACTGCAGCAGTGGTTGCTTCCCTCTGCCAGAATAAGGCAGTTGAAGTACAGGATCTGTTAATGTCAGCAAGTTTCAGGGTATATACAAACCCAGACCTTGTGGGGGTAGAGTTTGCTGGTGCTATTAAAAATATTATTGCCCTGGCTGCTGGTATAGCTGATGGTCTTGCCTATGGGGATAATACTAAGGCTGCACTGGTTACCAGGGGACTGCATGAAATGAGCCGTCTAGGATATACTATGGGGGGTAAATTACTGACCTTTGCTGGTTTAACTGGCATGGGTGATTTAGTGGTCACCTGTACCAGTATGCACAGTAGAAACAGGAGATTTGGTATTAAAATCGGGGAGGGCCTAGAACTTAGTGAAGCATACAAATCAATCAATCAGGTTGTTGAAGGGGTCAGGACAACCAGGGCTGTCTACGAATGGTTCAAGAAACAAAAGTTTGATTTTGAAATACCGATAACAAGGGAAATATATAATGTCTTGTTTAATAATAAAGACCCTTTACAGGCTGTTGATGACCTTATGCTGAGGGGCCCAAAACATGAAATCGAAGAAGTTGTTCAAGACTTGGACTGGTAAAAAAAGATTCTGCTTGTTTTATTGCCGGGTCTTTTTTTTTATATAATGTAATATTTTAGACTTGCCTTCATATATATATACTGATATTTATTTTTTCTAATTTGTTAATAATATTTAATTTTAAATAGATTTTATGTGGGAGGGATGAAGATAATTACGATTAAAAGACAGTCAAAGAATATTATAAAAAAAAGGGGGGAAATAAAGAGTGGATAAATTCAATATCTATCAAGATATTGCGGAGCGTACCAATGGTGATATATATATAGGTGTAGTGGGTCCAGTAAGGACAGGTAAATCTACTTTTATTAAACGTTTTATGGAACACCAGGTATTACCTATGATTGACGATAAATTTGTTAAAGAAAGGGCTAATGACGAATTACCGCAGAGTTCTGCTGGCAAAATGATTATGACAACAGAACCGAAATTTGTGCCAGAAGAGGCAGTAGATATTAGATTAGGGGATAAATTAAATTTTAGAGTAAGGATGATAGACTGTGTAGGTTATACAGTCCCTGGAGCACTTGGCTATGAAGATGAAGAAGGACCTAGAATGGTCTCAACCCCCTGGTATGAACATGATATACCATTCCAGGAGGCTGCAGAGGTAGGGACTAATAAAGTGATTACTGACCACTCTACTATTGGCCTGGTAATTACAACAGATAGCAGTTTTACAGATTTGCCGAGACATAATTTTGTGATGGCAGAGGAGAGGGTTATTAATGAATTAAAGGAAATTGGCAAACCCTTTGTCATCGCCTTAAATTCTGCTCATCCAGATGATGAAGAAACAAGACAATTAAGTGAGAAATTATCTGAAAAATATGATGTCCCTGTTTTAGCTATAAACTGTTTAAATATGAATAGAAATGATATAGATAAAATTCTTAAAACAGTCTTATACGAATTTCCAGTCCAAGAGTTATATATAGATTTACCAGTATGGACCAATGAATTACCGGCTAATAACTGGTTGAAAAAAAGTATTGATGAATCAGTTAGACTATCAATAAATAATGTGGAGAAGATAAGAGATGTTGATGAAGTAGTAAGATTATTGGCGGATAATGAATATACTCAGGAGGTATTTCTGGAAAGGGTAAATCTAGGTGAAGGTGTTGCCAAAATATCAATAGGATTATTAGATAATCTGTTTTTTAAAATCATTAATGAACTCAGTGGTTATGAAGTTGAAGATGAACAAGAATTATTAAGCTTAATAAAAGACCTTAGTTTTGCTAAAATGAAATATGATAAAATTTCTCAGGCCTTACAGGATGTTGAAGAAAAGGGATATGGCATAGTAACACCACAACTATCAGATATGAATTTCAATGAACCAGAAATAATTAAACGGGGTAATCAATTTGGAGTTAAATTAACTGCCTGTGCCCCTTCAATCCACATGATCAGGGCTGATATACAGGCAGAAGTATCACCAGTAGTAGGTACAGAAAAACAATCGGAAGAACTAATTTTATTTTTGCAGAAGGATTTTGAAGAAAATCCGTCAGATATATGGGAAACACAATTTCTAGGAAGGTCATTACATGATATCATGAAAGAAGGAATTGCTAATAAACTCTATCGTATGCCCGATACTGCCCAGCGTAAAATTCAGGATACCATTCAAAAGATAGTTAATGAAGGTAGTGGAGGGTTAATATGTATTATCCTTTAATACCCAAAAAGATGTATTAATTACCTGGCTTGAGGTAAAATAACCTTGAGCCTTTTTTTTTGCTTAAAAAAAAAGCCAATTATGCAGGAGATTAGTGATATATAGCGAATAATAAGTAATGTGTAAAGTATACAGTCAAATTAAGGAGGTGAAGGTAATATGACTAAAACTGATTTAATCGATGCTGTGGCAGAAAAAACTGGTTTAACCAAAAAGGATTCAGGAGAAAGTGTTAATGCAGTATTTGATACTATTGTTGATTACCTTAGCAGTGAAGCCGCTAAACAGGCTGACGACCGTGATAATGTCCAGATAATTGGTTTTGGTACTTTTGAAGTGAGAGACCGTAGTTCACGAAAGGGAAGGAATCCACAGACTGGTGAGGAGATTACTATTCCCGCTAGAACAGTACCTGTCTTCAGAGCTGGCAAATCATTTAAGGACTCTGTGGAAGGATAGGTATTATACATAATCATCTTTTTGGAAAGGATTTTAAAAATCCTTTCTTTTTTTTTACTTTAATTAAATATGCTTCTTTTTCATATAGTTTTATTAGCTAACATATACTTTAGCTGGGAGGTTATAGTGTATGCTATTTAAAACAAAATCTAATAAAATTATAATTCTGGGGATAGATAAAAATTCGCAGATTCTGGCTGATTATTTAAGTAAGAAAAATGATATAATTATACTCGATAAAAATTATAGTAAATATCCAGATATTGATGTATTTTTCGATAGTTTTGATAATGGTTTAGTAGATATCTTAAAAAAACATAATATTACTGATGTTTACAGTTTTATTGCCATGACTGATAATAATGAATATAATCTCTTTGCAGCTGAACTGGCTAAAAATATGGGGGCTGATAAAACTATATGTCTTACAAGCAATAGCTGTTATTTAGAAATAAAAAGTAATATTGATTTAATAATTAATCCTTATCAAGTTATAATCGATTATTTGAGTTATCTTTTAAAGGAGACACGCTTGGTCAATATTATGAATCTAATTCCTGGAAAGATAAATATAAGTAGCATAAAGGTTGTTAATGATGACTCTTTTTCTTATATTAGGGTTAAAGATATTGAACTGGTAGATACCTTAATTATTGCAATCAAAAGACAGGACAGGACCTTTGTTCCCCTGCCAGAAACAAAAATCTACCCTGATGACCTTATATATATATTATTTAAAAAATCAATTATAAATAATTTGTTTGATTTATTCAACAGATATAAAAAAAAGAGAAGGCTATTTATTATTGGGGCTAATCAATTAGCTAGGTTATTGATTAAGGGCTGGAAAAAACTCTTTGAGCCAATAATAATAATTGATCCAGACCTGGCAAAATGCAATAAATTTGCTGATGAATTTGATAATATCCTTATCTTACATGGTGAGGGGACTGATACACAATTGTTGAGTGAAGAGGGTTTAAATACAAAATCAATCTTAATAAACCTTAGTGATAATGATTTTGCTAATTTATTAGGGAGTTATTCTAGCAAAAAATATGCTTGTCAAAATGTGTATACTATAATAAATAACCATAAACACTGTAAAATAGCTGAATTACTTAACTTAGAAAATACCATATCTGTACCAGAGGTAATTAAAGATTACCTAAGTAATTTTATTAATTCTTCACAAAGGATTAATAAATATTTCCTTGGAGATGAGGTTTATACTACCGAATTAAGGATTAATAATAAACATAATAAGAAAGTTAAAGATTACAAACTCCCTTCTGGTATCATTATTGGTCTTATAATCAGGGATAATGAATATATTATTCCTGATGGAGAATCTTTATTGAAAAAAGACGATGGATTAATTATTTTCTTTAATAAAAAAAATGAAATAAAGTTACATAATAAATTCCTTTAATAAAACAAATACTATTATTAAAAGGAGTGAGCTGATGAAGATTCGTAAAAAGAAAACAGATAAAAAAGAAAAAAATAAAAAGGATGGAATGGGTATTGTTTCTGATAATCCTAATGACTTGAGTCCTGACGATATAGAAATAGGTGATGATTTAACCAGTAATGAGTTAATAAAAAAGAAAGAGAAAAAGAGCTAAGTAATTAAGGCCCCATGTTTTGGGGCCTTAATTAGTTCCAATTTATCTGAAGAAGATTGTTATTACTAAGTAGTTTTAAAAAAAGATCATTATTATGTATCTCTTTTTGAAGGTCATTAAATTCCTCTGGACTTGCACTGGAATCAAGATTGATATCAATAGAAATTTTAGGCATATTGTCTTTTGAATTAAGACTGCTGTGTATACTTATATAAAGATTAGTAATAAGCAGACAATGTTTATTGGAATAATTCTTGATAATAAGGGTAATAATTCCCGATAGTGCAGTTAGGAGATATTCATAGGGGTGAGGATATCGTTTACAGGCTTCCACATTATAAGTAAGACTTGAGTGAAGGTGTGGAAAATCAGGTATATTAATCATCATCTCCTGGCTTCCATTCCACTGGCTTTCTACAAGAATTTTTTTCATTGACACACACCCTTTCCATTTATAGGATTACCCATTTTTATATAAATATATAAAAAAATATTTAACTTCTACTAATCAGGCTTTAACATATTTATATATTGAACACGAAGGAAATGGGGTGCATGTGTATTATGAATATAAATTCTATCTTATATATTTTAGGTAGTCTTTTGATATTTGTAGCCTTATCAATGTTACTACCAATACTAGTAGGATTTTATTATCATGAAGAAGATGCCTTTGTTTTTATTATTACCATGGGACTTACTTTTATAAGTGGTAGTATTTTAAGGAAATTTAGATTTAATAAAAATGGTCTTAAATATAAAGATGGATTTGTTATAGTTACCCTGGGATGGCTTCTTGTCTCTATATATGGAGCAATTCCATTTTTCTTGTCCGGTATACTTAAAACCCCAATAGATGCCTTCTTTGAAAGTGTTTCAGGTTTTACAACAACTGGTTCATCAGTAATTATGTCTCTGGAAAGTTTAAGTCATACAATACTCTTTTGGAGGAGTTTAACACACTGGTTGGGGGGGATGGGTATTATCGTAATGACAATGGCAGTTTTACCGCAGCTAGCCGGAAATATGCATCTTTTCAGGGCAGAGGTACCAGGACCGTTAGATAACCGTATTAAACCAAGAATTCAGGAAACAGCCAAGACATTGTGGTTTATTTATATTCTATTAACTGCTTTAGAAATAATACTTCTTAAAGTTAATGGGCTCCCTCTTTTTGAAGCAGTAATATATTCTTTTGGAACTATTTCTTCAGGTGGTTTTTCCTCCCGGGCACTCAGTGTTCGCGCCTATAATAATATTATTTTTGAATATATAATAATTTTATTTATGTTTTTTGCTGGGACCAATTTTAATCTCATATATAGCATTTTTAAGGGAAGGATTAATGAGATATATAATGATGAGGAGTTTAGGTTTTATCTGCTTCTCTTACTAAGTGCTATCATATTAATTACTTTTAACCTATTTTTTAATGTTTATGGAGATATAAGCACTTCAATAAGATATGCAGGATTTCAGGTTGTATCTATTGCCAGTACTACCGGATTTGCAACAGTAGACTATGATACCTGGCCACCTTTTAGCAGATGGATATTACTTATTTTGATGTTTATAGGTGGTAGTGCAGGTTCTACTGCTGGAGGAATAAAGGTAATAAGAATACAGGTCTTATTTAAAAAGGGACTACAGGAATTATACAGACTTTTACATCCCCGGGCTATAAAGAAAATTAAGGTTAATAAGCAGTCTGTTTCAGAGAGAATATCAACAAGTATCCTGGGTTTTTTCTTTATGTATATAACCGTTTTTGTCCTTGCTACAATTTCATTAAGCTATTTTGGGATAGATATCTTAAGTTCTATATCAGCTGTAGCAGCAACCTTGGGCAATATAGGACCTGGCTTAGAGCTGGTAGGTCCCCTTAATTCTTTTATGCCACTACCGCAATTTGCTAAACTTATTCTTTCCTGTTGTATGTTAATGGGTAGATTAGAGATATATACAATTCTTGTTTTTATTTTTATGGACTGGAGATAGCTTGAATTAGTAAAAAATTTGATATATAATTGTTTTAAATGTTAGGATAAGGGGGTATTTTTTTGAGTTTATTAGATTTTTTTAGAGATTTGTTTAAAAGTAATAATAAAAGAAATTTAATGTTTATATTTATCCAGGATAATAAATGTGGCCATAAAATTAAAATTCTTTTAAGGAAAAGTTATGATATCAGCCGTGTTTATAATGATAAGTCAGTTTGTTTTCGAGTAAATAAGGGTGTAGTATGTAGTAACTGTTACCACAAAATAAATCTGAGAATTGATTTTGATAAGAGATATAATATTGTTAACCAGGAAATAGATGGGGGAAAAGTTATTAGTGAAGAAGAATATAACAGTGAATAGACTATAATTATGAAATGGGTGTGGTTTTATAATGGGTTTACCTAATTTATTGAGTCTACTTAGAATTCTCTTGATTCCAGTTTATCTATATTATTTTTTAGCCGGCAATTATATTACTGCTGCAATTATTTTTTCTTTTTCAGCATTAACAGATTTTCTCGATGGTTATTTTGCCAGGAAATATCAATTAACAAGTGATCTGGGCAGGATACTTGACCCAACTGCAGATAAGCTCAGTATAATCAGTATTTTAATTGCCCTGATTATTTCAGATATAATCCCACATTATATTCCGGTAATTCTTTTGATCAGGGAGTTGTTTATCTTTATAAGTTCAGGTATTACTTATTTGCTTGGCTATGATATGATTAACCCCAGTTTGCTTGGTAAAATCTCCATTTTTTTATTATATCTGGCCATTGCCTTAAGATTATTAAATGTAAAATTTATTGGTTTATTTCTTTTTTATGTAGTCATTCCTTTAAATATAGTTTCTGGATTGGATTACATAAAAACAACTCTGAACAAACTTTCTTCCAATGTAAATTAATAAAATACATAATAAAACATAATCACCAGACAGCTGATAAAGGCTGTCTTTATTTGTTTATTCTTGAAAGAAAAAAAATTGACCTCCTGACAAAGTAAGACATTATCTACAAAGGAATAATATGGCTATTATAGAATTGTTTATATTAGAAGTCAAAAGAAGGAGGTATTTTATAATGTTATTAAATACGGAATGCTGGATTAATCTTTTGAGAATATTAAAGGATTTTGGCTATGAACTAAATGGTTCTACTAATAACCTGGAAAACCAGAAATTTTTATGGGAAATAATTATTAATATAAAAGAGAATATGCAGGATGAACTAGAACAATCAATCAGGGTAAATATGCAGTTATGTTATCTCCTGGAGGAGAGTGAACAGATCAAGGATATAAATGCCCCTTTATTTCGTCTTAATCATATCCTGGAACAGGATTTCTATAGATTTGATAATGACCCTTATAAAGGTTTAAAAAATTTTCATAAATTAATCATCTCAAGTTATGGTAATATAAATAATTTTCTTAGTGAACTAAAAATTGTTAAAGAAAATTTGTCTTTTGTTAGAAAAAGGATTGACCAGGAATTAATAGAAAAATATAATTATTTAAAAGAAATTTCTCTGCCTTTACGTGGTTATGAAAAAATGAGAATGGCTTTACTTACAATACTAAAAAAATTTACTGAGCTTCATATTATTGTCTCTAACCCTCAGGCCCAGGAAAAACTCAGGGAAGAGATAAATGAATTTATCAACTGTTACAAGGTCCAATATACAAAGGAACATGAATATTATCATCAAAAATTAAGTGATTTTTATGGTAATTTATATTCACTTCCAGAATATAATGCCCTTGATAATCTTTCTAATATAAGGATTATTAAGGTCGCTTACAATATGAAACCTATTAAAAAATATATTGAAACCTTTTTCCCGGACCAATGTGAGGTAATTAACTTAAATGAAATATTGAAAAAAAAAGTAAAATGTAATTGTGGGTTTAATCTCGGAGAAAGGATTACTATTCCCTCCTTAAAGAAGATTAAACCTATGTTGAGAAAAGGTATCAAGGAATATCTCTCACAATTACAGAATAAACGGTTTAAAGGTTTATTTGAAAACTATTTAACATATAATAATAATTCATTTTTAATTGAACTATTAGAGATAAACCCTGCAAATTTAAACGGCTCAATTAATAAAATAAATAAAGAATTAATTAAAGAGATAAATGAAGCCTTGAGTAGTACTTACCCCTTAAAGGTATCCCTGGAAGAGATTGCTTCTTATCTTGATGCAAGTTATCCTGTAAATCAGCTTGATTTATTAAGAGAAGACCTGGAAAAAGGCCTGGAAATCATTATAAAGAATAAAATGGGTGGAATGGAAAACATTATTATGGATGATATAATTATTAATTTAATAAAATAGCAGGAATTCTTGCTCTTTCTGTAGAATTATTTCTTAAAAGATAGAATAAAAGGTGTTGACTGTAAATGGAAATTTTAATTAAAAATATTGATGTGATTTATTCTGCTAATCAAGAGATGATCAATAACGGCTATATAATAATTAAAGATAAGTTAATTACAGAAGTTGGTTCTGGCTATCATGAGGATCAGGAACACAATAAATATGACCAGGTTATTGATGGTAGAGGGAAAATTGCTCTGCCTGGATTAGTAAACTGTCATACACATGCCGGTATGACGTTATTACGTGGATATGCAGATGACCTCCCGTTAAATAAATGGTTAAATGATAAGATTTGGCCTTATGAAGCAGGTTTAAATTCTGATGATATTTATTGGGGAACAATGCTAGCAATTATTGAAATGATCAGGACAGGGACAACCCTCTTTGCTGACATGTATTTTTCAATGGATTTGGTAGCAAAGGCTGTCCAGGAATCAGGCATTAGAGCTGTACTTTCAACTGGACTGATTGAAGCAAATGACGGCAGGAAAGGTCTAATAGAATCACTTGAATTTAGCCGGAAGTGGATGGGGGGAGCAGATGGCAGAATAACAACGATGTTAGGACCACATGCACCTTATACATGTTCAGAGGGATATCTGAGAGAGATTATTGATTTGTCTAATGAACATAATCTGCCGGTTAATATTCACCTGGCAGAAACAAAGGGGGAATATGCCGAGATAGAAAAAGAATATGGGCTATCACCTGTCAAATATTTAAACAATATTGGCTTATTCAGTAGACCAGTAGTAGCTGCTCATTGTGTTTATCTTGATGATGAAGATATTGATATAATGGCTTCAAATCAGGTTGGTGTTGTCTATAATCCGGCCAGTAATATGAAACTGGGTAGTGGAATTGCCCCTATCTGTAAAATGATTGACAAAGATATTAAAGTAGGTATTGGTTCTGATGGTGTCTCAAGTAATAATAACCTTGATCTGATCGAAGAGGCTCGACTGGGTTCATATCTACAGAAGGTTGATAAACTTAATCCTACTGTAATGGATGTTCATTCTTTATTGAAAATGTTAACGCTTTCGGGGTCAAGGGTCTTACAATTAGGAGATAATTTAGGAATTATTGCTCAGGGAAATTTAGCAGATATAATCTTAGTAAATATATCTAATAACAGTTTTTATTATCCCCATCATAATAATTTATCTAATCTCTTTTACGCTGGCAGTGGTCGTGATGTCGATACAGTTATTATTAATGGTAAAATAGTTATGAATAAGAAGAATATATTAACAATTGACGTTGAAAAGATATATTATGAAGTAGAAAGAATTATTAAAGAAAAATGAATTAAACTTTCTGTTCTTAAATATAATGTATTATAATAGTAACCCGGAAAGGAGAGGGAAACAATGTTAAATATATATTGCTGGAAATGCGGAAGCAAGATTAATGAAGATAATATACTAGGCTTAGGGCATTTCGATCAGAATTTAGGCAAATATAAAGGAAAGGGATTTGTTGCCTTTAACTGCCCTGATTGTAAAAAAACCCGCTATCAGGTTATTGATTCTATTTCAATTCAAAATCAAATTAAAAATAGTATAAATGAATCCTCTTCAGATTTTATTAATATAGATCAGGTTATTGATTTCTACGGTCAATTGCAGGAGATTAGCACAATAAATGCTTTTCTGGAGAAATGTGAAAGTTCTCAAAAGACCATTAGTACCGAGATTAAAAAACCGATTTTACAACCTCTTGATGTCTATAATCTCTTTTATGAATTGAATTCTGCCAATATGAAAAGACTGATGATCCTAACTATGAATAAAGACAATTATTTGATATCCTGGGAATTACTGGGTGAGGGTTTAAGTAAGCCTATCAGTTTTGATCCCAAGATAATTTTTCATACTCCATTCCTTTTAAATGATCAGGTATCAGTTATTATTGCCCAGAATACCAATAAACACTTTACTCAACCTACTCAAAAAGATATTTTACTTACCAAGCGGCTTTTAAAGGCAGGTAAAATACTGGGGGTAGAGTTCCTTGACCATATAATTATAGAAGAAAACGGCTATCATAGTTTTGATCAATTAAATTATATCTAAAAAAAAACAGGCTTACCATATTGGTAGGTCTGTTCTTATTTTCACCCTTTTTTAATATAATTTTTATTAAGGAGGGGTAGTTGTGAATGATAAGTCGATCAAAATATTAGTTTTATGTCTGTTAATATTTGGTTTGTTTCTTGGGGCATATGAAAGTGTCTGGCGTCAGGGGGCAAAGAAGGTTACCAGTAATGAACTTAGTCTTAACAGGGAATCCAATGAGGTTTATCTTGAAATTATCTGGGATGCCTCAGGAAGTATGTGGGGACGGGACTATGGGATTGAGAAAATTATTAAATCTAAAGAAATTTTAAAAACTTTTGCTGCTGAAATTGATCATGATATTAATCTAGGATTAAGGATTTTTGGTGCAAGAAGGGTGGGTGACCTTGAAGATTCATTCTTAGCCTTACCATTTAATAAAAATAATACAGAAGCAGTAATAAACTTTATTGCAAATGTGAAGCCACTGGGCAAATCACCTATTGCCTATTCATTAAAAAAAGCTGTAGAGGATTTAACTGCTGTTAATGGACAAAAATACATTATGCTGGTAAGTGATGGAATAGATAATGGTGCTATTCCTCCAAAAGAAGTTGTAAAAGAACTAAAAGATAATAATATTATCTTACATGTAGTACATATTGGAGAACTGGAAAATGATAAGATAAAAACCAGATTAAAGGAAATGGTTTCTTTGACTGGAGGCAACTATTATACCTATCATAATCACAGGGAAGTAATTCCAACTTTTAAACAATAAGGCCGTCAGGCCCTTTTTTTTTTAGTAAAAAAGAGGATATTTCTTAATTTTAGGGAATAATATATATGATTAAAAAACATGGAGAGTGATAAAAAATGAGTAAAACTTTTAAAGTTTTATTAACGATAATTATTTTAGCATTATTTGCCTTAATGATACTTATTTTTTCTGGAAGTCAATTTTATACTGAATGGTTATGGTTTAAAAACCTTAATTATCAGCGAACCTTTATTACAATGTTTTTCACTAATTTCTGGTTGCGAATAATAGTAGGACTTTTATTTACTATCTTTCTTTATATAAACCTATCTTTTACTAAAAAACCACTGCTAGAGTATTTAAGTGTTAAAGGGGATGATAACGTAGAATCCCTTTTCCGCGGCAGCAACAATGATTTTATAGCTTGGTTAAATAAAAAACGGTTGAATTATTTATTTTTACTCAGCAGTATAATTCTCGGGTTTTTATTCAGTTCTATCAATCAGGAGCTTTGGAAAATTGTTTTAAAATATTTTAACCAAACAGAGTTTGGGATAGTCGATCCAATTTTTTCACAGGATATCAGTTTTTATGTTTTTTCACTCCCTTTTTATAATTTTTTAAAGGACATGGGGATGGTCTTAACAGTCTTAACTCTGATTACGATTGCTATAATTTATACACTGTCTGCAGGTATTAATTCATTTAAAGATGTAAAATTTAAATTAAGCAGCAGGGCCAAAACCCATATCACAGTATTAATTACCTTGTTTTTATTTTTGAAAGCCCTTAGCTATCGGCTGCGTATGTATGATCTGCTATATTCTGCAAGAGGAGTTGTTTTTGGTGCTGGCTATACAGATGTAAATGCCAATATGCTTGGTTTAAGAGTATTAACCATTATTGCCTTTTTAACTGCAATTATCCTCTTAATCAATCTATTCAAAAAAAATTACCGGGTATTACTCTGGAGTCTAGGTCTGTGGTTAATAGCTTCGATTATTTTTGGTTCCCTCTACCCTTCTTTTATTCAACGATTTCAGGTAGAGCCAAATGAGATAGATAGGGAAAGAAAATATATTAGTTATAATATTGATATGACACTCAAGGCTTACGGTCTTAATGATATTAAAGAAGAGGAATTTAGACTTAATGATAATCTAACAAATGAAATACTGGCAGATAATGAAGAAACAGTAAATAATATTCGTCTGTTGGATCCACGGCCTTTACTGTCAACCTATAATCAATTACAGGGATTAAGACAATACTATACATTTCCTAATATAGATATAGATAGATATATGGTTGATGGTGAGTACAGACAGGTAATGTTAGCTGCCAGAGAACTGGACCAGAATAGGTTAGCAAGTCAGGCCAGGACTTGGATAAATCAAAAATTAAAATACACCCATGGTTATGGGGTTACCATGAGTCCAGTAAATACAGTCACTAGTGATGGACTACCAACGTTTTTGATCAAAGATATTCCTCCTAAAACATTTAGTGATATAGAGGTGGATAACCCTGCTATTTATTATGGTGAAAAAACCAATTCTGATTACATAATAGCTAATACAAAAGAAGGCGAATTTGATTACCCCCTTGGTTCTGAAAATGCCTATACAGATTATGATGGAACTGGTGGTGTACAATTAAATAATTATTTTAAAAAGGTTTTGTATGCGATTCGTTATAGTAATATAAAATTATTATTAAATCAAGATATTACTCCAGAGAGCCGTATAATGTACTACCGTAACATTAAAACCAGGGTAAGAAAAACTGCTCCATTTTTAAGCTATGATGCTGATCCATATCTTGTTGTAAGTGAGGGTAGATTATTTTGGATCCAGGATGCCTATACTACAACTGATAGATTCCCTTATTCACAAACAAGTCGGATTGGTAACTATATTAGAAACTCTATCAAGGTTGTTATTGATACCTATAATGGTTCTATGAAATTCTATCTTATTGATGAAGATGACCCCCTGGCAGTGACCTATCAGAAAATTTTCCCCGATTTATTTGTTTCCGGAGAACAGATGCCAGATGATATCAGAGCCCATTTAAGATATCCCCAGGATTTATTCTTAATCCAAACAGAATTATATAGTACCTATCATATGAAAAACCCTACTGTCTTTTATAACAAGGAAGACAGGTGGAATATACCTACAGAAAAATATGCTGGAAACAGTATTCAGATGCAACCCTATTATAATATTGTGAAATTGCCTGATAATGAAAATAGCGAATTTGTCTTGATGCTTCCCTTTACCCCAATAAATAAAAATAATATGGTAGCCTGGATAGCAGCCCGTTCAGATGGAGATAAGTATGGTGAATTACTGGTTTATAGTTTTCCTAAAGATAAACTTGTTTATGGTCCTATGCAGGTTGAATCACGAATTGACCAGAATGCCGATATATCTCAACTACTGAGCTTATGGGGACAGCGCGGCTCAAGGGTAATCAGGGGTAATCTCCTGGTAATACCTATCGGTGAAGCCATACTATATGTTGAACCAGTTTATTTGCAAGCTGAAACCAGTGAATTACCTGAACTAAAAAGGGTGGTTGTGGCCTATAAAGATAGGGTAGTTATGAGGGAAACATTCAGGCAGGCACTTAATGTGATATTTGGTGTTGAAGAGATTGAAGAAGAAACAGAGGAAATAGAAGGTCAAAGACCAGGTATGGTTGAAATAATATCCAGTGATATACAGGAACTAAGTAGCAGGGCACTGGAGGTATATCAAGAGGCCCAACAAAGTCTTAAAGAAGGCAACTGGGCAGATTATGGTGAACAAATAGAAAGACTTAGTGAATTACTGGAGCGCTTAAATGAGATTAGTAATATGCCAGATGAAAACATGTAACTATAGTAATTTTTAGACTAATAATCAAGGAAAGAAGGTGGGTTATGAATAAGACAAATGCATTTAATCACTATAAATTAAATAATAGTTGTGATTTACATATCTTTAATAGCAATAAATTTAAGACTAATCTAATCCAAATGGTTATTATCGAAAAACTAGCTGCTGAAACAGTAAGTGCTAATGCCCTGTTACCCTATGTTTTCTACAGAGGTTCAAACAAGTACTCTACTACACGGGAGTTTAAAATTAGGTTAAATGAATTATATGGTGCTGAACTGAGTATTTCTGTCTTAAAGAGGGGAGAAAATCAATTGCTGATTTTCTCCCTGGAACTCCCCAATGAGATTTTTTTGCCTGACCAAACACCATTATTTAGGGAAGGGCTTAAACTTCTCTATGAACTGGTTTTAAATCCAGCTATGAAAGAGGAGTATATTGAACAGGAAAAGGATAATCTACAAAGAAAGATAGGTGCTTTGATTAATGATAAATATAGTTATGCTGTAGAACGATGTTATCAGGAGATGTGTGCTAATGAAACCTATGGCTTGTATAAATTAGGGAAAAAGAAAGATCTGGAAGTCATCACCAAAGAGCAATTACTTAAGCGTTACAACTCAATAATTAATAATAGTGTGATCCTCTTTTTTGTAGTAGGTGATGTAGAGGATAACAGGGTTCTTAGTGATATAAATACTGTATTTGACTTTAAACATAAACAATCTAAAGGGATTAATAAAACTGAGCTAATCAGTCAGGTAAGTGATGTAAAAGAGATCAAAGATAAAATGAAGGTAAAACAGGGTAAGTTAATTATGGGTTTTAGAACCGGAATTACCAGAGGGAGTAAGTCTTATTATCCACTTATTGTTTATAATGGAATTCTCGGAGCCTTCCCACATTCCAAGCTTTTTCAAAATGTAAGGGAAAGGTCCAGTCTGGCCTATTTTGCTAATTCTGGTCTTGAAACAACCAAGGGATTATTGTTAATAAGTTCAGGAATAGATTTTAATGTTTATCAAAAGGCCAGAGAAATCATTCTACAGCAGGTAGAGGAGATAAAAAAAGGTAATTTTACTGTTCAGGAATTGGACTGGGCTAAAATGTCCTTACAGAACCGTTTTAAAAATATAGCAGATAGAATAGATGGACTTGCAGGTCATTATTTACTGGGTTTAATTAATAATAACCCTGAATCAATTGATAAGTCCCTTGATTCAATCTCAGCAGTCAAACGGGAAGATGTAATTAATATAGCGAAACAGATCAAACTAGATACAATCTATTTCCTTGACAGACAGGAAGGTGAACGGTAGTGAATAAATTGGAGAATAAAATAATTAATGAATGTCTTTACCATGAAGTACTGGATAATGGTCTTAATGTATATCTAATGCCCAGGAAAAATTTCAATAAACAATATGCTATTTTTGCCTGTGATTATGGTGCCAATGACACTACCCTGCTGTTGGAAGATAAAGGGGAAATGAAGTTGCCTGATGGTATAGCTCATTTTTTAGAACATAAATTATTTGAAAATGAAGATGGGGATAGTTTTGCCAAATTTGCCAGTACCGGTGCCTCAGCCAATGCCTATACAAATTATACAACTACTGCCTATCTCTTTAGTTCTACTGATAATTTCGCAACCTCACTACTCAATCTCCTTGATTTTGTTCAAAAACCCTATTTTACTGATGAGAATGTTGAAAAAGAAAAGGGTATTATTGCTCAGGAGATATTAATGTATGAGGATGATCCGGAATATCAGGTTTATTTAAATCTCCTACAGGGATTGTATAATAATCACCCCCTTAGAAAGAATATTGCAGGTAGTATTGAAAGTATTAATAAGATTGATAAGGACAGACTTTATCTTTGTTATAACAGTTTTTATAGACCAGAGAACATGGTGCTTTTTCTTCTGGGGGATTTTGATCTTAATAAAACACTTAAATTAATAGTGGATAATCAGTCAAAGAAAATTATTGGAGAAATAAAGGGGGTTAAAAAGGTTTTTCCTGTTGAAAATGACAGCATTAATCAAAAATTAATTAAAAAGGAAATGGATGTATCAGAACCCCTCTTTAATCTTGGTTTTAAAGAAGTAAAAATTCCTGATAACGGCTATGAATTAGTTAAACAGGAATTAGCGGTTAATATTTTAATTGACCTTTTAATTGGTAAAGGAACAAAGTTGTATCAATCCCTTTATAATGAGGGTTTAGTAGATAATCACTTTCACCAATACTATATTTTAGAAAAAGGTTATGGTTATGCCTTAATGGGCGGTAAAAGCAAAGACCCGGATAAATTATACCAGCGAATAATTAAAGATTTACCAGATAGTTTAAATAAAATTACTATCAAGGACTATCAGACTATTTATAAAAAGAATCTGGGTAATTATATAAAGAGTTTTAATTCCTTTGCCAGGACAGCTTCAGAGTTTATTAATTATATATTTAAAGGTATTAACTATTTAGACTTATTAGATATTATTAATGATATTGAATTAGATTATGTAATTGGGTTTTATGATAGCCTTTTCAGGGAAGAAAAGGCTGTTAGATCAATTGTTGAACATTAATATACCTAGGCTTTGTTCTCATAACTTGCAATAGATTTGAAAAATATATATAATAATATATAATATCACTACCCTGAGCCAAGTAAGCTCAGCCAATATTTGAGGAAATAAGGTTCTTCTTCGAATATTTTAATTTATTAAAACAGCTGGGAAATTCCATAGTAAATTGGGGGTGATTAAGCGAGTAGTCAGTAGGTACAGGCTTTTATAGTATTTTTGTAATGTGTATAATTTTTAAGGAGGGAGAAATTGAGCATGAAAAGAGATCGTTGGGGGAATAGGGCGGCATTTATTCTTGCTGCTGTTGGTTCTGCTGCTGGGTTAGGTAATGCATGGCGTTTTCCGTATATTGTTTATAAATATGGTGGAGGGGCTTTTTTAATCCCATACTTTGTTGCCTTACTGACTGCAGGTATTCCACTGCTTATTATGGAGTTTTCATTGGGTCAAAAATACCAACTGGGAGCCCCGGAAGCACTGGGAAAAATACGGAAGAAATTTTCGATTATCGGCTGGTGGACAACATTAACTGCCTTTTTTATTGTAATTTATTATGCTGGTGTTATGGCTTGGATCTGGGATTATATCTGGGGTTCATTTACTGTTGCCTGGGGTAATGATGCCGGGGGGTATTTCTATAATAATGTACTCCAACTTAGTTCAGGCCCTGGGGAACTGGGTGGTTTTAGTATACCGGTCCTGATCGGTGTTATAATTACCTGGATTGCTATTTATTTAATCTTAAGGAAAGGTACTGAAAGTGTAGGTAAGGTTGTCTGGGTTACAGTAACTCTGCCGATTGCCTTATTAATAATTCTAATGTTAAGGGCTGTAACACTTCCTGGTGCTGTACAGGGTTTGAATTATTACTTACAACCTGATTTTAGTAAACTTCTGGACCCACAGGTGTGGATTGCTGCTTACTCACAGATATTCTTTACCCTCAGTATAGGTATGGGAATTATGATAGCCTATGCCAGTTATATGCCTAAAGATTCGGATATTGTTAATAATGCCTTAATAACAGTATTCGCCAATTCTGGGGTGAGTTTTCTGGCTGGTTTTGGTATTTTTGGAACACTTGGTTATATGGCACAGACCCAGGGTGTTCCTATCTCTGAAGTTGCAGCCAGTGGAGTCGGTCTGGCTTTTGTTGTTTATCCTAATGCAATAAATATGCTACCAGGGGGTCCGATTGTTGCTACCATCTTTGGTCTGATCTTTTTCTTAACATTATTAACCCTGGGAATTGATTCAGCCTTTTCACTGGTAGAAGCAAATG
Organism: Iocasia fonsfrigidae; assembly: GCF_017751145.1. Classification (GTDB taxonomy): domain Bacteria; phylum Bacillota; class Halanaerobiia; order Halanaerobiales; family DTU029; genus Iocasia; species Iocasia fonsfrigidae. Next base: position 2,049,787 of record NZ_CP046640.1, read on the forward strand.
TTACTGCCTTTACCGATAAGCTCCAGTTAAATAAAAGAAAAATTACTCTCTGGACAATAATAGTAATGGCGCTATTTAGCCTGATTTTTGCAAGTAAGGCTGGTTTGTACTGGCTTGATATAGTAGACTATTATATGAATAACTATGCCTTATTATTAGGGGGATTATTGGAATGTATAGCTATCGGCTGGTTCTTTAGTCCCACAAAACTTCGTGATTACTTCAATCCTATTTCTGAATATCAAGTTGGTCCATGGTGGGATTTTATGGTAAAAATACTTACACCTGCTGTCCTTCTTTACCTGGTAGCAAGTAAATTCTATGTAAACACCTTTGGCAAAGAACCATATGGAGGATATGATAATATCTATCAATGGTTAGGTGGCTGGGGTTTATTAATTGTTATGCTAATAATTTCTGTTGTCTTTGCTAATATAAGAAGTAGGGAAATAGATAGTCTTAATGCAGAAACCAGTAATTATTAATTGAGGAGGGATAAGATAGTATGACACCATCTGCAATAATTATGTTGATTTTTGGTGTTGTTGTTCTTTATGGTGGTCTTTATATTACTGTTAATAAGGCAGTAAAGTCTTCTAAGGATAAAGATAAATAGATAAAATATTTAAAAGCCCAGGCTTCAAGGTCTGGGCTTAGTGTATTAGAAGATACCATCAGAGAAATATTATTAGAGGGGTTTGTAGGTTTACTTTGATGTTTTTAATTGTGGATTTTAAGTGGAGAGAGTTGATATTATGCCAAATCTAGCAAAAGTAATTAAAAAAGCGGCAATTAATATTGGCTTTGACCTTGTTGGTATAACCTCTGCAGAACCCTTTGAGGATACTGCTAAAAGATTAAATAATAGAAAATTATCCAGTTTTATTAAGAATGACATTGAATTACTGACTAAACCTAAATTACACTTGCCTTCAGCCAGGTCTATAATTGCTGTTGCCTTATCATATGCCAGTTCACAAAAATATAATGGTGATTGTTATATTTCAATCTATGCCAGGGGCAGGGACTACCATCATGTTATGAAAAACAAATTGGAAAAACTAATGGGTTTTATCAGGGAAATTGTTCCAGGAGTAGATATGCTAACATATAGTGACACAGGACCACTACTGGATAGAATGATTGCCAGCAGAGCTGGACTAGGTTGGATCGGTAAAAATAACAATTTAATTAACCCTGTTTATGGTTCATATTTATTTTTAGGTGAAATATTAACTAATCTTGAGTTGGAGCATAATCAACCCCTAAATAATCAATGCTGTGATTGTAATCTATGTATAAAAAATTGTCCTTCATCTGCTTTAATGGAAGCATATCACCTTAAGGCTGATAGATGTATAAGTTATTTAACACAGAAGAAGGGTATTATTCCCGAAGAAGAAAGGGAAGTAATTAATAATCACCTCTGGGGATGTGATAATTGTCAGGATTTTTGTCCTTATAATAAAAATGTTCCTACTGACCTTCATGAAGAATTTACCCCATTATTAAAGGCGGAGCTTTCAGAGATTTTAAGAATAGATAATTTAGCTGAAAGAGACTTGTGGACTAATTCTGCCCTATACTGGCGGGGACCAAGAATACTTAAAAGAAACGCAATTATTAATATAGCTAATAATGGTGACAGGTGTTATCTCTCAGATTTAATCCAAAAAATAGATGACCCTTCACCAATAATCAGGTTCTATACTGCCTGGGCAGTGGGCAAAATTGCCAGTAAAGAATATATTAAAACTCTGAATAACAGACTTTTAGAAGAAAAAGATAAGGATGTTAGAAAGGAATTAAAAAAAGCAATTAATCGAATAAAGAGGAGGATTTAGGATGATTAGTATCAATATAGGTGGACAGATCCATGAATTTAAAGAAGGCATTATTATAGAAGATATAGTAAAAAAACTATACCCTGATAATAAGATTATTGTTGCTGCTGTTGTTGATAATGAACTTTATAATTTAAACAACAGGTTAGAAAAAAATTGTTCTCTTGAATTTTTGACCATTAATGATGAGATTGGGAATAGAATATACCGAAGAAGTCTTTTTCTGGTCATGGCCAAGGCTATCTATGATTTGTTCCCTGAAGGAATCCTGTCAATTGAACACTCCTTAAGTAATGGGATATATTGTGAACTCCATAAGGATAGCCCCCTTACTCAAAAGAGTCTCTCTAAGATACAGAAGGGAATGAAAGAATTAATAAAAAGAAAAATACCTATTAAAAAAGTATATTTTAAGAAAGATGAATTAATTAATGTGTTTCTTAAACAGGGATTTAGTGAAAGGGTAGAGTTAATAAAACAGATGGATACTGTTGGCTCTAATATTTACGAATTAGATGGTTATTATAATTATTTTTTCTACAATATGATTCCACATACAGGATATTTAGACCGCTTTGAACTGCATTATAGACTTCCTGGGTTTATTCTTTTGTATCCACAGCGGGGTAATCCTTTACATGTACCTGATTTTATAGAACAGCCTAAATTAGCCAATATTTTTCATGAATATGAAAAATGGGGTCAAATAATAGGGGTACAAAATGTTAGTGATTTAAATAAAGTAATAGAGGAAAAAAAATATGGTGATTTAATAAGGGTAAGTGAGGCATTACATGAAAAGAAAATTGCCAATATAGCTGACCAGATAAGCCAGGATATTGAACAAAAGCGTGTAATCTTAATTGCAGGACCATCCTCTTCTGGAAAAACTACCTTTGCCCAGAGGTTAGCGATCCATCTACGGGTTAATGGTTTAAAACCTGTGGCAATTTCAACTGATGATTATTTTATTAACCGTGAAGACACCCCAAAAGATGAGAATGGAAATTATGATTTTGAGTCTATTGAAGCAATTGACCTTGAATTATTTAATAAACAATTGCTTGAACTTATCCAGGGTAAAGAAGTAGAACTACCTATTTATAATTTTACAACAGGTAGACGCGAATCCAGTGGTAAAAAAATGAAGATAGAGGAAAGACAACCTATTATAATTGAAGGTATTCATAGTCTAAATGATAGCTTAACAGAGTTTATTCCACAGGATGTTAAATACAAGATATATATCAGTGCCCTGACACAACTAAATATAGACCAGCATAACAGAATACCTACCACTGATACAAGGATTATAAGGAGAATAGTAAGAGATCACAAATTCCGCAACCAGACAGCAGCTATGACAATAAACTGGTGGCCTGGTGTAAGGAGAGGAGAAGAAAGGAATATTTTTCCCTATCAGGAAAATGCAGACCTGATGTTTAATTCTGCTTTGGTTTATGAACTACCAGTTTTAAAGAAATATGCTAAACCACTACTGGAAGAGATCACAGCAGATGATAAGAGTTATTACCAAGCCAGGAGATTACTTGGTATTCTAAAATGCTTTAAAACAATGCCTGAAGGTGATATTCCTGATACCTCTATTATCAAAGAGTTTATTGGTGGTTCTCCCTTCAATTAAAACTTATAAAAAATTTATTTTAAAGAAATCATTGATGATCTGACAGACCCCCTGCCAGTTGTCAACCCTGTAAATACTTTTACCTTTAGTCTCTAAAAACTTATTATGGTATTTATTAATAAGTATAACTGGTATATTATTCCTGGCAAAGGCCCTGGCGTTTTCTGCATTATCTTCTACAAACAATTCTATTCCAGCGGCCAGGGCATGAGGTACTTTATCACCATTATGTATCAGCTTTGTAAAGGGTATTTGATGTTTTTTTAACCATTTTGTAGTTAAACCTTTAAATCCTTGATCCCGGGCAGTAATTAAATTCACTTCAAAGTTATAATTATATAATTTTCTTATTGTTTCCCGGGCTAATGGTACTGGTTTAACCTGACTGTATATATCTGTTAAATTTTTATCTAGAAACTTATTTATTACATCACTTGAAATATCATATGCTTGATCGAATAAATAAGAATCACTTTTTCTAACAATATCATAACCAAGAAAATTACAGATAGCATCATGCCATATATTGTCATTTTCATGTTCTTCGTCTGTAATTACCCCATCTATATCAAATCCAATAATTTTCTTCATGTTTTCACTCCTTTAAATTTCATCTCTTGAAAGTACCAAGCATTAAACAACAAGTTTAACAGATATTCAATATTATATCAAAAAAACTCATCTTTTGAAATGAATTTAATGTAAATAGATGTTGCTTTAAAGTATGGATACCAGACTTTAGAATCTTTTTCCAAAGACAAAATACCATGGGATAAATAATACTTGAAAGGAAAAGAGTATGATTAAAATCATTCCAAATACATTATCTATATTTAGAATAATATTCTCAGGATTATTAATAGTCTCTTTTCCGTATAAAACCATTTTTATTCTAATATATCTTTTATCTGGATTAACAGATGTATTAGATGGCTTTATCGCCAGGAAATATAATATAGAAACTAAACTAGGTGCTAAACTAGATTCAATAGCTGACATTGCTTTCTATACTGTTTTATTAATAATTTTTTTCGTCTGGTTTAGAAACATTCTGATAGAATATAAATGGTTAATTATTATTACAATAACAATTAGAATAAGTACTATTATTATCGGGATAGTTAAGTATAAAAATATTGTTTTTATACATACTGTAGCAAATAAAATAACTGGATTAATGATTTATTGTATTCCAATATATATATTTTTACTCAATTCCAATATACTAATATCCAATATACTAATATTAGTAACAACAATTACTTCTATAATATCAGCTCTAGAAGAATTTTTGATTATGCTAATATTTAAAAAAGTAGAACTAAATAAAAAAGGTATTTTTTGCAAGTAAAATATAAATTCTTTATCAAGGTGGTGAATTATGTGTCATTAAATGAAAGTATTAATAAATTAGCCAAACAATATGGAATATCATATTTCGGTGTTGCTGATTTATCTTACGCCTATGACACTATTCTGGAACAAGGTGGAGCTGATATTGCAAAATATCCATATGCTATATCATTAGGTATAGCTTTAATTAATGATATTGTAGATCAGCTACCAAACCGTTCAAGAAGAGATGTTGCGGTTAACTATGAACATCATGCTTATGATATTATAAACCAGAGGTTAGATATAACAGCTTCAGTGATAAGCAGCTTTATACAGGAAAAAGGGTATAATGTATTACCTATTCCGGCATCAGAAAGGTATGATGATGAAAAAATTTGTGCATCTTTTTCACATAAATTAGGTGCCCACTTAGCTGGTTTAGGTTGGATAGAGCCAGTTCTTTATAGATTATATATTCAATCCGTTCTGCTGACTTATTTGAACTATCTATCAAATTGTAATCTGCTGCGCTAAAAGGCACTATAAAGAAAGGATAAAAAAGCGAATTAATTACAGTAAAAATAATTAGGGTTTGCAGGTTTACTAAATATAATCATAAAGTTTTTAATATGAGTTAAAAAGGATTATTGCTTGGGGTTGTAGAATATAGTGATGTACAAAATTAGGCAATTATTATATGTTTTAAGGTATATAATGAATAAGAAAATAAAGTATATTTGAGTGAACGTTGAAAGGAGATTATATATGAAGGTATTGTTATTTCTTGCTAATGGAGCAGAAATGATTGAATTAAGTGCATTTATAGATGTTTTTGGTTGGGATAGGCATTATAATAATGGTAACATTAATATTGTTACTTGTGGCTTTTCTAAGGAAATTAAAAGCACATTTAATATTCCTATAAGAGTGGATTTGTTAATAGAAGAAGTTAAAACAGATGATTACAATGCTCTAGCAATACCGGGGGGTTTTGCAGATTATGGTTTTTACGAAGAAGCATATAATGAAAAGTTTTTAAATTTAATAAGAGAATTCAAGAATCAGGATAAGCCTATAGCTTCAATATGTGTTGGAGCGCTTCCTATTGGTAAAAGTGGGATTTTAAAAGGGAAAAGAGGTACTACTTATCATTTGATGGGCGGGAGAAGACAAAAACAACTAGAAGAATTTAGGGTTAAAGTTGAAAATGAACCTGTTATAGTTGAAGATAATATTATAACCTCCTGGTGTCCATCGACTGCAGTAGAAGTAGCCTTAAAGCTTTTAGAAATGCTTAGAAGCAGAAATGATTCTGATAAAATAAGAGAAATAATGGGATTTTAATTAAAGGACTATTCTATAATTCTTATTAAGAAAGGAGTTTTCAAAGATACATAAACAATTAGTAATAATTTCAAATATAGAAGGGGTTTCAGGAATTTTTGAAAGAAATAAAAAATCATTACGGCACGGAAGTGAAGAATGATGTAATCCGAATTCAAAGAATAACGGATAATATATTTTTTGAAAAAATAAATTGAAACAGGAGGTTTTTTCATGAAATTTAATTATTATATGCCAACGAAAATTTTATTTGGACCTGGAAAATTAAATGATTTAGCAGGTGAGAATCTTCCAGGTAAGAAAGCCTTAATAGTAATATCAGCAGGGACTTCTATGAAAAAATATGGTTACTTAAACCGGCTGGAAGGGATTTTAAAGAAAAAAGAAATTGAATATGTTATATTTGATAAAATATTACCAAATCCAGTTAAATCTCACATTATGGAAGGAGCAGAACTTGCCAGAAAAGAAAATTGTGATTTTGTATTTGGCCTGGGTGGTGGTAGTAGTATTGACTCAGCAAAAAGTATTGCTGTTATGGCAAAAAATCCTGGAGATTATTGGGACTATATATCTGGTGGCTCAGGTAAAGGAATGCCCTTAGAAAATGGAGCACTTCCTATTATTGCAATTACTACAACAGCTGGAACAGGTACTGAGGCCGATCCCTGGACGGTTATAACTAAAGAAGAGACCAATGAGAAAATTGGTTTTGGTTGTGCAGATACCTTTCCAACATTGTCAGTTGTGGATCCAGAATTAATGGTGACGGTGCCTAAACATCTGACAGCATATCAGGGTTTTGATGCACTTTTCCATGCAACAGAAGGCTATATTGCCAATATAGCAACACCAATAAGTGATGCCTATGCATTAAAAAGCATTGAATTAATAGCAAAATATTTACCGATCTGTGTAAAAGATGGAGAAAATATTAAAGCTCGTACCCAGGTAGCTTTAGCAAATACTCTTTCCGGGTTTGTAGAATCTATATCAAGTTGTACTTCAGAGCATTCAATGGAACATGCCCTAAGTGCCTATTATTCTGAGCTTCCACATGGGGCAGGGCTTATTATGTTATCAGAATCATATTATACATATTTTGCTTCTAAAGTGTCTGATAGATTTAAAGTGATGGCAAAAGCTATGGGTGTTGATGTGGCTAATCTTTCTGAGGACGAGCGTCCTATGGCTTTTGTAAAAGCATTAATTAGACTTCAAGAGGAATGTGGTGTAAATAATCTAAAAATGTCAGACTACGGGATAAAAAGAGAAATGATTCCTACGTTTGCTGAAAATGCACACAATACAATGGGAGGCTTGTTTGACGTAGATCCTTATACTTTGACCTTTGAAGATACTATAGAGATTATGACAAATGCATATAAGTAAAATTTCATAAAGGAGAGGTTTTTTCCTCTCCTTTATGTTTATGGACAAAAACTTAAGTGTTAAGTTGCTAACATTGATTATTAAAAATTATTTTTACGTTATAGATTTAATATCATTAAAAACATTTGATATTACAGTATCTTTAGATTTAAGTATAGGTAAAAAACTTCTCCCGGTAATTGCTGCTAAAACGATAATTCCTCCAATAAGAGCCCAGGAGCCAGGGGTTTCTCCTAAAAATAAAAATACCCAAACTGGATTTAATAATGGTTCAATTACGGGAATCAGGATTGCATCTATGGCTGAAACATGTTTAATAGCCTTGGAATAAAGAATATATGGTAAGCCTAGTTGCAAGACTCCCAGTATTATCAAAAAAAGCCATCCTGAGCTGCCGGGTCCTGCTTGAAATATGAAGGGTATACATATAATAGAAGTTACAATATTACCCAGTAATACTGATTCCAAAGGAGAATCATTTTTTTGCATCCGCATAAACAGTGTAAAAAAAGCAAAACTAATTCCACTTGCAGCTGCAATTAAATTACCATATATATTATATAAACTCAGATTATCAAGGAAAAACAAAGCCATTCCTCCTAGTACAGTTAGGACTATTAACCAGTCACTTATCCTGGTTTTTTCTTTTAATAACCAGGGGCTGAGTAAGGTAACATAGATAGGTGCAGTAAATTGAAGTAGAATGGCATTGGCAGCTGTAGTCATTTTAGTAGCTATAACAAAAAAAATAACTGTAGCAACATAGGCCAGAGTCGCCCCTAGCTGAGGTTTAGACCAGGTGATTTTTGGTTTTTTCAAGTAAACCAAGATCACTATAGCAGATATAATACTTCTTGCACCAGCGATAGCTAAGGGATTCCAGTCTATTAGTTTAATTAACAGTCCACCCAGGCTCCAGAGGCTAGCTGTTATTATTAATAATAATATTGAAACTGATCTTTCTGTTTTGAAACTATTTATACTTGTCATCTAAATAATCACCATTCCTTTTTAATTAAGATTAGTTACTACTCTAGTAAAGAATCAAAGTGGCACACAGTGGTGTTTCTTTTATGTAATGTAGAAATAAATAGCATAAATCTATACCATAACTATAAATGAAATAATATAACTCTGAGTGCTATTTGACTCTTGAGTAGTATGATATAATAATAGTATAATGATTATATTAAGGAAACACAACCTAAAAAATTGCTTTTAATCTTTGTACAGTTCGTGAATAAGCATTTTTTTAATAAATTAGTGAGGGTAATTTATATGACATATGGTATTGGTATTTATGGGTGTGGAGGTATAGGTAAAGTACATGCTTATTGTTATAATAATTTACGATTCTTTTATGCTCCACCTGCTTTAAAGACAGAATTAATCGGTGTCTCTACTTCAAACCAGGAAACAGCAAATATAGCTAAAGAGACTCTAGGTTTTAGATTTGCAACTACTGATTACCGTGATTTACTTAATAGTGATGATATCCAGATTGTACACTGCTGTACACCTAATTATCTACACAAGGATTTCTTGATAGCTATAATTAGGCATATTTATTGTGAAAAACCGATAGCTCTGAACTTAACAGAAGCAGAAGAAGTTTTAGCTGTTGCAGAGGAAGTAAACTTCACTCGAGAATGGAGTGTATATTCAACGAGTCCACGATATGATGTTAAAATCTGTTGAAATAGGAGAATGGACAGCTTGTTAGAAAAATTTTTAACTTACTTTAATTTGAGCAAGGAATTAAAAAAATCTCTTGACAAATAATCTATCTTGTAATATTATTTATTTAACCGGTTAGTTAAAAACGTAAGGAGTAAAAAATTATGGGAAATGCAGTTGAGTCAAAACAAAAAATTTTAAATGTAGCAGAGAAACTCTTTGCTGAAAAAGGCTTTGATGGTGCTAGGGTAAGTGAAATTGCCAGTGAAGCCGGGGTAAATAAAGCCCTTATATATTACTATTTTAACAGTAAAGAAGATATTCTTGAAACATTATTTACAATTCTAATTGATGATTTTAAAAATTTAATAAAAAACAATATGATAGGAATTAATGTATTTAGTGAAGATAATCTTGATATAGTAATGAATAGTATATTAGATTATATTTTGACCAAGAAGGATATATTACGTGTCGCTATGGTAGAATCTATGAAAGCAGTATCTGAACAATCAATAATAATCAAAATCGGTGAAATGCTAATAAGCGCTGAAATTGAAGAGGTGAGGCAGTCTTTGCTTGAGAAAGGGATAAAATCTCCCGGTAATATTAAGGAAATACTTGTGGCAGAATTTTTCACTGGTACTTTACCTGTATTAAACTATGTTATATTTGAAGATGAGTTTACCCATCATTTTAATATGGATGAAAAGGAATACAGAGAATATTTCATTAAAGCCTTTAAGCAAACCCACTTTGCCTATCACCTGAAGAGGTAAAGTGTTTTTTTAAATATATTTAACCAAATGGTTAGTTAAAAAGGGGGGTGATAAAACTAATAGTACTAAAATAAAAGAAATTTTTTTATAAGAATAACTATCTGGTTAGTTAAAAATTAAATTGGAAGGTGGATTGGAGTTGAAAGATATGAGAAAAAAACAATTAAAAGATTTTTTTGCTGATTTTGGCTTTAATATTATCATTAAGTATAAATATTTAATATTATTGCTTTTATTCGGCTTAACAATACTGGGTTTTTTGGGAATGCAGAAACTTGAATTTGATTCATCAAATGATGCTTTTTTACCTGAAAATGACCCGGTAGTTATAAAAAACGATAAGTTTAAAGAAATTTTTGGTAATGATGAGTTTATTTTCATTCTGGTAGAGAGTGATGAAATTTTTAGTCATAATGTTTTGCAGTATATTAAAGAACTAACCGAAGACCTGGAAGATAACTTACCCTTTGTAGATGAAGTTACTTCACTAGCTAATCTGGATTATATCGAAACAGAAGGTGATAGATTAATAATTGATGACCTGATTAAAGAAATAGTACCTACTGAGCAAGAAACACTAAATGACTTGAAAAATAAGATTTTAGCTAAAAAAACATATGTAGGTAAAATAATTACGGAAGATTGCCAAAAAACCGGGATTATTGTTACCTTTCAGGAAATACCGGAAATGATTTATGCTCCGGTTGGTAAAAACTTTTCCCCACTGGACCAGGCCGATTATTCACCTCAAGAAGTATTGATGGATGAAAACCTGTATACTAAACATCAGCTTGGTTTAAATAAAGTGGCAGACCCTAGAAAGCTGATTGCCCCAGCTTTAAAGGTTATTTTAGCCCGGCATAGTGATAGTAAGATAAAAACAACTGCTACCGGAGTTCCTGTATTGGATTATGAGACTGATCGAATGGTCACTGAGGAAGGGACTAAATTTGGCCTGATTGCACTACTTGCTGCAACTCTATTAATGATCGTACTCTTCAGAAGCTTTAGAGCTGTTGCTGCTATTTTTCTGGTAGTTTTGTCTTCACTGGTAATCCTCTTTGGAACATTGGGTTGGCTAAAGCTTAAGCTTTCCATACTGGCCTTGATTATACCTACATTGGTTCTGGTTATCTCGGTTAGTTATTCTATTCATGTTATTAACCATTTTTTAAATGGTCTGGAAAAGGGTTTTCGCTATAAGGCGATAAAATATGCTTACCGGGAATCGACCTGGCCTATTTTAATAACTGCTTTAACTACCACCCTTGGTTTTATTTCATTTATATTTGTACCACTGGAACCCATCAAGATAGTTGGGTTTTCCTGTGCAATAGGGACTTTTTTAACCTATCTGATAGTGATGATTGTTGTTCCGCTAATTTTTTCTATAGGAAAGAGTAGAACTTTACCAAAAAAAGATTATAGTAAAAAAAGTGCTCAAAAAATTTTTCGGAAAGCTATGGAAAAATGGGCTGATTTTGTAGTCAGAAATATAAGAGTTACAGTAGGATTGTCAATAATTGTGATAATTTTTGTTGTTTTTTATTCTTTTAAAATGCCAATTAACAGTGATATGTTACAGGTTTTAGGTAAAGATGTGGATTTTGTTAAAAATGCTAATTATATTACAGAAAAGCTGGGAGCCCTGTATTCTTACGATGTTTTGCTGGAATTTCCAGAAGAAGGGATGGTGAAAAAAAGTGAAGTGCTTAAAGAGATAGATGGTCTAACAGATATGATCAATCGATTTGATTCAACAGTAACCCAGACTTCAATAATTGACTTAATCAAGGAATTACATATGACCATGAATAATAACCAGGAGACTTTTTATCAAATTCCAGCTTCCAATGACCTGCTCGCTCAGTATTTATTATTATATGAGATATCAGGTGGAGAAGACCTGGAAGATCTGGTTGATTTTAATTATCAAAAAACCCATATTTCAGTACAGGTTAACGATTTTAAGAGCTCAATCCTGCAGGAATTTGAAAAAGTAATTACCTATGGTCAGCAGCATTTTCCGGCAGGGACTAAAGTAACAGTAGTGGGTGATATGCCAATTCTGCTCAAAACCTTGACAAAACTGGTCGATGGACAGAAGCTATCTATTTTTATAGCCTTAATGGTTATTACCCTGGTAATGATAATAGTCTTGAAATCAATAAAGTTAGGACTGTTATCAATGATTCCCAATGTAATTCCAGTCCTGGTAATTACAGGATTAATGGGCTTATTACAATACTCTCTTGATTTTATTACAGTCCTGATTGCACCGATGATTATCGGTATTGCCGTTGATGACACAGTCCATTATTTCATTCACTTTAAGGAAGAGTATCTTGTGACAGGTTCTTACCATCAAGCAAATAAGGAAACCTTCCGTAAGATTGGTAAAGCTTTGATTTCAGCCTGTGTTGTTCTAATGTTAGGTTTTGCTATTTTTGTTTTATCGAAAATGGCAAGTCTGGGACATATGGCAGTTCTCTCAGCAGCAGGTATTTTCGCTGCTCTAGCAGCAGATATGCTAATTACTCCGGCAATTGTTATGCTGGTAAAACCCTTTGGGGAAAATCTTGAAATTACAAACAGGGAGGAAGAAAATTATGAAATGTAAATCTTTAATGATCATATTACTGGTGTCTGTAATGTTGTTACCTGTTCTGGTTCAGGCAGAGGAATTGACTGGTAGGGAGATTATTGATAAAACAAATATTATGAACTTGGTTGATGATATGCAGGCAGAGATGGAGATGGTAATGATCAATAAAGCAGGGCAGAAAAGGGTCAGGGAACTAATGTCATATTCAAAAAAAGATAAAAGTGATGATATAGAAAAATCTATAATGCGTTTTCTTAGTCCGGCAGATGTTAAAGGCACAGGGTTTTTAAGTATAGACAATCCGCAAGGGGCTGATGAAAAATACCTATATTTACCTGCCATGGGACGGCCCCGCCGGCTATCATCAGATGAGAGAGGTGGTTCCTTTATGGGGTCTGATTTTAGTTATGAAGATATTTCAGAATCTGTTGAAGATTATATTTACACCATTATTGGTACTGAAGAAATAGATGGTCAGCAGGTTTATATTGTTGAATCTATTCCACGTACAAAAGAAATAGAGAAAGATGTGGAATTTGCTAGAAAGATTTCCTGGGTGAGAAAAGACAATTTTGTTCTAATCAAGGCAGAATTTCATGATAAAAAGGATGAGGTATTGAAAAGGCTTAATGTACTGGAAATAAAACAGATTACTGAAGAGGTATGGATGCCGGTTCATTTAGAGATGGAAACTTACCAGAAAGGGTCCAGGACCAGTCTAAAATATAAAGATATTAAAGTGGATACAGGGTTAACAGACGATTATTTTTCTGTTAGACAATTAACCCGTCCTCTATAAGGATGTGATCTAGTTTTGAAAGATAAAATATTTTCTATTCTATTGAGCTGGCTGTTTTTTATGTTTTTTTCCTGGACTAATGTTTATGGCAGTGACCTGGAACTTAGTGGAGAATGGGTCTCGAGACTGGAAGCAGAATTCCAGGGAGAGAATGATATTATATTGTTTAATTCACTTGGTTTAGATTTAAATTATAATAGTTCTATGTCAGCTTTTAAGGCCAGTTTAGACATTACAGACGATGATGATGATCCTAATGTTAGTTTAGAAGAGGCTTATGGAGAGTTTTATTTTCAGTCTACTGATTTAAGGATAGGTAAACAGTATATTGCCTGGGGTAAAACTGATGGTATCAATCCAACTGATAACTTTAACCCTGAAGATTTAACAGATCCCTTCAGTGAAGACAATAAATTGGCTGTAAATGCAGTTAGGGCTAAACATTATCAAGATGATTGGATATTCGATCTTATCTGGGCTCCCCTGTTTACAGCAGCTGAATTACCTAAAGCCGGTAGTCGCTGGTCTTCTTTGCCGGCAGGTCTAGAAATTGAACCACAGGAACCTGAAAATAGTCTGGAGAATTCTGAAATAGGGGTAAGGGCTTCTAAATGGGCTGGCTCAATTGATTTTTCTTTTAGTTATTTTCGAGGCTGGAGTAAGACTCCAGCCTGGCCTGACCAGTCTATAATCGAAGACGGTCAATTAGTTTTCAAGCCTGAATATTATCAGGTTGATGTCTTTGGAACTGATTGGGCCAGAGATTTTGGTAGTTTTGTTTTCAGGGGTGAGTTAGCTTATTTTAAAACAAAAAAGGATTTTCAATTAAAAAATCCTTATTCTCAGTATGTCTTGGGGGTTGATTTTAATGCTACAGATGAATTGTATATTATTACCCAGCTGGTTGGTGAAAAAGAAGAAGGGGAAGATAGGACTGACAACCTAACTGTATCTCTGGAGTATGAGCTTACTGAATTTAAGACTATTGAATTAAATGGAATATATAACCTGGCTGACAGAGACAGTCTGATAAACCCCTTATTTAACTATGAAATAAGGGATGGTCTTGCAATGACACTGGGGGCCTATATATTTTCCGGGGAAGATGGGAGTTCATATGGCTGGTTTGATGAGAAAGATTATGTATATATAGAGTTAGTAAGATCATTTTAAAGTCTTGATAAATTGCTATACTTTTTTGTATTAGCCATAATATTAAATTATAGTGTGTTTTTTGTATCTGAATCACTTTATATGTTATAATAATTTATGGTTTTTACAATAAAAATTAGAATTTTAATCTAAAATAATTAATTAAGGAGTATAGCAATGAATGTCAGAAAAGTTACTAAAATAATTATGTTAATGGAAGAGAAATGGCCGAAGCCTGTAACAGAATTAAATTACTCAAGCCCTTTTGAACTCCTGCTTGCTACGATATTGTCTGCTCAGTCAACTGATAAACAGGTAAATAAGGTAACAAAGAGACTCTTTAAAAAGTATAATCAGCCAGGGGATTTTGCGGAAATGAAAAAGGATGAACTGGCTCAGGAAATCAATAGTATTGGTTTATATCGCAATAAAAGTAAATTTATTATTGAAAGCAGCCAGCTGATCCTGAAAGACTTTAAAGGTAAGGTACCAGATACAAGAAAGGAATTAATGAGATTGCCAGGGGTTGGACGTAAAACTGCCAATGTAATCTTGGCCTCTGCCTTTCAAAAAAATGCAATTGCGGTTGATACACATGTCTTTAGGGTAGCAAACCGGTTAGGACTTGTTAAGACAGATAAAGTAGTGGAAGTTGAAAAACAATTAATGAATATAATACCTGAAGAAAAATGGAGTGATCTGCATCACTGGTTAATATTCCTCGGCCGTAGGATTTGTAAAGCCAGAAATCCCCATTGTAACAAATGTTTTTTACAGGACTATTGTGAGTATTATAATTCATCTAAATAAGGGGTGTTATTAGTATGAAAAAAAACAAAAAAATTGATCTACATATGCACTCAATCCACAGTAGTGATGGTGAGCTTCACCCCTGTAAATTACTAGAAATTGCCAAAGAAAATAACCTTACAGCAGTAGCCTTGACTGATCATAATACTGTAGCTGGAATAAGTGAGGCAATAGCTGCTGGAAAACACCTGGGAATCGAGGTTGTACCCGGGATAGAAATAGACAGTCAATTCAGAAAGTATTCTATCCATATTTTGGGTTATTATTTTGATATTAATGATGATAAATTAAATAATTTACTGACAGAACTAAATAGTCTTTATTATGGGTTAGCCCAGAAACGTGTAACGAAATTAACTGAACTGGGATTTGATATTGATTACCAGCAGGTATTAGACTATGCTGTAGACCTTCCTGTTGGTGTTGTGATAGCTGAGGTATTACTAAAAAACAAGAAAAATTTTAATCATCCACTACTAAAACCATATTTAACTGGGGAAAAAAGCAAACAGCCATATTTCAATTTTCATCTTGATTTTTTTAGTAGGGGTAAAGCAGCCTATGTTCCTTTTAAAAGTATTAGTAGTAAGCAGGTTATTAAACTCATCAAAGGATTAGGAGGAATACCTGTCCTGGCCCATCCTGGTTATTCATTTAACTATCAAAATGAAAATGATCTGACTGCACTTAAAGAATTGATTGCTGAAGGCTTAGTTGGTATAGAGGCATACAGCAGTTATCATAAACAAAATGAGATAAATGAGTTTGAACAGATAGGTAGAGATAATAGCTTAATAATTACTGCTGGTAGTGATTTTCACGGCAAACTGAAACCTGAGATCTCTATGGGAGGAATAAAAAATAATAATTATAGTATCTTAGAGGAATTAAAGGATTATTTGTTACATATTTGAAGGAATATGTCTTTACTTAGCGAAATATTAAATATAGAGGCTTTATAATAAAAGTAGGCAGGTGAGTTAAGTGAAAATATATGTGCTGGATACAAATGTACTACTTGATGACCCCAAAGCAATCTTTGCTTTTGAAGAAAATCAAATAATTTTACCACTGGCTGTCCTGGAAGAAATTGATGACCAAAAGACCAAGACATCATCAATTGGACATAATGCCAGGGAAACTTCAAGAATATTGGATAATCTCAGAGAACAGGGAAGACTGGACTGTGGTGTAAAATTAAAAAATGGGGGTAATTTACGTATAGAGATTAATGGCAAGGATTTTGAACCTCCTGAAGGATTAAATGCAGCCAAAAAAGATAATCGGATCTTGAGTACTGCTTTTTATATTCAGAAAGAAAATCCTGATCAAAAGGTAATTCTGGTGACTAATGATATTAATTTACGTTTAATTGCAGATGCCTTTGGATTAAAAGCAGAACAATACCGCTCTAACCGCCTAAATGATGATGACATTTATACCGGAAGCCATGAGATTAAGGTTCCTGCTGAATTAATAGATCGGTTCTACCAGAATAATGCCCTGGAACTGAAGGAATTTAAAGATATTGATAAAAAAATATATCCCCAAGAGATGGTACATTTGATTGCAGTTGATCAGAAAGGAAAATCAGCCCTTGCCAGGTTTAATGGTGAACAAATTGTACCGTTTTTATTTTCCAAGGCCAGCCCCTGGGGGATTAAACCCCGTAACAAGGAACAGAAGTTTGCCCTGGAACTCCTTTTAAATGAAGATATAAAACTGGTTACCCTTCTGGGTAAAGCAGGTACTGGCAAAACATTACTGGCTTTAGCTGTCGGCCTGTCAAAGGTTACTGATGAAGAGGCCTATAAAAGATTACTGGTAGCTAGACCAGTTATACCTATGGGGAATGATATTGGTTTTCTGCCTGGAACAAAGGAAGAGAAATTACAACCCTGGATGCAGCCAATATTTGATAACCTGGATTTTATTTTGAATCAGAGTAATGATAGTAGTTTTTCTTTTGATTACCTGGTAGAAAAGAATCTGATTCAGATAGAGGCCTTAACATATATCAGGGGTAGATCGGTTCCAAATCAATTTATTATTATAGATGAAGCCCAAAATCTGACAGCACATGAAGTGAAGACTATTATAACCAGGGCAGGAAAGAATACCAAGATTGTTCTGACAGGTGATCCATATCAAATTGATAATCCCTATCTTGACAAACACACTAATGGCTTAACACTCCTGGCCCATAAATTCCATAATGAATCTATTGCAGGACATATTACATTGGTCAAGGGAGAACGCTCTGAACTGGCCAGAATAGCTAGTGAGCTGCTGTAATTACTGGTCAAGTTAACGGCAAGGCTCCCGGATTGTAAATTACAAAAAGGGAGCCCTTTTATTCAGTCATTATTTTTAGTCCAGGGGAGTAGTCTTTTTAAGAGACTATTGTGCTGTTCTTTCTTCTGGTCTAAGCGTTTTCTGATCTCCTGAATAAGTTCCCGGTCACGTCTTTCTGATGTTATATTCAAAAGTTTAACTGCCTGCAGGTATTCCTGTTTTAGAGTATTTTGTCCTTTTTTTAGTTCCTTAATACCATCTTCAACGTCTGTAATTCTATCCAGTAGAACTGAAACAAGGGAACTAAGCCTTTCATCGGTTTCACCAACAAGAGCAGCAGCAATATCCTGTTTGCTTTCCTCTAAATTTAATATTTCGCGCACCTGTTTGATTGAATATTTCTGTTCATAAAGGTAAGTCCTGATTTTTTGTAGGGTAGCAATATTATTTTCTGTATATTGCCGATATCCATTATCATTTCTTGGTATATCTAAAAAGTTTTCTAGTTCTGATTCCCAGTATCTGAGTGTTGAAGGTGCTACATTTAAAATACTGGCTGCTTCTGATGTGGTATACCTTTCCTTATCCATTTTATACCCCCTTCCTTAGTGAGAATAGACAAGGCAAGGTTAAAATTTACATTAGTTTAATAATTCTGGATCGAGAGAAAAATTCCTGCATAAATAATAAAAAGATACCATTTTAAAGAAAGAGGATTATACTGTCTGACTATAGAATTAATATACTAGGTATTCTTATACAGGAGGAGACTAATTAATGAATAAAAAAACATATCTAATACTTTTTGTTATAGGTGTTTTAGCAAGTATTTCTTTTTCAACAATACACTATTATGTTATTAATGCAGGTCAGGTTACCACAGAGATTCAAAAAAAAACTGGGTTTAAAGAAATAGACACAGATATTTTATTTGCTCAGGCCAGAGATGCCTACTATGCAGGAAAAATTATTAAGGCAGAAGAGCTGTATCAGGCTATTAATTTGAAGGAAAGTAATAATCTTACTGCTTTAAAGAATATTTATTTTATAAATAAGGAATTAGGTAATCTTAAGGAAAGTATAACTAGTTTAGAAAAAATAGTTAATCTCAGTGATGATAAGAAATGGAACTATAGACTTGGTTTAAGTTATTTTCAAGTAGGCAATTATGAACAGGCTGCCGATATCTTAAATAAACTGGCCAGTGAATATCAAGAAGTCTTTTCTGAAAAAGAATTAGCAATTATTAATTATTATCTTGGTTTAATCTCAGTAAAAAATAAAGACTTGGAATTAGCGAAAGAATTTTTTGAAAAGGGGATTAATGTATCTCCTAAAACTACGATTAATTATGTAGAATTAGCTGGTATACATAAAGAAAAGGGACAATATCATGATGCCATTACAATGTATAAAAAGGCCCTGCGTTATGATTATAGTTTGTCTTATATCTATCCAGAACTGGCTGATCTCTATGAGCAATTAAATGAAGTCAGTAACTCTTACTATTACTGGAAGCGTAGTTTATCCACTAATAATAAACCTACTCTGGCCAGTGATAAAATTGATAAATTAGAGGAAATACATCCAGAATTAATTGAATTAGAAAAGGAAGAAAAAAACAGGACACGTACAAGTATAAACTGGTCTATTGTTGAACCCATTACTGATACAGCAGATATTCCACTCATAAGGGTTGGTTTAATTGAAAAGGCTGAAAATATTACCTTCCAGGCTGGAACTAATTTTAAAGTATTTAATAATGATCAGGCCGTTTTTAATGGTCAGGCTAAAAAGGAATATACCCTAAAACATAAAAATGATAAATTTGAAATTTATAGTGATGGAGAGATTCTTAGTAATTTTAAGACAGATAAATTATTGTTAAAATTAAGTGATGACCATTATACTTTTGATTTATATGACATTAGTTTTGGAAAAGGATATTTCTGGGCTGGTAATGAAGATAGACAGTATCGTGGGGAACTAGAAATTTTATCTAAAGATAATGATTTACTCACAGTAATTAATAATATTAATTTAGAGGAATATCTCTTATCAGTAGTTCCAGCAGAAATGCCTGCTAGCTGGCCTATGGAGGCTTTAAAGGCCCAGGCTATAGCAGCAAGGAGCTATGCCCTGGTTCATCTGGGCAGGCACAGTCGACAGGGATATGACCTCTGTGCTACTGTACACTGTGCTGCTTACAATGGTGTCAAGAGTGAGAATACTAGGACTACTGAAGCAGTCCTTACTACTAAAGGAGAGGTTATAAACTATAATAACCGAATTGTTGACGCTGTTTTCAGTAGTAATAGTGGTGGTTATTCTGAGAGTAGTGCTGATGTCTGGGGTAACAGTTTGCCCTATCTTGAGGGGGCTAATAATATGATGGAAGAAAACTATTCATTTCCATTGGAACCCTATCAATTAGAAGAGTGGTTAATTGATAATCCTTCTTCCTTCTCCGGGGTAGCTAAATATATAGGCAGCAATGTGTACCGCTGGGTCAAATATATGCCGGTTGACTATTTTAAGGAAAGGTATAATTTAACAGAATTAATTAATATAATTCCAGAAGGCAGAAGTATAGGAGGCAGTATACAGAGTATATTAATCATTGGAGATAATGATAAAGAAATTAGAGTAAAAAAGGACAGCATCAGGGGGAGTTTCGGTGGTTTGAAAAGCAATAGATTTTTTATTGATAAAATTTATGATGAAAATGGAGTAATTACAGCTGTTCTCTTTTTTGGTGGTGGCTGGGGGCATAATGTAGGTATGGATCAAACTGCTGCAGCAGGTATGGCCGAGCAAAGTTATTCTTATGAAGATATTCTTAAACATTTTTATAAAAACACTAAGGTAATAAAGAAATATTAATTTTACTTGCAAATTATCTTGCAGTGGTTTATAATATTAGTAAACTTAAATATTATCTTCAGGGCAAGGTGAAGGATAAAACTTATCCCAATTCCTGACCGGTGGTTATAGTCCACGAGCAGATGCTGAACTGGTGAAATTCCAGTACCGACGGTATAGTCCGGATGAAAGAAGAATATTTTTATGCCCTGGGGAACCAGGGTATTTTTTATCTTTGAGCTTTAAATTATCTGCTCTGAAGAAAATTTAATTCAGGAGGAAGATAATATGGATGTAAAAAAAATTGCTAATGTTGGAGTGTTGACTGCTTTATCATTGATCCTTATGCTGTTAATTAAAATTCCTTACCCACCAATGCCTTTTTTACTATATGATCCAGGCGATATTCCAATTCTAATCATCGGTTTTCTTTTTGGTCCTGTTGTTGCCTTAATATCAACTTTAATAAATTCAGTTATAATGGCAGCCTTTGTAGGTGATGGAATTTATGGGGCATTGATGCACTTTTTATCTACTGGGGCATTAGTTGGAGTCGCAGCTTATATCTATCATAAAAGTCATAATAAAAAAGGTGCTGTTAAGGGGCTAATTGCTGGCACACTAGCTATGGTAGCTATTATGGTGCCTGCCAATCTAGTTATAACACCTATCTTTATGGGGGTTGATTATAAACAGGTTTTATCTATGATCTTACCCTTTATACTACCATTTAATCTTATAAAAGCCCTGACAAATTCTATGGTAACATTTCTGGTTTATAAAAGGATTGCTGATTTTCTAAGGAGAACAGGTTTATTAAGGATTGATAATACAATTAAAGTTTAATTTTTCTTAGGCAAGCATGAAAAAGTCCGGTGTAAAAACCGGACTTTTTGTATATAATATTATAAACTGGTAAAAATACAGAGTGTAACATATTTTGTGATGGGGGTTATAATTATGGACTATAAGCTACACATTATAATGATTTTGCTTTTGATCTGCTTAATGTCTACACTTGTTCTGGCAAATACCTATACTACATATACCATAAAAAAGGGGGATACCTTATCACTTATTGCTAATAGTTTTAATATTAAAACAGAAGAAATAATCAAAATAAACAATATAAAAAATCCAGATTTGATATTAGTGGGAGAAAAAATACGTATTCCGTCAGAAGGGATAAAATATACAGTAAAATCAGGTGATTCACTCTGGAAAATAGCCCAATCTTTCAAAGTTAAACTCCAACAAATAATTAATCTAAACCGTATTACTAAACCAGGTATAATCTATACTGGACAGGAATTAATCATTCCTGTTTCAAATGATAGGACAAGGTATCAACTTGCTTCACGTGCAAAGAGTATCAATTATATCTGGCCTGTACAAGGTAGGATATCCTCTGAATATGGCTGGCGGATTCACCCTATAAGGAAAAAAAGAGAATTCCATACAGGTTTAGATATAGCTGTTCCATATGGGACACCAGTTTATGCAGCTGAAGATGGTATTGTTGAATTCAGCGGTCAGGCAGGTGGTTATGGAAAACTTGTTATTATTAGACATCTAGACAATAGCAAGACATACTATGGTCACAATCTGCTTCTTAAAGTTAATAAAGGTGATCGGGTAAAGCAGGGTAAAGTAATTGCCTTAAGTGGTAATAGTGGTACTTCTACAGGTCCACACCTCCATTTTGAAATAAGGATTAATAATAAACACTGCAATCCACTGCAATACCTCAATAAAAGATATCTTAATAATGGATTCAAAATTTGAAAGGGGTTAAGATGAATACTGAAAAAAAAATAGATGAAATAATTAATTTTATTAGATTACACCCAGAGTCCACAGCCAGTCAGGCCATAATGAGACGTTTTTTAATTAATAAAAACAAATTTGAAACCAGTACCGAGATTAGTTTTGAATTGAAAAATATCTTACAGGAAAAGGGAAATGATGAGATAGACTTTTGTTATTACCTGGTTAAATAAAAATTTGACAAATATATCTCACTCTTATAAAATTTCTTATATATAATAAAGAGTGGGGTTGATTTTTTGAAAATTACTTTTTTAGGGACAGGGACCTCACATGGGGTTCCTGTAATTGGTTGTAATTGTGATATCTGTCTGTCAGATGATCCAAAAAATAAGAGAAATCGTTCTTCTGTTTATATACAATTTGATGATTTGAACCTACTTATTGACACACCACCTGAATTGCGCCTTGGACTACTAAAAAATAATATTTCTCAGGTTAATGCAGTATTATATACTCATCCACATGCTGACCATCTGATGGGCTTTGATGATATTCGTGCTTTAAACATGATTAATAATAAAACAATGCCCTGTTATGGCAACAATTATACTATTAAAGAAATAAAAACTGTTTTTTCTTATATTAATCACAATATACAGCAAGGTGGGGGTATACCTGATGTAAGGCTTATTACAATTAACTCTAATTTTTTAATTAAAGATAAAGAGGTTTATCCACTACCAGTAAAGCATGGCAAACTGGATATCTACGGCTACAGGATTGAAAACATGGCTTATATAACTGATTGTAGTTTTATTCCAGAAGCAACCTTTAAGCAGCTTAAAGGGATTGACCTTGTCATACTGGGTGCCTTAAGATACCGACCTCATTCTACACATATGAATATTGAACAGGCAATTAAGACTATTAAAAAACTCAATGTATCCAGAGCCTATCTGACACATCTTTCACATGAAATTGAACATAATAAGGTATCCAGAGAACTACCTGAGAATATATTTCTTGCTTATGATGGTTTAATAGTAGAGGTTGAATAGAGGAGGAAAGGGAGGAATAGTAATGAATATTGTACTTGTAGAACCTGAAATACCACAGAATACTGGTAATATAGCCAGAACATGTGCAGTTACTAATAGTAGTTTATATCTGGTAAAGCCCCTGGGTTTCTCAACAGAGGATAAATACCTTAAAAGGGCTGGTCTGGATTACTGGGACAAAGTAGATGTATATTACTATGATTCTATTTTTGATTTAATCGCTGATTATAATGATAGCTCCTTTTATTTTGCCAGTACCAAAGCACCTCAAAGCTATGATCAGGTTATCTATAAAAATAATGATTTTCTAGTATTTGGTAAAGAAACAGCTGGTCTACCGGAGTCTTTGTTAAAAAAATATCTTGATTATACTATTCGTATACCGATGGGAAATGAGCTTCGTTCACTTAATCTAGCAAACTCTGTGGCTATTATATTATATGAAGGGTTGCGCCAACTCAATTTCCCATCTTTAGTAAATAACGGTTTATTGAGAAATAATTAATGAAAATATAGGCTTTTTAAGAAATAAAATTATATAATTTTATTATATAAGGAGGACTTTTAGCTTATCATGTAGAACTCTATTATGATTAGATTATTTATTCTGGGAGGAAAGTTATGAAAAAGAGGTCATTGGTCTTTATATTACTTATATTTTTAACTTTACAATCAGCAATTTTTTTTCATGTTCATGCCTTTAAAACAGAATTAGGGGACAGGGGGACAGGGGTCAAGGAAGTACAGCAGTATTTATTTAACCTTGGTTATGATGTCAGTGTTGATGGAATATATGGAAATCAGACTAAAATTATTGTTAAGGATTTTCAGTATAATAACGGACTTAAGGTAGATGGTGTTGTCGGTGATAATACCTTTAAATTATTAAAAGAAGTATGCAAAAATATAAACTATACAGTAAAAAAAGGTGATACTTTATCAACAATTGCTGTTAACTATAATGTATCTATAGCTGATATTAAGAGAATCAACAACTTAAAATCTGATTTAATAACTATAAATCAGGAATTAATTATTCCCAAGACCGGTATAGGTGGTGGAGATGATAATAAACTTTATTCTACGATCTACCATGTGGTAGAACGGGGGGACAGCCTGTATACCATATCTAAAAGGTATGGTGTTGATATACAAACAATTAAATTGGCCAATAAATTAACAACAGACCTGATAGTAATTGGCCAGACTATTGTTATACCATATAACAAAGCAAATAATAATGAACCCTTTAAATTAACAAAGGGTGCTTTAATCTGGCCTGTTTTAGGCAGAATATCTTCTGGATATGGATATAGAATTCATCCTATCAGAAAAACAAGACACTTCCATGGTGGTATTGATATAGCTATACCACTAGGCACTAAAATATATGCAGCTGCCAGTGGAAAAATAGTACAGAGTGGTTATTATAACGGCTTTGGTAAGACTATTATTATTGACCATGGTAATAATATTAGAACACTTTATGCCCATAATTCAAGATTATTGGTAAGAACAGGTGCTAAAGTAACAGTCGGACAGGTTATTGCTCTATCTGGTAGTACCGGGACCAGTACAGGACCACATCTTGATTTTCGAATATATAATAATGAAAAAACAGTTAATCCATTAAATTTCTTACCTTAAATAAAAAAAGAGCCGATCGGCTCTTTTTTATTTAATTATTTTGGTCTAATATTTTATCATATGTCCTACGATCCTTAAATTCTTCTTTTTTACCTTTATTCCATTGAGAAATAGGTGTCAGAAATCCAACAACTCTGGAATATATTTCACATTTTTGTCTCTGCATTATTAATCACCTCCCTATTTTTTTTAATTTTCACTTGACTTTCACTTGACATGGGACGTCTAAAATATTTTTTATTCTCTGATATATACCTTTTGAACATAAGGTGCTATTGTTTTTTGAAAATCCTCTAATTTATATAATGGAAAGCTTGTTATTCCCATTAATTTAGAATTATAACATATATCAGCCTTGAAGTTTTGTATATAATATTTTTCAGCACCTTCAATTAACAGACCAATATCCTTAAAATCTTCATTTTCATGGAAACCAGGGACAACTGTTGTTCTGAACTCATAGTCAAGCCCGCTTTTTTGAATAATATTAATACTTTTTCTTATACTGCTAAGAAAATCAAACTTACTACCAGTAGTCTTAGGATACTTATCAAGTGATGACTTAATATCCATAGCAATATAATCCAATATACCTGCTTGAATTAAAGTTTCTAATATCTCTGGTTTGCTACCATTTGTATCCAGTTTTATTTTAAGCCCCAGTGTCCTTATCTCAGTGATAAATTCTTTTAAATCAGCTTGAATAGTTGGTTCACCACCAGTTATGCTGAGAGCATCAATCAGACCCTTTCTTTTTTTAAGAAAAGACATGACTTTATTAACAGACAAATAACTTTCTTCATTACTATCAGCAGCAATTAATGATGGGTTATGACAATAAGGGCAGCGGTAATTACATCCCTGTGTGAAGATGATAGTACTTATATAACCCGGGTAGTCAATTAAACTTGTTTTCTGTATCCCGCTGATTTTCATACAGAAACCCTGGTTTCTGCTTTAGAATAACCCTGTTCAGCATCACATTTTGGACAGTATTCATGTTCACCAGGCAAATAACCATGAACAGGACATATACTAAAGGTTGGTGTAATAGTATAGTAAGGCAACTTAAAGTTTTCAGCAATTCTTTTAACTAGCAATTTAGTACTTCCAGTTGATGGCAGATGTTCTCCTAAAAAGCCGTGTAAAACAGTTCCACCAGTATATTTTGTCTGTAATTCATCCTGTAGTTCTAGGGCTGTAAAAATATCATCTGTATAAGCAACAGGTAAATGGGTAGAATTTGTATAATAAGGGTTTGCCCCTTCACTGGATACCCTATCTTCATTAGCGGCTATAATACTACTGCCGAACCTCTCTTTATCAAGTTTAGCAAACCTATATGAAGTTCCTTCAGCAGGGGTTGCTTCTAAATTGTACATATTCCCTGTGTCTTCCTGGTAACTTACCATTCTTTCTCTCATATAGTCCATTACCCTGGAGGCAAATTCCAGACCAGCAGTACTTCCAATATCTTTATCCATAAAATTAATCAGGGCTTCATTCATTCCATTGATACCAATTGTATTAAAATGATTTTGCCAGTAATCACCAAAACGCTGTTTTATATCCCTTAAGTAAAATTGTGAGTATGGATACAACCCTGTTTGTGTAAATCTCTCCAGGATTTTTCTCTTTATCTCCAGGCTATCACGTGCTACATCCATTAAATGGGCTACCCTATCAATAAAATCTTTTTCACTACTAGCAAGATAGCCAATCCTGGGTAGATTTAAGGTAACAACACCAATACTCCCGGTCATTGGATTAGCACCGAAGAGACCACCACCGCGTTTTCTTAATTCACGGTTATCCAACCTTAATCGACAGCACATAGAACGGGCATCTTCAGGGCTCATGTCGGAATTAATGAAGTTTGAAAAATAGGGGATACCATATTTCGCTGTCATTTCCCAGATTGGTTCATAGAGTTCATTATCCCAGTTAAAATCAGCTGTAATATTATAAGTTGGAATTGGAAAAGAAAACACCCTCCCTTTGGCATCACCTTCCAGCATTACTTCTGCAAAGGCCTTATTAAGCATATCCATTTCATCCTGAAAATCTCCTAAAGTCTTATCAACAGGCTTACCTCCAATAATTGCCTGTTGATCAGCAATAGCAGGTGAGGGTTGAAGATCCATAGTTATATTGGTAAAAGGAGTTTGAAAACCAACCCTTGTCGGTACATTCATATTATATATAAATTCCTGAATACACTGCTTTACTTCATTATAAGCTAAATTATCATAATAAATAAAAGGGGCTAGATAAGTATCAAAATTAGCAAATGCCTGGGCGCCAGCAGCTTCTCCCTGTAAGGTATAAAAGAAATTAACAATCTGTCCCAGAGCAGTCCTGAAATGGCGAGGGGGTTTACTCTCTACTTTGGTAGCCACCCCACCAAAACCGGTTAATAATAAATCATGTAAGTCCCAACCACAACAATAGACTGATAAATTACTCAGGTCATGTATGTGTAGATCCCCATTACTATGTAGATCACGTATTTCCTTTGGATATATTTTGTTTAACCAGTATTGACTAGTTATTTCAGAGGAAATATGGTTATTAAGCCCCTGTAAGGAAAAACCCATATTACTATTTTCATTTACCTTCCAGTTGCTTTTATCCAGATAACTGCTGATTACATTCATAGCATCACTAAATAATTTTTTGGTATCCCTTAATTCTGCATGCTGTTCCCTGTATAAAATATATGCCTTGGCAATATCAGCATAGCCTTTTTCAATAAGTATCTTTTCGACTAAATCCTGTATTTGTTCAACATTTGGTATGCCACCATCTTTGTAAAATATGTTTAAATATGAGAGTACTTCCTGGGTTATTTCTCTGCTTATTTCTTTATTATCCTGCCCAACAGCTTTTGTTGCTTTTAATACTGCATTTTCAATCTTTTTTTCATCAAAATCAACCTTCCGACCATCACGTTTCTTAATAAATTCAATCATAAAAAACCTCCCAAAACAATATATTGTGTTATTTAAAATTAATGATACTATATATTGTATTATTCTACTTTTTTTAAAAAAATCCTGCTTTTATAAAATTATTTTTTGTTTTAAATATGAAAAACGATGTTATTTTGATATAATACTTAATATGAGCAAATTATAGAGGATAAGAGATTATAACAGAAGGAAGGGATATGTTAATGAAGTTGAAATATATTTTTGGGCCTGTTTTATCAAGGAGATTAGGAAATTCTCTGGGAATAGACCTTGTTCCCTATAAAACCTGTTCACTTGACTGTATTTATTGTGAATGTGGTAAGACCAATAATCTGACAGCCCGAAGAGAGGAGTATGTACCAACAAAGGATGTAATTAATGAATTGAATAGATATCTTATTAATAAACCGGAAATTGATTATATCACATTTTCTGGTTCAGGTGAACCCCTTTTACATAATGGAATAAAAAGAATCATTAATTATCTTAAAGATAATTATGATTATAAAATAGCCTTATTAACAAATGGGATTCATTTTATAGACAGGAATGTAATAGAAGAAGTTGAAAGGGTGGATTTAATCATACCATCTCTTGATGGCGTAACACAGGAGACCTTTATAAAAATAAATAGACCCCTTAAAAACATTTTTATAGATGATGTCATTGATAGTTTAATTAAATTGCGCAGTAATTTTAGTAATCAGATCTGGCTAGAAATCTTTATTATTCCTGGAATAAACGATAATAATGATGAACTTGTAAAATTTAAAGAGGTAATAAAGAAGATTAAGCCTGACCGGGTACAGCTCAATAGTCTGGATAGAATCGGTACCTTGAAAAATATTAAAAAGGCTTCAGAAAAGGAATTACAGTCAATTGCAGAACTTTTTGAAGGGAAAATTGATATAATTACTTAAAAAGCCTTGACAAAAAAAAACAAAGATGGTAAGATAGTAATCGTTGTAATAAAGCAGGGCCATTAGCTCAGTCGGTAGAGCACCTGACTTTTAATCAGGGTGTCGGAGGTTCGATTCCTCCATGGCTCACCAATATAATAGCGCGGGGTAGAGCAGTCTGGTAGCTCGTCAGGCTCATAACCTGGAGGCCGTCGGTTCAAATCCGGCCCCCGCAACCATTATTTTCTTGTATGATTTTAGTTAAATATGGAGTGCATGTGGTGCAACCATAATGTTCTTGTATGGTTTATTTAGATACGTAGTGCCTATGGTGCAACCAAAACAGAAGTAGGATGTAGGAAGTCGGAGATAAGATTGTATGCAAATACATTTTGCACAACCTTACTTACTAACAACTTTCAAATCCTCTTCATTTTGTAATAATCTTTAGAAGTATTAGTCTTTGGTTTCTTACATTCGACCTCTGACCCCTTACTTCCAAAATGGTGAGATAGCTCAGTTGGTAGAGCAGTGGACTGAAAATCCACGTGTCGACAGTTCGATTCTGTCTCTCACCACCATCTTTATTTCTAGATTAATACAGATATATATTACTTGATCATACTTAAGCCGAAAGGCTTTTTTTAAGTTTACTGTTGAAAAAATAAAATCATAATTACTGCGTATCAACAGATTTATCGAACATGTGATTAAGACTGTGAATCGGGAGGTATTAGCAGGAAATTACAAACTTATGGAGAAAGAAGAGATAGACTATCAATCAGCTGATAAAGAAAGTACCATTTAGAAATCTGGCAGCTCATCAATGGCCTTTTTCTTTTCCTCTATATCTGTATGGGTATATATCTGGGTTGTTGATATATCAGAATGTCCCAGTAAATCTTGAACTATCTTAATATCTTTAGTCTGATAATATAAAATCGAAGCAAAGGTATGCCGTAATTTATGTGGGGTTATCTTTTTATAGTTTTTTACACCAGCCAGTTTTGCATATTTTTTTACCAGTAGTTGTATTGTCCTGACACTAATTCGTTTGCCATGACGGGAGATAAACAAGGCATTAATAGCTGTCTGGTCTTTAATTTTTATTTTATTCCTTTCAGGTAGATAATTATCTATGGCCATTATTATATCATTATGTAGGGGAAGATTTCGTTCTTTATTCCCCTTACCAAAAAATTTAATTGATTCATTTTCAAAATCGATGTTGGCCAGATTAAGGTTTACCAGTTCTGAGACCCTTAAACCAGCATAGAGGAATAATTTCACTATGGCCAGATCCCTTTTTTGATTAATGCTATTATAATTTTTTATTGCCTCAACATATTTACGAGCATCATCTAGTTTCATATAGATGGGTTCAGCCCGGGTTGCAGTCCTGCTTGATTCAATATCGACTGCCGGATTATTATCAACATACTCATATTTATGAAGAAATTTATAAAATGAACGTATTGAATATAGTTTTCTATTCCTGGTAGATGGTGTATTATTATTAAGTAGTATAATATCTCCAAGGAATTCGGAGATTTCATATTTTGATATATCTTTTAGTAATATTTCTTTATCAAAATCCATTTTATCAAGTAAATACTTATAAAAAAGTTTTAAATCTCCAATATATTCTTTAATTGTTAATTTAGAATATCCTTTTTCAACATGTAGATATTTTTCAAAAGCCTTAACTGCCTGTAAGTATCTCATTATCAGTCCACCTTTATTTAGTTCTTTATTATATATTCAACAAAAAACAAATTAATCCTTTTATGAACAAAATGGCTACGCCACCCTACTGCAACTCAGAATCCCCTTCTGTTTTACGGTAGGGGTATTTAATATAAGATGATTCAAAAACCATCTTTGTAAGACATTCAGGACATGCCACTCCAGGCATTTCCCCTTCTTTCAATTTTTGAACCATTGCAAACTCATCTACTACAAAATCAGGTACATGATCATCCATCCCACACTTTGGACATCTATAAACATACCATTCTTCTTGGTGGTCCGGGGAATGGAATGGTAGTTCCCAGTTGTCTCGCTCTTTTTCGTCTTTCAATTCTAGGATCCTCCTCCCATGGATATCTTTTTATATGTCGTCCATTTTCATCTGTATGTTCAAAATGATAAATAAAATCATGTTTAGGACTCCATATCTCATATAATACCATCTCCGAACCACATTTCCTACATATTAATGGGTCTCTATCAAAACTTTTTATAATATTTTCTCGCCATCTCATTACTCTTTTTTTCTTTTCTACCACTATTAGTTTTAACTGTCTTTTCTTCATGTATTTCCATAGTGATACTATCTTTTTTACTTTTTTATTAAAACCTCTACTATATAACCCATATCTTCTTACCATCTTAAAATACTTTTTAGGTACATGCATTATCAATCTACCTATAAAGTCTAATACATCAAGCAGTAATTCTTTTCTTTTTTTCGTATTATGGTCTTCATACCAAAACCTTACCTTCTTACCATCATACTCTAGTATTCTATATTCAGCCATAGCTGGACGTGCTAGATATCTACCAATATATCTAGTTGCACCTCTAGCATTAATTAGTCTAGATTCAGCATTTACATAAAATCCATTAGGATATTTTTGATACAGTTCTCTTACTAAATTCTGAACCTTTAAGCCCTCTTTGAAATACTTTCGAAATATATTAAGTAATACTTTCTGCCATGACTTTCTTAAATATGGATATGAAATATATCCAATATGCTTCCACTGCTTATATTTATCTAATGCTCCTTCTGTTAATAGAGCATGGATATGAGGATTAAACCCTACATCCCTCCCAAAAGTATGAACTACTGTTATTACTCCAACTTGATATTCTTTTTCCTTTGATTGTTTATCATAGTAATCTTGAATTAATTCATTTACTGCATCGCACATATCTTTCAATAAATCTCTATGCCAATATACATACCCTCTTAATTGTTCTGGTAATGTAAATACTAAATGTCTATGACTTGTATCAAGTATATTCTCTACTTGTTTCTCAACCCAATTATCTATATATTTCTTGCCACATCGTACACAAAAACGACTTTTACAGCTAAATCCAATTATATGCTCATGACCACATTCAAGACATTTATATAAAGTATATCCATTTTCAGGATTTCCACAACCCAATGCCCTTTCAACCTGTTCAATTACATCATCTATCATATCAGCTGGAACCACTTCTGATAATCTGTTATCCTTAAAGATTTTCCAGTTATTATTATGAGTAAATATTTTTTTAATCGTATGTTGTTTTTGTATCTCTTTTCTTTTCATAATACTTATTAATTCTATTAAGTTATCCACAAACCTGCTTAACACATAATTTCCTATACCTGAACAAAATGGCTACGCCACCCAGACTTAATCAAAACATCAACTTTCTTAACTCAAACTATTTATTACTCATAGTTAATCAGCAAACTATTAACCAGATAAATATATTTGTCGGCCTTTAAAGTTATCCACAATTTCTAAATCACATAGTTTTCTTGGAAGTAAATATATTTGTCGACCTTTGGAATTGTCAAAAAAGAAAGGAGAATATATCATGGAAAATTTAACACTTTATTACTTTCCAAGTTGTCCATTTTGTAGAAAGGTGTTGAAATTTATTGAAAAAAATGGTTTGAATGATAAGATTGAGTTTAAAAACACCAGGCAGGATGACAACGCAAAGAAAGAACTCCTGGAGATTGGAAGGAAAGACCAGGTTCCCTGTCTGTTTATCGATAACAAACCACTCTATGAATCTAATGATATCATCACATGGTTAAAAAGTCACTATTTATAAAACCTGGCTTACTACTAATCCCTTTCAGGCAGGAATATCTTAAAATATACAGAAATAATAAATATACTGTGAAAAGGGAGAAATTTTATGACTGGTTTAGAATTATTAAAATCAATTTATAGCTATTACAGCAATCACCCCTGTCTGATTATTATAACATCTATTATGCTTTTGTTTTTTTTCCTCGAATTTATCCTTAGCCTCAGGATTAGCCGCAGGTTAAAGCTTATGGTCAAAAAAATGGAGGAAGATAAATTAACAGAAGACAAGTTTTTATTAAATTTAATAAATGATTATAAAAGTACTGTTCATAATAAAGATTATCAGCTAATAAATCCGGAGGCTTATGTTGATTCATTCTTGGCACGTAAAAAAAGTTGTTTATTACATAGCAAGGAGATACTTAAACAGAGTGATTATATTTTTATTCTAACAGGGTTATTTAGTAGTTTTATAATAATTTTATTTGGAATTACCAATCTTAACCTGGAGGGGGTGACTGGTTTAAATGACCTTTTTACTAGTCTAAGCACTCTACTATTTTCTTTAAAACCAGCCTTAATAATAATGACCCTTAGTATTATTTTCGCTTTATTAAGCAATATCATACTGCGTTTCTGGAATCTAGATTATCGATTAGATATATTTAAAAGTGTATTAATAGACTATTTATTAAATAATATTGACACAAATAATTCCTCACCTGAAAAAAACTTATTTTTAGGTTTAATTAAGGCAATTAAAAAAAACACGGTAACAATTGATGAAAGTATTAATAATAAACTAATAAAGCACCTCCAGGATATGGAAGAGAAACTTAGTATATTCCAGCTGGAAGAAATCAAATCAGCTGCTGGAGAAGAAAAACTTGATGAAAATCCTACTTGCTAAGATAGGCAACTGATTCTATATGGTTAGTATGTGGAAACATATCTACACACTTAAATCTATTAAACGTATAACCACTGTCCTGCATTATATTTAAATCCCTGACAAGTGTCCTGGGATTACAGGAAACATAAATCAGTTCATGACAGCCATATTCTATTATTTTATTTAGGGCAGCAGGGTGTATACCTGGTCTTGGGGGGTCAACAATAATCAAATCAGGTACTTCTTTTAATTCAAATAGTTTTTCCTGAACATCACCATTTATAAAACTGCAGTTTTTTATCTTATTAATTTTCAAATTCTCTCTAGCCATTTCAACAGCCTCTTCTATTATTTCAATCCCTATTACTTTATTAACATCTTCAGCTATCACCTGGGAAATACTTCCTGTACCACAGTAAAGGTCAAAAACAAATTTATTTTTACCATCTCCTAAAAAATCTTTCACTACCTTATAAAGGACCTCTGCCGCATAGGTATTTGGTTGAAAAAAGGAAAATGGTTTTATTTTAAATCTCAAATTTAATAATTCCTCAAAATAAAAATCCCTACCATAATGGATTATTAGTCTATCACATTTGACTGCATCAGCATAGTCATCATTGATGGTCTGTAAAAAACCAACTAATTCCCCCTGAAGCGGCAACATTTTAAGCTCTTTACTAAGTTGACTAAAATCATGTTTGAGCTGAGAGGTGGTTATAAGATTAACCAGTATTTCACCAGTTTTTAATCCCTTTCTAATTACTAAATTACGTAGAAATCCTTGGCGGTTTTTTACATGATACCTCTTCAACTTATGTTTTCTCATATATTCAATTATTAATGACAGGATTACCCTGAAATCATTATCTACCAGAACACAACTATCTACTGTAATAACATCAAATCTTCTTCCCCTGGGGTGAAGACCAAGTTGTAATAAACCGTCTTTCTCTAAATCTCCAAAACTAAACTCCATTTTATTTCTATATTCAAAAATACGGGGACTGGGTAATAGGCCTTGAAAATTATCTATCCCTTTAGCTTTAAATAGTTTTTTCATTTGTTTCTCTTTTTCAATAAGCTGGATATCATAGGGGAGGGTCTGCTGATTACAGCCACCGCAGGATTTAAAATGATTACATTTTTCTTTAATTTCTTTACTTGATCTCTTAATCACCTCAAGTAATCTGCCTATATAATAATCTTTTTTCTTTTTGTGGATTTTAACCTTAACCTTTTGGCCGGGAAGGGCATGTTTTATCCGAATTTTTTTATTATCTAAATACCCTACACCAATCCCTGGATAATTTATCTCTTCGATATATACCTCCTGAATCGACCTTCGTTTTATACCCACCATCGTATCAGATCCTTTCTATAACTTAATATCTTTAAAATGATATGTTTTATTATATATAATAATTATCTGCTAGTAAATATAATTTTCTATTTTTATAAAAATGTTTAATAAAATAAGCCTTATGTAAGATATTATAAAATAACAAAAGTTTCTTTTGTGTTATCATCATACATCCTGTATAATAATGTCGTATCTAAATATAAGGAGGGGAAGATCTTGGGAAAAAGGAAATATCAGGTCTTATTTATTATTTTATTATTAATACTAGTGTTTAATGTTAATGGACAGGCAGAAAGCTATGATAATTTAAGTATAGAAGAGGCAGGTGAGATACTTAGAACAATCTTAAATGATAGTATAACAGAGGAAGACTTAATTAACAAGTTAGCAGAACACCCTTTGGTTGAGATTATGGGGTATGTTGAAACAAGCAATGAGAATTATACCTTGTATTATGTTGAATCCGGTGACAGCTTATATAAGATTGCCAATAGGTTTGATACCACAATTGATGAACTTAAAAAGATAAATAATCTCACACATGATTATTTAATCATTGGACAGAAATTAAAAATACCTTCAGAAAAAACTTATGTTAGTTATACTGTAAAACCAGGCGATACTCTTTATCAAATTGGCAGACGATATGATATATCTGTCAAAGAAATTAAAGAACACAATAATCTTAAAAATGATTATCTTTTAATTGGACAGCAATTAACCATCCCTGTAAATGATATCGATAAAAATTATACCTATGAAGTTAGAGCAGGGGATACCCTTTATAAAATTGCTAGAAAATTTTATACTACAATAGCCGAAATTAAGGCCATCAATAATTTGATATCTGATTATTTATTTATTGGACAAAGATTACACATTCCTGTAAGCCAACCAGATAAAGGCTATCAGAAGGTTGATGTTACAGATTATGAAAAAGAATTGCTAGCCCGAGCAGTTTATTCTGAAGCTAGAGGGGAGCCGTTTGAAGGGCAGGTTGCTATTGCAGCTGTTGTACTTAATAGAGTACTCCATCCACTATTTCCGGATACAGTTGAAAAAGTAATCTTTCAACCATGGCAGTTTACTGCAGTTCATGATGGTCAATTCTGGTTAACACCAAATAGAGCTGCTTATAATGCAGTAGAACTGGCTCTGGAGGGATGGGACCCTAGTAATGGTGCTATTTATTATTATAATCCTGATACTGCTTCCTCAAGATGGGTTTTTTATCGTACAGTTATTGTAAAGATAGGTGAGCATTACTTTGCTGTCTAAGGAATTTAGCTACTAGTTCTATAGGGAGGAATCATATTGAAAAGAAAATATATTTTGCTTTTATTTATTTTTATAGTATTATCACCATTATTGTTTTTCCAGAATGCTCAAACAATTGATTATAATTATCATATAGTCAAACCCGGTGATAGTCTCTATAAAATAGCTATAGAGTATCACACAACAGTTAACATTATTCGAGAATTAAATAATATTTATACAGATTTAATATATCCTGGACAAAGAATTAAGGTTTCCTTAAAGAATAATGATAATACTAATGATTACTATATTGTTCAAGCCGGGGATAGTCTTTATAAAATATCACAGATGTTCAATATCTCTATAAGTACTTTAAAAAATATAAATAATCTTAGTTCAGATATTATTTATATTGGACAGAGCTTATTAATTAGAGAGAAAGACAATTTACACAGTATAAGTGGACAGGTTAATTTTAACAATAAATCTTTAGGTACACAAGTTATATCAGAGGATCATACAGTAATCAATGAAATACTGCCCTTAAAAATTAATCCTAATTTACCTAGATATACTGAAGATGAAATTATTGTTAAGTATAAACCGGTATCTGTTGAAGAGAATAATCAAGAATCCACAGACAATAGTGGATTAATTACTATTAATAGTCTGGATACCAAAGAAGGTAAAATTGTTCACTATCGGGTACCAGAGGGTGAAGACATTAATGAATTTATAAGTAAATATAGAGAATTAGATAATGTTGCCTGGGTTGAACCAAACTATATCTTTTATACAACAGCAGTACCCTCTGACAGTTATTATAATTATCAATGGGGACACATTAATGTAAATCTTGAGGCAGCCTGGGATATAGAAAAAGGGAGTGAAAATGTAACTGTAGCTGTCATTGATACAGGTGTTATCACTACTCACCCTGATTTAACAGAAAATCTGCTTCCTGGTGTAGATTTTGTAGGTGGTAAAAAAACATATCCTATTGAAGACTATGATATAACAGATTATGACCCTACAGATGAGACTAAATTAGTTGATGGTGGTAGTCATGGAACACATGTTGCTGGAATAATCGGTGCAGTTACTAATAATAATAAAGGTATTGCTGGTGTTAACTGGCAGGTTAGTATACTCCCGATAAGGGCTTTAACCAGAAAAGGTGGTACTAGCTGGGATATCGCTGAAGGAATTTATTATGCAATAGATAAAAATGTAGACATTATAAATTTAAGTCTAGGTAGTAATCACCAGAGCAGCCTACAACATGAAGCTGTAAAAACTGCAGTAAATAAAGGTATTACTGTTATTGCTGCTGCAGGAAATGAAAATAGTTCTGTTTATTATCCTGCCGCCTTTCCGGAAACAATAGCAGTAGGTGCTATAAATGAAAACAATCGAAAGGCCTCTTACTCAAATTATGGCCCAGAGGTTGATCTGGTAGCACCTGGTGGTGATTATGGAAATCCAAT
Organism: Iocasia fonsfrigidae; assembly: GCF_017751145.1. Lineage (GTDB taxonomy): Bacteria > Bacillota > Halanaerobiia > Halanaerobiales > DTU029 > Iocasia > Iocasia fonsfrigidae. The sequence goes on from NZ_CP046640.1 coordinate 2,087,498, forward strand.
CTATAGTACCTGGGGGTACTATAAAGAGGGTAAAACTGTAGCAAGTTATACTGGTATGATAGGTACTTCAATGGCCACACCGTATGTTAGTGGTATAGCAGCCCTTTTAAAGGCATATGGTATTAATGACCCCAATGAAATTAAAGAACGCTTAATCAGTACAGCAAAGGACCTTGGGGAAGAAGGTAAGGATAATACCTTCGGTTATGGCCTGGTGGATGCCCATAGTGCACTGTTAGAAAAAAAAAATAACCAAGCAGTAGTTTTTACCGGGACTATTGACGGCAAAATGATAAAAACTAAAAGTGAGGTAAAAAAAATAAATTATGACAGGTCTTTTAGATTAGAAGAAGTCCAGGAAGGCAAGAACTTTGTCTTTGCCTGGCTGGATATAAATAATGATCATATAATTGATAGTGGAGATTATTTTGGTAAAACAGAAAAAGAGTTAATAGTTGATAAAGATATAAACGGCCTGAAGATTGACCTCTTTTATATTCCTGCTGGTATAGACAGTCCACTTTTTACAATTGAAAATTAACTTTATAAAGAAACAGGGAGGATATATATCCTCCCTGTTTAACTATTATAATTAATTATCCTGCTTTACTATCCTATAAGAGCTATGTTAAAATATTTAATAGAGCAAAACAATAGATAATAGGGGGTTTTTATATGTTAGTAGAAGTTGGGTATAATGATTATGCAGAAGAAATGTTAGATAACCTGGAAAAAGGAGGCTTTCTTATTGTTGCTAATGAAAATAAAGTTAATACAATGACAATCGGTTGGGGGAGTCTAGCTTATATCTGGGGTAAACCTGTTCTTATGGTAATGGTGCGAAAATCCCGTTACACCTTTCAGCTTATAGAAAACACTAATGAATTTTCAGTAAGTATTCCTTTTGAGGGTAAGATGAAAAAAGAATTAACATTCTGTGGAACAAAATCAGGTAAAGACTATGATAAGATAGCAGAGTGTAATCTTGAATTGTTAAAAGGTACTAAAACTAATACCCCACTAATTGCCGGTTGTCAACTTCATTATGAGTGCCAGATCTGCTATAAACAAGAGATGGCTCCTGCAAATCTAATCAATAGTTTTCAGGATTCATGGTATGCTGATAATGATTATCATACACTATATTTTGCTGAAATTATCGGCAGTTATCTTGACAAGAATTAATATTATTTAGAATTAGTTTTTAAAATTACATCAAGGTATATTAAACCTCCTATTGAAGGATAATACTGATAGGGGGTGTTTTTTTATGACTACAAAAACTAAAAGAAATGCAAATCACTTAATAAATGAAAAATCTCCATATTTATTACAACATGCTTTTAATCCAGTTAATTGGTATCCCTGGAATAAAGAGGTTTTTAAAAAGGCCAAAAACAAAGATAAACCTATTTTCCTCAGTATTGGATATAGTACCTGCCACTGGTGTCATGTAATGGCCCATGAATCCTTTGAAGACTTTGAAGTAGCACGTTTAATAAATGATACATTTCTTGCTATTAAAGTTGACCGTGAAGAACGACCAGATATTGATAATATTTATATGGATGTCTGTCAGTTAATAACCGGGAGTGGTGGCTGGCCTTTAACAATTTTTATGACAGCAGATAAAAAACCCTTTTATGCTGCTACCTACCTCCCTAAAGATAGCCATTATAATCGGATAGGACTCCTGGAATTAATACCAAAGATAAAGGAATTGTGGAAAAACAAAAAGAATGAATTATTAAATTCAGCTGATAAAGTAAGTGGGATTTTAGTAGAAAAAAATAAAATAGGAATAAAAAAAGAACTAAATTCCAATATTCTTGCTAAAACCTATCAAATTTTAGAGAGTCATTTTGATGAAGAATACGGTGGTATTGGAATAAAGCCTAAATTTCCAACACCTCAGCAATATTCTTATTTATTAAGATACTGGTATAGTACAAATAAAGAAAGGGCCCTAGAAATATCAGAAAAAAGCTTGTTAGCAATGAGAGCCGGGGGGATCTATGACCACCTTGGATATGGTTTTCATAGATATGCTACAGATAGAAAGTGGTTATTACCACACTTTGAAAAAATGCTCTATGACCAAGCTATGATTGTTTATACCCTGGTTGAATTATATCAGATAAATAGTAGTAATATTTATGCCAGAACTATTAAGGAAATAATTGATTATTTAAAGGGTAAAATGTTAGCAGCTGAAGGTGCTTTCTATTCAGCAGAAGATGCTGATAGTGAAGGAGAAGAGGGGAAATATTATCTGTGGTTTGAAGAAGAACTCAAGGATATTTTAGGTGAAAATTCAAGTGAATTTCTGGATATATACCAAATAAAAACTGATGGTAATTTTCATGAAGAAAGCACTGGTCTAAAAACAGGTAGAAATATTCTGCACCTGGCAAACCCGCTAACTAATGATTCTGTATTTAAGGAAATTGATAAATTTACGGAGGAAAGAGAAAAATTACTTTCCAGCAGAGAGGAAAGGGTTCCACCGGAAAAGGATGACAAAATACTAACTGACTGGAATGGGCTAATAATTGCTGCCCTGGCCAGAGCAGGTTTTGTCTTAAAGCGGGTGGAATATATCAATCTGGCAAAGGGGGCTGCTGATTTTATTTTAGAAAAATTATATCAAGATGAAGAATTACTACATAGATACCGTAGTGGGGATTCTTCATTAAGAGCTAATATCGATGATTATGCTTTTTTGATCTGGGGATTGATTGAATTATATAATAGTACTTTTGATAGTCAATATCTTGAATCTACTTTAAAGTTAAATAAAAAGATGATTAAATTATTTTGGGATAATCAAGATGGAGGATTTTTCTTTACTGTAGAAAATAATCAGGATTTAATACTAAGGAGTAAGGAAATATATGATGGAGCAGTTCCTTCAGGTAATTCTATAGCACTCTGGAATTTAATAAGACTAAGCCATATAACTGGTAATAAAGACTATGAAAAAAAGGCTTATAGTTTAATAAATTGTTTTGCAGAAAAAGTAGAAGAAAATCCTGCTGCTTACTGCCAATTTTTAATTGCTTTCAATTCATTACAGGAATCTTATTTTGATCTAGTAATTGTCGGAGAGAAGAAAGACAGGAATACACAGGAAATACTCGACTATTTTAGAAATAATTACTTTCCTAACCTACAGATTATCCTGAAAGAATCCAACAGGGATAAAATAAATGAATTTGCTCCATTTATTAAAGAATATGAAAAAAAGAATGGACAGACAACCATATACCTTTGTAAAGATTATTCCTGTAAATTACCTACAAACAAGCTAGCAGATATAAAAGAGATATTAAATAATTAAATAATTAAATAATTAAATTAAGTAAAAACTGCCATGTTTCAATATATCCTACCAATATCAGTTATGATAATCTTTGAAATATTATTTTAATCCTGTTATAATAATTAATAAAATATCCCAATTATATATTTTGTATTTATACGGAGGTTAGATTTAAAATGATGAACAAAGAACATCTTTATAAAGAATTAAACAATATTGATGGAAGGGGTTATAAGGCCTATAGGCAGATTCAAAACAACTACTATGACTTTGGCAAATTTATAATCGGAATTCCTTATGTCCAGGGTGACCCCTATGCAAGTCCATCCAGTGTAATTATAAAAACCAAGGGGAAAATAAAAGATTTTCCGGAGTGGCTCTTTGAAAATGAAATTAGGCTTCAAGCTGTTGAAGATTACCTGACCAGGGTTATTACAAATAATATAAAAAAATATGCCCGTGGTAATAGAGGATCAGGAAAAAGTGGAAGGATAAATATTGTCCATACCGGGCAGGAAGTTATAAAAAGGACATCAGTAGAATTTAGCAGAGATTACATAGAAGCCCGTTTAACAGTCGGTCTACCAGCTAAAGGCAGACGAGTACTTGGACACCAGGCACAGGATCTCTTTTTTAAAGAAATACCTAAGATTGCTGAAAATAGCCTCTTTTTAGCCAATATAAATCAGCAAGCCTTAGAAAATCATGTGAGGGTTGTTGAAGATCAACATGTCTTAAGGGAATTATTGTCTTCACAGGGCTTGCTGGCCTTTATTGCTGATGGTTCTATCTTACCCCGGAGAAGTGGTGTTGATGATCGGCCGCTAAGCAGTAATAAAGTCGTTCCCTTTCAATCACCTGCAGAATATGAATTAAGCTTTAAACTACCTCACAAAGGTGAAATCAAAGGTATGGGTATTAAAGAAGGTATTACCCTGATAGTCGGTGGAGGTTATCACGGCAAATCAACACTTTTAAATGCCATTGAAAGAGGGGTTTATAATCATATCCCAGGTGATGGACGGGAATATGTGGTTACCCGCCATAGTGCCTTTAAAATAAGGGCTGAAGACGGCCGCAGGGTAGAACGGGTTGATATCAGTCCATTTATAAATAATCTACCCCAGGGAGAGACAACTAAAGACTTCTCAACAGATAATGCCAGTGGTAGTACATCACAGGCTGCCAATATAATAGAGGCCCTGGAATTAGGTGCAGGTGTTTTATTAATAGACGAAGATACCTGTGCTACTAACTTTATGATCCGTGATGCCAGGATGCAGAAACTTGTTGCAGATAAAAATGAACCGATTACACCCTTTATTGATAAAGTTAAACCACTCTATAATGAACACAATGTTTCTACTATCCTGGTTGTCGGTGGAGCCGGAGATTATTTTGATGTTGCAGATCGGGTTATAATGATGAATAAATACAGACCTATTGCCGTAACTGAAGAGGTTAAAGATATAGCCAGTAAATTACCTACTAAACGTGAAAGTAAGCTTAATACTTCTTTCGGCCAGATATGTCAACGTATTCCAGAACCAGCAAGCATTAATCCACGGAAAAAGGGACGGATAAAAGTTAAAACCCATGGTATGGATACAATCCAATTCGGGAGAGAAAATATTGATCTTTCTTACCTGGAACAACTAGTCAATCAGGAACAAAGCAAAACTATTGCCGATATCTTAACTTATGCCATTACAAATGATATTATAGATGGGCAAAGAACTATTAGGGAGATACTAGACAGAATATATGAGCACCTCCAGCAGAAGGGCCTTAAGATTATTTCTCCTTTTAATAGTCCCGCTGGGGCTTACGTTTTGCCACGACCATATGAAGTAGGTGGCGCCTTAAACCGCCTGCGTTCACTTAAAATTAAAGATATTATCTACTGATGATTAAGCCAAGCCTCAGCCGATAAAAACTATTCATAGTTTTATTTTCCTTTATTATATTTTCTTTATTTTCTAAACATAATAAATTATCCACAATCATTTGAATTTATCCACATTTTTCCGTGAGATATCCACAGTTTAATGTTATTTTCGCAAAATAAGTATTTTGCGAAGTTTTATTGAGAGAATATTCGACAGGGATTATCTTTTTTATTGTGCAAAACAATAAAATATTTTGTCTTTTAATTGTCATAAGGTATATATTATAGTAGTTTATATATTAATTAAGCTTTTTCTGTTGTCAAATCTTAAGATATAAACTCCTGTGGATAATTATCTCTCTTTTCTCTAAAAATAAAGAGAAAATAATCCTTTATCTTACTATAAGGATTATTTTCTCTGATTTATTATTTGATTTTATTGTGGCACTTTAATTTCTTGTCCAGGTTGTAATATTACACTTTCTAAAGAATTCGCCTTCTTAATTTTATTTACAATTTTCCTTAAATCATCATTCCTATCATTGTAGTTTCTGGCAATACTCCATAATGTATCCCCTTTCTTGACAATTACCTTTTCCATAACAAGGGTTTTACTACCATATGAAACAAGGTTAATAAATAGTAATAAGAAAATAACTGCTGAAATAAACAGCACTTTTCTTAAATGTTTTTTCTTAGTCAAAGACCTCTTATATGTATTTTTAGTCTTTAGATAGTACATTTTCATCCCCCCAAACAAACTTGTGTACTAAACAAATGTTCCTTTATATTCATATTATAACAGAACATTTGTTTTTTTGTCAAGGGTGTGCCGGATTTTTCTTGAACGACTGTTTGCTATTTCTTGCCCTCTATGCTATAATACTATATAGAAAATATAAATAGCTTATTTTTTTATACTTTATAATTGTTTTAATGATAATCAAGGAGGTAAACATTCTATGGAGGAATTAACAAACAGGCAGAAATCTATCCTTTCCTTTATTCAGGAGGAAATTCAAAATAAGGGTTATCCCCCTTCTGTTCGGGAGATTGGAGATGCAGTTGGTTTAAAATCACCCGCCTCAGTTCACAGTCACCTTAAAACTCTTGAAAAATATGATTACATAAGGAGGGATCCCTCTAAACCACGAGCAATTGAGGTCCTTTATAATAAGGATGGTATTGAAAATGTGAATAAAGAAATGATTGATATACCATTAGTAGGTACAGTTACTGCAGGGGCCCCAATACTGGCTGAAGAAAATATTGAAGACTTTTTCCCTGTACCAGTACAGTTTCTAAGCAGTTCTGCTAAAGACCTTTTTATGTTAGAGATAAGTGGAGAAAGTATGATTGAAGCAGGCATCTATGATGGTGATTATGTTATTGCTCAACGTCAGAACTATGCCAATAATAAAGATATTATCATTGCTTTACTTGAAGAAGGTGCTACTGTCAAACGTTTTTTTAAAGAAAAAAATTATATACGTTTACAACCTGAAAACAAGACAATGGAACCAATTATAGTTCCAGATGTATACATACTTGGTAAAGTAATAGGCCTTTACCGCAGGTTTGTAAGTTAATAAAATAAAAACAACCCTGGAACCACTTAATTTCCAGGGTTGTTTTTATTTTACATTACTTATAATTTACCTCCATTTAATAATTGCCTTCTCTAAGATAAAAATAAGGTAATACATTAAACCAGCAATAATGCTTAAGATAATAATACTCAGCATTACCATATGTAAATTAAACACCTGACCTCCATAAACTATCAAATATCCCAAACCAGCTTGCGAGACCAGGAATTCCCCAACTATTGTACCTACCAGTGATAATCCAGTACTGACCTTGATTGTAGAAAAAATGGTTGGTATACTGGCCGGCAAAACCACTTTCAATAAGACTTGTTTCTTAGATGCCCCAAGTGTTTTCAATAGTTTAATCTTATTACCCTCTACTTCATGAAAACCATTTATAAGCATTATTATTGTAATTACAATAGACACCAGAAGTGCCATCATAATAATTGAAGTAGAATCATTTCCTAACCAGACTATTATTACTGGACCTAGAGCTACTTTAGGGATACTATTTAAGATAACTAAATAGGGTTCAAAGAGATTATATAAGAATTCTGACCACCAGAGTATTACTGCAGTGATTAGACCCAGAATAGTCCCTGATAAAAAACCAATAAAAACCTCTATCAAGGTTACTTTTATATGCAAAAACATTTTCCCATTCTGACACATATTAATAAACAGAGTCAATATTTTAGCAGGCCGGCTCATCAGAAAGGTATTAATTAATTCATAATGGGCCAATAATTCCCAGCTTATAAAAAAAATTAATAGAATTGATATCTGAAGTAAACGAATAACAAATCTTTTTTTACGGAGATTAAAAAGATAATCTCCATGGGCTTCGGTTTTAGCCTTAATGGCAAATATTTTATATAGTATTTTTTTAAACATAAATGTCTAACTCCTTCCAGATATTATTAAAATATTCCTGGAATTTTTTTACATTTCTCTTTTGAATTGGAGTTAATTTGCTGTCAAATTCTATATTAATCTCTTTTTTTATGACTGCAGGTCTATTAGATAATATAACAACACGATCACCTAATGAAATAGCTTCTGCAATATCATGAGTTACCAGTATTACAGTCTTCTTATTATCTTTTAGGATACTGGCCATCTCTTCTTCCATAGTAAGTTTTGTTTGATAGTCAAGTGATGAAAACGGTTCATCAAGTAATAAAATATCTGGTTCCGGGGCAAGTGTTCTTGCCAGGGCTGCCCTCTGTCTCATCCCACCTGATAATTCAGCTGGATAATGTCTAGCAAAATCCTCCAAACCATAAGTTTTCAGTAAATTCATTATCATATCATCTGTGTTTTTATTAACCATATTTTTTATCTCCAATCCTAGACTAACATTGGCAAAGACAGTACGCCATTCAAACAAATAGTCTTCCTGTAACATATAGCCAACGAGGGGGCATATATCCTTTACTTCACCTTGATTAATATAAACACTACCATTATCAGGAGGAATTAAACCACTAATAATTGATAATAATGTAGTTTTCCCACAACCACTTGGCCCAACAATACTGATGAATTCATTTTCTTTTATTGCAAGATTAATTTCTTTTATTGCCAGGGTTTCTCCTTTTATAGAGAGATATTTTTTGGTAATACCATCAAGTCTAATTATATAATCCAAGATAAATCCCCCCTGTTTTTATTTTGTTTTATTTTATAATTTCTATAGCTTTTCTGGCAAATTCAGTATTAACCACCATCTTATAATCTACCTTTTCAGCTAATTCTCCGGCCATAATTATAATCTCTTCATAGTGTTCAAAGATTTCTTTTTCTATTAGTGGATTATTACTCCAGCTACCCTGTTCCTGGTAGCGTTGAATTACCCTGATTAATATATCTAAAGAAGTTTCTTCAAAATAGGATCCAATTAGTTCAGCAATTTCTTCAGGATTATGTTTCAAAACCCATAATTGAGCCCTATAGATTGCATTAGTAAATCTTTGAATTATCTCTGGATTATCTTTGAGAAAACTGACTTTAGCCATATATACAGTATAAGGGACATTTCCACCGGCCTTACCAAAAGATGCTACCGCATAGCCCTGTCCTGCGGCTTCAAGGGTAGAAGCTGCTGGTTCAAATAACTGTACAAAATCTCCCCTCCCACTTAGAAAAGCCCCTGCATTAGCAGTAAAATCAAGATTAGTAATTATTTCAACATCTTCACCAGGGATAATCCCCCTTTCCTTCAGAGAGTATTCTAAGACCATTTGTGGTGCTCCACCAGGCCTGTTGCCAATAATCTTTTTGTTGATTACATCTTCCCATTTAAAATCAGGCATAGGTTCTCTAGCTACAAGAAATGAACCTGCTGTACTGGTTAGCTGGGCAAAATTAACAATAAAATCTTTGGCACCCTGTTCAAAGACATAGATGGAAGGTTCTGGACCAATTAGGGCAATATCACCACTACCTGCCATAAGTGAAGCAGCGGCCTTATCACCACCCCAGGCAGTAAACAACTCAATATCTAACCCCTCATCCTGAAAAAATCCCTTCTCCATTGCTATATATTGTGGTGCATAAAAGATTGAATGAACAACTTCAATAAGTCTAACAGGTTTAAGATCATTTTCTGCAGATAATACTTGACAATGAAAAACAGACAGTAACAATAAAACAAGAAAAAAAACAGAAATTTTCTTTATCACTTAGATACCCCCTTTATTTATCTGTCAAGAATATTCTATGTAATAAAAGCCAGATATGTGAAAAAAGACCTGTTACAACAGGTCTTTTAAGAAGAATATTTTTTGAGATTATGGATAACTCTAAAGGCCGACAAATATATTTACTTTCCTTGCCGCGCACTGTGGCGTCCTGCCTCTGCTTGCTGTCGAGAAATTGTCTTCCGGTGTCCTACCTCCAGACAATTTCTAGAGTCGTCCAGTAAATATATTTGTCTGAGTTAAGGTAGCCTAGTATGGAACAGAATAACTTTCGCCGTTTTTAAAAATTGTTATTTCTTTATAACCGATTTTCTGGGCTAAACTGGCTGCTCTTTTTATACCCTCACCTACTCTACCCGGGGAGTGGGCATCTGAACCAATTGTTATTGGTATTTTTAATTCATAAGCCCTTTTGAGAATATCTGTTGAAGGATAAAATTCATTTACTGGTTTATTACAACCATTGGTATTAATTTCAATAACAGTTCTGTTTTCCTTGATAGCCTGCAGAACCGGTTCAACAATCTCCAGGAGATTTAAATCTACTGGACGGTTATTAAATATCTTTATTAAATCCATATGTCCTATAATCTCAAACAATCCTGAAGAAACTGCCTTTTCTACCAGGTCAAAATAAGCAATATATAGTTCATCAATATCCCATTCTTTATACTCACTAACATATGCTGGATGGTCTATTTCCCAGTTTCCTACCCTATGTACAGAACCGATCGAATAGTCTAAGGGAAACCTGTTTTTTACCTGCTTAATCCATTCTTCCTTATTTATTTTATAATCAAATTCTATACCAAGCCTTATTTTATCTGGATATTCAGCAGATAAATCCTCTAATATATCCCAGGAGATAGCATCGATATAATCATCATGGTCGGTAAAGCCTAACTGGGCAATACCCTTTTCTTGGGCCATTAATAAAAATTCCTTTAAATATTTATAAGAGTATTTATCTCTGATTTCCTGTTCCCCATGTCCATAAGGATGTGTATGATAATCTACTAAAAACATTTTTCAACCCCTTTATTCATTTATATACAGAGTATACCATATTAAAATCTAGAGGTAAACAAAAATTATCTCTAGGTTCTCAGTTTGAAATACCTTGCATTAAAATATTCTGAATAATAACACTCTACTTGCATTTAGTAACATATTTTTATATAATTATAAAATAAAGTAGTGAACAGGAAGGAGCTGTCTAATGGAGTAAACTGAATTTAATACTCTTTCTTCAAATATTAAGTAAATAATTTAATTTATTTGAAAGTTTTTTCTTATTTTCCAAGTAAAAATTAAGGAGTTGAATAGTTAATGTTTAAGGTTTTAGTTAGTGACTATATCTCTGAAGCAGGCATTGAAATACTTGAAAAAGAAGCTGAAGTATATTTTAATCATCAATTATCTAGAGAAGAATTTCTGGATATAGTAGGTGATTATGATGGAATTATTATCAGGAGTTTCACCAGATTGGATAAAGAAGCACTTAACAAAGCTGAAAAACTAAAAGTAATCGGCAGGGCTGGTACAGGTTATGATAATATTGATCTTGAAGAAGCTAGCAAAAAGGGTGTAGTTGTTTTTAATACACCTACTGGTAATACAATTTCAGCTGCAGAACATACTATTGCTTTATTACTATCACTATCAAGAAATATCCCTCAGGCCAATAATGCTTTACATAATGGTATCTGGGATAGAAAAAAATATAATGGAACAGAAGTCAGGGATAAAACCCTGGGTATTATAGGCCTTGGTAGGATTGGGAGTTATGTCGCTCAGTTTGCTCAGGGACTCGGTATGAAGGTAATAGCCAATGACCCCTACCTAGCACCTGAAAAAGCAGAAAACCTAAATGTACCTTTATTAGATTTTGAGGAAGTATTACAAAAATCTGATTATATATCACTCCATACTCCCCTTACTGATGAAACCTTCCATATTTTAAGTCATAAGGAATTTGCTACAATGAAGGATGATGTCAGAGTATTAAATGTAGCACGCGGGAAAAATCTTGATACAGAAGCACTTGTTGCTGCACTGAAATCTGGCAAGGTCGCCGGCGCTGGCATTGATGTATTTGAAGAGGAACCAATTGATGAAAATCATCCTTATTTTAAATATAGTGATAAGGTAGTTGTTACCTGCCATCTTGGCGGTACTACTACAGAAGCAATGGACAATGTTTCTATTGCAGCTGCTGAACAGGTCTTATCTGTACTTAAAAACGGTGGATTACCAGAATCACCGTTAAATATCTTTGCTATTAATTCCAAAGATATGAATAAAGCTAAACCATATCTAAAGTTAATTAATAAATTAGGTAATTTTCTGGCCCACTGGAAAGGACATGAAAGGATTAAAAATATTGAGGTCGAATATGGTGGTGAAATAACTGAACAGCAATTAAAGCCTTTTACAACTTCTCTGCTTAAAGATATCCTTGACCCTATCCTGGACCACAGAGTTAATCTGGTTAATGCCTATCTAGTAGCAAAGGAAAGGAATATTTCTGTAAAAGAAAGTTATATTGATAAACCAGATGGTTTAAATAATATAATCAAGATTAAAATTACTACTGCTCAAGATGAATATAGTATTGCTGGAACATCTCTTTCTATCGGACATAGGGTTATAGAGATTAATGGGTTCAGGGTTGACCTTAATCTAAATGGAAAATTCCTGGTTGCAAATTATCAGGATAGACCAGGTATTATTGGTAAGGTAGGTACTATTTTAGGTGATAAAAATATCAATATCGCCAGCATGCAGGTCGGCCGCAAAAAAGAACAAGGGCAAGCAATTATGTTAATCCAAACAGATACCAAACCAAGTGATGAAATAATGTCCCAGATCAAAGATGAACTCAACTTAAATGAATTAACCTTCCTTGAAATATAAAATTTAATTTAATTCTAAATTCTAAAAAAGCTGTCTCATTTAAAATATGAGACAGCTTTTTTTAATCAATCATCCCTTAATAGTTTCTTCACAAGACTACCAGCCCTATTCGCCTGGAAAAAAGCCTTGATATAATGACCGGTATCATAATATATAACCGCCAAAATTAGTCGTGAATGCTCATTCTCTTTCACTTCCAGGGCTTTTTCACAGGTTTCAATAGCAAGTTCATTATTATCAATTTCCTTATATACCAGAGCAAGATAATTCCGTATCCAGATATTATCTGGTTCAAGCTCAATAATACGTTTAAAATAATCTATTGAAATAGTATATTCTTTGTTAATCGAAGCACCGAAGGCAGCATAATTTAATGATAATATATCCTCACTCTGTAGAGTAATCCCCTCTAAATAAGGAGAAACCACCTGATTAAATTCATCTATTGAAACAGTATCCTCTATCTCTTCAAAGGTATCTAAGGCCTCTTCAATCATCCCCAGATTTGCTAAGGCAATACTATAGCGAAATTTGGCCATGATATTATCAGGTTCTTTCTCTACCAATTGCAGACTATCTTCTTTGAGTCTATTCCAGTCTACTTTTTCTACTGCATATATTTTGTTAATAGGCAAAGTTATCATAAAACAAAATAATAAAAGAAGAAAAATAGTTTTTTTAATTAATGCCACCCCCTGATGCTACAACTAAACTGTGCTTAATATTAAAATTCTATCTTGCTGTCTTTAAGTCTCTGTAAAGCCTCTTTTATCCTTTCTTCTTTGACAGTTAAAGCAATTCTTACATAGCCTTCTCCATATTCACCATATCCATTACCAGGTGTAAAGAATATTCCGGTGTTTTCAAAGACATATGTAGAAAAATCGGCAGCACTATATCCCTGGGGGACTTTTGCCCAGATATAAAAACTGGCCTTATTGGCTTTTATTTTCCAACCCAGGTCATTTAAACCCTTAGTCAGCAGATCACGCCTTCTGGTATATATTTCATTCATCCTGGCAATATTTTCTTTAGAATTTTTCAAGGCTTCTATTCCAGCATACTGTACTGCTTCAAAAATCCCAGAGTCGATATTGGTTTTAATCCTTCCCAGGGCTTCTATTACATCTTCATTACCAACTGCCCAGCCGACCCTCCAACCAGTCATATTAAAAGGCTTGGAAAGAGAGTTAAATTCAATACCTACTTCTTTAGCACCTTCAAACTGAATAAAACTGGGTGGATTATAACCAGCCAGTCCTATTTCACTATAGGCGGCGTCATGGGCAATAATAATATCATGTTGACGGGCAAATTCTATTATTTTTTTATAAAATTCTTCACTGGCCACTGCCCCAGTAGGGTTGTTAGGGTAATTTATATAGAGTAATTTTGCCTTATCAGCAGTCTCTTTACTAATCTTATCAAGGTCTGGTAAAAAATCATTTTCCTCCAACAGTGGCATCATAACCGGTTCTCCACCAGCCAACAAAACAGCTGTTTTATATACTGGATACCCAGGGTCAGGAACCAGAGCCAGGTCACCAGGATTGATATAACAGAAAGGCAAGTGTGCTATACCTTCCTTTGAACCAATTAATGAAACAACCTCTTTATCAGGATCAAGGTCAACTTCATAATTATCTTGATACCAGTCAGCTACTGCTTTTCTATAATTATATAAACCCTCATATGAAGGATAACTATGTGTTGATGGGTCTTTAACACTCTCTATCATTTTATTAACAATATTATCTGGTGTTGGCAGGTCTGGATCACCAATACCAAAACTGATTACATCTTTACCTTTACTCTTAGCCTTAGCAATCATTTTATCAATTTCTGCAAACAAATATGGTGGTAAATTTCTTATCCTATCTGAATTTTCCATTATAATTTCCCTCCTATAATTCTATTTCTCCTTCAAATACTGTTTCAGCTGGTCCTGTCATATAAACACCACTATCCTGATTTGACCACTCAATTACTAGGTCTCCACCTGGTAAATGAACTAGGACTTCATTATCAAGATAAGCATTTTTTATACCAGCTACAACAGCAGCAGAGGCACCAGTTCCACAGGCCAGCGTAATTCCAGCACCTCTTTCCCATACCTTCATTATAATCTCAGACCTATTAACTATCTTAATAAACTCCACATTGCTTTTCTCAGGGAAGACTTTATGATTTTCCAGTTTCGGACCCCATATTTCAAGTGGAAATTTATCCAGTTCTTCTTCAAAAATAATAGTATGTGGATTACCCATTGAAACACAATTAATTAATAGCTCCTCCCCATCAACAAGCAGAGGATATTCCTTAATATAATCAGAGGTATTATCAATTTTAACTGGTATTTCCTCTGTTTTAAAATGTGGTCTGCCCATATTAACCCTGACCTGGCTTGTCTTATTATCAATTTTCAGTATTTCAGGTGTAATTATACCAGCCAGGGTTTCGATTTTTAATAGCTTTTCAGCTGTTAAACCATATTGATGGAGGTAATGAGCAAAACAACGGATACCATTACCACACATCTCTGGTTCACTACCATCTGAGTTAAAGATTCTCATCCTGAAATCATACTTATTACTTTCAGGGGGGAGGATTACTATTAACCCATCTCCACCAATCCCAAAATGTCTATCACAAAGTTTAACAGCCAGTTTATTATAATCAATTTGAGCAGATTCAAATCCCTTTACCATCACAAAGTCATTACCTGCACCATGTGCTTTTAAAAATTTGATCTTCATATTTTCGCCAACCTTCTTATTCTACTTTAAATATGTCTTCAATTTCTTCTTGAGGAATAATAGTTGAAATTGCATGTTTATATACCATTTGTGTTTTTTTGTCATTTTTTAATATAATAGTGAAGTTATCAAAACCAGCAACCATACCATTAAGTTGATAGCCATTCATTAGAAAAATGGTAACCCCTATCTTTTTCTTCCTCACAGCATTTAAAATATTATCCTGTAGATTTAGTTGTTGTTTCATAAAACTAATACCTCCTTTACCCCTGTTATATTTACTTTCTACAATTTAATGAAAAATCCTGCTTATAATATTAATTTTTAACTTTTGTTAAATAATATCAATTACTCCTATCACAAATAATGCATTTACCTTCTTCCATACTATTTTCTAATATTACCAGTTCTGCTTCCCTGATACCTAATTCTTTCCCCTGTTTTCTACCATTACGCACCCCAAGATTATAAGCAACTAAGATAGCAGCCAGAAAAAATATAATAAAATATATCATATTGACCTACCTATTTGATATTTTTTTAAAAGCCAGAGACTTAAATAAATAATACAGGAGGCAAGTGAAAAATAAATCATTTTTAACAAACAGAAATTAAAAACTAAAATAAATAAAATTATAAAGATGATCAATCCATTGAGATGACCAAGTTTATTTATCAAATTATCTTTTTTGATATAAATTTCCTTTTTATAATCCAGATAGTCATCAACAAACTGCAGAATTAAGACTAATATTATTGAGGTAATTACCTCTCTTAAACTTGTAAGATAGATTGCTATGACAATAAGAATTAGTCCCTCCTGCCATCCCCTGAGCCTGGAAGGTAGTTTATCAGCAGCTGTTGAGGACATCCCTAAGAGATAACTTGCAGAAAAATAACTTACTGATTCAGCAAAATTAAGATGAAGGGCAAAAATCATTATAACTAATGAATATGGTAAAATTCCTTTCTTCAGGACAGATGTAAGGTTCCAATCCCCCTGTAAAATATCAATCTCCTGGTCTAAAAAGTCATCCATCATCTTGATCACAAAGCCAATTAAAATTACACCAGCCAACCTTTCAAACATAGCTTAACACCAATTTCTTTACTTCTTTAAAACCAGTCTGATATAATGCTGATATCGGTATAATTATTTTATCCCTTATCTTTTCCCGTAATACTTCCAAATTAGTGTAGGAAGATGATAAATCCATTTTATTAACTAAGACAGCATAATTTTTCTCCAGAGAGGCATAATCCATGATCAATTTATCAACAGGAAATAGAACTTCGTCAGATGTAGTTCTTATATTAGTAATATCAATAATATGTAAAACCATTTTACTCTCTCTTAAAAGTCTTATCGTTTTAGCCATAGCTAATCTCACCTCTTCATCTGGATTTATTCCACTGCTCAAACCACAGCTGTCAATGATATTCAACTCTTTAAAAGATTTACCCACAGGTATTTCCATCTTTATTGACTGAATTTCCCTTGTATAATTACTATCTACTGAGATTAATTTTCTTCTGGCTTCAACAGGTGAAAAAGTTGTTATCGAGGTATAACCAGCTGTCTGTCGAACATTAAATTTCAATTCCTTTAAACCCATATATTCTGCAAAATTAATGACAAAACAGGTCTTCCCCACATTAGGCAAACCTGTAACAAGACATTCACTCATGTTTGCCCTCCCCCCAGGCCAGATCTTCTTTTCTAATGTATATTAGCTCCCTACGGTTTATTTTGTTTGCCTTGATTATTCTTAAAGCCTGTTGTCTAATAGATTTCTCCACAAGGTTTCTGACTGTTCTAGCATTACCACTTATTTCTCCTTCATTATTAAGTATCTCTGTCAAAACCCGGTAAATAAAATGTTTGCTTTCTTTATCTAATATATATTCGCGCTGCTTATACATTATTTCTGCAATCTTTACTAATTCATCCACCGAATAATCTGGAAAATCCAGTTGGAGGGCAAACCTGGATTTCAAACCAGGATTTGTATCAAGGAAAAAATCCATTTCATGACAATAACCTGCCAGAATGATAATTAATTCATCTTTATGGTCTTCCATCATCTTAACCATTGTATCAATAGCCTCTTTACCAAAATCCTTTTCACCACCCCTGGCAAGGGAATATGCTTCATCAATAAAAAGTACTCCACCTAAGGCCTTCTGAATTAATTTTTTTGTTTTCTGGGCAGTATGCCCAATATACTCGCCTACTAAATCAGACCTCTCAACTTCCAGTAAATCACCATTTTTAAGAAAACCTACTTCTTTAAATATCCTGCCTATTAACCTTGCCATAGTGGTTTTACCAGTGCCTGGGTTACCTTTAAAGATCATATGCATCACAATTGCGTGACTATTAAGTTGATAGCTTTCCCTTAATTTTTGAACCTGCAGAAAGGCCAGATATTCACGAACAAGTTTTTTTACTTCATTTAAGCCTATCAGGGCATCCATTTCATCTAATACTTGCTCAAGCTTATTTTCTTTTACCTCAGTTATCTGTCTGTCTATTTTCTGATATGAGATGTGAGTTTCTATGTTGTTTTTATTATTAAGTTCTTCAGAACTACCCATCAATAATGAAAATGCCCTGGAAATACTTATTTCACCTTTTTTAAAACGGTCAATTATTATATTGTGGTTTAAATTATCTTGAGGATGATACATTTTTATCACCCCATTTTTAAGGATACATCTACATTATATGCATTAATAACAAAATATGTTAATTAGAAATTGGCTTCGCCATCCAGACTTAATCAATAATTATTAATTTTTACTTAGGAATATTTCTTACACAAAGTTAACTAATTTTAATAATCCAGACAGATATATTTGTTGGACGACTCTAGAAATTATCCGTAGGCAGGACGCTGGAGGATAATTTCTCGACAGTAAGCGGAGGTAGGACACCGCAGCGCACGACAAGGAAAACAAATATATCTGTCGGTCTTCAAAGTTATCCACAATTTCTAAATCGCATAATTTACTTAATAACAAAAAAACAATCCGATTATAATTATCGAATTGCTAAAAAAATAATTCGCTCTCATTGATATAATTAATTATCTCCTTTAAAACCTCTTCAGAATCAAGTAGTGATAGGTTGATCCATTTTATGCTTTTATCCCTTCTAAACCAGGTTAACTGCCTTTTAGCATAGTGTCTGGTATCACGTTTTAATACCCTGACAGCTTCAGCAAGGTCATATTCCCCCTTTAGATAACTAATAATTTCTTTATATCCTAAACCCTGTAGAGCAGTACCACTTATCTTAAAACCATCCTCTAATAATCTTTCCACTTCTTCAATTAAGCCATCTTCTATCATTTTATCAACGCGTTGATTTATCCGCTTATATAATTCACTGCGTTCCCTATGTAGACCGATCTTTAATGATTTATACCTATCAGGTGTTTCAGTCTGTTTTTTCTTAAAATAGCTAGTAGTTTTACCTGTTTCTTCATATACCTCAATTCCCCTGATAACCCTTCTAAGGTCGTTAGGATGTAATTTATCTGCCAGCTCAGGGTCTATCTCTTTTAATTTGTTATGAATATATATATTACCCTTATCCTCAGCTTCTTGAAAGAGTTGACTACGCAATTTTTTATTTATCTTCATCTCCGGAAATAAAAAACCCCGCATAACTGATTTAATATATAGACCTGTTCCACCTACCAGCATTGGTCTTGTTCCCCGTTTAACTATCTCTGGAATTAATTTATCTACCAATGTCTTATAATCAGCAACTGAAAAATCATCATCAGGTTCAATAATATCTATCATATGGTGTCTTACAACTTTTCTGTCCTCATTACTTACTTTAGCAGTACCAATATCCATCCCTCGATAAATCTGCATAGAATCAGCTGATATAATTTCAAATTTCATTCTTCTGGCTATTTTCAGAGAAAGACCTGTCTTACCAACACCTGTAGGGCCAAGTAAAACAAGTAAGGGATACCTCTTACAACTTTCCATCAAATCAACTCCTATTTACGCCCCAGACCCCTTTTTATATCATCTAAACTTATATTCACTATAATAGGTCTACCATGTGGGCAGCGGTAAGGGTTACTGGCCTTAATTAATCCCTTAATTAATTCATCAATTTCTTTTTCTGCCAGATGTTTACCGGCCTTAATAGCCCCACGGCAGGACATATATTTAATAACTTGATCCAGTAAGTCTGATTTATTACCCGTCTTTCCCTTTTTAAAAATACTATCTACTATTTCTTCGACAATCACTTTAATAGGTCTATTCTTTAGAAAGGAAGGAACTCCCTGAACAAGTATACTGTTACCACCAAAAAAATCAATATTAAACCCTAAGCGTTTTAAATCTGTTAAATATTTTTTAACAAGTTCAATCTCTTCTGCAGTAAAATCAATCCTGACAGGTAGTAATAAGGCCTGGGTATTTATTTGTTCATCAGCAAATCTATTTTTTATCTTTTCATAAAGAATACGTTCATGGGCATTATGTTGATCAATTATGATCAAGCCATCACTACCTTCTGTTACCAGGTATGTATTATAGAGCTGTCCCAGAAAATTATTTATTACTAAATCATTATTATTATCTTTATCTATATTTTTATTAAAAGGCTTATTATTTTCTAAACTATCTTTTTCTTCACTTACTTTACATGGTTTTAGATTTTCCTTTACTGCCTGCTCAGTTTGTTTTCTATACTTGTTTGACCTGGGGGGCATGTCAGCAGTTTTTTCTTTATAATTATTCCTAATAAAATCCCCTTTAAAATTTTCTTGATGTTCTTTAGATTCACTATCTTCAATGCCCTGTTTAAGTTTATTATCATTTATTAGTGATAGTCTTTCTTTTTTAGGACTTAAATGCTTTTTCTTGATTTTAGGTATTAGGTCCTTTGTTTGCAAGGTCTTTGATATACCTTTTTTTAGCACATCCTTGATTATCCCGTCACGACTAAATTTAACCTCTCGTTTAGTAGGATGAACATTCACATCAATCAATATTTGATTTAAAACTACATTTAAAAATACTACTGGGTATTTCCTACCTGGTAAAACTCCATGATAGGCTTCTTCAACACCCTGGCTAAGGGTTCTGCTATTTACTACCCTCTTATTAACAAAAAAAACCTCATAGATACGTGAAGAACGGGAGATTGTTTGATTACCTATCAGACCAGTTAACCTGATATATCTATCCTCATAATCAATAGGGGTAAGATTACTGGCAATTTCACTACCGTAAAGTGTATAAACAGCATCAATTAATTTACCAGTACCAGGTGTTTTATACACTTCTTTATGATTATGTATTAATGTAAACTTAATATCTGGATAGGCCAGTGCTTCACGGGTTACTATTTTACTTATATGACCAAACTCTGTATTAACCTTTTTAAGATATTTGTATCTAGCTGGTGTATTATAAAAAAGCCCTGTTACCTCTATATCTGTTCCAGCTGGAATACCTACTGGTACCTGCCCTAGAACTGAACCACCCTTTAATTCCATTTTGGTACCCTGTAATTCACCAGCAGTCCTTGATTTTATTACAACATTACTAACCGATGAGATACTGGCCAGGGCCTCTCCCCTGAACCCAAGTGTCTTAATCGAATAGAGATCATTTATTTCTTCTATCTTACTGGTAGCATAACGAGAAAAGGCCAGCTCCATTTCATCAGCAGGAATACCACTGCCGTCATCTTTGACACGTATTTTTTCCCTGCCGCCTTCTTCAATCTCTATTAAAATATTTTTACTACCAGCGTCAATGGAATTTTCAAGTAGTTCTTTAACTACTGATGCTGGACGTTCCACTACTTCTCCAGCTGAAATTTGATTGGCAACTGATTCAGGCAATTGTTTAATTTTGGTCATTTATCTCCTTGACCTCCTGTTGTAACTCATAAAGAAAATTCAATGCCTCTAAGGGAGTTAAATTGATAATCTCTTTTTCTTTTATTTTTTCACAAATCAATTTATTACTTTCAAATAAAGAGAGTTGTTTTCTATCTATCTCTTGAACTGTATTATTTGAAATAACCATATTTTCTTTATTAAGGTTAGTTTCAGTCAAATCTTCACCACTGACAGCAACTTCCTTTATTTCATTATCATTCTGTTCCAGCTGTTTTAATATCTGCCGGGCATTATTAATTAATTCGTCAGGTAATCCTGCCAGTCTAGCTACCTCTATCCCATAACTTTCATTAGCCTTACCCTGAACAATCTTATGAAGGAAATGAACACCACTATTGTCTTCCTCCACCAGAACACTATAATTTTTAATCCCGTTAAATTCCTCTTCAAGTCTTGTTAATTCATGGTAATGAGTAGCAAATAGTGAACGGGCACCTATTTCCCGGGGGTCATTGATATACTGACTGACTGCCCAGGCAATACTAAGGCCATCATAAGTACTGGTCCCCCTGCCAACCTCATCTAAAATAATCAGGCTTTTCTGCGAGGCATTATTAACTATGTTGGCAACTTCATTCATCTCTACCATAAAGGTACTCTGGCCAGTTGTCAGGTCATCACTAGCCCCTACTCTGGTAAATATCCTATCTACCAGACCTATTACTGCCTTACTGGCAGGCACAAAACTCCCTATCTGAGCCATAAGGACAATTAAAGCAACCTGTCTCATATAAGTAGACTTACCTGACATGTTGGGACCTGTAATTATCAAAAATCTATTTTCTTCATTATCAAGAATAGTATCATTGGGAACAAAATTCTCGTTAAGCATTTTCTCTACTACTGGATGCCGCCCCTGTTCTATGTTTATTTCATTACTATCATTTATGATCGGAGAAACATAATCATTCTCGATAGCGCTCAGGGCAAAAGAACTTAATACATCTGCAGTTGCAATAATTCCTGCACTTTTTTTAATACGCTGGATATTATCAGCAACCTTATCCCGTACTGAAACAAAAAGCCTGTATTCCAGATCATTAATCTTATCTTCTGCCCCCAGAATCATCGCTTCCTTTTCTTTTAATTCAGGGGTAATATATCTCTCACTATTGGCCAGGGTCTGTTTGCGAGTATAATCATCAGGCACTTTGTCCAAATTTGCTTTAGTAACCTCAAGATAATAACCGAAAACCTTATTAAAACCAACCTTAAGTGAAGAAATACCAGTTCTTTCCCTCTCTGATTTCTGTAGATTAGTAATCCAATCTTTACCTTCACCACACATAGTTCTTAATTGGTCAAGTTCCTCATTAAAACCTTTTTCAATGATCCCACCTTCACGGACTGTAGTAGGTGGTTCTTCTACCAGGGCCTTTGTTAATAATTCACCAAGGTCATCCAGGGTATCAATTTCATCACATAAACCTGATAATAGATGGGAATCCTCAAATAGCGATAAGGCCTCAAAAATAAATGGTAGTTTTGTTAAGGAGTACCTTAAGGCAGTCAGATCCCTGGCATTTGCTGAACCATAGGTAACCTTTGTTAAGATACGTTCTAAATCATAGACACCATCCAGGGCATCCCTTAATTTTTGAAGGAAGATAAAATTATCCTTTAGTTCCTCTACCGCCTCTAATCTCCTATCAATTTCTTCTTTATTTATCAAGGGTTGATTGATCCATTTCCTGATCAACCTTCCTCCCATAGAAGTTACTGTTTTATCAAGTACATCCAGCAGACTACCGTTTTTACGGTGACTTCTAATAGTGGAAGTAAGTTCCAGATTTTTTCTAGTAGCAGTATCTAATACCATATAATTATTCAGAGTATACAATGATATTTTATCAAGGTGTTTAAGACTTCTTTTCTGAGTATTATTAATAAAATGAAGTATTTCCCCGGCGGCAGCAATTGCAGCCGGCATGTCTTCTATTCCGAAACCAATTAGTGACTGAATTTTAAAGTGTTTTTGCAAGATTTCATACGATTTTTTGAGATTAAATATTTCCCTTTTATTTATCAGAATTTTGTTTACCTGTTGATAGTTATTCAGAAATTCCCCGTCTGCCAGATCTTCTTCTACTATGATCTCAGCCGGCCTTATCCGGTCAATTTCATCCCACAGCTTACTACTCTGTGTTTTAAAAAGCTCTGTTACATAAAAATCACCAGTTGATATATCAATATAAGAAAAGCCAATAGTATCTTCATAATAAACAGCAGCAGCCAGGAAATTGTTGTTTTTGTCTTCTAACATATCATTTTCAATAACTGTCCCAGGTGTGATAACACGTATAACATCCCTCTCAACTATACCACTGGCTTCATCAGGGTCTTCTATCTGCTCACAGATAGCAACTTTATAACCATTCTTAATTAGCTTAGCAATATAAGTATCTGCTGAGTGATAAGGGACACCAGCCATAGCTGCTTTTTCTCCACCACCCTTATTCCGGGCTGTTAAAGCAAGATCCAGTATCCGGGCAGCAATTTCGGCATCCTCAAAAAACATTTCGTAAAAATCACCCAGTCGATAAAAAAGTATTGAATCCTGATATTTCTTTTTAATAGATTTATATTGTTTCATCATAGGGGTTAATTCTGCCAAATTTAATCACCTCATATAAAATAAAACTAAACACTAATAATTTCACCATATAGATTAAAACTCTTTACATCAGTTATCCTTACTCTAATAATTTTACCGATAATGTCTTTTCTTTTGGGAAATAATACTAATTTATTCTTCCTATCTCTACCACAAAACACCTCTGAATTATTCTTGCTTTCACCTTCAACTAGGACTTCAACTTCCTGGTTAAGTAAATCCCTGTTTATTTCTAAACTAATTTCATTCTGCAGTTCCATTAGCCTTGCCAGACGTTCTTTTTTTATCTCTTCAGCTATCTGAACTTCCATTTTAGCAGCAGGGGTACCTGTACGACTGGAATATATAAAAGTAAAAGCACTATCAAAACGTACTTCCTCAACCATATTGAGTGTATCCTGAAAATCCTCTTCACTTTCACCGGGGAAACCAACAATAAAATCGGTAGTAATACTGGCCTCAGGTATGGTCTGCCGGATCATCTTGACCAGGTCCAGATATTCCTCCCTGGTATATCCCCTGTTCATCTTCTTTAAAATCTGGTTGCTCCCCGATTGAATGGGCAAATGGAAATGTTCACATACCTTATCTGAGCTATTGATAACTTCAATTAATTCTGCATTAAAATCCCTGGGGTGTGAAGTCATATAACGAATACGCTCAATACCAGTTACTTTATCTATTTCTTCAAGTAGGGAAGCAAAATCTATGTTCCCAGCCAGGTCCTTACCATATGAATTCACATTTTGACCTAAAAGGGTTATTTCGATAACCCCATCTTCTGCTAATTGAGTAACTTCCTTGACTATGTCCTTTAGTGGTCTGCTTCTCTCCCTACCCCTGACATAGGGTACAATACAGTACGTACAAAAATTATTGCAGCCCTGAATAATTGAAACCCAGGCCTTTTTATCATCCTCTCTGCTAGACGGCAGGTCTGGAATTAGACCTTCTTCTTTATCCCAGACTTCAACAATACGTCCCCGTTCCTTCTCAATAGTACTAATTAGATCAGGGAGGTGATGAATATTATGTGTCCCAAAAATTAAATCAACCTGGGGGTATTTTTTATATAATTCCTCAACAGCCTCATTAGACTGCATCATACACCCCCCTACAGCAATAATAAGAGCAGGGTCTTTATCTTTGAGCCGTTTTAGTGAACCAATCTTTCCATATACCTTTAATTCAGCATTTTCCCTTATTACACAGGTATTTAAAATTATAAGGTCAGCCTCTTCCATTTCCTCTGCCTGATGATAACCAATCTCTTCCAGCATACCACCCAGGAGTTCGGAGTCATGAACATTCATCTGGCAGCCATATGTTATGATAAAATAAGTCTTTGTTTCTTTCATTTCCTTCATCATATTCCTCCTGTATCTTACAATTACTACTTATTATTCTACCATTATTACTTACTTTATGCAATTTTATAGTTATTACAGGTAAGAAAAAGGCCATAATATATTAATTATGGTCTTTCAATAAATAATATTTATTATATAGATTATAGCTAATAATGTTTCAACTTATCAAGGTCATCATTTTTACCCATTACAACTAATACATCCCCCTCTAAGACTTTGTCATTGGCCCCAGGGGTAATATTCAACTCTTCTCCACGTTTTATAGCCATAACATTAATATTAAATTGACTCCTTAATTTTAATTCAGCTAGTGTATTCCCCAACATATTAGGGGTAGCTATTATTTCTATTACACTATAATCAGGAGCAAACTCTATATAGTCAAGTACATTAGAAGATATTAGATTATGGGCAATTCTTACTCCCATATCTCGTTCAGGATAAACCACCCGGTCTGCACCAACTTTACTTAAAACCTTTCCATGGAGGGCATCCTGTGCCTTAACAACTACATAGGGAACACCTAGTTCCTTAAGAATAAGTGTGGATAGAATATTAGCATGTATATTATCACCTATACTTATTACAGCAACATCAAAATTGCGGACCCCCAGTGTTCTTAAAGCCTCTTCATCTGTAGCATCTGCTTCAACAGCATGGGTAACCTCATTAGCTATCTCCTGAACCCTTTCTCCATTTGAATCAATAGCCAGTACATTATAATCATTTTCAGCCAGTGTTTTGGCAACACTTAAACCAAACCTTCCTAAACCAACTACAATAAACTGTTTCATGAAAATCCCCCTCATCCCAGATATAATAATTATCCGATTAAGATATCTTCCGCTGGATATCTAATTTTCTTATATTCCCTTCTACCAAGAGCTACAGCCAGGGTTACAGGACCAACCCTACCAACAAACATAGTAAATATTATAAATAACTTGCCAATATTACTCAAACGAGCAGTAATTCCAGTAGATAACCCCACTGTCCCAAAAGCTGAAAAAACCTCAAAAATTATCTGAATAAAAGAAAACTTTTCTGTTGATGACAGCACAATTGTTACCACAGTAATTAATAAAAGTGAGATAACAACAACTGTTAAGGCTTTATAGATATCCTTATCTCTAAATCTTCGCCCAAAAGCCTCTATATCCTCTTTACCAACTGACATATTATAGATTACAATAAGTAGGGTGACTATAGTGGTTGTTTTAACACCCCCACCAGTGGAACCAGGTGAAGCACCAATAAACATGAATAATATTATTATAAAAAGTGTCACATCTCTTAATCTTTCAATTGGAATCGTATTAAAACCAGCTGTTCTAGGTGTTACCCCCTGAAAATATGAACCTAATAATTTACCCTTAAGACTTAAATTACCTATTGTAGCAGGGTTAGTATATTCCAGAAAAAAGAAAGAAAATGTACCAAGAATAATTAAAATCAATGAGGTGTTTAAGACAAGCCTACTATGTAAAGAAAGATTCTTTAGCCCTTTACTAAAGACCTCATCAATAACAATAAAACCAATCCCACCTATAATAAACAAAAAAGTAATAACTATATTTATATATGGTATATTAACAAAATCAAGCAAACTATTGCCGAAAAGATCAAAACCAGCATTGTTAAAGGCTGAAATAGCATGAAATACTGCAAAATAAACAGCCCGGGCAGAAGGCATTATCTTTTTAAAGTAAAGAAAAAGAAGCAAAGCCCCCAGGGCCTCAGTAGTAAAGGTTAATATTATGATATATTTACTTAAACTGATGGCCCCTGATATCTTATTATAATTCAAGTCTTCCATGATAATTAATCTTTCTCTTAAAGAAACCCTTTTACCAAAGATTAAAAATAACAAAGTAGTACTGGTCATAAAACCAAAACCACCAATTTGTATTAATAACATAATCACAGTTTGACCAAAACGGGTCCAGTGTTCCATAGTATTTAAGGTAATCAAACCAGTAACTGCTGTTGCTGAGGTTGCTGTAAAGAGGGCATCAATAAAGCTGGTTACTTCACCCTCAACTGTCGAAATCGGCAGTAATAAAAAGAACGTTCCTACTGAAATAACAAGTAAATAACCAAGTATTAAAAAGCGTCCTGATGATAATTTGCTTATTTTTATTTTAAACACCCCATTTTATTTATAATATACCCAAAAGGTGTTTTAAAATATAAATAAGCCCTGAGATTCTTTAACCCACCATTATTTTTTCCTTGGGATAATGATAAACCCCACTCCTTTTCCGTTCTGCAAAGGCAAGAGCCAGTGTAAGTGGACCTACCCTACCAGCAAACATGGTAATGGTTATCATTAACCTGCCAAATGATGATAAAGCCGATGTTATTCCGGTTGATAACCCAACTGTTCCAAAAGCAGAAACAGTTTCAAAAAAGACTGGTAAAAAATCCATTCCCTCACTAACAGTAAGAATCATCGTCACCAGTACAACCAGCATTAAGGATAAGATAGTAATTGAAAGGGCTTTAAATATTATTTCATTTTCTAACTGTCGTTTAAATATCTCAATATCCCTCTTACCAGTAATCATGCTCCAAACTGTAATTAATAAAACACCAAAGGTAGTTGTCTTAATACCACCACCGGTAGAACCAGGAGAAGCGCCAATAAACATAAGAACTATTACCAAAAAGAGTGTTGAACTCTTCAAAGAACCAGTTGGAATTGTATTAAAGCCAGCGGTCCTGGGAGTTACCGATAAGAATAAAGCAGATAGTGTCTTTTCACCAAAAGATAGATTTCCCATTGTTAACTCATTATTATACTCCAGGGCCAGAAAACTAATAAACCCTACAATAATTAAAATCAAGGAAATAGTAATAACAATCTTTGTCTGCAGACTGGTCTTTTTTATATCACGTTTATTATAAAGCTCAGCCAAAACTGCAAACCCTAAACCACCAAGTATGATCAAGAAAATAACAGCTAGGTTTATAAAAATATCACCGGTAAAACCTTCCAGACTATTACCAAAAAGGTCAAAACCAGCATTATTAAAAGCTGAAATAGCATGAAATATTGCATAATAAATAGCTTTCCAGAAAGAATAATCTTTTAAAAGGCGCAGAAACAATATTAAGGCTCCAATACCCTCAATAACAAAGGTAACTATCAACACATACCTTACTAAAGCAACCAGACCTGATATTTTAAATTGGTTTAAGTCTTCCTGGATAAGCAGTCTTTCTTTTAAACTTATCTTTTTACCAATAATAAAGGCTACCATTGTTGACATAGTCATTAGACCAAGGCCACCTATTTGAATTAAAATCATAATTACTAACTGACCAAAGACAGTAAAAGCTGTACTAGTATTTACTACTATTAGACCTGTCACACAGGTAGCTGAAGTAGCTGTAAAAAGAGCAGATATAATATCAAGCCCACCACTCTGGGTTGTTGCAGCCGGTATCATCAAAAGAATCGTCCCTGTTATAATTACTGCTAAATAACCTAGTACAAGCAGCTGAGCCGGGGTATAATCATGATTATTGCTAAACATATCTTATAACATCTCCTCTTCTTTTTTCCGAGCAACTATTATGCTGCTTATTATACTACAAGAAATAAATAAAGTAAAGACAATAGAAAAACCGGGATTTTACTCCCGGTTTGGTAAATGATTAATCATCATACGGCTCAAACATATCTTTGCCAACACCACACTCAGGACAGACCCAATCTTCAGGGAGGTCATCAAAAGATGTGCCTGCTTCAATCCCATTATCCGGGTCCCCTTCTGCCGGGTCATAAATATACATACAGACTGTACATTGATATTTTTGCATATTATCATCTCCTTTCCTAGTTTTTATGTAATAATAACTTAACAGTAATTGTTACTGGTTTTTAGTATAACATATCAAACTGTTTTGTCAAGGAGTAAGCAAAGGAGTAATAAAGGGTTAACCACCTTTATATAGAATTCTGTAACTCTTTCAGGTCATTATTACTGCCAAAGACAACCATAATATCACCTGAAGAAAAAGAAATATCATTTCTCACACTTATATTTATTTCTCCTTTACGTTTAATAGCTACAAGATTAACATTATATTGAGACCCTATTTTCAATTCTGCTAGATTCTTACCGACCATACTTGCTGTTACAGGGAGTTCAATAATACTATAATTAGGTGAAAACTCCAGATAGTCCATCACATTAGAAGAAATAAGATTATGGGCAATTCTTACTCCCATATCTCTTTCAGGATAAATAATCCGGTCTGCACCAACCTTACTCAATAGATTACCATGCAAATTATCCTGGGCCTTGACAATAACATAGGAAACCCCCAGTTCCTTTAACAATAGTGTAGTAAGTACATTGGCGTGAATATTATTACCAATACTTACTACTGCTAGATCAAAATTTCTTACACCAAGTGTTTTTAATACTTCTTCATCTGTAGCATCTGCTTCAACAGCATGGGTAACTGTATTAGCCAATTCCTGTACTTTCTCCTTATTTTTATCAATTGCCAGAACATTATAACCTTTATCAACTAAGGTTTTAGCTACACTGGCACCGAAATTACCTAGTCCTATCACAATATACTGTTTCATCTCAACAAATCCTCCCCAAACAACTTTAGCCAGTTATTTTTTTCTTAAAGTAATATTTACTGTCTTTGATTAACTTAGTAAAAGCGAAAATAATCACTAAAAATTCTAATCTCCCCAGCATCATGCCAAATATTTCTGTCCATAAGATTAACCCAGAAGCATCAGGACCAGTAATTCCTATCGAAAGACCAACTGTTCCCAGGGCTGATGCGAATTCAAATAAACTATCCCTGAGGCTGTAACCTGAAGCCAGAAAAATTAAAACACCAGATAGGTAAGTAAATAGATATAAAATAATATAGTTGGCAATCTCTCGTATATTTTTATCTTTGATATATAATTTATCTTCCCCACGCCAGACATAATCCTCATTGACTCTATTTTTAGGAAGAAAATGCTGTTTAATCTCCCAGTAAATCGATTTTAAAATGATATATACTCTAAACTGTTTAATACCACCTGCTGTTGAGCCTGTTCCACCACCAATCAACATGAATATTATAACAAAGAAATTAGCAAAAATAGGCCAGAATACAAAATCAATAGTGGAAAAACCAGTAGTTGATAAAGCAGATACCAGCTGAAAAACTGTATCACGAAAACTGGAACTAAGAGTTGTATAAAGACCATTTAAACCTATAAAAACTACTAAAGGAATCGATATAATTAATAAAAACCCCATTAATCTTATTTCACCATTACGAAAAAACGTTTTAAATTTGCCCTGTAATAAGGCATAATGGGTAGCAAAGTTAATTGTTCCCAGAAACATTAGAATAATCGTTACCAGTTCAATAGGCACACTATTCCAATAACCTATACTGGCCTGAACTGTTGAGAAACCGCCTGTAGAAATATCTGCATAACCAGAATCCCTTCAATTTCCTTAACATAAATAACCACTCCTACACCTGAAAGGTCAACACTAGATTTGATACTTATTATTCCTAACCAAAAAATAAATTTACGCTTAAATACAAAAAAACCACTACAGATATAACTGAAGTGGTTTTTATACTCTTTAAACTAATAAATATGTATCTCAGTTATCTGCCTTTTATTGTCGACGAGGTTAGCTGGCGGGCTAGGAGTAAAAGGTCTCCCTTCAAAAGAATTAGCCCCATAGATTGGGTCCCCCGTTTCCATAAAAATGGAATTAGACCAGGATAGTTTATTCAATTGTTGATTATTATTAAACCATAGATAAATATAAATGTCAAGATTTTTTATAGAAACCTCCGTTTAAACATTTTCTATAGCAACAGCCCTAACCGGTGAACCATCTGCTTTTATAGTCTTAAGAGGCATAACACTTAAAATGAAGTATTTGCTTTTTATTGAATCTAAATTACTTAGATTCTCGATAATTAAAGTCTCCTCTGCTAACAATATCTTATGGTTAGCAAATGTTTGAGAATTGATACTATCAATTGAAATCGCATCAATTCCTATTCCCTTTAAATTAAATTGTTTAAGCCATCTGGCTGATTCTTCACTTAAATAAGGAAATTTTCCATAATATTTTTTATCACCCCAGTATTTTGACCAGCCGGTTTTAATAATGACAAAATCGCTTTCTGTTAATTCTCTGTTATAAGCAGCTAAATAATCCACTTCAATTAAAGGTGTTTTTTGTTCTATATAGCTTATTATAGTGGCTTTCCCCATATACTTATCTACCGTAAATTCATCCAGAAATAAACCGCCTTCCAGCATATGTGCGGGGGCATCAACATGTGTTCCAGTATGTGAACTTATCTTTAACAGTGATTCCCTATATCCATCAGTTTTATATTTTTTCATTCTGTCTATCACTGCTTGTATACTACCTGGAAAAACTGGTATATCTTCATCAATAGTATGTGTTAAATCAGTAACCTTCATTTTGCACACTCTCCTTTTTTATTTATTATTATCATTCTATAATTAAAACAAATAATCCTGCATTAAAGCAATATGTATACAATAATAATTCCTCAATCCTTTCACTTATTTAATTTTGCTGTACTAGTTATTTTGTCCTATATTGTAGCTAATTAAAGGATTTATTGATCCTTTATCGAATATAATTTAGAGTAATTTTTAATAAGATTTATATTAAAAAATCAATTATTTATTAGGAGGTAATTTTATGCAAGTTAGTAATTCAATTAAAAGCAGTAATGAATTAAGAGCAATTTCAAGAAATCAATTAAAAGGTCACTGGGGTACTGCTGTTTTATTATGTCTAGTTTTTATGATCCTAACTACTCTAGCAGGAACTGTACCAGCTATTGGAATGATTGTAAATCTATTAGTTAGTGGACCTTTACTTCTGGGGTATGTTAGCTGTTTTCTAAAACTTATCAGAAAGGAGCCTTTCCGTTTTGAAAACTTATTTGATGGTTTTTCAAATTTTAAATCAGCATTTCTAGCATATTTACTAATGACAATATTTACAGTCCTCTGGACTCTCCTCTTTCTAATACCGGGAATTATCGCTATACTTAGGTATTCAATGACTTTTTATATACTACATGATTATCCTCATATAGGGGCCTTAGAGGCAATTAGAACCAGTAAGAAAATGATGATAGGTTATAAGTGGAAATTATTCTGTCTGTTTTTGAGTTTTTTAGGATGGATTATACTGAGTATCTTGACCCTGGGTATAGGTTTTTTATGGCTGACGCCTTACATACAAACAGCTATTACTAATTTCTACCAGGAGTTAAAAAATACTCAAGCCAATTTACTGGAATCAAAATCACAGGAAAAAGATACAGCAACAGTAAATACATAATAATCAGTTTAAATCATCCCTTAAATATTACTGTTTGAGTTTCCTAAAGTTTAAAAAAGAAATATTAAGAACTAAAAATATCTCCCAGATTTTTTAAAACATCTGGATTTTCATATTTATTGGTAAGGTAATATTCAAGTTTATTTTTAAGAATAGAACTGTTTATTATGATATTTTTTCTCACAAAATAGTCCTGCAATAGTTTATTATCTTCTTCTGAAAGATGAAGACTATTAAAAAGACTACCCTCTGTTAGATTTTCCAGTGGATAGGGGATATCATTTTCTACAACTACAATAGTAGAGGCAGCAAAATCCCCTATCCGTTTATGTTCTTTTGTGAAAAATATAGAGACAACTCCCACACCAAGCATATCCAGAAAAACCCTAAATAAGTTTCTAATTGCAGAGTGTTTCAAAGTTAAAGGCTGGCCATTATTCCTGATCGTTCGTAGTTTTAGTATTTTTTTACCTGGTGTTCTACCATTCATATTAAGTTCCATAAAAATATAATAAGCATAACTTATTACTGCATTAATTAAAATAGATATAGCAATTATCCAGGCTAAATATTCATCCCAAAAGTCAGGGGCATAAATAACAATTAATACTATAGCTATAGCAAGGAGTATCAACAAGAAACCCTGAATTGCCAGATCAATGACTGCTGCTGCAACACGGGAACCCAAATCAGCCAGTGTATATTCCACATCTATATTTTCTGGGGTTGTTAACTCTATTTTTTTCATCAATCATCACTCCATCTTCTTGTTTTTTTAATATAAACCAACTATATAGTTGTGTGTTCTTTTTATATGCCAACACAAAGTAAAAAAATTCTACTGTCATAAAGAATAATTAAATGAGGTGAAAAAATGCAGGAAAGCAAATTCATTAAAAAATATTCAGCCACTTGGGAAAAATTAGAATCCCTCTCTTCAATTATTAATAAAAAAGGTGTGAAATCTTTATCATCTAAACAAGTAAAGGATTTTCTAAATATATTTAAACAGTGCAGTCACCATCTGGCTTATACCAGAACCCATTACCCTAATAGTAATATTGTAAGTTATTTAAATAATTTAGTCAGCAAAGGACACAGCCATGTTTATACCGTAAAAAAATCTTCTTTCCGTAATTTCAAAAACTATATCTTTTCTGGATTTCCTGAACTGCTAAAAAAAAATAGGATATACCTATTGGGTTCTTTGGGTTTTTTTACACTAGGAATAATAATCAGCTTTTTGTTTGTGCTGTATAAACCAGAACAGGCCTATCTATTCCTTCCTGGAGACCTGGTAGAATCTATCAAGGCAAATAAATTAGGTGGTGGTGAATGGAACTATCCACTGATGTCCAGCTATATTATGATTAATAATATTACTGTTGCCCTAAGGGCCTTTGTTTTAGGGATAACCCTTGGACTGGGAACTATCTATGTCCTGTTTTTTAATGGAACAATGCTGGGAGCACTGACTGCCCTTGTATATCTATATGCTGATCCTATAAAATACTGGTCCCTTATCCTGCCTCACGGTATAATCGAACTTTCTGCTATCTTTATTTCAGGGGCAGCCGGGTTGATTATTGCTAAAAGTATACTACTACCGGGAAAATACTCACGAAAACATGCCCTTATAGCTGCCAGCAAACAAGCGGTGTCCTTAGTTATTGGTGTAGTTTTTATGTTAATAATTGCTGGTATAATAGAAGGGTTCTTTACCCCACTTGATATTAGTAATCATTTGAAATTGTTATTTGCCGCTATAACTGCAATTATTTTAAGCATCTACTGCTCAATCCCTTATTTTAATAAACAGGACTAATTATAAAGACATTTTATTTTTAACTTCTATATATTTATTTATTGTGGTGTACTCCAGTTTTTCAGCAGGACATTCAAGACAAAAAATGCCTTTACGATTTAATAATTTAATTATCCGTTTTCTCTCATTAAGGAGTTCCAGAGCAACACCCTTAGTAAACAAATCTTCAAGGTTCCCTATGTTTTGATTGGCCACCAATTCTCTGCTTTCATTCTTAATCAGGATAATAATCAGCAGATTGTTTTTAGAAACAAGGGGTAATAACTGAAGGATATTTTCTGCTTCACTTTCAGTTTCAAAGTCAGTAAAGAGGAAAATAATACTTCGGTGGCGCTCCTTTTTTTTGAAAT
Source organism: Iocasia fonsfrigidae (assembly GCF_017751145.1). Lineage (GTDB taxonomy): Bacteria > Bacillota > Halanaerobiia > Halanaerobiales > DTU029 > Iocasia > Iocasia fonsfrigidae. Next base: position 2,122,163 of record NZ_CP046640.1, read on the forward strand.
AACAAAATGCTTCTTGATAATTAGAGGTATAATTAGTGTAATCTATATGATATAGTGTTTCCATGATCTTCTTTCTATGTTCAACACCCTTTCCAGGCATAACAATACTGTCTATTCCAGTATTAAAAAGGAGTACAGCAGATTGATCCCCACTCTGATTTATCACATCTGATAAAACCAAAGCTGTATTTACTACCAGATCCAGCTTGCGATGTCCACGCACAGTATAACTCATAGGTCTCCCGATATCGATAAACATATAGACATGCTGGTTCTTCTCAGGTTCATATTGATTTAAAATCGGCTTATTGGCCCGCCCTGTTGCCTTCCAGTTAATCTTTTTATAGTCATCACCAGTAACATATTCACGTAAACTTTCAAAGGAGCTACCATTGCCACACATCCTCAGACTTCTCCAGCCCTGTTTTAATAGACGGTTATTTGCCATTTTTAAACTATATTTATGTAAATTCTTCATATTAGGATAGACCTTATATTCGCGGTTAAGCTTAAGCTGGAATACCTTTGTACAGAGATTTAGACGACCTTTATATTTAAGATGAAGGTTTTTAAATGTAAAGGCTCCCCTTTTAGTCGGGACTACCTGATAATTAAATTTCTTTTTTTCACCTGGACTAATCATACCAGTCATTAGATAGTCTTCCACTTGAAAATGGAATTCAGGAACCTCATCCTTTAACTCAAGGGATAGTTTATAAGGACTTTTATTATAAAGCTGAAAACTGATCACTTCCTCTTCAAATAAAGACAGTTTTTCTTTCCCACAGCGTTCCACGGCAAGACAAGATACCCCTGGTGATATATAATAATCGATTATTAGCAATATAATACATAATACATTGTATATTAAAAAAACAGTAAAAGAATTATTAATAAAAACTGCAGCAATAAGTAATATTAGTCCAATTAATAATAAATAAACAAAACGTCTACTAATACCCAAAACTATCCCTCCCTTCTTTATCTGGGTACTTCTATTTTAGAAAGTATCTCAGCTAAAACCTGCTCCGGTTTAACTCCTTCAAGGCTCAGTTCAGGTTTTAAAATAATTCTGTGCCTAAGAGTTGGGATAGTCATTTTTTTGATATCATCTGGAATAACAAAACTTCTTCCCTGATAAGCAGCACATGCTTTCGAAGACTGCAGTAAGGCAATTCCTCCTCTAGGAGAACTGCCGATTTCAATTGCATGATTCCGCCTTGTTTGTGTTACTATCTTGACCATATAGGCCCTTAAATCTTCATCTACTTCCACCTTTTGCACCTCTTCTCTGGATTCTTTAATATCCTCAGGTGAACAAACAGCCCTTACATGGCATTTATCTAAGTCAACACTTGAAAAACCCTGGTGATGGCGTTTTAACATCTCATTTTCAGCCTTAAGAGAGGGATAGTCCACAATAACTTTCAGCAGAAAACGGTCTATTAATGCCTCTGGCAAGGGATATGTTCCTTCATATTCCAGAGGATTCTGGGTAGCAATCATCATATAAGGTGAAGGTAATTGATGTGTATCTCCATCAATTGTAACAGTATTCTCTTCCATCGCTTCCAGTAAACCAGCCTGAGTCTTAGGAGGAGTACGGTTGATTTCATCAGCCAGCAAAAGATTGGTAAAAACAGGCCCTTTTTTCAAATCAAAACCCCTTGACTGTAAATTAAATATTTTTGTCCCTGTTATATCTGCTGGCATCAGATCAGGTGTAAATTGAATCTTCTTAAAATCTATTGCTAAAGCCCTGGCAAGGGCTCTAACTAATAAGGTTTTAGCCAGACCAGGAACCCCTTCTAACAACAGATGTCCCCCACTTAGCAAGGTTATTAATGAAAGATCCAGGAGCTCTTCCTGTTCTACAATCACTTTCTTTAATTCTATCTTTATCTTTTCTACCAGATTATTTACTCTGTTTTTTTCAATATTTTCCAATATTCCTCTCTCCTTTTTCGGGATATTTCCTTTAATTTTTCTATGGTATTTACAATTTGAACAACTTCTTTTTCTTTTAATTTAACTGGTGGTTGATGCATAAAATTATAGACCTGTTTAGCTTCATTAAGGTGTGGCAGCCCCTCTTTTTGCCAATACTCCAACCACTTATCAACTGAACAACTGGTCTCTTGTAAAAAATCATTATAATAATTTTCCAGCATCAAATCCCAGCAGTCAGCTTGTTTATATAAAGAAGCAGCAGAATAAAGGAATTCGTTTTCGGTTCTTTCTGTTTCTTCATAGAGGGGCAGCGGCTTACCAAAGCGTTTACCTTTATAGTAAGAAAAAGCAGCCAGAATGATAAATATCTGATATAAGCAATATTTTATTTCCATAGGGATAAAACCCCAGATGGTCAGCTGTCTATCAGTAACAAATAAATGTCTTTCATTGAAATATAATTTATTATAACGATAACTATTTATCTCTGTAAAAAGCTGATAAGCATTATCCGTTCCCCGGCTTAATCTGTCATTTGTTATGGAATTTGCATCCGCCAGGATTATAAGACCAGCCTCTTCTTTGACAATCTTTATATCACTGTTAATCTCTTTGCTTTGGTCATAAAAATCATAATAAATATTACCAGGGGTTAGATAAAGTAGAATACCGCCCTTGCTTACCCATTCTTTAACTTCACTATGATCAGGATTAAAATTCCCAAAATAATCATCCGCCACGATCTGTATATTATTTTGCCCAGCCGAATTTATAGGTTGCAATGTTCTCTCAACAGGATAATCTAATTCTTTTAATAGCTGATAAAATACACTACAACCATATTCTGACCTGTTTAATACTGAATAATTAGGCAAGTTATTTTTAATCCTACTTGAAATATAAAAACTGGCATAGAGGAAGACTGGTACTAGAATAAAAAAGCAAATTAATTCTTTATTTATTCTTCTTTTCATAATCTATTACCTCATTCCACACTAGATTAAAATCATCAAGCCAGTTTTCATATGTTTCCTGAGGACATTCCTGATGACCATACCAACTTAAATTAAATAAAATAACTAAATCTTGAAAAATTAAAACTTCAGCAAAATTGTTTTCCTGCAGTAAGTGACAGATTTCATAATTGGTTTTACTCTCTTCTAGATACAGTACTCTCTTCTCATGCATTAACAATAACAGACTAATAAAATTATACCTAATAGCTTGTCTAAAATCACCCTGTTCCTGAAAACCTGCAGCCCTATTTCTTAAACTTTTCGGAGTGGTATTTTCATCAATTTTTTCTCCCAAAATCTCTTTAACCTTTCTCGCTCTTTCAAAACCCTTATTTATAATTACTAATACTAAAATTATTATCCCCATAATAAGCAGGATTCCTATTATAATAAAAAATGTTGACAGCTTTTCTGGTATTGAAGGAGATATATCCCAGTTAACATTTTCTAGTTTTTTAAATATCCAGTAGGCAATTTTCTCCTTGAGTTTATTAATGAAATCACTTAAATGCTTATTCAAATGTCTGTACTCATTACGGCTTAATATCTTACTTATAACATTATCAAATTCATGTTTGGAGGGAATCACTTAATTGTTTCCTTTCCTTTTTATCTACTAACTTTTCTAATCTTAAAACAAGATCAAAACCTTCTTTTTTAAACCGTTGATTAAAGTATAAATTTGTCATCATTATGGTCAGTAATGGAGATATCACTAACCAGTTTACCATAAAAAATGGCCATCTAGTAAATGAATATATTTGAGCCATAAAAGTCATATAATCCAGTTGCATGTTTAAGATTTTCATTATTAAATATACCAGACCTAATATTAGTGCTAAAAAGCTCTGTAATGAAATATAAATAGCATAAATACTTAGCATAAATAATATAATACATCCAAATACCTTCCAAAAATTTTTCTTAACAAGCTGATAACTCTTTTTAATACTACTAAAACCCCCTTTTTTCTCTATAATGGCAACATGTAGAGCAAAAGAAAGTATTGTAATATAGCCTAAAACCAGCATCATAGCAACAAATAAAAATATCATTAAAAAGATTATCAAGGGGATTTGACCCTGAAAACCCAAGAGCACTATTTGTTCTATTTTTGGTGAAAGAATATATATCACAATAGCCAAAACAGCGATGATTGGTAGAAATAGAAGCATAGCAGCAATTATAACCCTGATAACTTTAAAAATACTCTTAATCGAACTTTTTATTGCCTGGTCTGCATAAATTGATTCATTTAAGAATTCCTGACTTGCAATTTTAATAATACCAACCTGAAAACATAGACCAAATCCAATAATAAAAAGTATATATAAAGTAACAATAGAAATTAGAAAAACATTAGTCATGAACCCAGCTGAAAGAAATGCTATACTTAGATTGACCCCAATAATCGCCCCTAAAAAAATAAATACTATCATCCCTACAAAAACAATTACACTGAAAGCAAGAATATATAATACTATTGTTTTTATGTATTTTCTTAAAATATCAAAAGATTTATCAAATATTTCTGCACGACCCATCACTCCCATTGGAAACCCCCTACAAGATATTTTGATGTTTACCTTTCCAATTATATTAGGCAAAAATAACACAAATATAATATTAAATATATTCCCCCTCAAATTACATTTTCCTTCCTTTTTTGATATCTTTTTTGCAGTTAGGAAAATATACCTACTCTGAATTCATAATAACAGCACATCTATAAGTTTTATTAGTCATCATTATTTAGATTATTTTTTTGTAAGATAGCATAAATTAATTTATCAATAATATTTTTTTTAACAAACGGTTTTAATAAAAAACCTATACTTGAAGGTAATAGTATATATAATATAGCTTTAAGTATATTCTCAATTATTGGTGAAAAATTAGTCCACGTCCATCCAAAATACTTTATTAAAATATATATAATAGCTACACATAATACAAATATACACATAAAAGAAATAAGCTGGTTCTGAATATCTATTATTCTATTATTAGCCGCTATCTCTTCTTTTGAAATTCTAATTTGATTTTCATGATTGATAATATTTTCTATTAACTTTCTGTTTTTTTCCACTTCTTTTCTTAAACTGAAAGTCAATTCTTCTTTAGTATTTTCAAAAATATTAATTTTTTTATTTGCCTTTTCTAGTTGAATCTTCATTTCTTCTGCTTTACTAATTAAATTGTCATAGATCATTTCTTCTTTTTCACCATCAGATTTGCATTTTTCAAATTGATGGACAAAATAACTATCTAATAGTATTTTTTTTGCTAATGAAGGTGAACCTTTATATTTTCCGATTCTTGATAATATTTCCTGAGCAGTTTTGGTAGATATTGAATTTCGTGAAGATTTAAGGGAATTAGAAAAAAGATTTATAAATGCCTCATTATATAAATTATTTACAGGGGTAACAAATCTTAATATTTGAATTAATTGTGAAGGCAGGATTGCTAGAGGCACTTTGTTTTTCAATTCAGTTTTTTGTAAATTTATAATAAAATGATCAGTTGTAAGAAACCATGCGTTTGTGTTCATAATATTACTGCATTCATCATCTCTGTAATAATCTATCACTGCTAGATTATAGGCGTCATGTTCAACAGAATAATCCATTTTTATCTTTCCTTCTGGATCTATTTTTCTAAAAATTAAGATATATTCATTGATTTTTTTATTAAAATCATTGGGCAAATCAGGATGTTTTTTTTCTACATTAATACCATCTTTTTTTAATAAATCATCTATATGTTTATAATGATTAATAAAATCTTTAAGAGAGGTTCCTTTTATACTATTTTCTCTCCAATATGTCGTAACATAATTTTCCTGAGTAATATTACTGTAGCCAATTTTAGCTAATTCAATTTTTACCGGGTATTTTTTTAACAATTTTGCATCATAAGATAATCTTTCTTTTAATTCCTCTAAAGTCTTCATACTGACTCTTAAGTCTATATCAAAACTATGGCACATTTCTACTACTTCTTTTGTTATTTTATGCCTATCTTCACCTTGTAGATTTTCTAATCTATAAACTACACTTGAATCCAAATATATCTTTTTGCCTTTCACTTTTTCTTTAAAATTATCCATTATTTTCGGGTCACAGACCACTGTTAAAAATTTAAAGGCCTTATCCAAAAATTGTATTAAATAAGCAGCCCGTTCTTTATCTGCTCTAGAAAAAAAACCAGGAAATTCATTATACTCAATCAATTTAATTTCTTTATTCCTATTAGGTAATGAATCAATTACGCTTTTCATATCCAGACTGTTTTGGAATAAATTATTAATATTATTCATTATTAAAGATAAACTTTCAAGACCATGCCTAATAAATAGAGTTTTTAAAAATAATACGATATCTTTCTTTATTATTTTCAGGTCACTATTAGAGAGAAAAATGTAATGTGGACGTATTTCATTATACAACCATATATTTAATACTTTATCTTCGTTTTTATGCTCTAAATCTATTTTTTCTTTTATTTCATCATATTTTTCTGGTATAAGCATAAATTTATTTTTTGATTTTAATACATAATTAATATCTACTAAACTATTTAAAATTTGAACTAATTCGTTTTTACTTAATTGTACACCTAAGCTATTACAAATTTGTTCTTTTAATTCCAAGACAGTAACACTTGATTTCTCAGTATGATAAAGTCCACTTAAAACCAGGTCTTGCTTAGTTTGTTCTGTATCATCATCACTATTGGGTACAAAATGTGATAACCTGTTAATTAAAATATCATCTTGAGTCATCATATTAAAACCCCCTTAGCAAAATTTGATATACTCTTCATTGACCTCATATGCCGCTTGCCTTATATTTTATAATTATCCATATATTTCTTTTCTCCTTCTTTGATACATAGGTCAAAGGTTATAATATAAAAAATTAGCCCACCTTTTTAAGGTTGGGCTTACATATTTACTTAATCTAAAGCTGATATTATAACATCTGACTATCGCTGCAATAAATTCATCTTTTATATTTAACCATAAATTAATTTCTTTTTTTTTATTTATATCTCCTTTCCCATTCATTTCTCATTATAATCTTATTATCAACTAAATAGTCAGTAGCCAACTTGCCAGAAAGATGGTCGATTTCATGTTGAAATAATTCTGACAAATCATCATTAAATTGTTTGATAAGTTCTTTCCCCGTTTCATTTTGATATTTAACTCCTATACTCTTATGTCTGGCAATATTAACAAAGAAAGCAACATCAAAACTAAAACAACTATCCCAAACATCAAACATTTCTTCACTTTTCCAGATGATTTCTGGGTTAACCATAACCATCTCTTCATCATTTGATTTATAGTAAACCACCTTTTTCATATGACCTATTTGTGGAGCTGCCAGTGCTCTACCTATATTCTTTTCATCTTGAAGAAAAGACAATGTATCCTTCAAATCTTGAACAACTTCTAGTAATTCTCCAGTAAAATCAGTCATATTTGACGATTTTTCTCTTAACTTTGGATTGCCAATCATTAATACTTCTTTTTTAGCCATCATTTAATACCTCCCTAGCTGGTCTTTTCTAAAACTATATTATAGCGCTTACTTCTTTTTACCATCTTGCCATACTCTGTTAGTATAATATATAATTTAATACTTTTATAAGTATAGGCCACCACAACTTTATAGACAACATTTTTAAAATAAATTTTCAACTAACTTTACCACATTTCTCGCAGTTTGTTGGTTAACATCCAACTTAGGATTCACCTCAACAAATTCCGCTGAGCTTAATAATTTTGATTCGCGTATTGTTTTCATAGCAATAATTCCATCAGATAATGATACACCATCTGAACAAGGAGTACGAACACCAGGAACATAATTAGGATCTAATACATCCATATCAAAACTTAAATGAATCCCATCGCATTTTTTTCCTAAATAATCTAATACATCTATCATTACATTCTCTATACCCTTTCGGTTAATTTCTTTCATCGAAAAAACTTTTATGTCATGATTATCTATAAACTTTATTTCTCCCGGGTCTAATTCTCTAGTACCAACAAGGACTATATTTTTATGTTTAACTTTAGGACCTGAATATCCTACTTCCAAAAATCTAGGATAACCATACCCAAGGTTTACAGCTAAAGGCATTCCATATATATTCCCGCTAAGAGAGGTATCTGGTGTATTAAGGTCTGCATGGGCATCAAACCAAATAATTCCCAAATTATTATAATTTAAAGATATCCCTGCAATAGTTGCTATAGATATACTATGATCACCACCAATAATTAAAGGAAATTTATCAGTAGTACAAAAGTTTTTTACTTTGTTTGCTAATCGTTCAAATTCTTTAGTAACAATCCTAATGTCTAAAGAAACATTATTAAAATCATTTAAGTAATCAACTAATTCTACATCTGAATCCCAATCTCCTTCATCATACACATTATATCCTTTACATTCAAGTCCTCTGATTAGACCTGCTTTTCTTATAGCATCTGGACCATTATTTGCTCCTCGCTTATAAATACCTAAATCTACTTTGATTCCTAAAACTGATATATCATTATTCATCTGATACCTCCAACAATGTTTTTCACTAATTCTTTATGCTTTTTACTTATATCTTTTAATGTATTCCCAACAATTATCCTAAACACACAGGGTAACCTATCTACTTTTAGCTTACCCAACTAGTCTATATCTGTTTTATTGAAATAAATAAGAGTAGCAGTTAAAGATATAATGAAGACTCCAATAATAATTAGCCAACTTATTAGAATTGGGTATTCTGACTGCTGATTATTCATTGTCATTGAACCAGGGATACCCCAGGGATATAAGGCTATATATTTTGAGTTCGCTATAATCAAAGTAGCTAGAGTAGCAAATATACTGAAGGCAATTGATGGTATATAAGTTCTAAATAAAATAGTGATCAGCGTTATGACTGGTGTTAATAAATAGAGTAAAAAACCGGTGAAGATATATTTTTTAAAGAATAACAGTAATATATTGGTCTGAAAACCCTCAAATCCCCCTATAAATCCTAATAAAATAACCATAAAAAAGGAATAAATCATTATTATTTCAATCCAGACTATTAGAATAAATAATTTACTCAAAACTAACTGTGTCCGTCCAACTGGAATCGTTAATAGATTTTTAAGGGTGTCTTCCTCAAATTCCCTGTTAAACAAATAGGTGGTGATTAAAGCAAAAAGCATTGTACCAACTAAAAAAGCGACAAATATATGTGTCTGATCTAAAAAACTCTCTATAGTAAGAGTTCGTGCCGGGTTTTGCTGGTGGCGGGCAAGTAGCATAAAAAAGGTCAATAACGGAGATACAATCCCTCCCAGCAGACTGAGCAAAAACATCCTGGACTTTTTCATCTTTAATATTTCAGTATATACTAAACTATTCAATTACCTCACCCCCTGTTAATTTAACAAAATAATCTTCCAGATTATCTTCACTAAGTTTAATTTTGCTTACTTCAATATCTTCATTAACTAAGACTTTATTAATCCTGGCTACCTTATCATGGTCTGTATATATTCTAATAGTCTCTTCTGGATAAACCTCATAATCTTCTATACCAAATTCATTTTCCAACAGCAGCGTAGTCCGGGCATCATCAGATACCTTCAGTTCAATATATCTCCTATTCTTCTTTCTTAATTCTTCAAAATTAATCTCTTCCACCAGACGTCCTTGATGAATTACCCCGATAGTATCAGCTAACTGTTCAACCTCACTTAAGATATGGCTGGACATAAAAATAGTAATTCTCTTTTTCTCAGCCAAGGTCTTGATAAATTTCCTTATCTCCTTTATTCCTACCGGGTCTAAACCATTTGTTGGCTCATCTAGAATTAAAAGTTCAGGATCATGCAGTATCGCCCTGGCTATTCCCAGCCTCTGTTTCATTCCCAGGGAATAATTTCCTACTGCTTTATTTCTTTCTTTATAAAGCCCAACTATATTTAATACTTCTTTGATAGCATCTTTTTTCTTGATACCTATCAAGGTAGCATTTATCTTAAGATTATCCACTGCCGAAAGATTATTATAAAATCCTGAAAATTCAATGGTAGACCCAATCCTTTTTAAGATTTCTCTTTTATTTGCTGAAAAATCTTCCCCAAATATTTTGATTTCTCCTTCACTTGGTCTGATTAAACCTAACAACATCCTAATGGTCGTTGTTTTCCCAGCCCCATTACGTCCTAAAAAGCCATATATTTCTCCAGGTCCTACTGTTATATTAATCCTATCTACCGCTTTCTGGAGACCATAATGTTTGGAAAGGTTTATAGTTTCAATTATTCTATCCATATTTGATACCTCCTCTTTTACTGTCTCCATTATATAATAATAAATTTTACATTGTACTTAATAATTCCTTAAGATTTTCTTAAGAAGAAATTTAAATTACCTAGATTTGTCAGATTCCCAGAAAATATAATTTAAAAACCGTTTTTTCCCCAGGAATACTCTCCAAACCAATCTTACCTCGATGCTCTTGACTAGAATATATCATACCTAGATTAAATAATCTATACTGAACAAATGTAAAAATGCCCTTTTAATTCCATAGCACTACACATACACTATATCATTTATCTAGGATGGTATTGTAGATAATGTACCAGAGATTTAAGAAGTTCATGAGGCTTAGGGGGCGAGTAAGCGGGGCTTTACAACTTCATATATTATATATTCTTAATTTAGAGTATTTTTTCTACATTTAGTTTTAGTAAATAAGATTTTTAAAAGGCTATAACATGATCCACATAAATTCACTTTTAATAAAATAAATTATCTCAATAACTATCAGCTTAGTATAATAATTATACTAGGAGGTTGTTTATGAGAAGAATAATACAATTTATAGAGTTTAAACCAAACTTTTTTACTTTCATTTAACTCTTTTCTTAATTTCTTTATTTCTGTATCTTTTTTATCTGTATCAATTATTTCAGTCATAATTTTATATTTTACTACAGAACTATTTGTATTACTTAAAACTTTTTCTGCTATATTATTAATATCTGTCATTATATCACCTTTTATTTTTTCCCAAAATTAAATGAATCACTTATTCTAGTTATATCAAGCCCCTAGAAAAGTTACTAATATTACTGTAAATAGTATATTTAATAATTTCATGATACGTCCCCTACACTCAAGAAATTATCGGTTTAGTGCCCCTTTTAGTGCTAGTATAATGTCTTCTCCATTATTCTCACAGTTTAAATACCCTATTGATATACTAGGTTTTGTTTTCCCGTGAAAATCACTACCACAAGTTAAGAGCAATTTATGCCTTAGTGCAAATTCTTTATAAAATAACATTTGTTTTTTACTATGGTAACTACTATAAACTTCTATCCCTTTAATACCACAGCTAATAATAGCTTCTAGTAAAGCACCATTTTCTTTAATGTTGTTTCCAGGATGTGCTAAAACAGGTATGCCTCCATTTTCTTCTATAACTTTAATTGCTTCTTGTAATTTTATAAATTTTACTTCAGCATAGGCTGGTTTACCCTGGGCACAATAATCCCAATAAAAATTAACATAAGGGTTATCACTTCTAGAACCATGTTCATAATAAGACTTGAGTAGTGGGTTAGTATGTTCCTTATCAAATTGCATAGCAGCTTCAGCAATCATTTCACCAGTAACTATACCGTTCTTAGACAAGTCTGCAATTATTTCATCTGAAAAATCTATCCCTAATTCCCGAATCAATTTTATACGTTTCTGGGAAGCAGTTTGTTCTTGTAGTATAATATTTTTTTCAATTTCATTAAATATTGAGCTTTGATAGTCTATCCCATAGCCTATCACATGCAGGTTAACGGTATCAATAATACAATCCAATTCTACTGCTGGAATTATTTCAATATCTTTATCTTTACAATACAATTTTGCTTCATGTATGGCTTTTACACAATTGTGGTCTGCAATAGAAAAATACTTTATTTTTCTTTCTAAGCATTGATCAACTAATACTTTAGGTTCAAATTCCCCATCATTACTGTAGGCTGAATGAATATGCAAATCTATATAACTCATCTTTAACCTCCGTATCTTATTTTTAAAATCTAACGTCATCTCCGACTTTAACCTTGGTTCAACCCCCTAATATAGGATTCATCCTTTAATAATTTGGGTTATTATTAATACAAAAATGGTGTTTTATACCCAGAACAAGCTGTAGCTATTTTAGATAACAATTTTTTCACAAAATACGCAAATATAAACTCTATGATAATATTACCGAAATAAGTTCACTAATACAATAAATTTATAATGTTCCCGTATTTCGGTAATGTTTCTATATATAAACACATTTAGTTTTTAGCTTTTTTTATCTACTCATATATTCTATAAAACTATAAAATAATCCTGCCCTAATAGCAGTTTTTTCTAATTTATGTTATTTCAAAAAAAAAGAGACAATTCAATGTCTCCATAGCATTTCATTAATTTATTCAGTTGTATTTATTTATACTCAGTCGCAAACTTTCTGATTCCCAACACAATTAAAGATCCAGTTCTTCAACCATTTCAGCATTTTCTATAATAAACTCCCGGCGGAGGCTAGCATTTGAGCCCATTAAATGAGTAAATACCTCATCTGCTTCAATTTCGTCATCAATTTCAATTAGCTGTAACTTCCTCTTTTCTGGGTCCATGGTTGTCTCATATAACTGCTTAGGATTCATTTCACCAAGACCTTTATACCGTTGAATGGAAATTTTTTTCTCTGGATTTTCCTGTTTGAAGTTGACTAATTCCTGATCAGAATATAGATATTGTTCATCACTCCTCCAGGATACTTTATACAAAGGGGGTTGGGCCAGGTATACATGACTGTTCTCAACCAGTTCAGGCATATAGCGATAAAACAATGTTAAGATTAAAGTAGCAATATGAGCACCATCTACATCTGCATCTGTCATAATAATAATCTTATGATACCTTAGTTTACTTATATTAAACTCTTCTCCAACACCAGTACCTAGAGCAGTAATAATTGTTACAATCTCATTATTATTAAGAATTTTATCCAATCTTGCCCTTTCAACATTTAATATTTTACCTTTTAGAGGTAAAATGGCCTGAAAATGCCTGTTACGTCCCTGTTTAGCTGAACCTCCGGCAGAATCCCCCTCAACAATAAATATCTCACTTTCTTCTGGTTTTCTACTGGCACAATCAGCCAGTTTCCCAGGGAGGGAATTACTGTTTAAGGCATTTTTTCTTCTGGTTAGTTCTCTGGCTTTTTTAGAGGCTTTACGGGCCCTTACTGCCTGCAGGGCTTTATCAACAATTGTTTTCCCTACCTCTGGATTAGAATCAAGATATAGGCTTAGATATTCATACACAGAACTCTCAACAATGCTCCTTAATTCACTATTACCAAGCTTGGTTTTCGTTTGACCTTCAAACTGTGGATCTGGTAATTTAACATTAATAATAGCCGTAATACCTTCACGAACATCATTACCATTTAGTGTTGAATCTTTTTGCTTGATGAGTTTATTATTTCTGGCAAAATTATTTATAGCCTTTGTCAGTGCTGTTTTAAACCCGGTTACATGATAACCACCATCAATAGTATGTATATTATTAGCATAGGAAAAAATCCTTTCTGAATATCCATCATTATACTGTATTCCCATTTCAATATAATAATCATCTATCTTTTCTTCCTGATAGATAACCTGTTTATTTATCACATTCCGATTTTTATTTAAATATTCTACAAAAGCCCTGATCCCACCATCATACTGATATTTTTCCTCTTTAGGTTCTTCCTCTCTATTATCTTTTAAAATCAGGGTTAATTCTTTATTTAAAAAAGCTGATTCCTGAAAACGATGTGCCAATGTTTCGAACTTAAATTCAACAAGTTCAAATATTTCTGAATCAGGCATAAAAGTGATAGTTGTTCCACTATAATTAACACTGCCCTCTTTAGTTAATTCAGTAACCGGTAGTCCTCTTTCATAACGCTGGATATATTTATTGCCATTCCAACAGGTAGTCAATTCTAACCACTCTGATAAGGCATTTACTACTGAGACACCTACACCATGTAGACCACCAGATACTTTATAACTATTACTATCAAATTTACCTCCAGCATGTAATGTCGTCAAAACAATCTGAGCAGCTGGCAATCCTGTATCTGGATGAATATCAGCAGGAATCCCACGTCCATTATCCTGTACAGTCACACTATTATCTTCATTAACAGTTATTGTAATCTGATTACCATGACCAGCCAGAAATTCATCAATACTATTATCTACCACTTCCCAGACAAGGTGATGTAATCCTTTAATACCTGTACTTCCTATATACATTCCAGGTCTCTTTCTTACTGCTTCTAATCCCTCAAGTATTTGGATTTGTTTTGCATCATATACCTGTTCCTCAAACAATGACATGTCTTACACCTTCCTTCTTCAATCTATTATAACAAAAGAGATAATATTTTACCACCATTTAAATGGTTTTGTTTGACGTAGTCCATAATATATGGAATAATAGATATTGTAAATAATTATAATACATAGTGTTATATTTTGAAAGGAGTAATTTATATGACAGAAAAGATTACCCCCATAGCTATTGAAGATAAAATGCGGGAGTCTTACCTAAACTATTCTTTAAGTGTTATTGCCTCCAGGGCCCTCCCGGATGTCAGAGATGGGTTAAAACCTGTTCATAGGCGCATACTTTATGCTGCCCGTGAAATAAGCCTTTTTTATAACAAACCCCACAAGAAATCTGCCAGGGTAGTTGGTGAAGTACTTGGTAAATATCATCCTCATGGTGATGCAGCAGTATATGCTGCTATGGTTAGAATGGCACAGCATTTTAATCAGAGGTATCAATTAATAGATGGTCACGGTAATTTTGGGTCAATAGATGGTGATAGTGCCGCAGCCATGCGCTATACTGAAGTTAGATTAACTGAGTTGGCCGAAAGTATCCTCTCTGATATCAATCTTAATACTGTTGATTTTACTGATAATTTTGATGGTTCACTACAGGAACCTGTTATTTTACCCTCTAGAATCCCTAATCTACTGGTTAATGGTGCCAGTGGTATTGCTGTTGGCATGAGTACAGATATACCGCCACATAACATCAATGAAACAATCGATGCCTTACTCCACCTCTTAAAACACCCTAATGCCAGATTAGAAACACTGATGAAGTACTTACCTGGACCAGATTTTCCTACAGGGGCCCAGATTATGGGCAATAATGGCATTATTGATGCTTATAAAACCGGCAAAGGTAAAATTATCCTGAGAGCTAAAACTAAAATAGAGAAAAAAGGTAAAAAAACAAATATAATTATTACTGAAATACCCTACCAATTAAATAAATCTCGTTTAATTGAAGAAATTGCTGATCTTGTCAATAGTGGTAAAATTGATGGTATCTCTGACCTCCGAGATGAAACTGACCAGGAAGGCATCAGAGTTGTTATTGAATTAAAGGCTAATACAGATACTGAACTAATTTTAAATAGGCTATATAAATATTCCTCAATGCAGACCTCTTATCGCATCAATATGTTAGCACTGGTTGGCCAGAAACCACTTACAATGAATCTAAGGACAATCTTACAACATTTTATTGACTTTCGACGCAAAGTTATTACCAGAAGAACCAAACACAAACTTGAAAAAGCAACTATGAGACACCATATTTTAGAAGGGCTTATTAAGGCTATTGACAAAATGGATCTCGTAATATCTATCATTAGAAACTCTCAATCAACCAGTGAAGCAAGGAAAAATCTAATTAATAAGCTGAAGATAAGCCAAGAACAGGCAACTGCTATCCTGGAAATGCAGCTTCAGCGCCTGGTAGGTATGGAAACAGAGAAATTACTGGCTGAAGCCAAAGATTTAGCTGTTGATATAAAAACATATCAAGCCATACTGAATAATCAAGATAAGCTGGATGATTTATTGAAGGACGAATTAAATGAAACAAAAAATAGATTTAGTGATAAAAGAAGGACAGAAATAATAGCCGATGAAAAGAAAGCCCAGATTTCTGAAGAAGACCTTATTAAAGATAAAGATGCTATTATAACTTTTTCCTACCGTCAGAACATAAAACGAACAAATTCTAAAGAATATGCCAGAACCAGTAAAAAAGATTATATTACTACAGTATTAAAAGGCAGCAGCCTGGATCCCCTTCTATTCTTTACTAATACTGGTGATGTCTATACTATTCCTATCCATAACATTGAAGAACACCACGGTCTATCTACAGGAGAAAGCATTAAGAAATATTTAAAAATCCCTCTAAAAGAAAAGATTGTTAATATTATTTGTCTAAATGAAGAAATCAAACAGCAGTACATTACAATTACTACCAAAAATGGAATGGTTAAAAAGACAGCCGCCAAAGAATATTTTACAAACTATAATTCAATAAAAGCCATTAATCTTAAGAAAAAAGATGAAGTTGTTGATGTCTTTATAAGTGATGGGAATCAGGAAATAATGCTGGCTACAAAAGCCGGCCAAACCATTAGATTTAATGAAAAATCTGTAAATGATACAGGCAGAAATACCATGGGTAAAATTGGTATCAAACTTGAAAAAAACGATAGCATTGTTAGTTCCAATCTACTCAATGATAATGACTTTATTATAGCTATTTCAACAAGTGGGAAAGCCAAAAGAACAGCAATTAAAGAATATAAAGTTCAAAAACGTAATGGAAAAGGTCTTAAAACCTGTGGTTCTAAAATTCATCAGATGTCTGCTGTTTTAAGTGTCCCCCAAGATAAATATATTTTAATCGTTAGCAGTGATGAAAGATTATTTCCAGTAACTGTTAAAGATATAACCGAAACACAGCGTGATGGTAACATGTTTCAGTTAATTGACCTTAATGAAAATGAAGAAATTACTGGGGCATATATATTACCTGTTTATAATGAAAATAATCCTGAATAATTTCAAAAAGGACTATTGCATCTCTAGGCAATAGTCCTTTATTATATTCGTTTATTTTATTTAGCAAATACATGATTACCAATAACTACAGTTTTTTCCCTGGTAGATAACCACCATAATGTCTCAGCTGTTTTCGGGTTATAGAAAAAGAGAGCACCCCTTGAAGGGTCTTTCCCATTTATAGCATCTCTAGCTGCCCGGTATGCCGTATCATTAGGTCTAAGATTAATCTGTCCATCTGTTACTGACGTAAATTGCCCGGGTTGATATACCACATCTGTTATAGTATCTGGAAAACCAGGGTTTTTTACCCTGTTTATAACAACCGCTCCAACGGCAACCTGCCCTTCATAAACCTCTCCTCTTGCCTCAGCATAAATAACCTTAGCCAACATGTCTATCTCATTACTATCATAGTCAGGATTATCTATATCTATCCTGACACTACCCTTCCCTGAATCACTTGATTGAGCAATTTTAGATAGAATAATTAATAATAAAGCAATCCCCATCCCACGATAAACATCATTATTTTCAATAGAGGCTTTTACTGTTTGATAAGTAGTTATAGGAGGTATTACGGGAATAATAGCATAAAACATAAGTAAGATTAAAGTTAAAATACTTATCTGTCTTAAATATTTCTGAAACATATCCTTACCTCCATTAGTTAGCAACTAATAACAATAATAAAGCAATTCCACCGATAGCATAGATTGTTTTATCCGAATTGTTTTTCTTACTTTCCAGTTCTTTTATTTCACTATTTTTATCAGTGATTTCACCTTTTAGGCTGTTAACTTCCCTTTGTAGTGAATTTATCCGGGCCTGATTAACTGATATATTATCTTTCAATTGCTGTATTGTATCATTAGTTGACTGTAATTTCATATCTTCTAGACGGCTCAATCTTTCATTCATATCCCCTTCTAGCTCGGCCATTTTTGTACGTAGGTCCTGTAACTCCTCTTCCAGTGTTTTTATCTTAATAATGTTATCAATAATTTTTGAAACATCATTTTCTAGATTACTTACACGAACATCTACTTTTTTAACACTATTATTTAAACCAGCTATATCAACATCCTTTATCTCTGTCATAAATTCATCCTGAATTATATTTTTCTTTTGTAATTTTTCAATCTGTTCTTGAAAAGCGTCCCCACGTACAGCAAGGTCTACTAATTCATCCTGAAATTCAACAGATAATTTTCTAATTAAATTCATATCTTCTTTATTAACCTTTGTTCCAGCAGAATTTAGTCCTTCCAGCATTCGGGCCAGAATCTCCGCTAATTGATAACGTGAAACCTTGTCCTGTCCTCTAAAGGTTCCATCTTCATGTAATGACAATAATCCTGCATCAACAAGTTTTTTGACACTTTGATATGCCCAGTGGTCAGCAGACACATCCTTAAAACCATCAGCCCTGACAAAAAACGGAATAAACAGTATAAAAACCATCATTAAAACTATAATTCTCTTCATTATTCTCTCCTCCAAATTTAGAAATTAAGATCCCTGGTAATAACCTCAGATTCTTCATTGTCAATAATAAAAGTGGAATCACCCCAGCTTATTTGATGATTACTTTTCTTTAAAACCTTGAAATGTAAAGTCGCTAATGTCCCTCTATCTATCTCAGTTGGGATTATTTCACTAAGATGGATAATACCTTTTTTGCTGGTATCAGGTTTATCAAAAGGTAAAAGTTTATTATCTTTCAAGAAAATATTACCACGTGAAACATGAACTAACTTCAAATACTCAGGGTCATAATTAATAATTGAATCAAGTAAATCAAGCCCCTGGATGTTTTCGCCAACAATATCAATACTTATATAATCCCCCTCTTCTATCTCTTCATATTCATTTAGATTGAGATAAAAATAAGGGTCTAACACAGGAATATCTAAGTCATCAAACCTGTCAATTTTTTGATAACCATGTAATCCTCTATTATCTATTGCTACAGGGAGTTTGCCATCAACTTCCAGGGCTTTAATCTTCCAATTTACCTTGATTTCTTGCCCTGCTTCCAAATTACCAGGATATTTTCTAGCCCTCTCTTTAGTGGCCAACAGTAACCCTGGCGGCAGAAATAGTTCAGTAGAAAGATCATAAAGGGTAGAACCCCCTACATTTTTAAAAACAGCCTGAATATCAAACGGATTAGGAACAAGGCGTCCATTATCTACACTCAATTTATCAATTAAATTAAGGCTAGTTTTAAGCTGTGGTGGGCCAACAAAAATAATCTCCCTCTTAACCTGATTAGAATCCGTATTATCTGCCTCAACTTTAACTGTATACTGAGTTTCTGGAGGTAATGATTGATCATCGTTATCAGCAACATACCAGATAAGCTGTACTATCTCCCCTGCCTCCATATCACCAATCTTTTTCTCTTTATCATCAACATTCAGACTATCAGTGATATCTAAATTAACTCTTACATTTTTAGCTGTAATCTCTGAAGTGTTTTCAATATAGGCTATGATTGGGAATGTTTTATCAGGTCTATCAAATGTTACTTCTGCTGGTGAAGTTACACCTAAAGAAATAAGACCAGGTACAATCGTAATACCCCCTAAACCATATCTTGTGATATAGGTCTTTGTCTCACCTGGTTTTATCATCTCTGGTACCCAGTACATAGCTATAGCACTATCAATCTCAAACTCACCCTTACGTAAAAACTCTTCACCTGGGTTAAAATCAAAATCCCATACCCCATCAGCTAAACTACCCCAGTCAGCCAGATAAACCTTATCAGGGGAGGTAACACCAGGACCAGTAAAAGTACCCTGTGAAGTAACTGTTGGATTACTTATACTATCAAAGGCCTGCCAGAACTCTGGCAATTGTTTTTTATAATAAAGCCTATCACTTACTACTGCATCCTTACCAATGCGGAATGGAGCACCATCATTTTGACCTAACATTGTATCAAGCATTATTCTCAAACCAACTTTTTCATTACCATTACCTAGATTCTCAACTCTGTATTTAATCTGAACAGCATCATATAAACCAGTAGTTGAACTCTTTACAATGCTTAGAATTTGTTCAACCTTAATACTGTCTTTAATCATTATTTCGGTATGAATACCATCATCTAATAAGTAAGGTTTTTTAATTAGTTCACCATATTTACCTGATTTTCCAGCTCGGCGTCCTGATTCCCCTCCAAATACATACTTTTCATTATTCAACCAGATACTGGTATATGATGTCCATGGTTTAGGTCTTCCGTAAATAAGGGGTTTATTATTATCATTATTACGGAAAGGAGCACCACCGGTAGTTTCTATAGCAAAACGGCCCATCCCATTTTCATCCATATTTACTACAATAACAATATAATCATTACCAAGCCGGAGATTATTGTATTGGTCTATTTCATCAAAGTTATCTCCTTGTCCAATTGCTGTAATAGTAGTGATAAATAATAATATTAAAATTGATAATGTTAAACAAACCCCTTTTCTCACATTCTCACCTCAGTTCATCTTAATTTATAATATAGATATTTTAGCTATTCAAACTCAAGATTTTGCAATTCTACACTAACATGGGAATTATTGTTTTCATCCATATTGTAATTTATTATAATTTCAATAGTATATGCTTGTTGATAATCTTTAAAACTCCATCCCCGTTCCACAGTTAAACCTGCAATCCGGTCCATTTGTTCTATACCAGAGGATTTAATAAGTTCCATTTCTGTAATTTCTCCAGAGGTATTAACCTTGACCTTATAAATAACAGTACCTGTCAAGGCTTTACTAACTAAATCCTTAGGATAAGCTGGTGTTGGAGCACCAATTACCAGATCCCCGGCAGTAGGTGGTGGAGGTGGTGGTGGTTCTTCAACATGATTTCCTTCAACATTTCCAGACTGACTACTACCATTAACTTGCTCATTTGTCCCAGATGCCCCCTCCCCTTTATTGCCATCAACCTCAACCTCCATATCACTATTTTCACTACTTAAGACTTCTGGCTCAGGTTCTGGCTCTGGTTCAGGTTCTGGCTCTGGTTCAGGTTCAGGTTCAGGTTCAGGTTCTGGTTCTGGTTCAGGCTCTGGTTCAGGTTCTGGTTCAGGCTCTGGTTCAGGTTCTGGTTCAGGTTCAGGCTCTGGTTCAGGTTCAGCTTGTTTAATATTTGTCCTACTTTCTTCAACTGTACTCCTATCATCAGTAATAGTTGAAGGTGTCCTGTATTCAATACGCTGAACAAAACTAAATTCCCTCTTTTGTCCATCATTTCCCATAACACCTAAATTCCCGTAGGGAAAAACAATTAATAAAAGAAGGTGAAATACAATTGATAAAATTAGATATACTATTAAACGGTCCGGATCCTTTTGATAACGCATAGCTTAATTACTCCTTTTTTTCAGCAGCCAGTGCCAGTTTATAGATCCCTGATTGACGCAAATTATCCATCACAGCAATAATATCTTTGTATAATACCTGTTCATCTGCATTTATAATAGCAATAGTATTATTATTATTTTGGTAATATGTGGCGGCAATCTCTCTTATTCTATTAATGGAGATTTTTTTATTTTCATAATATAAATCACCATTTTCACTTATATCAATTATTAAATTATCACTATCCTGTTCAGAAACAGTAACAGCTTTAGGTAATTGAAGGTCTATACCTGTAGGAGTTGTTCTAAAGGTTGTAAAAAGCATAAAAAAGACCAGCAAAAAAAAGATTACATCAATCATTGGTATAATATTAATCGATGATTTCTTTTTAAGAGTAGTCTTGAACATCAATTTCACCTCGATTACCAATTACATCCATAATATCTACCATACTTAGATTCATTTCATGGGCTTTTGTTGCTACTGTATTTGTAAAATAAGAATAAAATATTGCTGATGGTATAGCAATTATAAGTCCGATAGCAGTACTAATTAAAGCAGCCGCAATACCTCCACTAATTTGAGCAGGATTAGCAGCACCAGCTGCAGTTCCAAGTATATTAAAACTATTGATTATTCCCAGTACTGTACCCAGCAGTCCTAATAAAGGAGAGATCATTGACACTACATCAAGAATAGGTAAATGTTTTTCCATTTTTTTGATCTCATCTTCCCCCACAGCCTGTAAAACCTCTCTAATCCGTGCAGGGTCTTCACTATGATGAGATAAAGCTGTGGCAAGAAGCTTTGCATTAGGTCCTTTTTCTCCTTTTAACTCATTAAGGGCTGTTAAAATATCGTTCTGCTCAACTAGTAGTTCTATTTTTTTTATTAAACGAAAACTACTATCACGATAACGCATGAAAAATATTAATTTCTGTAAAATTACAGCAAAACTAAAAATAGAGGCAATCATTAATGGTATTGTCATCGGCCCACCTAATGCCAGAAAACTATATATTTTACCTAAATTCAATTCCACCACTCCTTTTATACTTGTCCTATAATTATAAATTCTACATCTAAGAGAGTTTTCCTGCCTATCTATTTAAAATTTAAAAAAGCCTTTAATCTTTAAGACTAAAGGCCTGAATAATATCTAGTAAAATTATATATTATTTTATCTATGCGTTATTATTAACTGTCATGTATTTTGCATCATGTAAAATTTCATCTATTTCCTGATTACTTATTTCAACCCCTCTATCTTTAATCAATTTTTTTATATTTTTATCATATACAGTAGTATATTCCATAAAGGTTTCTTCTAACTTTTTCATATAATCAAGCCCCAAGTTTTCACACTCCCATCTATTTTTACTTATATTATTTCTATAATAAAAAATTTTATTCATTTATAAAAACAATAATTTACAAACAAATACTGCTGCAAAAAAACCAGCAATATCGGCTAATAAACCTACAGTTACAGCATATCTATATTTTTTTATACCAATAGCCCCAAAATACACAGCAATTATATAAAAAGTAGTTTCAGTACTTCCTTGTATAGTAGAAGCAAGTTTACCTATAAAAGAATCTGGACCAGAGTTTTTTAGTAAATAACTTGTGTATGAAAGTGAAGCATTACCAGAAAGAGGTCTTAAAAACAATAATGGCAGAACATCATCAGGTATTCCTAATTTTTTTGTGACTGGATTTATCAAATTAATTAATAGATTCATAGCACCTGAAACTCGAAAAATATTAATTACAATCATCATAGCCAGTAAATAGGGAAAGATCTTTAAAACTGTTTTAACCCCACCCTTTGCACCTTCAACAAAAACATCATATACCTTTACACCTTTTAAAAAACCATATAATGGTATAATAAGGATTAAAATTGCTATACTCCAGTTAGAGATCCCTTTTATTATCTCAAACAATCAACTCACTCCCTGGTAAAAACTCTGAAAAATCTGTCAAAAAATAAGGCGGTAACCGTTGAAATGCTTGTTGCAAAAATACTACTCACTATTATTATTGTTGGATTATTTGAATTACAGGCAACCCTTAAACTGATTATTGTTGCCGGAATGATTGTTATACTGGAAGTATTCAGGGCAAGTAACGTACACATAGCAAAACTGGCTCTTTCTTTTTTTGGATTAATATCCTGTAATTCCTGCATTGCTTTAATACCTAAAGGAGTAGCAGAGTTTCCCAGACCCAGCATATTGGCTACCATATTTAAAACTATAGCCCCCCTTGCTGGATGACCATCAGGTATTCCGGGAAAAATTAAATTAATTAATGGTTTAATTAATCTCCCCAACAGCTGAGTAAAACCAGATTTCTGGGCAATATTCATGATTCCCAACCAAAGCGCTATGGGTCCTAATAAATCTATTGTTAGTCTTACACTATCTTCAGCACCCTGAAAAATTGCCTCTGAGACCTTATCTATCTGCCCAGTAATCCCCCCTACTATAAATCCAGTAATAATCAATCCCAGCCACAAATAATTAATCATAAACCTACCCCCAGTAAATCACTTATAAAATAGGACCAATTCCCCCAGAATATTTATTAATATCTCTCCTGGAATAAGCATTTTTATAAAGCATCTCCTTTAGCTTATTTAACTTAGCAATATTTTCTAAACCAACCGTAATACTTTTAATCCCATCATAATCTGTACTTAAGTATAATATAATTAATACCCTATAAGCTTTCTAATATAATCTATATGCTTAATTACATCTATTATTTCTGCTTTAGCAGAATTATTTAAAAAAGCTGAGTATCCCTGACTGCCTCTACCCCCTCAACACCATAATAGCTCCATAAATCCAGACATAAAATAACCCCCCCAAAATACAAAAATCCTGCTTGCCCGGCGGACAAACAGGTCAATTACAAATATATTATCGCGGTTCTACAATTAATTTGATAGCTGTTCTTTCTTCACCATCAATCTCTATATCTGTGAATGCAGGAATACAAATCAGGTCAATTCCACTGGGAGCAACAAACCCTCTTGCAATTGCTACTGCTTTTATACCCTGGTTCAAAGCCCCAGCCCCAATAGCTTGTAGTTCAGCACTACCTCTTTCTCTTAATACACCAGCTAATGCGCCAGCTACTTTATTAGGGCTCGATTTTGCTGATACTTTTAATACTTCCATGATAGTAAAAAACCTCCTTGTATTGTTAAATTTAACTATTCTTATATATTATATTAGTCACTTATAAAAAAATTCCTGCAAGTTTAGTAAAATAATTCTAAAAATTATTTCAAAGAGGTTTGATGTATTCGTAAAACACTTTCTGCTTTTCCTGTAGTGTCATTTATATCAACTAGAAGGCCTTCCAGCTGATAAAGACCCCTGGCCACTTTAAAACGTTGAGGTATCTGATATCTAAACCTTTCAATTACACTAGTTTTAGACATACCCAATATCGAATCAACAGCACCTGTCATACCAAGATCAGTAATATAAGCTGTCTGCTGTTCTATAATCTTTTCATCAGCAGTTTGTATATGGGTATGTGTACCAACAACACAGCTGACATCAGCAGTTACATAATGGGCAAATGCTAACTTTTCACCAGTAGCTTCAGCATGAAAATCAATTACTATTAGATCGGATTCCTTTTTTATATTAGCTATTTCCTGTTCATATTTATCAAAGGGAGAATTATTATCCATAAAGACCTGGCCTATAAAATTCACAACAGCAAGTTTTTTATTATTTATTGCAAAAATCCGCCAGCCTGAACCAGGACTACCCAGGTTATAGTTTAACGGCCGAACAATTGCATACTCATCAATAATATTTAAAATATCTTTATTATCCCAGGTATGATTACCCATAGTTAAACAATTAATCCCATAACTATAGAGTTCTTGAGCCACTAATTTAGTTAATCCAAAGCCACCAGCTGCATTTTCACCATTAGCAATTACAAAATCAAAACCATGCTTTTTCTGAAGGTCAGGCAATATTTCTTTAACTGCTTTCCGACCAATACGTCCAACTATATCACCTATAAAGAAAATTCTCATTTTTATCCACCTTATATTTTTAGCTTTATTCTAAAAAGGGCCCCTGTAAAAGGAGCCCGGATATTCATATATTATTTTGCATAATCAACAGACCTGGTCTCTCTAATAACAACAACCTTAATCTGTCCAGGATAGTCAAGACTTTCTTCAATTCTCTTCGATAAATCTCTAGCAACTTTCGAAGACTTGGAATCATCAATCTTATCAGACTCAACAATTACCCTGATTTCACGGCCAGCCTGTATAGCATAAGCCTTTTCAACACCATTATATGTGTTGGCAATATTTTCTAATTCTTCAAGACGCTTGATATATGATTCCAGCGTTTCCCTTCTGGCCCCAGGTCTTGCAGCTGAAATTGCATCTGCAGCTGAAACCAAGACAGCTTCTATTGATTCAAATTCAATATCTCCATGATGAGCACCAATAGTATGAATTACTTTATCAGATTCTCCATATTTGCGAGCAAGGTCCATACCAATTTTGATATGCGGCCCTTCAACCTCATGATCAATCGATTTTCCTATATCATGCAGTAATCCACCTCGTTTAGCAAGAGTAATATCAGCACCTAATTCAGCTGCCATAATTCCTGCCAGATATGAAACTTCCAGTGAATGCTGTAACACATTTTGTCCATAACTGGTCCTAAATTTTAGCCTTCCCAGTAATTTAACCAATTCTGAATGAAGACCGTGTACTCCCGCATCAAAAGTAGCCTGTTCACCAACTTCTCTAATATGTGTGTCCAATTCTTTCCTGGCCTTTTCTACCATTTCCTCTATGCGAGCTGGATGAATTCTTCCATCAACTATTAATTTCTCCAGAGCAATCCTGGCAATTTCTCTTCTCATGGGATCAAAACCGGAGATAACAACTGCCTCAGGTGTATCATCAATAATTAAGTCAATACCAGTTATACTTTCAAGTGTCCTGATATTACGCCCTTCACGCCCAATAATTCTACCCTTCATCTCATCATTTGGTAGAGAAACAACAGAGATGGTTGTTTCAGCAACATGATCAGCAGCACAGCGTTGGATTGCCAGTGAGATAATCTCTCTTGCCTTCTTATCAGCTTCTTCCTTAACCCTTGCCTCCTTTTCCTTGATCATTTTAGCAAACTCATGCTCTAACTCTTCCTCAACCTTTTTAAAAAGGAATTCTTTGGCCTCATTTTGCGTAAAATTAGCAATCTCTTCAAGGGTTTTTAGCTGCTTTTCTTTCAAATTTACAATCTCTTTTTCCTGATTATTTAAATAATTTTCTTTATCACGTATACTCTGTTCTTTTCTTTCAAGTGTTTCCGTTCTGCGGTCTAAAGAATCTTCTTTATGAAGGAGTCTATTTTCTAACTTCTGCAATTCACTCCTTCTTTTTTGATTCTCTTTATCTGTTTCTTCTTTAATTTTATGGGCTGATTCCTTAGCTTCAAGGATTAATTCCCTTTTTTTTGATTCTGCTTCGCGTTCTGCCGTCTCACGAATTTTCCTAGCTTCCTGTTCAGCAGACTGTATTTTTGCTTCCGCAATATATTTTCTAATAAAATACCCGATAATAATACTGGCGGGTACAGCAACTACTACATACAATACACCTCCATTAATCGTATTCACCTCCCATCAAACAATATTTAATTAATTTATATACAAAGTCAAACAAAATCGGGAAAACGCCTGTTATTATTTTATCTCTTTTATCCCTGACTGTCAAGAAACTTAAACAAAAGATAAGCGGTATAAAGCCGAAGATAATATTTTATTGATTTTCTTCTATTTTTGAGACAACTATATTAACTAAATCAAAACTAAATCCTTTATTACGTAAATACCTTTTTAATCTTAAAAAATACTCTGCTTCATGATATTTATCTATCGAATGGGATTTTATCCATTTATTCGCTAATTTTTCAGCCATTTCCTTTTCATTGCCATCTGTTAAAAGTTTGTTTAAGACACTAGCAATAACCGCTGGTTTAACACCCTTATTCTTTAATTCTTTTTTTAAGTAATACCGCCCTCGCGGCTTATTAGCAATTCTATCCCGTATCCACATCTCAGCAAATCTTTTATCATTTAGATAGTCTAAATCCTTCAACCTTGCTATAACCTGATTAATAATAGCCCTTTTATGTCCTTTTCTTAATAGACGTTTTTTAAGTTCATTTTCACTCCTTTCCCGATAAGAAAGGAGATTAAAGGCATCATCCTTAGCAGATTGAAGGCAGTCATCAAGATTCTTCCTCACTGGCAGCAACCTCTTCTTCATCTAATAAACCTAATGAGCCCCTGATTTTTTCATCTACCTCTTTTAAGATATCTCCATTATCCTCCAGAAATTTCTTGGAGTTTTCCCGTCCCTGACCAAGTCGTTCATCACCATAAGAATACCAGGAACCAGCCCGATCAATAATACCGGTCTCAACCCCCATATCAAGTATACAACCAGAAGCAGAAATGCCGGTCCCATACATAATATCAAACATAGCCTGTCTAAATGGTGGGGCTACCTTGTTTTTGACAACCTTTACTTTAGTTTGAGCACCAATAGACTCATCACCATCTTTAATTGCCTGAGCCCGCCTTATCTCCATTCTTACAGAAGAATAAAACTTTAAAGCCCTTCCACCTGGAGTTGTCTCCGGGTTCCCAAACATAACCCCAACCTTTTCCCTGATTTGATTGATAAAAATACAAATAGTCTTGGATTTACTTATTGCCCCCGAAAGCTTACGCATGGCCTGTGACATTAATCTTGCCTGTAAACCAACATGACTGTCTCCCATCTCTCCATCTATTTCTGCCTTTGGAACCAGAGCAGCTACCGAATCAATTACAATAACATCTATAGCATTACTCCTCACTAAGGCTTCAGCAATTTCCAGGGCCTCTTCCCCATTATTCGGCTGTGATATCAAGAGATTATCAATATTAACCCCCAGGTTTTCCGAATACTTTGGATCAAGGGCATGTTCTGCATCTATAAAAGCAGCTATCCCACCCTTTTTCTGGGCTTCAGCTATAATATGTAAGGCTAGTGTCGTTTTCCCAGAGGATTCTGGCCCATATATCTCAATAATCCTACCCCTAGGAACCCCTCCTACACCAAGGGCTATATCAAGCGGAAGAGCCCCTGTGGGTATAACCTCTACATTCATTGCTTTAGCCTCTCCCAATTTCATAATTGAACCTTGACCAAACTGTTTTTCAATTCTTTTAATCGCCATATCAAGCGCTTTTTCTTTTTCGTTAACCACATTATTCACCTCACAGATAATTTCCTTCTATAGAACATTTGTTTATAATTCTATTATAGAACATTTGTTTAGAAAAAACAAGTATATTTTCTTATTATACTATCATACTATAAAGAAACTGAATATATGTCCTGATAAACAGGGCCATCTGATTTTAATTCACTCTTTATCAGTGATATTTTTTCCAGGACCATTTCCCCAACAAAAAATTCTTTATTCATTAATTCCTTAATATCACGCGACAATCTTTTCATATCAGTATTTCTTCTACTTCTAGCTAGTGTTATATGAGGGGTATATGACCTATCTTCCCTTTTAAATCCTATTTTAACTAATTCATCTTCTAACTTATAGTGTATTATTTTAAGATAATCTTCCCCTTTGTCTACCCCTAAATAAAATATTTTAGGATTGTCTGGATATGGAAAAGCACCACTCCCTTTAAAAAGGAGTGGAGCAATTGCTGTTCCCTGAGCTACTATATCTATAGCTTTTTTTATATCAAAAATTTTATCCCCTTTAACCTCACCCAAAAACCTGAGGGTTATATGATAATGATCCTTTTTAACCCATTTTAATCCTGCATTAATTTCCTTTTTTAGAATATCAAGCTGTCTACAGAGATTATCCCGCAGTAAGGCAGGCAATTTAATAGCAATAAAAAGTCTCATCATACTATTCCTTTAACATTTCAGCCAGCATTCTTTTTGCCTGGACATGACTACTATCTAGATGGATTGCCCTTCTAAGTTCATTAATAGCAGCCTCTTTCATATCTAAATTTTTATAAGCCAGTGCCAGACTGAAATGAGCAGGTGCATGTTCAGGATTATGCTCCAGGGCTTTTATATACTGTGCCATAGCTTTATAAGGACTATCATCTTCCAGGTAAATATCCCCCAGCGCAAGATATGCCCTTACATAGCTTCCATTATACTTGATAGCATCATTATAATATGCTATAGCACTCTCTATTTCACCTTCCTTTTTATATATCTCAGCCAGGTAATAATATGCCTGATAAATATTTCTATTTTGTTCTACAATAAGCTCAAATTCATCCCTGGCTTTATCAATATCACCATTACTATATAAAGCAACAGCCAGCTTAGTCCTGATTGCTACAAAACTAGGACTGATCTCTACACCTTTAGACAATATATCTATAGCAGATTGATAATCTTCTAGCCCTAAATAAATATCCCCCATATTAAGATAAATTGATACATCATCTCTTTTGTCTTCCAGGGCTTTTTCATATGCTGTCAAGGCCTCTTTAAGTTGACCAGAATCCCTATATAATGAAGCAAGGTTTATATAATCATCTGTTTTACCACTTTTAGCTAAAGAAGCCTCATATTCATTAATAGCCTCTTCAATATTTCCTAATCCCTGGTGAGTTACAGCCAGATCTTTATGAAAACCAGCAGTATCTATTCCTAACTCCCTTGCTTTAATTAATTCCCTTTTAGCTTCATTATAGAAGGGACTATCAAAATAACCATCTTTATTCAAGTAAACCTGTCCTAATTCCCAGTGTAAGAGACCAAATTTGTAGCCTATTTCTTCAAGTGAATTCATATTATTCTTGGCTGCACCCACATTATTTAACTTCAAATAAGCAAGTGTTTGATAATATAAGGCATCGGCTTGATTATGACTATCTTCTGCCAGGTAATCATTAAAATTAATTATTGCATCTTCATATGAACCATTATAGTATTTACTTATCCCTTCCAGTAATAAACCATGGTCAGCAGATACTAGACCGGTTTGTACTATCATTACAAAGGCTAATAAAAACAAAACCATATATATTCGTTTTTCTTTAAACATATCATCCATCCTCCTTAAAGATTAATTAAGAATATTAAAGACACTTATTTATTATATTCATGTTTATCTTTAAAACTCCTGCCCATTTACCAGATATCTATAAAGGTAATATAAGGCATATTGCGTACTCATCCATTTGTTCCAGGCCCGATCATTACGCAGCTTGAGTTTGAATGTCTGGCTATAATCATCAATGGCTAATCCTAGATATACAAGTCCTACAGGTTTTCCCTGACTACCACCCCCAGGACCGGCTATTCCGGTAATCGCTATCCCTATATCAGTACTCATATTATCCTTAATGCCCTCTGCCATTTCCTGAGCAGTCTCTGCACTCACAGCACCATATTTTTTAAGGGTATTTTCCTCAACCCCCAAAAGCTCATGTTTCACCTGGTTACTATAGACTATTACTCCTCCCTGGAAATATTCTGAACTTCCAGCTATATTTGTTATTCTATCCCCCAAAAGACCTCCTGTACAGGATTCAGCAGTTGCAATGCTTAATCCTTTTTCTTTTAATAATTCCGCAACTACAACTGCTAACCCCTTATCATCACTGCCATAGACATATTCGCCAACTCTTTCTCTAATCCCTTTTTCAACAGCAGCAATTAATTCCCCTGCTTTTTCTTTAGAACTGGCCTTGGAAGTTATCCTAATCTTTACCTCCCCTTTGCCTGCCAGTAATGCGATAGTAGGGTTTGTCTGTTTATCAAGTATATCCTTAATTTCCATCTCTAAAGAAGATTCACCTATTCCAAAAAAATTTAAAACCCTTGATTGAATCAACCCAGCACTTAATTCCTTTAAATAAGGTAAAACCTTTCTTTCAAGCATGTCTTTCATTTCTCCTGGAACACCTGGCATTGATATTATTATTATGTCATCTCTTTCCAACAATATACCAGGGGCAGTACCCTTTTCATTAGGAATTTCAGTAGCACCTTCAGGAAGGCAGGCCTGTTTTTCATTATTTACAGTCATAGAATAGTTTTTTTCTCTAAAGTAGTTCTTGATTGCAGTTAATAGTCTTTCATCTTTCTTTAACTCCAAACCCATACTGGCAGCAATTGCTTCCCTTGTAAGGTCATCATCAGTTGGTCCCAGTCCACCAGTTGTAATAATAATATCAGCCCTCTGTTGAGCCCTTTTGATAGTTGCAGTTATTCTTGCCAGATTATCACCAACAGTTGATACATAGTGTATATCAAAACCATTTTCAGTTAATTTTTCAGCAATATAGGCTGAATTAGTGTCTATAATATCCCCCAGTAATAACTCTGTACCAATAGAAATTATCTCTACAATCACAAATATCCTCTCCAATCCCTTCTTGAAAAAATAGCAGTATCAATAATTATTAGATATGTAAATCATAGTATAATACCTATATTTATTATAACATAAAATATTAAAAGCAGACAGGGGACATTTTACCCGAGAGTAATAGAATAAAATTTCTTTACCAGATAAAATGTCCATCTATCCCACTTAAGCAGACTTACTAATCTCCAATAATTTTCTAAGCTCATCACCAGAAAATCTTTCATTATTAATAAGCTGGTCTGCAATATCTTTAACAATTTCTTTGTTATCTTTAATTAATCCCCGAACAAAATTCTCAATTTCAGTAAAGATTTTGGTCATCTCCTGATGTAGTAATTCTTTGGGTATAGCATTTTCATCTACTACACCAAGTTCAGTCATACCAGAGGTAACCATTATTTTTACTAATTTTACAGCCTTTTCAAAATCATTTTTAGCTCCAGTACTTCTACTATCCAGAAGTATTTCTTCTGCCGCTGCCCCTGCAATACAAAC
Organism: Iocasia fonsfrigidae; assembly: GCF_017751145.1. Classification (GTDB taxonomy): domain Bacteria; phylum Bacillota; class Halanaerobiia; order Halanaerobiales; family DTU029; genus Iocasia; species Iocasia fonsfrigidae. The sequence goes on from NZ_CP046640.1 coordinate 2,154,528, forward strand.
ACTGATTTGCTTTTCTATATAATCTTTGGTCTGTAAATAAAAATCATCTTCCTGATTATGTCTTACATAACCAAGGGCCCGTCCTCTTGATGTTATAGTAATAGTAGACACTGAACCAGGATTTAAAATTTCCCCAATCAGGGCATGACCGGTTTCATGAATAGCCACCCTTTTTAATTCTTCTTTAGCCGGGCGTCTATCAAGCTTTTCCCCCATAATCACTTTATCGATAGCTTCCATAAAATGTCTTTGTTTTATTTTTTCTGAACCTTCCCTTAAAGCAAAAATAGCTGCCTCATTAGCCAGATTTTCTAGATGTGCACCAGAAAACCTGAAAGTGTCCTGGGCTATTTTTTCTAAATCAACCCCATCATCTAGTGGTTTATTGGCTGTATGGAGTTCAAGAATACTTAAGCGCCCTTTTTTTGCAGGAAGATCAACCTGGACTATTCTATCAAAACGACCTGGCCTTAATAGGGCCTGATCAAGAATATCGATCCTATTTGTAGCAGCCATTACCAGGAGTTGAACATCATCATCGACAGATAACCCATCCATCTCTACCAGTAATTGATTTAGGGTTTGATCATATTCTAAATGACTGGTAACCTGTCCACGCTTACTACCAAGGATATCAATTTCATCAATAAAAATAATAGCACTATCCTTACCAGTTTTTTTAGCAGATTGTTTGGCATCTTTAAATAGGTTTCTAACCCTTTTAGCACCTAAACCAGCATACATTTCTATAAACTCACTACCTGAAGTTGCTTTAAAAACAGAGTCAGTATATCTAGCGGCAGCCTTGGCTAGCATTGTTTTACCAGTACCAGGAGGTCCGCTCAATAATATTCCTTTAATTGCCCTTATTCCCATATATTTTATTCCATTGATATCTTTAATAAAATCAAGTGCTTCCATTAATTCCTTTTTGGCAGAATCCTGTCCACCAATATCGTTAAACCTTACTAAAGGAATTTTCTTATCAGTAGAACCCTTATTAGCAGTTGATGAACCGGTAATACCTCCATTAGTCAGCATCTGCCACATAAAAAAAGTTAAGAAGGATAGAAAAATAAGTGGTAGGATATTAAACCCCTGTAAAGCCAGTATAATTAATGTGGAAATAACTATTCCAATTCCAATCTCTTTAACCATTTGAGCCACCCCCTTCTGTGTGAACTGTTATTGTCTTATTATAAGGAATCTTCTTATATAGAGATGTTTTATCTCCATTTAATTGAAAATAGACTGCCTCATTATCTATCCAGAGCTTATAATCTGTAAATTCACTTTCCTCAACAACCTCTGCTACATTCTCTTCCATAGTAACAAATTTACTGGTTTTTATACCCTCATAGATTGCATAGTGTAATCGATAATATACATTATCAAGGTCACTATTAGACTCATTTTTTATTATTATACTGCCTTTATCATTTATCTTACTATCAGCAAAAATGCCTTCTATCTCTTTATAGACATGATAGAAATCAATAGCCGGGTCAAGACTCAAAATCATATCCATCTTACCATCTTTATTTACCATTTCTACCTCTTTAACACCATCAACCCCTGCTATCTCTTCTTTGATAGGTTTATCAATATTATATACTTTATAAAAGTGTTGTCCTACAAAAAATGAAATTAATACTAATAAGATAACAATAGCTACAATATTTATTTTGACACCCTTAAATTCCATTATAATCCTCCTCTCTATTTAACTAAGGTACATATTTTATTATAACATCATATAACTTATGTTTCTATGATATAATGTTTGTAATCTTTTCCATCAAAATAAAGACCTGAATTAAGGCAGTTAATAAATCAGGTCTAAAATAATTATTATCTTTATTCAACCCTTTTCTTCATGAAAAAAATCAATATTAGTTTTAGTAAAATAGTCAATACCAGAAATAATTGTAATAATCACAGCAATCCATAATAAAATATTTCCTATATCAAGAGGCAATCTTATTAAATCCGAGTCTATTATTACAGCTATAACAGCTGCAATCTGTAACCCCGTTTTCCACTTGCCCCATTTACTGGCAGCTATCACCTTACCTTCACTTGCTGATATTACCCGCAATCCAGTTACTGCCAGTTCCCGGCCAATAATTATAATAGCAGGCCAGGCAGAAATCTCACCTAAAGCAACAAAAGAGATTAGAGCAGCACTTATTAATAGCTTATCAGCCAGAGGGTCAAGTATCTTTCCAAACTTGGTTATCTTCTGCTGTTTTCTTGCTAGATAACCATCCAGTCCATCTGTAATAGCGGCTACGATAAAAACAAACAAGGCAATTATTTCGAAAAAAACCGGATGGCTTTCCCTCAATAACAAGAATAACATAAAAATCGGCACTAATATTACCCTGCCTAAAGTCAATTTATTTGGTAAGTTCATTTAATTATCTCTCCTATTAAATCATATTCGTAGGCATCACTGACTTTACAATAGAGCAGATCACCTTTCCTATAACTTTTTACAGCTAGATAGACCTGATTATCAATCTCAGGCGCATCATATCTGCTCCGTCCAATTGCATATTCATCTGTAATTTCATCGATTAATACCTCTATATTTTTCCCCACTAGTCTCTGATTATTATTATAAGATATCTCCCGTTGAATTTCCATTATCTTTTGATACCTTTCTTCTTTAATATCCTCAGGAATCTGTCCGCTATATGATGAAGCCGGGGTATCCTCTTCAGCAGAATACTTAAAAACACCTAATCTATCAAACCTTATCTGCTGGATAAAATCTATTAAATCCCTGAAGTCTTCATCTGTTTCACCTGGAAAACCTACTATTAATGAAGTTCTGAGGGCAATACCTGGTATTTCCCTTCTAATTTTTTTTATCCTAGTAAGGAGTTGAGACCTTCTACCTGTTCTATTCATTCTTTTTCTTATTTTATTTGAAGAATGTTGTACAGGAAGATCAAGGTAATTGCAAATCTTATCACTATTAGCCATTATACTAATAAGTCTGTTGTTAATCCTTTCGGGATAACTATACATTATTCTCAACCATTTAAGATTTTTAATCTCATTTAATTTTTCTAACAAGTCAGCTAGGGCAGGTTTTCCATATATGTCCAGCCCGTAACAGGTAGTATCCTGAGCAACTAATATAATCTCTTTAACACCCTTTTCTACAAACCCTGCTACTTCTTCGTAAATATCTTCCATTTGACGGCTGTATAAAGGACCCCTTATTCTAGGTATACTACAGTAACTACAATTATTATTACAACCTTCTGCTATTTTAACATAAGCATAATGTAGTTCTGATAAGACCCTCGCCTGTGAAGATTTATATGAAAATGCTGGAGAAGCCACTCTATTAACCCTATTTCCACTTAGGGTAAGTTTTAGAATATTTGTTATTTCATCAAATTTACTCGTTCCTATAATTGCATCAACTTCAGGTAGTTCATTTAGTATTTCATCTCTATATCTCTGAGTAAGACAGCCAGTTACAATAATAGACTTACACTGCCCCTGTTTTTTTAACTGACCAGCCTGAATTATTGTATCAATTGATTCTTCCCTGGCATCCTGAATAAATCCACAAGTATTAATTATTATTATATCAGCATTAGCTGGATTATCTATTATACAAATATCATCATCTTTCGATAAAACCCCCAACATAAGTTCACTATCCACCTGATTTTTGGAGCAACCAAGACTGATTAATGATGTTGTAATCATAAGAATTCCTTTCTAATCAAATTCTAATAAAAGTGACTGCTATACAAAAAAGCCCATAAAAAGGGCTTCTACTTGAAATTTAATCTATAATTATTAATTCAAATTCTAGAATGGTCGGGTTGCCGGGATTTGAACCCGGGACCTCACGCCCCCCAGACGTGCGCGCTACCTAGCTGCGCCACAACCCGAAACAAGATTAATTATATATAATTATAAATTCTTTGTCAAGAAAAGAATCCTACAGATTATAATTTATTTAATAAATTCCTTTAATTTCAGGTTTTCTATTGTTTTATCCTGATTATCTGTAACCACAAATACCTCCTGGATTGAAGAACTAGTTTTTCCCAGTAATTTAATACCACTTGCAGTCTTATACTTCAATTGTAGATAAGCCTGTATTCCACTTCCTTTACGTCTGTTTATTCGCCCTGGAATAATACTCTTTACCGTCTTCATCATAGCAATCTCCTCTAGAAAAGGAAAAATATCACTCAAAATTGTATGTTCCTGTTTAATCTTATTGGACCGATATCTATTTTCTGACACACTTAACCACTTCCTCATTAGAAAAAATTATATCACTATGTCTATAATTATGCAAGATTATATCATACCTATTTAATATGTATTAATAAGGTACTATAATAATTAGTAATTTTATATTTTTTAAACAAAAAAAACGTAAGGCCTTATGTTTCAATGGAGCTAACAACAAGACTTAAACCAATAAGCCACCGATTACAAGTTAGCTTTTCTACCAATAATATAGGCTAAAAAAAAGACCCACAAACTATGCCTGTAGGCTTTAAGTCTTTAAAGAACTTTACTTGCTTTTTCAGAACAGCTCCTTTAGGTCAGCTATATCCAGGCTGTTTGGGCTGCATTATTAAGGGCTAAGTTAGCTATATTGTTGATTCTTTTACTATTATCTTTTATTTCCCTTATGTCTCCTTCTATTCTCTCTATATTACCCTCCATTTTCTTTATATGGCCTTCCACATGACTTAATCTGCTATCAAGGCTTTCAAGTTTAGACTCGTGCACTTTACTATTTCCTGCATTTAGTTTTCGTAAACAGACATCTTTTCATATTCAAGAATTAAGCATAGCAAATAGTCTATAGGCATCTTTGAAGCCCTGCCAGTATCTAGTTCTTTCGGAAATTACTAGATTACTGCCTACGTAAAAATCCAAGTCTAACAAAAGTTTTCGTTTCTCCTCAGGTAAGTCCTGACTTATTTGCTGATATATTTTTGAATAATTATCATTATTATTTTTATATTCTTCTACAATCTCTTCAATTGGATCATCTTCAAAACGATAAAAAACATAGTTTGATAAGACCTCTTTAAACTCTTCTTTACTCTTATCTTGTAATCTAAAGAAAAAATCTAAATCCTCATTATTCACAATTACACCTCCTCAGTTTTATATTTTTATTTTTTTATTCAATTAAGCATATCTTTATTTGTTATTAGTATAACTATATAGTTATTTTACTAATTTATTAGTTTATTTTATAACTTCATTATAATATCTTTTTATTATAATGTCAATACTTATATGTAATTTTCTTAACTAAATCGTTTGCTTATTTACTATTAGCTTAGTATAATTATTGTAAAGGAGGTTATTTATGAGCATCAAAAATGAAATAAAAGCAAAAATAATAGAAACGGACTGGACTATTAAAGATGTTGCTGCTGAATTAGGAAAAAGATATAATATAAATTATTCCCCTGAAAATTTAAGCAATAAATTACGACGACAGACAATACAATATCAAGAAGTAAAAGAAATCGCAGATATAATTGGCTATGAACTAAAATGGGTTAAGAAATAATTCCAGGATAATTCCTCTACTAAATAATAAGACCCTGGTTCCTAAGATACCAGGGTGTAATATTATCTTTTAGATTTATCTTATAAATATTTTTGATTAATCATATACCTTAGCTAAAACAAAAGTTTATATTTTCGCTATCTTTTATTGCCAGGTTAACAGCTTGTTCTTCAATCTCAATATGAAAGAGATATTTCGCCCGAACTCCATAATCCCTTAGATTTATCCATTCATCTACAATATCTTTAAATAAATCATCATATCAAATATACCTCTAATCCAAATATTAAACATTAATCATGCAATATCTTACTAAACATCCTAGTTATTAGGTTTCTATCTTCAACAAATAAACCTTTAAAGTCCTATCTTAGATTTTACTATAAATATCTTTCACATATTTTTCTACTTCTACCAGATCGACTTTTATAGTTTCCCAGACTATTTCTAGGTCAATTCCGTCATACTAATGGATTAAGACATCACGCATCTTGGCCATTTCACTCCAGTTAATATCAGGATACTTACTGATAAAATACTCAGTTAATCTTTTAGTGGCTTCCCCTAATATCTCCAATCGGTGAACAACCAGATCTTGTTTTTCCTGACTGGTTAAAAAATCGTGTTTAGAGATACCATCAGTATAACGATTAATTAGATCAATACAATAAATAATATCATTCAGAGCCTTTTTGTTTCTATCTATCATATTATTATCATGTGTTCTTTTAAAACACGTTCCTTAAACTCAGCATCTCTGGAATAATTCAGGCCATTATATGTCAGTACATCGAACTCTTTATCCAGGGCTTTTTCTAAATCCATTTTTATACCAGCAATCTCAAAGAGACTTTTTTTGGCAGGTTCAATTAGCAAATCGATATCACTATTATCACTGGCATCTCCCCGGGCATAAGAACCAAAGATGCTGGCCTTTGAAACATCTCTATCCCTTAATATTTTCTCAATCTTACTAATCATTTCTTTAGATAATTGCATATAATCAGACCCCCTTATATATGCCAAAGTCCAGATTAGCATTATCAAATTGAAATAGCTCTTTAAGCAGCTTCTGTAATCTTATTTTATTCTCCATTTAATTCTGCCCCCTAAATTACAATATACATATATAAATTTATATATAAAGTTAAAAATTCCTGTTTTTTATAGCAGGAAAGGGAAATAAACTTAAAAATAAAAAAGCTGACCTCCCATAAAAAATGAGAAAACCAGCTACCTGAATTAAATTATTTACTTATATTAAAAGCAATATTCCACGCTATATTAACGAATGGAGCTAACGACCGGACTTGAACCGGTAACCTGCTGATTACAAGTCAGCTGCTCTACCAATTGAGCCACGTTAGCTTATTCAAATGGCAGGGGCGGCAGGACTTGAACCCGCAACCAACGGATTTGGAGTCCGCTACTCTACCAGTTGAGCTACACCCCTGTACAAAGAAAATACTGTGTTGCAACGACAAAAACAATTATATTAAAGTGGAGGTAATAGGTCAAGTACTACATTGCCGGAAAATAGCCGTTAAAAGAAAATAAATGGTTTATACTATTATAAAGTCTTTGACACTGCTAATTACTATGGATGTCAACATTCAAGTCTTATCTCTCTTTTATAACAGTATTTTTTAATACTCCAATACCCTCTATCTCTATTTCAATAAGGTCACCTTCCCTAAGAAAAACAGGCTCTTCTCTAGCAAAACCTACCCCTTCAGGTGTACCAGTCATAATAACTGTTCCTGGAAAAAGTGTCATATTTTTGGAACAGTAACTTATTATTTCTGCCGCTGAAAAAATCATATTTGATGTATTAGAATTCTGCATTACCCTTCCATTTAATCTTGACTGAATCTTACAATTATCAGGATTAAGCTCTGTTTCAAGCCATGGTCCTAAAGGACAAAAGGTATCAAATGACTTACCCCTGGCCCACTGTTTATCTATCCTCAATTGGCAGTCCCTGGCACTTACGTCATTACCACAGGTATAGCCCAATATATAATCAGCAACCTCTTCTTTTTCAATATTTTTAGCTTTTTTCCCGATAATAACGGCCAATTCTGCCTCATAATCCACTTCATTCGGAGCACTTAATGGTAGTTTTATATCCTGTTCAGGTCCAATAACACTATTAGTTGTTTTAACAAAAAGAACAGGGGCATCTGGTAATTTACCAAAATCCTGTGAACCCTCCTCAGCATGTTTTTGATAGTTTAAGCCAACTGCAATAATATTAGGTGGATTAACTGGATTTTCTAGAACAACTTCATCCAGATTAAGAACCTCATCAGATAAATTATAATCATCAAAAACACCCCCATTAATAATTTGTATCTTACCCTCTTTTAAAATTCCATAGCTTTTCCTGTTATCTTTAGTAAATCTTACAATCTTCATCCAGTCACACCCTTTCCTGTTCTATCTTCTATTATAATAATTTTACTAAATTTAAATTATTCCTGCTTTTTTTTGAAAAAACCAATTATTTTATTTGACATATATTATAATATATATTATAATTGATTTTGTCGCTAAGGGCCCATAGCTCAGCTGGTCAGAGCAACCGGCTCATAACCGGTTGGTCCCAGGTTCGAATCCTGGTGGGCCCACCAAATATATGAGGGCAGGATGATAACATCCTGCCCTCTTCTTTATTTAATTAAGTATCTCGCATAATTAATTATACAAAACACTTAATTATAAGAAAAGAAGTCAACAGCAAACAGAGTCACTTACAGCATCTCCTATTATATTTAAATGCTGCAGTAATTATATACCTTTCTGGTATATATTTTCCCATTGCAGAAATAACCCTGTTTAACTATTGACTTCTATAAAATAATATTAACAGTTTACACAATTTTTATTCATATTACATTAAATTTTAAAGAGTCTGTTAGAAAAGTATCAGTATATAACCCCCTATTCATACTTTTTGGACACACACTTAAACTGTTAAAAGTGTATTTTTTTTATCAGGATGATTATCAATAAGTTTATTACCCAAATTCTTAAAACCTTCTTCTATTTCTTTCTCAGAATCTGACTCAGCAAGAATCTCTATTATATCATGCTCAATTGATTTTACTTTATCTGGTTTTATTAATATATCTTCCATATTTCCGATAATAGTTTTAAATAAATTAATCTTATTATACAATAATTTAATGATTTTTTCTTCAATGGTATTAGCAGTTACAAGGTTATAAATCTCAACATCTTTTGTCTGACCCAACCTATGCACTCTACCAATTCGCTGTTCTACCTTCATAGGATTCCAGGGGAGGTCATAATTAATTATAATATTGGAAAATTGCAGGTTTAGTCCCTGACTACCGGCTTCAGTACTTATTAGAACATCCTTGTCCCTCTGAAATATATATTTAACCCATTCCTTCCCACTGGAACTATATCCCCCGTTAAAGAGGATGGTACTATATCCCTTATCCTCCAGAAATCTTGCTATATAGACCTGTGTGGCCCTGTATTCGGTAAAAATTATAACCTGGCCATTTACTTTCCCTACTATATTTAAAACCTCTTTAATTTTAGAATTCATTTTAATTCCTTTAGCCAGTTCATAAATTTCTTTTAAAACAGGTGAGTATTCATTCTTACGAGCCAGTGTCTGCATAATAGCAAATGAACTACTACATATTTCACGCTGATAGGTAAGCAGATTTAAAATACTAAGCCTACCAGCTTTTCTCCGCCTATACTCTGTTTTAACATAATTACTTACTTTATTATATAATTTTCTTTCTTCAGCTGTTAGCTTAACATTAATATGATATATCTTTCTTTCTGGAAACTCAAGTCCTGTATCTGCATGGGAATTTCTAATCATTACTTTATCCAATTTTTCTTTTAAATTTATTGTATTTTTAATAAGATACTTCCCAGCCACATACTTCTTCTTGAATTCTTCTAAATCCCCATAAAGGTCTGGATATAAGATAGATATTAAATTATATAATTCTTCAATATTATTTTGAATTGGTGTGGCAGTTAATAAAAGACAATACTTCTTTTTTAGATTATTAACAAATTTCCAGTTAAGTGTATCACAATTTTTAAGTCTATGTGCCTCATCAACTATTACCAAATCAAAATCTATTTTTTTAAGGATCTGGGCATGGTCATTCCTTTTAGCCTTATCCAGTGAGGCAATTTGATGATCAAAATAATCCCAGGCCCTTCCCTTTCTATTAAAAAAAATATTCTCAATCTCAAATTTATTAACTAATTCATTTGTCCACTGGAACCCTAAGGAAGCAGGGACTAATATTAATGATTTTTTTACCAGACCTTTTTCTATATACTCCTTTAAGATCATACCAGCCTCTATGGTTTTTCCCAGTCCAACTTCATCAGCTAATATGGCTTTACCATTTAATTCATCTATTACCTTTCTGACCGTTTTCTTTTGATGAGGCAGAAGGTCTAAATCAAGGGAATCTATTGAAATATATATCACCTCCCTCTCTTAAGATACCCTTCTTCCCTCATTATTTATGTAGGAAAGTTTTGACTTAGAAATTAATACCTATAATACCACCTATGCTCCCTACTAAAAGGCCAATAAATGACAATAATAATATATGCCAGATTGAAACAGGTATACTTATTATCCCAATAAGTATCATGATCAGCATATATATTAAACCTGATAGTCCCCCATGTAACCAACCATTGTTTTCTACTTTCCTAGCTGCAAAAAAACCTATTAAAATAATTATTAGAAAGTTAGTTATTATTAATATTGTATTTAAGGTGTTTGTCTGCAAACTAAAAAAGAACCTTGAGAAAATAGCCATTATTATACTTAAAAACAACAGGACAATAATCCCCAGTAAGACAACCTTAAAAATGATAATATTATTTATACTTTTATTCTCATTCATCTTTTCAAACATAAAAATCCCCCCCCTGATTAAAATATATTATCAAAAAGGGGATTTAATTCAAAAAATATTATTATCGAGTAATTCAATTGTATTATAATCAGTTAAAATAGGTTTCAAGGGGGTAATTGTTATATAATTACTATTAAGCAAATATATATCTGTATCCTCTTCTTTTTTACAATTAATAGAACCACCAGTTAACCAAAAATAACTATTTCCCATAGGATCAATTCGTTCTTCAAACTTATCTTCATATTGACTTTTTCCCAACTTAGCTACCTTAACACCCTTAATTTCATTTTCTTTAAGAGCAGGAAAATTAATATTTAATAAAACTGCTTGATTTGTTTTATATAATTTTTCACTAACAAGTTCCTCAATAAAACGGGCAGGATAGGCAAAATTACGGGTTGAACTGCTAGCCAGTGAAACAGCAATTGCTTTATAACCTATCATCCAGGCCTCCATAGCCGCTGAAACCGTACCTGAATAAAGCACATCATATCCTAGATTAGAACCATCATTTATACCAGAAATAATAAAATCAGGTCTGAAATCAATTAATTTCTCGACACCAAGCTTAACACAATCAGCAGGAGTACCATTTATTTTATAGGCTTTTAAACCCTCAATCTCTAGTTCAACCTCCTTGACCCGTAATGGATTACTAATCGTAATTGAATGCCCGGCAGCGCTCCTCTCTCTATCAGGAGCAGTAATAATAACATTATGTCCACTCCTAATTAATGCCCTGGCTAACGCCCTGATACCCTCTGCATAAACACCATCATCATTTGTTAATAGTATATTCATATATATCACCTTCTTTATTTAGATTATATCTGTATATTCTTCTTTTTTAATCATATATTATTAATAAAATATCATTAGTGATAAGAAATGGCAAATAAAATTATAATTTTTAAATCATATTAATCTGTACAATAAGTGAGATTCACGAAGATATAATGATTTAATCACTGATAAACTGATTTATTCCCGCTTCATCCCCTTTGACCTTAAAGGATTTTTCCTGTATACTAATCAATGTTGTCGGGCTGTGGCGCAGTTTGGTAGCGCACCTGCTTTGGGAGCAGGGGGCCCTCGGTTCAAATCCGAGCAGCCCGACCATTCTATGCCCTCATCGTCTAGGGGTCCAGGACACCAGGTTTTCATCCTGGCGGCAGGGGTTCGAATCCCCTTGAGGGTGCCAATTAAGATGTAGGAAATAAGAAGTAGGACAGAGTTTCTTAGCTCTGACTCCCGACTTCTTACTTCCAATACGGAGGGGTGCCCGAGTGGCTAAAGGGAGCAGACTGTAAATCTGCCGGCGATGCCTACGAAGGTTCAAATCCTTCCCCCTCCACCACTTTTACACAGTATTTAGCTGTGTTTTTTATTGTCCAATATTATCCAATATTATTTATATATTCAAAATACTTTAAAAAGGCGGAATCATAAACCGCCTTTTTTACATTAAATTAAAATTTTATTTCTTTTTTTACCACTTCACCCTTTCTGCCCCATGGTCCAAGGTCTTGACCATCTACTTCAACCTTTACACCAGCGGCATTTCCAATCGTTAAACTCAACTTATCATTACCTGAATATTCCTTTACCTCACCCTTATCTAATATTCCTGTAAATATTTTTTTATTATCTACAACTATCTCTAACCAGGTTCTATCTATAACAAGTAATTTAATAATTTTTTTTTTGCTGTCTAGATTTTTTGACACTGTTTCATCTTGAACAGGCCTATGATTAAATGAATTAACCGTCTGACTACTGACTTCTTCTACTTCATTATAATCATTATCTACTATAACATATGTTTCAAGTTCATCTTCTGATTCAATTTCTTTTTTATCAGCAGTAATATCTATATTATAATTCTTATCTGCTATATTATTCACCTCATTTTTTGAATCATTCAAAAGAAACACATTATAAACCACAAATCCCACAACCAGTAAAACAAGTAAAACTACTATTAAACTTAAAAAAACTTTATTATGTAGTATGCTGGAATTTTTTTCATTCTTCTCATTTTCAATTATTGTTTCCTCTTCCTCTTTCTCTTGTTCTTTTCTCTCCATTTCTTTTACCTGATTATATTTATTTACCAGTTGTGCTCCATCAAGATTAAGATAATCAGCATATCCTTTAATAAACACTTTAACATAGGCCTCACCTGGTATTAACTCATACTCTTCATTTTCCAGAGCAGCAAGGTATTTGCTTCTAATTTTTGTTTTTTCCTGTAAATCCTTTAATGATAGACCCTGTTTTTCCCTGGCCTCCTTTAATTTAGCACCTATAGACAAATTATACCCTCCTTTCCCTATAATAAGTTTTTTTATTCTTAAGCTAATTTTTCTAAACACAACAATAATCTTCTGCTAACAAACAGAAGTATTATTAAATAAAGTAATAAAATAACTACTCAATCTTTAACTTCTATAAAAGATATAAAAACTCCTTTTTATATCTTTAATCATTGTCTTTAGCAAAAAACTCCTCCAGATCCTCCTGTTCAATAAAGACATCACGAGGCTTACTACCGGCATATGGACCGACAATACCATCTTCCTCCATCTGATCGATTAAACGGGCAGCCCTGGAATGACCAATATGCAGGCGCCGCTGCAGCATAGAAATAGAAGCACGATAATTCACAACCAATTTTACAGCCTCTTCATATAAATCATCATGGTTATCATCTAATGCAATCGCAACATCCTTGATTTCTTCCAGATCAAATTCATAATCTGGATTACCCTGGTTTTTCACAAAATCAACAATAGCATTAATCTCCTCATTGTCAACAAAAGCACCCTGAACCCGCTTCGGTTTTTGTGTGCCAGCCGGGGCAAACAACATATCTCCTTTGCCCAAGAGTTTTTCTGCCCCACCCATATCCAGAATAGTCCTTGAATCAGTCTGGGAAGAAACAGCAAAAGATATCCTACTTGGTATATTAGCCTTTATTAAACCAGTAATAACATCTACAGAAGGCCGTTGAGTTGCTATAACCAAATGGATACCAGCAGCCCTGGCCATTTGAGCAAGCCGACATATATTATCTTCTACCTCATTAGCAGATACCATCATCAGATCTGATAATTCATCAATAATTACTACAATGTAAGGTAATTTCTCAGCCGGTTCTACTTTTTTATTATAAGAACTTATACCTCTTGTCCCACTATCAGAAAATAGTTCATACCTGCTCTCCATCTCATCAACTACCAACTTAAGAACACTAGAAGCCTTTTTAGGATCAGACACAACTGGTGAAAAAAGATGTGGTAAACCCTGGTAAGAACTTAATTCAACCTTTTTAGGATCTATTAACAGCAATTTTACTTCACCAGGTGTAGCTTTATAGAGTATACTGGCTATAATCGTATTAATACAAACACTCTTACCTGAGCCGGTTGCACCAGCTACCAGTAGATGTGGCATCTGTGATAGATCAGCAATAATAGGACTACCATCAATGCCCATACCTAAAGCAAGACTAAGTTTACCCTTTGTCCGGGAAAACTCCCGGGAAGACAATATATCCCGTAGTCTGACAGTAATATTCTCCATATGTGGTACTTCAATACCAACAGCGGCCTTGCCGGGTATAGGGGCCTCTATCCTTACACCGGGTGCAGCCAGGGATAAAGCAATATCATCAGCAAGATTTACAATCTTGCTTACCTTTACCCCTGATGCTGGCTGAACTTCATATCTGGTGATTGTTGGACCATGATTAACCTTTATTACTCTGGCATCAACTCCAAAACTCTCCAGTGTTTCTTCAAGGACTTCAGATTTATTACCCGGTCTTTTTCTCTTGTGTTTTGAATCTTTAAGGAGTTTTATTCCAGGAAGAACATACTTTCTTTTCTCTTTCACACCGCCATTATCAATATTATCCTTCATCTCTTCCTGCTCTAATATCTCATCCTCTAGATCATTCTCCTGATTTATAATTTCCTCACTATCTTCTAGCTCAGTTAAGGCCTCAACAGCCGCCACTTCATCTACCGAAAAATCAAAAATATCTTCCTCATAACTAGATTCACTATCATAATATCCAGCTTCAACAGGACTCTGATCCAATTCTGAGTTTTTATTTCTCTCTTTCTTTATAAACCTTCTAAAATAAGCTGATATTAAATTTTTAAATTTCTGGATGAGTGATAATAAGAGGATATTAAACCATAAAAGAAATCCAATCAGCATAAAAGAAAACAATATAATATAAGTGCCTATTAATCCAAATAACTGTATAGATATCCAGGATATACCTCCCCCAAGCAGACCACCACCATAACCCATCAGGGCATAATCAAGTGGAAAGCGGGGATATAATCGTGTATGAATCAGGGTAAGAAGAGTAATAAAACAAATAATAAATCCAAGTAGTCTGCTGTTTATTTTTAAACCTTTAAAACGAATTAACGTTATTCCCCATAAAATAAAGATTAAGGGAATTATAAAGGCACCCTGACCAAAGAAAAAATTATAGGAATTTGATAATTTTTCTCCAACAATACCAGTAGTACTGGTAAAGAGTGATATTACACTTAATATACCAAAGGCAATCATTAAAATACCCAGAATTTCATTCTTTCTTTTTTCTATTGTCTCCATATCCAGCTCATCCTGAACAAGGGTTTCATCTATTTCTTTTTCCTTTTCCTTTTCGTCTTTGTCCACCTGATACACCTCCATAATAATATTTCTACATCTTCTAAAATAATCCTGCTAAAATAATAATTAAAACCCCAAGTATCCAGCAGTAATAAGCAAATACCATTAAACTGCCTTTTTTTAGGACATGTAATAGATATTTTATAGCTAGATAACCTGTAACAGCTGCCACAACAGCTCCCGTAATAATCAATGCCCAGTTGCTACCAGCAAATCCATTATCAAGGAGTTCTTTAAGTTCCAACATTCCAGCCCCCAATATAACAGGAATAGATACCAGAAATGAATATTTAGCTGCCAATTCCCTGTCAAAGCCCTGAAAAATAGAGGCTGTAATGGTTGTACCAGAACGGGAAATACCTGGGATAATAGCTAATCCCTGGGCAATACCAATAATAACAGCATTATGTTCTTTCATATCTGCTAATCCCTTTCTACTAACAGCAAATTTCTCTACAAGATAAAGAAATAACCCTGTAATTAATAACATAAAACCAACATTTAAGACTGAAGAAAAAAGCCCTGTAAATAAGTCTTTTAAAAAAAAACCCATTAAACCAGTTGGTATAATCCCAACAATTATTAAGTAGCTAAGTCTTCTCTTCTCTTTTTTTAATAATAGAATGTCTTTTACTTCCTGCCAGTAAATAATCAAAATTGGAATAACCGTACCAATATGCAAAAAAATATCAAGGGTTAATTGCCCCTCGTTAATACCAAATAAATTCTGTAAAATCACTAAATGTCCTGAACTACTAATCGGTAAAAACTCTGTTATTCCCTGAACAATACCAATTATAACTACATTAATTAAATTCATCCCTTTTCCCCCCCTATAAATCTAACAAACGAATTAAAAACCGGCAAAAAAACAAATAAATTAAATATATTAAAAATAGTGTGTGCATTAGCTATCTGTCTTATCAAGCTAGTACTGGTCAGATTAATAAAATAGACAAATTTATCAAACACAGGTAATAATAAAACCACACCAATAATATTAAAGATAAAGTGTCCATTGGCCAGTATTTTAGCTTCTCTTTCACAGTTTATACTGGCAAGATAGGCAGTAATACATGTACCAATATTACTACCCAGAGCAATAGCTATAGCAGCAGGTAAGGTAATTAAATTAGCCACCGCTAAACTAACAGTTATCCCGGTAACAGCACTACTACTTTGAATAACAGCAGTGATCATCATCCCTAATAAAATATTTAATAATACATTATTCCCACTCTTAATCAATAGATATTTAATAAAAACTGCTACCTCTTCACGTTGAAAAAAAGCTGACATCATATTCAAACCAGCAAAGATAATGCCAAAGGAAATTAAAATAAACCCCAGCATTTTTATTTTATTGAATGTTAAACACCCCAGTATAATTAAGAATAGACCCAGTATAATTAAATAAGGATAGGTATTCAAGACAGGAAATGATATAAGTTGCACAGTAAAGGTGGTACCTATATTCGCCCCCAAAAGGATAGCTAGAGCCGATTTTACTGATATCAAACCACTTTCCAGAAGACTTATTAAAACAATTGAAACAGCACTACTACTCTGTAAAATAGCTGTTACAATAATACCAGTGAAAATACTGCTAGGTAGATTACTAGCTAGTTTATGTAATATACCCTCAAAGCCAGCCGAAGAAATTAATTCTACTCCTTTTTTAGAACCCTCAAGTCCAATTAAAAATAAAAAAAGACCCAACAAAAAAATATGCATAGTTATATCAACACCCTTATTTTACTAATAATATAACTATGCTTCTTATATTAATTTTATCATTCTATACTTTACAATTGCAAGCTGTTTTTTAAAATACAGCCTGGTGCAAGGTCATTGCGCAAATATATCTCCGGATTACTACTTATAACCCTGTCTATTTTAACATTATTATCGTTCAGCCTCCTTACCTGAAGTATAACCCCCTCACTGGTAGTAAACTCCTCATATTTTAATTCAGTTTCATCCCATTCATTAAAAACAACATCTGCTGGATAAATAGAGTAATTAATCATTATGCAAACCCTCTTCCCTGGTATTAATCATATAGCGAAGTCTTTCTAGAGCCTGGTTTAAACCACCTACTCCATCAATTATACCAGAATTTACAGCCTCCTCACCTACCAACACTGTTCCCACATCCCTGACCAGTTCTCCTGTTTGGAACATTAAATGGCGAAAATCATCATCTGTAATACGTGAATGCCTGGTAACAAAACTAATAACCCTATCCTGCATTTTATCTAAGTATTCATAGGTCTGAGGAACACCAATAACCATACCTGTCAAGCGAATAGGGTGTACTGTCATACTGGCTGTTGCTACAATTAATGAATAATCTGTAGCAACTGCAATAGGAACCCCTATACTGTGCCCCCCTCCTAAGACTATGGATACTGTTGGCTTATTCATACTGCTTAACATTTCTGAGATTGCTAGACCAGCTTCTATATCACCACCAACTGTGTTGAGGATTACTAATAATCCCTTTATATTAGGGTTTTCCTCTACTGCTACTAATTGAGGAATAATATGCTCATACTTGGTTGTTTTATTCTTGGGTGGTAAAACAAGATGACCCTCTATTTGGCCTATAATAGAAATAGTATGTATATCACTTTTTACAGGGAGAGGTGGAGTGTTTTCCCCCAGTTGTTGAATAGATTTCATTGTATTTTGCTCCTGATTATTTTTGTTTCCTGATTTATCAGGTAAACCACCTGGCTCAAATTCTCGATCTGGTTGACCTGGGGAAGTAGCAGGTGAAAATTCTTCTTTTGAATACTCTCTATTATTATTCATAACTCAAAACACTCCTTAAGTGAAAATTATTTTTTAATCTATGCTCCATTTAAAGATTATTATCTCTAAACAAAAATAATAATATGTATTATTCTATATTTATTATCAAGAAAACCTATTATCCTAAGCCAGGCATTTGAGTTTTTGAAGGTATGATAAACCATTGCTATAGACATTTCCTTCAGGGCTGTTATATTAGAAATTACTTAATAAGCTTACCAATCAATTCTTTAATAGAATCAATCCCCTTATCTATTAAATAGGCTTCCAGTTCATCAATAATTTTTAGAGCTGCATCAGGATTAATCAAGGTAGCAGTTCCTACTGCTACAGCACTGGCACCAGCCATAATAAACTCAAGGGCATCCCGGGCAGTCATAATACCCCCCATCCCTATAATAGGGATATCAACCACCTGAGCAACCTGATAAACCATCCTTAAGGCTACTGGTTTTATTGCGGGGCCAGATAATCCCCCAAAGGTATTGCCTAGAACCACAGCCTGTTTATCAATATCTATAGCCATCCCCAGTAATGTATTTATCATTGAAATAATGTCTGCCCCACCTTCTTCAACAGCCCTGGCAATAGCCGTAATATCGGTAACATTGGGAGAAAGTTTCACAATAACTGTTCCTGGGTAATTTTCCTTAACAATTCTGGTAACCTTATAGACTAATTCCTTATTAGTACCAAAGACCATCCCACCACCTGCAATATTTGGACAAGATACATTAACTTCCAGGGCAGCAAACTGGGGATAAGGAGCTAATCTTTCAGCTAGATAGGCAAAATCATCAAGTGAATGACCAGAGATATTAACGATTACAGGCAATTGATAGGCATCAATAATTTCTAATTTTTCTTCAATAAACTTATCAATCCCTGGATTCTCTAAGCCAATAGAATTCAATAAACCGGCAGGGGTTTCTGTAATACGGGGAGTAGGATTACCTCTGGATGGTTTAACAGTAATCCCTTTAACAGTAAGGGCCCCAAGCCTTTCAATGTCAAAATAATCCTGTAATTCTTTACCATTACCACAGGTTCCAGAAGCAGTTATCAGGGGGTTTTTTAATTTAAGAGAGGAAAGTGTTACCCCAAGGTCTACTTTAGTCATTAAAAACCACCTCCTCTAATGAAAATACAGGTCCTTCTTTACAAACACGTTTATTACCACTCTTTGTCTGACAGACACAGGAGAGACAAACGCCGATTCCACAGCCCATCCTCTCTTCCAGGGAAAACTCACCAATCATATTTCTTTTAGTGGCTATTTTTTGTATTTCCTTCAACATTGGCTCAGGTCCACAGGAATAAAGATAATCCCCCCTGCTCCCTTTACTCTTCCATATATCAAGTACAGTACCTTTAAAACCACTACTACCATCTATAGTTGCATAGTTTACAGCAACACCCAACTCACTAATTTTATTATATAAATACATAAACTCATTTTTACTTTTGGCACCTATAAAAACATTAACTCTACAATCTTTATATATTTGTTTTAATAAATAATATATAGGGGCAATTCCCATACCACCACCTAAAAGGGTAACCTCTTTATTTTGAGTAAGTGTAAAACTATTACCGAGCGGCCCCAGTATATCTACTTCTGTCCCTTCTTTAAAATCTGCTAAAATACTTGTCCCACGCCCTACTACCCTGTATAGAAAAACCCATCTCTTTTTTTGATAGTTAACATCATGAATACTTAAAGGGCGGCGTAACAGGGGATCAAATCCCTGTGAAGATAATTTGAAATGAAAAAAATTACCAGGTCGTACTCTATTATAATTGTGTGGTGCAAATACTTCCAGCAAAAAATAATCTGGTCCTATCTGTTCATTCCTTACTATTTTATATAACATAAAAAATACCCCCTTTTAATTATCATACAAAATCCTGGCTTCACCATTCATATTATTATAAACAATATTTCCCTTTACAACTGTTAAAACCACTCTGCCCTGTAGAACATTATTAGCAAAAGGAGTATTCTTACCCCTGGATTTCATTTTTTCTTTAGAAACTTTCCAGCTTATATCAGGATCGAAGACTGTTATATCTGCAGTTGAACCCTTTTTTAACCCTCCGTGTTTGATACCTAGTATTTCAGCTGGACCATAGGCCATAAAATCAAGCAATTCCTCCCATGTAAATACATTCTTATCAATAAAATTATCATAAAGGAGAGAAAGGGCTGTCTCCAGTCCTGAAATACCAAAAGAAGCCAGGTCATACTCACCCAATTTATCCTCATAAGTATGTGGTGCATGATCAGTAGCAATTACATTAATTATTCCATCTTTTAATCCCTTACACAATGCCTTTCTATCTCTATCACTCCTTAGAGGGGGGTTAACTTTTGTATCAGGGTTATATCCTTTAACCTTCTGGTCAGTAAGGAGTAGGTGGTGTGGGGTTACCTCTGCTGTAATTTTCAGGCCCCTTTTCTTAGCATCTCTGAGCAGTTCTACTCCCCTGGCAGTACTCAGATGGGCAATATGCAAATGGGCTCCGGTCATTTCAGCCAGGATAATATCCCGGGCAATCATAACCTCCTCCGCTGCTGCTGGTATTCCTTTTAAGCCTAGTATTGTAGAGTAATATCCCTCATGCATTACACCATCACCAGCCAGGTTTTTATCTTCACAATGGCTAATTACTGGCAGAGAAAAACTACTGGCATATTCCATTGCTCTACGCATTATTTCACTATTCATAACTGGATTACCATCATCAGATATTGCTTTAACACCTGCTTCAGATAAAAATCCTATTTCAGCAAGTTCTTTTCCTGATGAACCTTTTGTAATACTGCCAATTGGTATTACATTTACCACTGCCTCTTTAGCCCTGGCTTTTATATACTCTATAGTTGCCTGATTATCTGCAACAGGATTAGTATTAGGCATACAGGCAATAGTTGTAAAGCCCCCTGCTGCTGCTGCTTCACATCCCGTTTTAATTGTTTCCTTTTCTTCAAAACCAGGTTCCCTTAAATGGGTATGCATATCAATTAATCCTGGTAATAAAATCTTTCCCTTCAAATCAATTATCATACAACCTTCCTGATTTATTTCCTTTTTAATTGCTACTATTTTATCAGCATCCAGTAGTAAATCATACTTACCTGCCAAATCATTTGAAGGATCAATTATAAAAGCATTTTTAAACAATTTTTTCATCTTCATTATTCCTCCCTACCAAGAGATATAAAAGAGCCATCCTGACTGCCACACCATTTGTTACCTGTTCGGTAATTACTGAACTATTACCATCTGCTACAGCACTCTCAATCTCTACGCCTCGATTCATTGGTCCCGGGTGCATAACCAGGATATCATCATTATTTATTCTCTCCTGGTTAATACCATAAAAATGTCGGTATTCATTAATAGAAGGGAATAAACCCCTGGCCTGTCTTTCTAACTGAATACGCAGGATATTGATTACATCAATACCCTCTAAGGCCTTGTCCAGGTCTGTATATCTTTTAACACCCATTTTCTCTATCTCAAGCGGTAATAATGTTGCAGGACCTGCTACCCTAACCTCAGCACCCATTTTCAATAAACCCCATATGTTTGAACGGGCAACCCGGCTGTGGGCAATATCACCTATAATTAAAACCTTTAAACCCTTTATCTTACCCTTTTTTTCCCTGATTGTATATAAATCCAGTAAAGCCTGTGTTGGATGGGCATGTGCCCCATCACCGGCATTAAGTACACTGGCTCTAATATTATTAGCTAGAAATTCAGCAGCCCCAGGAATGCTATGTCTGATCACAACAACATCGGCCCCCATAACTTCCAGTGTTTTAGCAGTATCAAGTAATGTCTCACCCTTCATAACACTACTGGTACTCTTAGAAATACTCATAACATCAGCACTTAACCTTTTAGCTGCCAGATCAAAAGAAGACTTTGTTCGGGTACTCGGTTCAAAAAATAGATTTACTATTGTCTTACCCCGCAGGGTTGGAATTTTTTTAACACTCCTGGTAAAAATCTCTTTCATGGCTTCACTTGTATCAAGTATTTCCTTAATCTCAGCCCCACTAATAATATATAAACCAAGCAGATCCTTTCTTTTCAGCGGCATATTTTCATCCCCCTTATAATTTTATTATGAACAAACTGGCCTAACAACCGTCCAGGCTTAATGAACAATTATTAGTGTTTTCTTAGAACCACTTTTTACACGAAGTTAAATAAATCAGACAAATATATTTGTCGGTCTTCAAAGTTAAAGTTTATCCTCAACTATAACATAAACAAAACCCCCTTACTAAATTAGTAAGGAGGTTATTATTCACCGATCAATAAATAAATATTAAAATCAGTTTAACTCATATAGGCCCCTTACTAACCTCTCTGGATTAGTTTAAAAGGTATATTTGATTTCTTTAAATATATCAAAAATATAAAACTAAGTCAATTAATATCTTTAGCGTTTTTAAAACTTCTTAATCTATCTAAAAAAACACAGCAGGCTATACTATAGCCTGCTGTGTTTTTTCTTAAACTTGCATAATTATAGGAAGTATCATTGGTTTGCGTTTGATTTTCTTGTAAATATAATCATTAAGTGTATCACGAATTTTGTTCTTCAATACTGACCATTCTGTTACATTATTTTTTTCGCATTCTTTAAGAGCTTCTTCAAGGCGAGAAGTAGCTTCAGCAATTAACTCTTCTGATTCCCTGATATAGACAAATCCACGGGTAACAATATCCGGACCAGAGAGAATTGTTCCATGCTGGTCTATAGTAACCACTACAATTAAAATACCATCTTCAGATAGTAAACGCCTATCTCGTAAAACAATATTCCCCACATCACCAACACCTAGACCATCAACAAAAATATGGCCTGCATTAACACTTTCGCCCTGTTTAATCTCATTTTCAGTAAAAATAATTCTATCACCATTATCTGCAATATATATATTTTCTTCAGGTATTCCAGAACTTTTTGCTAATTCAGCATGGCGGAAAAGATGTCTGTATTCACCATGAGTAGGTATAAAATACCTTGGTTTTACAAGATTAAGCATTAATTTCAATTCTTCTTGACTGGCATGTCCTGATACATGGACACCTGAAACATCCTCATATATTACATTAGCCCCCCTCTTGAAGAGCTGATTAATGGTTTGACCAATCAGCTTTTCATTGCCAGGGATAGCAGAGGCAGAGATAATAACTGTATCACCATTACGTATATTTATGTGATAATGGTCACCACGCGCCATTCTGGTTAAAGCAGCCATAGGTTCTCCCTGGCTACCGGTAGTAAGCAATACCAATCTATTGTCAGGCAGATCAGAACAATTACGTATATTAACAATCATATCCTCTGGTATTGTTAAATACCCTAAATTTCGTGCTATTTCTACATTATTAATCATACTCCTCCCTGTAAAAGCTACCTTCCGGTTATATTTACAGGCAGAATTAACAATCTGTTGTACACGATGAATATTTGAGGCAAAAGTCGCTACCACTATCCGCTCCCTGGCTCCCCTAAATATCTCATCAATTGTATTACCAACAACCTGTTCAGACATAGTAAAACCTTCCCTCTCAACATTTGTACTATCAGAAAAGAGGGCTAAAACACCTGGTTTACTATCCCCTAACTCAGCTAATTTATGAAAATCAGCCACTTCACCATCTATTGGTGTCTGATCAAATTTAAAATCACTGGCATAAATAATCGGACCCAGTGGGGTATGAATTGCTAAAGCACATGTATCTGCAATACTATGATTAACCCGGATAAAATCAACTTTAATATTGCCAACAGATACAGAACGTCCTGGATTAACTACTTTTAAGCGGGAGTCTCTCAGGAGATTATGTTCCTTCAGCTTCCCTTCCAACAAACCTAAAGTAAGTCTTGTGCCATATACGGGTACATTTAGTTCTTTTAACAGGTAGGGTATTGCACCTATGTGGTCTTCATGTCCATGTGTTAACACAATACCCTTAACACGATCACTATTTTCTCTTACATATGAAAAATCAGGGATTACCAGATCAATACCTAATAAATCATCCTCTGGAAACATAACACCTGCATCTATAATTAGTATTTCGTCCCCAATTTCTACTAGATACATATTCTTTCCAATATCACCTAACCCACCTAAGGGAATCATTGTAACATCCTTTATTCTATTGTTTTTTGACATTAATAAAAAAAAACACCTCCATAAATATTTGCACAAACCATAAATAACTTCCTAAAATCACCCGTTCAATTACCCGTTGTTTATATTATATCCTCTTATTAGAAAAAAAACAAGGATTAAAACAAAATAAGCCTGTCTTAAAGATATAATATCTAGTCTAAATTATTTACAACAAAAGATGGGTAAACAAAAATCCCATCTTTTTGTTAAACCATGATATTAAATTAGGTTTAAATCCTGCAGAATCTGATTAAGCTTTCTATTTTCGTCAGCTGTTAAATTTACCAGTGGTGGACGGACCCCTCCAACATTCATTCCTATCATATTTAAAGCAGCTTTTACTGGAATAGGATTAGTATTTATAAAAACACCTGAAAAAATAACCCCAAGGTATTTATTTAATTCAATTGCTTTTTCTATTTTTCCAGCCTTAAAGGCAGTAACCATTTTCTTTATTTCGTTACCAACTAGATGTGCAGCCACACTTATAATACCTTGCCCACCTACCGAAAGCGTTGGTAAGGTAAGTCCATCATCACCACTATAGATATAAAAATCATCTGGTAGGGTTCTACATAGTGTCGATACCTGTTCTAGGTCTCCACTGGCCTCTTTAATAGCAATAATATTATCAATCATAGCAAGCCTTTGAACTGTATCCACTTCAATATTACGTGATGTTCTTCCTGGTACATTATAAAGAATAATCGGCAAACTGGTTTCAGCAGCTATTAGCTTAAAGTGTTTATAAAGACCATCCTGTGGTGGTTTATTATAATAAGGTGTTACCAGCATAATTCCATCTACACCAATTTCCTCAGCCTTTTGGGTTAGTCTAATACTATCACTTGTTGAATATGAGCCTGTTCCTGCTACAATTGTTGAACTGTCACCAATCTCATCCACAACTGTTTTAAGTATTTCTACCTTTTCTTCAAAACTTAAAGTCGGCACTTCCCCGGTTGTTCCCAGTACAACCAATCCATCAGAACCATTATTAATCAGATGTCTTGCCAGTTTACGTACCATATCATAATCTACAGTTAACTCTTCAGTAAAAGGTGTCACCATTGCCGTTAATACATCACCAAAATGTTTCATTATAAATCTCCCCCAATTAAAACTAATTGAATACCTTGTTTTATAATTATTTTTATTCCCTTTATCTAACACCTGGAATAATTACTATACAATATTATACCGCTAAGAAACTAATTGTTCAATTCGAAAGCATCATGTAAAAGATTTAAGGCCTTTTTCTCCTCTGTCTTTTTCAAGAGGCAGGAAATGGTTGTGTGTGAGTCTGTTGTTTGATATATGGCAATACCCTTTTCACTTAAAGATTTAACCATTTTAGCCAGAACTCCAGGTCTACCTGTCATTCCTCCACCAACCACTGATACCTTAACAAAATCACTACCTATTTTAAACTGAAAATTATTTTCTAATAATAATTTATTAACCTTATCTTTATAACTAGCTTCAATCACAAAAGAGAGTCCGTCTGGTCTAATATTTATAAAATCAACACTAATACCATGATCAGCCAGTATATTAAAGACCAAAAGTCCTGTAGCATATTCAGCAGGTTTTTTAGGATTAATCCTGACAAAAGCAATATTATCCCTGCTGGTAACTCCGGTAACCGGATGATCACCTTTAATACCTCGTAAAGCACGGTTATGAATCAATGTCCCTGCACCCTTATCAAAGGTTGATTTAACTTTGATCGGAATTCCTTCTTTCATAGCAATTTCTGCCGCTCGCGGGTGAATTACCCTGGCCCCTTGGTAAGCCAGTTCACAGACCTCATTATAACTAACCTGATCAATAATTTTAGCATTATCAACCATATTAGGATCAGCAGTCATCACACCAGCAACATCAGTATATATTTCAACATATTCAGCAGCAATTGCGGCAGCAATAACAGTGGCAGTTGTATCACTTCCACCCCTGCCAAAGGTAGTTATATCACCACTTGTAGTAATACCTTGAAAACCAGCTATTACAGGAATTTTATCCTCTTTGATTATTGATAATACCCTTTCAGGATTAACTATTTTAATTTCTGATTCACCATAATTATCATCAGTAATTATTCCAGCCTGTGCACCAGTAAGTGCTACAGCAGCTATTTTAGCCTTACACAATGTCTGAACCATTATTACTGTAGAAATTATTTCACCACAGGCCATCAATAAATCTTTTTCCCGGGGTTCTAGCTCAAAATAAGCATTTTCTGCCATTTGAATAAGGGTATCGGTGGCATACGGTTTTCCTAATCTCCCCATAGCAGAAACCACCACCGCTGGTTTGTAACCATTTTCTATAGCTTTTTTTATATGGCCGACAACCAATTCCCTTTTGGCAGCAGTATCCAGTGATGTACCGCCGAATTTTTGAACAATTCTTTTCATTATATTCCCCCTGTTAAACCAGGTTATAAGATAATATTTAAAAAAATTCTAACAGAGTTTATTTTCTTTAAAAAACTACTTTGTTTTATTTTACCATAAACATAGTATATATTACAATTACAATCCCCTATATTCTATTAAAACTGGCTGTATTTGTTTATCTTCAAGGGCATATTCTGCCGCATCTTTTACTAAATCAAACCTGGCATTTAAAGAATTCTTTTTTTGTACTGGATTATCCTGACCAAACGGTACAAAGAAGACATTTCTGGTATTTAGTAATATTCCAAGGTTTTTAGCGTTTAATCCAAGACCATCATTTGTTGCAATAGCCAGCAAAACAGGTCTTTCATTCCTGAGCTGGGCTTTTGCAGCCATAATTACTGTTTCGTCAATTATCCCATTAGCCAGTTTAGCCATGGTATTACCTGTACAGGGCGCAATAATTAAAAGGTCCAGCAGTTCTTCTGGCCCAATTGGTTCTGCCTTTACAATAGAGTTAATCAAAGGCTTTTCAGTTATATCAAGAACAGTATTAACCCATTTACTAGCAGGACCAAACCTGGTATCACAATTTAAAATAGCATCTGATAATATAGGTGTTACTTCTGCACCATTTTCTATGAATTCTTCCAAAACTGGAATAACTTTATCCAGGGTGCAGTGAGAACCGGTTAGTGCAAAACCAATTCTTTTACCATTAATCTCCAACAAACACACCTCCTCTAAGCCTAATAACCAATTATATACCCTGCCTTTACAGGTCACTTAATAAACCAGGAAGAATATCTGCCAGGATTTTACCAGCAGTAACTGGTGCTATTTTGCCAGGAAGGCCGAGGGCAAGGATGGCTTTGATACCTGCTTTTTCAGCTTCTGTAAAATCTGTGCCTCCAGGGGCTGATGCCAGATCAATAATTACAGAATCTTTCTTTAGTAAAGATATTATCTCTTTACTTATTATCCGGACAGGTACTGTATTAAAAAGAATATTCGTATCAGAAATAATACCATTTAATTCTTCATAAGCAAACATCTTGATACCAAGGTCTTTCCCTCTTGCAGCAGCTTTTCTATCCCTTGTTACAGCATATGATTCAGCGCCAAGCATTCTTAACCGCCATGCCAGGGTAAGGCCGACTTTTCCAAGACCAAAAACAAGTGTTCTGCTATTATACAAAGTATAGTCCGTTTCTTCAATAGCTATTTTAATTGCACCCTCTGCAGTTGGGATGGCATTTAAAATTGCAAGGTCTGCCTGTCTGGCTAATTCAATATAATTTACACCAGCAAATTCAAGCTCTTTCTTAATAGATGGACGGGCTATTCCTATAATAAAGGGTTTTTGAGGACCTAATAAACTAAAAAAATTTCTATCTAATTTAATACTTCTATTATCAAATGTTGACTTGAGATACCCTTCATGATCTGTACTTGACATGGGAGCAAGTACGGCATCAACATCACTTATTACCTCTTTAAGATCATTAAAATATTTAACCGCTTTTGTATCTAAAGCGTTTTTTTTTAATACCTTAAATGTAAAGCCTTGTTGAGCAAGATTATCTATTAATACCTCTTCTCTTTTATCTCCACCAATTACACCTATTCTAATAATTAATCCCCCTTCCTAAATCAATAAAACTTAAGGAATACAATATACTATATGAAATAAACCTAAACTAAGTGATAAATTATCTATATTAATCTAAAACCTTTTCTAGACCATATACTAAACCCTTTATACCCATTACCTTATCTAAAGCAAGTTTTACCCCTGGCATAAATGACTTTCGATTATAAGAATCATGCCTGATAGTTAAACTCTGTCCTTCTGTGCCATAAATTACTTCCTGATGAGCAATAAGTCCAGGCAAACGTACACTATGTATTTTAATACCATTGCTATCTCCACCACGGGCCCCGGGAAGTTTCTCTATTTCATCTATATTATTTTGCTGATTGCTAATCCTGTTATAATTAATAAGTTCTGCTGTTTTAACTGCCGTTCCTGAAGGGGCATCAACTTTCTGATCATGATGTAATTCAATTATTTCAACATTATTTAAGTATTTAGCCGCTTCTGCTGCAAACCTCATCATTAAAACTGCCCCAATAGCAAAATTAGGAATTATTAAAGCTGCCACATCATTGTCACAGGCTAATTTATCAATTCTTTGTAAATCAACTTCTGTTATACCGGTAGTTCCAACAATCATATTGATACCATTTGATAAACCTAGCTCAATATTATCCATGACAACTGCTGGTGTTGTAAAATCTATAATAATATCTACTTCCCTTTTCTTTATACTGCTTAATAAATCTCCTTCAATTATTACTTCAGGTCCCGGAAGAGATAATAATTTCTTTATATCCTTACCTTCATTATTTTTATCACAAACACCTACTAATTCATCTGCTGTATCATTTACAATAGTCTTAACCACTTCCTGTCCCATTCTACCACATGCACCATTTACCAGGACTCTTTTATTCATTATTATTTCCCCTTTCATAAGATATATCTTTTACTGTATATACATTATAACATTTTATTATCTCAAATCCACTTAAAATAGACTATGATTGATAATATTTTTATTCAACAAAATTAAATATCAAATATAATTAACATAAATTCCCCATTATTTTCGTATAAAAGGACATTAAAAACATCAAACTAGAAAATAGAAAACCAAAAGGAGGTTACTATGTCTGAAGAAAAAAAAGAAATAGCCTATTTTTGTATGGAATATGGACTTGATGAAAAATTACCACTGTATGCTGGTGGACTTGGCATACTGGCCGGTGATTATTTGAAAGCCGCCAGAGACTTAAATAGCCAAGTTGTAGGGATCGGAATCTTATGGTGGCAAGACTATACAACACAATTAATCAATCATGAAGGATATCCCTATGACACATACCCCACCCATAACTATAATAATCTTGTAGAAGATACAGGATTATCTGTTTCAGTTGAGATTGCTGGAAATAGTGTTGAATGTAAAATTCATAAAGTTGAAAAACTTAATAATGCCCCTCTTTACCTACTTGAAACAGGAAGACCTGATAGTAAATATGGATGGATAACAGATAAACTATATGCAGGTGATAATTATAATCGAATAGCCCAGGAAATTGTTTTGGGGATTGGAGGTGTCAGGGCCTTACGAAAACTAGGCCTTAAAATAGACAAATATCACTTTAATGAAGGCCATGCCGCCTTTGCCGGTCTAGAACTAATCAGGGAAAAAATACATAACGGCCAATCTTTTGAACAAGCACTTAAAGAAACCCAGGAAGAAATAGTCTTTACAACACATACACCAGTACAGGCAGGTAATGAATCTCACGACCTGAACCTACTTATGGAAATAGGGGCAAATAATGGTCTTGGTTACGAACAATTAAAGCTCATCGGTGGTGAGCCATTTAACATGACAGCATCCTGTCTCCATATGTCCAATATTGCAAATGGTGTATCACAATTACATGGCAAAACTGCCACAGATATGTGGGCACATCTAAACAATTCAGCCCCTATCATTTCCATTACCAATGGCGTCCATCGTAAAACCTGGCAAGATAAAAATATCAATAAGGCATTCCCCAATAATAATGATATCTGGTCTGCCCACTATCAGAACAAGAAAAAACTAGTTGATTATATAGCCCAAAAAACAGATGCCCGAATGAATCCAGATAATCTGATAATTGGGTTTGCACGTCGTGCTGCACCATATAAAAGAAGTGAACTAATATTCAGAGATACTGATGAGATTGATGACCTCTTACAAACCGGCAAAATTCAACTGGTTTTTTCTGGTAAAGCCCATCCAAATGACCATTATGGCAAAGATATAGTAGCAACACTGGTCGCCATGGATAAAAAATATAGAGATAATGTGGCCTTTCTGGAAAATTATAATATGGAAATTTGCCGTTATCTAATTCAAGGAAGTGACGTCTGGCTGAACAACCCTAAAAGACCCATGGAGGCAAGTGGAACATCAGGAATGAAAGCTGCCATGAATGGAGTGCTTAATCTAAGTGTTCTGGACGGTTGGGTAGCCGAAGGACCTGAACATGGTATCAACGGCTGGATACTTGATGAAGAATTCCCCAACCTAGATGAAAAGTTATCTGAAGATGAAAAAGATTTATTAGCCCTCTATAATATTTTAAGGAATGACATTATACCAATCTATTATGATGATAGAGATAGATGGGTCAGAATGATGAAAGAAAGTATTGCCATGTCACAGGATAGATTCTCTGCCCAAAGAATGCTTAAAGATTATAGTCAAAAAATGTATAAAAAGGCCGAACCTGCCCTGGTTTAAATGGGCAGTTCTTCGGCTCCCTTTTTCATTTTGCCAAAATAATTTGTTCCAAAAATACCAGTAATAATTAAACAGGCACCAAACGCCTGATACCAGTAAAATGACTCACCCCTAAAAACAACCCCGGCCAGTATTGAAATTACTGTTGTTAAATTGGCAAAAACCGCCGAACGAGCTGCTTCTAATCTTGATAATGTATAATTCATCATAAAGTAAGCCAACACCGAAGAAAATGCCCCTAAATAAAAAACAACAACAAAAAGAGGCCATTCCCTAACAGGTCTTATTATTTGATATAAACTGTAATTATATTTTAAAATCATAAGTAATGTAAAGAATATAGCACCTGTCCACATCATTATAAATGTTATCTCAACAGGCTTAAATTGTAAAGAAAGGAAGCGCGATAAAATATCTTTCCATTATCTCACTCTTTCTAATTAATTTGCAGGGGGCCAGGGGCCGTAGTATTGATAATACTGACACTCTATACCCCCATTATATAATTTTCTTCTCTTACTTGCCTTTTTACCAAATTCCTTCTCAAAATCATCATAAGAAGTCAAAATATAAAATGACCATGTATCAAGTCCCAGGAATATTTTCCCCATCTCATTACATAATTTTCTAACCTCTTTTTTTTCATTTAAACGCTCCCCATAAGGGGGATTTGTAATAATATACCCATACTTTCTATTTGTACTAAATTCACTAAAAGGCTTCTGCTGAAAATGTATTATCTCAGCCAGACCTGCTTTATCTGCATGGTAACGAGCAATACCAGCAACATTTCCATCTATATCTGTCCCCATAATCATCCGGGGATTGCATTTTTTCTTAACTAACTCCCCGGCTTCTTCACGGGCTCTCTGCCAGATTTGATCAGGAATTATCGGCCACTCCTCAGCAGCAAACTCCCTCATTAAGCCAGGGGCCATATTTTTAGCCATCATGGCCGCTTCTATCACAATAGTACCCGAACCACAAAAGGGGTCTATTAATACTCTATCTTCATCCCAGCGACTTAATTTTATCATAGCAGCAGCCAGTGTTTCCTGCAAAGGGGCAGCAGTAGATAATTCTCTATAACCCCTTTTATGGAGCCCTACACCACTACTATCAATTGTCAAGGTTACCCTATCTTTCATTAAAGCGACCTGAATAGGATATTCTGGTCCATCTTCAGGAAACCATTGCTTATGATATTTCTCTTTCATATTATCAACAATGGCTTTTTTTACAATTGATTGGCAACTCGGCACACTATGAAGGGTGGACTTCACCGATTTCCCCGTAACAGGGAATTTAGCATTTTCGGGTAACCACTGGGACCAGGGTAATAACCTGGTCTTATCATATAACTCATCAAAATCAGTAGCATAGAATTCCCCTAACTTAAGTAAAACTCGCTCAGCACAGCGCAGCCAGATATTGGCCCGGGCAACAGCTGATAAATCACCTGTAAACTCAACCCGTCCATTTTCAACATTCGTTAATTGATATCCAATTTCTTTAACTTCATCTTTAACTAATGACTCAAGCCCAAAGGTAGTAGTTGCAATTAAATTTACTTCTTCGCCTTTATACAAAAAATCACCTCTATAACTAATTTGTATTCTTTGGATTAATAATATGCTTACAACAACTAACTTAACTTTAAGTTTTCTTTGTAACAAAAATATTAGTAAAAACATATCCTATATGGTAAATTAAATTTTTCATATTTTGGAGGAAGGTAATGGCTAACTATTTTCTTATTGGTTTAGTTGCTTTTTTATGTGAATCAATAGACTCTTCACTTGGCATGGGCTATGGTACACTATTAACACCTATCCTGCTTTTTATGGGCTATGAACCACTCCAGATTGTGCCTTTAATACTACTCTCAGAGTTTATCACTGGAATACTATCTGCCTTTATGCATCACAAAATAGGAAATGTAAATCTACAGCTTGGCTCTAAAGGCTTTAGAATAGCCCTTATCCTGGCAGTTTGTAGTATAATTGGTACAGTTATTGCTGCATTTTGTGCCCTATCGATCAATCCAAGAATTATTAAAGGATATATTGCCTTTCTTTTAATGCTAATAGGGGTTTTAGCCTATATCTGCAGTCATAAACAAGGTGATTTTTCCTGGTCTAAAATATTTATTCTGGGGATTATAGCCTCATTTAATAAAGGGCTTAGTGGTGGGGGATATGGACCATTAGTAACTGGTGGTCAGTTGGTCTCAGGTTTAGATAGCAAAAAGGCTGTTGGTATCACTTCATTATCAGAAGGGCTAACTTGTCTAATAGGAATTATAGCTTATTTCACCCTTGACGCTAAAGACCTTGACTGGCTACTCGGTACGGCCCTAATTATAGGAGCACTACTCTCAATCCCTATTTCAGTAAATATAGTTAAAAAAATAAAAGAAACCTATTTCAAAAAAATAATATCTGGATCAGTTCTTTTATTAGGGTTGTTTACCTTTATTAAAACGTTTAATCACCTTATTTCTTATCAAAACCTCCCTATCATTATAGCAAGTATCATCATTACTATTCCCTTTGCCTATTACTTTGGACAAAAAAACATTCTAAACAGCAAACAGATATATCATGACAACTAGTATTTAACAGTAAATTTCTCAAACTTATCCTGATAATCTTCTTTTCTAATTTCAATATTTTCTACCCGGGCCCATCTTGGGCCTTTTTTAGCCAGTTTTATTAAACTGGTTACCTTATCTTCCCCACCACTAAAAACCGCCTCAACCTTTCCATCATAAGTATTTTTAACCCAACCATTTACCCCGTTTTTCCTGGCATGTTGTAGTATAAAGGCCCTGAAGCCGACACCTTGAACCCGCCCAGAAATATATAAGTGCCGGCGTACAAAGCTCTGCATATTATCCCTCCAATTATTATTTCTTCTCAATGATATAATTCGGAATTGTAAAAGACTCCCCGGCAGCAGCAATTATATTCTTTCTACCAACCCTGGTATATAAACCTTGTAATAAACCGTTATAACTAAATAAACCAAGGAGATATCCATATCTCTCAATTAATAGTTTGCCCTCTTTTTCAGAGATCATTTCTCTGCCAGGTATTTCAACAAACTCCTGCAGCAAGTAATCTCTGCTCCTTACCCTTGCTACAATATCCTGCCATTTAAAATTACTAAAATCTCTTCCAGCATAAACTCCCTTACCAGCAAAACGGTCAAATGGTTTTAAGATATATTTGTTTTTATTGTCTAACAAGCTATCCATTACTTTACTGTTGGCATCAGCTATTACAGCTGTATAAGGTATATACCTCTTTATAAAGTCATACTCCTGCTCAGTCAAAAAATCAACCTTCTTTTTATCATGTAATATAGCAAAAAACAATTTATTATGGATTATTTGAGAGACCAGACCACCCACAACGCAAACAGCTCCATCCTTATAAGCCTTTATAAAATCAGTAATTGATTTACTTTCCTCTATTAATCTACCAGTAGTTGCACGACGGTATATTAAATCTATCTCTATATTCTTGTAATATAATTTACCATTAGTATAGTTAAAATCACGGGGGTCACAAATTACTGTCTGGTAACCAGCTTGAATAAATCGCTTTTGAAATTCCTTAAACTCATAGATTGTCCCTTCACCATCAAAATCCATAATAGCAATATTAGGCCTGTCCTTCTTATTTTTACCTTCAGCAAATATGCGGTAGTTTTTTATAATCGTATCTAACCAGGAATAAAAAAGTTCAAAACCTGTTAATTGATAATTTTTCTTTATTATATTGAGTGCTTTAGCATCAAGCATAACTTTCTGTAATACCCTTACTTCATTCATGGCCGATGCACCATCAGTATTCAATTCGCAGAATTTTACACTAGCATCAGGCTGATAAAAAATATCGAACCTCCCCATTGGTATATCTACACCATATCCTGGTTCAACAAGTAAAAGTTCTTCCATTAGTTCCGGAAAGGCAAAATAACTTCTAAATTTAGCACTATTCCTATACTCATTAATAACCTTTTTAATTATCCTGTTTAAAATCATTAATAGATTCTCAAAACCTCTAACTTCCTCTTTAGTAAAAAATAATGGCTGATATAAAAAATCAACTGGCTCCCCCTTGTAAATAGCAGTAGAGTTTTTTACCCTTTCTTTAAGAAACTGATAATCCTTATAATAATTTTCAATATCACCTTTAACCACTCTAAGATATTCATCTATTAGATTATTTGCCTGCAATTATTTCACCCTTTTTAAATAAATTTATAATATACAATTACTTAAATCCAATTTACTATCTAATCCATCTTTAAATAGTAATTCTTTGATTGTTACTTTTCTCTCTAATAGTCTATACAAAGGGAAAAGATACTCCCTTTCTTCAATACCAAGACCATTAACAGCTAGTTCAAGTAATCCGCTAAACTTATTCAACAATGTTTCTCCATATATCTCCACATTAAGACCATGATTTCTTATTTTTTCCTTTATATCTAAAAAATCATCATAATTAATTGCTTTAAACTCCTTATATAATAACTCAAGATTTCTTTTATTATATAACAATCCCTTCCAGAAAACAATATAGGCTAAATTATAGGGATAAGGAAGAGCATCGGCAGCTCTTAACTCAATATATTTTTTAGCCCGCACATCAGGAAAAACCATTGATAAAAGGTGTTCTACTTCATCTGTATGCAGCTGATCATCACTATAAATCTCATTAGTAATTTTATTAGCAGTATAGAGGAGACAATCATTCCTTTTAATTATTATTGGAGGCATATTTAAAATAAAGTCAGCATAACTATCATACGCAAAATCATCAGCAAAAATTAGTCTATCCAGGTTACACCTTTTAAAATCACAATTATCCCAGATCAGAGAGCGAATACTCCCCTTTCTATTATATATAGAACCTTCAAAAACAGGACTATTATCAAAAATTTTATAAACCAGTGGCGATAAATAATAGGCCACAGACATTTTTTTTATAAAATCTTTTTCATTCCTGTAATCAAGATTTAATTGTAGAGATGCAGTACCTTTCATCATATTATGGGCATATTTACCTGTCTGCTTAAAGTATTGATACATATATCGATATCTTTCCTTGGGTAGTAAAGGAATATCTTTAATTTGACTAACTGGCTGATAACCCATTGCTAGCAGACACATATTCCTATCTTTTAAAATAGGTTTTATGTCATTTAAAAAATCCTGGTAGGTTAATTCTATCCCGGTCACAGTTAATTCAGGAAAAACACTTAACTCCAACTGCCCTCCTGGTTCCAGGGTAATATTAGCATTTTTTCCCTTAAGACCAATGAGGTTTTCCCCTTCATAAATCCCTTTCCAGGATAAAGAAATTAACTCCTTTAAAATGTCTTCAATCCCTTCTTTTTCATAATAGGATACAGCTCTATATGTATCTTTATGTAAAACAAAATGCTCTAACTCCATTCCAAGTCTGAAATCTTTTCTTTCCTTCTCACCAGAGTGAAAATATTTTATTATATAATCCCGATTACATTCTATCAAGTTTTTTGTCAGCATATTTTGATCCTTTCTCCATAAATTAATAACACTATTATGGTTTGCTTTACTATATTATATTATAGATAATATAATATATCCCTGCATAAGTAAATAAAAAGACAGAGATAATATTATTTTGTAAGTCTAATCACATATTTTTTTTACATATGATTATTATATTAGAAAAAAATTATGCTGTATTACTATCTATTAGCAAGCTTAGCATATTAAACATTGCCTGAATAACTAAAATAGGTTATAATTAAAAGAAAAATAAGTATAATATAAAATCAAATATTAGAAAGGAAAGAAAATGCATAATAAAATAATCATATTATCCATTGTATTAGTACTAATAGTATTATTTACACAAACAAGTCTGGCTGAGTTTAGTATTATATTAAACTTTGATGATGCTTACCAGGGAGTTTATGTCCATGCCTTTCAGGAGATGAAGAAATATAATATACCTGCTGTGGTCTTTGTAATCACCAAATATTTAGGTCACGAAAAACACCTATCCCTTAAACAGCTAGCAGAACTTAAGTCTGCTGGATGGGAGATAGGTTCACATACCATAAACCATTATGACCTTACTACTATCATCCCTGAATTCTTACATAAAGAAATAATAGATTCTAAACAGATACTTAAAAATAACAAATTAATAGATAATGACTTTGCAAGTTTTTGCAGTCCAAACGGAAAATGGAGTCCGACTATTGAAAAAATTGTATCTGCCAACTATACGATAGCACGTGGTGACAAATTATATATATTTAATAAAATACAGAACGAGGATATTATCCCCAAGGTAATAGTTAAAACCACATCCATAAACAGAGTTAAACAATGGATTGAAGAATATCAGAAAAAAAACCAGCCACTCATTTTAGTTTTTCATGAGGTGGCTGATGGAGGTAATGAATTTTTCTTTCCGCCCAGTAAATTTAAAGAATTAATTTTGTTATTAAAAGAATATAAGATATCCCTTTTTAAAGATTTAATATAAGTTAGTTACTTACTAAATAAAATACTATATTAAATTACTACTGCTTTTCTCATAAGGAACACCATCTGCAGCAGGGGCATTTGATTTTCTTATAAAGAGAACCAGTACCAGGAGAGTAATTATATAAGGCAACATTGAAAGCACCTGTGTTGGTACCACAACATTAGTCCTGCCCCCCATATAAACCGCCAGGCCTTCAGCGGCCCCAAACAATAAACATCCCCACATAATGCCCCGAGGCCTCCAATTGCCAAAGATCATTGCTGCCAGGGCAATATATCCCTGTCCAGAAATAAGTGTTGGGCTAAATAAAGATACCACCGCCAGACTCATAGAAGCCCCGCCAAATCCCGCAAAAACACCTGAAAGTGTTACACATATATACCTTAGCGCAAACACATTTATCCCCAGAGTATCTGCAGCCCTGGGGTGTTCACCAACTGCCCTTATCCTGAGACCAAATCTTGTTTTATAAAAAATAAACCAAACAATAAATATAAGAATAAAAGCCAGGTATACAGTTGCATATTGATTGAGGACCTGAGCAGCAAATGTATTTTCAAGAGAAAGACTTCTAAGAATCCCATTAAATGGTTTCGGCATTTTGCCTTCCATTGGTATAGGCTTAGTCATTGTTGCACCATTAAACATCAGACGGCTTAAAAACAAAGCAATACCAGGTCCAATAAAATTAATTGCAAAGCCTGATATAGTTTGATTACCAGCAAATGAAACACTGGCTACAGCATGAAGGAGTCCTAATAAACCAGAAGCAAAACCTGCCGCCAGAAAGGCGATCCAGGGGTTTCCAGAATAATAACCAACAGCAGCCCCAATAAAAGCCCCTAAATACATCATTCCTTCAAGCCCAATATTTATAACACCAGATTTCTCACTAATAACTCCACCCATTGCAGTAAACATCAAAGGTGCTGCATACATCAAAGCTATACCAATAATAAATCCAATATTAGTCAACATTATCTTCTCCTCCCATCTTACCCTTAGTAAAGGAAAATATAATAGCTAGCCTGGGGAATAGTGCGATGAGTTTTGGAACTGCAACAAAAAGTAGAATTACACCAACCATAATATCAATTATCTCTGTAGGTGCACCTAGGATATACTGTACTTTACCCCCTCCATAATTAAGGGCACTAAACAACAAACCTGCAAATATACAGCCAATAGGAGAACCTCCAGCAATTAACCCAACTGCTATACCATTAAAACCATAACCTTCCATAACAGAAAGAGTGGAAATTCTATGTGATATCCCCATAACCTGAATAGCACCTGCTATACCTGCAATCCCTCCTGCTATCATCATCGAGCTTACCAGACTTTTACTCACGTTTATTCCACCATATTCAGCTGCCTGCCGGTTATGACCTACTGAACGCAGTTCATAACCTAACACTGTTTTCCGAATAATATATGAAGCGATTACAGCTATTAAAATAGCTATTAAAATTCCCCAGTTCATCCTTGTTTTAAATATATCTTTGAAGAACAGATGCTCATTCAACCAGTTTATACCTTCTTTTGATTTTTTCCATACTTCTAAAACAATAATACTGGCTGACTGTTGTATATCATAAGTTGCCTCGGCATTTGGTTTTTTAAGACTATCTAATTGAACAATATAATTTAAGGAATAAAACGCTACCCAGTTTAGCATTATTGTTGTAATTACTTCGTTTATATCAAATTTGGCCTTAAGAAAACCAGCAATTCCCCCCCAAATACCTGCAGCCAGTCCAGCAACTACAATAATAAGAAAAACATGTATAAGATGAGGAAGATGAAGTAAATAACCTAAAATAGCTGCTGTAATAGAACCTATAATAAATTGACCCTCAGCACCAATATTAAAAAGACCAGTTTTATAGGCAAAAGCTATCGAAATACCTGTAAAAATTATCGGTGTACTATTGATAATAGTCTGCACTATATATTTAGGCTTATTAAAAACACCTAAAAACATAACTTTATAGGCTTCTAGCGGATTATATCCTGCAACTGCCAGGATTAATGCTCCAATGAAAAAACCCATCAGCAGAGAAATTATAGTCCTTCCAATATTACTGGAAAAAATTTTTTTATCCTTGAAAATTTTCATTATTTTCAGCACCTCCTCCAGCCATCATCAATCCCAGTTTATTTCTATCAGCAGTTTCAGCATCCACTACACCAACTATTTCTCCTTCATATATAACAGTAATACGATCAGAGATATTCATTATTTCTTCAAGATCAAGCGAAACAAGTAGCACTGCTTTCCCCCTATCCCGCTGCTCTAGCAGGGCTTTATGAACATATTCTATAGCCCCAACATCTAATCCTCTGGTCGGCTGAAAGGCTATTAACACATCCGGGTTATTTGATATTTCCCTTGCTATAATTACTTTTTGTTGATTCCCTCCTGAGAGTGAGCCGGCTAATAAAGATTCGTTCTGTGGACGAATATCAAACCTTGCTATTAATTCCTTAGAATAAGATAAAATATTATCATAATTTAAAATACCATTTCTGGAAAATGGTTCTTTAGCATAGTTTTCAAGAATCATATTTTCAGCAACAGACATATCAAGCACTAAACCCCTGTTCTGCCTATCTTCTGGTATTAGGGAAATTTTATTATCAATAACTTGTTTTGGTTTGTAATGTGTAATATCATTACCATTCATCATGATTTTACCTGAAACAACAGGTCTCAACCCTGTTATAGCTTCCACAAGTTCTGTTTGACCATTACCATCTACCCCTGCAATACCAAGGATTTCTCCCTGCTGGATGCTTAAAGATAAATTATTGACTATTGAAATACCTCTATTATTGTTAACATTAAGCTTTTCTATACTTAGAACTGTTTTACCAGGTTTTCTTTTCTTTTTGGAAACTCTAAAATTCACTTCCCTACCTACCATCATTTTAGCAAGTTCTTCTTCTGTTGTATTATTAACCTCTACAGTATCAATCTTTGTCCCATTTCTTATTATTGTACAATAATCTGCTATCATTTTAATTTCTTTAAGTTTATGTGTTATTATTATCATGGTTTTACCTTCACTGCTAAGATTTTTGATTATTTTCATGAGTTCCTGAATTTCCTGTGGTGTCAGAACTGCTGTTGGTTCATCTAAAATTAAAATATCAGCTCCCCTGTATAAAGCCTTAAGTATCTCAACACGCTGTTGCATTCCAACTGAAATGTCCCTTATTTTAGCTTCAGGTTCAACATGCAGACCATACATTTCAGAAAGTTTTAATACTTTCTTGCTGGCAGTTTCTAAATCTAAACACCCATTTTTTATTATTTCACATCCAAGTATAATATTTTGAACTACAGTAAAAGGTTTAACTAACATAAAGTGTTGATGTACCATTCCAATACCATGTTCTATAGCAATATTGGGACTATTTACATTAACTTCTTCCTCTTTAATAAAAATCTTTCCATCTGTCGGTTGAAACAACCCATAAAGGATATTCATCAGGGTTGTTTTTCCAGCCCCATTTTCTCCCAGTAATGCATGTACTTCACCCTTATGTACTGTTAAATCAACACCATCATTAGCTTTTAACTCTCCGAAAATCTTGGTAATCTTCTTCATCTCTATAACCTTAGTGGTAAAATCAATACCTTCCAAAAAAATTACCTCCTATTATTAACAAAGTAGCTCAAACCCCTGTCTGAGCTACTCTGTTAAATTGAGTAATTATACAATTATTTTAAAAATAACTAATTTAGAGTAGAAATATATTTTTCATAGGTTTCTTTATTATATGGCACAAATATTTTGCCATCAATAATATCCTGTTTTATAATTTCAACTTCATCCAGTATTTTCTGGGGAACATGTTTATCAGAACTTGGAGCTATATCCACACCATTATCGGCAAGGCCGTAGGTTATAGTCTGCCCACCTTTAAGGTTACCATTTTGTAAATCTACTGCAATATTGAACATTGCATTATCAACACGTTTCATTGCTGAAGTAATCATATGATCTGGAGCAAGATCACTTTGATCCCTATCAACACCAATAACATATTTATCATTCTCTTTAGCAGCTTCGATAACACCTATACCTGCACCACCTGCTGCATGGAATATAACATCTGCCCCATTTTGATACATCTGTGTTGCTATTGCCTTACCCTTGGCCTGATCACTAAAACTATCAGCATATTGATTAAGAACCTCTACATCTTTATTTGCATAAGCCACTCCAGCTGTATATCCATAATCAAAACCGTCAATAATTACACCTCGAATTCCACCTACAAAACCAACCGTTCCAGTTTTGCTCATCCTACCAGCAATATAACCAACAAGAAAAGAGGCTTCTTCTGCTTTAAATAATACACCAATAACATTTTCAGGTGTATTTTCATAGGCATTATCAATAATTGCATAAAGTTGATCAGGGTTTGTCTCAGCTGCATCAAGTATAGCATCAGCCATCATAAAACCAATACCCCAGATAAGGTCATTATCATAATCATATAACTGCTCAAGATTTGGGGCATAATCAGCTTCCTGCTGTGATTCAGCATATCCAACCTTAATCCCCAACTCCTCTTCTACCCTTAAAAGACCTTCCCAGGCAGATTGATTAAAAGATTGATCATTAACCCCACCTACATCTGTAACCATCCCAATTTTTAATTCCTGTGCTGTACTTACTACAGTCAGACCAAGAACAACAAGTATTACCAGTAATAAAACACCAATTTTATTAATCGCAAACACCCCTTGTAATTTAAAGTCTATTAAAACATTTTACCAGCTTTTCCATCTAAAATATTTTATCTAACTTAATTAAGTAAGAATTGCATTCTTAAAAAACATTTTAGATAGAACCATTTTTTACTATTAATATAATTATAGCATGAGTTTCCAGACTTGTAAACTTTATGTTAAAAAGACAGACAGCATTATAAATTAGACTCAATTAAAACAATAAGGCTTTTCTGATATTTAATATCATCTTCCTGGGTCCTCTTACTCTCTGTTGAATGACTGCCTCCAGTCCTGCGTATTTTGGCATGCTTATGTCTTTTCATTAATAAATAATTTATATTTTTCTCTGAATAGATTCTGCCAGAAAAATCTATTACCTGGCTGTTTTTACCCAGGGCAAGAGCAGCTAGTCCATAATCAGCGGTTACTACAATATCACCTGACTGACATTGATTAACAATACACATATCTACTGACTGATTTCCTTTATCTACTAAAATAAGTTCACCAAAAGCAATTTTAATATTATGATAAATATCAGCAAACACTTTTAATTCAATCATATATTTATTAGCAATCTCTACTGTCAAATCTATAACCGGACATGAATCACCATCGACTAAAATTCTCATAAAAAGTCCCCTTTTTAACCCAATTATTAATTAGAAAATATTAATTTAATTATAACAAAAATCAAGAGATTTTGTAAGATATTATTATACAAATTACATAAATAAGCATCTTGCATAATTGATTGTTTCCAGACAAAAACTCCGCAACGAATTTAGTATTAGGCAATTATGGGCTGTTTTAAACTCCCTACGGTCAAACAGCAAAACAGCCTTTTCCATAATTGCCTTTACTAAATTCTGCTCCGTTTTAATCGTCTGGATAACAATTCAATTATGCAAAAGTTCTATTATGAAAGAGCCTTAAATATAGAAAAAGACGGAATAATTCCGTCTTAATAATAAATTTTTATTATCAATTCTATACAGGATTAGGAATAATCAAAATACGGCCTGGAAAGATAATATCAGGGTCAGCAATACTATTTAAACGAACAAGTGTACTGACATCTGTCCCAAATCTCCTGGCAATCTGAAATAATGTATCACCTGGTTTAACTACATAACGGATAGAATTTTCTGGTGGCCTAGGTATCTCTATAGGGAGATTAACAAGCTGACCTGCCTGTGGTTCATCAGGCAATCCAGGGTTTAACCTCCTAATTTGTGACACTGTTGTATCATATTCCAGGGCCAGCACACGCAATGTTTCACCAGGTTGTAATATATGTTGAGCATAATAACGATTTACCGGTGGAGGCGGCTGTTCTTCTTCTAATTCAGCAATAAGACCATTTAGTATACTTAACTGCCTTGCCTGTAAATTCCTTAAGTTTTGAGCAGTTCTTATATATCTTGGAGAGGAAAAGGAGTCTTCAAGTTGATTATATAGAGAATCCAATCTCCTTTCCATAGAATATATCCGATTAGCAATTTCTAGTGAATTCATAATAACCCCCTTTCTTCTTTATACTAATAAGATATGATTAAAAAGATAAATGGTGATTAAATCGTTTATCTTGATTTAATAAAAATAATATGTTATATTGTTATAAATATTATTAACTGCTATAAAAAATGTTAATATGACTTGGTTACATACAATACCAGTAGTTACGATGTGATAGGAGTGGAAA
Organism: Iocasia fonsfrigidae; assembly: GCF_017751145.1. Lineage (GTDB taxonomy): Bacteria > Bacillota > Halanaerobiia > Halanaerobiales > DTU029 > Iocasia > Iocasia fonsfrigidae. The sequence goes on from NZ_CP046640.1 coordinate 2,198,550, forward strand.
AATTTGATAAATTTCAAGGAAAAACTTATTAAATTAATTATTAACAACTATGAACTTGATGAGGGGCTTATCAGTGACCTTATTGAAATCCCGCCTCAGGAAGAAATGGGGGATTATGCCTTGCCCTGTTTTAAACTTGCCCGCAATTTCCGGAAAGCCCCTGGCAAAATTGCCCTTGAGCTTAAAGAAGCTATCGGAAAAAACAAATATTTCTCTGAAATAACAAATAATGGTCCATACCTTAATTTTTTTGTTAACAAAGAACTCTTTGCCAGAACTATTTTAGAAACTATTCTATCTCAAAAAGAAAAATATGGGGCACAGGAGATTGGTAGTGGAAAAAATATCGTAATTGATTTCTCCTCACCTAATATAGCTAAACCATTTCATGTGGGACACCTCCGTTCAACAGTAATAGGAAATTCCCTCTATAAAATCTACGAATTTCTTGGTTATAATTGTATTGGTATAAACCACCTGGGTGACTGGGGTACACAGTTTGGCAAAATGATTGCTGCTTATAAAAAATGGGGTAATGACCAGGAAATAAAAGATAATCCCATTCAGACACTCTTAAAACTCTATGTTAAATTCCATGATGAAGCTGAAAAAAAACCTGGTCTTGAAGATGAGGGAAGATTATGGTTTAAAAAATTGGAAGATGGTGATGAAGAAGCTAACAAACTATGGAAATGGTTTGTTACCTTAAGCTTAGAAGAATTCAATACAATATATGACATCTTAAATGTCAGCTTTGATTATAATACAGGTGAAAGTTTCTATAATGATAAAATGGCTGATATTGTTCAATCCCTTAAAGAAAAAGGGCTTCTACAGAAGAGTAAAGGTGCTTATGTAGTAGACCTGGAAGACTATGATATGCCACCCTGTCTAATCATTAAGAGTGATGGAGCAACCCTATACCCGACCAGGGACATTACAGCAGCTATTTATAGAAAAGAAACCTATAATTTTAGTAAAGCACTCTATGTTACTGATTATTCACAGAAACTCCATTTTTCCCAATGGATGAAGGTCATTGAATTAATGGGTTATGATTGGGCAGACCAACTTGAACATGTACCCTTTGGCAGGGTTAGTAGTGAAGAAGGTGCACTCAAGACCAGGAAAGGCAATGTAATTCTACTAAAAGATCTACTTGCTAAGTCCGTTGAAAAAGTAAAGAGGATTATTAATCAAAATAATCCTGAACTCAATGATAAAGATGAAATCGCAGAAAAAGTCGGGATTGGTGCTATTATCTTTAACGATTTAAGTAATTCTAAAATAAAGGACGTAGTGTTTAACTGGGACAGAATGCTTAGTTTTGATGGTGAAACAGGACCATATATTCAGTACACTCATGCCCGGGCAAATAGTGTTCTGGAAAAAGGCCAGACAGAAATAACTACTTTAACAGACTACTCGGACTTATCTAATCCAGAGGCCTTTAACCTTATTAAATTACTGTCAGCTTTTCCAGAAACTATCATTAAGGCCATGGAAAGAAATGAACCATCATATATAGCCAGACATATAATTAATCTGGCTCAGAGTTTTAATAAATTTTATCATGAGTACCCAATACTTGTTGAAGATGAAACTACTAAAAAAGCACGTCTTTTACTTGTATTTGCCACTAAAACTGTTATCAAAAATGGTTTGTCATTATTAGGTATTGAAGCCCCTGATAAAATGTAGTTACTATTAAAATTATAACCCCTCTGAAATGGAAACTATCCCAGAGGGGTCATTTAATTTCTATTGAGCAAGTTTCTCAACTGCAGTAGCATATATTTTAGTAATCTTAACCAGATCTTTAATTGATATATATTCATCCTTTTGATGTGCCAGCTCTTTCTGACCTGGAAATAACGGTCCAAAAGCCACCGCATTTTCAAGAGCCCTGGCATATGTTCCCCCACCAATAGCTAAAGGTTCTCTTTTTTCTCCACTAAATTTATTGTAAACCTCTGTCAAAGTACTAACTAAACGGGAATTCTGTGATACAAATAATGGCTTATGGTTTTTCCCTTCAAGTAATTCAATACCTGTTCCCTTAAGATTACTTTTCAGACAATCTATTACTTCCTCTTTAGTTTTAGTGACTGGATATCTGAGATCAATACCTAATTTACAGCTATTTTCATCAACATCAATCATACCTACATTAAAAGTCAGCTTACCGGAAACAGCATCTTCCATTAAACAACCAATACTCTTTCCATTAGTCTCCAACCCAATTTTTTGCTTATACAGATTAATAAATCGATCCAGACAACCATTTATACTCTCAAGTTCACCTAAAAACACTAATAAATTAGCAACAGCATTAATGCCTTCTTCCGGCAGACTACCATGTGCTGAAACTCCATAAGATTTAATTATTAATAAGTCATCAGCTACCTCTAATTTCAAGCTAAAACCATCTTTTAGATTGAAGTCATTTATCCTTTTTTGTATCATTGCCTGACAATTGCTCTCCAAAACCGCCTGGCAGTAATCAGGAACCATATTCACTGCATTCCCACCTGTTATAGACCTTATCTTGGTCTTTTCTGTTGTTTCTGTTTTAATTTCATATTGCATAGTTATATTTAAGATACCCTTTTCTGCAAAAATAACTGGAAAATCTGCATCAGGAGTAAACGCCAGATCAGGTATCTCTTCATTCTTTAAATAATAGTTTAATCCCTCCCAAGAGTTTTCCTCATCTGTCCCAACAATTAATCTTACCCTTTTATTTAAGGTTATTCCAGAGTCTTTAACTGCTTTTAAGGCATACAAACTTGCAACAGCCGGTCCTTTATCATCAATAGTCCCCCGTCCATAAATCTTTTCATGATGTATTTCCCCTCCATATGGTGGATAAGTCCAATCCTTACCCTCTGGTACTACATCCAGATGACACAAGATCCCCAACATCTTTTCCCCCTGGCCAATTTCTATATATCCTGCATGTCCAGCAATATTTTTATTCACTAAACCCATCTTATCGGCCAAAGACAAAAACTCATTCAAACATTCATCAATACCCTTACCGAAAGGCTTCCCTTCCTCTGGAGAAGATTTAACACTCCTGATCTGCAGCAGTCCCTGCAGTGCTTTCACAATATCTCCCCGTAATTCATCAACCCTTTGATTTATTTTTTTATTCATAACGTTATGCCCCCTTTATACCATATAATATATTATGATATACTATTTTTAATAAAGAACAAATAACTCCACCACCCAGACTTAAGCAATAATTATCAATTTTTAAAATAGGAGGTATTAAAGATGAGAGATATTAAAATCAAAGCAAACCCCTCTGTTTTCAGCCTTGCCAGGGAACAGTATTTACCAGGGAACAGCCAAATTGCTGTTCTACTTATCCATGGATTTACCGGCAGTCCATATGAGATGACTTATCTCGGAAAAGAAATAAATAATAAAATCGGACATACTGTTTACATACCACGCCTGCCGGGCCATGGCACAAATATCAGTGACTTTAAGAACAGTAATAGACATGATTGGTTGAGAAAAGTCTATGACAGCTATCTCAATCTTAAAAAAGATTATCAAAGAATTTATCTGGGAGGACTCTCCATGGGTGGAGTACTTGCCATTATTACCGCAGCCAGATTTAATATAGACAAATTAGTCCTAATTGCCCCTGCAATATATGTAAAAGACTCCAGGATTATTTTCAGCCATTTTCTTAAATACTTTATAAAATCCTGTTCGACTAAAATAAACCTGACCCCTGAAGAAACAGAAGAAGAAGAAATAATAGCAATGCAGCAGGAGTATTCCTCCCGGGTATATTTAAAGCAGGTTTCAGAACTACACAAACTTATGCTACTTGCTCGAAAAAAACTACCCTTAATAACGACTAATACCCTGGTAATCACTTCTAAAAATGATAATACTGTCCCTTTTAAAGCCGGCATTAAAATAAAAAATACAATTCAGAGCAGAAATATAAGCAGTATAACCTTTAATAAATCCAGCCATGTCATCTGTAATGGCAGAGAAAAAGAGCGATGTGCCTGTCAAGTAATAGACTTTTTAAATAATTAAATAAGAGTCTTCATATTTGAATTGCATAATTAATTAACAGGAGGCATTAAAACGTAGCCGGCTGGAGTATAATTGATTATGAAGTAGTTTGTTTTCTGTTTGACCGAAGGGAGTTTAAAACAAACCATAATCAATTATTACGGAAGCCGTTGCGGAGTTTTTAGCCGACGTTAATTAATTATGCAAGACGCTTAATAATAAGGTTTTTTACTAAATCAATCCCTCTAATTTAATAACAAATTCATTAAAAGTATTTATAGCAGATTTAATTGGTTCTGGTGAACTCATATCTACACCAGCAGTTTTCAATAGATTTATGGGGTAATCTGAATCACCACTCTTTAAAAAGTTAAGATAATCCCTTACTGCTGATTCCCCCTCATTTAATATTTTTGCTGCCAGAGCAGTGGCTGCAGAAAAACCTGTGGCATATTTATAGACATAAAAATTATAATAAAAATGAGGGATTCGTGCCCATTCGAGATCAATTTCTTTATCAAGTACAACCTTACTACCATAATAAGTTTTATTTAATTTATGATAGACCTCCTGTAGAAACTGTGGTGTAAGTGGATTTCCTTTTTCTACAGTTTGATGGATTATTTTTTCGAATTCAGCAAACATAGTCTGTCTGAAAACAGTCCCCCTGAACTGCTCCAAATAATGGTTTATTAAGTATTTCTTTTCTTCTTTATCATTAGTCTTTTTAAGCAAGTGGTGTATCAAGAGTGTTTCATTAAGTGTTGAAGCCACTTCTGCCACAAAAATCTTATAGTTAGCATAAACATAGGGTTGATTTTTATTTGAATAATAACTATGTAAGGCATGCCCCATTTCATGAGCAAGAGTAAATACATTATCAAGACCTTCTGTATAATTTAACAGAACATAAGGATGGACACCATAACACCCAGAAGAATATGCTCCTGACCTTTTACCCCTATTCTCATAGACATCTATCCAAGCAGAATTATATCCTTTTTCCAGTAATGAAATATACTCCTCACCAAGTGGTTGGAGACCTGCTTTAACTGTTTCCTTGGCCTCATCAAATGACATTTTTATCTCTATATTACTAATCAGTGGAGTATAAATATCGTACATATGTAGTTGTTTAACACCCAATATTTTTTTACGAAGGTCAATATACTTATACATAGGCTCCAGATTATCTTTGACAGTTTTTATCAAATTATCATATACATCGACCGAAATATTATCATCATCGAGTGCAGCCTCTAACGCAGAATTATACTTGCGTGTTTTACTGTAGAATATATGCCCCTTTACAGATGTATTTAAGACAGTTGCAAAAGTATTGATAAATTCATCATATTTATTATAAAGGGCAGTGAAGGCTTCTTTCCTGACCCTTCTATCTTTACTCCGCAGAAATTCAATATACCTTCCATGGGTTAATCTTACTTCCTCATTATTCTCATCTTTAATAACAGGAAATACCAGATCAGCATTATTTAACATGCCAAAGATATTCCCTGGACCCTGAGCCAGGTCGCCCGCCATGGCCAGTATTTCTTCCTCCCTAGCTGATAAATAATGTTCTTTTTGTCTTAATACATTTTTCAAAAGATGTTGATATAATTGCAGTCCCTGATTTCCCTCTAAATATTCCCTAAGCTGTGTAGATGATAAGGTTAATATTTCTGGAATCATAAAGGAGGTTGCACTGGCAACCCTATTATATAATCCCTGTGCCCTATCATATAATCCCTGATATTTCTGATTATTAGTATCTTCATCCTGTTTCATATGGGCATAGGCATATAATCTGCTGACGATCTCCTCTATCTCCATAATAAGATTTAATCCAGCAAGTAAACTATCAGCAGAATCCGTCAATCCCCCTTGATAAGATTTAACCTCTTTTAATAATCCTTCAACCTTTGTAAAACCATCCTCCCATAATTCCTCACTTGCATAAATATCAGTCAAATTCCATTTAAATTTATCATCAATCTCCTCACGTAAAGGTAACTCTCTGGCCATTAATCTCTTCCTTTCTATATTTATTTTCATGCTTTATCAGCCATTCTTTCCTATTTAGTCCCCCATTATATCCTGTTAAATCACCATTTGAAACAATAATCCGATGACAGGGTACAAGAATTGGGATGGGGTTAGATCTGCTGGCATTTCCAACCGCCCTAACGGCCTGTGGATTACCTATAGCTTCAGCAATCTCTTTATATGTGCTTTTTTCACCATAGGGTATTTTTACAAGTTCATTCCAGACCTGAAGCTGGAACCTGGTTCCTGTCAATATTAATGGTAGCTCAAAAGACCTTAATTTACCAATAAAATATGCATTTAATTGTTCATAAATATCATTATAATAATCAGAAACTAAGTTTTTATTATATTCATTTACAGGATCCCTTTGCTTATCAACATAATCTATCTTTATAATACCCTTTTTCTTAAAAAATATATTCAATAATCCAATTGGAGAGGGATACACAAAATTCATAACCATACACATACCTCTATTCATACCCCCTGTAAAAAGATATATCATCTGCTGTACTACAGTTTTTCAAAAATGACCCCAATATAATATATGCCTCTCTTCTGTTTAATACACGGTCAATCCTAATATTTTCAATTATATAATCAGGTATTAATTCATTGCTTATAGCCTGATGATAATATTCATCACCTGAAAGTCCTTCAATAGATTTACTGGCAGCTACCAGGAGTAGTTTAGCAGCCTGATTTCGTGTAAGACTTTGTGTACTACTAACTGATTCTAAACCGCCTGGAACCCACTCATATAAGATATCTGCCTGTCTCCTGATTAAACCTTCAGCTATTTTATGGGCAAAATGCCGCTCAGTTATCGTGGATTTTAATTTGAAGTCATTATTATAACCACCATTAAGCAATCCCCAGGAAATTAATTCTTCAAGATAAGGGAGTAATACTTGATCCTCTATTATTTCTTTATTAGTCTCTTTACTATAAATTTTAAGTAAAGAATCCAGTCCCAATTCCTGCTGTATCGAATTAATCATCTCATTATCTGTAATTAATTCTGGAATGTTTTTATTATTTTCCAGGGCATAAGCTGCTGCAATACCAGCTGCCTCACCACAGGCCATTCCTGTAGGTAAAACCCGACTGCTGGAGGCTGCCAGAGAACTAAAACCACTACTCCTACCAACAACCATCATATTCTTGAAATTATGCGGTAGTAAAGACCTTAGTGGAATACCATATATTATGGGATTAAATAAAACATAACCAGTATTATCTGTACCAGATGCCTGATAATCAAGGGGATAAGACCCTAAAGCAATAGTATCATTGAAAACCCTATTATTAAATAAATCTGTTATCTTTAATTGATAACGAGCTACTACATGTCTACTCTCTCTAACATATAATTCCGGTAAGTAATCTATTATTTCAGCCTTTTCAAAACCTCTAAAATTAGTTTTTAGAAATTCAAGGACATTAGCAGCTTCTCTTTTTCCTCTATTGTATGCTCTAGATATTGATTTTTTATCAAGGGGGTCAGTATCAAAAATCAACATGGAATTTATATAGACTTCATAATTACCACTTTGTTTATCTTTTTCCATTACAATATTTAACCCGCGCATCCTGATATTATTATCTAAGGGCTGGTATAGTTCACCAACCCTGACAAAACCCCAGGCATGGTCATCCTTCATATGTGCTAAACCATATCGCTGACTTCTCACTTCCTGCATGATACCATCCCCATTAACATTACCTAGATGAAGAACCATTGTAAGCGCCATATGTCTTTCGGGGAGTCCTATATCTGCACCACCAGTAAAATAATCTGCCCCTGCTATTGCTGCAAGGTCTGCATCTTGACTGGCATCTATTAACATTGAGGGGTAAAGGTGGATATCTTCTGAATTGCGACTAACTATAATTTCTTTAACCATACCATCATTAACCTGCAGGCTCTTGATCGTGACCCCACTATAGACTGTTAAATTTTCTTCGCGGAAAATAAGTTTTTCAAAGGCTTTTTCAGCCGCATCTATAGAGAAAACAACCCTATTAGCAAGCATATGATGCCATTCAGCAAAAATTCCTTTATTTAAATTTCTTTGATCAGGACCATAATTTAGATCTAAGAAATTCAAACCTCCATATGTCATTAACCCACCTGGTTTATCTCGTTCCATTAATAATAATGTATTATAACCCTGTCTGGCAGCAGCAACTGCAGCCATTACACCTTCCGGTTCTCCTCCATATACTACAATAGAAAATTCATTCTCCAGTTCAGCAGCTGATAAACTGTTAAATATACTCGCCGAGATCAAAAAAAACACTATTATAAGTAAAATATTTTTTGCCCTCAATTACTACACCCCTTTATTATCAATATAACATTTAATAAAAATATTAGATAGAATACTGCAGACTAATTTTACTCTTGCACATTTACTATATTTCTATATCTCTTATTAAATACCTGCCGACTGTATATGATTTTATCTGATATATCTTAAAAAGCTTAATATAAAATATAATTGATAATCAATTCTTAATTATGCAATGAAAGTTCATTATAAAAGATGCTTAACTATTAATTCGAGCTAAAAATACCACCTTTAATAAATAAAAGAAGGTGGTTATAGATATATCTTAATTAAATAAAAATTTATATAAAAAGTCTACACAATACTTAACAGTCCTGCAATACCAGCATGTTTTACATATAATTCCTAATAGCATTAGATTTTCTCCAAAACACTGGTATTACTATCCTTCCTGATAAAATATATTACTTAATTATATTTATAAAAACAGAATAATATTTATATATCTACACCAAGAGTTACTCTGACCACTATACCAATTACAAAGGATAATAAAGCAACACCTAGACTAATAGAGGTCATCTCTAAAAAACGTTTCTTAAAATCAAGGTCTTTTGCTACAGAAATATAGAAATTAAAGATAAAGATAATCATAATAGCAGCAACTATGGTTAAAGAAAGTGAAAACAAATAATTACTTATTAATAAATAAGGTAGTATTAAGAAAAATACAGTTAAAATATAGGCCCCTCCTGTATATAGAGATGATTTCAAGGCATGACTATGGCTACTCTCTGATTTTGTTGATAAATATTCTGAAGCAGCCATCGAAAAAGAAGCCGCTATACCAGTAATCATACCAGCTAAAGCAATCAATCTGGTATTCTTAAGGGCAAAACTTAAACCAGCTAGTGTACCAGTTAATTCCACAAGGGCGTCATTTAAACCCAAAACAATTGACCCCACATATTGAAGGCGCTCTTCCTCCAGAAGGGCTATTAATTCCTCTTCATGTCTATCTTCATCATCAACAATCTTTGCCGCTGCTGGAATCTCTCTGGAAATATCCTGATATATATCCTGTGCTTCAACTTCACCACGTTCCATAAGTTTTATGCTAAAAGTCAACCCTAAGATGAGAGCCAAACAGTAATAAAAATAAACCTTAAACCAGTTAGGCTTTACATCCCGACCGGTATATTCCTTCCAGAACTTATAATGAGTCAGTTCATCACTGGCTATACTTAACAGCACTTCTTTATTACCCTGATTAGTAATTCGCCTGGCCAGTCTAGTATATATCTGATATTCAGTAATCTCATTTTTTTGTAAAACCGATAAGATATTAACAGTTTCATTACTGATTGATTTATTCATAAACTCCACCGATATTATAAACAATATTATATTATCGGCTGCCACCTCCAATCCTAAACCATAGTTTTCTTACTCTAAACAAAAACCACAGAAAATCAAATAACTGCGGCAAATAATATATTATCCTAAGCAAATTTATAGTGTTTTTTTACATCCTTTTTTATCTTCCAGAAGCAGTCTAATCCCTTCGGAAAAGTAACCAGCTCTCCAGCAGAAAATTCCACTTTCTGCCCATCTGTTTCAACAATCACTTCTCCTTCCAACAAGTAACAAACCTCTTCCTCATCATAATACCAGGGGAATTCTGAAGCCTCTTTTTCCCATACTGGCCATGACTTAACACCCAGTTCTTTTAACCTATCCTCACTTGGTTTTTCAACAGTAATTTTCATTATAGTACATCCCCCCAACAGATATTTCATTGAAGTCTATTTATACCTAACAACCATCTTAATATAGTTTTCCCTTATTTGTTTAAGAAAATAATTTTTATACTCATTACTGTTTATCAAGTTCAAAAGATTCATGTAAAATTTCTAGGGCCTTATCAGCATCATCAGCATTGATTAAACAGGACACCTTAATATCAGAAGTAGTAATCATTTGGATGTTGATCTTATTTTCTCCTAAAGCGGTAAACATTTTAGCAGCTATCCCTGGAGTAGTAATCATACCAGCACCAACGATTGAAACCTTGGCTACATCTTGATCAATTTCTACTCCATCTGAACCAATTTCATTTGAAACTTTCATAATATATTCTTTATTCTTAATCAGATCTTCTTTATTAACTGTAAAAGTAATATCATTTTCCTTGTTATGCTGTAAATTTTGTATAATCATATCAACATTAATATTATTTTCAGCAAGCCTGGTAAATAATTGACCCGCTATACCAGGTTCATCTGGAACCTGTTGAACTGTAATCTTAACCTCATCCTTATCATAAGTTATACCAGTAACACTTTTTCTCTTTTCCATTTCATCCATCCCTTCAACAATTGTACCTGGTCTATAGTTAAAACTTGAAGCAATATATAATTTTAAGTTATATGATTTAGCCAGTTCTACTGAACGCGGATGTAAAACCTTGGCACCAAGATTAGCTAATTCTAGCATTTCCTCATAAGAAATATAATCAAGTTTTGCTGCTGAAGAAACAATCCTGGGGTCAGTAGTATATATTCCATCAACATCTGAATATATTTCACACCTGTCGGCGTTTAATGATATAGCCAGAGCAACTGCAGTTGTATCTGAACCACCGCGACCTAAAGTAGTAAAATCATCCTGTGAATTTATCCCCTGAAAACCTGCTACTACAATTATTTTGCCTTCCTCCAGCTCGTTACGCAATCTACTATTATCAATATTCATTATCTCTGCCTTACTATGGTGGTCATCTGTTTCAATTTTTACCTGACTACCAGTAAGTGAAATTGCTTTATAACCTTTTTCCTGAATAGCCATTGTTAATAAAGCTATTGATACCTGTTCCCCAGTAGTTAGTAACATATCAAATTCTCGCGGGTTAGGTTGATCAGTAATCTGCTTCATTAAACCAATCAATTCATCGGTAGTATCACCCATAGCGGAGACAACTACAACTACTTCATGTCCTTTTTTATATTCTTTAATAACCCTATCTGCTACATTATTTATTTTCTCTATATTAGCGACCGAAGTACCCCCATATTTTTGTACAATTAATGCCATCTTATCATCCTCATTTCTGCCAGAATAAATATTTATAGTTCTTCAACACGTATTAAATTTTTTATTGATATTACATCATCTAACCCCTTGATAGCTGTCAGTGATTTGTTAATATTCTCTTCTTTTACCTGATGGGTAACCAGTACAATTGGCACAATCTCTGACAAACGGTGTTTCTGGATTACTGAGGCAAGACTGACCTGGTTTTCACCAAATATCTTTGTTATCTGGGCAAGTACACCGGGTTTATCTTTGACCTGTAAGCGTAGATAAAATGAGTTTTCAACCTGACTAATATTAACTAAATCATGATTATAAATTGAATCCAGATTATCTACTTCAGGCCTCTGGTAGTATATATCTCTAGCAGCCTGCATAATATCTGCTACAACTGCACTGGCAGTAGGCATCCTACCGGCACCCTGACCATATGACATTACATCTCCAACTGCATCACCATGTAAATATATGGCATTATAGACGTCATTGACCAATGCCAGGGGGTGTTCTTTTGATATAAAGGCTGGGTGTACCCTGACATCAAGACCATCTTGATGATATTTAGCAATAGCCAGTAATTTTATAACATACCCTAATTCTTCTGCTAATTTTATATCCTCTAGTTCTATGCCTTCAATACCCTCTACATAGACCCCATTTAGATCTATTGATGTCTCAAAGGCTATCGATGATAATATTGAAATCTTATAGGCAGCATCTGCCCCACTTATATCAGAATGAGGGTCCCTTTCAGCATAACCTAAGCTCTGTGCTTCAGCCAATACTTCATCAAATTCACGTTCCTCATTAGTCATTTTAGTTAAGATATAATTTGTTGTACCATTTAAAATACCATAGAGTCTCTCAATTTTATTGGCTGCAAATGATTCCTTAAGTGGCCTTATAACTGGTATTCCACCTGCAACACTGCCTTCATAATTTATCTGGACACCCTTTTCCCTGGCCAGCCCCATTATTTCCTGTTCATATTTAGCGATCACCAGTTTATTGGCAGTTACAACACTCTTTCCACTATTAAGTGCTGCAATAATATAATTATAGGCTGGGTTTTCACCACCAATTAATTCAACAAGCAAGTCAATATCCTTATTATTTATTATTTCATCAATATCATCAGTTAATATCTGATCATCAAAATCAAGATCACGCTGTTTATCCTTATCCTTGACCAGCACCTTCTCTATTTTTAAATCAGTGCCAACCTTTCTTTTAATTGTTTCAGCATGTTTTTCTAAAATAGAAAAAACACCACTACCTACAGTCCCTAATCCCAAAAGACCTATCTTAATCATCATTTCACCCCAGTTTTTTCTACTTGAATTCCTTTGTTGTCTACTTCTGTAATAATATAAGTACTATTAATATTAAACTCAGCAAATTCAGCTGCCATGTTTTGACCAATTAATTCTTCGTCCTGCTTACAAAAAGCAAGTAATGAAGGTCCAGCACCACTTAAGGCCACACCCAGAGCACCTGACTGATAGGCAATTTTTAATAATTTATGAAACCCAGGAATCAAATCTGCCCGATAGTCCTGATGGAGTCGATCCTCCATGGCTGACCTTAATTTAGACCAATCATTATCATAAAAACAGGCTGTTAATAGAGCTGTCCTACTCTGATTAAAAATGGCATCCCGATATTGAATCTTATCTGGTAGAACACTACGTAAATCCTCAGTCTTAAGCTGAAAATCCGGTATAATCATTACGATTTTTAAATTATTAGAGACAGTCATTTTTTTATATACAAGACCATTATCACCCATAACATTAATAACAAATCCCCCTTTTAAAGCAGGGAGGACATTATCCGGGTGACCCTCTATTTCAACTGAAAAATCAATAATTTCCTGTTCTGTATAGGGCTTACCCATTAAGATATTAGCAGCCACCAATCCAGCAGTAACTGCTGTAGCACTACTACCCATACCCCTGGCAAAAGGTATATTTATTTCTTCAATAATTTTTAAGCCTGTAAACTCCTTACCCCTTTTATTAAAAAGGAATTTCATTGCTTGATATAATAGATTATCCTCCTGAGGGATTTCAAAAATTTCACCAGTACTTTTATCCCTTATTATTAGATCAATACCCCTATCAATCTCAGAAAAGATAAAGGTATTATAGACCTTCATAGCCAGTCCAAGTGTATCAAAGCCCGGCCCTAAATTAGCTGATGTAGCAGGAACCTTTAATTTTAACATAGGTTAAACCCCTCTAGAATTTATTAAGACAAGTTTTATTTTTGTATATTTTATCACTAACTTTTAAAAAAAACAAGGCCTTTTTAGATAATTGCCTTGTTTAACCATATCTTTTCCTTATTAATAATGTTTAATGTTTCCTCAGGTGAGGTACCACCAGTTGAACGACGGTTAGCTAGCATCTTTTCAATTAATAAATTATGATACATATCCTTATTAAAAATATTATTTTTTGCAGGAAACAACTCTCTCCATTTTTCTAAAGGTATCTCTTCCAATTCTATCCCTTGCTTAAGACCATAAAGAACTGCTTTACCAACTATCTCATGTGCTTCCCGGAAAGGGAGTCCTTTTTTCGCCAGATAATCAGCTAAATCAGTGGCATTTAAAAAACCTGAACTGGCTGCTTGCTTCATTTTTTCTTTATTAACCTTCATTGTTTTTAACATATCAGGGTATATTTTAAGAATAATCTCCAGATTATCTATGGTATCAAACAGACCCTCTTTATCCTCCTGCATATCTTTATTATAAGCTAGTGGTAACCCTTTTAAGGTAGTAAGTAATTGCATTAAATGACCATATATACGCCCGGTCTTACCCCTTACTAATTCTGCAATATCAGGATTTTTTTTCTGGGGCATAATACTACTACCAGTGGCATAAGCATCATCAAGTTCAATAAAATTGAATTCACCACTTGACCAGAGAATAATCTCCTCACTTAAACGACTTAGATGCATGATCATAGTTGCAGCAATACTTAAAAATTCTATAATAAAATCCCTGTCACTTACACCATCAAGTGAGTTTAAACAAACAGAATCAAAATCCAGTTTATCAGCAACCCACTCCCTATCTATGGGAAAGGTTGTCCCGGCAAGTGCACCAGAACCCAATGGTAGCACATTTACCCTTTTTAGATTATCACTTAAGCGACTAAAATCCCGTTTTAACATAAAGTAATAAGCCATCAAATGATGTGGTAGGGTAATAACCTGAGCACGCTGTAGATGGGTATATCCAGGTAAAAAAACATCAATATATTCTTCTGACAGTTCAGTAATAGTTTTCATGAAAAGCAACAGCAATTTTTTTATTTCTTTAATTTTATCACGTAAATAAAGGCGAATATCAAGGGCTACCTGATCATTTCTGCTTCTAGCAGTATGGAGTTTCCCTCCTGTAGGACCAATTAAATCAGTTAAGTATTTCTCTATAAAAGAATGAATATCTTCAAACGAGCTATTAAATTCCAGTTTCCCTTCTTTAATAGCCTTTTCAATCTTCTCTAACCCATCAGTAATTTCCTGAGCTTCTTTTTCACTAATTATTCCCTGTCTAGCCAACATCTCTGCATGGACCTTACTTCCCATGATATCATAGGAATACAACCTTTTATCAAAAGTAAGTGAGGCATTAAAATCATGAACAAGTTGGTCAGTTCCTTTATTAAATCTACCACCCCATAATTTCACATCAATCAACTCCATCAATTTTTTTTACCCACAGACCTCTTTGATAACCATTTACTTTATCCAGTTTTAGACAGCTAAAACCAAGTTTCCTATAAAAATTAATAAGCCTTTCATCTTCCACTGATGAATATAAATAAATAAATTTACCACCATGATCCCGGGCAGCCTTTTCTGATTCACTATATAAGATCGTTCCTAAACCCTGGTCCTGATAGGACGGGTCAATAGAAAACCTCTTAAGATAAAAGCTTCCCTCAACCTCAGAAACGAGGCGAAGGGAACCAATTATTCTACCGTTTTTTTCTAAAATTAAGACAATACTATCTTTGATATCATTATAAATTTCTTCCAGGGATTCTTCCATTGCAGGATTCATCCCTTCTTTACTATAGTGGACAAAGGCCTTTCGTACAAGGTCATGTATTGCTACTGCATCATCCAAACAGGCTTTTCTAAATTTATATTTTGAACTCTCCATAGTAACCGCCATTACTTATTAGGCCCCTTTACACTACCATAAACCTGTGTCGGCAGTCCCCATAATTTGATAAATCCTTCAGCTGAACTATGGTCAAAACTGTCCTCTGTATCATATGTTGCCAGGTCATATTGATAGAGAGAATAAGGAGACTTACGGCCAACAACTGTACATTGACCCTTAAATAACTTTACTCTTACTTCTCCACTTACCTGCTGCTGTGTCTCCTCTACAAAGGCATCAATGGCAGACCTTAAAGGAGAAAACCATAGACCATAATATAATAACTCACTAAACTTCTCACTTATAATTCTTTTGTAGTGAGATGTTTCCCTGTCAAGTGTCATATCTTCCAGGTGTTGATGGGCTTCAGTTAGAATAACGGCTGCAGGTGCCTCATAAATCTCACGGGATTTAATACCAACAAGTCTGTTTTCAACCATATCAATTCTACCAACACCATATTCTGATCCTATTTTATTTAATTCTTTAACCAGGTTTACTGGTTCCATATCTTTACCATCTATTTGGACCGGTTCACCCTTTTCAAAACCGATAGTTAAATACAGTGGTTTGTCTGGTGTATCAGCCGGATCTTTAGTCCAATAATAGGCATCTGCCGGCGGCTCATTCCAGGGGTCTTCCAGAACACCACATTCAATAGCAATCCCCCATAAATTACTATCTAAACTGTATGGACTGTCTTTAGTAGCTTTAATTGGAATGTCATTTGCTTTAGCATAATCAATCTCTTCATTCCTAGTTTTAAACTCCCAGGTTCTTAATGGGGCAATAATATCAATCTTTGGGTTAAGTGCCCGGAAAGAAACATCAAACCTTACCTGGTCATTTCCCTTACCAGTACATCCATGAGCAACAGCATCAGCCCCATTCTCTTTGGCTATGTCAATCATCTTTTTGGAAATGAGTGGTCTGGATAAGGCAGTAGCCAGGGGGTACTTACCCTCATATAAGGCATTTGTTTTTAGTGCTTTAAAAACATAATCCTTAACAAATTCCTCCTGAACATCATCAATATAAACCTTGGCAGCACCAGTTTGATAACCCTTTTCCTCAATTAAATCCCAGCTTTCTACCCCTATCTGACCAACATTAGCAGAATAAGCAATTATTTCAGCATTATATTTCTCTTTAAGCCATTTTATAGCCACAGAGGTATCCAGTCCACCAGAATAAGCTAATACAATCTTATTAATATCTTTCATAATTAATTTACCTCCCTATTTTTGGAAAACCCTACAGCATTCCTTAATTATAAGGACTCCTGTGTAATTTATACTTTACTATCCCTAATAGTATAATAAATATTATCATTGTCAAAGCATAAATTCAATCCTTTTTAACTATTATTTTAATAAATCTGCTAACTCCCCTACTAATAAGTCAATATCAGCTTTTTCTACAATAAGAGGGGGGAGAAATCTCAAGGTATGTTCCTGAACTGCATTCACCAGAAACCCCCTATTAAATAATTCCATAGTTAAGTCTTTAGCAGAAATACTGCTTGATAATTCCAAGGCGAGCATTAAACCAAGACCCCTTATCCCCTTGACATTACAAGTTTCTGCAATTAACCCTTCTAACTGTTTAATGAAATAGCTGCTCTTTTCCTTAACTCCTTCTAAAAAACCATCTTCCAGGATTACTTCCAGTGTTGTAACAGCAGCCCTGCTTGCTAAGGGATTACCACCAAAGGTTGTACCATGGTCACCTGGTTCAAAAGCTGAGGCTACTTTTTCCTTAGCCAGTAATGCCCCGATAGGAACACCACCGCCAAGTGCTTTAGCAAGTGTCATAATATCAGCTTCCACACCATATTCTTCATAGGCAAATAAACTACCTGTTCTACCCACACCACACTGCACCTCATCAAAGATTAGTAAGATATCCTTTTGATTACATAATTCTCTTAAGCCCTGTAGATATTCTTGCTCAGCAGGGTAAACACCACCTTCACCCTGAACAGGCTCAATCATAACAGCTGCAGTTTCAGGACCTACTGCCTCTTCCATTGCTGTCAGGTCATTAAAGGGAACTACCGTAAAACCCTCAGGTAGTGGCTGATAAGGCTTATGATATTTTTCCTGTCCAGTAGCCGCCGTAGTAACCAAGGTCCTGCCGTGGAATGAGCGCTCTGCTGTAATAACTTCGAACTTCTTTTCCCCCCTGGTCTTAAAATACTTGCGGGCTAATTTTAGTGCTCCTTCATTAGCCTCAGAACCACTATTAGCAAAAAAGACCCTATCACAGCAGGAATTTTTTATCAATAATTTCTCAAGGTAGGCCTGGGGTTCAATATAATATAAATTTGAACAATGTATTAGCTTGGCCACCTGTTCCTGGAGTGCCTTTACAAGCACCGGGTGTCCATACCCAAGGGCATTAACACCAATACCAGCCAAAAAATCTAAATATTCCTGACCATCTTGACCGTAAACCCTTATCCCTGAACCATGGTCAATAACAAGCGGGTACCTGCCGCTATAGACTGTCATAAAATAATTTTCATCACACTTAATTATCTCATCCTTTAACATTTTTTCACTCTCCAATTAAATTAATCCTCTAGTATCATCGTACCAATGCCTTGATCAGTAAATATTTCAAGGAGTATTGTATGAGAAATCAAACCGTTTAACATATGTGTTCTCTGTACACCATTTAACACTGCTTCCATGCAGGCCTTTACTTTAGGAAGCATACCACCTTTAATCTTTTTACTGGCAATCCATTCTTTAACTTCACTTATTCTTAAGGCAGAAACCCTACTATCTTCATCTTCCGGGTCATGCCTGAGACCATTAACATCTGTCAGAAAGATTAATTTCTCTGCCCCCAGGGCCACCGCTAATTTACCAGCTACTGTATCAGCATTAATATTATAACTATTACCTTTACCATCAGTACCAATAGGAGCAATGACAGGTATGTACCCATCAGCAATCAAACGGTTAACAATTTCTGGATTTATCTTTTCAACTAAACCAACATAACCCAGGTCGGTCTCCTGTACAGCATCTAATTTACGGGCTTTAATCAAATCACCGTCTTTCCCACAGATCCCAACCGCTTCACCTCGCATCTCATTTATTAAAGCAACTATCTCTTTATTTATTTTAGCAGCCAGTACCATCTCAACTATCTCCATAGTCTCCTTATCAGTAACCCGTAAACCATTAATAAACTTACTCTCTATATTTAATCGACTCAGTGTTTCATTGATTGCTGGTCCACCTCCATGCACAATAACTGGATTAACACCAACATATTTTAATAATGTAATATCCTCAATAACATGCTTCTTCAGCCGATCATTAGTCATTATACTACCACCATATTTAATAACAAAGGTTTTACCATAAAATTGTCTTATATATGGAAGTGCCTCAATTAAAACACATGCTTTTTTGATATACTTTTCCATTTCAGCTACACTCCTATTCTTATATAAAATATTATGGAAAGATTGCCGTATCTTCTAGGCCTCTCTCCTCTGGTAACCCAAACATAAGATTCATATTCTGTACAGCCTGACCAGATGCCCCTTTAAGAAGATTATCTATTACCGAAACGATTATTAATCTATTAGTTCTTCTATCTACATTCAAGCCTATGTGGCAATAATTTGAACCAAGGACATGTTTAGTCTGTGGGTTTCCAGATTTATATATCTGCAGAAAACTATCCCGGGCATAAAACTCTTTATACAATCGAATTAACCCCTCTTCCTTTATTTCATTACTTAATCTGGTGTATATTGTAATTAACATACCCCTTTTCATGGGTATTAAATGTGGAGTAAAGGATAGTTTAATCCCTTCTTTTGTATTTATTACACCTGCCAGTATGTTTTCTATTTCAGAAGTATGACGGTGTTTGTTAACACTATAAGCCTTTATACTCTCATCAACTTCATTAAATATTGTATCAATTTTAACTGATTTACCAGCACCACTCACCCCAGATTTAGCATCAATGATAATCTCATTGTTAGCAATAAGACCAGCCTTTACCACAGGTAAAAGACCTAATAATGTTGCAGTGGGATAACAACCAGGATTAGCTATTAAAGAGGCATCCTTTATTAATTCCCTATTTAATTCTACCAGACCGTAAACAGCCTCCCTAGCAATTTCTGCATACTCATGTTTAACCCCATACCAGTCTTCATATATTTTTGTATCATGATATCTATAATCACCACTTAGATCTATTACCTTAATACCATGCTGATATAATTTGGCCACAATCCCTTGAGAAACCCCATGAGGCAGAGCTGTAAAAACAATATCCGAGTTTTTAACCTCATCTATTGTAAACTCCTTAAAAATATAATCCTTCTTGCCATAGAACTGTGGGTATAAGTCCACTAGATTTTTCCCAACATGACTATTAGAAAAAAGACTGTCTATTTCCACATCTTTATGTCTATTTAATAACCTTATTAGTTCAATACCTGTATACCCTGTTGCACCAATAATACTTACCTTAATCATCATATTCAACCCCTTTTGAATTATTATACATTATTATGTATATATATTCAAGTGTTTTATCTTATATTTTAAAAAAAAATTAGCAGAAATAAAATCTGCTAATAAAAAGAAAAATATTTAATTATAAAAACTACATACTAATTAATCCTTAACTTTGAATCCACCACTACCACACTACTTCCAACCTCTTTGATACCACCAAAAGGTATAATAACAGCCTCTGAAGAAGTTATGTGATGCAAGATTAGCGATTCAATCTCCCCATAATGGTTTTCTATAATAATATCCCTATTATCAATCTTTCCCAGTTTATTACCATGAGTATCTATTACAAGTTTACCCAGTAAGTCATTTAAACACAAAACAATCACTCCATTTTATAATCCAGTATGACCAAACCCCCCTGTTCCCCTATTACTATCAGTTAATTCATCTACTTCCTCCCATTTTATCGGAAAAGTCTTATGTATAATTAACTGGGCAATCCGGTCACCCTTCTTTATTTTAAAATCATTCCTACCATGATTAATTAATATTACCCCTAATTCGCCTCTATATCCTGGGTCAATTACACCATCTGCATTTAATACAGTAATACCATGTTTTAACGCTAAACCACTCCTGGGATAGACAAATCCACCATATCCCCTTGGAATAGCAATTTTAATTCCTGTTTTTATTAAACTGTATTCTCCAGAACCTAAGTTAAGATTCTCAGCTGACCTTAAATCAAGTCCTGCATCTTCACCATAATGCTGATACTCTGGTAAAGGAATATCCTTATTAAGTCTTTTAACCTGTATTTTCATTATCTTCACCCCTGGTATATTTTATACTGTTATATTTTATCAGATTATATATATATTAAAGTTTTTATATTTTTATTTCACTAATTCTGATACTATCACAAATTTATAGCCACGTCCTTTAAGGGTTTTTAAGATATCACCTAAGGCATATAGACTTGGTTCGGTAGGATGCATTAATATTATCCCCCCATCATCAATCTTGTTTACTGCCCTCTGGTAAACAATCTCAGCAGAAGGTCTCTGCCAGTCAACGGTATCAGCAGACCACATAATCGTCTTATATCCTATAGAACTTGCAACTTCTGAAATTCTCTGATCAACTTCACCATATGGTGGAGCAAATAAACAGGTTTTTTCTCCGGTAATACGAAAAATCAAATCCTCATTTTTTTTAATCAGTTCTATTAACTGACTGTCAGAAAGGTTTTTAGGATGAAGATGGCTAAAACCATGATTCCCTATTTCATGTCCCAGTCTAGACATCTCAGCCAGTAGATCAGCATTTTTTTCAGCCCAGGTTCCTGTTACAAAAAAGGTTGCTTTAACATTTTCATCATGTAAGATGCGGATCATTCCAGGCAGGTATTCCTTCCCCCAATCCACATTAATAGTAAGTGCTATCTGGTCTTTACCTCTCCTTCCGTGATAATACGGTGTTTCCTGATTACTTAATACCGGCATACTTAAGTCATTACTTGCCATCCCACTTATAATGCCAAGAAACAAACAGATTACAATGATATATTTTTTAAACATAATTACTAATCACCCCTACCTGTTTGCTTACATTGTAAACCTGAATGAGATTCAATATAATAACCATTTTTATAAACCATAGCAGATAATGGAACAACACTATAACCCATTTCCTTTAATTTTGGTAATAAAATTTTTAAGCTAGCAGGTGTATCTGGGGCATTATTATGCATTAAAATGATATCTCCTGATTCCACGTTATTTATAACCCTATCAACAATATAATCAACCCCTGGTTCTTTCCAGTCAAGGGAATCAATACTCCACTGTATTACTTGATACCCTAGTTCATTAGCCGTCCTAATTACCTGATTATTATATTCCCCATATGGTGGACGGAAATAAGGAGAACTACTCCCTATTAGACTCTTAATTAAGTTACTAGTATCTTCTAACTCCTTGCTTAATTTTTCACGTGAAAGGGAATTACAATGGGGATGTGTAAAGGTATGGTTACCTATTTCATGACCATCAGCAGCAATTTTTTTTACCAGATCAGGGTATTTTTTCAACCAGTAACCAGCAAAAAAGAAAGTGATTTTAACATCATTTTCCTTAAAAATTTTTAATATTTCTTCTGTATGTTCTGCCCCCCAGGTACCATCAAGGGTTATTGAAATTTTTTGGTCATGACGGTTTACTTTATAAATTGGGACTAATTTCTGATTTATCACTGGTATTACTTCACCATACTTATTACCCAATAAAAAACCCCCGGCAAAGAGAAGAATAAAGATTACTGTCGAAATTATTATGATATTCTTTTTGCTGGGAACAAATATCCTGCTCATACAGCTGTCACCCCTTTTCTTTTCTCTTGCTAAAATTTATGCGCTACAACTAAACTTTATTCAATTTAAAACATACTTACCTGAGTTAATCAATATAAATATATAAGAGTTTATAAGAAAATGGGGGCTTTAACCATGTATCTATCAATTAAACTTAGAAGAGGGGTTATCCCTGTAATTATAATTGTTTCAATTATAATTACAGTTGTTATTATATATAATAGTCAGTGTATCAATAATCCCGTGCTTTCTAAACAGAGTGAGATGATATTTAAAGTGGTTGTTGATCCCGGCCATGGTAGTATTGATACCGGCACAAGTTATGGGGAAATTTATGAAAAGGATATAAATCTAAGAGTTGCCCTCCTGGTAGCAGAGGAATTAGAAAAGGTAAATATTATTCCGATTTTGACCAGAAAAAAAGATAAACTATATATGAATAGTAGGCAGAAAGATATAAGACACAGACCAGAAATTGCTAATAAAAATAAAGCAGATTTATTTATTAGTATTCACGCCAACAATTTCCCCTCCAGCCAACCATCAGGGAGCCAGGTTTTTTATAAACCAGGGTCAGGAGAAAGTAGGAAACTGGCCGAAGAAATACAGCAGGAATTAATTAAGTTACGCCAAGCAAACCAACGCTCTATTAAAAACGGTGATTTTTATGTCTTAAAAAAAGCCCAATGTCCTGCTGTTTTAATCGAAACTGGGTTTTTGTCTAATCCCACAGATAGGGAAAGATTAACAGATCCAGTCTATCAAAAACAGCTAGCTATTGCCCTTAAAAATGGTATTATAAACTTCTTTCAGTCCAGATTATCAGGCAAAAGACAGGAGAAAACATTAAGAACTAATGTTTCTCTAGAAAGTAATGATGAGCACCCTAGCTATCAATTATATTACCTTACCGATAGCCCAACTGGTATTTTACTGGTCAAAAGAAAACTATCCTTTCCAACAAACAATTTTTTCAAACAGGAATATAGTAATTTATCCTTTAAAGAAATAATGATTATTTCTGCTATTAATCAGCTTTTAGACCCGCCAGATAATTTAATATCTCCTTTACCAGCTAAAACAAAAATAGATGACGTTAAAATAAACGATGGTATTGCTACTATTGATTTTTCCAAAGAAACAAAAACCAGCTTTTCAGGTGGTGCAACAGTAGAATTATATTCACTAGAAGCAGTAAAAAAAACCCTGTTCTCCATTCCAGGTATTAAGGGCTTAAATATCCTGATCAATGGGAAAAAGGGTGATAGTATCGGCGGTCATATTTTTTTAAAGGAAACAGTTATGAAATAATCCTATTTTGTAAATACATGATCTCCTATGGTAACCATCATGCGTCTTCTTTCAAACCACCACTGGTGTTTAGCAGTTTTGGGATTATAGTAATACATCGCCCCCATAGTTGGGTCTGTTCCCCTAAGAGCCTCCCGAGCGGCTCGATAAGCAGTACTATTTGGCCTTAAAGTGATCTGACCATCAGCAACTGCTGAAAACTGGTTTTTTTGATAAATAACCTGTTTAAAGGTATTGGGAAAATATGAACTGATGACCCTATTTATAATCACAGCACCAACAGCTACTTGACCAATAAATGGTTCGCCCCTTGCCTCACCGTGAATAGCCCGGGCCAACAATTCAATATCACTATCTTTTACTATCTTCTGAAGAACCTGTCGGGGGGTAAGATTATTAATAGGTAATTTAATAGTAGACCCTACCCTAATAACACTGGTTTCCAGTTTATTTAAGGCCATTATAATATTGATAGATGTATTAAAATCCCTGGCCAGATCGTAGAGGGTATCACCCACTCCAATATGATACTGAATTAATTTGCTGGCAGGAATGTTAACTTCCGGTAGACTTTGACCAGGGTTTACCCTTATGGAATAGACTTGTCCAAGCTCAAAGCTGACAGAATCAAGTGTACTTTTTTTTCTATCACTAAATAAAGTCATTTCCCATTCACGGGAATCCTTTTCTTCTGTTTTAAAGGGAATAATTAGTTCCTGGCCAAGTCTTATCATATCAGTACCTTTTATATCATTATATTCCCTTAAATCATTCTGAGAAATACCGTAATTATCTGCAATCTCACTTAGGGTATCACCTTCTTGTACAACGTAAATTAATTTAAATTCTGGACTTGCCTGAACAGGTATACTTATATAAGTTGCTATTAGTAATAAAGTAAATATTAATAAAACTAGCTTCACTCCGGTATCCCCCTTTGAGCTATTGATTTTAATTTAACCCTGTTAACTGGACAACCTTCAGGTAAAGAATTTTGAAATACTTTTCCATATGATTTAGTTAGTATGCGATTGTCCATTGAGATTACTAATCCTTTATCCTTTTTCGATCTGATAAGTCTTCCAAAGCCCTGTTTAAAACGGATCACTGCCCGGGGAAGACTATAATGAAAAAAGG
The DNA here is from genome assembly GCF_017751145.1 of Iocasia fonsfrigidae. Taxonomy (GTDB): domain Bacteria; phylum Bacillota; class Halanaerobiia; order Halanaerobiales; family DTU029; genus Iocasia; species Iocasia fonsfrigidae. The sequence continues at coordinate 2,223,540 of NZ_CP046640.1, forward strand.
GATTTTTACCTTCATTTCGTAAACATTCCATTCTAGCTGAAGCTATCGGTTCATCAGGAACAGGGAAAGGTAATTTCATAATGATTAAATACTGCAAATTATCACCCTTTATATCAACACCCTCCCAGAAACTTACAGTACCAAAAATAATCTGTCTATCCAGATTTTTAAATCTATTGATAATGTAATTTCTGGCATATTTACCCTGGGCTAAAATACTAATATTATTGGCATTTAGAGATTTCTCCAGTTTATGCAAACAATAATTAAGCATTTTATATGAAGTAAACAGAACCAGTGTTCTGCCGGCAAAAGAAAGTAATATATTGCCCAGTTCATTTACTATATTACTTAGAAAATTTTCTGAATTAGCTGCTGGAATATCTTCAGGTATGATTAATTCTGCCTGTTCTTCATAATTAAATGGTGAACTAACTATTAAATTCCTTGTTTTTTTTAGGCCCAGAGTTTCCTGACAAAAGGCAAAGGAATTACCAACACTTAGTGTTGCTGAAGTTAATACTGCATTATCAAGAGAATTCCAGAGCATTTCATTTAATTGTTCAGTAATGTTAAGAGGGGCATTTTCCTGATTAATAAAATCCTTGTTTCTTCTCTCTAACCAGAAAACAAATTCATCATCCTCGGCCTTTATATTAAAAGCCAGATTATCAGCATAATGCTGACACCTCAATAGATAAGATTCCAGTTCAATAAGCAAGTCTTCAAAATCATCCTGTAATCCCTGTAAACTCAGTATTTCTTCATACAAATCCCTCGTATGGAAAATAAGTTTATTTATATTTCCCAGTAATTTTTCTGCAGAAGACACAAATTCCTGCCATAATTCTTCATTTTTAATTTTACCACTTATTTTAATACTACCCATTGAGTCTTCAGTAAAGATATTATTTAAATCCCTTTCATAAGTAGCAGACATATCCTTTAAATTCTGAATATTTGTTATCAACTTATAGTCAATTAACTCTAATATTTCTTTTTTCTTATCTACCTTTAGGGCTGCAATCTTACTCCTTAAGCGTGGTAAAAGTGAATGCTTATTATTAAAAAACCTGTCCAATAATTTCTTAAAAACCTTATTATAAAATGGACGTCCTAAATGTAATGTAGCTACATCGGCAAAATTATGAGCCTCATCAATAATTAAATTTCTATACTTGGGAAGGATTCCATGACTATCTTCCCCTATTTCATTTTTAAGTAAGATGTCTGATAATAAAAGGTGGTGATTTGCTACCAATAAATCGGCACTAAACACCTCTTTCCTTGCTTTCATAAAAAAACAATTATCAAAAAAGGGGCAGTTTGTCCTGAGGCAAAGGTCACTTTCAGAGGCTATTTCATCCCAAATATCAGTCCTGGTTACAAAATTAAGCTCTGATCTGGAACCTGTCACTGTTTGATCTATCCAGTTCAGGATTTTAATAAACTCTATTTCTTTTTCTGGTAAATCAGCTAAATAATCTTTAGCATTTTTCTCTATACGGTGCAGTTTCCTCTTACAAACATAATTACTACGTCCTTTTACCAAAACAGCTTTAAAGGAAAACGGGAGCACCTTTTGTAATAATACCAGGTCTTTATCTATCAATTGTTCCTGTAGATTAATTGTATTTGTAGATACAACTACGGTAATTTTATTTTGATATGACCAGTACAGGGCAGGAATTAGATAGGCAAAAGATTTACCGGTTCCAGTACCAGCTTCTATCAAAATATTATGGTGCTTATTAAAGGAATCAACTACCTCTCGTACTACATCAATCTGTTGTTGACGATACTCATAGCCATGTAAATGTTCAGCCAGTTTATTATCATCTTCAAACAGGGAAATAATCTCGTTTCCATCTAAAGACTCCTCAACATGGGGCTGTTTGGGTTCAACAACAACATAAATTTCCGATAAATTATTATTTATAATAGCAAAACCTATACCCTTATTACCCATTACTGAGGCAAGTCTGATATCTGCAGCAGAAGGCCGGAGATCACCTGAGGGGTGGTTATGAATTATAATATTACCAGGCTTTAAATCATTGACAATGGCCGGTACCATACCCTCATTTCCTCTGGCTAAAAGATGATAATCAATGATTCTATTTTCTTCATTGATAAAACCTACCAGAAAAATTTCCTGCTGGGAAGCAAGGTTAATATCCCTTCTAATAGCATCAATTATACTAGATTCAAAATATTTATCTATCTCCACAATTTCCTCCCAATTAATTTCTTAAAGATAGTAAGGTCTTAACATCTAAATCTTCACCTTGGAATGAAGGTGTCTCCAGGATAAAAACCCTATCCCTCAATAGCTTATGATTAATAATATTACTAAATCCTTTTAGACCAATGTATCCTTCCCCAATATGGGCATGTTCATCCCTATTTGTACCCAAAGGATGCCTGGAATCATTAATATGTAGTACAGTAAGTAAATCTAATCCCAGATGTTCCTCAATATCATTAAGAAGCCTGTTTAAACCATTCATCTCGCTGATATCATAACCAGCAGCAAAAGCATGACAAGTATCGAGACAGAGGCCGAGTCTATCTTTTTGATTTACTAATCTTATTATATCATGTAATTCTCTAAAATTCGACCCAATAGCAGTACCTGCCCCAGCAACATTTTCCAGTAATAAGATAGTATCATTACTTACTTTATTTAAAACCCGGTTAAGGGCAGCAGCAATTCTTTCAATACCCCATTTAAGACCTTTACCAGTATGACTACCAGGGTGAAACACCAGATAATCTGCCTCAATCATTCCTGCCCTCTGATAGTCTTTTATTAATCCATTTACTGATTTTTCCCATAATTCTGCTTTAGGGGAAGCAAGATTAACCAGATAAGTTGCGTGTACTACCATTGATTCTATCTGAAGATCCCTGATTTTACTCCTTAAGGAAGTTAATTCTACATCCCCTATCTTCCTTGCCCTCCATCCCCTAGGATTTTTAACAAATATCTGTAAACAGTTACACCCTATTTTTATAGCCCGTTCAGGGGCTTGATCAAGACCACCTGCAATTGATACATGTTTACCTAATTTCATTAACACCAATCCTTTAATAGACAGGAAAAAACATAAACTAGCAAGCTAGTTTATGTTAAAGTCTAGTCTAGTTCTTTTAAGGCATCCTTACGGGATAAATTAATCCGACCCTGATTATCTATCTTAGTAACCTTAACAGGTATCTTATCCCCAACTTCAAGCTCATCTTCGACCTTATTTACATGATAATCAGCTATCTGAGAAATATGGACCAGCCCTTCCTGACCAGGTAAAAACTCAACAAAAGCACCAAAATTCATAATCTTTTTAACTGTACCCTCATAGAGTTCCCCAACAGCAACATCCTTTGTCAGGTCATCAATCATTTTTTCTGCCCTGGCACCACTCTCCTGATCATCAGACATAATAAAGACTGTACCATCATCATCGATATCAATCTTCACACCTGTCTCTTCAATTATTTTATTAATCATCTTACCACCAGGACCAATAACAAAACGAATCTTTTCTGGATCAATTTTTAAGGTACTCATCAAGGGAGCATATGGTGAAAGCTCTTCTCTCGGTTTATTAATAACTTTTAACATCTCACCTAGAATATGCAGTCTACCTTTTCTTGCCTGCTCCAAAGCTGTTTCCAGTATTTTTTTTGAAATGCCATGTATTTTTATATCCATCTGCAGTGCTGTAATACCATCTTCAGTACCAGCAACTTTAAAATCCATATCTCCATTAAAATCTTCCAGTCCCTGAATATCAGATAAGATAGTAACATTATCCTCTTCCTTCATTAACCCCATGGCAATACCGGCTACTGGTTTTCTAATGGGAACACCAGCATCCATTAAGGCCAGTGTACTACCACAGATACTCGCCTGTGAAGTTGAACCATTTGATTCAAGGACCTCTGATACAACCCTAATGGTGTAAGGAAATTTAGACTGTTCTGGCAGAACGTAAGATAATGCTCTTTCACCTAAGGCACCATGGCCAATCTCACGCCTGCCTGGTGAACGTAAAGGACTTGTTTCACCAACACTAAAAGGAGGGAAATTATAATGATGCATATACCTCTTTGTCTCTTCCTCTCCAAGCCCAAAAAGAATTTGCTCATCAGACGCTGCCCCAAGGGTAACAACACTCATGGCCTGAGTCTGACCCCTAGTGAAAACACCTGTACCATGTGCCCGGGGTAATACACCTACCTCACACCAGATAGGTCTTATTTCCTCAGGACTTCTTCCATCAGGTCGCAATTTTTCTTCGGTTATCATCTTTCTTATTATTTCTTTGGTCAACTTGTCCAGTATCTGCTGAACCTGTTTTATCTTATCAGTCTCATCTTCTTCACCACTAAATTTGTCTTTAAAATATTCTACAGCCTTATCTTTTATCTCATCAACCTTTTCATTCCTACTCAATTTTTCAAAAGTCCGCATAGCCTCATTCAAATCATCTGCTACAAAATCCCTTACCTCTTTATCCAGATCAGTATCAAGTTCAGGAACTTCAACTTCCATTTTAGTCTTACCAGCTTCAGCAGCCATTTTATTTTGTAAAGCAACCAGACGTTTTATTTCCTCATGTGCAAGTTCAATCGCTTCTAACATAGTACCTTCAGATACTTCATTTGCACCAGCCTCTACCATCATTACTGCTTCTTCTGTACCAGCAACAGTTAAATCAAGGTTACTATTAGCCCTTTCTTCTTCATCAGGGTTAATAATTAATTCACCATCAACCAAGCCTACCTTAACACCTGCCAGTGGTTCAGAAAATGGTATATCTGAAAGCATTAAAGCAGCAGAAGCACCATTCATAGCAGTAATATCTGGTTCACAATCATTATCTACTGATAAAACAGTTGCTACAACCTGTACATCATGTCTAAATCCTTTAGGAAACAAAGGCCTTAAAGGACGATCTATCAATCTAGCTGCCAGGGTAGCTACATCCCTAGGCCTACCCTCTCTCCTGGTAATACTACCAGGTATCTTACCAATAGCATAAACCCTTTCTTCATAATTTATCATCAAAGGAAAAAAATTAATCCCTTCTCTTGGTTCAGACATAGTTGCTGTAACCAGTACAACAGTATCACCATACCTGACTACTACAGAACCATTAGCCTGTTTAGCTAATTTACCAGTCTCAAAGCTGAGTGTTTTACCATGCAATTCTGTTTTCCACTCCTGAAACATATACAAACCCCCTTTTATTTTATTATATCCTAATTTCTAAAAAATCATCAACTATGTAATTTGAACAAATTTTATATCCAATGAATTAAAGAGCGGCCTGGACCGCTCTTGGATTCAATAGGACTATCCCCTGATACCTAAACTGCTGATAAGATTACGGTATCGTTCAATATCCTTTTTCTTTAAATAGCCAAGCAACCTTTTCCTTTTACCAACCATCTTTAAGAGCCCTCTCCTGGAATGAAAATCACTCTTGTGTTCTTTTAAATGCTCTGTCAGCTGCTTAATACGTACAGTCAACAGAGCTATTTGAACCTCAGGTGAACCAGTATCCTCACTATCTAATTGGTATTTTTTAATAATGTCCTGTTTTTCTTCTTTACTTAGCATTACCTGTCACCTCCTTAAAAATTTCCTACACTATCAGCCAAGAATGACGCTGGAGGAACGTAAAACCTAGCCCATAGTAATTATAAAATATTAATAACCAATATTTATTTTAACATAAAAGCCTAGCAGTGTAAAGAATATCTTCTTTAATCTGTGCACTCAGTTCCTTAATACTCGCAAAAGTCATTTCTCCTCTGATAAAATCAACAAGCTCAATACAGAGGTCTTCCCCATATATATTTTTATTAAAATTATAAATATGAACCTCAATAGAATATCTGTTATTAGAAAAGGTCGGGTTTACACCGAAGTTAACTATCCCCTTATATTTCTCAGCCCGATAATAAACATAACAGGCATAGACCCCTCTAGGTGGAAGGACATAATTAACAGCCGTCTTTAAATTAGCAGTTGGATAACCGACAATTTTCTTCCCGCGACTAAAACCATGAATCACCTGACCTTTAAGTCTATAATACCTCCCCAGATATTCTGGGACTTCTTTAACCTTCCCCAATGAAATGAGTTTTCTAATCAGGGTGCTTGAAACCCTATTACCATGTTCTTCAACATTTTTTATCCCAGTTATAGAGAATTTGAATTCCCTGGCAAGTTCCCTTAATTTTTCTATCGAGCCCATACCCCTGGAACCCAATTTAAAATCTTCACCAACAACTATATGTTTAACCTGTAAGCCCTTTATTAGATACTCTTCAACAAATCTCCTGTAATCCAATTGTGAAAAAGCCGAAGTGAATTCCTGCTGAAGATAATAATCAATGCCCAACTTACTTATTAATTCGATTTTTTGCGATTCAGAAAGAAGATAGTCTGGTGCTATAGCTGGTTTGATTACCTTTAATGGGTGGGGAGAAAAGGTATAGACCGCACTAGGGATATTTTCTTCTTTTGAAATCTTTTCAGCCAGTTTTATTACTTTTTGATGCCCCAAGTGAATTCCATCAAAGGTACCTAAAGCAATAATTAAAGGCCCTATCTTCATATCCTTAAAGCTCTGGCTTTTTATCACTTCCATATTAAATCACCCATATTTTATAGTCTCTTATTATTTTCACACAAAAACCCGGAGTGGTTTACAGTTAAATACCTTATCCCCTATACTGATAACCTTATTAACAGAAATAAAATTACCCTCTTGATCATAGATAAGCACCCTCTGATCTGCAGAAATATCTTCGTCAAATCCAGAAAAATCCTTTTCTGATAACCAGGCTCCATTACAGGCCTTTTTTACAGAACTATCACATAAAATCAGAGCAGGGTAATGCAGCGGATAATCAAGGGGTAATATTAAGGAAGTCGCCTTATTTTTAATATCCTGGAGAGTGTTAGCTTCTTTGATGACAAATGGTCCTGAGCTCTCCCTGATTAAAAATGATAAATGTGCACCTGTATTTAATGATTCTCCAATGTCACGGGCCAGTGAACGAATATATGTTCCCCGCGAACATCTAACCCTCATTCTTATGACTGGCAGTCTGACCTCAATTAAATTAATATCTTTAATTACTACATCCCTTGCTTCCCTGTCAACCTTTTTTCCTTGGCGGGCCAGTTCATAGAGCCTTTTCCCCTGATGATGTACAGCAGAATACATTGGAGGTACCTGTTTTATTTTTCCTAAAAAACAGCCCAGGACTTCGCTTAACTGTGTTTCATCAAGTAACTTCCACCGATCATTAATGTCAATTACCTTTCCCTCAGCATCAAGGGTATCAGTACTAGTCCCCAGGGTAATTTCTGCAGTATAAACCTTTTCATCTTCAGGGATAAAAGGAATAATTTTGGTAGCCTTCCCCAGGCAGACTGGCAGCACACCAGCTGCTGCCGGGTCAAGAGTACCTGTATGACCAGCCTTTTTAACATTCAAAAATTTTTTAACCCGGGAGACTACTTGAAATGAGGTTATTCCCGGGGGTTTCAGCACATTAATAATTCCATTATGCTTAGACATATTCAGTCACCTTATCAAGAACCATAGTAATCGTCTGCTCAATATCCTTTTCTATTAAACACCCTGCTGCCCTGGGATGGCCGCCACCACCAAATAAAGCAGCCACCTCATTGACAGGACAGTAGTTATTAGATCTAAATCCTACCTTGGTTTTATCGCTAGCTATCTCAACAAAGGATATTCCAACCTCAACACCTTTAACATCACGAGCATAATTAACCAGACCGGAGCTATCACTTATTTCCGCACCCAAATCTTTAATGGAAGCTAAATCAAGTTTTAGCCAGGCTACCTTTTTATCTTGGGATAGGTTTAGACTGGACAGAGCCTTACCTCGTAATTTTAATGATTGGTAGGAATAACTGGCAAAAATAGCACGGTTAATCTCATATATATCAACACCATAGTCCATTAAAGAAGACATTATCTCAAACACCTCTGCCCTGGTATTTTGGTATTTAAAGGAACCGGTATCAGCAATTATTGCAGTTGACAGTGCCCTGGCAATTTTCAAATCTAAAGGGGATTTTAATTGTCTACTCAATTGATATATCATTTCCCCAGTTGCAGCCAGATCAGGATTAACATAATTTAAGTCACCATATTCAGGATTATCTTCATGATGGTCAATATTTACTATAAACCTTTCCCTGGCAATTCTCTGCCTATCTCCCAACCTGTCTAGATCACCAGCATCAAGAGCAATAACTATAACTTTGTTATCATTAAAATCAGGTGAAAATCCTGATAATAGCTCATAATCATCTTCACTTATCTGCAGAAAATCATAGCGCTTATCCAATTCTTCTTCCAGCAGTACAAGGGCATTTTTATTTAATTTATCCAGCAGCCACTTCAAAGCAAAACTTGAGCCCAGACAATCACCATCAGGGTCAATATGTCCCATGATAATGAAATTATTATTTTCTCCTATCAGGACTGCAATATCATTGAGTTTACTTTTTTTTTCATCCTTAATCATTATTACTTTCTTCCCTACCCTCTTTATTTACTTGATCAATTAACTGGGAAATATAGGCACCATGTTCAATAGAGTTATCATATTTAAACAAAAGTTCAGGTGTATGATAGACTTTGATCCTTTCCCCTAAAAGTTTTCGAATATAACTGTTTGCTTTTTTAAGTCCCTGCATTGTTTCCTTTCTCTCTTTTTCTTCACCATAAACACTTACATAAACATTAGCGTGCCGCAAATCGCCTGAAACTTCTACATCTGTAAGTGATACAAACCCAATTCGTGGATCTTTAACCTCTTTTAAAATTATATCACTAATCTCTTTTTTCAAAAGTTCAGCTAAGCGTTGGGCCCTCTGCTTACCCATTGTTAACACCCCTAGAAAATAATAATATTGATTTAGAGAGTTCTCTTGATCTCCCTATAGGTATATATCTCAAGTTCATCTCCGGGTTTAAGATCATTATACCCTTCAATACCCAGTCCACATTCATATCCTTCACGTACCTCTCTAACATCATCTTCAAACCTCTTAAGAGAAGCAATCTCACCCTCGAAGACAACTACATTGTCCCTTAATAACCTGACTTTATCATTCCTATTAATTACTCCATCAGTAACATATAAACCAGCAACAATACCTACATTAGGGACTTTAAAGGTATCCCTGACTTCGGCTCTGGCAGTTACTTCTTCTTTCAATTCAGGGTCAAGCAGGCCGGCCATAGCATCTTTGATTTCTTCAATAGCTTTATAGATAACCCTATATAACCGCAGCTCTACCTTTTCCTTTTCTGCATATTTCCTAGCATTTGTATTAGGCCTAACATTAAAGCCAATTATAATCGCATTAGAAGCACTGGCTAGATCAACATCTGTTTCATTAATTGCACCAACACCAGTATGAATAATATTTACAGTAACCTCTTCAGTACCTAACTTAGTAAGTGAGCCCTTTAGTGCTTCAATGGAGCCATTGACATCTGCTTTAATAATAACATTTAGCTCCTTAACTTTACCTTGCTGTATCTGCTCATAGAGGTCCTCCAGAGAAATCCTGCTTTCATTTTGTATATCCTGTTGATGAAGTGCCTGTTTTCTTTCTTCTGCTACCGCCCTGGCTTCTTTTTCATCAGGAAGAACCTCCACAAACTCACCAGCAGCCGGTACATCAGAGAAACCTAATATCTCTACCGGAGTAGCTGGTGGAGCCTCATTTATCCTTTCACCTTTATCATCAATCATAGCCCTGACTCTTCCAGAGACAGGGCCAGCCAGCAGGGCATCCCCTATCCGCATTGTTCCGTTCTTAACAAGTAGGGTTGCTACAGGTCCTCTACCTTTATCCAATTCAGACTCAATTACTATCCCTTCAGCATATCTATTGGGATTAGCCTTTATTTCTTCCATCTCAGCTACCAATAAAACCATTTCCAGTAACTCATTAATATTTTCCTCTTTAAGGGCTGAAATAGGTACACAAATGGTATCCCCACCCCAGTCTTCAGGAACAAGACCGTGTTCAGTTAATTCCTGTTTAACCCTATCTGGCTGGGCATTAGGTTTATCAATCTTATTAATAGCAATAATGATTGGGATATCAGCTGCTTTAGCATGGTTAATGGCCTCAATTGTTTGGGGCATAACCCCATCATCAGCAGCAACTACCAAGATGGTGATATCTGTAACCTGGGCACCGCGAGCCCTCATAGCAGTAAAAGCCTCATGACCTGGTGTATCAATAAAGGTGATTTTTTTACCATTAATAAAAACCTGATAAGCACCTATATGTTGTGTAATACCACCTGCTTCACTCTCAGCAACCCTTGATTGTCTTATTACATCAAGAAGGGTAGTCTTACCATGGTCAACATGTCCCATAACTGTTATAATTGGCGGGCGAAGCTGTAAATCAGCTGCTTTATCAACAATTTTAGGACCTACACGTTTCTCTTTTTCCTGCTCATCACTTACATGATCAGTATCTTTTATATTTATTCTAACACCTATTTCATCTGCCAGCATAATTAAGGTGTCCTCATCCAGAGGATGATTAAGATTTGCCATTAATCCTAAACCCATTAATTTTTTAATCATATCATTTGCTGGATAATCAATAGATTCAGCCAGTTCCTTTACTGTAATAGGTAATGAAATATCATGTCTCTCAGTAGTCTCTTTTTCCTGACTATCTCTATTACCAGTCTCACCCTGCTTTTCATTATCAGTGTCTTTCTCTTCCTTGACAATTTCACTCTTTTTTTCTGAACCATTTTCCTTTTCAACAAACATATCTCTGACTGTTTTTGCTGTATCATCTTCAATAGTACTCATATGACTGGAAACATCTACATCTAAATCCTGTAATATTTCTATTAATTCTTTGCTGGACAAAGCCAGTTCCTTTGCCAGTTTATATACCCTAATTTTTCCCATAATTAACACCTCCGCTTAGTTAATCATCCATTATACCAATCTCCTCCATTAAATGATTATAGATCTCATCCGAAATTGATATTTTAAAGGCCCTGGAAAATTTATTTGCTTTACGGGCCTTAAGCAAACAATCTTGATCAGGACAAATATATGCACCACGACCAGGCGCCTTTCCATCTTTATCCAAACACACCTGTTTATTGCTTTTGTTATAAACCACTCTTATTAATTCATTTTTAGGTCTTCTTGCCCCACAAGCAACACACTTCCGCATAGGAGTTTTTTTACTCATCTTAATCCCTCCTATTCCTTAGACTTCCGGCTCTTTATCCTGATTTTCTTCTATTATTGCTTCCTCAATATTTATGTCAGATAACTCCACCTGATCTTCATCCCTATCAAAAGATACAGGGTCTTCAATCTTTTCTGTCTGAGCGGCTTTTTCTTGATCATATTGTGTTTGATTTTTAATATCTACCTTCCAGCCAGTTAATTTCGCAGCCAGTCTAGCATTTTGCCCTGCCTTACCTATAGCAAGGGATAACTGAAAATCAGGAACAATTACCTCAGCCACCTTTTCTTCCTCATCAACGATTACTTCAAGAACCTCTGCTGGATTAAGGGCATTAGCCACTAAAACAGCTGGTTCTTCACTCCACTCAATAATATCAATCTTTTCACCATTTAATTGGTCAACAATAGCTTGAACCCTCATCCCTTTTGGCCCAACACATGCTCCCACTGGATCAACATTAGCCTCTGCTGATAAAACAGCAATCTTGGAACGGCTGCCGGCCTCACGGGCAACACTCATAATCTCTACGATCCCGTCAAATATTTCAGGAACTTCAACCTCAAATAAACGTTTTAATAACCCTGGATGTGTACGTGAAACAAGTATCCGTGGTCCTTTATTATCTGCATTAACCTCAACTACATATAGCTTAACTCTACTGCCCATCTCATAGCTTTCCCCCGGCATCTGTTCTGAAGGAGGCAAAAGGGCTTCGATTTTTCCAAGATCAATAAAGATATTATTTCTGTGAAAACGCTGGATAGTACCAGTAATTAATTCCCCTTCTTTTTGTTTATATTCCTCATATATTACATCACGTTCTGCCTCCCTGATCCTCTGCATAACAACCTGTTTGGCCGTCTGGGTAGCGATACGCCCAAAATTAGCTGGAGTTATCTCTCTCTCAACTATGTCACCTATTTCATATTTAGGATCAATCTCTTTAGCTTCTTTTAATGATATTTCTACATTCTCATTGTCGGCTTCTTCGACAACCTCCAGACTAGTATATACTTTGACTTCACCACTCTTATCCTTTATATCAACCCTGACATTTTCCTTAGTGCCATAATCCTTTTTATAGGCAGAGAAAAGGGCAGTTTCAAGAGCCTCTAATAAAGTTTCTTTTGAAATACCCTTTTCTTTTTCTATATCATCAAGGGCATGCAAAAAATCAATATTCATCAGGATTCCCCTCCTTTATCACTTGATGGTATGTAAATCAAAATCAACCGTCAAATTTGCTCCGGCAATTTTGTCAAAGGGAATATTAACATCCCCTTCTCCTTCCTTTAAATCAAGCATGATATTTTCTTCATCACTCCCTTTTATATAACCGGTAATTACCTTTTTACCTTCTACAGGCACATAGGTCTTTATAGTCACCAGTTTACCAACAAAACGGTCAAAATCAGACCTTTTCTTTAAAGGCCTTTCTAAACCTGGTGTAGAAACCTCCAGAATATAGCTGTTTTCAATAGGGTCTTTCTCATCTAAGATATCACTCAATATTCTACTTATATCTTCACACTCTTCCAGGGTTACCTGATCATTAAGCCTCTCAATAAATACTCTGAGATACCAGTTGTTTCCTTCTTTAAGATATTCCACATCTACCAGTTCCAAATTTTTACCCTTGATTATATCTTCAACATAACCCCGAACCGTTTCAATAACCTTGCCCATTAATATATACCCCTTTCAAAAATAATCTTCATTATATATTTTAACTAATTAAGCTGTGATATATCCTTTTTTTATATAAACTATAAGGAAGGAGTGGGAAACTCACCCACTCCTTAACAGATCCAGTATCAGTTATGTCATCTCTATTATTTTACCATAGTGTAATATATCTTGCAAGTAATTCGAAAAAATTTTAAGCAACATCTCTAAGTCTGTATTTAAAAAGGTATAAATAGGAAATTATACTGATACATTTCGAACAGACTCTCTAAAATAATGATAATTGATTTTTCTCTGGCAATTCTGCCAGTGTACCATGTTCTTTCATAACCTCAACAACAGTTTTGCTTATTCTGGTCTTATTAACAAGGTCTTCAATGGAAGTAAAACTGCCTTCCTCTCTACTTACAGCAATACTCTCGGCAGCAGAAATACCCAGTCCATCAAGACTTATTAACGGGGGTAATAAGCCCTTATCTGTGATAATAAATTTCTTTAAATCTGATTTATAGATATCAACAGTAGTAAACACAATACCCCTGGCTAGAGCTTCAGTAACAATCTCCAGTATTGTCAAAGTACCTTTTTCCTTGGCAGTTAAATCATTACCTTTTTTTTCAAGTTCACCTTTTACATGTAAAATATGTTCAGGCCCCTGACAAATTAATCTGGCATCAAAATCTGCTGCCTTGGTAGTAAAATAAGTTGTATAAAAAGCCTCAGGATAATGAACCTTAAAATAGGCAATTCGAAAGGCCATCATTACATAGGCAGCAGCATGTGCCTTGGGAAACATATATTTAATCTTATTACAGGAATCAATATACCACCGGGGGACCTCATTTTCCCGCATATATTCTTCCTCATCTGCACTTAAACCCTTACCTTTTCTGACATGTTCCATGATCCAGAAAGCCCTGCCTGGTTCTAAACCCTGCTGAATTAAATAATTCATAATATCATCACGTACTGAAATTACCTCTGCTAATTCTGCTGTACCTTTTCTGATCAATTCCTGAGCATTATTAAGCCAGACATCAGTTCCATGTGAAAGCCCACTAATCCTGATTAACTCAGCAAAGGTAGTTGGTTTTGTATCTACCAACATCTGTCTAACAAAACTGGTACCAAACTCAGGAATACCCAGTGTTCCAACTGTAGTCCCAATCTCTTCTGGACTTACCCCTAAGGTCTCTGTGCCGGAAAAGATGGCCATAGTATCTGGGTCATCTAAGGGTATCTCAAAAGGTGAAACACCGGTAATATCCTGTAACATCCTGATCGAAGTAGGGTCATCATGCCCTAGTATATCAAGCTTTAACAAATTATCATGAATAGAATGAAAATCAAAATGTGTTGTCAGGGTATCTGTTTCCATATCATTTGCTGGTTTCTGTATGGGGGTAAAGTCATAGATTGATTTATCATGTGGGACAACAATCTGTCCACCAGGATGCTGACCTGTTGTTCGTTTTACTCCACTACAACCTTTGACAAGCCGTTTTATCTCTGCAGTATTTTTAGAATAATTATTATCATCAAGATAACCCTTAACAAACCCAAAGGCTGTCCTTTCAGCAATCGATGAAATAGTACCTGCTCGATAAACATAATCTTTGCCAAATAGTTTCTCAGTATATTTATGAATAGCTGATTGATATTCCCCAGAAAAGTTCAGATCAATATCAGGGACTTTATCCCCTTCAAAACCCAGAAAGACCTCAAAAGGTATATCAAAACCATCTTTAATCAGAATTTCACCACATTCAGGACAGTCTTTATCAGGTAGGTCTGCACCTACACCAACAGAACCATCTGTAATAAACTCACTATACTGGCATCCAGGACACCGGTAATGTGGGGGTAAGGGGTTCACTTCAGTAATACCTGTCATAGTAGCAGCCAAAGAAGACCCTACTGAACCACGTGAACCAACAAGGTAACCATCATCAAGTGATTTCTTAACCAGTTTCTGGGAGGTCAAATAAATTACGGCATAACCATTACCAATAATTGAATCAAGTTCCCTGTTAAGCCTCTCTTCTACTATCTCAGGAAGCAGATCACCATACCACTCTCTGGCCGTGACAAAAGCCATCTCTCTTATTTCCTGAGCAGCCCCTTCTATAGTTGGAGTATATAATTTTTCCGGTATGATTTCTAATTCATCACAAAGATCGGCAATTTTTTGGGGATTCTCAATAACCAGTTCCCTGGCAATCTCATCACCAAAGTAATCAAATTCAGCCAGCATCTCTTCTGTTGTTCGAAAATATAAAGGAGCCTGTTCTTCATCATCATACCCCTGACCGGCCTGTAATATCTGGCGGTAAATACTGTCTTCTGGATCCATAAAGTGTACATCACCAGTACCAACAACAGGTTTATTCAATTTTTTACCTAGTTGATAAATCCTGCGATTTATTTCCCGCAGCTCCTGTTTCGAATCAAGCAGCTTATTTAATAAAAACTCATTATTTGCTATCGGCTGTATTTCTAAAAAATCATAAAAGCGGGCTGTCTTAATTATTTCATCTTTGTCTTTATTATCAAGGATACTACGATATAATTCCCCTGCCTCACAGGCAGAACCCAGTAGTAAATTGTCACGCAGGTGTTTTAATTCACTCTTTAGTATCCTCGGTTTACGGTAAAAATGCTTAATATGTGAATTAGAGACAAGTCTATATAAATCCCTTAACCCCTCCCTATTTTTAGCCAGGATGATTAAATGATAGGGTCTTAATTCCTTCCAGTCTATTTTCTTACTTAATCTATTTATCTCTGCCAGCTGAGAAATCTCCTGTTCTCCAAGAAGCTGCAGCATTATTAATAATATTTCCCCGGTTGCTGTAGCATCATCAACAGCACGATGATGATTTTCTAAACTAACCCCCAGCTCATCACAAACAGTATTTAATTTATGGTTTTTAATCCCAGGATAAAGTGCCCTGCTTAATCCCAGGGTATCAAGAACAGGACTACTAATTAACGGCCTTTCAGTTTTATCAATTGCAGATTTTAGAAAACCATAGTCAAATTTAGCATTATGAGCTACTAAAACAGAATCACCAATAAAAGCAAGAAAATCATCAATAACCTCAGAGAGTGCAGGGGCATCAGCTACCATTTGATTAGTAATGCCAGTCAGTTCAGTAATCTTTGACGGGATACTGCTATCAGGCTTTATAAAAACCGCAAATTGATCTATTACCTTATCCTGATATATTTTCACTGCCCCAATTTCAATGATCTCATCTCGTTTATTATTTAAACCAGTAGTTTCCAGATCAAAAACAGTAAAAGTGGTATCACTAATTTTTTTTTGATAGGCATTATGGATAATTGCCTCACCATCATCTACCAGATAAGCCTCCAGACCGTATATTACTTTAACACCGTGTTTTTTACCAGCCCAGTATGCCTCAGGAAAGGATTGAACAACACCATGATCAGTAATTGCAATAGCAGGATGTCCCCAATCAGCTGCCCTTTTTACTGCCTCAGATACATCAACAACTGCATCCATAGCGCTCATCTTGGTATGTAAATGTAATTCTATTCTTTTTTCCGGGGAATTGTCCTTTTTGACAGCTCTTTGATATTTGTTCAGATCACGGGCTACCATCACCAAACCCTTGCTGTATTTATCATATTGAATATACCCCCTGGCCTTTAGCCAGGCCCCTTTTTCAATACCTTCTTTTACTTCTTGATCTTTTTTACCGGGAAAAACCTTAACTGTAAAAGAATAAGTATTATCAGTAAGATCTATTATAAAAAAGCTGTTTCCTTTTCTGGTCTTAATCTCATCTACATCAAAAATCCTTCCTGCTATAATGACCTCATCTTCTTCTCTTTCAATCTCACTTAATCTATAACTAATATCCTGTTTTATCTTTCTACCAAATATAATATTAGACCTGGTATTTGATTTTTGACCAGATACACTCTTAGCAGATTTTTTAGGCTTATTCAACCCCTTCTGATACTGACTAAGATCAAAGGGCTGTTCAACTACCTCCAGGAAATCACCATTTTTAATCTCAAGCTCAGTATCAATCCCCAGGTAATAATCTAATTTATCTTTCAGATAAGACTTTACTGCTGGTTCATTTAATTTTTCAAAAGCCATATCTGTCTCAGTCTCAATTACTATACACTTACCTTCTATTAAAAAACGTGATCTTTCTAACCAAGCATTTAGATACAGGAACTTTTCTTTTAAAACCTCCAGCAGATGGGGTAGAATCAGTCTAAATTCTTTTTCAAAAGATAGTTTATTTAAAATAGCTACCTCTAACCCCTTAAGTCTATCTTCAAACTCAGCAAGCAAGTTATCCTGTTTAATAGAGTTATTATCACATGGTATAAGATAACATGTCCTGCTATCATCATCAACAATAATATATTTTAGCTGTGAGCAATATTTTTCACCAGGTTTAATTACTTTCTTCATGATACTCCTCCCTATTTTAGGTAGGCTATACTTTTAATTTATTAAATAAAACCCTAAATATATCCCAGTACATTTTACTTCTAGCAATAACCCCTTTGATAATTCCTCTTTTTTCTTCCTTCATTATATGGGTCAAATCAGGCAAATCAACATATTTTACACGCCCTTTTTTCTTAACATGTTGATTTATGGCTATTTCCACACCATATCCTGCCTTTTTAAGACTACTCATGTCACTTATCATCTCAGCCTTCACTGCCCTCTGCCCAGAAAGATTCGGAGAAAAAAATTGAGCTAAATCAGTAATACCCCTGCCGTGATTAAAAACCCCCACAGTCATATCTGCTTCCCCTCTGTAGATAGGTTCTAGTAGATTGGTAATATGTACCTTATTTAAACCTATCAGATCAGCATCAAGCATAATAATAATCCTGGAGCTTATCTCCTCAATCCCTCTCTGCAGTGCTGCACCCTTCCCCAGGTTTTTCGGCAGACTGATCACCCGAGCACCCGCTTTAGCCGCAAGCTCAGCCGTATTATCAGTAGAACCATCATTTATTACCAATACCTCTTGAATAGACTTAATCGTTTTAAGGGTATTAATAATAGATTCAATAGTATTTCCCTCATTGTAAGCAGGAATTAAGACAGTTACCTCCATCATGTTCCCCCTTAATGAAATACCTAGTCAATATTCTTTAATATACCGATTACCTTTTCATACACAGAGTCAAGTTTAATATTTATTTCCTCACCAGTTTTCCTTACTCTAGCTTCTACCACACCCTTTTCTAAAGAACGCGAACCAATTGTTAATCTAAGGGGTATACCTATTAAATCAGCGTCATTAAACTTGACACCAGCCCTTTCCTGCCTATCATCAAGTAAAACCTCTATCCCATTATCAGTTAACTCTTGATAAATCACTTCTGCTCTTGTAGTTACCTCATCATTATTACCTAAAGGCAGAATTATCACCTGATATGGTGCGATAGCAGTCGGCCAGATGATTCCATTTTCATCATGCTGCTGTTCAATTGCAGCAGCAACCAACCTGGTAATACCTATTCCATAACTGCCCATAATTATCAACTGTTCCCTGCCATTTTCATCAAGGTATCTGGCACCCATACTCTCACTATATTTACTGCCAAGTTTAAAAATATGTCCGACCTCAATTCCCGCTTTTATTTCAAGCTGACCTTCACAGTGAGGACATTGATCACCATCTTTAACCTTCCGAAGGTCAAGATAGTCTTCTACTTCAAAATCCTTACCTGGATTAACATTAATCAAATGATAATCCTTTTCATTTGCTCCAGTAATAGCATTCTTAAGATTTTTTACTCGTAAATCTGCCAATATTCTTATACCTTCTTTTATACCTACTGGACCAATAAATCCCGCAAAACTATTATACATCTCTGGGAATTTATCTTCAACTACTGCTTCAAGCTCTACTGCATTTAGATAATTTGCCAGCTTAATCTCATTTAATTCATCATCACCAGAGAGTAACACTAAAATCGGTTCACCATCTGCCAGAAAAGCCAGTGATTTAATAGTCCTGTCAGCATTAACATTCAGATATTCTGTAATCTCTGCTATTGTTTTTTGAGCAGGGGTATATACCTTTTCGGCAGCAGCCATCTCTTCTTTTTCAAAAGCAGGGTCTGCAATAGCTGCCCCAGCCCTTTCAACATTGGCAGCATAATCACAGTTATTACAAAAGGCTACTTCATCTTCACCAGCATCAGCTAGTACCATAAATTCATGTGAAGCACTACCACCCATGGCACCACTATCAGCCTCAACCGCCCTGACCTCCAGGCCACAATCTTTAAAAGCTTTTACATAGGCATCATACATAAGCTGATAGCTTTTATCCAGTCCCTCATAATCAGTATCAAATGAATAGGCATCCTTCATAATAAATTCACGACCACGCATTATACCAAAACGCGGTCTAATCTCATCCCTGACTTTAGTCTGAATTTGATATAGGTTAAGTGGTAGGTCTTTATAGGAACGTATCTCATCACGTACAAGATCTGTTATTATCTCTTCATGTGTAGGGCCAAGACAATACTCCCTTCCTTTACGGTCCTGGAACTTGATCATTAATGGTCCAAATCTATCCCAGCGACCGGATTCCTGCCAGAGTTCTGCAGTATGCATAATAGGCATAAGAAGCTCCTGAGCCCCACTCTCATCCATAGCCTTTCTAATTATATTTTCTATTTTTCTAATAACCCTGTAACCCAGTGGTAAATAAGAATAAACACCCGCAGTCAGGGTTCTCATCATTCCTGCCCTGAGCATATATTGATGACTAAGCACTTCGGCTTCAGATGGTACCTCTTTTAAGGTTGGTAGATACATCTTTGACATCTTCATAAAACCACTCCTTACATTTTATCTATTTCAAGTAATAATTCCTTTAATAATCTATCTTCTTTAACTTTTTTTACTAATTTTCCTTTTTTAAAAATCAAGCCCTCATTTTTCCCTCCTGCAATACCTATATCAGCCTCCCGGGCTTCACCAGGTCCATTAACAACACAACCCATTACTGCTATAGTTATAGACTTGTCCAGGTCTTTAACGGCCTTTTCAACATCTTCAGCTAATTTAATTAAATTAATATTAGTGCGTCCACATGTTGGACAGGAAATAATCTTAGGGCCTCTCTGACGTAGGTCCAAGAGACGAAGTATCTGCCAGCCAACTCTTACTTCTTCCACAGGACTACCTGTCAGTGAAACACGTACTGTATCCCCCAGGCCTGCTGTCAAAATACTCCCCAGTCCAAGAGCAGATTTAATTGTTCCTGACCAAACTGTACCTGCCTCTGTGATCCCAATATGAAAAGGATAATCCACTTCTTGTGCCAACAAACTATAAGCCTTAAGTGTCATCCAAATATCTGTGGATTTTAATGATACAACAATATCATTAAACCCATTTTCTTCTAAAAGACTGATATGTGATAAGGCACTCTCCACCATGGCCTCAGCTGTTACAGAACCATATTTTTTTAACAACTTTTTTTCTAATGATCCAGAATTAACCCCAATCCTGATTGGAATACCAGCCTCCTTGGCCTTTTGGGCAACTCTTTTAAGATGATCAAAATCTCCAATATTACCTGGATTTAAACGCAGACCATCAACACCCTGTTTTACTGCCTCCAGGGCAAGTTTATAATCAAAGTGTATATCAGCAATCAGTGGAATCTTAATCCTTTCCCTTAAACGCGATAGACAACTGGCTGTTTTCATATCCGGAACAGCAACCCTGATAATCTCACAACCAGCCACAACCAGTTCTTCGATTTGTTTTACTGTTTTATCTATATCAGCTGTTTTAGTATTTGTCATTGACTGAACACTTATAGGGGCATCTCCCCCTACAGGAACATTACCATAAAACACCTGATGTGTTTTCCGACGTTGATAATTAATCATTAAAATATTGTCCTTCCTATATCTTTGAAGACCAGAAATACCATTAAAACAATTAATAAAATAAATCCAACTATATGTACAAAACTTTCTTTTTCTGGATTAACTGGTTTACCCCTTATTAGTTCTACAAAAATAAAGATTATCCTTCCCCCATCAAGGGCAGGAAAGGGTACCAGATTAATAATACCAAGGTTAATACTCAAAACTGCCATCAGGTTCAGAACACTACTAATACCTATCTCAGCAGCCTGACCTATCATACTAGCAATCATTACTGGACCACCTATTTCAGCAGGGGTTTTCCCGGTAATCATATTAAAAAACCCAAGGACTGTTACCTTAAAAATATACCAGGACTGACCAAACCCCAGACGAAAAGATTCCAGTAAACCCACTTCTCTTTTTAATAACTGTGGAGCTATACCAATTACTCCCCCCTCTGCCGATTCTTCATACCTGGGAGTAACTTCTATTTCTATTAATTCTTCGTCACGTTCAACCCCTACAACTAGTTCTTTACCACTTGACCTATGGATAATATCAGCAAGTTCATCCCAGGTCTCAACACTCTGTCCACCAATAGAATATATTCGATCACCAACTTTAAAACCAGCCTGGGCAGCAGGTTGCCCTGGTATAATATCACCCAGTATATTTGAATTAGTCGTTCTAACAGGAAGGCCAAAAATATTAAAAATTAAAGCAAAAATAAATATAGCCAGAACAAAATTCATGAAAGGACCATTAAAGACTACAGCAAATCTCTTCCAGACTGATTTTTGATCAAAACACTCTTCTTTTTCACGGGCATCATAATATATTTCTTTCTCTTCGGCACTCATCTCATCATCAGGTGGAAATTCACCAGTCATTTTACAGAACCCACCCAGGGGTATTCCCCTGATAGAATAAAGAGTCTCACCACGCTGGTAGGATAAAAGCTTCGGCCCAAAACCTATCGCAAATTCTTCAACACGGATACCTGACAATTTAGCAGCCAGGTAATGACCAAATTCATGAATAAATACTAAAATACCCAGGACTATAATAAAACTGAAAATAGTTAATAACATTCTTTCATAACCCCCTCTGCCATCTCTCTGGCTTCTTTATCTATCATATATATTTCCTCAAGAAGAGGATTATCTTTCCTTTCATAACTATCCATCACTTTTTCAACAATATATGTAATATCCGTAAACCGTATTTTATTTGCCAAAAATCCCATAACTGCAACCTCATTAGCAGCATTTAAAATTACAGGAAGACTACCGCCCTCTTTTCCAGCAGTATAGGCCAGACCTAGCGCAGGAAACTTTTCAAAATCTGGTTCTTCAAAATTTAAAGCCCCTACTGTAAATAAGTCTAAATTCTTTCCCAGACTACTCACCCGTTCAGGGTATGTTAAAATATTCTGTATCGGTATCCGCATATCAGCAACACCTAGTTCAGCCATAATAGAACTATCAATAAATTCAACCATCGAATGAACTATACTTTCAGGATGAATAACAACCTTAATTTTATCATAAGGTTGTTTAAATAAATAATGAGCCTCAATTACCTCAAGCCCCTTATTCATCATGGTTGCAGAATCAATTGTTATCTTTCCACCCATATCCCAGTTGGGATGGTTTAAGGCTTCTTTTACAGTTACCGTTTCTAATCTATCTTTTTCAAGGTTTAAAAAAGGCCCTCCTGAGGCTGTAAGTATAATTTTAGCAATCTCTTTTTCTTTATGTCCTGCTAAGAGTTGGAAGACTGCATTGTGTTCACTATCAATAGGTAAAATTTTATTTAATGGATTACTTAAATATTTCTCAATAATTTGACCACCAATAACCAGTGTCTCTTTGTTGGCCAGGCCAATCCTTGATCCCTTTTCAAGGGCAGCAACAGTAGGTGCCAATCCAACAGCACCAACAAGGGCATTGATCAGCAAATCACTCTCAACCTGTCCGGCCAGATAATTAAGTCCAGCAGGTCCACTCAGCACCTCAACTGCTTGATCAGCCAATCTATTTTTTAATTTTTTAGCATGATACTCATCCATAACTACCAGAAATTCAGGTTTATACTTGTTGGCCTGTTTCTCTAATAAATCTATATTAGTATTAGCAGTTAATCCAATTACATTCCAATCATCAGACAGGTGCTCTATTACCTCCAGGGTCTGGGTACCTATTGATCCTGTCGACCCTAGAATAATTATTCTTTTCATTAGTATTCACTCCCTGAAATCAACCAAATTTAATAGATCAGCATTAAAAACAGCCTTACCCAGTACCAGTATTGCAGGGCCAATAATAAGCCCTAGAGTCCCTAAGATCCTGAATCCAACATAGAGAGCAATCATAGTTGCCAATGGATGTAAACCAAGGTTTTTACCCATTATTTTACCCTCAGCCCCCTGTCTAATAGCCACCATAACTGTATATAGTAATAATAACTGAAAGGCATTATTAATATCTCCAATAATAATATTATAAATAACCCAAGGAATAAAAATAAGGGCTGGACCGATAATAGGTATAAGGTCTAGAAAAGCAGAACTAATTGCTATAATTACTGCATACGGGTTGCCCATAATTGCCAGACCAATACCGGAAACAAGGCAGGTAATAGAAATAAGCATTATTTCGGCCCTGACAAAGCCAACAGCCGAACTAACCAGTTCTTTTTCTAGCTTAAAAAACTTAGCCCGCAACTCTTTCGGGAAAAGTCCCATAAGAAAACTATTTATTTTATCAATATCCTTACTTATAAAAAAGGTTGCAATAAAACTTAAAAATAAGACCGTTAAAATCATAGGTAATTTACCTAAAAAACCGATTACATTATTTATTACCATTACTATACCACTCTTTAAAGCATTATATAATAACTGCATGTTCTCATTTAATACCTCTCTAATAGCTGGTGATATTTCCAGGCCATTAATTAAATCGGTTATTCTATTGTTTTGATTAATGAGCCATTGAAATTCTTCACCAAAGGTATTATAATCTGGTAGATTCTGCAGCAAGCGATTTAATTCCAGATAAATATGTGAAATCCCCAGAAAAAAAACGATAATTAATACAGCTATAAAAAAGATCAAAACAATAAAGACAGCAAAACCTCTGTTAATATGTAGATATTCCTCAACTATTTTAACAACTGGATTAATTAAACTTGCCAGTACAGCAGCAATGATAAAGGGGGTAAAATAAACAAAAAAATATTTTGACACAATTAGTATAAATAACATTAAACCAATAAAAATTAGCATTTTTTTTAAATACTTCTCCATATTATCATACCCCTATTAATAAATACAATATTAGCTAAACAAGTAAATGAATAAGAAAAAAATAGGTAACAGGTGCTGTAAAAAGAAGACTGTCAAATCTATCTAAAATACCACCATGCCCTGGAATTAAATCACCAGAGTCTTTTAAGCCTAACTCCCGTTTCATTTTTGATTCAAAAAGATCCCCTATAATGCCCGTTAAAGCAATAACCACCGCATATATAGACCAGTAGAGACTATAATACCCAAGATAGAACATATAAATCCCAACAACTATAATAGTCAGCAGAACACTCCCAATAGCCCCTTCTACTGTTTTGTTGGGGCTTATCTCCTCTGCTAGTTTATGACTTCCTAGAAACCTACCTGTAAAATACCCACCTACATCACTGGCCCAAGTAGCCAGCAACACCAGCCAGAGGGCTGTTGTTTTATTAAATGGTGCAGTAGAAAATTCCCTTAGAAAAAGTAGAAAAGAAAAACCACCTGCAATATAAATCAAACCAAAAGTATTATAGGATAAGGATTCAAGGAAATTATTTTTAATAAATAAAAAATGGAGTATAAAATAAACAATTAAATACAGATATACAAGTGCTGGAAACACAGTATCAATAAGTCCTCTATTAATTAGATATGTGTAGCTAATAATTAATATACTAAAAGTGGTCATTAAGAAAAAATTTTTTCCACTCTTTACTGGAAGCATTCTATTATACTCATAAATAGCAATTATAGTTAACAAAAATATAAGACTAAGAAATGGTATAGTACCTGTTATTATACAGGCAAATAATATAATAATTCCAACTATTGAGCTTAATATCCTCTTAGTCAACATAGTCCTCACCCACTTTATTTAACCCCCCAAAACGCCTTTCTCGCTGTTGAAATATTTTAATTGCTGATACCAGATCCTCTGCTGTAAAATCAGGCCAGTATTTATCAAAAAAACAAAGCTCAGTATAGGCAGACTGCCATAATAAAAAATTACTCAATCTCCTCTCCCCACCTGTCCTGATTAACAACTCTACATCAGCAAGTCCAGGATTATAGAGATATCTATTAATATCCTGTTCAGTAAGGGATATATTTGTCTCATTATTAACAGCAAAATCATTAACTATTTTTTTTACCATATCAACTATTTCAGCACGACCCCCATAGTTAAAAGCAATATTTAACTGAATACCTTTATTACCCGCAGTCATCTCCTCAATCTTTTCAATTGTATTTGTTAAAGCCCTGGAAAGCCCATTTCTTC
Organism: Iocasia fonsfrigidae; assembly: GCF_017751145.1. Lineage (GTDB taxonomy): Bacteria > Bacillota > Halanaerobiia > Halanaerobiales > DTU029 > Iocasia > Iocasia fonsfrigidae. The sequence continues at coordinate 2,249,019 of NZ_CP046640.1, forward strand.
TCCCAATCACTTTCACCTTAACATTGTTTTTAAATAATTCATCAGCCTGTTTTAAAAGTGTTTTTTGAAACAAATTTAAAATAAAATCAACTTCGGTCCTGGGTCTGTTCCAGTTTTCAGTTGAAAAAGCATAGACAGTAAGTGCTCTAACACCGAGTTCGGCAGCCTTAGATATGATTTTTTTAAAGGCATTTACACCAGCAATATGACCCTGTTTCCTGGGCAGACCCCGTTCAACTGCCCACCTTCCATTTCCATCCATTATTATTGCAATATGTGATGGTATCTTCATATATATCACCCTAAATTAAAATAATCACCCCCTCATATGAGGGGGACAAAAATTTTATTTATATTTTTCATAACTCCAGATAAGGTCGATAACCCCTATTTTAACCATCCTTGCCGTAATAACCCTTTTATCTCCTAGTCCATATTTTCTATCGGTCGGGCCAGTATATATTAAATTAAAGTCAATATTATGTTCTTTTAGCAATTTAATTGCCTCTTTAACTCTTAGGGCTGAAAGATATGAAAGAGCAATACCCATTAAACTATACCTCCATAATATCTTCCTCTTTTTCCGTGAGTATACTATCTATTTTAGCTACATACTCATCAGTAAGTTCCTGGATATTTTCCAATCCCCGGTGGTAATTATCTTCAGATATTTCACTATCATTTTCAAGTTCCCTTAATTTATCATTAGCCTCATGCCTTATATTTCTAATTGCCACCCGGCCCTTTTCTGCTTTATCACGGATAACCTTAACTAACTCTTTCCTTCTTTCCTCAGTAAGTTGAGGAATATTTATTCTAATAACACTACCATCATTATTAGGAGTCAAACCTAGATTTGCTTTCATGATAGCCTTTTCAACTTCACCAATAGCAGACTTATCCCAGGGTTCAATCACCAACAAGCGAGCCTCTGGAGCAACAACCTTGGCCATCTGCTGAATTGGTGTCTGAGCACCATAATAATCAACCATAATACTTTCTACCAGTGAAGGCCTGGCCCTCCCGGTCCTGACTGTATTAAAGTCATCCCTGGTAGCCTTGACTGCCTTTCTCATTTTCTCTTCCGCCTCTTTCATTACTTCCCTAATCATCTTCATCCCCCTGTCCTTTAATAATTTAATGAAACACCTAAGAAAACACCCTAAAAAAATATATATAATTCCTATAAAACAAATATATTGTCGATCTTTAAAAAAATTTAAAAACAGTTTCACAAGAACAGTAATTTAATTATACCATATTATTAACGGACATATGTTCCTATTTTTTTGCCTAAAACAGCTTTTTCAATATTACCACTCTCTTTGACAGCAAACACAATCAAAGGAATACTATTATCCATACAGAGAGATACAGCAGTTGAATCCATCACTCTTAAAGATTTTTTCAGAACATCAATATACTTAAGTTCTTCATACATTACTGCCTCAGGATTACTAAGTGGATCAGAGTCATAAACACCATCCACATTCTTGGCCATTAAAATGGCATCAGCAGATATCTCAGCAGCCCTGAGGGCCGCAGTTGTATCGGTAGAAAAGAAGGGATTACCAGTACCAGCAGCAAAAATAACAACCCTACCCTTTTCCAGGTGTCTAATTGCCCTCCTTCGTATATATGGTTCAGCAATCTGACGCATCTCTATAGCAGACTGTACCCTGGTTTCCAGACCAAGTTTCTCAATTGCATCCTGTAAAGCCATTGCATTAATAACAGTAGCCAACATCCCCATATAATCAGCAGTTCCGCGATCCATTCCCTTGGCACTTCCTGCAATTCCTCTAAAAATATTTCCACCACCAACTACAATCGCCATCTCAACCTTTGTTCTCATTACCACGTCAAATATTTCGTTGGCAATAGTTTTTATTACAGCAGGGTCAATGCCATACCCACTATCCCCTGCTAAAGCTTCTCCACTTATTTTCAATAAAACCCGAGAATATGCTGGTCTATCTCCCATCATAACCCTCCATTATATATATTCGGGAAAAATTAAACAATCCCTTTTTTTAGAAAGAATACTCTTAAAAAGAGAACACAGAGTGTGCTCTCTTTTTAGTATTAAATAGTATCTATTTATTTTTGTTCATCTCACTCATAACCTCTGAAGCGAAATCTTCATCCTTCTTCTCTATTCCTTCACCCAGCTCAAAACGGGCAAATCTCTTAATACTGAAATTTTTATCAGCTAATAATTCAGCAACAGTAATATCGGTATCTCGTATATATTCCTGTTCAAGGAGACATACCTGACTATAAAACTTGTCTATTTTACCAGCTACTATTTTATCAATTATCTGCTCGGGTTTCCCTTCATTCAGCATCTGTTCTTTATAAATTTCTTTTTCTTTATTTAAAACATCATCACTTACCTGGTCCCGTTCAATGTAATCCGGACTACTTGCTGCTATATGCATAGCAACATTCTTGGCCAGTTCCTGATTCTCTTCATTTAGATCAGCATCAATATCAACTAAAACACCTATTTTACCACCCATATGTATATAACCCTGTAGAAAACCATCAGTAGTATATTTTTCAAAACGTCGTAGATTAAGGTTTTCACCAATATTGGCAATTGCTTCCTTCATCACAGTATTTATATCCTTACTCCCATCCTTATACCATGATTCATTAAGGAGTTCATCGATATCACTTGCCTCACTCTGCATAATATGTTGAGATATATCAGCCACCAGGTCTTTAAAGTTATCGTTTTTAGCAACAAAATCAGTCTCACTATTTACCTCAACAATAAGACCATTCTTTTTATCGTCATCAATAACAACATCTACCAGCCCTTCAGCAGCAATCCTGCCTGCTTTTTTAGCTGCTGCAGCAATACCCTTTTCACGTAAATATTCAACCGCTGCTTCCACATCATCATTATTTTCTTCAAGGGCCTTTTTACAATCAAGTACACCAGCACCTGTTCTTTCACGAAGTTCTTTAATATCCTTCATACTTGCCATAATATTACCTCCCTTATCTCATTCTTATAGAAAAAGACGCAGTAAGAAGGAAGACCCCCTTACAACGCCTTTATAATTACTCTTCAATGGTTTCCAGGTCATTATCTTCTTCAATTGCTTCCTCTTTAACTTCCTCTTCTTTCATCTGTTCACCCTGTTTCCCGGTTAAAACAGCACTAGCAATAATATTTGTTATTAACTTTACTGCACGAATTGCATCATCATTACCTGGAATAATATAATCAATCAGATCAGGGTCACAGTTTGTATCTACAATAGCTACAACAGGTATATTTAATTTGCGGGCTTCAGCAACTGCTATAGCCTCTTTTCTTGGGTCAGTAACATATACGACATCAGGAAGCTTTTTCATATATCTAATACCACCAAGAAAACGTTCTAATTTGTCATGTTCTTTGTTTAACTGAACAACCTCTTTTTTCGGTAGTACTTCAAAAAGCCCCTCTTCTTCCATTGATTCAAGCTCATTCAAACGAGCAACCCGTTTTTTAATGGTCTTAAAATTGGTAAGCATTCCACCCAACCATCTTTGATTAACATAGGGCATGTCACAACGTTCAGCCTCTATTCTAACTGTTTCCTGAGCTTGTTTTTTGGTTCCTACAAAGAGAATTGTTTTTCCCTGGGCAGACATTTCTTTTACAAAGTCATGAGCTTTATTTAATAAACCCACTGTTTTTTGCAGGTCAATAATATAAATTCCATTTCTTTCAGTAAAGATATATTCCTTCATTTTAGGATTCCATCTTCTTGTTTGATGTCCAAAATGAACGCCAGATTCTAACAATTGTTTCATATTTACCACAGACATACCATCCACCTCCTTTCCCGGTTAGCCTCCGCCTACTTCTCCCTTCCTTGTCACTGTATTAACAAAAATACAGCACCAGACAATTCAGTCCACAGGCGTGTGTATTTTGCACTAATAGGTAGTATACCACATAAAAAAAAATTTATCAATTATTTATAAAAACTTTTTACCTTTTTTATATGAACGTATTAAAACACTACCATCCTTAAGATAAAATTCCATTGTCCTTCCGTAATCTTCGCCAACATCTTTTCCTTTAATTCGAATATTAAATTCTGATAAAATACGACAAACAGCCTCAATATTTTTCTGTCCAACCTGAATATTAAAGTCACCTGCACTGGCAAACATATGTGCACCACCGGCAATTTTAGCAACAATGTTATCACGGGAAGCACCCCTGGCTTCCATTTTTTTTAATAATAGAGGGATTCCTGTATCTGCAAATTTAGCAGGCCTTGTCCCTTTTCTATTCTCAGGGAGCATAATATGTATTAAACCACCTATTTTATTTATCTTATCATAAAGAGCAATACCAATACAGGAACCCAGGCCTATAGTTATAAGGACTTCAGGCGAACTGGCCACAGAGTACTCAGCCATCCTCACCCTGATAGGAGAATTCATTTTGTATCAAACCCCAGTGCTTTCAATATTTTCTCCAGCGACCCCGAATCAGGTATATAAAAAAAGTATCCCTCTATTTCTTTCCCATTATTAATAAATTTCGTCTCTATTAATAAAGCATAATCACTTTCTTCAAAAAGACTTATCATTGAAGTAGTTAAAATTGCCCCTGCCATATCATAAGAAAAGCCAGGTATTGATTGAATTAAATTTAAACCGGTCATCTGATTAATAGCATTCAGGTATGAACCAGACAATATATTGCCTATCTCTTTTAAAGCTGATATTTCAACCTCAGTAAAATCTTCAATCTCTGAACCGTTATTCATCATAATACTTAAAAGGTTTTTACTGCTTTCTTCTGACAGGATTAATAAAATACTCCCTGGCGCTTCTCCCATAACCTTTAAAAGAACACTAACAACCTTTTGTTCTATCTGGCCAGTTACCTCAGGCACTTCTGAAATAGGTGTAATATCTACCGATGGTACTGTCATATCAATCTCAGTATCTAAAACCTGTGCAAAAGCAGTAGCTGCATTCCCTGCACCTATATTACCTATTTCTTTCAAAGCATCTTTTTGCATGCTGGTAATATTTTCTATTAAATCCCCTGACATCTACTCTCCTCCTAATCTATATCAATCTTATCCAATTCTTCGATTTCTTCTTCTGTCAGTATATTATTAAGATCAAGCAGAATTAATAGTCTATCATTAAGCTTACCTACCCCACTTAAATAATACTTATTAATACCTTTGACTATATCTGGAGGGTCTGCAATATTGTCCTGAGCAAGTCTGATCATTTCACTAACATCATCAACCTGCATACCAATCAAATTATTATCAAGCTCAACAATAATAATTTTTTCTTCCTGATTATCAAGAGACTCATTTAATGATAATTTCTTACTAAGGTTAATAATAGGTATAATATCACCCCTTAAATTAATCACCCCTCTTACAAAAGAAGGGGCATTAGGTATATGGGTCAATTCCCGGTGAGGAATAATTTCCTTCGCCTGTTTTACATCTACTCCAAACTCCTCATTAGCAATATTAAAAACAATAAACTGCTTCTCTTCTTTAGTAACTGTTTTAGTAACCTTTTTGTTAAAATTTGATAACATATAATCCCCCCTCTCTAAACAGAAGCCCGGCTGTCATGCTGTAAACTATTTTCAAATAAAAGGCTCTCCAGGTCTACCAGAACCAACAAGCGTTCACCGCGTTTGACAACACCCTTAATAAATTCCTGTTTTATTCCACCTTCAACCTCAGGTGATGGTTCAAGCTCATCCAGATTATACCAGAAAACCTCATTAACAGCATCAACCACCAGCCCGATCAAAGAATCACGCACCTCAACTGTAATAATCCTTTCTTTTTTAGAAGTACTGGAAATACTAAACCTATCCCTCAAATCAACAACAGGTACAATCTGACCCCTTAGATTAACAACCCCACGGACATAATCGGGTGTATTAGGCACCTTTGTTATCTTGGGTAACTTAATAATCTCTTTTGCCTGTTTAATATCAACTGCATATTCCTCATCACCTAGCTGAAATATAACCAGTTGGTTTTGTGCAGCATCTTCTACAGCTTTTTCTTTCTCAGGAGCATTTTCCATTTATTATTCCCTCCCCTATGCTATATTCCGTACATCCAGAATCAGAGCCACATCACCATCACCAACAATTGTTGCACCACTAATATTTTTTATATTTATCAGGTAATTACCCAGTGACTTTATAACAATTTCCTGCTGATTGAGTAATTCATCTACAATTAAACCAATCTGTTTTTCGCCAGAATTAATAATAACTGCTGGAATCTCTTCTTTATTAATATACTGACCATATTCTACATTCAGATTCAACTGACGTGAACCCTCTACAAGAGGTATAGTAGTATCTCTTAATATAATTACATCCTGTCCCCTGACCTGCTGTATCTCATCAGGTTTTATCATTATTGTCTCACTTATAGTTCCTAATGGAATAGCAAATATTTCATCATCTATCTTTACCATCAGAGCCTGAGTTATCGCCAGAGTAAGAGGGAGTGAAATAGTAAATCTAGTGCCAACATCCTTCTCAGATTCTATATACACCTGTCCATCAAGTGATTCCACAACCCGTTTTACTACATCCATTCCTACTCCTCGACCAGAGACATCTGTAACCTTTTCTGAAGTACTAAATCCAGGATGAAAAACAAGCTGCAATTTGTCCTTTTCATCCATATCTTCAATATCTTCAACAGTTATTATCCCCTTTTCCAGGGCCTTTTCAGTTAACATATCTACATCAATGCCCTTACCATCATCCTCAACTTCAATTATTATTTCACTACCCTTTTGATAGGCATTTAAAAGGATTACACCTTCAAAGGCTTTGCCTTTTGCTTTTCTTACCTCAGGTGTTTCAACACCATGGTCTGCTGAATTTCGTATTATATGCATTAATGGGTCAGCTAGTTCATCAATAATAGAGCGGTCTAGTTCTGTATCAGCACCTTCGATCATTAAATTAATTTCCTTATTAAGTTCTTTTGATAAGTCTCTTACCATCCTTGGGAATCTATTAAAAATACCTCCAATAGGTACCATCCTGATCTGCATAACAATATGATGAAGGTCCATTGTAACCCGGTCTAACTGTTGAATTATATCTTGATAAATATCAGTTTTAATATTTAGACCCTCTAAACGGGTTTTATTGATCAGTAATTCCCCTACCATATTCATTAAATTATCGAGTTTATTTATATCTACCCTAACAGTTGGTGAAACCTGCATATTAGAAAGACTAGTTTTCTTCTTTTTTTCATTTTTACTGCTAGTTTTTTTCTTATTACTTACGCTAGTTTCAACTTTTCTTGTACTTTTTAGATCATTTAAGTCAATCTTAACCTCAGCAACATCTACTATGTTTTTAAATTCTTTAATTATTGATTCACTATCAAGGGTTGATACTAAAATTATGTAAATTGAATCACCAAAATCCTCATCTTCAATCTCTTTTTGAGTCGGATTAGATTTGGCAAGATAACCAATTTCTTGGGCTTTTTTCAAAACCATATAACCACGTACATTTTTCAATAAACAACTTTTATCAAGGATTACCTCAATATTATAAACGCAATCAGTATCTTTCATTTTATTTGCAATATTTTTTTCCTCTTCCTCATTTAATTTTAAATAAGAAGAATAAGCTAAATCTCCATCTGATCGAAGATCACCTTTATCATCGATTACATCATTTGAATGGTTAAGACAATTATCTAATTCCTGCAAATAAGCACTAACATCTGTATTTTCTTCACCAGCACTGCGTATATCTTCTACTAGAGATTTAATATAGTCCAGTCCTGCAAATAAAAGGTCAATAATATCTTCATTAATACTTAATTCTTTATTACGAACCTTAGCCAGTATATTTTCTATTTTATGGGTAAGGTCTGTCAAACGATCAAACCCCATAGTTGCAGACATTCCCTTAACTGAATGGGCAGCCCTGAAGACAGCATTAATAATCTCTTCATCATCCGGGCTTTCTTCTAATAATAAAACATTCTCGTTTAATAATTGAAGATATTCAGCAGATTCATCAAAAAACATCTGAAGATATTGGTTATTATTTTCCATCTAATAACTGACCCCCTTATAATTCATTAAATATTTTTCGTATAGCCGATAAAACCCTGTCTGGTTTAAAAGGCTTAACAACAAAGTCTTTAGCCCCGGCCTGAATAGCATCTATCACCATTGCCTGCTGCCCCATAGCACTACACATAATCACCCTGGCATCTTTATCTATTTTTAAAATTTCTTTAACAGCTTCAATACCATCCATATCAGGCATGGTAATATCCATAGTAACTAAATCTGGCTCTAATTCCTTATATAATTCAATAGCCTCTTTACCATTTTCAGCTTCCCCAGCAATTTCAAACCCATCTTCAACTAATATATTTTTAATCATCATCCTCATAAATGCTGCATCATCTACTATAAGGACTTTCTTGTCCATCTAATATTAATACCTCCTCTACTTATTCATATCTTAATTTTGTTTAATCTTGAGTGTGAGTATTTATACCTATTTTTATGGTATTTATAATATATATTCGACAATTAATTAATAGTTCCTGCAAATATTAAAAAAAAGCCCTCATATTTCAGTGAGGGCTTTGATAGTTATGCCTTTAACTTATCTAACTCTTCCAGTAGATAATCATTTAACACCTTAATAAAAGTCCCCTTCATACCTAATGACCTTGATTCAATTACACCAGCACTTTCAAATTTTCGTAAAGCATTCACAATCACTGAACGTGTAATACCTACCCGATCTGCTATCTTACTGGCAACAAGAAGTCCTTCTTTGCCCTCTAACTCTTCAAATATATGTTCAATAGCCTCTAATTCTGAATAAGATAAAGTATCAATAGCAATCTGTACAGCAGCTTTTTTCCTGGCCTCTTTTTCTATTTTTTCATTCTTGGAACGCAGTATCTCCATTCCTACTACTGAAGCACCATATTCTCCTAAAATAAGGTCATCGGCAGCAAATTCTTCCCCATAACGGGCCAGCACCAAAGTTCCCAGGCGGTCACCCCCACCAATCATTGGAATAATAGTTGTTAATTTATTCTTAAAAAGACAGTCTTCTCCATCAGTAAATACACAGTTACCTTCTTCTTGTTTAACATTAGCCCTGGTATCCCTGATCCGCATTAACCCTTTATTATAGTCATCAGGAAAGCGTCCCTGATCAATAACAGTTTCCTCCATAATATCACATTCAAAATCATCAAGCAAACTATAACCCAGTATACGACCTTTTTTACTGGTTATATAAACATTACAGTTTATTGCTCCAGATAAGACCTCTGCCATCTCTGAAAAATCAACTGTCTTGCCCCCAGTCTGCAGTAAATGATTTATCATCCTACTCTTTTCCAGCAACTCTTCCATCATAAAATTCAACCTCCATTTATTTTTTTCCCTTATAAGATATATTTACTAAGATCTTTATCCTGTACTACATCAGCCAATTGTTCCCTTACATAATCTACATCTACAAGAATTTCCCCTTCTTCCATGTCAGGTGCATTAAATAATAAATCTTCCAGTAACCTCTCCATAATTGTGTGAAGTCTTCTGGCCCCAATATTTTCAGTATTTTCATTTACCCGAAAGGCAAAACCAGCAATTTCATCAATAGCATCATCAGAAAATTTAATCTGAACCCCCTCGGTTTTAAGTAAAGCCGTATATTGTTTAGTTAAGGCATTCCTTGGTTTTAATAATATTTCTTTAAAATTATCCCTGGTTAAGCTCTTTAATTCAACTCTGATCGGAAAACGCCCCTGTAATTCTGGTATCAAGTCAGATGGTTTAGCAACATGAAAGGCCCCGGCAGCAACAAATAAAATATGGTCTGTTTTAACTGGACCGTATTTACTCATAATTGTCGAGCCCTCAACAATAGGTAAAATATCTCTCTGTACTCCTTCACGAGATACTTCTGGACCACTATTACCTACCTCTCTGCCAGCAATTTTGTCTATTTCATCAAGAAAAACTATGCCATCGTTTTCCACCAGGGTAATAGCTTCACTGGCTACTTCTTCCATATCAATAATCTTATGGGCTTCTTCCTGTTTCAGAATCTCTTTAGCCTCTTTTACAGTAACCTTTCTCTTCTTCTTCTGAGGGGGAAATAAATTACCAAACATGTCCTGGAAATTTACACCCATTTCTTCCATGCCAGCACCTGAAAAAACTTCAAACATCTGTGGACCCTGTGTTTCAACACTAATTTCAATTATTTGTTCATCTAGTTCACCACTAATAAGTCTATTTCTCAACCTCTCTCTTCTTTCATTGATACGGTTATAAGTATCATCAGCAATTTTATTTTCCCCTTTATCTTCATTCATAAAATACTCAAAGGGGTTTTCTCTTTTCTTTTGGGGAACAGGTAACATAAGATCAAGTATTCTATCCTCAGCCATCTTAACTGCCTTCGGCCCAACCTCTTTCACCCGTTCCTGTTTTATCATCCTAATGGCTGTTTCAACAAGGTCCCTGACAATAGATTCAACATCACGCCCTACATAACCTACTTCAGTAAATTTAGTTACCTCAACTTTAATAAACGGAGAACTGGTGATTTTAGCTAGTCTCCTTGCTATTTCAGTCTTCCCAACACCAGTAGGCCCAATCATTAAGATATTTTTAGGGATAATTTCTTCCTGCAGATCGTTATTTATTTTTTTTCTTCGATAACGGTTTCTTAAAGCTATAGCAACAGCTTTTTTGGCATCATGCTGTCCAATTATATATTTGTCAAGTTTCGCAACAATCTCCTTTGGTGTTAATTCCCCGTTCATCATTCACCCCCCAATATCTCTTCAGCAGTAATATGATCATTTGTATATATACAGATCTCTGCAGCGATTTTCAATGATTTATAAGCAATTTCCCTGGCATCATTCTCACCGGCTGACATCACAAGGGCACGAGCAGCGGCCAATGCATAGGAACCTCCAGAACCAATAGCCATAATCTCATCATCTGGTTCTATGACATCACCATTACCTGAAATTAATAAAATCTTATCACTATCAGCTACCATTAACAAAGCCTCTAATTTCCTTAAAATTTTATCAGTACGCCATTCTTTAGCAAGTTCTACAGCAGCCCTTTCCAGATTGCCATGGTATTCCTCCAACTTTATCTCAAATTTTTCAAAAAGTGTAAAGGCATCAGCTGCAGCTCCAGCAAATCCGGCCAGGACCTTTTCATGATAAAGTTTCCTTACCTTTTTTGCCCCATATTTCATGATAGTATTTCCCATTGTTACCTGACCATCACCAGCCATAGCAACCTTATCTTTATACTTAACAGCTACAACAGTAGTTGCCTCTATTCGTTTATTCAAATATCTCCCTCCCCAACATTAAAATATTAAATTGTCTAACGATTCAAAATAGTTTCTTATTTATTCAATTAATATTAACACATAACATTATTTTATGTCAAGATAAACTAAGCAAATATAAGTTTTTTTTATTAAAATACTGGTATACCCTAGATATCTGCTGTCTTTTCCTCAAACCCACATTCTTTATTAATACACTTATAGACTAAACCCTTACTCTTACTGCGTTTTTCAACCATAATTCCTTCACAATCTGGACATTCTTTATCTACCGGTTTATTCCAGAGTACATATTCACAATCTGGATAATTAGAGCAGCCGTAAAACACCCTGCCTTTTCTACTTTTACGTTGAATTAATTCACCATCCTCACATTCGGGACAAGCTACACCGGTCTTAATGAGAAATGGTTTAGTATTTTTACAATCTGGATAACCAGAACAGGCTAAAAATTTACCATATCTCCCATATTTAACTATCATAGGTTTACCGCATTTTTCACAGACTTCATCAGTTACTTCTTCCTCTAGTTGAACACTATCCATTTCCTCTGTAGCTATTTCAAGCCTTTTAGCAAATGGTTCATAAAAATCAACCAAGACCTCTTTCCACTGATCATTACCCTCTTCTACATTATCAAGCCTATCCTCCATCTGAGCGGTAAATTCAATATCAGTCACATCTGGAAAATGTTCACTTAATAAGTCAGTAACTATAATTCCCAGTTCAGTAGGCTTTAATTGTCTTCCATCCCTTTCAACATAACCACGGGAAATTACAGTCGAAATTGTTGGAGCATAAGTACTGGGACGACCAATGCCCTCTTCTTCAAGTGTTTTAACCAGACTCGCCTCAGAAAACCGTGGTGGTGGTTGGGTAAAATGCTGGTCAGGTAGAAATTCCTTTGGAGCTAATTTCTCACCCTTTTGCATTTCAGGTAGAATCACATCTTTCTTCTGGCTGCTTGAATCAACCCGTAAAAAACCTGGAAAGACTATCTGAGAACCCGAGACATTAAATCTATACTTTTCACCTGCATTAATAGTTACTGTCAATAGTCTATAAACTGCCGGACTCATAAAACTAGCTACAAAGCGGCGCCATATTAAATCATATAATTTATATTGATCATTTGTCAATTTATTTTTAAGGCTTTCAGGGGTATGAACTACTGAAGTAGGCCTGATGGCTTCATGGGCATCCTGGGCCCCTTCCTGCTTCTTATATTTTTTGTCTTTACTGGAAACATATTTATCACCGAACTCATTACGAATATAGTTTAAAGCCTCCCCTCTGGCTTCATCAGATATTCTTGTACTATCAGTCCTGATATAACTTATAAGACCAACTGTCCCCTCTTCACCAATATCAATACCTTCATAGAGTTGTTGGGCAAGATACATAGTTTTTTTGGCAGAATAGCCCAATTGACTGGCTGCCCTCTGCTGTAAAGTACTGGTTGTAAAAGGTGAATTTGGATTTCTCCTTCTTTTCCTATCCTTAACCTGTTCTACAATAAAATCTTCTTTTTTTACCTCTTCGAGGATATTATTGGCTTCTTCCTGATTACTAATTTTAAATTTCTTACCATTAATTCTCTTTAACTCTGCCTCAAAATCATTACTATCTTTTTCTAAAACAACTTTAATTGTCCAGTATTCTTCAGGTTCAAAGGCTTCAATCTCTTTTTCACGCTCACATATTATTTTAACTGCAACTGTCTGTACCCTCCCGGCACTTAAACCCTTTCTGATCTTTTTCCAGAGGAGAGGGCTTAATCTATACCCCACCAGTCTATCAAGTAATCGTCTGGCCTGTTGGGCATCTACTAGATTTTGATTAATCGGGCGCGGATTCTTAAGGGCATTTTTAATAGCTGTCTTAGTTATTTCATTAAATTCTATCCTAGCATCTTCTTTATCAAGTTTAAGGGCACGATAAAGATGCCAGGAAATAGCTTCTCCTTCACGGTCAGGGTCTGTTGCCAGTAATACATCATCTGATTTTTTGACAGCCTTGCGTAAGTTTTTTAAAACCTTACCCTTGCCCCTGATAGTAATATATTTAGGTTCAAAATTATTTTCTATATCAATACCCAGTTTACTTTTAGGCAGATCAATTACATGTCCCATTGATGCTTCAACCTTATAACCCCTACCAAGAAACTTTGCTATTGTTTTAGCTTTAGCTGGTGATTCAACAATCACCAAGGTACCACTTTTTTTTCTTCTGCCCACAACGACACCTCCAACATTTTAATTAATATACTTTGAATCATCTGTAACCATATTTCTAAATTCTATAATTTCACTCGATATTATCTGTAATTTACCCTGGTCCTCAATTACTTCCTCTAATATGTCCCATAACTGTCCTGTCGTTAGATAGCCTGGATAACTATCCTGTATAACCCTGATAATTATTTCCTCACTTTCACCAGGGGTTAATAGATTTAAAAATAGCATTCTTTTTATTAAACCCTGTAATTCAAAGGATAAATACATCCTTTCTGACTGACTAAAAACCCTGTTATAAAAAGAATCTCTATTAGATTCATCTAGTTTGTTTTTTTCCTCATCTATTATTTCCGTCCCATGATAAATTAATTCAAAGGCCTCATCAATATCCTGAATATCATATCCTTCTTCCAGCAAGTTCTGAATTATTTCTTCTTCTTTTATAAAATGATTTTCATCCTTTAACATCATTCTAATAAGCAAACCTATAATTTCCATTACATCTTCGTTCAATTATATAACCCCCTCCCCCTGAATCAATTTACTGCTATATAAATTATATCATTCCTTTTGATAACTAATATATAATTATAGTGGTTTTAATAGATTTTGTAAACCCAAAAATATATATTTATTTCCTGCCTCTCTGGAAATAATACCTTTTAACTCCAACTTAAGGAGTATTGTATTAATAACTGCAGGGCTTTTCTCAGTCATTTCAATCAGCTGATTAATATCCAATTCTGCTTCTTCCTGCAATATTTTAACAACATCTTCCTCATCAGCTGATAATTCGGGGTAAGCAGTCTGATTGTGTTCTTCTATCTCACTATAAATAAATAACTCTTCCAAAATATCATTAACACTACTAACAAGTTTAGCCCCTTCCTTGATTAATTTATTGGTACCTTCGCTCTGTGTACGGTTTATATTACCTGGGATAGCAAAGAGTTCACGCCCCTGTTCAAGAGCTAGACTGGCTGTGATTAAAGAACCGCTCCGGCTTGAAGCCTCTACAACCAGTACACCCTTACTCAGCCCACTTATAATTCTATTTCTCTGGGGAAAATTTCCTGAAAGGGGTTTAGTTCCTGGGGGAAACTCACTGATAACCATGCCCCTGTGCTGAATCTCATTAAAAAGTTCATTGTTTTCCGGTGGATATATAATATCAAGTCCACTACCAAGAACTGCGATCGTTTTCCCTTTAGCTTTTAAACTGCCTAGATGTCCATGTGTATCAATACCCCTGGCCATACCACTAACAACTGTAATACCCTTTTGAGCTAGTTCATACCCCATTTTTTCCGCTATCTTTCTACCATAAGAGGTTGATTTTCTGGAACCAACGATAGCTACACAGCTCTCATCCAGAATATATTCACCTTTATAAAATAATACTGGTGGTGGGTCATAAATATTTTTAAGGCTTACTGGATATGCTTGGTCATTTATTGTAATAAAATTAATATTTAAGCTTCTAATTCTTTGCAAGACTTTTTCAAATTTTATTTTATCTCTCTGTTTAACAATCTCAGCTGCCAGTGAACCTATCCCCTCTACTACAGCCAATTCTCTTTCATCTGCCTGCCAGACCCTGAGTGGACTCCCGAAGTGTTTGAGCAACTTTGCTATTCTTATAGAACCTAATCCCTTAATTATACTAAGACCAAGACAGCAGTTCCTTTCTTCCATTACAACCCCCCCAAAACTGTACCCAGACTCTTTTTCTAGCTAAGACTATTTAATTAATCTCAAATTGATAAACAATCTTTTTATCAAATCCTGTTGCAAAGAGATACCCTTTATAAAAATGAATACCGCTTATCTTAACAGGTACTTTATATGTTTTAATAGTCTCAAAATTCTTATTTAACTTATAGACATTATCTAGATCACATAACCATAATGAACCACTATACCAGTCAAGGCCTTCTACTTTAAGGTCTCTAATTAAAGACTTAGAATTAATCTTAATGGCCTTTTTCCCTGCCTGATCTATCACCATAAAGGAATATAGTATATTAATATCCCCATCTATTACCCAATATAATTCCCCATCATAAGTAAAACCAGCTATATCAAACAAGGGTATAGGAAACTTCATTTTATTTTGGCCATATCTAAAATAATTATTGAGGTTGTCAATTTTACATAAACCTAGTTCTGAATTAGTATACCCCCTGATAACAAAATCATCTACCTGTTTTCTAAATGAAGGAGGACCCAGGAGTAGTCTGCTATCACTAAAAGCAAGATACAGTTCTTCCTGGTCACTACATAGAACTAACATCTCCCTCCCCTTTACTACTGTATTAGACAAATCTGTCAGTGAACTCAATAAATTTTCTGGCCCATAACTCTCTATTAATTCAAAAGAATCAATACTATATACAACACCTCCATTAATAATAAATACTATAATTAATACAAAGATAAAGTTTTTCATTATAAGCACCTCCACCCCTAGAGGGACTATTTATTTAGCACTAAGCAAATAGTACTATTTATTTAGTACTTTTCTCCATCAAATCTTTTTTCCCTTTTATTTTTATATATTTTATACTTTCATATCTTGCATAATTGAATATTCTTGCACTGACCCAGCACTCCCGTTATCATACATTAAGGTTGCACTGACCCAGCACTCCCGTTATCATATATTTAGATCCCATTAAACATAGAAAATTCAGTATCAACTGATTGTAAATTTAAAATAACAAATCTAAGTAGCAGACATATATTAGTATATAAAATAATATTCAAAATTATTTATTTTATTAATGGAGAAATAAGGAGGTGTTAAGATGAAACATCAAAAAAAACTATATATCTATCCTGATTATTCTTTATCTACTAAAAAAATTAATACATTAGAGTTACTTGCTGAAAAAGAAGTAAGTATCTTTAAAACTAATAATCTAAGTAATATCACTCCCCCCATCACTGAATTACTAGAACCTATAGTATCTGTCAATTTTGCCCGGGCAGTCCTTTTTAAAAACAAAATAGTCATTCAGGGTGAAATAAATAAAAATATGATCTATAAGGCAGATAACAATATTATTAATTATGAAGAAGAAGGAATAGAGTTTTCAAAAGAAATTAACCTCCTAGGCCTATCACCCTATTACTATACCGGCAAATTTAATCGTCTCGTTAAAAGTAATCCAGTAATTGAAATCAATAACCTTTCTGGGTTCTCAAACGGAATTGATATCCAGTTATATCTAAATAATCTTAGTGTAAAACAATTTCTACTTAATAGCACCACTGTTGAACAGAAAATACTAGTTGTTTTTATAATTAAGGTTTCCAGATTAACCCAGAACAAAATAAAATTACCTAAACCAGCACCTGTTTTTACATATCATCAAAAGATTCCCTGTAATAATAAAGTAATAAAGAAAGATAAAAAGATAAAAAGAAAAAGAGAAAAAGACGGTGTATCTTCCCCTTTAGAAGTAGAAGAAATTTAAATCCAGAAACACATGAATAAATGACAATCTATATTAATATACAACATTTTATCTATAATAACATATATTATTATAAATAATGAAAGGGGGTATTATAATGAAAAAAATTAGAAAAACCCTTAAATTACTTGAACTTTCAGCCGAGAAAGCAGTTCAGGTTTTTGAAACAAATACAGTTATGAATCTATCACCGGCAGTTGTTGACGTATTGAATCCTATCCTTTCTGTTGAATTTGACCGGGTAGTATTATTTCAGAACAAGGCCATAGTCCAAGGCACCATATTCAAAAACCTAATTTATAAAGCTGTTGGTGGTCAATTACAATATGTAAATGAAGAAATACCTTTCTCAAAAGAAGTAGAATTACCTGGTGTAAGTCCAAACTTTACAACAGGCAGATTTAATAAAATGATCCTTACTAATAATGTTATTGAAATTGGTCCGGGCAACCGTGGAACACAAACAGGTATAGATATTCAATTATATGTCACTCAATTAACAGCTGCACAAATTATCCTTGATACAACAACAGTCGAGCAAAAAATTATCCTTGATTTTATTATTAAGGTGTCAGAATATACTCAGCAGGATGTTGACTTACCAGCACCTGGCCCTGTTTTTGAATGCAGAAATATTATCAACTGTAATAATCTCGACTGTTAAACCGGGTAACAAGAAATTATATTTCCTAATAATAATATAATAATTATAGACTGATACAAAATAGAAGCCCCTGATTTTAAAGGGCTTCTATTTCTTAAAAAATTACATAAAATATTCTACACCAGCCCTAAATAACTGCTGGTCTTTCTCTCCCGGTATATTTTTAGCAGTATTTGAAGTTATTCTTTCTGAATGCCCCATTTTCCCAAAAATCCTGCCATCTGGACTGGTAATACCTTCAACAGACCAGCATGAACCATTAGGATTAAACCTATTATCCTGGGTTGGCTTGCCTTTAAAATCGACATACTGGGTAGCAATCTGCCCATTATTAAGAAGGTCTTTTAAAAGCTCATCACTGGCAATAAATCTACCCTCACCGTGTGAGACTGGTATAATATGCTCAGCCCCTGCTTGAACCCTGGCCAACCAGGGGGACACATTTGATACTACCCTGGTTCTCACCATAGATGAGACATGCCTTCCTATTGTATTGTAACTTAAAGTAGGTGAATTACTATTAATATCACAAATTTCACCATAAGGCAGAAGGCCGAGCTTAATTAAGGCCTGAAACCCATTACAAATACCTAGAATAAGACCATCTCTTTCGTTTAGTAATCTCATAAGTGATTCACTAATCAGGGGATTTCTGAAAACATTTGCTATAAATTTACCTGAACCCTCAGGTTCATCTCCAGCACTAAAACCGCCTGAAATCATTAAAATTTGAGATTCATCAATCATCTCAACCATTTTTTCAATAGATTCATCTATCATTTTAGGAGTCAGGTTTTTAAAGACAAAAGATTCAACCCGAGCACCTGCCTCTTCAAATTTTCGGATAGTATCATATTCACAATTAGTCCCAGGGAATACAGGTATAAACACCCCTGGTTTAGTAATCTTAACTGATGATTTTTTAATTTCCTTTATCCTGTTAATTTTTAATGGTGGGGTTTCTTTTAGCCCCTTAGTTCTAGTAGGGAAAATCCCTTCTAATGGTTCTTGCCATTTGTTTTGCGCCTCAATTATATCTAGTTCTTCATCTTCAACCCTGATATAAGAGTCGCTGCTAGTAGAACCCAGTAATATATATTCACTTAAATTACTCAAATCAGCCTGTGGGGATAATTCCAAAACCAGGGAACCGAATTCTGGTAAAAACAGGTCTTTAATATTAATATTCTCCTTAAAATCAAAACCTATCTGATTACCAAAGGTCATCTTACTGACAGCTGCTGCAACACCACCTTCATCAACAGCCTTAGCTGCTCTGACCTTGCCTTCCTTTATTAAATTGTGTATAACAGCATATTTTTCTTTCAGGTCTTCAAAAACAGGGAGGCTGTCCTTATCCTTTTTTATTCTAACCCACACTACCTTACTATCTTTGCTTTTAAATTCTGGAGAAATAATATGCTTAACATCACTTACATTTACAGCAAAAGCAAGCAATGTCGGGGGAACATCTATATCTTTAAAAGTTCCTGACATACTATCTTTACCACCTATAGCAGGAATCCCTAAAGATGATTGTACAAGATAAGCCCCCAATAGAGCACTGAAAGGCTTACCCCATCTCGTCCTATCCTGCCCTAATTTTTCAAAATACTCCTGAAAGGTTAACCTGATATTTTTATAATCTGTACCTAAAGCCACTGCCCGGGCAACAGCCTGAACTACAGCATAAACTGCCCCATGAAAAGGACTCCAACTGGCAAGTTTTGGATTATATCCAAAAGTCATTACTGTAGCAGTATTGGTTTCGCCTTTAAGAACTGGTATCTTGGCTGCCATCCCATCAACAGGAGTCATCTGGTATTTCCCTCCAAAAGGAAGCAGAATACTGGCAGCACCAATCGTACTATCAAATCTCTCTACCAGGCCTTTCTGACTACAAACATTTAAATCCTGCAGATTATCAAACCAGGCAGTTTGAATATCTTGATAATCAGTTAATTCCACCGGGGAAGCTGTCAGGTAATTATCATCAGTATCTGCTGATATTACTGTAACACTACTCTGTTGTGCAGCACCATGGGTATTTAAAAAATCACGACTAATATCTACTATTGTCTTGTCTTGCCAGGTCATCCTCAACCTACCTGTGTCTGTCACAACCGCCACAGGTGTTGCCTCCAGGTTCTCTTCCTCAGCAATATTAATAAGCTCAGCCAGATCACCTTGAGCAATGACTACTGCCATACGTTCCTGTGATTCAGATATAGCCAGTTCAGTTCCATCAAGACCCTCATATTTTTTGGGTACAGCATCCAGATCAATATCCAGGCTGTCAGCTAGTTCGCCTATGGCTACTGATACTCCGCCAGCTCCAAAATCATTGCAGCGTTTAATTAATTTACTAAAGTCTGGGTTCCTGAAAAGCCGCTGTATCTTTCTTTCAGTAATAGGATTGCCCTTTTGAACCTCAGCACCGCAGGAATGCAGAGATTCTTCAGTATGCTCTTTAGAAGAACCAGTAGCACCACCACAACCATCACGTCCAGTTCTACCACCTAAAAGAATAATAATATCTCCCTTTTGCGGTCTTTCTCTGATGACATTTTCTGCCGGGGCTGCCCCCAGAACAGCACCAATCTCCATTCTTTTAGCAATAAAATTTTCATGATATAATTCTGCAACATGTCCTGTCGCTAGGCCGATCTGATTACCATATGAACTATACCCCTCAGCAGCACCAGTGCTTATCTTCCTTTGTGGCAGCTTGCCCTCCATTGTGGCTGAAATATTCTGCCTGGGGTCAGCACTACCTGTAACCCGCATAGCCTGATAAACATAAGACCTGCCTGATAAAGGGTCCCGTATTGCCCCCCCTAAGCATGTTGCTGCCCCACCAAATGGTTCAATTTCTGTAGGATGATTATGAGTCTCATTCTTAAACATCAACAGCCAATCTTCTTTTTGACCGTCAATATCAACCTTAATTTTAATACTACAGGCATTTATCTCCTCTGATTTGTCAAGATCATCTAAGAGACCACGCTCACTCATTTCTTTCATACCAATAGTAGCAATATCCATTAAACATATCGGTTTTTCCTGGTCACCATAAAGTCTTTTTCTCCTATCAAGGTACTGTTGATAAGCCTTCTTAATGGCTGGAGTATATGGTCCATCCCTAAACTCTATATCAGTTATCTCTGTTAAAAAAGTAGTATGACGGCAGTGATCAGACCAATAGGTATCCAGAACCCTAATCTCTGTCAGAGCTGGATTGCGCCGTTCCTTCTTAAAATAATTCTGGGTAAAAAGCAGATCAGCATCTGACATAGCCAGTTCTAATTCCTGGTGTAAAGAGAGTAATTCATCTTTATTCATCTTAATAAAATCATCTATTTCTTTTACTTCAGTTGGATACTCTAGCTCCATCTTTAATGTCTTAGGTTTGGCCAGTGATGCCTCACGGCTTTCCAGTGGGTTAATACAATAATCCTTTATTTTCTGAAATTCTTTATCTGTAATCTCACCTGAGATAAGAATTATCTTCGCACACCTTACTTCAGGTTTTTCCCCATGGGTTAATATTTGAATACACTGGGCAGCTGAATCTGCCCTCTGGTCATATTGCCCAGGCAGATATTCTACAGCAATAAACCTAGCATCCTCTGTAATTTCAAAGTCTCCATCATAAATCAGGTCAACCGGTGGTTCAGCAAATATAGTTTCCCGTGACCTATTATATATATCATCAGAAATCCCCTCAATATCATAGCGGTGAATAACCCTGATAGCTGTTAAACCCTTAATTCCCAGAAATTCCTTAATTTCTTTGTTTAGAAACTGACTCTCTGTATCAAACCCTGGTTTTTTTTCTACAAATATCCTGAATACACCCTTATTCATAAACCCACCTCTCCTAGTTTTCTTTAGTAAAAACTATTTTACTACCCCTACCAGCTAAGACAGCTGAATCAACAGCAGTATCAGCCATAATAGCAGCAAATTTATCTGTAATTTGATAATTATCCCCAAAATGAATCGGCACGAGTAGTTCAGGTTCCAGTGATTGAGCAAAATATTTACCAGCCAGGTAGTAATTTTCCCCCAGACGGGGATCAACAGGTATAAAGGCTATATCAATTACTTCATCCATGATCCTGGCTACTTCATTTTTAAAGTCCCTTTCCTCCTGCAGCTGTTTTTCTATTGAAAAATCTGGCCATTTCCACCAATTTAAATCTCCAGCATGATAAATATTTAAATCTTTTACCTCAAGAAAGTATGATAAACCCTGATCTGTAGTCCCATAGGTCCTGACTTTAATATCGTCAATTATTCTCTCCTGATATTTTTCCATAAAGATCATATTATGACCCCTGCTTTTTATTTTTATATCATTACTGAGGATATATTTTATATCCTTAACTCTTTTCTGCCAGTCAAAAATAAGAGGATTATAATGGTCACTATGCCGGTGGGTAACAAAAACATAAACCCTTTTTCCTTTTAAATAAGTTGTATCAACAACACCAGCTTCTAATCCCTCTCTCCCGGGTACAGAAATATCATGATAATAATCAAATATCAGGACTATATCATCAATTTCTAAAAACACCCCACTATGATAAAGATGATATATTAACGCTTTCATCTATCACTACCTCCCTCAGTATGATTATTAAACTACAACTATATTAACTTCCGGTCAAGTGTCCTGTATTGTACTGCCTCAGCCAGATGGTCAACCTTTATCTCCTCACTTTTTTCCAGATCAGCAATAGTTCTGGCCAATCGTAATATACGATCATATGCCCTGGCACTCAAGCTCAATCTCCTGATTGCTTCTTTAATTAATTGTTGGCCTTCTTTATTTAACAAGCAGTATTTCTGTATCCCTTTGGAATCAAGTTTAGAGTTATACAGATACGGTTCATCCTTATATCTTTGACACTGAAAATCCCTGGCCTGTAAAACACGCTGACGAATTTGACCGGAATGTTCAGTAGCACCTCTGCCTGTAAGCAGTTCATTGGGACTAAGTGCTGGTACCTCAATATGAATATCAATTCTATCCAGTAGAGGGCCAGATATCTTACCCCTGTAACGTCTAATATCTTTGACAGTACAATTACACTGGTGGTTTTCATCACCATAATAACCACAGGGGCAAGGATTCATAGCAGCTACTAACATAATATTGGCTGGGAAAATCGCTTTAGCCAGTGCTCTGACAATAGAAACTTTACCTTCTTCAAGGGGTTGGCGCAGCATCTCCAGAACAGAACGTTGATATTCTGGTAATTCATCAAGAAATAATGTCCCATTATGGGCCAGGCTTACTTCACCAGGCTCTGGAACCCTCCCACCACCAATTAAACCGACATAGGAAATGCTGTGATGGGGTGCACGGAAAGGACGTTCCTTTATTAAACCATCACTACTGCCAATTAACCCCATAATGCTATATATTTTAGTTAATTCAAGTGATTCCTCTTCAGTTAAAGGCGGTATGATAGTCCTCAATCTCCGAGCCAACATAGTTTTCCCTGAACCAGGGGGGCCGACCATGATAATATTATGCCGCCCAGCTGCAGCAATCTCCAGGGCCCGTTTGGCCTCCTGCTGTCCTTTCACATCAGAAAAATCTTCTCTATATTCCTTATTCTTACTGTTTCTTATTAAATTACTTATAACTACTTCCTTAACAATCCCTTCATTAAAATAATCAATAACATCATTGAGGTGAGCTGCTGATATAATCTCTAGACCCTCTACAATCAATCCTTCACTCTGATTTTCCTCAGGAATTATTAAACCCTTTAAGCCTTCCCCGCGGGCCTGCAGGGCCATTGGTAAAACACCTTTAACCTTTCTTACTTCACCAGTCAAAGACAATTCACCTGTAATTAAATAATCACCTATCCTTTGAGTACTAATAATTCCTTCAGCCGCTAAAATACCAACCGCTATGGCCAGGTCATAATGCGAACCAGCCTTTTTAAGATCACCAGGGGCCAGATTAATAGTAATACGACTACCTGGGAAACGATAACCTGAATTTTTGACAGCTGCCCTGACCCTTTCACGTGATTCACGGACAGCAGTATCAGGCAGTCCAACAATATCAAAAGCAGGTAGCCCTCTTGCCAGGTCAACCTCAACCTGAACAATAAATCCATCAACCCCCATAATAGTCGCACTCTTAACCCCGGCATACATAGTCTCCACCCCTTATTTTTCACATAGGTGATTCAGCTAAATCATATAGTCACAAAAAAACAAATTGGCTTCGCCACCCAGAGTTAATCAAGTACATCAGCTTTCTTAACTCAAACTATTTATTACATAGTTAATCAATAAATTATTAACCAGACAAATATATTTGTTGGACGACTCTAGAAATTGTCTTGAGGCATGGACGCCGAAAGAAAATTTCTCGACAGTAAGCGTAAGCAGGACGCTGTAGCGCAACCTTAATTTTCTTGTACGCTCTGCTTAGATGCGGAGTGCCTGCGGTACACGACAAGGGAAACAAATATATTTGTCGGTCTTTAAAGTTATCTACAATTTCTAAATCGCATAGTTTCCTGGTATACCTAAACAAAATGATTTAGCCATTAAAAAGCATTCTCAAAATGTTCAATCTCTACCTGCCCCTTTTTCAGCATAATACTTATAACATCAAATCTGAGCTCCATATCCAATCCCCTGTTAATTGATAAATAATATAGAGCAACTTTTTTGATTTTATCCTGTTTTCGATAGTCAACAGCTGCCTGGGGTGGTCCATAATTAATATTGCGTCTAGTCTTAACCTCCACAAATATCAATATGTCATTCTGGCAAATAATCAAATCAATCTCACCAAGTTTACAGGAATAATTCTGTTCAAGTATCTGATAACCACTATTTCTCAAATATTTAGAGGCCTGTTTTTCCCCCCAATCACCGAGCTCTTTCCTGCTCATAGCTTGAAGAAACCTATTATTTTCCATAAAAGAACACCCCGTTAATGAACAACTTTAAAGAATAAACTGGCTTCGCTACCCAGACTTAATCAATAATTATTAATTTTTACTTAGGAATATTTTTTACACAAAGTTAACTAGTTTTAATAATCTAGACAGATATATTTATTGTACGACTCTAGAAATTATCCGTAGGCAGGAGCTTGGCCTCGACGGCCTGATACTGACTCGACCATGCGTAATAAAAAGAAGAGTCAATGAGCCGGAGGAGAATTTCTCGACATTAAGCGAAGGTAGGACACCGCAGTGCAACCTTAATTTTCTCGTACGCTCTGCTTAGATGCGGAGTGCCTGCGGTACACGACAAGGAAAACAAATATATCTGTCAGCCTTCAAAGTTATCCACAATTTCAAAATCACAATTTCCTGGTAAACGTTAAAAAATAATTTCTAACTTCATCTATAAAGATACCAGCAAAGTTAATTATTACCATCTGTTCTATTTATTCGAGGTATCCAATTAAATTCCTTCAATTTAATGGAGATTATATTTAAATCAAAAAACTAATGTCTAAAGTGTCTGATACCAGTAAAGACCATAGCAATATTATATTCATTAGCTGCCTCTATTACCTTTTCATCCCTGATTGAACCCCCAGGTTGTATAATTGCCTTAATACCTTTAGCAGCCGCCTCTTCTATCGCATCTGGAAAAGGGAAAAAGGCATCTGAGGCCACTACACCACCTTCCTGTCTGCCCTCTGCTTTACGACCAGCAATTATCATGGAATCAACACGGCTCATCTGACCAGCTCCCACACCTACAATCATACCATTCCTGGCCATTACTATGGCATTAGATTTGACATGTTTTACTACCTTCCAGGCAAATAATAAGTCTGCTAACTGCTCTTCTGTGGGTTTAGTATCAGTAACAATCTCCAGGTCATCCCGTTTAACTTGATAGATATCTCTATCTTGAACAAGCAGACCACCTGTCACTTTTTTCATATCATACCCTGGTTTTTCCCTGTTAATATATAAATCACCTACTTCAAGTATGCGGACATTTTTCCACCTGTTCATTAAAACATCCAGGGCCTGATTACTATATCCAGGGGCAATAACCACCTCGACAAACTTATCTTTCCCGGCTATTTCATGGGCTAGTTCTTCAGACACCTCTCTATTTAAAGCAACTATACTTCCATAAGCAGATAAAGGATCACCGGCATGGGCATTTTTATATGCCTCTACAATATTATCTGCTACAGCCATTCCACAGGGATTGGCATGTTTAATCACAGCTGCTGCTGGCCTGTCCTCAAACTCTTTAACCAATTCCAGGGCACCATTTGTATCATTTATATTATTAAAGGACAACTCTTTACCATGGAGTTGTTTAGCTGTTGTAATAGAAGGCTCTGCAAATGACTTTTCCTGATAAAAAGCAGCTTTTTGATGTGGATTTTCACCATAACGCAGGTTCGATTTCTTCTGATACCTATCCATAATCACCTCAGGTAGATGGTTATCATTACCTCCCTCAATAACATCAGCCAGGTAATCCTGAATCAAATGGTCATATTCTGCTGTATGCTGAAAGGCCTGATAGGCTAACTCAAGTTTGGTCTCTTTACTCACAGAGCCATTATTATCTTTTAATTCCTTAAGCACTTTATGATAATTTTCCGGGTTAACAACAACAACGACATCATTATTATTTTTGGCAGCAGACCTGATCATTGTTGGGCCACCAATATCAATATTTTCAATCGCTTCTTCCAGGCTGACACCCTCTCTGGCAATTGTCTCAGCAAAGGGATAGAGATTACAGACAATAAGGTCAATAGGGGTAATCCCCTGTTCAGCCAGTTCTATCATATGCTGTTTATTGTCCCTGACTGCCAGTATTCCACCATGCACAGCCGGATGCAGGGTCTTAACCCTCCCATCCATCATTTCGGGAAAATCTGTTATCTCACTTATTCTGATTACAGGCAGACTAGCTTCTGTTAATTTTGCAGCAGTACCACCCGTAGATATTAATTCAATTCCCAATTCATTTAATCCCCTGGCAAATTCAACAATTCCCTCTTTATTGGAAACACTCAGCAAAGCACGTTTTACTTGCATAATCATTCACCCTTTCTATTCCTTAATAATAACCTTTCTACCTTTTACCTGGAGTTTGTTTTCACTATAAAGCCTGATTGCCTCTGGATATATCACATGCTCTTTTTCGAGTATCCTGTTAGCCAGGGATTCTTCAGTGTCATTATCTTTGATCGATACAACCGCCTGAAGAATAATCGGGCCTGTATCCATTCCCTGATCCGCAAAATGGACCGTACAACCAGTGTATTTAACACCATATTCAAGTGCCTGGCGTTGGGCATGCAAACCAGGAAATGATGGTAATAAAGATGGATGGATATTCATGATCTGTCCCTGGTAATATTCTATAAAATCCTTCCCCAGGATTCTCATAAAACCGGCCATTACCACTAAATCAATTCCTTTTTCTTCAAATACTTTAATAATAGCCTTTTCATAATTACTTTCACTCCCATAAGAAGCTGGCTCAATAAACCGGGCAGCAATATTATGTTTTCTGGCCTTATCAAGGGCTCCAGCATCCTTATTATCACTTACTACAATTCTGATCTCAGCACTCAGACTAGCTTTTTCAATACTATTAATAATTGACTGCAGGTTACTACCTCTCCCTGAAGCCAGCACAGCAATTTTTAACACCCAGGTTTCCCCCTTTATTTAATCTCAACACTATTTTCTCCTGGGACTACTTCCCCGATTAAACAGGCTGATTCACCAAGTCCAGCAGCACATTTTAAAATTTGTTCACAATCAGTTTTATCTACTACCAGAATCATTCCAATCCCCATGTTAAAGGTATGATACATCTCCTTTAGCTCAATATCACCTACAGTTTGTAATAAATTAAACACAGCCGGGATCTGCCAGCTTCCCTCTTCAATGACTACCCCTGTTCCCTGAGGCAAAATGCGGGGGATATTCTCTAGAAAACCACCCCCGGTAATATGGGCAATACCCTTAATACTGAATTTATCCAGCATCTTTAAAACAGGATCAGTATAAATCCTGGTTGGTTTTAATAACTCTTCCCCCAGGCTCATCTCTAATCCTTCAATCTCTTGCTCAATATTATAATTGGCTAAATCAAAAAAAACTTTTCTAACTAATGAATAACCATTACTGTGTATTCCACTGGAGGGGAGGCCGATTATCTTATCTCCTGCCTTAATACCTTCTCCACTTATGATCTCTTTTTTATCAACCAGTCCTACTACAAAACCTGCTAAATCATATTCTTCATCCTGATAAAAATCAGGTAGTTCAGCGGTTTCTCCACCAATAAGTGAACAGCCCGCCCGTTTACACCCTGCTACAATACCATTTACTATTTCTGCTGCCTTAGCTGGATTAAGTTTTCCTGTTGCCAAGTAATCAAGAAAGAATAATGGCCTAGCACCCTGGGCCAGGACATCATTAACACACATTGCTACTAGATCAATTCCAATTGTATCATGTTTATCCATCATAAAAGCTATTTTCAGCTTAGTACCTACACCATCAGTCCCTGAGACCAGCACCGGCTCTTCCATGCCCTGTAATACAGGGGCATAGAGTCCACCAAAACCACCTAAACCTGTTAAAACCTGATGATCAAAGGTTGATTCAACCTTTTCTTTTATCCTACTGATAGCCTTATTACCAGCAGCAATATCTACACCTGCATCCTTATATGTTAAGCCCATTATTTTACCCCCTTATTAACTAACTCACTACCAACCGGGTATTCACCACTAAAACAAGCTGTACAGAAACCATAATCCACTGCTTTAATTGACTTTAATAATCCCTTAATACTCAGATAGTTGAGAGAATCTGCTCCAATATGCTCACAGATACCTTCAAGATCCATCTGCCTAGCAATAAGTTCCTGACAGTTAGAAATATCTATTCCATAATAACAGGGGTTAATAACAGGTGGGGAAGAAATAGCAATATGAACCTCTTTAGCACCAGCCTCACGAACCCTATTAATTATCTGTCTACTGGTTGTCCCTCTTACTATTGAATCATCAACCAGGATAACCCGCTTCCCTTTGATTACCTCTTTGATGGGGCTTAACTTAATACGTACCTTTAAGTCCCTTATTTCCTGGGTTGGTTGAATAAATGTCCTTCCCACATACCTATTACGCAAAATTCCTTTGGTATATGGTATCCCTGATTCCTCTGCAAAACCCATGGCAGCCGACTTGCCAGAATCAGGTACTGGAACAACTATATCTGCCTCCACCTTTATTTCACGGGCCATCTGTCTACCCATCTCTCTGCGGGCCAGGTGGACATTCTGCCCCCCTATATTACTATCAGGCCTTGCAAAATATATAAATTCAAAGACGCAAAATCTATATGGTTTATTACTACTATAATGGTGGCTTTTGATACCATCCCTATCTATGACAATAAGTTCACCTGGTTCTATCTCTCTAATAAATTCAGCCCCAATAATATCAAAAGCACAGGTCTCAGAAGCTATTACATAACCTGTCTCCATTCTACCAAGAACCAATGGTCTAAGACCAAAGGGATCCCTGGCTGCTACCAGGTTATCCCTGGTCATAGCGACAATACTATAACCACCCTTTAGTTGATGGAGGGTCTGAGTCAGGGCATCTATTAGATTATCTTCAAAAGAACGAGCAACCAGATGAGCAATTACCTCTGTATCAAGGGTGGAATGAAAGATTGAACCATGGGATTCCAGATTCTGCCTTAATTCTGCAGCATTTATCAGATTACCATTATGGGCTAATGACAGGTACCCTTTGTTACAATTTATTAATAAAGGCTGAGCATTTGTCAGCATACTTGAACCAGAAGTAGAATACCTTACATGACCAATTGCCATCTCACCCTGCAGCTTATTTAAAATTTCTTCATTAAAGACATTTGATACTAAACCCATTGCCTTATGATTTTTTAAGTTACCACTATCATTAACACAGATACCTGCACTCTCCTGTCCTCTATGCTGCAGGGCAAGCAGACCAAGATAACTTATAGTAGAAATACTATCTTTCTTTTCCGGGGCATAAATACCAAAAACACCACACTCTTCCCCCAATTTTTCTATCATACTTTTTTTCATCTCCTCACCATAGAATCAAGAGTATAAAGGTTTAATTTTCAGTAATTAATTTACCCCTGTAGACGTCTTAATATTTCCTGATATGCCCCTTCAACTCCCCCTAAATCTCTGCGGAAACGATCTTTATCAAGTTTTTCCCTGGTTTCACTATCCCAGAAACGACAGGTATCAGGTGATATTTCGTCACCAAGATATATCTTGCCATCACTACCCTTACCAAACTCTAATTTAAAATCAACCAGTTCAATGCCTTTATCCTTTAAAAAATCAATCAAGAGTTCATTTATTTTAAAGGATAATTCCTTAATCCGGGCAATTTCTTCTCTATCTGCCATCTTCTGAGCATAAATATGGTATTCATTTATCATAGGGTCACCAAGGTCATCATCTTTATAATAGAATTCCAGAACCGGTTGGCTCATAACTGTTCCTTCTTCAAGTCCTAACCTCTTGGCAAGACTTCCGGCAGCAATATTCCTCATTACAACCTCTACCGGTATAATTTCCAGTTTCCTAACCAGAACCTCTGTTTCACTAATCTCTTCTAAAAGGTGTGTGGGGACATTATTATCGGCCAGCAATTTAAAAAAGATATTTGAAATCTTATTATTCATAATACCCTTACCACTTATCTGTCCCTTTTTCTCTCCATTAAAAGCAGTTGCATCATCCTTAAATAATACTATTAATTTATCATCTTCTTTAGTTTTATAAATCTGCTTGGCCTTCCCCTCATATAGCATTTCTTTCTTTATCATCATACCCCTCCTAATATTTTTAGCTTTTTCTGCCATTTTTGAATAACTGCCTCGGTCTTCTTGCCAGCAATACCTGTATACTCCTCTGGATTAGCCAATATCTCCCGTTGCCTTGCAGTAAATCTTTCTAAATAAGCCTTTAATTCATCCTTTTCAGGAATCAATTCCCGTAGTGTTTTGCCTGACTCCTGTGCCTCAAGTGTCAATCGGCGTACTGCTTCATGTGCATCAGGGTGTCCATATGAGGCCAGTAATATATATAATGGTTCAGCCACAATCATCTCTTTATTCAGAGTAAAATTCTTTTTTATATTATCATAATCAACTGCTAGTTTGCTGAAAACCCTGATTAACCTATTAGCAGCTGATAATAACCCTACAACTATTTCAGGTATAAAACGACCTGAAGCTGAATTTGTAAGGTCTCGCTGATGTTCAGAAATCTGATCCTGATAAAGAGTAATCATCCTGGGCATAAACTCTTTCCAGAGACTCTTCACATTCTCATAGTTTATAGGATTTCTTTTATGAGGCATGGTAGAAGAACCAACTTGATCTTTGTCAAAATACTCCCCAACCTCTGCTATTTCACTACGCTGTAGATGGCGCATATCATCACTCAAATTCGCTAAAACACCAAAGCAGGAGACAATAGAATGCACAAAATCAGTCACATATTCAGGTTCTACAATTTGTGTAGAATGAGACCCGGCCTTTAATCCAAGCTCGGCTAATACCTCTGCCTCAAATTCATCAGGTTCATCAAAAAATAGGTGGCTTGCATTATAAGCCCCTACCGCCCCTGCTATCTTTCCTCTTAGTAACTGACTCTTTTTACCTATCTCTTCTATTCGATTTCCCAGACGACTAACATATTCAGCAATGGTAAAACCAAATGTTACCGGTACGGCATGCTGCCCATGTGTCCTGCCGATCTGAACAGTCTCTTTTTCCCTATCTGCTAAATCCATCAACATCTTTTCCAGCTTGATAAGTGTGGGAATAATTAATTCCCGACTTGTCTCCTTAAGACGTAAAGAATTAGCTGTATCAACAATATCAAATGAAGTTGTTGTAAAATGGACATATGGTTTGGCCTGATCACTAACCCGTTTTTGTATACAATTTACCAGGGCACGTATATCATGTCTGGTCTTTTTTTCCTCCTGATATACCTCCTCTACTGTAATATCCTTAACTACTTCTAGCAGTTCTCCAGCAACTTCTGCAGGACATATTTCTCTTTTAGCCAGCACCTTTACCAAAGCCGCTTCAACCTGAAGTTGATAGCCTATCCGGGCCTTTTCAGATAAATATTTCTTATAATCCTGATACTCCTCTTCTCTTAAGGAATAACGATGGTCTAAAGGGCTTATATTCTCAAAGATATTACGCCTTATCACCATAACTAACCCCTTTCTTCAAGATATTTTTGATAACCAAGCTTTTCTAAAGCTGCTGCAGTCTCTGTTACCTTCTCAGCCATCCTGTTCTTATATTCTTTAAACTTATCTCTTAACTTTTTATCAGCTGTACCCAGTATCTGGATTGCTAGCAATCCGGCATTTTTTGCACCATTAAGGGCAACAGTTGCTACTGGTACCCCACCAGGCATCTGTACCATAGAATAAAGTGAATCAGCACCACCTAGTGTAGATGTTTTAATAGGAACACCAATTAGTGGTAAGGGGGTATATGCAGCCAGTACCCCAGCTAAATGAGCTGCCTTACCGGCACCGGCTATTATAACTTCCAGACCCCTTTCTTCCGCAGTTCTGGCATATTCCTCTGCTGCAACTGGTGTGCGGTGTGCTGAAATAACAGTTATCTCAAAGTCAACTGCAAACTCTTCCAGTACTTCTGCAGCCTCTTTCATAACCGGCAAATCCGAATCACTCCCCATCACTATCCCAACCCTGGCCATAATCTACCACTCCCTGTTTTAATATATTTTAATATCAGCTATTACAATTTGAACAAAATGGCTCCGCCACCCTACTGCAACTCAGAATCCCCTTCTGTTTTACGGTAGGGGTATTTAATATAAGATGATTCAAAAACCATCTTTGTAAGACATTCAGGACATGCCACTCCAGGCATTTCCCCTTCTTTCAATTTTTGAACCATTGCAAACTCATCTACTACAAAATCAGGTAGAATACTTCTTACACAAAGTTAACTAATTTTAATAATCCAGACAGATATATTTGTTGTACGACTCTAGAAATTATCCGTAGGCAGGACGCCGGAGGATAATTTCTCGACAGTAAGCGGAGGTAGGACACCGCAGCACACGACAAGGAAAACAAATATATCTGTCGGTCTTCAAAGTTATCCACAATCTCGAAAAAACATAGAGTTTTCCTGGTAGTAGAAACAAATCTACTTAAGGGCCTTACTGGCTATATCATTTCGATAGTAAGCCCCTTCAAAATCAATCAAAGATACACCCTGATAAGCAAGATCAATTGTTGACTGATAGTCTTCCTCCAGAGCAGTAACAGCCAGTACCCTGCCACCATCTGTCACAATATTACCCTGGCAAACTGCTGTCCCTGCCTGAAAAACAATAATATTATCCTGATTATCAGCTTCTTCTATTCCTGTAATCACCTTCCCTTTTTCATAATTATTTGGATAACCACCAGAAGCCATTATTACAGCTACCGCTTTTTTATCTAACCAACTTAATTCAATATCAGCTAGCTTACCTGTAATAACAGCCTCAGCAATATCTATTATATCTGTTTGTAACAAAGGTAAAATAATCTGGGCCTCAGGGTCACCAAAACGGACATTATATTCCAGCACCCTAGCCCCAGTATCAGCAATCATCAGTCCACAATATAGAACACCCTTGTAGTTTATCCCTTCTTCTCTTAACCCAGAAATAGTTGGCCTAAGTATCTTATCATAAATATCACTCATAAGTGATTCACCTACTACTGGTGCCGGGGCATAAGCACCCATCCCCCCAGTATTAGGCCCCTGATCATGATCATAGGCTGGTTTATGGTCCTGGGAGGGTAGCATCGGCATAATTGTCTCACCATCAACAAAAGCAAGCACTGTAGCCTCTTGGCCAGAGAGGTATTCTTCAATAACAATCCTCTCACCAGCCTGTCCAAACCTCTCCTCAATCATAATACTATTTACTGCCTCAATGGCCTCTTCTTCTGTCCCGGCCACAAAAACACCCTTACCTGCTGCTAAACCTTCTGCCTTAACAACAATAGGAACCCCTTTATCCTGAATATATTTAACTGCTTCAGCCGGCCTGGTAAATGACCGGTATTCAGCAGTAGGGATATTGTATTTTCCCATGAAATCCTTGGAAAAAACCTTACTACCTTCCAGTTGGGCAGCTTTACTATCAGGTCCAAAAATCATTAACCCCCTATCTTGAAATCTATCTACTATCCCAGCTACTAACGGGGCCTCAGGACCAACAAAAGTCAAATCAATCTCCTTTTTGCTAGCAAAATCTACCAATCCATCAATATCACAACTGTCAATAGCCAGATTAGTAGCAATCTGTGCTGTCCCAGCATTACCTGGAGCTACATATATCTCATCAACCCGATTACTTTGAGCTATTTTCCAGGTCAAGACATGTTCCCTACCACCATTGCCTATTACTAATACCTTCATATTTATACCCCCAATATACTATTTGATATTTTATACCAGCAAAACAAAAACGCCCAGCAGGAAAGATCTACTTTTATCATGAGTAGAACCTCCCCGCCTGGGCTTTTATCCCTTCGGTGTGATATAAAATATCTGTACCGCTTGGACCTGCCATTTTATATATCAGCTAATAATATAATATGCGGAAACCTAGGTACACTTCCCTCATAGTCAGACAGTTTGCGGCCGTCTGGTAGAAACTTGCAGGCCATATTCCCACGATTATATGAGGTAACTTTTAGTTTTATTCTATTGTTAAATACAATGTTATAATTAAATTACATATAAATCATAACAAATCCTTTCACCTTAGTCAAATAATTTTTTGATAAAGATATTTAGTTATATGATTTTATACAATGATAATAAAAAACTTAAAAAACAAGCGGAAAAAATTAACTTTCCCGCTTGTTTTTTTAAAATATAAACATCTACTTTTCTTGTTGATTTTGCTGTCAAATAATCTCATCTACATACAATCCTACTGTAGAATATGGGGCACGCTCCCTTTTTTCATCATCCTTTTCTGTTTTGGAAGACTTATTTCTGTCTTTACTGTCACTTTGTTTTAATTTTTGAATTTGTTCATTAATCTTTTCAAGACGTCTTTTTAATTCTTCAATTTTTTTGCGTCTGGCTTCCTCGTCTAAAGACTTATCTTGTTCAGTTTGTTTTAGCTGATTTTGTAGTTGCATCTTCTGCTGCTCAAGAATTTGTACTTTTTGTTGTGAATCAGATGGTATATTGCTTGTAGAATTTGCAACAGAAGAAATATTTGAACTTAATGCAGAAATACTCATTCGACACACCACCTCCCCTATATAAGATATTATTACATTTTTGTTAGCTAAAATCAAAGTCACGTTTCCTAATAAGTTATATGTACATTATCCTATAAACTCATCTTTGCTCATCAATATTTTACAACTGCAACTATACTGTTACCACAACTTTATGCCCAACAGATGCTGGTTTAACTTCACCTTGAGCTGTATAAATTCCCTGAATAACTGTATCTTTTTTATCTGTACTATCATAATCCACATCTATTTCTTCCTGGCTAGATGCGCTTATCTTGTTTGTTTCTTTTACATCTGTTTCTTGATTTTTTTTACCTTTAGCACTTTTTTGAGCATTTTGCTGTGCATCCTTAATCTTTTCTTTTTCTTCTTGTTTTTTATCCTTAGCTGCTTCCTGACGACGTTCTTCAATAGCAGCCTCCTGCTCAGCTTGGGCCTGTTTCCGGGCTTCTTTCTGTGCTTCTCTTAAGGCTTCCTGGGCCTGCTTATTTGATTCTGCAGCACTATTCATAGAATCACGGGCTAAACCTGAGGAACTTTCCAGAATACTTTGATTAGCTTTAGCACCTTTAGCTTTTTCCTGATGATAAATTCCCATAGCAACATTGGCAGATTTCATATGTAAACTTGCACCTACCATACCTTGAACAACCCCTGAAGTTAATAGACTCATTTCAACACCCCCTTCCTAACTGAAAACATAGCAATTACAGCTGTGTTTATCTTCATTGATTTAGCAAGTACAATAATTGCCATCTTTTTTATATATCGTACATTTCTTGGTTTTTTTTAAATCTATTAGGTGTCAATAACTAAGCCTAAAGTCTTATATTTCCTGATTACTAATGATTTCATCCCGTAATATTCTAAAAATCTTTATTATGCTCTATAATCTTATTTTTT
Organism: Iocasia fonsfrigidae; assembly: GCF_017751145.1. Lineage (GTDB taxonomy): Bacteria > Bacillota > Halanaerobiia > Halanaerobiales > DTU029 > Iocasia > Iocasia fonsfrigidae. Next base: position 2,285,098 of record NZ_CP046640.1, read on the forward strand.
AATTATACTTATCAAAAAAATATAAATAAACATGTTAAATAAAAAAAAGAAGCACTCTATTACTTATCAAAAGCAGAGTGCTTCCAGAGTTATAAAAAATATTGCCTTATTCCCGACTGCCGGGTTTTACTGCCTTACTACCTTCCTTACAGAGTGGGCATTCATCGGGCTGATAGACAGCTAAATTAAGTGAAATCAATGATTCAAAAGGTACACCGAAGTCAGCTTTACCTCCACTCCTATCAATAAGTGATGCAACTGCAATTAATTCACCACCCCTATCACTAACAATTTCAATGACCTCTTTGACAGAACCCCCGGTAGTAACAACATCCTCCACAACTAGAACACGGTCACCAGGATTAATTTCAAAATTCCTTCTTAATTCCATTTTCTTTTCTTTTCTCTCCGTAAAAATACCCGGTTTTCCCAAAGCACGTGCCAGCTCATATGAGACTATAACACCTCCAAGTGCTGGTCCTACAACAATATCAGGCTTATATTCTGCCACTTTATCAGCCAGTTCTTCACATAATTTACCAGCAGTGGCTGGATATTTTAAGAGTGAAGCACATTGAACATATCCACCACTATGCAGACCTGAGGATAACAGAAAATGCCCTTTTAATAAGGCACCAGTCTCCTCCAAATCTTTTAGAATCTCTTCTCTTGACAACATAATTTATACCCCCTCTATCTCCTTGATTATTTTTTCCACAGCAGCTGCTGGATTATCCGCTTTAGTAATCGGCCTGCCAATCACAAGGTAGTCTGCCCCTTCCTTTACTGCATTAGCAGGGGTCATAATCCGTTTTTGATCCCCCTTTACAGCCCAGTCAGGTCTAATACCCGGACATACTGTTAAAAAATCACCGACAGCCTTTTGCTTAATTTCCCCTGCCTCATTGGCTGAACAGACAACCCCATCAAAACCTGCTTTGGCAGCTAGAGCAGCCTTTTTAAGGACAAGTTCCCCGGCTGAGTACCTATTTCCCAGCATCTGTAGGTCATTATTATTTAAAGAGGTTAAGACAGTAACACCAATTATTAAGGGTTTTTTAACCCCCAGTTTTAGGGCTTCAGTTTCAGCAGCCTCTACAACAGCTTTCATTCCCTCTAATCCTGTAACATGAATATTAAACATCCAGACACCATGTCCAACTGCCTGCCGGGCTGCAGCAGCCATAGTATTTGGTATGTCATGAAATTTAAGGTCCAGGAATACCTTCTTCCCCTTAGAATTTAGATAATCAACTACCTTACCACGACTGGCCAGATATTGTTCCAGTCCAATCTTAAATACCTCCACCCTATTTTCAAGGGAGGCAACCAGTTCTTTAACCGAACTTTCTTCCGCTGTATCCAGAGCAACAATAATTTTTTCTCGCAAAACTATCACTCCTTTCAAAATAAAAACCCCTCACCAATCCGGCAAGGGGTATAAATATCCCATAAGATATATATACTAATCCCTTTCTGGCCTCACCGGACCATCTTAAAGGTTTATTATTAATTTTGTTAAATTATATTATATCAGAACAGGCTTTGTCAATTAAATTAATTATTATTAAAGATAGATAAACTCTTTTTAAGCACTCCCATTAAAGGCAGACCAATAATATATACAGAAATGAACTGTCCCAAACCAATATATAAGACTGTGATCCAGTATGGCAGGTCAGCTATCAGGTATAGTATCAAGGAAATACCAAAGGCATTTAAGAGAACAGGATATATTCCGGCTTCATATTTATTTCCGGCCCTGGCAGTTAATAATCCAGCTAACAGAGTTATTAATGAACCAAAAATAACATCAACTAAACCATTTGGTCCTAAATAATTAGCAATCATACAGCCTATCCATAGAGCAATGGCAGACCATCCCCCCAAATAAAAGGGTAATAAGGTCAAGGCCTCACTGATTCTAACCTGTAACTGTCCATAAGAAATAGGTGCTAACAGAAGTGTAATAACCGCATAGAGTGCTGCTATCACAGCTATCTTGGTAATTTTTTTGGTTTCAATTCTTTTCATAATAAACACATCCTTAGTTTTGATCAAGCAGGATTTTGCGAACTGCTATTATCTTTTTTTTATATTATTTTTTATACCTACTAAGTACCAGTATTAAGCCTTTCATATTTCTCCCTGTATAGTTTCCTGAGATAGGCCAGTTGTTCCAAATTAAACAAACCTTCCTGTTTAATCCTGTTACCTAGTTTCTGTAATTTTTCAATATCAGCTGTTTCTTTCATTATCTGTTGAAATTGTTTGAAGGCATATTCATTTACAATAGAAAAAGAGAAGCGGTGTATTTCTAAGGGGCCATTTTCCTTTAAAGCAGCAATATGTTCCTCAGTACCATAACCCTTATTTCTGATAAAACCATAGGCTGGATAAATAAGATGATATTTATCCATAATCCGATCCCTGCTAACCTTAGCAATTATTGAAGCTGCTGCAATCGCATTAACTCTACTATCACCATCTATTACAGTCTCCTGCTTTATTTTTATATCAGGGAGCTGGCGGTTTCCATCAACCAGCAGGTAATCAGGTTTAATTTCCAACTTGTCTATAGCAGTCCTCATCGCCTTAAAAGTCGCCTGCAGGATATTTAACTTATCAATTACATTATTTTCAATAATTCCTATGCTTACTGCTAAGGCTTTTTCTTTTATCTCTACAAATAGTTCTTCTCTCTCTTTGGCAGATAATTTTTTTGAGTCATTTAAGCCGATAATCTTACTTTCAGGATCAAGTATTACAGCCGCTGCTGCAACAGGCCCAGCCAAAGGGCCCCTCCCGGCCTCATCAATTCCAGCAACAAAATTATAACCAGATTCCCTTAAGGACTCTTCCTTTTTATTAAGCAGTTTCCACTGCTCTTTTTTTTCTTTTAACCTCTGCTGCATTTTTCGATATCTGACAGACAGTTTCTGGACACCCTTACGGGGATCGAGAGCAAGTTCCTCAATAATATTATCAGTAAGAGCAATCTTTTCTAAAATACTTTTAATTTCACTAATAGTATGTTTATGCCACTGCATTTTTAATCCCCCATAATAGGCTTTTCAAGGGTAACCCTACCCAGTTTACCCCTGCGAAATTCATGAATAAGAGTCTTGGCCGTCCTTGCCCTATCAACTTTACCACCACTCATTAAACAACCCCTCTTTCTGCCAATAAGGGGTAATATATCATAGGCCTGGGCTGTAGATAATTCAAGCTGATAGTTCTGTTCAATTATATCCTGATTTATATCCAGAAGATATGTAATAAGTTTATAGGCCGCCATTTCCTTATCATAGACATCATCACTTATTGCACCAGTAATTGCCAGTTTATAACCAATATCCTCATCATCAAACTTGGGCCATAGTATACCAGGTGTGTCTAACAATTGGATATCATCACCTATTTTTATCCACTGTCTTCCCCTGGTAACACCAGGTCTATTACCTGTTTTAGCCATACCCATACCAGCAAGGGCATTAATCAGGGCAGATTTACCTACATTAGGAATACCAATAATCATTATTCTTATCTCCCTTTTATTACGGCCTTTTTTAGTTATTCGCTGATTTATTTCATTAGCATAATTTTTAATTAAGCCAATTAATTCATTAATACCTTCACCATTCAAAGAATTCACTCTGACTGCTTGATATTTTTCTGTAAAATAATCTAACCACTGCCTGGTTAATCCTGAATCAGCCAGGTCATATTTATTTAAAGCCAGAATCCTTTTTTTGTCTTTTATTAATTCATCAAGATCAGGATTCTGACTGCTAACAGGTATCCTTGCATCAAGGACCTCTACTACCAGATCAACCAGTTTTAAGTCTTTATTTAATATTCTCCTGGCCTTGGCCATGTGTCCAGGGTACCATTGAACCAATCCCATCATTCCTTTCCATTAAAACCCACAGGTTATAAGGAATTATTATAGAAACTCAAAAAAGGGTGTTCGGCATAACCCTCCCACCCTTATTTCTTAATCTCTCTTTTCTTTAATTCTAGCAGCCTTACCTTTTCTTTCACGCAGGTAGTATAGTTTTGCCCTTCTAACATCACCGCGGCGGAGAAGTTTTATACTGGCAATCTTTGGTGAATGAAGCGGAAAGGTCCTTTCAACAGCAACCCCATGTGAAACCTTTCGAATTGTAAATGTCTCACGAAGACCACCACTCTGGCGTTTGATCACAACACCTTCAAAGGGCTGTAGTCTTTCTTTACCACCTTCAACAACCTTAACCATCATTTTTAGTGTATCACCAGGAGAGAATTCAGGCAGATCATCTCTCATCTGTTCCTGTTCAATACTTTTAATAATATCATTCATACAAGTTCAACCTCCTTCCATTAATGTTCATATCAAATAGAGGAACATTAATTTTTCACAAATGCAATTATACCACATAATACAAAGAAAAACAATTTCTACTAAACCCACCATTCTTCAGCTAGCAGTCTATCGAGAATAATAGAGACTGCACTACGAACAGAGAGGTGATTAAAATTCCCTCTACCATAGACTGGTTCTAAAATATAGTCACATTCCTGTAAGGTCTTTTCTGTCAAACCCCAACCTGTACCAAAGATAATAAGAATAGGTCTATCAGCAGCAAAAATAATCTCCCTCATCTGGCTGTAAGATACAGAATTAGCAAAGGGGTTTGCATCAGTTGCCACCAGAATAGGTGGGCTACCTGTTTCACGAAAAATATCCTCAATCACATTTTCCATTGAAGCAGCAATATCAAGGATACTAAAGGCCTCCTGACGGTTGCTATTATATTCAGCACCATAATCACTTTCCCAATATTTCTTCATTCTTCTCACCAGGGATTGTTGAGATTTCAAGGGATTCACCACATAATATTTCTCAATACTATAGGTCTTACCTGCCCTGGCAATATCGTGCAAATCCATATTGGTGATGGTAGTTGTTATTTTAGCACCCCTTTTATTATATATAGGGTAATGGATCAAACCCAGATATATACTGGCCTCAAGCCTGCTCATCTTTTTTTCACCTTCAAATCCTTTTTAATATCTTCCAGTAATTCTATTTCCTCAGCTGTTAGTGTCTTCACTTCCATCAGGTCAGGTCTTCTCAGTAGTGTCCTCTTAAGAGACTCTTGCTGACGCCACTTATCAATCTCAGCGTGATTACCACTAAGTAAAACCTCAGGAACCTCCATTCCTTTAAAAGACCTTGGTCTGGTATAATGCGGGTAATCCAGTAAACCATTATAAAAGGAATCATTTATAACAGAATTTTCATCACCTAAAACACCAGGAATCATTCTCGCTACAGCATCAATTAAAACCATTGCTGCCAGTTCTCCACCGGTTAGTACATAATCACCGATAGATATCTCATCTGTGACAATACTGCTGCGGATCCGATCATCGAAGCCCTCATAGTGACCACAGATAACAGTTAAACCCTCCTGAGCACTTAAATCCTTAACAATTTCCTGGTTTAGTTTTCTACCCTGGGGGCTCATTAAAATCACGGGAGAACTATCTTTCTCGTTTCTACATTTATCCTCCCAGGCCTTATAAACTGGCTCAACCTTCATTACCATACCAGCCCCACCCCCATATGGGGCATCATCAGTAACCTGGTGTTTACCACTGGCATAATCCCGAATATTAATTATATTAATATCCAGCAAGTCATTTTCTTGAGCCCGGCCGATCATGCTTTCATTTAATGGACCGTTAAACATCTCAGGAAATAGGGTCAATATATTAAAATACATTTATTACACCTCAAAACTAAAGCTCAAGTAATCCTGATATCGGCTTAATTACCATTACTCCCTTATCCATATCTATATCAATGACTATCTCCCGGGCAGCAGGAATCATATATTCATTATTATTGTCTCTGACAAGAAAAATATCAGTCCCCTCTGTTGTAATTACATCAAAAATCTCACCTAATTTTTCCCCGCTATCAGTAATAACCTGATAACCCAGTAAATCATCAATATAGTATTCGTTTTCCTCTAAGGGTAATATCTCTTCAGAAGGTATTTTAATAAAGTAATCCCTCAGTTCCAGTGCCTGACCAATATTATCGATTCCTTCCAGTTTTAAGACAAGAAAGTTTTTATGATATCTCAACCCTTCAAGATTCTTTTGGAAGATATCATTACCTTTAGCAAGATAAACACTCTCCAACAACTCAAACCTTTCTGGATGATCAGTTAAAGGTATTACCCTAATTTCACCTTTATTACCCTGGTTTTTAGTAATCCTACCGATCTTAACTAATTCTTTAGTATCCATAATAATACTCCAAGTATTATAATTTATTTTTCCTGAATATCAACAATTACCTTTTTGCCTTCCTTGGTTGCTGCTGCCTTAACTACAGTTCTGATAGCACGTGCTATCCGCCCCTGACGTCCGATAATTTTACCCATATCATCATCAGCAACTGATATTTCAAGAATTACAGATTTTTCACCCTCTACCTCATTTATATGAACCATATCCGGGTAGTCAACAATAGATCTGGCAATTGTTTCAACTAATTCTTTCATCTAAACAATCCCCCTTTATCTCTGCTCATTATATTTTGCGTAAATACCCTCTTTCTTTAATAGACTCTTAACAGTATCAGAAGGTAATGCTCCATCATTTAACCATTTTAAAGCCCTATCTTCATCAATCTTCACAGTGGCTGGTTCAGTTGTTGGATTATAATAGCCAAGTTCTTCAATAAATCTACCATCACGAGGTTTACGGGAATCAGCAACTACCAAACGATAAAAGGCATTCCTTTTACTACCCATTCTCTTTAAACGAATCTTAACAGACATAACTTCACCCCCCTTCAATTTGTAATCTTAGGGTAAGAAATCTAATTAAAGAAAGGCAATCTACCTTTCATTTTCTTAGCCCCACCGCTAAACTGTTTCATCATTTTTTTGGTCTGTTTAAACTGTTTTAACAGGCGATTTACATCCTGAATACTTGTCCCACTACCACCAGCTATCCGCTTCCTTCTGCTTCCATTTATCTTGTCAGGTTTCCTTCTTTCTTCAGGTGTCATGGAATTAATAATAGCTGTGATATGATCAAGCTGTTTTTCATCAACCTGCAGGTTTTTTAATTGACCTGCCCCACTTAAACCCGGGATCATTCCCAGAATCTGATCAAGGGGCCCCATATTCCTTACCTGTTCCATCTGATCTAAAAAGTCCTCCAGAGTAAATTCATTCTGCTTAAGCTTTTCTTCCAGTTCCATAGCCTTTTCTGCATCTATACTGGCCTCAGCCTTTTCAATTAAACTAAGCACATCACCCATTCCCAGTATTCTGGAAGCCATTCTGTCTGGATGAAAGACCTCAAGGGCATCAAGTTTCTCCCCCATACCAACAAATTTAATGGGTTTGCCTGTAACAGCCTTAACTGATAAGGCCGCACCACCGCGGGCATCACCATCAAGTTTAGTAAGAATTACCCCATTTATTCCTAAAAGGTCATCAAATTTATTAGCTACCTTAACAGCATCCTGACCTGTCATGGCATCAACTACCAGTAAAATTTCATCTGGCTTGACTTCTTGACGTATTGACTTTAATTCATCCATCATCTCTTCATCTACATGGAGTCGACCTGCAGTATCAATAATTACAACATCATTATTGTTCGACTGTGCAAAACTAATACCAGCCTTAGCAATATCTACCGGGCTGCTCTGATCACCCATAGTAAAAACCGGCAGATCCAGTCTATCCCCTAAAACCTGAAGCTGTTTAATAGCCGCTGGCCTATAGATATCAGCAGCAATCATAGCCGGTCTTTTACCATCCTGTTTTAAAGATTTTGCTAATTTACCGGTACTTGTTGTCTTACCTGAACCCTGTAAACCTACCAGCATAATTACAGTTGGTGGACTATCAGCAAAACTTAATGCACTTTTACTCCCCCCCATAAGTTCTGTTAGCTCATTATTTACTATTTTAATTACCTGCTGACCAGGTGTGAGGCTAGCCAGAACTTCATGCCCAACAGCCCTTATCTCAATCTTTTTGATAAAATTTTTGACAACCTTATAATTTACATCTGCCTCTAACAAAGCCAGTTTTACCTCTTTTAAAGCAGCCTTAACATCTTTTTCACTTAATTTACCCTTACCACGCAGTTTTTTAAAAGTATCCTGTAATTTTTCTGCCAGGCCTTGAAAAACCATAATTGTATCCTCCCTAAAGGTCTTTTTTTATCTCCTCTATTTTCTCTTGTAAATCTTTTTTTACTGTTGATTTTAATGATAAACCACTAATAAAAGCAGCCAGATTGTCTATCTCATCCTTTAATTTAAGATATCTATTAACTAAAGCAAGTTTATTCTCATAATTACGCAATATTTCTTCAGCACGGTGCAGATGGTCATAAACCCCCTGACGGCTAATATCCAGTCTTTCAGCAATCTCAGCCAGAGATAAATCTTGAAAATAATATAACTCCATAGCCTCCTGTTGTTTATCAGTTAATAATTTCCCATAGAAATCAAACAACATACCAATCTCTATAACCTTTTCTAACAATACTACCACCTGCTTGTGTTAAGTAAAACTACTTTACATGTTCATAGTTTATATGATAATGAAACTGTTGTCAAGTATGGAATAAAAAATTATTAAATCCATATATCTTTTCATGAATAAAGTGACATAACGGACATCCAGACTTAATCAACAATCATTAATATTTTCTTAGAACTATTTTTTACATAAAGTTAACTACTTATCATAAACCAGACCAATATATTTACTGGACGACTCTAGAAATTGTCTGGAGGCATGGACGCCGAAAGACAATTTCTCGACAGTAAACGAAGGCAGGACGCCGTAGTATACGACAAGGTAAGTAAATATATTGGTCGGCCTTTAAAGTTATCAATTTAAAAAATCACATAATTCCCTAAGATCAATAAAGCTGTTAGCATTTCCGCTAACAGCTTAAATAATAATCTAATTTATTTACTAATCTGTACTGGCAATCTCTTCTTCCGGCTCAACCAGAATATGCCTGTCATTAAAACCATCATATAACTGATTAGGTCTAAAAATTCTATTTTTAACTTCCATATGCTCTACCCAATGTGCTGACCACCCCATAATCCTTCCCAGTACAAATACTGTAGTAAAGTAATGCGGTTCAATACCCAGAGCTTTCATAACAAGGCCTGACCAGAAGTCAACATTAGGATAGAGTTTCTTGCCAGATAAAACATCGAGAACAACCCGTTCCATCTTTTGAGCAGTCTTATACAAGTCTCCTAATTCATCATCAATATCTAGCGGATTATCCTCAGCAAATATCCTGGGAAGAATCTTATTTTTAGTAAATAAGGCCCTGGGATCATAGGTCTTATAGACACGATGACCGATACCCATAATCTTTTCACCTTTTGCTAATACACTACCAATATAGGATTCTACTTTGTCAGGACTGCCGATCTCCTGCAGCATTTTCAAGACACGCTCATTTGCTCCACCATGTAAAGGACCTGATAATGAATTAATAGCAGAAGCAACAGACGCATAAATACTTGCCTTTGAAGAACCAACAGCCCTTACAGAAAATGTGCTATTATTCATTGTATGATCAGCATGGAGTATCAACAATTTTTCGAAAATATCTACCCATTCCTCATCATCTGCTAAATCCTGATTAAAACAATATAAACAGTACTGTGCATAAGAATCAAATTCTTTATCAGCAGCAAACTCAGCATCTCTTGTCCTTGATATGCCAATAATAGTTGGCAATTTAGCTACTAATCTTATCGCCCTAAAAAGGTTCTGGTTGTAATTATCTACTGTAAAACAGAGATTATCATTGGCTTGTAATTGCAGAACACTAGCACTTAACATATACATAGGATGCAGTTCTTCAGGCATCGCTATGACAGCTTTAGCAATATCTCTATCAACATCTCTATGAACCAAAAATTGTTTTTGTAAAATATTTTTTTCATTCCTTAAAGGTAGATCACCATTTAAAAGCAAAAAAGCAACATCTTCATATGAACAATGCTCGGCAAGTTCCTGGACAGGGTAACCCCTGTATGTAAGTATACCCTTTTCACCATCAATATGACTAATACCCGATTTAGCAACCGGTACACCCGCTAAGCCCGGGAAATATCCCTTCTCCAGTAAAGTGAAAACCAACTGTGAGTAATGTTCTTTTAAGTCGGGGTCTTTAATATCTGAAAGACAGTCCCGAATTTTCTTAATCATTCTTCTTCTCACTACTCCTTTCTTTTCTTTCCAAACCTAATTTTAACTCATAGCTCCTCAAAAAATGTGTAGATGGTGCATATATATTTTATCACAAGCAATTTAACTTATCAATATTAATTATGAAGAATATTCTACCTATATACTTGTATATAGAGAATAAAGATAATTGCACTGCTATTATCATTATTAAACTACTTATTTCGTCAAAATACTGACAATATGAGTAATAAAAAAATAAAATGTTAAAATTATAAAAAAAAGAGCCCCTGAGGGACTCTGTAAAAATAAATACTATTATTTATCCAATCACACCTTATAATCTACAACCACCCTTGACGCTACATGTTTTTTTATGAACTCAACTACTTTTAAGTGTTCCGGGTGGTTTTGATATCTATTAAGATGATTTTCATCAATAAATTCTGAATAAAGCACCAGATCTTTTGCAGCTTCTGAAGGATTAGTATTCACCCCAACTTCAATAAATTTCAATTCATCAATTAAGTCATTTAAGATCTCTAGTTTTTCTTTAATTTTATAGGCTATTTCTTCTTTATTATCAATTTCATCACTAATATCCCACATTACAATATGTTTTAGCATAAAATATTAACCCCCTGAAATTCAGTATCTTTCCACTATATCTTTTCTGTCCACCCGAAGTCATCTTCTAACTCACCAGTTTGAATACCTGTAAGTTTTTGATATATCCTTTCTGCCAGCCGACCTGTCTTACCGTCATTTACCTTAATGGAGCGACCTTCCCAGTTTAATTCTCCTATTGGAGAAATAACAGCAGCAGTACCAGTACCAAAAGCCTCGTCCAATCTGCCTTTTTTATGTTCTTCAAAGATTTCTGCAATAGAGACCCTTCTTTCAGTGACTTTGATGCCCCAACTCTTTACTAATTCAATAGTAGAATCCCTGGTCACACCAGGTAGGATGCTCCCCACAAGAGCCGGTGTTACAAGTTCACTATCAATCTTAAAGAATACATTCATTGAACCAACCTCTTCAATGTATTTTCTTTCTAGACCATCAAGCCACAAAACCTGAACATATCCCCTAGCAGAAGCCTCGGCCTGAGCCTTCAAACTAGCAGCATAATTACCACTGGTTTTAACATGGCCAGTCCCTCCTGGTACTGCACGAACATATTCGTTTTCTACATAGATTTCAACTGGATTAACCCCCTGGGGATAATAAGCCCCTACAGGTGATAAAATAACCATAAATTTATATGTAGATGATGGTTTCAACCCCAGGTATTTATCAGTCGCTATAATAAAAGGCCTGATATACAAAGAAGTCCCTGGAGCAGTTGGTATCCATTCCTTATCAATATTAACCAGTTTTTTAATTGCTTCCAGACAAAACTCTTCATCAATCCGTGGGATACACATTCTATCATTAGTATTATTTAATCTCTCCATATTCTTTTCCGGTCTAAACAATAGAATTCTATTGTCAGGGCTTTTATATGCCTTCATACCCTCAAATACCGCCTGTCCATAATGCAATGTAGCCATAGCGGGATCAAATTTCATCGGGCCATAAGGGACAATTCTGGCATCATGCCACCCTTTGTCTTTAGAGTAATCCATGATAAACATATGATCAGTAAAGTTAGTCCCAAAACCCAGGTTTCCCTGGTCAGGCTTTTCTTTTGGGTTATCAGTTTTTTGTACAGTTATTTCCATGGCCATAGTATAACACTCCCTCTTCATTTTTCAACCTTTTACAGCCAGCATAATTTTAACAGAAAACAATTTCAAGCAGTTTTAATAAACTGGATTCCTTCTATATTTAAATAATATTTTATTCTACATCTCCACCTTCCAAGTATCATCTCTATTAAACCAATCCCTATATTTCTCTTCACCACCTCTTACCTTCCAGTCAGAGTCCACTGTTAGCTTAGAACTAATACCACCCCTGGGGTTACAGATTATAACAATCCTTAAACGTTCAGGTTGATAAACTTCCATTAAATGTTCATACAGGACATTTATTAACCTCTCATAGGAAACGACAATATTTCTAAACTGATAGATATATTTCTTTAATGACTTTAACTCAATAATCTTTTTATCAGGATAAAATGTGAAATAAACCGTAGCAAAATCAGGTTGGTTCTGCACCCCCAGAAAGGTACACTCTGGAATCTTAATCTTTGTCTCATATGCCTGTTCACTGGGATTTGGTATTGATTTTAAGATTGAAGGGTCAATATCCTTATATGTTTTTATTTCTTTACCCATTATTACTCATCTCCCCATTTTTTTAAAATTTATCTTAAATAAATAAAGCCTCAATAAATTTTTTAGCATTAAAGTCCTGTAAATCTTCTGCTGCTTCTCCAACACCTATTAGTTTTATCGGGATACCAAGCTCATTTTTTATCCCGATAACAATTCCACCTTTAGCAGTTCCATCCAGTTTGGTTAAGGCTATCCCATCAACATGAACTGCCTCATTAAAAAGTTTTGCCTGACTCATAGCATTCTGACCTGTAGTAGCATCAAGAACCAGCAAAACCTGTATGTTAAAATCCCCGGCTTCCCGCTCAATAACTCTTTTTACCTTTTTAAGCTCTTCCATAAGGTTTTTCTGGGTATGCAGTCTTCCAGCAGTATCTACAATCAGCAGGTCAATATCCCTGGCCCTAGCAGCCTGTACAGCATCAAAGGCAACTGCTGCAGCATCAGAACCCTCACTCTGAGCAATAACATTAATACCAAGTCTGTCTCCCCAGACCTTTAATTGATCAATGGCAGCAGCACGAAAGGTATCTGCTGCCGCCATTAATACTTTTTTACCATCTTCTTTAAACCTCCGGGCAATTTTGGCAATAGTAGTTGTCTTACCTGCACCATTTACACCCACTACTATTATAATATTCTGGCCTGCTTTTAAGTCCAGTTGACCATCTTCTTCCTTCAATAATGCTGATAATTCCTCTTTAAAGACTTCTGTTAATTCCTCAGGTTCTTTCAGCTCATCTTCTTCAACCCTTTCCTCCAACCCTTCAATTAATTCCATAGCCGTATTAATTCCTACATCAGCCTGAATCAGGATCTCTTCCAGTTCTTCAAATAATTCATCATCAATTTTACCATGGGTACTAAATAAACTGGTTACCTTATTAATAAATCCATCCTTGGTTTTAGACAAACCATTCTTTAACCTATTAAATAAACCACCTTCACTATCATTTTTTTTCTCTGTTACTTCCTCTATTTCCTGCTCATTTTTACTACTTTTCTTGAAAATATTTAACATATCTACCCCTCATTTATTATTTAGATTATTTTAATTTCCCTACATAATTCGGTAAATTCCTGGGCTATTTTATATTTTTGTTTTCTAAGTCTGGTCTCATCTGCCGGGTTATCAGCCTGATAAAATTCCTGTTCAATCATCTCATATTTATCGGCCAAAATATTAAGCTCGGAACTAAATTCTATTACAGTAGCACCCTTAATAATACCATCCCTATCATGACCTATCGCAATTATAGGGCATCCCCAGGTACCAGGACCTGCCATGGCATCACCCATATGCATCACACCTGTTCCACCGGGATGTGTATGTACTATCACTGCCTCTGCTGGTATCTTATCTGTATAGGCTTCCCGTAGAGAAATATCCCTAATATCAGCATAACCAGAAAGAAGGAGTCGAGAAGGAACATAACCCATCCCCCCTACAATAAGCTCCCCTGCCTGCTCAACATAGCCTTTATTATTGAGAATACCAACTGCTGCAACCTCTCTACCCTGTTCTATACTAATTGATTTATTTACCAGCATTTCAGCAAAATTTCTTTCAATACCCTTAACTGTTAAACGCGGGAGTGACCAGTCTATTTGAGCTGCTTTATTTTTTTTATATTTTTTTATTGGTAGATCTACTACTGGTATTTCAGCAGAGATATCAAGATAAGCCAGGCGTAGTTCTGTAGAACGCCTTAGTGCCTGCCTTTCTTCTTTCATTGTCAGAGCAGACAAACTTTTAAGCTGAACTTTCTCTGATTCTGAAGCAAGTTTAAATAGATATTTTTCAGGATAAAGAACACCAACACCTACTGCTCTCTTATTCTTGATCCCTATTTTTATTATCGGACAGTCAAATATATTAATTCCACCAGTACTAATTATTATCCCTGTCTTACCAGGTGAAGTTGAAATGACTGCCGTATTAGCCGGAAGACGGTTTATTAATTCCAGCAATGAACCAGTCGTATTATTAAGCACTGCTGACAACATCATCCTGAAAGGTAAGCCTGCCAGACCACCATCTACCATATCACTATAGGTGGAAATATACCCCTGTTTATCTATAAAAGCCAGCAGACCTATGGAACGACCCTGACCGAGCTTATTACTCCTGTCAACTAAACAATCAATCAATTCCCTTGCTATCCCTTTAATTATCAAATAAATACACCCCTATGCAATTCCTTCATCAAATCTGAGAGAAACAAGTTTGGAAACACCCCTTTCTTCCATAGTGATACCATAGATAGCATCTGCCTGAGTCATCATTTTTTTATTATGTGTGATCAGCATAAATTGTACATAAGCAGAATACTCACGTATATAATTGGCAAAACGAAGGACATTGGCATCATCCAGTGGGGCATCTATCTCATCCAGAATATAGATCGGACTGGGGTTTACCTTTAAGAAAGCAAATACTAGAGCAATTGCTGTTAAAGCGCGTTCTCCACCAGACATCAGGCTTAGTTTTTTCAACTGTTTACCTGGTGGTTGTGCTTCAATCTCTACACCTGTTTCCAGAAGATTATCTGTTTTAGTAAGGTTTAGTCGGGCTTTACCACCATTAAACAGGTGGGAAAAAGTCTTTTCAAACTCAGTTTTAACCTTCTGAAAGGTAAGGTGGAACAATTCAGCCATTTTATCCTTAATATCATCAATAATCCTCACAATAGCATCCCTGGCCTTTAATAAATCTTCTTCCTGATCCCTGAGATACCCTAATCTGTCTTTTAATTCATTATATTCCATAACTGCCCCAGTATTAACAGTACCCAGGCGTTTAATTGCCTCTTTAAATTCAGCAATTTTATTTGCTACCTGCCGCTGCTCTTTTATTTCTATCCGCTCCCCAATTCCCTCTTCAGCACTAAGATCATATTCATCACTCAGCCTCTCTTCAATCTGCTCATTCCTATCTTCTAAACGCGTAATCTTTAGAGCTAATTTATGATTTTTTTCATTATATTCATTAACAGTCTGTTCTATAATTTGATGCTTTTCTTTTAAGCCTTTAAAATCCTCTTCCTGTACAGCAAAGTCTTTTTTTCTCCCTTCAAGTTCTTCCTGTAAAGAAGAAATATTATCTACATATTCCTCTTTTTTTAATACAAGTTCAGTCTTACGCTCTTTTAAAACCTCCTCCTTTTTGTTTAATCCGGCCACTTTTTCCCTAAATTTCTTTATCTGAAGCTCATTTGTCTCCCTTTGCTCTTGTAATGAATTCTTTTCGCGAAGTAGATTTTCTTCTTTCTGCTTTACTGTTGCTAATTCAACTTTCAATTCTGTAATATCTTTTCTGATTTCCTCTTCAAGACGCTCTAGTTCAGCTATCTCTTTTTCCTTAATAAAAATCTCATCTCTACCCTTGTCATTCTCCCTATTAATTAATTCAAGCTGTTGTTCGATTTTTTGTTTTCTATTATCAGTTTCCCCCAGAGTTTCATGACATTTTACAAAATTCTGGTCCAAATTCTCCAGTTTATTTTCCAGTTTCAATTGTTCTTTTTTAAAATTACTTAAATCTTTTTCAAGGTCATTTTCCGTAAATTTTAGTTTGTTTATTTCTTTAAGACAGCCCCCTTTTTCCTTTTCATCTTGCTCAAGCCTGACCAGTAGTTCTTCTTTTTTTCTTTCTTCTATTTCTATAGTTCCTTTAATATCTACTATCTTCTCCCTGAGTTCCTCAATTTCTCTTCCTCTGGCCAGCAGACCCTGTTTATTTCTGGTCCTGCTGCCGCCTGAAATTGCACCACCAGGGCTAATCACTTCACCATCAAGAGTTACAATTCTAAAACTACTTCTTATCTTTTTAGCTATCTCCCTGGCTGCCTTTAAATCTGAAGCAATAATTATCCTGCCCAGTAAATAATTAAATACAGGAGTTAATTCACTATCAAATGATATAAATTCTACTGCTAACCCCAGAAAACCTGGTACATTATCTAAATTACAATGAGTAAGCTCAGCCCTCTTACCAGTAATCATATTTAACGGTAAAAAGGTGGCTCGTCCAGCTTTTTCCCGTTTTAAGAAATTTACACACTGTTGGGCTGATTCATCATCTTCAACAATAAGATTCTGCAATTTAGCCCCCAGAGCAGTCTCAATAGCTGTTTCAAATTTTCTATTTACCTTAATTTGATCAGCAACAACCCCTATCACTCCATTTAAAACTTCACTATTTTTTAAGACCCCTCTGACACCTTGAAAATACCCCTGATAATCCTCTTCCATATTCTCCAATATATGTAGACGAGAGGCCATCTGCTGCAGTTGTCTATCTTTACTATCAATACCTTCCTGTAGTTCTGTTATACCTTTCTTAGATTCATTAATTCTGTTATCCAATCTTACTATATTTTCATTAAGGGAAGACAAGTCATCAATTACTGAGTTTAAATCTTCATTGATATTCTCCTGCTGTAAAATATTCATATCCAGCTCTTCAGAGATACCTTTCCGCTCAGCAATTAGATTTTCAATCTCCTTCTCTAGATAATAACTCTTCTCACGAACCTTCTCTAACTCAGTATGGATATCAGTCAATTCAACATTTTCACTTAATAGAGATTCCCTTAAAACTAATAACTTTTCTTTTTGCTGGTTTAATTTTTCTTTCTTTAGTAAAAGCTCATCTTCCTTAGAAGACAGTCTATCTTTAATATCGGCATTTTGATCACTAGCCCTTTTATTCTCATCATTAAGTCCAACTATTTTATCATGCAAGTCTTTCTGATTTTCTTGCAAAATACTTATCTGTTCTTTAAGATTAAGCCTCTCTCTGTTTAAGCCGTTTTTCCTTTCAGCAAGAATCTTTAAATTATTCTCTGCCTGTTCTTTTTTAATTTTCAACTGGTAAAAGTCTGCCTGCCGTTCATCTAATAAATCCTGATCCACTTCCAGTTTATTCTTTTTTACCTCTAATAATTCATTCAGTGAGTCAAGCTCTTTTCTATTTTTGTTCAAATCCCTACTGACTATTTCTTTTTCTGCCTGGGCATCATTAAGATCTAAGCTATTTTTAGACCACTTATCCAGCAGGAGATTAACCTCCAATTCCTTCAGCTCATGATGAAATCGTTCATATTTCCTGGCTTTTTCAGCAGCTTTTTTTAAAGGATTAAGCTGTTTATCCAGCTCCCAGATCAGGTCCTTAACCCGCTGTAAGTCCTGTTTAGTTTTGTCAAGTCTTTTTTCTGCTTCATCCTTTCTCATCTTATATTTACTAATACCAGCTGCCTCTTCAAATAATTCCCTGAGTTTTTCAGGTTTGCTATTTAAGATAGAGTCTATCTTCCCCTGACCAACTATAGAATAGGAGTCTTTACCCATACCTGTATCCATCATTAACTCCTCTATATCCTTTAAACGGCATAAGGAACCATTTAATAGATAATCACTCTGACCATCTTCAGTTACCTGGCGGCTGATCTTTATTTCCCGTGCCTCACTTGCCAGTGTCTGATCAGCGTTATCAAAATAAAGGGTGACAGAGGCCTTTTTTAACGGTTTGCAATCATCACTACCTGCAAAAATAACATCAGCCATTTTCCCACCCCGTAGTGTTTTAGCACTCTGTTCGCCTAAGGCCCAGCGAATAGCATCAACTATATTACTTTTACCGCTCCCATTGGGCCCAACAAGCGCTGTAATAGGGGATTGAAAATCAATGGTAACAGGTTTTGCAAATGATTTAAAACCATCAATCTTAAGCTTTTTAAGAAACATATGAATCACCTCATCAGATCAATATATATTTTATCAATCTATAAATACAAAAACAAGATAAAAACCTATCCAACAGCAGATAGGTTAACAAACAATATTTAACTATCTATGATAAACCTTTTCCTGTATAGTAATTCTAGATAATAGATAAAAGTCCTTCAACAATAAACTAAGTTAATTAAATTTTTTTCAACCTATTTACTTCCCTATTACTCAAAAACCGGTAACTGCCCTCTGAAACACCATCTAAATTAAGAAAAGCAAAGCCTATCCTTTTTAAAGCTATCACCTGATAATCCAGTTGACTGCACATTCTTCTAACCTGACGGTTTCTGCCCTCATGGATAGTTAATATAAATGTTGTACTATTCCCTTTTTTAATTACATCCTGAACAGAGGCAGGTGCTGTCAAGCCATCTTCAAGCTTGACCCCTTTTTCCAGCTGTTTAAAAAACCCAGGGGAGGGATGCCCAGGTATCTCTACCTGGTAAATCTTATCTATTTCATGTGATGGATGTGTTAATTTATAGGTTAGGTCCCCATCATTTGATAATAATAAAAGACCACTTGTATCATAATCAAGTCTTCCCACAGGATAGATCCTTTCTTTAATTCCTTGAATATAATCCAGGACTGTATTCCTACCCCTGGGGTCATTAACTGTTGTAATACACCCGCTTGGTTTATTTAAAAGCACATATACCTTTTTTTCTCTGTTTATTTTTTGGCCATCAACCTCAATAGTATCTTCTGTAGAGACCTTAACACCTAGTTCCCTGACAACACTCCCATTTACCTTAACCCTCCCCTGTTTAATAATATCTTCTGACTTACGCCTGGATGCAACCCCAGCATGAGCCATCACCTTTTGTAGTCTCTCCATCAACAACACCTCTATTAATTACTATTCTATATTAAAAGCTAATCCCCTCCTAGTAAAACAGTAATCCAGTTCCAGAATTTCAAAAAAAATGACCTGTAATTTAAATCATTCGCCGCCAGAAGCTCCACTTTACTTAGGAGCTCTCCATTATCATAAACCTTAAGACTTCCTATAAGATCCCCCCTTTTTATTGGCAGTTCCAGGCTGGGTTTTAAATAAACCTCCTTCTGCAATTTAATCTTTCCCCCTCTGGGAAGGACTGTCAGGAGAGGACAATTAATCATAAACCCTAATTCCCCTTCCTGGGAATCCTCCCAATTCATTTTATAAACTATTTCACCTTTATCCATTACTACTACCTTTTTAAATTGATCAAGTCCAAAATCCAGGAGATTCCTTACATCATTCCAGTCATTCGGACAATTTAAAACAACGGCAACTACCTCTCTACCATCCCTCCGGGCAGAGGCCACCAGACAACGGCCGGCTGCCTTTGTATAACCAGTCTTACCTCCAGTTATATCAGAATATGACCAGAGTAGTTTATTATGATTCCTTAATCCCCTACCCCAATCATTTCCTGACCAGGAGATCGTCTTGTTTTTACTGGCCGTAATTCGGGCAAAAATTTCGTTTTCCAGGGCATATGCCATAATCATAGCTAGATCGTATGCTGTAGAGTAATGATTACTATCAGGTAGTCCACTGGGATTTATAAAATTACTATTTTTAGCCCCCATCTCTACTGCCCGTCTATTCATTAATTCTGCATATTCCTCAACAGAACCTGAAATATGTTCCGCAATGGCCATTGCAGCATCATTACCTGAAGCAAGCATGACCCCATAAAGGAGTTCTTCCAGCCTTATTTTTTCACCTTCACTCAGGTAAATAGAAGACCCCTCCTGATATGCCGCCTTTCGACTAACAGTTACTACATCATTAATATTGCTTTCTTCAATAGCTACAATACTAGTAAGGATCTTGGTTGTACTTGCTGGCGGGCATTTCAAATGCATATTTTTATTATAAAGGACCTGTCTTGTTTCCAGATCAATCACACAGGCTGAATTTGCAGAAACATATGGTGCTGCAGTTACTATTACTGACTGCGAAACCAATATCAAAAGAAAAATAAATAGAAAAAAAATACTCAAATTAAATAACCTCTTCATAAATTCACCTACCTGGGAAGCTATTTCCTTTAAGTATATGCAAG
The DNA here is from genome assembly GCF_017751145.1 of Iocasia fonsfrigidae. Lineage (GTDB taxonomy): Bacteria > Bacillota > Halanaerobiia > Halanaerobiales > DTU029 > Iocasia > Iocasia fonsfrigidae. The sequence continues at coordinate 2,305,486 of NZ_CP046640.1, forward strand.
AAAAAAAGTTTTATTAAAACATTTATAACACTTATTTATTTTTTCTCCATAATCTCCTGTATTTGTTTTAATAGTTCAGGAGCAACATTAATTATCCTTTCTGCAACAGCATTATTGGCCACTGGCAGTAGCCTTACCTGTTCTTTATTAACAACCAGAAAGGCCATTGGGTTTAGCATTACACCTGCTCCACTACCACCTGCAAAGGGTTGTCGGTTTCCTCCCTCCTGACCCTTAGCAGGAGCTGTACTTATCTCACCACCACCTGCCGCAAAACCAAAAGAAACCTTCGATATTGGGATAATCACACTACCATCTGGGGTCTCAACAGGATCACCCACAATTGTATTAACATCGACCATTCCTTTGATATTGCTCATTGCTGTATCCATTAATTTTTCAATTGGATGTTCTCCCATGGGCGGTATCCTCCTTTTACTCGATATACTATTATCTTTATTACTGTAAATATAATATTACCTATTGTTAGTAAAAATATACCATGAAAGGAGGTCTTAAAACCCCGCTGTTTAAAATTCGGTTTAATACTAAGTCGTGGTTTTTTGATAAAATCAATCCTCTTTTCAGCCAGCTGTATCAATAAACACTTAATAAACCAGAGTAGCCCATTACTTATCCCTGTTAATGCAGGGTCGGCCAGACCAAATTCAGTCTCCCAGGAAACCTCTTTTGCCTTTAAATGTATGGTATTAATTATTAATTCATTTAATTGCTTATTAAGCAAGACAGCTATAACCCGGCTAAGTTTTTTAAATTGTATTTCCTGCCAACTGACCTCTTTTTCCAGTTCAATATCCTTTTTCTTGTGCCAGACATTTATAAAAATAGCATCTATTTCAGCAAATAGCTCTGTAAAAAAAAGCAGAAATCTATTCTCAATATAGGGTATCTTAAAGTGAAAACCAAATATTCTCAATCCAGTAAATAAGTCAAGTCTAAAGTCATCATCTGCACCTTTTCTACTATAATCTATTTCCAGACTAACCGGTATTAGCAGCAAAAATAAAAATAAAGAGACCAATAAGATAAGAATCATAGGTTTCACTCCTGTCCTCTTATCCCTATTAGTCCCCATATTTTAGTAATAATATACCAGTTTTAGTCCTCTTCTTCAACCTCTGGTAATTCACTTAAATTCTCAAGGTCGAAATGCCGCAAAAACTCTTTTGTTGTACCATAGACTATCGGATTACCTATTGTATCTTTACGGCCTAATTCTTCAACAAGCCCATATTTGCCGAGGGTAAGCAAGGTTTTTTCAGCCTTAACACCACGAATCTCCTCTATCTCGGCCCTTGTTACTGGCTGTTTATAGGCAATTATAGCCAGCGTTTCCAGTGCCGCCTGACTTAAACGGGTAATTTTTTTATTATACATATCCTCAATAAGTGAGGAATACTCCGGTTTAGTCATAAGAACATAACTCCCATTATATTCTTTTAAAAATACCCCGTGCTGTTCTTTCTTATATTCAGCTGCCAGGGAAGACAAATACTTGCGCAGCTTTATTTCTGATATATTTAAGATCTTTGTCATTTCATCTATCGAAATAGGTTCAGCTGTTGAAAATAGCAGGGCCTCTATCCCTGCCAGCCAATTATCCTTCACCATCACTACCAACCCCAAATAAGATAAATTTTAATTTTTTGCCAGCACCCTGGATAAATTTATATTGGAAAATACCCTATCCTGCTTAACCCTTATCTTTGACTGCCTGGCTAACTCAAGAATACTTAAGAAAGTAACTACTATCTCAATCCTATTTTTCCGGTTATTAATTAACTCTTTAAAAGAAAGCCCTGTCTCTGTCTCAAGAAGTCTTCTTACAATCTCTCTTATCTTATCCTCAATCTTTATTTCTTCAAACTTAAAGTCGGGGAGGTGACTCTTCACACCCCTCTGACCTTCTTCCTCTTCCTCTTTCTTACTTATAGAATTAATCGACTTTTGATAAGCTGTTATTAACTGGGACAGTTCTAGATCAAGATTAAGTCTTAGATCAGCACTTATAAAACTCTCCTCATTAATTGGTCTGCTAAACATCTTACAGGACTTTTCCTCAAAATCCCTTAAAACCAGAGATATCTTTTTAAAAAGGTGATATTCCTTTAAACGCCTGACCAGCTTATTCCCCTCATCTTCCTCATCAATTTCATCATCCTGAGGGAGTATTGTTCTGGCCTTAATTGCAATCAACTCTGTTGCAATAAGCATAAATTCACTAGCATAATCAAGATTAAATTCCTGAAGATTGTTCAGATAATCCAGATACTGTTCAGTTATACTAGCCAAGGAGATATTGCTAATCTCTATCCTGTTTTTTTTAACTAACTGATAAAGGAGTTCCAGTGGACCCTGAAAACTCTCTAGTTGGACTTCATAGACCATTTACCTCACCCTTTTATAGCAGAATATTAACCAGAATACCTAAGATAGGGGTTATTATACTCGACAAAATACCAGTATATAATAATACCAGAAGAATTATCATACCAACTGGACCCTCTAACTGGTATAAATACCTGTCAAATTTAGGGGGCAAAAAACCACGCAGTATCTTTGAACCATCTAATGGCGGCACAGGTATAAGATTAAAGAGAGCTAAACCCAAATTCATGAGTACACCCAAAAATAAGAAATTTACCAAGACTTCTACAATATTCCCCGGACCAAGGTAATTAATCTGAAACAAAAGACTGCCCAGGGGTTGACCTGTAATAAGGGAAAAAGACCTCAGTAACATAGCAAAAACAAAAGCAAGAACAAAATTTGCTGCTGGACCAGCCATCCCAACCAGCATCATCCCCTGTCTCTGATTCTGATAATACCGCGGATTAACTATTACCGGTTTAGCCCAACCAAATCTCCTGGTAATTATTAAAACTAGGGTACCTACAAGGTCAAGATGTACCAGGGGATTAAGTGTTAACCGGCCCATCATCCTGGGGGTTGGATCACCCAGCATATCTGAGGCCTTACCATGAGAAAACTCATGAAAAGATAATGACAATAATAAAATAGGTATAGCCAGAATCAATTCCATTATATCCAAAAATATTTCACTCCATTCTCTCTTTTAGCAGTTCTTTTACATAAGCAAGTTCTTCCTGATGGGTAGATACCTCTCCCTTTAAACGTGCCCGGTATACCCTATCAAATATATCTTTATATACAGGGCCTGGATTTAAACCAAGTTCTTTTAAATCAAAACCACTAATAGCCAGTTCTATCCCCTTCAACTCATTTATATAACGCCTGATATTTTTTTCAACCATTACCTTTCCAGACTTAACAAGGAGAATAACAAGTTCCTCTAATTTATATTCATTAAGCATATCTACCAGTCTCAGGTCATCAAGATCATTATCAAGAGTCTCTATCAAATCCCTGGCAGTTAAATAAAAAGACAGGATATCTTTATACCTTTCTTTAAGATTCCAATCTACAATATCTTTTTTCTTAAGTTTATCAGTAAATAAAGCAAGACGTAGTACCCATTCTTCTATATTATAATTCTTTTCTTTTAAATATTCAAGCCAGGACTCCAGTCGAGTTGACTGCTGCCAGTAATCAACACCTTCTGCTAATTCTATCCCCAGCAGTTTAAAAACAGGAATATTTTTAATCAGTCCTAAAAGCCTCCTGTTTATCTTCTCAGCAAATAATAATTCCAGTTCCTTAATAATTCGTTCAGATGTAAGGCGGGAAAAATCGCCTGCTAATACAGCTTCCCTTGCTAAATCCTCTGTCTCCTTTTCAAAATCAAATTTCAGTCTACTAGCCAATCTAATACCCCGAATTACTCGTGTGGGGTCATCAAGAAAACTAAACCTATGCAGGGCTCTCAGTTTTTTCTCTGCCAAATCCTTCTGTCCACCAAAATAATCAATCATCCTACCCCATTTATCACTATTTAGCGCCACAGCCAAAGCGTTTATCGTATAATCCCTGCGAAATAAGTCCTCAAAAATATTTGTCTCTGTTACTTCAGGCAAAGCCCCAGGATAATGATAGTTTTCTCTCCTGGTACCAGCCAGGTCAATGTTTAAACCATCAGCAAATTTAATACTCCCTGTTTTAAACTGTTCATTATATAAAACCTTGGCAGAAAAAAAATCACTTAGTTGTTTGATAAGTTCTACAGGATTACCATCAACAACTATATCTATATCATTATTCCCCTTACCTAACAGTAAATCCCTGATTATCCCACCAATTAAATAGGCCCTGATTTGAGATTTATCAGCAATAGCACCTATTTCTTTTAATATTTTTATTATCTTGACAGGAAGCTCATCCATAAGATCCCTAATCTCTAGCTCTTTCTCCTCAATCTTAACCAGACTACTGCCATAACGATTCTTATGCTGATAGGGAGTCTCATTACCATAATATGAGGCCAGTATATCACTCCTGGTTACTATGCCCAGCAATTCCCCTCCCTCTACTACTGGTAATCTTCCTACCCCATGTTTAACCATTAGGTCCTGTGCCTGATGGACAGGGAGATACCCCTGTATAGTAACCAGGTCTTTTGACATGTAAGCCTTTACAGGTGCATGCATCAAGTTATGTTGTTTGACTTTGTCAATGTCACGGCGGGAAAAAATACCTTTAACTTTACCATCATATACTACAACGCCATTATGCCCATATTTTTTCATGATTTCTTCAACTTCACTTATCGGCGTATCAGGGAGAACAGTTCTTACTGGAGATGACATAATTTCCCTTATGCTTTTTACAGGCTGTACTCTATTATTAACAATTTTCTTCAGTCTCTTTATAACAGAAGAAAGTTCCCCTTCTAAACTGGCAGCACCTGCACCTGCATGTCCACCACCACCAAGTTCCTTACATATTGAACCAATGTTAACAGCTTCATCACTACTCCTACCTATTACTTCTACCTTTTTGCCCATCTTTACTACTACAAAAAGACTGGGCAAGTGATAAAGCTCTTTTAATTTCTCAGTAACCCGATTAATACCTCCTATATACTTAGCATATGAAGTAGCAAAAAGTGCAATTTCAATACCATCTATTTTAATTAGCTTTTTATTATCAAGGAGTTCCTCCAGTAGTTTTTCCTGTTTACTATTCAACGGTTTTTTTGTAAAATCATTTATAATTTTAAGATTAGCACCTTCATCAAGCAAATAGGCAACAGCCCTGGCGTCAGCTGCTGTTGTATTCATGTGTGTCAGGTTTCCAGTATCAGCATAAATAGCCAGGGCACATACCGTAGCCTCCAGAGGGTTTAGTTCCCTGGATTCGGCAATTATTTTATTGATCAATATAGTTGTTGCTGACCCTACTTCTTGGCTTAAATCCAGGGTAGCCCAATCAAGTTTATCATGGGGATGATGGTCATATACCACCGTCTCACACCTGGACCAGTCTATCTTATCTTTTAAATCACCTAATCTTTCAATCTTATATGTATCAACAATAATTACCCTGTCAACCTTAGAAAGGTCTATTTCCTTCAGTTTAAAGACCTCTATTTCATCTCTATAAAGTACTAAAAAATCCTTTACTAGCCTGTGTATCCGGCCAACAAAAACTGCTTTTGCCGCCGGGTATATCTTTCTGGCAGCTACCATAGCCCCCAGACCATCAAAATCTGTTAATTGATGTGACACAATAATATCCAGCATACTCACCCCTATCCTAAAAAAAATCATCAACCATTGTCTTTAATTTGGTGAACATCCCTATGTAATTGGAAAAATCATCATAAGTAAATAAGATATCTACAATACTTTGATAATACCATTCCTGCTCATCCCTCTTACCAGTAAATTTATCCCACAACTTCTCACCCTGACTATTATATTCTTCAGTAATAGAACTGATATTGTGAAGCTTATCAGCACATATCACCAACCGTTCATTAAGTGGAGCCTCACGCAGATAATTAATTGTATGTTCCTTTCTAACCCTCCAAGGAAGCTTTTTATCTGGTTCTGAAACCCCTACTACAATATCCCTTATCTGTTTATCAAATTCTTTTTCTATATCTTCATCCTTTACTGAAGTGTCTTCTATAGTATCATGTAAGATACCAGCTACAATAACTTCCTCCGCACAATTTTCACCATAGAGAATCATCCCTACCATATAGGGATGTACAATATATGGAGTCTCTGTCCCCTTCCTCAACTGCCCCTGATGTGCCCTGGCAGCAAAATTAACAGCCCTCTCAAACCTCAACATTAAATACCAGCTCCCTATCTTAATTCAAATAGCTAACAAAAGTGCTTCTTTATCTTAATTATTCAATAACCCTTAACAAAATCCTGCCTGTTGAACAAAGTGACCTAACGTCCATTCAGGCTTAATCAAAGACATCAGCTTTCTTAAGTCAACTGTTTATTACACATAGTTAATAATAAACTATTAGCCAGACAAATATATTTGTTGTACGACTCTAGAAATTGGCTGGAGGTAGGACACCGCAGCGCAACATTAATTTTCTTGTACGCTCTGCTCAGATGCGGAGTGCCTGCGGTACACGACAAGGGAAGTAAATATATTTGTAGGTCTTTCAAGTTATCCATAATCTTGCAAATCACATAATCTCCTGAATATAAACCTCTGTCACTCTATACTGCCTCCCAGCGCGGACATTTTGCCCCCCAGCGGGCTATTAACTGACTATCCTGATAGATATTTACTATTTCACAACAATTAGGACAACCATCACACTCAAAACTGGTAGTTTTAAAATTGAAATCAGTAATCTCAAAACCCTTAAATGAAGTCTTTTTCCTTTTTAAACGGGCGATCTCTTCCCGGGCAAGTATCGCTGCCCCAACAGCCCCCATAACATTATAATTCTCCGGAACAATTACATCAATCCCCAGTTCATCTTCAAAGGCTTTTTTAATTCCTACATTAGCCGCCACTCCCCCCTGAAATATTATCGGACCTTTAATGTCCTTACCCTTGGCCAGATTATTCAAATAATTTCTAACCATGGCAGCCGATAATCCTGCTATTATCTCAGGAAGGTCATGTCCTAACTGCTGTTTGTGAATCATATCTGATTCTGCAAAAACCGAACAACGTCCTGCAATCCTGACTGGTGCCTCGGCTCTTAAGGCATATTCCCCAAACTCTTCAATAGGTATCTCCAGACGGGCAGCCTGCTGGTCAAGAAATGACCCGGTACCAGCAGCACAGACAGAATTCATGGCAAAGTCAACAGCTACTCCATCACGAATGATTATAATCTTGGAGTCCTGACCACCTATCTCCAGGACAGTTTTCACATCAGGTATCATATGTACTGCTGCTACAGCATGGGTAGTGATCTCATTTTTTATAACATCAGCCCCCAGTATCACACCAGCCAGATTACGTCCACTACCTGTTGTCCCTACTGCCCCTATTTCAGAGTTATCATACTTATCTTGCAGCTGATTGATTCCCTCGCTAATCACTTTTAGAGGTTGACCCTTTGTTCTTAGATATATTTTATCAACTATCTTCATTGAACTATCCAGTACAGCAATATCTGTACTAACTGAACCAACATCTACCCCTAAATAATATCTAGGCATAATTTATCCCCTTTTCCAATAATTTGCCATCATAAATTTTTTTACGCATTAAGAGGTCCACAAAGGCTTCAATCCTTGTCTGTAAACCAGCATCACCAGTATGCTCATCAAAAAACAGTGATAGAACAGGTATCTTTTCTTTTTTACTTACTGAAGGCAAAATCGTCTGGGAGATTATCTCCGGCATACAGGTAAAAGGTGCCAGCTGTATAACACCATCATACCCAACCCGGGCATAACGAACTGTGTTTCCAATACTATCAAGTCCATGTCCCCCGACAAATGAATCCAGATAATCCTCTGCTGCTTTTTTTATTTGCCTCATTTCATTTCCCAGGTGAAGGAAATGTGATAACCAGCTTGACATATAGATATCCCTCTTAACTATCACACCAAGTTCACCTAGTTTTTCTTCAATATTTAGGTTAACAAAGGGTTCAAGTACCAGATAGATTTCACCTACTATTCCAATTATCAGCCTTTCATCCCTTTGATAGTCGTTAATATTTTCTTTAATTTTATTTTGATATTCGTCTTTCAGTGCTTTTATCTTTTTGAGGGAACTAACCTGATCTATTTTCTTTAAAAAAGAACTATAAAGACTATCAATCTCACCCTTTTTTTTCTCCAAAGCACGAGTAGCCAGAACAAGCTTATATATATTATCAATCATATAAATTTTATACAGGGCCAGTTTTAATCCATTATAAAGCCTTTTTAAAGAAACATTACCCAGAATTTTTTTGATATGCTGATAGTCCCTGAGTAAGTTTGGTTCCAACACAATCATTTCAAAACAGTAACCCAGATCTTCTAATATTGCCCGTTGTACTTCAGCATAATAACCAAAGCGGCAGGGACCACAGCCGCCTCCCATGACAATAACATTAGCCCCCTTTTCCAGGGCCTCAATAAAATTACCCAGATTTATTTTTAAAGGAAGACAGGCAAATTCTGGTCCATATTTAACACCAAGATCAAGTGTTTTTTTTGATATTTTAGGGGGAACTACTACTTCAAATCCAAGTTCAGCAAACAATGCCTTAAGACCTATCTTCATATCTCCCATCTGGGGAAAGGTTATTTTTTTCATGCCATCTCCCTTCTTTCCACCAGGTCCACAAAGGCCTCTAACCTGGTAAGTAGACCAGCTTCACCACTATGCTCATCAATATTTATATTTAAAATCGAAACCCCTCTCTTTTTACCCCTGAGATTAATTAGTTCCTTGACCAGAGAATCAGGACCACAACCAAAAGCAGTTAACTGTATCAAACCATTAACCCTCTTATTATAAATCAAATGATAAGCAGAACCCATAACATGTCTATTATAATACCAGAATAGTTTTTTATCCTGTCTGTCTGCTTCCCTTTCCAGGACTGCTGGTTCAAACATCTCCAGTGTAATAACATTTACTTTTAAGTCCTGTAGATGCTTAATAATATTCATACTTAAACAATGATCATTTGTTATATATGAATGTCCCAGTAAAGCAATTGTAATTGGATAATTATTATCCTTTTTATTTTTATCAAATTTTATTTTATTATTTACAATTTTCATGGCCTCATCAAGCATTATGCCCTGTTGTTGAACCTTTAAAAACTTCTCATGTTTTTTCTTTGCCTTATAAAAAGCCTTTTCAATCTGCCACATATTAGCCCCCAATCTCTTCCCCAGGGCATATACTATTCTCCGCATAGGGAAGAGTAAGTATCTAAGGTCTATAACTGGGGCCAATATCGGTGGATACTGAGCAAATATAGCCTTAACCATATCTGGCAAACCCATAAATTTAGGGCAAACACAATTGTTTTTTCCCAGACTAATAAATTTGGGAATAAATAAATAGTCAACCCTCTCTACTAATTCCCTGACATGTCCAAAAAAAACCTTGAAAGGAAGGCAGATATCATCTACTGCCATCTTCACTCCCTTATCTAAGATTTCCTTATTTGTTTCAGGAGATAAAATTACTTCAAAACCTAATTCTTCAAAAAAGGTCTCCCAGGACGGGTAATAATAATGATACATTAATGCCCTGGGAATACCAATTTTCCTGCACATTATATCACTCCTTATCTGCCTCTTTTTTATCCCCCTTAACAGCCCTATCCTGATCCTGTGTGTGTAAAGCTATCGGTCTTAGATGTGAGAGATCCAGAACAGTCTGCCTGACCATATATGACTTTAAGGCCTGATAGTTAAAAGGAATAATAGGCCACAGGTAATTTACACCAAAAGACTTGGTGAAAACCATCCATAAAAAAATGAGACTAAAACTAATTGCAAAACCCCAAATATTAGCAATAATAACCGCTATTAATAATATAAAACGAAATAGTTTTAAAACTAAGGCTATTTCATAACCAGGTATAGAAAAATTGCTTATAGCGGCTACAGCCATATATAGTATTACCTCTGGTGAAAACAAACCAACCTTTACAGCGAAATCACCCAATAATAAAGCCCCAATTAAACTCAATGAGGTTGCCAGTGTACTGGGGGTCTGGATTGATGCTATTCTTATCAGGTCAATACCCAGACTGGCTAAAATAAACTGAATACCTAATCCTATTGAACTTCCTTCCTTCACACCTATAAAACTGAGGTATTCAGGTAATAAAGCCCTATTAGTAGCCAGAATCAGCCAGACAGCCGGCAGAAAAACAGAAATCAGCATTGCCATTAAGCGCATTAGTGATAGATAAGTTCCCAGGACTGGTCCTTTCCGGTATACTTCAAGTGTCTGTACATGAGACAGAAAGGGTGCAGGAAGCACTAAAGCTGTTGGTGAATTATCTACAATTATCACCAGATGGCCTTCCAGTATATGGGCAGCAACATTATCAGGCCGCTCAGTATAGCGAACAAGTGGTAAGGGATTTAAAGTTCCACCTGTAATAATATCTTCTATACTCTTATCTGCAAGTGGTAAACCATCAATATCAATACCCTCCAGTTTACTCTTTACATCCTGTAGGAGGTCAGGATTAATAATATCCTTAATATAAACCAGGGCAAGATCATTCTTGGACCTCTTTCCTACCTGTATTACCTCAGCACGAAAATTAACATCCCTGATACGCCGCCTAACTGCATTTACATTAAATAACATTGTCTCCACAAAACCATCAGCAGGACCCCTGGTAGCCTTCTCTAGTTCTGGCTCATCAGGTGTCCTTGACAGCCAGGTCCTACCATCTATTACTATGGCCTCATCAGAGCCATCTATAATAAGTACCTGGGGACCAGCCAGAACCTGCTGAACTACCTTATCCATATCCTTAACTGTCTCAACTTCATAATAGGGCAGACGGTTATTAAGTACTTTCTTAATGGTCTTAACAGAAATATCTTCCCTACTACTCTCCATAAGTTTCATCATAGGTATTATCAAGTCATCCTTAATAAAACCATCCAGAAAGATAAGGCTAGCCTTTTTTCCACCAATTTCAAATTCCCTGACTAACACATCAAAACTCTCATCAGCACCAAGCTCTTTCTTTATCATCTGTAAATTTTTATCTATTTTTTTATCAAGAGGATTATTCATCATCTTCATCTTTCATTTTAAGAATGCTTTTCATCTATTATTCTCTCCCCATTCTTTATATTTTTAAAGCATCTGTCGGTACATTTTGATTAAACTCTGGTAATATAAACCACATCAATGCAATTAAAAAAATACAGATTAAAACACTAAAAATAATCTTTGAAGTAAAATTCATCTAATATCACCTCACTATTATTTCCTAATAACTAGTATCTTAAAAGAGTATTTTTTTTATACACAAAATCTAAATGTGAATATTTTACAAACAAAGTCAATTATACCCTACCCGAGTGAACAAAACAGGCTTCGCCACCCAGACTTAATCACTAATTATTAATTTTTTCTTAGAACCACTTTTCACTCAAAGTTAACTACTAATCATAATAAACCAGACCAATATATTTACTGGACGACTCTAGAAATTGTCTGGAGGCATGGAACTTGGCCTCGATGGCCTGATACTGACTCGACCATGCGTTATAAAAAGAAGAGTCAGTGAGCCGCAAGACAATTTCTCGACAGTAAACGAAGGCAGGACGCCATAGTGCAACCCTAATTTTCTTGTACGCTTTGGTCAGATACGGAGTGCCTGTGGTGCACGACAAGGTAAGTAAATATATTGGTCGGTCTTCAAAGTTATCCATAATTCCATGAATAAATACCTGTCTATCTTTAAATTAAAACATAAAAAAATCCCTATTATTTTACTAATAAGGATTAGTAATTATTTATTATTAAAAACCATTTATAATGACATCCGTAGCTCTTTTAATATCTTCTTTTCTAAACGTGAGACCTGGACCTGTGAAACACCTATTTCCTCAGCAATTTCCTGCTGTGTCTTGTCCTCAAAATAGCGCAGAAAAATAATCTTCCGTGAACGTTTATCAAGACGTCTCAGCACCTCAACCAACTCCAGTTTATCAAAATTATCTAGCTCTTTTTCTGCTGATTTATTCGCCAGGCTGTCAAGTAAGTAAAGGTCATTATTACTATCTGGATTAATCGTCTGATATATTGAAGCTGGGTTTTTATCTGCTTCCAGAGCCTGGATTATGTCCTCTCTGGAATATCCTGTTTCACTGGCCAATTCACTGATTGATGGTGATTGATTATTTTTTTGGCTTAATTCTTCCTCCTTCTGCCGTACAACCCTGGCAATCTTTTTTAATGACCTACTCACCTTAATAAGTCCATCATCCCTGAGGTGAAGTCTGATTTCTCCTATTATTTTGGCAACTGCATAAGTTGAAAACTTAATTCCCCTCTCCAGATCAAAACCCTCCACAGCCTTTATTATCCCTATAACACCTACCTGAAAAAGGTCCTGTAAATCATAACCAGAATTTTTAAAACGGTAGCTTACTTTCAACACCAAACGCAGGTTATGTTCAACAACCTTCTCCAGGGCAGATTTATCCCCCTGTTGAGCAAGTCGAATATAATAACGCGTTTCCTCTTCACTTAAAAGTTCAAGATCAGGAAGGTCTATCATACTATAATTCATATGACTACCGCCACCTATTCAACCGTATTTTTTAGCTGTTCCGGTATCTTAATCATCCTAAGGGTAGTACCTTCATCTATCTCAGATATTAATTTAAATTCATCCATAAAAGAGTCTATAAAAGCCAGTCCCAGCCCCATATGCTCTTCTTTAGTAGAGTAAGAAGGTTGTAAAACAGCCTCTATATCTTTTATCCCAATACCCTGATCCTTAATTATTATTATTAATTTGCAGTCTTCAATCTCCAAATCAAGCTCAATGATACCTTCATCCATAGGATAAGCATGGATAATGCAATTTGTTACTGCTTCAGAGACTGCTACCTTAATTTCCTCAAGCTCACTTAAAGTAAAGTCCAGTTCTGAGGCAAAGGTTGCTGTAGTTATGCGTGCCAGACCAACATTGCTACTCTTGCCTAAAAGAGTTAAATGGGCTTTATTATGCATTTTTCAAACCCCCTTCATCCAGTTCCTGAACAGCCAGTTTTTCACTATCATATACCTTCATTATCTTTAAGATACCTGCCATTTTAAATATTTTTGCTACCTGTGGTTTTAAACCTACCAGTAAGACACGGCCACCTTTTTTATTCAAGTAGCGGTATCTACCCAAAATAGCCCCTAAACCTGAACTATCTATAAATCTAACCTCCTTCAGGTTTAAAACAAGGTGTTTTAGTAAATTATTATCCATCACCTTGATAATCTTATCCCTGAATCCTGGTACAGAATGCATATCTAATTCACCAATTAATTTAACAATCAGGATATCACCCACAATCTGTGTTGCTATATCCAAAATTTTTTCCTCCTTTTACTATTATTTACTATATATTTATTTTTATATTTCGCTGTCAGTAGCAAAACTCCTTCTTTAATAGAGATTTTTCTGTCAAAATATTCTTGGTTTGGTAAAAAAGTTATTATGTAATTATATAAAGAAAAGGCACATAAAATGTACCTTTCCCGGTTGGTGACTATTATATTATTATTAAGAATTACAAAAACTATTTCTCATCCTTTTTAAACATATTAGAAAATGAACCCCTGATCTCTGTGCCAAGATAAAACGTGGTAAATTTATCTTTGATTTTATAATTCAAATCACCTGAATCATAGTCTTTTTCAGTACTATTGGTATTTACACAACCAAAGAAAACATTTTTATCATCATCTATAGAGTAATTTAATAAAAGTCCTAGTTCATTTGCCTTATTATTATCATCATAATTATCCTTATATTCAGGAACATAGTCAAAAGTCAGATTCAAATAGAGTTTATCTGTTAGAGCAGTATCAAAAACACTATAAAAGGTATTTGAATGACTACCAATATCATCATAAGAATAAGAAGAAGAATACACATCATAATCCCTGCTAGATATATTTCGAGCTAAACCAAAAGTATATCTATACTCACCTTTTTCCAGTTCTCCTGGTTCTATTGGTGTTACATAATCAATTAACCAATCTGCATTAAAATAAATCTCTGAGATACTATTAAAACCCAAAGCCAGAGCATTACCCGCCACCATAACAGATGCCACCAAAACCAACACACTTACTACAATTATTTTTTTCATTATTTTCTCCACTCCCCTTAGCAGGATTTATAAGTACCATATAGAATTAATCTATATGGATATAAAAAATATATCACTTTTTATCTTATTTTAGTATTACACTAAAGTGTAATTTTTCAAAAAAGGGGCGGAACTAATGACTATCTTAAATGTTGGCGACTGGCGTAAAATAAATGACTTCCTCCTTCAGACAGGCCAAATTTATTCACTGAAGAACTATCCCTCTATTATATTAGATGCCTGTAAAGGATTAATTAATTATGACTCAGCCAACTTCTTTATTCATATTAATCCCCATAGTAATAACCTGGATAAACCATATGTAGTTAATATCAGTGATAATACACTGATAGATTATATAAAGTATTATCAGTTTCTTGACCCTATGAAAGAAAAAGCCTTTAATCAGCCGGAACCTACCAAAAGTACAGAAATAATGAATTATCAAGAGTGGCAGACAACAGAGTATTTTTCTGATTTTATTCAACCAAATGGTTTCTATTATTCTTGTGGCATTGATCTGCATTATAAAGAAAAACTACTGGCTACCCTGAGTCTCTTCCGGGACAGGCATAGTCCAGATTTTTCTGCCAAAGAACTGTATTTCTTTCATATCCTTAAACCACATCTCGGCAACCAGCTATATAAATTAATAGTGATTGAGAGTAAAGAAAGTTCTAGATATACCAATTACTCTCAGCTTATTGACCAGTTAGCTGATAAATTCGGACTTTCAACCCGGGAAGCTGAAGTAATTAATCTTGTTATCAAAGGGGCTACTAATCAGGAAATAGCAGATAGGCTTTTTATTTCTATCAATACAGTAAAAAAACACCTCTACAAGATTTTTAATAAAACAAACTCAGCTAGCAGAACTGAACTTATTGCCAGAACCCTGGATATAAACCTTGTCTTAATGGAGAATGATAATACATAATATGGATTCAAACACAAAAAGGTTATATTGAGCAAATAGCAAATTTTTTGTAAGGAATCTTGGCACATAGGAATTCAAAATAAGGTCGAAGCACAGGACGTGGTGAGCTAATCCTGGGTCAGGATGTCCCATGGATTAGGAAACCTTATTTTGAATGGATACGGGCCTTAGATGACTCAAAAAATTTGCCTTGCTGCGAGAGATGACCTTTTTGTGGGCAAACCATCATATATTAATAAATTTATTTAAAACAGATTAATAATAAGCTGGATAATCCGAGTTATTATCCTTAAAACCAGTTGGAAAATACCTGCTTTTTCTACATCTCTATCTAAAATAATATCACTGCTCTTTAGTAATAGATTTCCTTTATAGGCCCTAAGCTCACCAATTTTATCACCTTTATTAAGTGGAGCTCTTATTAACTCGTCTAAAAACACCTCTTTTCTTATACTATCTTCATTTCCTTTTTTTACGGGAACAATAAGTTCTTCCTTGATTATCCCTCTGGCAGTTTCCTCTTTTCCATTAGGAATCTTCACTTCAGCAATAAATTCATCCTTAGCAGCTACCTCATATCCCTGGTATGTACTGAAACCAAAGGAAAGTAATTCAGCTGCCTCGGCAAACCTGGTTTTTGAATCATCTGCAGCCATTACAACAGCAATAAACCTGATACTATCCCTCCTGGCAGTCGATGTCAAACAAAATTTAGCTTCTTCTGTATAACCAGTCTTTAAACCATCTGCCCCCAAATAATGTCTTACCAGTCTATTGGTATTATTTAATACTGAACTACCATCCCTTAAATAATCAATCCAGGTTGAAGTCCATTTAAGAACCTCAGGGTATTTTAATATCTCTCTGGCCAGAACCGCCAGATCATAGGCAGTTGTATAATTACCCTGGATTTCTTCATTATCTGCTGGCAACCCATTGGTATTGTAGTAATAAGTATTCTTTAATCCAAGTTCCCTGGCGCGTTCATTCATCCTCTTTACAAAAGCCTCTTCAGTACCATAGAGATATTCAGCTACAGCTACACAGGCATCATTAGCAGATACTATAGCAATGGCCCTTAACATTTCTTCTAGTGTCATCTCTTCACCAGGTTCAAGCCAGATCTGTGAACCACCCATACTGGCAGCAAACTCACTAACTACCAGTTTGTCAGCAAGCTCAGCCCGTCCCTGTTCAATAGCCTCCACAGCCAGTAACATAGTCATTATCTTGGTCATACTTGCCGGCGGTAATTTCAGATGGGCATTTTTTTCAAAAATAATCTCCCCTGTTTCATATTCCATTAAAATAGCCGATTTAGAATTCAAATCGAAATCAGGTTGTTCTGCCATTATAGGAAGAGTTATCAGTGTAGTGACGATAACTACAACTAAAAAAGATTTAAAAATCTTGAGGAACATAAAAAAACCTCCCCTTTATTTGTTATAATAGATATTTATTATCTATTATTCTTAATTATGCAGGGAGGTTAAAGTAGTCTATTTTATTTGATAATATCAATAACAAGATCTTTTTTTGAAGGTTCTTCATCTGTTATAACAAAAGCCTTTTCCAGTCTTTTAACAGCCTCTTGCTGATGTGAAAGATCATTTAAATACAATTTTGCAATCGTTTCACCTTTAAGTACCTCTTCACCGTTTTTCTTAAGTAAAACAACACCAACAGCAGGATCTATGGCATCATCTTTAACAACCCTACCACCACCTATCATCATAACAGTAAGACCTATTTCACGGGCATTAATACTACTTATAAAACCATCACTCCGACTCTTAATTTCAATTACATTTTCGGCTTCGGGAAGCAGTTCCAGATCATCAACTACAGCAGGGTCAGCACCCTGGCGCCCAATAAATTTTTTAAACTGGCATAGGGCCTTACCTGAGGAAAGATTCTCGCTTAAAAGAGAATAACCCTCATTAAAATTATCAACCCCCTTAGCAATAGTCAACATATTTGCACCCAGTATTAAGGATAATTCTCTGAGGTCATTAGGGCCCTTACCCCTGAGTGTCTGTATAGCCTCCTTAAGTTCCAGTGAATTGCCTACTGCCTGACCCAAGGGTTGGTCCATATTTGTTAGCACTGCAATAGTCTCCCTACCAACCTCATGTCCGATAGCTACCATGGCCTTCCCCAGAGAATGGGCTTCATCAATTCCTTTCATAAAAGCCCCATTACCTACCTTTACATCCAGCACAATTCCATCTGCCCCGCCAGCAATTTTTTTACTCATGATACTGCTAGCAATCAGGGGGATTGATTCTATAGTTGCTGTAACATCACGTAAGCCATAGAGTTTTTTATCAGCAGGGGTAAGGTTGGCGGTCTGACCAGCTACAGCTACACCAACATTATTAACATTATTGATAAATTCTTCTCTGCTGAGTGAGGTCTTAAAACCAGGTATAGACTCCAGTTTATCAATAGTACCCCCTGTATGACCAAGTCCACGCCCTGATAATTTGGCTACAGGAACACCCGCAGAGGCAACCAGGGGTGCAAGGACAAGGGTAGTAGTATCACCAACCCCACCTGTACTATGTTTATCAACTTTAATTCCCTCAATCTCACTCAAATCCAGGATATCACCAGATTCAGCCATAGCCATAGTTAAATCAGCTGTTTCTTCAGCATCCATCCCCTGAAAAAAAACCGCCATTGCCCAGGCTGAGACCTGATAATCTGGTATCTTTCCAGCCGTATATTCATTTATTAAATACCTTATTTCTTCAGGGGAGAGTTTCTGTCCTTCCCTCTTTTTATAAATAATATCATAGGGCCTCATCTTCTCCACCACCTTTTAAAGTACAGCAGTAATACCTTTGATCAAAGAAACAAAATTTTCTTTTACCTTCTCAGTTGTTTCTATAACCTCTTCATGGCTTAAAGGCTGGTCTAAAATCCCTGCTGCCATATTTGTTATACAGGAAATCCCTAGGACATTAACACTCATATGTCGGGCAGCAATTACCTCCGGCACTGTTGACATTCCTACGGCATCAACACCATTGTTAGCAAAAAATCTTATTTCAGCAGGTGTCTCAAAACTTGGTCCTGTAACAGCAGCATAGACTCCTTCCCTGGCAGTTATTCCTAATTGCTCAGCAGTCTCCCTGGCTAGTTTAAGCAGTCCCTTATTATATGCCTCACTCATATCAGGGAAACGGGGACCAAATTCCTCAAAGTTTTGACCAATTAAGGGATTAGTCCCCATCATATTTATATGGTCACTTATTAACATAAATTCACCAGGATTAAAATCTTTATTTACTCCACCAGCTGCATTGGTTACAATTAGTGTCTCTATCCCCAATAATTTCATCACCAATACTGGTAATATAATCTGTTTCATTGTATATCCTTCATAAAAATGAAATCTACCCTGCATGGCTATAACTGCTTTACCTTCAAGTCTCCCTGCAATCAATCTTCCAGCATGTCCAGGGACTGTTGATACAGGAAAATCAGGAATATCCTGGTATTTAAAAACACGTTGTTCTTCAATTTCATTAGCCAATTTCCCCAACCCAGAACCTAGGATCAGGCCAATTTGTGGTTTCTCTGTCAATTTCTGCTTAATAATCTCAGTTATCCGCATTGAACTATATTTCATTTAACACCAGTCCTCCCCATTTTGAATAATAAAGTTCTTTAATATAGAAAAAATATCTTATCATTAATAATTAAAAATAGTCAAATCTCCACCTATACTGATGGAGATTTTTACTTATAGTCTATTATATTAATCACCAAAAGCTATCCCAATACTCTTGGCAGTATTAACCATTTCCCCTTCAGGGTCAACATTCTTTGACTTTCCTATAACCTCTTCCAGAGAGGCAGATGACATGGTATTCCCTTTTAAGGTAACCATTTCAGCAAATTTACCTGAAAATACCAGATCTACTGCTGCCTTACCATAACGGGTTGAAAGATTCCGATCATAAGATGTTGGAGTACCTCCCCTCTGCAAGTGTCCCAAAATAGTTGCTCTTGATTCTAAGCCAACAATTTCTTCCAGGTCAGCAGCAACCTTATTGGCAATACCACCTAATCTAACCGGATCAGGACTATCTTCAATTAACTTCTGTACAACCATATCACCTGAGAGTGGTTTAGCCCCTTCAGCAACTACAATAATACTGAAGTCTTTACCAGCTGCCCTTCTTTCTTGTATTTTGGCAGCAACTTTATTGATATCATAGGGTATTTCCGGAATAAGTATCGCATCTGCTCCTCCAGCCAGACCAGCTTCTAGAGCTATCCAGCCAGCATATCTCCCCATTACTTCCAGACACATAATCCGGTGATGTGACTCTGCGGTTGTATGTAAGCGGTCTATTGCATCTGTAGCTACACTAACAGCTGTATCAAAACCAAAGGTTATATCTGTATATGCCAGGTCATTATCAATAGTTTTGGGCACACCAATTACCTTAACTCCTTTACGGGCAAAATCCCTGGCACTGGTTAATGTCCCATCACCACCAATAATAATCAGAGCATCTATTCCTGCTTCTTTAATGTTTTTTACACCAACATCTGACAAATCCTTATAAATAGTCTCCCCATTCTCCTTAAAAGGCATTCTAAAGAGATTTGTCTTATTTGATGTATATAGTATTGTCCCACCCCTGGGGAGGATACCAGATATAGCATCCATATCAAGATTCATAATATTACCATTATATAACCCCTTATATCCATTAACAAAACCAACTACCTCAACACCATATTTTATAATAGCTGTTTTAGTTGCAGCCCTAATAACTGCATTCAACCCAGGGCAATCTCCCCCACCTGTCAGTAGGGCAATCTTTTTTATTCCCTTTACCATTATAACACCCCCGATAAGTATATACTTATTCTAATCTCCATTCCCTCTAGTTTATCTGAACATAATTTCCAGATATGAAGCACTTATTAATTTATATTCAACATATAATTTCAATTTCCTTTAGAAAAATTAACTTTATTTTTATTTTTTCACATTTGTTTTTTTATTTTAATGTTATTTATATTTTAACCCCAAAAAATAATACTTATTTATTAACTATTAAAAAATACAAATTAATTCAAATTGGACAAAATATATTAATTAATGAACCTGTTCAGATAAGTAGGGTTATCATAATTGTTCTCTTAACTTTAGTAGTTCATATTATCTTCGGCCTATTTTATAAAAGAACTCCTGGCCAGATTTGTTATAAGGATAAATAGTATAAAAAAAAACCCTGGGGGTAATTAAATACCCAGGGTTTAATTTATATGATAGCATTTCAAATAAAATGGAGTATTATTTTCATTAAATAAGGGCTAATAAAGGTTTCAATAATAGAACCACCTACCAATAAGAGGGCAAGCAAACCCATCTCCAGGGTATATGTCAAGAGATCTTCTCCCTTTAATCCCTCAAGTCCTCGATAATATTTAAATATTCGTACACTTAAATAAATAGCCATAACTGCTGCCAGAATATAGGCGGGTATAATAATTAAATTCTGGGGAAAAACAGCTGCAATTGCCATTATTATCCCATGAAGACTATATTCATTAACCAGAAAACCTACAGTAAAACCAAGAACAAAGCCTTTAAAAAATACCAAAACCATAATAAGCGGCATTAAAAATACAGATATCCCCAAAACCCAGATTATAACAATATTTAATAAATTAAATTTAATACTTTCACTAACCAGGGTACTACTACTATAATTAAGCTCATCATAACCTTTCATAAAATCATTAAAATAAACAAAGACATTTTCTCTGATACTATAATCTACTGTTTTTACAGCAATAGCCCCAAAAGAGATTCCTGAAACAAAGATAATAAATACAAACACAAAGAGTGGTAATCTATCATAAAAATATTTGTTCATGGCTTAATCCTCCTGTTACAGATATATATAATAAATATGCAGCAGGAGGACAAGATATACTATTTTAGTTCATTTTCAAAAAACCATTATTGATTATCTCCTGGCAAATATACTGACAGGCCTGAACATCTTCCATTGAATTAGAACTTGCTGCCACAACAGTAATACCCCGTTTGAACTTTAACGCCTTTTCTATAGCCCTTTCTGCAGCAACCCTGGCAGCAAAACTACCATTCATATTATTTGTTCGGGCTATAGTACCAGTAATTACTTCAGGTGCACCATAATTATAGGCTGCATCATAGGCCGTACCACCTGATGGACTAACAACCACAACAATTTTATTAGCAAAATCAGCTAACTCAACAACCTCCCGCCCAATATTGGGTACCACCTCTTCCAGCTCAGCTCCTGCCCTCTCTATTCCCTTTAGAACCTGCTGTATCTCCTTTAATCTATCTTTTTCATTTTGAATTAGTCTCGGTTCAGCTGCAACTATAACAGTTGTATCATGTTTTAAGGCTTTTTTCCCAGCAAAATAGCCTATTTTTTCTGGATTAACTGTAACAGGTACTGTGTTATTATCAGGACTGGCTCCCAGGACAGTAATTGCCCCTGCTTCAAGAACTGCCTCAGATGTAGTAGACATATCTATGACATCTACTATCATAACTACATTACCCTGACGGGCCGCTGCTGCAGCCCCAGATGCATTATAAGTCGTCTGTAATGTTTTAACCCATAACTTTACCATAAAAACCACCTCCACCGGTTTTTATCCTGGCAGCCCCTGAACGTGCCCTAACAATACTACTGGCTATTTTATCACCAACGACCAGCCTTAAATCCTCAAAACTTACTTTATGAAGAATATCCATTTCTGTTGTAAACTTTATTAATAATTTCTCCATTGTTCGCGGACCTATTCCTGGAATATCCAGAAGCGGGATTTGATGGATATAAGCAGGGCGAAATGCTGGTGAATCAGTAACTCCTTTTACACTTATTTCCATAATCCTATCTTTTACTCCCTTTATTACCTTATCTCCCCCACACAGAGGGCATTTTAAGATAAACCCTTTTTCATCAATACCCTGCTGACAATCTTCACAATAACTGTGGTGATATTTACCCAGCCTGGGGTCGAGTCCATAATTAGCTAGTACTTTACGTCCCTTACTATTTTTAAGGGCGAGTATCAGTTCCTTAAAACTTAATTCTTTCAACCTTATTTTATTATACTCCCTGGCTATTTTAGGTAGTGAATGGGCATCTGAATTACTAATAAATGTTTTATCTCTTAATTCAGGTAAATAATCAGCCAAATAAGTATCAGCACTTAAACCTAACTCAATAGCAGGTATCATCTCCCACTCTTGAGTATTAAAAACCTCTTGATAACTACTAAAAGAACGCCCGTAAAAACTCTTATAAGGGGTAAATACATGAGCAGGAATACATACCCCCCCTGTACTATCAATTATTTGTAACAGCTGACTAGCATTTAAACCAGTGGACTGGGAACTTAAAGTAATATTTTTGATATATTCACTCATAATCTCACTAAAGTCTTTTATATTCCTTAAAAAGGGAAAATAAGCAAGGTAATGAGACTGACCGCCATTACTTTCCCTACTTTCTATCTCTGCCCCCAGTATAACTGTTAAATTACCATACTTTATTCCACCATCTGTTAACTCCTCCATCAATCCTTCAGCCAGTAATTTTTCTATATCAGCAATGACCGGTGGTGAAGCACAATCTATAATCCCTATAATATCAAGACCCTTATTTTCAGCAGACTCTTTAAGAATATTCGCAAAGGTCAAACTACGTGAAGCAGTAATCTTTACAGGGTTACCACTGGAAGCTGCTCCTATATGGATATGCAGGTCAGCAAAATATTCACTAAACATTAAAATCCCCTCTTAAATACGTAAGCAAACCAACAATTGTTTTAGCATCCTTAATCCGGCCTGATAAAATACTATCCATTATCTCCCCGGGACTTATCAGGTGATTTTTTATAATCTCATCCTCATCAAAATCAGTACCCACCTCTTCCAACTCTGAAGCTAGATACAAATAAAGAAGCTCATCACTAAAACCTGGAGTAGTATAAAATGAATAAAGATGCTTAATCCTGGCGGCCTTAAAACCTGTTTCCTCAATAAGTTCCCTCCTGGCACAATCCAGCGGGTTTTCACCAGGTTCTAGTTTCCCAGCAGGAAGTTCAAGCAAAGTCTCTTCCACCGGGGTTCTATATTGTTCCACCAGTAAAATTTCCTTTTTTTCTGTAAGAGCCAGAATAGAAACCCCCCCGCTATGTTCAACAACCTCCCGGGTAGAAACCCTTCCATTAGGTAATTTTACCTGATCAATTCTCAGATTAACAATTTTCCCCTGATATATATCTTCTGAATCTATTCTTTCTTCTTTAAAGTCCATAACTCACTCTCCTAGTAATTCTTTTATCCTATTAACAGCCAAACCAGCTGTGCTAAAAAACACCGGGTCATCCTCTAAAGAACGCCCCATACTATAGAAATCAATCCCTGAATTAAAGAGTTTCTCTACAATCCCATCTATTTGATAATAACAACAATTGTGTTTCTCTAAAATATTACAGGCAAGTAATTGTTTTTTCAGTCTATCATCAAGCGGTAGAATAAGCTCTACCGGAAAATCAATTAATTCCTCCAGGATTGTACGGCTATGATGGCTTAAACCAAAATGCCTCTGCCGTTTATCGGCAAAACTAATCCTGGGTACAAAGACACAGGTCCCTCCGATAATATTTATAGCAGAAGATGTAAAACAATCATCAATCCCACTAAATCCATACCTAGTTCCAGTACCAACAATACCTGGACCCATGCCTACAACAATCAGATCCCCCCTAAGAACTTCACGGGCAGCTATCAAAGCAGTAAAAATATTAATAGCCTCCAGGTCACCACCAAAGGAATGTCCAACAGTAATAGTCTTATCAAGGAGTTTTTTCTTTGTTAAAAATTGTACTGTTTTACTAAACCCTATTGATAACGAACCCTGCTCTGTCATAATATAGACAACCCTCTGCTGTGGATAATAACTTTTATAGATTACAAGTAGTGGAGCCAACAGGCTGTGCAGAGGAATTAAAACAACTGGATAGCCATCTAAATTATAATCCTTAGTAAAAATATCATGATAAGGACTGTCTTCTTCTTCGACACTTAAAGTTCTCAATTGACAGGGTGTATAACGGAGTTTCATAATATGACCCTTTTTATCATTTAAACCCCTGGAATTACTGCTTATATTAGAACAGACAAAATGATATCCTCCGGTCCCCAGCTGTAGATTGAAGGCGGTAGTATTTAGTAATACCTTATCACCAGTTTTAATTTCCCCGGTAAGGTAGTTATAATTGACAGCCTTGTACACACCCAATCCTTTAATTAAAACCTCCAGGAAAGAGAGCTCTGTAGTCTTATTAATTACTTTTAATACTCTACCTTTCTCTATTGACATATCATACATTAATAGTAACCCCTACTATCTTTAATCACCTTTATCATTAGTTCAACCAGCTTGATCATATTATGCATACAAACAGTCTCATTACTGGTATGCACCTTCTCCATTCCCACTCCGAGGTTTATTGTTGGCAGACCAAGTTTATTAAAGATATTTGCATCACTTCCCCCACCACTTACCATATAAATAATAGGGATTTTAAGCCCCTCCATGGAATATGCAATCAATCTTATTATATCACTTTCCAGAGGCAATTCAAATCCCGTATATAGTTTTTCAATATTATATTTTACACTACCACCATATTTCTCCACTGCCTGCTTAATTATTTCTTTCATATGCTTAAGCTGTTTTTCTAGTTTAAGATCATTGTGACTTCTTACTTCCCCTTCCAGTTCTACAATCTCTGGTACTATATTAATTGCTTTCCCACCCCTTATCACCCCTATATTTGCTGTTGTTTCCTCATCTATCTGGCCTAGTTTAATATCAGAAATGGCCTTACTGCTAATCTTAATTGCATTGATACCCTCTTCAGGATGCATACCTGCATGAGCTGATTTACCTTTGATCACAGCATTAAATTTAAGCTGTGCTGGGGCCTTATATACAATTGTACCAACATCCCCATCAACATCAAGGACTATTCCCAGGTCAAGACCACTAATTTCTACAGGGTCCAGTTGCCGGGCCCCAAGTAAACCCAGTTCCTCAGCTACAGAGAAAACAACTTTTAAATCACCATGTTCTATTCTTCTTTCCTTAAGTACCCTGATAACTTCCAGAATTGCAGAAACACCAATAAGGTCGTCACCCCCCAGCACCGTATTGCCACTACTATAGATATAATCACCTCTAATAACAGGCTTAATTCCCCTACCAGGTTCTACCCTGTCCATATGTGCTGATAAAAGTATTGCTGGATAATTATCATTTCCTTTAAAATATCCAATAATATTTCCAGCCTGACCACCTATCTTTTTGGCAGTATTATCTTCATGAACTTCCCCACCAAGTGATTTCAATTCAGCACTTAGTCTATCAGCCATCTCCCTTTCTGCAAGTGATATACTATCAATTTGTACCAGCTCCAGAAATAAATCTATTACCCGATTGTTTTTCATCAACAATTCCTCCACTAACACAATTTATAAATTAAATATGTCCATAACTTATACCTATTATTCTGGATATGCTTTTATTCTCCTCCGTAATTATAAATAAAAAAACGACAAAAAGCCTCTTATAGCAGACCTTCTGTCGTAAATAATATCCTAATTATATTTTTAATCCCTAATCTATTAATTCAACCCCATAATCAAGGGCTTTTTCGTTAACTGGTATCAACTCATGTCTTCTTTCAGGCAGAACATTTTTCAAAGATCGCTTAACAGTCTCCATTTTTACAATTCCCTTTCTGGCAAGATAGGCTCCTAACATAACCATATTAGCTATCTGCTTATTCCCTATCTTATCTGCTATATCATTAGCCGGTACCTTAATAATTTCCAGGTCATCTCTTATTACAATTTTGTTGATCAAAGAAGAATTTAAAAGCACAAGTCCACCCTTTTTTACCATTGGTGAAAACTTCTCCCATGAAGGTAGGTTCATCACAATTATTGTATCAGGACGCGAAGACAAAGGTGATGGTATTTTATCACTGGAAACAATTACTGTACAATTTGCTGTGCCACCTCGCATCTCGGGTCCATATGAAGGCATCCAGGATACCTCATCCCCCTCTTTCATCCCCGCATAGGCAATAAGTTTTCCAATAGACATAACTCCCTGGCCACCAAATCCAGCCAAAATAATTTCTTCCTTCATTATACTAATCCACCTCCTTAAATACCCCAAGTGGATATACATCAAGCATATTTTCTGCCAGCCATTTAAGGGCCTGAACCGGACTCATACCCCAGTTAGTTGGACAGGAAGATAAAACCTCTACCGTGGCAAATCCTTTGCCTTCCAGTTGAACCTGAAAGGCCTTTTGGATAGCCTTCTTAGCCTGTCTTATGTGTTTGGGGTCATGAACAGAAACCCTGGCAATATAAGCAGGACCATCCAGGACTGCCAGCATCTCAGATATTTTAATCGGATTACCAGCTAGCCCCTTATCCCTACCATATGGTGATGTTGTAGTCTTCTGTTTATCCAGGGTAGTAGGTGCCATCTGGCCACCTGTCATTCCATAAATAGCATTATTAACAAATACGGTAGATATTAATTCACCACGGTTAGCAGCATGTACAATTTCAGCAGTACCAATTGAAGCCAGGTCACCATCACCCTGATAGGTAAAAACAACTTTATCCTGGTGGACCCGTTTAATTCCAGTAGCAACAGCAGGTGCCCGGCCGTGAGAGGCCTCATGCATATCACAATTAAAATAATCATAGGCCAGAACAGCACAACCAACAGGAGCAACCCCTATCGTATCCTTCCTGACACCAAGTTCATCAATTACCTCTGCTACAAGGCGGTGTATTATACCATGGGTACAGCCTGGGCAATAATGAAATTCTTTATCTGTCAGTGATTCCGGATAAGCAGCTACGATTTTCATCTCTTTACACCCCCAATTTTCTCTATTTCAGCCAGTATTTCTTCTGGAGATGGTACCATACCACCTGTTCTTCCATAGAAATAAACCGGTTTTTCCCCATTTACAGCCAATCGTACATCTTCAACCATCTGCCCGGTACTCATTTCAACAGTCAGGAAATTAACCACTTGCTCTGCTGTTTCATTAATAACCTTTTCTGGAAAAGGGAACAGGCTAATCGGCCTGATTAGTCCAGCCTTGATTCCTTTCTTTCTTGCCATATCGACAGCACTAATTGATATACGAGCCGTAGTCCCATAGGCAACAACTGCCAATTCAGCATCATCCATCTTATATAATTCATAACGCACTTCATTTGCTTTCATTTGCTTATATTTATCTTCCAATTTCATTACATGGTCTTCAAGTTTCTGAGGATCAAGGAAAAGGGAGTTAATAATATTGGGTTTTCTCCCTCTGGCCCCATCAGTAGCCCATTCTTTTAACGGTAAGTCTGCCGGGTCTATCTCCTGTTTAAATTCCACTGGTTCCATCATCTGACCAATCATACCATCTCCCAGAATCATAACCGGGTTTCGGTATCTATCTGCAATATCAAAGGCATCAATCGTCAAATCAACAGCTTCCTGCACAGAAGAAGGTGCCAGTACTGCCAATCTATAGTCACCATGTCCACCACCTTTTGTTGCCTGAAAATAGTCTGCCTGTGAGGGTTGAATCCCACCCAGTCCAGGCCCCCCCCTCATTATATTAACAATAACTGCTGGCAGTTCTGCACCAGCAATATAAGAGATACCTTCCATCTTCAGACTAATACCAGGACTTGATGAAGATGTCAAAACCCTGGCTCCAGCACCGGCAGCACCGTAAACCATGTTACTAGCAGCAACCTCACTCTCTGCCTGGAGGAAAACACCACCAACTTCCGGTAGACGTTTAGACATATATTCTGGTAGGGCATTCTGTGGTGTAATCGGATAACCAAAAAAATACCTACAGCCAGCCTTAATAGCCGCTTCAGCAATCGCTTCATTGCCTTTCATTAAAACCTTATCAACCATCATTTCCCCTCCTCTCATTTATTTACAGGTCGATACACCTCAATAACTACATCAGGGCAGATAAGGGCACATCTCCCACAGCTTATACATTTATCCTGCTCAACCACCTCTGCAGGATGATACCCATGACTATTAATTTTCTCCGCCATTTTTATTATTTCTTTAGGACAAACTGTAGTACACAACTCACAACCCTTACACCGTTCTTCATTAAAAATAACCTTTTTATCACTGGTCATGGCATTACCCCCTTTTTATACATTCAAAATAATTGCTTGAACATTATTGTGCATTTTATTACCTTGTCCTATTAGCTGATATTATTACCTGGTAATAATATAATTCTAGATAAATTTTAAAATTCCTTTATTTTATTAACTCTATAAACCTATTATTATCAAAAAAATATTCTTTTGCCTTTTCTTCACCACTTAATACCCTGTTTGCTCCGGCAACCAGAGCCTTTAATTACTCCTCCTCTAGATAAACCCTTATTGCTAGCAATAAATGCAAAAAGGGATAAGGAGAAAATCCTTATCCCTTTAAAAGGTGTTTACTAACTATTTTCTTTTACAGTAGGACGCAGCCTATCTAACTGTCCCAGTACTACATGAGCAAGTCCAAAACCAACTATACCAGCACCTACACGGTTTTTTACCATCCTAGCACCAATAGTTGAGACAAGCAGGCCCAGGCCACTCACCACCCAGCTAGTAGTCTGGGGATTATTCTTTTTCTGCTTCCTCTGCATTAAACTCAAACCCTTTAAATACATGTAAACACCTCCACCATTATTATTCCATATCAATGGTGAAATACACTTACTTTATTTACCTAAAGTAGCAACCATAACTGCTTTGATAGTATGCATCCTGTTTTCTGCCTGATCAAAAACTTTGGAGTATTTACTATTAAAAACCCTATCTGTAACCTCCATTTCCTCAATATTATATTTCTCATATATGTATTTTCCATTCTCAGTGTCAGTATTATGATAAGCAGGTAAACAATGCAGAAAAATAGGATGATCATTGTTGGTGTTCTTAATCATTTCCATATCAACTTGATAGGGTTTCAACAAATTTATTCTTTTGGCAAATTTATCTTCTTCACCCATAGATACCCAGACATCTGTATAAATAACATCTGCATTTTTTACTCCTGTAACAGGATCATCTGTCTGTCTAATAGCCGCACCAGATTCCCGGGCTAAACTATGGCATTTTTCCTGTAATGCTGGAGCAGGACGCAATTTATCTGGAGATACAATTGTAAAATTCATACCCATAATTGCTGCAGCAATCATAAGTGAGTTGGCCATATTATTCCTGCCATCACCAAGGTATGCAAAATTAACTCCCTTAATATAACCTAGATTTTCCTTAACTGTCAACAAATCAGCCAGAACCTGTGTTGGATGATAACTATCTGTTAACCCATTCCACACAGGCACACCAGCATTGACAGCTAATTCTTCAATTGTCTGATGAGCATATCCACGAAATTCAATACCATCAAACATTCTACCCAGAACACGGGCAGTATCTGCTACACTCTCTTTTTTACCAAGTTGGATATCATTTATGCCTAAAAATTCTGGATAAGCACCTTCATCTCTAGCAGCTACAGCAAAAGCACTCCTTGTCCGGGTAGATGTTTTTTCAAAGATTAAAGCTATATTTTTACCCTCCAGCAAATCACCCTTAATACCAGAATTTTTCTTGATTTTCAGATTTTCAGAGAGTTTTATCAAATAATCGATTTCTTCTCTATTATAATCAAGCAGTGTTAAAAAATTCCTCCCCTTAAGATTATACGGCATATTCAAGCCCCCCTTATCTCCTTTAAAAGATATCTCTAGTATAGGATAAAACTGCTTTAACTGTCAAGGTTCTTTGTTCAATCTGCCTAAATCATCAAACCACTTAAGGAAGTGGTTGGCAGCAATATACTCTGTAAATGAATATTTTTCAGATAATAGATTTAGTAATAAAAGGATAATAACGAAAATTAGCCGTAAACTAAAAGATGTCTGAAGCAGACCGTAAGCCAGAACAGCCCCTAAAACATTGGCACCTGTATCTCCCAGCATAACACTTGCCTTCATTTCATACGGTAAATAAAAAATAGAAATAAAGTAAACTGGAAGATAGTATATATATAATTTAGGATATATAAATAAAATTAAGCTAGATACCAAAATAAAATATTTTATACTTCTACCCGGGCGCAGGTCAAGTAGATTAAAGAAATTAGTAGACAGCAAAATAATCCCTGTATTAATTAATAGATTAAAAAAATCATCTTCTAGTAAAACAAGAAGTACAGCTGCTAAAGCTACAATAGCCTTCAATCCACCTGTTGTAAGACTACCGGAAAGCAAACTGTTAAAATGTCCTTTAAAACCCTGCTGTTCCTTACTGCCTATCATATCATCTAGCAAACTCACTGAGGCAATTATCACTACTAGAAATATTAACCTATCTAAGCCAGTTATTGGGCTAATAAAAAAAAGAAAAAGCCAGTAGAAAAGAAGTGATATACTATAGATTATACCACCTATCACCAGTACCGGCTCACCCCTGTAGTTATTCTTCAGAAGATTTGTCTTTACATAAAATTTGTTCAATCGCATCATCCCTGACTATTAGACTATATTATTTTTAAAAGACCATAAAACAGATAATACTTCTTTAAACTGTTTACCCCGGTGGATAAATCCTGACAAGTCTTTACCACTTACTCTATGTTTAAAATTACAGGGTACTTCTTTATACTGGATATTATTTTTTAAAATAAGCAGATCCATACCTATTTCTAAACCATAACCATTATAAAATGGGGTTATCAAGGGTAAAATTTTGCGTTTAAAAGCTCTCTGTCCGGATAGTGGGGCTTTCATCGCTAACCCAGTTATAGTTTTTAAACTGAAATCAGCAAACTTCCTGAGCAGGCCAACACCACCACCTTTAATTGTTAATAAGGCAATAGTCAAGTCTACTTCCCCAGCTATAATTGGTTTAGCTAATTTTTCTACCTCCCGGGCACTATCACCCAAGTCTGCATCAAGCAAGACAATTATATCACCCTGTGATTCCCTTACACCTACTTCAACCGCACGTCCTTTACCCTGATTTTGCACCAGATTAATTAACCTCACCCTATTCCTATTACATAACAGTGGCGTATTATCTGTAGAACCATCATCAACAACAATGATTTCAGTTATATTGTTTATTTTTTCCAGAGCATCAAGGGTTTTACCGATTATGTCTTCCTCATTATATGCTGGAATAATAATAGAGATATTCATGTTTTTTCTTCCTTCAGAAGGGTAAGGATTAAACCTAATAAGTCTTCTTGGTTATAAAATAAATATTTTTCTTGCTGAACACCTTCAACAGCTTCATTTTTAATTTGATCACAATTCCAATATATTACCTTGTTTATCCCTTCTAAATCATCATTGTTAATGGGTCCATCTATTATATTAATCCAGGCTCCAGCCTTGTTTAAAATTTCCTTTAATTCATTCTTAAATTCAAGAGAAATACTCCCCTGATCTACCATATAATATTTTTTTTCTTTTAAGCTATCTTTTAAGAGAAGGGATAAAATCTCTTTTTCCATCTTCTGACGGTACTCAATTTCTTTCTCCAGCTCAACAAGCTTATCCTGTAAAGAAAGATTCTTATTCTTAATATTATTAATATCACTCCCAATTTTTGTTATTATACGCTTTTGCTCTTCAACGATTCCCTGATCAGCTACAAAACTTGAACCAATTAAAATTCCTATACCTAGAGCAGCAAAAATTGCAGTAATAGTGAAGATATGATAACGAAAGTTTATAATCATACTATCCCTTCTCATAAATGAAATATTATTCTGAAT
This sequence comes from Iocasia fonsfrigidae, assembly GCF_017751145.1. GTDB lineage: Bacteria > Bacillota > Halanaerobiia > Halanaerobiales > DTU029 > Iocasia > Iocasia fonsfrigidae. The sequence goes on from NZ_CP046640.1 coordinate 2,337,615, forward strand.
CTTAAGGCTAATAGCTGTAGCAATTGTTTTATATGGGGCGAAAAAAAGACTACAATACTTAAAGGGAGTAATATTGCCAGAAAGACCTGTAACCAGTAGTGATAATATATTTTACTATGATATAGTTTGCTGACACCCTTAGCATCTACCAGTTTATCACCAACCTTTAATCTAGCCAAGAATGTACTGGCCATCCCTGGCCTCCCCTTTTCTAAAAAATCAATCATATTTGTATGGGTACCTACTGCAGTAATTAATTCTGCTCCCTTTTCATAAGCAAGTAGCATTGCTATATCTTCACTGGTTCCAGGGGCAGGAAATAATTCATAATCCAGACCTAATTTTTTTACCCTTTTTAAACCTGGTGCCTTTCCATCAGAATAAGCATGTACTAGAATCACCTTTGCTTTTTTTAAAGAATAATCTGTAACACTATCCATGTCTCCAATTATAATATCAGGGAGATATCCCCTTTCTAAACAGGCATCTGCACCACCATCTACGGCAATAATAATGGGATTCATTTCACGGATATATGATTTAATTGCTGACAGGTCATCTTTATAATCTACCCCCCTGACAACAATAAGCACATGTTTGCCGTTAAAATCAATCCCTAGTTCTGGTGTTTTGATATTGAAAAACTCATTCTTCTCTTTATCAATATAGGAAAGGGTATTATCAAGAAATTTGCTTAATTCCTTTTCCAGATTAGTCCGCGCCTGATTATTTTTATTTTTTACCTGCTCTCTACTTAATTCCTCACCCTTGGCTATTATCTGCCCAGATTTGTAAACTAATCCTTTCTTAAAAAGAATTTCATCACCATTATTCAAGGTTGAAAATAGATCCCCGTCAGATATATCAATTACTGGTATTCCAGCCAGCAATAATATTTCCGGACCAACATTAGGATATCTTCCACTAATTGAAGGTGATAAATTAATAATCGCTTTAACCTGTTTTTCCACAAGTGAGCTGGCGGCAATTTGGTCTACATCTCTATGGTCAATAACGGCAATTTCATTGACCTTTATTTCCTTAACCAGATCTTTAGTCTTTTTATTAAGGATAACCCTTCCTTTTATCATCAAAAACTCCTCCAGGGCTTTTCCTTATTATATGATAGTAGATTCCTTATCATACTGGTATTTTAATACATCTATACTGATAATTAACTGGCCCTTAACTCTAATCTGAGTTTGTCAGCTATTTTGGCTATAAACTGTGAATTAGTAGGTTTACCACTATTAGCAGAAACAGTTGAGCCAAAATATTTGTTTAAGGCAGTTATATTACCACGGTCCCATGAGACCTCAATTGCATGTCGAATCGCCCTCTCTACCCTACTTGGTGTGGTATGAAATTTATTAGCAACTGTTGGATATAATTCTTTAGTAACTGCACCTAAAAATTCAATATCATTAATAACCAGTTCAATGGCTTCTCTTAAATATATGTATCCCTTAATATGGGCGGGAACACCCAGATGATGCATTACCTCAGTAATCCTGACATTTAAATCTACTTTTTTATTACTATTCTGATTACCAGTCAGGACATAGCCATTACTGGAGCTGGTAGGCGGAGTCATCAACTGATCAATTCTTTCCACAAGTTTGTCAAGATCAAATGGTTTCATAATATAATAATTTGCTCCCAGTTCAACAACTCTTTTGGTAACCTCTTCCTGACCAAAAGCAGTCAAGATTATAGTTTTAATGTCTCTGGTCAAATTTAGGTTGTTCATCTCTTCCATAACACCAATACCATCTAAATGAGGCATAATCAGATCGAGTACTAAGACATCTGGTTCTTTTTCTTTAATTAGTCCTAAACCCTCTACACCATTATAAGCTACTCCTACCACATCATAATTTTCCTGTTCATTTAAGTATTCCTCCAACAACTGACAGAACTCCCTATTATCATCAACTAGCACAATTCTAACATTTTCTTCCATAGAATTATCAAACTCCCCCTTTATAATTTTACATAATTTCTCTGACAATAATTAACTTCTACATTAAATTCTAAACACCTGCTTAATAAAGTAAAATTTTATTATTTTTCCATATTTTATATTATACTCCTTATAATATATATTATTTCTTTTTTTATCTAACTTATTGCAGTATATCTTATTTTTTAAAAAACCGGACTAAAAATTACTAGCCCGGTTCATTTCATAAATACCTGTTTGAAGAAGCATCCATTCTGCAAAAACACCATATCCTTTAGTAGGCTCATTAACAAAAACATGAGTTACTGCACCAACCATCCTACCATTTTGAACAATTGGGCTGCCGCTCATTCCCTGTATTATACCACCAGTCATTTCTTTTAATCTCTGGTCAATAATACTAATAATCAACCCTTTATCACCTGGATAACTCTGCTGATAAATTCTCTCAATATTAACATCAAATTCTTCAATTACTCCATCATTTACAACTGTATACATCTTTGCTGGACCTATCTTGACCTGTGAAATTGCTGCTACTGGAACCGGCTCAGAAAAGTAAGGATTGTTAGGTATAGTATGAAGGTTTCCATAGATACCAAATTTATTATTTGTAACGATATCTCCGATCACATTATCAGTTTGAAAGAAGGTTCCTAATTTTTCACCTGGCAAACCCTTTTTCCCTGAATTTATACCTGATATTTTAGCCTCAATGATTTTGCCTTCCCTGACCTCTATTCTGTTATTACTATTAGCTTCAGTAATTTCATGACCGAGGGCTCCATATTCCTTTTTTTCTGTTTCATAAAATGTTAATGTTCCTACACCTGCAACCCCATCATCAACATAAAGACCAATCATGTAGATTCCCTGTTTATTTTCTACTGCTTTTAAATTTACAGCCCTTAATTTCCCCTGCTGGGTTTTTATCTTTAAAGAAAGTGGTAAACCCTGTTCTGCTATTTTTTGAATATTTGAAGCCAGTTTTAATTTGTCGTTTATCTCACTCCCATTAATCTCCAGTATTGTATCACCTACTTCGATACCTGCTTCCCGGGCAGGATAATAACGATGACCATTCTTGCTCTCCACAAAAGATTTACCAACCACCATAACCCCCTTACTCCTTAATAAAACGCCAATAGCCTGACCTCCAGGAAAAACTTTAATCTCAGGTAAAACATTAACTGTAATACTTTTAAAAGGAAAAATACCAAATAATTTTAAATCCATTGATACCTTACCAATTTGATTGGCTTTAACTTTAAGACCGTTACCAGGATTAAGAGAAATATCATCAATATCATTAATCGTCCTACCATTAATCTCTAAACTAATATCCCTCTCTCCATTAATTGATAAATTAAAAGGAAACTCAAATAAAAATGTCTCTTCTCCCTTTATTAATGAAAAAGAACCCGGTATTTGATAAAATAAAATAAAATAAAATGAAATTAAAAATAAAATAAGTCCAAATAAAAAAACAATCCCTATTTTTTTCCGCAAAGACATCACTCCTAAGATAAATATAAAATAGGCGCCTCTATATCTTAGAGTAGCCTATGGGATTGCTTGTTATTCAGTTATATATTGCCAGGATAATTAAATCATTTTAGACTTTTTATCATCAGCTAAAGTAAGCATTTCTTCAGCATGCTTCATAGTTGTATCAGTTAATGTAACACCACCCAGCATCCTGGCCAGTTCTTCTTTTTGCCCCATCTGGTCAAGGGAATATATATCTGTATAGGTATGATTGACATCTGTTTTTTTACTAATAAAGAAATGATTATCAGCCATGCTGGCAATCTGGGGTAGATGGGTAATACAAATAACCTGTCGTTTTTGACTAATTAAGGCCAGTTTTTCTGCCATCATCTGAGCTGTTTTGCCGCCAACACCACTATCTACCTCATCAAAAATTAGTGTATCAACCTGGTCAATATGGGCAATAATAGTTTTAAGGGCCAACATTATCCTTGATAGTTCACCCCCAGAGGCAATTTTAGCAAGTGGTTTTAACTCCTCCCCACGATTAGTAGAAATCATAAATTCAACCCGATCTATACCATTGTCAGCTAGTTTTTTTTCTTTAAATTTAATTTTTAAAATCGTATCCTTCATAGCTAGATCTATTAACTCCTGAGAAATCATCTCTTCTAATTTTACAGCCTTAGCCTGTCGAATTTTAGATAATTTCCGGGCCGTTTCATAATAATTTTCTTCAATTTCATGTAATTCTTTTCTTAATTTCTTTATTAGTAAATCCTGGGATTTTAAATCACTTAAGCTCTGCTTTATTTCATCTTTATAAGTTAGTATTTCTGAAACAGTTTTTCCGTATTTCCTCTGCAGAGCAGTTATCTGGGAAATTCTGCTTTCGACAATTTTCAATCTATGATCATCATATTCTAAGCTATCATAATAATTATGTAGCTGAAAACCCAATTCTTCAAGTTGATAATAGATATCTTTAATAATATCATAAAATTCTTCAAGATTGGAATCATAATCTTTGATATTTTCCATCTCTTTCATAAAAAAACCAATTTCTTCTAGTGTCGAATGTTTATTATAATCTTCCCCATTAATTGCATTATAGATACTCCCAACACTAGTATAAATGTCTTCCATATTTGTTAAAATCTTGTATTCCTTCTCCAATCCTTCCATTTCATCTTCTTGAAGACCTGCATTTTCTATTTCTGAAATTTGAAATTCCAGTAAATCTATCTGCCTGGCTTTTTCCGTTTCATCTATTTCAATCTCCAATAATTTATTTCTTAATTCTTTTATCCTGGCAAATTTTTCGGCAACCATATCCTTGAGTTTAGACTCCTTATCAACAATAAATTCATCAAGCAGATCAAGTTGAGAAGTCGAATCCAGAATCAATTGATGTTCATGTTGACCATGAATATCAACTAAATACCTGCTTATCTCTTTAATCATACCAGCCGTAGCCAGTTGGCCATTTATTCTATTACGGTTCCGACCATTTTCCCTTATTTCCCTGGACAAAAGAATCATCTTTTCTTCTGGCTCAATCCCTACTTCCATAAGATAGCTGTTAATTTCTTTAAGTTTACGCGGCTCAAAAACAGCTTCAATATAGGCTGTTTCCTGACCAGTTCTTATTAAATCAGAAGAGGCACGGGCTCCCAGTAATATTTCAAGGGCTCCTATGATAATAGATTTACCAGCACCAGTCTCTCCTGTTAAAACATTAAGACCATCCCTAAATTGTATTTCAAGCTCATCTATCAAAGCATAGTTTTTGACCCGAAAATCAACTAACATAATACACTCTCCCTTCTCTAAAGAAATCAGGCTAAAAAATTCTGTAATTTTTCAAATAATCCCCTGGTTCTCTCCTTCGGTTTAATAATTAACAATAATGTATCATCACCAGCAACTGTACCAATAACATCTTCCCAGTCTATGTTATCAATAGCTGAAGCTAAACCCATTGCAGTTCCAGGTAGTGTTTTAAGGACAATAAGATTCTCACTATAATCCATATCAACTACAAAATCCTGAAACATTCTTTTTAACCAGTCATAGATGTCTGTCTGTTTACGCTCATTGGCCAGTGAATATTTATAACCACCATAACCATCCGGAACCTTGATCAGGCCCAATTTTTTTATATCACGTGATATAGTAGCCTGAGTAACATCTATTCCTTCCTGCTCCAGTCTGGCAACTAATTCCTCCTGGGTGCTTATATCATAAGTTTTTATAAGATTTAATATCCTTAAATGGCGCTTACTCTTCATCTAATACCTCCTTTATACCAGACCTAGCTTCATTTTTTTATGAAGAATTGTATAAAAGGTTTTTTCAGGCATTCTTATAATTGATAACTCTTTTTCTGAGGCAGACAGACAGATTTCATCTTCGGCCTCTAATAAACAATTAGCTCTACCATCAGCAGTTAATCTCATGCTTTCATCACCTTCAACCTTAACCTTTAAACTCTCCTGATCAGATATTACCATAGGTCTCATAAAAAGTGTATGTGGACAGATAGGTGTTAGAATTATAGCCCTGACCTGAGGGTTAACTATTGGCCCTCCAGCAGATAATGAATAGGCAGTTGAACCAGTGGGAGTCGTTATTATTAAACCATCTGCCCTATAAGAATGGACTATCTCATTATTAATATATAATTCAAGGGAAATCATTTTTAATTTTCCACCACGGTGGATAACAAGATCATTAAGAGCAGTACTATTAAATATTTCTTTAGCACTACGAAAAACACTAACATTTAACATCATTCTTTTTTCTATTTTATAATTCCCTTTTAATAGATTGCTCAAAGCTACTGTCAACTCATCTGTTTCTATCTCTGTTAAAAAGCCTAAATGTCCAATATTTATCCCCAGTAAAGGAATATCAGTATTAAAAAAATGATGTGAGGCATGAAGAAAGGTCCCATCACCACCAAAGACAATTACAAGGTCTACCTTTTCTTTCAAAAGCTTATAATCTGCCCGTTTGTCCTCTCTTCCCAGTAATAAAGCAGCATTCTCTTCAATTAAATAATCAGCCTCATTTTTTTCTAAAAAAGTAATTACATTATTAACTACTGGATATGCCTCTTCTTTTAATGTGTTCATATATAGGCCAAAAATTTGAATAAAATCAACCCCTCTCAAACTGGCTGTGTGCTGTCTCTACTATTTTTTCTATCTTACGCTGCCACAAGATTGGATCTATTTCTTCCCTTGTTTTTTTCAAATGTATCAAAAATTCTATGTTTTTACTGCTAGCACCAGTTATTGGCGAATAATTCAAATTCATTAGAGCCAGACCCTCTCCCTGAAAAAAGGAACTGAGTTCATTAATTACCTCTCTATGTAGCTTACTATCTCTTACCACACCATTCTTACCAACCCTATCTGGTCCAGCTTCAAACTGTGGTTTTACCAAAGCAACAATATCTCCCTCTTCTTGTAAAAACTGTACAGCCGGTGGAATGATAAGGCGTAAAGAGATAAAAGAAACATCTGTCACTATCAGAGGAACCTTAATTTTTAACTGATCAGGGGTAAGATACCTGAAGTTTGTCCGTTCAATAACTTCAACCCGGTCATCCTGTCGTAATTCCCAGGCAAGCTGACCATAACCAACATCTATTGCATAAACCTGTTTAACACCATTTTGTAAGAGACAATCTGTAAAACCACCTGTTGATGCACCAATATCAATGGCTTCTTTCCCCAGGGTATCTATTGCAAATACACGAAGGGCTTTCTCCAGTTTTAGACCTCCACGGCTTACATAAGGGGATTCCTTACCTTTAAGTTCGATTTTAGCTGTCAATTTTATTCTGGTACCTGCTTTATCTACTACCTCACCATCAACTAATACCTTACCAGCCATAATAGACCTTTTAGCCTGGCTCCTGCTGGAAACCAGTCCCCGTTCAGTTAGCAAAATATCTAGGCGTTCTTTCTTGGCCATACAGCAACCCCCATATCTGTAGCAGAAAACTCAAGTACTGTATCTACAATACCTGAGGTATCAATTCCGTAAAGTGATCTCATCATCTCCTGAGAACCATGTGGTATAAAACTGTCTGGCAGACCAAGTCTCTTTAAGGAAATACCCTCCAGTTGTTCTTTATTAATTAATTCCAGCACTGCTGTACCAAATCCTCCATTTAAAACCTGTTCTTCTACTGTTACTACCTTTTTAAATTTCTTAATCTTAGCAACTAACAAATCCTTATCAAGGGGTTTAATAAACCTGGCATTAATAACTTCAGCCTCTATTCCCTGTTCAGCAAGTTGGCGAGCAGCCTCTAAAGAAGGGTAAACACGGGAACCAATTGCTATTATCAAAATATCTTTACCTTCCTTAACCACCTCAGCCTTACCGACCTCAAGCTTATTTAGGTCTTGATCAATTTTTACACCATAGATGTCTCCACGGGGGTATCTGATTGCTGCCGGACTATCTAAGTTAACAGCAGTATATAACATATGCTGTAATTCATTTTCATCCTTTGGTGCCATAAGGGTAAGATTCGGTATCGGTCTTAAAAAAGAAATATCAAAGGTACCCTGATGTGTTTCACCATCATTCCCTACAATACCACTCCTGTCAATGGCAAATACAACTGGTAAGTTCTGAATACATGTATCATGGATAATCTGGTCATATGCCCTCTGTAAAAAAGAGGAATAAATGGCTACGACAGGTTTTTTGCCTCCCCTGGCCAGTCCAGTTGCCAGTGTTACAGCATGTTGTTCAGCAATTCCAACATCATAAAAACGGTCTGAAAATTTTTCTTTAAAAATATTCAAACCTGTTCCCTCTGGCATTGCTGCAGTAATCCCGATCAAATCATTATCAAGCTGGCCTATCTTAATCATAGCCCGGCCGAAAACCTCACTATAGGAAGGCAGTGCCCTTTCCTTCTTTCTTTCTCCATTACCTATTTTAAATGGACTTACCCCATGATATTTACTGGGTTGGTTTTCAGCAGGTTGATAACCCTTTCCCTTAATTGTGTTAACATGTATCAAAACCGGACCTTTAATCATATCAGCCTTTTTAAAGTTATTAAGCAATTCTTCTATATTATGTCCATTAAGTGGTCCAATATAGGTAAATCCCATTTCCTCAAATAATATCCCGGTTAATACTGTATATTTAAGTCCGTCCTTTACCCTTTCAATAGTCCTGGACATAACTGAACCTATCCTAGGTATTCTGCTTATTATAAATTCTATATCTTCCTTTAATTTATGAAGACGTGGATCTATTCTGATATTAGAAAGATAATGTGATAAGGCCCCTACATTTGGCGAAATAGACATATTGTTATCATTTAGAATTACAGTCATATCCCTGCCCAGATGACCAGCATGATTCAAGGCCTCAAAGGCCATACCAGCAGTTAAAGAACCATCACCAATAACAGCATATACCCTGTCTTTTCTCTGCTCATGGTCCCTGGCCAGAGCAAGACCAAGAGCTGATCCTATTGAAGTACTACTATGACCAGTCTCAATAATATCGTGAACACTCTCACTTCGTTTGGGATATCCACTCAAACCCTCATACTGTCTAATTGTTTTAAACTCATTTTTCCTACCGGTTATTATTTTATGAATATAGGACTGATGACCAACATCCCAAATTATTTTATCCTGAGGACTATTCAAATGATAATGAAGGGCCAGGGTAAGCTCAACAACACCTAGATTAGAAGCTAAATGTCCCCCAGTATCAGCAACCGTTTTAATAATAAAATCCCTTATTTCAAAGGCAAGTCTATCCATTTCCTCATAGGATAAAACCTTAATATCATCTGGTGAATAAACATCATCCAATATCCGTCTCATTTATTTGTCACCTCTTAATTTAGCAGCGATTACTAGCCTGATTAAAATAAAGCCAGCAATAATTTTTCCTACAAAAAAAATAATTTCATCTGCGCTTTTAATTCCATAAGTCTTAAAAAATGACTTACCACCAACTGTTAAAGCAGCTACCAATCCTATGACAATAAGATTAATAAAACCCTCGGAACCACCCCAGACAGCAATTATTCTAAGAACAATAATTGCCCCGGTAGCACCACTAACAGTCCCACAGATATCACCGACAATATCACACATGAGACTTGCTACCCTGTCAGCGTGTTTAACCAGAAACAAAGCCTCTTTAGCCCCAAATAAACGTTTAGCAGCACGGGCATTAAAGGTTTTTATGTTGGCAGCTGTAGCAGCAACACCAATCATATCACTTATAATCCCTATAAAAATTATTATTAATAATATTATTATTGCAGGAATCAAAGATACATGTTCTATCTGTAACTGTGAACCTAGTGTAACCAGAATAGCAATCAAAAATGTAAGAATAGCAATTAATAGACTTCCTTTTATATTCTCAATATCCAAATCTTTTTCACCCTTCAAGATTAATTATCTTAGACTGGATGGTAATATAACAGGTAAACACTGCGGCATAGGTCCAGTTGGTTTTCCCCTAGAATAACCTACTGTCACCAGTTAGGCGGTTTCCCTTTATTATTCCAACTGTAAGGTCACCCTATACAGGACTGGACTACCACTAAGACCACACTTTAATCCCTATTATACCTGAACAAATTGTTCAGCAGCCTAGAAGTTTTCCTTGACAATACATACCCATTTCCTAGCTTCTTTTGCAGTTCAGGTTTCCAGTAGAAGGAGGTATTTGTACCTGGTTCCTTGATATAAATACATTACTACTGTCCCCTGCACCACTTCAAAGCAGGCTACACTGCATCCATCTTGCAACAGATACAGGTTCACCAAAACACTGTTCCCACAAGCATTTTGGCCTCCACGGGAAAGGGGTCAACGCCCACATGCCATTGTGGATCGCCCCAAGCCCTTAACTCCCAGCACCAGCCCCCGACTGGGCGTCAGCAGCCAGCACCAGGAACTTCATCGATATGCCCTTGACGGATTTTTAGGCCCGCCTTCAGAAATAGAGTATTGACTAGGATACTGCACCATCCGTAAAAGATATTATAACACATATTATATCCAACTTTCAATCAAGACTGTCTGATTAGAATATAGTCTATCAACTGTAGTAGATTATCTGCCTTTTCGCCAAACATATTCAGTGCTTCCCGGGCTAAAGTTGCTGTATTCTCAGCCTCAGCTCGCGCCTGATCAAGACCAATTAATTTTGGATAAGTAGCTTTATTAAGCTCTTCATCACTACCAGTTTTTTTCCCAAGTTTATCTTCATCACCAATAACATCAAGTATATCATCAACTATCTGAAAGGTTAAGCCAAGATAATTGGCGTATTTTCTCAGAGCATCTATTTCCTTATCTTCTGGGTCAGCACAAAAAGCACCAGCCAGTATCGCTGTTCTAAATAAAGCCCCTGTTTTAGCCCGGTGTATTTCCTTAAGTTCCTTAAGACCTATTTTCCTGTCTTCAGCTTCCAGATCTAGGACCTGACCAGCTACCATTCCATTTATCCCTGCCCCATCACTTATTAATTGAATTATCCTAACAATCCTCTCGGCTGGTAAGGAAAGATTAGCTAAAATATTAAAGGCATAGGTTAGCAAACCATCACCTGCTAGAATTGCAATACCTTCTCCGTAAACCCTGTGATTTGTAGCCTTACCGCGGCGGAAATCATCATTATCCATACTGGGAAGGTCATCATGGATAAGTGAGTATGTATGTATCATCTCCAGAGCTGCCCCAACTTTAAGGGCAGAAACTACATCACCTGCCAGTAATTCAGCTGTCATCCTTGTCAGGATAGGTCTTAGCCTTTTACCACCGGAAAACAGGGTATATCTCATAGCAGTGAGGAGTTTTGGTGCTATTATATTCTCTTCTAAATCCATTAGTTCATTAAGTACTCTATCTGAATCAGCAGCATAATCCTTTAATAACTGTGTAATATCAGTCAATTTATTTCCTCCTCATTCTTATAGGGAACTATATTATTTAAGTCATCTGCTTCTTTTAAGACAATCTCTATCTTTTCTTCAGCAGCAGCTAACTCCTGGTTACAGAATTTAATCAGCTTGACACCTTCGGTGAATTTTTCCAAGGACTCATCCAGAGAAAGACCACCTGATTCTAGTTTTTCTACAATATCTTCTAATTTTTCCAGTGCTTTCTCGAATTTCATTTCATTCTCAGACACTAAATTCACCTTCTTTCTCTGTTTCCTCTACAATACTCTTTATAGTTCCATTACTAAGTCTTATATCCAGATAGTCACCCTTTTTAATACCAGAAACATCCCTGATTAATTTGCCTCTGGAACTTACTATAGAATAACCACGTTCCAACGTTTTAAGTGGGCTAAGACTATTCAGTTTACTATTTACTAAAGTAAATCTCTCCTTATAACTCCCAATACTCTTTTCCATGGCCCATTCAAACCTCTTTACCAGTTCATCCCTTTCCTGTATCTGGGCAGCATATAACTCTTCAGGTAGGGAAAAGACCCTGTTATTTTTCAGGGTAATAAGATTTTCTCTGTATCTCTCCATCTTATAATTTACTGCGTTTTTCAACCTACTAAATAGACCAGTTATATTCTTCTCTATCTCTTCTCTGGAAGAAATAGCCAATTCGGCAGCAGCAGATGGTGTCGGTGCCCGCAGATCCGCCACAAAATCACTTATCGTAAAATCAGTTTCATGACCAACACCACTGATAATCGGTTTTTTCGAGTGATAAATAGCTCTGGCCACTATCTCCTCATTAAAGGGCCAGAGGTCTTCAATCGACCCACCACCGCGGCTAATTATAATCAAGTCTATATCACTACGTTTATTTAAATAATCAATACCACTAATTAATTCATCTTTGGCCATATCACCCTGCACCCTTGATGGTACTATCAAAACAGATACACCAGCAAAACGTCTTTTTACCACTGATAAAATATCCCTGATTGCTGCACCTGTAGGTGAAGTTACAATACCTATTTTTTTAGGAAGCATCGGTATTTTTTTCTTAGATTCACTAGCAAAAAGACCTTCTTTTTCCAGTTTCTCTTTTAATTGTTCAAAAGCCAGATAAAGGGCCCCTTTACCAGCTGGTTCAATCTTATCAATATAAAACTGGTAACTCCCCCGTGGTTTGTATAAATCAATATACCCATGGGCATTTACCTTCATACCATCTTCCAGTTTATATTTTAAATACCTATTATAACCCTTGAACATTAAAGAATTTAAACAAGTATTACTATCCTTTAAGGTAAAATACATATGCCCGGAACTGTGGTGGTGAAAGTTAGAAATCTCTCCAACTACCCATATATCATTGAGCAAGTTGTCTCCGGCAAATAAATCCTTAATATAATCTGTTATCCTGGAAACACTATAAATTTTTCTATCCATAATAACTATTAGACCCCATGATATTCTCTAGCTTTAATAGTATTTTTCATTAACATTGCTATTGTCATCGGCCCAACACCACCAGGGACAGGTGTAATATAGGCTGCCTTTTCCTTAACTTCATCAAAAGCAACATCTCCAGTCAGTTTGCCGTTAACACGATTAGTCCCTACATCAATAACAACAACACCCTCTTTAACCATATCAGCTGTTATTAAATTAGGACGACCAACAGCAGCAATTAAAATATCGGCCTGTCTGGTTTCAGCAGCTAAATTGGCAGTCCTGGAATGACAGATAGTAACAGTAGCGTTTCTCTCTAAAAGGAGATGAGCCACCGGTTTACCCACAATAATACTTCTGCCAACTACAACGGCTTTTTTACCCTCAATCGTAATCCCTTTTCTATCCAGGAGCTCGATAACTCCCATTGGTGTACAGGCATCAAACCTTGTCCTATTCTGCTGACCACTAAACAATCTACCGGTATTTATGGGATGAAAACCATCTACATCTTTTGTAGGAGCAATCGCTTCTATAATTACCTTTTCATTTATATGTTCTGGTAGAGGAAGTTGTACCAAAATACCATCAACCCCATCATCAAGATTTAATCTATCAATAAGTTCCAATAATTCCTGCTGATTTATATTTTGGCTGAGCCTGACTATTTCTGAAGAAATCCCAAGTTCAGTAGCAGCCCTTTCTTTAAATTTAACATATGTTTGTGAAGCCGGGTCATCACCTACCAAAACAACTGTTAAACCAGGCTTTCTACCCTCTCCGGCAAATTCCTTAACCCTTTCTTTATATTCATTCCTTATTTCTTCAGCAATCGCTTTACCATCTATCAAATTACTCAATTTTTACCACTCCATTCCTTACTTGTCAGGTAATCAATAATACTCCGGGCTGCTTTTTTTCCGGCCCCCATTGCCTGGATGACAGTCGCAGCACCTGTTACTATGTCACCACCTGCAAAAACCCCTTCACGACTGGTTGCCAGCCTATCATCTACCATAATTCCTCCCCAGGACTCAGTCTTCAGGTTTTCAGTATTACTCGTCAGTAATGGATTTGGTGTCTGACCAATAGCTACAATTACTGTATCAACTTCCATTGTCCAGTTTGACCCCTCAATGGGAACAGGCCTCCTTCTACCTGAATCATCCTCATCACCCAACTCCATCTTAATACATTCCATACTGAAAACACGACCCTCCTGACCATCAATTTTAACTGGATTATTTAATAATTTAAAGATTACGCCTTCTTCCCTGGCGTGCTCTATCTCTTCATCCCGAGCAGGCATCTCTTCTTCAGACCGTCTATAAACTATAACCACCTCATCAGCCCCCAGCCTCCTGGCAGTCCTTGCTGAATCCATAGCTACATTACCAGCCCCAATAACAGCTACCCTATTACCAATCTTAACAGGGGTTCTATAATCAGGATATTTATAGGCCTTCATAAGATTTACCCTGGTTAAAAACTCATTAGCAGAATAAACACCATTAAGATTTTCACCTGGAATATTCATAAAACGCGGTAGCCCAGCACCTGTACCAATAAAGATAGCCTGATAATCTTCGGCAAAGAGCTCATCAATTGTAACACTCTTACCTACTATAACATTAACCCTTATATCTACACCAAGGGCTCTTACACTCTCAACCTCTTTATCAAGTATCTTTTTAGGCAGACGAAACTCAGGTATACCATAACGGAGAACCCCACCAGTATCATGTAAGGCTTCAAAGATAGTCACCTGATAACCCTCTTTAGCCAGATCAGCAGCAGCAGTTAAACCAGCTGGTCCTGCTCCTATTACTGCAACCTTTTCCTTACTAACTTTATCTGCTACAGCATCAGCAGAGGTGTTCACCTTGTCTAACATAGAATCTGCAACAAACCTCTCCAGACGGCCTATAGCCACTGGTTCATTCTTGGCTCCCATAACACAGACTTTTTCACACTGACTTTCCTGTGGACAGACCCTACCACAGATTGCAGGTAAATTGTTTTTGCTTTTTATTATATCATTGGCTTCTTCGATCTTTCCTTTTTTTAATGCCTTAATAAAATCTGGAATAGGAACATTAACAGGACAACCATTTACACAAGGCGACTTAGGACACTGTAAACACCTTTCAGCTTCATTGATGGCCTCTTCTTTATTATAACCATAAGGTACTTCTTTAAAATTGTTTATTCGTTCAGTTGGATCCTGATTGCGCATTTCTGTCTTCTTTTTCTGTAAGGCCATTATTTATTCACCTCTTCATCCAGTCTACATTGATGCACTTCTTCTTCATCTTTATAAAAACTAAGCCTATTTATTAATTCATTAAAATCTACCTGGTGTCCGTCAAAGGCAGGTCCATCTACACAGGTAAACTTTGTTTCACCACCAACAGTGACCCGACATCCACCACACATCCCAGTTCCATCAACCATCAATGAATTAAGACTCACTATTGTCTCTACACCATATGCTGCTGTCATATCAGCTACCGCTTTCATCATGGGAACAGGACCAATAGCAACAACCAGGTCAATCTCCTGATCTTCTTCCAATAGATCTTTAAGAATGTCTGTTACAAAACCATGATGGCCATAACTACCATCATCAGTAGCAATATATAATTTATTACTTATCTCAGCCAGCTCATCCTCTAAAATAATCAAATCCTTTGTCCGGGCACCGGTAATAGCAATTACCTCTGACCCCTTATTGTAAAAAGCCTTGACCTTGGGATAAAGCAAAGCCGTTCCAGAACCACCTCCAAGACAAACAACTTTTTTATAACCCTCAAGTTCAATATGTTTACCTAAAGGACCCACAATATCTTTAATATGCTCACCAACCTCCAGGCTACCTAACTGTTTGGTTGTATAACCAACCTCCTGAAATATAATGGAGATTATACCGGTCTCTCTGTCATAGTCAGCAACCGTTAAAGGAATCCTTTCACCCTTCTCATCAATCCTTAGAATAATAAAATTCCCTGCTTTTGTTTTATTAGCAATCATAGGAGCCTTTACATTTATCCTTTTTATTCCCTTAGCTAATACTTCTTTTTCTAAAATTTTGAACATAAAACCCCTCCAATTTCCCTTTTACTACCTCTACTTTATTTTTTAATTCCTTTTTTATAATTATTCTTTAACTTGACTTAAAATCCTGCAAAAACTTTTTATATTCCTGTTAAATTAACATGGGGGACTTGGCTCATCATCAGGTATAAGGCTGATCAGTCCCTGCTCTTTTAGCAGCTGTGTAACCTCTGCCATACTGCTCTTCTTGTCTTCAGGCAAACCTTCTACAAAGTCATTAATCTCTTCAGTCGAAACATTATTAATATACTTTATTCCTCCATACTTAATAGTACGAACTCGCTGTGGAAAATGCCTGTTTTCCACTATTTAACCCCCTTTTTTCTGGATTATCTATATTATATCCACTTTTATAAAAAATAAAGGTTTTATAGAAATATTTAATAAGAAATTTAACCGATAATATTAAATTTTCTAAATATACAAAAACTTAAAATTTATCTTTTTTCAAAATAACTTCATTTGAAGTATTGACATATAAGCTATGAAGTATTATACTATATAAAGTGTCAAGATAAACAGCAAAATATATGCTGAAGTGGCGGAACTGGCAGACGCGCATGATTCAGGGTCATGTGGACTTCGGTTCATGTGGGTTCGACTCCCACCTTCAGCACCATTGAAACAACGGGCGTTAAGCCCGTTTCTTTATGCTTGGCGGTCAAATTTCATGTTGGTAAAAGTGTCCGGAAAGTGTTCAGAAAAACCAAATAAAAAATAACCCCCGTTAAGGGTGGATTTAATTTTTAAAATACCACATCACATCCTAAATAAAAACCATCATAATCATTATCCCTATCTTCAGCAACTCCCTCATCTTCATCTTTTTCATATGTAAAATGTTTATCCATATAACCAATTACAAAACTAACCTTTTCATTAATTTTTTGTTTAAAACTAATATCAAAACCATAACCATCAAAATCATCACTAGGTTCAAATCCTAAATCACTATCTCCAGAATATTTACCAATAAGAATATAATCAGCTCTTAACCTTAAAAATGTGCCTTCCCTTATTTTAGCCCTTGCCGCAACTGAAATAGGTAGTTTATACTTATCACTTTTAACATCAATGTCATAACCCCAAAAATAGCACAGAAAAACTCGGACATGATATAATAAAAAAATAATATATAAATTGAAATTATATACTCCCCAAGAAGGAATTGCTCAAATAATCAAGAACAATATAATAAGGAGTTGATAGTATGAATGAATTAGAAAAAAAGATTGACAATTTAGAAGGAAAGATAGATATATTTCTGGAAGGTTTCGGTAATTTTAAGATTGATGTTGACCAAAGACTTTCTAATATTGAAAATGACATTAGTCAAATCAAAGACGATATAAAAAGTCTTAACAATAAAACAGAACTTGCATTAGATTTTATTGCACAGAACAGGCTTGATATAAGTAGCTTAAAGAAAAAAGCAAAATAAATAAAAACCCACGGGAAACTGAACCTGTGGGTTTTTTAGCAATATATCATTTCCTGTTTTAAGAGCTTAAACCTAAAGTTGATTATACAATTATCATAAATCTCCTTAAAAAAAGTGACAGCTACGACGATTTAAAAGGATAAAATAAGTTTAACAGTTGGAAATTATTGTTTACAAAAATATACCTGATAATCTATTTATCAAGGGTTTTATTAACAAGATTTATCTATATTTAACTAGATAAAATACATAACGGTAATTCAGGGTAAATAAAAACCATCATAGTCGTTCTTAAAATCATCATATAATCCCTCATCTACATCTTTTTCATATGTAAAATGTTTATCCATATAACCAATTAAACACCAGAAATGAAAGAATTATTGAAAATACTAAGTTCAAATCATAAGTAGTCAATTAGAATTATAAAATATAATTGAATTAACCATATAGCATGTGTTAAAATAAATTAAAGGGGCTGATACTTATGGCCAATATGCTATTATATTAGAGCTGGTTTTCAAGACTAGAATAAGGGTTTTCTGTTACGCCTGTTGCTTTTAGTTTTCATTTTGAGCGGGAGGATTCAATCAGTTCTCTAAGGGGCTACTTTTTCATCCTTTTTTAAGTATAAATGAAAGAAATACTCTGCTATCCCAATTAATATAGCAAACCACAATAATGTTGACCAGCTTGTAGTAAAGGCAGGAATTAAAAGATCAAAAATATAAGCTGTTATTGCAGCAAGAAGACCATCACCAATAGAAGCTATCATATTACCCTTTGCCGGTAATACCATTAAATCCCCTATTAGATAATTAATTAACATAGCCACCAAACTCAGTAATAAGATCCAGGAGATATCATTATTTAATAATAAATCGAAAGCAATAAAAGCTGATACAAACGTTAAAATAAATTTTATCAATAGGGTCATACCTGTTCTCATTATTATCCCTCCAGTAATTATTCTCTTGAATTTATATTATATAATATAACTAAATTTGTAACTTTTATACATAGAGTTCTTATAATTATTTCTGCTCCAACAACAAAAAACCCCTTTTATATAAATATAAAGGGGTTTTTATTTTTGTGACAAAATAATACCATAAGTTTTCCTGTTATTATTACAAAGTAGATTTACTATTTGTTTATTCATTAATTAACTAAGTACCTGTTTATTCCACAAAATCTTCTCTGATTGGTGTGAAAATGTCCAATATTACTCCATCTTCCAGAGCTTTAACACCATGTTCAACGTTTTTATCAGCATAAAAACTATCTCCACTCTTTAAAACCTTCTTTTCATCATCACAGCTTATCTCAAAACTACCACCGACTACATAACTCACTTGCTCATGTTCTTCATGACTATGTACCTGACCTATACCACCTTTTTTAAAATATACCTCAACCATCATCAATGATTCACCATTAACAAGAATTTTTCTGGCAACTTTTTCTTCCAATTGATTAAGTTCGATTTCTTTATTGATAGTAATCATTAAATCTCCCCTTTTTTAAATATCAAAAGAATCAATATATGTATAACTATAGACCATCTACAAATCTAATTTATACTATTTAACCTGGCAAGACAGCCGCCATTAAGAGCAATAAGTATAGATATTACCCTGAATATCTAGTTTTCACAACTTATAGACTATAAACAGAATCAGAGGGCAACACTTTGATATTATAGCTCAAAAGTAAATTCACAGCTTTATCAGCATCTTCAACACGCAAAATTATCAAGGCCTCTTCCGTCTTTTTACCGATAGCATACATGTACTCTATACCTATTCCTTTATCAGCCAGAAGGTCTAATGCCTCTGCTAGTCCACCAGGTTTATTTTTTACAGATATTGCAATCACAGCTGTACAGCTAACTGTTAAACCAGCTTTCTGTAAAACCTCTTCTGCCTCTTCTGGTTTATTCACTATCATTCTTAAAATACCAAAATCTGTAGTGTCAGAAATAGATACTGCACTGATATCAATATTGTTCTCAGCTAAAATCTTGGTAATCTCAGCCAGACGTCCTGATTTATTTTCAACAAAAACTGAAATCTGTTTTATTAACACCCCTATACCCCCTTTAATATACCCCTAATAGTTATATCCAGCCTCAAAGGCCTTTATATTCACCTCAATAAACTTCTCAGGAACCATTTCTTTGATAGATATAAACCAATCTTCCTTCTCAAAATCTAGTGACCTGGCCATTAACCCTATCATCACTGTATTAACCGTTTTAATATTTCCAGATTCTTTAGCAATCTTAAAAGCATCTATTACCCTTATGTTTGGGTATTTATCTCTTAATTTTTCTATTATATTATCAGGGTATTTTGCATTTTCTATTATTACAGGCATAGGGTCAATTTGTTGATTATTAATTAATAATCTTCCAGCTGGTTTTAAATACTCTATCCAACGAAGAGCCTCCAGCTGTTCAAAGGCAAGAATTATATCTGCTTCTCCCTTTTCAACAATAGGAGAATATACCTTTTCAGCCAGTTTAACATAGGTAACTACACTCCCGCCCCGCTGGGCCATACCATGAACCTCAGACATTTTTACATCATATGATTTATTTAACGCAACATTACCAATAACTTTACTGGCTAATAAAGTCCCCTGGCCACCAACACCAACAATCATAATATTGAGCTTATTCATTACTATCACCAGCCTTTTCAAAAGCATTAGCCGGACAAACCTCTGTACATAACATACAAGCTACACATAATGCCTCATTTACTTCCATATGATCACCCTTATCCACAATAGCCGGACAACCTAATGACATACAGAGTTTACAATCAACACACTTATCTGTATTGATTTCCAGCACACCTTCATAATTTACATCTTTTAATAAAGCACAGGGGCGCTGAGCTATAACTACCGACGGTTCAGCTGCCTGAACCTCTTCCCGAACAACAGCCTCAAATTCCTTCAGATTAAAGGGATCGGCAATTCTAACCCTTTCTATTCCAACAGCCTCAGCTAATTTTACAAGGTCTACCTGTTTAGTTACTTCACCCTTTATTGTATAACCAGTAAGTGGGTTATCCTGATGACCTGTCATTCCGGTTATAGAGTTATCCAGGATAATTACTGTAGAATTACCCTGATTATATACAATATCAATTAAACCAGTTACACCTGAATGCATAAAGGTTGAATCCCCAAGAACAGCAACTGTTTTCCGAGCAAAGTCTTTTCCCCTGGCTTTTTCCATACCATGAGCCATACCAATACTGGCTCCCATACAGATACAGGTATCCATGGACTGCGCAGGTGGTAACGCCCCCAGGGTATAACAACCAATATCTCCAGTAACAGTCAAACCAAGTTTACCGAGGACATAATATGTCCCTCGATGAGGACAACCGGGACACATTACAGGTGGTCTAAGTGGAAGTTCATTTTTAAAGGGTTTATTTGTATTATTTTCATTTAACATTTTATCTTTAATAATTTCAGCACTGAGCTCACCAGTAATAGGCAGCTTTTCTTTGCCGATTACTTTTATGCCCATTGTTTTAATATGTTTTTCAAAAAATGGCTCTAATTCCTCAACAACATATAACTTATCTACCTTATCAGCAAATTCACTTATCAATTTATCTGGTAGTGGATAGACCATACCCAGTTTTAAATATGAAGCATCACTAAAGGCCTCTCTAGCATACTGATAAGCAATCCCACTACTTATAACACCAATTCTCTTGCTGCCCCATTCAATCCTGTTCAAAGTTGTCTTATCAGCAAAATCTTTTAAAGAATCCATTCTTTTTTCTAATACAAGATGCCTTTTCCTACCCATGGCAGGCATCATAACATATTTTTGAAAATCCTTTTTATAATCCTTCAAATCTACTTCTTCTCTATCTTTTAATTCCACAATACCCCTGGAATGAGAGATTCTAGTTGATAAACGAACTAAAACAGGTGTATCAAACTCCTCACTAACTGCAAAGGCTTCTTTAACAAAGTCCTTACTCTCCTGACTATCAGCCGGCTCAAACATCGGCATCTTGGCAGCTCGGGCATAATTACGACTGTCCTGTTCATTCTGAGAACTATGCATACCCGGGTCATCCGCAACAACAATTACCAGTCCTCCATTTACCCCTGTATAAGAAGCTGTAAATAATGGATCAGCTGCCACATTTAAACCAACATGTTTCATTGCACAAATTGATCTAGCACCTGCTATTGCAGACCCACAGACTACCTCTAATGATACCTTTTCATTGGGAGCCCATTCAGCATATATTTCATCATATTCTGCTATACTTTCCGTAATTTCAGTACTCGGTGTCCCTGGATAAGATGAGGCTACCCTGACACCAGCCTCATAAGCACCCCTGGCAACAGCCTCATTACCAAGCATTAGTCTCTTCACTACTATTACCCCCTCTAGTATATTTATCTATCATTTATTTATTTATCCCTTAGATCAATTACCCGCTTAGCCTTACCTAAGGACCTTTCCAATGACTTAGGCTCAACAAGCCTTACTTTAGCTTCTATCTGGAGTGTAGTCCTCAACTCTGCTTTAATACCTTTTTCAAGTTTTTCTAATTCACTAAATTTCTCCAACATCTTACCATCAACCAACTCAACCTGAACCTCTATATCATCCATATAACCCTTTTTTCGGACAAGTATCTGGTAATGGGGACCAATATGCTCCATCCCTACCAACACACTTTCGATCTGTGAAGGAAAAACATTTACTCCCCTAATAATTAACATATCATCAGTTCTACCTAGAATTTTTTTCATCCTTACATTTGTCCTTCCACACTGACAAGGCTCAGGGTCAAGGATTGTTATATCTTTAGTTCTGTATCTCAACATGGGAATCCCCTCTTTAGTAAGGGTAGTCAAAACCAGTTCACCCCTTTCACCATAGCCCTTTGTTTTGCCAGTTTCAGGATCTATAATCTCTGGATAAAAGTGGTCTTCATTAATATGCATCCCAGTATGGCATAAGCATTCACCTGCAACCCCAGGACCAACTATCTCACTTAAGCCATAATTTTCAGTTGCCTGGATACCCCACCTTTTCTCAATTTCTTCTCGGAGTTCATCAGTATGTCCTTCACCACCAAAAAGACCTAACCTTAATTTATGTTTATTACTATTCAAACCCATTTCTTCTGCAAGTTCGGCCAGATATACTGCATATGATGGAGTACCGACAATTATAGTAGAACCAAAATCCTCCATTAACATTAACTGCCTTTTAGAATTACCACTTGAAGCAGGAACAACAGTAATACCAACTTTTTCCAAACCATAATGAAGTCCAAAACCGCCAGTAAACATACCATAACCGAAAACAACCTGGGCAATATCATCCTTACATCCACCAGCTGCCTTTATTATCCTTGCCACACATTCAGACCAGTTTTCCATATCTTGACGAGTATATCCTACTACAATGGGTTTTCCGGTTGTACCAGAAGAAGCATGTAAGCGAATAATCTCTTTAATAGGAACAGCAAATAGGCCATAAGGATAATTGTCTCTCAAGTCATCCTTGGTAGTAAATGGAATTTTTTCTATATCCTTCAGTAATTTTATATCTGCTGGCTTCAAACCAACTTTGTCAAACTTCTTTCTATAAAAAGGCACATTATTATATGCCCTCTTAACAGCTTTTTTTAGATTTTTTAACTGCAATTCAGCCATTTCATTTCTACCTATACATTCTATATCTTTATTCCAGATCATATAAACATTATCCTCCTCAATATTACCCTTTAAGTTATATTTTAAAGAGTTAATACCTGTCAATAAAACTAAAACAGCATTAATCCTCCTTAGAGTCATAAGGTCCTTTGACTCATTTGCTTACTCAACCTCTATTTTAGAACTACTCCCCCCATAGATGAAAAAACTTTTATTTAATTATTTCTTAACCATCCATTTCATTTGAAAATAATACACGTAAAACATTTATAATTATTCTATCACATACAATAAATATTCTAGATTAAATATATATTTCCTTTAATTAAACTTCTTTTTATATCTGCTTATTACTCTTATTTAGTTTTCTACCACAAACTACCTGTCTAAATATTTTTTAATACTAAAAACTAGGTAATGATCCAAATACTTTAGGGGGTAATAATCTATTGTTATTTAATAGTAAAATACACAAATTATTTATTCTATTCCTTATGTTCCTCTTGTGGTCTTTTCTTAAAATAAATAGGTTTATTTCCAGGATAATCGGTAAGAAATCATTCTTCAGATTATATTAAAAGGCATCTTTATACACTGTTATAATTTATAAAAAACACAGCATGAATTAGTTAATTCATGCTGTGTTTTTTTAATTCCTATAATCAAAATACCAAACTACAAAAAATTTTCTTTTGCTAATTCATCCCTTTATTTTTATGCAGTTTCTTCTTTGCCCAACATTTCTTTAAGACAACTCTTACATATTACCTTTTTCTTATATTCTATGGTATCTTCTGCATTCCCACAAAATAAACATGCTGGCTCATATTTTTTAAGTATTACAGTATCCTCATCAACATAAATTTCCATTGGATCTTTTCTGTCGATATGCATGGTTTTCCTTAATTCTTTAGGTAATACAATTCTTCCTAAATCGTCAATTTTCCTCACAATACCAGTTGCCTTCATACATAAGTCACCCCTTTTTTTTATTATTATAGCAAAATATGGATAACTTGTCAATAAGTTTTTGTTTTCTTTTGGCGTATTATATAATAATTATTAGTTTTTTATTATATTTCCACTTTTTCGATAGCATTTACAGGACAGTCATTTAATGCTTTTTGGCATAATTTATCTTCTTCAACAGTCACAGGTTGTCTGTCAACAATAGCATGTTTATCCCCTATAGTAAATTTAAAATTATACGGTGCAGTTGCCATACATTTGCCACAGCTAATACAGGCTTTGTTGACAAAAAATTCTCCTACTGCATTTTCTGGATAGCCTTCTTTTATATTAAACAATTTAATTCACACCCTATTTTATTTATAAAAAGCTACTGGCTTTATTATACTTAATACTATTCTTTTTATACAAAAATAAAGACCTGGCTTTTCCTTAAAAGCCAGGTCTTTAAAAATATGTTTTTATTTATTTACCTTACCTAAGATTCCATTAATAAAAGCAGGTGATTTATCATCAGAAAACTCCTTGGCTAACTCTACTGCTTCATTAATCACTACCCCCTGTGCTAAACCTTCTTTCAATTCATAAAGGGCCATCCTGAGGATATTCCTATCAATATATGACATGCGTTCTACTTTCCAATCAATAGCTAGTTCATTTATTTTTCTATCATATTCTGCTAATCTTTTTACTACACCAATTACTATATCTTCAAAATAATAATGTTCATCACAAAGAACTTCACTGTCTATTAAATTAGCTATTCCTTTTTTTGCTTCTACTACTGATAGACTATCTAAAATATCCAGGCCGTATAACACCTGAAGTGCCCAAATCCTTTCCTGGTGTCTTGAAACCTTCAACATCAATATCCCCTTTTCTATTGTTTATATTGTGGTGGTAGTAGGCGGTCAAGAACCCTTTTGAAATCACCCTCCTGATCCCAGCGAGAACCAAGATAATAACCAACAAAAGAAAATACAACAACCAACAGAGCTTTAAAAAACCCAATGATCAATATTAAGATAGCAAGGAAAAAACCCAGGAGAACTCCTGTGACTTTACCCTTATGATATGTTATAAGTTGAAGTAGTTTCTTCCATAATTCATTTTCCATTATAAACCACCCTATTTCACTAATTCCTGATCATTACTAACACCCTTAATAAGAACCTTAACACCTGCAACATTAACACCTGTTGTATCTTCAATATATGATTTAACAAGCATTTGTAAATCAGCTGTTAATTCAGGGATAGGGGTATCAGCTGAAACCTTTCCTTGTAAAAAAATAAATAATCCTTCATCCTTTACTAACATCTTATTGCTAATCTCTGCAATGCCTTCCTGTTGTAACGCAACTGAATTAACTAAATTATCAAGGGCTTCAATTGTAATATCAACTTCCCCCAGGTCTGATCTACTAATTGGAGTAGTTTTAACTTCTCTTACGAAAAAAGGATAAATAATCCAGGCGCCAGCAATAAATAACAGCAAAAAGACTATACCTGCCTGCCATTGCTTATACATAGACTCAATTATATCGGGCAACAACCCAACTCTAGCAAAACCAAAAGCATAAATTGCAGTAAGCAGAGAAACAAGCATTAATATTATTGACATAATAAATATGATAAACCGATAAAAAAGATTCACTACCTTTCCCCCCATTCCCGGATTAAATTCCAAAAGTTAAAAGAGTCTATCTAATTAAGCCCGGTCTCTTCTACACTCTCTTGCTCATTATCCTCATTAGCAAAATGAACCCCTTGAACATGAATGTTAACCTCTTCAACATCAAGACCTGTCATGCTTTCAATAGCATCTTTCACATTTTCCTGAATACCTTCAGCAACATCAGGGATAGCATAACCATAATCAATAATAACCGTTAGCTCTACAACACATTCACTCTCACTGGCTTCAACCTTAACTCCCTTTTTATGCCCAAGCATCTCAGCAATTCCACTACCAACACCACCACTCATACCTGATACACCATCAACTTCAGTTGCAGCCAGACTGGCGATAATAGCTATAACTTCATTAGCAATCTTAATTGAACCTATATTAGCTTTATCTTCCATAAAAACTCACCCCTTTTATTTTTCGTTATTAAGCCTCCGATGAATAAAATTAGTATGATAATTACCTTTCCTAAAGTAGGCATTATTTAATATACGTAGATGGTAGGGTATTGTTGTCTTAATACCATCAATAAAGAATTCATCTAAGGCCCTTTCCATCCTTGATAAAGCCTTTTCCCTATCCTCTTCCCAGACAATTAACTTGGCAACCATTGAATCATAATTTGGTGGAATAAAATAACCAGGATAGACACCACTATCAATTCTTACTCCAGGACCTCCAGGAATAATATATTCTTCCAACCTACCTGGTGAAGGAATAAAGCCTTTTTCCGGGTCTTCCGCATTAATCCTACATTCCAGAGCAACACCCTTAAGTTTAATATCATCCTGATTAAAAACCAGTTTTTCACCAGCAGCAATTCTGATCTGTTCTTTAATTATATCAATTCCAGTAACATATTCAGTAACAGGGTGTTCAACCTGTACCCTGGTATTCATCTCTATAAAGTAATAATTATTATCCTTATCAAGCAAAAATTCAACTGTACCGGCATTGGCATATGAAACTGCTTTAGCAACCTTTACTGCCTTCTGACCCATTTCATACCTGAGCCCTTCTTCCAGGGCAGGAGAGGGTGACTCCTCAACTATTTTTTGATGTCTGCGTTGGATCGAACAATCCCTTTCCCCCAGATGGATAACATTGCCATGTTCATCAGCCAGGATTTGAAACTCAATATGTCTGGGCTCTTCAACATATTTCTCCATATATACCTCAGCATTACCAAAAGCAGCTTCAGCTTCTCTCTGAGCAGTCTGAATAGCCTTTTTCAGATCCTTAGCATTCTGAGCAATACGCATCCCTTTCCCACCACCACCTGCAGCGGCTTTAACGATAACAGGATAACCAATTTCTTCTGCAAGTTCCAGGGTTTTTTCAATATCTGTAAGACTCTGTTCAGTACCTGGTACAACAGGTACCCCGGCCTTAATCATTGTTTCTCTGGCCTTAACTTTGTCACCCATCAAAGCTATTATCTCAGAAGAAGGCCCTATAAACTTAACCCCACTACTTTCACATACTTCAGCAAAATGGGCATTCTCTGCTAAAAAACCATATCCTGGATGAATGGCATCAGCATCTGTCACCTCAGCTACACTCATAATAGCAGGTATATTAAGGTAACTCTGGTTAGAATTAGCTGGACCAATACAATAGGCCTCATCAGCCAGCTTAACATGTAAAGAATCTCTATCAACCTCCGAATAAACAGCTACCGAAGGTATTGATAATTCCTTTAGAGCACGAATAATACGAACAGCAATTTCTCCTCTATTTGCAACTAAAACCTTATTAAACATCTATTTACTCCCCCTCTTTAAAGTGGCTCTATTACGAAGAGGGGCTCTCCGTATTCAACTGCTTGTCCATTTTCTACTAATATCTCAACAATCTTACCCCTGGTCTCTACTTCTATTTCATTCATTAGTTTCATAGCCTCGATAATACACAGTGTATCACCGGGATTGACTATATCTCCTTTTGCTACAAAGGGATCAACATCAGGGGCAGGAGCCCTATAAAATGTCCCTACCATTGGAGCAACAATTTCTTCTCTGTTTGAATCAACAATATCCTCCTTCTCCTGATTTCCCTGATCTTCAATTTGAGAAGGTCTCCGCTGTATATCAATAAATTGTTCTGCCTCACTAGCCTGAAAACCCCGTTTTATACTTATTTTAGTTTCCTTTTCTTCCACATTAATTTCTGTGATATCTGTCTCCTTAATTAATTCTATTAATGCCTTTATTTCGTCCAGATTCATCGTATTTCCCCCTTATTTACAACAATATTTTACCACCTGTCTATTAATTTTATCCAATTAATGGTTTAAAAACAAGCAGTTTTTAGTGCTTCTTTATATTTTTATTCTCTATTAATCCTAAAAATCCTTTTTAAAAAAGAAAACTGTTGGCAATATTACCAACAGTTTTTGATAAATAAGACTCTTTCATAATAGCCCTTTTGCATAATTGAATTGTTATCCAGACGATTAAAACGGAGCAGAATTTAGTAAAGACAATTATGAAAAAGGCTGTTTTGCTGTTTGACCGTAGGGAGTTTAAAACAGCCCATAATTGGCTGATACTAAATTCGTTGCGGAGTTTTTGTATGGGAACAATCAATTATGCAAGACACTTAAATAAGGCTATTATCCTGTCTCAATTTTCTTTTCAATTATGGTTACATCCTCAAAATTGAACCCGGTTATCTTGACAATAATATCACCTATTTTAGCAACATCACTTTTATTAAGTCCGTTTGTATGTACAATCACATCAACTGCTTCTTCATGAATATACGCCAGTGATTCTTTATAACCCCTGGCCCTGATTAAACTCTCTATCTCTAACTCTTTTTCCATCTTATCGGTCAATGCCAGCATCTTTTTCTGTGCTTCTTTTTTGGTTATTTCATCAGAGTTGGGATTATTAATCATCTCTCTGAATATATTTATCTGTTCACTCCTGGCCTTATCTCTTTCAAGACGATATTCTATAAAGAAATCCTCTTCATTCTGAGAATCTTTTGCCTTAGTATAATTTATGTCATCAACCTTTCCCCCTCCCTGAGATTTAGACTCCTCAATCACTTCAATATTCTCTGATACCGTCTCTTCCACTGCCAGATAATCACCACCTTGGTAGACAATAATTGAAGTTACCATCCCAACCCACACCATCATAATCATCAACCAGAGAATTTTCCTCCTTATCATCATACTTTTACCCCCTCCCATATGGTAGAACACTTATCTTATGAACCGGCAAATTTAATAAACTCCTTACTGCGGTAATAATATTCATTTTAATTTTACTGTTTTCAGCCCCCTGAGCCACAATAAGAATACCTGAAATAGCAGGCTGTTGTTTTTTCCTTACTACAGGGCTCTCACCTCCACTAGCATCCCTGATAATTACTAATTCGTTCTCAAATCTATCTTCATCGATCTTCCTTTCACCACCATTCTGGTCTATTTCGTCTGTCACTTTATTACTTCTGCTTTCATTATACTCATATTGATACTCCAGGGCAGAATCAGTATAAACCTTTACCCTTACCTTACCCACACCATTAACCAATGAGATAATCTCCTCTATCTCTCCTGCTATCCTCTCCTCATATAAAACCTTCACTTCATTATTTTTTGAACCATGAGAAACCGGTGGAGATGTTTTATTCTCATTTGTAAAAAGACCTGTAAATAATAATAATAGAATTCCTATCATCCCAAGAATTATAATATTCCTCAAAATATTATGGCTACCTTTGTTCTCATTATTTAATATATTTTTAAGTTCATCCAGGATCCCCATTATATTAATCCCCCCCTGCCTTAATTATTTTGATTTCCTTTTCACTCAATTGAAAAACCTTACTTAGATTATTTTTTAATTTTATACTATCAATCCCTATATTATTCTCATTTTTTTCCTTTAAACCACTCCTATCATTGTTAATATCGACAGGGTCAATTTCTCTTACATTCTCTCTAATCCTGTGAAAAAATACGGTTATACCAGTAAGCTGATATTCATCATTAATATCCACCTGGATATCCCTGTTATACTGCTCACTATCATAATAAAGTTCAATTACCTCCTCAACGCGTCCCCTTACTTTTTCAGCATAGTAATCCTTGATTAAGGCCTTATTCTCATATTCTATCTCAGCACCCTTTTCAATTATCCCTTCCCAGTTTCCGCTAATAATTTTCCCTGGTATAATATCCTGCATTACTGTCAGATCACCCTTTAAAATAGCAGATAAAGGAGAAATAAAAATAGAGATAATAAAAAACCCCATTACTACCCTGACATATTTTCGCATTTTATTACCAGGTAGGAACATCTCTAACAGGGTAGTAAACAGAATAATAAAAACCAGGTTTTTAACCCATCTTATAACTGCCTCCATAAACTCACCTCATCATTACAGTTAAGTTGGCTGCCCCAACAATTACAGTTAAGGTTATAAAAAACATTAATGAAACTGCAGATACTGTTAAAAATACAAAAACAAGACTATTACCTACATCATTTAAAACATCTACTAACCTGGCATCGGCTATTGGTTGAATAAGGGCACTGGCCAATTTATAGATAATAATCAAGGCAATAAGTTTTATAATTGGATAGGCAATTATCATTATAATAGCTATCATCCCAAATAGATTAAGGGCGTTTTTAATAATTAAGGAACAACTTACTACCAAATCAACGGCATCAGAAAAAATGCCACCTATGACAGGTATAAACGTACCTGTCAGATATTTGGCTGTCCTTAAAGAAAGACTGTCAGTCACCGCTGCCGCCCCACCCTGAATAAGCAAACCACCTGTAAATATTATCAAAATTAAACCAAGCAGCCCCATACTTGCTTCCTTAAAAAGACCTGCTAACCTTGATAGGGAGAACTCATCATTTAATCTGGTAACAATACATAGGACCGTTGACAGAAAAATCATAGGTAAAACAATAAGTTTTACTATTGTCCCCAGCAGAGAGATTATTAAATATGTCAAGGGATTAAAGACTACTGCTGAGGTAAAAGCACCCATACTAACCAGCAAACTCAGTAAAACAGGTAAAAGAGCCTGCATAAATGATACAATATTATCAACTGCATTTACCCCTATGTCTATAGCAATATGAAAAGACTGTAGTACCATTACAGCCAGGATCATAAATATCAACATATTTGATGTATTACTGATCATTGTACTGGAAAAAGAATCGTGAAATATATTTAAAATAGCACTTATAGCTGCCAGAATTATTATCTGCCCCATAATACTCAAGTTGGCTGTTACCTCTTTACCAAGGTATTTAATTATTGATTTTAATAAATCTCTCCAATCTAATTCAAGATTACCTTTTACCAGGTTTAACAGGATAGTTTTCAAGTTTAACTCTGGCAAATAATGCCCTGCACCTTTGTTTATCTTATTAACTTCCTGCTGAACTTTATTTATATCCAGTTTATTTAACTGTCTTAAAATAATCTCATCCTGATTCATCTGACTATTTTCAGCATAGCTTGGTAGCGCAAATAATAATAAACAAGATATAATTACCAATAATATCCTTACTATATTCATTTTTTACTTCCTCTCACTATAAAGGAATAATCTCAAGAATGGTTTCTATCAAGGAAAGCATAATTGGTACAGCCATAATCATAATTAATATCTTGGCCGCTATTTCTATTTTGCTGGCTAAGGCAGTTTCACCACTGTCTTTTGTAATCTCAGCCCCAAACTGCCCTATATAAGCAATACCTATTATTTTTACAATAGTATTAAAATACATTAAATCAATACCAGATTTCCTGGCAAGTTGATTAAGCAAATCAATTACCACAGCAACCTGGTCTATAATTATAATTAAGATTATTATGCCGGTTAATAGACTAAGTATAAAAGCCATTTCAGGTTTAATCTGTTTAATAACTATAATCAATATAGTAGCCAGAATTGTAACACCTACTACCTGTATAATTGTCATAAGAAATCACCTAGAACCTGAAAACCGTTCTTACATCATTAAATAACTGACTTATCAACTGTATTACTACTGTCATAACAATAATTACACTTACCAGGGTTATCATCTGGGCCTGCTCTTCTTTATCAGCCTGTTTTAGGACAATATTTATTATAGAAATAAAAATTCCAATACCAGCAATTTTAAATATCAAATTTACATCCATTATTTAACACCCCTTATCAATAGAATAAAATAATTATCATTAAACTTATTAAAACACCTGCATATCGTACTAATTTAACCTTCTTAGCAGCCTCTTTTTCTGCCTGTATTTTTTGCTGTCTGAGCCTCTTTAATATTAACTGATTGATATTGTTCTGATTATCAAGACTGGAGCTGCCGAGCTGGCGTCCCCAGCTATCAAGAATTTCAATATCTTCTTCCAGAAGACTATTATTTCTGTAATTAATCAGCAATCTTTCATGCCATATCTCATAAAAAACCTTATTATTACCCTTTTCTAATTCATATGCTGTCTCCCTAAATAGATTGGCCAGTGGGCTTTTAAAGGTGGCAGCTGTTCCCATTAACGCCTCTGCCATAAAAGACTGTTTATAGCTAATCTCTGTATTAAAAATATTTATACCCATCTCTAATTCTTCCAGTTCTTTAACCCTTTTTTGATATGAGCTGCCTATAATCCAGCCGATAAAACTACCCGATACTAAGATCATTACTGCCCCAGTTAATTTTATCAACAAAACAAGAAACCTCCCTCCCATTTCTATCCCTGACCGCCTCTATTGTTCCAATCCCATCCCTATTACTAAGAAATACAAATCTCTCAAAGAGCCCTTTATCAATTAAATCTGCTATCCCCGGCCGCCTTTTTATATCTGTAAAA
The DNA here is from genome assembly GCF_017751145.1 of Iocasia fonsfrigidae. GTDB lineage: Bacteria > Bacillota > Halanaerobiia > Halanaerobiales > DTU029 > Iocasia > Iocasia fonsfrigidae. The sequence continues at coordinate 2,370,267 of NZ_CP046640.1, forward strand.
TCCCTGCCGTGGATAGTTGTAATAAGACTAACACCAGCATAAAGGGCCTCCTGTATAGCATTAATATCCTCATCCCTACCTATTTCATCTACAGCAATTACCTCAGGGGACATCGAACGTATTAATAACATCATTCCTTCTGCCTTAGGACAATTATCTAATAAGTCTGTCCTACTTCCTATATTATTCTGTGGCACTCCTTTATATGCCCCTGCTATTTCTGATCTTTCATCAACTAATCCAACTTTCTTTCCCTTTATACCCTTATCCAACATTCCTTGACTGAAAATACGAATTAAATCACGTAATAGAGTTGTTTTTCCACAGAGTGGAGGTGAAACAATAAGGGTATTTAAGACCAGGTCCCTTTCTATGTCATATAGATAAGTAACTACATCCTCAGCTGCCCCGGTAAATTCCCTACATATTCGATAATTTAAACTATTTATATTTTTAATAGTTTTAATCCTAGCATTTTCCACAACAACTTGACCAGTAAAACCCACCCGGTGACCGCCAGGTATAGTAATAAAGCCCTCCAACAGCTGCCTCTCAAGAGCATATATGGAATTATGTGACAATAATAAAAAAGCCTTTTCCATCTCTTCCCTGTTTAATCCATAAAATCTATCACTATTTTTCAATCTTTTTCCATTGAGATCAATAAAAAAATCTATATTACTGCCGATAAGCTGAATAGCCTGATTTACTCTTAATCTTATTTCAACCAGCTTCTTATCTCTCCATTCGCTTAAACCTCCAATCAACAAAGCGGTCCTTTCTGGTAAATAGTCAAGAAGATTTTCCGACAACAGCCTCACTCCCTAAAGTTTGTCCTATTTAATAAATATTGCCAGCAGCCAAAAATATGCATGGATTCACTTTAAAAATAGAATTTATTTATGCTGTATAATTCTTCTTACTATATGAAATGATAAAAATGGAGGTGTTGCAAAATAGATAATAAAGCCAAAACCACCAGTTATATTACTGCCGGGATCGGTGTAGCAGTTACAGCTTTAGGGTGGAGTTTACTTCCCTCCTTGTGGGGAGCCGGGATTCTAGGGTTTGGTGCAGCCCACATAGTCTTGGGCTTACTTGATACCCAGCGTCCTTCTATCAGGAAATAAATTCACCTCCAATAAAAAAGAGATAAGGAGGGATAAAACTCCTTATCTCTTTTAATAGTAAATATTCAATTTTATTTATAAATTATACCCTTTCCATATATTCCCCTGTCCTTGTATCTACCTTGACAATATCTCCTTCACTAATAAACAAGGGAACCTGTACCACAGCACCACTCTCTAAGGAAGCAGGTTTAGAACCACCAGAAACAGTATTACCCTTTATACCTGGTTGAGTTTTAGCTACAGCCAGTTCCACAAAGGTTGGTAAATTAATATCAATCGGACGGCCTTCATAAACCGAAACCTCCAGAACCATATTCTCCTTAAGATAATCTATCTTTTCCCCCAACTGCTCCTGACTAAGAGCAATCTGTTCATATGTCTCAGTATCCATAAAAATATAATCATCACCATCACGGTAGAGATATTGTTTTTCCCGCTGTTCAACATGGGCCCTATTGACCTTTTCATTAGCACGAAAGGTCTTCTCAATAACACCACCATCTTCAACATTCTTAAGCTTTGACCTTACAAAAGCCCCACCCCTACCGGTCTTGGAATGCTGAAAGTCTACCACCTGATAAACAGTCCCATCCAGTTCAATAGTCAATCCATTATGAAAATCATTTGTTGATATCACAGCCATACAATGTCCTCCTTAAAATTCCTGTATAATTTTATTTAAACATTTTATTAAAAAAACCCATTATATTATAACATTTCTACTAAAACATAACAAACTAGCAACAAAGTGGCCTAACAGTAGACTTAATCAAAAACTTCAGCTTTCTTAACTCAAAATACTAATTACACATAGTTAGTCAATAAACTATTAACCAGACAAATATATTTGTCGACCTTTAAAGTTATCCCTAAACCCAACATAATTTCCTTTATATCATGTTGTGGCATATTTAGACACTTATCAACTCAAGAGGAGAATCATTTAACACCTCACAACCATCTTCTGTAATTAATAGGTCATCCTCAATCCTGACCCCACCCCATTCCGGTATATAGATACCAGGTTCATCAGTGATTACCATCCCATCTTCCAAAACTGTATCACTGGTATAAGAAACCCTTGGTTCTTCATGTACCTCAACACCTATTCCATGACCAAGACCATGACCAAACCTACTTCCATAGCCTTTTTCTGTAATAATGTCCCGGGCAATCGCGTCAACATCCTTACAGAGCATACCTGCTTTAACCCTTTTTTTCACCTCTTGCTGGGCCTTTAAGACAATATTATAGATATCCCTCTGTTTTTTAGTAGGCTTTCCAACAACTATAGTCCGGGTCATATCGGAACAATAGCCATTATAAAAACAACCGAAATCCATAGTAATAAAATCCCCATCTCTTATTACCTTATCACTGGCCACACCATGGGGTAAAGAAGACCTTTTACCAGAGGCTACAATAAAATCAAAGGCATTTCTCTCTGCCCCCTGTTTTTTCATAAAAAACTCCAGCTCCAGTGCGACTTCTCTTTCAGTACAGCCGGGTTTAATAAAATCAAGAATATGGGTAAAGGCCAGGTCTGTAACAGCAGCAGCCGTTTTTATTCGGGATATTTCTTCCCTGTCTTTTTTAATTCTTAGTTTACTAATTAACCCAGTCACAGCTTCTAATTGGATTCCAGTTAGGGCTTTTTTATATTTCTCATACTGTTTATAATTTACTGCCTCTGCTTCAAAGCATAGTTTACTTACACCCTCTCTGTGCAAAAGCTTCGACAATTTCTTTTCTAAACCCTTATTTATCTTAATAATTTCATATCCCTCAAGCTGTTTTTCGGCCTGTTCAACATAACGAAAATCAGTTATAAAATAATTATGATCAGGTGTAAAAAGAATTCTCCCGGCTGTACCGGTAAACCCACTCAAATAAAAACGGTTCTCCGCTCCATCAATGATTAGAGATTCTATCCCTGATTCCTTGAGCAATCTTCTTAGCTGTTTTATTCTTTTATCCATTAAAAACTACCTTTCTTTATTATATTGACCACTGCCTCAAGAGCATAGATATACCCATCAGGTCCCAGACCAGAGATCTGTCCTACTGCTATGGGAGCAATTACAGAGTTGTGCCTAAACTCCTCCCGCTGATAAATATTACTAATATGTACTTCAACTACAGGTAACTTAACAGCAGCCAGGGCATCTCTTAGAACAATACTATAATGGGTTAACCCCCCGGGGTTTATAACAATACCCTTATAATCATTATATCCCTCATGTATAAAATCTACTATCTCTCCTTCATGATTACTCTGATAGATTTTTACCTCAACATTTAAAAAACCTGCCCTCTTATTTATCATATCATTAACCTGCTGAATACTCTCCATCCCATATACCTCAGGTTCACGAGTCCCCAGCATATTTAAATTAGGACCATGTATTACCGCAATTTTTAACACAATAACCCCTCCAGTATCCTCTTAATCAAGCTATGGTCTATCCCTTCTCTAATAAAAGCATTCCCAATCCTATCAATAAGTACCCACCTTAAGCTATCATTCTTAACCTTTTTATCCCGGAAAAGTGCTGTAAAGATAGCCTCCGGGTCTTCTTGATGGCCAAGCGGTAAATCGTAAAGCCTGATTAATTCCTCAGTGAATTGCAGGTCAGACTTTTCCAACAATCCCAAAGAATTTGCTAGACGAACAGCCCCCAGCATACCTATCGCAACTGCTTCACCATGGTTATACTTCTTATAAGCTGTTACCGCTTCCAGGGCATGACCAATAGTATGTCCGTAATTTAACAGAGCCCTCTTCCCTTTTTCTTTCTCATCCTCCATGACAATAGCTGCCTTAATCTGACATGAACGGTAAATAATATGGCTAAGTTCATCTTTCTCCAGTTTAAAAACATTTTTTGACCTTTCAAACAGATAATCTGCCAGGCCTTGATCAGCAATCAAACCGTGTTTTATTATCTCGGCCATACCGGTTTTAAATTCCCTGGGAACCAGGGTCTTTAAAAAAACAGGATCAATCACTACCATCTCTGGTTGATAAAAAGCCCCAATCATATTCTTGCCTGCTGGATGGTTAATAGCCGTCTTCCCGCCTACACTACTATCCACCTGAGCTAACAGACTTGTCGGCAGCTGTACAAAGGGAATACCTCTCATAAAAGTGGCCGCCAGAAAACCAGCCAGATCTCCAACAACTCCACCCCCCAGAGCAATTATCAGATTATCTCTGTTAAAATTATTATCAACTAAAAGGTCATAACCCTTTCTCAAGTAATGGTAAGACTTGGATTTTTCACCAGCAGGAATAATATATTCCAGAACCTGATAACCAGCCTTTTCCAGAGACGAAACAATACCAGCACCATATAATCCACTGACATTAGCATCAGAAAGGAGTAGTACTTTATTACCTCTATAACAGTCACTAATTAAGCTGCCTATTTGGGATGATATATTGTTTGCAATAATAATAGGATAAGAACGCTTGGTTTCACTAATATTTACCTTAAGTTCCTGTCTACTCATCATTAATCTCTCCTATCAAATCAAGTATTTTTTTTACTACTACTTCTGGTTTTTTCCCCATAGTATCAATTTTATTAGTAAAGGCATTATAATATTCTGCCCGCCGTGATAGTAAGTTTCTAATCTCATTCAGGGGGTCTGATACGCTAAGTAGTGGGCGCTTATTATCCCCCTTAACCCTTTGATAAATTTCCTCAGCTGAGGCAGTCAATAGAAAAGAAATTGTTCTGGAGAGGAGTAATTCCCTATTGAATCTAGAAACAACTATTCCACCCCCTGTAGAAATAACAATTTTATCCTTTTCAAGTATGTCTGCCAGACTCTCAGTTTCAACCCTGCGGAAATATTCTTCACCTTTTCTTTGAAAAATTTCCGGGATACTAAGACCTGTCTTCCTCTCTATTAATTCATCGGTATCAAAAAATTGATAACCCAGATCATTTGCTAATAAACTACCGACTTTACTCTTGCCTGTAGCCATAAAACCTACTAACGAAATTTTCAACTTAATTTACCCCCTGATTAATCTATCATTTCAAGATATCCGCGATAATTATTGATAGTTTCCCTGATGCTATCTCCACCAAACTTTACTAGCATAGCCCTGGCCAGTATAAAAGCAAGCATGGCTTCTCCTACAACACCCGCAGCAGGTAGAGCCGTAACATCTGACCTCTCGATACTGGCTGTAAAAGGTTCTTTGGTCTTAATATCCACAGAACGTAAGGGCCTATAAAGGGTTGGTATTGGCTTCATCGCCATTCTAATTATCAGGGGTTCACCATTTGTTATACCGCCTTCCAGACCACCAGCCCTGTTGGTCTTTCTGTAATACCCTTTATCTGGCTGATAAAATATCTCGTCATGTACATCATGACCTGTCCGGGAAGAATTTTCAAAAGCCGGACCGATCTCAACCCCTTTAACCGCGGGAATACTCAATATCGCCTGAGCCAGTTCTCCATCCAGACGGCGATCCCACTGAACATGACTCCCCAGGCCAACAGGCAGGGGTGATGTTCTAAGTTCTACAACCCCTCCCAGACTGTCCCCTTTTTCTTTTATTCTATCTATATATTCTTTCATCTCCCGTTCTTTGTCTTGATCATAACAGGCCAGTTCAGAATCCCTGATCCCAGCCTTTAATTCTGCTAAACCTACCTCAGGAGAGCAGCTCTCTATCTCACCTAGCTGTATTACATGACTGATAATCTCAATGTCAAAATAATGTAGGAAATTATCAAGCAGACCCCCAACCGCTGTCCGAGCCGCTGTTTCCCTGGCACTAGCCCTCTCCAGTATATTTCTAATATCATCCTGCTGATATTTTAAAACACCTGCCAGATCAGCATGTCCAGGACGGGGGCGGGTTACTTCTTTATCAATCTTTCTGATCCTGCCGTCCTTTTTGATTACCACTTCTTTTTCTGTCGGATTAGTATCTTTATCAACAGACATTACACCCTGCCAGTTCTCCCAGTCCTTATTATGAATCAAGAGACCAACCGGACTCCCTATTGTTTTACCATGTCTTAGACCACTAAACACCTCAACCCTGTCAGTTTCTATCTTCATCCTGCCACCGCGGCCGTAACCCTGTTGCCGCCGGGCCAGTTTCTCATTTATCCTGGCAAAATCCACCTTAACCCCAGCTGGCAAACCATCAACTATCGCCATAACACCTTTACCATGTGATTCACCAGCTGTCTTAAATGTCAACATAGCTCTACTCACCCCACCAATTATTTTTCACTTTATTATACCATTCTTAGTAAATTAATTTCTACATAAAAACAATATATCCTGCTCTTTTTGAAGAAATTAAAAGCCCCCCTATATCAGGAGGGCTTAGATCTATTCACCATTTTTAGTTTTATCACTCAAAATCTCTCTTAGCTCTTCATCAGTCAGACCAAAAACCTCATTTTTAAATTCCTTATTTTCCAAGATTTCTTTTTGAGGTTTTTCATCTAGCTGACCTATTTTATTATCATCATCCTTTGCAGTATTAGAACTTATTTCTTTATCCAGATCATTAACAATATGTGGAGTAATAAAAATAATTAATTCTGTCCTGATATTTTCTATTTGCCTATTGCGAAACAACGACCCAAGTATTGGTATATCACTTAGATAAGGAACCTTTGATAAGGACTCCATTTCGTCCTCCTTAATAAGACCTCCAATAGCAAAAGTCTCTCCATCTTTCAGGCGTATTTTAGTATAAACCTCCCTGGTATCTATTACATAATCCCCATTGGAATTTGTGCTAATAGTACTAACCTCCGGATTTACTTCTAAAGTTATTTTATTATCTTTAGTAACCCAGGGGGTAAATATTAAATTAATACCAGCTTCAATATATTCTATACTATCATCATCATCGTCATCATCGTCATCATCGTCATCATCAGGGATGGCTATTTTATCACCAATAAGCAATTCCGCTTTTTCACCACTGAGGGTCATTAACCTGGGATTTGCCAGATTATTAGTCTGTCCATTGGTTTCCAACATTTTAATAAATTCAGGAAAAGACATGTTTACTTCATGTATTTTACCATCATCATCTTCATTAACTATGATTTTCGCTAATTTCTCATCTATATCAAGACCCATTTCACTAAGACCGTCTGTTGATACCTCTTCAACCCTGGCTTCAATAATAACCTGTTTCCTGGGCTTATCCAGCTTATTAACCAGTTCCAGCAATTCAGCAATATCCCTTTCTCTACCTCTGAAAACCAGTTCCTGCCTGGTTTTATTGGGCTGAATATTAATGTCAGGATGCAGATTGTTCAGTGTGTTCATTATCTCTTCAAGATCTAGATAATCAATAACAGCAAGCCCTGTTATTATTTTACTCTCATTATCCAGGCTGTTAATCAATCTGGCAAGCCTATTAACTACTTCATCCCTGCCACTAATCTCTAAAACCCCACTACCTTCATCAAAATCAAAAATAATCTCATCATAGTCCTCTAACTGTTCTTTAATTTCACTCAGTCCAATGTTCTTAATCTCAAGACTAACTGTCTTTACCTGCTGAGGAATATCCAATTTCTTGATTAGCTCCATTACCAGGTCGACTTCTTTTTCATCACCTTGAATAATCAGCTGTTTATTGATTGTCTCTTCAGCTTTTACTTCAGGATATAAGTTTTCAATGTTAGTCAATAATATTCCAAGATCAATATGCTTAATCTGGACTGTTTTTATACTTATCTCTTTTTTTACATCCATATTTTTAATTAATTCTTTAACACCACTGATCTCTTCAGCAACACCTTTTATAATCAGATTATTATTATTCCTGTCTATTTCTACCACTAAAGTCGGATAAATCCCTTCCAGGATCCCCTTAATTTCTTCTAAAGAAGCATATTTTATTTTGATAGTTTCTAAACTTCGTTCAAGGTATAATTCCCTTATTTTCTCTGGAGGAGCAACAATTACTGTATTATTATCCCAGACATAATCCAGCCCCTGGGTCTGAGTAATCAGTTTTATTGCCTGTTTAAAGGTCATATCATTTAAACTAACTGTTATCTCTCCCTGAATACTACCATCTGTCAGCAGATTAATATCTGCTACCTCAGCAATAGTCCGCAGAACATCCCTGATATCAGCCCCTTTGAAATTCATATTAATAATATCTTTATCCCCGGCTGCTAACAGGGCTGAACCGTAACTAATTAATAATATCAAAATTAAAGTTAAGATTATAAGATTTTTTCTAGATATACCCATCTGTCTCACTCCTCATCTCTATAGTAAATTGCCAGCCTTGATAGCTCATTAGCAAATCCCTTTCCCTTATTTTAAGAACCCTAAACTCATCAACAGTATCATTAACTGTAATAAGTCTGGTTCTATCACCTGTATCAATGATGGCAATCTTCTTATCCCGACCAGTAATAATACCCTTTAATTCAAAAGAAATCATCTCCCTAATATCTTTAAGAGAGAGCTGGGGACTGGATTTTTCAGAGTCAATCCCATAGTTTTGAAAAGGGTCACGGAAATTACTGCGGTATAGATACCTGATCACTGGTTTTTCATCATTACTTAGCTCTTTATCTTCTATCAATGGCTTTGCTGCCATATTACCCTGGGCTGCAGAATTTTTTTTAAGTGCAGAACCCTCGGTAACAAACCCTTCGACAGGCTGGCCAACCGCTTTATGCTCGACAACTGCTGGTTCCTTGTATCTATAGAAAGCAAAATAATATACCCCGACAGACAGGAGAAAAACGGTGACGACTATGATAACAATCAAATATGGTTTTTTCATGGTTTGTCACCACCAGTCAGTAAATCATCATGATAGATAATGATTCCAGATGCCTCTAAAAGATTGTTTTCAGCAATCCTGGCTATTCTCATATTACTAAACTCAGCCTGTCCATTAAGTTTTTCTATCCCTTCAAGGAATTTGATAAGCTGATTGTAATTACCCTTAAGTAGAATACTTATCTCAACCTCTTTTTCATCTTCTTCAGGGATGAAGGAACTAATCTTAATACCAGATTTGCCAGCTTCCTCTTCCAGCACTGCCAGCATTTCATCTGCTGAATTAATTTTGTTTTTATTAAGCTCTTTCTCAATATATTGCAATTGATCATACCTATCCTGTAGAACAGGTAGTTTTCTAAGGGTGGCGGTGGTTTTATTAATTTGTAACTCCTTATTTATTTTTAACTGGCTTAGATTAGCTATATTTTCCTCTAAGGGCTGGTAAATATAGAAATAATAGCCTGCCCCAAGGGCAAAAAATATCAGGAATATTAGCATTACCCGTTCCCTACGGCTTAAACTGCTCAGCACGCTGATCACCCTCTCTATTAACTAAAGCCTGTAGTCTAAATTCAACATCATTATTCTCTCTCAAATTAAGTAATTTAACCCCTTTGAAAAAGGGAGATAACTTCATATTATTGATCAACTCTAATACCCGCAAATTATTCTCTGCCCGACCGAAGAGCTGCAGGATATCACCCTCTATCTCCATTGTCTCCAGCATAGTCTTCTGGGGAATAAGATAACCCTGTTCCCTGATAATATCATTCCAGATATACCTTAATGCTGCCATCTTTGCTTCTATTTCTTCCAGTTCTTTAACTCGCTTTTCCAGACTATGGTATTCATTTAAGCTGATACTTAATTTAGCCAACTGCCTATCCAGTCTATTCACCTCAGCTTTTAAGCTCTTTTGCCCGGTATAGAGGAAATAGTAGTTTAATCCAAGGGCAGTTATAAATATTAATAAAGAGATAATAAATATTGTTTCACCCCAATTTATAGCACTACTTTGCTTTTTTTCCTCAAGTAGGTTTACCCTCATCTAGCTAACACCTCACTTGCAGCAAGCCCCACTGTTACAGCAAATTCCTCTAATTTGGAATCCTTTTCCCCCTTATACTTTATTCCCTCAAAAGGATTTAATGGATAGAGATCTCTCCCTATAGTCTCTGTTATTAACTCCGGGAGATTCTTTAATCTGGAACTACCACCAGTCAAAAAAACCTCGTTCACATCTTCTCTATATTCCATTTGATAATAGTCCAGACTACGCTTGATTTCCTCGGCTAGATTATTAGCTGCTGAAAAAAGAAAATGAGCTTCTGACCCTGAACTGGCTGCCTGAGAAATAAGACGTTCCAGCTCAAGGTCTTTTTCCCCTCTCAGCTGGATACCATTTTCTCCTTTAAATCTCTCTGCCTCATTATATCTCAGATTTTTTCCCTCCATAAGTGTGCTGCTGAAATCATTACCACCAACAGCTATCACCCTGGAAAGAAAGATATTCTTACTACTGCCAATAATAATTCTGGTTCCTGAGGCACCGATATCAATCACAGCTGCTGTAGAATCATCCAGCTTATTTTGAAAATCCAGCAGGGAGAGCAGGGCCATGGGTTGTATGTTTATAACAGAGGGAGTTAAGTTTATCCTTCTAAAAACACTTTTAATACTGGCTATAATATCACTCTTAACGGCAAGCAGTAAAATCCCCAGCTTATCCCTTTCCTGTGAGATGATTTTGTAATCAAGGACAGCATTTTCTACAGGGTAGGGCAGGTAATCAGCTGCCTCCCATTTTAAGGCCTCTGCCAGTTCATCAGCACCCATCACAGGGAGCTCTATCTTTCTGATGATAAGGTTATTGACTGGTATAGTAGTAACTATCTCATCCCTTTTACCATTAAGCTCCTCTAACAGTTCTGCCAATCTAGCTGCCACAACAGCCTCATCAATAATCCGCCCATCTTTAATACTTTCATATGGCAGTTTCTTTAAGGAAATACCCTCCAGCATCAAATCAGAATCATTAATAAACCTGGCTGCCTTAATACTATCTGTTCCTATATCTACTGTAGTAAACCTCTTTTTAAACAGCAATTTTTATCACCTCACAGTTTTTAATTTTAAAATTCCTGCCAGTCAGTTATTTTTCTCGTACATGCATTGGAACCTGTTCCAGGTATAAGGATACCCATCTTGCTAAAAACATCCAAATACCCCCTATCCTGTGTTAATTCAAATTTATTATTAACTTGTATCGTATCCCTGGAAATTATCGTACCCTTCATATCAACTTGCTCTTTAAAATGAATATGCCCCTCAGCATATAATAGAAAATTACCTTCCAACTTAGCGCTTTCCTCAAATAGAACATTATCAGAACAGATAATAATAAAAAAATCATCTGAATTTTTGTTGATTTTAGTATGTTTTTTAAAAGTTAAATGACCTTTAACAACCAGAATACCCTCTCCTAGAATTGTAAGTTCTTTATCAAAAACAACACCGTAATCTATATCTTTTATTTCCTGATTGAAATTTAAGGTGTTCTGGCTATTTTGATCAAAAACTAAATCTGTATAATCCGTTGTAAAAAAATCATTATAATCAGGAATAAATTCCGGATCTTGACCTTCAATCCACTCACCATTAAACACCATATCTGACCCTGCTTGCACATCTTCAATTTTTCCCGCAGTTTTTATATTACCGTTTATTTCACCTTTTTCATTACCATTAAAATGAATATTACTATAATTAGCTATGGCATTATTATATACATCATCAAATATAATTTTATAAGTAACACTAAGTTTTCTACTTACACTATTATATTTTATAACTGAATCAATAATATACTCATCACCACTTATATTCCGTGATAACTTTTCTATATCTAAACCATTCAATAAATTCACTATTTTAGCCTTTTCTTCATTGATTAATTCATTATCATCCCATTTACTATCATCAGCAAGCAGATAACTGGCATATTCAACAGCTGACTCAGCATAGTAATCTGCCTGAAGCATATTTTCTTCATACCTGGAGATATGTATCTCATTATTAATGGTAACTGCCATTCCAGCAGCTAACACAATCAAAGTCAGCATTAAGACCATACTTAAAACCAGCACAGAACCACCCTGCTTCCCCATCAACTGTCCCTCCTTTTTAACCATTATTGTCAGTTATTCTGCGGTAGAACTCCTCGACAAAGGTATAACTCTCTCCATCCTTTTTCTCAAGCTCTACTGTAATAGTGATCATCTTATTATTTTCGCTTAGCTCAAATTTATTTGCCTTGCTACTAATAAAAGTAATCCGGTTACCCCAGTTAAAATTACCCTCACTGTATGCAATTTTTTTTCTATAATATAATTCTCCATCATTTTTGATACCAAAACCAATACCATTATAATCCCCACTACCTGCCTCAATTGTTGAAAAGGTAAACCTGACTTTATCCTGGTTAGAATTATAACTGTTATTAATAGTAACTGTTTTTGCCATTCGTATATATGGGGCTATTCTATCGACAATAATCCTATGATCCTGCTGGATATTCACTTTTTCTCGATTAAAATCAAGGACTACAGTACTGCTCAAAAAAGCACTATAAATAAGAGTAGTTAATAAAGCAATTATAGCCACTGCCAGCAGAACCTCAATGAGTGTAAAAGCACTCTCGGAATTGTTTTTTATAACCCTCACTTTTTCACCACCAGTGACTTCAATTCTATTTCTTTTTTGGAGCCATCCCAGCTAATAACAACAGTAATTAACCGTCCATCATTATTACCATCACCATCAATATCAATATTGCCAGTTATCCGGGAATTAATCTTAAAATCATCAGCCTTAAGACTGTAATCACTATCAATCAAGTTATCTATTTCACTATAATAGCTGAGGTTCAAGGTATCCCAATCATTTATACAGGCCAGTTTTATATTTTCCATTGTATCTGCTGCAATCTTTACAGCCTGAGCACGTTTTCCTGCCTGATGGGTATAAATTACACTATTGGCAAAATATCCCGAAATAGAGATAAAAACAACAGCTATAATCACTATAGTCAATAAAACCTCAATTAGTGTAAAACCAGTATCTCGCTTTAAACCAAGCATATTACCCACCCTCTAGTTATTCTTTATGAATAAAACCAGTCCCTGTAACAACTACTTTAAGACTATTAACACCATCTGATAATATAAGGGTTCCCCCGTCAGCAGTCCCCAGTGGTTTAAATCTAAGCTGATTATCATTACGACTACAGCTAATTGTAAATCTATTGCCTACTTCAATAACCTTATTATAAAAACTCTCACCATCTTTTTTTACAGCTAATTTCTTGCTGGATAATAGTTCCACCAGATAATCCTCTGATTCAATAATTGCAGTCTGTCGCACCTTTCTTAATGTCGAGTAAATAATCTCTCTATAATTTTTCATTTCCAATGAATTAAAATTAACAGCGGGAAAAATAAAAGAAATACTGAGACTTAGTATAGCAATCACAAGTAAGAGCTCAAGCAGCGAAAAACCCCCTTCACCACAAAACATCACAACTCATCCCTTTCTTATGATTAATAAAGACTCATTAAAATAGAAAACAATTCTTCTCCATAAAACAGACTAATAATGGTACCAAGACCAATAAAAGGGGCAAATGGTATCCTGGTCTTTCTATCCATTATCCCAGCAATCATTAACACCAAACCAGTAATCGAACCAATTAAGGAAGCCAGAAAAATACCTATTAAGGTAAATTGCCAGCCTATAACGGCACCAATAACAGCAACCAGTTTAACATCCCCCATACCAAGGCCTTTACCATAGAGCAAGGCTAACAATAAAAACAATCCTCCGGGAACTAAAATACCTGTTAATGAACCCATCAAAGAAATATGATTCAAAAATATGGATGAGATAAGGGCAGTAATTAACGCCGGGTAAGTTAGTTTATTGGGAATAATCTTGTATTGTAAATCAATTAATGAACAGACAATTAGTATACAGATTAAGATGCTGTAGATTATAAAGGATATATTAAGACCATAGTTATGATATAAAATAGTAAGCAAAAAAGCCGTTAATACTTCAACTACAGGATACTGCCAGCTGATAGCCTTAGCACAATACCTGCACTTACCCCTGTTCAAGAGGAAACTAAGCATGGGGATAAGGTCTCTTACCTTTAGATACTCACCACATTCTGGACAGTGGGAAGGTGGAGCAATTATTGATTCCTGACGGGGTAGACGGTAGATAAGCACATTGAGGAAACTACCGATTACTGTCCCCAGTAAAAAGATAAAGCTGTATAATAACATAGATTCATCAACTCTTTTAAGATTTAGTTTAATATTAATTTTGTTTATGGAACCAGGTTGGTGATATTAACCTGGTTCCGAATCTACACATGAAACATATTAACAATCCCTAACATTAATCTTCTTCAGTAATTATTTCATAACCATCATCATTTTTCCTTAATACAACATCATTAATACCTTTTGCTGATCCTTTATATTTCATTGTTACTGTAATCTCATAACTATCTTCACCAGGGTTTTCATTATATGCATAACTAAACGACCAGTCATCTGTTACTTCATTAAAATTATCAATATATTGTCCTAAATAATCATCTGATGTTAAATCGACCTCATTACCTGACGGATATTTATTTCCATTCTCTATATAATACATCTCCAATGAAGTCTTAACTGAGCCCAGAAAGGATACTGCTTCAGTCTGAATAGCTTTTTCATTAACCCCGGTTAACCTGGGAACAGCTATTGCAGCCAGTACACTTATCACCGCAATGACAACCAGTAACTCAATTAAAGTAAAACCACTTTCACTCCTGAAAACCTCTCTAAATCTCTTCATAATTTCAAACACCCCTTGTTAAATAAATTTTTATAAAAATATTCCTTTTTATAATATTACCAATTTTCACCCCCTTTTTCTTCTACTTTAGACCCAACTAAATATTTTCCTATCTCTGACATCCTGGCTCCTAAAAATACTGATACATATCAAACATCGGCATCACAATAGATATTACTATAAAACCTACTACCAGGGCCAGCAGGACTATCATCATTGGTTCTATTAGGGAAATAGAGGCATCAATACTACTCTCTACCTCCTGTTCATAGAAAATATTGATCTTCTGCAGCATCTTTTCCAGTGAACCCGATTCTTCACCAATCCTGACCATCTGAACAACCATCCCCGGGAATTCAGGTGCTTCAGCCAAGAGATGGGATAGATTGACACCCTCCCTGATCTGTCCCCGTGCTTCAAGTAAAAGATCAGCATAGACCTTGTTATTAAGCACCTCCTCAACAACAGCTAATGAAGCTAGTAGGTCAATACCACTCCCCAGTAGAACCGCCAGGGTACTGGCAAAACGTGAGACTATAATCTTTTTTATCATCTTACCAAGCACTGGAATCTTAAGAATAAATCTATCCAAGCTATATTTCCCTTTTGCTGTTTTAAGATATTTATATAATATTAAAATCAGTAATACCATAATAATCAGCAAAATCCACCAGTAAGCCTGGACAAAAGCACTTAGTCCCAGTAAAATTCTGGTAGGCCAGGGTAATTCGGCCCCAAACCCGGCAAACATAGTGACAAACATAGGTACTATCCTGACCAGTAGAAAAATAACAACTAATATGGCCACAACTAATATGGTAAAAGGATAATAGAGGGCTGACTTTATCTTGCGGTTTATTTCATCCTGTCTCTCATAATGATTAACCAGTTGATTAAGTATTTTATCCAGCACACCACCGGTTTCACCAGCCTTAATTAATTGACAGTAGAGTGTGGGGAAAACAGCCGGGTATTTCATCATTGTTTCTGAAAGACTCATCCCGGTTTCTATATCCTCCTGCATACCACGAATAACTTCCTTTAACCGTGAGTGTTCAGTTTCCTGGTAAAGGATATTTAGACAATCAACCAGGCTGATCCCGGCATCGATCATGGCAGCAAACTGCTGGCTGAAAATCATCAAATCTTTAGTTTTAACCCTTTTATTCCCTGTCAGGTAATCAGCAAGTTTCTTTTTCTCTTTTTTTTCATTAATAGCAGTAGGATAATACCCCTTTTCCTTCAGTTGTTTAGCTGCGAGATCAGCAGCTTCAACCTCAATAGTCCCACTTATCTTATTACCACTATGATTAACAGCCTCATATTCATAGAGTGGAGACATAAACTTCCCCCCCTTTATTCGTTACTTAGCCAAACCTGGTGATGCCCTTTTTGATATATTCAGGATTAGTAGAACGCCTGACTGCAGTTTCCATACTGATCAATCCCTTTTCGTAAAGTGATATCAGGTAATTATTCATCACTATCATACCGTATTTCGCACCTGTCTGCATAATTGATTCCAGTTGTGAACTTTTACCCTCGCGAATAATATTGCGTACAGCTGGAGTACCAATTAACACCTCCAGCCCAGCCACCATTCCCTCCATATCTGCCCGGGGCAAAAGCTGTTGAGCAATAATCCCGTTAAGTACAGAAGATAACTGGATTCGAACCTGCTGTTGTTGATGAGCTGGAAAAACATCAATAATTCTATCAACAGTCTTGGGGGCATCAGTTGTATGGAGAGTAGCCAGCACCAGATGACCGGTCTCAGCAGATTCCAGAGCAATAGAAATAGTCTCCAGGTCACGCATCTCACCTACCAATATTACATCTGGGTCCTGACGCAGGGCAGCCCGCAGTCCTGCAGCAAATGATCTGGTATCAATCCCTACCTCCCTTTGATGAACAATTGAATTATTATGTTGATGGAGGTATTCAATCGGGTCCTCCAGGGTCAGGATATGACATTTCCTCTCTTGATTAATCTCATTGATCATTGAGGCCAGGGTAGTTGATTTACCACTACCGGTTGGCCCAGTACATAAGACCAAGCCTCTGCGCTGAACCGCCATTTTTTTGAGTATTTCCGGCAACCCCAGGTCATCAATTGTCGGTATCTCTGTCGGAATAATTCGCAGGGCCAGACTAACAGCCCCCCTCTGGCGATAGGCATTTACCCTGAAACGGGAAAAACCGGGAACACTATAAGAAAAATCAAGTTCCCCTTGTTCCTGAAAGGTCTTCCACTGATCCTCATCCATCAGATACCGACATATCTCAATCAGGTCAGCGAAAGTAAATTTATGAGAATATTGTTCATAAGCCCTTAATACCCCGGTAGTCCTGACAACAGCCTGAGAATTTACCGTTAAATGGAGATCAGAAATATTAGCATCTTCAACAACACTCTTTAATAATCCTATTATATCCAGGTCCATAATATTCACCCACCCCTTAGATTATTACCCGCATTAGTTCATCAATTGATGTAAGACCCTGTTTTACTTTGGCCACTCCATCCTGATGGAGTGTTGTCATATCGCAGGAAACAGCATACTTTTTAAGCTCATCCTCCATGATACCCCTGCTAAGCATTTTCTTTAGCTTATCATCAACTACTAAAACTTCATGGACAGCCAGTCTTCCCCGGTAACCAGTAGAACTACACTTATCACAGTGCCGAGCCTGATAAACAGCAGCATCAAGTTCTTCAATCCCTAGTATTTCTTTTTCCTCTTCCAAAAGGAATTTTTTCTCTTTACAGGAACTGCAAAGTCTCCTCAATAACCTCTGTGCTACCACCCCAATAAGAGTTGAGGAGACTAAATAAGGGGGGATACCCATATCTATTAATCGAGTAATCGAGCTTACTGCATCATTGGTATGTAGGGTACTTAAAACCAGGTGACCGGTCAAGGCAGCCCTGACAGCTATCTGGGCTGTCTCTTTATCCCTGATTTCCCCAATCATAATAATATCAGGGTCCTGTCTCAGAATTGACCTTAAAGTACTGGCAAAGGTCAGGCCTGTTCTGGGATCAGCCTGGATCTGATTAATCCCCTTAATCTGGTATTCAACAGGGTCCTCAACTGTCACAATATTTTTAGTTACCGAGTTTAAATAATTTAAAGCTGCAAATAGTGTGGTGGATTTACCACTACCAGTTGGTCCTGTAACGAGTAAAATACCGTGGGGCTGCTCAATTAAGGCTTTAAAACAGGAATAATTATCATCACTAAAACCCAGCTTATTAATATCAAGCAATGAATCATCTTTATTTAATAAGCGAATAACCAGTTTTTCCCCAAATACAGTGGGCAGAGTGGAAACCCTCATATCCAGCTTAACCCCTTTAACATTCATAGTTATCCTACCGTCCTGTGGTATCCTCCTTCTGGTAATATCCAGGTCGGCAATAATCTTAAACCGGGAAATTAAAGCAGCCTGAGTATATTTAGGAGGGGTCATCTCTTCCCTTAAAACACCATCAATCCGATAGCGAACCCTTACCTCCTGTTCCTGTGGCTCAATATGGATATCACTGGCCCTCATCTGAAGAGCCTGGGTGATTATCAAGTTACTCAGTTTGACAATGGGGGCATCTTCTACCATCTCTTTTAACTGATCAAGTTCTGGTTCCTGCTTGTCCTGATAGCTGTCAAGACTATCAAAAATCTCAGCAGTATCCCCTTTATCCATCGAATAGATTGTATTAATGGCCTTCTTAATTAACTTTGCAGCAGCAATACAGCTTTCCACCCTCATACCAGAAGTCAATTCAAGGTCATCAATAGCTACCAGGTCTGTGGGATCACTCATAGCCACCCTTAATTTATTCTTCCTCACCTCAAGTGGTATAACATTATGACGGCGGGCAATATTCTCTGGTATATAATCAGCCAAACGGGGATTAATTATATAATTTGACAGGTCAACATGAGGTATACCCAGCTGAAACTCCAGAACCTGAATCAGGTCTTTTTCCTTTAAGTAATTTAAGTCAATCAGTATCTGTCCCAGCCTCTTACCTGTTTCCTGCTGGACCTTCATAGCCTCCTGCAGTTGTTTTTCTGTCACAAAGTTAAAATTAACAAGTAATTCACCTAATTTTAAACGTCCCTTATTTTTCATTCGACCCACCCTGACTCTCCTACAATTTTATAAATAATCCTTTTATCTGTCTATACAGAAAAATCTAGGACTAAAGTATGATAAGCATAGGACTAAAGTATCATAAAATCCGCCCTTTGTAAATATATTTCTATAAAATTCGTAAAACTCCTGCTTTTTTAGAAATTTTTTCTTTTCTTTAGTATTTCTTTCCATTTGGTTACTTCGGGTTCATGTCCTGTCCATAACTTAAATGACTCTATTCCCTGATAAAGAAGCATTCCTTCACCATTCAAGCATGATGCATTTACATCCCGGGCAGCCTTCAACAAAACAGTCTCTGCCGGATTATATACCAGATCAATTACCAATAAATCCCTGTGCAAAGCCTGGGGCTCTATGACTGGGCTAACCTTTATCTCTGGTGCCATCCCTATTGGTGTAGTATCAATTAAAAGGTCAGCCTCCTTAATCACATTATAATACTGATCAACTGATAGTTCTACATATCCTATGGATAAATTACTATAAGTTTTTTCCAGAAAATCAGCCAGCAGTTTAGCCTTTTTATGGGTCCGGTTAATAATAGTAATTCCTGCTGCCCCACTCTCACAAACTGCTACTCCTACTGCCCTGGCTGCACCACCTGCTCCTACAATAACTACATTTTTTTCTTCAATCATAAAACCTGCATCTTCCTCTATCATCCTTTTTATACCAATTACATCTGTATTATACCCCTTTAAAATACCCTCATCATTTACAATTGTATTAACTGCACCAACCCTTTCTGCCAAAGGGTCAATTTTATCCAGTAGGGATATAACCTCTTCCTTATAAGGAATTGTTACATTAACACCCCTGATATTTAAGGAGCGTATACCCACAACAGCATCTGCTAACTCCCCAGGTTTTACCGAAAATGCCAGATAAACATAGTTTAGTCCTAGTCTCCTTAAAGTACTATTATGAAGTAGTGGTGAATAAGAATGACCTATCGGATAACCAATTAAACCAAGTAAAGTTGTTTTTATATTAACCATTACTTAACCTCCTTTTTTTCTTTATACCTGGCTTCAATTCAGCCAGTAACATACCAAATATAATAAAAAATCCACCTGTCAAACCATTTCTTCCTAGTGCTTCCCCCAGAAAAAGGAATGAAAAAAGTGCACCAAAAACCGGCTCAAGGGTAAAAACCAGAGCTGCATGGGTAGGTGTTGTATACTGTTGTGCACAACTCTGTAAATAATAAGCCAGCGCTGTTGCCAGTAAACCAGTATATAAAATAACAGCTGCTGAAATATAATCTATCCTGCCAATACCATTGTCAAAATATGCTAATAAATAAGCGGCAATAGCAGTCACAGCCAGTTGAATAAAAGTCAAAATGAACGGATCTTCTTTTTTAAGATATTTATCCAGTAAGACAATATGTAAAGCAAAAAAAAATGAACAAAGTACTGTTAAAAAGTCACCATAATTAAACCCTTGATTACCATTTGTCTCTGTTAAAAGAAAAAGGCCAATAATTGATAATATTATCCCCAGACAACTAAACAAATCCGGTATTTTTTTTAACATAAATACCAGGATTAAGGGAACTATAACTACCGCAAGTCCAGTAATAAGACTTGACCTTGAAGCTGTAGTAAACTTAAGTCCAATCACCTGCAAACAATACCCACTAAATAACAAAAGACCCAGCATCAGGCCCTTTTTAATGCTATGGTGGCTTACATTTGCTACCCTGTTTTTCAGAAAAAAAAGCAGGGCCAGCAGAGCAACTGTAAACCTAACTGCAATTAAAAAAAAGGGGTTAATACCTTCTATAATATATTTCATAATAGGAAAAGTACTCCCCCAGAGCATCACAACAATTATTAATAAAAGGTCACCCTTATATTGTTTATTTTTTAAAATCATCTATTTCCTCCCGGATTATTTGTAAATTTCTATCTTCTCCTCCAGTTTACTTCGTTTAATAATTACTATCTTTCTTTTATATTTTTTTATTATCCCTTCATCTGTCAATCTGTTCAATAATTTGGTAACAGTGACCCTGGAAGCCCCCAACAGATTAGCGATCTCCTGATGTGTCAGAACAATATCAATCATCTGACCACTCTTTACCCGAACACCAAACTCATCAGCAAATCTGAGCAAAAGGCTTGCCAGCCGACCCTCAGCATCCTGAAAAACAAGCTCTCTGATCTGACTTGTCAGCAGGCGAGATTTCTTAGCCAGGGCTTCAATAATCTTAATAGCCACTCCTGGATTTTTCATAATAATGGACTCTAGGTCAGCTAGCGAGATAATTACCAGTCTGGCATCTTCTATTACCTCTGCTGTCATTGGATGAGCATCCTGGGCAAAAAGGGATATTTCCCCAAAGATATCACCCTCCTGAAGTATAGTAAGGGATTTTTCCTTACCATCAGGTGACAGCAGAGATAGCTTTACCCTACCAGCTACCAGGATATAGAGCTTATCATCATCATTCCTTTCAAAGAAAATAACCTCATCCTTTAAATATTTCTTCTCATAGGCCTTCTCACAGATCAGTTTTACTTCATCCCAGTTAAGCCTGGAAAAAACAGCTAGTTCTTTTAAACACCTCTGCCTCTCCTCCATATAAAAAACCTACCCTTCAAAATCTTTATCTTTTTGACAATCAGCACAAATGCCATAAAATTTTATCCGATGCTCTTTAATGATAAAATCATAATTTTCTTCTAATTTATTTTCAAAACTCTCCAAATCATCATCATTAAACTCTATAATACGACCACATTCCTTGCAAATAAGGTGATGATGATGTCTCCCATCTTCCAAATTCAACTCATAACGGCGGTAATTACTATCAAAATCAAGCTGGTAAGCTATCCCCAGCTCACACAATATCTCCAGACTACGGTATATCGTTGCCAGTCCTACATCAGGGTTTATCTCCTTTACTTGATCATATAATTCCTCTGCACTATAATGTTTGTCACTATTTTCTACCAACACCTCCAGGATTAACCTGCGTTGGGATGTTAATTTGTAATTGTTATTTACCAGTTTAGCTGTTAAACTCTCCAACAGTTGATCAGTCAATCTCTTCACCACCCTATTTAAATAGTTAAATATATTTTACCAGTCCAGAGTAAATAATACAAATTAAACTTAATTGAAATATTACTCAAAAAAGTTAGTATTTACTATTGACTCTTTTTGGAATTAATAGTATAATAATTTTATCATCATTTGTCGTTTTATGTAAAAAGAAGGGAGGATTTTATATGAAATCTACTGGCATAGTCAGGAAGATTGACGATTTAGGCAGAATGGTCATACCCATTGAACTGCGCAAGACAATGAATATCGATAAAAAAGACCCAATGGAGATCTATGTCGATGAAGAAAAAATTATACTTAAAAAATATGAACCAGCTTGTATCTTCTGTGGCAATGCAGATGACACCTTTGAATTTAAAGGAAAGGTTATCTGTCATGATTGTGCAGAAAGCATGTCTGAGTAACAGATCTCAGTAATTTTGTTAATGTTTACATAAATTAGCACCCTTACGTTCAGGGTGCTAATTTTTTTATTTATTTTTTTATTTATCTAGCAAAAATATGATCCCCAATACTGGCGACTACCGGTCTTGTTGAAATCCACTGAACATTGGTAGCAACTTTAGGATTATAGAAAAACAATGAACCATATGTTGGGTCATAGCCTAGCAGAGCCGCCCGGGCCGCATCAATAGAACTCTTCTGTGGATAGAAATTAGCCTGCCCATCTAAAAGACAGCTAAACTGATTCCTCTGTAAGATAACCTCCCTAATACTATTAGGAAAACTATCACTCTCAACACGATTAATAATAACCGCCCCAACAGCAACCTTACCCCTGAAACTCTCACCCCTAGCCTCACCATTAATAATACGGGCCAATAGAATTATTTCCTCTCTGGAAACATCCATTCTGCTTTCTAGACTACCTTTAGGCAAAGCCTGATAGGTTTCATCTCCAACAATCCCATCAGTCATTAAGCCCTTATCTCTTTGAAATAATTTAACAGCATTAGTGGTACCTTTTCCATATAAACCATCAATGACCCCATTATAATAAGATAATTCCTTTAATTTCCTCTGTAAAATAGCTACATCTGCTCCTTCATCACCATCCTTTAGTATCCTTTCACCAAAGATAAGATTATAGGCGGCAGATACCTCTAGTTGATAGACAACTACAAATAGACAGATCAGGAATATAAATAATATTTTCTTTTTCAAAGTCTTTAAAGTCATTTTTCTTCCCCCCTTTTAAAAAACATCCTTTCTAATAACCTCATTATACGGGTAGTAAAAAACTCCCTGCTGTTCATGGGGTCAACCAGTATAGTTACAAAACCCATTCGATTACCTCCAAACACATCAGTAAAAAGCTGGTCACCTATAACAACAATCTCCGATGAATTAAGTGCCATTACAGTTTGAGCCTTTCTAAAAGCCTTTCCTGCTGGTTTAACAGCCTGTCCAAAGGCAGGTAAATCAAGTTTCTCACTAAAATAATTAACTCTTTTAGCTGTACCATTAGAAACAAGGCAGATTTGAAAACCCCTATCTTTAATCTCACTAAACCAGTCGATAATCTCCTGTAATATCTCTTCCTCTGACCAGGGTACTATCGTATTATCTATATCACAGATAACCCCCTTAATACCCTGTTTTTTTAATAAGTCAAAATCAATTAAGAAAACATCCTGATAGTACTGATCTGGTTTTAACTTGTTAATCATTATACAGCACCTACTATTTTTTTATTATATACCATTTAGAATATTTTTATACATATCTTCTATATTACCTATATCATAAAATAAATCAAGTGAAATGTCAAATTAGTAAAAAAGAACCATAAATAGACCGGATATCCGGTCTATTTATTAAACAATCTGGCAAGCTCTTCTATTGCTTTTTTTTCTATTCTTGAAACATATGAGCGGGATATTCCCAGTATGGCTGCTACCTCCCGCTGTGTCAACTGCTCTCCATCAAGCAAGCCGTAACGTAATTGAATAACCTTTTTCTCTCTTTCTGATAAATTCTCCAATTTATAATATAGTTTCTCTTCATTAATCGTTTTCTCAACCTTATTAATAACTGAATCTTCATTACCTTCCAGAATATCTAATAGGGTTATTTCATTGCCTTCACGATCAGAACCAATTGATTCCTGCAATAACATTTCATGACTGAGCTTTTTAGTTGATCTTAGATGCATCAATATCTCATTTTCTATACATCTGGCCGCATAGGTAGCAAGTTTGGTTTTTTTAGTACCGTCATAGGTATTAATCCCCTTAATTAAACCAATAGTACCAATAGAAATTAAGTCCTCATTATCAGTATGTGTTGAATCATATTTTTTAACAATATGGGCAACCAATCTTAAATTGTGCTCTATCAGTATATTACGGGCCTTTTCATCACCTTTAGTCATTAGCTCTAGATATTTCTGTTCATCCTCACGTGAAAGGGGTTCTGGAAAAACCTTTCCACTTCTGAGATAAGATACTAATATCAGGTAACCCTTTATCAGTCCAACCAAAAGAGATAACAAAAATAGTTCACCCCCTGAAATAATCCTAAACTATATATATGAGGTGAACTAGAAAAAAGTGAATAAAATTTTATTTTATTATTTGTAGAGGAATTTTTTCCTGAAGGTTTTTAAGTATCCCTAGAACATCATCTTTAGTCCCCTCTGTTACATCCAGAATAATAAGGCCTTCTTCCTTTTTATCTACTGTGACCATAGCCAGTCCCTCATAGGCCTTAAATAACATATCGATAAAAACTATTTCTTTACGGGGAACTTTGATCATAACCTCCCTGGTATCTGGCATGTCACTCATCAGCTTTTTCTCTCCTTAGAATGTAATACGGCTTAACAGGTCTACTGACAGGAATCCTAATTAGTTCTTTAGGATGAGGGGCTTCATTAACCATTTCACCATCTTCACTAATGATATAATCTATTTTATTAAGAAAGGATTTAATCCCTGGACCCATTATCTCTATAAGATCACCTTTAAAAAACTTGTGACGCACCTCAATCACAGCCTCTGACTCCTCTGGCAGGTACTGACGTACCATGCCCATAAAATCATAACTCCGCTGGTAGGCAGATGACTGATAATTATGGTCCCCGGCAGAGGGTTTTCTGTGGAAAAAACCAGTGGTATAATCACGATGGCTTACTTTTCTCAACTCTGCCAGCCATTCTTCCTTAAAAACATAATTTTGGGGATCAAGCAGGTAAGTATCAAGGGCTTTTCTATAAACAGAGGTCACTGTAGATACATAATGAAGGCTTTTCATCCGTCCCTCAATCTTAAGGCTGTCAACCCCTGTTTCAATAATATCCGGTATCTCATTAATTAAACATAGGTCCTTTGAATTCATGATATGTGTCCCTGATTCATCCTCATAAATAGGATAATACTCACCAGGTCTCTGTTCTTCCATTAAATAATACTGCCAGCGGCAGGAATGGGCACAGCGCCCTCTATTGGCATCACGATTTGCCATATAATTACTCAGTAAACAGCGCCCTGAATATGAAATACACATTGCTCCATGGATAAACATTTCCAGTGATATAGAACTTTTATCCTTGATTTCCATAATCTCATCTTTTGATAGTTCCCTGGCCAGGATAATCCTCTCAACACCCTGTTCCTGCCAGAAAGAAATACTGGCCCAGTTAACAGCATTTGCCTGGGTACTGAGGTGAACCGGAATTTCTATTCCTTCTAGCTGTAGTATTCTCAAAATACCAGGATCTGATATTATCAGAGCATCTACTCCAATATCTTCTAACTGCTGAAGATATTCCTCAATCCCAATCAGATCATCATTATGTGGTATCATATTAACAGTTACATATATTTTACTATCATTATTATGACTAAATTCTACTGCTTCTTTTAGTTCCTCAAGGCTGAAATTATCGGCTCCTTCTCTCAATCCATAGTTATGACCACCGCAGTAAACTGCATCAGCACCATACAGTATAGCAAGTTTTAATTTCTCCAGATTTCCAGCAGGAGCCAGTAGTTCTGGTTTTTTCAACTTCCCTTACCTCCTAACACTAATAGCAAGACCATCCCCCCATGGGAGTATAGTAGATTCCAGTAATTCATGGTTCATAATTACATCAATATATTCTTTGAGTCTATTTACCATTGTCCTTCTTTTATGTTTAATCAAACCCTTTTTTCTTACATAACCGCGGTAAAGTACATTATCAGCTATGATCACCCCACCAGAAGGTAGCAGTTCTAATACCGCTTCCAAATAATTTAAATACTGACCCTTGGCTGCATCAATAAATACCATATCAAAACTGCGCCTTAAAAGTGGCAGGATTTCAAGGGCATCACCTATCTTCAAATTTACCTGTCCCGAAATCCCGGCTTTATGGAAATTTTTTTTTGCCCTTTCTGCCCTTTCTTCATCCCTCTCTATCGTAACAAGTTCAACACCCTGACCTGCGGCCCTGGCCAGCCAGATAGTAGAATACCCAGTTGCTGTACCCACCTCCAGAATCCTTTCTGGTCTCTTAATTTGTACCAATATCCTTAAAAACTTACCCACCTCAGGGCTTATAATCGGGAGATATTCCTGGCGGGCCTTTTCCTCTATATCCCTTAATACATAGGTAAGATCATCCATCAGTTACCCTTCAACTCCTGTTGTAGTTTAATATGTTTATGATAGGTTCTGGAGAACTTATGACTGCCGTCTTCCAGGGCAAAATAAAAGAGATAATTTTTCTCAGCTGGTTTCAGAGCAGCCTCAATAGAATCATCACCTGGGCTGCATATCGGCCCAGGGGGCAAACCATAATGGCGGTAAGTATTATATCTTGATACCACCTGTAAATCTGAATACAAGACCCTTTCTTTACGGGCAGGAAGACTATATTGAATACTGGCATCTATCTGCAGTGGCATTCTCTTTTTAAGTCTATTATATATCACAGCAGAAACCAGGGGTTTTTCTTCCTTGATTCTAGCCTCTTCTTCTATTAGAGAAGCAATAATCATTATTTCATATGGTGAATATTTACTGGCTAGAGAGCTGTCCTGTAATTTGTCCCACCAGCGCCGTTCAAATTCTTCCAGCATAAGTTTAAATATCTGTTCAGGTTTATATTCCCGGGGAATAACATAGGTATCTGGATAGAGAAAACCTTCAAGTACATACCGGATATTACTGGTAGATTCCTGTAAATATGGTTTATTAAATGACAAATTAGCTTTCTGGAGAAATGTTTCTTTATTATATAATGTTACCTCTGCCAATCGCTCAGCTATCTCTTCAACAGAAAAGCCTTCCGGAATAGTTACTTTATATGTTGCAATCCTACCTTCAACAAGTAAAGAAATTATCTCCATCATATTATATGATGGTTTAATATCATATAAGCCTGCCTTCAATTTACTATCATAACCAGTCAGGGCCATTACTACATTATAAAACAATTTTGACCTTATAAGCCCGAGATTCTCAAGTATCTCCCCCAGTTCCCGGCTTGTTGTACCCGGTTTAACCCTTAAAGAAATAAACCTTTCAGCATTTCTATCTACCGGTCCCATCAAATAACTTATTTGAAATACCACAGTAATTAAGATCACAAATAAAAAGAATATTATACCAGCTCTTTTCACTATTCCCTCTCCCTTTTAACTCTGGAATAGGAATATTATATCAAAGCTGCGCTCTTCATGCAATTTGTTCTAAAAGTGTTCCTTCTTTAATATGTATATTAGACCTATCAATTACTGTAATAACCACTACTTTATACAATCTAACCTCTATTATCACCGCAATATCATGCCCCTTATCAATTATAGCTATCTCTTCACCACTATTATTATAAAACATAATCTTATAATCAAGTCCTTTAATTACCTCTCCTACCACAGCCGGATTAATATCCCTCTCCTTCATCCTTCTTAAAGCATGTGTAGTAGTTTCAATCCTGAAACCATAATCAATAATACTAAACTCAGCCAATAACATAATTAGCCCCCCTCTAGTTTCTCTTAATAACATTATTTCCAGATAAGAAAAACTTATACTGTCAAAAATTGAGAGCAATTAACTATGCTATTGAGGAACAAAAAAGAGCCCCTTAAGGACTCCAATTATTAGTCTATTATGTAATTTTACTATAACTCTAAATAAGCCTGTCTCACTTTAGCAAATTCTTCATCATTATCAATATGTGCTAAAACCTCTTCACCTTCGTTACCAATCAATTTCATAACAAAGGCTTCCTGTTCTTCATCATCCGCATTTTCAGCCGGGACCATAATAAAATAGCGCTGACTGTCAAGATTTAACTCCTCTTCTATCACATATTTTTCTTCATTTTCTCCATCATTTATAATTAATTGTCCTTCTTTTTCATTGATCCAAAAAGTCCCTTCTTTATTCATATACTCTTCCCCCTCTTTTCCTTGTTTTTTTTCCTATTCTTCAAGTCAAGATAACCCTGTAATATCAGGGCTGCTGCCACAGCATCAATTACATCCTTACGCTTACTCCGGCTTAAGTCTGCCTCCAGAAGTACTCTTTCTGCTGCTACAGTAGTCAGCCTTTCATCCCATAAGTTGACTGGAATATCTACCCTTTTCCGTAGAAAATTTACAAATTGATTTGTCTTTTCTACCCTTGGACCCAGGGTTCCATTCATATTTATAGGAAAGCCTACCACAATCTCTGTTATTTGATACTCCTCAAGATAGTCCTGTAATTTAATAAAGTCTTCTGTAAGATTTTTGCGCCGAATAACCCCTTTACTCTGGGCTGTCAGACCCAGGACATCACTAATTGCCACACCTATTGTTTTATCACCATAATCAAGACCCATTATCCGCAATTACTATAACCCCCAAAATTCTTATAACTATTGCAAACCAAAAACCGCCAGACTATCAGGCTCCATAACCACAACTTTAATAGCAAAACCAAGCCTTGGTAATTTACTCTGCTCTGTCTTAATATTGAAATCATTTATATTAGAATATCCTTTTAAGAAATCCCTGGCAGCGGCAATATCCATACCAAGTAAACTATCAGCTAAATCATCTGTATCAATAGCAGGTATAACAGGTGCCAGTAACCCCATTGTTATATTATACATTCCCTGACCAGCATCTTCAAGTTTAAGTTCAGTAATATTAACACCTGAACTCATTAACTGCATATTATTATCTAGTTTATCCTGGATTATTCTGGTGGCCAGCCTATCTAATTCATTATTCCTTATTAAATACCCACTAGCGGTTAAACTCGCTGTTGCCTTAAGTGTGTCAGCCTCATCACCTACCTGATGATTAAAATTAATCTCAGGTTTAGAATAGCTCAAGCCCTCTTCAATGATGTAATAATTCCCTCCCAATTTTTTATACATCCTGGTAACCAGTTTTGATTCTAATTCTTCTTTAATACTTGACTTTAAACTAGCTAGATCATTTTCAGTAACAAAGGGTATCCTTTTATCCCTACCACCACTTGTCGGTTCAGGGTTAATAACATGGATGTCTTCTAATTTATGGACAAAGGTATTAATTCTCCCAATACCAACATTAGCAGTACTACCTTTTTCTAAGGCCTCAATTCTAACCTCACCCATACCAGCCTTCATACCTACAGCTACATCCATTAAATAATCCACTGTTAGCTTTGGTACGACAAGCTCC